>NZ_VLXZ01000100.1 GCF_007293315.1 Alkalicoccobacillus porphyridii
AGGCGCTGCGTGAGCAGACACTGGAACGCCTTAAAGACGGTCGTCTGGACATCCTGATTGCGACCGACGTTGCGGCCCGTGGCCTGGACGTTGAGCGTATCAGCCTGGTGGTTAACTACGATATCCCTATGGATTCTGAGTCTTACGTTCACCGTATCGGTCGTACCGGTCGTGCGGGTCGTGCTGGCCGCGCGCTGTTGTTCGTTGAGAACCGCGAGCGTCGTCTGCTGCGCAACATTGAACGTACTATGAAGCTGACTATTCCGGAAGTAGAACTGCCGAACGCAGAACTGCTGGGCAAACGCCGTCTGGAAAAATTCGCCGCTAAAGTACAGCAGCAGCT
>NZ_VLXZ01000101.1 GCF_007293315.1 Alkalicoccobacillus porphyridii
CAGTTCGCGCTGCAGAGGCTAAACAGATTTATGAAATCGCCAGTCGTCTGCAGCAAAGGATATCTGCTGTAATGCGTTATGCCGTACAGTCTGGCATCATCAGATATAATCCTGCTCTGGATATGGCTGGCGCATTGACCACTGTAAAACGCCAGCATCGCCCCGCTCTTGATCTTTCACGTCTTCCTGAACTTCTGTCCCGTATTGGCAGTTATAAAGGTCAGCCTGTTACCCGACTTGCTGTTATGCTGAATTTACTGGTTTTTATTCGCTCCAGTGAACTCAGATATGCCCGCTGGTCAGAAATTGATATTGAAAATGCCATGTGGACTATTCCT
>NZ_VLXZ01000102.1 GCF_007293315.1 Alkalicoccobacillus porphyridii
CAGCAGCTCGTGTTGCAGGGAAAAAATCAGTACCACCACGCCAATCAAAATCCCGGCTGGCATACAGCGTGACACGGTTTCCAGCGTAACTAACTTCGCTGCCGCACCTGCGCCAACCACGATACCAATCGCTACCATCGCGTTGAGATAGGTGGGCGTAGCGTTATCGGTAATGCCCAGCGCCACCGGTACCCACAGCACCAACAGGAAACGCAGCGTGACCCCCGCTCCCCAGAATAAACTGGTGCCCACCAGCGAAAAACGCGTTTCACCATTGCGCCATAGCGAGGTGCAGGCATTCAGGAAACTGCGGGTCATGTTGATGAGATTCCAGGAC
>NZ_VLXZ01000103.1 GCF_007293315.1 Alkalicoccobacillus porphyridii
TGAAACGAGACGGCTGCAAAGTGCCGTTTAAATCAGAGCGCATCAAAGAAGCGATTCTGCGTGCAGCTAAAGCAGCGGAAGTCGATGATGCCGATTATTGCGCCACTGTTGCCGCGGTTGTCAGCGAGCAGATGCAGGGCCGCAACCAGGTGGATATCAACGAGATCCAGACCGCAGTTGAAAACCAGCTGATGTCGGGTCCATACAAACAACTGGCTCGTGCTTACATCGAGTACCGTCACGATCGCGACATTGAACGTGAAAAACGCGGTCGCCTGAACCAGGAGATCCGTGGTCTGGTCGAGCAGACCAACGCCTCGTTACTCAACGAAAACG
>NZ_VLXZ01000104.1 GCF_007293315.1 Alkalicoccobacillus porphyridii
CTTACTTCCTTTTTTGAATTACTGCATAGCACAATTGATTCGTACGACGCCGACTTTGATGAGTCGGCTTTTTTTTGCCTGTTATTTATCAGCGTCTACCCTTTAAGAGTCCACCCAATGACCAGAGGGAAATATGACGACACTTATTTATTTGCAAATTCCTGTCCCTGAACCGATTCCTGGCGATCCTGTTCCAGTGCCCGATCCGATCCCTCGCCCGCAACCCATGCCTGACCCACCACCCGATGAAGAACCGATTAAATTGTCGCATCGTGAGCGTAGATCTGCGAGGATACGCGCCTGCTAACTTTGCGTAGATGACCACGAGAATAGATT
>NZ_VLXZ01000105.1 GCF_007293315.1 Alkalicoccobacillus porphyridii
CGGGTAAGCGCGGAGGCATAGCGTTCGTCGATATAATCGCGAATAGCTTCAAATAGTGCCTGGCTGCGTGAGGCGGTCTGGATTTGGCTGCCAAGCAAATCGCGGCAGTGGCTAAGCAGGCTGGCGACGATAAGCCTTGCCGTTTGCTGCTCCTGCGGCTGCATTTGCATTTCATTGAGCGTTTGTAGCAGAAAAGAACCTATGCGTGGGCCGCGCCGGGCGACGTGTTGCTTCGCCAGATTTTGATATTGTTTGCCATCCCATTGCACGACGCTGAAGCCGAGTTGCTGTTTGCCAAACAGCACGCTAAAGGTGGTAGCGGGTGTTTTCCATTG
>NZ_VLXZ01000106.1 GCF_007293315.1 Alkalicoccobacillus porphyridii
GCAGTCGCAGACCTGGCGAAACTCTTCAACACTACCCTGCGGATGATGCGGGCAATAATAGATACCATCCAGATCGACATCTCGGTCCGCCAGCGACCAGTCCATCCACTCGGTCAGCGTTTCAAACTGTGCTTCGGTAAATTTACCGCGAGCAATGCCAGACTGGTTGGTTACTACCACCAGCGCAAACCCCATTTTTTTTAGCTCGCGCATGGCGTCAATAACACCGTCGATAAATTCAAAGTTGTCGATCTCATGGACATAGCCGTGATCGACATTAATGGTGCCATCACGGTCAAGAAAAATTGCGGGTACGCTCTTCGCCACCTTTTAT
>NZ_VLXZ01000107.1 GCF_007293315.1 Alkalicoccobacillus porphyridii
GAAGTGGCTAAACGCGGCGGACTGTAAATCCGCTCCCTACGGGTTCGGCAGTTCGAATCTGCCCCCCTCCACCATTTAGGGGTATAGTTTAAAGGTAGAACAGAGGTCTCCAAAACCTCCGGTGTGGGTTCGAGTCCTACTACCCCTGCCATATAAAATTATAATGTAATGTGGCGGTTGTGGCGAAGTGGTTAACGCACCGGATTGTGATTCCGGCATTCGTGGGTTCAATTCCCATCAGCCGCCCTTTTTTTAATGGGCTATAGCCAAGCGGTAAGGCAACGGATTTTGATTCCGTCATTCCCTGGTTCGATCCCAGGTAGCCCAGCCATT
>NZ_VLXZ01000108.1 GCF_007293315.1 Alkalicoccobacillus porphyridii
GAAATCTCTGAGAAAGTCAAGCTGGGCACTAAGGCACTGGCTGGTCAATGGCTGGCTTACGGTGTTACTCGCAGTGTGACTAAGCGTTCAGTCATGACGCTGGCTTACGGGTCCAAAGAGTTCGGCTTCCGTCAACAAGTGCTGGAAGATACCATTCAGCCAGCTATTGATTCCGGCAAGGGTCTGATGTTCACTCAGCCGAATCAGGCTGCTGGATACATGGCTAAGCTGATTTGGGAATCTGTGAGCGTGACGGTGGTAGCTGCGGTTGAAGCAATGAACTGGCTTAAGTCTGCTGCTAAGCTGCTGGCTGCTGAGGTCAAAGATAAGAAG
>NZ_VLXZ01000109.1 GCF_007293315.1 Alkalicoccobacillus porphyridii
ACTACGCAGGTAATCTTCGTAATTACCGCTAAAGTCGATCACGCGTTCCGGGGTGATTTCCAGAATGCGGGTCGCCAGGGAGCTTACGAACTCACGGTCGTGTGAAACAAAGATCAGCGTGCCCTGATACAGTTCCAGTGCCATGTTCAGCGACTCAATGGATTCCATATCCAGGTGGTTGGTCGGTTCGTCCATGATCAGAATGTTCGGCTTCTGCATCATTAACTTACCAAACAGCATCCGCCCTTTTTCCCCACCGGAAAGCACTTTAGCTGGCTTTTTGATTTCGTCCTGGCTGAACCGCAAACGACCGAGAATGCTGCGTACCGCC
>NZ_VLXZ01000010.1 GCF_007293315.1 Alkalicoccobacillus porphyridii
CCAAGAAAGAAGCTCTGCATAGCAAGAAGAACCAGCACAACACCAAGAGCCAGAGCGCGATACCAAGAAAGAAGCTCTGCATAGCAAGAAGAACCAGCACAACACCAAGAGCCAGAGCGCGATACCAAGAAAGAAGCTCCGTATACCAAGAAGAATAAGTGCCTTACCAAGAGCTCCACCTCCTTACCAAGATCAATTAGGACCATAGCAAGAAGATCGAACGTTTACCAAGAAAGGACTTCCCTCCTCGCGTATTGAAACATATCAATTTAAATCAAAACCCCTCTTTTCACAATGAAAAGGGGTGTTTTGATTTGAAACAACTTATACCATTTCCATAAACGAGTCTGGTTGCAATAAAGTAATTTGTTTTCGTTGATATGATATCAGTCCGGTGGTGGCCCATTTATTTAAAAGTTCTGTCACAGTTTGACGACTGCAGCCTATGAGGTGTGAAATTTCTTCGTGACTAATTGGTAGTTGAATTCTTTTGTTTTCGTCAGTAAGTGAAGTAAGAAACCATGCTAATCTGTGTGTGACGGGTTGATTAATTAAATTTTCTATTGTTTTTCTGGAATCGAGTAGTCCTTGGGCAAGCAACGTCATCATATGGATACAGAGCCACTGGTTTTCGTCCATGAGCTTTTGCAGTGTCTGTACTTGTAGTGAGTAAATGGTACATTTTGTCATACAACGAGCTGATCGTTCTCTTACCTGAAATCCTGCGAATGATTCCGTAACTCCAAATAATTCTTTTTCCTTACGCAGTAAAAAGGTCATGCCTTTCCCCGCTTCTATCTCTCGTGACGTTTTAACCCAACCTTCTTTAATGTAATATACATGGTTTGGAGCTTCTCCCGAATGATAAATAAATTCTTTTTTTGAGTAGACTTTCTTTTTTCCCTCTTTTTCAAACAGCTCTTTCACTTGAGAAATCTTGAACTCCTTCACTCTTACCCCTGCCTTCATCCAGGAATTTAACCCTGTTTATTAAGGAATTACAGGCATCCTTCAGAAAAATGTCATTTATCCGACACAAAAACCTATTTAATCGATAAGATTAATGATATAATAGCACATAATTCATATAAATTAACTTGGAATAAGGATTTTTTCTATCTAAAGGGAGTGAATATTGATGGCACAGGTTGTGCTAAAGAACATTCAAAAAGAATTTACAAAAAAAGATGTTCCGCTTACTGTCTTAAAAGATATTGATATTGAGATAAATCGCGGGGAATTTGTTTCCTTACTCGGTCCTTCCGGCTGTGGCAAATCTACACTACTAAACTTGGTAGCGGGTCTTGAGAAGCAGACCTCCGGAGAGCTAACGGTTAATGGAAACATGATAAAAGGGCCAGGCAATGATCGAATTGTTGTTTTTCAAGAGTCCGGTTTATTTCCTTGGATGAATGTTATTAATAATGTGATGTACGGCTTATTAATTAAGAAAATTCCTAAAGCCGAGGCTAAACAAAAAGCGATTGAGATTTTAAAAATGGTTCATCTTGTTCAATTTCAAGACTCATATCCGCACGAATTATCCGGAGGTATGAAACAACGGGTGGCGATTGCGCGGGCACTTGTTATGGATCCAGACATTCTTCTTATGGATGAACCCTTTGCTGCATTAGATGAGCAAACTCGGATGGTGCTTCACAGGGAGCTAGAGTCGATTTGGAGAAAAACAGGAAAAACGATTATTTTTGTTACACATAATATTCGAGAGTCATTAATGCTTTCAGATCGCATTCTTTTAATGGGAACCAGACCCGGCCATATTAAAAAGGAATACCGCGTCCAGGCTACCAGACCAAGAGATTCGGCTGACAGTGTGTTAGTAGATTTAGAAAGACGTATTTTGCGAGAGTTAGAACTAGAGATGGAGAAGGTATTAAAGGAGGAAATGGGAGATGACTACAATTATAAGGAGGATCACGTTTCTTCTCATCCTCATCGCAACATGGGAAGTGATATCTAAGTTAGGTCTCTTCCCTCAATTTTTATGGCCGCCTCTTCTCATTCCAAATGATCCGGGCGGAGTAACTGTTTTTGGAACCTTAATTAATGGGTTGATTTCTGGCCAAATCTTGCAAGCTACATTTACAACCCTTGGCAGACTTTTGATGGGTTTTGCAATAGCCATTACACTCGGATTACTCTTGGGCTATCTTATTGCTAGATATAAGTTAGTTGATGACACGCTCGGATTTCTCGTAACCGCGTTACAATCTATTCCAAGTATCGTTTGGTTCCCGCTTGCTATCGTTTGGTTTGGGCTAGGTGTTCAAGCCATTCTATTTATTGTAACCATTGGTGCCACTTGGACAATGACCGTATCTGCAAGCACCGGCTTTAAAAACGTGCCTCAGCTCTACACAAGGGTTGCCAAAACGATGGGGTCCTCTGGCCTACACATGTTTCGAACTGTGATCCTACCCGGATCAGTACCACATCTTATTTCCGGATTACGCGTGGCTTGGGCCTTTGCCTGGAGAGCCATTATGGCAGGGGAGCTTCTTGCAGGAAGTGGTGGACTAGGTCAGCTATTGGATATGGGTCGCTCCCTTCAATCAATGGATCTTGTTTTAAGTGTCATGATTATTATTGGTATTGTAGGTACAATTATGGATCACTTTGTTTTTCTACGGATGGAACGCTCCATTGCAAAAAAATGGGGAACATCAAACAACTTAGCATAAAGGAGTTTTACTAATGAAATTAAGAAACATGATGATAACACTTGCAGGATTAGGACTAATTACTACTGGTTGCGGTACCTCTGGTTCTAACGGTGAACCAGCCGAGGAAGTAAGGATTGGTTACTTCCCTAACCTCACTCACATCTCGACTATTATTGCGCTTGAAAACGGCTATTTTGAAGAAGAATTAGGTGAGGATATCACTATTGATACACGAACCTTTCCAGATGGAGGAGTGTTCATGGAGGCAATGGGAACAGACGCCATTGATGTAGGAACAGTCGGCCCAACTCCTGTCATTAACAACTACATTAAAAACCCTACCTTTGAAATTATTGCCGGTGCGGTAAATGGTGGTGCGGTACTAGAAGTACGGAATGACGCTGGCATTGATAGTGTAGAAGACCTAGATGGCAAACGAGTAGCTATACCAACGATAGGCAGTACTCAAGATATCATGCTGATGAAGGAACTACAGGATCATGGAATGGACGTTAATTCATCAGGTGGAACTGTAAACACCGTTCCACAAGCACCTGCAGATACGGCCGCTCTTTTTCTTGGAAATGATGTAGATGCTGCTGCAACACAAGAACCATGGGGAATTAATCTTGAAACTCACGCCGATGCTAAGCTATTACTCGGACCTGAAGAGTTTGCTTGGGGTGAAGACTCTACAAACACCGTTCTTGCAGCTCGCCAAGACTTTACAGAGGAAAACCCGGAGCTCACACAAGCCATCCTAAGCGCTTATGTTCGCGCGGTTGATTTCATCAACGAAAACCCTGATGAAGCCATCGATCTTTTTATCAATCACATTCAGGAAATCACAGGTAAAGAGCTGACCAGAGACGAGATTGAACAGGCTCTTGAACGAACATTCCCAACATACGAAATCAACGAAGATATCTTAACGGAGATGGCTAGCATAATTAAGGAAGCTGGTTATTCTACAAGTGATGATATTGATGGTTTAATTAATTTGGATTATCTGCAGGAAGTTTTAAATGAGCAATAAGCAGAGGGGAAGTTGATCTGCAACTTCGTTAGTATTTAACTAAAAGATCCAAGTCATGCCATCAGCATAGGCATGGTTCGGATCTTTGTTTTCTATAAGTGCTCATTATTCACACCTACTTGCTGCAGTCGTCTATCTTGGCTTGAAATGTGAAGGACAATCTCTTCTGAGAGTTCGAGTGTTTGATGAACATTCTCTAATGTGATAAACCATTCATCTACCCTTCCTTGCTCATAAGCTCTTTTAATTTCCTGATAGGTTTGATCAGGATATAAGGCTGTGCTCGACATAACAAGCTGTGTCATCACTTGCCAATTCTGCTCTTGCTTTAAACGATACTTATAATACGCCTGAACTTCACTGCGTTCTAATCGTTTCATAAATACTAATATAACCAAGGCCCGAATAGCCTGGCCCCTTGCGTAGGGATACACATGCTCTGATTCAATCAAAAGCAGCAATCGCGAAAGATTTCCATCGTACACTGAAGCTAGAATTCTCGCTCCATCATCCTGCAAAAAATGAGCCATTGGATGTTCCTCATCCGTTTCAGTTTGCATAAAGGACTCAATGAATACTGGGAATAATGCTGTGGCACCAAGCTCAGCAAGCAGATAGAGGGCATACACATGACCCACATAGTGCGGATGCTGAGAGCGAGATGCTTCATCCTTCACTAGCTGTAATAAATATGGGATCACTAATTCTTCATGACGAATGATTTGCTGATATGCTTTTTTTGAAAGCTTACTGCCCTGCAGATAGCTAATCATCGAGAGTTCTTCAACCAACTGCCGCTCCTTGATTGAATCGCGATTTAATTTAAAATATTGTATGGATGGCTCTGAAAATATATTGTCGTTTCTATTGCCTTTATCATCCACAATGTAATCAGTCAACCCTCTCTCTAGGGTATATAGCTTTGCTTGCGAAACCCCTGTCGGGCAGTTTGAAGCGATTGGAGGAATAAGAATATGTGTCGCTTGACTTAGATCTTTTACCTCCGTTATTTGATAAACCATCAGCTCACCCTTTAGCTTGATTATAATTCTCTAGTCAGATCATTGAGTGGTTGCTTTGAACTTGCATAATAGGTGGACAGTAAGGTTTCTACCTCAATTCCATTAATCGTAAGACCTTGAATATTGCAGTCCTCAATCGCTATATTCGTTAGTTCGCAATTACGAAGAACTACGTCATGGATCTTTTCATTTTCAATCCTTGAGTGAGATAAGCTTGACTGGATTTGTTCAGCAGAACGAAACCACCCTTTGAAACCTAAATGAAGATGATCTTTTTTTAAAAATGACGAGTAACCCATTCTTCCTCTCCCCTTATTTTCTGATTTTTCTAACAGTATACTCTTTTTCGATTCATTCTGCCAAGTAAATAAATAAAAAAAACCATCTTCTTATGAGATGGAGGGTTTGTGCAAAGGGCATATTGAAAGTGTTCAAGATTGAATAAAGGGCAGCTCATGATCCATTTTTTAGTCTGTCACTCCCACAAATTGGGGGTACGTTTACCTCGGGAGTATCCTCGCTAACGAGCTAAGCCCTTTTATCTCAATAAACATTTTTATCAAGGTCACTGAAAAAAGTCATCTAGAATTAAGATTATAGGCGCCGCTACAGGAGAACCCTACGCTTTCCACGGGAACGGCCTCAGCCCTTGAAGTGGAAGTGCGCCACTTCAATGTCGGTCTGCCTCGTTCTGTTCCGTAGGAGTCTACGGTTTCTCCTTCCGCTACTGTTCTGATCAAACAAATGACGAAGGTTCTTTTTAAGAAAATGAGGGCTGTTTTGACAAGAAGATTCACTATCATATAAAGCTTCTTTTTCAGTGGCCTCCTTTTCATCTCGCAGATGTCTGCCCTCCTATATTGTCCGCTTGTTTGCTAAAGTCGATCCTCTACTGTATTTTAACTGCTACATTAATAAGAAGGATAATCCTCCAAACGCCCAAACCACTCGTAGCGGTTTGTGGAAATAAATTGATAGAGGCTTACTCCCAGCTTATCAATAAATGGAATGAATAAAATCAAACCTATTCCAGCTGTTAATGGTAAATTAAGCAGGATTTTTCGTACCGTGTAAAACCCGGTTTTTATTTCGTTATTGGCTGTTATCATATGAATCTCATCATAGATATTGCGATTTTTAAGAAATCTGTACTTCGTATGGTGAATCTCTTGTAGCGGGTACCACTCTAATCTATTTAGCCAATCCATTTTAGTCACAAACGTTTTGATCGATTGGCAAAGCGGA
Organism: Alkalicoccobacillus porphyridii; assembly: GCF_007293315.1. GTDB lineage: Bacteria > Bacillota > Bacilli > Bacillales > Bacillaceae_D > Alkalicoccobacillus > Alkalicoccobacillus porphyridii. Next base: position 5,988 of record NZ_VLXZ01000010.1, read on the forward strand.
CACTCGGCATCGAATAAAATAAGATGTTTAGATGACATACTTACCTCCTATGCTCTCCATAATCTTGTTGTAGATAGCGTACGGTCTTCGTCTGCAGTTACTAGATACACATCAGGATTGCTCAGCTCTCTCCATTCCTTAAAACCATATCTTGAATCGACATAATTCAGGAGCAGCGATAAAAGGTTCCCGTGCGTTACGATTGCTACTCTCTCCTCTTTGCCTTCAAGTACCTCATCCAGAACCTCTACAACTCTTTTTTGAGCCGTATGACTAGATTCTCCATTGCCTACCACTTGATCCATGTCTTGAAAGGACAACTCTAATTTATCTAACCAATCCTCTAAAGGTTTTTTGCTTAAAACACGCTCAGTTAATCTCATTTCCAAAGTTAGTTCAAGTTGTTTTTGCTCTACTAAGGGATTCACGGACTGCACTGCGCGAGTGAAAGGGCTTGAAATCACCCGTTCAATTTCCTCATGTGCGAGAAACTCTGCTAGCTTTTCAGCCTGATGTCTTCCTTCCTCTGTAAGCTCTGCTTCTGGTTCTTGACCCGTTGCAGAACAGTGACGAATAAGATAGATAGATTTCATAGGCTCATTCCCCCATAATAGACGTATACTCTTATTTACCATCCCTGCTTAAATTTAAACATGATTGGAGCTGGTCTAATGTATGAACAAAAAACAAAACAAACAGATGCAAGTGTTATTGAATTTATTGAACAAGTAGATCATCCCAAAAAACGTGAAGACGCCTACAGGTTATTAGATTTATTCACTGAAACAAGTGGATATGAGGCAAAGATGTGGGGACCAAGTATTATTGGATTCGGACATTATCATTATCGCTATGATTCTGGTCACGAGGGGGATGCACCACTTGTCGGTTTCTCTCCGCGCAAAGCAAAAATTAGTCTTTATTTTGCAACAGGTGATACTGAACGTGAACAACTCCTAGCTACTCTCGGTAAACACACGAGTGGCAAAGCCTGTGTGTATATTAATAAACTTGCTGATGTAGATGAAGACGTTCTTAAAAAGCTGATTCAACAGTCGATTCTTTTTTTACAGGAGCGTTATCCTACTAAAAAGTAATTAATTTTTGTACCAAAGTTTATCATACTGAAGACGATTGTATCGATTAATTGTTACACCCTGTAATCGCTCGTCTACCTCGATATGCAAATGTGTTTTGCGATCATACAGATAAATAATATGGTGTTGATCCATTAGGAAACATTCAAGCACTCGCAATTTTTGATAGGCTTCCTCTGACGATGTACTTGTTACGATGTCTTCAATCTGCACATCAACATAGCTTTGTACATCTTTAGGAAGAGTCGAATAAATAAAACTTTTATCATTTTTCAACACATATAAAAAGGACATAAGTCTGTCCTCGCCCATTCCACCTGCAGCGATTATTAAATCTGTCTGATTCATTTGGTCTTTATTAGTGAGTTCATTGATGTCAACAATCTTTGTCTCAATGATTAACCCTAAAGGCTCAAGTGCTTGTTTGATTCTTTCCATTTCGTAGCCAAGATGTGCATTATGACTAAGACAAGTTGACGTCAGAGTTAAGGTTTTCCCATCAAATCCGTTTCCTTTAAACCATTGGCGAGCATTCTCTTTATTTGGTCGTTGGCGTAATGGTTCCACTGGCCTCTTAAAGAAACTATCCGGATACCACACTTTATAATGGGGATGGTGGGAAAAAAGTTCTTCGCGATCAAGGGCAAGGGATAGCATTTCTGGAAATTCTGGATGACAATGAATACCAGGCTTATTTCGATTAACAACCAGATAGGTCCCTCCAATTTCTGTATCAAACCAATCATAATGAACAGTATGCTTCGTATCATCTTGAATGATCCGATAGCGTACCTGTTTATGTCCAACTCTATCCTTCTTTGGAATCTGATATAGCTCTATTTGATCAAGCTGTGCCCTCAAACCAAAGTAATCCTGGTTTACATGAAGAAGTAAATACCCGTCTCGATGCTCTGCGATTTTATAAGGGCCTGTTCCAATTGGTTGTCTATTAAAAGTCTGCTTATCTTTTAAGTAGGAGGCAACAGGTAGAATGTTGGCTTTAGTACCGGCGAAGAGATGAGGAAATAAATAAATGGGTCTGTCTAGGTGGAATGTAATCGTATGTTCTGTGACTAATTCAATCGTTTCAATTGCCTGAAGAACCGATTGAAACCAACCAACTGCCCAGTCCTCTTTCCATAGTTCAATATTTTCCTTAATAACTCCTGCTGTTAAACGAGTATGATCATGAAACATGATTCCCTTTCGCAAGTAAAATGTCCAGCGTCTTCCGCTCATTTCCATATTATACGCATGAGCCAACTCATACTGAAAAGACATTGACTCTTGATCAAATCGAAGAAGTCGATTAAACACGTGGTCTGCAATATGACCCTCATGTCTTGATGTCGTGTGCATTGGATTAAGTGTTGATATTGGATAGTAATGAGGATAACTCAAAATATCGAGTCCTTCTGCTTGGTGAGTAGATGGTGTCCATTTAAATTGTGCTTCCACCCAATCAATAAGAGATTGTTGTAAAGGCGCTTCTTCCATATACAATAAGGCTTTTGAAACGTCTCCCCCTTTTATATAATCACGTATAATCTCCTCGTACACCTGATCTTTATTTAAAAGAAACGTGAGCTTAGATGCTTTTCCTCTTCCCGTACTCGCCTGCCACGTCAACCACCGCTTTTCTTGAAGCCTATGAATGATTGTTTTGGCATGTCGCTCGGAGCAATACAGCGAATCTGCAATGTCTCGTATGTATACATCTGAAAATGCCGGTCCCCATCTTTCAAAAAGGGTGAAGTAATGGTCTTCCAATTTCATCCTAGAAACCTCCTTTTAACAAAAGGGTGAAGTAATATTTTTTAACGCTGTATCTTTTTGTTCCTTCTTTTTCTTTGTACCATAAAGAGGTACGCATTACTACCTTATTTTAGAAAAGAGGAATCCTATGGCATTACGAAAAGAAGATATACTCCCCACTACTCCAAAATCATTATGGCGTAACCGATCCTTTTTACTTCTCTGGCTCAGTGGCTTTCTTGGAAACTTTGGCTTTCAAATTTATTCGATCGTTATTCCACTTTTAATTTATGAAATGACTCAAAGCCCACTTGCTATGAGCGGTATGCGTATCATGGAGTTTCTGCCGAATGTATTGCTTGGTATGGTTGCCGGTGTGATTGTAGATCGAATGCATCGAAAAAAAATTATGCTCATTACCGTTGGTTTGCAGTGGTTAGCCGTTACTTGCATTCTGTTTCTTCTTATTACACAAATGGTGGCAATGTGGAGTTTATTTCTCCTTGGCTTTCTATTCTCTAGCTCGGGTTATTTTAAAGCGAACGCTACTCATTCTGCGCTGCCTCAAATCGTTAGACGCGAGCAATTAACAGAAGCTAACTCAAAAATGGGCTTCACCGATACATTGGTACGCACCATTGGCCCTGGAGTAGCTGGTGCCTTGATTGCTATCAGTTCATTTACCGGAACACTCACAGTGCAATTTGTATGTATGACACTAGTTGTACTCACCGTCTGTTTTATACATATATCTCCCGCCCCACCAAGACCAAAGTCTATTGGTTTTATTGCAGACATGAAGGAAGGTATACACGAGCTTTTTCAAAACAAAACATTACTCACACCAACTGTTGCCGTAATCTTTCAAAACTTCGCCTCCAGCATGGTGATGGGGGTCTTAATCTTTTTCTCTGTCGATCAGTTAGGGTCTTCAGAAGCTGATGTTGGCTTAATGATTAGCTTAGGGGGTATTGGCGGATTGCTTGGTGCACTTTTAGTAAAACGGCTCTCCCTTAGGATATCTCGTGGAAAATTATATACATATACACAACTTGGGGAAGTGATGGGTTACGCGATTTTACTTATCGCTCAGGCATGGTGGATGATTGGAATCTCACTTGCCATCAGGACATTTGCAATTACGATTTCAAACATTCTTTACTTTTCAATAAGACAAGAGTTTACACCTAATCACTTACTGGGACGTGTGGCAGGCACTTCTTCTATGATGATGAAGCTAGCTACGCCATTAGGTTTATTTGCAGCCGGTTTATGGGCAGAGTATTTTTCCATACGTGTGCTATTTATCTTTACAATTTGTATATCAATCACGATTTTTTGCGTATTAATTCGAACAACATTTTATCGAGTAGTAAAATAAAATAGATTCGTAGTTCAGCTACAGTGTCTTGATTCACAGTCATAAACAATGATGTAGGTAGCCAATACAGTGCCGGTCCGACCCTTTCTACACGCAAGATTTGGGCATTTCCACATTCACTTATTAACTCAATTCTTAAAGACTCAGCGTGAGTCACTCCTCATATCTTTGGATAGCAATTAATACATATTGTATGATTTAATAGATACAATAATTAATGGTATCCGGAGGAAATATATGTTTTATGTTAATAAAGATGCTGTATCAGAAAGTTCTATAAAAGAACTGGCAGCAAATAGCCAGGTCTATCAGCGTGGATTTCAATATTACCGCGATGAGAGTGTCTCGCCACTTGTTTGGAATGACGCCAGGAGTGATAGACCAGCTGTTGAAGCAGAGGTATATGGATCAGATGATTATTTGACCACTGTTTATTTTTCAAAAGATGGTTTGATTATTGATGAAGATTGTAGCTGCCCTGCATTTGATAACTATGATGGACTGTGTAAACATCTTGTAGCCACACTGCTTGAGATTAATTATTTTGTTAATAAAGTACCGGCTCCTGTGACGGAACCTAAAACAAGCTCGGGGTTTGAACTCATTTCAGCCTTTCAAAAGCAATCACAAATAAATCGAATGCCTCAGCAGTCAAAGATTCCAGTCTCCATGGAGTTTGAATTATTTTTTCGAACAGATTATTATAATCAATTGATCGACACGTTAGAGATTCGTGCAAAGGTTGGCGAGAATAGATTGTATGTCATCCAAGAACTATCCTCTTTTGTGCGTAGTGTACATTTAGGTCTAAAGCGTGAGTTCACAAAAAACTTCACCTACGACCCTGCTATCTATGAAATTCAAACAGAGGACAGGGCTGTACTCGAGCTCATACTTAAGATTGATACAGCTAAGCAGTCTGATTCCATGTACCCGAGTGCACGCTCTAAAAATTACAGCATTCCACTGTGGTTCACTCACGAACTTCTTGAATTACTTAGTACAAGAAATGTTGTAACAGGTTATAGAAGACATCGCCCTCAGGCCATGACCATCCTTCCTAAGGAGCTGTTTAAGCCGATCGACATTCATCTCACTAAGCTTGATCAGGGTGAATTGGCGTCACTACAATTACGTCACGAATATGATTTCTTTGCAAAAGAATTTCGTGCCATCATGAGTGATCATATATTGTATTTACTTACAACAGAGCAAGCCAACATATTAGAAACACTCGTTATCAACAAAAAATACAATGAAAATCAATTATTAGCTGAATTTCATCAGAGTGAGATGGAAGCCTTCTGCTCCATTATTTTGCCGCAGATTAATCAGATAGCAAATGTGGACATTGATCAGGAGCTTGCATCACTCATTCAGCACGAGCCGCTGCAAGCCAAACTGCATTTAGATACTCAAAATGGACTTCTTACTGTGAAAATAACCTTTCAATATGGGGTTCACATTCTACATCCACTTGATGAAAAAGAAGAACAAATAGATAGCTCTGTCATTTTAGTGAGAGATGTTGAGAAGGAAGCCATTATTTTAGAATTGTTACACAGCTATCCTTTTATTCGAAATGAGGATCACTATCTACTAGATGATGAGGATCTATTTGCCCCATTTTTATTCGAACAAGTACCTGTACTTCAAGAATATATGGAGGTTTATACCACATCGGGCATCAGACAAATGATTACTCCTCTTAATCGACCACCAGCTGTAACAATTGCTCAAAATGAAAAATCAAACTGGCTTGATATCCATTTTTCGTTGGATGGTATTCCTACCGAAGAAATGTCAGAGGTTCTTCAAGCACTCAGAAGCAAGCAAACCTATTACAAGTTAAAAAGTGGATCCTTTCTAAATTTTAAAGAAGATCAGTTCACCAATATGAAGGATGCGCTTAACCAGTTGGGACCAGAAAAAGGTGCCTTATCTGAAAATCTTTCGGTACCACTATACAAAGCGTTGAGTTTAGAAGAAGAGTCAGCTGCTGCGATGAAGCTCTCTTCCCAGCTTCGAGATTTACTACGGAACATCAACCGACCCGATTTTATGGAAGGGAATAAGCCAGAAGGAATTACTGCAGATCTCCGAGAGTATCAGCTCACTGGCTACAGATGGCTGAGCACCCTTGAAAGTGTTGGACTTGGTGGCGTATTAGCGGACGATATGGGACTAGGGAAAACATTGCAGACGATTACCTTTATTCAAGGGGTGTTAAACAAGCGCCCACATGCTTCGATTTTGGTTATTGCTCCCGCTAGTCTTATTTATAACTGGCAGCGAGAATTCCAACGCTTTGCGCCAGGCATTGATGTTGAGCTTTTAGTAGGTTCAAAAGCTGAGCGCACTCAGAAGAAAAATGAGTCGACTGCTTCTGTTTGGATTACATCTTATCCGCTTATCCAACGAGATAGCGAGCTTTACAACGATAAGAGCATGGATATTTTAATCCTTGATGAAGCGCAGGCTATTAAAAATGACACATCCAAAACAGCAAAGTCCGTACGTGCCATTCAAGCGAGTAGCACATTTGCATTAACTGGTACACCGATAGAAAATCGATTGGACGAGCTATATTCATTGTTTCACACTCTTTTACCTGGCAGTTTAGGGACAAAAAAAGCATTCAAAGAGATGCAGAGCTCAGACATTGCCAAACGAGTGAACCCGTTTATTCTTCGTCGAATGAAAAAGGATGTTTTAACAGAGCTACCAGATAAAATTGAACTGACCCAGTATATCGACCTGACAGATGATCAGAAAAAGCTGTACGCTGTTCAAGTCAAAGAATTAACAAAAGATGTAAAAGAAGCATCTCGTACTGGACAATTCCAGGAAAAACGTATGCAATTCCTGGCAGGCCTAACCAAGCTAAGACAGATATGTTGTCACCCGAACTTAGTGGCAGGTACAAATCAATCTTATACATCAGGTAAATTGGATCGTTTAGTTGAATATGTTGAAGAGGGCTTAGCCGCAGGACAACGTATGGTTATCTTCTCTCAGTTCACCTCGATGCTCGCCATTATCCGTGAGACATTTGCCAAAAAAGAATGGACCTATCATTACCTTGATGGACAAACACCAACTGCCGAACGGTTGCAGCTAACAGAACGTTTTAACAAAGGAGAGCATGAACTCTTTCTTATTTCGATGAAGGCTGGAGGAACAGGCCTAAACCTCACTGGAGGCGACACGGTCATCCTATATGATACCTGGTGGAACCCAGCGGTTGAGCAACAAGCAGCTGATCGTGTCTATCGTTTTGGTCAAAAGAAAAATGTGCAAGTCGTCAAATTCATTTCAACTGGAACCATTGAAGAGAAGATGCTAGCACTACAAGAGAAAAAGAAGCATTTAATTGAAGAGGTCATCCATTCAGGAGAAAAAACAGGAACGAGTCTCACAGCAGAAGAAATCCAAGAATTATTGCTTACTTAGATAAAAGGAGAAATGGACATTACCTAGAGGTATGCCATTTCTTTTTTGTTGAATGTTTGTCGCGGTCTTCTCACATCTATAGGCACATGAACATAACCTGTTGTATGACCTTTTGTGATAAGGAGTGACATGATGTATCGTATCCCACCGCCACCCCAAGGATTAGCTCCACCCCCATCCTTCTCACCTCCGATTCCAGCTTGGCAAATGGGGCCAAGTGGTATTCGGATGTGTCTATACAGACCTACATTTATCTGGATGCGTAACGGAAACAGCTTCTGGTTCTTTCCCACTTTTGTTGGCAGACAAAGTGTCATTGGCTATCGCTGGGGCCGGTTTGGCTGGTTTAACTATATAATTGAGCAGCAACGAATTCGTTCGTTTTGGTGCCTTTAATGATGCGGAGTGGTTTCTACTGCTCCGATTTTTGGTTTGGAGTATAGATTATCAACCAGCAATCACGATATTGCCCTTCATGCCATTCATGCTCAGGCAGACGCTTCTGCTTCACAAATCCACATTTTTCATAACAGGCTAAAGCTCTTGTATTCGTAACCTGAGGATCCATCACAACCTGCTCTACTTTTAATTCTATTGTTAAAAAATCAGTCATTGTCTGGACTAGTATTGTTCCAATCCCTTTATTCCAGAAGTCTTTCTCACCAATGAATTGATCTAAACCATAAATGAGACTTTTGTTATCCATTAATCCATAGGTTTTCCTCTCCTCTTCATCAATAGGATAATATTGCACATAGCCAATGGTTTGACCTTCCCACTCTACTGCACATCTATTTGTGCGATCCGTTTGTTTATAAAACTTCCTCTGAACCATTTCTAGGTCAAACGGATGGTCACGCCCTTCATAAAACTGTAATACCTCTGGATCAGAGAGCCATTTTGTTAGTCTATAAGCATCTTCTTTTACTAGCGGACGGACATTTAACTGCTCTCTTTTAATCAATGGATTCATCCTCTTTTCTATAGACTTGTGAGATGTAGGCGAGTACACTTATTGGTATATATTGTACATAATAGAAATGAGCTGATTGAAGTGGAACGTATTGATGTGGCGTCTGTACTCGTCTTTGATGACAACAGAAACATACTGTTAGTGAATAATAAAAAAGGTAGTACCTCGTACTGGTCACCTCCTGGTGGTGCAGTTGAAGCTGGCGAAACACTTGAAGAGGCTGCTGTTCGAGAGGCATTTGAAGAAACGGGTTATCACGTAGAGATTGGCAAATTTCATTCTGTTCGCGAACTATTTTTTTATGAGGCGAATCATCACGTTATGATTTTCACCTTTTATGCAAAAATCATTGGTGGGAGTGTACAGATAAATGATCCCGACCAAGATATTCTTGACATCCATTGGATGGATCATGAAACCGCTAGAACATGTATGTCTGATATATTTAATGAATTACAGCTAGATACAGAGCCTTCCGAGCTTACGTCATTTTATCAGTTTGTTGACAGGAAGTAGTTCCTATTCTCTATACATACGTCTATAACTTCCTCTACATTTACATATTCTTTTCCTTTTAAAATTCTCATCATTGTCACGTTTGTCGTCCTTATCCTCTAAGGTTATCGCTCAATTATTTGACGAATGCCTATGTCTATCACGTATAATTTATACTATACATTGTTAGACTAGCAATGTAATAGACTAAAAAAGGACGTGAACAATGAAACGATTTATTTTATTGCTTGTTATTGTTTTAGTCGCTTATGGCTCAAGAGATTATTGGTGGGACGCTGCAAAAGAACAGGTTCCAGCATCTATAATAGATTCCTTTCAATCATTGCAGCAAACAATAGAGAATGACCTGTCCCTTGATGGCATTGCTCAATACTTCGATTCTTTACTTTCTGGTGAGACCCGCCTGGCATTACCTAACAATGAGAATGAGCAGATTGAGGTAGATGCTCCCACTTTAACTGCACCGGACGAACAATTATTTTCTGTGCACAACATTGAATTAGGTGACTCTCGTTCAGACGTAGAGGAAGAAACCGGGGAACCTATGCGATCTACTGAGAATGAATACGGGGTTGACTGGGTAACGTACCATGAAGAATATCATAATTTTGTCATGGTCGGATATGATTCAGAAGATCATGTGATCGGTCTTTATTCGAATCAGGATCTAATTTCCTCTCCAACTGAAATTACCTATGGAACTGATAAAAATGAAGTTCGCGAACAACTAGGCGATCCCGAAACATCGGTGAGAAAAGGTATGTTTAGTTATCAAGTAAATCAGGACGAGGAGTATGATTTATTCCAGATTGACAATAGCTATGTCACCATTTTTTATGATGAACACCGGGATGACACCGTCACTGCTATTCAAATCATCGAGTATGACTTAGAACAAAGCAAGGACGAACTATATACAGAACCGAATGAACAGTTAACTGAGGGATTTGAGTATCAATTGTTTGATTTAACAAACGCAGCAAGAGTTGTACATGGGCTACCCGTTCTGACTTGGGATGATAATGTTAAAGAAACCGCACGAAAGCATAGTACAGACATGGCTGAAAACAACTACTTTGGCCATACCAACCTGGAAGGCGAGTCTCCATTTGACCGGATGCAGCAGGATGATATTCGATTCATCACAGCTGGCGAAAACTTAGCTCATGGTCAGTTTAGCAGCATCTTTGCACATGAAGGATTGATGAACTCCTTAGGGCATAGAGAGAATATTCTTCAGGAAAGCTTTGAGCAGCTTGGTGTCGGAGTAGCCTTTAATGAGCAGGCACAACCATTTTATACGGAGAAGTTTTTTACAAGCTGATAATGAGGAAAACGGAGCCGCACTTCACATGTGGCTCCGTTTTTATATGTGTTCTCACCTACATTAATCCAAAAATAAACACAATCAATATAACCATTGGTACAATGGTTTGCATGAGTAAATACCACCATTCGGCCGTTTCTCCTAATCGACCACTTTCTAGCTTGTATTGCTCGATCAGTAGATCTTTTTTAACTTTAAATCCAATAAATAAAGCAATAAACAAACAGCCTAGCGGAAGCATAACATTGGAGACAAGGAAATCGGTTAAATCAAAGACATTTCTTTCAAACAAAATAACCTCACTTAACAAGTTGTTAGATAATGCAGCTGGTATGCCTGCTACAATGACGAGCAACCCACAAATAATCGCCACATTAATTCGTTTATATGCCTTGTTTTGTGTAAAAGCAGAGATCATAATCTCTAATAGACTAAAGGATGAAGTAATGGTCGCAAAGAAAAACAAGAGTAAGAACATACTCAAGAACAGCGCACCAAAAGGTAATTGCTCAAACACGGTAGGCAGGATCACAAAGAGTAGATTTGGGCCTGAGTCAGGTTCAAGATTAAAGGCAAAAACTGCAGGAAAAACCGCAAGACCTGCTAATAAAGAAACGACAAGATTTAAGATGACAATATACCCCGCTGACCGAGGCAAGCTCTGCTCATTTCCTAGATAAGAGCTATAGGTAACCATACACGAGAATCCAACAGCTAATGAGAAGAAGGATTGTCCAAGTGCTTCGAGGATTCCGTCTGTTGTGATGCTATAGAAGTCAGGATTCAAAAAGAAGCGGACTCCCTCCATTGCTCCTTCTAGCGTCAAGCTACGCACGATGATAATTAATAAGAAAACAAATAATAGCGGCATTAGAAATTTATTTACCTGCTCAATTCCTTTTTTTATGCCTAGTGAAAGGACCATTACATTCAGTCCAATAAATACAACCAGTCCCGTGATACTAATGACCGGACTTCCTACGACTGCGCCAAACAGTGCATCGTAATTACCACTTGGATGCAGAATCGAACCGGTTAAAGCCAAATACACATAGGTAAGAATCCAACCACCGATCACCGAATAAAAGGTGAGCAATAAGAAACATCCCACTACACCAAACCGACCAATCCACTTCCAAAGGCCCGTAGCCTGGAGCTTTTCATAGGCGGAGACGGCCTCTCTTTTAGAGCCTCGTCCAATAATAAATTCCGAAATTAATAGTGGCATGCCAATAAATAAGGTAAAAAATATAAAGATCAGGAAAAAAGCCCCGCCACCATTCATACCAGTTAAATATGGAAATCTCCATAAGGCGCCAAGTCCAATGGCTGCCCCTGCTGAAGCTAAAATAAAACCTACTTTTGAAGACCATTGTTCATTCATACATTACTGCTTGTTGCAGCGTACACCTTCCTTCACAAACCGAATAGACTAACTTTGCTTGTTTAAAGTAAAAAAGTCAAGCAGTCCTTAGAATCTGGGACCAAAGCTGTCTATATCGTTCTTCCGTTATCTTGTATACTAACTAGTAGCTGATTCTCTTTCATACGGGGCTGGCAGCACCTCTTGATAAAGGGGGTGAGGCCATTCATGACAGTTTATGAGGTATTGACCATCATGATTAGTTTTTCCATGTTAGTCATTGCCATTCTGTCTTTCAGAAATGAAAAATAAGCCCCGTATATGAGTTGACCGCTCTCGGGGCTTATTCTTTGCTCTATTTGCGCCAGTCTCTATGAGATCAGCTGTCTGACTCCGGTGCACTGCACCTGAGTCAGACTTTTTAGTTTATATTGTGTGTGTATTTATTATACGGATCAAGCGATGTTTACGCAATAGGCGTATTGTTTTAAAAAATACTGAAACCTCTGCACTTATTTTTCGAATAGATGTTCATAAGATAACAAAGGAGACTCTCATGCAGACAAATTCTTCGCGCATTCGCTTGCTGGACATTTTAAGAGGTTTTGCTATTATCGGAACGCTCGGTACAAACATTTGGTTATTTGCTGATCCTGGTGCTTCCCTCTTCATTCTAACATTAGATGAGACAACAAATCGTTTAGATTATTGGGTTCATTTGTTCTTTTCCATTTTTATAAATGGGAAATTGCTAGGATTATTAACTATCATGTTTGGGATCGGGCTAGAAATGAAATATCGAAAAGCGTTACGCGATGATCTCCCCTGGAAAAAAATGTACCTATGGACCATGCTACTACTGTTTTTGGACGGCTTGCTTCATTATATTCTTGTATTTGAATATGACATCCTGATGAGTTATGCCATAACAGGTATGATTGTTGCTTTTTTAGTAGGCTGTCGCGAAAAAGTTATGAAACGGTGGATGGCTAGCGCTGCTTCCATACACATCCTAGGATTAACTGTGATGACAATGGCGTGGGTCTGGATGTTTCAAGAGGAAGAAATTTTATCAGAAATCATACAAGAGTTTAGTGTTTCTGAAATCATATACACCTCTTCATCCTATCTTGAGCAGGTTCACTTTCGATTGTCTAATTTTATAAGTATGCGTTTTGAAGCGATCGCTATTATCTTTATGAACATCTTTCTTTATTTAGTAGGCATACGCCTGTATCGTTCAGGAGCATTCTCCGATGACGAAAGAGGACGCGCTAAACGAAAAAAGCTTTTAGTCTGGGGACTCGGTCTTGGAATTCCTTTAAACGCTCTTATTATGATTCCAGGGCAAATCTTTGATTTATTCACTCGGTATTTATTCGCTCCTGTTCTATCCCTTGGCTACATCGGTCTGCTTGCATTTTTAAGTGAGCGTAATTGGGTATCTTGGCTACTCGCTAGGTTTGAAGTTATTGGAAAGTGCGCGCTGAGTTGTTATGTACTTCAGAATCTCTTAGCGTCCATCATTTTTTACAGCTGGGGATTTGGCCTCGCCCCTTCCACAAATGTTTACCTTATCGTTGGAGCATGGATCTTCATAACCGTTGTCATGATGCTGGTTGCTCACATCTTCGTTAAGACCATGGGAACAGGCCCTTTAGAATGGATATGGCGTAAGCTTTCGTATGCACCGTTTAAAAAGATATCTACTAAATGACTGATGTCACTACTCACCCCCTTTTAAGACAGATAAACTATTTTTATATTAAGAAAAGAGGTGGCTAGCTTGGAACTCCTACACCCTGATGGCAGAGTCATTCGCTATCTTGAGCGTCATTCAGACCATAAAGGAGACTATCTGTTACTCGAACACCGTATTCCAACACCACGAATCATGAGCGGCCCACATTGGCACCCTCACTTAGTGGAAACATTTACAGTACAAGAAGGCACGATGAAGTTAATCATTGATAAAAAAGAAATGCTGCTTCACGCTGGCGAAACCTTAACCATTGAACCTAATCAAACACATCAATTCTGGAACATCGGCGAGCAAGCATTGATCGTCCAGCATAAAATTCAACCACCCGGAAAGCATGGAGACATGTTTCGCCTTATCCATAAACTCGAAACAGAAGGTAAACTAACAAGCAAAGGCATACCTAAAAATCCTCTTTGGCTAGGCCTTGCCTGGGAATGTATCGATGGATATCTAGTTGGACCTCCACCACTCATTCAACGTACCCTACTCGGAGGGCTAGCTGCTCTTGCTAGACTTCGTGGTTATAAAATATAAGGAAATCGTTAAGGACATTAGAATTCTAGAAAACTTGTAAGTGGTGGATGATGGGAAGGACAAGTCGGATCGGATCGCTTTCGTGGACTTCGCGCCGATTCCACGTCTCCTCCCGCCGCTTTCGGGGGCTTCGCGCCGATTCCGCGTCTCTTCCCGCCGCTTTCGGGGGCTTCGCGCCGATTCCGCGTCTCTTCCCGCCGCTTTCGGGGGCTTCGCGTCGATTCCGCTTCTCCTCCCGCCGCTTTCGGGGGCTTCGCGCCGATTCTGCTTCTCCTCCCGCCGCTTTGGGGGGCCTCGCGCCGATTCCGCTTCTCCTCCCGCCGCTTTCGGGGGCCTCGCGCCGATTCCACGTCTCCTCCCGCCGCTTTCAGGGGCTTCACGCCGATTCCACGTCTCCTCCCGCCGCTTTCGGGGGCTTCGCGCCGATTCCGCGTCTCCTCCCGCCGCTTTCAGGGGCCTCGCGCCGATTCCGCTTCTCCTCCCGCCGCTTTTGAGGGCTTCGCGCCGATTCCACGTCTCTTCCCGCCGCTTTCGGGGGCCTCGCGCCGATTCTGCTTCTCCTCCCGCCGCTTTCGGGGGCCTCGCGCCGATTCTGCTTCTCCTCCCGCCGCTTTTGTGGGCCTCGCTTCGATTCCGCTTCTCCTCCCGCCGCTTTCGGGGACTTCGCGCCGATTCCACGTGACGAGAGGGATCTAAACTGTATCTTTTTACATATTTAAATTTATACCCTTCGTTCCTGACAAACCTATCTCATTTCCGATAACGGCTTCTCTTTCCCGATATCCACCTCTCTTTCCCGATATCCTCATCTCTTTCCCGATATCTACTCCTCTTTCCCGATATCCGCCACTCTTTCCCGATATCCACTCCTCTTTCCCGATATCCACTCCTCTTTCCCGATATCCGCTCCTCTTTCCCGATATCCTCCGCATCGATTCTATCCCACTCAAACACCCCCACGCCCATCACTCCAACCCCAAAATAAAAAAAGAGCCTAGGCTCTTTTTCAACTAATCACGCTCCACCTGCATTTTCACCAAGAAAATTCAAAAGTTTCTCCCAGGAATCAGTGGTTGCTGCTGCGTTGGCTTCTTTTGTTCCTCCAAAATTCATGATCATGCCTCCGCCTACATGCATGTTCACGTTGGCTGGCATTCCTGGTAGGGCGTATGGGAAGGCTAAGAAGTGTCCTGCCTTCTCGTATGCTAAGCATTCCAGAGGATATTCTGTCAGGTTCTCCTTAATTCGTTCAGCGAACCTAGCTGCTGGCCACACTTGATCGTCGCCACCAGCTATTAACATGACGGGAGCTTTGATATTTTCTACCTGAATTCGAGATGATTCATTTGCTTCTAATGAAGATAAGCTGTTCTCCCAAATAGATAAGAATGAGACTGGCCTCCTAGTCAGCATTCCACCAAACATGGAAAACATCTGGGCTGGTCGATATTTAAAGGTGAGATAAGGTAGGTCTTGTTCATTTAAGGTCCACGAAGGAATAGGAGCATAAATCGTATTTCTTAAACCGGATGTAACATACGCACTTGGCGCTCCAGCCACGACTGCGGAAAATTCATCATATATTGAAGCGATAAGTAACGCTAGCTCTGCACCACGAGAGTAGCCAATCAATGCAATTTTTTCAACCTGAGCCTGTTCTTTTAACCACTGGATGGCTTGGTGCACATACTCCAATGGGATTCTATGCAGGTCCTTAGGTACACCGCTCTGACCAAAGTAAGCTAACGCCAAAACCGTATAGCCTTTTGAGGCCAATAACGCTGCTGCATGCTCTTGTATCTCACCGTCCGAACCTCCTAGAAGCAGTACAACTGGTTGCTTTTGCTTATGGCTAGAGTAAAAAAATGTCCCAACAATTCCATGATCCTTTATTTTTTTTCGTAAAATATCCCCTCGGTAAAAACAACGTTTCAAGCGAATAGAGGTATCTTGACTGTCTTGTCGCTTTAAAACAAGCTCTATTTTAAGATCACGTGCATTAGATTTATAAAAAAAGTCTCCGTAACTACTTTTCTCTTTATCTGCCTTCCAAAATAACTGATCGACTTCAGAACGAGTAAGGGTCCTCTCTCCGTTTGTATTAAGCTGATAGGAGGTCAAGCATGTGAACAGATTGCCCTTTTCATCTCGAATCCTTGTTTCAATACTAACCTCTTCATTAGGCTCACAGCCGCTGATTTGAACCGTGAGCTCTTCATCTATAAACGACTCCAATGACGATACATTTAACATATTATTTTTGTCTCCTGACTTCGCTCCATATTAAAAAAACTCCTTTAATATGTACGTCTCATCAACCGGGATCGAGTAATAACCTTCTGTCCCCTCTTCAACAAACATTGCCTGTGTATCCGCTTCTTCATCAATCCACAAGAACAGTACTTCATTCGATGAACCTGCGAATTCTACCCCATAATCAGGCGTTCTAATGTCTAGCAGCGCATCTACGAATTCGGCCGTTTCAAAGATCTGTACCCATTCAGTTATATCTTCACTTTCATCTATGATAAGAACCGTCTCATCTGACACCTCATCATGAGTAATAGCTTCATAGAGTCTAATATCATCTACTTCCCCCTCTACGGTAAAGGTCTCAGCACCACTGCAAGCAACAACAACGCTTAGATATACGATTGAAAATAAGACATAGCCCTTTTTCATTCACTCCGTCTCCTTATAATAGGTTTCACATAATTTAAAATGATGCTGCTCATGAATGACTAGCAGATGAATGGCTTGAATTAGGTTCGGATAATGGGCAGGTGGGTCCGGATACCGAATATGCCCCGCAATATTCTCATCAATATTTGATAGCATGCTCTTTAATTTTCTTGTTTCTACATTTAACTCTGTAATCATGTCTTTGTATGTAATCTTCTCTTGAAGCTTTGATGGAGGTTTGATAAAAGGAGGTGCTTTCATTGCTCGAGAGTGGTGCTGCTGATAATGCTCATAAATGTTTTCACTTTCCGTTTTAAAGGACTTCTGCCTATTTAGATGAGCAAGAGGCTTCGCTAGATGAAGATATCCAACATTGATTTGTCGAAATCTCTTAAGTAACAACAAAAGATGATACATCGTCTCTCCGATAGACCATTTTTCTGGGAGTGGTCTTTGCCAAACATCCTTTTCTACGACAGACGACAAAAATGTTTCTCTTTGATCTGAAAGCTGATTAAAATAAATCAGCATCATACCACTTTTCATTTCACTCATTGGGATTCAACCATTATGGAGATCACAAATAGAAATGCGCTTATGAAAAGCATAAATGAGTTTCCCGCTACTCCCAAAATAAATAGCTTTGATCTCTTTGTCAGCTTTCCAGCATAGATTGCAAATAGAATACCCGCAATTGATAGGCCTCCGTAGATTGCAATTTCAGTGTACAAACCCGCGTCGACAATTAACTGCGTATAAAATAAAAACATACTAAGAAACATTAAAGCAATTGAGGTGATACCTAATCGCTTACTTTTTACTTGCTGTTCCATACTCATCACCTTCAATAAAGATTTCTTTGCCATACCATAAAAATCCTTCTCGATTATATTAAGGAAAAAACCGATTTACTTTATAAAAATGGGTCGGTACAATGTATATATGTACTCATATAAAGCAGGTGAAGCTTTGTCTATCTTAAGTGTAAATCATTTAACAAAAATTGTGAATCATCAAATGGTACTGGATGAGGTTTCTTTTGAAATCAACGCCCCTGGCATTTGGGCTCTTGTTGCACCAAGCGGATCTGGCAAGACGACTCTACTTCGTACGATCTGTCATCTTCAAGCTGCTGACTCTGGGACTGTAGAATTAGTAGGCAAATCAAACCAGGATCGCAGTGTTTATAAAGAGGTGGTTTATCTACAAAATCCATCGATCCTACACGATGATCTTACTGGCTATGACCATTTAAAATATATTTGTACAGCCCATAACATTCACAAATCTAGAATAAATGAGGTGGTGAAGGATGTTGGCATCCAAGGCACCTTCAAAAAAAAGATTAGACACCACACATTTAGCTCTAAGCAGCTATTACTGTTGGCGATGGCTCTAATTTCGAAATCAAAACTGTTACTTTTAGACGAGCCGTTTACTGGACTTGATTCATCAAGTATTAGCGCTGTCCAACGTATCTTTCATCAGCTAAAAGAGAATGGGAGTTCTATTCTCTTCACCTCTCCCGACCTAACATCCATTCATCAGATCACTCCTCACATTTATTTTCTGAAGAATGGCAAGCTAACCGAAATAAACAGTAAACACTATGAATCTACATATTATCGATTGCACGTATCTTCACCTACTACAGTGAAGCAAATCCTTGAAGATGAAAATTATTTAGTAGAAGAAGACGGTGAATGTCTACTCGTCTATCTTGAGCATAAACCATTGCATAGATTAATGGAGCTATTAATGTCTCACCAGATAAACATTATTGATGTACAAAAAGAGAGTCATAACCTAGAACAACAATACAAGGAGCACTTTGAATAATGGGTGGCGCGATTAGTCTTTTCTTATTAGAGTTCAAAAAAATGATTCGTTCTAAAACATTTACATATCTTCTAATCCTTACCCTGATCTTAGTTTGTGCCCTTTTTGCTCGAAACAGTATGCAGCAGCATACCATTCCATCAAATAAAATTCATGAATTTTATGAGCTATACAGCGAGGTTATAGAACAAAACGAGCTTAATGAAGCTGCTTTGCTTGAAGACGACTCTAATTCAAGTGGAAGGAATTATCAAGGCTATCATTTCCCAGGCATTCGTTTAATTAGAACTCTTAGTTACTATATTCAAGCAGTGGACCATCTCGACTATCAAGAATCTCTCCTTTCGGAAAATGATATTTATAGCGCCGCCATTGAATATCTAGACTATGATGGCCAACTCAATGTTAAACACGAGGATTTGTTGAATGAATTAGTGATGAATCTTGAGCTTAATCGACTAAATCTGGTAAAGGAGCTACCTAACCAGTCCGTTCAGCCAGCATTATTTACTCTTAGTGTCACCACACTACTCAGTAAGTATGGACTATTGATTGTACTGCTTTTTTCTATTGCGTACACCGTGAACAAGAAAAAACGAAACAACGGTGTGAGTATCCTTTCAACTTTGCCTATTTCTTTCAGGCGCCTTACCACCGTGCAAATGCTATCCTTTTTTTCTGTTGGTATGATGTTAGTTATTGTTATTTGGGGGATCGCAATTGGTTTGCCATTTCTTTTTGTCACACAGGATACAAGTAGCTTCTCCTATCCCCTACTCACACCTGAACATGATTTTATAAATATTGGATCATATCTACCATTTGTTGCTATGTTTCAGATTACGGTAATTGTATTTACCAGTAGTTTATACACTTTAACAGCAAACATAACCACAAAAAAAGCATGGGCGCTTATTATAAGTTTGTTTTTAAGCTTTATATTACTAATGGTGTATGAGTACTTACCACCTTTGCTTCCTAATCAATCTTTTATGGCGACTCCTCATTCATACATGTACGGCTCTGTGATCCTACTAGTCTTATCAGCTATATTTATCTATTTCTTAACGTCTGATCAACAAAGGCGGGATCAATAAATGGTACATAGCTTTTTATTTGAATGGAAAAAACGATGGAAAAATAAACGACTTGTCCTAATCTTTCTAAGTGCCATATTGTCTTCTGTTGGACTATATATTCTCCATTACACAGTCGCATCAAGTGTAGAACAAGCAAACCTCACCAAAATTGAGACTGATATTATTCAATACGGAAACTATCTTCAAGAACTTCAGCTACAGCATGAAGATGCTATAAAGTTTTCGGATGAGGAAGTCCAAGATAGTATTCATGATTCTATAGAATTATTTGAACAGAATCTGAAGGGGACAAAAGCTGAACTTACTAACAAACAGAACGGCAACTGGCAATCCATTTATGAAAATGAAATAACTATGTTAACAAATGTACTAACAAATGGTGATGAGTTGGGTTTTATGATTGCAGAGCTGGAGCTGTCTCGGTTCTCCTATCGCACAACGCTAAATGAATTAGTTTGGATGGAGGAGCACAACTTAGAGCCCTTTATCCAGCAAACTAGGCATTTCCGTCTTCTTCCGAATGTATACGAAAACTTCGAAGGAACAGCCGAGCATCAGTGGAAGAACCTGACTACGAGGTACAGTAAAAACGGCCTCTCTTATTTATATTTGATCAGTCAGAGCTTCCTCCTGCCTATGCTACTTGCTTTTGGTTGTGTGCTTTTTGGACAGGTTTTTTCACGTAAACACAAGAATGAGGGTTTTGATCTATCTGCTACACTTCCGATTACTACAATGAAGCTTTACACAGGGAAACTTGTTGCAGGAGTTACTGGCGTTGTGCTCTTTACATTAAGTATGATTCTTGCCCCTCTTATTTTTAGCTTATTGTTAGCTGACCTTGGGAGCTTACACTATCCAGTCCTTATGTATGAGCTCAACGATCTTGGGCACGGTATTTTTGATCCAAAGAGAGATCCTTATCACTTTATTTCGCTTCGGGATTATTTTGAACAGTACCTCACCCTAGCAGCAGCGTTAACTTTATTTCTATTTTCGCTTTATAGCTTGTTTGCCATCATGATTCGCCACATCGGATTGCGCATCATTGTCTTTTTGGCAATAATCTTAACAGCACACTTAGCAAGCTTTGGACCCTACAATCCGTTCAGCTATTTTGACCTGTATCAAATTGTAAACGGGCAATTGGCATTGGATTCTTATGATGGTAGGTTTCAAGTTAGCACAGGAGTTGGTGTACTCCTTCTTTCTTCTATTCTATTTTTTGCATTAAGTTTTGTTGGATTTAAGTGGAGAGCAAAACCCGGTTACTCGTGAACCGGGTTTTTTTGCGTTGACGGAGCTAGAACTTTTATTGACATGCCTTCTAATGCTCTTTGCTGAGCTTTAGCATTCATCTGTTCCACTCGAGTTGATCGTTCTGATGCTCGACTGATGCATTCACCTTCTATTACCATCGGGTCAATCAGTCGAACCTTTGTTTTCAGATGAATGGTTGCTTCGTTTTTGTTTTCTTCTATATAAATAGGAGGCGTTAATTCGGAGAGATATTTGCTGATTTGTGGATCAGAAAGAGCACGAAGCTTTTGCAAAACTTGCTCATCCTCCATTAATAAATCTGGTGGAGTGAGATAGCCTTCTGCTAAAGCATAGGTTAAAAGCTTGGACAGCCTATCATATCCGTACACATTTAACGGATCCATAAAAAAATCAATTACTTCTTTATAATATGTTTCGGAAAACCATTCAGCTGCTCCTAAATGATTGAGATGCAATGTCCCTTCATGGAGAACAAGATGCCCAAGAAAATATTCAACCTCATCAAGTGTAATCTGACCATATCGATACATATCTCGTAACGTAGAATCAATTCGATCCGCACAAAGATCCGGGGCAGGCTGTTCTAAAATCGACCAGTTGGCATCATCAAAGAGCTTTACTAGACTGATTGAATTCGCTGAGAGGATCGCTGGTATCTCGGACTCAGTAACCACTCGTTTGAAAATCTCCTCATGATAGGATTGCTCTTCATTCTTAAAGACCAAATCTACAACATGAGAGAAGGCTGTGTGCGACACGTCATGTAAAAGGCCAGCCACTTGCTCCTCTAAGCTCCCACCCATTTTACGAATAAGAAGCATCACACCAATAGAGTGATCGTAACGCGTTTCATTCCATTTCTCATTCACTAAATAACTTGCCCCACCCTGATGAATGCCTTTCAGCCTTTGGATGGGATTACTTTCGATTAATTTGACTAAGATGGGTTCTAGCTCAAAGGTTCCGTATAGGTCGTCTGTTATCCTCATCGTCTACATCACCACATTTTCCATTTTTTCTCTTCTATTGATCTTTTCATAGTTTCCTTGTATAGTCAACGTAACAAATCATAGGAGGGTTGTTAAAAATGATGCCATCAAGAAGACTTTGGATCCGTGCTTTGAACAAGTAATTTCATATGTTCAAAGGCTCTGTACATCATGACAGAGTAAACGGGAGAAGTCTGTCCATTTTTAATAGCCTCACGGGAAAGACAACATACGTGGATACGTCCGCTTATTTTTTATACTGTTTACTCTATAACACAGACGCCGGTCTGTGTTTTTTTGATGGGGCAGTCTTTTTGAATGTATGAGCTGAGAGAAGCTGTAACATAAGAAAAGATTGTAGGAGGAAACAAGCATGGAAACATTAACAATTGAGTTAACGGATATAGAGGTTTCGTTTTTAGATCGAACGATTTTAAAAATCCCAACATTGTCTGTCTATCAGTTTGATCGAATTGGAATCGTCGGGAAAAATGGGCAAGGAAAAAGCACATTGCTGAAGGTGATAAATGGAGATATTCAGCCGAGCAAGGGACAGGTGAAGCGATTCTCTGAGATGGGGTATTTTAAACAGACTACTAGTCCCAAACCTCAGTCAGTTGATCCAACCTTACTTTCAAAGTTACATGTATCAGATAACCTGGAAAGACTAAGTGGTGGAGAACAGACAAGACTTAAGCTGGCACAGCTTTTCTCAACTTATTATGAGGCTTTGCTAATTGATGAGCCAACCTCTCATTTAGACACAAGAGGCATTGATTTTTTGATTGAAGAGCTGCGATATTATTATGGCTCTCTCCTCCTTGTCAGTCACGACCGATATTTATTAGATCAGCTCGTGACAAAAATATGGGAGATCTCAGATGGTAAAATTACCGAATATGTAGGAAATTATTCGGATTACGATGCGCAAAAGAAACTTGAGGCCAAACAGCATCAAGAACAATATGAAAGCTATCAAAATAATAAAAGCAGACTTCAACGTGCAGCCGAGGAAAAAATGAAAAAAGCAGAAAAAATCACTCAGGCCAATCAATCAATGTCTAAAAAAGAAATGAACACACCTGGTAACAGAATGTTTATGACTAAGTCCAAGGGTACTACTCAGAAATCTATGCAACGTGCAGCAAAAGCGATCGAAAAAAGAGTGGACCAGTTAGAAGAAGTGGAAGCGCCTGAAGAAAAAAAGGTTCTGAGGTTTCATCAATCAAAGGCACTCCAGATGCACAATAAGTTCCCAATCATGGCAAACCAACTAACTTTAAGCATAGGCGATCAACTGTTACTTGATCGTGTCAGCTTCCAATTCCCACTAGGAAAAACCATCGCCATTACAGGGGCAAACGGAAGCGGAAAAAGTACACTACTCAGACATATTCATGAAGATAGAGAAGGCATAACTCTTTCACCCAAAATTGCATTCGGTCAGTATCAGCAAATGGCCTACCAATTTGTAAAGGCCGAATCAGTCTTTAATTATGTCCAAAGCAGAACCGAGGAAAACGAAGGCAAAATTCGTGCGGTCCTACACGCCATGAATTTTGAAGGGAATGATTTAAAGAAAAATATACAGGATTTAAGTGGTGGAGAAGCCATCCGCCTGACCCTGTGCGAGCTCTTTTTAGGAAACTACAATGTGTTGATTCTAGATGAGCCCACAAATTTCCTTGATGTTGACACGATGAAAGCACTCGCAATATTTATCCATGCCTATCAAGGCACGATTATCCTTGTTTCGCATGACAAACGGTTTGTTGAGGAAGTGGCAGATACAGTTTATGAGATTAAGGACTTGAAGCTTTTGCAGGTTTAAAGAGAATATATAGAAGGAACGTGTACGAGTCACGTTCCTTTTTTTTGATGAGGTGGGGTGATTTTTTAACTGCTAAGAGTAAGGCTCCCTAATATAATTCTATGACATAGTCATAAATGGTTTTTATAATTAATGTAGATGTAACTACGATAAAAAGGATTCGAACGAAACCACTTCCTCGTTTAATAGCAAAGCGTGAGCCAACAACGGAGCCAGCAATCCCTGATAGCCCCATAATGAGACCAATCGTATAATCCACTTGCCCTAATATCATAAATAGTATCAACGCTGAGACATTACTACCAAAGTTTAAGAGTTTGGCATTACCAGCCGCATGCAAAAAATCGTATCCAACAAAAAGGAAAGCAAACATAAGAAAAGATCCCGTCCCTGGCCCTAAAAACCCATCATAAAAACCAATGAATGTTAGTACCAAAGCAAAAAGTAGCCATCTCTTTTTTGTTAATCCTTTAAATGTGGAGATGCTCCCCCAATCTTTTTTGATCACGGTATAAATCGCAACAGCAATTAACATCACGAGCATAATAGGCTTAAATAAAGCGGGATCAATGACATACACCGTCCAAGCGCCTAGCAGTGAGCCTATGAGAGAAAGTGGAAAGAACTTTAGGATGGATTTAAATTCTAAATGACCAGACCGATAGAAGATCATCGTACTTGTAAGAGACCCCATCGTTCCAGCTAATTTATTGGTGGCGACGGCTGCAGTAGGATTAAGACCAGCAAAAAGCAAAGCAGGAATCGTAATTAACCCTCCTCCTCCAACAACTGCGTCTATAAACGCAGCTAGAAAACCAATTAATATGATAAGCAAAATAACTTCTATATCTACGTTCATTCATGTCTCCTATCCAAGGTTAGCTTTTTATCCCTAAACCTGCGTCAATCTTGCTTCATACTCCTCTTCAAAACACATCTGCCAAAAGCCTGCTTGATCCTTCTGACAGTATGCCTTTCGTACTTCTGTTATGGAACCCTTGGAAAAAGTGTACGCAGCTACACACTCGATATGGAAGAGTGGGTCTACGTAACGATAGACCATGAGGACGTGAGATTGCTGGACGCCATTTCGCTGTTTAACCAATTGATTTAACTCTTCCACTCTAGCTTCTGATGTTACATATTGAATGCCAATCACATGCGTTGGGTGGTAGCCTTCTGCAGATTCTACGAATAACTTTTCAACAGTGTCGAGATCTTTTTTAGGATTTGATTCTCTTTCCAAATGTAAAGCCAGTTCAATATAGTTCTCTTGATCCTTTCGTGCATCCCACTTCCACCAGGACATATCCATTCTTCTCGAACTCTCGGTTTCTCCATTTACGCGGGCATCCTCTATGTATGAAATAAAACCCAACATGTCACCCAACCGGCAAAAATATTCAATCTCTCGAAGTGTAAACATTGAAACATGATGGTTAGCTTCCAAGTTTAAACTACGATAGTTACGGACATACCCTTCGAATACATTCATTAGGGGCAGACGAGGATTTGTTTTCATTAACGCAACTCCTTATTTTACGCATTTGCTTATTATTACTTTTTTATAGAGTCCA
Source organism: Alkalicoccobacillus porphyridii (assembly GCF_007293315.1). Classification (GTDB taxonomy): domain Bacteria; phylum Bacillota; class Bacilli; order Bacillales; family Bacillaceae_D; genus Alkalicoccobacillus; species Alkalicoccobacillus porphyridii. The sequence goes on from NZ_VLXZ01000010.1 coordinate 31,448, forward strand.
TGAATGTGTGAAGATTGCATTGATGTAAAGAGATAGAGGAGGAACCATGTTTTGTTTCTTCGACTGCCACTCCCGAAAATGGGGGCACGCTTGGGAAGGTAATGAGCTGATTCGACTCCGTCGCTTTATCTCATTGAACCTTTTAATCCCGCAGGTGTCAGCCCTCCATTTTCGTCCGCTTGTTCAGAAAGTTATTTAAACCTTCTAAGTATTTTCCTACTTTCTAGATACATGACACAGCTATGCTTTTTAAACACACTTTTATCTTCTTAATTTTATAAAATCAATACAAAAACCGCATATACAATAGCACTACATACCAGGATAAATCCTCCTACCATTACAAATCCATAAACAAATCCCTTCGCCATTGCAAATAGGTCAAGCACCATTTCCCGGATTGAGTTAAGTATGAACATATTATCCCGCCTCTCTTTTGCTATAAGTGTTGTGCTTTTATTTTACCTCAAATCCATCATTTGGATAAGAATTAAATACGTTTGATCTAATCTTTTTTAGGTAAAACAATCCGTATTAAAAAAAGGAGGATTGATTATGCACACTCTTTTGCATATAGTTCTACCCATATTAGGTTCGGCGCTGTTCTTCTTGGCCATTATTACTCAATCTGTACCTATTCTTATTTTGTTTTTGTGCCTGGCTATTCCTTTAATTACTCGTCATTTCTATATAAGAATTCGGCAGGGGCAAAAAGTGTTTGCCTTATTGATTGTGGTCATTGTGATCCTAACAATCTATGTTAGCTACCCTTTTTTCACATAAAAAAGAGACTGTCTCAGGTCACGACAGTCTTCCCGACTTCTATTCCACCTGTAAACCCTGCCTTGCCATTTGCAAATACTCATCGCTTCCCGAAATGATGGCAAACTCAGCAATTGCGACGGGATAGGCAGCCTCAAGCTCTACAATATGTTCTTTCATTTTTGGCCAGACATATCCTCCTGCCTCTTCATATGCCCGGATCAATAACTCTAATCCCGTTTCTCCAAATACTTTATAGTGGGCAACGAAGTCACTTGAGACATCTGTTACCTGAGCCTCCGTCCAATCGATTAAACCCGTTACACTGCAAGAATCATCAATTAAAATATGTCCAGGGTGCACATCGCCATGGATCAAACCTGTTTGTTTTGGCCACATCTCATCATTCTCTACCCATAGCTGCCAGCGCTCCCATAATGCATCTCCCACACCTAGTTTATTTTTCACAGCGTTCATTCGATCCTTCATTGATTGTCTTGCCTCTTCTGCAGAGTGAACTGTCAGGCCTGCCATTTTTACTTTCTGTGCTGATACTGAGTGCAGAGCAACTAATACTTGAGCTAGGGTTTCATGATATTGCTGCGGGATCTCTTTTGGCTCAACCTGCCAGACATAATTCATAATCTCGTGATCAATGGTGCCAAGCGGAACACCATCCAATTTCTTATAAGCAATAAGTGTATCGGAATAAACCTCCCATTTAGGTGCTTGGAATGAAGTTACCTCTTGATTTACCACATCTAATGCTAGCTTTTCCGGCTTCGTTCTAGGAACCACATCCTCACGCCTTGGGATGCGCAGGACCCAATCGTGACCACCCACATCCGTAGCAAACACTGCTTGAAAATCTAATCCGGATTCATTCATGCTTAGGGTTCCTTCTTTTAGCTGCAAATTGTGTTTTGCAGCAAGTTGTAATGCTTCTTGTTTTGATAAACTCATTTTCTTATACCACCTTGTGATCATTCGTTTAGGACTTCACGCGTCATTATGGAGGTTTCGCGTATTTTGAACATCTCCTTTATGTTAACGGGCATTCAACCTTCAATTACAGCAGGAACGTACCCTTATATTCTTCCTCTATCCCTAATCATATCCACTCGCTGCACACTTTCCTTTAGCCAAGGACGCGTATCTGGATGCTCTACAATCTCATTTATTGTCATCCAATACACACTATCAACCTCGTCCTCACTTTTTACATATGCCTCTCCTTTTTGATGCTCACATAAAAAGACAACCATCACTACAGATACCCCTTGATCTGAGACAAATGTAGAGCTATGAACATATACCATTTCTTCTTTGACTTCAATTCCTACTTCTTCCTGAATCTCACGCCTAAGCGTTTCCTCTAGCACATCATAGGAAGCACCCGTCTCATCTACCTTGCCACCCACTAAAGCAAGTTCGCCGGCTGCGTGCTCTTCTTTCGCACTGCGTTTGATGATGAGAATTTTTTCATCTTTTTTAACCGCACCCTCTACTACCACGATATGCATAGATCATCCATCCCCCATCACTGTGAAAGTCAATAAGCACCTGCATCTTTCCATGCAGGTGCTCAGCTTTCTAGCACTTTATTCTATTGAGCCTCCGATTAATTTCATTTTTGTAAAAGTAATCAGGGTCAAACTTCCTTCCACCTGTATCCTTTTCAGCCCAGGTCAACATGAAATCATAATCCTCATGAGTTGGATCACTGATGGTTTTCAGAAATTCCTCATATCCAGGAACCCCACCAACATCCTCTGGAGGACGGTTTCTGTCTCCATCGATACAAATCGGAGTATGTTTTTCTTCATCAACAATTACGACTTTCTCCACTTCTATTTTATGCTCCCATGAATCACCTAAATCATATTCATAGTAAAAATGATCATACTCTTCAAACACAGTATCAATTTTTGTACGTTTTGGATGCTTGTCTCCCTCCTTTAATGGAACCTCCAAACTAGGTTCTATAATTAAAAATTCAGGAAACTTAAATACATACTGATGATAATCCTGCCAATCAAACGCCGCTTGAATGACCTTATGGAATTTATGAAACGTAATATTACTAGGAACTAACACTCTTCTCCAAATTGGTGGTTTAATATCACTCATTGTCATTTTCACTTGATAATAATCTCTTTCACTCATAGTTAACACCTCTCAAAAATTAGCATAACACACCCTTCGACAAAATTGGTCCCATCCCTTCTCCAAATTCATTCTTAGCCCTGCCCCCGATTTCGTTTTATATCATTTTGATCTTCAATAAATGACAAAACAGTGCGACCATCTAAATCATCATTGTGCAGAATTTATCTTAAACATTCGATAAATCATTCGGTCAAACATACGATCCGTCAATATTCTGCGTAACAATAGAACGGGTTTTGCATTACCAGCCACATATCTAGTTTTTGTTTGTTTATCACGAACAGCCTTTAACACTAATTGCGCAATTTGATCAGGAGAATAAAGCCCACCCATGCCACCTAACGTTTTTATTAGCGAATCAGCCATTTTACTGTAGACTGTATTACCGGACGTTTTTCTAACATGATCATAGACTACATCAGACCACTCACTTTCAGTTGCACCTGGTTGAATCACCACAACATCAATACCAAATGGCTTAACTTCTACTCGGAGACAATCCGAATATCCTTCTAGCGCATGTTTGGTCGCATGATACCACGCACCAAGCAAGGTATAAATTTTCCCGCCTGCTGATGACGTATTGATAATCTTCCCTGATTTTTGGTTTCTCATATAAGGAAGAACTAATTGAGTCAAACGACTTAAGCCAAAAAGATTTACTTCAAATTGATGTCGTGCCTCCTCCATCGGTACATCCTCCACGGCACCATAGGCTCCATATCCAGCATTGTTAAACAAGACATCAATTCTCCCTTGTTCCTTAATAATACGAGCAACTCCATCACTCATAGAATGTTCGTCTGTTAGATCCATGCCTAATATATGTGCGCCTTGTGATTTAATATCCTTCATTTGCTCTACACGTCTGGCTGCTCCATAAACAATATACCCTTCTTTTAGCAATAGCCTTACTGTCGCTTTGCCAATACCGGCAGATGCTCCTGTCACTAATACAACTTTCTTCCCATCCATCATTCATTTCATCCCCTTCAAATAGTAATATAAATTTACGCCCAATATAAGTGACGCGACGTCACGTTACTTATATTTTATTATAGACTGACTTTTATGGTAACGCAATATAGATGTGCTATAATTTTTTTAGAAGGGAGACCTGATGAATGGAATTTGAACGGGTAAGAACGGAAGAACAACGAAAAATTAGAATACAACAAATAAAAGATGCAGCGATTAAGCTCTTTGATACGTTACAATTTCATGAAATTGAACTTGCTAAGATTGCCAAAGAAACGACTTTCACACGTGGCAATCTTTATAAATATATTTCTTCAAAAGAAGAGATCTATCTTTTGGTAGCTATGGATGAGCTAACTGAATGGATCAGTGACGTTAAGGAAACATTCACTACAAAAATGGATGATATCGAGAGTTTCTCACAACAGTGGGCAGAGGTCGCTTATCGACATAAGCGATTTTTAAAGCTTATATCCATGCTCTTCACAATGATTGAACGGAATGTCTCTCTTGAGAGACTTATTGATTTTAAACAAAACTACCGTGTCGCAATGGCTGAGTTACACGACTCACTTAAGCTTGTTTTTCCTGAATGGAAGGATGAGACGATTATTAGATTTTTTGAGCTACAATCAAATTATGTCATCGGTTTATTCCCTTATACCTCCCCTACGCCTATTCAAAAAGAAGCGATGGAGAAATCTGGACTGAACTATAAAGACCTTGATTTTGTAAAAGATTTTGCAGAATTTATTGCTTATACGATAAGATATTTAGATAGCAAGTAAGTAAGGAGGTTCTCGAAATGGCAGAACACAGCTTTCATCTTAAAGCTAATTGGCCGGGCTTACGCAATGATGTAGGTACAATTGAAGCAGGTAACCTTGTGACAAAGGTCTCCATCCCGCCGGAAATGGATGGACCTGGTGTAGGTACGAATCCAGACGAAATGCTGCTAGGAGCTGCAGCTACCTGCTATATCATTACGCTAGCCGCAATGATGGAACGCAGCAAGCTTGATAAAGCAGATCTCACCATGACCTCAGAAGGAATTGTGGATGTGACCAAAGGTATTATTACGTATAAAAAGATCATCCACCGGCCTGAAATCGTGCTGAATCAAGGAGCATCTGAAAAGGATGAAGAGCTAGCCTATAAGCTTGCAGAAAAAGCGGAGAGGTCATGTATGATCAGTCGGGCGATCCAAGGGAATGTGGAGGTAGAGCTTGAGGTGCATGTTGAAGTTGAATGAATAGTTAATATGAAAAATCACCAGGAAAGGTGGGTTTTTAATTTTAAAAGAAAAAGGCCGCACTAACTAGGATATAGAGCCTAATTTATAATCAGTCATAGCCCCCACTAGCCTCAGGTAACTCTTGATACTCCTGTCTAACATGTATAATATCATCCTCTATTTCATTCATGACACGTTTCCACTGATTTAATTTCTTTGCACTGCAGGACGTCTTCCACTCTAAATTGGTTTCTTCCCCATCCGCGATCATTGTTAAATGATAAGATTCATGAGGCTCGTAGCAGGGGGTACCTGTTTCTGTTGGCAATGCCCATAAGTCCACACTTCGGAGTTTTCCGTAAATAAACATGCGTTCCTCCTCACTCAGTACCATTTCCGTTGTATCCGTGCCATCAGCGATTAAATCTTTTGTAAATGTGTTTTCAAACGTATTTAGTTCATTGGACATCGAGTACCCGTATTGTAACGAGAACTCAAAATCGTCTGGCATTTCTTCGGGTAATGGGCTTGTACAGCTATTGAATGGGTTACAAGCGGATAAAATGACCACAGTACTTACAGATATGAGAAGTTTCCTCACGAGTTAGCTCCTTCCTAGCAACATGTTAAATTAACTTACTATTATTCATCCTATTTATTTATAATAATATTTAACCCCATGCACGAACGGAGTATTTCAGTGTGAAAATTCAACCGAATAAGATCTTTTATATGGAATAATCCTGATACCGATGGGCGTTTTTTGCACTATGTTTGCTGTATTGTTCCCATTTATCTTTGATGCTGACATAGAATACTCTTTCTCATTCTACATCTATGCTTGTAAATCCTTTAAATGGTAAAGTAAATGAACAATTTTTAAAGCTTAAATATAATTAACTTATAAATTGACGACCAGATAAGGGAAGTTAAAAGAGACCAAACAGTGTTTGCCCACTGTTTGGTCATTAATAGAAAAGGTCTCACGAGGGGATCAGCTATTAATTCACACAAGCCGGAGCTCAAGGGTGGTTTATTTCTTATTATTAAACACGACAATTAAGACAATGACTGAAGTTAAGGAAATGATGTTCATTAGCCAAGCTTGCTCAGTTTAGATGATACCTGCCCATTACAAATATCCTCCGCTAGCCTCTGGCAGCTCTTGATATTCCGACCGTTTATAAATAATCTCTTTGTGAATATCCTTCATTACCTCTTCCCACTTATTAAGCTTTTCTGTGTCACAAGACGTGTCCCATTCAAACGTGAGCTCTTCACCATCTGCCGTCATCATTAAATCATACCTTTCAAATGGCACCACGCAGGTTGACCCCATTTGTGTTGGCAAAGCTAACAAATCTACACTTCTAAGCTTTTCATAGATAAACAATCGTTCATCTTCAGTCAATGGCATTTCCGTTGAGGCCGTTCCATCAGAAATTAAATCTTTTGTATAGGTATTTTCATACGTATTTAGCTCGTTGGCCATAGTGACGCCGTATTTTAGAGAGATATTGAAGTCATCCGGCATCTTTTTTGGTAATGGACTAGTGTAATCTGCTGATGGGCTACAAGCTGACAGGATAGCCAAAGCGCCTAATGACAAAAGGAAATATTTCAAGTCTTCACTCCTCATTATGTGTTAAATAACTCCCCGACTTAATACAATGTGATTATCTATTCTCCGTACCTCCGCCCCATATTTCTCTTCCACCTGTGTGTCCTGTATTTATGTGATCCTCGGTATTAACTAATTGCATCTTTCCAGGATCTTCACTGTGGTGCCAACTGTACCCACTCGGTGTATCACCATTTTGTAAAATAGAAATGTCAGTTGACGTTAATCTCAATTCATCAGCTAATTTTGGATCTTCAGCAATCGCTGTAGCTAGATCGTTGTTAGCATAAGCAAAATGTACACGATCTGATTGAAGGTACTGATCTTCCGGCAACTGAACGTCATGAAAGGAATTGAATGCTGGAAATGCAGCTGAATGTTCAGTTCCATCTGTTAATATGAATTCTTTTTCCACAAAAGGTACTCCTGTAACTGGGTGAGCTTCTCCACCCAAGTTACCGTTTCTCACAATTAATCCTTCTTCAGCTTCAGCATCTGCTACATTACTATCTATAAGTACGTCAAGCACTCCTATCGCTAATAAAGAGACGCTTGCGACTTTACCAACATTCTTTATTCCCTGAATGGCTTTTTGCTTATCACCCTCAGTAAAGCCATCATAAACTGCCTTCCCATTTTGAGCAGTATACTTAACCGTATTACCAATACCATTAATAGTCTTCCCTGCAGAATCCTTTAATTGATGTATTCCTGCCTCTTGATGATAGGCATCTTTTTTTATGGCACCATATGTAGTTTGAATCGTTCCATCCAAAAGTTGACCAGTATTTGTAAAAGCAAAATCAGAAGCACTTCGTATACCCTTTCCCACTTCGTTAATCCATTCACCTGTTGCCTCATGTTTTGTAGAGACTACTTTTCCTACCAATTGTGCAGTTCCTCCAACGGTAAGACCTGCTACCTGACCAATTACTTTTCCTGTACCTCTAAAAATCCCCATAACTACTCCCCTACTTATCATATTCAATTTTTACTATTATTATAGATCAAAAGACTCTTAATTTATATATTATTTTCCTTTTATACAAATTAAATAACCAGACACTTGTGATTTATCCGGTTATCCTTAGTATTTGACCATTAACACATTCGAAGAGCATCTAAAAAAAATGGAGGGTTAGGCTATAAGCTAATAGCTCATGGGTCAGCTCCTCCCTCACAGAGCGGAAAATTAACTTACTACTATTCATCCAATTTATTTATAATGGTATATAAACCAATACACGAACGGGGTGGTTCAGTGTGAAATTCCAACCGAAAAAAGATCTTCTATATGGAGTGATCTTAATACCAATAGGCGTTTTTTGTATTACATTTGGGGTGTTATTCCCATTTACCTTTGATGCTGACATTGTCTCCATCATAGTTATCACTGTTCTTTTTTTACCACTTGGGGTGTATTCGCTTTGGTGTTGGTTTGGTACCTCTTATTTGATTTACGATGATACATTCATTATTAAACAAGGACCATTTAGAAGAACAATCAGCATTGATACAATTGAAAAGATTGAACGAAACACCAATCCTCTAGTAGCAAGTACTGCCCTTTCGTTAGAAAGCTACATATTGCAGTACAAACCCTATAAGCATTGCATCATTTCTCCAGAGAACATTGATATATTTGTTGTTGAGCTACAAAGAAAAAGGGAACGTACTCCTATCAACTTTATTCGTGATTAATGTTAAAAGTGGTCAAGAATTTAGTAGTCTACTTCTTCATTCTCTATCCATGTGACCAACTCCTCTACTAGCATTTCTAACGACAAAAAAAGCTTCTCAGTACTTTTGGAAGAACTGGAAGCTTAGCGTAAAACAAGTATCCACAGAAATCGTTTTTATTCCTGCACTTTTTCAATCACCACTTCACCATTTTCATCAAGTAAAGGTGTGAGACCATTTCCTTGCGCAGACCACGTGTGAAGGTAGTGAACACCCGTTTGAAGATCAACCAATATGATGATCGTTCCATATTGATAACTGTGTGTCTCTTTCTCGATAAAACGTTTTTCTTTTTTCTTGATCATAACAATCTCCTCCTTCTTTAGATACTTTTCATTATCGCTGATATATAAGCAGTTTTCAGCTTACATCGCATGAAAGGAGGAAGAATTGTACTTAACGGTGGAGAAAAAGCATTAAACGGAGCAACTTTAATAAAGCTTCTTAGGCTTAATTGTAATTAACACAATCGAACCTAATATTAAGATCGCTCCTGCCACATTAGATACCGTAAATTCAATCGGAAAGAACCAATAAGAATAAAGAGCCACCACAATCGGCCCAACCGCCCTGATTAGATTCGCTAGAGAAAAGTCGATGAGCTTAATTGACTCATAGAACAAAATCAAACCAAGAAATCCACTGAAAAAAGCGCCTAATAAAATAAATATGATACCCTCAGCTTGAAACGTCATAGATCCTAAATCACCTGTAATTATCATAAATCCAGCAATTAAAACGACAGAAATCAAATTATTATAAAATAAAATTGTATTAGAGCTAATGCCTTCCACTGTCTTCTTGACCAGCGTATTTGTTAAAGCAAAAAATAAGGTGTACATTAAAGCAGCCGCAATGCCAATATAACTATCAGCCGTCGCCCCTTTTTCAACAAATAAAAACGTACCCACAATCGCGAGGCCAATCAATACAAGATCAATCCGCTTCAGCTTTTCCTTCAAGACAAACACCGCAAGCATAATCGCAAAGATCGTATAAAACCGCCCAACAAAACCAACCGTAATCGGACTCAACAAATCCAAACTAACAAACAAGCAAATCAAACCAATCGAGTTCGTTAGCCCAATCAACCAAAGCATCTTACTCTTCACCACTCTGATTCGCTCTTTAATCACTAACGAATACAAGTAGCAAAAAAGCCCCGCAAACACGCTATTCAACAACGCAGCAAACACAGGACTATAATAATCAAGCGAAAACTTATTCAGTAGTGGTGTGAGTGACATGATGAGGATCGAAAAAACACTGAGGATCAGACCTTTTTTCATGAAGCGCCCCCTTGATATGTATGGTATGGATATCTTTTCTAGTAAAAGAAAAGAAGATTATAGAATATCATAGGGGGCGGGATGGTGGCAAGAAGCATTTTTATAAATCGTAATTCTTCAAACTACTCCTAAATAATAGATACTCTTTCATCTCGTAGAGTTGTAACTCAGAGTCTATTTTATCATAGCCTATATCAATGAACCTTTCTGATTCTCCCCAACTTTTTTCTGAACCTGCAATAGTTGATAAGTCTTTATTAAATCGCAAAGTTTGATTTAAATTCAGTCGAATATCTCGAGGCGAAACAATATTAAAGTCACCGAATGTATAATACATAAAATTTTTGTCTTCGTTATATTTATTCCAATGCCTATTTTCTTCTAGATTAGACAGATATAAAGAAAATGAAATATACCAAATCTCTGTATTTCCACAGTAATCTGTAATTTCTATATAACGATGATAACGACACAATCTTTTTTCATATTTACGTTCTTCTTCATCAAATGTTCCATTAACAGAAAAATAAGGATATATAGGGGAAGATGAAAAAGATATAATATCTTGATGTGCATACTTATCAGGAAATTTATATTTGTTTTTATACGTTCTAACTACAGGTAATGTTTTAGTCGTCCCTATACTTTCAGTTCGTTCTAGATCATTAAATATATGAGACCTATATACACCTCCTAACAAAGGCTTTATCCTAAGACTATAATTAAAAGCTAGTTTGCTGGATGAAATAGAATTGTCAGTTTTAACACTAAACCCTGGTCCATATAACCATTTCTTTATTTTGCTCTCCTTTTGAAAGTAAACAGTATAACTCCCATGTTGATTATAGCTATTTAATTTAGAAATTTTTCTATTTAAGAATAATGCTATAATTGCTACTAATAAAGAAAATATAGCTATCCCATGCTCCATAAATAAATCATTCACAATATTTCTCCTTAATTATGTATTTTTTTATCATACTTAATTTCACTGATGTTTTCACTTTTTATTTTCAAACTAAATTTAATTGAAATTTTAACATATTTCTCCTTAAATTATTGACTCCGTCTTACTCTTTTTAATATGCTGATTATAGCAAGTCATACCATTGATAATGTTCTCTTCTGTATAATTCTTAAGAGCTCTTTCCATTTACGATAGGCTTACTTCTCACCAGTTTGAGAGGGTAGTTTGTCCAAAAGGACTCAAGAAAGGCAGAGAGAAAAATAATCAAAAATAGCGTTAAGTTGATGTAGATGGTTCGTATCGATATCTAACCTACTTGAAGCTTCAAACAAAGAAAAAAGCAACTGCTGTGAACAGTGACCTATAACAAATAATCCATCTTTTTTTGCCAAAAAAGAAAATTTTATAGTATACTGGAATAAATCACTTATAAGGATGTGACCAGTATGAACACATTTAAAGAACAAGTGGCTCCGCTTGGGAAAACGTATTTACTCGTATATAGTAAGCACTTAGAAACACTTCAAAGTCTCTTAGATTCAGATGAAAACATCCTTACAATCGGGGCTCAGTCCATTAAAAGAAATAGGATATTCGCTATTACTGAAAGTCGCTTAATTATTGTAACATTCGACGGAAAAGGCAAAGAGCATCAAATATTCGAGCAGGATAAGATCCAAAACATAAGAGTAAAGCCTAAAATGCTCTATTATGATGTTTCTTTTAATTACAATGAAGAAAAATATAATTACTTCCCTGAGGAAGGTATCAAACTTTTCTCACCTATAACAGGTTCAGAAGTACATAATTAGTAAGGAGCTTAGGTTCCTTTTTTACTGTTCTGAGATGAGAGTAGAATTGAGTGCGCTTTTTAGCATGCATGTTCTGTTTTGAAAGCTGTTAATTGGGAGCTTTCACTTCATCTATGGCCGTTAAACGACAATTGAAACTGATTCTCTCGTATTCTCTAAAATACTTATGTTTTTCTAACATAGATTTTCAGTAGTTTTAGCTTGATTTCATTTTGTATTTCAATTGTTACATCCTCATGTACTTCTGCTCAGCTAGACGTATTTAAATACTTATAAAATCACGTATAATTATTTCAAAAAAAACAGCTTTCAAACCCAATCATAGAGAGTTGAAAGCTGTTTTTATTTAAATCCACTAAACCCCTACCCTAAACTCATCCAACAATCCTCTTACCTCATCCGTCGTCTTTGCATTCATCAACTGATTCCTTAACTCCCCTGCTCCACGGAAATCGCGAACATAGATTTTAAAGAATCGATGTAGCGGTTTGAAGGCTCGTGATTCGATTTTATGATAGTGGTCGTGTAGGTCTAATTGTAAGCGTAAGAGATCTAGTAATTCGTCACTGGTGTGTTCCTTTGGTTCTGTTTCAAAGGCAAATGGATTTGTGAAAATACCACGGCCAATCATAACACCGTCGATTCCGTACTTCTCAACGAGCTCCAAACCGACTTGGCGGTTAGGAATGTCTCCGTTGATTGTGAGTAAGGTGTTAGGTGCAATTTCATCACGCAGTGCCTTAATCTCGGGTATTAACTCCCAATGGGCTTCTACTTTGCTCATTTCTTTTTTCGTGCGTAGGTGTATGGAAAGGTTGGCAATGTCTTGGTTTAAGATGTGTGTTAACCACTCTGTCCACTCTTCTATCTTTGTGTAGCCTAGTCTTGTTTTGACACTGACAGGAAGTCCTCCTGCTTTTGCTGCTTGGATTAGTTCAGCGGCGACTTCTGGACGACGAATGAGGCCACTTCCTTTTCCGTTACCAGCTACATTGGCTACAGGGCAGCCCATATTAAGGTCTATTCCTTTAAAGCCCATTTCCGCCATGCCAATACTCATCTCTCTAAAGTATTCTGGCTTGTCTCCCCAGATGTGAGCGACAATCGGCTGCTCATCTTCTGTAAAAGTTAAGCGTCCACGTACACTCTGTTTTCCGTCTGGATGGCAGTAGCTTTCTGAGTTAGTAAACTCGGTAAAGTACACATCAGGGGCTGCTGCCTTGGCTACTACATGACGAAACACAACGTCCGTTACGTCCTCCATTGGTGCTAATATAAAAAATGGACGAGGTAAGTCGTTCCAAAAATTCTCTTTCATTATATCTTCTTTCCTTTCAATTATCTGATTACACTTATATAGACTGTTGTAATAATATGTTTAGTTAATGAAGTCTTACCTAAAAAGACCCCACATTCGATTTTAACGAAATATGGGGTGAACTAGCAAGTTTATTTTATTGGGTTCTAGTCTTGTTTCACTTGCTTTAAGCTCTCCATAAATTCGCTATACGTACTTTCTGTAGTAAATTGATTCTGATAGGCGTCTTGAAAATCTTTTGACAGGGTTAGAAGAAATCGATCTTGATTTTTTTCTAAGGTTGAATCAACTAACACTAAACCACTTACTTCAATTGGATAATCCATAAACATTTCTTTTTGATTGATCTTATCTCCATCCAGTTTTGACTTTATCATGTATTCACTCCTCTATCTGATATCTATCAATAACTCATGCATAGGCTGTCTACGTACAAAGTACTTTTCAATGAATGTAAGAACTTCCTCGTTTCCTGGTAAGCTAACATATTCGGTCGCTTCGTTAAAGCTCAACCATTTATATTCACTATGTTCGTGGTTTAAAGTGACTTCCTGTTCCTCATCTACAAACCCTACAAATACGGGTGCAATATATATATCGTTAGTATGAGGCGAGTAAAATTGTTCAATTTTATTTGCTGAATATAAGGTTACATTTGTGATACCCGTCTCTTCTTCAATTTCCCGGAGTGCTGCTTGCCAAGCATATTCATTGCCTTCCATGCCTCCTCCAATGTAACACCAAACATTTTGCAAAACGGTAGAATCTCGCTTTAATAACAATACTTTGTTTTCATTGTTACATTTTTTGAGTAAGACGACTGCTATTCCCCTACACTTTAGAGGTATTTCAAACGTTTCTTTATCCATAAGTGTTTGCCCCCTTTATTCAATTGTGTCGGTTAATTCAAGATAATACTCACCAGGCCCTACCTTTTTAAACTGGACATTTGTACTAGTGATGGTGACCAACGTTTCTTCGTTATCTAAAAGTAGAATCTCAAACGATGAATTGTCATTAAGATCAAACTCTGATTCTTCAAATTGGAATTCCATTGACTCCCCTTGTTCTATTTCAGAACCGTCAGCATATGCGCTCCCCTGAGTAAACGTCCGATCCCCATTCTGATATCCAATTATTTCAATTCCGTTCATTTCAACATTGGTGTTATTTTGAATGGTTAGTGTTACATTTTCATCGTTCATTGTCTCTTCTTCATATGAATGAGAACATCCAGACATATAAATAACGATCAGTAAGGTCATAACAAATCCAATAAGCCTACCCACACCATCCACCCCTTTTAAAGGAAGCTCATCCTCATGTAAGCTTCCATTTTTTACTGTTACAAGTATCCTATTATAAAATTTATCGTTTATCAATATATTTTTATTATAAATCAAGAAATAATAGTTAAAAAAGTACAAAGCCTCATAAAAGACCTTGTACTTATATTTTCAATCACTATTTAGATTGTTTAATTTCCATCTCCACCACACACTCCACATGTGTGGACTGTATTTGACAACACAAGAGATGTTGGTGGGTTTATCAACATTCGAAAGAATTTATGAAATTATATTATGTATTTATACATCTATGGCTAAGGACTATTAAATGTAATATTACCGGAGATTCAAGCTCTGCTCTAAAAGTTGGTTTATTTCCATCGATACAGATTCGTATTCATTTTCTTGAAGTAAACTATATTGGGTTTTTAGTTCAATTATCTTACCTTCAAAATCAACATCAGTATCCATTTCTCTTACTCCCAAGATAATTTGGGAATTCTTTGGCTGCTCCTCCAAAATAACTTTAATCATTTTCCTTAAATTCTCTGGAGATTGATCCTGTTGATTTGGAGAGTCAATCACAATAGGACAAAAGGTTGCAGTCGAATATTCATTTACTACTTTTAAGAAGCTATAATAATAAGCTAATAATGCTCTTGGCAAACCGCTTCCGGTTTCCTTTATTACTGAATCAATTGCTTTATACGATTTTTGTGATATCGTATGCACATCTAATTTTAATAGAAGGTCAGTCATTGTATCTATGTAAAGGTTTTTTATTTCCTTTTGCCGTTCTTTATCATTATAGAATTTTATATTTTCCTTTAGAAGGTCAATCCTTTCTATATTTTCTACAATTCCTTTAGTCAATCGACTTATATCGGAGTCTAATATGACTCTAAGCTCTTTTTTGCCTTCGTTTTGAATCAAGTCCCTAAGTGTAATTTCGCCTTGTTTCTTATCTAAGGTTTCTTTTATTTTTTCAATTTCATTATTATTTTGATTAAAGGATTGATACTGAACAGCAATTGCCTCTTCTATCTTTTTTAACTCAAGCTCCTTTTCGATCAATAACTCCTGACATCGATCTTCGTCTTTTGCTATATCAAACCTTTCAGCAAATGAATTCTCGTAGATATTTCCGCAAGTCGGACAAGAAACTGTCTCATCTTCTTTCAATGCGAAGTGGTAATCCAGATTTAATTCTGTCATTGTATTTTTAATAATCGTAATATGGGATTGAAGACTAATCTTAATATTGTTAAGCTCTACAATTTTTTCTTGTAGTGTATCCCCCTCTTCTTGTAAAGAATGATAAAGCATTACTAATTCGTCTATTTCCCTTTTAAAGGCTTCCATATCAATGTCTAATTGAACTCTAATAAATTGATCTATGAGTTTGTTCGATACATTTTGAGTTAGTTTCTTTTCAGACTCTAAACTTGAAACTACTGTGTTATATTTTTGGATTTCAGCTTTGGTTTCATAATATTCATTTGGTTTTATACCAGAATGGTAATTTGCCATATCTTTCTTCCAAGTTCCTTTAAGATGAAATAACCTATCAAATGAAGACCAATTTGCTTTCCATCCCGCATCCTGATCCACATAAAAGGGAAGAAAATAATAGGCTGGAGGTGGTGTAATCAAATCTCCTTGCTTGTTGTTCAACTTAATCTTAAAGCCTAATATAGTTGCCAAATACGGACCTAATCCTTTAGTAACACTATTAAACGTCTCAATGGATTTTTCGTCGTGGTTAAAAACAGCATAAAATTTATCTTTTCTTAAAATCGTGTAATCCTGATTATCTACGCTGAATTTAACAACACTTATCACATCAGCGTTTTTCCATTTAGGGTGTACAATTTTAGGAGTTGCCCCAAAGGAAGTATAGATGCTTTTTAGTAATGAAGATTTTCCAGTATGGTTAGTCCCTTTTATAATTGTAATCTTTGGATGAAACTGTACCCTTTTTGCTTTTCTCTCTATTTTCGATAACAGCAGTATCTCGCTTATTATTAACCTCTTCATAATTCCTCTTCCTTAGATTTCGAATTAGTTTTCTAAAGTTTCCATTCATATCCCGTAATACTCCATTAGAATTATAGCTTTTATAAAAAATTCATCATAAATGCAGTTTGGTTCTGTAACCAAAAATTTTTTATAGGTTGGCTCCAAAATTCCTTGATAAAGCTTTAAAATAGTCGTATCTTCTATATATGGCTCAAGCGTTCTTTTAATTTTATTTTTAACAAATAATAAATACTGATTAGACAAGTCCATTTTTTGAATTTCATACTTATCCCAAGAGCTTCTTAGATTTAACCTTACTCTAATAGGGATACCCTCAGCCAATAATTGTCTCTCAGTCATATTCCATAATTCTTCATATTTATTCTCTATATCAACATTACTTAGAATATGTTCAAACATAGAACGACCAATTGATTTATGTTTTATTAAATCCTCAAATTGATCTAAATCATATTCATAGTTGTTTTTTCTTTTAACTTCATCAAAGATGGATTTATATATCAACCCTACTCTAAACTTACCATTTGGATTTAATTCTTCTAAAAAAACCCCTAGTTTTCCTCTTACATACGTCTCTCGGTCATTTACATTCAAATCAGAAACTTCCAAGAAAGTCATATCAATTAGGTCTGGATTGTCAGCCAAATTAAATTCTTGTTTGATTTTCTTTATTACCTTTTCTACTTCACTTGAAGAAAGCTGATTAAAACAAATCTTTCTTTTATCAATCCCTTTCTCTTCTAATGAATTTAACTCAACATTAAAAAGAGCATTTGAAACAAAATGGATTGATAATGTATGGTTTGGAAATTTCAAACGACAATCGTATAGTTTCCCCAGTATAGAAGGCAATTTACCGTATTTCCCTGAACTTTGTCTTGTTAAATCCGTGGTAGACCAAGTGCCAGGCTGCTTTGTTTTTAATTGATAAAATGACATTAGATCGGGTTCTTTCTCGTTATTAAGTACAACCACATCATCGTGATAGTCTAGGAGAATTAAATAATTTACATTCGTCTTATGTAATTCGAGAATTTTACAAATTACCCAATCCTGTTGATAAGCAAAGCGATTAGCAGACCTAGAACCACTTTTTTCTCTGGGTTTTATATTTATAATTAATTCCTTAAGTTCCATTTGATCCGTCCTTAAAAAAATGGTTATTTTATACTTAATTCGACATAAATCAATATTTCCCTTTATAATATATTAATTTGAAATAAAAAAAGACCAAATTCTTGAAATTAGGTCTTTTCAGGTCGTTTTTTGGCTATAAAGTAAATAGAGACTTTCGAAAGGTTCATTCTTAATTGAAAGTATAAATCTATTATGAATTTTCTTCCTTAATTTTAGTTGTAAGAACATTTTTTATCCTTTTGAATGAATTAGGTAAATTCTTATGCTGAAGTCTTTGTAATACTCTTATTATATTCTCGATCTTTTTAATTTCTTTATGCCTTTCAGTTAATAAATACTTTTGAGTGGCAGCCGCTTGTTCAGCCGCGGGAACAGTAATAATTTCATAGTATGCCTGGGTTGCAGTTTTAGATGCCACTAAATCCATCTCTAGACAATAATTCATAGATATGATATTAAATTTTTCTAACAAATCCATAGCTTTACTATGATTAGTTCTAAATAACCTCAACAACTTGTCACGGTCTGCTTCCTTTGGAATTAAATCCATAATCAAGTGTGAATCCTTATACTCATACCTATACTTCGGAAATCCATTTTCATTTCTGCTAGTTGCTAGTTTATCATTTGTGTAAGGAAGGAAGAAATCTTTATCTACAACAATCAAATAAGGGATATTTAGATATTTTAATAAGTAAAAAGGATAAGTTAGATTTTTAATCCCTTCTAAGTTCAAAATACTAACTCCATATAAATCAGTGTCAATCCCTTTTTGTTCTAAAAGAAGTTTTACAACCTCAGCATCATTTTTACTTTCTACAACTACAATAAATTTCGCAAAGAAGAACTCACTGTTTCGATACCGGTAAAACTGGTAATACTTAAACTCTTCAAGATTATGTCTCTCCCAAAAATCCGAGGGTATTTGATATCCAGCTGTTTTAAAACCTCTGAGACTATCTTCTATCTTTCTAAATAGGATAATTTCATTATGGTCAAGTTGATCTGCTATAACAGCAGAATGGGTAGTAAAAATAATTTGTATTTCAACAGAGCTTCCGGACTGATTATCTTTTATAGATTTTATAAACTCTCTTTGTGCTTGCGGATGTAAGTTAATTTCTGGCTCTTCTATCCCCAAAATAATATTATTATGTCTTATTTCAGCTAGAAATCTATATAATGAGATAATTGTTAAACTTTGAATGCCGCTACCACTTTCAGTTATATTGTATCTTAATCCTTTTTCTTCAATTTCTAATGCTATGTCATTCAAAAGTAAGGAATAATCTATTTGCTTATCAAAATTTAACCTGAATTTAAAGTTCTTGTTTAAGGAATAATATCTTTCTACTGCTGCTTCCACCTTGGAAAGACCGACTCGTTCTAAGTTTTTTGCTACTTCTTTTACTCTTGGTGTTAGAGTATCTCTCCGAGACGTGCTCTTTTTCAAAAATTCCTGGAGAACAATACTAATAAGGGAATTTTCGCCCCATATTACTGATTTTTGGTCTCTGTTTGGAGGGATTAAAACATAATTTATGTCCTCTTTTAAATATGAGATAAATTCATCGTTAAGTAAAACATATTGACCACTTTTTTTATAGTGAAGAGTTCTTTTTTTCGTTTTAAACGAGTAAGTCATCCTTATTATTAGTTGATTACTCTGAGTTATATCTATGTAGTAGTCTTTAATAGGTATATCTTCAAAAGTAAGCTCGATCCTCACTAAACTTTGATTCGAGTATTGATGCAATCCATTTATGAAATTCATTTCTTCCTCTTCATAATTAAAGAAAGCATTTAACGCCCTTAAAATAGCTGATTTCCCGGAATTATTCTCACCGACTAAAGCTGAAATTTTACCATTCTGTACTGTACAGCTATGAATAGATCTAAAATTTATAATGCTAGTACTTATTAATTTCATTACTCCATCCCTTTTCCCCTAAATTTCCCTTGTGTGACTTACTCATTTATAAAGTTAATAATTTCAACTAGGTCTCCAGCTGAAGAACCAGAAAAATCAAATTCTGTTCGTTTTGTGCATAATTCATCTAATACATTTCGAAAAGAGATAATCTGAACACCCTGTCGGGCAATATAGGTAAGTTCTATAGGATCCTTAACATTTCCATAAATGAATTGATAACGCCAGTTACCACTAGACATCAGTTTATCTCTTAGTAGTTGTTTTTTGGGAGAGAAAAACTTATTTTCAACCCATTGTGCAGCACATAATTTGAGTTGCTGTTCATTTCTTATTTTTGCACTTGTATTCTTTAATACCTGTAATTCACTCATAACTTGGGCTGTCAGTTTGCTTATATATCCAACCGGCCTTATACTAACTTGAACTTCGCAGTGAATACAGTCCCAATTGTTTCCTCCAATATTTTTTACAGCAAGGATATCAATTTCTTCAATCTTGTCTTTTAATCCTCTTATTGTAAAATAACCGTTACGATTGAACCATTCCTCAACCAATGTTTCCGCTTGAAGTGCCATCAACATCACCTCTTTTCATAATTCTGTAATTAAAGAATATATCTTGCTACAATTAACTGCAAAACCACTTTTTATAAAGAATTCCATTTCAGCTGTCAAGAATTATGTATATGACCTCTTTTTCAAACAATACTCAAAAGGTTTATCTATAAATTAGATAAACCTTTTAATATTCTCAGGGCTGCTGAAGTTGATTTTATTGAGAATGTCAAAAAGATTAGGCCCCTTCATACTCCTCAGTATTACGATTAATCATATCGATAATTCGTATAATTCCACGTACATCGTCTATATTGTCGCTAAATAGCTCGGTTACACTTCCCAAAGAACGGAATGGATCTTCTTGTAGCACTTTCTTCTCAAGGGTACCGTTCTTCACGACATAATCAATGATGAGTTTAACAAATCGTAGTTGATTAACATTTAACTTTTCTTCATTCAAGAACTCCGAAAATGCTTCATTAGCTGCCTGTTGGTCAAGACCTACAATTTGTCTAACGAGTTTTGCAATCGGGGTATCACCAAACTCTTTTTTATAGTCATCCTGGGTACCTAGTTCAGTCCAAAGAATTCCCTCAAGAGTTTCTACATCTTGTCTAGTCAATGTTTTGTTATGCCGGAGCTTATATATGGCGGTTTGATCTTGATGTTCTTTTAAATATTGATTAACCTTCTTGCGGTAATTTTGCAGGTCATTTGAGCCATAAAAAGGAGCTTCACCTTCACCAATCAAAGTAAAGTTATCCTTGAAATTAGTGTAATAATCCTTTTGGCTTTCTTTTTCTAAGAATTTTACCAACTCACGTATAGCCTCACGAACTTCTTCAAGTTCAAAAATATTGGCTTCTTCCCAAAAAACATCTGTCTGTACTTTCAATAGTATATCTCTTTTGGCATTAACTTGAGGTATTGTACTTAGTTTAGATAATTCTTCAGCTGTCTGAACTACACTTTTAATAGGTCTTGTTGCATTCTTTGCAGTAAGTTTAGCAAGTTCAATAGAATACATTACGCTATCGAATCGCTTTGCTAGTTCATCATCCACTATAGAAATGATCAACGGTGAGATATACTCTTGTATTTCACTCACATTCGTTACGCTAAGAGCTTGCCAATTCTCCCGGTTTTTATATTTGTGGACATACTGTAGATGCATTCTTACTTGGAAGTTTTCCTCATTAAGCTTACTTATCTCTTGATAGACATCTTCAATTAGTTCTTTACGGTGCCGAATATAAGGTTCTTCTTGAAAATCGATTGCTTGAAGTTCTTTAATTATATCTACCTTCAAATTAAAGATCCGTTCAGTTAAGCCAACTGAAAGTTTCCCTTCAATTCCTTTTTGATTTTCTCTAAAAAACTCAAAGTTTCTTAAATAATCAAAAATTAAAAAGTACTTTTTATCCTCACCGACTCCAAAAAGATTCGGATATAGGCGAGTCCCCCGACCAATCATCTGCCAAAACTTTGATTTTGAGCGAACCTTTTTGAAAAATACCAGGTTTACTACTTCTGGAATATCTACTCCGGTATCTAACATATCCACGGATACTGCAATTTGCGGAAATTTATCCTTTGTTGAAAAATCGTCTATTAGGGTTTGCACATAATCGACTTTATAATCAATTTGAGCTGCAAATTTCCCATTGTATTGTGGATAAATATGATTAAAACGTTCAACGATTCGTTTAGCGTGCTTGGAATTATTAGCAAAGATAATTGTCTTACCTAACTTATCTCCACCCTCAACCTTAATTCCTTTCTCCATTAGGTCATTCAATACTTGGTCGATGGTATGATCATTAAACAACCACTGGTTAACAGCAGAATTGCTTATCTCTTCTCCTTCTTCTTCCTCGAAGGTATCTTCAAATTGTTCTTTTTCTTCATCAGATAATTCATCATAACGGAGACCGTCATCTAAAATTTTTGAAGACGCTTCAAATGTTCGGTATTCAACTAGATAACCATCTTTTACTGCTTGTTCAAGTTCGTATGCATAAGTAGGAGCACCAGTTTCTAAGCCGAAAATATCGTAAGTATTTTTATCAATTTCATCTTTGGGAGTAGCAGTTAATCCTAATATGATACCATCAAAGTATTCAAAAATTGCACGGTATTTTTTATATATACTCCGGTGACTTTCATCTACGATTATTAAGTCAAAATGGCCAACAGTAAAAAGTTTATTGCCGTCTTTTTGTTTTGTATCATCAATTGCACTCATCATCGTTGGATATGTCGAAAATACCATCCGGCTTAATTCAGGATTATCTTTGTTATCAAGTAAATTACAAAGTGTCATACTTGGGAGAAGGTTATTAAAGTTTTTCTTTGCCTGTAATACCAAAGCAGTTCTGTCCGCTAAGAACAACACATTTTTCACCCAGTTGTGTCTTACCAAAACATCCACCAGGGAAACTGCGGTTCTAGTTTTTCCGCTTCCAGTAGCCATAACTAAGAGGGCTTTTCTTTGTTTTGATTGTATAGCTTCACAAACAGCAAGGATTGCTTCTTTTTGATAATAACGATTGGAAATCTCGTCTTTAATTTCAATATCAGCTAATGGTCTTTGAATTGTGCGACGATCAATTAAAAGTTGAAGATCTGACTTAGTATAAAATCCAGATACTTTCCGTTCAGGGTAATTCACATCATCCCAAAGGCGGATATCAAATCCATTTGTGTAAAAGATTATCGGTCTTTGACCGTGCATTTGTTCAATGCAGTCAGCATATAACTTTGCTTGCTGTTTTCCTTTGTTAGCATCATATGAAGTTTTCTTCGCCTCAACCACAGCAATTGGTTTACCGTTATCTCCAAGTAAAACATAATCCACAAATCCTGTATTCTGACTGTTTGGCATACCAGAAACTTGATACTCTTCAATTACGTTTTTTCCAAACTCCCAACCTGCTAATTTTAGTTCTAAATCAATGTAGATCTTTCTGGTTTGAAGTTCAGAAATTTCTTCTACTTGGAAATTGTATTGTTCGGTGTTCTCAATACGTTTATCAGTTAAAACCTTACGTAATTCCTCATTTTCACGCATCAAATCTTCAAGCTTTCGGTCTTTGGAGCTTAACTTTTCATATAACTCTTTATATTCCTCTGGTCTTCTTCGTGGCTCGTCTCCAGTTAAAAGAAGCTCTTCCTTAAACTCTGAATCAGAATAATCATCTGAGTAACAATAATCTAACCAATCAATAAATTGATGAAGGTTATGTAATGCTAGTACAGCTTCATCTCTTGTAATTGTTGAATTGGTGTGGACAGCTACATTTCCCAATTTAATGATATATTTCATTAAAGGGAAAAGATCCTCGTCTATAATTGACTTAAATGTAGGCTCGTGTATCAAACTGGATAAATTATCTTGATATGGTGTCTTTAGTTCACTATCTGAAGTATATAGCCATTTTACTGACAGTTCTAACGCACGACGAGTTAAAATTGCACAAGTCGAAGGGCTTACTTGAAGACTTTTTTCAGCCTCCAAGCAAGCATTACTAAAACTACTAAATTGAGCTTTTTCCTGTAAAAACTCAAAGTTACTTAACAAATGAATTCCTCCCTATAGCTCTCCTTTAAATGCACGTTGTAAAAGAGATTTATACAATTCCTCTTGTATTTCAATCTGTTTTTCTACTTTCTTTATCAATCGATTTGTTTCATTAAAGAATTTAGAAAACTCATTTTGTTTTTCTATTGGTGGAATAGGAACCTCAATGCTTTTTATTTGATTAAAATCTAGATTATCTGCTGTTACAGATCTTACCTGGGACAATAATATCCTTTGATAATTTTGAAAAAATAACAATAAATACTCTGCTGTTATAATATTATTATTAGGAATAAAAGCTTTCATATCTTGATTTAAAGTAACTGAATTCTTATTAATTGCTACCGGTAAATGCCTTTTCAGAATCCCACTTCTAATAACCATTAATAGGGAATTAGGAGGAATTAATTTAGTTGAACTATTATTAATAGCGTCATCATTAATATGATCAATGCTATCTTCAATAATCATCATCTTCATATCTTTTGGTGTAACCCAAGGAATATCACCCGTATAATACTCAGGTTTACTTTTCGATGGAGTGCCTCCACCCTTTATATCTTTACAGATTTCTTTTAGTGAAATAGATTTATATTTATTACTATTAATTACGGGATCACCAAACATCTGTAAAAATACATTTTGAATAAGTGAATATATTGCTGAAATTTGTTCTTTACGGTTATAGATTAGCATCTCGGCTTTTTCTAATAGGTCAATGATTTGTTGTTGCCCTGATAATGATGGTAAAAATATATTCAAACTTTCTAGGTCTTGTTTGTTAAACCCAGCTTGAGCCGCTCTTGTACCAACGTTTTTGACAAAGTTTTGAAAAATATCTGACTTAAGATAATAAAATAGATATCTTTTTAACACTTTTTCTTCATCTGGAATAGTTTTAATTATTGCAACATTATATGCTCCACTTTGACCAGTAAGTATTTTTCCAACCGATGCACCATATCTTGCAATTAATATATCCTGTTCTTTGCAGGTTTTTAAATTAGCAGTCACAGGAACGTACCCTTTTTCGTTTCTCCCTTGAGTAAAATCTCTTATCTGTAACATTCGAATATATCCATCTTCTTCTCTAGTTTTCCATTGACTTTTGGGAGGTTGAGTACCTCCTTGAAAGTCACAAATGGATACTAATGAAACAACAGAGTTACTCACTTGATTAACATCTCCATTTCTTCCAAGCCTTTCATTATGCCCTCTTCTAAATTCCTTATTTTTTCAATAATAACTTTTGGATCTTCATACTTTATTTCTGTATATTCAATCTCTTTGTATTTATTTATAGATAAGTCATATCCATTGGTCCGAACTTCATTTACTGGTACGAAGAATGATTGTTCTGTCCGTTTTCTTCCGACTTCATTAAACAAGTTGTTAAATCTAGATAATATATCTGGAATATCATTTTCATCAATGGGCTTACGTTTATCATCCAAAGAGAATCCATCTGACTTCATATCATAGAACCAAACATTTTCAGTACCACCAGCACCAGTTTTTGTAAAAATCATTATGGCCGTTGAAACACCAGCATACGGTTTAAAAACTCCAGATGGCATTGAAATTATTGCTTCTAATTTATGATTATCAACAATTTCTTTTCGAATAGATTTATGAGCATTAGAATTGCCAAACAACACGCCATCCGGAACAATTACAGCAGCTCTACCACCTTTTTTTAGCATTCTAATAAACAATGCTAGAAATAATAACTCAGTCTTCTTTGTTTTAGTAATTTTTAATAGGTCATCAGATACAGATTCATAATCCAAAGAGCCTTTAAATGGTGGATTAGCTAGAACAAGTGTGTACTGCTCAGTATCCTTATTCTGCTCGGACAAACTATCACGGTAAGCTATATTAGGATTATCTACCCCGTGAAGCATCATATTCATTGCACCGATTCTGAGCATTGTTCCATCCATCTCAAATCCGTGGAACATTTTTTGGTTAAAATGCTCTTTCAGGCTTTGAACCAGGAACATATCACTATGATTTTCTTTTAAATACTCACCAGCGGAAACAAGAAATCCTGCTGAACCAGCTGCCGGATCCACTATAATATCTTCAGGTGTGGGCTTCATCAATTTAACAATCATATCAATGATATGACGTGGAGTTCTAAATTGACCATTTGTACCAGCTGTAGAAAGTTTTGAAAGTAAATACTCATATAAGTCACCTAGAGTATCCTTTTTACCATCTGTATTACTGGCTTGCATTAACCCATTTATACCTGCAACAACTCTTGCTAAGAGTGATGGAGTAGGAATTACAAAAATAGCATCCTTCATAAATTTAGAGTACACAGACCCTTTTCCGCCCAGGCCTTTAATAAATGGGAAAACCTCCTGTGAAACCACATTAAACATTTCATCCGGACCCATATTTGAAAAAATAGACCAACGTAACTGTGGCTTATCTTGTGGAAAGATTCCTTCGTGTTCAATGCCTAACAATTCTGCATCCATTTCTTTTTTCTTTTCGTTATCATCTAAGCCCTTGATATATAACAAATATGTAAACTGCTCAATAACAGTTAAAGGATTTGTTATTCCACCTGTCCAAAACGTCTCCCAGACTTTATCTACTTTATTCTTCAATTCACCAGTAATCATTGTTACACCTCATAAATTAAGAATCATATAAACATATGTAAGTTCTATTATACTATATCTCACTTGGAAATATAATGGGAAACCTACTATTACCATTCATACACATAGTACTAATTACCTAAAATAAAAAGTTTATTATTTTTTTCTCTTAAACCATTGGTTTTTCAAAAAATTTAAGAATATAATCCCTTTGAAAATTTTAAAGCAAGAAATCAGACAGTAATTTAACCAATAATATAACACTTACATACAAGAATAAGTATTGAGCTTAAGTTACTTCTTTTTTTCTTACACATACATCATTAGAACAAGGAGAGAAAACTTTGAAAGTTACACGCTATTATGCATCTCAAGCAAATGCCCTAAATGCAAGGACTATCATACAAGATTTATTAGTAACTGAGTTAGAAAGAATGTTAGATCAACCAGCTAATGAAAAAAATCTAATAGATAAGAAAGATCAGATAGGAAGTGAATGTGCTTGAGACATACAGATCAAGATTTTCAACCGAAGAGATTAAATCATAACAACCTTACAGAAAAATTAGTAAGGCTCCAGGAGGAAGGCTACTTATCACCATTTCTACTTGAACAATTCCTAGCCTATAAATCTGGGGGTATAAACAATGAAAGAAGAAAACATTAAGTTTTTCCCCGGTCAGGAGAAAGGAATCATCAAAATATTTGTTAAGGACACTGATACAGAAGAATCTGTCCAGCTAAGATTTGATTTAGAATTTGACGACCTAGAATCATAAGAATTTACTCTTGTCCGTATAAAACACACCTATATCCGTCAAAGATGAAAAACGGAGGTGTGTTTATGCGGAAGAAAATTAATATTCAAACGGAATCTGAGATGAACCCTATAGCAGATATTTGGATGCAGCATTTAATCCAGCGAATAATTGTTGAGCAATTAGATGTTCATCATAGATTACAAGCAAAGTTACTTTATCAAAACATAGTGAAAGGAAGAGGAGACATTGGTTCAAGTAATGCAAAGCAAAATTAAATACAAGGTATTTTTTCGAAGAGTTAGTACCATCACTCAAGATTTAGCTATGCAGGAGTCTGCTGATGCTTTGTACAGAGAAAAGTACATAAATAAAGAGATCTTAATTTTGAACGAAGATGGAGTTTCCGCTAACAAATTGAACATTGAGCAACGTCCACAGATGAAAAAACTCATCAACTTAATCATAAATAATCAAGTTGATATTATTTACGCCTTTGACCGTACGAGATTGTTTCGCGATTTTTATGAGTCCAATTACTTTGTCTCCCTGTGCAAAAAACATAATGTGGATATCTTCTTTACATCATCCGGACATCAGCAGGCAACAGATAGCACACTTCTTGAAGGAGTAATGAACATTGTAAGTGATGTTGAGGGAAAGAACATTGCGAGAAGAACTGAAGAAGCGAGAAAAAGGTATCCCCCTCGTAAACTTGGATACATAAAACAAAAAGAGACCAAGCAGTACATTAAGGATCCAAGTAAAAAGGATGCATTACTCCAATTCTTTTCAGCAATCAAAGGAATTACTTCTCTTGAACATTTAGAAGCTACTTTAAACGAATATAAAAGAATCCTTAAAACTACAACAAAGCAACTTTTAAAAATTGCTAAGGATCCTTTTTATGCCGGATTTGACTTAACAAACGGAAAGAACAAACTCTCCCATATAGAGCCTTATTTAACGTATGAGGACTTCAAAGAGTTGCAAGCTCACAATAACTTGCTTTTATCTTATCAAGATATTGAGCGGTCTTTAAACAATCAAGATATTTACGATGTGTGTTGCGGGATTTGTAGAAAACCAATGAAATTTCATATGGATATTCCTGCTAAAAAAGCCTGGTATTCCTGCTCACGAAAACACTCAAAAACTTTAATAGGAACAGAAGATCTAATTCTAATTATTAAAGAATCTCTAGAGAAAATCATTGAGCACCTAGATACAGAACTACTTCTTAAGGATTCGAGGCATTTCTTCCATTTAATTCACAAAAATGCGAATGTAGAACTAAGATCATTGGAATTAAAAAAACATAATGTGATGGAGAAAGTCATTTTAGAGACTGATGATTTTACTCATTGGAGACAGAATCCTCACTATATTGAATTAACTAAATTAGAAAAGACACAAATGGACTTCCTTAACCAAATAGAAGAAAAACAGGCTCTATTAATCGAAAATGAGACCTTGGTGAGAATGGTCAAAGATTACCTGCACAAATGCAGAAAATCTAACCCTTATTTTCTTGTTTCAATGCTGTTAGGGAAATTATACGTTTATCCGAATGAGGTAAACCTTATGGTTAGTAAATTTGATTACCTTTCAGATTTACAGACTCAATATGTATTAAAAGGAGAGAAGTTATTATGAAAGAAGTTGTTATCTATTGTAGGGTCGGGGTCAATACAAATGAGAAAAACCAAGAATTCTTTAGCAAACAATCGAAAATTGAAGAATTTGTTCTTAGTAATAATCCATTGGATATTATTGAACCTATTTACCAAAAAAGTTACGAATATATTCTATACAAATACTGTGTTAATTAAAGATTTGTTAACAACCTCATCCATTTTAACAACGTGAAAGGAGATAGTTAATCTTGAGAACTTCGTTTGCATATATTCGCCGTTCCTCATATAAGCAACAAAAAAATAACAGTGTCGAAATCCAGAAACAGCATATTAAAGAATTCGCAAAGCGGAATCAACTCTTTGTCCCTGATGAACTGATTTACATCGAAGACGTTACAAGTGCATATTCCAAACGTGCAGCTCAACGAAAAAAATTAATGGAACTTGGCGAGAGAATGGTTGAAATGAATATACCAACCGTTATTTTCCACGATATTTCCCGTATGGATCGTACTGGTTATTCATTCACTATTGATTTTTATCGCCCAATGCTAGAAAAACTTCCGGAACTTGAGATCTACACAACTGATTCAAATACACCAGTTGATCTTGAAGATACTAGTATCAAAATGAATTTCTTGTTATTTCAACACGAATCAGAAGTAAAATCTGATCGTGCAGTAGATAATTTAAAAATTTTTTTAGAAAGTAAAGAAACATTTAGACCCGGATCAAAAACTCCTTATGGATATAACCAGATAAAAAAACAAAAACACCAACAACATTTGGAACCCAATGAAAATGCTGAAATTGTATCTTTTATTTTTTTCCTGTCAAGCTGGGGGAAATCCTTACAAAAAATAGCCACAATTTTAAATGAAGCAGAGATTCCTTCGCCAAAAGGCGGTATATGGCGGTCTAGCACAGTTGA
Source organism: Alkalicoccobacillus porphyridii (assembly GCF_007293315.1). Lineage (GTDB taxonomy): Bacteria > Bacillota > Bacilli > Bacillales > Bacillaceae_D > Alkalicoccobacillus > Alkalicoccobacillus porphyridii. Next base: position 60,815 of record NZ_VLXZ01000010.1, read on the forward strand.
AAATATACTTAAAAATCCAGTTTATACAGGCAAATTAATCTGGAATGTACATAAGAGGAAAGATGATGGGCAAAAGCAATTCATTTTTGAAAAATCACATCAACCTATCATTAACAAATTCCTTCCTCAATTAATTAAACAAAACAATCATTTGCAAAAAACATTCGGCCGGATAGATACACCTTTTTTATTTTTAAACAAGGTGAAATGCAGACATTGCGATCAGTCCTTAAGCACACAGAATGGCTCTACTAAAAGAAATGGTTCCAAATACGACTATCAATACTATGTATGTAAAAGTTGCGGATATAAAGTTGGCACCCAAGATCTTCACGACAAGTTTATCCCAATAATACTAAATCGTATTAAGGAGTCAATTACAACAACTCAGATAAAACCTAAGACATTGGCATTTATTGAAGAAATGAGTGAATCAGTTGAACTCACTATTGATCCAAATCAAAATCTCTTACAAAAACTCGAAGAAAAATTAAAGTTAGCAATAAATCTAGAAGATCGAAAACTTGAACTTAAAATTATGGAGTTTATCCAACAACATAAATATTCTTTGAAAGAATACATAAGCTGCCTAGAAACCTTAAAGCGTACTTATCAACTTGTGGAAATGGATCAGTTCTTTCCCAGATTTAATGAGATACTGGAACATCAATTAGGCCCAGATGAAAAAAGACTTATCATTCTGTATTTTGTAGATTACCTTATTCTCTCTACTGACAGGGAACCACAGCTGCATTTCAAACCAAATATTTTCTCCGACCTTATTGATTCACTTAGTGGATGAAATACCGAAATGTAAATGATGTTGAATGGACAAAAAACCGAACAGTTAGCTGTTCTAGAAATACCGCCTTTATTAACTTTAACCAGAACCCCTATAATTAGGGGTTTCGTATAGGGCTTGTTCGGTAATTTGTCCAGATTGGTATACCATTACGGACGAATTACCGAAAAATTATTATTAGTATGGACGAATTACCGAAATTTATACATAAATAAAAAAACAGTAAGGAGACTTCATAATGAATTCAAATGCAACTCAGATAAGACCAATGAATCTGGTCAATACTATACGTACAAACCCACCAACATCTCAATACTTTACTACTTATGGTGGTGATCGTGTTTTGAGATGTGCAATTTATGCTCGTGTATCCACTGAGATGGAGACACAAAGAACATCTATAGATAATCAGATCGATCTATTTCGAAATTACGCTGCCCAAAACAATTGGGAGATCGTAGAGATTTATACTGACAAGCAATCAGGAACAAAAGTAAACCGCCCTGGCTTAAAGAAACTAATTGAAGACGGTAAGGCTGGTTTATATGATGTAATCTTAGCTAAGGAACTTTCAAGATTAGCTCGAAACGGTAGATTGTCTTACGAATTAAGAGATACCTGCTTAGTTAATAACATTCATATTGTCTGCCTTGATAACTCGATTAATACAATTACCGGGGACGTACAAAATTTTGGTCTTTTTGCTTGGCTGTATGAAAATGAGTCAGCAAATAGCAGCCGAAGAAATAAGGCGGCTAAACGTACAAAAGCTAACAGAGGTTTATTTGTAGGTTCCAATCCACCTTATGGATACTACTCTGACAAAGGCAAGCTGAAAATTCGTGAAGATAACACACCGGAAATGGTTAGACGAATTTTCAAAGAATACCTGGATGGAAAAGGAATGGATTCCATAGCTAAAACCTTCACAGCTGAAAGAATCCCCACTCCTTCTCAAATTGCAAGAAAGTCTAATGCATCACCTTTATGGCACGCATCCACAGTAAAGAACATTTTAAACAATCAACATTATTGTGGTGATCTTGTTCAAAACAAAACTGAAACTGTTTCCGTTACAACAACAAAACGGAGAGTTCTTGGTGAAGACCAAGCTACAATTCAAGAGAACACTCACGAGCCTATCATCTCAATAGAGACTTTCCAGGCCGTCCAAAAGATGCTTCAAACCAGAACGCGTACAAGTACTGCCCCCAAAAAGCATCTGTTTACGAATGTTTTGTTCTGTGAACATTGCCAAAAGGGAATGTGGTACAAAGCTAATCAAAAAGGCTATAGGTGTGGCGGCAATATTAAACACGGAGAGACTTTCTGCGAAAATCGAGTAGTTATCCGAGAAAAAGAACTAAAACACATAATCATCGAAGATTTACAAGAGCTATTCAAATCTATTCAAGATGATGAGTTCCTAGAAAGCCTACAAAAAAGACTCGATCAGAAGAAAATTTTGATTAAAAATGAGCTCACAAAAATTGAGAACAAAGCAAATAAATTACGTTCTAGAAAGAAAGATTACCTTGATATGTATGCTGACGAATTAATATCTCGGGAAGAGCTAGTTGAGTATCGTAAGCAGATAGATCAGGAAGTATCCAATTTAGAATTAGCTAAGATCGAGACTCAAGAAAAGCTGGAAGAGTGCGAAAGTGAGAACTATGCAATTGATTTAGGTAAGAAGCTTAAAGATGTTTCAATACTAAACGATTTAACTCCTCAAGTCTTGCACTCGCTGGTGAATAAAGTAACCTGTAACATTGATGGTAATCTACGTATTCATTACAACTTCGTAAATCCTTTCGAAGAACAAGAATAGGCAACAACCACAAGGGTTAGTTGCCTTCTTTTAAAATGAGTTGCGAGATACATTCGACGTGTGTACTCTGCGGAAACATATCGACGGGCTGCACTTGCTTCGTTTTGTATCCACCCTCTTCAAGCACTTTCAAGTCTCTTGCTAAGGTAGCGGGGTTACAGCTGACATACACGATGCGTTTTGGTTTCATTTCGAGCATGGTATTTAAGAGCTTTTCGTCACAGCCTTTTCTTGGTGGGTCGACGACAAAGACGTCGGGCCGAATGCCTTGGGCTGCCCACCATGGGATGACGTTTTCGGCTTCGCCTACTGCGAAGTCAGTGTTGGTGAGGCCGTTGAGCTCCGCATTTCGTTTTGCGTCACTGATGGCTTCGGGTACAATCTCAACGCCATACACATGTTTGGCTTGCTGAGCAAGGAACAGTGAAATGGTTCCAATGCCACAGTAGGCGTCAATGACCGTTTCTGAGCCGGTTAGATTAGCGTATTCCAATGTTTTATCGTACAGAACCTTGGTTTGTTCTGGGTTCACCTGATAAAAAGACCTGGCTGAGATCGCAAATTTGATCGCTCCAATTGAATCGTAAATATACTCTTCACCCCATAGCACCTTGGTTTTGTCGCCAAATATAACGTTGGTGCGTTTTGGGTTGATATTTTGCACGATGGATTTCACCGCTGGAAAGGCTTTGCGAATATCCTCGATGAGATTCTTTTTGTTCGGTAGAGCTTCATCACGTGTGACAAACACAACCATGAGCTCTCCACTTTGACGGCCATAACGAACCACCACATGACGCAAAGTACCGCGGTGTTTTTCTTCATCGTAGCCGCGAATGCCATAATGATTGGCAAGGTCTTTAACCTTTTGTACGATTTCGTCATTGTGCTCGTTTTGAATAATACACTCCTGCATATCTACAATGCGGTGACTGCGCTCTTGATAAAATCCAGCAATCACTTTTCCGTCCCGCTCTCCCACTGGCACCTGCGATTTATTTCGGTAACGCCACGGATGGTCCATGCCAAGTGTTGGATGAACAGGTACATCCGTAATGCCTCCAAGTCTTTCAAGTGCATCACTCACCTGCTTTTGCTTATAGCGCAGCTGTCCTTCGTAGGTCATGTGCTGTAGCTGACAGCCACCACAGGTATTATAAATCGGACAGGGTGCTTCGGTGCGGTCCGAGCTTGGCTCGTGAATGTGTATTAATCGCGCAAAGCCGTAGCCCTTACTTGTTTTGGTGACCTTCACTTCACAGGTCTCACCGGGCAGGGCTTTAGGGATAAATAATGTGTAGCCTTCGTGCTTGGCAACGCCAGCTCCTTGATGGCTGAGGTCGGTGATGGTGACATGTATGATTTCATTTTTTTGAACGGGTGGGGTTGTCTTACTCATTTATGTTTAATTCCTTTGCTTCTAATTTTGTTTGCAGTGTTCATTTTATCATGAATGACGGGCGTTTGATACATGGAGCGTGTTGTTCATGGAAGTGTTGAATTGGATTTTTGTGGGTAGTAAAGTAAGAGTAATTGACTCGGAAGAAGGGGGTGAGGCTGTGAAGGATGCTACTACAAAAAAGATTTTGTTGTATGGTCTACTGTTTGCGCCGTTGTTTACTGGAAGTTTGGTTCTTTCATCCTTTATATTTGGAAATGGATATAGTCTTTTGGCAATCAGTATTTTAGCAGTTATCTCTTTTGGGGTCTTTGTGACCGTTCAACTTGCTTATCGTAAGCTTAATCAATCTTAGGAATTCAATGGTGTAGGTGCGTATGTTTTGGAAGTGATTAACAGGGTATGCAATCTCTAATAATTATCCAGCTCGCCGTGGGCTATTTTGGAGGTGTATATTTATCTTTAGTCATAACAAATGGTTGGAAAGCTTAGTTCCAGCTATCATTTTTGGTGGTGTGTATTTTATCATGTCCTTTATCTATGATGACTCCGTTAAGTGGGTAAATGCATTGCTTGTTTTTCTTGCTTCATACTTCACTTTGACAATTTTAAACCCTATATTATTTAAAAAAATTTCGAACACAAACTAAACAAATGTAAAAGGGTGGTGAACAGCCTGAACATCTTAAGAGATGAACTTTTTAAGCTTTCTGCGGGTCGATTATTAGATATTGGAACTGGAGCTGGAAAGTTCATACCTACGTTAAAGCATATTTTTAAGGATTATCAAGAAATCGTTGGCATAGATTCGGACGAAGACTCGTTAGAACAAGCTCAAAAACAGTTCTCAAGTCAAAACATACAGTTTTTAAAAATGAATGCTGAGAGATTAGCTTTTGATGATGATTCCTTTGATTCTGTCTGCATATCTAATTCATTACATCATTTAATGCGGCCCGAAGCTGCTTTAAACGAAATGAAAAGAGTATTAAAACCAGGTGGACTCTTTTTAATAAATGAGATGTTTTCTGATCAGCAAACAGAAGAGCAAGTGACTCATATGTTATATCATCATTTGGAGGCTGACATAGATGCGGAATTAGGGACCCCTCATAAACACACGTATAAAAAACAAGAAATTCTAGATATGGTTCATGGCTTAGAGATCAACATAAAAAAACAATTTGAATATATAGAACCTAAAACTGATTTTAAAAATCAAAGCGAGCTTGATCGCGTAGCGTCTGCATGTGATTCTCATATAGAAAGAGCTAAAAATCTAAAAAATTTTAATGTGTTTAAAAAGCGAGGAGAAGAAATCAAGCAAAGGCTTTATCAGGTGGGGATACTACGGGCTACACAATTGGTTGTAGTGGGATTGAAACCAGTTATTTAGTGAACCTCGATGTCTTCAACGCTATCAATTTGTTGCGGGTCCGAGTCATTGATACCATCTTCTGAATCATAGGTAACCGTTACACGATCATGGATTTGTAAATTCTCTTCATCGAGTCCTACAAAGATAATCCTTTCCTCTTCGCTCTCTACTAATATTCTTGTGCTCTGCTCTTCTTCAGTAAGCTCCGTAATGGTGCCAGTTATAGAGGTCAAGGATTGTTCATTTGAGGCACAGCCAATTAGAATTATAGCAAATGGGATAAATGATAGCAGTTTCTTCATATTTGTTTCAACTCCATCTGAACTTTTTTAGGCAGCTTTTTCAAAACTAACTCATAGGAATGTTGAATGAGTGCCTCTACAGTCTCTTCTTCCACATCTGAATCATAATAAACCGAGTTCCAATGTGTTTTGTTCATGTGATAGCCAGGGGTGATTCCTTCATATTGTTCACGTAGCTCTTCTGCGCGATATGGATCACATTTGAGAATAATCATAGATCCCGATTTTTCGCCTATGATCGCAAACAGTTTACCTCCGATATAATACCAGTGGGATTGCCAATCAACTTTGTGGTCGTGCGTTGCTCCAGGTAGAGAAAGGCACAGCTTATGTAAAGATTCATTATTCATATGAGTCCCTCTTTTTGTTGTGGTATTTTCACATTGACGAATGTGCTGAAGCCTTTTAAAATCAAGAAAAAATGAGTCGGGAGATAATCATGCTAAACCTACTTGTAAAAGCTACGGCCTTTATCGTGACAGCTTATTTGTTGTTTAAAATGACTCAGTTTTTCTATAATCAGTTCTTGGGTGTGTCGTTTTTGGTGAGTGTGTCATTTCTATTCATTATACCAATCATTATTTTTATTTCAGCTTTTGCGGCGTCTAGAGTTCATATTAATTAGCGTGGACTTTGGTGATTGACTAAGAAGAAAGATAGAGTCCATGCTTGTGTAGAAATTACATTGTTTTGTCTCTTCGGCTGCCTCTCCCGAAAATGGGGGCACTTACCCAAGGGAAGGCAATGAGCTAACCCGACTACGTCGATTTAACTCATTGAACCTTTTTATCGAGGCCACTGAAAAAGTCATGTAAAAATGAGCTTACTTGCGCCGCTACAGGAGAACCCTACGCTTTCCGCGGGAACGGCCTCAGCCTTCTATGTGGAAAACCACCACTTCGATGTCTTCAGATTCGTTCTGTTCCGGAGGAGTCTACGGATTCTCCTTCCGTAAATGTTCTGACTAAACAATGGAAGAACGTTCGCAGTCTTATAAAAATCGTTTTTCTGTGACCTCCTTTTTATCCCGCAGGTGTCGGCCTCCATTTTCGTCCACTTGTTTAGTATCCAATTATAAGGACTTTACCAGAAGAATCTATGTGATACCAAGAACAAGTCCAATAACAGTAAGAAGAAATCAATACTTAGCAAGAGTAAGGTACCTATACCAAGATAAAAAGCTACATAACAAAGACCGATTGTACTTTTATCAAGAGCGGGAGCATGTTACCAAGAACCTCAGATACTTTATCAAGAGAAACACGCTTTTACCAAGAACCACCCATCCAGCTCCACACCAATTAAAGGAGCGGACTCATTGTCTCCTCCCCTCGTACCTAAGCCCTCACCTTCAACTTAGCTGCAAATTCCTCTGCAAATCGTTCGCATGCTTCGAAGTCTTCGTCTGTTTCTGGTATGAATTCGATTTTTAATCCTTGTGTGACTAGGTTTGTGCCACACTCTGTCAGCTTCCTTTCAAAAATATGAACGGCTTCACAGAATTCTGGATACACCGTATCTCCCGAGCCAAAAACGGCTGCGGGTTTTGCTGACAGATCTACATCTCCTAGTGCCTCATAAAAATCATCTGCTTCGTAAGGGAGATCCCCGTCTCCCCATGTATAGGAACCGAGCACAATGCCATCGTATTCAGCTAAATTCTCTGGATCGTAGTCCTCCATTTCTTCAAGATCAACCTCAAAGCCTTTATCTCTAAGCTTTCCTGTTATTAAATCCGCGATATCCTCTGTGTTTCCAGACATGCTCGCAAACACCAATACAATCTTAGACATCGTCTCATCCTCTCCACTTTTTAACCTATCCTCATTGTATTAATAATGAGAATCATTTTCAATACCCTATTTCACGTTTGTTGATTTCCATATTGAGGTATTGGATAAAAAAGGAGTTGGTTGAAGTGTTTGCTTCTAAGGAGGAGCGGAAGTTGAATCGTCAAAGAAATTCTGAAACAATTCATTGGTCTACGTTCATGACTTTTATCTTGATGATTATGATGAATAATTCTTTTTTAGTAGAGAGTCGGAGTGCCATAGCTTTACCTTTAGTCCTTATGCTCCTTCTCATTAGTTTCATTCCACTACTATCTGTGTGGCGAGCTAGAACTAGTCAAACTCTCAGAAGAAGACTTGCTACAAAACAACTAACTGAATTCAGTTTCATTGGTGCAGGAATTATTACCGTATCCTTCTTTCTAGGCATGTTTAATAGCGATATTAATCAAGATATTTATCGAACGATCGCAGCGGGTATCGCTGTACCTTATTGCATTATAGTTGGGTTATTTAGTCGGTATGTTTATAGGCGTATCCTCATCGCTCAAGGAATAGACGCCTCTGAGGATCAACGTAGCAAGAGTAAGCTAAAAAAAGAGTGGGGTTTTAGCATTGTCATATTACTAATTGGTGTTATAGCTTATCTATACTTCGTGGCTTAATAACTTACGGAAGGATGTTATGATGGGTCTTTTACCTTCAAAGAAAGAACGTATGGAGAATCAGAAAAAATATAAGGAACGTAACCATTGGTCAGGATTCGTTATCATCTTCTCTGGGATCTGGATGTACAGTTTGCAAATTATGAATACGGAGAATACATCCTCGTATGTTTACTTTGTCATTCCAGGTTTTATCCTTATCTTTATTCCGTTACTTTCTGCTTATCGTCATCGTGAAAGCCACGTGAAAAAAAGAAGACTTCTAGCAAAAGATCTGTCTGAAATTTATTTTATGTTTAGTGCGATCATTCTGGGTATCTTTTTATTTAGTTTATTTAATACGTCCATGGCTAATGTTGCAGTTAGAGGGATACTTGCTGGGATTACTTCAATTTTGTATCTGAGTGGAGGTCTTTATTTAAGAAACCTATACGCTCATTTAGTAGCCATTCAAAACATAGATCCTTCCGAAGATCGAATTCCCCATAATAAAAAAAGAACTTTATTGTTTGTTACACTTATCGTTGCAATCATTATAATCATTATTTTTTTTAATTGGATTATGGTGGGATGAGGAGGTTAAAACAATGAAAGAAGAAAAAGACGAATACGTTCCTTATCACGGGGAGAGAAGTGGCTTAGAGGGGACACTTGGGGTTGGAACGGGTATGTTTATTCCTGTTGTTACGCAACCGTTTCATTATGCATCTACGATCATTTTTTTGATTATTAGTCTGCCTCTTGTTCTGTTTCCTATTATAGCCACGCTTCGCTGGAGGCAAATTGACCGGGAGGATAGCTGGAATCGAGTGGTAGCAAAACGGCTTCGAGATACTTCACTTGTTTATTTACTCGTAATCCTTGCGATGCCTGTTTTCATTATTTGGATCTTTGGTGGGCAGGTCAATCAACAATTGTATCCAGCTGTCATTCTTTTATTTCTGATTTTAACGACTTATTTTCATGTTCTTTATCGTCGATTAGTTACGTTGCAGGGTGTGCCTTTGTCGAGAGATCAAAAGAAGTGGGAAAGCCAGCTCTTTCGGTTTGCCGGGCCCGTTGCTTTTGTGGCATTGCTTGCCGCTCTCGTATTTCAACTATTTTAATCAAAAAAACCGGCCAGTTTACTGGTCGGTTTCTGCGTCTTCAAGCTTCTTCTGATCGCGTGCTGCTGGGGTCAGCATTTGAAAGTGTCTGTATAGGTTTACGAATTCAGCTGGCAATGTGCCACCGCGCTCACCATCGAGGTTCAGCTTCATTTCGGCGTCACCTTCTAGCACTTCGACTTTAATGCGATTTGCTTGGATGTACATCACTTTTGGATGATTGATATGCTCGCCACGTAAAGCCAAACCGCCTACCTGGATGAATTCTGCGAAGGTGGTTTTTTTGACGATTAAAAAGTCAAACATGCCATCCTGCAAAGAAGCTCTTGGTGCAAGCTTCTCAAAGCCACCCACTGAGTTGGTGTTAGCAATCAAAAACATCATAATCTCACCTTCAAACAGCTTGCCATCGTACTCAATGCGCACAGAGGTAGGTGAAATCTGCGGAAGCTTCTCAAGGCCTTTGATGTAATAAGCTAATTGACCAACTAGGGTCTTAAGCTTAATCGGCACCTCATATGTAAGCTCGGTTAAGGCACCAGCCGCTGCAATGTTTATAAAATATTTTTCATTGATTTTTCCAATATCAATTGGTTCAACATGATCTCCACATAGCACATCACAGGCTTTGGTAATATCCTTAGAGATCCCAAGGGCTCGCGCAAAATCATTTGTAGTGCCAGCAGGAATGATGCCTAGCATCGGTCGATGTTCAAGCTCTGCTAAGCCATTCACAACCTCAAAAATCGTACCATCTCCACCTGCAGCGATCACCAAGTCATAGCCACGCTCTGCGGCTCTTCTAGCGGCACGCTTTGCACAGCCCTCTTCGGGAGTAGTCGCATGAGCCGAGGTCTCATATCCTGCCTTCTCAAGTCGTTCCATCACATACGCAAGATTCTTACGGATCTGTTCTCGACCGGACGTTGGATTATATATTAAACGTGCTGTTTTCATTTAGCTCTCCTACTTTTCTTCAAGGTATACCGCATTTTCATAACTCTTATTGTATTGTATCGTAAAAACCTTCAAAAACAATACTTCCCGCTCATTTCTCAAAGTGTTACAAAAGTTGGTGTAGAAAGAAGGAACTATGCATCTATTCTTTTACATAATTTAGCTATATAATAAATGAGAGAAAAAGGCAGGGAGCGAAAATACTTACATGACTTCAGAACACATTCTTTCTATTTTGCAAGACAATTTTATCTTAGCGTTATTCGCACTAATCATTTTATCTACACTATTTTTGATCGGCTACTTTTTCATTTATCGTAAGCTAATGAATGGAAAAAAACAGATTTCATTTATGAAACTGATTATTTTTAGTATGTTTATTGGCTATGTTTTGATGGTATTAGGAGTCACTATTTTGCAAAGGGGCGGTTCGTATTACCCAGGCTTAGTTAATCTAAGCTTATTCAGCTCTTACCGAGAAGCGTGGTTACAGTTTGACGTAAGAAACTGGCAATTTGTCATATTAAATATTGTAATGTTTGTTCCGTTTGGAATGCTGTTCCCTTTTTTACAACCTCGGTTTCAAAAGGCTCTTTGGACGATTGGAGCAGCGTTCCTTTTCACGCTCTTAATCGAAACCTTTCAATTCTTTACCGGCTTAGGCATTTTTGAATTGGACGACCTTTTTAATAATGTACTAGGAGCGATCATAGGCTACGGATTCATAATGAGTATATTGAGTTTACTAGAAAAACGAGTGAAGCTAGCGCTTGTATATCTCTCCCCTCTAGGACTGGTGTTGCTCCTGCTTGCTGCAATGTTTACCTATTATGAATCAAAGGAATTTGGTAATCTTTATACCGGGCCAAACCGGGCTGGGAACTTGGATCGTGCTGAAATTACTGTAGATGTCGAAGCTGATGAACAAGAGCAGACGGTTTCAATCTATCAAGCTCCGAGTTACTCCCAAGAAGAAGCTGATGCATTTGCTGAGGAATTGTTTGAGAGGTTAGATGTAGATACATCTGATATGGAATTTTATTCGTACATTGAGACGGGCTTATATAGTATCCAAAGTGAGCCAAGTTATAGTTTATGGTTTGACTATGCGGACGGAAGCTATAGCTTAAGTGAATTTTCGCATTATGATACTGAGTTAAAAGATACAGATGAAAGCAATATATTAAAGCAATTGCAGCCAATTGATATACATATACCCGAGGTGGCCGAGTTTGAAAAAACGGGCACCGGCACCTACACGTGGTGGGTAAGGCAATTAGAGGAGGATAACCACCTAGTAGATGGCTTTGTAACTGCCAGTTATTACGAGGATGATACCATTAAGAGTATTGACCATAAACTCATAACCTATGACAAGGTGAGAAATGCTCAAGTGAAAAGTGAGCAGCAAGCCTTGGACGAACTGCTGAACGGAGATTTTTATTCATATTTAAACGATTCTAAAATAGACACGTTACATCTTACTGACGTAAATATAAAATATATGCTTGATTCTAAAGGTTATTATCAGCCAGTTTATAGCTTTGAAGTTTTAATAAATGGTGAAGAAAGTGAAATTATTATACCTAGCATGTAAATGAAGAAGGCTGTCCTTGTTGGTAGGGACAGCTTTTTTTGATTGGGGGGGGCACAGTTTTTTAAGTTTTGAGGGTCTATCGTTTCACTTTGAGAATCTATCGTTTCACTTTGAGAATCTATCGTTTCACTTTGGCCTCTATCGTTTCACTTTGGCTTCCATCGTTTCACTTTTGAGGTCTATCGTTTCACTTCGGCTTCCATCGTTTCACTTTTGAGGTCTATCGTTTCACTTTGGCTTCCATCGTTTCACTTTTAAGGTCTATCGCTCCAATCTTCCACCCATCGCTCCACTCCAGCATTCTATCGTTCCAATCTTCCGACTATCGCTCCAATTCGGCACTCCATCGCTCCCCTCCTCACCTTAAATAAATCTAGCAACAGCCCTAACCACAGCGTTCGCCACGATGGCTACCAAAAGGATAAACACGATGCTGTTGTATTTTCTTTCTTGGCCTTTGAATCCTGCGGCGATAGCGAGGCCACACATAATGGCAAAGATGATGTTCATTGCTATGATAAACCAAGGGTTAAAAAAGCTAATTATAAAAAAGATGACAGCTAGTATCCCGAGAATCAGTGTCATTGGTTTAGGTTTATTCATGTGAATCCCTCCTACTCATTGCCTACCCCAAAGGAATGGTTTTTATTCTTGAAAAATAGGGAATGATCCTGTTATGGCGCTTAATTCAGCTGTTTCAACAAAACACATGTAAATATGATATGAATTGACAATTAATTTTGAATTCGATACCCTGTGACTACATTGTTTTTTGCAAACGCTAACATGTAATTAAATTGTAGAGAGTGAGGAATAGGTTATGAGATCGATCCCATTTTCTGTCACAATCGCAAGCTGTTTTCTTTTTGTGGCGACTGGTTGTTCTAATGCAAGTGATAGTGAAACGTTAACCTGGATCACAGGTTCCGATTCCTCGCCTGATGCTCCCGATGAAGAGATGAGTTCTTATGTTCGCGCAAACGTTAGTGACATTGAGGAAGAATACGGGTTCCCTATGCAGCATAGTATTCATACGACAAATATTGATGAGGCGATGGCTCGGCTTTTGGAACAAGCTGTGCGTGGACAGGCTCCAGATTTTGCATTAGTTGATGGGTATGCGCTAGAGCGTTTTGAGGATCAGTTGCAGCCACTTAATGAACTGATGGATGAATACGGAATGGATTTAGATGACTTTCTTCCGTTTGCTCAGGATGTCATGGTTGGAGATGATGGCAATGTTTACGGTCTCTATCTTAGTACTGATGTTCGTTACGTTTTTTATGATACGCGTTTTGTCCCTGAACCACCTGAGACCTGGGACGATGCGATGGACATTTCTCATGAGTTAGTAGATCAGGGTTATGAAGGTCTTGTGCTACCTCTTGGAGTTGGTGAAGGAACATCAGTAACGAGCCTGCTGCCATTATTTTGGGGTCAGGGTGGCGAGTTAATTGACGAGGAAGGTCGTCCTGCTTTTTACAATAGTGAGAATCGCGAGTACATGTTAAATGTATTCAACTCTATTTATGAAGGTGTAGAGTCTGGAGCCATAACTAAACGTATGGCTTCTAACGGGACCGAAAATGATGGAAATGCTGAAATCTCAACAGGTTTAGTCAAAATGCTCTATCCAGGAACATGGCAGATTAATACATTCCAAGAAATTCTCGGTGATGACTTTGAGCATTGGGATGTTGCTTCTTTACCAACTCTTGAAGGTGGCGAGCCTACCTCTACTGTTGGCGGCTGGGCATTTGGCATTTTTACTGAAGATCCTGAGAAGCAACGAGCTGCCTTCGATTTCCTGCAACGAACCTATGTTGGTGAAGAAGGTATGGCGCGCTTTACAACGCGTGATGGCTCAATGCCAGTTCGAGCTTCCGTGTATGATTCTCCTGAATTTGAGGCCATTCCTTTTATAGATGAGTTTCAGGAAATACTTGAAAAGGAAGGTCGACCACGCCCAGCAGAGCAAGTATACAACACGATTTCAGTACAGCTTCAGATCGCCATATCTCAAGTCGTTTCAGGTAGTAAAACACCTGAAGAAGCTTTAGACGATGCTTGGGAAATTGTCACATTTGGGATGGAGGATGTTGAATGAAAACCGAACCAGTTTCTCAATCTTCTCTTAAACGTAAGAAAACACCTTTTTCTGATACACCTTATCCGTGGCTAATCCCACTCACTCTCTTGCTCATTGCGGTATTTTTGTATCCCATTCTAGAAATTGTGCGAATGAGCTTTACTGACATGAGTTTAGTAGATACTGAATTTCGTTATACACTTGAATCCTATGTTCGGCTTTTTACCTTACCTGGCTTCTGGCCAATGCTTGGCACGACTGGTTTCTTTGTATTTTTTAGTGTAGTATTCCAGTTGCTTTGCGGATTTATTGTCGCTCTATTAATTGTTCGAGGAGAGAGCCTAAAGCTTAAGGGTACAATAGTTGTTCGCACCTCTGTGCTTGTAGCTTGGGCCATTCCTGGTGTGGTCATCGGTATCATTTTTGAAATGCTTTATACAGAGACACAAGCAGGAATATTAAACTACTTTCTATCAATGATTGGATTGGGTCCAATTACGTTTTTATCTGATCCAACTATGGCACTTCTATCAGTGACTCTTGCAAACATCTGGCGTGGAACGGCGTTTAGTATGATTCTGATGTATGCAGGCTTGCAAACGATCTCAAAGGATGTATTGGAAGCCGCTAAAATTGATGGAGCTGGAGCCTTCCAACGATTACGAAATGTCATTATACCGGCCATCCTACCTATCGTATTAATCAATCTTATTATCATCTCGATTGATACCTTCAACACCTTTGATATGGTTATGGCACTAACTCAAGGTGGACCTGGTAACAGTACAGAAGTCATTGCACTTAGTATCTATACTTCAATTTTCCAAGAGTTTAATCTTGGTGTCGGTGCTGCTACTTCAATGATTTTGCTTGCCATAAATATTGTTATGACTTTAATTTATTTGGTTGTACTCGGAAAAGGGAGGAATGATGAATAATGGCAAAATCTAAAGAACAGCCGTTAAAAATAGGTCTTTATTTGAGCTACTTTTTGATTGTCATCGTGTTCCTATTCCCTTTGTTTTGGGTCGCTTCTGTCTCATTAAAAACACAAGCCGAGCTATTTCAGGTACCACCATCCCTCTGGCCAACAAGCTGGCAGTTTGATAACTACCTGCATGTCTTGCAAACAACGCCCGTACTTACGTATCTTTGGAACTCGTTACGTCTCGTTGTGCTAACGGTGCTTTTTACTTTATTTATTGCCCTCCCAGCTGCCTTTGCTTTGTCACGCTTTAAAATGCAGGGAAAAAATGCGTTTCTACTCGCAATCTTAATGACGCAGATGATTTCAGCGGTTGTTATTTCGATTCCGTTGTATCGACTATTTGCTAGCTGGGAACTACTGAACAACTTTATGCTTATCCTGGCGATCTATGTTGCGGTTGTTCTACCACTCGCAACCATCTTCATGAAAAATTACTTCGACACCCTGCCTGAGCAAATGGATGAGGCAGCGATTATTGATGGGTGCACACGCTGGCAGATCCTCACAAAGATTTTGCTGCCGGTTGCACGTCCTGGGATTATCTCTGTTGTGATTCTAGTTGCGGTGCAGAGCTGGTCGCAGTTTGTTATTCCGTTTATCTTAATTGATGATGCGAATCTCTATCCCGTTTCAGTTGGTGTGGTGAATCTTCAGTCTACTCAAGCACAAATTACCACCCACTACTTGGCTGCAGGAAGTATCATGTCGATTATCCCCGTGATTATTCTGTTCTTATTGCTACAGAAATATATTGTTGGGGCGTTGACGGCTGGAGCGGTTAAGGGGTAAAAAAGTAATGAATCAGGCCTAGAGTTGAGTTTAGTCTTATTACAAAATCAAAATTAGCAAAACTCATTTAAAGCCCTCTCATTTAGTGAATGAAGGGCTTTAAATTAAATGTTTAATCTACGTGTGCAATGGCACGAATTTCAATTAACATTTGAGAAAAAGCCAATCCTGCTGTCCCAACCATGGTAACTGCGGGGCGTATATCCCCCATGTATTGTTTGAAAATCGGTATGAGTGTCTCCGAATCCTCTTGAGGATTGATTAAGAAGATTTCTAAATCAACTAGATTAGACCGCTTGATATTAAAGCCTGTTAACACCCTATCTAGATTATCAAACGTTTGTTTTGTTTGTAATTCAATATCATGTTCTCCAACAAAATTCCCTTGCATATCACGAGAAAATTGCCCTGATATATAAACAATTCCATCTGAACTATATGCTTGAGACACACCAAAAGATTCTTCCCATGGGACACCATGATAATAATTTTTTGCAGTCGTTTTATATCTCTCCTTATTTATTAATGAGACTTTATCATGAGGTGCAGACCAATGTTTGAGAAGTACGCACTATTTTGATAGTAGCTATCATAAAAGATAGTATCTTTGCAAAATACGGTACATGAAATAATTGAACAAGGGCATAGAAAACCCAAAAAAGCTGACCCATCACAGGTCAGCTTTTTCTTATTAACGCTTATTAATCTCTTCCATCAGGAATTTGTTCACCATTTGCGGGTTCGCTTTTCCTCTGGAGGCTTTCATGATTTGACCGACTAGGAAGCCAACTGCGCGGTCTTTTCCGTTTTTGAAATCAATGATGGATTGTTCGTTTTGGTCAAGGATGTCCACCACCATTTTCCGAATTTCGCCTTCATCCGAAATTTGAACAAGGCCTTTATCTTTAACGATCTGCTCAGCGTCGCCGCCGTTTTCAATCAATTCTTTAAAGACCTTCTTCGCAATCTTAGAAGAGATTGTTCCTTTTTGAATGAGCCCGATCATCCCAGCAAGAGATTCAGGTGTAAGAGCCGTGTCTTCAAGCTCCTTCTGCTCTGCATTCAAGTACTCAGATACGCCACCCATCAACCAGTTTGAGGCTAGCTTTGTATCTGCCCCTTTGGCTGTGGTTGCCTCAAAGAAATCAGACATTTCTTTCGTAAGCGTTAAGACCATCGCATCGTATGCAGGCAATCCCAATTCACTCACATAGCGCTGCTTTCTCGCGTCTGGTAGCTCAGGAATTTCTGCACGGATGCGCTCTTTCCAATCATTATCAATGTGTAGAGCTGTTAGATCAGGCTCTGGGAAGTAACGGTAGTCATCCGAACCTTCCTTCACACGCATCAGAATCGTTTTTCCACCCGCTTCATCAAAACGACGTGTTTCCTGTTCAATGATTCCACCAGAAAGTAATACCTGCTCTTGACGTTTTTCCTCATACTCAAGTCCTTTGCGTACAAAGTTAAATGAGTTCAGGTTTTTCAATTCTGCTTTTGTACCAAACTTCTCTTGTCCAATTGGACGAAGGGAGATGTTGGCATCACAGCGCAGAGATCCTTCTTCCATTTTACAATCAGAAACGCCTGTGTATTGGATGATCGCTTTTAGCTTTTCTAAATAAGCATACGCTTCTGCTGGTGTACGAATATCTGGCTCAGATACGATCTCAACAAGTGGAGTCCCTTGACGGTTGTAGTCAACAAGTGAATAGCCGCCAGCTGAGTGAGTTAGCTTTCCAGCATCCTCTTCCAAGTGAAGACGGGTAATTCCGATACGCTTCTTATAGCCGTCTACTTCAATCTCAATCCAACCATGCTCACCAATTGGCTTATCAAACTGAGAGATCTGATACGCCTTTGGGTTATCCGGATAAAAATAGTTCTTGCGGTCAAACTTCGTGTCTGTAGCAATCTCACAATTAAGTGCCATTGCAGCCTTCATCGCAAAGTCCACGGCTTTTCTGTTCAGTACCGGCAACACACCAGGATAACCTAGGTCAATGACACTTGTATTGGCATTCGGCTCTGCTCCAAAATGGTTCGGACTGGCTGAGAAAATCTTAGAGTCAGTTTTTAACTCAACGTGTACTTCAAGTCCAATAATCGTTTCAAAATTTGTCATGTTGTTTGACCCCCTCTACAGCACTGGCTTTGCATCGGCAAAATCCGTTGCCTGCTCATAGGCGTGGGCTACACGATACACAGTTTTTTCGTCAAAATGTTTTCCAATAATCTGCAAACCAAGCGGAAGTCCATCTTGGAATCCACACGGTACGCTGATAGCAGGTACCCCTGCAAGGTTTACTGGAATCGTTAAAATATCATTCGCATACATCGTTAATGGATCATCTGTTTTCTCACCAATTTTAAAAGCTGGTGTTGGTGTGGTTGGTCCAACAATCACGTCATAGTTTTCAAATACGTCTTCAAAATCCTTTTTAATTAGTGTACGAACCTGCTGCGCCTTTTTATAGTACGCATCATAGTAACCTGAGCTTAAAGCAAACGTTCCAAGCATAATACGACGTTTCACTTCATTACCGAAGCCTTCTGCACGCGTTTGCTTGTACATCTCAAGAAGGTTGTCCGCATTATCTGTACGATAGCCATAACGAACCCCATCAAAACGAGATAGGTTAGCAGAAGCCTCAGAAGATGAGATTAAATAGTACGTCGCAAGCGCATATTTTGAATGCGGAAGCGAAACTTCATCCCATGTGGCGCCTTGAGCTTCAAGAACCTTTAACGCATCAAGAACAGATTGTTTCACCTCAGGCTGAACACCTTCAGCAAGATATTCCTTTGGTACAGCAATCTTAAGTCCCTTCACATCTCCAGTTAAACCAGAAAGAAAATCTGGAACATAAACTTGAGCAGATGTTGAATCCATAGGATCCACACCGGAAATTGACTGAAGTAAGTACGCATTGTCCTCAACGCGACGCGTCACAGGACCAATTTGGTCAAGTGACGAAGCAAAGGCAACTAGTCCAAAACGTGATACACGACCATATGTAGGCTTTAGTCCAACCACTCCACAATAGGCTGCTGGCTGACGGATCGAACCACCTGTATCAGAGCCAAGTGAGAAAAGTACTTCCCCAGCTGCCACAGCCGCAGCCGAACCACCACTTGATCCACCTGGAACATAGTCAAGATTCCATGGGTTTTTTGTTTTTGCTAGCGCCGCATTCTCTGTAGAAGAACCCATCGCAAACTCATCCATGTTTAATTTTCCAATCGTTACAGCCTGTGCTGAACGAAGTTTTTGAACGACAGTGGCATCATAAATCGGGTCAAAATTTTCTAAAATACGGCTTGAGCACGTTGTACGAAGGTTTTTCGTCACGATATTATCCTTCACACCAATTGGCATACCGAATAATGATCCCTCGGGAGCTACTTCATCCAGCTCTTTTGCATAGGCACGAGCCTTCTCTTCATCAAGTGTCAGGAAGGATTGAACCTTACCATCCACCTCAGCAATACGCTTATATGACTCATCAACAAGATCAGAGACCTTGATTTCCTTTTCCTTTAGCTTCGTGTGAAGCTCTTTCATTGAATGATCAAATAAAGACATGGTTCCGGATCCTCCCTGCTATTCCATAATAGATGGCACTCGCACTTGACCATCCTCATGATCAGGCGCGTTTTTCAAGACTTGCTCCACTGGTAACCCAGCATCCGGCTTGTCCTCACGCAGTACATTTTTCATATTCAGTACATGTGTTGTTGGTTCAACACCCTCTGTATCTAACTCATTTAGTTGCTCCGCAAACGAAATGATATCATCCAGCTGCTTTGTGAACATTTGAGCTTCCTCTTCCGTAATCGCAAGACGAGCCAAATTGGCCACGTGTTTCACTTGATCTGTTGAGATTCGAGACATCTCATTCCACCTCCAAAATCGCATGTTGACAATACTTTAAACTATACCAAAATGATTGCGTGCTCGCAACAAAAGCACGGGTGTAAATCCGCTTGAATAAGAGGAAAAAGCTTTATTTTGTAGGTGGTTCGGTAGTGTTCCGAGCGCGAAACACTTTATTTCTGTGACGTGGTGGTGTGAGAGGTTGTTTGATTTTCCTATTGCGGCATTTATTGCTCCATCGTTTCACTTCAGGCATCTATCGTTTCACTTTCCCCTCCATCGTTTCACTTCGGCCCTCTATCGTTTCACTTTCCCCTCCATCGTTTCACTTCGGCCCTCTATCGTTTCACTTTCCTCTCCATCGTTTCACTTCGGCCCTCTATCGTTTCACTTTCCTCTCCATCGTTTCACTTCAGCCATCTATCGTTTCACTTTCCCCTCCATCGTTTCACTTCGGCCCTCTATCGTTTCACTTTACCTTCTATCGTTTCACTTTTCCCTCCTCTCTATTGAAAACCACTGCAATCTTCTCTAGAATTAAAAATAAAAGGAGGCTATTCCTTACATGAATGAAGTACATGTTGTGGTTTCAGAGTTTAGGTTTGTAGAAACATTTGCCGAAGCTGCCTACCTTGGGTTGCTAGGTTTGATTGTTTATTCTTTGTATAGAATGTTAAAGAAGACAGCTTCTTAATTTGTAGTCGACACTCTTTATCAACTAACTCAGAGCAAGTTGACAACTGCCAAAACCCTTGTAACATAAAGAAATAACTATATTGGAGCGAAGGAGGACATTTTGGTGGTAAGTATTCGTGATATTGCAAAAAAGGCGGGCGTTTCGATGACGTCTGTTTCGTATGCGCTGAACGGGAATCCGAAAGTCTCAAAAAAAACGACTGAGCACATTAAGCGTATTGCTGAAGAATTAAATTATCGGCCAAATGCAGCGGCACGCACGTTAAAAACCCGCTACACCAAAAAGATTGGTATTTTCATTAAAGAAAGCAGTGGCATCTTTTTTGGCGATATTCTCTCTGGGGTCATTGATATGTGTTCAAGCGCTGGTTATGACACGGTCGTTTGCACAGGAAAAAACGCAACCAATGCCTTGATAGATGCGTCCGTAGATGGCGGCCTTATTATGGACAATAACATTACGTCTGAGGAAATTATGCGCCTTGCAGATATCGGACGAAAAATTGTGGTTCTTGATCGAATGTTCTATCACAAGCATGTGCGACAGGTGCTTCTCGACAATGAGAAAGGCGCAAAAGACATGGCCAGCCATCTTATAAAAAGACCTTCTGCAAGAACCTACATAGTAACCGGAAGCAAAGAGAATTTTGATAGCCAAGAGCGAGTTAAAAGCGCCCTTCAAGCATATGCAGAGCTAGCTCCGAGTCATCAAGTTGAAGTGATTGAAGGATTGTTTGATCTTGACGGTGGTCTAGATGCTGCAAGAAAGATTGAAGAAGCCTTTTCAGGTGAACCTGTAAATGTATTTTCTCTCTCTGATAGTACCGCTGTTGGCATGCAGAAATACTGGCAGGAAAAAGGACTTCGCATCGGTAAAGATATTCGTCTCGCTGGTTTTGATAATAGTCTTCTTAGCCAATATATTACTCCCCCCTTAACGACTATTGACTACTCTACAAACGAATGGGGAAAAGAAGCTGCAAGAGTTCTACTTCAGCTTATCTCCGAGGAAGAAGCTCATCATGTTATGATCCCAACCTCTCTAAAGGCACGGGCCTCCACAACGGAATAATACACTTTGTGAGGTCCTGTTAAAATTTACTCTTGCAAACAGATTCTAAGTCGATTTATACTATACTCAACATATTAGGTGAAACGTTTCAAATTTTATATACGCTCCAAAATATAGCGAATTGATTTTTTTTACCCTTTTAGTGAAACGTTTCACCGATTTAGAATTTTGATCAAGAGGTGACAACCAGATGAACAGTGAACAGATACAACAGCTAATAGCAGAAATGACACTTGAAGAAAAAGTCGGTCAGCTGACTCAGTTTGCAGGTGTGTTCTACTCTACTCACGAGAATGACACCCCTCTCACGGGGCGAATTGACTTTCCTGTTAACGAAACCATTATTGAAGCAAGCGGGTCGGTCCTTGGAATTGCCGGTGCAAAGAAATTAATAGATATTCAAGAAATGCATTTGCAAAAAAGCAGACTAAAGATTCCGCTTCTGTTTATGGCAGATGTAATTAATGGCTATGAGACGATCTTTCCGATACCGCTTGGGCTTGGGTCAACATGGGATCCCGAGTTAGTCGAAGAATTGCAAGCGGTTTCAGCTAAAGAGGCAGCAAGCGCAGGACTACACGTTAGCTTTGCACCTATGGTTGATCTCGTTCGTGATCCGCGCTGGGGTAGAGTGATGGAATCAACGGGCGAGGATCCTTATCTAAATGAACAGTTTGCTGAAGCAACCGTTCGCGGACTTCAAGGCTCTGACTTACTCCATAACATGGATCACATCGCAGCCTGCGTCAAACACTTTGCCGCCTATGGGGCAGCGGAGGCGGGGCGTGATTATAACACCGTTGACCTTTCAGAGCGCGAGCTAAGAGAGATGCATATGCCCGCCTATATTGCTGCGCTTAATGCAGGTGTAAAGCTTGTGATGACCGCATTTAATACCGTTCACTCGATTCCCGCTTCGGCAAACACTCAGCTATTGCGCGGCATGCTAAGAAAGGAATATGGCTTTGATGGAGTGGTAATTTCTGATTATGGAGCTGTTCAGGAGCTTATCCCCCATGGCGTGGCTGAAAATGAAGAAGAGGCAGCAGAGAAAGCACTTCGGGCCGGTGTCGATATTGATATGATGAGCCTTTGCTATGCCCAATCACTTAGCGAATTAATTCATGAAAAGAAGCTGGATGAGTCCCTACTCGACGAGGCAGTTGAGCGAATTTTACAGTTAAAGAACGACCTCGGGCTCTTTGAGGACCCTTATCGTGCAACAAGTGAGGAACGTGAGCAAGCTACTCTTGGCCATGCATCGCATAAACAACTAGCAAGAAAAGCCGCGGAGAAAAGTGCTGTTCTTCTAAAAAATGAAAACGTTCTTCCTCTGCAAGACCGCGAGCGACTTGCTCTCATCGGTCCTTATGCTGATAACAATGACTTATTGGGAGAATGGTCGATCTTCGGGAAAATGGAAGACACCGCTACACTAAAAGATAAATTGGAGCCGACTTTTTACGCTAAGGGTGCAGAGATGTATGAACGTAACCAAAAGCTACTAGATGAGGCTCTTCACATCGCCAACCAAGCAGACATCATCGTTCTAGCACTTGGCGAAGGACGGGATCGCAGTGGAGAAGGCAGAAGTCGTGCTTCCATCACACTTGCTCCATGCCAAATTGAATTAGCTAAAAAACTGAAAGAACTCGGAAAACCTATTGTTGTTACACTATTTAATGCACGTCCACTGGACCTCTCAGAATTGGAGCCTTATGTGGATGCGATCTTGGAATGCTGGCATCCTGGTTCAGAGGGCGCCGCAGCTATTATTAATCTATTATTTGGAAAAGCTAATCCTAGCGGAAAGCTGACGATGTCATTCCCAAGAGCTACTGGGCAGATTCCGGTGTACTATAACTCTTACCAAACAGGCAGACCTCTCCCAGCTGGAAGTGATGAGCGTTTC
The DNA here is from genome assembly GCF_007293315.1 of Alkalicoccobacillus porphyridii. Taxonomy (GTDB): domain Bacteria; phylum Bacillota; class Bacilli; order Bacillales; family Bacillaceae_D; genus Alkalicoccobacillus; species Alkalicoccobacillus porphyridii. Next base: position 84,065 of record NZ_VLXZ01000010.1, read on the forward strand.
TTCTCTCGATATATTGATATTGCCAATGAGCCACTTTATCCATTTGGATTCGGCTTAAGCTATGCAGCATTTGAGTATAGCCAATTGAGAGCAACTAATTTAAATCTTCAAAAGACAGAGACTTTAACTGTTGAAGTAGATGTTACCAACACTAGTGATGTTGCTGGTGAGGAGATCGTACAGCTTTACTTACAGGATCCAGTAGCTGAAGTAGTTAGACCTGTGAAAGAGTTAAAAGGTTTTAAGAAAATACTGCTAGCTCCACACGAGACTAAAACGATAACGTTTGAAATAAACGAAGAAATGCTTCGTTACCATCACAGTGACTTAACCTACTCTAGTGATCCAGGTACTTTTTTTGTGTATATCAATGGAAGCAGTAAGTGCGATGAAGCAAACAAGCTAGAGCTACAGCTCATACATTCATAATAAAAGGAGGCAGGACCGTGAATAAAAAGATGGTACTTACAACAACGCTCGCTTTCATGCTACTTGGAGCATGTTCAAATGAAGCAGATGACCAGGTTACACTTGATGTCTGGGCGATCGGCTGGGAGGCTGAGCAATTAGTGAATGAAGGCTATATACAAAGGTTTGAGGATGAGAACCCAGGAGTAAAGGTAAATCTTCAAGCCATTCCTTGGGACAATATTTACGATAACTTGTTAACGGCTGTAGCGTCTGGCAGTGGACCCGATGTCGTTCAGCTCGGAACCTCTTATATGGCTGACTTTGCAAGCACCGGTGCCCTACTTCCACTTGATGAATACGTAGAGGAATATCCTAATTTGGACCCAGATCACTTTTTTGAAGGAGCCACAGATTCAGCACTCTATAATGATGAATTAATGGCTGTGCCTTGGTATGTAGAGACGCGGGTTCTCTTTTACCGAACAGATCTGTTGGCGGATGTTGGCTATCCTGATGGGCCAGAAACCTGGGAAGAGCTGTACGAGGCTGCAAAGAAACTCTATGATCGTGGCCATGGTTTATATGGTATGACTTTACCTGAAAATGACGACACCATCCCTTACATTTTCGCTTGGCAGAATGGTGTTGAATTTGAAACAGATAACATGGGTGTGGATTTCTCGGATCCTAAATTTGTAGAGTCGGTTGAGTATTACACACGATTTTTCCGTGAGGACCTTGCTCCACTTGGTTTAGGACTAGACCCGATGCAATCATTTGTTGATGGTATTCAACCGATGTTCTTTGAACCACCCTATCGTTATCAGCAGCTAATTGATAATTATCCAGACTTCGACGACTGGGATACAAAAATGATGCCAGGGAAAGAGAATAACGTCTCAGTTATTGGCGGATCTAATATGGCGGTGTTCGAATGGTCAGAGCATCCAGATGAATCTGTGGCTTTCCTATCCTATTTAACTGACCGAGACACGCAAATAGATTACTTTAACGATGTACGTGTGCTTCCTCCCCGTGTTGATGCGTGGGAAGATCCAGCTTTACAGGAAGACGAACGTTTGTATACCTATTATGAGCAGCTACAATACTCTCGAGCACAGCCACAGGTCTTAAATTGGAACCGGATAAATGATGAGTGGAAGCGTTCAGAACAACGGATTACTAGAGCAGACTATGATATTGAAGAGGAAATCAAAGACTTTCGTTCACGCATCGAACCGATGATCGTGACCGATGATGAATAAGGGGGGAGCAGAAATGGAGATTGCTCGCAGAAAAGATGCGCAACCAAAACGTCGTATTAAACCAGAACCATATATCTTTATCACACCAGCCGTTGTGTTGCTTATTATATTCGCTGTTTTACCCATCATTATTGCACTTGCTATTAGCTTTACAGATATGGACTTACGAGGTATTACAAACTGGTCAAACATTACGTTTATTGGTTTAGAAAATTATATCGTCTTGCTATCAGACCCAATCTTTTGGACAGCGATGTACAATACCTTTTTCTATGTTGTCATTGGAGTTCCAATGGTCATCTTCTGTTCACTAGGAGCAGCCTTACTTCTTAATTATGGTTCCAATAAACTATTTCGTTTCTTTCGAGTGATTTACTACATGCCAGCGATCACAAACATTGTCGCCATCGCTGTTATCTGGGGGTTTCTGTACAACGTATCCTACGGTTTGTTTAATCAGATCCTTGCCTTTATCAATGCCGGGCCTGTGCCATGGCTTGAGGGGCCAACGATTGCAAAGCTTTCCTTGATTATCTTAGCCGTCTGGAAGGGAATCGGTATTAACATGCTTATCTATCTTGCTGCCCTGCAATCCATTCCAAAGGATTATTACGAAGCCGCAACCATTGATGGAGCAAGTCGCACCCAGCAGTTTTTTAAAATTACATTTCCGCTCTTGGGATTTGCGACATTTTTTATTACCGTCACTACTTTAATTGGCTGGCTACAATTTTTCGAAGAGCCCTTTGTTATGACCCAGGGTGGGCCGCTAGATGGAACCATGTCGATTGCATTGTTTATTTATGAAACTGGCTTCAGCTACAGCAACTTCGGCTATGCTGCCGCTGCTTCGTTTGTATTGTTTATCATCATTATTATTGCGACACTCATCCAATTTAAGCTACGCAAAAAACAAGAGGATATTTAAGGAGGTATCACTATGGCCGTAAACCAACGCTCAAAAACAGAAGTAGGCATCGTTTCCGTTCTACTCATTCTGATTGGATTAATCCTGTCGATTCCTTTTTTGTGGATGCTGCTGTCAGCCTTTAAACCGAATCCAGAATTAATTCAAATACCAGTGCGTATTCTTCCACAAACATGGACGATGGAGAATTTTACAAGACTATTTACAGAAATGAATTTTGGCAGATATTTACGCAATACGCTTATCCTAGTTGCCTGCGCGATGATCGGTTTATTCTTTAACGCTATGGCGGGATACAGCTTTGCTAAATTTAAATTTAAAGGGAATCGCCCCATCTTCTTTTTAGTCCTAGCAACCATGATGATCCCAGGTCAGGTTACGATGATCCCTGTGTATTTAATTTTGAATCAAATGGGCCTGACGAATACGATGACCGGAATTGTTTTGCCTGGTCTCGTGGCGGCATTTAGTATTTTCTTATTCAAACAATTCATGACCACAATACCTGAGGCTTTACTAGAGGCAGCACGGTTAGACGGGGCCGGCGAGTTCTATATCTTCTTTAAGCTCGTGTTACCTATGGCTAAGCCCATCATCGCCGTACAAGCTATCCTTGCATTTATTGGTGCATGGAACAGCTTCCTATGGCCGCTCATTATTGCAAACTCACAGGACTTGTACACCCTGTCTGTCGGTCTCGCTCTGTTACAGGGTCAAGCCGGTGAAAACTATGCGCTTCAAATGGCTGGCTCCGCAGTCATGGTCGTACCAATTTTGATTGTCTTTGCAATTTTTCAGAAATATATTGTTGATGGATTTACAATGTCAGGGATAAAATAAGTATGGAAGGAAAGATCAACCTTGGAAGGATGCGGTTGGTCTTTTTTCTGTGGAGGTACTCCTTATAAATAGATCAACTCTTACGTTTTTTTAGTTTTTGAGGAAGCAGAGCATAAACAATAGCAAAAGCCAATCCAATGAATACATGCTCTATCCAATTCTCTGCAAAATTATAATCACTATTAAGACGAGCAAAGCGAAATGCCATACTACCAACTGACGCCATGATAAAAGCAATAAGTGCGTCAAGCCACCTACTATTTGTCATTATTAACACCTCATTTTATTATTTGCATTCCATACCCTGAGAGGCACTCTCAAAACATTAAAATTTTTGTTTGTCTTATGGGGGTCTTCCATCGTCGCTACAGTTTGGTATTCCAACCGACAGCTTCATTGGGCGACTCTCCTACCCATCCGGCGTATTCCCAGCTCCATTGGGCGACACTGCCCTCCATCGGGCGTTTTCCTAGCTCCATTGGGCGACTCTCCTACCCATCCGGCGACTTCTGGCCCCCAGTGGGCGCAACCCCTCTCCATCAGGTGACCCATTCACTCTAAAAAACCCCGCTCACCTTCCCAGGCAAGCAGGGTTCCCACAATGCATTTATCTTGATCCTTTTAAATAAGCGGAGCCAAGTGCTTTTGGACCTTCTGAGCGTCCGACAAATCCTGCTAACGCAAGGATGGTCAGGACATATGGTGCGATGAGTAGGAAAACAGATGGTACGCTGGCGAGTAGCGGGATCTGAGCTCCGGTGATGCTGAGTGCTTGAGCGAAGCCGAAAAAAAGAGCGGCTCCCATGGCGCCAAGTGGATGCCATTTTCCAAAGATCAAGGCAGCAAGTGCCATAAATCCTTGACCGGCTATGGTAGTACCCGAGAATTGGCCAGTTACGGTAACAGCCAGTGCTGCTCCACCAAGTCCTCCAAAAGCACCACTGAGCATAACACCGATATAGCGCATACGGGTTACGTTAATACCCATAGTGTCAGCTGCTTGCGGATGTTCCCCGACAGAGCGAAGACGTAAGCCGAATGGCGTAAAGTAAATCACAAAGTAGACAACGACAGCAAGTCCAATTGCGATAAACGATGTGATGTATGTGTTTGAGAAAAACAGTGGTCCGATAAACGGAATGTCACTCAAGATGGGTACATCAAATCGATAAAAACGGTTTTGGATGTAGTCTGTTTGTCCTCTTCCATCGTAAATTAGTTTGATTAGGAATACGCATAGTCCAACGGCCAAAAAGTTTATCGCTACACCACTTACAACTTGGTCGGCACGAAAATGGATGGAAGCGACAGCATGTATTAAGGAGAAAAGAGCTCCAAATAATATAGCAGCCAGTAGGCCTAACCAGACTGAGGCGGCCCCCACTCCAGCAGCTTCAAGCGTTAGTGTTGTAACAATCGCTGAGAACGCACCTACTACCATAAGACCTTCTAAACCAATATTAATAACACCAGATCGTTCACTGAACAAACCACCTAGAGCCGTTAACATAAGGGGAGCTGCTGCATAGATCGCGGCAGGAACAACAAGAGCTAAAATCGCCATAATACTCATTATTGATTCCCCTCCTTCTTTTGAATTCGTAAAAGTACCCATCTAATAATATAACTTGACGCAACAAAGAAAATGATAAGAGCAATAACGATATCTATCAATTCATTTGGTACACCAGCTTGCGATTGCATTGTAATGGCACCTGATTTTAATCCACCAAACAATAGCGCAGATAAAAAGATCCCGACGGAGGTATTAGCTCCTAGTAGTGCAACGGCAATCCCATCAAATCCTATATTGGTAAACCCGGTCAAAATTGTCATGTAGCCAAACACACCTAGGCCTTGCATAGCTCCGGCAAGCCCAGCGAATGAGCCAGAGATTAGCATCGTAAAGATGACATTGCGACCTACATTCATTCCGGCATAACGAGAAGCATGTTGGTTAAAACCAACGGAACGAAGCTCGTAGCCAAGTGTCGTCTTCCAAAGAATAAACCACATGATGATACATGCCATAATAGCCACTATGATTCCGTAATGAATTCTTGAATAATCTGTAATGGATTCAAGAAATTCTGATTGCAAGGATGCGGTTGGTTGAATTGTTTCAGTTCGTTCGCCCGGAACGAGTAGATATGCTCGAATGATTGTGTTTACTACGTGATAAGCCACGTAGTTCATCATGATACTAACAATAACCTCATTTACATGAAATTTTGCTTTTAACAGACCTGGAACAAATGCCCAAATCGCTCCAGCTGCAGCACCTGCTAATATGGCAAGAGGCAAGTGAATGACCATTGGTGCATCAACGACAATACCAACGTACACAGCTGCTAGCCAACCTACGATAACTTGCCCTTCTACCCCGATGTTTAATAAACCTGCTCGATAAGCGAATGCTACTGCCAGACCAGATAAAATCAAAGGTGTCATCGCACGGATCGTTTCTCCAATGTAAAACGATTCACTAAATATCCCTGAAAATAGAGCGATATAACCTTCAATAGGATTATAACCACTCACAAGCATAATGATTCCGCCTACTAGTAAGCCAAGAAAGATCGCGATTAGAGGAATCGAAACATTAAACCAGCGGCTCCGGCTCATGAAAAATGATTTCATTCGGATTCACCTGCTTTCGCTTTTCCGCCAGCCATTAATAAACCAAGCTGTTGTTCGTTTGTTTCGCTGGCTTCTACAATGTCTACAATTTCACCATCATAAATAACAGCAATTCGGTCACTGACGTTTAATACTTCATCTAGCTCCAAAGACATTAGCAATACAGCTCGTCCTTTATCTCGTTCTTTTATTAAACGCTTATGAATGGTTTCAATCGCCCCTACATCTAAACCACGTGTAGGCTGAGCAGCAATTAACAATTCAGGTGAACGGTCGACTTCCCGGGCAATAATCGCTTTTTGCTGATTACCTCCAGAAAGTGCTCTTGCTTGTGTATGGGCACTAGGTGTCCTCACATCATAATCTTTAATTAGCTCTTCGGCTTTTTCGTAAAGAGCTTTATAATTCAAAATGGAGTACTTCGATAAAGGCTCTTTGTAATATGTTTGCAGTCCAATGTTTTCACCGACTGTAAAATTAAGAACGAGACCAAGTTTATGACGATCCTCAGGTATATGACCGATGCCTGATTCCGTCACTTTACGTGGTGAGAGGCCACTAAGGGTTTTGCCTTTTAGCTCAATTGAACCAGATTCAGCTTTCTTTAAACCGGTAATGGCTTCAATTAATTCAGATTGGCCGTTCCCCTCTACCCCAGCTAAACCAACAATTTCACCCGAGCGTATGCTCAGATTTAATGACTTAACCATCTCAATCCCGCGGCTGTCTTTAACTGTGAGATCTTTAACAGAAAGGACCGTTTCCTTAGGCTCTGCAGGAGTTTTATCTACTTTAAAGTTAACTTCACGTCCTACCATCATATTGGCAAGCTGCTGTGTATCCGTATCAGCTACATCCACTGTACCGATGCCCACGCCACGTCGAATAACGGTACAACGATCACAAATCGCTTTTATTTCCTTTAGCTTATGTGTAATCATAATAATTGATTTACCTTCAGCCACAAGTGTCTTCATAATGCCCATAAGCTCTTTGATCTCTTGTGGAGTAAGAACAGCTGTAGGCTCATCAAAGATTAGAATATCTGCGCCACGGTATAACGTTTTCAAGATTTCAGCACGCTGCTGCATACCAACGGAGATATCTTCAACCTTTGCATAGGGATCCACAGAGAGACCATATCGTTTAGAAATCTCGGCGACTTCTTTAGCTGCTTTTTTTAGATTGATTCTTCCGCCCTTAGTTGGCTCACTACCTAAAATTATATTCTCTGTAACATTAAATTTCTCAACAAGCATAAAATGCTGGTGCACCATGCCGATACCTAGACGGTTGGCTTCATTTGGGTCCGTGATATTAACCTTCTCACCTCGAACCTTAATTTCACCTTTTTCTGGTTGATACAGTCCAAACAAGACATTCATGAGTGTCGATTTCCCTGCACCATTTTCGCCAAGAAGTGCATGAATTTCACCTTTTTTTACCTGAAGCGTTATGTTGTCATTTGCTACGATGCCCGGAAATTCTTTGCGGATCCCGTTCATTTCAATGACATAGCTCATCGTGTTCACTCCTTGCTTCGAATAACCGAATATGCTGCCGTTATGTAAAGGATCGCTGATGAACAGGACCGAAGCCATTCATCAACCATCCTTTTTTAGCGCAGCTATCATACATGAAACAAAGGCTAGTAAGCACTAGCCTTTGTCTTTCTATACATAAGTCGCTATTTATTGCTCTAGAAATGCGTCGTATTCTTCATCCGTTTGAGGAACGTCGATTTCACCATTAGCAATTTGTGCTTTATAATCTTCAACTGCACTTAGATCTTCTTCTGAAAGATTTTGTTCAGACTCAGAAATATCAATTGCAGAATCCTCTAAACCGAATTCTAGTACTTCTCCACCAGGGAAGTTACCGTTCATTGTGTCTTCAGAAACAATTTGTACAGCTTGGTCTGTGCGTTTAACCATAGAAGTTAACGTTACAGATTCTTCACCGTATAAACCTTCTTCATACTGGTCACGGTCAACACCGATTACCCATACATTTTCGTTGTTACGTGCACGGTTGATCGCTTCTGTAAATACTCCGTTACCTGAATCTCCAGCAGCATGATAGATAATATCAATGCCATTTGAGTACATTGTGTTAGCAATTTGTTGTGCTCTTGTTGGATCGTTAAAGTCTGCAACATATTGAACTTCAATCTCAGCATCTGGGTTTACAGATTTCACGCCTGCTTTAAAACCATTTTCAAACTTCTTAATTAGAGTACCTTCTACTCCACCTAAAAATCCTACTTTATCTGTTTCAGAGTTCATTGCAGCAATAACGCCTACTAAGAATGAACCTTCATGTTCTTTAAATGTAATGTTTGCGATGTTTGGAATGGTATCGCCATTTTCATCAGCTACAACTGTATCAACGATTGCAAGTTGTGCATCTTCGTTTTGAGTTGCAACAGTACGAATAGCATCCTCCATTAAGAATCCAATACCCCAAGTTAAATCATAATCTTCACGAACTAGTTGGCGTAGGTTTGGTTCAAAATCATCTAGGCTGCCTGACTGTAGGTAGCTATAATTAGTGTTCTCTTCAAGACCATGCTCAGCACCAAATGCTTGCATACCTTCCCATGCAGACTGGTTAAATGACTTATCATCAATTCCACCTACATCTGTAACCATACCTACTGTAAAATCTGCAGCTTCTGTTGCTTCTCCGTCTCCAGATCCTGTGCTTTCATCATTCGTGTTGTCCTCACCTGATGAACCACATGCAGACAGTGCAAGAACCGCTGCCGTTGTTAATGTAAGTGTACTTAACCACTTTTTCAAACGAATTGCCCCCTTTTATTTATACATCCCACCCCTTTGCATATGGCTTGTCCACCTGCAAAGAGCAGTTGTAAATGAGCGGCCCTAGTCATCAGATGTCTGATGACCACCCTTCTCTCATGTCTAACCGAATTTACTATATCATGTAAAGCTTAAATGTTAAATACTTTTTTGAGATTGTTACAAATTTGCTCAAAAAAGCTCGAATCTCCACCAATAATAGGAAAAATAAGGCTCGTTTCTTTAGTCCATCACATGGATAAAGGGCTCTTCACCAGGCTCTCCAACAATTAAACTTTCCTGAGTACCATTCACTGAACTTATATTCACTTCCACTCTTATATCATCATAATACTCTGGGATAAGAGAAGCGACAAATTGAGTTAAGGCAACGATCTCTGTTTTGCCATTGTAGCGAAGTGGAATATCTACAGTTAACTCAGTTAAGCGGTCGTCCTGATAAAATCCTCTACCGACAACTCCCACATATGTGTTAAAGAAGTTTTGGATTTGATCTTGGAACCTTGAGAACTCATCTGAATCATCTCTTACATCTTGATTGGCTCGATCAGATGGGAATAAATAATTGTTCTCATTGATCGATTGCCAGCCTCCAAGCTCCCCATTTGGTTCTGCGATGGACGCCTGTAAGTAAGAACCTGAGATGACAGACTCTCTAGGCTGTTCACGAAATAAGCCAACAACAATTGGAATATTATTAAATGCCCCTTCTTCGCGTTCTTGATCACGTAAGCGAGCAACAATTTCGTTTGCAATTCGTTCGCCATCTTCAATACTTATTTCGTTATCTACAGCCGTATCATAGAAGTTATATCGCCCTTGATCATCTTCAGTTCGGAAATGGTACACACTGTTTAGTGAAACACCAATTACAATGCCACCTAACTCAATTTCACCATTATCATTTTCAACCATATAGTTCTGCTCAAGAATATGAGACAGGGTTCTTGGATTACTCTCTTCTTGCTCTCTTCTATTATCTCCATCGCCTAAAGGTGGATTTAATCCAAGGGGATTATCCTCTTCATCATATCGTCTTAACCAACTATTTAGTTCGTCACGGTTAATGAATTGTCCCTCTCTTAACGAGTATTGCTCTTGTGGGAAATGCTCTTTGGCAATACGAGTTAAACCCATCTCAAGCTGATCAAGATCAAGTCGGTTATACACTACATCTGTTCCAAAACCACGAGTTACACCACTCATATATTGACCATTAAATAGGATCGCTTGATAATAGTTCTCTGGTGAAGAGACCGGCGGGACAATCGTAATTTCTTGATCATTATTTGGATTCTCTACCTCTGTTTCCTCAGGCTCCTCTTGAGTAAAAGGAAAACAACCTGTCATCACTAGAATTAAAGGTAAAGAAACCAATCCCCATCTTTTAAACATGAACCAACTTGCCCCTCTCGTACATTATTTATGTTTGGTCCAGCTCTTGTAATAATTTTGCTTCATCCCATATTTCAATTCCAAGATCTTCGGCTTTGCTTCGCTTCGAACCGGCATCTGTACCCGCAATAACAAGATCTGTTTTTTTACTAACACTTCCCGTCACTTTACTGCCAAGTGCTTCGAGCCGTTCTTTTGCCTCTTCTCTGGAGAGTTCTTCTAGCTTTCCTGTTAGGACCACTGTTTTCCCCATAAAAAATGACTCTTCATCTGCTGTGCTGGCTGTATTTAGAGCCGGACCCGTATATGTTAAATTTAGACCTACTTGCTGTAATCGTTCAAGAAGATCGTGTACCTCTGGTTTCTCAAAATAACTAACGATGGAATCAGCCATTTTTTCACCAATTTCATCAACAGCGACTAATTGTTCCTTTGTCGCTTGACTTAATCGGTCCATGGTTTGGAAGTGCTGAGCTAACGTTTTTGCTGCTTTTGCACCTATAAATCGAATCCCTAACCCAAACAATACTCGTTCCATCGAGTTCGACTTAGAAATCTCTATTGAGTGTAACAGATTTTCGACTGACTTTTCTCCCATTCGTTCAAGCTTCAATAATTCTTCCTTCTCTAATGTATACAAATCTGCCACATTTCCTATTAATTGATGGGCAAATAATTGAGTAATGACCTTTTCTCCTAAGCCATCAATGTTCATTGCCGTTCTTGAGACAAAGTGAATAAGTCCTTCTCGTATTTGAGCTGGGCACTCTGGGTTGATGCAGCGAAGTGCTACTTCACCTTCTAGTCGTACAAGCTCACTTTCACATTCCGGGCAATGAGTGGGCATATGAAATTCCCGCTCTTCCCCTGTTCGCAAATCAACTAGAACATTCACAACTTCAGGGATAATATCTCCTGCTTTTTTCACGACAACCGAATCTCCAAGCTTTACATCCTTCTCACGAATAAGATCTTCGTTATGTAGCGAGGCTCTTCTCACTGTTGTTCCAGCAACGGATACAGGCGTAAGCAAAGCTGTAGGAGTTATAGCGCCAGTCCGACCAACTGTTAACTCAATGTCCAACAGCTTTGTCACAACCTCCTCTGCTGGAAATTTATACGCTGTGGCCCATCGTGGACTTTTAGCCGTAAAGCCCATTTCTTTTTGCAGGGCTAAAGAGTCCACTTTAATGACGATGCCGTCAATTTCATACGACAAATCGTGTCGCTTCTCCACCCATTTTTCAGTATAGGCAATGACATCTTCAATGGTTTCACATTTGGTTGTCTCTGGATTCACTTTAAATCCAGCGTCTTTTAAAAAGGTTAACCCTTCATAGTGTGAATGAATTTCTTTGCCCTCAAGCTCTCCAATTGAATATACAAACATAGACAGGTTACGTTTAGCAGCAATTTTTGGATCTAACTGGCGTAACGATCCCGCAGCCGCATTTCGAGGATTGGCAAAAGGCTCTTCGTCTGCTTCTTTTTTAGCTTCATTTAATGCTTCAAAGGAGGCTTTTGGCATGTATGCCTCTCCACGAACCTCTAAATTCACATCCGACTTTATGCGAAGAGGGATGGCCGATACGGTTTTCAAATTACTTGTAATATCCTCACCTGTCGTCCCGTCTCCTCTTGTTGCTCCCCGCACAAGCTTGCCAGATTCATACGTTAATGAAACAGCAAGCCCATCTATTTTCAGCTCACAAATATATGCAACATCCTCTTCACCCGCGAATTGACGCACACGACGGTCAAAATCTCGCAGATCCTGTTCATTAAATGCATTCCCTAAGCTCATCATCGGTACGTTGTGAGAAACCTTCGTAAAATAAGGAAGCGGCGCACCGCCAATACGAACAGATGGAGAATCCTCTGTAACCAAATCAGGAAATTGCTCTTCAATTGTAAGAAGCTCCTGTAACAATGTGTCGTACTCTTGATCCGGTACAATTGGATTGTCCAGCACATAGTAATAATAGCCATACTTCTCCAGCTTCTCTCTTAATTCCTCAAGCTGTTTTTTGGCTTGATCCTTGTCCATTCTGCTCGTCCTTTCTATTCTTTCGTAATCGGTGCAAATTGAGCAAATAGCCTTTTTACACCTGTTGGTGGCTGAAAGGCAATATCTAGCTCAACGGACTGCCCTTCTCCTTTTATACTTACAACCGTTCCCACACCCCATTTTTTGTGGTGTGCTTTGTCTCCAACACTCCATTCAAAGCTGTCTCCACCGGTCGATACCGCTTGTGGTCTAACCGGTCTTGATGGGCGCGTAGTAGGAGCAGCGGTTCTTGATCTCATCGATCTTTCTGGCTGTTCACCAAGAAGCTCCACAAATTCTTCGGGAATTTCTTTTAAAAATCGAGAAGGAGGATTAGCGCTTGTCCGACCAAAGATCGTTCTCGTTCTAGCATTGGTCATAAATAGTTGCTTTTCTGCTCTAGTGATCCCAACATACGCTAAACGTCGCTCTTCTTCCATCTCATCCTGTTCAAACAGTGATCGGCTATGTGGAAATAATCCTTCCTCCATACCAATAAGAAAGACTAATGGGAACTCCAGCCCTTTAGCAGAATGCAATGTCATCATCGTAATAGCATCCTTAGGTCCAGTCTCTTGCTTATCATCTAACTGATCAATATCTGCTACTAGTGCTAGATCCGTTAAAAAGGCTACTAGGGTCTTATCCTCGCTACGCTTCTCAAATTCTGTAGTAACAGTAATAAACTCATCAATGTTCTCAAGTCTACTTTGAGCTTCAAGGGTCTGTTCATTTTTTAGGGCTTCACGATAACCTGTTTTATCAAGGACTTCTTCTACAAGTTCCGTCACGGATAAATAATCTTGCATCTGTGCCCAGTTGGCAATCTGATCACGAAACTCCTTGAGCTTACCAAGCGCGCGAGCTGTTACGCCCATTTCTTCCGCCTCAAACAATGCGCGATGCATAGATATTCCATTCTGTAGAGCGTAAGCGAGGACTTTATCAATCGTGGTTGCCCCTAATCCTCGTTTAGGAACATTCACAATTCGCTGTAAGCTGATATCGTCATCTAAGTTGGAAATAAGGCGTAGATATGCAAGCACATCTTTAATTTCTTTACGATCGTAGAATTTAGTTCCGCCAACAATATTGTAGTCAAGATTAGATTTAACGAAAAATTCCTCAATAATACGCGATTGCGCGTTTGTACGATACAAAATTGCTATATCTGAATACGAGTAGCCTGCTTCTTGAACGGCGTTACGGATCTGCTGTACAACAAAGTGAGCTTCATCCTGCTCCGTCGCACCAGAGAACTGACCAATTTTATTTCCTTCATCATTTTCAGTCCAAAGATTCTTAGGTTTTCTATTAGCATTATTATTAATGACTTTATTTGCTGCATCCAGAATTCGTTTGGTTGAACGATAATTCTGCTCTAACAAAATCACAGCTGCATTAGGGTAATCTTCTTCAAACGAAAGAATATTACCGATGTCTGCACCACGCCATTTATAGATTGACTGATCAGAATCCCCAACCACACATACATTTTTCAAACGGGCTCCCAGCATATTTACAAGCATATATTGAGCTTTGTTTGTATCCTGATATTCATCCACATGAATATATTGAAACTTACGCTGATAAAATTCCAATACTTCAGGAACAAGCTTAAATAGCTCTATGGATTTCATAATTAAATCATCAAAATCCAGAGCGTTGTTCTGCTTAAGTCTTTTTTGATATTCTGTATAAACATCTGAAGCAACCTCTTGAAAAGGACCTGTTGCTTTAGTCGCGAAATCAGTTGGTTTTTGCAGTTCGTTTTTTGCAGAACTAATAGAGGCCAAAATACTTTTGGCATCAAACTTCTTAGGATCAATATTTTGCTTTTTTAAAATTTGCTTTATGACGGATAATTGATCCGTGGAGTCCAGAATAGAAAAGCTGCGGCTATAGCCAATGCGATCAATGTCCCTACGTAAGATCCTCACACACATGGAATGGAACGTAGAAATCCAAATATCCTCTGCAATCGGTCCAACCAGTCCTGCCACCCGATCCTTCATCTCACGAGCTGCTTTATTGGTGAACGTGATGGCCAGTACATTCCAAGGAGCCACCTCTTTTTCACGTAACAAATAAGCAATACGATGAGTAAGGACTCTTGTTTTCCCACTCCCCGCACCTGCCATCAGTAGCAACGGTCCATCCGTTGTAATTACTGCTTGTTTCTGCTCGGGATTTAAACCCGCTAACATTTTCTCGACAATCTTACTTTGCATACAACCACCACCAAACAAATGTTCTTAAACTTATCTTACTAAACTCTTCTAAGAAAGCAAGTCTCCTTTTACCGCTTGTACTGTCTTTAGAGCTTCTTTTAGATTTTCATATATGACATTTCCAACAATGATCGTATCAGCATATGCGGCCATTTCCTCCGCCTGTTCTTTTGTTGTAATGCCCCCACCATAAAATAACCTGGTTTGCTCTAATACCGATGCGGCTTGCTTCACAATATTGGCATCACCATACGTACCACTATATTCAATATAAAAGATAGGTAACTTGTAAAGACGCTCCGCCATTCGTGCATAAGCTAATACATCCTCAGCATCTAACTCCGTATTCGCCTCTGTGAGCTGCGCCGCCTTAGCCTCAGGGTTTAAGATACAGTACCCCTCCGGAATGATTTCGTCCCAATTCATAATAGCCCCATACTCTTTAATGGCATCATGATGATGACCCGTGATCCAGTCAGTATTTCGCGCATTAAGCACAGTCGGTATAAAGAAATAATCGAATCCCGGTGTGATTGATTCCTGATTTGAAATTTCCAGTGCGCATGGAACAGCATAACGTCTAATGCGAACAAGCAATTGCAGCGTGTTATCAAGGGTCACACCATCCGTACCACCTACAATTATTGCATCTGTTCCCGATTCACACAGGGCTTCTAAGTCCTCATCAGAAAGCTCCTTATTTGGATCAAGCTTAAAAATATGCTTCCACTGTTTAAAATCAGCCATACTTGATCAACTCCTACTTCTATGCATAAAAAAAGCCGCCTCTGCGGACATTCATTTATATCTTTCAGTCAATGTTTCGTAGATTTATTATAACAAAAATTATATGGGTTGTCGTCTTAACGTCGTCCAAATGACGTCTATTTTTATCGTTAAGATGCTCAGGTTTTTATGGGATTGTGCGTTTTGATACTTTAGGAGGAGCGTAAGATGTGCAGAGGGAGATTTAGAGAATCTAACAAGACGAATTGCTTCGGTGTTAAGAACATATGGCTTGGTAGCAAGAGCGGGAGGGCCTTACCAAGAAGAGTAGCTTCGGTATCAAGAACATTCGGCTCTTTACCATGAGCGGGATGGCCTTACCAAGATAGATTGCTTTGGCACCAAGAACATTTGCCTCCTTACCAAGATCGAGAGGGCCTTACCAAGATGAAATGCTTCGGCACCAAGAAGATTTGGCTCTTTACCAAGAGAGGGATGGCTTTACCAAGATGAAATGCCTCGGCACCAAGAACAGTTGGCTCGTTACCAAGAGCGAGAGGGTCTTACCAAGAAGAGTGGCATCGGCACCAAGAACATTCGACTCGTTACCAAGAGCGAGAGGGTCTTACCAAGATGAATTGCGTTGGCACCAAGAACATTTAGCTCGTTACCAAGAGCAGGAGGGTCTTACCAAGATGAATTGCGTTGGCACCAAGAACATTTAGCTCGTTACCAAGAGCAGGAGGGCCTTTCCAAGAAGAGTGGTATCGGCACCAAGAACATTCGACTCGTTACCAAGAGCGGGAGGGTCTTACCAAGACGAATCGCTTCGGCACCAAGAACATTCGGCTCGTTACCAAGAGCGGGAGGGCCTTACCAAGACAAATTGCCTCAACACCAAGAACATTTGCTCCTTACCAAGATCGAGAGGGCCTTACCAAGAAGAATCGCTTCGGCACCAAGAACATTCGGCTCGTTACCAAGATCCGGAGCACCTTACCAAGACGAATCGCCTCAACACCAAGAACATTTGCCTCCTTACCAAGAGCGGGAGGGCCTTACCAAGACGAATCGCCTCAACACCAAGAACATCTGCCTCCTTACCAAGAGCAAGAGCACCTTACCAAGACAAATTACCTCAACACCAAGAACATCTGCCTCCTTACCAAGATCCGGAGCACCTTACCAAGACAAATCGCCTCAACACCAAGAACATCTGCCTCCTTACCAAGAGCAAGAGCACCTTACCAAGACAAATCGCCTCAACACCAAACCAAGAACATCTGCCTCCTTACCAAGAGCAAGAGCACCTTACCAAGACAAATCGCCTCAACACCAAGAACTTTCGGCTTTTTACCAAGAGCAAGAGCACCTTACCAAGACGAATCGCCTCAACACCAAGAACATCTGCCTCCTTACCAAGAGGAATACCAACTTCAGTAAGAAGAATCCACTCCTCACCAAGAGCCCCCAATCCATCTCATCAAAAAACGACCCCATACCACAGCACTAATGCGGTACGGGGTTCTTGTGTGATTATTTCTCCACCGGTTTTTTAGACCAGATCGAGACCATGATTGGTCCGGTGATGTTATGAATGACGGAGAAGATGGCGCTTGGCAATGCTGTGATTGGTTCAAAGTAAGTGGTAGCAAGTGATGCTCCTAATCCTGAATTTTGCATGCCAATTTCGATTGATACTGCTCGTTTTTTTGTTTCGTCTAATTTAAACAACCATGCTGTGACATAGCCTAGCAGAAGGCCGAATGTATTATGCAGCAAAACAACGATAAACAATATACCAGCTGTTACAGCTAAATTGTCTTTATTGACTGCTACTACGGCGGTCACAATGGCCAGGATAGCTAAGATAGACACGAGTGGGAGCGCTCCAACACTTTTGTCGACGGTGCCTGGTAAAAATCTGCGTAGCAAAATTCCTAAAGCAATCGGAATAATGATAACGTTCACGATTGACATAAACATCGACCCTGGATCGACATCGACCCATTGACTGGCTAACAGAAACATAATGGCAGGG
Organism: Alkalicoccobacillus porphyridii; assembly: GCF_007293315.1. Taxonomy (GTDB): domain Bacteria; phylum Bacillota; class Bacilli; order Bacillales; family Bacillaceae_D; genus Alkalicoccobacillus; species Alkalicoccobacillus porphyridii. Next base: position 101,411 of record NZ_VLXZ01000010.1, read on the forward strand.
GTCATGATTGGTGCAAGTAAGGTAGAAATAGACGTCATAGCCACCGATAATGGAAGATCCCCTTTTGCAAGAAACACCATCACATTAGAGGCTGTCCCCCCTGGGCAAGCTCCAACCAATATAACTCCAACTGCTAATTCATAAGGTAAATTAAAAACTTGAGTCAGTGCAAAGGCGATGCCTGGCATTAACACGAACTGCGCTACGACTCCTATTATTACTGGAGTGGGTCTTTTAGCTACTATAGCAAAGTCAGAGGCCTTCATAGTTAGACCCATACCAAACATAATTACACCTAAAAGAAACGTAATGTGAGGTTGGATCCATGTGAAGGCACCCGGTACTAAAAAGGCAGTCACACTAACAAAAATGACAATTAACGCAAAGTACTTACTAATAACCTGTCCAATTCTCTCTACTACGTGCATATTTTTTCCTCCCCTAAAACGTTCTAATAATTCTAACATTCTTTCGCACTAAAACGCTATAAAGGATTAAACTTTTTCTGATAAATAAAACCCTTAGCTATTAAGCTTAGGGCGTGTTTTGGAACCTATATAGTTGATGAGAAGATTACATTAAAAGCGAAAGACCTTTCACTATACCTGCTAACACTGCCCAACAAGGTAAGCTGATGAGTAAAGCCCAACCCGATCCGATGACGATGTTCTCTTCAGACTCCATAACACGGCTCCTCTCCTCTTGTTATACCCAAATTATAAGGCGCACATATTAATTGGAGATAAAGCCAGTGTTAAGATTATTCATCAATTTTGTTTAAGCATATGCATAGGTTTGCTTAGAACCAACAACGGTTTTGCTGATAAGATCGTAGGTTAAGCAAACGGGTTTATTTGTACGCGGGTCTTTTACGACTTCAGCGTCAATATGGAAAACGCGCTCTAACACCTCACGAGTCATTACATTTTCCGGAATTCCTTCTTTAATGATTGAACCAGAATTCAACGCCACCATGTGATGAGCAAAACGAGCAGCATGATTTAAATCATGTATAACCATTACAATTGTCCGGTTCTGCTCCTTATTTAATTGCTCGAGCAATTGCAGAATTTCTAATTGATGGGCAAGATCTAAGTAAGTTGTTGGTTCGTCTAATAGGAGCAGGTCCGTTTCCTGCGCTAATGCCATTGCAATCCATACTCTTTGGCGCTGCCCCCCGGATAATGCATCAATTGAGCGGTCATGAAACTCAAGCATACCAGTCACCTCAAGGGCCCAATAGACAATCTCATGGTCTTCCTTAGTGAGCTTTCCGAAGCCCTTTTGATGTGGGAAACGACCATATGATACAAGCTCTGTAACAGTTAACCCACTTGGAGCTTCAGGTGTTTGTGGTAGGATTGCCATCTTCTTAGCAATAGTTTTAGTAGATTCTTTATGAATGGCGGTTCCATCTAAGTATACGGCTCCTTTTTTTGCAGCTAGAATCCGTGCCATCGTTTTTAAGATCGTTGACTTTCCACATCCATTCGGTCCAATGATGGTGGTAATTTGACCTTCTGGAATCTCTATATCTAGCCCTTTTACTATTTCACGATCTCCGTATGCGATATCTAAGCCTTCAGTTGACAATCTAACCATACTAACCACTCCTTAATTATGGGGTTTTTATTAACAGGTATATAAAGTACGGGGCACCAAGAACCGCCACCACAATCCCGACTGGAATTTCAGAAGGTTGGAGCAGGTTACGACCCAGAATATCCGCGACTAATAATATTAACGAGCCAATAAGGGCAGAAGCTGGAATTAAGACCTGATGCTTTGGTCCAACTAATCGTCTCGCAATATGCGGAGCTACTAACCCAAGAAAAGCAATGCCTCCGGCTACTGATACGCATGCTCCCGCTAAGGCAACCGAGATAAATAATAGAATTCGTCGTTCCCGTTCGACTCGAGTGCCTAAATTTGTAGCAACCTGATCGCCCAAATTTAATACATTCAAAAATCTTGCTTTATATAAAGCGAGTGGCAGCAGTATGACAATCCACGGAAGGGCCGCTAGTACAAACTTCCAATTTGTTCCCCAGATACTACCTGCAATCCAAATGGTGGCTTGCATAAAATCTCTAGGGTTCATTTTTAATTGAAAAATTATTAAGGCTGCGCCAAACGCTGCATTTACACCAATTCCAACTAATATTAGCCTTACCGGCGTAATCCCTTTTTTCCATGCCAATGTATAAATCAATAAAGCGGCTGTGCCCGCACCAACTAATGCGAAAAAAGGCATGATAAAGATGGAGAGAGTACCCAGACCCGTTAATGAGCCTTGGAAAAAATAGATAAATAGAACAACAGCCAAGCCTGCGCCTGCATTAATGCCTAAAATACCCGGATCAGCTAGACCGTTCTGAGACACCCCTTGCAGGATCGCGCCAGAAACAGCTAAACCCGCACCAACTAATAAGGCAATCACCATTCTCGGAAGTCTAAATTGAAAAAGAACTAAAGCGTCCCTCTCTTCTCCACTTCCAGTAAGTGTGCGGAGCACGTCCATGGGTGCAATGCGAATAAGTCCTAAATTTAAGCTTACAAAAAACATAACAATGATCGTTATAACAAGTATCCCCATAACGATGTATGGGCGCTTACTCGTTCTTGTTATCGTTGAAAGATCCATTATAGCCCCCTCCCTTCACGTCTAGCGAGATAGAGGAAGAACGGCACGCCAATCATTGTTGTAATAGCGCCAACAGGTGTTTCAAAAGGTGGATTCACCATTCGTGCTCCGATATCTGCAAGCACCAATAGCAGCCCTCCTAGTATAGCTGAGCAAGGGATAATCCAGCGATAATCAACACCCACAAGAAAGCGAGTAATATGTGGAATGATGAGCCCGATAAATCCAACAGTCCCTGCCACCGACACGGCAGCTCCTGTTAGCAAAAGCACCACAACTGTACCCAATACTTTTACAAGGCGAGTACGCTGTCCCAACCCTTTCGCCACATCATCACCAAGGCTTAATACCGTAATAGAACGTGACAAAATGATAGCTAAAGCAAGTCCAATTAGCGCCACAGGAACAATAAGCTGAATACTAAGCCATCTGGTGCCTGCTAAACCTCCTGCAAACCAAAAGCTAATATCCTGAGCCACATCAAAGCGAATGGCAATAGCAGATGAAATGGCACTTAAAAAGGCACCCACAGCCGCACCAGCAAGTGCAAGCTTCACGGGTGTAAGACCTCCCCTGGATACTGAACCAATTCCAAAAACCAAACATGCTCCCAAACCAGCTCCAGCAAATGAAAAGAGCATGAGTTGTAAGGAGGACGTATGGGGGAAGAAAGCAAAGGCAATGGCAATAGCAAAGGCAGCGCCATCTGTCACGCCCATAATGGACGGGGAAGCGAGTGGGTTTCTTGTCATTCCTTGCATGATAGCACCGGAAACAGCTAGAAAGGCTCCTACCAGCCCTGCTCCAAGAGCTCTTGGCATGCGAAGCTCTTGAATGATTTGGTGCTGAGTTAGGTCCGGATTAAAATGAAGAAGTGCATTCCACACTGTCTGCAAATCAATATCTGCTGCACCTAGTGAAATGGAGATACCCATTGATAGCACCAGTAAAGCAAGGCCGGCAATCATAATAATTGTAGCAACTAATGGTCTTTTTTGGATATCTTTAATATGCTGCTCTGTACTTGCACTCCTACTTTGCTTTACTCCCGGCCCCATTCAAGCTCCACCTTATCCTATCGTCTACCAATGCATGTCTGTTTGCTCTGATACATATTCTTCAACATGATGATCTTCCCATAGTACAAGAATCACACCGTTTAATTCATCAACAATGTAACCTGTTAAGCCATCCACTCTGCTGATCTTATGCTCTGCAAACAAAGACACACCTCTCCTTTTATCTATTTAAAAGACGAATTATATTAACATTGATAATCATTATCATACAGGATGTTTAGATACAAGTAAACGACTCTTTTATAAATTTTGATTAGAAAATAAAGCATGTTCCCAAAAAAAAAGAATCATTATCTTCGTGTGAAGAAAAATGATTCTTGGATTTTCGCTTATAAAGGTAATCTTTTTTAGTTTTAGTTATTCTAGTTGATAAATCAACAAACGCATACGGACTGCGGTTTTCTGAAGGATTTCTTCTTCCCTCTCTTTCAATCTTCATTCTTTTCTTTTTTGCTTTGGAACGTGCCATAATTCTCATCTCCCTCACTCAAGGTAATTTCCATTATACAGGGGATGAATAAATTTGGCGAGGGTAGTTTCTAAGAATAATTATAATAGATCTTTTTTTAACACAATTTGGCTCAAGATAGCCGAATATTCATTTGTAACAATATTGCATGATTTCAACTAGCTGACTGATTCATAAGTAAAATCTTCAAATCGAATATCCACGTTCTCTTGACTGATTGTATTCATAAGATCTACTTGATCTTGAGAAGTTATTGGTAAACCTATTGGTATTGCAGTATTATCTTGAATGACACCTATTGTTTCTTCATCAAGAACAACCAAATAATTATCCCAAACCATGTCTCCGTCTGTATTACCCAGGCTAAATGAAAATGATACATCTTTAATGGGTTCCCCTATACGATTAAATCCTAAGAAAACCATTTGCTGATTACCTTCACTATCAACAATCATTGTCATCGATTCTACAGAAAAATCATTATCAGCCCCAGCATCAGGGTTATCACTAACATACATATCAAGCTGTTGATACAATTCATTATTTTCTGTTGTAACACCAGCCTCTTCATCAGACTTTGTCAATTGTAGCTGAATAGGTTCTTTTTCATTGCTACTAGCGGAGGCCTCATTCATTTCCTCATCTTGCTCCTCTCTTGCATCATAAACATCAAAAGAAAAACTGCAAGCGGATAAAAATAGTAAACTAACAAACATAGCAACATTGAGTCGTCTCATTACAACATCTCTCCTCTATTATTATTATTAATTGTTGCTGATAATGCTGAGTGAAAGTAGTGCATACTCGTTTAGAATTGCTCTTTCATTTCTTTCATAAGTGATAAAACAATCTAATCTTCGTATGTAAGAAATAAATCCACCAAAATATATTTACCCTATTTTTACTTTTTTAACACCTATTTTGTTTAAAAACAAATTTATCATTGCATGGTCATAACAGTTAAAAAGCTTGCGGCCAGATCAATGATCAGCCGCAAGCCCCAACACTCTCTATAATAATTACTTTCCTCTAATACGCTAAGCTAAATAATCCTTTAATGTGCGTTAGATAACGAACATTGCTTGCTTCCTTCATTAAAGAAGCCGGTATGCCTTTAAGTGGTGTAGCATTCTCACCAATAATTGCTACCGCATCCTTACGTCCAAGACTGGCTAACGTACCAGAATCAATGGGGCTAAAAGGCTGACACTCTCTTCCTTCTAGGTAAGCATAAAGGTTATAGCCCACTAGCTCACCCATTTGCCAAGCAATTTGCGCTGTTGGCGGGTAAGGTCTGCCATCTTGTCCAAAATAGACTGCGCTATCCCCCACTACGAATACATCTTCATGAGATGTGGATTGTAAACCTTCTGTGACCGTGGCGCGGCCGCGATTAACCTCTAGACCGGATTCAGCCACAAGCGGATTCCCTTGTACACCACCCGTCCAAACAAAGGTGTTAGCAATAATTTGTTGACCATCCTTTAAGTCAATGACATTTCCGTCAACATTCGTTACGGCAAGGCCTGTTAAAAATTCAACACCGCGCTTGGTAAGGCTTTTTATAGCGCGTTCAATTAAATGGTCTGGGAGAACAGGAAGGATTTTTGGGCCAGCTTCTACAAGCTTCAGCTTAATTTCCTTAGGATCAACGCCCAATGTTCTGATGAACGCTGGCAGTGTGTCTGCTAGTTCTCCAACTAATTCTACACCCGTTAAACCACCGCCACCAATTACGATGGTTGCGTCTGCTTCGTTTTTTGTTTTAGCATATTCACGAATTCGTTCTTTAATGTGCTCATACACTTGGTTGGCATCTGCGGCTGATTTTAATACCAAGCTATTTTCTTCAAGTCCTGGAATACCAAAATAAGCTGTTTTACTGCCAAGTCCAACTACTAGAGCATCATACTGTAGGGTAGTACCGTCAGATAGCATAACTTCTTTTTGATCAACCGAAAAAGAATTCACAGTCGCGATCTTTAAATCAATTTCTTTCCCTTTGAATAGCTTTTCTAGTGGCATGGCTACCGCTTGTTCTTCAACATTGCCAGCTGCCAATCGATGGAGCTCAGTAATAATTTGGTGTGTCCCTGTTTGGTTAACCACTGTAACCTTTGCTTGAGATTCATTATAATAATTCCTAACTGTTAAAGCAGATAAAAGTCCGCCATAACCAGCACCTAAGATGACAATATGTTTTGACATTCTTTTTTCCTCCATTTTTAGTCGCTTTTAAAAGTAGTTGGCTTACTTCTTATTCTCGCGTTCGTTCATGACATGGAGATAGCTTTGTGTGAATCGAAACAGCTTTTGTGCTTGTGGATCCTTAAGTAGCTTCATTAACCCAAAGATACCAATCACTTCATTGCTTGCATCTGCTCGCTCTTTTGCTTCGATTGCTGTTTGTGCCACTTCTTTTGCTGTATCCTTTACCGGCTCAAATATTTCAGACATTGCACCTAATGTATCTGCTTTTAAGACCTCATCTGTCGCAACAGACTGAGCGAAATCATATGATTTTGTCATCACTGTAATCATTTCTGTTAGCTTTGGTAGTTGTTCCACTAAGGTTGTGAGTGATTCTTGTACCTCAGGCTTTGAAAGCTGATTGAGCAATTCAACCTGCTCTTTGCTTATTGAAACCTTTGTTTGATCAAATGATTCTGACATGGTCCATTCTCCTTTACTTTATAGCCTTGAGCTATTTTCTCCCAGCTTGTATTGGAATATGTAGAGTAACCTGTAATTGCATTGTATGTGAAAACTATCACAAATACAACTATAACGACTTCTTTTTTATACTTCACTTGATTAATCTTAGGAAATAGAGAGGCTGGGTAGGAAGGTAATCTAGACTCCGCGTATTTCATTTCTCATATACTTGATGCCTTCCACTCACCAGGCGGACGAAAATGGGCGGTCACTGAAAAAGTCATCTAGAAAGAGCTCATGCACCGCTCCAGGAGAAAACTTCGCTTTCCACGGGAACGGCCTCAGCCCTTGAAGTGGAAGGGCGCCACTTCAATGTCTTCAGACTCGTTCTGTTCCGTAGGAGTCTTCGTTTTCTCCTTCCGCTAACGTTGTGACTTTCACAATTAAAGAACGTTCGCATCCTTATAAAAATCGTTTTTCAGGGGCCTCCGTGTAAAGGTTCAATGAGATAAATAGGACGGAGTCGGGATAGCTCATTACCTTCCATCGGGTAAGTGCCCCCATTTTCGGGAGCGGCAGCGAAGAACCTATACTTAGATACCCTCCAATTCCTCTATATATTTATACAAGCAAGCGTGTATTTCCGGAGCGACATCCATCCTTTTCTTATTTTTATAAAATCAAAAAGCTGAACAATGAGTGGAGAGACTCCATCATTCTTCAGCTTTTTGATTTAATACACCTGTCCTAACATCGCCTTTAGGACTGTAGAGGAATATGCTTAAATTGAAGGACATCAAATAGTCCAGTATCCGTTAATTTGATCGCCGGAATGACGGGTAGAGCTAAAAATGCCAGTGTTAAAAAAGGATCCCATGTTTCAGTAAAGCCGATTTCGGTAAGCGATGCTTCTAATGCTTGGATTTCAGCTTGAACAGTTTGGTAGGCTTTGGTCGACATGAGCCCTGCGAGATCTAGCTGAATACTGGCAAGAATGGCTCCATTTTTAGCAATGGCCATGCCCCCGCCCAACTGCTCTACATGTTTCATTGCAGCATATATACTGGCATCATCTGTGCCACACGCAATCACATTATGCGAATCATGAGCCACCGTAGATACAATTGCTCCATTTTGAATGGGTATCCCCTTCACAATTCCAAGTCCAATATGACCAAGCTTTTTGTGGCGCTCTGCCACCACAAGCTTTAATTGATTGATTGACGCCTGTGCTTGAAACAGTCCCTGATCAACTTGAATATGTTCATGCTCGGCTTTGGTCATTATGGATCCCGGCTTTACGGAAATGATCGTAGCTTTTTTATTAGGGTCTGCAGGCAGTTGGAAATCTCTAATAGAAAAATTAGCTAAGTTCATGCTTTTTTGTAAGGCTTCAGGTGCTGTAATAGACGTTCGAATGTCCAAAGTCATTTCACCCTGCTCTGCGACAAGCCTGCCTTTTTCGTAGACGGCTTCTACCGTGAAGGAGGTTAATTCACTAATGAGTAGAAAGGTTGCTTCACAGCCGGGAGCAATTGCCCCCTTCTCTTTTAAACCAAACGCTTCCGCTGCATTGAGTGTGGCAAGTTGGATGGCCTGTAAGGCAGGCATTCCTAAAGAAATCGCTTTGCGAATACTACCATCAATACTTCCTTCCTTTACAAGATGATCAAGGTGGCGATCATCTGTAGCAAAGGCAAAACGGCGAGCATTAGCTGGAGTGACTGCTGGCAAAATTGCTTCTAAATCCTTTGCAGCTGTGCCTTCTCTTATGAGCACGTACATTCCTCGTTGAACTCTTGCTAAAGCTTCTTCTGCTGAGACCGCTTCATGATCGTTTACAATGCCTGCTGTCCGGTAAGCATTAAGAGCATATTCATCTAATCCTGCCGCATGACCATCAATGATTTTACCCGCTAACTTAGCACTTTCTATTTTTGCGAGCATTTCTTCATCGCCTGATAGAACGGCCGGATAGTCCATCACTTCACCTAGTCCAAACGCATCCCCTTCTGCAAATAGAGTTTGAACATCATTAGATGTCAGCTCCGCTCCATTATGTTCAAATATGGCGCAAGGCACGCATGATGGGACCATCATTTTGACATCAAGTGGTAGGCCTTTTGATGCCTCGATCATATAGCGGACGGCTTCCATCCCACCAACATTAGCAATCTCATGTGGATCCGCTATAACCGTGGTCACCCCTTTAGGAACAACAATTTTACTAAACTCCTCTGGTGGAACCATTGTGGATTCAATATGGATATGGCCATCAATTAGTCCGGGACATATATAGGCTCCTTTTGCATCAACTTTTTTTACTGCATCAGGATAGTCACCGATACCAACAATCACTCCATCAGATATTGCTAGATCCGCTTCTATCATGGTCAGAGTGTACACATCAATAATTTTGCCATTATGCACAACAAGGTCTGGTTTCTTTTGCCTAGAAGAAGCTGCAATAGTGGATTGTTGTTTATTTACGTGTTTCATGTGCAAGCTCCCTTCTTAGCCTATTCGTATTATTTGAATTATTGTAGTCTATTTTAAGCTTGTCTGCACAGCTTTTTAAAAAAAGCTATCCGACAGGTATCATTACACCGCCAGATAGCTTTTACTTATTATTCAGTTGTACCTGTCTGGTTTTCCTTAATCCGGTCTAAGGCCATCGTATAACTGTCATTTCCATAATTCAAGCAGCGTTTCACACGAGAAATCGTAGCGGTACTCGCCCCTGTTTCCGTTTCAATCTTATGGTACGTGTACCCATTTTGTAGCATTCTCGCAACTTCAAGTCGCTGAGCAAGTGATTGAATCTCATTAATGGTACAAAGATCATCAAAAAACTCATAGCATTCTTCAAGGTTTTTTAATGAAAGAACCGCTTGAAACAGCTGATCAAGTTCTTTTCCACGTAGCTTATCAATTTGCAATCATGTCACGCCTTTCCAAAAATTTCGGCATGCCTAACCTAAGCTAGGTACTTTCCTACTATTATAGTTTAACGCATAATCGCAGGAAAGAGTATCTTTTTCTTCGTGACGTCATAAATTCCTCGCTGCGTCACCCGAATATATGGAAGGTGTGTAGAAGAAAAGAACTGTAAGCTGTAGATTGGATCCTCATGCTTATAGCCTCTTTCACGCAACAGCTTCACAAACTGCTTCTCCTCTTCCATAATCCCTTTTAATGATTTATCAGACATGGCACCGTTCAGTTTCAGCTCAATCCGGCCAATAACTTCTCCATCATCAACTAAGGCCATTCCGCCACCTTGAGCCTTTACAGCGCGAAAGGCTGCGACCATGTCTTTAACATTCTTGCCGATTAAAATAAAGTCTCCTGTATTTGAAAATGAGCTAGCAAAACCTTTTATCGCGTTCGAGAAGCCCTTAATCATTGTATTAATCATCCATTTTCCATTCTTATCAACTAATACAAAGAAGCTCTCATCATGGCTTTGGCTTAATTCATTTACCGTCCCCTCTACCGAAATTCGATATGGCTTCAGGATAACGGCATTTACCATCTCAATTCCCATCGGCATAGAAAAGTGTAGCTCACTTTCATCCAGGTCCCATTTAATATCTAATGGCTTAATCCCATAATCCTTCCACGGGAACGTATGATCATCTTCACATACTCTTCCATCTCTAACAAGCCATTGCCCTTTTGCGAGGACACCAATCGGTTTAGGAGTATTCTTATCTGAGAGAAAGTTGAGATGCGCAATTCTTCCCGGAGCAATCATTCCTAGCTTATGGTCTAAATTATAATATCTCGCTACATAATAAGTCGCCATGCCGTATGCGTCGAAATCTGATAACCCTGCATCAAGGGCCATTTTGATCAGTTTATCCATGACCCCATCCTCGTAGAAAGAAGGAGGCGAACCATCTGTGGTCATAATGCAGCGAACAAAGTGATCTACACCAAGCTCCTGCATCTCTTTTAGAAGCTTTGGCAGGTCAGGGCGCATCGAAGAATGTCTGAGAGAGGTCATGTACCCCATGTCAAGCCTTCTTACAGCTTCCTCACCATTTATGGCTTCGTGATCACATGTAACCCCTAGTAACGCCATTTGAGAAAGCGTTCGCTCTGACGCTCCAGGTAAGTGACCTTCAATTGGCTTCCTTAATCGACTCGTCTCTTGCATCCAATGAAGGGTAGAGTCATCTCCCTCTAACACCTTTGGCCAAGAAGTGAGCTCTCCGCCTTGAACCACTAAATGATGCTCGAGCCATGCTTTCATTCGTGAATTCGTAAAGTGCGCTTCACTCTGAAGCTCCGTTTGAGGGTCATAACGAGCCCACCAATACATGCTTGTTGGCATCTCTTCAAGCTTCTCGATCAATGAAAGCGCTTTCTTTTTTTCTACGTTCGAAAAGAAATATAAGTTGTCATTGATCAACGTTGTCGTCCCATGAGCAGAAGCATATTTTGCTAAGCTGTGGGGATTATAAAGCTGAAACGGGTGAGCATGATGCTCAATATACCCTGGTACAACTACAGAGTTCTTACATTCAATTATTTCAGTGTCCTTATCAGTTACCGGGGGAAGCTCCTGTCCAACATAAACAATTCGATCATCCGCAATCCATATATTTGCATTAAGCCATTTCTTTCTAGCGTGATTGAGATACGTAGCATTTTTGAGAACAATAGAAGGCGCTTTTTCTCCCCTGACGACATCAAGGTGCTGGCGCAAACGTTTTTTCGTCCAGCGGTATATGCGTTCCGTCATTGGTAGATCACCCATTTCGTAATTATCTTTTGTCTTTATGTTATCACAAATTCAAGTAGGAGAAGGAAAAAGTTGTGACATCTTTTCATAAATTATCGCAAAAAGCAGTTATTTAATTTATTAAACCGGAGGAATGGAAAAATGAAACCTAATATCACCCGTTTAGATGCTCTAATGCGTATCACCTGCGGCCTTGAGTTGCTTATATTTGCAACATCTAAACCTCAACAACGCTTCCCACTTATACGTAGTATCGGTATTTTGTGTGGAGCTATGAAGACCGCAGAAGGAATCGTTCAATTTTGTCCTATGAAGTATATGAAAGAGCGCATGAAGTTAGAAACAAAAAAACAAGACAGTCACGTTATGAATCCATCATGATCTTGTACTGGAGACTTGCTTTATCATCCATCCAAGAAAGTAACCAGATGACATGAACAGAACACTCATAAGATAGAAAAGAATCAGGTACATTCCCGCCCCAAATGGTTTAAAGAAATAATTCCACCCATCATCACTAAACATCTGCAGAAATATGTAGGAAACCACATAAGAAATAACCGGAAATACCAAGAAGCCCTTATGATACAAACCACTTCTCGCCAGTAACCCAATCACTAAAGATATTACGTAACAGGTGATGTACACAAGAATTGAGCCGTACTCATAATCCCAGTACATCACCCAAAATCCATAGGGTGTAAAAGATAAAACAATAAAAATCGTGGCAACAATGATATTTTTCATTATGATTACCTCTTTTATTCTAACGATGTATCACGTGTCTATTGTCACCTGTATCTTTGTCTATTGTGTTTATTTAATCATTTAAGAGAATGGTCTTCTCTCAGTTTGGTTTTCTATCGACCCAATCCACCTTCCATCGCTCCACTTTGACACCCTATCGCTCCAATCAAAAAATCAGCACCTACTTAGAGTAGGTGCTGCGTCTTAAGATTGAATCGCTTTATCGGCTATGTCCGTTCGGTTAAAAAGTCCTTCGCTCTGTATATGGAGTAACGATTCATAGGCTTGTTCTTTGGCCGAGCGAATGGTTTCTCCTCGTGCTGCGACAAGTAATACTCTTCCCCCATTTGTTTGCCAGATGCCATCATGGCGCGTGGTTCCAGCATGGAATACAAGTGACTTTTTAGCTGCGGACTCAAGACCGCCAATGGCTACACCTTTATCATAGCTGCCTGGATAACCCTTACTAGCCATAACAACTCCTACAACAGCCTCTTCCGACCAAAGCAACTCTGGCTTTTCGCCACTTAAAAGCTGTTCGATGACATCGACTAAATCTGTTTCAAGTCGTGGAAGTACCACCTGTGTTTCCGGGTCTCCAAAGCGTGCGTTAAACTCAATTACCTTAGGTCCAGTTGGGGTCATCATAAGTCCTGCATACAAAATGCCTGTAAAAGGTGTACCCTCTTCGACCATCGCCGCTGCTGCTGGCTCGAGAACTGCTCGCACGGCAACATCGACTTGGTTTGCGTTGAACTGGGGAACAGGAGAATAAGCCCCCATTCCTCCGGTGTTAGGTCCTTCATCGTTGTTAAAGGCTCGTTTGTGGTCTTGAGCTCCAACCATCGGCACCACGATCTCATTATGCACAAAGGCCATAAGGGAAAGCTCTTCACCTTCAAGATATTCTTCCACCAAAACCTGTGCTCCAGCGTCACCAAAGCGATTGTCTTCTAAAACATCAGACAAAGCACCTAGCGCTTCTTCCTCTGTCATCGCTACGGTTACACCTTTACCAGCAGCTAACCCATCTGCTTTAATGACAATAGGTGCACCTTGTTCCTTCACATAGGCGGCGGCTTCATCATAATCTGAAAATGTAGCTGATGCCCCAGTCGGGATGCCGTAACGATTCATCAATTCCTTGGCGAATGTTTTACTTCCTTCTATTTTTGCAGCGGCTTGGTTCGGGCCAAATACTTTTAAGCCTGCCTCTTGAAAATGATCTACGATGCCTAAGCTAAGTGGAACCTCTGGTCCAACGATTGTCAGCTCGACATGATGTTCTTTGGCAAAAGAAATTAAGTCGGCAAAATCCGTTTCTCCAATGGAGACAAGCTCTGCCACATCAGTCATTCCTGCATTTCCCGGTGCTGCATATACTTTTTTGACTCTTGGACTTTGAGAAAGCTTCCAAGCAATCGCATGCTCTCGTCCACCACTTCCGATTACAAGCACATTCATAGGTGAAACCTCCGTTCCTAGTGTTTAAAATGGCGCATGCCGGTGAAGACCATGGCAATGCCATATTCATCTGCTGTTTGAATGGATTCTTCATCACGAATGGAACCACCCGGCTGAATGATTGCTTTAACTCCCGCCTTACCAGCTGCTTCCACTGAATCCCCCATTGGGAAAAAGGCATCAGATGCAAGGGCAGATCCTTGAGCACGCTCACCAGCCTGCTCAATCGCAATACCTGCTGCTCCCACACGATTCATTTGACCAGCACCTACTCCAACACTCATCTCTCCATTTGTTAACACAATGGCGTTTGATTTGACGTGCTTCACAACCTTCCAGCCAAGCTTAAGAGCTGTCCACTCATCCTCCGTTGGTTGGCGTTTTGTTGGTACCGTCCAGCTCGCTTCATCTGACTGAGGGCTATCTTCTTCTTGAACGAGTAATCCACCTTGAACAGACACAACTTTATTAGCTTTTTTCTCATTAGCTTCAACAGCTACCTCAAGCAAGCGAATGTTTTTCTTTTTTGTTAAAATCGTTTTTGCTTCTTCTGTAAAGCTCGGGGCAAGAATCACTTCAAGAAAAATAGATGACATGGTTTCTGCAGTAGCAGCATCTACTTCACGATTTAAAGCAATAATCCCGCCAAAAATAGAAACGGAATCGGCTTCATAGGCACGGTTAAAGGCTTGCTCAATTGTTTCTCCCGTCCCTACTCCGCATGGGTTCATATGTTTAACTGCAACAGCAGCAGGCTCAGCAAACTCTTTGACTATCTCAAGGGCGGCATTAGCGTCCCCAATATTATTAAAGGAAAGCTCTTTTCCGTGTAGCTGTTCTGCTTGAGCAATGGAGTTTTGGTCTCCTAATGTATTTTTGTAAAAAGCTGCTTTCTGGTGCGGGTTTTCCCCGTAACGCAAAGATTGGCTACGTTCATATGTAAGTGTTAAGGATTCTGGGTATTCTTCCCCTACAGCCTCAGTTAAATATTGACCAATCATCGCATCGTATGCAGCTGTGTGTCGAAATACTTTTGCTGCTAAACGACGACGAGTCTCCCCATTCACTGATCCATTCTCTTGAAGTTCGCTTAAAACGACCTCGTAGTCTGCTGGATCCACAAGAACTGTTACGTGATTGTGATTCTTGGCTGCCGAGCGTAACATGCTTGGTCCACCGATATCAATATTTTCTATGGCATCCTCAAATGTTGAGCTTTCTTTTGCAATCGTTTCTGCAAAGGGATATAAGTTCACTACAACAAAGTCAATTGGGTCAATCGCGTGTGTTTGAAGAGCTTCTTGATGCTCAGCCTTTTCACGCATCGCAAGTAACCCACCATGGATGTTAGGATGAAGAGTCTTCACTCGCCCATCAAGAATCTCTGGAAAACCAGTCACTTCAGAGATTCCAATGACAGGAACTCCAGCTTCTTCTAAAGCTCGTTTCGTTCCACCTGTTGAGATCACTTCAATTCCTTGGTCTACAAGTCCTTGAACAAACGGAATTAATCCTTCTTTTTTCGATACACTGACCAATGCTCGCCTCTTACTCATGTCCGTCTCCTCCTAAGTCTTTGCTATCCAGGATCTCTTTGACTGTACGTGGATATAACTCATGTTCAATAGCTTGGATTTTTGTTAAAACGGTTTCTCTTGTATCGCCTGCCTCAATCAATACCTTTTCCTGGGCAATGATTGGTCCTGTATCCATTCCCGCATCGACAAAATGAATGGTGACCCCCGTCTCGCTTACTCCGGCCGCAAGAGCTTGACCAACCGCATCCAATCCAGGGAAATCAGGCAACAAAGATGGGTGAATGTTCACGATTCGACCTTCATAGGCATCGAGCAAGGTTGGCCCTACTAGTCTCATGTAACCAGCAAGACAAAGAAACTCAACCTCTTGATCTTGCAGATGTGCAACGACTTCTGCTTCATATGCTGCTTTTGAAGCAAAGGATTTAGGCGCAAGGGCTAGTGTCTTAACACCATAATCCTCAGCTTTAGTTAGAGCCCCTGCCCCAGGCTTATCAGAAACAAGCAAAACCACTTCACCACCCAGGTGGTGCTCTGTAGCAGCTTTTATTAATGCTTCTGCGTTGGATCCTGTTCCTGAAGCAAATACAGCTATTCTCATGAATCAATGCCTCCGATTGTTACGCCTTCTCCCTTAGTAACACGACCAATAATGTAGGCCTGCTCACCCGCCGCTTCAAGGGTGCGAATGACCTCTAGATGCTCATTCTCGGGTACCACAACCATCATGCCGATACCCATATTAAACGTAGAGAACAGATCGCGCTCACTAAGCTCCCCTTTATCCTTTAAAATCTGAAAAATAGCTGGGACCGGCCACGAACCATTATCAATTTCTACTTTTGTTCCAGCAGGTAGCATTCTCGGAACGTTTTCATAGAAACCGCCTCCTGTAATATGAGCAAGACCATGCACTGTATGCTTTTGAATGGCAGCGAGCAATGGTTTTACATAGATCTTGGTTGGAGTTAATAATACATCTCCTAGGCGACCATTTAATCCTTCCACTGAGTCCATAAGCGAGAGACCAGCTTTTTCAAGAAGAATGCGACGCACGAGTGAAAATCCATTACTGTGTAAACCACTTGAACTAAGACCGATTACTACATCTCCAGGTGTAATAGCATCTCCCGTAATGAGTTCTGACTTTTCAACAGCCCCAACAGAAAATCCAGCTAGATCATACTCTTCAGGATCATACATACCTGGCATCTCTGCAGTCTCTCCGCCAATTAAGGCACAGCCTGCTTGTTCACAGCCGTCTGCTATCCCTTTGACAATGGCTTCAATTCTTTCTGGTTCTGACTTACCACAAGCAATATAATCTAGAAAATATAAAGGTTCTGCACCTTGAACAACAATATCGTTTACACACATGGCAACAGCGTCAATACCAATCGTGTCATGTTGATCCATCATAAAAGCTAGCATCAGCTTTGTGCCTACTCCATCCGTTCCTGACACTAAAACCGGTTCTTTATAGTTTAAAGAGGACAGATCAAAGTTCCCCCCAAAACCACCTAATCCCCCTAAAACACCAGGACGTGCTGTGCGCTTCACATGCTGTCCCATTCGTTTAACTGATTCATAGCCTGCTTCTATATCAACACCGGCTTGTTTGTATGCATCTGACATGCGGACGTTGCCTCCTTTAATTAAACCTTTGCGTGCGGATGAACCGTATCAGCGTAGATCTCTGTTGGATATTCTCCGGTAAAGCATGCTAGACATTGGCCACAGTTATTTAATTCAGGATCGCGTCCAATCCCTTTCTTTAATCCGTCTGTACTCAAGAAAGCTAAGCTATCTGCCCCCATCATTTCGCGCATCTCTTCCACCGAATGCTGGGAAGCAATTAATTCAGAGGTTGTAGATGTATCAATTCCATAAAAGCAAGGATGCTTAATTGGTGGAGAGCTAATACGCACATGCACTTCAAGGGCGCCAGCTTCTTTAAGCATATTGACAATCCGACGACTGGTTGTGCCACGTACAATGGAATCATCAATCATAACGACTCGTTTTCCTTCAACGACCCCACGGACCGCAGAGAGCTTCATTTTTACCCCTTGCTCGCGTAATTCTTGTGAAGGTTGAATAAAGGTTCTGCCGACATAGCGGTTTTTGATTAGTCCGAGCTCGTAAGGAATGCCCGTTTGCTCTGCATACCCGATAGCGGCTGAGATACTGGAATCCGGCACACCGGTTACCACATCTGCTTCAATCGGTGATTCAATGGCTAGCTGTTTACCCAGCTGTTTTCTGGCTGTATGCACATTAATCGTCTCAACATTACTATCAGGACGAGCAAAGTAGACATACTCCATGCTGCAAATGGCAGGATTAGGTGATTTGTCATACTGTTCGGATCGCAACCCGTTGTCATCAATAATAACCATTTCTCCAGGCTTCACATCTCGCTCATAAGTCGCACCAATAATATCAAAGGCACAGGTTTCAGACGCGACAACATACGCATCACCAATTCGTCCGATCGCTAAAGGTCTAAGACCATTTGGATCCATCGCTGCGATCAATTGATGCTCGTTCATGACCGCGAACGCGTAGGCGCCTTTCAGCATAGCAAGCGCATGGCGGAATTGATCTTCTAAAGACCAATAACCGCTACGCTTAATTAGATGTGCTAACACCTCTGTGTCAGATGTTGATTGAAAAATGCTTCCTTGATTCTCAAGCTGAAGCTTCAAATTGTTTGCATTCACAATATTGCCGTTATGAGCGATCGCAAGTCCGCCTGCTTGTGCTCGGAACATGAGTGGTTGGACATTGGCAAATCCGCCGCCACCGGCTGTAGCATAACGCACGTGACCAATGGCTGCAGATCCTTGAAGAGCATTTAGAGATTGCTGGTCAAACACTTCATTAACAAGTCCTAGTCCTTTATGAACATTTAATGTATCTCCATCGGAAACGACAATACCTGCTCCCTCTTGACCGCGATGCTGTAAGCTATGGAGACCATAATAGGTGATTTGTGCTGCATCCTTATGACCCCAAACAGCAAATACTCCACACTCTTCATTTAAGCCTTTTATTTCAGCAAACATGGAATGGCTCCTTTCCAAGCCGTAACAATTTCTTCTTGCGATGCTTCGAGAACTGCTTTTCCGTTCTCATCACATACTACCAATTGATCCTTGTTTGTTACTTCACCAATACACTCTGCATCAACTATGGCTTCAAATGCACTGCGGTTTTCAGGAGAGACCGTTACCACAAAACGAGATTGGCTCTCTGCAAACAAATTCACGGCATCTGTGCCTTCTTGTTGAACACGAACTCCTACACGACCAGAAGTCATACCCTCTGCTAACGCAACGGCAAGTCCACCTTCTGCTACATCATGTGCAGAGGCTACAAGACCAGATTGAATAGCTTTTAACAATTGATTTAAGCGTTGCTTCTCAAGAGCTAAATCAATTTCTGGTGCCTTTCCAAAGATACGTCCTTCTAGCATCTTTTGAAGCTCACTTCCACTGAATTCAGGCTTTGTTTCGCCAAGTAGATACACTAGGTCCCCTACTGATTTGTAATCCTGTGTAGTAATATGATCAAGGTCTTCAATTAATCCAACCATGCCAATGACAGGTGTTGGATAGATCGCTCCACCTGATGTTTCATTGTATAAAGAAACGTTTCCGCCGATTACTGGTGTTTCAAGTGTACGGCACGCTTCACTCATCCCATCTGTAGATGTTTCCAGCTGCCAGAAAATCTCCGGCTTATCCGGACTTCCATAGTTCAAGCAATCCGTCACTCCTAAAGGTACACCACCGGAAGCGACAATATTACGAGCCGCTTCAGCAACGGCAATTTTGCCACCAACCTCAGGATCTAAATAAAGATAGCGAGAGTTACAATCCGTTGTCATCGCCAGTGCTTTACGTGTATCACGGATACGCACAACAGCCGCATCAGAACCTGGAGAAACAACCGTGTTTGTTTGAACCATATAATCATATTGATCATAAACCCATTCCTTGCTTGCAATCGTTGGCTGAGCCAATAGTTGAAGGAGAGTTTCTTTTAAATCATTTACAGCAGGTACATACGCACCCTGCTCTTGGAACTCTTTATAATAAGCTGGAACGCTAGAAGGCTTATGGTAAACAGGCGCTTCTTCCGCTAACGCATCAACTGGTACATCTGCTGCCACTTCGCCATTATGCATGAGACGAAGACGCTTATCATCTGTTACATAACCAACCTCAGCTGAGAGCAGTCCCCAACGATCAACAATTTCCTTTATTTCAGCTTCTCTACCCTTTTGAACTACAATCAACATGCGCTCCTGTGACTCAGATAACATCATTTCATACGGCGTCATCCCTTTTTCACGTTGTGGCACAAGGTCAAGGTTCATCACAATACCTGAACCAGCCTTACTTGCCATCTCTGCAGATGAAGACGTTAGTCCGGCAGCACCCATATCTTGAATACCAACTAATGCATCACATTGAATTAACTCAAGACATGCCTCAAGTAACAGCTTCTCCATAAATGGGTCTCCAACCTGTACGGCAGGACGCTTTTCTTCTGAGCTTTCGCTTAGCTCTTCAGATGCAAATGTTGCACCGTGAATACCATCGCGACCAGTACTAGCGCCGACATACATAACCGTATTTCCGACCCCTTTGGCTTGGCCTTTTTGAATATCCTTGTGATCAATTAAGCCAACACACATCGCATTAACAAGGGGGTTGCCTTCGTAGCAGGAGTCAAATTGCACCTCTCCACCAACTGTTGGAACCCCTACACAGTTCCCATAGCCGGCAATACCCGCTACAACCTCTTCAAATAAGTAGCGTACTTTTGGAGACGTTAATTCACCAAAGCGAAGGGAATTTAAGATGGAAATCGGACGAGCTCCCATTGAAAAAACGTCACGTAAAATACCACCAACGCCTGTAGCTGCCCCTTGATAAGGCTCAATCGCTGACGGGTGATTGTGACTTTCGATTTTAAAAACAACGGCCTGATCATCGCCAATATCTATGATCCCAGCACCTTCACCGGGTCCTTGAAGTACCTTTTCACCAGTAACAGGGAACTTCTTCAAAAGGACTTTAGAGTTCTTATAGCTACAATGCTCAGACCACATGACTGAAAATAGACCTGTTTCAGTATAGTTAGGTGTACGCCCTAAAATTTCTTCGACAAGCTGGAATTCCTCATCAGTTAAACCCATGGCCTGATACAGCTTTTCTTTTTTTACCTGTTCAGATGATGGTTCAACGAGTAGTGACATGGGATTCCCTCCAGTTTTTTAAAATTGATTGAAATAATGCTAGTCCGTCTGCGCTACCAAGAAGCTCTTCAACCGCTCGCTCTGGGTGAGGCATCATACCAAGAACATTTCCCGCTTCGTTTACAATGCCGGCAATTTGATTACGCGACCCATTTACGTTTGAACTATAGCTGAATACAATTTGCTTATTGGCTTTAAGTTCTTGGTAGGTCTCATCGTCGCACTCGTAGTTACCTTCTCCATGTGCCACAGGAACTGTAATCTCTGAACCCTCTGTATAACCGGTTGTAAAAATCGTTTCTGCATTTTCAACTGTCAGCTGAACTGGACGGCAAATGAATTTTAAGCCTTCGTTTCGTTTCATTGCGCCTGGAAGTAACCCAGCTTCTAAAAGAACCTGAAATCCATTACATACGCCAAGCACTGGAACACCAGCATTTGCTTTTTCAATGACAGCCTTCATAATTGGTGCAAAACGAGCAATGGCACCTGAGCGGAGATAATCTCCATGAGAGAACCCACCAGGAAGTAAAATGCCATCATAGCCTTCAAGAGACGTATCATTGTGCCACACATAGTCTACCTCTGCCCCAAGCTGGTCGCGGATTGCATGATACATGTCTGCGTCACAGTTGGACCCTGGAAATACGATGACCGCAAACTTCATGAAGAGACAACCTCCTCAATTTCATAGCTATAATCTTCAATGACGGTATTCGCTAGTAGCTTTTCGCACATTTCTTTCACTCGCGCATCAACATTGCTTGTGTCCGCTAATGTCAGCTCCATATATTTTCCGATACGAACCTCTTGAACTTCCTTATACTCCATCGTGTGAAGAGCATTTTGAACTGCTACTCCCTGAGGATCAAGAACACTTTCTCTTAACGTAACGTAAACCTTCACTTTATACATTATTGGCCTCCCAAGCGTGTTAGTATTTCCTGATATCCATCCTGCAAGCTTCCTAGATTCCGGCGAAATAAATCCTTATCAAACTTCTGGTTTGTCTCAAGATCCCAAAGGCGACATGTATCTGGAGAGATTTCATCAGCGAGCAGCAGCTCACCATCTGTTGTGCGTCCGAATTCTAACTTAAAATCCACTAATCTGACACCAATTCCTGCAAACAACTCTACTAATAACTGATTCACTTTTTTGGCTTGTATTTTAAGAGATTCGACCTCTTCTGATGTTGCAGCTTCTAAAAGATACACATGATCCTCTGTAATTAACGGATCGCCTAATGCATCATCCTTATAGTAAAATTCAACAATCGGTTCAACGAGCGGCGTACCCTCTTCAATCCCTAAGCGCTTTGCCATACTACCGGCTACAACGTTTCGTACAACCACTTCAATTGGTACAATCTCTACTTTTCGAACAAGCTGTTCTGTGTCAGATAATCTCCGAACAAAGTGACTATTAAGCCCCTTTTCAGCTAAGTGCGAGAAGATGAGAGTGGATATCTCGTTGTTAAGACGTGCCTTGCCTTCTAATGTATCTTTCTTCTCTCCGTTAAATGCCGTTGCGTCATCCTTATAGGTGACCCACAACACATCAGATTCAGAAGTCTGATAGATTCGTTTTGCTTTCCCTTCGTATAGCAGCTGCTGCTTTTCCATAGATGATGGTCCTCCTTAGAATCAGTTTAGGCCAAGACGAGTAAAGATCGTGTCTACATGCTTTAAATGATGCTCATAGTTAAAGCACTCATCTATTTCTTCCTTAGATAGAACATGGGTGATACGTTCTTCTGCATCAACGAGTTCACGGAATTGAATACCCTCTTCCCACGCCTGAGTAGCTTTCGGCTGAACAAGATCGTATGCCTCTTCACGAACCATGCCTTTGTCAATGAGCGAAAGCAATACGCGCTGAGAATAAATTAGCCCGTATGTACGCGTCATGTTGCGCTTCATATTCTCTGGGAATACAGTCAGGTTCTTCACGATGTTCGAGAAACGATTTAGCATATAATTCAGACCAATGGTTGCATCTGGTAAAATCACACGCTCTGCAGATGAATGAGAAATATCACGTTCGTGCCATAATGGTACGTTTTCGTAAGCTGTCAGCATGTATCCTCGAATTAAGCGAGCAAGTCCAGTCATATTTTCAGACCCAATTGGATTACGCTTATGTGGCATAGCTGATGATCCTTTTTGACCCTTTGCAAAAAACTCCTCTACCTCACGTGTCTCACTTTTCTGAAGACCACGAACCTCCACGGCAAACTTTTCAACAGACGTTGCGATTAGAGCAAGCGTCGCCATGTATTCTGCATGACGGTCACGCTGCAAGGTTTGAGTAGAAATTGGTGCTGCGTTTAAGCCAAGTTTTTCACAAACAAGCTGCTCTATTTGTGGATCAATATTTGCATAGGTGCCAACTGCTCCGGACAGTTTACCAAAACGCACACCCTCAGCTGCGTGTTTAAAACGCTCAATGTTTCGTTTCATTTCCTCATACCATAACGCAAGCTTTAAACCAAAGGTTGTTGGCTCAGCATGTACACCATGAGTACGTCCCATCATTACAGTAAACTTATGCTCAATCGCTTTGTTTTTTAAAATCTCCAAGAAACGATCAAGATCAGCAGCCAAAATATCATTCGCTTGTTTTAATAAGTACG
This sequence comes from Alkalicoccobacillus porphyridii, assembly GCF_007293315.1. Classification (GTDB taxonomy): domain Bacteria; phylum Bacillota; class Bacilli; order Bacillales; family Bacillaceae_D; genus Alkalicoccobacillus; species Alkalicoccobacillus porphyridii. The sequence goes on from NZ_VLXZ01000010.1 coordinate 124,661, forward strand.
AAAGAGCAGTATCTACAACATCCGTTGACGTTAAGCCGTAATGAACCCACTTGCGTTCTTCACCAAGTGTTTCAGATACAGCACGAGTGAAAGCAACTACATCGTGACGCGTCTCTTCTTCTATTTCCAGAATACGACTGATGTCAAAGCTTGCGTTCTCACGAATTTTCTGGACATCTTCTTTCGGAATATGCCCCAATTCTGACCATGCTTCACAGGCAACGATTTCAACTTCAAGCCAAGCATTGTAGCGGTTCTCATCTGTCCAAATAGCACCCATTTCAGGTCGTGTATAACGTTCAATCATGTAGGTAAGCCTCCAAATAGTGTCTATAAATTATTTATTCGTATATTGTTTAAATGTATCAAGTTGAGTAAGCGCAGACTCTACTGATTCTGAGAGTACAGTGAGATGCCCCATTTTGCGTTTTTCCTTTGCGTCCGCCTTACCATATAAATGGAGTGAGATATCTGCTAATTGATCTAGATTAGCCATAAGCGGCTCAATATGTTCTCCGAGTAGATTCTCCATCACTACCGATTTCAGTAAATCTGTACTTCCTAAAGGTAATCCGCATACGGCGCGAATCTGCTGCTCGAACTGAGAGGTCTTACACGCCTCAATCGTATAGTGTCCCGAATTGTGTGGCCTCGGTGCAATCTCATTTACGAGAATTTGTCCATCTTCCTGAACAAACATTTCCACTGCTAATGTTCCAACCACCTTTAACCCTTCAGCCAGCTTCATTGCAATCTCTCGCGCTTGTATGGTTGTGGCATCAGTAATTCGAGCCGGAACAATGGATTGATGTAGAATATTGTTTTGGTGAATATTTTCGGCCACTGGAAATGTACTCGTTTCTCCATGACGCGAGCGTGTCACAATGACTGACACTTCACATTGAAATGGAATCCAGCCTTCAAGAACCAACTCTCCAGCAGGCAATAGGTCACGCGCTGCTGCTTCAAGCTCTTGCTCACTTCTTACAACCGCCTGTCCTTTGCCATCATACCCGCCTCGACAGGTTTTCAGCACCGCAGGCAGACCGATTTTTTCTAAAGCAGGCTGGACATCTTCTAAGGAAGAAACTTCAGCGTATGGTGCAACGGGTACACCTATTGCTTCAATTGTTCGTTTCTCCGTTAATCGGTGCTGACTTACACGCAACACATCAAAGCCCTGAGGAAAATCTGCATGCTCTGTTAGCCATTTGGCCGTTGCTTCGTCTATATTTTCAAATTCATAGGTAATCACATCACTGACTTCAGCTAATTTCTTGGCACCCGCTTGATCATCATAGCTTGCCTCAATGACATAATCAGCAACCTGAGCACATGGGGAATCTGCCCCCGGCTCCAGTACAGCAATGCGATAGCCCATCTGTTTGGCGGAAAGCGCCATCATTCGCCCGAGCTGTCCTCCACCGATAATGCCAATGGTTGATCCTGGTTTTATAATGGTTTTATTCATAATGTATCACTGCTCGAGAGCACTGCTTCTTCTGTTGACCTGCGACGGCTAACGACAGCATCTTGAACCCTTTGGTCTGTAGTACCTATCATTTGTGCAGCAAGTAGTCCGGCATTTGTTGCTCCAGCCTTACCAATCGCTACGGTTGCCACAGGTACACCTCCTGGCATTTGTACAATAGATAACAAGGAATCTAGTCCATTTAACGCCTTAGACTGAACTGGTACACCAATGACTGGTAGCGGGGTTTTTGCTGCAACCATTCCTGGCAAATGTGCGGCCCCTCCTGCTCCTGCGATAATGACCTGTAATCCTTTTTCAACTGCTTGCTCCGCATATTGAAACATAAGATCCGGTGTACGATGAGCAGACACTACCTTTTTTTCATAAGGAACTTCAAGCTCATCAAGTATGTCACACGCATGTTTCATTGTTTCCCAATCAGATGTACTTCCCATGATGACGCCAACCACTGGCTTCATATCCAACACTCACTCCTTCAGATGACTGTTAAACTCACACAAAAAAACGCAGAATCAGATACTTTATCTGCACAATGAGAGAAAGATAGCTAATTCCACGCCTTGACGCACCTATGACCACCATGTTGTGTGGAATAATAGCTGCGGTACCTTCCCCCATAGTCTGACAATTTACGGTTATCAGGTAGAGACGTATGGGCCATATTCCCAAAATTATATGAGGTATTATTTCGTTTTTTATCGAGAATCCACATTTATCTTACAGGGTTCTCCCGAGAGTGTCAACTAAAAGTCGAACGGTTGAAGACCTAACCTTCTTCATTGTTCGTTTTCTTCTAAAATCCCCTCAAATACGATCTGCTGATGGCTAATCACAGGAGTTTTTGACCCATTTTCTTTAAAAACCGGCTTTTCCATCCGACGAACAGGACGATAGCCTTCCGTCTTCATCCGTTCTAAACAATCAGCCAAGCTCTCATCAGGCTCAACTGTAAACTGCTGCTTTCGTTTTTTTGACAAACTCATTCCTCCTGGTTCGAATGCTACTTATCACTATTGTAGCATGGGACCCTCCTTGTTTCGACACTATCTAGACGGAAAAAGCATTGAAGCGATCTCTTTCTTTCATTATGATGGATGTATCTTCTTCTTTTAGAAAGAGGTGTCGGTACTTGAAACGAAAACACGTCCTTATAGGAGGTATAAGTGGAGCGATCTTACTCGTTGCTTATTTGTTTTGGCCAGCGGAATCTTCTCCTGAAGCGAGGCTAGACAGCTACCTCCATTCCATAAATCAAACTGATTTTGAAGCAGATGCAGATCGAGTATTACAATATGTAGATACAACCGAAGTGAACGAGGATTTTATGGACGAATTTAAAAACGAGCTAGGTCAAAGAAGCTTTTTTGATCACTATCACATAGGTGAAGCGAGCTATGAAAGCGATCAGGAGGTTACTTTACCTGTCACCATCACATGGGATGAGTATTGGCAACACAGCTTTACATTCACTTTAGAATTAAAGAACTTAGAATGGTTGATCGTGCCTGATTTTGAGATGCTAGCCATAGTTAAGTCCTTTGATTATCAGCTTGATCATTTTGTGCAAACGAATGTAAATTATGTGAATACGTTTGAGGCTCCATCTAATATAGGAATACAATTAGAGGTTCCTGCTGTTTTTGAGGTGTATCTACTTGGTGTCCCAGACGAAGTACAATACGATGCGGGTAATCAATCACTAACATTACCAATTGTTGACGAAGCGACTCGAGTATCCTCAGCGGCGCCAGAAGCACATGTCGTCTTTCCAGATGAGAGCGAGGTTTATTATGAGGACTATTTTTCATTTCCTTATTAATAAATGTATGGTTTTTTTGATAGAGGGAGGCTCATGATTTGTTCTTCGTCCGTCGCTCTCAAAATAGGGGGCACGCTTTCCGCGGGCAGGTAATGAGCTAACCCGACTCCGTCGATTTATCTCATTGAACCTTATTACCGAGACCACTAAAAAAATCATGTAAGGATGAGCTGAATGGCGCCGCTACAGGAGAACCCTACGCTTTCCGCGGGAACGGCCTCAGCCCTCGAAGTGGAAAACCACCCCTTCGATGTCTTCAGACTCGTTCTGTTCCGCAGGAGTCTTCGGGTTCTCCTTCCGCTAACGTTCAGACTTAAACAATGGACGGTGACGTTTCTTGCTAAAAGTACTCATCTTCTTCGTAATACAAACTAAGCTCTTTGTAATGCAATTTGGTTCTTGTTAAGTCTCCAGTTGTTCTTTATAAATCGACATTTATTCTTGGTAACAGTGTTTTATTCTTGCTAACTTCATAATCTTTCTTGTTGTGGTTTACTTCTATCTTGGTAAATGTATTACTGATAAAGCCCTTATCATTGTGTAGATATTGATTTCGATACTATTTAAATAAGCGGACGAAAATGAAGGGTCGACATCTGCGGGAAGTACAGGTTCATTGAAATAAGTGGGCAAAGCCCAATTATTTCAATACCTGCCCGCGGTAAGCGTGCCCCCATTTTCGGAAGCGGCAGCTGAAGAAACAAAACATTCTCCATCCTCTATCAACCCTACAGAGCAGCAACTCTTCTATCCATTCACATCACCTTTTACGAGTACCCATAAATCTGCCTACTTCATGAAACTTCTCTTGATATCTCCCGTCCTGGTCAAGCGCTTCTTCTTCTATTTTTACCCTAACCATTAACATCACCACGTTAAATAGACTGAAAAGAATAGCTGTTACATATGCTTGAAAGATCAACGGAAGGAATAGGATCTCAAGTACAACGACTAGATAATTAGGATGACGGATCCAGCGGTAGGGTCCACGTTGGATGGGGTCTGCATCTGGTAACACAATAATTTTTGTGTTCCAATAACGACCGAGTGAGACTAGCGCCCAAACGCGGATGATCTGAGCAAGAAGAAAGATTACAAGCGGAAGGACGCTCCAGATTGACCAGGTTAATGACTCAACGGTAACCTCCACAAGCAATGAGACAAAGAAGCAACTATGCAAAGCCACCATCACTGGGTAATGAGAAGCCCCTGCTTCAAATGCCCCCCGCTCTTTCATCCAGCGCTCGTTTGATTTTGCCACTACCACTTCCGCTAATCTCTGCGCAATGACTAAACCAATAAAAAGGTAGACATAGATCAATGCCTTAATCCCTCCCACTCTAGATGCACAAGCTCGGATGAAAATCCTGGTCCAAGTGCTGCCACTAAACCCTGATGTCCTAGCGGCTGGTCCATTTCCATAAATTCTTTAAGCACATATAAAACAGTCGGGGAGGACATATTTCCATATCTGCGCAGGACTTCTCTTGAAATGAAAGTATGATCTGGGGAAAATCCTAATGCTTTTTCATAGGCTTCCAGGACTTTTTTACCGCCGGGGTGGGCAATAAAGGCATCAATTTCAGCGAGCTCAACCTCTTGCTTTTGCAAAAAATTTTCTACATTGGGCTTGAGCCACTTTTCCACGATACCCGGGATGCTACGAGAGAACACAACATGTAAGCCTGAATCACGGACATCCCATCCCATTACATCCTCAGAGTGCGGCATTAATGTGGATTGAGAACCGCGATATGTCGGAGAGGTTGCTTTTACTAGATCATAACGAAGGCTGCTTTCTCCCCCCCCTATTAAAGCGCAGGCTACACCGTCTGCAAAAAGCGAGGTTCCAATTAAATTACTTTTTGAATGGTCGTTATGCTGAAATGTTAAACTGCATAGCTCCACACAAACAAGCAAGACATTTTGCTCAGGGTGCGCCAAACAATATTCAAATGCACGACTTAAACCCGCCGCTCCGCCTGCACAGCCTAGCCCCCATATCGGTATCCGTTTTGTATGCTCATCAAAGGAGAGCTGGTTCATCATTCGTGCTTCAATGCCAGGTGTTGCCATTCCTGAACTAGTAACACAAATGATTGCATCAATTTCGTCTATGCCAACGGTCCGTTTTAGAAAATGATTGTTTTCTAAGCACCCACGAATAGCATTGACCCCATATTCAACTGCCTTCTTTATAAATAAATCATTCCGTTCCTGAAGCGTATGCGGCTGATGAAACCATTCCATCGGCGCAGCAAAATAACGCTCATCAATTTGACCGTTTGCAAATACCGTTAGCAATCGTTCAATATCCTCGTAGCTCTCACTAAACAATTCCCTTGCAAACTCCATCGTATCGTCTTGACGGAGTTTATGAGGCGGTGCATATGTACTGATTGAATAGATAGCTGGCATCTCTTTTACACCTCACAATATTTATAAATGTAGAGTGCCTGTTTAGAGGAAATATATTCATTTTTTTGTTGGCAACGAGGCGTCAATCAGGTAGACTAGTTAGAATCTTATATGAGGTGAATCTACATGAATCCAATACTCTTAGACTTTCCAGACCATTTTGAAACAGAACGACTATTTATTCGTGCCCCAAAGCCAGGTGATGGCAAATTTTTTTACGAAGCTGTGCTTGCCTCTCAAAACGAATTAAAACCTTGGCTTGCATTTGCTCAAGAGACACCTACACTTGAGAACTCAGAAGTCATGGTTCGGGAAGCACATGTCAACTTTTTAACCCGAAAGGATCTCCGGTTGATGGTATTCCTAAAAGAAACAGGAGAGTTTATTGCTACATCAGGTCTACATCGAATCGATTGGGACGTACCTAAATTTGAAATAGGCTACTGGGTTCATAGTGAGCATACAGGAAAGGGCTATATTACAGAGGCTGTTCAGGCGATAAGCGACTTTGCGTTTGAAGAGCTACATGCACGCCGGGTTGAAATACGCTGTGATCGGAAGAACCTAAAAAGCCGCGCAGTAGCCGAGCGATTACATTTTGAATTAGAAGCTATCTTAAAGCAGGATAGTGTTGCAGAAGATTCTAGCGAGTTAAGAGATACATGTATATATGCGAAAATTAAATAGATGAAAAGCATTTTAAAAAAAATTTCTCAGATATGTACAAATCCCACAGGAATGCTCCTGTGGGATTTTCTTAGAGGTTCTCGCTGCGCGTGTTTTTCATTTATGTTATCTATAAAAAAACTGCCCCATTCTACTTAGAAGGGGCAGTTCAGGTTGAGTCATCATTAATGACTCAAGAAAGCAAAGTACAATACAAAGATCACAAATAGAATGTACATAATTGGATGAACCTTCTTCGCATTACCACTTACAACCATGGTGATTGGATATAAGATAAACCCAAGCGCAATCCCGTTTGCAATACTATATGTCAAAGGCATTGCGATAAAAGTAACAAAGGTCGGAATCGCAATTTCCATACGCGTCCAATCAATAAAACGTAGGGATGTGGCCATCATCACACCAACGATGATGAGGGCAGCTGCTGTTACTTGCCCTGTAATAACAGCTAATAACGGCGAGAAGAAGATAGCTACTAAGAATAATAGACCTGTAAAAACCGCAGTAAGTCCAGTTTTTCCACCTACTGCAACACCAGAGGATGATTCAATATAAGACGTAGTGGTCGATGTTCCGAGTAACGAGCCAACCACACCACCAGAAGCATCCGAGAATAATGCCTTACCTGCACGAGGTAGCTTATTATCCTTAACAAATCCAGCTTGGTTTGCGACAGCAAATAATGTTCCTGCTGTATCAAAGAATGTGACAAATAAGAATGTAAGAATTGCCACAGCCATGCTTGCACTAAAAATTTCTGCAGTTGACACATCAAATGCCGCTAAGAAAGTTGGTGCTAAGCTTGGCGCAGAAGCCACAATGCCTTCTGGTCGAGCCACCACTCCTGTAATAATTCCGACAATAGCTGTTAAAGCCAATCCGTAGAATACTCCAGCCTTAAAGCCTCTCACAACAAAAATAGCCGTGATTACAACCCCAAAAACAGCCAATAATACGGGACCTGAGGTTAGATCACCAAGTGCTACAAACGTTGCTTCATCTGCAACAATGATTCCAGCATTTTTCAGACCAATAAAAGCAATAAACAGACCAATCCCGGCAGCAGCTGCATGCTTCAGCTCAGCTGGAATGGCATTTATAATGATTTCTCTAATCTTAAATACAGTAATTAATAAAAAGATAAGACTTGATACAAACACAGCAAATAGTGCAGCCTGCCAGCTCATACCCATTCCGAGCACAACCGTATATGCAAAAAATGCGTTTAATCCCATACCTGGTGCTTGGGCAATTGGATAATTTGCAACAAGTCCCATTATGATGGAGCCTATCATGGCAGCTAGGGCTGTCGCTACAAATACAGCGGTTTGATCCATTCCAGCATCTCCAAGAATCATTGGATTTACAGCTAGAATATAAGCCATTGCGAGGAAGGTCGTCAGTCCGGCGATTGCCTCTCTTTTTACATTAGTTCCTTGTTCCGTTAAACCAAAAAAACGATCCATCTGGCTCCTCCTTGGGGTCTTTCCCCATAAAAATACGCTCCGAGCATTCTGCTCCGAGCACCATACCAAAGACGTCTAAATAAGACACCGTTTCGTAGTTAGCTCTTTAAGGCAGCTTGTAGAAACTCGCAGACCATATTTCCGCGAATATACGAGTAATAAAAAGTATGAAGTTCAGCTTGATTCTAGCAATCTCTTTATGATTTGTCAACAGAATCCGAACAATACCTTTAGATTCGCTCACCTTATTCGGAAAAAACAAAAACGCAGCAACGATCATCGTCACCGCGTTTTAGATTCAATTTTATTTCTCTACTGTTTTATGTGGTACATGAAGCTCATCTCCAACATAGATAAGATCCTCATCTTCTATAGATGGATTTAGTTTCATAAGATGAGTCCACTGCACATTGTAGCGTAAGCCGATTTCAAATAAAGTATCCCCTGATTGAATCTCATATACCCCCTGTTCCATATCCGTACCATTATCAGAGTGGGCCACTTCTTCCGCCTCTTCCGCGGTACCTACTTGGATGCGACCATCCACATCGGAGGTAACAATTCCGGCATCTCTAAAATAGGTAATCATCAGCTCATCCATAGCATTATATTCATTCACAATTGGAACATCGGCTAACACTTCATACTCATCTCCGCCACTTGCCAGGAAATCATTTGTTGCCAACGTATAGGTTGCTGATTCATCCAAGGGCTCCCCATCAATCATAACTGAATGAACACGCTCACCTGAATCCTTTGAATCGTCGATCATAAAGGAAAACCCTGCAATCTGTGGAAACCCTCCACTCGGCTCAGGGTAAGCCTTCGCACCATTCTCTAGAATCTCAAGTAACTCAGCGCCTGTTACATCCTTAGTCACGCCGAAATTTCCGAACGGTGAAACCTCAACAATGTCCCCCACTGTGACTTCACCCTCAGCAATGGAGGCACGAATGCCACCACCATTTGTTAAAGCAACATCCGCTTCCGTTGCATTTAAGAGGATATCTGCAATGAGATTTCCTAGATTCGTTTCTCTCACTCTCACATTTTCTCGCTCACCATCTAGCTCAATAGCCGCTTCACCAATCACCTCTTGCAGAATTTCTTGCTGTGCCGCTTCGAGTTCATCTAGCAATGCCTCCATTTCAGCATCAGGCACTGTATCCTCTGCTTCTGCCATATTGATCAGTCTCGCACTGCGATCAACTAACTCACCATCATCCACTACAAGCTCTACAATACCAAGGTTCTGAGTATACTCCCCAGCACTCGCAATCAGTGTATCATGATCTGCTTCCAATCCAGTTGTCAGCTCAGAATGACTATGTCCATCAATAATGACATCAATTCCATCAACATCTGCAGCCACCTTTTCACTAGTGTCCACACTGGATTCGTCAATGCCTAGGTGTGCGAGGGCAATGATCAAATCAACTCCCTCTTCCTCCAGTTGATTGACTACACGTTCGGCAGCTATTGATGGATCTTCAAACTCCACATCGCGAACATTATCAGGATGTGTCTTATAAGCCGTTTCTGGCGTCGCTAATCCGAAGATGCCTACTGATAAGCCACCAAATTCCTTAATCATGTATGGATCAAAAAGTGGATTTCCCTCTTGATCCAAAACATTCGCAGCAAGCACAGGAAAATCAGCTGTTCCTTCAAGCTCCTGCAGTCGATCCAACCCATAATTAAAATCATGATTTCCTGGCACAAGCGCCTCATAATCCATTAGATTCAGCGCTTGAATAATCGTCTCCCCTTCTTCTAAAGAGGCAAAGGTTGTCCCATGAAACGTATCACCCGCGTCTAATAAAATCGAGTGCTCTCCACGATTTTCTTCAATTAAGGTAGCTAGCTTAGCAAACCCCATCCCATCAAATTCACCTTCAAACGCCCGACCATGCGAATCATTTGTGTGAAGAATGGTGATGGTTTGCTCCTCTGCCGAAGCATCTGTTCCCCAAAGTAAGAAGAGTCCTGCCAGCCCTGTACAAACAACCAGTTTTGTTTTCCCCATCTCCGTGCCTCCTCTAGATATGTATGCCTTTAGTCTAGACTACCAATATTAAGGCTATGTATCAATTGGGATAAGGTTTGTTTCACAATGGAAAACTAGGAAGTAGGAACTTTTATGATAGGATCACCAATATCCTGCGTCCAAACTCACTATCAAACCAAGACAAACCTATTTACTACCATCATGCTGATTAACTAATAACGAGTTTTTAGGTTCAAGTCTTGGTCAAAAAAACGTATGCTGTAGGTTAGGGGCATTGCTGTATTTACCTATCTATGTTCTTGCTATTATGGCGAATGTTTTTCGAGGCCACTGAAAAAGTCATGTAAGAATGAGCTGAATATCGCCGCTACAGGAGACCCCTACGCTTTCCGCGGGAACGGCCTCAGCCCTCGAAGCGGAAAACCACCACTTCGATGTCTTCAGACGCGTTCTGTTCCGCAGGAGTCTACGGGTTCTCCTTCCGCTACTGTACTGATCAAAAAAATGAGGAACTCTCGCCGTCTTATAAAGTTAGTTTTTCAGTAACCTCATGTTTTTCCGGTTGGTGTCTGTGACGAAAATGGTCCTCCAGGCTAGATCTCCCACTAACCTCCTTGTGATATGAAATATGGCGATAACAGCACTCTAACTAAGTTTATAAAAAACGCAGAAGCACGACTTACGGAGACTATCTTCGTTTTGTGTCTTGAGCGTATTGAAAGGATTGGGTCTAACGATGGAAAAGCAAGAAACAAGGCAACTAATTGAAACTGTTATGGATAAGCTAGCAAATCGTGCTGATTTTTTGGGAATTGAAGATGATGAAAAACGCAGGAAGGTTAGCGCATCTGCAAAGGAAATTTTGAAAACAACTGACAAGATCATTAAAAGCTACATAAGAGTTTCAACTGATGGAAAAGGGGTTATCCGCATCCCCGCATATCGTGTTCAGCATAACAACATTAGCGGCTTCTATAAAGGTGGAATTCGATTCAGTGAGAATGTGAACGAAGATGAAGTTGAGAACTTAGCGATCTTAATGACATTAAAAAACTCCTTGCATCGCTTACCATTTGGTGGAGCAAAAGGTGGCGTGCATGTTGATTCAAGAAATTTTTCGGAGCGTGAACTAAATTTAATAAGTCGTAAGTATGTTCAGCGCTTCGCCCGTGATCTAGGTCCCAATCACGATATCCCTGCTCCTGATTTAGGAACAAATGAACGTGTGATCGACTGGATGGTAGGAGAATATAAAACAATTAAACAAGGTGAAGCATATCTTGGCTCGTTTACAGGGAAGAGTGTAGAAAATGGAGGCGCAAAAGGGCGACGAGAAGCAACAGGAAAAGGCATTTTCTTAAGTTACTCTTGGCTGATTGATCAATGGCTCAGGTTACAGAAGAATGATCAACAAATAAACCGTCAAAAACAATGGCAGACATTAATCAATCTTACCCAGAAAAAGGAATCTATTTCAGTGTCTGTTCAAGGGTTTGGTAATGTGGGCAGTGTTGCAACGCTTGAAGCTGTTAAGTATCAAAAGATTGCTCATAAAGTTGTCGCCGTTTCTGACCAGTTTACTACCTTATATCATGAGGACGGCATAAATATTGAGAGGTTAATTACCTATACAAATAAAGGTCATGATCTTCCTAGCAATGATGAAGAATTAAAAAAAGCTGGAATTAAAGCTAGTGTGCGTTTGGCCAATGATGTGTTGACAATCGAAACGGATGTGCTCATTTTAGCTGCTATTGAGGACGTCATACACAAAGAAAATATGGAAGACGTTAAAGCGAAAGTAGTTATTGAAGGAGCAAACGCCCCGATTACTGAAGAAGCTGATCACTATTTTGAGGAGCAAGGGACGATTGTTATTCCTGATATCCTTGCCAATGCCGGTGGAGTGATCGTTTCCTATTTAGAATGGAAACAAAGTCGTGTGACGGAGCTTTTTTCAGAAGAGGAAATCATTGCTGATATGTCAGAAAAAATGATCGAAACGTTTAAAATCGTCTATGATATGTACTTTTCATCAGTAGATGAGACGATGAGATTTAACTGCTTTACCCTCTCACTGGAACGATTGTCGAGTTTGTTGTATCGACATGGTAAACTATATTAATTAAAATGCTCAAGTCTAAATTCCGCTCAAGTGAGACTATAATTGTTCTACAGAAAAAAATCCCTAAAACCAGTTAACCAAGGTTTTGGTAGTGACCCCTAAAAGTTAGAGTTTTTGTTATGCAGTTGTTTGGCTGGTTTGAGTTCGGTATTGTACCGGACTTA
>NZ_VLXZ01000110.1 GCF_007293315.1 Alkalicoccobacillus porphyridii
TTCTTCCGTCAGCGGCGGCAGCGGAACACGGATGTCGCTACCCGCAGAGTTCGGGTTCAGGCCAAGATCGGACGCCATAATCGCTTTTTCAACGGCCGGAGACATTGAACGATCAAACACGTTGATTTTCAGTGTACGGGAATCTTCTACCGTTACGCTTGCCAGCTGACGCAGCGGCGTCGGCGTGCCGTAATATTCCACGACAATGCCATCCAGCAGGCTGGGAGAAGCACGACCCGTGCGTATTTTGCTGATTTGGGTTTTGAACGCTTCTACGCATTTGTCCATGCGTACTTCAGCATCTTTTCTGATATCGCTAATCACGTTAC
>NZ_VLXZ01000111.1 GCF_007293315.1 Alkalicoccobacillus porphyridii
TGCATCGCTATTCACAAGGAAGCAACAGTTAAAAACCATGAAACAGGCAACAAGAAAACCGACGACACCCGGAGATATTCTTCTCTATGAATATCTGGAACCGCTCGATTTGAAAATCAATGAGTTAGCAGAGTTGCTGCATGTTCATCGTAATAGCGTCAGTGCACTGATCAATAACAATCGTAAACTCACTACTGAGATGGCATTTCGTCTGGCGAAAGTTTTTGATACCACAGTCGATTTTTGGCTAAACCTCCAGGCGGCGGTTGATCTTTGGGAAGTTGAAAACAACATGCGCACCCAGGAAGAATTGGGACGGATTGAAACAG
>NZ_VLXZ01000112.1 GCF_007293315.1 Alkalicoccobacillus porphyridii
CTTTATGGTGGTGAATTATTGCCAAACTCCCATAAAAGCGCCGATGTCAGATTAGACGATGGCACGCTGTTGCAGGTCAAAACCAGAGTCAATAAAACCCAGTTAGGCGGAATTCGCTCCTGGGATTTCGATTACCTGATGGGTATTCAGCTTAATGACGATGACGAAGTCATGTTGGCAGTTCGTGTCCCTGTAGATGTTTGTCGCCAAATTGCCGGATAAGCCAGCCATGATAACAAATTTGTGATCCATCTTAATGGCGTGCTTCTTAAAACGCCTGGCGTAGAAAACGTCACTGAAGAGTTTCAGTCAGTGTAATCCCTAAGTGT
>NZ_VLXZ01000113.1 GCF_007293315.1 Alkalicoccobacillus porphyridii
CCGATCAAATCATAAAGAAAGAGATTCAAGCTATATTTGATCATCATGAGGGAAATTACGGGTATCGTCGGATTCATGTACAACTACGAGCGAATGGACACATCATCAATCACAAAAAGGTTCAACGACTCATGAATGAGCTTGGTCTAAAATCAGAGAACTTCATTCGGAAATCCCGCTATAAATCGTACAAAGGAACCACGGGTAAAGTGGCAGAGAATCGATTAAATCGACGGTTTCACACGCCGATGCCTCTTCAAAAACTAACGACAGATGTCACTGAATTTAAGTGCAAAGGTGGAGAAAAGCTTTATTTCAGTCCAATCAT
>NZ_VLXZ01000114.1 GCF_007293315.1 Alkalicoccobacillus porphyridii
CACCCTCTCCAGCTGAAAACACGCAAAAATCATCAATCCTTACATTATTCCCAATACTAATATTATCACACCCATAAAAAGATGCCTTATCTGATATTTTTACATTTTCTCCAACGCTTTTGAAGCCCATTTCTTTTAACTGTATTTCATCTAAATAGGCCATATCACATCTTACCCAATAATAATTTGGTTATTTTCACAACAATCTCTTCATTTAAATCTGTATATATTGGCAAGCATAGGACTTTATCAGCAACACTATTGGCTATTGGTAGATTATCAACGCTAGCTGAAATCAATCCTCGATACATAGGCATATTACTGATT
>NZ_VLXZ01000115.1 GCF_007293315.1 Alkalicoccobacillus porphyridii
CGCTTTGCCGCGCAACGCTTCCCACTGCACCAGACACGCCAGAACCATGCCGACCGCCACCGTTAAAAAGACAGTGATCAGCGAGAACACCACGGTCCAGACGAAAATGGCGAGGAACGGTTTCTGAATGCCTTCGTCGGTAAAGACGCGGGTAAAGTTTTTCCAGCCGGTGGTCACGGTGTAACCGGGGCTTAGCTTTTCATCACCCCAGTTGCCGTCGGCGGTAATGGACTGGTAAAAGCCAATTTGGTTATTCGGACGATATTTCACGCCGCTCTGATTATTCGTCAACGTGCCGTCACCGTCGAGTGTGTAGAGCGGCTGCG
>NZ_VLXZ01000116.1 GCF_007293315.1 Alkalicoccobacillus porphyridii
CGATCACCAGCGCACTGCCAACCATCACCAGTGCTAACATTACGTAATTTTTCCCATCGCGAAAAAAAATGGAAAAAAAGTTCGGTCCGGCTTCGACCCCGACGCAGAAAATAAACAGCATAAAGCCAAGATTAAGCGCATCGGTGTTAATGCTGAAATGTTGTTGGCCTAATAACAGCGATACGACTAAAACGCCAATGGAATTACCCAGTTGGATCGAACCAAGTCGTAACTTTCCGAGACATAGCCCAAGCGCGAGGACCACAAATAATAACAGAATGTAATTCCCATTTAACAATTCGGCGACGTTTATATTCACGGAGGCT
>NZ_VLXZ01000117.1 GCF_007293315.1 Alkalicoccobacillus porphyridii
TCGCCCGCACCAGTCACAGTAATCGTGTTGCCAGTACGTGCTGCTTTTAAAGTAAAGATCACCGATCCGTCAGCAGCGGGCACTTCACAGACGGCTTCATGCCCGTCTTGCAGATTAAAGAGGTGGAATGCCGTGCCTTCGTGCCACACGTAATCGGGACGTTGATCGTTGTTGCCCAGCGCCAGTAGAGTGTTATCACGCACATAAACGGGCAGACTCAGGAAGCCGTGCTGCTGTTTATGCCAGCCACTACCGTCGAGTTCATCGTTGTGCCACAGGTGTGTCCAGCGACCTTCCGGCAGGTAGAACTGCACATCGCCCG
>NZ_VLXZ01000118.1 GCF_007293315.1 Alkalicoccobacillus porphyridii
TTCCTTCACCATATTCGGCGTTAATTTCTTGTGCCACATTTGCGGCTTTGTCGCTCTGAATATCGACAACCGCGACGCGATACCCCTCGGCAGCCAGACCGTGGCACAGGAACGCGCCTAAGGTTTGCCCACCACCGATGACAACGGCAACCTGATTCATTTTTTACTCCTTAACAGATTCAAACTTCAAAACCGATCCCGGCGCGATATCGTCGGGTACAGGGCCTGCCACATGGACAGTGCCCGGAAATTCCGCTTCGTTTAAACCATCGAAGCGCAGGGTGACATGACCCAGTTCGCGAAGGTTGTCTTCCGCCACG
>NZ_VLXZ01000119.1 GCF_007293315.1 Alkalicoccobacillus porphyridii
GTGGTTATAGTGGCACTAACGGCATTCGCGACTCGCTGTTATTCAGTTCGCTGTGGTTGATCCCGGTATTCCTCTTTCCGAAGCGGATTAAAATTATTGCCGCAGTAATCGGCGTGGTGCTATGGGCGGCCTCTCTGGCGGCGCTTTGCTACTACGTCATCTACGGTCAGGAGTTCTCGCAGAGCGTTCTGTTTGTGATGTTCGAAACCAACACCAACGAAGCCAGCGAGTATTTAAGCCAGTATTTCAGCCTGAAAATTGTGCTTATCGCGCTGGCCTATACGGCGGTGGCAGTTCTGCTGTGGACACGCCTGCGCC
>NZ_VLXZ01000011.1 GCF_007293315.1 Alkalicoccobacillus porphyridii
GACATCGAAGTGGTGGTTTTCCACTTCGAGGGCTGAGGCCGTTCCCGCGGAAAGCGTAGGGTTCTCCTGTAGCGGCGTCATTCAGCTCATTTTTACATGACTTTTTCAGTGGTGTTGAATAACGGGCAGGGTTGAACTGAACTAGCGTAGCTAGTTTAGTTCAACGCTAGCCCTAGGAAAGCGTGCCAGCCATCCCGGGAGCGACAGACGAAGCAGCACAAAAAATAACACACCTAAACAAAAGGTGTGTTATTTTTTTGTGTTTACTTATGTTTGCTTTTGTTCGATAATAGAAAATAGATCAAACTAAAAGGAGAATGGAGATGCTATCGTTAGAACGCCATGAACAATTATTAGGTTATTTAAATGAACATAAAGCACTCAAAGTATCCGTCGTAAGTGAACTACTAAAGGTAACAGAAAAAACCATTCGTCTCGACCTTGAAGAACTCGAAAAGAGAAGCCTGTTACAAAGAGTACATGGCGGAGCTGTCTTAAGATCAGACGATAACAGCCTGTTCCCAGAGAAGAAAAGACAATCGAGACATCAAGATAAGAAGAAGTTAATTGCTCAGAAGGCCTTAGCGACTATACAGCCACAAGAAGTCATATTATTAGACGGAGGTAGCACAACCTATGCTTTAGCTGAGCTATTAGGTGAATTCCCCGTAACCGTCATTACAAATGATATTGAAATTGCACATAACTTATACGCTAAAGAAAAGGTTCAGTTAATGATGTTAGGCGGTTCACAGCTTGGAGCAACTACCTCATTATTTGGCAAACAAACACTAGAAGCCCTCTCTCAAATATATGTTAGTCGCTTATTTTTAGGAGCTACAGGCATTTCAATTGAGCATGGATTAACGGTACTTAATAGTTTCCATTACGATTGGAAAAGCTCGGTCATTGGACGAGCGAAGCATGTTTGCCTTTTAGCAGACTCAACAAAGTTTGAACAGGTAGGATTAATGAAGTTTGCAGGAATTGAAGACATTGATGAACTGATTACTGATTCAGAGCTGGATCAAAGGATTCAACATCAATTGGCTCAGACAACCATCTCCATCACGATCGCATAAACAGGATTGTTATGAAAACGGTATCATGATATAATCAAACCAAATCGAACGTAACCGAACAAATATGCGACCTGCACCTAGAATGCGTTCAACTATCTAAAGGAGCGATTACGTATGCTTACGACAGGAAAAGCGTTTATTCACGATGATTTTCTTTTAACAAATGCACCGGCCAAAAGACTGTATCACGAATTTGCCAAGGATAAGCCAATTCTTGATTATCATTGTCACGTATCTCCACATGAAATTGCAGATGACCGTCGATACAATAATATCTCGGAGGTATGGCTACACGGAGATCATTATAAGTGGAGAGCGATGCGCGCACTCGGAATCGACGAAGACTATGTAACTGGTAATAAGAGTGATAAAGATAAGTTTTTAAAATGGGCAGAGGCTGTTCCTCACACGATGGGTAACCCTTTATACCACTGGACGCATCTAGAGCTAAAGCGATATTTCGGCGTCGATGAGCTATTAAATCAAGATTCTGCAGAGCGAATTTGGACTGAGGTTAATGAAAGATTACAAGATAAAGAGATGAGCACAAGGGGCATCATTGAGCAGTCGAATGTACATGTAATTTGTACAACGGATGACCCAATTGACTCTCTTGAATCACATAAAAAGCTTGCAGCAGAATCCGGGAATTTTAAAACCAAGGTATATCCAGCCTTTCGTCCTGATAAGGTACTAGCTATCACCACGGAGCCATTCCTTAGTTATATTAAGAAGCTAAGTGAAGCTAGTCAGGTAGAAATTACCTCGTATCAACAGCTACTGAAAGCTTTGGAAGAAAGAGCCGACTTCTTCCATGCAGCGGGATGTCGACTTTCAGATCATGGAATTGACACGGTACCATATAAGCAGGTGACGGAGAGTGAAGCAGCTAATGTTTTTGAAAAAGCCTTAAACGGTAGTAACATCACTGCAGATGAAGAGCTTTCCTATCAAGCCTACACGATGCAGTTCTTGGGTCGTTTATATCATAAGCATGGATGGACGATGCAGCTTCACTTAGGGGCGGCTCGTAACAATAACAGTCGTATGTTTAAGCAGCTAGGTGCTGATACTGGTTTTGACTCTATGGGTGATGCCCCTATAGCTGAGTCGCTGAATGGCTTTTTGAATGAATTGGAAAAGACCAATGAACTTCCTAAATCAATCATATATACAGTTAACCCAATTTATAATGAAGTGATCGCAACAGCTATTGGGAACTTCCAGTCTAGTGGGACAAAAGGGAAAATCCAATTCGGTTCGGGTTGGTGGTTTAACGATCAAAAGGATGGCATGATTAAGCAACTGAAGGACCTTTCGAATATTGGCTTACTAAGCACGTTTGTAGGCATGCTGACGGACTCAAGAAGCTTCTTGTCCTATACGCGTCACGAATACTTCCGCCGAGTACTTTGTGATCTTGTAGGTGGCTGGATTGAAGCTGGCGAAGCACCAGAGGATTACGAGTGGATTGGGCAAATGATTGAAAATATTTGCTACCACAATGCAGAACAATATTTTGAATTTGCGTAAATTCGAACAGGTCTGCACAAGTGATTGCAGACCTGTTTCGTCACTTATTTAGTTAAGAATACGTTGCGGCCATTGTCCCGCCCAGGCATACCCATATCGGCGTTCCTGTTCAACTTCCATGATATCGTAGCGAACAATACCATCTCGACCCGAGAATATGGGTCGATTGGTTCCTATTTCATAGAATCTGGCCCATGTATCAACACCAGCATCCTCAAAGAAATGCGGTTCGGTTCTTCGCTCGTATCTAGTATCTGTTAGTGTAGCTTCTTCAAACCAGTTGAGCGCATGATTTATGGCAGCTGTCACTTCAGGGGTTTGATCAGGTCGTGCTTGAAGCCATTCTACAACACTCACAGACTCATCTCCTGATATGGAGACATGTTCATAGGCTCTACCGGGCATCGGTTCATAGGTGTTGGGATCATGCTGCTGACACCATGCTGTGGGGGTTCCATCTACAACAATTTGCGAGGCGAGGATATAGTCTAGTCCTTGATTAATCGCATGCTCAAGATCAGTTCGAAGCGGTTCATTCAGAAAATCACCATTAAAAGGTGCTTCTTGGTTTAACACTTGCTCTAGCAACTCAAGCACATTAATCATGGCCCGATCATTAAAGGTTACGTAATTTGAATACCATACAGAGCTGGTTGGATCAGATCCACGTTGGGGATAAACTTGACGAATGCCACCGCTCTCATATTGCAATTTAAAGAGAAAGTCAATTCCTTGGTAAGCGCTATCTAGAAAACGCTGATCACCTGTTAATTGATAGGCTTCGGCTACAACCAGTATTTCAGAAACGGTTGCGTCATTGTCAACAGTACCAAGTTCTACACCGTTTTGTTCCCAGACGGATCGAGATTCACTACCGTTCCAATCACGTGTGTAGATTTCAGGTTTGTCTTTTGTCCAACCACCGTGTTCCATTTGCCAAGTAAGTAGATGTTCAGCTTGAGTCACTACATTATTTGCTTTCATTTCAGAAGGATAAAACAATCCTGCAAGAATAAACACAACGAGAAGTGGAGAAAAGAGTTTGACCTTTTTCATGTAAGCACTCCTTTTTAAAGTATTTACTTGCTGAGAAAGAAACACAGAATGTTCTAATGGAACAAGTACTGTCTACTATCATCCCTCCTAATCATTTGGATATATTCACAGACAGAAAGCGCTTTCATTATTAATTTTATATGGGTTTTTATAGTTAAACAATAGATAAAGGCAAGTTCATAGATTATATAAACTTGGGAAAAATTTTGAGAATTTGGAGAGGGGTAACAAAATGGATCATATTGTTGTACATGACCAGGACCATGTAGTTGTTGTGCTCAGAGATTACGAAAAGGGAGAAAACATTCAGCTTGAAGAGCAAACGATTACTCTTAAAGAGGATGTAAAAAGAGGGCATAAGGTTGCACTCAAGCCAATCAAATCAGGTGATGCTGTTCATAAATACGGTTTCCCAATTGGCTTTGCAACCGTTGATATTGAAGAGGGTACATGGGTTCATACTCATAACATCAAAACAACTTTAGAAGGTACGCTTGACTATAATACCTACCAGCCAATGGAAGAGTCATCAAATACTCATAGTGAGCCTCAAGAGCGAACGTTTCAAGGCTACGTTCGTAAAAACGGCGATATTGGTATCAGAAATGAAATTTGGATAGTAAACACGGTTGGCTGTATTAACAAAACGGCAGAGGTTTTGGCTAAGCAAGGGGATCAAATGAATTTTGAAGGTGTGGACGCTGTGTCTCATTTTCCACATCCATTTGGCTGTTCGCAGCTTGGTGATGATCTGCATGCTACGCAAAAAATCCTTAGTAATCTCGTTGCTCATCCTAATGCAGCAGGAGTGCTTGTGCTAGGTTTAGGCTGTGAAAACAATTATATCGACGCGTTTAAAAAAGTCATTGGTGACTATGATGAGGACCGCGTGAAATTTTTAAGCGTACAGCAGGTGGAGGATGAATTAGAGGCAGGTCTTGAGCTTATTGAAGAATTGGCGGAATATGCTGCATCGTTTAAACGAGAGCCACTGCCCCTTTCAAAATTAAAGGTTGGATTAAAGTGTGGAGGCTCCGATGGTTTATCAGGTATCACAGCAAATCCTCTTGTTGGCGTGTTCTCTGACAAACTCATCGCTCATGGCGGCTCAACTGTATTAACAGAGGTTCCTGAAATGTTTGGAGCGGAAACGATCTTAATGGATCGGGCTCAGGATGAACAGGTGTTTAACGGCATCGTAGATATGGTCAACGGCTTTAAAGACTATTTCATTAAACATGATCAAGTTGTGTATGAGAACCCCTCCCCTGGTAACAAAGAAGGTGGGATTACAACGCTCGAAGAAAAGTCTTTAGGCTGTGTTCAAAAGGGTGGATTCTCACCGGTGGTTGATGTACTTCCGTATGGAGGAAGACTTAAGAAAAATGGTTTGAGTCTGCTTCAAGGTCCTGGGAATGATTTAGTGTCTGTCACGGCCTTATCAGCATCAGGTGCACATATGGTTATCTTTACGACGGGTCGAGGTACCCCATTTGGTGGACCAGTACCAACCATTAAAATGTCGACAAATACGCCACTATTTGAGCGCAAGAAAAACTGGATCGACTTTAACGCTGGAGAGCTTGTGCAAGGTAAAAAAATGGAAGAGGTTTCTGAGGAGCTGCTTGATTATGTCGTAGAGCTCGCCTCCGGGAATGTACGGACGCACAATGAAAAACATGGCTTTAAGGAAATCGCCTTATTTAAGGATGGCGTTATTTTATAGGGAGAGGTTGATCGTATATGGAGTGGAATAGTCTCACAAAAGAATTCAGTACCAATCAGCAAGGTGGTGTTGTCAAAGAGACCATTGTACAAGTGGGAGAAGGGAATTTCCTCCGCGGATTTGTTAACTGGATGATTCATCAGTTACATCAGCAAGGACTTTATGAAGGAAAAGTCGTTGCTATCCAACCAACACCTCATGGCAAGGTTGTACCGAAGCTAAATGCACAGGATGGGCTCTATACTACCGTCTTAAGAGGAGTAGAGAATGGCGAAACTGTAAATGAGGCGGAACTGGTTGAATCCATATCAAGAGGTATCGATCCTTATAACCATTGGCAGGAGGTTCTTGAGCTTGCTCGTTCTGCTGATGTTGAGTTTTTCTTTTCAAATACAACGGAAGCTGGACTCACCTATCAGAAAGAAGAGTATGATCATGCAACATCACCACTATCGTTCCCTGGTAAAGTCGTTGCTTTTTTGTATGAGCGTTATCAAACATTTTCCGGAGATAACTCAAAGGGAATTACGTTTATCCCATGTGAGCTAGTAGAAGGGAACGGGGATCTTTTAAAGGAAATCGTTTTAAAAATTATAGACGATTGGTCGCTTCCGGCAGAGTTTAAAGAGTGGGTCTTGTTGAATAATCGTTTTTGCAATACCCTCGTTGATCGCATTGTAACTGGTTTTCCAAGAGGGGAAGAAGATGTTTTCCGTGAAAGACTAGGCTATGATGATATTCTGCTTACGGTAGGAGAGCCTTATCATTTGTTTGTCATTGATGCTCCAGCAGAAGTTGCGGAGAAGCTCCCATTTCATAAAGCAGGACTAAACGTAAAGTGGGGCGACCCTGCTCCGTATCGTGATTTGAAAGTAAAGCTGTTAAATGGAGCTCATACCACAATGTTTGCTGCGAGCTTTTTAGCTGGAGTCAACACCGTGTTTGAAGCGATGACAGATGAACAGCTCTCTGAGTTCACAAAACAAGCCGTTTTTCAGGAGATCCTGCCTACCGTTGAGGCGGATCAACAAGAAAAGCAAGACTTTGCTGGATCCGTGCTAGAGCGTTTCAGTAATCCATTTATTGAGCATCAACTAACAGACATTGGTATGAATCCAGTGTACAAATTTAAAACACGGGTTGTGCCGAGCCTACTGGCTTATGTTGAGCAGAAGTCTGCATTGCCAGCTAAACTCACTGTCAGCTTGTCAGCACTGCTTGCCTATACAAAACCTGTGGAGAGAGATGGAGCCTTTTTAGCAGGTGATCGAGATGGAACACGCTATGTCATTCGTGATAACGAAGCCACGCTTGCGCTACTTGAGCAGGTATGGGGGCAATATAAATCAGCAGAGCTATCATTAGAGCAGGTTGTACAGCGCCTGCTAAGTGAAAAAGAGTTCTGGGGCACTGATTTAACAGAATTAACAGGGCTTGCTGAGCAAGTAGCAGCGGATCTAAAGCAGATTGAGGAAAACGGATTCCGTGCTTTGCTGTGATCAGATAGTTGATGGGCGGACATGGAGAATGTCCGCCTATTGTGTTGAGAGAAAAGGACAGCGTCCAAGTTTATATGTAAATAAGTCTGGAAGTTTTATGGATAGAGGGTTGCTCATGATTTATTTCTTCGTCTGTCGCTCCCAAAATTGGGGGCACTTACCCGAGACAAGGTAATGAGCTAACCCGACTACGTCGATTTAGCTCATTGAACCTTTTTATCCCGCAGGTGTCGGCCCTTTAATGTTGTTAGCTTGTTTTTGGGTAGGCATTGATGAATATTTGCACGATAATAAGGACTTGATCTTGAAAAGACGCTTTACCAAGAAGGATAAGAGTGTAACCAAGTAGAACAGGCATCTAACCAAGAGCAAAAGTGCGTTACCAAGAAGAACTAGTTCTTAATCAAGAGGTTTGGGCACGTAACCAAGAAAGAAGGGGCATTAGCAAGACGTTTTACCGTGTAACCAAGAGGATAGCTGAGATTACCAAGAAGAAAATAAAGTACCAAGAGGAACTGAGACCTTATTAAGAAAAATGATCACTTTACCAAGACCGGTAACCTGGAGAGGAATTTACCGACTAACGATCTGACGAAATAAATGACATAAACCCGACCATTTTCATTCCCCACCTTTACCTCAATGCAAATTCCGATTATACTAAAAATAACTATTATTTGGGAAAAGGGGTCTCGATGGTGGAACTTTTAATCTCTGTTTTTGCTCTTTTCTTCATTCTGTTGGCCTTTAACGCTTTTGGATATTTTGGTTTTTTAAGAGGAGAGAAGGGCGTGAGCAGTACACGTTGGTTCACCCTGACTGTACTGCAAACCGTTGTAATTATCGGTATCTCTTCCGTCTTTAGGGTGATCTAAATCAAAAACTCCAGCTGCTCACTCAGTCTGGAGTTTTTTTCATTTTACCTATTTAATTCGCCATCATGTGTTGTTAAGACATGGTACAAATCAGGGCGGCGATCGCGGAACAATCCCCATTCTACTCGCTGTGCTTCAAGCGCTTTTAAGTCAAATTCAGCATACAAAATCTCTTCAGTATCTCTGCTGGCTTCTGCAAGGACCGCACCGGTTGGACCGGCAATAAAGGAGGAGCCATAGAAGGTGATGCTTGAATCGTCATCACTTTCTACACCAATTCGGTTAGAAGCGATAACCGGTACCAAGTTAGTAGCGGCGTGCCCAAGCATACAGGTCTGCCAGTGCTGCTTACTGTCTACTGTGGAATCTTCAGGCTCAGACCCAATCGCAGTTGGATAAAGAAGAACTTCCGCTCCTTGCAAGGCCATTGCACGCGCGGCTTCAGGGAACCACTGATCCCAGCAAATACCCACGCCAATTTTTCCTACCCGTGTATTCCATACTTTAAAGCCAGTGTCGCCTGGCGTAAAATAGTACTTTTCCTCATAGCCTGGACCATCTGGAATATGACTTTTGCGATAAACACCAAGAATCTTTCCGTCTGCATCAATCATCGCTACAGAATTATAGCGTGCATTGTTCTTCTTTTCATAGAAGCTAATCGGAAGGACAACTGCTAACTCTTTAGCAAGTTTTTGAAAATGAAGAATGGCTGGATTCTCTTCCACACTGGTTGCATACGCATAATACATTGGTTTTTCTTTTTGACAGAAATAAGGAGTCTCAAAAAGCTCCTGAAGCAAAATAAGATTAGCGCCATTAGCTGCCGCTTCTCGCACAAGACGATCCGCGTTATGAATATTTGTTTGGATATCGGAGCTACAGCTCATTTGCGTAGCTGCAACGGTTATTTTAGTCATGAACGACTCCCTTCTGATGGGACCTGTTGAGTGGTACAGTGAACATTTCCACCCTCTTGAATAATGGCCATTCCATCAATTGTACGTATGGTTCGATCTGGAAACGTTTTTTTCAGTTGTTTAATGGCCTTCTGATCATAAGCTTTGGCATCCCCACCAAATACGGGTAGGATGATTCCCTCATTTACAAAATAAAAATTAAGATAGCTTAATGTTAAACGCTGTCCATTGGATTCACGATATGGAGGCTGTTCAATTTCAATGACTTCAACCGGGCGTCCTTGTGAATCTGTTGCTTTTGCTAGAATGGAAAGGTGCTCCTGACTTCTAGCAAAATTCGTATCCTCAGGATCATGACAAACCTGTAGGATGATTTTCCCCGGAGCGGCGAAGCAAGCTACATTATCCACATGACCATCTGTTTCATCTCCCTCTAAACCAAGAGGAAGCCAAATGAATGTATCAACGCCAAGCAGTGGACGCAATTGATCCTCCACTTCTTTTTTACTTAAATGTGGATTGCGGTTAGGGTTTAACAAGCATTCTTCCGTTGTAAGTAACGTTCCCTCACCATCTACATGAATACTGCCACCCTCTAAGATTAAAGGTGCATCAACAGCTGGAACCTTCATAAATGAAAGGAGAGCAGGTGCTACTTCATCATCAAGATCCCAAGGTTCATATTTCTCACCCCAGGCATTAAATCCCCAGTTTATCCCAAATAGCTGATTTTCTTCGCCTCTTACAAAGGTAGGTCCGTTATCCCGGAGCCACGCATCGTTATGTGGAAGTGAGATGAGCTCCACAGGTGCGTGAGCAAATCGTGGCGCAACCGATTCTTCATCTTCAGGATTAACTATTACTAAAACAGGTTCAAACTCACTAATCGCAAGAATTAATTGCTCATAGCCAGTACACACCTGGGTATAATTTTCAGGGTAAACCATAGAATCCTTTACGGGCCAGGCAATCATGGTTCTTGAATGAGGAGTCCATTCAGCCGGCATTGTATATTGTTTATCATGCATCTATCTTCACTCATTTTCTCAATAATTTTTCCTCGCTTTATCATACTCTACTTTGTTTAAGAAATAAATAAAAGGAGAGTTGAACCTACATAAAAAAAGCTCAACAAAACAGGAGAGACAATTCGTCTCCCCTGCTAGATGGAACATGTAAAGTTTATAATTCTTGAGCCGTTGGACGGATAATGATTTCGTTTGTAGCTACATCATTTGGCTCTCCAATGGCATGAGCAATGGCACGGGCGATACTTTCAGGCGGTATGGCGATATCATATAATGCATCTGCACCTTGTTTAGCATCTAAATCAGTAATGTGTTCAACTAATTCAGTCGCTACCGCGCCAGGTGAGATGATCGTTGTGCGGATATTGTTTCCTTCCGCTGCTTCTTCTTTACGTAAACCTTCCGTAATGGCCCGTACAGCGAATTTGGTTCCACAGTATACAGTACCTCCCGGCATTACCTCATGCCCTGCTACAGAAGAAATATTGATAATATGTCCTGATTTACGCTCTCTCATATGAGGCAGAACGGCTCCAATTCCGTATAAAAGACCTTTAATGTTCACGTCAATCATCGTGTTCCATTCATCAATTTTTTTCTTACTCAAGTTTGCGAGTGGCATAAGACCTGCATTATTAACAATGGCATCAATTTGACCGTATTGATCAAGAGTAAATTGTGCCAGTTGTTCCATTTCTTCGTTTGATGTGACATCAACTACTTTATAGGAAGATTCAATCTTATCTTTTTTTAGACTATCTTGTAGTAATTTAAGTCTGTCCTCTCTTCTCGCTGCAAGAACAACCTTTGCTCCCTTTGAGCCAAGCTCTCTAGCGGTTGCTTCACCTATTCCACTTGAGGCACCTGTTATAATCACCACTTTTTCTTCTATACTCATGGCTAACACCCTATCTATGATATATCGTATTGTCTAGGTTCCCGATACATAAAATCTAAAACATTACCCTGTCATTGAAATTAACGTGGATACAGACTCATTGCATTTGATGATGATATACTACATATAAAAATAGGGGCAGGAGTGTTGTGAGATGATTGATCTTCGAAGTGATACAGTGACAAAGCTAACGGATCGAATGAGACAGGTTATGTTTGAGGCTGAGGTGGGAGATGATGTTTATAGAGACGATCCCACCATGCGAGAGTTGGAGGAGATTGCAGCTAAGAAACTTGGTAAAGAGGAAGCTCTTTTTGTAACAAGTGGAACACAGGGGAATCAAATCGCTGTTCTGGTACATTGCTCACTAGGAGAGGAAATTATATTGGAAGAGGGCTCTCACATTTTTCGATATGAAGGGGGAGCGACCTCGGCATTTGCAGGCATTCAACCTTTTCCAATTAAAGGAGAGCGCGGGATGATGAGCGCAGAAGACGTTGAGGCTGCGATAAAAGGCTCTGACATTCATGAAGCGGAGACGGGACTTATTTGTTTAGAGAATACCCATAATCGAGCGGGGGGAACAGTGACGACTCCTAAGAAAATGAAGGAAATTTATGACGTAGCACAACGACACCACATTCCAATTCACCTAGATGGAGCTAGATTAATGAACGCTGCAGTGGCTTTGAAGAGGCCTATGACAGACTTTACTCAATACGTCACTACCGTTCAAATTTGCTTATCAAAAGGACTTGGTGCACCTGTTGGATCCATTATTGCTGGAAGCTCTGAATTTATCGCGAAAGCAAGAAAGTGGAGAAAACGTTTAGGAGGAGGACTACGTCAAGCTGGCGTTTTGGCAGCACCCGGAATCGTTGCTCTAACTGAAATGGTTGATCGCTTAGAAGAAGATCATCAGCATGCAGCTTGGTTGGCTGAGCAAATTAATGCACTTCCACGAGTGAGTGTAGTTGGAAAGGTTGAAACAAACATCCTCATGATGGATGTTTCAGAAACAGGACATACAGCTAATGAATTTGTTGCGCTTTTAAAGGAGAATGGGATTCTCGCAAATGCCTTTGCGCCAACCATCGTACGTTTGGTTACCCATTATGACGTTTCTAAAAAAGATATTGAAGAAACAGCAGACATTTTAAAGCAATTAATTGCAGAGAAATGTGTGAAATAAGTTGCTATTATACGTATATCCGGGCAGACGCGCATCCACGCATTTGTCCGGATTTTTTCGTTTTATGAAAATTTCAGTAAATTACTATTGACTGGACACCGTCAAGTGTCGTACTATAATGACACCATAAAGTGTCATATTCTATTTTGAAGGAGGAAACATGAATACTGCATACCAAGAGCGTGATGTATTTGAGGCCATTGCAGACCCAACTAGGCGTAAAATGATAGATCTGTTGGCTAATTCAGAGGAGTTACCTCTTCATAAGCTAACTCCTCATTTTGAAATGGGGAGAACAGCTGTCTCTAAGCATTTAACTATTTTAAAAGAGGCTAATCTTGTTACAAACCGCCGAGTTGGTAGAGAGACAAGATACCAATTTAATGCTGTACCCTTACAGGAAATAAAAGAGTGGGTTCATTTTTATGAGCAATTCTGGACAGACCGGGCATTACTATTAAAAGACATTTTGGAGGATTAATCAGTGGCAAATATGATACTTAAATTTGAATTTAATAGTTCAATTGAAAAAGTCTGGGAAGCTTTAACACATTCAGATACACTTGCAAAGTGGGTGATGGAAAATAACTTCAGACCCATTGTTGGTTACAAATGTCAGTTTTATAATAAAAAAATTGGACTTACTGTTAATAGCGAGGTATTGATTGTTGATAAACCTTATAAGCTTTCGTATACATGGGTAGGAGGACCAATTAATACGATTGTGACTTGGACCTTAAGACAAGAGGGGAATACGACATATGTTCACTTAGAACAAACTGGATTTGTAGAAGAAAACCAAGAATATAATGGCGCGAAATACGGTTGGACATTTATGCTTGAAAAATTAAATGAGCTTATTAGGTAAAGGAGAAAACATGGGATTCTTAAAAGATTCTTTAACCATATTTAAGAAAAATGAGCTAGTGTATATAGGGAGAGAAGAAGTAGTCAATGGGGTTTATTCCTTCCACTTCGTAAAGCCTTCAGATTTAACTTGGCACTCAGGCCAGCATGGTTTATTTACAATTACTCATCGGAAAATGAAGGATTCGACGCGACCATTAAGTGTTGCATCATCACCAAAAGAGAATATCTTAAAAATAACAACAACGATTACTGATAATCCAAGTCATTTCAAAAAAGGATTAACTGAATTAGAGAAGGGTATGACACTTAGCATGAGTGGACCTGTTGGTTCATTCTATTTAAGTGATAAACACCCAACGCTTCTTATTGCTAATGGAATAGGCATTACACCGTTTCGAGCGATGTTAAAACAAATTGAAAGTCAAGGGACTGATCCTAAAGGGGAGATCCATCTTATTTATCTTCAAGGACAAAGAGGTTTTATTTATGAGAGTGAGCTCCGTAATTTAGGTAAGGATCTACCAATAACAGTAGCATTCATTGAAGATAAATCTATGCTGAATCAAGCAATTGATCAGTTTGTTGAAGCTCATAAAAATAACGGGAAGTACTATATTGCAGGCTCTAAATCAATGGTGGAGTCTGTGACCAACCATTTGAAACAAATTGGCATAACGAAGAAAAACATAAGAAAAGATGCATTCACAGGTTTGCCTTTAGAATAGACATGATAAATGTACATGGAAAGGCTGTAGGAAAGTAATGAAGACTCTACGTGTATACTGGATGTCTGCTACTCTCACCAAAAGGACGAAAATGAAAGGCCGACACCTGCGGGATGAAAAGGCGGCCACTGAAAAAGTCATGTAAAAATGAGCTGAATGACATCGCCAGGAGGGCCCTAGTCTTTCCGCGGGAACGGCCTAAGCCCTCGAAGCGGAAAACCACCACTTCAATGTCTTCAGACACGTTCTGTTCCGCAGGAGTCTTCGGGTTCTCCTTTCGCTAACGTTTCGACTTAAATAATTGAAGAACGTTCAGAAAGATCGTTTTTCAGTGACCTGATGAGGTTCAATGAGCTAACTCGACGTAGTCGAGTTAGCTCAGGTATTCCCGCGGTAAACATGCCCCCAGTTTCGGGAGCGGCAGCCGAAGAACCAATCCTCAGATACTTTTCAATTTATACTTGTAATCATACAAAAAAAAGCTGAACAATGTATGGAGAGACTCCAACATTCTTCAGCTTTTTTTCTTTTAGTTCACGTTTTTATGTGTAATATTATTTCTCCGCTCCGTCATCTGTTTGCTTTGCAATAACGTCTAATACAGCAGAGTATGATACGCCTTGATACTCATTCCCGGCATTCTCATCAAGTTTCACCCCGAAGTTTAAGTCAATGTACTGACCTTCATCCAGCTGCCAGAACTGATTATCTACGCCAGGTAAAGCACCATCTCCAAGTAAAAAGCCACCCTGATTAATGCCGCCTTCACTAAAGGCTCTGAACTCTGCTTCTTCAACCAAACCAGTAACAATTTCAATATCATCACTCAAAGCAGCCACGGCAGCTTGTGCTTCCACTTCATTTGTCACACCATCAAATAACTCCTGGAGCTTAATCTGTGATGCTTCACGGATATCTCTACCAGGCTGTGAAGTAAATTTTATCGCAATGTATCCGACCTTATAGGCAGAAATAGCTACATTTTGGTCAAGCTCATGTGAAAATGAAGCCTCTAAATGTGTATCAAGCGTACCCGTATTTTCGACAGTCAACCAGTCACCAAATACAAGGTTGGATGGAGCAAAGCCATTGTAATTAACGATGTTCTCTTCAAAATTATTCCCGTTGTTAATTTCAAGCGTACCATTTGTTAGCTGACCAGTTGCTTGGATTTCAGATGTGAACCAAGAATATGAACCAAATCCTGCACCGAGTACCAACGCTCCTGTTAATGCTGTCGCAAGTAATGCTTTTTTTGTTTTTTTCATTTAAATGCCTCCTGATTATTGTTTTTTGTAGGTTTTGTCATCCGTTCATACACGGTTATGCCTGCATAAGCAACAAGTGGTAGAACAATAAGAGTTATGAATCCAATTGGTTCTGAGAGGAATCGAGAAAGAAATCCAAGCTTAGGAATAGAAAATAAGACCTTGCCGATGACCTGCCCTTCAAAAACAGGTTCAACGTCGGCCATATTGTTGTTATCGCCTTGTGTCGTAAAGAAGTGATTTCCCTGCTCCTTCGTTACATCTGTAATTCTGTGTGTGACCCTGTTCCCGTCCGAATTGCCAAACGTAATGATGTCTTGTGCAGCAAGCTCACTCGCTTGCGTTTGTTTGATGACAATCACATCACCCTCACTGAACTCGGGCTGCATACTATTAGATAATATCGTTAAAGCGGAATACCCAAATAGATTTGGGGTTTGATTACTTTGCTGCTGGCTTTGGATGAAAAGAAAGGCTACTCCCAAACATAAAAGTACAGCGCAAACCGTAATAACGAACGAAAGGGTTCGCTTGATCAAAAATGATTACCTCCTATCTAAGAGCCCATTTCTTTTACCAAGTAAAGAGAGTTGGGAGAGTGTCTTAACACACTCTCCGTCCGGCTCTTTAACGTCCAGTTATTCTATAATTCCAGCTGCAAATGGAATGCGATAGCTCTCTGAGCCGTCTGCTTGATTGGTAATGTTGATATAGCCTTCATAAGCTCCTGTTTCTGCTGTCTTAGGGCTAATAAAGAATACATTCTTAGTAATGGTTTCCCCAGCAGGAACTGTGACCGTATCCGAGGTTTGGAGAATTACACCATTTTGTAAAGCATCCTTTGAGCCACGGAAATCAACATGATGATCATAATCAATGGTAAAGGTTTTGCTTTGGGAACCGGTGTTTTTAAATGTAACTGATTGGAACTCCCTTACGTTTTTACCTTTACTTTCAATGGCGCCAAAGTTCAATGCACCTGTTAAGTCTTTCAGTGGAATAATCCTATTGTTAGGGTCTAGTGTGACCGATTCTCCCTTTGCTTGAATCAACATGTCTGTTTGTACAGCATCAACTGGACTAATTTGGCCAGCACCTATTTCGAATACGCTATAATCTAGCGTCATAGGAACAGCTGTGTTCATTAATGTTGTTTTGACATCAGCAGGAGATAGTTCAGGCTTGACCTCCAGTAATAGTGCCGCTACTCCAGCTACATGAGGAGCAGACATGGAAGTACCAGATTTACGTCCATAAGCATATTCAAAATCACCAAAATAATCTGGACCATTCATAAAGTCTGGTACTGGTGAAAGGATATTTACACCAGGTGCACTAACCTCTGGCTTGATGGCAAATGTTCCATTTAATGGCCCACGTGAACTGAAGTCAGCTAAGATCCCTCCAGAAGAGATGGACTCTGAACGATCGCCAAAACTGAATAGGCTATCCTCATTTATGGCATCCCTTAAGGCAATGCCTTCTTCATAAGGAAGAGAGAACCCAGCAATAAAGTTTACACCTTCTCCAAAGTAGTTAGGAAAGTGTCCTGCTCCAGGGATATTGTTATAGATAATAATTGCTTCAGCTCCAGCTGCTTTTGCGTTAGCAATTTTATCTACAAATGCAAAATCCCCTCGAGCTACTAAGGCAACTTTACCTTCCGCATCCACTTGATCAAATTCAGCTACAGAGCCAAGCCCTGCATAAACAATTTCATATTCTCCTGCTTCCAACTCATCAAAGTCAGTATCAAAGTGACTTGAAATATTCACAAGATCAAATGTAGAAGTATCATCCAAATATCCTGTAAAGTCAGTAAACACAAGTGGAACATCATTGGCACCTACTGTGATGGCCAGCGGCGAAGTTCCCGGTGAGCCGAGTGTAGCTAGATTAGGACCTGCATTTCCAGCCGAAATGACTGCCGTTACCCCAGCGATAACTGTGTTATTAATAGCAACACTGGTTGGATAAAGTGGATCATTAATACTAGCTCCTAGAGATAGGTTAATAACATCCATTTCATCCTCAACAGAACGTTCAATGCCTGCTAATACTCCTGCCGTACTACCTGATCCATAGGGACCCAGAACGCGATAGGAATAAAGCTCAACATCTGGCGCTACCCCTAACGTCGCGTACTCGGAATCATTGTCAGCTTGACCAGCTATTGTTCCCGCTACATGCGTTCCATGAGAGGTATAATAGGAGTTTCCATTATTATTAAATTCAGGCATACCTGAGGCTAACCAGTCATCATAGGTTGTTTCTTGTGCATCATCATCGTTATCCACAAAGTCATATCCACCAACATAGGCTTCTGCTAAATCAGGATGAGTATAATCGACACCAGTGTCTAGTACACCAACCTTTACACCAGCACCGGTGACTCCCTCTACATGAAGCCTGTCCACTCCAAGATAGGGAACACTGTCAGCCATGTATGGTTCAATTGCTTCCTCTAATACACTTTCAGAGAATACTGGATCAATAAGCTGTACTTCGTCATTACTCCAAACGGACTTTACACCTTCAGCTTCTGTGAGCGCTTCTAATTGATTTGCGGGGAGTTCAATGGTAAAACCATTAAATACGGTTTGATACGTATGGGTAATTGTGTACGCTGTAGTTAATGTAGATAAGTCTTCTTCAAATTCATCCTGAGATTCTTCTACCTGTACTTTTGCTTGAGCAGCACTTAAGCTCTCGCCTTTTTCTTCAGCCTCGGCGATTGCCAGAGTTTCTGGAGATTCTTCAAGCTCAACAATAACAGAGACGATGTCCGTACTATCTAAGTTGATGTCTTCAGATACCTGAAGACTAGCTGTGTTTGTTTCCGCTGAAATATGAAGCGGATAGGAGCCTACTCCTCCTAATACTAAGCTTGTTGATAATGCGGTGACCGCCATTACCTTCCATGGTTTTTGGTTCATACCGATCTTCATCGCAGCGCTCCTCTCTTCCTAATTACTTTTTGATAGATTACGAGAAAAGTATAGCGAATCCATGTCTTTTTTGGATCACTTTCAGGCATTAACACAAATAAAGAGAGAATATGTAGAGAACAATTGTGACAAAAGACATAACGAATGAGGCACGATCTTAGATAGCAACCAATTTAATAGGGTTTTATTAATGAGAACTTTCAGATAGTTGTGAGAATCATGCTGAAATTCACGTAAAATTTGATATAATCTAAAATAATAAGAAAAAAAGATAGAAATGATGAAATAGTCCTTGTCTACATTCAACCAAAAGTCGTACTCAACTAGGCAGAAAAAAAGGGAGTCCCGAGTTCATAAATTAGATTAACAAGGTGGTGATTGGTCTATGCATGAAGGTTTTATTATTAAGTACTATCGTGAACAGCAGCATCTTACGCAGCAACAGCTAAGCAAGGGGATCTGCTCGGTGGCACATATTAGTCGAATAGAGAGGGGCACGGCTCATTATTCAACGGAAATCACCTATTTATTAAGTAATCGGCTTGGTGTCGATATTGAGCATGAAGTAAAGAAGTTTAAAAAGGTGAAAGAAACACTTGACCAATGGCACGTCTCAATGATTATGCAGGATCGAACAAAAACAGAAAGCTATAAAGAAGTACTTGAGAAGAATACACTGCTACTGCAGTCTACTTTAGGTTTCTACTATCAGCTATTACTTGTAAGATACTATTTGACGAAGCAACATTTAAAGGAAGCAGAAAGAGAATTAAAACAGATTTCAACAAAAAACCACCTACTGAGTGATAGAGATATACAGCTTTACTATCACATGTGTGGCATTCATCGGTTATTTACTGGTGAATATGAAAAAGCATTAGGGTACTTTAAACAAATTGAGCCCGAGGTTTATAGAAATGATGAATACTACTACCATCTAGCCATTACCTGCTACCGCTTTGGACATCATGTAAAGGCCTATGAATATGCAAGGATGAGCTTGAACTTTTTTAAACAAGCAAATCACTTCCGCAAAATTATTGACGCCGAAACGTTAATTTTGCTAACTCAGAGTGTTCAAATTGTTCATCATGACTTAGATGAATTAGTAGATAAATACAATGATTTGATTAGAAGCTGTGACCTATTTGGAGAGTATGAGAAAAAAGCCATTCTATTAAATAATCTTGGATACGAGTATTTTCTGCAATCGATGAACAGGGAGGCCAACAACTACTATAAGGAATCCCTTGAGCTCTATCAAAAATGTAACTATCCAAATTATATTTCTCCATATGCTGGTTATATTCTTACAAGCTATCTATTAAAGGACGTGGAGTCCGATCAACAGTTAATGAAGAGTGTTCGAGACGTCATGCAGCTTGCGAAACAGATAGGGAACATCGGAGATACTAAGAAAATTAAATTACTCTCTTATTTAATCAAAGGACAGATGAAACAATATTACGCGTACCTTCACGAGAGCTTAATTCCTTATTTACGTAAAAGTGGGAATGTCACATTAGCTAGTTACTATGAGAAACAATTGTTTAACCACTATATTGAAGCAAATGAAGGAGAGAAAGCGACTCAAGTTGCCTATTCTTATATTAAAGGTAGTTAAGTGAGAGGGGCACAGGTGGAATTTCCTCTGTGCCTCTTTTATTGAAAGCGGACACATTAAGGAGGGCGCTAGAAAAGGATTTACAGGGTCTGTATCAGGTGCTATGATAACTGAATACTAGCGTCGCTCTCGTGTAGCTTACCGGGAGTGTTTTTTTGTTATAATCCTTTATCGGTTTAAACCGAATGAGTAAAAAGAGAGAATGTAAATGGGGTGGAGTCTTTGAAGGAGTATATTATTGATAGAATGTATAAAGCATCGGCTGGAGTGGCAAACGCTGTGCTTGTCACATTAGCCATTGGCTTATTATTTGAGACATTTGGTCAATTTCTTGGCTGGCAAGCGCTTCTGACCATTGGAGGAATAGCGAAGGTCCTTTTGGCACCAGCTATAGGCGCTGGTGTAGCCTATCAGCTTGGAGGAAATACCCTTGTAATCTACAGCTCCATTATATGTAGTACCGTGGGGGGAGCGGCCATGCAGGTGACGGAGTCAGGTATGACTATGGTAACCGGACAACCCGTTAGTGCGTTTATTGCTGCGCTTGTGGCAACCTATGTTGGCAAAAGAGTGACAGGCAAAACTAAGCTTGATCTTATGGCTATACCGCTCGCAGCGACACTAGCAGGAGGAATCACAGGAGTAGGTGCAGCAGCGGTTGCGACACCTATATTAACAGCTATGAGCGCAGAAATTACGAGCTCGGTTCAAGGCTCACCCATTTTGGCTTCTATAGTTATTGCCCTTGTTTGGAGTGTACTTTTAATGACACCAGCTTCATCGGCTGCCCTTGCGATTGCTTTACAATTGGATCCAGTATCTAGTGCAGCAGCACTGATTGGTTGTACAGCTCAATTTGCAGGGTTTACGGCCATGTCATTTAGACAAAACGATTTCGGCGGCTTTCTTGCACAATCAGTGGTTACACCAAAGGTTCAATTTCCAAACCTTGTTAAAAACCCTAGATTGGTTATTCCGTCCTTTGTTGCAGCGGTTGTGTGTGCACCCATCGCAACGATTCTTCTTAGCTTTGAAGCCACGTACGAATTAGCTGGACTTGGCATGAATTCTCTTATCGCACCTTTAACGATTTTTGCCATGCAAGGGTGGTCAGGTCTTATGATCTTTTTACTAATGGGAGTAATCGTTCCCATTATCATTTCGTTGCCACTATATATGCTTATTAAGAAATTGGGCTGGGTCAAACCAAATGCATTGCATGTTGAGGTTCAATAACTAGCTTCTAATTAAATAAGAGTGAGCTTCTAAACCGCCAAACCCCAAATGTTAGAGGATTTCTAATGTTTGGGGTCTTTTTGAGTCAAGTACTTATTATTAGTCATACTCATGCCTACCTAAAACAATATTATAAAAACTGGAAGAGTAACACCTGCGGGATGAAAAGGAGGTCACTGTAAAAGATGGTTTACCTTGAATATAATGCTAGTTTAATGACGTGAGAAATGAACAAGGTCTCTCTTATCACAAGGAATCGGGAATGAGAGGTAGATACATTGGGAGGAAAGTGAAAAAATCTGAATACCAAGAGGAGCGGATGATTTAGCAAGAAGCAGGAGCTCTTAGCAAGAGAAAAAAACTGAATACCAAGAGAAGCTGATGATATAGCAAGAAGCAAGAGCTCTTAGCAAGTGGAAAGACCTGCATACCAAGAGAAGCAGGTGATTTAGCAAGAAGCAAAAGCTCTTAGCAAGAAACTCATCAGAAATCCATCGGAAGACGATCTAAACTCGCGTGCGTAATTCGTTAAGCGCAGCCAATCCACTTAACTAGGGATGTTATTCAATCGTCTGATTGGAAACATACGCGACGAAGCTTCACCGGGACAGCACGTGGCAGACCGACATTAAAGTGGTACCCTAGCACTTCAAGGGTTGAGACCGTCCCCCGATGGGGATTCCTGAAGCGATGCAAATGAGCTCATGACTTTTTTAATGACCTTGATGATAAAGTTCATTAAGATGGTAGAGCCAGATTAAAGCTTAATACTATTTCCTGTGAGGAACTCTTCCTTAGTTAATAATCCCGTGATAAATAATCTCAGCGGTGACATTTGCCTTGAATTTTATAGTAGGATAAGCTTCATTCCAATCTAATTGTTGCCAATCCTCATAATAGAAAGCGCGAACCTGTCTGCCGATGGCTAAATAATCACAGTTTGCTTCCTGAATTTTTTTTAAGACTTCATTTGCTTGTTTAGTGAATTGTTCCGATAGCTCTGTGTTTACTTTTTTTACGATGGATTCCTTATAAAGATGATCAGCAGGATATTCATTGGCATCAAGCTTCAGTATCAAATCAATTTGTGCCTCGAACTGCCCCTGGTCATTTTTTGTTAATGTAAAATTCCGATCAAGTTTTTCCACATCGACAGTGATAAAATCGTACAAATCATCATAACCCATGGAATGAACTTTTTTTGTCATCCGATGTTCTCCATTAGCGCTTCCATCTAAAAGCAACAGCATAATGGTTTCATCCGAGTTAATTTCACCAGTCATTCTTCTCCCATTAAATAAAGCAGATCCGGTAAGCTTGATGCCCGAATGATTTTCAAGTACCTCGACAGTGGGTAGAATAAGGTCCTGATCATTATCATATAAAACGGATAATGTATTCTGAAGGCTAACCACAGGGATGCTTCCTGTTTCTTCGGCACTCATCAACACATCCTGTAGATAGTCACTAATAAGGGGCTTGTTTTCCGTTTGCACATGAAGGGCTTCTCCAGCTTGCTCCTCAACAACGGCTAAACGAGCAGTAAGGGCGCTTAGTGGAGACCGGTAATTTCCATCGAGAACAGCATAAATATCCTTTTTAGCTAGTTTCTTACTAAATAATGTCACTTGGTTTTTAGAAGCAAATAATTCACTGCCGATTTTTTTATCAAGCTCGGTTCGAGCGTCTCTCACGGAATTACCCTCAGCAGCAATTATTGTTGTGGTAGTAGGGATCTTTTCGTTAGAATTTCCGCTAACTACCGCAATGGTCATTTGTATAAGACCATGATCGGAATCTAGATCGAAAGCCTGACTATTAATGAGGGCAACATCTTTTAGTAATTGCTCATCCCAACATCCTGAAAGAAATACGGTCAGAAATAAACAACCTAGTATCTGCTTACGTATGTTCACGAGGCGCCCTCCTTTTAAATAAGACGGCATACAATAATAAAAAGGCAGGAATCACAGCTATGAAAAAAGAACCTACATAATTAATGAAGGTAGAAAAATGTCGGAGTGTTAAAACATTTTGCGGAATTAATGCTAATATCGTAATGATCAAGCTGCTTATACTGGAAAACAATAATCTTTTCTTTTGATTAAAAACAGTCGCCATTCCGATTGAAGCCATATAAAGATAACTAACAATAGTGGCAAGAACCACCACAGACCATAAAGCTAAAAAAATTAAATCAATTCTTTCGATTAATACTAAAGAAATGGTTTTAATCATGTACAGTAATGGCTCAGGAAGAATCTCGAATTGCCCCGGACTGAAATATATAAACGAAGCAATGATTGTAAATGTATAAATGGCTGTCACTAGAATGTTGGCATAGGACGCAGCCAGCAATTTTTCTTTATTTGATCCTTTAACAACTGGATGTAGGATAGCGACGATAAGAAAGCCTTGCATTGAAAATGAGGCAGACATAACGCCCTTTCCAATTTCGAACCAACTTGATGTGAGAATGGGTAATAGATAAAGTGGTTCTGAATCAAAGAATGCATATGTTGCACATATGGGTGTAAGGAGTACGATGGGACCTACTATTACCATAAACCTAGAAATGATTTGAACATGGCTATTTAATAAATATAAGCAGGCGATTACAAACAAAGGAATTTTGATTATGTCAGGTGTTTTACTTAGTACCCATACAGAAATAAGGAAATTAAATACCAATAACACAAAAGCCGCAATGATTAAAAAATATACAATATAAAGCACACTAATGAATTTACCCAGAACTTTTCCTACGAGCTTTTCAAATAGTTCGTAAAGGTTCTGATTAGGGAACCGAATGGATAAAGACCAAATGAGAAGGATGAGTATCTGAGTCACCATTCCCGCGATAATTATAGATATCCATCCGTCTGTTTTTGCATCGTGATAGATATTGTAGGGAAGGGTCATAATACTTATGCCAATTTGAGTCTGTACATAAAACCAAAAAAACTGAACTAGATTTACACTGGATTTACTACTTTTCACGTTGCTTCCACCACCAAGAATATCCTTGTTGTTTGAGTGTCTGAGGCTTGACCGCGAGTGGCC
The DNA here is from genome assembly GCF_007293315.1 of Alkalicoccobacillus porphyridii. Lineage (GTDB taxonomy): Bacteria > Bacillota > Bacilli > Bacillales > Bacillaceae_D > Alkalicoccobacillus > Alkalicoccobacillus porphyridii. The sequence continues at coordinate 23,544 of NZ_VLXZ01000011.1, forward strand.
GTGTGTTTAAGAACCAAACCGGCATACGGATGGCTGTATCTTTCATGTCCTTTAAGCGAAAAGGGGCAATAGGAGAAAGATATGGTCTACCAAAAGAGGTGAGCTTACACAAATGCATGAGAAGTAACATAGAAGCAAGCGTTACCCCCAAAATTCCGAAAATAGCTGCCAAAAACATAAAAGGGAATCGAAGGACTCGTACAACTGAATTCATCTCAGGTGAAGGAATAACAAAAGAAGCAACAGCAGTTAATGCAACAACAATAATCATCATGTTGGAGACCAATCCTGCGTTAACAACCGCTTCACCAATAACAAGTCCTCCTACGATACCAATAGTTTGACCGATCGGGGAAGGAAGCCTCACCCCAGCCTCTCTAATTAATTCAATCGTTAATTCCATAATTAATGCCTCAATTAATGGAGGGTATGGAATATTAGCCAAGGAGTTTTTAACTGGAAGAATAATTGGGTTTGGCAGAATCTCATAATTAAACGCAACCACAGAAATATAAAGAGCTGGAAGTGTGACCGCAATAAATACACTTAAAAACCGTATAACACGATAGAATGAACCTAATATAAAATGAATATTATAATCATCAGGTGATTGAAAAAACGCAGATATCGAAATGGGTGCAATGAGCGCTGTTGGACTGCCATCAGTCATAACAATAATTCTTCCTTCAAGTAAATGTGATATAATCCGGTCAGGTCTTTCAGTGTATAACACTTGTGGAAAGGGTGAATAAGAATGATCCTGGATATATTCTGCAATAAAACCTGGTGAAATGACTAAATCAGATGAGATATCATTTATCCGATCTTCTATGGTTTCAACAATCTCTGGATCAGCAATGTCGTTCATATAAACAATAGCCGTTTCTCGCTGCAATTTAGCGCCTACGCGGGTTTTTTTTACTGCTAATTCACTTGTTTGTGCCCGTCTTCTCAAAACATTCAGATTGACGAATAGACTTTCCACAAGACCCTCGTGCGATCCTCTTACAATTTTTTCATTACTCGGCTCCTCAATACTCCGATCAAAGAAAATACCTACTTCGACATATAAAATGCTTGGTTCTCCTTCTAATAAAATAGCCGCATATCCTTTTGTTAGAAGAGTGGCTTCTTTAGTTACATTGCTATCTCTTTTCCAGTTCGTTGAGACAATCAAGTCCTCAAGCGTGTACCGGTCATCAAATTTGTCTTCTGAAAGCGGGATAAAAAACGTCTGTTCCAAAAGATTTGTATCAACCAAAGGCTCTAGATAAAGAACACAACCTCTTTTACCATGAAATTCAAAGTATCTTGTGCCAAAATCATCTGGATGATGATATAGACTATTAAAGGAAGCAAGATCCTCTTTGAGGTTACCAGTCGCTAGAACTACATCTACTTTATTTGAGATTTGATTTCTCCTAAGCTTTCGCGGGCGTTTTCTCATAAGTCACCTTACTCCTTTCCTCATAGGGATACTCGTTATAACCTGCCCTTGAAAAGAAAGTTCATGCATGAAATGATAAGAATAAATCTAAATGTGGGGAGGTTTGAAGATGTCTCAATCAAAGAAGGTGCAAACGTTTTTTGGACAAAATGCCGAGGCATATGTCAAAAGCAATTTGCATGCAAAAGGAAAGGATTTGATCTACTTAGTAAGAGAGCAAACTGAAGTAGGGAGACTTCTTGATATTGCCACTGGCGGGGGGCATGTTGCTCATGCTTTTGCAGGTCTTTCAGATGACATTACAGCCTTCGATCTTACGCCAGAAATACTCATAGCAGCAAGGAATTATATTGAAGGGAATGGTCACAAGCACGTTCAATATGTAGAAGGTGACGTGATGAATATGCCATTTACTGATTCGACATATGACACAGCCATTTGTAGAATTGCCGCACACCACTTCCCTGACATTCAGCAGTTTGTAAATGAGACACATAGAGTGCTGAAACAAAATGGAGTGTTTTGGCTTCTCGATAATGTGGCCTTAGAGGATGATAAGCTTGATGAATTTTATAACGTTCTTGAAAAACAACGAGACACAAGTCATGTACGTGCCTATAAGAAATCGGAGTGGTTACAGATTATAGAAAAAAGTGGGTTCGACATTGAGCAATGTAAGGTGTTTCGGAAGACTTTTCAAATTGATGATTGGTCAAGGCGAGCGGGGATCAATGAGGAGACGAAACATAGGCTGAAACAGATGTTGATTAAAAGCTCTGATCATGTAAAGGACTTCCTCCACATTGAAGAAGAAAATGGAAGTATTCAGTCGTTCCAAGGCCAGTCTATTGCATTAAAAGCTTGTAAAAGATAATGAGCATATAGCACTGAATGAAATGAGCACCAAAAAAAGAAACAGGCGAGTACTCGCCTGTTTCTACACTTTTTAGATGTTTTCTTCAAGCTCTTTTCTTTTAGCCGTTTGGTCATCACTGTCTTTGTTTTTTGAAAGGAACCAACCACCCAGTACGATGAGTACGAGTACACTATAGAAAAATAATTTCCAGCCAGTGGAATGCGGGAAGTGGGAATCAATGATCGCCAAATCTGGATGAGCCAGTACCTGAACAACCAACTTAACGCCTACCCACCCAACGATGATAAAGGCAGCACTTTCAAGTCCAGGACGTTTTTCAAGTAGGACAACAAACTTCGTTGCGGCAAATCGCATAATTAATAATCCAACTAATCCACCAATGAATACAACCGCAAATTGTCCAACGTCTAAGCTTCCAACCATACCGAGACCAGTTGGAGTAAGTGCCATTGCTAGCGCAACAGCAGCAAGGATGGAATCTACCGCAAAAGCGATATCTGCAAGCTCAACCTTGATAACAGTTGGCCAGAAGCCGCTTTTTTTCTTCGGCTTTTTGATTGCTTTATCTTTAGTATCGTATTTGTTCACCACATGTTTTCTAAACATATGGTTGAGTGCTATGAATAATAGGTATAACGCTCCAATTGCTTGAATCTGCCAAACGTCAACGAGAAAAGAAATTAAGAATAAAGAAGCAAATCGGAAGACAAAGGCTCCTGCTAATCCATAAAGAAGTGCTTTTTTTCGTTCCTCTTCTGGAAGGTGTTTAACCATAATAGCTAGCACTAATGCGTTATCTGCTGATAGTACACCCTCCAACGCAATTAATACTAATAACACCCAGCTATATTCTAATAGTAGAGCAACATCCATGACATTAATCTCCTCTCTGATGTGCTTCTGCCGAGCCAATATAAGCGAGAGGTCAAAAATTCAATAGAAAAAAGACCTCTGCCATGATATTGGCAAAGGTCTTGCTGAGCATATGTATAGCCATGCCAACAAAGCCGGCGGACGATGAGGCCCACGAAATGACGACTTTGTTTCAGGTTTATCAATATAAACCTGACGCTACTCCCCTTTGGAAGAAACCGATATGAAGTTAATATGATAGTATACCGAGACGAGAAATCTGTCAACTATTTCTTTTTTTTAGGCGGATTACTAGCACTCGAACCATAAAGGAAGATACACTAGAAAGGAAACTTAATTGGAGGGCAAGGAGTTTTTTATATGGAAGATCCTACATTAAAAACGGAAGAACCAGTCGTTTTAATCATGACTAGTGTTAAGGCAGAAAAGGAAGCGATTGAACGAGGATTAAAGGGTTCTCACTTATTTAAGGTTGTGACCACAGGAGTTGGACCCGCAAAGGCTGCAGCAACCACGGCAGTAGAACTAACAAAGCATACATATAAGCTTGTTATTAATATGGGCATTGGTGGAGGTTTTGTTGGAAAGGCGGGTGTGTCTTCAACGGTGGTAGCTGATTTAATTATTGCCGCTGATCTTGGTTCTGAATCGGAAGAGGGTTTTCTTCCTATTGAGGAGCTTGGCATGGGTCAATCTGTAATCGCTACAGACACGGTTAGTGCCCTTGAAATCGTTGAAGCGCTGAACAAGTTACAAGTGGAGGTCTGTTATGCACCTATTTTAACTCTGGCGACTGTTACCGGAACAACGTCTACGACGCAAGCATTGCAAGAGCGTTATCCGGAAGCGGCAGCTGAAGCAATGGAAGGGCACGGAGTAGCAACAGCTGCCGAGCTTGCAGACGTACCAGTTATGGAGATACGTACAATTTCAAATCAAATTGGTCCCCGAGACCGTGAAGCATGGAGAATAAAAGAGGCACTTCTAGCACTTGAGGGTGTTGGACATGCACTAACGGAGGTATGGTCATGAATATAGCTTTTTCCCCTTGTCCCAATGATACATATGTGTTTCATGCATTGGCGCATGGTTTGATTCCAGGAGCACCAAAATTAGATGTAACCTTTGCGGACATTGACATTACGAATTCCCTCGCCGCCGATCATACGGGGCCAGAGGTGATGAAGATCTCATTTGCTGCTCTTCCTTGGGTTCTTGATAACTACGAGTTGATTCCTTGTGGTGGAGCTCTTGGACGAGGCTGTGGACCCCTTGTCTTAACAAAGGGAAGTCAGAATCCAGAAGCTCTAGCAGGTAAAAAAGTGGCTGTGCCTAGTGAGCGTTCTACGGCGTACTTATTGTTTAGACTATGGGCAGCACAAAACGTGCCAGGCGGCGTTGGTGAAATTGTAGTAATGCCTTTCCATGAAATCATGCCAGCCGTTCAAGATGGAAGCATTGATGCAGGGTTGGTGATACATGAAGCAAGGTTCACCTATCAGCAATACGGTTTACAAGTCGTTGCAGACATGGGTGAATGGTGGGAAGAGGATACAGGTTTACCTATTCCATTAGGGGCGATTATTGCAAAGCGTAACCAGGATACAACGCAAATAACCAAATGGATTCGTTCGTCTGTGGAGTATGCGTTTAACCATCCAGAAGCATCAAAAGAATATGTCTTGCAGCATGCGCAGGAAATGTCTGAGGATGTGGCGAATCAGCATATTGAGCTCTATGTAAATGAGTTTTCTCGAAATCTTGGAGATGACGGCTATCATGCCATTGATGCCTTGTTATCAAGAGCGGCAGAGGAAGGCTTAGTACCAAAGGTAGATCAAGAGCGTTTGTATTCCTTAAAAGGGAAGTAGGTCACGTTTTACTGTAGTGAAGAAAGGGAACGGCAATTGGAAAAGCCTGTGAAAGGAGAGGTTCAGAATGTCTGAATTGGAATTTCAACTGGTTAAAACGAATGGAATGACCCTTCATGCAGTAACCGCAGGGCCGAGAAATGGGCCGCTCGTTGTATTGCTACATGGATTTCCGGAATTCTGGTACGGGTGGCGCCACCAGATTAAACCATTAGCTGAGGCAGGATATCGGGTACTTGTACCGGATCAGCGCGGGTTTAATAAGAGTCAAAAGCCGGAAGGGATAGAGCCATACACTTTAGATACGCTGCGAGATGACGTCATTGGTCTGATTAAGCTATACAATCGTAAAAAAGCCCACATCATTGGACATGATTGGGGAGGAGCTGTAGCTTGGCATCTTGCTTCTACGCGGCCAGAATATGTAGAAACACTGATAGCAATAAATATTCCTCACCCGGCTATTATGCCAAAGGCGATGCTCACGCTCCCATTGCAATGGTTACGAAGCTCTTACATGGCATTCTTTCAGCTACCTGAGTGGCCAGAAAAATTGTTATCAGCGGATGGATTTGACGGTATGGCAAAAGGAATTAAATTATCAGCAAGTACAAATCAGGCCTTTACGCAAGAGGATCTCGATAAGTATAAAGAGGCCTGGGCTAAACCTGGTGCAATGACTGCAATGCTTAATTGGTATCGTGCAATCCGCGCAGGCCTTCCTGAAGGCTTTGCTCAGCCTGAACGAATCCAAGTGCCCACCCAAATCATATGGGGAGTGAACGATCCTTTTTTATCAAAGAAGTTAGCTAAAAAAAGCATCGAACATTGTGAGAATGGCAAGCTGACGTTTGTCGGGGAAGCCACTCATTGGGTGAATCATGAACAGCCAATGATTGTAAATCAACTTATCGCCAATCATTTAAAGGTAGTTGGTTCCTAAGCACTAAGAGGCTGGGATAGAATGATATCTTATAAGAAAAAAACGAACACAATGCCGCTGCAGAATGGGTTGCTTTTTATCTAGATTCTGCGTGTGTCACCTCACTTGATGCCTGCCACTCACCAAGCGGAGTTAAATGGAGGGCCGGCACTTGCGGGATGAAAAGAATATCACTGAAAAAGTCATGTAAGAATGAGCTGAATGGCGCCGCTACAGGAACCTCCATGGGTACGGCCTCAACCCTTGAAGTGGTAGGGCGTCACTTCAAGGTCGGTCTGCCATGTGCTATCCGGTGGAGCTGCGTTTTTCCTTCCGCGTATCACATGATGATTTTCGTGCATTTCCGTTTTTTTTCGCTCACTGGCTTGATATTTCCGCTAAGAGCAACTGCTTCTTGCTAAATCACCTGCTTCTCTTGGTATGTAGGATTTTTCTCTTGGTAAGAGCTCCTGCTTTTTGCTAAATCACCAGCTTCTCTTGGTATGCAGGCCTTTTCTCTTGGTAAGAGCTCATGCTTCTTGCTAAATCATCAGCTCCTCTTGGTAAGTAGGCCTTTTCTCTTGGTAAGGGCTCCTGCTTCTTGCTAAATCATCAGCTCCTCTTGGTAAGTAGGCCTTTTCTCTTGGTAAGAGCTCTGGCTTCTTGCTAAATCACCAGCTTCTCTTGGTAAGTAGGCCTTTTCTCTTGGTAAGAGCTCTGGCTTCTTGCTAAATCACCAGCTTCTCTTGGTATGCAGGCCTTTTCTCTTGGTAAGAGCTCTGGCTTCTTGCTAAATCACCTGCTCCTCTTGGTATGTAGACTTTTTTCACTTTCCCCCCGACGTATCTACCTCATTTATACAAGCGAAGTATATTTTCGATGTGACAGCCACGCTCATTTATTTTAATACACTCAAAAAGCTGAAGAGTGAATGGAGAGACTCCAACCTTCTTCAGCTTTTCTATTAGTTAAATACTCCTGTCCCAACCAACTTCCTTTGGCTTCTACGGTAGAAATGTAACGGTTTGAGTATAGTTAGGTAATTGATCAAAAGAAAGTTGACTCTGCCTTTCGTTAAAAGCAGATTGCGGCAGGGTGTAGACGGGAAATGAAAGGGTTAACGGCTCGATAAACGGAAAAGGTTTTAACTGTATGTCCGTATCATTAAGCCATCTAGCGTGAATACCATCTGGAGCAAACGAAAACGTCTGAGAAAATCCATCTCTAAACCAAGAAACTTCATCAGACTTAGGAATGCCAGGAGGATTCATACAAATATAAAGGGAGACATCATCGCAAAACTGCAACAATTTAAATTCCCTTTCAATATCTTCTTCCGAACCAGGCTGAAGCTGCTCCAGTATTTGCGTTTGCCTAAGCCTTTCCTGCTCCAAAAATTGTTTCACCTCAGGCTGAGAAGTAATTGTTCCTGAAAAGAAGGAGCAATAGTGTCTACTACAAAGTAGTGAAGCATAGGCGGATTGTTCTTGTACCTCATCCAACCCCCGAGTATAAGCCTGTAATTTGGGCTGGAGAGGGTAGGAGATAAAGTCATGCGGAAGGTTTCGTTCCGGGTCTTTTTCAATATATTCATCCAGAGGAATCCAAGCTCGATCATGTTCAAAAATCCCAACCTTCACCTCATCATGTACGGCCTCAATCCAATGCTCCGCTACCTTACCGGAGATATAGGCATGATCATGTTGTTTAATGCACTCTATTTCTTGTGCTTTTTGTCTGATTATCAAAATAGCTCCCCCTATTAAGCATCCTCAGTAAATTAAGATTCTAAAAGACCCACACTAACAGATACTCTAAGCTGTTGATTACCACCTTTATACACCCCTTGAACGGGACTGACATCGGCGTAATCTCGGCCGATACAAACGCGAACGTGATTCTCTAAAGCTTCTACATTGTTAGTCGGATCAAGTCCAATCCAGCCAATCCCTGGCGCCATAACTTCAACCCAGGCGTGACTAGCAGCGTCGCCCACAAGTGCTGAATCTTCACCAACGTAAAGATACCCACTAACATATCTTGCTGGGATCTTGTGAGCTCGCAGAATTCCTAGCATGATATGAGTGATATCCTGGCAAACTCCGTTCATCTGTAAAAAAGCATCACTGGCCATTGTGTTTACATCCGTAGTCCCTGGCTTATATTCAAATGTTTGATATAAGTACTCCATGAGATCCAAGGAAAATTGCAAAGGATTTTTCATTGGACCGATGTTGGTTGTGACTTGTTGAATTTGGTCGTAAGGTAGAAATGTATAATTCGTTTGAGTTAAAAAAGCAAGATACTGATTTTGAAAAATGGAAGAGATAAAAATTTTCTGCATCTCCATCGAGTAATCCAATTTGCGAATGAATGGGCTTCTTTGAATACTAACAATCGAACTAGTTTTAACTTCTAGTAATTGATGCTGCTCCGCAATAAAAAATGTCTCTACATGATTCCCCCATAAATCAACGTGCGAAGATGTTAACGAGGAAGGTGTAATATCTGCCCGATATGAAATTAAGCGCTGACACTCGTCCGTTCGAGGCTTTAAGCGTATCGTGTTTAAGCTTTGCTCAACTGGAGAATCATAGGTGAACAAATTCGTATGAATGATCTCAAACTTCACATGCAGCACTCCTCAATATTGTCTCTTTAAAGAAGGCAATAAGTGATAGGTTTTAATACTTATCCGACTTTTATTCCAGCATATTGTTGTTTAAAGAAGTCTTTTGATTCAGTGAGCGAAAAATGATCCAAGTGAAGATATTGTATGCGGTTTGTCATTTGCCATAGAACATCCTTGAGCTGTGTAGCGTAACCAGAACCTTGTTCACCCTCCACCTGTTTAATCGCATACCATGCATGATCCATACAGTAACGCAGAGATCGAGGGAAATTAGCATCAACGATTAAAAACGTGAAGACGTCCTCGGGTCTCATGTAGGCCATTTGCCCTCTTAAATACGTATCAGAACCTTTTGTCAATTGAAGAGCGAGATTTGAATAATAACCCGTGTGATCCGGTTGTTCTTGAAGCCTGCTACAAATCGCATGAAGAATACGCAGGGTGTGATCTGCCCGCTCAATCCAACAACCAATCTTAAACAAGCGATAATCTACACTACGGTTTGCGGTTGTTTCAATGACTCCTTGTACCGAGAGTGAAGTCATTTTAACACGGTGCAGTGTATTTTGTATATGATAGTTAGACCATTGGCTGTCCTTCCATTTGTTTAAATAAAGATAGAATTCATTGATAATCATCCAAAAATCATTAGATAAATGATCGCGGCATTGTCTGGCATTTTCCCTGGTGATTTTAAGGCAGGAATAGATGGAGCTAGGGTTATCGGTCAAAAACGTTAAATGATGGATGAGCTTGTCTAAATCAAAGCCTTCATCAGTCAGTAAGCTGCTTCGTTTATTAATTACTGCGCTAATATCAAGGATGACATCCCACTCATCATTCATTAGCTGATCTTCGTCAGATGCTTCTAGAGCTTGAATTAACTTAACGGATAGAACGTGTGCGTGGTTCTCAGCACGTTCTATATTACGCGCCATCCAATATAGTGAATCTGCTACTCTTAAAAGCATTTCCTATACCTCCTATGTTTTTAGTACCCACGTGTCTTTTCCTCCTCCGCCTTGAGACGAATTAACAACGAGGGAGCCCTTTTTAAGTGCTACCCTAGACAATCCACCAGGTATCACATGTGTTTTTTCTCCGGACATTACAAACACCCTTAAATCAATATGACACGGATAAAATTGCTCATTCTGATAAGCAGGTGCCCTTGAAAGCTTAATGGTTGGCTGGGCGATATATTGATGTGGCTTGGCAATAATTTTTTCTCGAAACAGTATAAGCTCTTCTTCATTTGCATGAGGACCAATTAACATGTCATAACCGCCCGAGGCACCAACATTTTTAATCACTAACTGATCCAGTCTGTCTAGTACCCACTGTCTTTGTTCGGGGTCATCTAAGAAGTAGGTTTTAACATTTGGAATGATCGGTTCTTCTTGCAAGTAGTAGCGAATCATATCAGGGACGTAGGCATACATGGCTTTATCATCAGCCACGCCATTTCCTATGGCATTAAGAATAGAGACATTGCCTGCCTTAAACGCATTAAATAATCCTGGCACACCAAGGAGTGATTCCTTTCTAAAGGTCAGAGGGTCTAAATAATCATCATCAATTCGTCGGTATATAATGTCTACCCTTTCTGGTCCGTAGATGGTTTTCATATAAACCTTATGATCTTTAACCACTAAATCCGAGCCTTCTACAAGCTCTATGCCCATTTTTTGTGCTAAAAAGACATGGTCATAATAAGCAGAATTATATATACCTGGTGTTAGCAGCACAGCTGTTGCCTCTGAGCCTGAGTGATTTTGCGGCTTGTAATCCATAATGGCTTCACGAAGATACATCAACTGATTTTCTAATGTGTACAAAGAATGTGATTGAAAGAACTCGGGATATACTTGGCGCATAACAAATCGATTTTGGTAGACATAGGATAAGCCAGATGGATTTCGTAGATTATCTTCTAACACGCAGTACTGTCCATGTTCATCTCTAATTAAGTCGATGCCAGCTAGGAAGATGTGATTCTGGATGGGGAATGGCAAATGGCGTAGGACTGAATAATAATGGTTGTTGTTATAAACTAGTTCTTTGGGAATGACGCCATCGTGTAAGATTCGTTGGTGATGGTAAATATCTTCGAGGAACAGGTTTAATGCGTTGGTGCGTTGGATCATGCCTTTTTCAATACGTTTCCATTCGGAAGGAGGGATGATGATCGGAATAAAATCAAAGGGCATGGTTCGTTCGGTACCTGTATTATCTTGATACACGGTGAAGGTGATGCCCTGGCGAAGAAAAGATTGTTGAGCGAGCTCGTGTTTTTCCTTTAACTCGTTGGATGAGAACACATTCAACCTATTATGAAAGTGAACATAATGATCCATAAGTGTTCCATCCCGTTGAAACATCTCATCATAGTAAGGGGCGGTCTTATAGGGTTTTAATAAGGTCAAACAGCACTCATCCTTTCTGTATAGTAGTTAAATACGTATAACTAAAAAGAACATTCGGAAAATACATTTTACTTCTAACCTCCCATTTTTAATACCCAATTTTCCTTTTTATAAACAACATGGAAGTAAATAGAGTTCATGATTGTGTGTAAATGATCTCGATGTAAAGAGAAGGTGGACGGATGATGTTTTGTCTCTTCGGCTGCCGCTCCCGAAAATGGGGTCACGCTTACCGCGGGAAGGTAATGAGCTAACTCGACTCCGTCGATTTAGCTCATTGAACCTTTTCATCCCGCAGGTGTCGGCCCACCATTTTCGTCCGCTTGGTGAGAGGTGGGCATTCAGGATATGAGAGATGACACAAGTAGAGTCTATATAGCTTTCCTACGCATGAATGCTGGTATTTAAGTAAAGTTCGCTAGCATAAGAACACGGAGGAAGTGGAGTGTATCTGAGTATGGGTTTTCGGCTGTGCTACCAAAAATGGGGCCACACTTTCCGCAGGAGGCACTTGCGATAATCTAACTCTGCACCTTATATCGAGGCCACCGAAAAAGAAGCTTTATATGATAGTGAACTTTCTTTTCAACAAAAAAACAGCCCTCATTTCTTTAGACAGGAATGTTGGTCATTTGTCTGATCGGGAACATGAGCGGAAGGAGAAAACGTAGACTCCTACGGAACAGAACGCGTCTGAAGACATTGAAGTGGTGCCCTTCCACTTCAAGGGCTGAGGCCGTTCCCGTGGAAAGCGTAGGTTTCTCCTGTAGCGGTGTACATATGCTCATTTCTAGATGACTTTTTCAGTGCCTCCCTTTTCGTTCAGTTGCTTAAAGGGCTTTCCCTTGAAGATAAATAGGATGGTGTTTTAAAGGTTTGTTCATAAAAAAAGCTTGTCGACACTGTTTTCCAATTTCGTCGACAAGCTTAACATACGATTAAGTCCTATTTATTTTTGTACATACAGATCCCAATGTCTAAAATTCTATTATTTATCATATTCAATCGCTACACCAAGGTCTTGTAGTAGATCAAAGAAGGTTGGGCAGGTTTTAGATACACAGCCTGGGTCATTAATGGTGATACCAGGTACTTTTAACCCGATTAGAGCAAGAGACATGGCCACTCGGTGATCATCATAGGAGTCTAACAATGCTGGTTTGGGCGTACCAGGATAAACAGTTAGTCCATCAGCAAATTCTTCAACCTTAATACCTAGCTTGGTTAGCTCTGTGCAAATTGCAGAAATGCGATCAGACTCATGGTGTCGAATATGCTCAACATCACGTAAAGTAATTGGACCAGATGCAAATGGAGCTAGGGCAGCAAGTGTCAGTGTCTGATCCGACATCTCCTTCATGCTAATATCAAATCCACCCTGTAATTGATCGGTTCCTTCTACTTCGATATACGTATCACCTTTTGTCACTTTACATCCCATTTTTTCGTACAGATCAACCATAAAAATATCCGGCTGATTGGTGTCCATTGTTAGATTTGTTACTTTGATGCGGCTGTTCGTTAAAGCAGCTAATGCAAAGAAATAACTCGCCGTAGATGCATCTGCTTCTAATTGTAGCTCTCGCCCTTTAAAAGCTTTACGTTCAACAGTCATTCGAGTTAAATCCTCATTCGCCTCTACGTTAACACCAAATTGCTTCATGAGTTCAATTGTAATATTCACATACGCATGCTGGACGATGTAATCAGGAATGGTAATGGTTACTTCATTTTCAGCATAAGGACTGGCTATTAATAAACCACTAATAAACTGACTGGACTGTTTCCCCGAGATCGTAACAGGGCCACCTTTTAATCCTTGAGCATGAATCGTTAGGGGGTAGTAGTCATTCGAATCAATGTGTGCGCCTAATGTCTTTAACGCATCCAAAAGCAGAGACACAGGTCTTTCGCTCATTCGTTTGCTTGCTTCAATGGTCCACTCTCCCTCGTGCGAGGCGGCTAGAGCTCCTGGTAGGAATCTTGCTGTTGTTCCAGCAGCACCGATATACAAGCTAGCTTCTTTCGTAGGCCAATCTCCATTGCAGCCTTGAATGTGAATGGTATCTCCTTCGACCTGAGTTTCGATGCCGAGTTTATTCAAGGTATCAATACACCAATAAGAATCATCACTTCTTAATATGCCTGAAAGCTTAGAAGAACCTTCTGCTAATCCAGCAATAATTAATGCTCGATTGGTGAAGCTTTTGCTTCCTGGTATTCGAATATCTTTATGAATGGATTGGTTAAGCGGGCTGATTGTAACAGTCTGAACATCATTTAACGCAGACCAATCTGAACGCGCTTTTGAATCTGGTGTGTGCACTTCATCACCTCTATGTAAGTATTGTACCTACTATATCACGAAAGAGGCTGGCTCAAAAGCTAACGGGAAAAATGTCCAAGCGACGAATAGATATAAAGAGAAAAAAATAAAGCTTGTCTACCGTTTTGTAAACCAAATACGGTCGACAAGCTCTTATAACTTTTAGAAGCGAATGAGTTACGTTGCTTTTTTCTTCATTTCCTGAGAGGTTAGTACACGCTCATTACCCATAAAGAAAACGGTAATGGCAGCAAACACGATCGGAATAAGCGCTAAGCTAAAGATTAGTGTAATAGAATCGGACATCGCTTGCGATAGCTCAGTTAATAGCTCTGGTGGAATGTTGGACCTCGTTTCTGGTTGAAAAATTTGCTGGATATCACCTGATCCAGATAGGCCGGTCGGATCTTTGACCATAACCTCTGCAATGCGAGAGGAAAACACAGTTGTTTGAATCGTTCCGAAAATTGTAACCCCTACGGTCATTCCAAAGGAGCGAAGAAAGGAGTTGGTTGAATTGGCAGAGCCTCGGAATCTTGGTTCGATATTATTAATGGAAGCAGCAGGTAATAAAGAAAAAGAAAAACCTACCCCAAATCCAGCCAATGTCATATACAAACTCATAGCTATTCTTGAGGTATCAACTGACATCGTTGAAAGAAGCAGCATGCCAATAAAAAAGCTGATGACAGACACGGCCATTAATGAGCGAAAGGGAATCTTGGTTTGTAGTAATCCTCCGACCATACTTCCTGCAACGGAGCCAAGCATCATGGGCATAAGAATAAACCCAGCGCTCGTAGCGGAACCACCGTACACGGCCTGCACATATATAGGAATAAAGACAGCTAAGAGAACAAAGGTACCACCATATAAAAAAGCGAGAATTTGTGAGGTGGCAAATAAGCGATTTTTAAACATCCAAAACGAAATAATCGGTTCGGTTGCTTTTCGTTCGGTAAAGAAAAAAGCGACAAAAGCTAAACCAGATAAGCTAAATAATGAAATAATAAAAGCAGAATTCCAAGCGAATGTTTTTCCTCCAAGCTCAAGTGCAAACATTAATCCAGTTACGGCGGTAACAAGGGTAAAGGCACCAAGCCAGTCAATTTTCTGTTTAGTCGCATGTCGTTCTTCTTGATAATGTTTAAGAATAAAGAAAAAGGCGACAGCACCAATGGGTAGATTAATGAAAAAGACCCAGTGCCAGCTAAATGCATCGGTAATAAAAGCTCCTAATAAAGGACCAAGTACACTTGAAAGACCAAATACGGCACCAAATAAACCGGTCATTTTGCCTCGCTTTTCGGGTGGAAAGATATCAAAGATGATGGTAAAGGCAATCGGCATTAAAGCGCCGCCACCTATGCCCTGGATGACTCGATATGTAATGAGCTGGTTCATGCTTTGAGCTGTTCCACACAACACGGAGCCAACAAGGAAAGCAAGCAGACCAAACAGAAAAAATCGCTTTCGACCATACATGTCAGATAATTTACCATAAATCGGCATACCAGCCATTACTGCGACCATATACCCTGCAGTCACCCAAACAAATTTTTCGTAGCTTCCAAGATCTGAAACGATTGTACCCATCGCAGTTGCAACAATTGTGTTATCAATAGCTGCCATAAATATACCTAATAGTAGTCCTGCAACAATAAATTTATTCTGAGCTGACTCTGCCATATTCCATCTCCCACTTGCCTATTGTTTAATTAAAATCCTAAGTAGTTTATCACACAAACTAGTTATTATGAATGGTCTAATTCATATAAGTATAACCGATGGTTTCTAGTAGAAAGTGACAATCGAACTAAGAGACTTGTACTATCTTAAAACTCGAATCATACACGGAAATTACATAAGCATTTTGAAATTTCCCAATACTCATCCAAGGATAATTTTGCTAGGGTGGTTACAAGCCAGCTACTGATGACTGGCAAGACTACTAGGAGGGGTTTCATGAAATTTCATGCAAGCAAATGGACGGTAGGTTTATCAGTACTTGTAGCATTTTCAGCAGTACCAGCACTTGCTGAAGCCGAAGAAGCAAAGGAAAGGTATCTCATTGGATTTAAAGAAGAAGCAGATGCCGCAACCTTTACGACCCAAGCAGAAACACTTGAAAGCCAAGTAGACGCAGAAATACTACGAGAATATGAAAATCTACCAGTCATAAACGCTGAGCTCACCGAAGAGGAAGCCACAGCTTTAGAAGAGCAAGCTACCATTGAATATGTTGAAAAAGATGTAAAGATGCATACGTATCAAGAAGTACCATACGGCATCCCGCAAGTGAATGCACCAGCTGTACACGAGGCAGGAAACTTTGGTGAGGGAGTATCTGTCGCGGTAATAGATTCAGGTATTGCACAACATGAAGATCTAAATATAGTAGGTGGCGAAAGCTTTGTTAGCTCAGAGCCAACCTATGAAGATTTAAATGGACATGGGACTCACGTAGCAGGAACCATTGCAGCCTTAGATAATATAATTGGAGTCATTGGCGTTTCTCCTGATGTCGACTTATACGCTGTAAAGGTGCTCGACAGCTTTGGTAGCGGGTATACAAGTGACATTGCAGCAGGCATTGAGTGGGCTGCAGATCAAGGCATCGACATTGCGAACCTCAGCCTAGGTGGCCCAACAGGATCAACCGTCCTTGAACAAGCTGTCGATTACGCAGAAGAGCAAGGCACACTGCTCATCGCAGCAGCAGGTAACTCAGGAACAAGAGGCATCGGCTACCCAGCAGCTTACGACAATGTCATCTCAGTCGCAGCGGTAGATTCTGCTAACAATAAAGCAAACTTCTCAAGCTATGGCCCTGAGAACGACATCGCAGCCCCAGGAGTAGACGTACTTAGTACCTATATTGGCGGAGAATACACAGAACTGAGCGGAACCTCTATGGCTTCACCTCACGTAGCAGGAGTCGCCGCTCTTGTACAAGCAACAAACCCACTAGCAACAGCCGAACAAATTGGTCAAATCCTACAAGAGACAGCCACTCCACTAGGAAATGAAGAATTCTTCGGAAGCGGATTGGTTGATGCAGAAGCGGCGGTCGGGCAGTAGAATAAGGAATAAAAAAACTCTCCGTGAAGGAGAGTTTTTTATGATCAGCCGCCTGGTGGGTATCTTACATGACTGCCACTACCTTGAATAAAAAAGTCTGCTGCATATGTTGCTAAAGATAGATCATAAATTGAATAGACTAAACCGGCAGCAAGTGCTGATCCAAAACCAAATTGTAATATTCTTTTCATTGTGCAACCCTCCTTTTTTAATTAATATTATATTTTCTATAATAACTTAAAGCTTTGCTTAAACTACCTTTAGAGTCATACATTTTTGCTAAGATGAGACTATAGTGACGAAGAAACAGTTCATCATTATTTTTTTCTAAGAACGGCATAACTTCTTTTTCTAAAAAGTTAATTTGTTTATCTTGATCTCCAGCAAGGTTTAGCTCTACTTCTTTAATTAACAGCTTCATTTTTTTGGGCACATCTTTAGTGTTTTTAAAAGTGTTTAGTTTTTTTAAATAGCTATCTATTTCTGGATTTTTATTATCAACTTCTATGAAGATTTTAACTAATTCAATAATTGCTAGTATATGATCTTCACTATCTTCTTCAAAATAGCTAATACATTTTTCTATATTTATAATAGCTTTTTTAAACTCTTTTGTAGATATTAAAAGTAGTGAATAGTTATATAAATTATGATAATAGAGATTTTCCAAATTTAAAAGCTTTGTATTTCTAAGAATAGAAATGTATAGTTTTTTTGCCTCTTCGAAAAGATTCATACTTTCATAGTTGATAGCTAGAAGAATCTGAGAATGGAGAGTCCGTATAAAATTGTTTTTTTCTATATAGAATTGCAATGCTTCATGCGCATATGGGATTGAATTGTCCCTTTGTCCGAGAACGCTATAACACAAGGCAATTTGGTAGGAGAGTTCTTTCATACTTATATATGAATTGATCGAAGCGGTGCTGTTTCTAATCCCTAACAAATAGTCTAAAGATTCTCTATGTTTACCTTTTGCAAAAAGAACACTTCCGTAAACGTGTCGATATAATAGCTCTTCTACGGGAGATAAATTAGCTCTATTCTTTTCTACTATTGATAAGTGGGACTCAACTGAATTAAAGTCATATTGTGTAGTAAAAAATCTAGCCATATAAATGTGATAAAGTTGCACTAAGTTAGTTTTACTATAGTACTCCTCATCAAGCTCTAACTGATCCTTAATCTCCTTCGCTTTATCCAACTCGTAATAAAAAATGGCATCTGTAAATTCTTCAAGTCTTTCTTGTAAAATTCCATACCTCTCAACTTCCTCGTTCATATCCAATCCAAGACGTTCCATTAGCAGCGCAGCAGTTTCTTTGTTCACACTATAAGCATTGTTTTCAATTTTGGATAAGTGAGGGATCGAACAAATTCCGTCTGCTAGCTCTGCTTGAGTGATTCCACTTTTTAACCGGTAGTATTTTATAATCGGTCCAAATTCCATGATTCACCAACCCGTGTGTATAGTTTTCATTATAAAACAAAATGACGTAATTTGGAGACTTATGTTCTGTTTTTCTATTGGGAAAAACAAGGGTAACTACTAGGTCTTATCGCTTATTTAAGGCGATTGTAGCAAGCTATTACTTGATTATCAAGAAATATATTGGAATAATTAGGTGAATCCGGTCCTTTGAAACATGTAAATGTAAATATCAGAAATGCTAGATAGCATATGGTGATTTGCTAGGTAATTTATCCTTATGTTCTGGGCGCTTTGATTTAGTTTTATATTCTATTTGAATATTGGGAAATATGAAGTTTTTTTCGAAAAGGGTCGAAATTTTTATAGAGATTCCTAGTTTGTTATAATAGAACAATGTTGAGCAATAAAGGGGTTTGAAGCTTTATGACAGATTATACTCAGCTAAGACGGCTGATCAAAGAAGCGTCAACGATTACTGTTTTGACGGGAGCAGGAGTTTCTACTGCAAGTGGTATCCCTGACTTTCGTTCAGCAGGTGGGTTATGGTCCGAGGACCGTTCAAGAGAGTACTATATGTCTAATCGGTATTTTCAAAAGGATCCTGTAGATTTTTGGAGAAAGTATAAAGAAATCTTCCGAATTAAACTGTTAAAAGGGTTCCAGCCTAATCCGGTCCATTTTTTTCTTAAAGATCTCGAGAGAATTGGTAAAAAAATATACATTGTTACGCAAAATGTTGATGGTCTGCATAAAGCGGCGGGTAGTAATCAAATCATTGAGTATCATGGTTCGCTTGATACAGCCTCATGTCCACGCTGTGGGACTAAAATAAAGTTGGATGAGATTCTTGCTAACGAGACACCACTTTGCCCAATGAAAGAGTGTGGCAAAATTGTTAGGCCGGATATTGTATTATTTGGAGACCCCATTACAAAGCATGGAGAGGCAGAGGCTTTTATTCAATCTAGTGACTTATTGTTAACAATGGGCACTTCTTTACAAGTTAGCCCCTTCAATCTTCTGCCGGAGTATGCTGTATTTGAACTGAATATGAAGTCTGCCATAATTAATCGAGAGCATACAATGATGGATGAAGTGTTTCAATGTAGAGTTCATGGTGAACTAAGTGAAATCGTTACGTTACTTCACAGGGATTTAGTAAAAGATACATGGTGATTTAATGAGAAGGGTACTTTCCTCGTTGAAGTTCATTAATACTGTATCCAAAATCCATCTGCAGATGAGGGTAATCTCTAAATCCTTTCCAATCGCCACCCCATGTAAATCCAAGATCTTTTGCTATGGATACGACCTCCATCCAATCTGACTCGCCATTTTGGTTGCCATCATATTCAAGATCCCAAATCACATCGCCATTCTCTTTTCTGAGGGCAAAATCAATAGCTAACCCATAATTATGATAGGATTCGCCACCCTTCGCATTGGTTACAACTCGTCCCTCGGATTCTCTACCTTTATCGTAAAGAGAGTCTTGCTTTTCTATTGAACGAAAATCATCAGTTATGACAACATCTATTTCTAAATCTGCAGCTCTTTCAACAAGCTCCTCTGTTTTTTCGGCAACAGTAGGGTGAAGGTCTGTAGGAGGCTCAAAGTCCACATCCTCCTTGGCTATCGCTTCATGTGGAAGCTGGAGTTCTTTTTCTTTATACAAAATAATTAAAAAGAAGCATAAGATGGATACAATCAGAAGCCAAGAGAAAGTGACCCCTATTTGTGCTTTCATATAAGCAAATCTCCTTTTCTAGCAACTAAACGAAAAATGTCGAAACTCTACCTATTGTAACGTAGTTTCATAGTTTTTTGAACCTAAGAAGCTTGTGGGGATAACTATGTTGAATGATAAAAAGTCGAAGAGGCAGTATTAAGAAGAATGGTCGTAATACCAAGAGGAACGAGCGCATTACCAAGAGCCGGAGCTCGAAACCAAGAAAGAAGCCGCGCGTGGCAAGAAGAACTAGCACAGTACCAAGAGCCGGAGCCCGAAACCAAGAAAGAACTACCGCATACCAAGAGGAACGAGCACCTTACCAAGAGCCAGAGCTCAATACCAAGAAAGAAGTCCCGCACACCAAGAAGAACGAGCATATTACCAAGAGCCAGAGCTCAATACCAAGAAAGAAGCTCCGCATACCAAGAAGAACGAGCATATTACCAAGAGCCAGAGCTCAATACCAAGAAAGAAGCCCCGCACACCAAGAGGAACCAGCGCGTTACCAAGCCCCAGAGATCAATACCAAGAAAGAAGCTCCGCATACCAAGAGCCAGAGCTCAATACCAAGAAAGAAGTCCCGCACACCAAGAAGAATGAGCGTCTTACCAAGAGCCAGAGCTCAATACCAAGAAAGAAGCTCCGCACACCAAGAAGAATGAGCGCATTACCAAGAGCCGGAGCCCGCACCAAGAAAGAAGCTCCGCATAGCAAGAAGCACGAGCACAGCACCAAGAGCCAAATTCCGAAACCAAGAAAGAAGCCTTACACACCAAGAAGAACGAGCATATTACCAAGAGCCAGAGCTCAATACCAAGAAAGAAGCCCCGCACACCAAGAGGAACCAGCGCGTTACCAAGCCCCAGAGATCAATACCAAGAAAGAAGCTCCGCATACCAAGACGAACGAGCATATTACCAAGAGCCAGAGCTCAATACCAAGAAGAACCAGCGCATTACCAAGAGCCAGACCCCGAACCCAAGAAAGAAACCTCGCCCACCAAGAAGAACCGCCACAGTACCAAGACCCGATTGCCATTACCAAGAAGAAAACACCTAACACCAAGAGCCAGCAGCACTTACTGCGACCCCCTCCTCGACCTCCAGACGCACATGCATCAAATCCCAAACAAAAAACCCCGTCACACGGGATTTTTACATAATGCAGTTATACCTATCTCTCCTGTAAAGTCAGAATGAAATTTGGATTGCGGCGGATTTTCATAATAAAGTAGATTAGACCTAAGAATAACCAGCCAGTTCCAATGACAAGTGCATTGGTGCTAATACTTCCTAGAAGCCAAATACAGAAGGCTGCGCCGGCTCCGGGGATCACAAGATAACGAACGGTCTGGGTGAAGCTTCTTTGGTTTCCTCTAATATAGTAGTGAGCAATAACAGAGGCATTCACACTGGTGAAGCCGATTAATGCTCCAAAACTAATAAAAGAATAGATAATCTCTAATTCACCTACGATGGCTGTTAATGAAATGATACCAATAAACACAACGTTAAACAGGGGTGTTTTTAGTCGTGGATGCAGGTATCCAAAAAAGCGTTTAGGTAAAGAGTCATCCCGTCCCATGGCAAAGAGTAGTCTGGATGCACTGGCATGGGAGGACAGGGAGGAAGAGATGACAGCGACCATGGTTCCAGCTAGGAACAGGGAGTGCATGAAGCTCCCTCCAATATATCCGGCAATCTCAAGTGAAATAGCTTCCGCATTTCGATAGCTTTGAAAGTTAGGATAGATTTGGTGCAAAAAGTAGGAGGTTAATGTAAAAAGGACCCCTCCGATTAGTACCACTAGAAAGATGGCTTTAGGTATGGTTTTCTTTGGATCAACGGTTTCCTCAGACATTGTAGAGATGGCATCAAACCCTAGAAACGAAAAACAAAGGATTGAGGCGCCGGTGAAAAGTAACGACATGTCTAAGGTTGGGCTAATAAAAGGAGCAGAGGAAACGACTTCACCTGTTCCAAGTCCGGAAGATAAGCCTTTAATGATAAAGCCAACAAAAACCAACGCAACGATTACTTGAAAGGTAACAAATAATGCTGTGATGTTAGCTGTTAATTTAATTCCGAATACATTAATGGTGGTGATGGCGATGGCTAATCCAAGTATCCATAGGAATGGAGGAATGCCAGGAAAGGCAGCTTCTAAATAAGCTGCACCAATGGCAAAGTTGACCATTGGTAGAAATAGATAATCTAGCAGTAATGTCCAACCTGCGATAAAGCCTGCGTGAGGGTGAATACTTTTCTGTGCGTACGTATACGCTGAGCCCGCTTTAGGGTATGCCTGGACCATTTTTCCGTAGCTATAGGCTGTAAGCAGAAGAGCTACAATTGTGAAAATATAAGCAGCAGCCACGTGTCCTTGCGTGATTTGAGCCACGATTCCATAAGAATCAAATACAACAAGCGGATCCATATAAGCTAGTCCGATAACAATAAGCGGAACCAGCGTAAGCGTACGCTTTAATTTCTGTTCTTTCTCCAAGTTAACCACATCCTTTAATTTATCTTCTTTATTTTTGACTGAGATTATTTTAGTCGAATAGAGCGTGCCTCGCAACTATTATTTAAGCCAAAAAGAGATTATTTTTATCTGGAAGCGTTAACAGGTGAAATAAGGGGATAATTAGCGGATTTTGTCTGAAAATCTATTGCTATTTTTTACGTGAAATTATAGTATGAATCCAAGCTTCTAGTTAAATAGACTTATGTCCATTTGAGGAGGAATAGTAAAAATGGAAATTGCATTACTGGAATGGTTAGGGTTATCGACGATCTTCCTAGTTGTTGTTTATCTTTTGTCGAAGAAATTTCATTGGTCTAAGCAATTATTAATTGTATTATTCTTGGCGATAAACGCCATTTATTTAGGGTGGAGAGCAGCGTACACTCTTCCAACAATGAATACGATTAGCATAATAGCTGGTATCGTGCTTTTGCTAACGGAAATTGCAGGCTTCTTGCAATCTATTGTATTTAGTATTATTTCGTGGCGTCCTTTTAACCGAAAGCATATTCCTTTATCTGAGTTTAAAGAGCTTCCAACTGTGGATATATTTATTGCTACATATAATGAATCTGAGGATCTTCTAAAAAGAACAATTGCGGCAACTACGCTTATACGGTACCCTAAAAACCTTCTGACCATCTATGTCTGTGACGATGGCCGTCGTCAAAGTGTGAGAGAGCTCTGTCAGGAGTTTGGAATTCACTATTTAGATCGTAAGGATAATAGTCATGCAAAGGCAGGAAACTTAAATCACGCGTTAACTAAATCGAAGGGTGAAATTGTTGTTACAATGGATGCTGATATGGTTCCTCAAGCTAATTTTCTTGAGCGAACAATCGGTCAATTTACAGATGAAAAAATGGTCTTTGTGCAGGCACCTCAGGTATTTTATAATGATGATCCATTTCAATATAATTTATTTTTTGAGGACCGTATAACAAATGAACAGGATTTCTTTATGCGCCATCTTGAGCAGGGGAAGGACCGTTTTAATGCGACCATGTATGTAGGGAGCAACGCTCTTTTCCGTAGAACGGCGTTAGAAGAGGTTGGTGGCTTTGCAACAGGTGTGATCACGGAGGATATGGCAACAGGTATGCTCCTGCAATCTGACAATCGCAATTCAGCCTTTATTAATGAAACCCTGGCTGTAGGACTATCTCCTGAAACCTATGCGGATCTCTTAAAGCAACGTGATCGCTGGTGTCGCGGAAATATTCAAGTCATTCGTAAATGGAATCCGTTAACGTTAAAAGGTCTAAGCTTTATGCAAAGGCTTCTCTATATGGATGGAATTCATTACTGGTTCTTTGGTCTTTATAAAATGGTGTTTCTATTAGCGCCGCTCTTATTTTTAGTATTTAACATCTATAGTCTTGAAGTCAGTTTTAATGAGCTCCTATGGTTTTGGGTACCGGCCTTCTTATCCTCACAGCTAATGTTTAAAGCATTAGCCGACAAGAAGCGTACCGTTTTGTGGAGCCATGTATATGAGGTAGCGATGGCCCCGTATATGGCCATATCTGTTCTTTCTGAAATCTTCTTAAAGAAGAAATTTAAGTTTAATGTCACCAGGAAGGGTGTGCAAACCGATCAACGGCGCTTTTTATGGATGACGAGTATGCCATATCTGGTGCTTGCTGGTCTCACAGTAGCAGCGTTGGTTAAGGTCGTTCTCTATTACCTTTTTCCAGAGCAATATCATGTGAATCCAGATGTACTGTATATTAATATTTTTTGGGTGCTGTATAATGCTGCAGCTATCATTTTGGCCATTTTTCTATCATTTGAGAGACCGCGCCATCGTAACTCGGAGCGATTTCCTATTGATTTACAAGGGGTTCTGCACGCCGAAGATGCTTCCGTGTCCTTTAGAGTGTTAAACATCAGTGAAAGTGGAGCACGTATAGAGTTAGATGCTTTATCCCTTGAGAGCTATTTGTCAAATGAGTCTGTCTTTACAGTATCATTTGCTGGAGTTAAGGATGTAAAGATTGAGAAGAGATGGATTAATCCTAAGGATGGAAAATTGTTGATGGGGATTAAGTTTATTGACCTTGAGCAAAGCAATTACGCTGAGCTAATTCGTGTGTTGTTTAGTGAGCCAGTGAACGCAAACATTGAAAAGTATTATGACAAAGCTTATCTAGGAAGTGCTATGTATCGATTCATTCGGAGAACAAAAAAAGAAGACCCAAGCTTTAACAGACAATCTATTAGAAAAGATGTCACATTACCCGGCCAGCTTGACATAAATGGACAATATGTCGAGGCAACTGTACTGGATTACAGCGAAGCCGGATGCAGTGTTAAGCTAAATCGTAGCTTAAAGATTGATCAGATTGTTACGGTGACAACAGCTGAGAGAGAGTTAGCTGAACGACAAGCTCAAATATGCTGGGTGCGAAAAAAGGGAAGAAGTCGTTATATCGGGTTAAAATTTATTGCCTAACATTAAGTGAACCCCTGTATCACACAAGGAACATGTGGTACAGGGGTTTTCTATTTCATTTTATCGACTGCAACGACTTGTAGCTTCTCAACAAAACAAACTGTGCTAGGATAGAAATATACACTCTGAGAAAGGGGATGAATGGCATGGACAAATTAATTAACGCTGGTCAATTAAAAGAATGGATGCATAAAAAACCGGAATCTCTGCTTGTTGTAGATGTACGTTATGTACTTACCGAACCAAATAAGGGTAGGGAGCTTTATCAGGAAGGGCACATCCCTGGTGCTGTTTACGTTAGCTTAGGTGAGGACTTATCTAAAAAAGGTGGAAAGCACGGCGGTCGCCATCCACTGCCTGAAGTTCAAGAACTGGCTTCCTTTTTTGGTGGAATTGGAATAGACCAAGATACCATTGTTGTAGCATACGATCAGAACAAAGGCTCATTTGCTAGTCGATTATGGTGGCAATTAGAATATCTGGGACACAACCAAACCTATATTCTTGAAGGGGGATTTGAGGGGTGGCAGGGTGCAGGTTATGATGTCAGCGCAGAGGAACCAAAGCCTACAGCAAAAACGTTTGATGCTAATGTTAGACAAGAGGCGCGACTTACTCGTCAAGACGTTCTTGAAAGACTTGCGGACGACGATGCCATTTTAATTGACGCACGAGCGCCAGAAAGATATTCAGGCGAATCAGAACCACTGGATAAGAAAGGCGGCCACATTCCCGGAGCACTCAATTATTTCTGGGAGGACCTACTCGACGAATCTGGTCATTGGAAAAGGAATGAAGCGCTCACTGAGCACTTTAGATCCTTACCTAAGACTAAAGAAATCATTGTTTATTGTGGATCAGGTGTGACAGCATGCCCAAATGTCTTGGCGTTAAAAGAGGCAGGTTTTACAAATGTAAAGCTTTATTCTGGAAGCTGGAGCGACTGGGTCAGTTACGAGGATAGTCCAATTGAAAAAGGATTCTAAGCATAAGGTATAAGGTGGCTACGGCCATCTTTTTTTTGTAATTATAAGGGATCGTTTACTTCACTAAGGTAGAGGACATAGGTCTTAAGATTCGAATTATATAGATATGCGATAAAATGCTTGAAGAAGCTGATTATTTAGACGATGATGATTAACAGAATCGAATTGTTGTAACGAATCATAAAACGCACTATCCACGATTAGATATACAGCGGTGCCCACTATCTGGTACAGCTCTTTTAAGATCAACTGATCGAGTTCATGAAGGAGGATTGGCTATGAAGTACAGTTATGTATCGCATCTTGAATGTCCAAAATGTCACACAGCTTATCAAAAAAATGAGGTTCATCACTTATGTGAATGTGGCTCTCCCTTATTAGTTCATTACGATCTTGAAGCATTAAAGAAGGACATGCCTGAACCCATTCCTTCAGAACGTCAGTCTGATCTTTGGAGGTATCATGAATTGCTTCCATTAGAAGAGCCCACAAATTTGGTTAGCTTAGGAGAAGGCATGACGCCGCTTGTACCCATGACTAATATAGGAAGAGATATGGGGATATTTCACCTGCTTATGAAGGATGAGGGGATGGTTCCAAGTGGTTCCTTTAAAGCAAGAGGAGCTGCTGTAGGAATTTCTAAAGCGAAGGAGCTTGGTATTAAAGAGATTGCGATGCCTACAAATGGAAATGCCGGAGCTGCGTGGTCTTTGTATGCAGCGCGGGCTGGAATCAAAGCAACCATTGTTATGCCTGAAGATGCTCCTGAAATCACGAGAAGAGAATGTGTGGTTGCTGGTGCGAGCCTTCATCTTATTGATGGATTAATAAGCGATGCGGGTAAGGTTGTAGCTCAGGCAGTAAAGGATTATGGCTTGTATGATGCTTCTACATTAAAGGAACCCTACCGAATCGAAGGTAAAAAAACCATGGGGCTAGAATTAGCGGAACAATTAAATTGGTCTATGCCCAATGTTATCTTATATCCAACAGGTGGCGGGGTCGGATTAATTGGTATTTATAAAGCTTTATTAGAATTAAAGGAATTAGGTTGGGTAGAGGGTAACCTTCCTCGTTTAGTAGCTGTACAGTCTACAGGCTGTGCTCCTATCGTACAGGCATGGCAAGATAAGAAAACATTATCGGAGTACTGGGAAAACTCCCAAACCCAAGCATTTGGGATAAATGTACCTAAAGCGCTTGGTGATTTCTTAGTACTGGATGCTATTTATCAAACAAATGGCTGTGCCGTAGCCATTGATGATGAAGTGATGCTACAGGAGCTTCACACGATTGGGGCCATGGAAGGTGCATTTATTTGTCCTGAGGGAGCGGCAGCTTTTGCAGCGGCTAGAGAGCTAAAGCAAAAAGGATGGATTGGTGATGAAGAAACAGTTGTTATCTTAAATACAGGACAAGGTATAAAGTACCCTGATACTGTAAAGCTGGATCTCCCATTATTAAAAAAAGGAGACGTGCTGAAAAGATAAACGACAAATAAAAACACAGGAGCTCGTGTTCTAGCGAGCTCCTGTGTTTTTTAATATAAATACTATTAATGCTTAAGACTAAAATACAAATGAGAGCACTGCACCAATGACTACAATTGCACCAATTATCATTAGAATTGTTCGAACCATGTCAGATCATCCTTTCCGTTTCTTACTCCTACAATTCCTTAATTTTTATAAATGAAACATGGTAATTTATACCATGTGGTAGTAAGTGAAAAGTTGTTTAAAATGCTTAAAAGTAGGTAATAGAGGTTAGATTAAATGAAAAGGGGAACGTTATGAGTACTACGGTTATATGGTTTAGAAGGGATCTTCGTTTACATGACCACACAGCTCTTTCGAAAGCGTTAGAGTCATTAACAGATGAAGATCAAGTAGTGGGATTGTTTTATATTCAACCGGGCTTAAATCAAACCTTTACACCACGACACGATTATTATTATGAAACATTAATGAAGCATGTGGAAAATTGTGAAGAAGTGGGGTTTCCCATTCATTTTATAACGGGGAGTCTTGAAGAAGCGTTTAATCAAGTCGTTAACCAGCTTCCAGATGTTGATCAAGTATATTTTAATGTAGATGAAGCTGGAGCTGGAGCTAAACGAGATCAGAAAGTCGTTGATTTTTTTGAGGAGAAATCTATCCCCATATTTCCTTGTGTCGACCATACGATTCATGGGGCTAATGAAGTAAAAAAGCCGGACGAGCAGCATTATAAAGTCTTTTCTTCATATTATAAGCAATGGCTGAAGCAGGATAAGCCTCGACTTCAGCATGTTGACCTAAATAAGCTAAAACATCACGCACTAGATATTCGAGATCAGTTTAAGCGGGGACAAAATGCATATGACAAGTTAATGGAACAAAAGACGGGAAAATGGCAGTATGCAGGAGAGAAGCATGGATTAAAACGTTTAGAAGACTTTGCGGAATCAAAGGTAGATGACTATCAAAAAAAGCGAGATTTCCCTGCTTTATCTGCTACAAGTATGCTTTCTCCTTATTTACGGACAGGTGCCGTATCTGCTCGTACCGTCTATCATTGGATAGAAGATGAGAAAGGGGATCGAAGTCAGACACAAGGAATGGAGACATTCGTTCAGGAGCTGGCGTGGCGCGATTTTTATAATATGATTTATAAACAATATCCTAAAAGTAAAGATGAGGAATTAATAGAAAAATATCGAGGTATGGATTGGGGAGACGATCAACAGCTGCTTGAGGCATGGAAGGAAGGCAGAACAGGTTTCCCGTTAATTGATGCCGCTATAAAGCAGTTACATCAAATAGGCTGGATGCATAATCGGTTACGTATGGCGGTAGCGTCCTTTTTAACAAAGGATTTACTGATTGATTGGCGAGAAGGAGAGCGTTATTTTGAAGAATGTCTCATTGATTATGAAGCAGCTTCCAATATTGGTGGCTGGCAATGGGCGTCTTCCACAGGGACGGACGCAGCTCCGTATTTCAGAATTTTTAATCCAACACGCCAGTCAGAGCGGTTTGATCCTGAGGGGACTTTCATAAAGAAATACCTACCTGAATTAAAGGATGTGCCAAAAAAGTATATCCATTCTCCGGAAACCATGCCTGATGAGATTCAAAAGGAAGCAGGCTGTGTCATTGGGAAGGATTACCCAAAACCCATCGTTGATCATAAGCTTCAACGCAAAAAGGCTCTGGAGCTTTATAAAGAAAGGGGTTAATACCCGAGTGCTATAGTCAAATCGTCAATTGGCTTGCTATAATTAATGCAAGAAAATGTACGATGGAGAGGTAGCCTATGACACATGTAACACCTCACGTTTTCCGCCAGCCATTTCGTTCATTAGAAGAATTTGCTGAGATGATCAGCTACCATTTGCATGGTCCCGTGACAATTGAGGATGCAAATCATCAGCTGCTGGCATATAGTACGCATGTAGATGGTGCGGACGAAGCCAGAGTCCAGACAATTATCGGTCGAAGAGTGCCCGAGCATTTGATTAATCGATTCTGGAAGGATGGCATTATTCCAGCACTTAATCAAACAAGGGAGCCTGTAAGAGTTACGGAAATTGCTGAGTTTGGTTTAGGGAGCCGAGTAGCCGTCTCCATCTGGAAGCAGGATGAAGTGCTTGGTTATATCTGGGTATCAGATGATAAACAAAGCTTGACGGATCTGGAGTTGGAGTTATTAAAGGAAGCGGCAGCTACAGCTAAGCAGGAGTTGTTAAAGCTAAGTCGTGAGCGCAAGCAGACTCACAAAAGCAGGCAGGAATTGTTATGGCAGCTCTTGCTTGGAGAATCTACAGATAAAGTCAAAAACGACCTGCACCTTACAAGAATGCAAGAGCAGGAGTCTGTATTTGTGAGCATCCTTGTTTTTGAAGAACAAGATGATGAATCAAAACGACACATCGAGTATATGCTGCAGGCCTCTTATCCAGATATGATCCCATTGTACCTCTGGGACGATCGCCAACTGATTTGTTTGGTGAAAGCAGAAGAGACGATGAATCAGCGTCAATTTCTACAAAAATTGACTGGGCAGCTACAAGATCGTTTTGTCATAAAGCAAAAAGAAAGCTGCTGTGGCTCGTATGTTTTTCATTTAAACCATGTTTCCGAAAGCTATCAGGAGGCATTAAGTATCCTTTCCTTAAAAAAACGCTTTCCGCAAGAGCTAGATACGGCTCATATTTATCAGGATCTTGGCATTTTAAAATATATAGATCAGATGACCCGCTCAAAGAACCCTCACCCGGGCCTTTTGCTTATTCAACAGTACGATACGAAGCAAGGAACCGAATTGTTAGAGACACTGATTGAATTACTCAAACGTGACGGCAACACAAATGACACGGCCAAGCAGCTTCATGTTCATGTGAATACCCTTACCTACCGGATCAAACGGATAGAAAGTATTGGCGAATTTTCACTGAAAGAACCGTTAACACGAATGGGATTATATATCGACATTCTCATGATGGAGAAGTAAGAACCGTCTGTTTGTTAAATTAAACAAATGGAGTCGTGGAACTTCTTGTATTTCTACAAAGAAAAAACTACCTCTTTTTTCTATACTAAAAGTGGGAACAGTAGAGACTAGGAGGAATAGACATGATTATTGCGATACCTAAAGAGATTAAGAATAATGAAAATCGAGTAGCGATCACGCCAGCGGGTATCACGACATTGGTAAATGGCGGACATCAGCTTTTTATTGAAGCTGGAGCAGGAGAAGGAAGCGGCTTTTCCGACCACGAATTTGAAATAGCGGGTGCCACCGTTCTACCAACAGCCAAAGAAACCTGGGACACAGCTGAAATGATTCTTAAAGTAAAGGAACCACTTGAATCAGAATATGCTTATTTTCGTGAGGGATTAATCTTATTTACGTATTTACATCTGGCTGCTGAGCCTAAGTTAGCAAAGGCTTTAGCCGACTCTGGAGTAACAGCGATAGCATATGAAACAGTTGAAGTGAACCGCACGTTACCACTTCTTACACCGATGAGTGAGGTGGCTGGACGCATGGCGACTCAGGTCGGTGCTCAATTTTTAGAAAAGCCTAAGGGAGGAAAAGGAATTTTACTTGGCGGCGTACCAGGCGTAAAACGTGGGAAAGTGGCCATTATTGGAGCAGGTGTTGTTGGCACCAATGCAGCAAAAATTGCTGTGGGACTTGGAGCAGACGTCACAATGCTTGATCTTAGTGCTGAGCGTCTACGTCAAATAGATGATCAATTTGGTAGAGACGTCCACACCATTATGTCCAACCCATTAAACATCGCAGAGCATGTTCGCGAAGCCGATCTAGTGATAGGTGCCGTGCTTATTCCAGGAGCTAAAGCGCCAAAATTGGTAACAGAAGATATGATTAAATCTATGAAACCAGGTAGCGTTGTCGTTGATGTAGCCATCGATCAAGGAGGTATCATTGAAACGGCAGATGCCATCACCACACACGATGATCCAACCTATACAAAGCATGGCGTTATCCACTATGCAGTGGCGAATATGCCTGGAGCAGTGCCTCGTACCTCAACGATCGCATTAACAAATGTAACCATTCCATACGCAAAAGCTATCGCCGACAAAGGACCAAAACAAGCCATGCTTGATAACCCCTCGCTGGCACTTGGCCTGAACGTAGCAAACGGTCGAATTACCTATGAAGCCGTTGCACGTGATCTTGGCTATACCTATGCAACCGTTGAAGAGGCATTAGGATAAGGAAAAACAGCTGGCTAAGTGCCCAGCTGTTTTTTATTGGGGGAGGGTTAAGGAGCAGGTGCAAGTGGACGCTCGGGGCTTTATGCGCGAAGGTCACGTTTATAACTTGCAAAAGGCCAGAACGTATAAGGGATGGGACTCAGCAATGGCCCCTTCTAATCTTAGTTGCGTCAGATCTCTTTTTCCGTAAGTGCATACTGGTTTCTCGCTGCTCCTAAACCAATCCAAACCATGGCACATAATATGACAAGAAAAAGCACAAGAGGTACGGTCCAGGTATGGAACCAGTCAAATAATAAGCCAACCAGAATAGGACCGCTAGCGGCTAATAGGTAGCCAAGTGATTGGGCCATACCAGATAGGGAAGAAGCTTGGTGCGCGGTTGCACTGCGCAGGCCTATGAACGTTAGCGCGAGACTAATACTTGAACCTGAGGCCAGTCCCATGACTAAAATAGAAAGAATAAGTAGGGTAGTGCTTCCACCAATTAAAATTCCACAAATGCCAAATGTGTAAAGAATTCCAATGCCTACTACTAACACTCGTTGATTCGTCATTCTCCCAGCAAGAATAGGAGCAAGAAAGTTCCCCGGCAAGCCGGCAAATTGCATGAGTGAAAGCATCCAACCGGCAGTAGCTACACTCATGCCATGGCTCTTCATGATCTCTGGTAGCCACGCGACAGATGAATAAAATAAAAAGGATTGTAGTCCCATAAAAATAGTAACCTGCCAAGCAATGGTGGATGTCCAAAGCGAACCAGTTACTGGTTGAACCTCTTCTGGACGAGGCTCACTATTTTTACCACGTAGCTGTGGCAGCCAGACGGCTAAACCGATAAATACTAAACCTGCCCATAAAAGAAGTGTCGTATTCCATCCTAATCCAGCTCCTTCTGCAATCGGAACAGTAATACCCGAAGCGAGTGCGGCAAAGACGGACATTAACGTAGAATACAAAGCTGTAATGAGACCAACTTTCAACGGGAAATGGAGTTTGGCAAGGCCAGGGAGCAACACATTACATACCGCAATGCCAATACCAATCAGAGCTGTACCAACAAAAAGCAATGAAAGCAGGCCGCTCGCTCGAAGCAGTATCCCAAGTAATAAAACAAGAAGACCAGCAACAATCGCGCCTTCAAAGCCAAGCCGTTGTCCTATTTTAGGTGCGAGAGGAGAGAGGATGGCAAAGGATAACAGCGGTAATGTTGTGATGAGACCAGCTGCTCCATTAGATAAGTCAAAATCTGTACGAATAGCTGCTATAACTGGACCAACGGAAGTAATGGCTGGGCGTAAGTTAAAGGCAATGACAGCAATACCAACCAGCAGTAAAAGCTGTTTCTTTTGATTATGTGTAGACATGATGTATGGACTCCTTTATGCTGTAAAACAAAAAACGAGCTTCCTTATAACATTGCTGTAAGGAAGCCTGGTTCTTTAGGTTAATTGATCGATGCACTCACAAATTTAAGGCAAACGGGTTTGGATACCTCTAAAGTGGAAGAAAGCTCTATGATGGTGCCGTCCTCCTTGTTTCGTTCAAACAAGACAACATTTCCCGTCTCTTCATTAGACACAATCACAAATGATTCGGTTGGGTCTAAGACAAAGTCTCGTGGCCAATTTCCTGCTGAGGATACACGCTGGACTAATGTCAGTTCTCCTGAATAAGGATTTACTTCAAAGACCGCAATGCTATCGTGTCCTCTGTTCGCTGCATATACAAATCGACCATCTGATGAAACGTGAATCGCACTTCCCTGACTATTTTCAATGAAATCATCAGGTAGGGTAGATACAACCTGTACTTCTCTAAATGCATTTGGTACATCCTCGTAAGCAAGTGTCACAATCTCATTGCTTAACTCTGTAAACACATAGACATATTTTTCTTTAGGATGAAACGCTAAATGTCTAGGACCTGATCCTGGATTAAAGGAAAACTCGCCTGCTTTAATAAGCTCGTTGTTCTCAAACGTATACGTAACAAGCTTGTCTGTTCCAAGGTCAACGGCGACAATGTATTGTTGATCAGGAGTGAATCCTGAGAAATGAGCGTGTGGTTTCTCTTGACGGTCATGTGGTCCCGTCCCTTCATGCTGAGCGAAGGAAGAAGCAGGAGTGACACCTCCATCAGCTTGAAGAGGAAACAAGGTAATGCGACCACTATGATAGTTTGCGGTAACAGCCGTTTGTTCATTTACACTAACATGGCAAGGTGACCCGTCATCCGTGAGCTCTGTCGTTAGGTGAGTTAATGCACCAGACTTTGCATCGACTGTATAGGAGGCTACGCCGCCTTTGTCCCCATCCTTTACCACAGCATATAAATTCGTTTGATCCTCATCCAGATTTACATATGTAGGATTTCCAAGCTCCGCTGCTAGTTCTAGCTCTTGGAAGGTTTTTTTCTCCGTGTCCAACGTAAAGGTGTAAACACCCTTACTCTCGGCTTTTGTATAGGTTCCAATATACCCTCTAAATAAACTCATTTCACTCATCTCCATTCAGTTTATTATAATTATGCAGGCTGATTAATTGCGGCTAGCCTTTTAAGACGCCTTCTTGTTTGTAGTTTTGAATATGTGAATAAACTTAAAGCGATCCAAATACAGATGAAGGCGGTCAGTTGTATGCTCGAGAAGGGTTCATGATAAATGAATACCCCAATAATCAGCATAAAGGTTGGAGCAATGTATTGCAAAAAACCGATAACGGTAAAACTCAGCTTCTGAGCGGCCATTGCAAAAAGAAGCAATGGAACAGCTGTTACGACTCCAGTACCAGCAAGAACAAGCATCGTAGTTGCTGACTGAGAGAAATAAGATGGCTCGGGTATAAGATATAAAAATAACACGGCAAAAGGAGCCATTAAGAGCGTCTCAATCGTCAACCCGGTCCACGGACGAATGGGCACCGATCTCTTAATAAATCCGTATGTGCAAAAGGTAATGGCCAGCAAAATAGATGCCCATGGCACATGACCATAATACAAGGTGAGGATGACCACACCTACAAAAGCCAAGCCAACCGCCATTTTTTCAAGTGTAGCTAATTTTTCTTTTAACAGAAAAGTCGCTAGCAGTACATTCATGAGCGGATTAATATAATAGCCTAAGCTAGCATCAATAATCCTGTCACTATTTACAGCAAAAATAAAAATAAACCAATTGGCGGTGATGAGTATGGATGCAGTGGTAATGGCAAGCAATCGTCGTTTATTCTGCCACACCAAACGCATCTCTTGTAATACCCCTTGCAACTTCCCTATCAATGCCAGGGCAAGTAACATAAACACAAATGCCCAAATAATACGATAAGCCAGCACCTCAGCTGACGTAACATCATCAGCTAGTTTCCAATAAAGGGGCATGACTCCCCATAACATATACGCTGCTGCCCCTACAAAGCCAGCTGATACCGACTCATTCTGCTGTTTCATTCTTTCACCTGATTTACTTATAAAATAGAAAATTCTCCTTCCATCATACCGCAAGTATTTAGAGAAAAGAAAGAAGCATGCTTGGAGAAATAGCAGGCATTATTTTAGCATTCTGCGCATTTTGCCTAAAGCATGGGCGGAGAAATATGTTCTTTGCCATCCCTATAGGCAGCTCTAAATAAATCAGATACACTACAAAAAAGGAAGTGAGTACATATGAGAGATTTTGATGTTGTCATTGTAGGTGGAGGGTCAATGGGCGCGGCTGCTGCTTACTATTTGGCTAAAGCGAAGCAGCGAGTGGCAGTGATTGATCGTAATACTGTACCAAATGACCAGGGAAGTCATCACGGGCAAACGCGTATGCTACGTTTTGGATATAGTGAGGGAGAGCGGTATGTACCGCTTGTAAAAAGTGCTTATGAGCTGTGGCAAGAGCTTGAGCAGGAGTCGAATCGAACGTTGTACATTCAGTCCGGCGCACTGTTAATGGGGGAAGAGGGTTCAGATTTTATTCGAGAGGTATTACACAGCTCGACGACCCATGATTTGCCCCACCATGTGTTCACTGCGAAGAGCATTATGAAGCAGTGGCCGGGAATTCAATTGCCAGAACAGTTTGTAGGTGTGATGGATACACGTGCGGGTTTTTTATTAAGTGAGCAATGTGTGCAGGCATACAAGGAGCTAGCGCAGGCTAATGGGGCTGTTTTTTTCGAAAAGGAGCCCGTACTTAAGATTGACGTGCAGGACAAG
The DNA here is from genome assembly GCF_007293315.1 of Alkalicoccobacillus porphyridii. Taxonomy (GTDB): domain Bacteria; phylum Bacillota; class Bacilli; order Bacillales; family Bacillaceae_D; genus Alkalicoccobacillus; species Alkalicoccobacillus porphyridii. The sequence continues at coordinate 59,065 of NZ_VLXZ01000011.1, forward strand.
CATGTAGAGGTTATAACGGATCAACAAGCGGTCCGGGCCAGTCAATTAATTGTGACTGCTGGCGCTTGGACACATCAGCTGCTTCCTTCCGCTCAGCTACCTATTGAACCGATCCGAAAAACATTTGGATGGTTCGAACCAACCCAGGATAGATTGTATTCTCATTCAGATTTTCCTTGTGTGGTTTTTGATAGCCCGCTTGGTCTTTATTATGCCTTTCCTGATTATGAAGGAGCGGGCTTTAAGATAGGACGTCATGATGGGGGACAGAGAACAGAACCAGAGCAATTGAATCGCTTATTTGGAGCCTTTCCAGAGGATGAGCAGGACCTCCGAGAGTTAATGAACACCTATGTGCCTCAAGCATCGGGTGACCTCTTGAAGGGTGGCGTATGTATCTATGACCAATCACCGGATGAGGACTTTATCATAGATCGCCATCCGGAACATCCTCACATTTTGATAGCGGGAGGATTTTCTGGTCACGGATTTAAGTTTGCGAGTGTAGTGGGGAAGATTCTCTCGGAGCTAGCACTGGAGCAACCTTTACTTCATACTATTGATTCGTTTAAACTGAGCCGTTTTAGATAACGGCTCAGAAAAAGCTTGAAACAAAAATAAAGAAGGGGTTATACTAGCTAACAAAGTAAGCGCTTTCAATATAGGTGGTCTTTTTAGAATGCGTGAAATAATCTTACGAATTGCTTTAAAAAAAGTCTGATTTCTTTGATAATTGGACTACGATTTAAACGTTACATAGTGGGAGGATGACATGAAGCTTTATCTATCCGTAGATATGGAGGGCATTTCTGGGTTTGCCGACATGCAATTTGTAGATTCATCTAAACGACATTACGCTCGCGGTCAGTCGTTGATGACGGCTGAGGTGAATCATGTGATTGAAGAGGCCTTACAAATAGGAGGCAGGGAAGTGGTGGTGAATGATAGCCACTCTAAGATGAACAATATTCTTATAGAAGAATTGCATCCAGAAGCTAAGCTCATCTCTGGAGATGTCAAACCATACTCCATGGTACAAGGGTTACAAGAAGGGTATGATGGTGCTTTTTTCATCGGATATCATGCGAGGGCCTCTCAAAGAGGAGTCATGAGCCACACGATGATCTTTGGTGTACGTACGATGTTTATTAATGATCATGAAATTGGTGAGATGGGTTTTAATGCCTATGTAGCAGGACATTATGGGGTTCCCGTTCTGCTAGTTACCGGAGATGATGAGACAGCAAAAGAGGCTGAGGCGCTAATTCCTTATGTGACGACTGCTATTGTAAAGGAACAGCAATCTCGTTCTGCCGCCTTATGTCTATCACCACAAAAAGCAAAAGAGCTATTACAGCAAAAAACAAAGGAGGCTTTACATAACCGAGCAAAAGTTAAACCCTTAACACCCCCTGATAAACCTTTATTACAGATAGAGTTCACGAACTACGGTCAAGCAGAGTGGGCAGCTCTCATGCCAGGTGCGAAAATAGATGAGGGCACAACGACGGTTCGCTATCAGGCAAAAGATATCCTTGAAGCCTATCAAGCCATGCTCGTGATGACGGAGCTAGCGATGAGGACTGACTTCTGCTAGGAAGGTAGGAAATGATGTTTAACTATATTGGTAGACGAATGGTAGGCATGATTATAACGATGTGGGTCATCATTACATTAACCTTTATTTTGATGCACGCCGTTCCAGGATCTCCTTTAAATACTGAACAAACGACAAATGCTGCTGTTCAAGCAAATATGGAAGAGCATTTTGGATTAAACGACCCCTATTACATAAGATACTTTGACTATCTACTCTCACTCGCTCAATTTGATTTTGGGCCATCAATCAAACAATATCCAATCACAGTAAATGAACTCATTTCAAGGGGGTTTCCCGTTTCATTAGAGCTTGGCATTGTGGCATTAGTTGTAGCTGTTCTCTCTGGTATTACTCTTGGAATACTCGCAGCATTAAAAAGAAATGGTGTTATTGACTACGGCATGATGACCTTTGCTGTTATCGGAATATCGGTCCCAAATTTTATCTTGGCCACACTATTAATCTATCAGGTAGCTGGACAATGGAGGCTGCTGCCGGTCGGAACGTGGGCAAGCTGGAAGCATATGATTCTCCCTGCGCTTGCTTTGGGGACGACCCCGATGGCAATCATTGCTAGGTTGACGCGTTCAAGTATGGTAGAGGTGCTGACACAGGATTATATCCGCACGGCTAAAGCCAAAGGTCTTTCGCCATTTACCATTGTCGTAAAGCATGCGCTAAGAAATGCATTACTGCCAGTGGTGACGATTCTAGGAACTTTAGTAGCGGCCATTTTAACTGGCAGCTTTGTCATAGAGAAGATCTTTGCTATCCCTGGTATGGGACGCTACTTCGTTGAAAGTATTAACAGTCGGGATTATCCCGTCATTATGGGTACAACCATTTTCTACAGTGGTATTTTGATGATTATGTTGCTTATTGTTGATGTTCTATACGGCATATTGGATCCACGCATTAAGCTCCATAAGAAGGAGGAGTGACCAGGTGCGTACTGAGCAATCCATACCTGATGAGTTATTTTCAAAGCGAAAGACGGACCGCAACAGGGCAGAGCGTGTGGTCAGACCCTCACTGAGCTATTGGCAGGCAGCTTGGATGAGCTTACGGAAAAATAAATTAGCGATGACCGGATTAATCGTAATGCTCCTTCTCCTTTTGATGGCCATTATAGGTCCAATGATTAGTCCGCATAGTGTGACCACTCAGCTGCGGACAAATGCGAACCAGCCTCCGTCGATGGAACACTGGTTTGGAACGGATAGTTTGGGCAGGGATATGTTTGCCAGGACATGGTACGGAGCAAGAATAAGTTTATTTGTAGGCTTTATGGCGGCATTTATTGATTGTGTAATTGGTATCATCTACGGTGGAATTTCTGGTTATAAGGGTGGCAGAACAGATCATGTCATGATGAGAGTGGTTGAGGTATTATATGGACTTCCTTATTTGCTGGTTGTCATTCTCTTAATGGTTGTGATGGGCCCGGGCTTACTGACCATTATCGTTGCACTAACAGTTACTGGCTGGGTGGGGATGGCCAGAATTGTTCGGGGGCAGGTCCTCCAGTTAAAAAACAATGAGTACGTCTTGGCGTCACGCACGCTAGGTGGAAAAGCTGGACATATCATTAGAAAAGCTTTGCTACCCAATGCAGTAGGTGCCATCATTGTGCAAATGACGTTGACGGTACCAACAGCCATTTTTGCGGAAGCCTTTTTAAGCTTTTTAGGGCTTGGTGTGCAGGCACCCTTCGCTAGCTGGGGTGTAATGGCTGAGGACGCATTAGGAACATTAACGTCAGGAACCTGGTGGCGTTTGTTTTTCCCAGCATTTTTTATTTCAATTACGATGTTTGCATTTAATGTGCTTGGGGACGGACTTCAGGATGCCTTAGATCCAAGGCTAAGGAGGTAGGAGTGTGAGTAATCAGAAGCTATTAGATGTGCGGGATCTGCATGTTTCATTTGATACATATGGGGGGCGTGTCCATGCTGTTCGCGGTGTGAACCTATCCCTTGAAAAAGGTGAAACCTTAGCCATCGTTGGAGAAAGTGGCTGTGGAAAAAGTGTTACCGCCCAGAGTATCATGCGTTTAATCGCTGAACCGCCAGGCAAGATCAACAAGGGAGAAATTCTTCTAAAAGGGGAGAATCTCCTTACGTATTCAGATAAAAAAATGCGTAGCATACGTGGTAAAGACATCTCTATGATTTTTCAAGATCCAATGACGTCCCTCAACCCAACCTTAACGATTGGTGACCAACTAACAGAGGGTTTAATTAAACACGCTAGTCTATCCTCAAAAGATGCGCAAAAACAAGCGCTCCAAATGCTAGATCTAGTCGGGATTTCAAATGCTAAGGAACGCTTAAAGCAATTTCCGCACCAATTCAGTGGGGGGATGAGACAACGAATCATGATTGCAATGGCTTTGATTTGTGATCCAGAGGTTTTGATTGCTGATGAACCAACGACGGCGCTAGACGTTACAATTCAAGCTCAGATTCTTGATTTATTTAAGGAGATTCAAAGAGAAATGGGAGTAGCGATTATCATGATTACTCATGACCTGGGAGTGGTAGCCCAGTTAGCCAATCGTATTCAGGTTATGTACGCAGGTCAGGTTGTAGAGGAGGGCAATCGCCGTGACATCTTTTATCAACCGCAGCACCCTTACACGCGAGGTTTATTGCATTCTGTTCCGAGAATGGATGCAGATCGAAATGTTCCGTTAATTCCGATTGCCGGGACACCTCCAGATTTATTTTCACCACCTAAGGGCTGTGCGTTTGCAGATCGGTGTGAGTATGCAATGGACGTCTGTACGGACTATCACCCTCCTAAGACTAGTATTAATGGGCAGCACACGGTTGCCTGCTGGCTGCAGGATGACCGGGTGAAGCTTGCCTACAACGAAGATGAGCTGCCAATGTTAAAGAAAACAGTGTAGATCGAGACAAAAAATGAGGAGGAAATCACCTTGAAAAAATCGATGCTAATGTTTCTGATTATGATGGCTTTTATGATGTTGCTGGTCGCTTGTACAACCACGGGTGGAACGGATTCTGATAATGGAACAGAAGATGGTGAGACAACGGATGATGGCACAGCGAATGGTGGCGGAAGTGGTGACAACATTCTAAGGCTGAATAATTCAAATGAACCGACTTCTCTAGATTCGACTCAAGCCTTTGACAATGTGTCCTACAATATTCTAAACAATCTGATGGAGGGACTTACCAGACTAGGTGAAACTCATGAGCCAGAAGAGGCAACAGCCGAGAATTGGGAGGTTTCCGATGACGGTTTAACCTACACCTTCACGATTCGTGAAAACGCGAATTGGTCAAACGGTGAACCAGTCACTGCAGGAGACTTTGAATTCGCGTGGAAACGCCTAGCTGATCCTGAAACGGCGGCGGATGCTGCTTTTTTAACCGATTTAATTGAAGGCGCAAGCGAGTTTAATAGCGGCGAGGGCACAGCAGATGATATGGCTGTAACAGCAATCGATGAAAAAACGTTAGAGGTAACATTAACGAGTCCACAGGCGTACTTTTTGAGTATCATTTCTAACCCAGCCTTTTTCCCGGTTCATCAGGAGACCGTAGAAGCGGATGCCAGTTGGGCCGCAGAGGCAGATACGTTTGTTGGAAATGGACCTTTTGCGATCACTGGCTGGAATCATAACTCCAATCTAACGATGGATAAAAATGAAGAATACTGGGATGCAGACTCTGTCCAGTTAGATGGTGTGGTGTGGGAAATGGTTAATGATCCGAATACGGAGTACCAGCTCTTTCAAACGGGTGAGCTTCATACTTCATCCGTACCTACCGAACTTGCAGAACAGTTAATTGCGGATGGAGAGGTCGACTTTGAAGATCAATCAGGTACGTATTTCTATAGATTTAATACCGAGATGGAGCCATTCCAAAATGAGAAAATCCGTAAAGCCTTTTCAATGGCAGTTGACCAGCAGGAGATTGTTGATTATGTAACAAAGCGTGAAGAAAATGCAGCGCATGGCTTTGTCGCATATGGTTTCCTTGAACCCTCAGGCGAGGATTTTAGAGAGGTTGGCGGTGATTTATTAAGCTTTGATCCAACTAAAGCTCAGTCCTTACTTGCAGAAGGCATGGAGGAAGAAGGATACACCGAGCTTCCTGATATTACGTTATCCTATAACACAAGTGATGAACATAAGCTTATAGCGGAGGTTCTTCAGGATATGTTTAAGGAGCATTTGGATGTAGATGTGACATTGGCCAATACAGAATGGAATGTATTCTTGGAGGCGCAGCAGAATTTAGAAATGCAGTTCTCGCGTTCTTCCTTTATTGCCGACTTTGCAGATCCCATTAACTATTTGGAAAGCTTTGTGACTGGTAGTTCTATGAACCGAACAGGATGGAGCAATGAAGAGTACGATAACTTGATCGCAGCCGCAAAAGCAGAAGCGGATGAAGAGGCACGCTTTGATCTCATGCACCAAGCTGAAGAAATTCTGATGGAAGAAGCGCCAATCTTCCCAATTTACTTCTATAATCAGCCATTACTACAGGCTGACGAGGTCAGTGGCATTGTAAGACACCCGGTCGGGTACATTGAATTAAAATGGGCTAGTTTAGAATAGGATAGAAAGGGGTCTGGGCAACTGGACCCTCTTGTTTTTAAAAAGGGAGTGAGTGGGTTGAAGCCAAAGATGCTACAGCAGGGCGATACCATAGGTGTTGTGGCCCCATCAAGCCCTCCGGATATGGTGAAACTGAAACATGGGTTTCGGATATATGAAAAATACGGGTTAAAGATGAAGCTAAGTCCACTCATTGCTCAACGCGAAATGTATTTAGCTGGCACCGATGAAGAACGTGCTCACAACTTTATGGAAATGTTTCTGGACCCAGAGGTAAAAGGGGTTTTTAGCGCGTATGGGGGGTATGGGTCTGCACGGATGGTAGAGTATTTGGACTTTGAGGGTATTCAAGCAAACCCAAAGGTGTTTTGGGGATATAGCGACTCGACTTTTCTCCATTTAGCACTTTATCAACAAACAGGTCTTGTTACATTTCATGGTCCCATGATGAGTAGTGATTTGGGAGGAGAGGTTGATCCGCTGACTGAGTTGTACCTTAGCCAGGTCATGAAACCTAAGATCATTATTTATGATGAATCCATCTCACCACTTTATGTGATTAATCAGCCAGCGCAACCACGAACGGCTCCTGTTATCGGTGGGAATTTAACGCTGCTTATTAGCTCCCTTGGAACGCCATTTGAGATTAATACATTAGGAAAGATTCTATTTATAGAAGATGTAGATGAAGAGCCTTACCGTGTGGATCGAATGATCAATCAATTACGAATGGCCGGAAAGCTTGCGCAGGCTGAAGCGGTGATCATAGGAGATTTCCACCGATGTTTCCCGCGAAAAAGAACAGAATCATTTTCGATAGAGGACATTCTTTTGCATCATGTAAAGAAGGCAAATGTTCCAGCTATAGGTGTTATGTCAGCAGGGCATGGTAATTCAACGATATCCTTCCCGTTAGGAGCTAATGCTACCATTGATTTTGATAACAAAACCATTACCTTTGAACCCGGTTTAAGAGGAGAGTAGAGACATGAAACGATATGCGGTGCGAACGTCTGTGGCCACAATTTGGACTGACCCACAGTCGGCACGTGAAATAGATCGTCCAGCGCTCAGATATCCTGACGCGATTCGAGACTGGCTTAACAAGCTAACTTATGAAGAAAGGCTTGATTTGTGCACAGCTAACCGCGCACAAACACAAGCGTTGTTTGGTCAAGAGGTAGTCAAGCTAAGAGAAGAAAATGGCTGGGCAGAGGTCTTTGTATCGGATCAACCTACAGCTAAGGCAAAAGAAGGATACCCTGGCTGGCTTCCAATTGAACAAATAGAAGAAATAGCTCTTCTTTATGGTGAAACCTCACAAGTGTTTATTCAAAGTCCTACTGCTTGGCTTTATCACATGGATGGGGAAAAGTTTATGGAGCTCAGCTTCCAAACACGTCTGCCTATAATTAGCTCTGAGGAAGTAGGCTGGGTGATTGTACAAACGCCTTTAGGAAAAGGAAAGCTACGTCAACAGGATGTTCGGATCGTTTACACAAATGAATACTTATTACCGAACTCTGGACAAGAGATGGTTGATTTGGGTCGGCAATTTCTAAAGTTACCCTATTTATGGGCAGGAATGAGTGGGTTCGGTTTCGACTGTTCGGGGTTTGTATATCAACTGCATCGGGCCTATGGAATCACCATTCCTAGAGATGCATCTGAGCAGGCTAAGGTAGGAACAACCATCGAACCAGAGGACTTAGAACCTGGTGACTTATTATATTTTGCGTATGAAGAAGGGGTAGGCAGAGTTCACCACGTCGCGATGTATGCAGGAGATGGGCGAATACTTCACTCCCCTAAAACAGGTAAAAGCGTGGAGGAAGTGAAGATCGAGGGAATGTATAAAAAAGAACACTGCCTTTCAAAGAGATTTTGGGCGCGAGGGAAGTAACGGGTGGAGGAATGAACAATGAGCTCCGAGGAATTATTAAAGGTATCTTATCTAAAAAAGCATTTTGCTGTAGATAAAGGAAAAACACTAAAAGCCGTTAACGACGTATCATTTAGCATAAAAAAAGGAGAAACCTTTGGGCTGGTAGGTGAGTCTGGCTGTGGTAAATCCACATTAGGTCGGACACTTATCCGCCTTTATCAAAAAACAGCTGGAGACGTTTATTTTAACGGGGTGAATGTATTTGAAGCGACGGAACATGAACGGAAACAGCTGACACGTCAAATGCAGATGATCTTTCAGGATCCATATGCCTCATTAAATCCTCGAGCGACCGTGATGGATAGTATTGCAGAGGGCATGGTGATCCAAGGCTTAAACAAAGGAAAAAAGCGTAAGGAGCGAGTGCACGAGCTACTGCGGACAGTGGGATTAAACGAGGAGCATGCTGAGCGGTATCCACATGAATTTAGTGGCGGGCAAAGGCAACGAATAGGCATCGCGCGTGCCTTAGCGCTTGAGCCTGAATTCATCATTGCGGATGAACCCATATCTGCGCTAGATGTTTCGATTCAGGCACAGGTTGTGAATTTATTGAAGCAGCTACAGAAGGAGAGGGGGTTGACCTACCTTTTTATCGCTCACGATCTGTCGATGGTTAAGCATATTAGTGACCGTATTGCTGTGATGTATTTAGGGCAAATAGTAGAGCTCACCGATAGTGACTCTCTATATGCCAGCCCACTTCATCCATATACTCAGGCTCTATTATCGGCGATTCCTATCCCCGATCCAGATGTTGAGGATAAGAGAGAAAGAATCATCTTAAAGGGTGAGCTACCGAGCCCAATTGATCCACCAAGCGGATGTGTCTTTCGAACTCGTTGTGCCTATGCTATGGATGTCTGTGCAGAAGCTAAGCCAGCATTAAAAGAGTGGAAGGCGGGGCATTTTGCCGCCTGTCATTTGTTAGAAGAGACCGGAGCGGCAAAAGAAACCGCAGCTAGGACGCTTCAGTCTTGATTAATCAGAATAAACTGGTCAACGGCTTGAATAAGGGTCTGGATGTAATTGTCACTATGTGGAACAAAGTCATCCTTAGTAACATGCAGAGTTTTGGGCTCCTTTATCTGTTGTTCAGTCAATAGAAAACCAGCAGCTGTTGCAGTGGCGGTTGAGTTTGTGAGAATTAACTTACAGTCGGACCATAACATCCGAAACATACCGCCAACCTCTTCAGCTTGAACAGTATAGCCTTCAACCTTATTCGGCAAATGCGGGTAAAGATGCAATTGGCAGCGTTCTTTATCTACGATGGAATCTGTATGAATTTCGTCTAATACCGTTTCTAGGAAAACGAGCTCGCTATATTTTGTATCGATACCAATCTCCTCTTCTAGCTCTCGAACACCGTCTTCCTTTGTCTCATGACTAAGTAAATGCCCAGCTGCAGAAATGTCTAAAGAAGAAGGGAAATCTTTTTTTGTAGGACTTCTAAACTGTAAATCAACACACCATGAGCCATTCACTACCCCAATCATCCAGCAGTGAAAGGTTTCGTGCCAATATCCATGCTGATGCACATCCGCACGTGATTCAGTACCAATACATTCACCATCTTTTGTAAATATACGTAATTGTTCAGTTTCCATTCTTGAGACCTCCTCTCCTCATTTAAATTAGCTTAATTATGCTAATTTTACTTGTGGGACATCTAAAAATAAAGTATGATGTAAAAAACAACGAAGGAGGCGATGTCTTATGGCAAAGAAATTAGAAAAATCCATTATGTTCATAAGGCAGCCTATATAACCTTCAAGGAAATCGAGCTCTTTTTTTGAGATCATCATCCAGCGTGGGATAGGCTGTCGTCTGTCCGGAAACGCATGTATAACAAAGAGACTGCGGCCGTCCGTGGTCTCTTTTTTTGTTGGATGAGAAGTTGATAAAAGGAGACGATGATATTGAATAATAAGCAATTTGGTTGGTCAGAGCAAAGGCAACAGGAGTGGGAGCAGCTTCAGCTAGATGAGTGCATACCTGGAAGAGTCGTGTTAGAACATAAACGAATGTACCGAGTGATGACGACGGAAGGGGAGCTACTTAGTGAAGTATCAGGGAAGCTTGCATTTGATTCAATAGAACGAACCGATTATCCAGCTGTTGGTGATTGGGTAGCTGTTACTGTAAGAAAAGGCGAAGGAAAAGCAATCATTCATGCAGTATTAACTAGGTCGAGTCAATTTAGTCGCAAAGCAGCCGGATATACGTATGAGGAGCAACTAGTCGCTGTGAATGTAGATACGTTGTTTATTGTTACAGCACTAACAAAAGATTTTAACCCTCGCAGAATTGAACGCTATGTTTTGCTTGCCTACGAAAGCGGCGCAAGCCCTGTCGTTCTATTAAGTAAGCTGGATCTCTGTTCAGAAGCCGAAGAATTAGTAAAAGAGGTAGAGGTGGCGTGCCCAGGCGTACCGGTTCATGCTATTAGTGCACTGACTGGAGAGGGGATGGAGCAGCTTTCAGATTATCTCACTCAAGGTAAAACTGTGGCGCTCTTAGGATCATCTGGTGCAGGGAAATCCAGTATTACCAACGCATTAATGTCTGAAGATGTACAAAAGGTAAAGGAAACAAGAAGCTCAGATGATCGTGGGAAGCATACAACCACACACCGCGAACTCTTTTGGCTTCCTAGTGGTACTGGATTAATTGATACACCAGGCATGCGTGAAATTCAGCTACTTGGAGCCGAGGAGGGAATGGAACAAAGCTATAATGACATCTACCAATTAGCAGAGGAATGTAGATTTAATGATTGTGCCCACAATCAAGAGCCAGGCTGCCGTGTTCAAGAAGCCATTGAGTTAGGCGAATTAAGCGAGCAACGCTACCAAGGATATTTGAAGCTACTACGTGAACAAGCATATGCCAAAAGACAAGTAGACAAAAGAGCAATGATCCAAGAAAAGAAACGCTGGAAGCAGATAACAAAAAGCCAGAGAAAATAAAGGCTTTTGAACAGGAATAGGAGTGAACGTAACAGATGGATGTCACATCAACAGCAGATACACAAATACCTAAAGACGTACCAGAAGTAAAGGTAGTACCCTTGATTGCAGTGTTGCTTTCAGGAGCATTTGTAGCCATTTTAAACGAAACAGTTTTAAACGTCGCCCTGCAAGCTATTATGGCTGACTTAGGTGTAGCGGCAAGCCATGCACAATGGCTTGTGACAAGCTACATGCTCATTATTGGAACCTTAATTCCGATCTCAGCTTATTTTATTCAACGTTTTACAACAAGGCAGTTATTTATCACAGCAATGGGTCTGTTCACATTAGGAACCTTAGTAGCCGGATTCAGCCCGACCTTTTCCTTCCTGTTAGCGGGAAGAATGATTCAGGCTGTTGGAACAGCAATTATGATTCCATTGTTAATGAACGTCATTTTAGTCATCATCCCCATTGAACGAAGAGGAGCAGCCATGGGTATGATTGGTTTGGTGATCATGTTTGCCCCAGCCATAGGCCCCACTGTATCTGGATTAATCGTACAGCATCTAACATGGAGATGGTTGTTCTTTCTTGTCTTCCCGATCTCAATGATGTCATTATTATTCGGTTATTATATTTTAAAAAATGTCACGAAATTAACGAAGCCAAGGCTGGACATTCTCTCCTTTGTTCTATCTACTTTAGGTTTTGGTGGGATCGTGCTCGGTTTTAGTATGGCTGGTGAGGGGGAAGCAACGTGGATGGATCTAGAGGTTCTTGGATCTCTAATTATCGGATTCGTCTCACTTATTCTTTTTGGCTGGAGACAGTTTAAAATGAAAGTACCTCAGCTAGATGTACGTGTATTAAAATATCCGATGTTTGCATTAGGATTAACAATGGTTATTACCGTCATGATGACCTTGTTTGCCATGATGCTAGTTCTGCCTATTTATATGCAGTCGGTTCTTGCATTCACCGCCGTAACAACCGGCCTAGTGATGCTTCCAGGAGGCATTATAAATGGAGCCATGTCCCCAGTGATGGGACGTATATTTGATAAATTTGGTCCAAGAGTATTACTCATACCAGGAGCAATCCTTATGGTAGCCAGCGTATTTTCCTATCGTTTTATCGAGGCTGGCACGCCAATCGGATTTGTTATTCTCCAACATACATTACTCATGATCTCTGTCGCCATGGTTATGATGCCATCACAAACCAATGGACTTAACCAGCTGCCTGCTGAATTATATCCTCATGGAGCAGCCATATCCAATACGTTAATGCAGGTGTCCGGAGCGATTGGAGTCGCATTGTTTATCTCTATTATGGAAAATGGACAGCACCGAGCATTGGAAGGTATTCAAAATCCATCCGCAGCTCAGGAGGTAGAAGCACTGGCAATCGGAGCCCAGCAAAGCTTTTCAACAGGATTTGTGCTCTCATGTATCGTCCTAATTGTCGCTTTATTGATCAAACCAAGTTTGAAGTACGGTAAAAAAGAGGAACCCTCTCAGTAAGAAAACTTTTTCTGGGAGGCATGATTGATGGTAAGACTGATATTGTTATACGCTTTTGCATTATTATTTATTGTCGCTGGAATTGCCCATTTTACACTAGATGACGGGTTTGCGAGAATGTTCCCGGAATGGGTGCCATTTAAATATCCAATTGTTTATATTACCGGAGTGATGGAATGGATTTTGGCCATCATGCTTTTAATTAAACGGACAAGACGAGTGGCAGGTATCCTCACCGCTATATATTTAGTAGCAGTGTTTCCTGCTAATATTTATATGGCGATTGCTGAAATACCAGCCCCATGGGAGACGTACACCGACCCATTAATATTATGGATTCGTTTTTTATTCCAACCGCTGCTTATCTGTTGGGTGTTGTTCGTCTCAAAAAAGGCTTGAGGTAGAGGGTGAGGAGCGCGGTAAATTAGTATTGTTTCTTCGGCAGCCGCTCCCGAAAATGGGGGCACTTACCTGAGGGAAGGTAATGAGCTAACCCGACTACGTCGATTTATCTCATTGAACCTTTTTATCGAGGGCACTGAAAAAGTCATGTAAGAATGAGCTGAATAGCGCCGCTACAGGAGAACCCTAGCACCCGCAAGAACGGCCTCAGCGATCGAAGTGGAAAACCACCACTTCGATGTCTTCAGACTCGTTCTGTTCCGCAGGAGTCTACGGGTTCTCCTTCCGCTAACGTTCTGAATTAAATAATTGAAGAAATTTCGCAGTCTTATAAAGATCGTTTTTCAGTGACCTCCTTTTTATCCCGCAGGTGTCGGCCCTCCATTTTCGTCCGCTAGTTTTAGATAGACATTAATAAGGGCTTTACCCGCCGGAGCAGATACCAAGAAAGAAGCACTGATAAGCAAGAAGAACGAGCTCTTTACCAAGAGTCGGAGCACGATACCAAGAAAGAAGCACTGCCAAGCAAGAAGAGCGAGCTACTTACCAAGAGCCGGAGCAGATACCAAGAAAGAAGCACTGATAAGCAAGAAGAACGAGCTCTTTACCAAGAGTCGGAGCACGATACCAAGAAAGAAGCACTGTTAAGCAAGAGGGACGAGCTGCTTACCAAGAGCCGGAGCTCGATACCAAGAAAGAAGCACTGTTAAGCAAGAGGGACGAGCTCTTTACCAAGAGCCGGGGCACGTACCAAGAAAGAAGCACTGTTAAGCAAGAGGGACGAGCTCTTTACCAAGAGCCGGAGCAGGGTACCAAGAAAGAAGCTCTGTTAAGCAAGAAGGACGAGCTATTTACCAAGAGCCGGGGCACGTACCAAGAAAGAAGCACTGCCAAGCAAGAAGAACGAGCTGTTTACCAAGAGCTGGGGCACGTACCAAGAAAGAAGCACTGTTAAGCAAGAGGGACGAGCTGTTAACCAAGAGCCGGGGCAGGTTACCAAGAAAGAAGCACCGCAAAGCAAGAAGGCGGATCCACTTACCAAGAGTCGGAGCACGATACCAAGAAAGAAGCACTGCCAAGCAAGAAGAACGAGCTGTTTACCAAGAGCCGGGGCACGATACCAAGAAAGAAGCACTGCCAAGCAAGAAGAACGAGCTGCTAACCAAGAGTCGGAGCACGATACCAAGAAAGAAGCACCGCAAAGCAAGAAGGCAGAGCACCTTACCAAGAGCTCTGTCCATTAAAAAAAACAAGAGGAACGGACATATCAATGTCCGTTCCTCTTGTTATTGTTCAGAATACTATTCAAATGGGTAAGTTAATCCCCAATCTGCTCTTACTTTGTCAAGAAGCTTCATAATGGCAAGTGACTCGTCAAGTGTCATAACAGAGCTTTCTTTTTTGCCTTCTAGTAAAGCACGTCCGACTTCTTCCGCTTCAAATTTATAACCGGAAATGCCTTGCTCTCCGCGAGAGTCAGAGAATGTAACTGGCTCCTCACCGTTGATGTGAAGAGTTGCTTGATCTGCAAATAAGAACTGAGGAATATGAATGTATCCGTTTGTTCCATGAATAAATGCATCATTTGGTAAACCAAGTCTTACGCCGCCGTGAAGAGAGGCCGTTTTGCCGTTCCCGTAATCAAGTAGAATTGAAAAGTGTTCATCTACTCCTGTTTCTCCGATGTGGGCAGTTGTCCAAATTCGTTCTGGATTTGGTCCAAAAACCATTGAAGCAAAAGAGACAGGATAAATTCCTGCATCAAGAAGAGCGCCTCCGCCTAATGCTGGATCTAGAAGGCGACTTTCTGGTTCCCAGCCAATTCTGAAGCCAAATTCAGCTTTCACAATTTTGATGTCTCCAATTTTATTATCTGCAAGCCATTCTCTTACTTTCACTAGTGCAGGAAGGTAACGAGACCACATTGCTTCCATAAGAAACAAATTCTTTTCTTTAGCTGTTGTAATAAGCTCTTCAAGTTCACCAGCGTTAACTGTCATTGGTTTTTCACATAGGACAGCTTTGCCTCCGTTAAGAGCAGTTAGTACATTTTCTTTGTGGTACGGATGAGGTGTAGCTACATAGATTGCTTCTACCTCTGGATGATTGGCAAGCTCCTCATAGCTACCTAATGCGTGAGGAATTGAAAATTCATCAGCGAATGCTTTAGCTGACTCAGTCGTCCGGGATCCAACTGCAAATAATTCACCGTTTTCTGCGTGTGCAAGGTCAGCTGCGAATTTTTTAGCAATTCCACCTGTCCCTAAAATACCCCATTTAATTTTTCTTGTTGTTGCCACGTAATTTCCTCCTTTGTTATGTACTACACATTATTATGAAACCGCTTAATTCAAGTATTAGTTTACCAGATTCTACAGATAAACAGGTATTTTTTATATCTAAATTTCAATTTCTTTTATATGAATAGCTAAATAATGGTAAAAAATCAGGATTGTTAGCAAGAAGCAGACGCTTTGATATAGGCATAGAATCAAGCTTTGCAAACAGGGAGGGTGTTTTGTGGAGCATTAATCCTTTCTTGAACAGTTTTCTGCGGTATCACGCAATTATAAAAAAATCGAGCATTCTGTCACATATAACGCGCACCATTGTCCCTTTTCCGCGCATGGTGTCATTCTTTAAAACAAATGAAAGAGGAGCTCATTATCAAGCTCCTCTTTCTGTATATTACGTGTATTATGCGTTTGTTTGTTTGAGTGAGTTTTCTTCTTCGAGCTGCTTTAGATGCTCGGCGTGTTTTTGTCCCCAGTCATTCATAGCAGCTAGTAAAGGATGCAGGCTGCTTCCGTACTCGGTCATTGCGTATTCGACTTTTGGAGGGATCTGAGCATACACTTTTCGGACCACGATGTCATGATGTTCAAGTTCACGAAGCTGGGCCGTTAGCATTTTTTGTGTGATGCCTGGAATCGCTCGTTTTAATTCGTTAAAGCGCATGACATCGTTTTTTTGTAATTCGAATAGAATGCGGTGTTTCCATTTGCCCATTAGAATTTCAAGGGCTGTATCTACTTTACATGTCTCCAAACCAGTAACCTCCTTCAGTATCTATAATGACACTATACTACTTTTAAGTGCCTACTTCCATAAAAATATATAATGGCGCATACTACGTATATTCAATGACATGATTATCGGGGGGAATAAGAAGTGGCTATACATTCAGGTACTCAGCTAGGAAGAGTTAAATTAAGAGTCTCTAACTTAAATCAATCTGTGGCATTTTATAAAGAGATCATCGGATTTACTTTGATCCAAATCGAACATCCAGTAGCAAGGTTAAGCGTGGGTTCAGAAGTGTTGCTTGAATTGGAGGAGGTGGAAGGGTTAGTGAGACTTCCTCAGCGTTCATCAGCAGGCTTGTATCATGTGGCTATTCTGTTACCTGACCGAGCTTCTCTTGCTCGTATTCTTTTGCATTTTGCTGATAAGCAGATACCTATTGGTCAAGCGGATCATCTTGTAAGTGAAGCTTTATACCTTTCTGACCCTGATGGGCATGGGCTGGAGATATACCGGGATAGGAGCCGTGACACTTGGGAGGTTGAAGCGAACGGCGATTACAAAATGGCATCGGACCCTCTTGATATTCAGGGACTTCTTCAAGAAGCAAAGGGCAAACCTTGGGATGGTCTGCCTGAGGGGACCGTGATTGGGCATGTGCATATGCATGTGTCAGATCTTGATGAGACAGAGGCATTTTATCGGGACGTGATTGGCTTTGAAACGGTTGGTGATTATCAGAGTTGGATGCAGGCTAAGTTCATGGCGGCTGGTAGATATCATCATCACCTCGGCTTTAACATTTGGGCTGGAAAAGGTGCTCCGGCTACTCCGGATCACGCTGCAGGTATGTCATACTATACCGTTAAGCTAGTTAATAACAATGAGAGGGACCAACTAATACTCAGATTGGATTCTGCAGGTGTTAGTTATTCAGAGGATCCGGATCAGCTTTGGGTGACAGACCCATCCGGAATGAAAATACGGTTTGTTTGTATGAAGTAGATGAGTATGTAAATACTAATGTGGGTTATTAAACAAAGGGGGTTATCAGTGTGAGTAAGGATTTCTTTCAAGCAGTAGAAGATCGGCGGTCTTATTATGCAGTTAGCAAAGATGTTGTTGCATCAGATGAACGAATCATAGAGATTATAGAGCACGCGGTTAAATATGTGCCATCTGCCTTCAATTCTCAATCAACTCGGGTGATTGTATTGTTAGGTACAGAGCATGATAAGTTTTGGGAACTAACGACGGAAACACTTCGTAAGGTGGTGCCTGAAGAAAATTTTGGTGCTACGCAAGAGAAAATGACGATGTTTGGACAGGCGTATGGAACAGTTCTTTTTTTCGAGGATGAAGAGGTTATCGCTAAGCTTCAGGAGCAATTTTCCTTATACGCAGACAATTTTCCTGTATGGTCTGAACAGACATCAGGTATGCATCAATTTGCTGTTTGGATAGGGTTAGAAATAGAAGGCTATGGGGCATCGCTTCAGCATTATAATCCACTAGTTGATTCAGCTGTGCAAAAAGAATGGAACGTCCCTGCATCTTGGAAGCTTCGAGCTCAAATGCCCTTTGGAAAACCAACCGCACCTGCTGGTGAGAAGCAATTTAATTCCATTGAAGAAAGAGTGAAGGTATACAGATAAAATAAAAAAAGCCCCGTATCACTATAAAAGTGAAACGGGGCTTTTAGTTTAACTTATTTCTTTAGCATTTCTTCTTTAATTCTAGCTGTACAGGAGGCAACCACTTCCGGCTCTGTTACATCATCGTCCGTGATATGAACCTGCATCATTTTGTTGTCATTCATAAATTTGAACACACCATTATTAAAGTCTGTGCCTTGCTCTTTAAAGAAGATCCCCTCGAAAACAGCATCCTTTGGATGAGAGAAGCTTAAACGATACGCGCCTTCTTTATCTTTTGTTAAGTAAGCGCGACAGCCTTTTTCATAGTGCCCTTCTTCCGTTTTAAGTGAACGGTCAACTGAGACAACATGGAAGTCAACAAACGGGATCTCACGTAAAAGAACATTCATAAATGATCCTTTAGTAATCTCTTCCCAACGACTTTTAGCTGTTTGTCCGATGATAATTTGAGTAATGTGTTTTTCTCGAGCAACTTCAGCAATGACTTTAGCTGCTGGGCGTTTTTCATTATCCTTAATCATAAACTCTTCCACATTATGTTCGATGGCAAGCTGCTTCCAGCGTTCAATATAATCGGATTTCTCAGCATCAAGCTCATCATATGGTAAGGCATCTATTGTTAGAATGTAAAGAGGACAGTTGAGCATGCTTGCAATTTTACAGCCGCGCTTGATCAATCGCTCACCATTTGGACCATAATAGACACAAACAAGTATGCTTTCATCCATTCTTCCTTTTGGATTCTTCATATAATTATTCACCTCTTAATTTTACTTCCTTAATCTATTGGGAACGAAACCTAGTGACGGTATATGCATTGGCTTAAACCGATTATAAAACCAATTCAGTATATAATGAAACAATCAATTTTTCAATTCTTATTATCATTATTTTTAAAAAGAGGACGATACTATCAATACAGGCTCTATAGTATACATTTCTTAAAACGAATATACCTAAAATTTAGGAGGGGAAATGTTACGATTTTGAGACAGAAAGCAAATACAGTCTCTATCGTGTGCAATCAGCGATTATTTATTATATACTTTTTATAAATGAGAAACAGTATTACCGCCCATATCAGTAAATTAAATGCTTTAAATCTTATTGTATAGGGATAATAGGTTGCTTCTACTTCCTAAGAGCAGAGCCCCGCTCACTCAGTATTATTCTTTAAAGCAGACTGCGCAGGTTATTGCACAGTCCTATTGGAATGGACAAATTTAGTGCCCACGTTAATTCCATTATTTGCTTACATCATACACCTATACAACACTCAATTCAAGGACTACTTCGCATTCAGAATATATTTCTGTCTAAGGGAAGATTAGCTAAAAAAACGTCAGTATCTGAACATTCAGGTGTCCTGTTCGAAACTCTAGGAGGTCATGCTTTGAACTGGTTAAATTTCGCCATTTTTCTGCCGATATTGTACGCTGTTTTTATTCCTTTCTTTTATAAGAAAATACCCCGCATCCATACAGGATGGTTTGTATTTCCGATTCCACTTGTTTTATTCATTTATTTAGCGACTTTCATTCCAGGAGTGGCAAATGATCATGTATTTACACAGACCGTCTACTGGATACCTTCAATTGGTATTAACTTTGTCACATACTTAGATGGACTTAGCTTGATTCTCGCTCTTTTAATTACAGGAGTCGGAGCTCTTGTTATTTTATACTCTGTATATTACTTATCGATGAAAAGAGAGTCACTGCACCATTTCTATATCTATCTGTTGTTATTTATGGGTGCCATGCTTGGTGTGGTGTTATCCGATAATTTAATGGTTCTTTATCTGTTCTGGGAGATGACGAGTGTATCATCCTTCCTATTAATCGCCTTCTGGTACCAGAGGGATAAATCTCGATATGGTGCACAAAAATCATTGCTCATTACTGTATTTGGCGGGATTGCTATGCTCGCTGGATTCATTATGTTGTACGCCATGACAGGAACATGGAGTCTACGTGACATCATTGGACAAGCGGGTGAACTGTCTGACGCTACACTATTTATTCCTGCTATGATCTTAATTTTGCTTGGAGCATTTACTAAATCCGCTCAGTTCCCATTTCATATCTGGTTGCCGGATGCGATGGAAGCACCAACACCTGTTAGTGCTTACTTACACTCTGCAACAATGGTAAAAGCGGGTATCTATCTAGTGGCTCGTTTTACTCCATTATTTGGTGGGGACGCCACATGGTTCTGGGTTGTAAGTACGGTAGGTCTCATCACGTTATTCTGGGGTTCTTTCACGGCCGTTAGACAAACAGACTTAAAGGCATTACTCGCATACTCAACGATTAGTCAGCTAGGTATGATTATGAGTATGTTAGGTATTGGTTCAGCTGCATTGTATTTTGATGGGGGATCAGACTCCTTTAAATACACATCTTTAGCTGTTCTTGCAGCTCTGTTCCATCTCGTCAACCACTCTACATTTAAAGGTGCTCTCTTCATGGTTGTAGGAATTGTTGACCACGAAACCGGTACACGTGATATTCGTCGACTTGGCGGTTTAATGACGATCATGCCAATTACGTTTACATTTGCAGCTATCGGCAGCTTTGCGATGGCTGGATTACCTCCATTTAATGGATTTTTGAGTAAGGAAATGTTTTTCTCCTCCGTTCTACGCGCAGCGGAACTTGGAATTTTTAATATGGAAACGTTTGGACTGCTTTTTCCAATCATAGCTTGGCTAGCAAGTGTACTGACATTTGTTTATTGTATGATCCTTGTCTTCCGAACGTTTACCGGTAAATACAAACCAGAGAAACTTGAGAAAAATGCACATGAAGCGCCTCTTGGGATGTTAATTCCACCAGGCATACTAGTTTCTTTTGTAATAGTAATATTCTTCTTCCCGCAAACATTAGCTGATTATATTTTGAATCCGGCTGTTCAAGCGGTTTTACCATTGCCAATTGAAACAAATGCGGAATACTACACTAACATCACAGCTTGGCATGGTTGGCATGCTCCTGAACTTTGGATGACAGTTGCGGTTGTTGTTCTAGGTAGCGTACTGTTCTTATATCTACGCAAATGGCAAGGTGTGTACGCACTTTTCCCACGCGAATGGTCCTTTAACAGTGCCTATAACGCAATGCTTGTAGGTTCAGAAAAAGGCTCACAGAGACTGACTGGCTCATATATGACTGGATATCTTGGTCACTATCTGGCTTATATCTTTGTCTTCATTATCCTGTCAGTAGCAGCGACAATCTTTGCGACAAACGGTTTTGTGATTGATACGTCCAATGATGCTTCGGTTAATCTATACGAAATGATTCTGATTGGAATTATTGCGGTTGCTGCTGTCGCCATCATTTTTGCTAAATCAAGAATTACAGCCATTATTCTTAATGGTGTACTAGGTTATATGGTTGCGATCTTCTTTGTTATCTTCCGGGCACCGGATTTGGCTCTGACTCAGCTTGTGATTGAAACGGTATCTGCTGCGCTGTTCCTTCTATGCTTCTACTTCTTACCGGAATGGAAAGAAGAGAAGATTTCGAGGAAGATGAAGAGCTTTAAGCTGGCTCTTTCAATTGGCGTTGGAACGCTTATCACACTCATTACCTTGTCTATTCAAGGGAATAGACTGTTTGATAGCATCTCCGTTTATTTTGAGGATGCGTATGAATTAGCGGGTGGTAAAAATATCGTTAACGCGATTCTAGCTGATTTCCGTGCGTTTGATACAATGCTTGAAATTTTAGTTTTATGTATCGCAGGCCTTGGTGTTTATACACTCATTAAACTAACTTCAACAGAAGGAGGGGATAAGCGTGAAAGTGAATGATGTCATTCTACAATCGGTGAGTAAAGTAGCTACGTTTATCATCCTGACTTTTGGTGTGTATTTGTTTTTGGCTGGACACCATGAACCGGGTGGAGGATTTATTGGCGGTCTTGTGCTTGCCTCTGCCTTAGTCCTGCTTTATCTTGCCTTTGATATTGAAACGGTAGACAAAGGGATCCCGATTAATTATCGACTGATGGCGGGAATCGGTGTACTAATTGCCGTTATTAATGGGCTGGTTGGCTTGTTCTTTGGGCAACCTTACCTAAATATGGAGTTTGCTTATTTTGATCTTCCGATATTTGGAGAGACCGAATTAACAACAGTTACTATTTTTGAAATTGGTGTATCACTTGCAGTTATTGGTACAGCCTTAACGATCATCTTAAGCATAAGTGAGGATGTTAGCTAATGGAGACACTTATGGCATTATTAACCGGACTATTATTTGCGGTTGGCACGTACATGGTCATATCTAGAAACTTTATCCGCATCATTTTAGGTACAGCTATTTATTCACATGGTGCACATTTATTACTGATTACAATGGGTGGTTTAAAAGGGGGAGCAGCTCCTTTGCTAGGTCAGGGGAACGACTTATATGTGGACGCGCTTCCACAGGCCCTTATCCTAACGGCCATTGTTATCAATTTTGGTGTAACGGCGTTTTTCCTTGTACTGGCGTATAGAAGTAACAAAGAGCTTGGGACGGACGACCTTTACCACCTAAGGGGGAATAAAGATGAATAATCTTGTCATCTTCCCAATGCTCATTCCAGTAGTAGCGGGACTCGTGATGGTTGTCTTTAGACATAAGATCACACTTCAACGAATACTCAGCATTATCTCTGCTGTAGGAATTGCTGTTGTCACAGCGATATTGATTCACCAGGTTTCAACCCAAGGTATTCAAACCATCCATTTAGGAGGGTGGGTGCCACCGTTTGGTATTGTATTTGTAGGTGATATGTTTGCTCTTATCCTCGTTTTTACAACGGCGATTGTAGCCATCGCTTGCTTGTTCTACGCGTTTAGTTCAATCAGCCACAAGCGAGAAAGCTATTATTTCTACGCATTTGTACAATTTCTATTGGCGGGCGTTATTGGTTCATTTTTAACAGGGGACCTCTTCAACTTATTTGTTTGTTTTGAAGTTATGCTTCTCGCTTCCTATGTCCTTATTTCACTCGGAGGAGAGAGGATTCAGCTGAGAGAATCAATTAAATACGTGTTGATTAATATTATCTCTTCTATCTTGTTCTTAATCTCGATAGGGTTCCTATACGGAGCAGTGGGTACTTTAAATATGGCTCAGATTTCAGAACGAGTGGCTTTGGCTGAGCAATCAGGTATTCTGACAACGGTAGCGATTCTATTCCTTATCGTATTTGCTTTAAAATCTGCCTTGTTCCTATTCTTCTGGCTTCCAGGTTCCTATGCTGTACCACCAGCTGCAGTGGCCGCTCTATTTGGAGCATTGTTAACGAAGGTTGGAATCTATGCCTTGTACAGAACGTTTACGTTAATGTTCTATCATGAGCCAGGCATTACTCATACGTTGCTTGGAATCATGGCCGGAGCGACAATGATCCTCGGTGGTATCGGGGCGATTGCCTATCAGGATATCAAACGAATTGTTTCTTATAACGTTGTCATTGCTGTAGGGTTTATTATCGCGGGGCTGGCTGTCTTTAATGTAGCAGCCATTGAAGGAGCAATTTATTATTTAATTCATGATATGATTGCCAAAGCACTACTCTTTTTACTTGCAGGTTCAATCGTTTATCTAACAGGACAGGCATGGTTAAAGAATGTCGGCGGTATGATTCGCCACTATCCAGTGCTTGGATGGACGTTCTTTCTTGTAGTTCTTTCATTAGCAGGGATCCCCCCATTAAGTGGGTTTATCGGTAAAGTACTGGTCGCTCAAGGAGCACTATCAGGAGGATCTTACGTCATTGCAGCCGTAGCGTTAGGTTCAAGCTTACTGGTGCTTTATTCACTTCTCAAAATATTTAAAAACACATTTTGGGGTGAGACCGTTTTGAGTGATGATGAAGTGATTCCACTTAAAAAAGGCATGCTTCTCCCTTGTGTCTTTTTAGCAGCCTTAAGTATAGGTCTTGGACTGGGTGTAGAGGGTATTTCCGGATATGTTACCCAAGCTGCCGAGACACTCATGAATCCTTCCATCTATATTGATGCCGTGCTTTACGATAACTAAGCCATTAGCTTAAACGAAAGAAGGTGAGGAATTGCCTGTTCAATTACTGTTAAATATACTCATTGCCCTCCTATGGGTCTTTCTCCAAGATTCATTTGAGCTGACAAACTTTATTACAGGCTTTTTGGTGGGGCTTAGTTTGATATTTATTATGAGACGTTTCTTTCCATCAGAATTTTATTTAAAGAAAGTGTTTTCCATTCTTCGTCTGCTTTACCTTTTTATCTTAGAGCTGATTCTATCAAGTGTTCTAATGATTAGGCAGATTCTAAGACCGAAACTAGATATTACACCTGGTATTTTCAGCTTTGAAACAGAGCTGAAGGGTGATCTGGAGCTAACGGTATTATCGCTGCTTCTAACCCTTACTCCAGGTTCTGTTGTACTTGAGATTTCCGAGGACGGAAACGTATTTTATATTCATGCGATGGATATACCAGAATCAAGAGATGCTGTATTAAAGGCTAAAGCCACATTTGAAAAAGCCATCATGGAGGTGACTCGGTAATGCTTGAAATAGTAGGATATGTAGCCCTAGTTTTTCTTTCCATATCAATCGTAATCGGACTTTACCGAGTAATTAAAGGGCCGTCCATGCCAGATAGAGTGGTGGCTCTTGATACGATTGGTATTAATTTAATATCGGCAGTAGCAGTAATCTCAATTGCCCTTGATTCCCAAGCGTTTCTTGAGGTTATCTTATTGCTAGGAATTTTAGCCTTCATCGCAACAGTTGCCTTTTCTAAGTTTATAGAGAGGGGTGTTGTCATTGAACGTAAGCGGGACAGGTGAAGTCATTGCAGCCATTTTTATAATGGTGGGGACCACGATGAGTTTAATTAGTGCTTTTGGTATCATTCGGTTACCTGATGTTTATACGCGCTCTCACGCCGGAACCAAAAGTGCTACACTCGGTGTATTGTGTACATTAACAGGGACATTTGTCTTCTTCTGGTTAGTGAATGATTTTGTAAGTGTGCGGCTTCTGTTGGGGATTTTCTTCGTATTCTTAACAGCACCCGTTGCAGGTCACTTAATTTGTCGTGCCGCCTATCATTCAGGGGTTCCTATGACAGAAACGAGTGTACAGGATCAGCTGAAAGAGGATTTAAAGGAAGAGCGTCAAAAAGAAAATTAAGAATTGCATAGAATGAAGAAAGAAGCCGCAGGAGAATATAATCCCCTGCGGCTTTTTCATTTATGACCGGTCTTCCCAATAACCTTTTTGACCATAATGAGCGTATAGCTCCGTTTCATCATCTCTTGTGAAATCTTGATACATTTCAAAATTTGGAGCAGATTCGACTAAATTACTTTCGACATTAATAGTGATGGTCTTATCAAAAGTAGAAATGTCTGTTATCCATTCTGCGGCAAGAGGTACTGGTTCTCTTGAGAATAATCCACCTACATCAACAATAATATAATTGATCGTCCAATTCTCATCATTAAGAATAAAATCTAGCGCCTTACCTACCTCACCATTTTGAACATGAATGGAATAACCGCGTAAGTCATCAATACTTTGAAGCTGGTTTTGGTCCATTTCCTGGTCAAGAGAATTTGTTTGTCGTCCATCTTTTTCAGCATCATTTTTTAATAGTGCCGGTGGTATCATCATTCCTGGTGGACCTGGATAAGCACCGGGTGAACCAAGACCTGCTCCAGCCCCGCCAATAGGAGCCCCCCAATAATGAGACCAGCCATAATGATCTCTAAGCTGAGCTTCATATTGTCTCGTGACAGGTTCATGCTCAGATGGTTTAGGGCTATCTTTAATTTGGTCTTTTGTGGCGTTAATATTAATGAATTCTTTATCTGGGTCAATAGAGGTAACGGATTCAGGGCTTAACAACACTTTTCCTCCAAAGAACCAGGTTCTCGTATCACCTACAAAATAACGTAGGGTAAATGTATTTGATTCAAAGTAGAGATCTGCAATGGAACCGAGCTCGCCATCTGTTGCATTCATGGAATAGCTTTCTAGTGTCTTTGCTTGTATAAGCATTTCGAAATCTCCCTCTCGTCTTTAGACGTTTTGTTGTAATGTATATAACCGGTTTTTAAAAGATTGAAACACTCACTTGATGTTGGGAAAATAATCAACATCCAATTACAAGGAAAAGGTATGATAAAATAATGTAAGCGCTTTAATATACTGTATTAGGAGGTTTTTATGAAAAATACCTGGATCCGTGTAAGTTGTATTGTTGCCGTTCTATCGTTATTTCTTGTGAACTTTCCCACACAGTCGGAAGCAGAAGAGTCCTTAGAATTGAAGATTTCTGAGGTAACAGAATCCAGTGTGTCATTGTCATGGGAGGAAGTAGATGCAGCAGAGGCCTATCATGTGTACTGGGCTGATAAAAATACAGAGACCATGGAGTTTAAGCTGCTGGAAACAGTGAATACAACTAGCTTCACCTTTAAACGTTCAACACATGTGCCACATTATTTTAAGGTGGCTCCAGTCGCTAATGGCAAGGAGAAGGATCATTCAAATACTGTACGATCGGAAATAAAGAAAGACTTTCAACCACAATTAGAGGACTTAGATCGTGGTCTAGTAGCGGTATCCACGGATGAGGGGGTTTTCTTAAGCTGGAGGCTGATGAAGGACGAAGTAAATGGATATTCTGAAACGGGTTTAACGGGTGTCGATTTTGTTGTGTACCGTGACGGAACAAAGCTGAACAAGGTCACTGACAGCACCAATTATCTCGATAAGGAAGGGAGAGCGGATTCAGAGTATCAAGTCCAAGCAGTACTTGGGAAAGAGGAGCTAGAAACCAGTACGGCAGTTACGCCATGGGAGGATGGCTACTATGACTTACCATTACAAAAGCCAGAGGATGGGGTGACACCAGCTGGCGAAACCTACACCTATCATGCAAATGACATGAGCGTTGGCGATGTAAATGGTGATGGCCAATATGAATTTGTTGTGAAATGGGAACCGTCTAATTCAAAAGACGTCTCGCAAAAAGGCTATACTGGCAACACATATATTGATACGTATACCTTTGAAGGAGAGCTTTTGTATCGAATTGATTTAGGAGTCAATATTCGTTCTGGTGCACATTATACTCAGTTTCTTGTCTACGATTTCGATGGTGACGGTAAGGCAGAAATGATGTTCAAGACAGCGCCAGGAACAAAAATCATGACGTTTGATGAGAATGGTGAGGTTGAGTCTGAAGAGTATATAACCATGCCTCAAGAAGACATTGAGAGAGGCTACAGTCATCAGGACGACTATCGAATGAGCGCAGATGATTACTATCAGCATGTAGTCGAGATGTTCAAAGGCTGGCATGAACATGAGGAAGTGGTTGCAGGTAACTGGCCGGAGACATTAGAGGAGAGCTTTGGTATTGATCCTGAATATGAGTATCCTCTTTCACAAGAGGACGCTGAAGCGTTAACAGATTACTTTATTAATGAGTATGCACCATCACGTAGTGACCGAAATGATTTAACGGATTTTGAAGGATTTATTGTGGAAGGTCCTGAATATTTGACTGTTTTTGAAGGAGAAACGGGTCAAGAGTTAGAAACGATCCACTATAAGCCCGGTAGAACGGATGATGGGTTAATGTGGGGAGATTATGCAATGTCTCGAATTGAACCAGGAAACCGGGTCGACCGTTTTCTAGGTGGGGTTGCTTATCTTGATGGAGAGAATCCATATGCCGTTTTTGCGAGGGGATATTACACAAGAACAACTCTTGTTTCCTATGATTGGGACGGAGAGTCATTGAATGAACACTGGTATGTAGACAGTGGGTGGACACCGATGTCAAACCCATTTAACGATGGTCCTCACGGTGTGGATGGAACCGATGAAGAGTTTGGAACCATCACGACTCAAGGTGCCCATTCGTTAAGTGTGGCTGATGTGGACGGAGATGGTAAGCATGAAATCATCTACGGAGGAGCGACCATTGATCACGACGGCTCCCTCTTATATAGCTCCTTTGATGTAATGCCTCCTGAAAGTGCAGATCCTGGAGCGTGGGCACGGCTTGGGCATGGAGATGCCCTACATGTAGCAGATGTAAATCCTGATCGTCCAGGATTAGAGAGCTTTATGGTTTTTGAAGGCGGTCAGTGGGCTCCATATGGTTACGCCCTACGTGATGCTGAAACAGGGGAAGTCATTTATGGTGGATATACAGGCAGAGATACCGGGCGAGGCATGGTGGGCGATGTCAACCCTGAGCAGCGAGGACTCGAGACCTGGGCTGTAGGTTTGTGGACGGCAGATGGAGAAAAGCTTAGCGATTCCATGCCAGGAACAAATTTTAATATTAAATGGTCTGGAGATTTAACGACACAAATTGTCAACGGAGCAATAGATCAAACCCCAACCATTGATGATTGGCAAAACGGTCGAATGCTTGTGGCAGAGGGAACAAGAACAAATAATTATACAAAGGGAACGCCGTCGTTAGTTGCCGATATCTTTGGTGATTTTAGAGAAGAGCTACTTGTTAGAACAGAAGATAGCTCAGCCATCCGCATCTACATAAATACAGACGTGACAGAACACAAGCTCTACACCCTGATGCATGATATTCAATACCGCACAGGCATCGCATGGCAAAACGTAACGTATAACCAGCCTTCTTATCCAAGCTTTTATTATGCTTCAGATATGGATTGGGCGTACGTTCCCATTCCAGTTGAACAACTTAAAGATCCGCTAGAAGAGCTAGAGGCTAACTTGACCAGATATCTAGAGGATGAAGTAGTTGTGGAGCCAGTGAGTAAAACTCTCTTTAGGGAGATTGAGCGTGCCACAGCACACGCAGAAGCGGGATCTGCCAAACAGGTTGTTAAGCGAATGGAGGTATTTAAAGAAGAGCTAAACAAGGAGGAGAACCACTCATACAGTTCTCCCGAGGCCAGGCAAGATTTGAGTCAGTTAGTGGATCAGGTAATAAAGGAATTTGCGGAGTAAGATCTGAGAGATTAACAAGAGCGGGG
Organism: Alkalicoccobacillus porphyridii; assembly: GCF_007293315.1. Lineage (GTDB taxonomy): Bacteria > Bacillota > Bacilli > Bacillales > Bacillaceae_D > Alkalicoccobacillus > Alkalicoccobacillus porphyridii. The sequence goes on from NZ_VLXZ01000011.1 coordinate 87,801, forward strand.
AGGCCTTAGCAAGAAGAAGAGGCAGAACACCAAGAAAGGAGCTCCCATTACCAAGAGGGTAGGAGCGATAGCAAGAAGAAAAGCCAGAACACCAAGAAAGGAGCACCCAATACCAAGAGCGCAGGAGCGATAGCAAGAAGAAAAGCCAGGACACCAAGAAAGGAGGTGCCATTACTAAGAACGTAGGAGTGATACCAAGAAGAAGAGGCGGATGACCAAGAAAGGAGCTCCCATTACCAAGGTCGTAGGAGCGATCCCAAGAAGAAGAGTCGGATTATCAAGAAAGGAGCTCCGGTTACTAAGAGCGTAGGGGCGATAGCAAGAAGAAAAAGTGGTTGATCAAGAAAGGAGCTCCGGTTACCAAGAGGGTAGGAGCGATACCAAGAAGGAGAGACAGATCACCAAGAAAGAAGCTCCCATTACCAAGAGAGTAGGAGCGATAGCAAGAAGAAAAGACAGATCACCAAGAAAGAAGCTCCCATTACCAAGAGAGTAGGAGCGATAGCAAGAAGAAAAGCCAGAACACCAAGAAAGGAGCTCCCATTACCAAGAGCCCAGGAGCGATAGCAAGAAGAAAAGCCAGGACACCAAGAAAGAAGCTCCCCTTACCAAGAGCGTAGGAGCGATACCAAGAAGAATAGCCAGCTCACCAAGAAGAAGCTCATAATACTAAGAACAAAAATGAAAGTGAACTCAAGGGTAGTCACACCAATGCCTATCTAAAACAAGCGGACAAAATAGGAGGTCCGACACCTGTGGGAAGAAAATGAGGCCAATTAAAAAATAGTCCTCATTACCTTGCCTATGGTAAGTGCCCCATATTTTGGGGGCAGCGGACAAAGAAATTAATTATGAACCATCCTCTATACACAAAAAAAGGTTAACAAACCAAAACGGCAACCGCTCAGTATAAAATGAGCGGTTGCCGTTTGGTTTAATCTAAGTAATGGATCCCTAGAAAAAGCGAAAGCTTCAGTAGAACCCGAACCCTTCAACCTTTTATTCAATCAGCCTTTCCCCACTTGTGTAATTTCTTTGATTTTCTTCAGCTCTGCTTTTGGCTTGCGATCATACGTTAATAATCCATTAATCTCCTGCTCGACATCTGTTAGCTGTGTATAACAGAAGCCTTTCACAAGTGGAGAGTTGTGCATGGCATCGAGAACGGCCCTGTAGCCAGTCAGGAACTCATTTTCTGTTGTTGCATGAGAATAGCCCCAGCCGTCCCAGTCACTTTGCTTAAATGAAATACCGCCAAATTCCGTTACTAGAATTGGTTCATCTTGATACGAGTGTCCTGGTGCATAAATAGGTTTGCCAGAAGGTAAAAATGCTAAGGCATTTTCTACCGCTTGATAGCGATTCTCTAATACCCCCTTAGAGGCCTCGTAGTCATGAATGGTACACAGATCGGAAGTCGTGTGCTCCCATCCGTCATTAGACATTACCAGTCTGGTTTGATCCAATGATTTTGTTAAATGATACATCGTCAAACTATGGCTGCGTTGCTTTGCATTCTGAACAACATCGCGAATGCCCCAGCTCTCATTAATAGGCACCCAAGCTACAATACACGGATGATTATAATCTCGAGCAATGACCTCCTGCCATTCTTTTGAGATACGTTCCACGGCACGATCAGTGAACACATAACTGTTCGCCATCTCACCCCAGACAAGCAAACCTAAACGGTCAGCCCAATAGTAATAAAGAGGGTCTTCAACCTTCTGGTGCTTACGTGCGCCGTTAAATCCTAATTCCTTTGTATATTTAATGTCACCAATGAGGTCATCCTCTGAAGGTGCAGTGAGTATACCATCCGGGAAGTATCCTTGATCAAGGACAAGTCTCATATAATATGGCTTATTGTTCAGGTGCACCTCTCCATTGTGAACAGAAATCTTTCTCATGCCAAAATAACTTTCAACCTTATCTAAAACGGTTTTATCCTCCAACAGTTGGAACGTAACATCAAATAGATTTGGATGCTCTGGGCTCCAGAGCCAATCTTCTAATTGCAGGGCATGATGGTCGATGCTATAGCTACGTGAACCGTGATTATTAATCGCTTGTATGCTGTCTTTAGAAATGGTTTGACCTTTAAAGGAAATGGTTACCTCAAGTACTTGTTCGGGATTACCGGATGCAATAGAATAATCTATATTAATTTGCTTCTGATCAATGTCAGGAGTAAAGGATACGTTTGCTAGATAACTCTTTGAGAGTGTTTCAAGCCAAACGGTTTGCCAAATGCCAGTCGTACGAGTATAGAAGATGCCCTCAGACTCTTCCTTCCAGTATTGCTTACCTCTTGGCTGATCAAGAGCTGTTGATGCGTCAAATGCTTGCACAACTATTTGATTCTCTCCTGAATGTAGTAGACTCGTAACATCATAAGAGAAAGGTGTATGCCCCCCTTCATGATAGCCCGCTAACTCACCGTTTACCCACACTCTTGATTCGTAATCTACTGCCCCGAAATGAAGGATATAAGTAGAGTCGGAATTTTTTTGTAATGAAAGCTTGCGACGATACCAAACCAAATCATGGAAGGTAGTATCACCTATTCCACTTAGAGCGCTTTGGTAGGAAAAAGGAACGTGAATTCGTTGTGAAAAAGAATGGTCTTGATACCATTTTTCCTTACTACCGATCCCATTGTCATCATAGTCAAATTCCCATTCGCCGTTTAAATTGGTCCATTGTTCCCTTTTGAAATCAGGTCTAGGATATTCTGTGCGCAAAATCGTCATGATGAAACACTCCTTCGTTTTGGTTATAGAGATGAAACTTCCGATGAGACATGCTTTTGCTCAAGTCGTTGAATTGCCGATAAGAAAAGCTTCATATTCAGTAAAGCTACTATACTACCAGAGAAAAATACACCAGCTGCTGGCACAAAGAATAAAATAAGTAGGAGCACAGCTGTTAGTAAAAGTGATAGAAGAGCATAGGGCAGGCAAGGGATCGCTAGTTGGAGCGATTTCCTTACCAGCTGCAACGGTTTACCTTTAAAATGAACAAAGACGGGTAGGCAAAACACCGACATTAATAGAAATACAATGGTGAATGTGGTTAAGATGCTTGTAACGATATAGCCAAATGTGGTGCCCAGTGACGCCAAAATCATAAGATCTACAACTAAAACAGTTCCAGTTAAAAAGAAGATGTATCCATAGAGATTAGCAGACCAAAAATGCTTTTTATATTCCTGCCAAAATGCTTTAAATGGGGATTCGAGCTCAGCAGTTTGAAGCCATCTTCGAATTAAAGTATACATAGCCACAGTCGCAGGGAAGAACCCACCAACAATTAAACCAAGAAGGGTAAAGATAATCCACAGGATGTTTAGATATGCTAAAACGCTTACATTTTCTAAGGCATTAAGGATTCGTTCTCGAACCCCAGTCATTCATATCACCTCCTACTGGATGTTCATGTTTTGTTTCTTCGGCTGCCGCTCCCGAAAATGGGGGGCATATTTACCGCGGGAGTACCTGAGCTAACAGGCAATACCCTTTTATCTCAATGAACCTTTTCATCGAGTCCTCTGAAAAAGAAGCTTTATAAGAAATTGACACTTCTTTTTTTAAAAGCCCTCATTTCCTTAAAAAATAATGCGTTCATTTGTCTGATTAGGAACATGAGCGGAAGGAGAACCCGTAGACTCCTGCGGAACAGAACGAGTCTGAAGACATTGAAGGGGTGGTTTTCCACTTCAAGGGCTGAGGCCGTTCCCGCGGAAAGCGAAGGGTTCTCCTGTAGCGGCGCCATTCAGCTCATTCTTACATGACCTTTTCAGTGCCCCCTTTTTACCCCCCCCCCAGGTGTCGGCCCACCATTTTCGTCCACTTGTTTAGATAGGTGTTGGAATGAGTAATTACACAATCATAAGGATACCTCCCTCTGAGTCTCCTATATTAACCTTTGATACCGGTGAAGCTAATTCCTTTAACAATTTGCTTTTCAAAGATTAGAAAAGCAATAATGACGGGTACAGAGGCTAAGGCATTTACCGTCATAGGTAGGATAAAGCTCTCCGAATAATTCGAGTTATACATTGGAATCCCTACGGGTAGCGTATACAGAGACTCGGAAATGATAGCAAGATAAGGCCATAGGAAATTATTCCATGAACCAATAAAGGTTAGGATCCCGATAGCGGCGAGTGCGGGTTTAGCTAACGGAAGAACAATGTTCCAAAAAAGGCGAATGTCACTGCAACCATCAATTTGAGCACTTTCAATGACCTCATTCGGTACACCATCAAAAAAGCTCTTTAAAATAATGACCCCAAGCGGAGCGGCAATCATTGGTAGAATTAAGCCGCTATACGTATCTAGTAAATTCAGATTTCCAATAATCTCATAGAGCGGGATAATCATCGCCTCACCAGGCACCATCAAGCCTGCGATAAAGAAGACGAATAGAGCACGACGATAGCGGAATTGCATTTTTGATAGAGCAAAAGCAGCGAGTGAAGTTAACACTAACGTTAGTGCAGTTGTAATAATGCCTACAATAAAGCTATTCCATACCCATAGAAAGATGTCACTACCGCCAATAATATCTACATAATTTACGAAGGTATATGGCGGCAAAAACCACTCTAAAGGCGTGGTGGCAGGCTGACTTTCTGGCTTAAGCGATACAAAAAACATCCAAATTATCGGGAAAAGAAAAATCAGTGTAACAAATAAAGCTAGTGCGACTTTTGGTATACGTAGCGGATCCCGTTTTTTTTCAAGAAGTGTATCTGTTTGACTCAAATCATTCGCCCTCCTTTACCGCCCATACGTAATTGAATGAGCGAAAGAATCAGCAATACAACAAATAGGAGATACGACATGGCTGCCGCATAGCCAAGGTCATAGCGCTGGAAGCCCATCTCATAGATATAGAGAATGATAGGTCTAGTGGATGTTCCAGGTCCACCATCAGTGATTAGTAGGATTTGGCCAAATACTTTAAAGGAAGCAAGGATCTGTAGTAGTAGTATGACTCGTGTAATGGGCATAAGCTGAGGCATGGTAATTTTCCAGAACATCATCGAGCGAGTTGCGCCATCAACCTCTGCCGCCTCGTACAAGTCATCAGGAATATTCTGCAATGAGGTAAGGTAAAGAATCATATTAAACCCAACCGTCCACCAAAGCGTAACACCAATAATACTAACCCAGGCAAGTGATGGAGTAGCAAGCCAAAATGGTTCGATGTTCAACCCTATAGCTTGGATCAAATTATTTACGACTCCCGTATAGGGCTGCAGCATAAAAATCGCCACATACGAAATAACGGAAACGGACAGGATGCTTGGGATGAAGAAGGCTCCTCGAAAGAGAGTACGAAAACGAGTATTTAAATTGGCAAGGAGCGCTAAGCCTAATGCAAGAATAACCATCGTTGGTGTAGAAAGGACAACAAATAGAGTGGTGTTTCGAAAGGCTTCCCAGAAGTTTGGGTCTACTAACACATTACGATAATGTTCAAGACCGATAAATTCTTGCTGCTCGATGAGAGTCCAATTAAAGAAACTCATTTGCATGCCTTTAAATATCGGATAGATCGTAAATGCGAGATACGCAATAAAAAACGGTAGGATAAAAGGTAAAGGACGGAGCTCATTTTTCCAAGACTGTTTATTCATCACAACACCTCCATTCATCTGATTAGCGAATCGTTACCTCTAAATCATTAATCATACTTTCAATGCCTTGCTCAGGCGTTAGTCGACCAGCCATAATTTCATCTAAGCTTCGTGATATATCTGTCTCAGCAGGACTTTGATAAATGGTTTGATCTGGATAGACGATGTAAGGGGCGATGTTTGCATAATCAGACCGGTAAGGCATCTCTTGAAATTCACTTGATTCAACGATCTCTGGTTTAGATGGAATATGACCTGCTTCTGCCCATTCTAAGCCGTTATCACTGACATATTCGATAAACTCCATTTTTGCTCGTTGTCTTTCGTCTGTAGTCTCTTCCTTAATCGGAATAATTAATGTGTGCGAACCCCCTTGAGCAGCCTCTTCTTCAAATAACTGCGGGAAAGGTACAGCTACAAAAGGAAGATCAGCACTTTCCCATATTCCTGTTCCCCAAACACCAGTAAATAGGCTAAACGCATTTCCTGATTGAAATGTTTCATAAGGGTCACTTATGTGCATGGGGATAATCTCACCATAAAAACTGAGTACATATTCAGCTGCCTCTACGGCAATCTCTTGATCAATCGTAATCTCAGGATTCGTCAGATCATCAGAAAAGATAGGCGTGCCACCCATTTGAAAGTACGTCATCCACCACCACCGATACACATCATGACCATTTGTGGGAATGGCAATGCTGGTTTTGTCAGGATGAACCTCCATGGCGTCCATGAAAAATTGTCGAAACCCTTCAGGTGTTTCCTCAATAATGGGCAACCCTTCTTCATCTAACAGATTAGCTTCATCTGCCAAATCCGAGTTGATATACATAATGAATGGGTGGGAATCAATTGGCACCGCATGGTAAGCTCCTTCAATTTCCATGGCCTCTTGAAGGTTTTCATAGAAACTGTCAAAATCAAGACCTACATCTTCTGCCAAATCATTAAGTGGAGTGGTCAACCCCTGATTCACTAACTCAGGCACAATAGCAGCATGAGATACGGCTATATCAGGACCACGATTAGCGGCTACACTTGTAACTAGCTTCGTATAGTAATCGTCAAAGTCTTGGAGAATAATGTTTACATACACTTCATCCTGAGAGTTATTGTAATCTTGAACAATATCCTGCATGTAGCCTAAATCACCACCACCAAACAAAACCCAATAATCTAAACTAATTCGTCCGTCACTTGTTGTCTGCTCCGTCTCATTACATCCTGTTAACAAAAAGAGGGCACAGACAAGCACAAAAGATAATCTTGTTCCACTCAACTAGAATCAGACCCCTTTCCAAACATAGATTAGAAAGCGCTTTCATCAAAAAGTACAAATAAGCTACAAATTGTGCGGATGACTATGGGTGTATAGGACAAAATATATTAATTGATACGTACGAATCTACCATTTGATTGGAAGTAAGTCAATTTTCATTACGATTCATCTTGAAGAAAAAGTGCTTTTTCATGTCTATTTTTAAAGTGCTAAGGTACGATAGAATCATAAATTTATTTATCAGGAGGCAAATGGAATGAATCAGAAGGTCGCCATAGTGACTGGAGCGAATTCTGGCATGGGGCTTGCGACGTCAGTAGAGATGGCGAATAAGGGCTACCATGTAATCATGCTTTGTAGAAACAAACAACGCGGAGAGCAGGCGGTTGAATCGGCTAAGATACAGCTAACCAATGGATCTGTGGAATTACAGCTTTGTGATTTAGGCTCTCTAGATGATATACGTTCCTACACAGAATCGTTTATTCAGTCTGGCAAAGCGCTTGATGTCTTGATTGCAAATGCAGGGGTGGTAACGACCAAGCGTCAAGAAACGAAGGACGGATTTGAGGCCATGCTAGGTGTTAATCACTTGGGGCACTTTTTGCTGATTCAGCTTTTATTAGATAAGCTCAAGCAATCATTAGATGGGCGTATCGTCATCGTATCCTCCGGCGCCCATAAATGGGGAGATATTAACTTTAACGACCCTCACATGACTAAAAAATACAGTATCATGAAGGGCTATGGGCAGTCTAAGCTAGCGAATATATTATACACTAGAAGATTAGCAAAAGAGCTTAAGGGCACAAATGTATCAGTGAATGCTCTGCATCCAGGGGCGGTTGCTACGAATTTAGGTGTGAACCGAGATACTGGTTTTGGAAAGGCCATCTATCGATTATTAAAGCCATTTTTTCAAACGCCAGAACAGGGCTCAAGGACAGCCGTATATCTAGCAACAGATGAAGAGATTGAACATGTGAGCGGTGAATATTTTATTAAAGCAGCCCGAGCACCGATTTCAAAAAGGGCGGCTGACGATGGCTTGGCTGATAAGCTGTGGGAGTGGAGTCAAAAGCAAACAGGCATGAAGTCTTAATGAGATGCCCTGTTGAAAAGGAGTGAATTCTCATGAAACGAATTATGGTAATTGGATCTTCAGCAGGTGCGGGCAAATCTACCTTTGCTCGCAGTTTATCTAAGCAGCTTGATATTCCCGTCTATCATCTAGATACACTATACTGGAAGCCGGGTTGGGTTGAAGAGGACAAAGAAGCATTCCGCTCTAAACAAGAGGGCATCGTCCAAGCAGACAATTGGATTATTGAAGGCAATTATAGTTCTACATTTTATATAAGAGTTAACAGAGCGGACACAATCATTAGTGTACATCAACCCTTATGGCTGTGTCTGTATCGTGTATTTAAGCGCCGAGTAATGTACCATGGAAAGTCTAGACCAGATCTAACCCATGGCTGTAATGAAAAGATAGACATGGCCTTTCTACTATTTATCTTAAAAACCTATCGTTCAAGAAAGAAAAAGCACAAAGAGTTGATACATACATTTAAACAAGCGAACCAGGAGCGTTCAGTGTATGTCTTATCCGGTACTAAAGAAATAAACTCCTTTTTAAATACCCTTTAAAAAACGGTGTGGTGCATCTCATATTGCGTAACAAATGGAGTTAACCCATTTTTCTCAAGAAAAGCGAGGGTTGAGGTATCACGTTGATCGATATTTAATATCTTTACTTCATCGTGGTCCTGGCCAATTGAGTGGAAGAGCGCCTGACCAAATCCTTTTCCTCTTTTCTCAGGCAATACACCAAATTGTTTGATCACGCCAGTTGTGGAGTGTACCACAGCATACCCACAGACATCTTCTGGATCTTGCACAAAATAAAAGGTATATGCCTCCACATTTCTTAGAATACAGGGAGTGGAGTTTTCCCATGCAGGCAGGTAGTTCCAAAACAAAGAATTATTGAGTGTCTGATAAGCTCTCCCAGAAGCATAGATAATAGATGCTTCTTTTTTCGAGACGGATTTAATTTTGCCTTTTAAGCAAGTAAGCTCTTTTTCTATCCGAAAGCCCGCAGATTGATAAGCTTTAATGGCCTTTGTGTTTGTTTGGATGACCTCAAGCATTTTAGTTTTTATACCTGTCTCCTTTAAATGGGGTGCTGCGAATGTATAGATACGGGGAACAAGCCTTTGCCCTCTGTATGAAGGAATCACACCTGTTCCAACATTAAATACAGTAGTTGGCTGTTCAGGATGATCCGTACAGTGCATAACAAACGCAACCAAACGATCATCCGAATCAAAGGCACCGAATGAAAGATCGTAGGAAATGCCCCCAGCATAAAAACGGTCCTGCAGCTGGCTAGGTGTCATCTGCATAGGAATGCTATAATCCGCGAAAGCAGCGTTAAAACACTCCGTTAACTCCATTAGATCTATGTTAGCTAGATTTTTTATCTTCATACAAAAGCTCCCTTCGCTCAGAAACCTATTTCTATAACTATACGAATGGTAACAAAAAGATGCAATAAGGAAGATGCAAAATGGATTAGGCGTTGCTTTGAAGCTAAGTAATATTCATGTGGAGAATTAAATGTCAATTCATCAAGCGCAGGATACAGCTGTCCCCAGCTGATATTAGTGCTAGAAGGGGGGGAAACCTAAAGATTAGAAGAAATTTAATAACCAATGGTAAAAATGTTATACATTCTTCTAAAAAAAAGGTAGAATGATAGCGTATACATGATAAGTCTTTTTGTGATCTGTTTTTGCTAGCAGTTCATCAAAATGGAGGAGAGTGATGTAGATGAAAAAGGCTAGAGTAGGGATCGTAGGTTGTGGAACAATTAGTGACATTTACCTGCGTAATTGTGCTACTGACGAATACATCGAGATAACAGCTTGTAGTGATTTAAATGAAGTGGCTGCACGCGAGAAAGCAAAAGAGTATGGAATTGAAAAAGTCCTAACTCCTGATGAGTTGTATCAAGATCCTGATATTGATATTGTTCTAAACTTAACCATCCCTGCGGCTCATGCTGAGGTGTCTCTTAAAGCACTAGAAGGAGGCAAACATGTCTTTCTTGAAAAACCATTAGCTATCTCTTTGCAGGATGCGGAGCAAATCCTCACGGTTGCCAAAGAGAAAGGTCTTCAAGTAGGTGTTGCTCCGGATACTTTCCTTGGTGGAGGGCTGCAAACGTGTCGCAAAATCATTGACGATGGCTCAATTGGAAGACCAGTTGCTGCTACAGCCTTTATGATGTCACACGGACCTGAAAGCTGGCATCCAAATCCTTATTTCTATTATCAAGAAGGAGCAGGACCACTTTTTGATATGGGACCTTATTATTTAACAGCATTAATTCACTTAATTGGCCCATTCCGTCGTATAACAGGATCGGCTCAATCTGCTTTACAGGAAAGAGTGGCAACAAGTCCAGAACGTAACGGAGAAGTTATTCCTGTTAACACGCCAACTCATGTGACGGGTGTCATTGATTTTGAAAACGGGGCAGTTGGAACAATTATTATGAGCTTTGATGTATGGGGGGCAACGCTTCCATGGATTGAAATCTATGGGACAGAAGGAACACTACGTGTGCCTGATCCAAATACATTTGGCGGACCTGTTTACATAAAAAAAGCGGGTGAGCAAGAATGGACAGAGCTAGCTTTAACTCATGGTGATATTGAAAATGCCCGAGGTTTGGGAATTAAGGATATGGCAAAAGCAATTGTAACAAATGGCAAAACCAGAGCTTCAGGAGACATGGGTTATCACGTGCTTGAAGCGATGCATGGCTTCTACACGGCTTCAACAAATAATCAGCATTATGTTATGGAAAGCAAGTGTGAACGTCCAGCGCCAGTTGAAACAAACTAATTCATTAGGAGGAGATACTATGGAACTAGGAGTTTTTGCCGTATTATTTGCGGAAAAGCCACTTGAAGAAATGCTAGATCATATTAAAAGCTTAGGACTTGAAACAGTTGAAATTGGGACGGGTGGATACCCTGGTAACGCTCATTGTAATCCGTCAGAGCTGCTTGCAGATGAAAGCAAGTTAAAAGCCTTCAAAGATGCAGTAGAGAGTCGTGGGCTAACTATCAGTAGCTTAAGCTGTCATGGAAATCCTATCACACCAGATAAAGAGTTCGCTGATCAATGTCACCAAGAATTCTTAGATACGGTTCGTTTAGCTGAGAAACTGGGAGTAGAGGTTGTTACCACGTTCTCAGGAACTCCAGGTGCCTATGAGGGAGCAAAAGCGCCAAGCTGGCCGGTTGCCCCGTGGCCAAATGAGCATGGCGAAATTTTAAAATGGCAGTGGGAAGAAAAGCTAATTCCTTATTGGAAGGAAGCGGGTCAATTCGCAGCCGATCATAATGTGAAGATTGCTCTTGAGCTTCACGGAGGATTCTTAGTGCACACGCCTGCAACTCTACTTAAGCTACGCGAGGCGGTTGGAGATGTTATTGGTGCAAACGTGGATCCAAGTCATCTATGGTGGCAAGGGATCGATCCCGTTGCCGCTATCAAAATCCTTGGAAAGAGAAATGCCATCCACTTCTTCCATGCTAAAGATACGTACATTGATCAGGAAAATGTTAACATGCATGGACTTCTTGATATGCAGTCGTATGCCAATATGCAAGATCGTGCATGGATCTTCCGTTCTGTAGGATACGGTCATGACATGAAGGTTTGGTCTGACATTATCAGTGCACTGCGTAATGTAGGGTACGATGGCGCTGTTAGTATCGAACATGAAGATGGATTAATGTCAATTGACGAAGGTTTCAGCAAGGCTGTTGCAAATCTGCAGCAGATTGTCATTAAAGAGCCGTTACCTGATATGTGGTGGGTTTAAATAGGTACGAGTTGAATATCGAAAGGATTTGTGACGAATGAAAAAACTAAGAGTAGCAGTAATTGGAAATGGCAGTATCGCAAAATATCGTCATATTCCTGAATATGCAAGTAGAGAAGACGTAGAGCTTGTAGCTTTCTGTGACTTTACCATTGAGCTTGCAGAGAAAAATGTAGAACGCTTTGGTGGAAAAGCTTATACAAGCTATGAAGAACTACTCGCTAATGAAGAAGTAGATGTTGTGAGTGTGTGCACGCAAAACGTAGACCACGCTAAAGTATCAATCGCAGCAGCAAAAGCAGGTGCTCATGTTCTTTGCGAAAAACCAATGGCGACCTCAATCGAGGATGCACAGGAAATGATTTCTGCAGCAAAAGAAAATAATGTTCAATTAATGATTGGACATAATCAACGCCTCATGCCACCTCATGTTAAAGCAAAGGAAGTGCTGGCATCTGGTAAATTAGGTAAGGTGCTCACTTTCAAAACAAACTTTGGCCATGGTGGACCTGATGCATGGAGTGTTCAAGGCGATACGAGCTGGTTCTTTGATCGTTCAAAAGCATTTGTAGGTGCCATGGGAGACCTTGGCGTACACAAAATTGATTTAATTCGCTGGTTACTAAGCGAGGAAGTCACTGAAGTAGCAGCGTTTGTCGAAACGCTTGATAAACAAGGGGACGTAGATGATAACGCCACCTGCTTGCTTCGAATGGAAAGCGGCGCGATTGGAACAATGGCCGCTAGCTGGACCTATTATAAAGGCGAAGATAACACCACAAGCATTTATTGTGAGCATGGTGTGCTTGAGATCAAAGATAGCTCTGAGGAACAGGTTGTTGTGCGCCTAACAGATGGTACAGTGGAACGTTATCAAGTAGGGGCAATTGCTACTAATGAAGAAGGCGGTCAACACTCCAGCGGGGTCATTGATGCGTTTATAACAAGCATCCAAGAAGGCACAGAGCCTGCGATCACAGGTGAAGAAGGAATGAAATCACTAAATGTTGTACTTGCGGCCTTAGAGTCAGCAGAGACAAGAGCATTTGTTAAAGTAAAATGATGAGTTGAAGGGATGAATGTACGTGGCACAATTACCAATTGCACTTCAAATGTTTACACTGCGTGAAGAAACAAAAGAGGATTTTGTTGGAACACTGAAAAAAGTAAAAGAGCTTGGCTATGATGGGGTTGAATTTGCAGGATTTGGCGGCCTGGAAGCAGCAGAGCTTAAAGGAATACTAGAGGATATTGACTTAAAGCCTTTCTCAAGTCACGTTGGTATTGAATTACTTGAAAAAGACGCAGAAGAAATCATTGCGTACCATAAGGAATTAGGTGTAGAAACCATCGTAATTCCTTACCTGGTCCCAGAGCGCAGAGCCTCTAAAGAAGATTATCTTAAACTAGCAGAATCCCTGAATCACTATGGCGAAAAGGTAAAAGAAGCAGGTATGCAGCTTTGCTACCATAACCATGATTTTGAATTTGAGAAATATGACGGAGAATATGGACTCGACATCATTTTCTCAAATACGAACCCCGAATATGTTCAAGTAGAACTTGATACATTCTGGGCAGAATTTGCAGGAGTATCAGCAGTGGATTACATGGATAAATACAAAGGCCGCTTGCCACTCGCTCACATTAAAGACATGGTCACAACTCCAAAAAAGACCTTCGCTGAGGTTGGAGAAGGTGTACTAGATATCAAAGCTATTACATCTGCCGCAGAAGAAGCAGGAGCAAAGCGTCTAATTGTAGAACAAGACGTTTGCCAACGACCACCTTTAGAAAGTGTTGAAATTAGTATCGGTAACTTAAAACGCATCCTAGGAAGATAACCTTTAGGACCCCGGACCACATGTCACATGTGATCCGGGGTTTTTTCTGTGGTATATCGCTGAGGGAGAGTGGGAAGCCGGGTGAATAAACACGGGCAGGGGAGGCGTGTCTTGGTGACCCAGCCGCACGCGAAGAGGGGAAGTGTGACTTGGTACACTCGCCGTACAGAAGGAGAGAGCGGCGCGTCTTGGTAAACTCGCTGAACTTTTTGGTAAACCAAGCAACCGTCTTGGAAAGGCCCTCCGGCTCTTGGTAAACCCACTCATCTTCTTGGTGACACGCAGATAGTTCTTGCTATTGCCTGTTCGGGCTTGGTAAAAGCACCAAACGTCTGGCTAAAGAGGAGATGGATCTTGGTAAAGCCCACTCGCGCTTGGTAGGAGCGCCAAACCTCTTGCTAAATTAGGTGCGGTTCTTGGTAAAGCGACAAACCGTCTTGGTGAGCACAGCAGCACAGGTCGATGGTGCGGCGCGTCTTGGTAAACCCGCCGAACTTCTTGATAAACCAAGCACCCGTCTTTATAACGCACATCGTACCTCTTAAAAATTTCCATCTTCACTGCAAAATTAGCGCTAACTCAATTCCCTCATCGCTGGGTGTGAAAATATAAGTACGGAAAGTGAAGCAATAATCCCGCCGACCGCAATTGTAAAATGGGTGCCTATGTAATCTCCGAGAAAGCCGGCAATGATGGCAGCTAGTGGGATCAGAGCCATTGTGATAAAGCGACTGCTTGCTTGCACGCGGCCAAGCATATGGTCCGGCGTAAGGGTTTGTCTTATTGTTTTAAGTACAGGATTAAAGGAGGAGGCACAGAAGGTTCCCACCGCATTAGCAAGGATTAACATAATATAGGACTCTGCTAATCCGAGCCATATGAGTGACAGTCCGCCTCCGAGGAATCCCACGAATAGAATCGTTCGCTGATTAGCGATTTTCCTTATCGTTACTGATAAAAAAGAACCTGCGATGGCGGCGGCTCCTCCAATCGATAAAAGCCAACCAATTTTTAAAGGGGTTAGTCCAACAGTTGCTTGAAGGTGAAAGACTAAGAGAGTTAATGACATTGTAATGCCGAAGCTTATCATTGCTGTGCCTAGATTGGTTAGAAGTAGGATTTTTTTCTGATAGATAAAGCTAAAACCATCTCCAACCTCGCGAAAAAAACCTCGGCTTTTCTCATTGGGTTCCAACCAATTTTTCTTAGGCATTTGAATAAATAGAACGGTTATAAATGCAAGAAAAAAACCAATGCTATTGGCGAAGAGCCCAGCGCCTGGATTCACAAAGACAATGAGCAGACCGCCAAGTGTAGGTCCGATAAGAATGGTTGTATGAAACAAGCTGGATTCTATGGTATTGGCAAGCGGGAGGTCCTCTTTATTGACAATAGTCGGTATGAGAGCAAACTGAGCGGTGTTATAAAGCTGGGTGCAGATACCAACTAATAAAGCTGCAATAAATAGGTGGGAAATGAGGAGAGAGTCCACAAAATAAAGGGCACTGACTAACAACAGCACAAAAGCTCTTATGAAATCGGACAGAAGAAGCAGGGTTTTTCTAGAATATCGATCAACTACAGGCCCAACAAAGGGCTGGAGCCAAGCAGTGGCTTGTCCAATAGCGGCAACTGTACCCATCGCAATCGCTGAGCCTGTTAGTGATAACACGACAAGTGGAAGAGCTACTAAATAAATTTGAGCTCCAGCAAAGGAGGCGAGGTTGCCTCCCATGAGCCAGTAAAATGATTGATTTCTATGCAATGCTACTTCCATGAAATCGCCTCCAGTTAGTTTGATAGATACTCGGTAAGTGCTTCTCCTAGTTCATGTAGCTTTTGTTTGTTTAAGCTGTACGTTGATGACTGGCTTGTGACGAGTCTGGCTGAACGAAGCTGGGTAAGATGATGATGAAGAGTCGATTTTGGCATATTTAAAGTTGCAGCTATCTCTTGCAAGCTTTTTGGTCCTTGATAAAGTAGCTTGACCATTTTTAAACGGGCTTCATCTCCAAGAGCTTTGTAAGCTAGAGGAAGCATACGATCTGGCACTAATGGATCTCCTGGGTGGATGCTGGAATTTGCAATTGGGTAATAAAACACTTTTGTATTCTGTAAGTCTGCAACAATTGTCCAAGGTCGATACGAGAAATGTGGAATGAGAAGTACGTTTGATACAGATGGTTCTGGCTGATAATCAATGCCATCCGTGACAAACTCAACAAAAGCCTCGCTTCGATTAAACGTTTTTAGTTTTGCCCGTTTTGTATCTAAATCACGGTGGATCATTTTTTCTAACTTGTTTTGATTAGACGATAAGATTTCATCGAACCAGTGGGTCATCACATCAATTAAATGCGTTTTTAACACGACAATGTCAGTCCGGCATATGTAACGGACGTATTCGGGGAAAAATGCAATGTGTTGACAAGCATCAGCATAGGCTTCAATTGATGATGCGTCCCCCTGTGCTGCTTGTTCCATCAAAGCTACCCATTGTTTATTAAGATAAGGCAAACAGTAATGACGTAGCTTCGTAGCATCTAATGTCTCTATAAATCGCTGAAAACCAGGTAGTGAATGATCTTCAAGATGATGAAGCAATTGAAGTAAAGCCTTCCAGGTGTTATGTGCGTGAACGGTTTTTAATTCTGTTGCTAACTTCGTAGAGATTTCCCCAGTGTGAACAGGTGAAAAAAACGCCTCCTCGGTTAATGTCTCTCTAAGCTTGTCATGAGTGATGGCGGCTATTCCGAGAGCACTTTCCCATAATAGGGAAGAATGAAAGGAAATAGTATAGCTTTCACGGTTGGGATTCGAATAATCTAGAATCTTCATTTTGCGTCCCCTCTCTTACTTTGTTGGTTTTAGTATACATAAAGACGGTTCTTTATTCTATATTTTTAGAATAATAAATTCTATTTATATTGAATTTAGATATGTCTTGTGCATGACGTTACGTTAGGGGCTATACTAACTATATGGAAAGGAGAAGCTACCATGAATCAGCTGTACACAGTAGGTGAGTTCGCAAAATTAACGGGCACAACGGTGCGGACCTTAAGATATTATCATAAGAAAAAACTGTTGGTGCCTACCACATTTAATAAGCAAGGACATCGACTATATAGACAGGAAGACTTATTTCTTTATCAGAGAATCATTACATTTAAATATCTAGACTTTTCCTTAGATCAAATAGCTCACTTTCTGGAAAACCCTGAAATAAATTTAACTGAAACAATTTCCTTTCAAAAACGTATGCTTGTTGAAAAGCAAAAAAGCTTGCAGAAGGTCATTGAGTCATTAGAAACGGTGGAAAAGATGCTTGGTGAAACAGGCGAAGCAGATCCAGAATTAATTCTTTCTTTTATTCAAACGTTTCAGCAGGGTGAAGAGCGTAGACAGTGGTTATCTTCCTTTCTATCAAAGGAGTTAGTAGATGTATTGTTTGCGTTAGAAACACAGAAAAAATATTGGCTGCTTATAACGGAACTGACGAACGTTATTCATACGCACTCTCCTTCAAGCGAGTATGCAAAAGAAAAAGTCACAACCCTCTTTGAAATAGTAGAGTCTATATTCACACCGGAAATGCTAGTAGAGCTAGAGCAAAATGCTGACAAGATAAAGGATGCTCCGCCGTTCCTTATGGATGAAATGAGCACAAAGCTGGAACAATTTTTATACGAGATGCAAAAGGAGATGCAGAATGATGAAAGAAGAAGAGCAGACGATAAATCAACGTCCTAAATGGGGCGAGTTTTGGCAGTTATTAATGAAGTATAGACCGTCGTTATGGTTAATGGGCGGGGCCATTGTTCTTGGACTTGGAGAAACGATTCTTTCGCTTCTTGTGCCACTTCTAACCATGCAATTAGTTGATATCTTATCAGTAACTACTATATCTACAGGGTTAATTGCTTTACTTGTGGGAGTGTTTTTGGCTCAGGCTGTCATGTCTGGTTTCTCCATATATATGATGACCAGGGTTGGTCAGCATATGATTGCTAAACTTAGAGAGGACCTGTGGAAGCATGTTGTTAAGCTGCCGATTCCTTTTTTTGATAAACGTAATTCTGGAGAGACGATGAGTCGCATTACAAACGACACGAATGTGATAAAGGAATTTGTTGTTATGCAGATTATTCCCTTTTTCTCAGGGGTAATCTCAATTATTGGTTCCGTTATTCTTCTACTCATTATCGATTGGAGAATCACGTTAATGATGCTTGTCATCATTCCAGTGGCTTTTGCTATTCTTATGCCTCTTGGCCGTAAGATGTACAAAGTATCAAAAGCGACACAAGACGAAACAGCTCAATTTCAAGGAGATCTGGGTCGTGTTTTATCAGATATCCGATTGGTAAAGTCTTCACTTGCTGAACCTAAAGAAGAAGAGCAAGGCATGCAACGAATTACCAAGCTTTTTAGGTACGGTCTAAGAGAAGCAAAAATTAATGCAGTGGTTTCCCCGCTTATGATGACGGTTAACCTTGTCATGCTTGTATTCTTAATTGGTTATGGTGGTTTCCGTGTATCCGAGGGTACACTTAGTGCCGGATCCCTGGTCGCCATTATTTTGTATATGTTTCAAATCATTGTCCCCTTTAGTCAGATGGCGACATTTTTTACGCAGTCTCAAAAGGCCATGGGAGCTACAGAGAGAATACGAGAGATTATGGATGAAAGAATTGAAGCCGACTTAACAAAGCCTATTGAGTTCAAAGCTAAGCAGGAAGGTCTTGTGTTTGATCGAGTAAGCTTTGGCTATTCCGAGGATAAGCGTATTTTAAATGATTTATCTTTTGAAGTGGATAAAGGCAAGGTTACAGCCTTTGTTGGACCAAGTGGGGCAGGCAAGACAACGATTTTTTCACTGATCGAACGTTTTTATAAACAAAATAGTGGGGCGATTCGTTATGAAGGAAGCGACCTTTCAGAGTATCAGTTAAGAGAATGGCGCAGCAAGATTGCTTATGTTTCACAGGAAAGTCCAATGATGGCAGGCACCATTCGAGATAATCTGACCTATGGGCTAGATGGTATAACAGATTCACAGATAGACCTCGCAGTGAATCAGGCGAATCTAAGGGAATTTATTGAAGGACTTCCTGATCAATATGATACTCAGGTTGGTGAACGCGGGGTAAAAGTTTCTGGAGGTCAACGTCAGAGACTAGCCATTGCCAGAGCCATTATTCGTGATCCAGAGCTCCTGCTTTTGGATGAAGCGACCGCGCATCTAGACAGTACATCTGAAAGTCTTGTGCAGGAAGCTTTGCAAGAATTAATGAAAGGCAGAACAACGCTAGTGATTGCCCACCGCTTATCCACCGTCCGTCATGCCGATCGTCTGATTGTACTAGAGAAGGGGCAAGCTACCGGTATTGGAACACACGAGGAATTAATTCAGACTCATGACGTGTATCGGGAAATGGTTGAGCAGCAATTCGAACCAGTCACAAGTTAGGATGAGGCATTGTTGGTGTGGAAGTTTTACCAAGGTGGAGGGGCTCAATACCAAGAGGAACCAGCTCTTTATCAAGAGGAAAAGCTCCTATCCAAGAGAAACCTACGTTTTACTAAGAAATTCGACCTTACTACCAAGAGTCGAAGCCTATTACAAAGAAGAACAAGCCCGTTTCCAAGAGGAACGGGCTTTTTACAAAGAGCCAAACCGACTTACCAAGATGAACAGGCTCATTACCAAGAACGTTGTCGTTTTACCAAGAGCCATACCCGTTCACATCGAATGCTCCAATTGAACAGAATGTGCACCAATGTGCTTAGCAAGCACGGTTAATCCATGCTGAATGTTTTCTTTCCTTTTATTTGTCAATGAAAAGTCACTATCGAGCTCCAAGCGTTGCACAATCAGTGTGCCACTTTTCCGATCAAACAGGGGATCCATACGTCCAATAAGCTGATCGCCCTCCAATATTGGCATGGCATACGCACCAAACTGCCTTTTGTCCTTGGGAATATAAATTTCCCAGCGATAATAAAACGAGAATATATCCTCAAGGCGTTCCCGGCTCCACAACAAATTATCGAGCGGAGGTAGAAATCGAACACTGTTTGTTTCGGGTGCTGTGATTTCAGCCATGATACGATTAGCGTCTTCTTTTAGCACAGCATATGGTCGGGCGACTCCTTCAATTTCAACCGGAACGATAACCTCTTCATGCATCATCTCCCCATGAAGTCTGCGTCTGTCTGCTGCTTTTATTTTTTGCCAGCCGTACCGAGCATCGGTGGCTGAAAACAAGCGGTAGGCACGATAGTATTTTTCAAGAAGTCGTCGGCTTGCTTCTGATGGAGTGATCTTTGATGCATGTTCTAATAGCTGCTCTGGTATCACTTGTTCAGTTAAATGGAAAAATCGAGTCGCGCCGTCGCGTCTGACAACTTGAATATCACCTGTTCGATGTAATAAGGAGAGCACATATGAGGTTTCTTTGGTTGTCGCTTTATCCAAATCCCAGCCGCCAATGACTTTTCCAGAAGAAGTGAAATCCCTTGAGCTAAGTGGGCCATTTTCTTGAAAGAGGTCATTCATTAGCTTCACCGTTGAAGAGTATTGCTCGAGCTCAGCTTTAAAGGCCTGCTGGCGGTATCGTCTGACGAATTCAAATAGAGGGTAGTCCTCTATGGGTATAATACATGCTTCATTGGCCCAATATTCAAAGGCTTGACCTTTTTCTAGCAATTGACTGAAGCTCGGTATTTGATAGCTCTGTACGCGATTCATTAACACAAGATGATGATTGCGCTCAATTGTTGCTACAGGATCTAATTGAACAGCCTCAAGCTGTCTCCACATTGTTTCCGTGGTTACTTCTAATTGTGGGTAAAATCCAAGAGCCTTTAACAGAAATCGCTTGGCTGTTTGTTTGCTGATGCGAAGTGGTTCACTCATGCTTGTACCTCCTTACGTTTTACCGACTAAGCTAATTAACTGGTGATCCAATGTAAAATGGGCTTTTTTGTACATAAACAAAGCGTCCTCTGAGTCAGCTGAAACACATAAAGAGATATTTTGTATGGCTGAAAAAGAAAACAAAAATGTTGTTGCTTCATGAAGGAGAAGGGTTCCAATGCCTTGTCCACGATACTCTGGTTTTACAGCGATATAATGAATGTCACTCTCTTCAAATTTTGGATCTGCCTCCACATATACATAGCCTTTAACGACATCGTTTTCTTTATATAGAAAAAGCTTGTTATTAGAGTCGAGAGATGAAACCATATCTTCTACCGAGAGATAGGTGTCGGGAAAATGTTCATTGTGCAACGCCGCAATAGCATCAGTGTCTTTTTCATGAAAAGGTACTATTGTATGAAGCTTGGTTAATGGCTGATGCGATGAACGTTCAATTGAAAGAACATAGTGCTCCCCGTTAGGACGCGCACCAATTGCGTTAGCAAATTCAATAACAGCGTAGTTATGTACATTTGGAAATAAATAATATCTTAAAATAGAACATGGTGTGTTCTTCCACCAAGTATGCCAAAGCTTTAAAGCCGCTTCCTCATTATCTGGATTTTTTAAAAATGGTCCCCATACTTCAACAGTTGCTTCCACTTCATCTACATCGAAAGCAATGAGGGCCACAAGCTCCTCGCCTTCATAAGCTCCAATAACAGATTGATTAAGAGAAAAATCAGAAAAATCATGTTTGAGCGTATCTGTAATCTCTTCAAGATCTGTACCGACATAACCAATATGGTGATCTGCGTTTACATTAAGCTCATGAATAAAGGAAGCAATATCTTCTGCATTATGTAAAGGTTTAATCATTGTAAACTCACTCCTTTTTTACTAATTTTATCATAGAATGATAGCTAGTTCTTGTAAAAGAGGATAGACTGACCTTTACATCCTTAAATGAGCTTATGTGCACCGCTACAGGAGAAACCTACGCTTTTCAAGGGAACGGCCTCAGCCCTTAAAGTGGAAGGGCGCCACTTCAATGTCGGTCTGCCTCGTTCTGTTACGCAGGAGTCTTCGGTTTCTCCTTTCGCTCATATTTCCGATTAGACCAACATTTCTGTAAAGAAAATGAGGTATTTTAAAAAATTTCAATATCATACAAAGCTTCTTTTTCTAAGGCCTCTACATTATTCAAGGTTGGTCTTTCCCGGTCACTTCATCTCTGAACGCATGGCATCTGCAAGAAATTCAACATCTGTTCCAATAATAACTTGAAGATCCTTGGTGCTGATTTTCTGGACGCCCTTGGCACCGAGAGTTTTTAACTTCTCTTCGTCTACCTTTGTGACATCATGGATTTCTAATCTTAATCGGGTGACACAGTTGTTTAAGGATTGAATATTTTCTTTTCCTCCTAAGGCAGCTAAATATAAGGGAGCCATTTCTTCATATTTTTTTGAACCACTGGAGGTCGTGTGGACTGATTCGGGAGCTGGTTCATCCTCCCGCCCAGGAGTTTTAATATCAAATTTAATAATTAGGAAGTAAAACAATAGAAAATATATCAAACTATAACCCGCACCAACTACGAGTAAGAGTTGTGGCCTTGTTGCAATACCCATATTTAAAACGTAATCAATGGCGCCTGCTGAAAAAGTAAAGCCATGCAAGATACCTAGCTCACTCACAATCATCATGGATGAGGCAGTCAAAATCGCATGGACAACGAACAAAACAGGAGCAAGAAACATGAATGTAAACTCAAGCGGCTCTGTAATTCCGGTAATAAAAGAGGTCAGAGCTAACCCGCCTAAAATACCTGCTATGGACGCACGACGCTCTGGTTTTGCCGCAAGAATCATCGCTAAGCAAGCTGCAGGCAAGCCGAACATCATGATAGGGAAAAATCCAGCCATAAAACCACCGGCAGTTGGATCACCAGCAAAGAAACGTGTTAAATCTCCCGTACTGCCTTCATATTCACCAAACACAAACCAAACCATACTGTTAAGTACGTGATGGAGACCAAGGGGGAGTAGCAGTCGGTTTAATAAGCCAAATGCCCCAAGGCCTAAAGTGCCTGCGCCGACAATCCATTGACTAACCACATCAATGCCTTCTTGTACAAAGGTCCAAACAACCCCAAATAGTCCAGCCAATAGAAACATCGTAAGCGCAGTTACGATTGGAATCAATCGTTTACCACTAAAGAAGCCAAGCCAGTTTGGGAGCTGAATTTGATAAAAGCGGTTATAGAGTAACCCAGCAACCACACCTGAAAGAATCCCACCTAATATGGACATATCTAATTGATCGTTTATAGCCTTTGTTCCATTGTCCAATACAAAAAAAGCAATCGCACCTGAGAGGGCAGCAGCCCCATGCCCATCTCTTGAGAAGCCTATCGCTACCCCAATCGCAAAAATTAAGGCTAGGTTATCAAAAACGGCTGCTCCCGCTGCTTCCATGAATGCAATATTTAATAAATCCTCCTGACCTAACCGAAACAAAAGCCCCGCTGCTGGTAGAACGGCAATCGGGAGCATTAACGCCCGCCCAATTCGTTGCAAAAAACCTAACATTTCGCTTTCCTCCCATATTCTTAATACATGATGTATATAAACATAACAAAAAACGATGAGCTCAGCATGCAGCGAATGGCTCATCGTTTTTGTCATTTTTATTTTTAGCAGACGGAGTCTTTGGGCGTGGGGTTCGTTAGCCCAAATAGCGGTCTGATAAAGAGCGCGAGGCCTGTGCCGAGAATGGCCATGACCGCCCATACCCAACCATGCAGACTGAAGGAAGCAATTCCTCCAAAGTACGCACCAATATTACAACCGTAGGCTAGTCGTGCACCATAACCCATTAGCAGTCCACCAATAATAGACGCTCCGGCTACGCCAGGTTTCACTCGTTTAGGGTTAAATGTCCCCTGCAGGGCAGCTGAGACAAATGCTCCAAGAATAATTCCAAAGTTTAAGACACTGGTTGTATCGAGTAAGACGGAATCAGTTAATGCTGCAGCATTCTCCCCAGTGAAATAATCCCAGGATGCTACGTCCACACCAATAAAGTTGAGAAATTTACCTCCCCATAATGCAAACGCAGATGTGATCCCCCAAGGAGTTCCGCGAATGGCAAGCACGAGAGCGTTTAAGAGTGCTAACACAATGGCAGCTGAAAACAACGGCCATGATCCGCGCAAAATTTTCTTGAAACCACTTGTTGTTGTTAGTGGCTTCATCATCGGAGGATTTTTCCATCTTGCAAATAAGACGGTTCCGAAGTAGATGGCTGCAAATAAAGCCATTTGTATCGCCCAGCCCCCAAAAAAGCCAAATCCAGTACTCTCAGCTAATGAAAATGGCTCCATTTGCGGCGTGCCTTGCCAAAATGCTAGATGATAAGCGCCTGCTACCGAACCAATAATAAAGAATAGGAGTGTGAGAACCATAGAAGAAGACCCTCCACCTACGGAATAAAGCGTTCCGGATGCACAGCCGCTCCCTAGCTGCATGCCAATTCCAAACATAAAGGCTCCTACTAATACACTAATCCCAACAGGAGAAACAAAGCCAGTGGGTTCTGTCCCTGTAAAACTAAACCCTGTTGCAAAGATGATAGCAAATAAGGTTGTCGCTGCTGCAAGCATCAGCATATGTGCCTGTAGTCCTTGGACGTTACCAACAGAGACTAATCTGCGAAAGGCAGAGGTAAAACCAAAACGTGCATATAATAAAGCCATGCCTAAGGCTAAACCAATCAAAAATAGAATACCCTGAACCCAATCAGCAACAATAACCGTTGCCGTGAATAGGGCGATAATACCTAAGAGCCCAACGAAGACGTATGGCTTTTGTATAGGTTGAATAGGACCCTTTACTGTTGTAGATCGCTGGTTCCATTCAGTTGAAACCGTAGAAGTTGAAGTCTGAGCCATAGAATAAGTCCTCCCATCACGTAATAAATTGTGCAAGGATTACTATATACCCTAGTAAAAGTAATGTAAACTCATAAGGTTTGTGAGAATTAGTTAGAATATATATGTGCTTGGGACAATCGTTATGCTATGTCATTCTGGTTTGAGAGACCTGAGTAAAGCTGAGTTTCGTTTCTTACTATAAAAAATAGTGGGTAAGGTCATTAATGACCTTACCCACTACTCTTAAGTCTCTATGCCGTGGCTATTTAATAATCTTCGTTTCACCAATAAATGGAAGAGGGTTCGTCTCACCTCTCAAAACGTTCAACAGTCCGATAATAAAGCATGCGATCAGCGCCAACATCCAAACCGTACTAAATAATCCGCTCAAGAAGCCTGGTAGAATGGAGGCTACAACTAATCCCGCAGCCCAGATGATAGT
The DNA here is from genome assembly GCF_007293315.1 of Alkalicoccobacillus porphyridii. GTDB lineage: Bacteria > Bacillota > Bacilli > Bacillales > Bacillaceae_D > Alkalicoccobacillus > Alkalicoccobacillus porphyridii. Next base: position 112,781 of record NZ_VLXZ01000011.1, read on the forward strand.
AACTAAAATCCCCTGATTTGCATGGTATCGCGCAAAGGCAGAGTCTTTAGCTACAAATAAAGGAATCAAAAATAATATAGGAATGTAGGCAACAATGGCTAACAGCTTGTTCTGTTGTGCATCTGTTTGATAACTCATAAGAATCCTCCTTTAAATGTGTGATCTACTATTTATCTACAGATCAACGCATCAAAAAGTTTCGGAATCAGCCGAAATCAGCTATAAATAAGCAATTGGTTGGACTTATTTCCTTTTATTACCTTGAGGTGTTACATTCCTGATGCATGAGGTGCAGCTTTAGCCTTCTCATCTCTAGCCTGTTGCTTAGCTACAGCCAACTGAATAATGCCATATGAAATTCTCATGATCAGATAGGCCGGAATACTAGCACCAAAAAAGACAACCGTCGCTGGAAATGAAAGCATAGCATAGGCAGATGTTCCGAGCGCCACCACCATTAATATAGAAAGAATTGGATTAACAGCCATTAAGAAAAAGGCTGTTTTTATCACTTGTAGACGCTTTAAGTCGTAGTGTACATATACTGGAAAGATAAATAATGTTCCTAAGGCAACCACTAAAGTAACAAAGAGCACAGGATAATAAAAATAAGCTACGATGCCCTCTCCAGCAAAGGTGATAAGAAATTGTAAATCAACATATAGAATCAAACCAATGACGGTAATCAATAAACCAATTAAGTTTCCGGAAATAAAATCCTTTTTAAAATAGGAAAGGAACGTTTTGAAAACGGGAAGATCTGTCTCACCCAAGATCCATTTACGAATGACAGCAAACATAGCGAAGGTCGCCGGAAAAATAGTGAAGATCACAAGACCAGCTATCGTAAAGCCTAGCCATAACAAATTAATATAAGCTAATCGTGTAATCCATTCAGCAATTTTCTGCAACCCACCCATTGGTCCACGCATATCCATTGATAATCGGCCTCCATTTTAAAGTTAAGGTTGTATACGATTTCAAAAATGCTTTACAAGCTCGTCACAAAACAAATACAATTAAATCATTATGTTACTTTATTAACTATACCATGTTTGATCGTTTTAGTGAACGCTTACATTGATGGAGAGATAAGGAGAGAGCTATGAAATACGCGCTAGGCATAGATATTGGTGGAACAAAGATTGCTGCTGGTTTAATTAATCAATCGGGGGAGATCGTAAAACAGGCCGTCATTCCGACAGAGGCCGTGGCAGTAACTCCAGAGAAGAAAATAAATCAAGTCATTTCTGAATTAAAAAGCATGATAGAAGATATCAACTCAGATGAATTAATCGGAATCGGAATTGGTGCACCTGGACCACTTAATGGAAAAGAAGGGGTCTTAACAGAACCACCAAACCTACGAGCATGGTGGGGAGCGCCCATCAAGCGCTGGTTCAAAGAGTCATTTTCATGCCCGGTTATTATGGAGAACGATGCAAATGCTGCAGTACTGGCAGAGAAGTGGCTGGGTGCCGGGCAAGGGTGTGAGCATTTTATCTATATGACCATTAGTACGGGGATAGGAGCAGGGATCTACAGTCATGGACGATTACTAACGGGTGCCTATGGAAACGCAGGGGAGGTCGGACATATAGTCATTGATCCTGCATATGGCACTTCTGCATGTGGTCAGAAAGGTACTCTTGAATGGATTGCTTCTGGAACGGCGATTGCAAGACAAGCAACAGCCCTTAAAGGAAAGCCGATGACATCGCAGGAGGTATTTGAACAAGCAGCAGCTGGTGATCAAGAACTCAAGCAATTAGTAGATAAAGTGTTTGAAAAAATTGGTGTTGGCTGCGTAACACTTATCAACTTGTTGGAGCCTGAACGGATTGTCCTTGGAGGTGGAGTAACAAATGTTGGCGAGCCATTATTCTCAGGGGTAAAGGCATATGTAGAGAAATTTGCGATTAGTTCAGCTGGTAGGAATACAGAGATTGTTCCTGCTATGCTTCATCAAAATGCCGGTTTGCTTGGGGCGGCCGCTCTTATTTTGCATCAGAATGAAGGATAAATAGATACGGTGCTGAAAACAAAAGACTTCGAACCCAACATGGTTCGAAGTCTTTTGGCTACACGCTCCACTTTTAAGTGGGCATGATGTCCGCTATAATTTCCTTTGTTTCGAGTGTGCCTAAATCATAAAGCATTTGGTATACATCTTTTAAATCGTTTTGAGTCTGTACCTTTTCCTGGTCCGCTTTGGTTTCATCAAAGGGTCTTTGAAGAATTTGCTGCTGTTCAAAATCCTCTGATTTCACTCGTTCTAGCAAGGAGGCTAATTGATCCTTTTCCTTTTCGGTAGCATAAATTTGATATTGGATCGTATTGTCCGGCGTTTTTGTTTTGCTAATAGCCATAAGAGCCATATCTAATGTGACATAATATGATTCGCGTTTAAAGGTAGACATACATCTTCTCCTTTTTTGAGTAGTGTGTATCTCATACCCTATTTCTAAAAAGTTACACTCAGGAGTCGCTAGGAAAAACCAGCCCAATTTGGCGGCGAGCTTCATCGAGTACTTGTAGCGTTAAGGCAGTGTTTTTATGACTATTAAGAGTTGACTCATTTTTCCCTTCTTGAATCAGCTTTGCAAATTCAACAGCTTCATAATACATAGGGTTAGTATGTTGTGGCTCTGAGAGTAATGTTTCACTTTTAGCTGTACGATCATAGAAGGTCAGCTTCTCAAAGTTATTCCAGTTTTGAATCACAACATTACCATGCTCTCCTTGGATTTCTGATGGGAGCATTGAATCCGTAATCTTAGAGTGGTTAATGATGATTTGGGAGTCCTCGTACTTAAGCAAAAGACTTCCTGAACCATCAACCCCAGACTCTAAAAGGTGTCCTTGCGCCTTCACTTCACGTGGTCGACCAAATAGAGCAATGATTGGGTAAATTCCATATACACCAATATCCATTAAAGAACCGTTTGATAATTCAGGGTTAAACGCATTTAACACGTTTCCTTCCTTATATGCGTCATAACGCGATGAATATTGACAGTAGTTTGCAAACCCTGAGCGTACAGGGCCAAGCTTATGTAGATGTTCTTTTAGAAGGATGAAGTTTGGAAGCTGTGTTGTTTTCATTGCTTCCATTAAAACCACCTGATTGTCATAAGCAGCCGAAGTCATTCGTGCCCATTCTTTATCATTTGAAGCAGCAGGCTTTTCAACTAAAACGTGTTTACCTCCTTTAAGCATTTGTTCAGCCTGATCAGCGTGGAAGGAAGTTGGGCTTGCAATATATACCGCATCGACATGAGGGCTTGAAGCAAGCTCTTCTAGTGACGTATACGTATATAAATCCCCATACTTAGAAGCAAATTCGACCGCGCGCTCTTTTGTTCTAGAATAAACAGCCGTAAGCTCGTACTCTGTAAGCTCCGACATGGCATCAATAAAGCGTTCTGTTATAAAGTTTGTTCCAATTACAGCTATACGAATAACCACAATTTTAACCTCCTAAATAAGTATCTTGCTCAATCGTACCATGCTTTATGGTATACTGCATCTAACATTATCTAGGTACTTTTTTACTAATAAGGGTTTTCAATTTGCTTGGAAAAAGATAAAGTGAGTCTTGATAACTAGTGATAAATGACTAGGCAAGCTAGGAGGATATATATGTCGTCAGTATCAACTACAAAACTTAAAAAGATTGAAATTAGGTCATTTACTGATTTTGATGAAGTAGCTACCCAAGTATTAGTACTACTTAGTCACCATCTGAGCGTAAATACGTTGTTTATTGCCAGAAACGATTTGATTACAAATGAGATTGCAAAGGTCATTAACAAAGATCGACTCTTACTGCAAGAGGGCCAAGAGGTTGAATATAACGAGACTTTTTGTCGGTTAAGTGTAGATCATGGCAGTCAGGTGCTGGTCATACCAAGAATAAGCAAGGATAGTTTGGCTAGGGATTTACAGGCTGCTGAGAGCTTTGGCAACGGAAGCTTTATTGGGGTTCCTATTTATAATGCTTGTGGGCAAGTATATGGAACAATTTGTGGAATTGATGATCAAGAGGTTGAATTCTCCGATAATGATATTGAACTAATTGGAACGATGGCCTCACTATTAAGTCATGTGCTTGAGTTAAATAATGCCTATCGTCAAGTCACAGACCTAGCTGCTCCGCTTGTACCCATTGCTGATGGGATAGGGGTTCTTCCAGTTGTTGGAGATATGACCTTGAAACGGATGGAAACCATTGCAGACACTGTGATGCTTAAGTGCAGTCAACTAGAACTACATTATTTATTAATTGATGTATCAGGCATCTTAAGAATTGATGAAGCAATAGGAGATCAATTTCTTCAAATCAACGAAATGCTTCGATTAATAGGAGTCACGCCCTTTTTCACCGGGATACGTCCAGATCTCGCTATGAAGATGAATCAATTAAGCAAAAGTATGACCAAGCTTAAGACATTTGGGACCATGGCTCAGGCCTTAGCTAGTATTGGCTTCACTGCCCCCAATTTTAATGCATAATAAGTAAACATCTTATAAAAGAAAAAAAGCTTATCAATAGCCTCGTATCAGGGGGGAACTGACAAGCTTTTTTTGTTTTCTAAAAGAAACACAGATTTGACACATATAATCCTACCTCCGTTCACATACAATAAATGCTGTTAACTTTAGTTAAGTTTCGACCGCTAGATTCATTCAATGACTAAACGCCTTATGCGGCATAGCTTAGGTAGTAAGCGGATGCAAGAACTACATTTGAGTTTAACGTAATCTTATTTATTTTTACATAATCGTAACTTTTGAGCACTCTATATCGTATACTTCTTAACAGTATCATTACATCAGTAGCGGATCAACGAGAGCTCTAGCTTAAAAAAATAGGTTTTGTTTACATTCAGTTTTTGATATAATCACTCTTTGGACACTGTCTACATTGTTTCAACTCTTTTTTTTGTGGAATAGATTGTTGATGTTCAAAATTTAAAATAGCGATAGATAGATAGAAATATTACGCTAATTTCTTGAAACGGAAGAGAGGAGCACCACACACTATGGATAAGGTAAAAACTGCGATAAGCCGGCTTAAGCTTTATTGGTTGGCTGTTCTATTTCTAACAATAAAATCGTACATTCTTTATAAGGTTGGATTTAATATATCATCGGATAATATGCTGCAGGAGTTTATTCTCATCATTAACCCACTAAGCTCAGCAGTATTGTTTTTTGCGATTGCGTTACTGTTTAAAAACCGTCTTAGGAATGTCATGATTGTGGCGTTTAGTTTTCTTGCAACATTAGTTCTGTATTTCAATTTGCTTTACTACCGTTTTTTCACGGACTTTTTGACGTTCCCGGTATTGTTCCAAACAAGCAACCTCAATGATATTGGATCAAGTATTGTGGAATTAACACATTTTGCGGATCTTTTTCTATTTGTAGACATTGCTCTGCTTACATTCTTAATTGTTGCTAAGAAGATTCCGGCTGTACCTCGTTTAAAGAGAGAGCCTATCATTCTAGTATCATTAGCTGTTGTTTTATTTCTGGCAAACCTATCTATTGCCCAGGCAGAACGCCCGCAACTGTTGTCAAGATCCTTTGATCGTGAGTTACTAGTGAAGAACATTGGGATCCTAAATTACCATGTCTACGATGGATACATCCAATCTCAATCAAGAGCTCAAAGAGTATTTGCAGATAGCTCAGATATCGTAGAAGTTAAAAATTATTCACAAGCGGGTCACAAGGACCCTGATCCAGAATTGTTTGGTATCGCTGAAGATAAAAACGTTGTGATGATCTCACTTGAATCACTACAATCATTTGTGATCAATAACACGGTGAATGGAGAAGAAGTCACTCCATTCTTAAATGAATTAATTGAGGATAGCTATTACTTTGAGAACTTCTACCATCAGACAGCTCAGGGAAAAACATCTGATTCAGAGTTCATAGTAGATAACTCTATGTTTGGTCGTGCCAGTGGTTCTGTATTCTTCACGCACGGAGGCAACGACTATAATGCGTTACCTGAGATCCTAAGTAATGAAGGGATGCATACGTCTGTCATGCATGCCAATAACAAAAGCTTCTGGAACCGAGATATTATGTATCAATCTCTTGGATATGACCAATTTTTTGATGTAGATAGCTATGAGGTAACCGAGGAGAACTCTGTTGGTTGGGGATTGAAGGATGTAGATTTCTTTGAACAATCTATTGAGCTACTTCAGTCGCAGCCTGAACCGTATTTGACTAAATTTATTACGTTAACCAACCACTTCCCATTTGAGCTTGATGAAGAAGACAGAATGGTAGATGAATTCGATTCAAACAGTGGAACGTTAAACCGCTACTTCCCGACCGTTCGTTACATGGATCACGCTGTTGAGAGATTCTTTGACGAAATGAAGGAAGCTGGAATGTATGAAGATACTGTATTTATCCTCTATGGTGACCATTATGGTATCTCAGAAAATCATAACAGAGCGATGAGCATGTACTTGGATAAAGAAGAAATTACACCGTTTGATACGGTACAGTTACAACGAGTGCCGATGATTGTTCACATTCCTGGACATGATAAGAGCGAGACCATTAGCACTGTTGGTGGACAGATTGATGTGAAACCAACCTTGATGCACCTTTTAGGGTATAGCACGCGTAATGACATCCAGTTTGGTACAGATTTATTTGCACCAGAAAATGAATCAATGGCTGTTCTACGGAACGGTAGTGTCATCACAGATGATATTGTTTATACAAACAATACATGCTATGACAAAGAAGGCGAAGAGATCGAGATGGAAACATGTGAACCATTTGTAGAAAAGGGAATGAACGATCTTGAACATTCTGATCGGATCATCTATGGAGATTTATTAAGATTCTTTGACTCTCAGGAAGAGATGAACTTAAATCCCGAAGACGAAGACACTGAATAGAACAATACAAAAAAAGCACAGTAGCGGGGAAACCCGCACTGTGCTTTTTCATGTGTTTATTCAAGTGGATCGTCTTTCTTTTCAAGCTTCGTTTCAAACTTGGCAAGCTGTCTTTTTGCGAAATCTCTGCCACCAATTCCAAAAGAAATGGCAAATGCAATAGCCAGACTTCCAAGAATAAGAAGGAATGCGATGTTAACTATGGATGATGCAAATCCTAATTGATCTAATGTCATGAAGACAGCAAAAAGGATAATAACATACTTAATGATATTGGCCGAGAATGAGCTGCCCGTATATCTAGTAATCACTTGTTGAAGGATGTTGGCTATAGCTAAGCCTAGACCCAGAATCAGTAGTGCACTTACTAGCATTGGCAGGTAAATGATAATCGCATTACCAATTTGGTTCAGAACATTTAATTGCAATACGTTTAAAGCTTCTACTGTAAAGAACAGTAGGATTAACACCTTTACGACTTGCCCAATGATCTCTGATAAGTTAAAGCGCGGTACGCCTGTTGCTGTTTTAAATCCTAAGTAGCCATAGATCGAATTAATTCCAGTACGATTAAGTAAGCTTGTGAGCAAACCGGAAATAAAACGAGCAAGATAGTAACCAACAATGATAAGGACAATGGCTACAAATAGATTTGGAATAACCAGAAGAACATTGTCTAGAACAGATATGATTGGCTGAGAAATCATCTGAATATTTAATGCTTCAAGGGCAATTGTGATAACAGGAACCAATATAACAAATAATACGATATTTGCTAGAACCGTTGACAAGGTCTCCTTAGGAGGCTGCTCTTCTTCTCTTACATAGATTCTATTGAAGAAACGATCAATGTTTAAACTGTTTAACAAATTGAAGACGAGATTGCGAATAAACCGAGCAATGATAATACCAACTGTTAAAATGATAGCCGCTGCCAATAGATTTGGTAAAAAGTCTAATAGCTTCTGCATCATGCTGGCTATTGGCTGTGAGACAGAGTTCATATTCAAGGCATCTAGAATGCTTGGAATAAAAAGAATAAAGACAAGATAATAGGCTATTTTCGCCAATGATTGCAGGGCTTCTATTCCTTTTTCTTCAGTAGGGACGACCCGGCCTTTAGATAAGAGCCTTTGAAAGCCAACTTTTTTAAGACCTTTCTCTAATATTCCTTTTACTATCGTTGCTACACCAAAGGCTAGCAGTAAGAGGAGAAGGGCATAGATTAGATTGGGGATGGAGGAAAATAACTGGTCAAACATGTTACGGAACGAATTTGCTGCTTCATTCATAAGAAACATCTCCTTAATAAATAGTTTACATAGCCTTCATTCCTTTAAAGTAGGTCAGTTAAACGTCTCTTTGTGAAAAGATCTCAATTGTTACTTAGTTGTAAACAACCAAAAAAGAGCTGCGTCCCACACATGGACTTAGCTCTTTTTTAATCAAAAATATCTTATTCGCTTACCCGTTAATGACACTACCACCGTTCACATGCATCATTTGACCAGACACATAGGTAGAATCATTTGAAGCTAAATAAACGTAAGCAGGTGCTAATTCAGACGGTTGCCCAGCTCGTTTCATAGGCGATTGATCTCCAAATTCAGCGACATCTTCTCCTGGGAAGGAGGCAGGGATAAGAGGCGTCCAAATTGGACCAGGGGCCACTCCATTTACGCGAATGCCCTTTTCCACAAGATTTGTCGCTAGAGATCTTGTTAACGAGACAATGGCTCCTTTTGTTGCAGCATAGTCCATTAAGACAGGGTTACCTTTATAAGCAACGATGGAAGCCGAATTAATGATAGAGCTGCCCTCCTTTAGATGAGGAATAGCTGCCTGAATGAAATAAAAATAGGAATAGATATTTGTTTGGAAGGTCCGGTGTAGCTGGGAAGCAGAGATATCCTCAATATTTTTTTGATAGTGTTGCTCGGCAGCATTATTTACAAGAACATCAATCGTCCCATATGCCTCAATGGTTTTGTTTACCGCATCCGTACAAAAGACTTGGTCGCCTACATCTCCGCTTAAAACCATACAAGAGGCACCCTTCTCTTCAACGAGTTGTTTGGTCTTTTCAGCATCACTGTGCTCATTTAAATAGACGATACTAACATTTGCCCCTTCTTTTGCATAAGCAATCGCTACAGCTCGTCCAATTCCACTATCTCCACCAGTTATGAGAGCTGTTTTACCTTTCAGCTTACCACTCCCACTGTAGCTTGGGTCGTCATACATTGGTTCAGGCTTCATATCACTCTCAATGCCAGGTTGAACAGATTGTGTTTGTGCAGGTTTATCCTTCATTTGTTTTTGCTTTTGTTGTAAATATTCATTCATTGTCAACATGCCCACTCCTCTCTTACGTTACTATTATTTGTTACCTATTTTGTAGAGAAGTAAACATTTGTCTGGGGAAAAGAAGGGGGCGGGCAATAGCAAGAGAGATGTGTATGATAGCAAGGTGGATTGATGTATTAGCAAGAAGCGGAGGGCAGTAGCAAGAGAGATGAACGTAATAGCAAGGTGGACTGATGTTTTAGCAAGAAGCGGAGGGCAGTAGCAAGAGAGATGAACGTAATAGCAAGGTGGATTGATGTATTAGCAAGAAGCGGAGGGCAGTAGCAAGAGAGATGAACGTAATAGCAAGGTGGATTGATGTATTAGCGAGAAGAGGCGAGCGATACCAAGAGAGATGAGCATGATAGCAAGGTGGATTGATGTATCAGCAAGAAGCGGAGGGCAGTAGCAAGAAGAACGATCGTAATACCAAGAAAGATCATGATTTAGCAAGAAGGAGATGGCGTTACCAAGGGAGATAACTGTAATACCAAGACCGATCTTAATTTAGCAAGAAGAGGCGAGCGATACCAAGAGAGATGAGCATGATACCAAGGCCGGTTGATGTATTAGCAAGAAGCGGATGCCGATAGCAAGAGAGATGAACGTAATAGCAAGGCGGCTTGATGTATTAGCAAGAAGAGGCGAGCGATACCAAGAGAGATGAGCATGATAGCAAGGTGGATTGATGTATTAGCAAGAAGCGGATGCCGATACCAAGAAAGATGAGCATGATACCAAGCTGGATCCTATTTTTAGCAAAAACAAAGCCCCTCCAACAAGAAGGGAGGCTCATCATCAAGAACAAAAGGCTTTTACCAAGAAACCAAACGTGCCTTCGCGACCACAAAAAAGAAACGGACAGTTAGGTGCTATACCTAATGCCCGTTTCTTGATTATTAATATAGCTCAGATAAGGTGAGGACTGGTCCTTCAGGTTCTTGGTTATCCGGTTGAGGTTCTAATGAAATAGCGATGGCCTCAAATAGGTCCTCGATGTTTGTATCAGAATCAAGGTCGTAAATGATTGCTCCTTCACCTGCAGCATTTGTTACAAATGAGCCAGCTGGTAGTGGGGTTTCCTCTTGAAACAACCAGATTTGATAAACCTCTGAGTCTGTAAGCTCTGGTAGTTGTTCTACTTGAACGATTAATTTATACCCATCCTCTTGTTGGACGATTGAAGCCTGGCCAAGGTGTTCATCTTCATTCTCAAGTGATAGAAGAGAGGTAGAGGTTATCACTTGTTCGATACCAGATGGGGTGGATGGATCAGGCTCGGCATTCACATATCTCTCAAGTTCGTGATTTATAATATCGCGCTCTGTTTCAATGATCGTGAGCTGCGATTGCGTTTCATTTAATTGATTATAGGTATAAATATTTGTTCCAATGGCAGCTGCTAAGACAGCGGCCGTTGCTGCCAGCCAAGGCATAAGTTTATTCTTCTTGTTCACAAAGGGAACCGGATCTGGCTTAGTAATCGGTGTTACTTTGCTGTCAGATGTCGTGTCCTCCTCAAATACGGAAGTTAGAATACGATCCTTCATCCCAGCTGGAGGTGTTGCATCAGTTGGAATGTCAGCTACTTGATCATTAAACTCATATAGTTCCTGAAGCTGTTCCTGGCACTCTTCGCAATCCAGAAGATGTAGCTCAAATTCTTCTTCTTCGCTCTTACTAAGATGTCCATTAAAGTAATCTAAAAGCTGTATGCATTTATTATTGTTCATATATATCGCCTCTTCCATCCTGCCTACTTAATGTCTTACGCAAATGCTTAAGCGCTAGACGTAATCTTCCTTTTACAGTACCAAGGGGAATTTGACAGATTTCAGCAATATTCTTCTGGGGCTCTCCGTCAAAATAAAATAAGGTCACCACTTGCTGCTGTTCCTCAGGAAGGTTTGAAACAGCATCTCGAATATATTCATTTTCTTCTTGAAGGACTATGGTTTGTTCCACAGACTCTGGGTCCGGCTTTGAATCTCGATCATCAAATTCAACCTCAGATACCTTTTTCTTTCTAATCCGGTCAATCGCTGCGTTTCGTGCAATGGTTAAAATCCAAGATGAGAATTTTCCCTTTCCAGTTTGAAAGGAAGCCTTTCCTTGCCATAGCTTCATAAAGAGGTCTTGCATTACTTCCTCTGACATTCCATTATCTTTTGTGAACCGATAGATAAACGAATATAGAATCCGCTCATACCGATTGTAAAGCTCTTCGAGTGCAGCTTTATCTTGCTGTAACACAAGCTGATAAAGCTGCTCATCATTAAGGTGCGACATGTATAACTCCTTTGTACGCTGCTCCTTTGTAATTAGAGTGCAAGAGGAATTGGTTAACCAGTCGTTAAATCGAATGGAGTAACAGCGATTAAAAAGTAGCACTTCTAATTAAGCATACGTAAAAATGGTTCAAAAAGATCATTATGTAAACGTAGTAAGAACAAAAAAATTATTAATCCTTTTCATTGTAAAGGTTGATGAATGAAACATCCATTAAAAACATAAACGAATGTTTAAAAAAGGTCGCTTAGGTGAAATAAGAGAAAATAGACTATAAATATATAGGAGGTTTTATCATGGTCAAAATTGTTATTCCGTATTATTCTTCTTATGGACATGTCTACTCGCTGGCTAAAGCGGTTGAAGAGGGAGCGAATAAAGTAGATGGAGCAGAAGTGAAACTCGTAAAAATCCCTGAAACAAAAGAAGTAAGAGAAGCTATGTCTTCTCAAGACGCTTATGTAGACGCACAAAAACAACAGGAAGATCTTCCTGACGCTGTCCATGAGGATTTAATTTGGGCTGACGGTATTATATGGGGATTCCCAACTAGATACGGAAATATGCCGGCTCAGGTTAAACAATTTCTCGATGCAGCAGGTGGACTTTGGGCGAATGGCTCATTAGAAGGTAGAGCGACTTCAATTTTTACAAGCACAGCCTCGGTTCACGGGGGGCAAGAGTCAACAATACTAACGTCCTTAGTTCCTTTATTACACTTTGGATTAATCTATGTTGGTCTTCCTTATGGAGAAAACCCAGAGCAGTTAACAACGGAAGGGATCGGAGGAAGTCCATATGGGGCTTCTACCATTGCAGGATCTGATGGATCTAGGCAGCCAGATGAAAGAGAGCTGGTGATGGCTTCACGCCTTGGGGAGAGAGTAACGAAAGTAGCGGCAAAGCTTGCCGCAGAATCATAAAAAATAATGAACCCAGAAAAAGACGTAGCCAAGCTGTGTCTTTTCCGGGTTCTTTTTTCTCTATCCTAGTTTTTAAAGGCTGTTCATCGTATACTAGGGGAAAAGCTTAGGGAGAGGTCAATATGAAAAAGAGACTTTCAAATAAAGCATTATTTATTATCATTGCAAGCGTGGCTTTTATATATGGTATTTCCTATTGGTTTGTTACAGGAAAAGCGGTTATTCAGTGAGAATATGACAGATTGTTTATTAATGGTTATTCCATTTCCCGGGGAATTTGTCGGCTGGATAGAGAATAGCTGGAAGAGGACAGCTTGTGACAATAATAGTAAGGACTCCTGTAGAAATAACAGCGATAGTTGAGAGAATAATCTCTTCCTTTGTCACAATTGGAATTCCAGCGACAACAGCGAGCATGTCGAAAATGACAATGATTGCACCAACGTTTAAAGGAACCTTAGTAGCAATCATTTGTGATAGTAGATCAAATCCCCCTGTACTAATATCCATTCTAAACATGATCCCAGCACCAATACCGAGTAAACTTCCTCCAATAATTGCACTGGCAAGCGGACCGGCAACGGCTAAATGTGGTGAATATAATGATAGCCAGTCGATGAAAAGTGAAGAGACAATGACCCCAATGAGACTGTTGTAAAAAAAGGGACGATAATAAAACCAGGCCGCAATATATATGGGGATACTAACCACAATAATGGTCATACCAACAGGCGTATTCCAAACATAATGCGCAATTAATCCAAGACCTATGATGCCACCATCTAATAAATGATACATCGTAAAGAAAAAATTAATTCCTAAACTAATCAGGAAGCATCCTAAAAGTAACGTTATCGTATACCGTACCATGTTTATCACACCCAACCTAAGAGATCCGTCTGACAAGCTCTTTTCAAGGTATATGCGAGTTGAACAGGCTATATGAATGCGAATCGGTAAAATCATTATTATAAAAGCATAATTTCCGCTTTCCAAACACAGTTCATCTAATATTGGAATCTGTTTGCAAATCTGATGCTCCGATCTGTACCTTAAAAAAACCGAGCTCTTGCGCACGTATATGCGTAAGAGTTCGGTTTTTTGTTTGAAACAACATGATACATGTCATCAGCCCATTTATTACATCAAATGCGATAAAAACGCTGTGGCGATACCGAAATAAATAAGTAAAGAAAAAATATCATTCAGTGTTGTAATGAGGGGTCCAGAGGCAACAGCTGGGTCTATTCCAAACTTATGAAGGATTAAAGGAATAATCGTACCGGCAAGTGTACCAATAATCAGTGTAGAGAATAAAGAAATCCCTACAACAAAACCAATTGTAGTATCACCAACCCAAAAGTAAGAAATTACTGTGATTAAGGCACTACAGGTTACCCCGATGATTAAACTCACTCGGAATTCTCTGAAGATGAGGCTAGCTACTACCTTTTTATTAATTGTGTATTGTGATAAACCTCGAACGACAACAGCTAATGACTGTGTTCCGGTGTTTCCGGTCATACCAGCTATCATTGGCATAAAGAACATTAGAGCTACTACTTGATCTAATGTTGCCTCGAAGTAACTCATTATACTAGCAGAGATTAATCCAATAAATAATAAGAGAATCAGCCAAGGAAGTCTTCTTGCTGATGCGGTAACGGCCTTTGTATTAAAATCAATGTCTTTACCAGATGCCGAAAGCTTCTCAATATCTTCATTTGCCTCACGAATGACAACATCCATTGCGTCATCTACTGTAATAATACCTAGAAGTGTATCTTCATCATCCACAACAGGCACTGCAATAAAGTCGTAGCGTTCAATGATTTGGGCCACTTGTTCCTGGTCATCTGTCACTTTCACTGCAACAGTTCGCGTGAACATAATATCTTCTATTATTTCATTGATATCAGCCACTAATAAGTCTCTGTAGGAAACTACACCGACTAGCTTTTTCTCAGCATTAATAACATATAAATAATAAATATTTTCCGAAAAGCTAGCGTACTCCTTTAACTTATCCACCGCTTGTCTGACGGTTTGGTTGGCATGAATCCAAATAAATTCATTCGTCATCAATCCACCTGCTGTGTCAGCAGGGTAACTCATGAGAGAGCGAATTTTAATTGAATCTTCCTTTTTCATAACATCTAAAAATTCCTGAATGCGTTCAACTGACAATTCATTTAATAAATCCGCTAGGTCATCATTTTCCATTAGGTCCATGACTTTTGAGGACTCTTGCACACCTAATTGCTGTAGAATCTCAACTTGAAACTCTGTTTCCAGTTCTTCAATAAGGTCAGCAACTTGATCGGGCTCTAAAAACGCGAGGAATTTGTGGTGATGCTTAGTAGGAAGGGAGCGATAGATATTCGCTATATCGTATGGATGTAGTTCATCTAATAGCTCCTGCAAGGGTTTTCGCTTGGCCTCACGTACATATTTAATAACCAAAACGAGTAATTGATCTTCTGTCATATTAGCGATCATACTCCGCACCTCCATTCTCATCCTATCCACTTTACATAAAAAAACGTATGAAGTAAACCTCATCTTCGGCGAATAAGAAGTATATCAACTATTCCCTGCTTACTTGAAAATATAACTTACAGAAAATAAAGAAAAATATAGTTGACATTGAGAATCGATTTCAATTAAACTAACAGTGAGAATTATTATCAAAAGAGAGTGAGGGAATAACATGACATCATTAATGATAGTGGGGGCGGATCATCTAGGATCTATACCAAAGAAACTAGAGGAAATTGGCTACGGAAACATTCTACATATTAGTGGAAGAAAAACAAAGATGGTGAAACGAGAGATCCCAGCCGGCGTTGATATGATTCTTGTACTGACTGACTTTATCAATCATAATTTAACGAGTGTACTTAAGAAAAAAGCGATGGAACAAAATGTACCCGTTTGTTACGCGAAGAGGTCTTGGTGTTCAATATATAAAGCGATAGGGCAATGCCAGGAGGACTGTCCAATTGCAAAAAAATAGCTAATTGAGAAACCTTCTTTATAATAATTATAAAAAGGTTTCTTTTTAATTGAGAATTATGCTATGATAAAAATAGCCGAAGAAAGAGGTGGGAACCATGGAGGAAATCTTATCTAAGCTTCATGATCTTTTTGCCGCTTTGAGAAAAGACAGTAAGCAGTATATAGAAATAGTAGAGCCAAAGCTTACTCACCCAAATAATGATTATGAACGAATGTTTTTGAGAAAAGCTTTAGGTTTTGAAAAAGACCGGTCAGCAGCTTTAAAAGGGTTAAGAAAGCAGCTAAGCTCCTGGTTAAACCAAGACTCATTTACAGTACCAGATCCACAGGATCAGCTGAAGCTTTATGCTGATACACAACTAGAACAGTACAAATTGCACTTATTCCTAAGGCAAGTTGAGGATACATCCACGCTTTCGGATGATGGACAATCAAAGAAAATATTCTCTGCTATTCTTGAGAAGTCTGAGCAATTTGAAAAGGAATTTACGACTTATTTGATAGAATTAGAGCAAGAACTAATGGACAAATGGCCAAGTGAAGCCTCGACACCTCAAGCGCTTAACCACTCGGACAAGCGTAGACTTTCTGTAGGTAGTCTAATTGAACAATGAGATTAAAGGAGAGTGATAGAGATGAGTAAGGCAACAAGATATCCAGACGCACCATTAAATGAACAAGAATTTGATCACTTAGATAACGTAGTGGCTGATATGGCTAAAAGCCAGCTAGTTGGACGCAAGTTCTTAAATGTCCACGGACCGTTAGGAAGAGGCGTACAGACCATTCATACAGATGTCTACTTGGACGATCATGAAGCGATCATGGACCATCAGGGGCTAAGCGAAGAAATGGCAGAGGCGACAAAACGCGTGAGCCATACAATTCCTTTAATTTATAAAGATTTTGTTCTTTACTGGAGAGACGTGGAACAAGCAAAAACACTTGACATTCCGATTGATTTTTCTGGGGCAGCCAATGCTGCAAGACAGGTTGCCTATCAAGAGGATCAAATGATTTTTCATGGTTCCAAAGAATTTGATATTCCCGGTTTAATGAATGTTAAAGGTCGACTCTCTCACGTGACTGAAAGCTGGTATGAGTCCGGTCACGCTTTCCAGGATATCGTAGAAGCACGTAGCAAGCTTATGGAGCTTGGACACCATGGCCCTTATGCGTTGGTTCTGTCACCTGAGCTTTATGCCATTTTGCATAGAGTTCATAAGGAAACCAATGTGCTTGAGATTGAACACGTTCGCGAAATTGCAACAGCTGGTGTTTTCCAATCCCCAGTTCTTAAAGGGAAAACAGGTGTCCTAGTAAATACAGGTCCACATAACTTTGACCTTGCTGTCTCAGAGGACTTTGAAACGGCCTACCTAGGTGAAGAAGGAATGAACCATCCGTTCCGAGTGTATGAAACGTTGGCACTACGTATAAAAAGACCTTCTGCTATCTGCACATTAGAAAGCCAGGAAAAAGAATAAAATAAATAAAAAAAGCATGCGGGTCATTAAGCCAGCATGCTTTTTTGTGTGAACGACACGATATTCTCGGTTGAATCTGCATAAACAACAAAGTCAGAGTACCCGTGTTTTTCAAGGGTTTTAGCGCCAATATCGCAGGCTAAGCCCTCTACCTCACGTTTAAATGGTGAGCTTAAGCAGCCCTCATTGACTTCGCATAACCGTTGTAGGTAATTTAATGTATCTGTTAGTAAGTATGTTTTTGCGTGTGTATTTTCTAATTGACAGATTAACTTGTGCTCAAGGTCCTTCATAATAGCGATTTCATCAACGTTTACAATCAGTCTTTCACCTTCAGACGTCATAAATCCAATGGATTGATAAACACCTCTTGTTTGCTCTAAGCTTGTGAAAACGGGGTAAAGAAATTCTTCTCCAGATCTTAACCGGATGGATTTAGCCTCAATGGCGCCCCCCACCTTACGCTTATTCATAAGCACTGTGTTTATATCCTTTAAAGCATGAACAGACATTTTCTTCACGAAAGCTCCCCCTTCGCTATTTGATTCTAGCGTAAGTATACTAGAGGATGATAATCATTGTCAATTCGATTTAGATTGTTATCCTCTTTTTTAGTATGGAGAATTGAGGGAGCTTTATACGTAAAGAATGAATAGAAGGAAAGAGAGTGGTTGGTGATGGTATGCACCGCTCCCGCTCCCCGTAAATGGGGGCACTTACCCGAGGCAAGCTAATGAGCTAACCCGACTATGTCAATTTATCTCCTTAAACCTTTTTATCGAGGTCACTGAAAAGACGTTTTACTGTTTAATGACGTGATAAATGAACAAAGTCTCTCTTGTCAAAAGGATATCGGGAATGAGAGGTAGATCCATCGGGAGGAAAGTAAAAAAAGACTGCATACCAAGAGAAGCAGGTGATTTAGCAAGAGGAAAAACCGGCATACCAAGAGAAGCTGATGATACAGCAAGAAACAGGAGCTCATAGCAAGAGAAAAGGCCTGCATACCAAGAGAAGCTGATGATATAGCAAGAAACAGGAGCTCATAGCAAGAGAAAAGGCCAGAATACCAAGACAAGCTGATGATATAGCAAGAAGCAGGAGCTCATAGCAAGA
>NZ_VLXZ01000120.1 GCF_007293315.1 Alkalicoccobacillus porphyridii
GTTAAACAAAATTATTTCTAGAGGGGAATTGTTATCCGCTCACAATTCCCCTATAGTGAGTCGTATTAATTTCGCGGGATCGAGATCTCGATCCTCTACGCCGGACGCATCGTGGCCGGCATCACCGGCGCCACAGGTGCGGTTGCTGGCGCCTATATCGCCGACATCACCGATGGGGAAGATCGGGCTCGCCACTTCGGGCTCATGAGCGCTTGTTTCGGCGTGGGTATGGTGGCAGGCCCCGTGGCCGGGGGACTGTTGGGCGCCATCTCCTTGCATGCACCATTCCTTGCGGCGGCGGTGCTCAACGGCCTCA
>NZ_VLXZ01000121.1 GCF_007293315.1 Alkalicoccobacillus porphyridii
GAACATCCTGAACAGCCATCCATGGATGAGCTGGCGCAGACCATCCGCAAACAACTCCAGGCCCCGCGTCTGCGTAACTAATCCCTGAACAAATCCCCGGAAGGTTTTTGCCTTCCGGGGATTTTTTATTTGGCCAGGCCCAGGCGAGGGATCTCAATAGCCGGGCAGCGATCCATCACCACATTTAACCCGGCATCCCGTGCCAGTACTGCCGCTTGCTCATTAATCACCCCCAGTTGCATCCAGAGGGTTTTCGCGCCAATGGCAATAGCTTCCTGTGCCACGCCCCACGCCGATTCTGAATTACGGAAAACAT
>NZ_VLXZ01000122.1 GCF_007293315.1 Alkalicoccobacillus porphyridii
TGCAGCAGGTTGGTGATAAGCCGCGTCCGAAAACGCTGTTTGAACCGGGGGAAATGGTCCGTGTTAATGATGGTCCGTTCGCTGACTTCAACGGTGTTGTTGAAGAAGTGGATTACGAGAAATCTCGTCTGAAAGTGTCTGTTTCTATCTTCGGTCGTGCGACCCCGGTAGAGCTGGACTTCAGCCAGGTTGAAAAAGCCTAACCCAGCGATCAAAAAAGCGGCGATTTAATCGTTGCACAAGGCGTGAGAATGGAATACAATTTCGCGCCTTTTGTTTTTATGGGCCTTGCCCGTAAAACGATTTTTTATATCAC
>NZ_VLXZ01000123.1 GCF_007293315.1 Alkalicoccobacillus porphyridii
TTTAACCCTTCAAGAATTAAAATATCAGGCTGAACAACCGTTTTATCTCCATCCGGGATCACATCATAAATAAGATGCGAGTAAACAGGGGCTGTAACGTTTGGCACGCCGGATTTGAGATCGGAAACAAACTTCACCAGGCGATGCATATCATACGATTCCGGGAAGCCTTTCTTCTTCATCAGACCACGTTCTTTCAGAACCTGATTAGGGTGAAGGAAGCCATCTGTAGTGATCAGTTCAACACGACGATGTTCCGGCCAACGGCTTAATAGCGCCTGCAATACACGGGCGGTTGTACTTTTCCCCACCGCG
>NZ_VLXZ01000124.1 GCF_007293315.1 Alkalicoccobacillus porphyridii
GAGGAACTGGCGCAATATAATTCGTGGCTGGATTATCTGGACGCACTGGAGCTGGTTGATACCTCCAGTGTGCCAGATATTGAATGGCCTACGCCTCCGGCAGTTCAGGCCAGATGACATCCGGCGCGGTGCTGGTATCTGTTGCCGTCACCGCGTCAATGTAATCCAGCACAATGTTAAGTCGGGTGGTTTCTGCCTGCATCAGCTTCCGCCCGGCCTGCAATTTCAGCTGAATCAGACTAATGGAAGCCATTGCTGCATCAATCAGTGACTGGCGTTGTGCTTCTGCCACTTCTACTGCGGCACCGTGTTGT
>NZ_VLXZ01000125.1 GCF_007293315.1 Alkalicoccobacillus porphyridii
CAGCGGGCCGCAAAAACTCGTTGGGCCGCTTATCGCTATTCCTGTGACCGAGCTTTATACGGTGCAGGAAGAGGATAAAACCGTGGAGCGGAAACGAAGTTTTATCCATTTTTGGTTACCTGAGTCATTGATGGTTGATGGCAATCAGAACGTGGAAGAACGCAAGATAGGGATTTATACCGGTCAGGTCTGGCACAGTGATTTAACGCTAAAAGCCGATTTCGATGTTTCGCGTCTTAGCGAGCTCAACGCGCCAAATATCATCTTAGGCAAGCCCTTTATTGTGATTAGCGTCGGGGATGCGCGTGGTATT
>NZ_VLXZ01000126.1 GCF_007293315.1 Alkalicoccobacillus porphyridii
TAGCTTGGATAGCCTGTTGGATTTCATTCTTGTGCAACCTTTCAATGACTTTTTCTTCTTTTACTTTTCTAAACTTTCCACCCATTTCTATATACTTAAAATTATCATCTTCTGCATGAACTGGCTCTTTGCCAGCAAAATCGCAAAGATTATGATAATAACTCTTTGCATACCTGTATGCTGCAACAGCTTCATCCGTCGTCTTACCAACGGTTAAAAGCTCCATTTCCTCTTTACCTTCGAGCTTCGTTGGAACGAGAATGCTGCGCTCAGCAAGCTCAACGTATATTTCCGGCAACCCAAGTTTTTCGCT
>NZ_VLXZ01000127.1 GCF_007293315.1 Alkalicoccobacillus porphyridii
GTGGGCAGGAGACATCACGTACTTACGTACAGATGAAGGCTGGCTGTATCTGGCAGTGGTCATTGACCTGTGGTCACGTGCCGTTATTGGCTGGTCAATGTCGCCACGCATGACGGCGCAACTGGCCTGCGATGCCCTGCAGATGGCGCTGTGGCGGCGTAAGAGGCCCCGGAACGTTATCGTTCACACGGACCGTGGAGGCCAGTACTGTTCAGCAGATTATCAGGCGCAACTGAAGCGGCATAATCTGCGTGGAAGTATGAGCGCAAAAGGTTGCTGCTACGATAATGCCTGCGTGGAAAGCTTCTTTCA
>NZ_VLXZ01000128.1 GCF_007293315.1 Alkalicoccobacillus porphyridii
TTTGTTCGTAGTAGCTGGCAATCTCCTGTTCGGTCACAGGCTGCTTCGCCGCCAGCGCGTTAACATCGATAGTCGCCTCACGCACCACGCGTTGTTGCGCGACCAGTGCCGCCAGCTCGTCGGTTTCACCTTTCAGCATAAAATCGGTACCGGCAACGCCGTTAATCAGCTGTTGGGTAGTGAGCTGGTTACGCAGCGCCTGGGCGTACTGATCGGCGGTCATCCCCATCTGGTTGAGGATACCGTTATAGCGGCTGTTATCAAATTTGCCGTCAACCTGGAAGGCTGGGGTCGCGAAAATCGCCTGTTTAA
>NZ_VLXZ01000129.1 GCF_007293315.1 Alkalicoccobacillus porphyridii
GCGTTTCGCCGTTCGTCGCGTCCTTCTTCGGCTCCTAGTGCCAAGGCATTCACCGTGCGCCCTTTCTAACTTAACCATTTTGACGGCAGATCATCTACGTTCTTCTTCGTCCACGGCGTTGTTCTCAGTTGGTCACGTACGGTTGTACGCTCCCGCCTTCGAAAACTTGTGTCCTCGAATCACTTGATGCTCTTTGTCAAAAGCATTTCATGGTTTATCAAAAGACAACCCATCAAACACACATGGTTTTTATAAAAGATGCGCATTCATCGTTAGATGAGTGCGTTGTGTGTGTTACATTGCACGATTT
>NZ_VLXZ01000012.1 GCF_007293315.1 Alkalicoccobacillus porphyridii
CACGTTATAAAAATATATTTTTCTCTAGTCATATCTGCCTCAAACCATTGTTAGATTAACCTTTCTGGAGGGAGTCTTCGTTTTCTCCTTCCGCTAATGTATTGACATAAACAATTGAAGAACGCTCGCAGCTCTAATAAAAATAGTTTTTCAGTGTCCTCTTTGAACAGGCTAATTGAAATGAACGGACTTGTCCGGTTCGTTTAATGCTTGCCTAGCCACGGAAAGCATGCCCTATTTTTGGGAGCGAGTCACGGAAAACGCATTCGGATAAACTGTGAGCCCTGCTGCTGCTAGGACACCTGTGCCGACAAATACATTTATATAAAAAAAGCCGAAAAATGATGTGTCAGACATCATTTTCGGCCCTGATTGTAGTAGAAGAGTTTTTTCACCTCTTTGTATTTAATTAAATTCAATTAATAAATCACCTGTAGCAATTGGTTCATTGTCTGAAACAAAGACATCTTTAATCTCACCATCAAACGCAGCTTGAACCGTTGTTTCCATTTTCATCGCTTCTGTGATCAGAAGATGATCTCCTTTTTTCACCTGATCGCCTTTGGAAACAAGTGTTTTTATTACTGTACCTGGCATGGTAGCACCGATTTGTTTTTCGTTATTTTTGTCTACCTTTGGACGAGTAATAACTTTTGTTTGTACGGATTGGTCTTGAATCAAGACCTCACGCGGTTGTCCATTTAATTCAAAATAGACAATCCGTTTCGCATCATCACGCGGTGCAGAGACGGAAATCAGTTTTACAATTAATGTCTTTCCTTGTTCAATCTCGACCTCTATTTCTTCACCAGGTCTAAGTCCGTAAAAGAAGGTTGGTGTATCTAATACGGATACATCTCCAAAGTTTTCGCGGAATTGTTCAAACTCTAGAAAGACCTTTGGATACATAACGTAGGAAAGAATATCATGACTGGTTACCTGACGACCCAGCTCTTTAAACAATTTGTTTTCTACCTCTTCAAAATTGATTGGCTCAAGTAGTGCTCCTGGTCTACCTTCAACTGGTTTTCTTGATTTCAAGATGATTTCTTGCAATTCTTTCGGGAACCCTTGATAAGGTTGACCTAATTGACCTTGGAAAAATTCAATAACAGAATCAGGGAAATCCATATTCTTACCTTTGTTATAAACATCTTCTCTCGTTAGGTCATTCTGTACCATGTATAAGGCCATATCGCCAACTACTTTTGAGGAGGGTGTAACCTTCACCACATCTCCAAACATATCATTGACAGTACGGTACATTTTCTTAACTTCGGTCCAGCGATCACCTAGATCTACTGCTTTTGCCTGCTGTTGAAGGTTACTATACTGTCCACCAGGCATTTCATGCTGATAAACCTCTGTATGTGGAGCATTCATTCCGCTTTCGAATCCTTGATAGTATTTACGAGTAGCTTCCCAGAATTCATCAAGCTGCTCCAAAGCAGAAATCTTAAGATCTGGCTGTCTCTCAGTACCCCCTAGTGCATAATAAAGGGTGTTGGCACTTGGTTGAGAAGTTAATCCCGCCATTGCACTAACGGCCACATCTACTATGTCTACGCCAGCTTCCACTGCCTTTGCGTACATAAAGATTCCATTTCCACTTGTATCATGCGTGTGTAAATGAACCGGAATATCAATTGTCTCTTTTAAAGCTGAAATCAAGGTATAAGCAGCCTCTGGCTTTAGAAGTCCTGCCATATCTTTAATTGCAAGAATATGAGCTCCAGATGCTTGCAGCTCTTTTGCCAGCTCAAGATAATAGTTTAAGTCATACTTTGTACGGGATGAATCTGTGATATCACCCGTGTAACACATAGCTGCCTCAGCAATTTTTCCAGTTTTACGAACAGATTCTATAGCTGGACGCATGCCTTCTACCCAGTTCAAGCTATCGAAAATTCTAAACACATCAATGCCAGCAGATGCCGACTTCGCAACAAATTCGTCTACTGCATTATCAGGATAATTTGTATAACCCACGGCATTAGATGCACGTAACAGCATTTGGAAAAGAACATTTGGTGCTTGTTTTCTTAGTGTTAAAAGTCGCTCCCATGGATCCTCATGTAAGAATCGCATAGCCACATCAAAAGTCGCTCCACCCCACATCTCATATGAGAACAGTCCTGGCAAAAGTCTAGCTGTTGGTTCAGCGATTTTTTTCAGGTCATGTGTACGAACTCGAGTAGCTAAAAGAGATTGATGCGCATCACGGAACGTTGTATCAGTGAGTAACACTTCTTTTTGTTCCTTCACCCACTTAGCTAAGCCCTCTGGGCCTCTCTCATCGAGAATTTGTTTTGTCCCATCCGGAAATGACTCAAAGGAGGAAACCTTTGGCACCACTGGGGCATCAAATTTTGGTTTGTGAATATTCTCAATTCCAGGGTACCCATTAACAATAGTTTCTCCTAGGAAGGTCAGCATTTTTGTCCCACGGTCTTTACGTTTAGGGAAAATAAATAATTCAGGTGTTGTATCAATAAAGGACGTATTATACGACCCATTTAAGAATGATGGGTGTCGTACTACATTCTCCAAAAAGGAAATGTTTGTTTTGATCCCACGAATACGGAACTCTCGCAAATTACGGAGCATTTTAGATGCTGCTCCTTCGTAGGTTAATGCCCATGTAGATACCTTTACAAGGAGTGAATCATAGTGTGGTGAAATGACTGAGCCTTGAAAACCATTACCGGCGTCCAAACGAACACCAAATCCACCACCTGTCCTGTAGGCATTAATTCTGCCCGTATCCGGTAAAAACCCATTCGCTGGATCTTCTGTTGTAACCCTTGACTGGATAGCAAATCCGTTACACTGAATCTGGTCCTGTGCAGGGATGCCTATTTTATTTCCGTGGAGCTCCTCCCCACTTGCAATAAGAAGCTGTGATTGCACAATATCAATACCCGTTACCATTTCAGTAATGGTGTGTTCAACCTGAACTCGTGGATTTACCTCAATAAAGTAAAACTCACCATCTTCTGTTGCAAGAAATTCTACTGTCCCAGCATTCACATAACCTATCGCCTCAGCTAATTGTACTGCTGCAGCACAAATTTTCTCACGTACACCCTCACCTAAGGAAACGCTTGGTGCTACTTCTACAACCTTTTGGTGACGACGCTGTACCGAACAATCACGATCATATAGATGAACAATGTTTCCGTGCTTGTCCGCCAAAATTTGAACCTCGATATGCTTTGGATTCTCAACAAATTTCTCTACATATACTTCGTCGTTTCCGAAGGCTGATTTAGCTTCAGACTTGGCACGATCGTAGGATTCTTTTAGGTCCTTGGCTTCGCGAACGATGCGCATGCCTCTTCCGCCTCCGCCAAGTGATGCTTTAATAATAAATGGATATCCATTCTCGTTAGCGAATGCCTCTACTTCTTCTATGCCACCTACAGGACCATCACTTCCAGGGATGACTGGAAGCTTTGCTTTTAGCGCTTGTTCTTTTGCCTGCACCTTATCACCGAACATTCGTAAATGCTCTAATTCTGGCCCTACAAAGATAATACCTTCTTCTTGACAGCGTTTGGCAAATTGAAGATTCTCAGACAAAAAGCCATAGCCTGGGTGAATCGCGTCAACTCCATTTAATTTAGCCGTCTCAATGATTCCCTCGATATCTAAATAAGCTTCAATTGGTTTCTTACCTTCACCAATCAGATAGGCTTCATCGGCTTTATATCTATGATAAGCCCCTAAATCTTCTTTCGAATAAATAGCCACCGTTCGAATGTTTAATTCTGAGCAGGCCCGAAAAATACGGATAGCTATTTCTCCTCGATTTGCTACTAGTACTTTTTTGATTGTTTGTAATCCGTTCATTTTGTCCTCCTCTTTCCACTCTCAAATCAGCTTATGTATATTTTTCTACAAAATAAAGCTTGTAGATTAGTATAGAAGTAATAGAAAACAAAAGCAATTGAAATGTTCTGTCTTTTTACCAAGATATCACCAAACCCACACTAAATAAAAAAAGACTATGGATATTCATAGTCTTTTTTGATCTATTAGCTCTTTACCGTTAAGTCATGCAAATCAGCCAATCTGCGCTCTAACTCACTAAGGATTTGCTTTCCTTGTTCTTCTTCAACTAACCCAAGTCGAACAGCAAAATCAATTTCTCGAGACAGCCCAAACATACGAGTATCTAGTACTTCTTCGTAGAGGGGGCATTGAGGCATCGTTAGATTCTCCAACTGAACTTCAATAAGCTTGCGAATCTTCTCTGCATCAGACTGAAGCAGTGCGTACGCTTTCTCAGCCTGGCTGGTCATCACCTTAATCGACATAGTGTCCCCTCCTTACCGTGTTGAATCTTCTCTACTTTCATAGTATCTGTTAAAGCCTTAAATTGCAATCTTTTTAGTGAATCTGATTTAGGCGTTTTGAATTTTCTTTGAATTTTTTTAGATAAGCCCATCAGACTGACAAGATCACTAAAATCGTTTTATAATAAAGTGATACGTAATTTAGGAGGAATCA
Source organism: Alkalicoccobacillus porphyridii (assembly GCF_007293315.1). GTDB lineage: Bacteria > Bacillota > Bacilli > Bacillales > Bacillaceae_D > Alkalicoccobacillus > Alkalicoccobacillus porphyridii. Next base: position 4,513 of record NZ_VLXZ01000012.1, read on the forward strand.
CTATGAACGAGTTTGTATTTTTTATTGAAGGTGATGTTAACCGCTCCCTTACGATTGATCCAACGGTGTGGATCTTTGATGAGCGAAAAATTGACCTTACCACTTATTTTGATGAGCTTGAAACCATGGACGATGAAATGACAAAATATCAAAAGTCTATATCTGCGCAGTGGGATAAAGAACGATTAGAAGGCTCTGCCCCACCAAATCCAAATCAAAATGGAAACATTATTCGTTTTAACAAACAAAAATTAATAAACGGAACCTTTGGTATGCCTTTAAAATCATTTTTAAAAAATGCTGATCCAATCAGCGATCATGCCACTTTAATGATTGAAACAAATCATGGCCAATCGTATTCTTGTAACCTAGAGGAGGGCTACGCTCTCATTGCTGGGTTCTCAAAAGATGGACAGCCATTAAAAGAAACCGGCCCTGTCCACATTTATTTTGGTGATGGTTCAAATGAACAGGAGCCGATTACACACGTGACTCGATTAGTTATCAAAGCGCCCAAAGCGTAATTATAATAAATCCGCAGCAAGTTGAGCTAACCCGGATCTCTCACCTTTAACCAACTTAACATGGCCGTGGACTGCTTGGTTTTTGAACTTCTCTACAACATAGGTTAATCCATTTGTGTATTCATCAAGATAGGGGTGATCAATTTGCTGCGGGTCCCCCATTAACACAATCTTACTTTTTTCTCCAACACGTGTGAGGATCGTTTTCACCTCGTGTTTTGTTAAATTCTGTGCCTCGTCTATAATAATATATTGTTCGGGTATACTTCTCCCTCTAATATATGTTAATGCCTCGACTTGAATGGATCCCATCCCAGCTAAAATTTGGTCAAGTTCACCTGGTTTTTTTGTATTAAAAAGATACTCAAGATTATCGTAGATTGGCTGCATCCACGGTCTTAACTTCTCATCCTTCTCACCTGGCAAATAACCAATGTCTTTGCCTAGTGGTACAACTGGTCGTGCCACAAGTAACTTGTTATAGATGTGAAGATCCTCTGTTTGCATAAGGCCAGCCGCTAATGAAAGCAGGGTTTTTCCTGTTCCCGCTTTTCCAATCATCGTTACTAAGGGAATATCTTGCCTTAGTAATAATTCAAACACCATCCGTTGTTGCACATTTCTAGAGCGTATTCCCCATACTTGATCTAAATCACTAACAAATGGACGTATATCATAACCATTTGGTTCTATTTTTCCTAAAGCAGAACTAGAGCTCCCCAATGCATCCTTTAATATGACAAATTGATGCGGATATAAAGTCGCTTGAATCGTAAGATCCCCACGATTAATTCCGCCTTCTTTGTAAAATTTTTTGATGATTTCATTGTCTACAAATACTTCAACAAAGCCATCATACCCTTCATCAAACTCTACCACTCGATCACTAAGAAAATCTTCAACCTCTAAGCCAAATGCATCGGCTTTCACTCGTACGAGCGCGTCCTTACTCACTAAGATGACTTTGGCTCCGTTACTTTTTTCTTTTTCCTCTATTGATAAATTAAGAGCCACTGCAATAATTCGATTATCGTTTGTCATTTCTGCAAAGGATTCTTTAAAATGTTGAAATGAACGATGATTTAATTCCACTCGCAGAGAACCGCCCGAATCAAGCGGCACACCTTCATGCAATTTCCCTTTTGCCCGGAGCTGATCTATAAGTTTTGAGAAATGGCGGGCATTACGCCCTATCTCATCCATGTTCCGCTTTTTGGAGTCTACCTCTTCTAAAACAACTGCAGGAAGGACGACTTCGTTTTTTTGAAAAGCAAAGATTGCATGCGGCTCTTGTAATAAAACGTTTGTATCTAACACGTAAATTTTTCTCAACATGTATGCCCCCTGACCTGATTTCAACGAGTCCTTTGACTTTTACCGCTTTAGGAACATAAGCCAACCACTACTAATGTGTATGAGTAGGAACCGATTGTTAGACGAGTTACTTATCCTAATGCCCGGCGTAGTAAAATAATTTGACTTATTTTATATTGTCTGCAACCAATCCCTACTCTATTACATGATATCAAAAAGTTCTTGCCGAACTATGAATTTTCTGTAAATTGCCTTGTTAGATGTTCAAATTTTTTTAAATGGCCAAAATAAGATAAAACGTGTTTATTTTTCTTTCTTATAGGATTACACTATGAGTAGCATAAGGAGTGTGGAAAATGAGAGTAAAATGTGTTCTATGTGATAAAATAGGTAATCTTGATGATATCCAACCACTAGCTAAAAAACTGAGAAACAGACCTCTTCATACGTATATGTGTAAAGACTGCGAAGAACGCATCACTAAAAAAACCCTCGCTCGTAGGCAGGAAGGTTGATTTACTTAATATATTCTATGTAAAACAAACACAGAAGGCCCGAATGATTATGTTAATTAATCATTCGGGCCAGTTTTTGTTTAACTATTTGTTTGTTCTTGGCTTTCCTGCTTTCTGTGCAGATGAAGGCGGTAGCGATACCCACCTAAAAATAAGGCAGATATAGCTAGCACCGCCATGATTGGTGCTCCAAAGGCAAATTCCATCGTCCACAGAAAGAAGCAACCAATCACAAGCATTGTGTAGATAATGATTGATTTTAACAATGGCAATTTTTGAGCAAAACCAAGCTTAAAAACAATCACTCCAAGTATTACGGTTATGATACATGTCCAGAATCCCAGCCAAGGATATTCTGCTGTTTGCTGCATAAGCCAAGAATATTGACCCAAATCAGCTTGGCTGACATCGTTATTCATATACGCTCCCGCCTTTACTTAGGATTTGCTTCCGATCTTTTTGCGTTTCTCTGCTCTCTCACGCTCGTTTTTGTTAAGGATTTTTTTACGTAGTCGAATGGACTCTGGCGTAAGCTCGCAATATTCATCCTCATTCAAGTACTCAATTGATTCTTCAAGAGTTAAAATACGTGGGCGCTTCATCGTCACCGTTTGATCTTTAGTCGCTGAACGAACGTTTGTCTGTTGCTTCATCTTTGTGATATTAACCGTTAAATCATTATCACGTGTATGCTCTCCAACAATCATACCTTCATAAATTTCAGTACCCGGCTCAACAAAAATCGTTCCACGGTCTTCAACCTGCATAATACCGTATTGGCTTGTTTTTCCTGATTCGATTGAAACAAGAACTCCTTGACGGCGTCCGCCAACCTGACCACCAAATACTGGCTTGTAGCTATCAAATGAGTGATTAATAATTCCATACCCACGAGTTTGAGTTAAGAATTCAGTAGAATACCCAATCAATCCACGAGCTGGCACCATAAACTCAAGACGAACCTGTCCGCCTCCGTTGTTTACCATATTAACCATTTCACCCTTACGCTCACCAAGAGACTCCATCACAGTTCCAGTATACTCTTCCGGTACATCAATTTGAACACGTTCAACGGGCTCATGAGCTTTTCCATCAATTTCACGAATAATAACTTCTGGCTTAGATACTTGAAGTTCATAGCCTTCACGACGCATATTTTCAATTAAGATTGAAAGGTGAAGTTCTCCACGTCCAGACACAATCCAAACTTCTGGTGAATCAGTGTTTTCAACTCGTAAGCTTACATCTGTTTCAAGTTCAGACTTCAAACGTTCTTCCAATTTGCGGCTTGTAATGAATTTCCCTTCACGACCTGCAAATGGACTATTATTAACAAGGAACGTCATCTGAAGAGTCGGTTCATCAATACGCAGAATTGGAAGTGCTTCTTGATGATCCACTGGGCAAACAGTCTCTCCTACGTTAATCTCTTCCATTCCTGAAACCGCGATAAGATCTCCGGCTTTCGCTTCATTAATCTCAACACGCTTCAGTCCGAGGAATCCAAACATTTTAGTTACACGGAATTGTTTAACAGAACCATCAAGCTTCATTAATGCAACCTGTTGACCAACTTTAATGGTTCCGCGGAAAACGCGTCCGATACCAATACGACCAAGGTAATCATTGTAATCAAGCATTGTAACTTGGAACTGTAATGGTTCATTGCTGTTATCAAACGGTGCTGGAATTGCCTCAATGATTTTATTAAGTAAGCAAGTCATGTTATCGTCTTGCTTTTCAGGATTTAAGCTTGATGTTCCATTAATAGCTGAAGCGTAAACAACTGGAAAGTCCAGCTGATCCTCATCTGCACCTAAATCAATAAACAAATCAACTACTTCATCAACGACCTCTGTCGGGCGAGCGAAGTCACGGTCAATTTTATTTACAACAACAATTGGCGTCAGTTTCTGCTCAAGAGCCTTTTTAAGAACAAAACGCGTTTGTGGCATACAGCCTTCGTACGCATCTACAACAAGTAGAACACCATCAACCATTTTCATAATCCGCTCTACTTCTCCACCAAAATCGGCGTGTCCTGGTGTATCCATAATATTAATACGGGTATCACCAAAATTAATAGCTGTGTTCTTTGCAAGAATGGTAATTCCACGCTCTTTCTCAATCGCATTAGAATCCATTGCACGCTCTGCAACTTGTTCATTTTCACGGAATGTACCTGATTGTTTCAGTAATTCATCAACCAACGTCGTTTTTCCGTGATCAACGTGGGCAATAATTGCAATATTACGTATATCTGAACGTCTTTCCATTTTTGTTTCTCTCCTTAGATTCATGCAAAAGCACTCGCTTTTTTTATTTAATCAATCTCTAACGACCTTTACTTCCTATTCACAACTGTATAAGTATAACATAGTTATCTAGAGAATAAACAAAACCTTTACGTAAATTGACAAATGTTTTAGTTCATTTTTATTTTTTGATTGAAATTGTTTGACGTATTGTCACAATGATAGCTTTTTCTTTTTAGAAAATGGCGTTACACTATTTGTAGGACGTACGTGTGTTAAGGGGAGGATTTAACCTTGAAAAAAGAGAACTTACTATTTTTACTATTAGCTTTTATTACTGTTATGTGTATTATGAGCGTCGGTATTGCTATTGCTGAAAGAAGCATTTTTATTGGTTTATTAGCCGTTGTTGGTGTTATTTTAGCCATGGGACTTGGCTTCTCACTAAAAAAAAGAATTCGTGAACAAAATCAATCTGAAGCTAATTAAATAAGTTGTATAAATATAGGCCAAGGACAGAGTGTACTGTCCTTGGCCTATATTTTATTTAGGAATCATGACGATGCCTTTTTAATTCAATTCCCGTTTTCTCTTCTAGTGGTCGAACAATAGCACTTACATCCTGATGACCATATTTTTGTTTCGCTTCTTCTACCTTCTCTGCGCCAAGCCGAACCATATCAAGTGGCATGTTCACCTCGTCCGCTAGAGCTAACGCCAAACCAATATCTTTATGAAGCAAATTAATTGAAAATCTTGCATCAAATTCTCGGTCTAGGATGGCGTCCACCGCCCAGTCCATACTTTTTGAGAATCCTGCGCTTTTCTGAATCAGATCATAAGCAATCGCAGGGTCAACGCCTGCCTTCTCTGCCATGACATAGCATTCAGCAAGTGCTGCTTGGTGCACTCCAATTAACATATTATTTAGTAATTTAATGACCGTTCCGCTTCCAACTGGCCCAACGTTTACAATATATGAACCATAAGATTTCATTACAGGCTCAGCAAGTAAAAAAGGTTCTTCCTCCCCGCCACACATGATGGTTAACGTCCCTGCATTCGCCCCCATTGGCCCTCCACTTACAGGTGCATCTAAGAAATACGCTCCCTTTTCCAGTAAAAGCTTGTGGACCCTTTCATTTGTTTGGCGATCTACTGTGGAGTGATCAACAATCATCTTACCTGCTGTCGCCCCGGCAATCAGACCCTCTTCCCCTTCATACACCTGCTCAATTGTTTCTGGCAAAGGCAAGCATGTCATAACGATGTCACAGATTTGCATCAATTCTTTTAATGTTGATGCTTCCTTTGCGCCGTGCTCAACTGCTTGATCAATTGGTCCTCTACTTCTGCTGGCAACATAGGTTTCATATCCGGCATCAATGAGATGCTTTGCCATTGGCAACCCCATTGTGCCCAGTCCAACAAATCCTACCTTATTCATTAGTTCTCCTCCCCTACATAAGCTGAGATCATTTCCCTTTGCAACGAAGGCTTAGCTGCAATAACCGTTCCTCCTTCGAGTAATGAAAGCTTTTTGCCAGCGAATGAAGAAATTCGATATCCCATTTCCTCTAAAAGAACAGATGCCCCTGCATAATCCCATGGAGATAAATTGACACTGACATAGGCATCTAATCTATCTGCTGCCACATACGCCATTTCTATTGCCGCAGAGCCATAGGAACGAACACTTCTTGAATCCCTCACAAGTGCTAACAATGGATTCGCGTGAGAATGATGTGTTTCTGTCAGCCAGCGAGCATTTAATCCAATGATAGACTCATTAAGGGGTCTGTCTTTACCAGGAATCAGTTCAACTTCATTAACGAAGGCTCCCTCTCCTTGTATGGCAAAAAACATCTCATCGGCCATTACATCATAAACAATACCTACTTTTCCTACTCCATCTTCAAAAATACCAATTGAAATAGCGAACTTTATTTTTTGGTGGACAAAATTCATCGTTCCATCAATTGGATCAATAATCCATACAATGCCGTCCATACTACTTATTTTTTCTGCTGTTCCCTCTTCTCCAAGAAAATGGTGATCTGGATAATTTTCTTTAATTTTCTGATAGAAAAAAGCCTCTGTACTCTTGTCTACTTCAGTCACTAAATCATCCGGTCCTGATTTGGCTTCCACCTTAAAAGGATTCGCTAAAGCTTGTTTAATGAGATCCGCTGCTTCATAGGTCCAATCACGAGCTTCTTTACCAAGTTCATTCCAATCAGCCATTATGTAGTCCCCCTAAGGTAAGGTCAATTGAGCATTTATTCTAATAACACCCTCATTATGCCATAAAACGTTTTAGATGAACACCAAACGCCTTTTAGATAAGAGCAAAAAAGCGCACCCTTTAATTGGTTGCGCTTTCATTATTAAATTTTACTTAACTTTTATTGAGTGAGTTGTATCCACTCTTCTCTTAGCCGAGCCAAACATAGCTTACTCCTTTTTATAGCTGAAGTGTCCTGATTAACCATGGCATCATGAAGAGTCATTAACTCGTAATCCAACTCTAATCTTAGTACGGGAAGACGTGTCATCTCATCTTTCTGTTGAACTGGATGGATCACTTTCTCCATCTCTCTCACTCCTTTCAGCACACTCAAATCAAAATAATTAAAAATTCTGATTTATATAGCAATTATACTATATTATTAAAAAAATGCAATCATCAATTCCTTTAAACATGACAGTCACACCATTCGTCATTATGCGATTGCTATGGTACGATAGGAGAAACGTGTCATAGTTTGAAGGAGTGAAAAGTTCAAATGTTTAACGGATTTAATGGTGAAGATTTTGATGTATTTCAAATAGAGGGCTTAGAACCGCGTATGAAGGCGATTCAAACTCGAATTCAACCGAAATTTCAAGCCATAGCTGATGAAGTCATTCCTAGCCTGAGTGTACAATGTGGTGAAGAATTTTATACACATATCGCTCAGCATGCTAGAAGAAAGGTAAACCCACCTAATGATACATGGGTAGCGTTCGCCACAAATAAGCGCGGCTATAAAATGATGCCACACTTTCAGGTTGGATTATATGAATCCCATCTTTTTGTCTGGTTTGCTGTGATTTATGAGGCTCAGGTAAAACCACAGCTCGCAAATCAATTGTTAGAAGATGTCGCCAAATGGAACAAGCTGATTCCAAAAGACTTCGAATGGTCTTTAGATCATATGAAGCCGGAGACAACGAAGCACGCTGATTTTTCAGATACAGATCTGGAATCCATGTTTGTCCGATTACGTGATGTAAAAAAAGCAGAATTATTATGCGGTATTACGATTGATCGCAATGACCCAATTCTCGGTAACGGAACCGAGCTTATTAAGAAAATCGAGAAAACCTATCAAACTCTACTACCATTATATAGAACAGCTCAACAAGCACACGCCGTCACTCAATGAGAAAAAAAGGTCGACACAGGACTAGACTGCTTTAGGTGAATGACGTGGTTAGGACTCACTGATAAAAAGATGAACAATGTCGTGACAGTATAATTGTCCGCTATCTACGAGCAAGGAAGACCGACATTAAATTAGAATGTCGGTCTTCCTTGTATTGCCCTTTAGAAATCGATTAATATTTCTTGCTCTTGCCAAAATCTTTATTAAGATAAAAATAACTTCTTATGTAGGAAAGTTAGCTAGACTCTACGTGAGTAATTTCTCATACCCTTAATGGCTGCCACTTATCAAATGGTCGAAAATGGAGGGCCGACACGTGCGGGATAAAAAGGATGCCACCGAAAAAGTCATGTAAAGATCTTTTTTCAGTGACCTCTATTCATTGAGCTAAATCGATGAAGTCGGGTTAGCTCATTACCTTCCCGCGTTAAGCGTGCCCTCATTTTCGGGAGAGACCTCCACCCTCGTTCATTTTTAATAGTTATAGTTCTATCCTCGTCCTTCTATTAGTTAGTAGCTCTTAGCCTGGCGTGGTATCCCTAACCTACTAGGTATCATTCTATATCTTTATTCGTTCTGTCTCGCCTGCTTTTGCCTTTTTAACAGCCTGATAACAGGAGACTCCTGCTTGTTCATCAAACTCTTTACACACTTGCTTCTCTTCACTTTTAGATGGGACGATCTCTTTAAATCGACGGTATCGATTCATCAAATCCTCTCTTTTAATACCACCTTGATAAGCATCCTCCACTCCTTGAAAAAAGTGAATGACATCGACTACTTCCTCTGTTGACCAATCCAATGATATGGGCATGTTCATATTAATTTACTCCTTCCCTCATGTTCCTAGTTACAAAGGCTGTTTGATTTGATATACTCAACCTTGTTTTCACTTCACCAAGACCAAACTGGTCTATTACTTCATACTAATAAAGAGGTGTGCCTTTTGCCTAAATCACAACATCTAACACCATTGTTTACTGGGCTCGTTCAACATATCCAGAAACAACCCGTTCAATTCCATATTCCAGGTCATAAACAAGGACTCGGTACGGAACCTAATTTCCGGGAATTTATCGGTCAAAACGCTTTATCCATAGATATGATAAATATTGAACCGCTAGACGATCTGCATCATCCATCCGGAATTATTAAAGAAGCTCAGGAACTCGCAGCGGAAGCCTTTGGAGCAGATTATACCTTTTTTTCAGTTCAAGGGACAAGTGGTGCTATCATGACGATGATTATGTCTGTTTGCAGACCGGGTGAAAAGTTAATCATCCCACGCAATGTACATAAGTCCATTATGTCAGCTATTATCTTCTCTGGAGCATTGCCAATTTTTATTCATCCTGAAATTGATGAAGAACATGGGATTTCTCATGGTGTGACTGTGTCTTCCGTTGAAAAAGCGTTAGAGGCTCATCCTGATGCCAAAGGTTTGCTTGTTATTAACCCAACATACTTTGGGGTGGCTGGCGATTTAGAGCAAATCGTTAAGCTTTCACATTCATACGCCATTCCAGTATTGGTGGATGAAGCACATGGTGTACACATTCAATTTCACGATGATCTTCCCCTCTCAGCTATGCAGGCGGGAGCTGACATGGCGGCAACAAGTGTGCACAAGCTAGGAGGATCACTTACTCAAAGCTCCGTATTAAATGTAAGGGAAGGTCTTGTTTCAGCAAAACGTGTACAATCTATAATCAGCATGCTAACAACGACCTCTACCTCTTACCTGCTTTTATCTTCATTAGATACAGCGCGTAAGCAGCTTGCGATAAATGGAGAAGCATTATTAACTGAAGCCATTTCTTTAGCTCAATACACTCGTGCTCAAATTAATGAAATAAAAGGGTTAACGTGCCTCGGCGATTCGATCCTACGTTCTGAATCTGCCTTTGCTTATGATCCTACAAAGCTAATTATTTCATTAAAAGAACTTGGTATCACTGGGCATGATGCTGAGGTTTGGCTAAGAGAACATTACAGAATTGAGGTAGAGCTTTCAGATCTATATAATATTCTTTGTATTGTTTCGTTTGGAGATACTAAAGAAAAAGTTGATGTTCTGATTCAAGCTTTGCAGGAGCTGGCAGATCAACAGCATCTGCAGTCTAAAGGCACTCAAAAGTCATTGGATATATATGTGCCTGATGTCCCAACTCTTGCCCTCTCACCTAGAGACGCCTTTTATGCAGATGTAGAGAGTATTCCATTTCATCAATCAGCAGGACGAATTATCGCTGAATTTATTATGGTTTACCCACCTGGAATTCCCATTCTCCTTCCAGGTGAAATTATTACCGAAGAGAATCTATCATATGTGCAAAAGAACTTAGAAGCAGGCTTACCAGTGCAAGGGCCAGAGGATGAATCTCTTCAAACATTGCTGGTAATCAAGGAACAGCAAGCCATTCGTTAATATGCTTAACTCAAAGAGACTGCTTTAACAATAAAAAGAGCCGGACAATGTGCAGGTCTTACACACTTTGTCTGCTCTTTCTTAGTTTAAGGAGTATTCAACTACATAGGACCCTAGATTGAGGATGGTTCTATTTAATCAAAGCTGGATCAACAAATTCATAGTCCTCCGCACGAATACCATTTATAATGTCAGTAAGTGCCTCGTTTGTCCATTGTCGATCATGCATTAATAAGTTAGCCCCATCTTGCAAAAACTCACTTGTAACCATTATATCTGCCAAGCTTGCTGCATTTTGATATTCGCTCTCCCAATCATATCCGTAAGTCCAGTTCATAAGCGTCATCTCTTCTTCTGCTACTAGCTCCCTTGAATAATCTGTATTCGAACCAAACGGAGCTCTGAAAAAACGAGGCCGTTCTCCGGTTATCTCTTCAACTAGGTTGTTTACTTCAACAATTTCTTCTCTCTGTTCTTCTTCAGACAATAACTTTAAGTCCTGATGAGTCATCGTATGGTTTCCTATCTCAAACCCCATGCTATGTATTTCTCTTAATAATTCCTTCTCTTCCTCCGTCTCTAAGAAATGACCATTTACAAAAAAGATAGCTGATACATCATGTTCTTTTAATGTCTCTGCTATTTCTAGCGAGTAGGTATCTGGCGCATCATCAAAAGTCGCCAGTACAACGTTAGACTCTACATCCTCCAGCGGTTCTACGGTCCACAATACATCATTTATTTCGTACATATACTCAGGCTCTTCCGATTCTTCATCTATTACTTCTTCAGGTCCAGACGTTCCCTCTTCTTCTGACTGATCATTTAATTCTTCATCTTCTATTGGATCATTATCTTCTAATTCTGGCTCTGGAACAGTTTCTGTCGATTGTTGATTTGATACCGTAGATTGACATCCTGCAACCAGCAAGACAGTAACTGATCCTAACAGTGGCCAGTTTTTCATTATATCTCCTCCTAATTGACTTACTAACTGATCCTGATTTTAGCAAAAAATACCTAAATACGACACGTGTTCTCACCATCTTTTGTTTTTTCTCATAATTCTTATAGAATTGAGAATCTTAAGCTGTATCCACTTAAATTAAATGTGTTTAGATTTGTCGATTTAAAGGTATACATTATTCTGTTCCAGTATTTCATGCACGATTTGTGATTATTAGCTAATTATGATAGCGTAAGGAACGTTGCACATCTTTTAAAGGGGAGAAACAAATTTGAAGAAAACGACATCTGTATTCATAATATCCATTATAATATCCATCGCATTCATCTTATGGGGCGTCTTGCTTCCGGAAAATCTTGATTCAACAACTACATCTATACAAGGATTTATTACTAATCAGATGGGTTGGTTTTACTTGCTAGCAGCCACGTTTTTTGTTGGATTTTCAATCTATTTAATATTTAGTCCTTTTGGCAGAATTCGATTAGGGAAGCCTGATGAAAAACCGCAATATAATTTTCTTACCTGGTTCGCTTTCTTATTTACCGCTGGGATGGGAATTGGGCTTGTCTTTTGGGGTGTGGCTGAACCAATCTCACACTTCAATGAGCCATTTAGAGCAGAGCCTGGAACAAACCAAGCGGCAGCAGACGCTATTCAACACTCTATGTTCCACTGGGGAATCCATCCTTGGGCCATCTATTCTGTTGTTGCCTTATGTTTAGCTTATTTTCAATTTAGAAAAGACGAGCCTGCTATGTTCAGCTCAATCTTTAGACCGTTAATTGGAAATCGTGTTGAAGGTGGTTGGGGCACGACAATTAATGTATTTGTTGTTATTGCGACTGTATTTGGTGTTGCTACTTCATTAGGCTTTGGAGCAGCACAAATTGCAGGTGGAATGGGTTATTTATTCCCCGCTATAGCAAATATGAATCAAACCCTATTACAATTTATTGTTATTATTGTTGTAACCGTACTGTTTAGCATATCAGCTGTTTCCGGCATTGATCGAGGGATTAGATATCTTAGTAATATGAATGTATACTTAGCAATTATCCTGATGCTTTTTATTCTTTTCGCTGGCTCCACAGCCTACATGATGGGTGTATTTACACAGGGAGTCGGGAACTATTTGCAAAATTTCATTGGAATGAGCTTCTCATTAGATATCTATAATGAAGAAAATACATGGATCCAAGACTGGACTCTATTCTACTGGGCTTGGTGGATCTCATGGTCACCATTTGTTGGTGCCTTTATAGCACGAGTTTCAAGAGGACGCACCATTAGAGAATTTGTCCTTGGTGTTATCGCTGTGCCTGCTTTATTTGGAGCCCTTTGGTTTAGTGTTTTTGGTGGAGCAAGTATTGAACTTGAAAGAATGGGTGTTGGTATTAGTGAGGCAATGGCTAATAATGGCGGAGAAGAGGTTGCACTCTTTGCATTGCTTGAATCATTTCCATTAAGTATGCTGGTCTCTATAATAGCTCTCATTCTAATCGCTTCGTTCTTTGTAACATCAGCCGATTCTGCAACCGTCGTGTTGGGAATGCAAACAACTGGAGGCATGCTGAATCCTCCTAGTCCTGTGAAGCTTGTTTGGGGAGTTTTGATCTCAGGGACAGCAGCTGTCCTGCTTACTTCAGAGCAAGGATTAGAAGCCCTGCAAACCACAGCTATTATTGGAGCCTTTCCATTCACTTTTATTATGATTATGATGGTAGTGGCACTGATGAAGTCACTAAATAGCGAAAAACCTTTACTTGCGCAAGATAAAGAGAGACTTCGTCAGGAAAGATCCCGTTTAAAAAGCGAGCAACAACGACTAAAAGAAGAGAAAGAAAAATTTAGAAAAGCTAAAATTGATAGTTTGAAAAATAAAAAATAAATAAAGAAAGCTGGAATCTAGTAAATAGATCCAGCTTTCTTTTTACTCACTATTTCTATTTCATTACAATTATGTTACCTAAACGCTTATAGTAAGAAAACATGTTAAACTTTAAATATTGACTAAAATGCGTTTGGATAGGATGTGAGAGAAGTTGAACAAATGGCTGCTGATTGTAAACGTCTGTGCGGTTTTTATTCTGACAAGCTGTGTTGTAGCGTCGACCTCCACTTCTAATCCAATTACAGAACATGATGAGGATACACCTGTTACGGTCCTTTTCTCAGATGCTGATAATCCTAACCATGAACAGGAAGCAAATTATTATGATGCACTCATTGAATTGAGCTCACAATACCCTGATGAAATGCCGGAACTCATTATCGTAGATGCATCTGAACAAGATAAAGTACAGTACTTTGATGTACAGCATTTCCCTACCATTCTTTGCCTAGATGGAGATGACATCTCATTAAGACTGGAAGGAATGAATAATAAAGAAGATATATTAATGAAACTTTCCGGCTTATTTCAACTAGATTTAAAGTTAGGCTAGCAGTTGACGAAAAATGTCAGCTGCTTTTTTTACATAAAATTGAATTAAATGAAAGTTACTAAAACACGCTATGACATCAAACAACGAACTATATCTTACATACATATAAATGACGAACAATGCCGCTACAGTATGTTCCACATTCCGTGGCCTCAGCCATTAAAGTGGAAAACATCATTTCACTGCCGGTCATACTGAAAAAGTCATGTAAGAATGAGCTGACTGGCGCCGCTACTGGAGAACCCCTACTCAGATACCATCCAATCCCTCTATATACTTTTGCAAGCGAAGCGGCCTCTTTCCTCGTTTTAACAATAAAAAAGCTGAACAATGAATGGAGAGAATCTCCAACATTCTTCAGCTTTCCTATTAGTTATAAGACATCTGTCTCAAACTCATTTGTTATCTTATATTACATAATGTGAATTGGTGATCCAAGGGCTACTTCTGCAGCTTCCATTGTGATCTCACCAAGTGTTGGATGCGCGTGAATAGTAAGAGCGATATCTTCCGCCGTCATACCTGTTTCAATCGCTAGTCCAAGCTCTGCAATCACATCAGAGGCATTTACACCAGCCACCTGAGCTCCGATTAGTAGTCCATCCTCTTTACGAGTGATAAGCTTCATGAAGCCCTCTGTATCGTTAAGAGATAAAGCACGTCCATTCGCAGCATATGGGAATTTAGATGCTTTCACATCATAGCCAGCTTCTTTAGCTTCTGCTTCTGTATAACCTACCGTTGCAAGCTCTGGATCAGAGAAGCACACTGCAGGAATACCAAGATAATCAATCTCAGCTTTTTCACCAGCAATAACCTCTGCAGCTACTTTTCCTTCGTATGAAGCCTTGTGCGCAAGCGCAGGTCCTTCAACGATGTCTCCAATAGCAAAGATGTTCTTTACGCTAGTGCGGGTTTGCTTATCAATTTTGATTAGACCACGATCAGTCATCTCAATACCGATACCTTCTAAACCAAGTTCCTCAGTGTTTGCCTTACGTCCAACTGTCACTAATAGGTAGTCTGCATCAATTGTTTGCTCTTCGCCATCAATCTCAGCTTTCACTTTTACACCATCAGCTGACTCTTCCACTCCAAGAGCCTTTGCTCCTGTATGAATGGTAACGTTGTTCTTCTTAAGGCGTTTTTCTACAAGCTTTGCCATTTGCTTTTCAAAGCCTGGAAGAATCTGTTTAAGTCCTTCAATGATGGTTACTTCAGATCCTAGGTTTGAATAAGCACCAGCCAACTCAACTCCGATGTATCCACCACCGATTACAACAAGCTTCTTAGGGATTTCTTTAAGAGCAAGTGCCCCCGTTGAACTGATTACACGATCCGTGAATTTAAAATCAGGAAGCTCAATTGGGCTTGAGCCAGTCGCGATAATGCAATTCTTAAATTTATACGTTGTAGCGCTGTTTTCATCAGCAACCTTCACCGTATCTTCAGAAGAGAAATAAGCCTCTCCTTGTACGTAATCAATTTTATTACCTTTGAATAGCCCTTGTACCCCACCAGTCAGCTTGTCTACAACAGAAGCTTTCCACTCTTGGACTTTCTCAAAGTTAACTGATACGTTCTCTGCAACAATTCCAATATCATCAGAGTGCTGAGCAGTGTGGAACTTATGTCCTGCAGAAATTAATGCTTTGGAAGGTATACAACCTACATTTAGGCAAACCCCGCCGATTGTCCCTTTTTCTACTACGGTTACTTTTTGGCCAAGCTGGGCAGCACGAATTGCTGCCACATAGCCTCCTGGACCAGAACCGATAACCAGTGTATCTACTTCATTTGCGAAATCTCCTACAACCATTTGTTTAACCCTCCATTAATAGTAATTGTGGATCGTTTAACAAGCGTTTTACATGATTAACTGCATTTTGAGCGGTTACTCCATCAATTAGACGGTGGTCATAACTGAATGAAAGTGCAAGCATGGTAGCTACAACAACTTCACCATTCTTAACGACTGCCTTATCTTCAATACGACCAATACCTAGAATAGCTACTTCCGGATGATTAATAACTGGTGTAAACCATTGGCCACGAGCTGAACCAAGGTTTGAGATCGTGATAGATCCACCTTTCATTTCAGCGCTAGATAGCTTACCATCACGTGCTTTTACAGCTAAATCATTGATATCATCAGCAAGCTCATAGATAGACTTACGATCCGCATTTTTCACAACTGGAACAACAAGACCTTGCTCTGTATCAGCCGCAATACCAACATTGAAGTATTTTTTGTAAACAATCTCTTGAGCATCATCATCAATAGATGCATTAAGAGCTGGATACTTCTTAATAGCAGAAGTAAGTGCCTTTACAACGTAAGGTAGGTACGTTAGCTTAGTGCCTTGTTCTGCAGCTTGCTCTTTGTACTGCTTACGATGAGCAACAAGATTTGTTACTTCAATTTCATCTAAATGCGTTACGTGTGGAGCCGTATGCTTAGAGTTAACCATCGCTTTTGCGATCGCTTTACGAATTCCTTTAAGTGGTACACGCTCTTCAAGCTCTCCACCTTCAGTGACTGCTGTTTGCTCAGATGAAGTTGAAGCTGCTTTTTCTTCCTTCTCTTCCGTGGCTTGGCTTGTCTCTTCAGCCTGATCGCCAGAAAGATAAGCTTCGATGTCTTCTTTAAGTACGCGTCCGTTCTTGCCAGATCCCTTTACAGCTTGGATCTTAACATCTTTTTCACGAGCGAACTTACGCACAGAAGGCATAGCAATGACACGACTGTCATCATTCGATTCGTCAGCCTGCTCGTCTTTTGAGTCGTCTGAAGAAGTCTCTTCTTTTTTAGATGAAGCTTCTTCTTTAGGAGCTTCCTCCTCTTTAGAATCTTCTTCTTTAGAAGGCTCTGCATCACCAGATCCGTCATCTATCGTTAGAATGACATCCCCAACATAGCTAACTGTTCCTTCTTCGACCTTAACTTCAATGATCTTACCATCAACCGGAGAAGGAAGTTCAACAACAGATTTGTCGTTTTGTACTTCTAAAAGGATATCATCCTCTTTTACTTCATCTCCTGCTTTTACAAACCACTTAACGATTTCACCTTCGTGGATACCTTCACCCACTTCAGGAAGTTTATATTCATATGCCAAGCCAAAGCGCCTCCTTCATTATAACTTGAATACTCCTCGCTTAAAAGGAAAGAACGACACTAAGTGACAGATATTCGACATGCACAAGACAGCCTAATGACAATCACCTAGTTTCGTTTCCTTTTAAACTAAGAGCTGATTCATTTTTATTAGAAATTAATAACTTGTTTTGCTTTTTCAACAATATCCTTGTGGTTAGGCAGCCACAGATCTTCAGCTGTCGCAAAAGCATATACTGTATCTGGTGCTGTAACACGTAGGACAGGCGCTTCTAGAGAAAGAATTGCACGCTCTGTGATTTCAGAAACGACGTTCGCTGCAATTCCTGCTTGTTTTTGTGCCTCTTGTACAACAATTGCACGGTTTGTTTTTTCAACAGAAGCGATGACTGTTTCAACGTCAAATGGGCTGATTGTCATTAAATCAATAACTTCCGCCTCGATACCATCTTCCGTAAGCTCATCAGCTGCTTTTAATGAAGCTTGTACCATTGCACCGTAAGCTACAATTGTAATGTCTTTACCTTCGCGCTTAATATCTGCTTTTCCAAGCTCAATTGTATATTCTTCCTCAGGAACCTCCTGGCGGAATGAACGGTACAACTTCATATGCTCTAGGAACACAACAGGATCATTATCACGAATAGCAGAAATGATTAACCCTTTTGCATCATAAGGATTTGAAGGGATGACCACTTTAAGACCTGGAGTCTGAGCCATAAGACCTTCTAAAGAATCAGCGTGCATTTCAGGAGTTTTTACGCCGCCCCCAAATGGAGAACGAACAGTAATTGGCATTGTTTGAGTGCCACCTGAACGGTAACGCCAGCGAGACATTTGACCTGCAACTGAATCAAATACTTCAAATACAAACCCAAAGAATTGAATTTCCATTACAGGACGATGATCCGTTAAAGCAAGTCCAATTGCTAATCCACCGATACCTGATTCAGCAAGTGGTGTATCAAATACACGATCCTCACCAAATTCTTTTTGAAGGTTTTCTGTTACACGGAATACTCCTCCGTTGTTACCAACATCTTCCCCAAAAACTAATACGTCTTCATTGTTTTTTAGCTCGTTACGGAGACCGTCCGTAATAGCTTGAGCCATTGTCCAATTACCCATGACTTATTTCGACTCCTTTGCCGTAAATTCTTCCAATTGCTCGCGAATATTAACAGGAGCTTCTTCAAACATATTGTTAAGCATTCCAGTAACCGTCATTTTTGGCTCTTGGTCTGCTTTTTTGATTGCTTCTTTAATCTCTTCTTTTGCTTTTTCAGTTACTTCATTTTCTTGCTCTTCACTCCAAAGCTTTTTGCTTTCTAAGAACTTACGGAAGCGAATTAATGGATCTTTTTTCGCCCACTCGTCTTCTTCATCAGAAGTACGGTAGCGAGTTGGATCGTCACCAGCCATTGTATGAGCTCCATAACGATACGTAAGTGTTTCAATTAATGTTGGACCTTCACCAGCCAATGCACGCTTACGAGCATCAAGTGTCGCAGCATAAACTGCTAGTACGTCCATTCCGTCCACTTGAACTCCTTCAATACCTGCTGCTACTGCTTTTTGGGCAATGGTTTTTGCCGCTGATTGCTTTTCAACAGGTACCGAGATAGCAAAGCGGTTGTTTTGCACAACAAATACTGCCGGTGCATTATAAGCGCCTGCAAAGTTCATTCCCTCGTAGAAATCACCTTGAGAAGCTCCACCATCACCTGTATACGTGATGCAGATGTTGTCCTTTTTCTTACGTTTAAGACCTAAAGCCACACCTGCAGTCTGCACGATTTGTGCTCCAATAATGATTTGTGGAACAGCAACGTTTAGACCTTCTGGGAATTCACTACCAGCAACGTGCCCTCTTGACCATAGAAACGCTTGGTAAAGTGGTAAGCCGTGGAAAAAGAGTTGAGGAATATCACGGTATCCTGGTAAGATCCAGTCTTCTTTATCTAATGCAAAATGTGAACCAAGCATGGAAGCTTCTTGTCCAGCCATTGGTGCATAGAAACCTAGGCGCCCTTGACGGTTAAGTGCAATAGCACGTTGATCCCAAATACGTGTATAAACCATACGACGCATTAACTCCTGTAATTGTTCATCGCTTAAATCAGGCATTGCTGATTCATTAACGATTTCACCTTCCTCATTTAATATCTGGAAGGTTTCAAATTGCTCTTCTACTTGCTCAAGTGTTTTTGTACTCAATTTGTCCACCTCATCCTTTCATTTTCACATTCGCATCTGTCCGCATCTTATTGTGCAATAAACTATAAGAGCTCATTCAATTAGGATACCCATTGTATACAGTTCCATAACCTATTACATTGTGTTTCAAACGTTTTTGAAACAGCTTGTTGCTCGGGTTAATCTCTACAGACAAACAGCGATTAAAAACCATTTAGATCTGAAGTATAAACTGTATCAGTTAAATAAATGAAACAGTAATACACCCCTCTACTTGATCTAGTCTACCTTACAGTCTATATCCAGTCAATTCTTTTGTTTGTTTAGAATGACAACCTATAAAAATTAAGCAATTATCAATCAAAAATACAAACTGTGTTATACAGCACATGTAATTATACTGGTACAGTTTTCAAAAAAAATCAGACAAGATCATTCGTTATATTCAATGTCTAAACCCGCAGCTTCATAAAAGGATTTTTTCAATTCATTGTATGTATCCGTCTGATTGTTAAATTCTTCTGTCGCTTCAGTAATTTGTGAGTACTTCTCATTTACTTTTTCAATCTGCTCCTCCAGCTCGTCAATATTCAAGTCCTCTTGAGCTAGTAACTGAAATAATTCAAAGTCAAGATCCAATGACTCACTATAGTGACTATAAATTGAGTCGTAGCTTTCGTAACGGGTCTCCATCGCTTCTTGAACTTGCTCGGCTAAATCTCTTGTTTCTTGATCTTCAAGACTGTCAAATTCATCTTGGGCTTGTGAAGCTTCTTCGTACCCTGCCTCAATGCCTGCACGTTCTTCCTCCAATAATTCTCTTCTGTGTTCTATTGATTCTTGAGCTTGTTCTGTTAACGATACAATGGTGTCGTACTCGTCCATTCCAAGAAGAATAATTTCCTCATACCATTCTTGTTCCTGTTCTTCTGCTTGCTGCAGCTGCGATTGCTGCTCAGCAAAAACAGACTCTTCTTCCACCGCTGCTTCAAAATGATTATATATCGTTTCTTCAGGATTTGTACTGCATGCCGTTAACAGCATACCTAATGAAATAACAGACATGACTTGTATTGGTCTTTTCATTTAAAGTCCTCCTCTTTTACATCCTCTAAAGTTTGACACACCTTAAGAAAGCCCGTCAATTCATAAGGGAAAACATTAACTTTTTAATCTAGGCATCAGTCCAACCAGAAATAAAAATTGTGCATATGGTAAGAGTGAATCGTCTAGTAGGCGATATATTAAAGGAGGTCATTAAAATGGGTTATGGATATGGTGGACATTGTAACGAATGTTACGATCCTTGTGGATACGGCTATGGTGGGCCTGTAGGTGGATATGGTCAGGAAAAATGCGGAAACGGCTTTGCTATTATTGTCGTTCTGTTTATCCTATTAATCATCGTCGGAGCATGTGGACTTGGTGGATATAAATAAGATCCATTAACTCGGGGCATCATGCCCCAGTTACATAGACTTTTTGAAAAGAACTTGCTATTTCAGCCACTTCTTTTTAAAGTAAAGCTAGAGAAAAAGGAGTGAACACTATGTTAACAGCAAATGATATTATTCGTGAAGGCGATCCTGTACTTAGACAGGTGGCAGAACCTGTTGCTTTACCTTTATCAGATGAGGATCGTGCGACACTTGAAGATATGCTCGAATATTTAATAAATAGTCAAGACCCCGACCTTGCAGAGCAATATGACTTACGCCCAGGGATAGGCCTGGCTGCGCCACAAATCGGAGTGTCAAAACGGATGTTTGCTCTACATCTAATTGATGAAAAAGATCAGGAATATAGCCTAGGCTTAATTAACCCGAAGATTGTCAGTCATTCAGTAGAAGAAACACATCTTGAACACGGAGAAGGCTGTTTATCAGTTGATCGATCCATCGAAGGCGCAGTTCCACGCTATTCACGCATTACTATTAAAGCTACAACGTTGGATGGTGAAAACATTCGCCTGCGACTACGTGGCATAGCAGCCATTGCTTTTCAACATGAATTAGATCATTTAAATGGCATCATGTTTTATGATCGTATAGAAGGCTTTGAAGATCCATTAAAAAAAGACCTTAGCTAAAAAGTAAACCATCTATCAAATCATTACCGTTCTTTCTTCATAAGGAAACCTGTAGAGGCTGGGACAAAAGAATTATAACTAATCTAAAAGCTGAAGAATGTTGGAGTTTCTCCATTCATTGTTCGGCTTTTTTATTGCACAAATAAGGATAGATGTTACTCTTTGATACACTTCATACGCTTAAGTACATAAAGAAAATGGAGATTATCTGAGTTACAGTTCTTCGATTGTCGCTCCCGAAAATGGGGGCATGCTTACCGCGGGAAGGTATTGAGCTAACGGGCTTCGCCCTTTTATCTCAATGAACCTTTTCATCCCGCAGGTGTCAGCCCTCCATTTTCGTCCGCTTGGTGAGTGGCGGGCATCAAGGATATGAGAGGTGACTTACGCAGAGTCTACGTAACTTTCCTACATAAGAAGTTGATTTTAACATGAAGGATGTAGCAAGGGAGAGCAATATAGTTCACCTTCTAAAGGTCAGCACATGGCGGTCCATTTTACAGTAGTTAGATCGTTCGTCTTTTTATAGATATAGTTCTTTGTAGTTCTGTCCCAGCCACTACCTTATGTTTGTAGACTTCACATCAAGTTAGCTAAATTTTCCTGTAGCTTATTCCTTCCATTTACACATACTAGACCTAACAAATGGATGATCACAATGAATGGGTGGAAAGGAGATCATTATGCTACGTAAATTAAAAGAAAAGCTGATAAAAGGCTGTAGAAATTTATTGCCTAAAAGTCGATTGCTCGAAGTTTAAAATGAAACAAATTTGTTTAAAATGAAATGCTATAGTTGTTAACTCAGATGAAATTATCTTATTTAGAAAAAGAATCAATGAAATAAATAAGGCATTGCTTTATAATAGAAAGTAAACAATGTCTAAGGAGAGGTAAGAATGAGTATTTTTAAAGTGTTTTTTCAAGAATCAGCCACTGAAGTGCCAGTGCGTGAGTGGACGAGATCGGTTTATGTAGAAGGTGAGACGGAAGCGGACGTTCGCAAAAAACTAGCTTCCCGCCAATATAATATTGAATTTGTAACATTACTCTCTGGGGCTCATCTTGACTATGAGCAAAATCAAGAAGATTTTAAAACGGAGTCTGTTTAATTAATGAAACAGACTAAAAACAATCAAACAGCTGTATTTGCATTAGGTGGATTGGGCGAAATCGGAAAAAATACCTACGCCGTTCAATTCCAAGATGAAATTATTTTAATTGATGCCGGAATTATGTTTCCAGAGGACGAACTTCTCGGTATTGATTATGTGATACCGGATTACTCATATTTGGTTAAAAACGAAGACAAAATTAAAGGACTCTTTATCACCCATGGTCATGAGGATCATATTGGTGGTGTTCCTTATTTATTAAAAGCCGTTAATGTTCCTATTTACGGAGGTAAGCTTGCACTTGGATTATTAAAGGGAAAACTTGAAGAGCATGGTTTGCTGCGCTCCGCCAAACTGCACCCTATTCAAGAGGATGAGGTTGTGAAATTCACAAAAACCTCTGTGTCCTTTTTCCGGACAACCCACAGTATTCCAGATGCGTATGGAATTGTTGTAAAGACTCCTCCAGGCAATATCGTACATACGGGTGACTTTAAATTTGATTTTACGCCTGTTGGTGAACCTGCTAACTTAACCAAGATGGCCAAAATTGGTGAAGAAGGCGTACTTTGCCTGCTTTCTGATAGTACAAATAGTGAGATTCCAGAATTTACGATGTCAGAGCGTAAGGTTGGAGAAAGTATCGATGGTGTCTTCAGAAAAGTGGACGGACGAATCATTTTTGCAACGTTTGCATCGAATATCCATCGACTACAACAGGTTATTGAATCTGCTGTGCAGCATGGACGTAAAGTCGCTGTCTTTGGACGAAGTATGGAGTCTGCGATTACAATCGGTCAAGAGCTTGGATACATTAAAGCACCTAAACAGACCTTTATTGACTACTCTCAGCTAAATAAGCTGCCAGATAGTCAAGTCGTTATTCTTTGTACAGGTAGCCAAGGTGAACCAATGGCCGCTCTATCTCGCATTGCCTTTGGTACCCACCGTCAGATTCAGATTATTCCTGGTGATACGGTTGTATTCTCATCTTCACCAATTCCAGGCAACACATTAAGCGTGAGCAAAACGATTAACCAACTCTATCGTGCAGGTGCAAATGTCATTCATGGTCCATTAAGTGATATTCACACTTCTGGACATGGTGGACAAGAAGAACAGAAGCTTATGCTCCGTTTGATGAAGCCAAAGTATTTTCTACCCATTCACGGAGAGTATCGTATGTTAAAAATGCACTCTAAGCTTGCACAGGATTGTGGAGTAGAGCCTGAAAACTGCTTTATCATGGATAACGGCGATGTATTGGCCCTTCACCCTGATGAGGCTGGTATTACTGGCAAAGTCCCATCAGGTTCAGTATATGTGGATGGGAACGGCATTGGGGACATTGGGAACATTGTCCTGCGCGACAGACGAATTCTATCTGAAGAAGGCCTCGTGATTATTGTGGTTAGCTTGAATATGAAAGAATTTAAAGTAACAGCTGGACCAGATATTATTTCTCGTGGATTTGTTTATATGCGTGAATCCAGTGATTTAATTCACGAAGCGCAAAAGCTACTTGCAAAGCATTTAGATGACGTGATGGAACGCAAAACCAATCAATGGTCTGAAATTAAAAATGAATTGGCTGATACCCTTGGACCGTTTTTATACGAACGGACGAAGCGTAAGCCGATGATCCTTCCAATCATTATGGAAGTATAAAACATAAAAAACGAGGTGGACTCTTGAGTAGTCCACCTCGTTTTTATTTATCTGTTATCTTACTTATTCCTTAATTCCTAACACTCGGTTCACACGCTTTGTTAGCATTTTCATGCCACCGCCACCTGCTTGGAAATGACGTAACTGACCTTCCTCATCAAAAACATAGTAGGCCGGTACATATTCATTTTCAAACGCATCTGTTAGCTTATGCTCGTTATCAACAAAAATTGGCTGATCAATCTCATGCTCAGCTGCCACTTTTTTAATTTCCTCAAGATCCAAATCCTTCTCAGAACGAGGCATGTGCACAGCAATAACATTTAACTGATCTTTATATTTGTCACGAAAATCATTAACGTTTGGCATTGCTTCCTTACAAAGCCCACAGCTAATGGACCAAAAGTGAATAAGAGTGGGCTTTGTGCCAACTAAATCTTCTTTAGTTAGCTGACCATTCAGCCATTCTGTGGCGCCTGTTAGTTCGGGCATTTGCGATCGTAATTTCAAGGCCATATTTACTCTCTCCTTTTCAATTAAATAAAAGAAAAGGCCTAACAACACATCCTGCTAGACCTTTTCACCAACTCCTCTTTCACTTATAGAGTTGCTTGACCTGGCTTCCAGTTTGCAGGGCAAAGGCCACCAGTTTGTAATGCTTGAAGCACACGTAGTGTTTCATCCACGTCACGACCGATATCGTTGTGGTTCACTACAGAATATTTTAATTCGCCTTCTGGATCAATAATGAACAATCCACGAAGTGCAACCCCTTCATCTTCAATTAGAACTCCATACTCACGAGAAACTGAGTGATTTGTATCGGCAGCTAGTGAATAATTTAGATCTCCTAGACCATTCTCATCACGAGACGTATTAATCCATGCTTTATGTGTGTGGATTGTATCTGTAGACACACCAACAATCACAGCATCCAGATCTTCGAATTCATCATTACGATCACTTAGTGACGTAATTTCTGTTGGACATACAAACGTGAAGTCCATTGGATAGAAGAAAAGAACCGTCCACTGATCATTTTTCATGTTTTCTTCTAAACTTACTCGTCCAAATTCTTTGTTTGGAAATACAGCCTCCATGTCAAACCTCGGAGCTTGCTTTCCTACCATACGCTTATCAGACATTCTACATTTCCTCCTTCAAATGGTTACAACTTTCTACATTCGCTATTATAAAAGACACACTATTTTTAGTCAATTTTAATTAATAATGAATGTAAATTAGTCTATACATGCCAGAAAGTATTCTTTTAGTAGTGTACCCACTAAATCAAGGGTTAAACTACTGCAGACTGTCTTATTATACGTCTTATTTCTGAAATGAGAAAACAATATGCTCTCTTATTCTCATTAGGAATCATTTGAGATTCATAAATGCCTATGCTACGATTTAATGTGTGTCGAAATATCGTAAATGTTGTAGGAGCTGATGTTGATTATGAATTGGTTACACTCACTTGATTGGGGAGCAATTGCTCTAAACGGGCTTACTTTAGTTGGCAAATTACTTATTGCCTTTATTGCTTTTTATATTGCCAGAGCTATCGGACGCCGAATTATTGCCCAATCCTTTTTGAAAATGAAAAATACAAAGAATATCTCTTCTGGACGTAGTCATACGTTGGAAAAGCTTGCTACAAATGTGCTCTCCTACGTATTAATTTTTATATTAGTCACGTTTATTGCGGAAATGTTTGGTTTATCTCCTAGTGCATTAATTGCAGGTGCTGGTGTGGTTGGTCTGGCTATTGGCTTTGGTGCTCAAGGTCTCGTAAGTGATGTGGTCACAGGTTTCTTCTTGTTATTAGAGAAACAAATAGATGTAGGCGATTATGTCACAGTTGCTGCACTAGATGGTATTGTCGAAGAAGTAGGACTACGAACCACTCAAATTCGCGGATTTGACGGGACTCTCTACTTTATCCCTAACCGTAACATCACAGACGTCCATAACCATTCTCGTGGTAATATGAGAGCTCTGGTAGACGTGAGTATTCCTTTTGAGGACAACATGGATGAAACGATCAAATTAATTCAAGATGCTTGTGCAGATCTTGGTGATGTCACTGAGCTAATTAAAGAAGGACCGGATGTTGTTGGTGTGGAGGACTTAAGCTCTTCGCTTGTTACCATTCGTGTCATTGCTAAAACAGAGAACATGCATCAATGGACAGTAGAACGCCAAATTCGCAAGGTGATCAAACAAGCGATGGATGAGCATAAGCAATCAATTGAAGAAGAGACACCGGGTGACGAAGAGAATTAAGCTATTCCAGCTATTAAGAAAAATATACGATCCGTACCTCTATGAGAAGGGGTACGGATCTTTTTGGACAGAGCGTACACATCGCCTGCCTAACAACACCTACCTATTGTTCTTAACCTTTTCTATCATCTCTATATATTGCAAGTCCCCTATCCCGTATTGAGGAAACAACTTAAACAATTGTCTAATTAATTCGTTCTGCGGCATGTCTAAGTGGTTCCTAATATAAGAGGTTAGTTCATTCTCTTGCATTTGATACTCTAGATATAATTTAATCCCCTGATACATAACAGGCATCACGTTCTTTGTAGGCCATTGTTTGTGAATCATTACTTGATCGTAGACGTCTTGAAAGTCTCCAAGCTCGATCTCTATTTCCTCCACTTCAAAGGTTCGCTCTATTTCTTTGACCATATGAAAATATACTTTTCCTTTAAACCCCTGTTCTTCTAAGTACGCGAGTAATGTCAGCATATTTATTTGACAAAACATGTCGTTACCGAACCACAAGATGATGCATGTATATTGATTTTTAAATAAAGGCTTTAATGCGTTTATGACCTTCGTCTCATATTCTTCTGTGGATACGCGATGCCCCTTTGCTCTTACCTTTATAAATTCTGTGCTGAAAATGGGCTTCGTTGTTTTATTGGAGCACATCGCCTCATTAAGAGGCACATAGTCACTATGCTCCATTAATTTTTCATGACTAAATTCCTCATACATTAATTGTCCATTCAAAACATTTAGTATATCTCGATCAAATTGCTGTTGGGCTTTATTTTGCAAAGCGACTATTTTCATTTTTTCTGATACATCCATTGAAAAACCCCCTTTTGTAGCAGTAACATTTAATTTTACGACGGTCTGTAATGGTTGTGGATCCCTCCTATAAACCGCAGGACTTGTACCAAATGTTATCTTAAATGCTCTAGTAAAAGCCTCTTGAGATGAGAATCCATACTTATGGGCAACATCAATCATTTTTTGATCTGATTCTTTTAAATCTATTGAAGCAAGATAAATCTTCCTAAGTGACATATATCTTTTTATTGTTATACCAGTCATCTGATGGAACTTAAACGAACAATAATATGGGGAGTATCCCATATGACTTCCTAATTCCTTTAATGAGAATTCTTCAACTAAATGATCTTCAATCCAATCAATCATTTTTTGCATGATATTGTTCATACGTCCCTCCTTCCGTTTTATTATAAAGGAGAAGGATCTCGATTTTTTGATATATGTTGTGCTTATTTAAACAAAAAAACTGCTGCACCCGTCTGGACGTCCGACAGATGCAACAGCTCCCACTGTGAAGAAATTATTGTATTTGGCTTTCTAACGCATGCTCTACACGCTCACATACATCAGCTGCTGACATTCCATCTGCGTTAATAACGGTACCTTGTGTGACATGGTCTTGAATTCCCATTACATTCTGGTCTTGTCCAGAGATGACACAGCAATCACAAGATTCCGCATCATGCTCCTGTTTTAGGGTAATCACTTCATGTCCTTTTGATGTAAGCTCTTCACTTACTGAGGTTAATGATTGTTCCACTCCAATACGAGCCATTGTATTACCTCCTAGGTCAATTTTCACTGCGTTGCTAGCATTCCCAGAGTCAACTAATTTATGCACAGCAGCTCTGCTCAATGCTCAAAGGCTGCTCATGTGCACCGCTACAGGAGAACTGTTCCCGATCAGACAAAAGACCAACTTTCCTATCTAAGGAAATGAGGGCTTTTTTTGTTTTATAGAAGATTCACTATCATATAAACCCTCTTTTTCAGTGGCCTCGATACAAAGGTTTGAGATAAATCGACGTAGTCGGGTTAGCTCAGTTACTCCTGCGGTAAGCGTGCCCCCATTTTCAGGAGCGGCGGCGAAGAAACGTTACTTAGGTGGCTTCAATTCCTCCATGTAATTATGCAGCCGAACTGTACTTAAATACTAGCATCCCTGTATAGGAAAGTTATCTAGCCTTTGTGTGTCATCTCTCATATACTTGATGCCCATCACTCACCAAGCGGACGAAAATGGTGGGCCGACACCTGCGGGATGAAAAGGTTCAATGAGATAAATCGACGGAGTCGAGTTAGCTCATTACCTTCCCGCGGTAAGCGTGCCTCCATTTTCGGGAGCGGTCGCCGAAGAACCCCTATTCAGATACCCTCCCACTCCTCCATGTATTTATACAAGCGACGTGTATTTCCGGAGCCACATCCTCCCTCTTTTATTTATATACAATCAAAAAGCTGAAGAATGAATGGAGAGATTCCAACATTCTTCAGCTTTTCTATTTGTTATAAAACTTCTGCCCTAACTACTTATTTCTTCATTTTCCAATTTAAATATGAGGTAACATGAGAGACTGCTTGAGCTAGTGCCCTCTCGTCTGGGTTTAGCCGTGCATCGTGTAACCCGTAGGGGCTGTCTACACCTAGCCAGAACATAAAGCCAGGGATCTGCTCTAGAAAATATCCAAAGTCTTCTCCGGTCATCGCTGCAGGTGCTTCGATAAACGTTACTTCTGAATCCGCTTCAGCAAAATCCATATATTCCTGTGTTAGCTTTGGATGATTGGCTACTTGGCAATAGTTACTTCCATAATCAATGGTTAGTTCACATTCAAAGGAAGCTTCAATCCCTTTAGCGATGGCTTCGATCCGATGCTTAATTTCATTCATTGATTCAATGGAAAGACTACGAATGGTCCCTTCTACTCTAGCTGTTTCCGCAATAATATTTTGCTTCGTTCCGCCTTGAATGACACCGATTGTTACAACGCCTGAATCTAGGGGGTTAAGGTTACGAGCAACAATGGTCTGAAGCTGAGTGACAAAATGACTTGCTGCAACAACCATATCTCTTGCAGTATGTGGGTAGGCTGCATGTCCTCCTTTGCCTTTTAAATCAATAAAAAGCTCTGACGTATTGGCGAATAATAGCCCTTCTCGTGTAGAGACGGTCCCAACTGGTAGCTCGGGTGCGATGTGCAAGGCCATAATTTGGTCCGGCCACCACTCTTTTAAAACACCTTCAGCAAGCATCGGCTCTGCCCCACCTGGTCCTTCCTCCGCTGGCTGAAAGATGAACACAAGATTATCTTTTGGCTGATGCGCCGAATACTGGCTTAATATCCCTATAGCAATGGTCATATGAAAATCATGGCCACATGCATGCATCATGCCTTTGTGTGTAGAAGCATACTCCTCTATACCTGAGTTCTCCTCAATCGGTAACCCGTCAATGTCTGTTCGATAGGCAAGTGTTTGCTTAGGGTCGGAACCCGCCACATAAACAATGACTCCTGTTCGCCAGAGCTTTATACTCCAATATTCCTTCATTAAGGGTTCAAGCTGATCAAGGATGAGCTGCTGTGTTTTTGTCTCTTTAAAGCCGATCTCTGGTATTTGATGAAATTGGCGTCTTAATGCAATTAATTCCTCAACGGTCATACACTCACCTCTTCTAGAACCTCTTGGAATAATGTCAGGAAAAAGTCTATCTGCTCATCAGAGACAATTAATGGAGGCAGTAAACGTATGATCGTTTGCTGTGTAACATCTACAAGCATCCCTCGCTCAAGCAGTGTTTGCTGAATCTGTTTTACCTTCCCTGCATCAAGATTCATAACCACACCAATCATCATTCCGATTCCTCGAATGGATGTGATGTAATCAGGATGGTTCGTTTTTAGCGTACGTAGCCCTGCATGCAGTTTTTCTGATGCCGTGCGTCCTTGTTCAAGCAGACCGTCATCCTCAAGTAACTGAATAACCGTATGACCAAGTGCAGCACTTAATGGAGAAGGTGCAAATGTTGTTCCATGATCGCCTGGTTTAAATAGCTCGCTGTGCTCTGTTTTTACAAGGATGCCTCCTAAAGGAAGTCCTCCACCAATTCCTTTTGCAAATAACACTACATCCGGTGTGACAGAAGTATGCTGATATGCAAATAGCTTACCGGTCCGGCCAATTCCTGTTTGAATTTCATCCATACAGAACAACACATTATATTTCTGGCAAAGCGTAGCTGCTTGTTCTACATAGTTTGACTCAAGTGGAACGACTCCCCCAGAGCCAAGAACTGGCTCCATTAAAAGCGCAGCTGGCTTATGCTGTTTTAACGTGTCTTCTAATGCATGAAGATCATGCGGTTCTACGTCGTAAACTGGGAACTCACTAACCGGAAAGTCTTGATACACTCCAGGCTGACGCGTTAATTTTAACGCACCAAGCGTCCTACCGTGAAAGCTTTTCTTTAGGACAACAATACCGTCTTGGCCTGTATTCTGCGCCTTCGTCCACTTATGAATAAGCTTAATCACCGCTTCGGTTGCTTCGGCTCCTGAATTTGTATAAAAGACTTTCCCTGGAAATGTTGATGCAAGTAAACGCTCTGCTAGTTCAACAGCCGGTTTATTTACGTACAGGTTTGAAATATGTAGAAATTTCTCGCCTTGCTCACGTAATGTTTGCACCACTTTTGGATGCGAATGCCCTACAATATTAACAGCGAGACCCGTTATAAAATCTAGATACTGCCTGCCTTCTTCATCAAATAAATACGCACCTTCCCCTCGGTCAACCACTAAAGGAAGCTTCCCATATGTATTCATCAGTACTTCATTATTGCGTTGGCTCCAATCCGACATCATCCACACTCCTTAAATGAAAAAAAGCCCCGTCACCTGTACTGGCGACAAGGCTTCTCCCTATCAACTATCCGTATTAGTCGTTCAAACGACGAAGTTCATGCTTAATTTCTGTTTTGCCTTTTGTTTTTTCATCAATTTCTTTAATAACACGAGCCGGTGTACCAGCAACAACGGTGTTTGAAGGAACATCCTCTGTAACAATCGCTCCAGCAGCAACCACTGCACCTTTTCCTACGGTTACACCTTCAAGCACAACTACATTTGCACCAATTACAACGTCATCTTCAACGATCACTGGCTTAGCAGATGGCGGCTCGATTACACCAGCAAGAACTGATCCTGCACCTACGTGACAGTTCTTCCCTACTGTTGCACGTCCACCTAGCACTGCATTCATATCAATCATCGTACCTTCACCAATAACAGCGCCAATATTAATGCTTGCGCCCATCATGATGACAGCACCTTTTCCAATTTCAACTTGATCACGAATGATGGCACCTGGTTCAATGCGTGCTTCAATGCCCTTAAGGTCAAGAAGTGGAATAGCCGAGTGACGACGATCGTTCTCAACGACATAGTCTTCAATCTTAGCGCTATTTTCTTTAATAGCTGCTTCAATTTGATCCCACTCACCAAACAGGACACCTGTTTGTCCATTTATAAATGATTGAGTTTCTTCACCAAATGAAATTCCCTCAAGATCACCTTTAATATGTACTTTTACTGGTGTTTTCTTTTTACTTTCAGATATAAACTTAATAATTTCATTTGCATCCATTTGTTTCATGTCTTTGTCCTCCTAGCAGTTGCGTTACAGTATAAACATAATGATAAAGACTTCCCTCAAAAATTGCAATGCTTATCACCCTAAGAGAATAATTAATAGAGTAATTGTCGGTATACTAATGATGGTGGTAATCAATGTTACACTAGACACCAGCTTTGGCTGAGCTTGAAACTGAACCGCGTACATGACGATGGTCGCAGCTGATGGCATAGCGGCTGAAACAATTAAGACCTTTCCCAGTAATGGTTCAATTGGCATCATCATAACTAGCAGCCATGCGATAACTGGCGAAATGAACATGCGGAGCACCACACTAAAGGTGATATTGGCCCAATCAAAATTCCCCCATTTAATCATAGCTAGCTGCATACCGAGAATAACCATAACCATTGGAATCGCCGCAGCTGAGATTAAATCAATTGTTCCAAATAAATTCGAGGGCATACTCACATTAAACACGTTAAATAACAGAGCAAGCACAGCTGCATACGTCGCGGGCATTTTCGCTACTGCTCTCATCGCAATACGAATGCCAGCCTTCCCTTTCACAGCATAATATACACCAAAAAAGTTCATTAAAATCGATTGAAGCACCATCGCAGAGATGGCAAATTCAAAGCCTGCTTCGCCATAAGCAAATAAGATAATGGGTGTGCCATAGTTTCCAGTATTCATAAAAGCCGTTGAAAGAATAAGTCCATTTTCAGTAGACATATCTATCTTGCGTATTCTTGTGTAGATTTTACAAATAAAGATTAGGATGAACATTAATACAAACGAAAAAATAACCATGTATGTATACTGGTTATTTAGCTCGGTTTCATAAAAGGTTTTAAAGACCAAACAAGGTGTCATGACGTAAATCGCCATCGTTGAGATGGGACGAATATCAACCTTTTTTACCTTTTGTAGGAGAAAACCAACAGCAAAAATTAATATCACAGGTAGAACCACTTGAATAAATATAGCCAAAATCTAACTCCTTTTCTCTTCACACACTTCTTAAAACAGTATACCATATCCGTTTTAATTGCTTAGCTGAGGAGAACCTGAGACATATTAGAAAGGGAGCGGTGAGGTTTAATGTGGGCTACAATTCGGAATTAAACTGCGCTTTCCATGGGCGGCTGGTGCGCCTTCGTGTGCTAGCGCACTGGGGAGTCTCAAGGCCTTCCTCGAAGCCACTGAAAAAGTCATGTAAGAATGAGCTGAAAGGCGCCGCTCCAGGAGAACCCTAGCACCCGCAAGAACGGCCTCAGCCCTCGAAGCGGAAAACCACCACTGCGATGTCTTCAGACGCGTTCTGTTCCGCAGGAGTCTTTGGGTTCTCCTTCCGTTAATGTCCTGACTTAAACAATTGAAGAACATTCTTAGTCTTATAAAGATCCGTTCTTCAATGGCCTCTCCTTCCTCCCGCTGGAGTCTCCGCATATTTCCTACGCTGATTTATATTCTTCTACCTTCATTCACTACTATACAAAGTTTGTTACTTGGAATCGAGAGCTCTAAGTTTGGATGAGCTGTTCTCTCCTTCCACTCCTCGTTCTGTTCTTTAGGAGTTTATCAATATCTTTAACTTTATAAATCCTCATGTTCATCTCTCACACCCTTGATACCCGCACTCACCAAGCGGACGAAAATGGAGGGCTGACACCTGCGGGATAAAAAGGTTCATTGAAATAAGATGGCAAAGCCAGATTAGTTCAATACCTTCCCGCGGTAAGCATGCCCCCATTTTCGGGAGCGGTAACGAAGCGCCCATACTCCGATATCCTCCAATCCCTCCATGCACTCAAGCATGTGAACTGTATTAATAACACTCCTCTACCCTATAATAAAAAGTGGAACAGTGAATGGAGAAAACCAAACATTGTCCCACTTTCCAATTAGTTATAGAGTTCTTTATAGTAATGTCTCAGCACAACTCTTAATATGTTTGCATGATAAATATTAACTACTAACATTTCCAGGCTTACTACTCAACCATTCTCTTAATAAAAATAGTTGGATTGTTTACAAGATTGATGTCATGTGATTGAAATTCTCCTTGTCCATGCCCTTCCATTTTAAAAATCCTTACAACCGGGCGCTGTGGGATGCCTTCATTTTGTGAAGACACTACTCCATACTCACCTGTGGATAGTACCACTTGGCTTCCTGTTGGGTAAAATGCAATAATCTTAAGGAATTGCGCCATCACTTGGTGAGAGTAGCGCTTTCCAGTAAGACCCATAAGCATTTCACAGGCGTCATGCGGAAGCATTCTTCCATTCTCTCTTAATGGATTAATCAGGTGGTCAAATGCATTGGCGACCGCTACGATCTTTGCAAAGAGATGTATGTCCTTTTCAATCAAGCTTCGCGGCGTGCCTGAGCCATCAACGTGCTCATGATGTGAAAGGGCAATATGAGCGGACAAGGCACTGATTTCACTATTTTTTCGGAGTACATTAAACCCTTTCCACGTATGCTCCTGTTCAGGTGTCACCTCTGCGCCAGCCATTTTTCCAATATCGTGCATAAGTGCACCTGTGGCCAGTTCAAACAACTTTGCCCTGGCGAGACCTAGCTTTACTCCGACGATTGTAGCTATCATACAGACATTTAGCGAATGAATGTACAGTGCACTATCCTCAGATCTCATATCTGTTAGGCTAAGAAGGGATTGACTATTTTCAAGAATTTCTTCTACGATGTTTTTGACAGACTGCTGAATGGATACAACGTCAACCGTGCCAGACTCTTGCACGAATTGAAAGGATCCTTTTAGCGTTGCAAGCGTTTCTCGTTTCACCTCATCTGATACCAATTCCTCTTCTTCTATTTCTATATCAAAGGGATCCTGCAAATAAACGGCTTTGATGCCTAGTCGATCCAAACGCTTAATGAGTGTTGGTGTCAATGAAGCGCCTTCATTAAGCAAAACTCTGCCATCACTTGTATAAATTTGTTTACCTAGCTTTTCATTTGCCTGTACATTTTCTATGGGCGTATAACGCATGATGAGACCCCTTTACTCAAAATACTTCACTGCATACCTCTTATATATATCGGATCCTTTGACCATTTCTCTTTGCCTTTTCTTAGAAATAGTCCTACAGTCATAGAAAAAGCGACCTTTGAGTACAGGTCGCCTCTTCAACATCCATATTATTCCTCATTATCAGTACTTACGACTAGTCCCTGATCCTCCGTTAGCATCAGATTTGCTTGGGTGGAGATATGAATTCCTTCTTCCTCAAGAATTCGTAAAATGCCGAAATGAGCTTCCTCACGGATTTCCATAAATGGGCCCCATTGATTCGTTTCTGTAAAATAGGTGACCATTAAGTTATACCCAGTCTCTGTGAACTCTTCAAACCGAACAATAACTGTATCATCCGCTATCCCTTTAAAAGTTTGCAGCTCGGTTTCAATACGATCTCTCAGGAGCTGTAGCTTCTGACTAGACGTTGAATGTCTAATGCCCAGACTGAAGTACACTCTTCTGCGTTCCATTTCAGTCCAGTTTGTAATGGCCTCATTGGCAAGAGTTGAGTTTGGAATGATGACAAGTGTGTCTGAGAATGTCCTAATCTTTGTGCTACGGAAGGTAATATCCTCGACTGCACCCTCCACTGTAGGTGTTTCAATCCAATCTCCTTTTTTGAATGGCCGTTCGGTAATAATAATGATCCCACCAAAAAAGTTACCAATGCTGTCCTGAGCTGCTAAGGCAAAGGCTAATCCACCAATCCCAAGACCTGCTACAAAGGTACTGATATCAAAATTCCAGTTATCTAAAATAATGACCAGCGTTACCGCAACAACTAAAAAGCGCAGAATTTTTGATAAAAATGGAATGAGCATGCTTTCTTCTTCAAGCTCTGCTTTCTGTGCAAAGCGGTAGATGACAGTGGAATGATTGGACGTGTAATTAAACAATCCCCAGCCAATAACAAAGATAATAAATGAACGATACAGATTGCTTACAAAAGGTTCATCTGTTATGTTCCAATAATTTAAATATTGGAATGCCAAATACGTTCCAATGACTGCCCAAAGTAGCCTTAAAGGCTTCTCATAGGATCTAAGGATATTCATGATTACTCGATTAGAGGCTCGCTTTGAAAGCCTCAGAATGATTCTATTAAAATATGTGGTAAAAAGTTTGCGGAATACTAGAAATACTAGAAAGATCGCAATGGATATCCCTATGTTAATCCAATCTAAATTCACTACCTTATCAACAAAATTGTTCCACAGCTCCATAGTAACCCCTCTCTCGTGCTGTTACAGGTTTCTTCTCAACAGGATACCTTGATCAAGCCAAAGCTTTCAACCAAAAACCATTTCATTTCGACAACTCCCTACTTTTTTCCCCTTTTCATAAAACAAAAACAGCAACAAGGCTGTTCCACCTTGTCGCCTGACTAGCTTGTTTGGATGAATAATCGATTTCGTTCCGTCTTTATGGGTGCGCCGTAATTAAAATGGATCATGATCAAGGGATTTTTGAATAATTTTTGCGAGTTCTGGCTCTTTAGCTTCTTTCTTCTTTTTGGTAGGTTCGTTTATAGCGGCATTTACAACCTCTTTCATACCATCCACAATGTCATCACCAGCTTCAACCATTGTTTCCGTCATATGATTTTTCCGATCTGACGCGGTATGATTATTTGTTTTCTTAATGGCCTTTGAACTTGTTAACGCATACATTCCTATGCCAAGAATAAATCCTCCAGCTGCGCCGCCTAATAGGTAGCTTGTATGATGTTGCTTCTTTCGTTTAAACATTTTAGCCACCGCCTTTTTTTGATTAGCGTGTGTTCTGGAATGGATTTTATACATTGTTTAAAAAAGCCTACACTCTATGATAAAATAAAGTATGTAAGATTATATTTTATCTACACATTCACATTGCTGAATTTCACTATAGAAGGTAGGAAAGGTGTGTATCATGAAAAAAGGACTCATAGTATTCTCTATTGTTGCTCTTTTCATGATTGCAAGCTGCGCGATGGGGCAGAATCAATCAGATCAGCAGCAGGCTGATACAGTGGAGATACTTCAGGCCGACTTAAGTGCGCCTACTGAAACGGCACTATTTGATCCCGTTAAGCTTTCTGTGCGTCTCACCTATGGAAGTGAGGTCGTAACGGATGCAAGTGAGGTCGACTTTGAAATATGGCGCAATGGGGATCGTGATTCAGGTATCATCACTGCAGCTGAGGAGACTGACAGTGGAGTATATACACTAGAAACGTCGTTTGAGGAAGACGGCATTTATCATGTCCAAGCAAACGTGACAGCAGCGGGAAGCCAGGTCATGCCTACACAGCGAATTATTGCTGGCGATGTTTCAGAAACAGAGCTTGAGGCAGCAGAACAAGCCTCGCAACAGGAGCTAGAGGACGAGCAAGACGCTGACTCCTGAATGAATGTATAATAATCACTTGATTGCGACAAAAAACGTTACGGTCACTCGTGACGTTTTTCGTTTGCGCTATTGGAGCTAATCTATGTACCCTACTCATTCACTTTTAGAAAAAATAAAATTATACAGTATTATTCTTTGGCCAATTCTTGTTACACAAATCAGTTACCATGCCATGAATGTAATTGATACGATGATGTCTGGCCGAGCAGGCACAACAGATCTTGCCGGGGTCGCAGTAGGTTCAAGTCTTTGGGCACCGATTTTGACCGGGTTTAACGGCATTCTCATGGCTGTCACCCCAATTATTGGTCATCTTCTTGGAAAAGGTGAAAAGCAAGAGATTTCACGGTCTGTTCTGCAGGCTCTCTATTTGTCTGTTGTCCTTGCAGTTGTTGTGTATGTTGCTGGGGTCTTGTTTCTTCCTTCCATACTCTCATTAATGCAGCTAGAAGCTGAAGTAGCTTACATTGCCAAGCACTATCTTATCGGTCTCTCGATTGGATTAGTCCCATTGTTCGCTTCTAATGTTCTGCGTTTTTTCTTTGATGCCCAAGGTTACACACGCATTACAATGGTCATCTTATTAATTACCCTTCCGATTAGCGCATTCTTAAATTATCTGTTGATTTTTGGTTCCTTTGGCTTCCCAAGACTCGGTGGAATTGGCGCTGGTTATGCGACAGGATTAACCTATTGGATCATCTTTGGTCTTAGTTTACTGATGACAAAACGAATTCCATCCATCCGTGCTTATCGTTTGTTTTCACACTGGATCCGTCCCTCGCTTAGCGCATGGAAGGCTCAATTAGCTTTGGGATTGCCGATGGGTCTGTCCATCTTTTTTGAAGCCAGTATTTTTTCGTTTGTGACACTGCTAGTGAGCCGAATGTTCACAACAGACATTATTGCAGCTCACCAGGCCGCTTTAAATTTCTCATCCTTATTGTTTATGATCCCTCTCAGTATGTCCATGGCTTTAACCATTGTGGTGGCATATGAAATGGGGGCTGGACGTGTAAAGGATGCGAAGCAATACAGCTGGATGGGCATCGCCTTATCCATGCTGATTATCACCATTGCTTCTGTCTTCTTATACTTCTTAAGAGAACCTGTTGCCTATTTGTATACAGACCATCCCGATGTCGTGGCTTTGGCAATGAGCTTTTTCCTTTTTGCGATCTTTTATCAGCTTTCTGATGCGGCCCAAGCTACTCTGCAAGGTGTGCTGCGTGGGTATAAGGACGCTACAGTTCCCTTTGTGATTGCATTGATTTCCTACTGGGGCATCGGGATTCCTTCTGGTTATTGGCTAGCTACTCAAACCAATTTAGGACCTTTTGGTTTTTGGATTGGCATTATTATCGGATTAACCAGCGCTGCGATTGGCTTTTGGATTCGATTATATTATATTAATCGACGCTTCTCCTCTCTACGCTCATGAATGAATGCTTCTCAAGCTGGACATAGTGATACTATACTTTCGTTTATGAGAGGAGACTTTTGCTTTGAGCCATTGGCTACAATCGCTCCTGCTTGCAGCTGGTCGTCCCGCTACAAGCAACCTACCTGTAATCCTTACAGCTGTTTCCATCGGTATTATGGTTATGATTGCCGGCGCTTTACTTATTTACCTATCTCGCAGGCGTCATAAAGACTGAATCAAGGATCCATTCTAAAGAACCAGAAATTGGTTCTTTTTTCTAGTTGTAATAAGAACATATATTCGCATATAATAAGAACATATATTCGCCAAGAGGTGAAACAAATGAGCCAGACAATTTTTTTAGTGGATATGGAGAGCTTTTACGCATCGATTGAAGTAGCTAGAAGCCCCCAATATAAAGGAAAACCGCTTGTGGTATCAGGCGATCCAAATCGTCGCAGTGGTGTGATTTTAGCTGCCTCTAAAGAAGCGAAGCACTATGGTGTTAAGAATGCTGAACGCCTGTGGGAAGCACAGCAAAAATGTGCCCACCTTATTATTGTTCCTCCACATATGCAAGACTACATTCATGCGTCAATGGAGATTACTTCAATTTTAAAAGCCTTCACTGATTTAGTGGAGCCTTATTCTATTGACGAGCAGTTCATGGATGTCACCCATTCGCAGCGGCTGTTCGGCACGCCTATTGAAATGGCTAAGCAAGTACAACAACAAATTTGGAATAAATTCCGCGTGAGAGCCAGAGTAGGCATTGGTGAGAATAAAATCCTCGCCAAGCTAGCGTGTGACAACTTTGCGAAGAAAAAAGAAGACGGGATTTTTGAGTTACGTGCTGATCAGCTAAAGGATACTCTGTGGCCGCTACCCGTGGAGAATTTATTTGGTGTAGGTCATCGAATGAAGGAGCATCTCTATAACCGGGGTATTCGCACAATAGGCCAGCTCGCTCAAACAAAGGTTGATTTTTTCAAAAAGAGATGGGGCATTCACGGTCAGGTGCTTTGGATGAGTGCCCAGGGTGTTGACTACTCACCAGTAAAGCTCTCTACACATGAAGGCCAAAAGGCAATAGGACATGGCATGACCCTGCCTTATGATTATGCCTCTTTAGAAGACATCCATGTGGTTATTCTTGAATTATGTGAGGAGGTTTGTCACCGCGCAAGGCGAAATCACGTACAAGGATTTACAGTCACTCTTGGTGTATCAGGAGCAAGCTACGAAATGCATACAGGATTCCACAGACAGTACAAGATGCCTTATGAAACCAACTCTGCTCCCACCTTATATAAGTACGCTTGTCAACTGCTTGATCAGTTTTGGGATGGACTGCCTGTACGCAGAATCAATGTCTCTCTTTCAAGCCTCTCAAGTGACGAGGCTGTTCAATTGGACTTGTTTGATTATCAGCAGCAGCAGGAGGATCGCGAGCTCGGAAAAACAATGGATCTGATTAGGGAACGGTATGGCAAAACGGCTGTGTTACGCGCTTCCTCTCTTCTTCCCGCCGGTCAGGCAAGAGAACGCGCTGCTAAAATTGGAGGGCATTACAAATGAGCGATTATTTAAGACGAGAGAATTTATTATGGGAAGGTAGCCGTATGATGCTCCCAGAGCACAAACAAGCCATCCGAGCTCAGAACGAGTATGAAAAACGAGTCAATCCCCCTTTGCTTGATGAGCAAGAACTAGAAGAGCTTGGTATCGTAGCGATGGAGTCGCTTTCCTATTCTTTGCCCATTCATGTCGAGTATTGGGAGGACGGCTACTATAAAAAGCTAATCGCTGTGGTTGAACGGGTGAATGAACAGTCAAAACAAGTCTCCTTTCGAGAAGGTCCAGAAAGTATCGTTACCGTGGAGATTCAGAAGCTTAAAAGCATTGAGCGAATTTAAATAAGAAGTGGATACGCTTTGGTACCCACTTCTTTTTCCTTACTCATTGATTTACATAATTCCCCTATCTCCAGCCTCGCATCCTTTCACGCGTATTTAAAGTGAAACCGTTCGCGCACCCCCTATCTATTTAGTGATAGCTATGAGACAATAAAAGGACAGCTTTACCATGGCTGAATCGTACTAAGGAGTTGACCCGAATGTACACACTTATTTGTACAGCTCAAGGGAAAACATTAAAAGATTCAAGCAGCCAACAGAACAAAACATTTTTGTCCCTAGGTGACGCAGAACGTTTAATGAAAAAACTTAATGCTAATTCCACAGAGTCCCATACATGGTCCGTTCATAAAATAGAAACAAGCAATTCTTAGATTGCTTGTTTTTTTATTTAGAAGATATTAAAAAAAAGAGAAATATCTTTGAACATTTTTACACCGAATGGCATCTAAAGTGGCTTCGACCTTGACGTCTTGCTAAAACAGGCAGTCCTCTTGATAATAGTTGAGGCTTTCTTAATAACGATCTCACGCTCTTGCTAAAATCAAATCGGCCTTGGTTTCTATACAAATCCTTCTTGATAAGGCTGTCTACCTCTTTGCAATTCCTAATCCTTCTTGATCTCCCTTCTCCGCTTCCTGGTAAGACTTTCTACTTCTTGGCAACTCCCAATCCGTCTTGATTCCTTGCCTTGCTTCTTGATAAGGCCACGTTCCCCTTTCTTCTCTCCCTCTTTACTCATAAATTATTGTGACAAATGTAACTACACGCTCTACATCAATTACATGATAATAAATGTAATCATAGTAACAGGGGGTTTATTATGCTTATTGTTGAAAGTAAAGGTCTAATCAAACGATATGGAAATGAACGTGTGCTTGACCATGCAGAGCTTACTATCAAAGAGGGTGAAATCGTGGGCTTGCTTGGACCAAATGGAGCTGGAAAAACAACTTTGATCCATGCTCTATGTGGACTAGTTACCATAGATGCTGGAACCATTCATTTATTTGGAAAAGAGCTAACAGGAAACCTAACAAATATTAAAGAGAGAATTGGGCTGGTTACTCAGGAATTAACAATATTTGAAGAACTAACGGCCAAAGAAAACCTTACTTTTTTTGGTGGATTATACGGGTTAAGAGGAGAGACCTTGCAACAGCGAATTGAAGATGCCCTGGATTTTGTTGGCTTGCAGTCACAAGCAAAAAAACAACCAAAAACATTTTCTGGGGGGATGAAACGACGCCTCAATATTGCTTGTTCACTGATT
This sequence comes from Alkalicoccobacillus porphyridii, assembly GCF_007293315.1. Classification (GTDB taxonomy): domain Bacteria; phylum Bacillota; class Bacilli; order Bacillales; family Bacillaceae_D; genus Alkalicoccobacillus; species Alkalicoccobacillus porphyridii. Next base: position 46,354 of record NZ_VLXZ01000012.1, read on the forward strand.
CATCAACCAAAGCTTCTGATTATGGATGAACCAACCGTAGGCATTGATCCACAGTCTAGAAATCATATTCTTGAGGCCGTGAGAAAGCTACAGAAGCAAGGTACAACAATTTTGTATTCGACGCATTACATGGAGGAACTGCAGGCAATTGCCTCACGGGTTGTTATTATGGACCAAGGACACATCATTACAGAAGGAACGATTAAAGACTTAATTGCTACCATTCAGCATGAAGAAAAAATTAATCTAGAGGTTGCAGCTGCGTCTGGGGATCTCCTCTCAAAGCTCCAGCAGCTAGAAGGAGTGAAACAAGTAATTAGCGAGGGAAATAACTTACAAATCATCTCTCGACTTGGGGCGGGTAACCTGGATCGTACACTCACCCTTGCAAAAGAAGCAGGCGGCGTCTTGTCTATAAGCGCTGAAAAGCCAACTCTTGAAGATGTTTTCCTCACCTTAACTGGTAAACATTTGCGGGATGGAGAGGAGTATCATGAATGATATTACCTACAATTAAATATACAGGTATCCGAATAAGTCGCGATTATATAGGGCTACTACTGTTATTTGTTTTACCGATACTTCTAATTTTTGTCTTTAGTCTTATTCTGGTTGATATGGAGTCTGAGGGTGTACGTATCATTGAAACAACAGCTATTAGTATGGTGCTTGCTTTTCAGCTATTCGGAGGAAGCTTTCCAATGGGCTACATCCAAGAGGATCTTTTCTCCGATCGGAAATGGCGTTTAAAATCCCTTCCGATCAACACTGCACTTTATGCATTCTCTGTTTTACTAGCCGGTACAATATTTTCAATACTACAGGGAATGGTCATTGTATTTATTACTCATTTTGCTTTTGGTGTAGATTGGGGTAGCTTCTTTTGGGCCTTGTTAGTTATTGCCTTACTCTCCGTCATTTCAAGCTTAGTGTGTACAATATGTGCTCTGATCTCCCCAAACTTCAAAATAGCAGAACGATTAACAGAGGTTTTTGGGGTAGGTTCTATTATTCTAGCGGGGATGTTTTTTTCGCTGCCTGATAATACATTTTTTAATTTTATGGGCACATACGGAAATCCCCTATCACTTGCCCAGACTGCTATCTTTGAAAGGATGAATGACGGCAATTCTTCTGAGGTTCAAATCGCTCTGTTTACTTTAACAGCAGCGATCATTGTATGCTTCCTTATCATGGTTACATTAGGAAGGAAGAAAATCCAATGATGGTTTTTAGGTTTGCATTAAAACGTAGCTTCTCAAGCAAAACGAATCTTCTTTGTTTGGCTGCACTACCCATCGCATTAATCTTTCTACCCTATGATCCAGAGTCATGGATGCGTCTTCCTTACGGGTATCATTATTTTAGTGTAGTCCTTCTATTTGTATCTGTTCGTCTAGCCGTTATTCTACTAGAGGATCGCCAGAAAGGAATCATCAAACGAATTGCAATCGCACCTATTACCTATCTATCATATTTGTCTCAAAACGTGTTCGCTTTTACAATTCTGCTCCTTATCCAAATTATAATCATGATTATTGGCGGGCTTTTATACGGTCATGAGCTTTATCATGCTACCCGTCTTTTCATCTTGTATGTCATGTTTGCTTTCACTTCTTTGTCCATGGCTTTAGCGTGGGTTTCCCTATACAGGAGTAAAGAAACATCCTTTTTAGTTTACATGGCACTCGTTGTACTCATGGCTTTACTTAGTGGCATTATGCTGCCGATGGAGATCATGCCAGACAGCGTCGAAAAAATAGCCTTTTTCCTACCTACTTATTGGTATAATGAAGCTATAAACGTCATTGTGACTCAGGCTTCATTCATAGATTTCCTTCTTCCTCTTTCCATTCTGTTATTATATGCTGTGTTGTTTTTGCTAATAGGGAGTAAGCGGAGGATTGTATAGATAATAAGAAGGGTTTTAAGGAGGTGGGTACTGTGGGTAATCTCACGTATCTAGGAGCAGAATGGATTGGCCGAATGAGCTGTCTATGTATCATAGTAGGTTATTGGTATGGAGTCAGATCAGATTTAGCTGGTTTTTTCTTTCTGATGTTACTCGTTATCCTCCTTGGGCTGCGCTGGCGATTTAAGCTACCCACTTGGACGCTTCTTTTTGATGGATTAATTTGCTTTTTATTTATCCCACATTGGGAATGGGCCTCCATTGGTCTCATTCTCATTGTATTTGAATTAATTATACGAGGGAAACCACTCTACTTACTGGCAGCTGTTTTTGTTTTGGCTTATTATCCAATACACGTACAAACAATCATTCTTGTAGGGTTTAGCGCATTTGCTGGTTGGTGCGTGTATGCTTGGAAGAGTCAAAGCCATACTGCACAGAGGAAAATGGACCTCGAACGACAAGAGAAGTATGAGCTCGAAGCATTTAATCAAACGCTGCTCGAAGCCACAAAACGATCCGTTCAGTTTGCCGAGTTACAAGAGCGCAATCGAATTGCTCAGGAGCTTCATGATCACGTTGGCCATGAAGTAACCGGAGCCAGGCTGGCGTTCCAGGCATATGAACAGCTTAACAAGGAAAACAGCCCAAGTGCCGAGCAGATGTTTGATAAAGCCCAGGAGCGTTTAGCCGAAGCTGCGCGACAGCTCAGAGATACATCGCATAATTTAAAGCCAGTCATAACAGATGCCAAGGAACGTCTGAAAACGATTTGCAGGCAGTTTGATGGTGCTCCTGTGCACATACATATCTCTGGTCAGCCTGAGACGATTCCAGCCTATCAATTAGTATTCTTAGAATCTTGCTTAAAGGAGAGCTTAACAAATATCTCTCGGCACGGCTCTAATGTAACAGCCATTGCTGTTGAACTAGATATCACCGATCAGATTACTCGACTACGAATCCATAATGATGGATTATTTAATGAACAGCATTCCAGCGGGACCGGCATCCGTAACCTGAGACAGCGAGCACGTGCTTTTGGTGGTAGTATCTCTACTGACAAGCGAGAAGGCTTTCTTCTTGTTTGTGTATTACCTATTTCTCAAAAGGAGCAGCTACAATGAACATTTTAATCGTAGATGATGATTCTTTAGTATGTGAGAGTCTTGAACTTCTGCTCTCACGTGAGACGGATCTTCAAGTACTCGGAACTGCGGCAAATGGTGTTGAGGCAGTAACCTTCTGTGAAACCCATGACGTACAAATAGTGTTGATGGATATCCAGATGCCTATCATGAACGGCATTGAGGCTACAAAAAAATTAAAGTCGATCAAGCCAGAGCTGGTCATCATGATGCTGACAACATTCCACGATGAACAGAATATCAGACTAGCCCTTGCTGCTGGAGCCAAAGGCTATTTAATCAAATCAATGGATGTCACCCAAATGGCGCACAGCATTAGAAGTTTAGCCTCAGGAAGCTCTGTTCTCGATCCACGTGTGATCGAAACCTTACTCAGCCCAAAAGAGAAGGTTCTTGCCGAACTCACAGAACGTGAACAATCCATCTCACACCTGATTGCCAAAGGACTTTCCAATAAAGAAATTGCTTCTCAACTATTTTTAAGCGAAGGAACTGTGCGAAACAATCTTTCAATCATTTTAGGCAAACTAGAGCTAAGAGACCGAACACAGCTTGCAATTTATTATTTACAGAGTGAAGCTGACTAGTTCAATCAGTCAAATCAAACGTCCAGCCCATTTCTTGGAGTTGATCTAATGTATCCTTTGGTTTCTTTACTACCTCTTTCTATCAGTACACAACTATATATTACAGTTTGTGCAGGATAACTTTCCGCAATCTCATCGTGTGTGATTTCTATGTTGTCTCCACTTTTTAAATCATCAAATAATTCTTCTTCTCCTGTTTCGTTACTCATTGTAATGGTACCATGGTCACTGATAATAAGATTTTCCCCACTATTTGACTTGAGCAATATACCTTCCATCGTACTTAAGAAGGTTCACTCATTGCAGTACATCCTACATGTATAATCAAACTGAAAGTAAGCAGAAATAAATAAATGAATCGTTTTTTCAAATATAATAACCTCCCCATTAACATTTATTATATTACATAAATTGACTATCTATTTTTTATGCCTTCAAATCAATGTAACTTTCACAATATGTCAGTCCCACAACCAACAAAAAAACGCCTCTTCTCAGAAGCGCTTGACTTTCGATTAATCTAATTTAAACTCGACCTTCTCAAGATAAAGACCACTAGCATCAGCAAAGCCAGCATGCTCACGCTCTTTTGATTCAATAATCCCTGGGATAGCGTCGGCTTTCATCTCACCTAAACCTACTTTAATCAACGTACCAACAATCTTACGCACCATATTGTACAAGAATCCGTCCCCTTTAATTCTGATCTCAAGGAAACCGTCCTTTTCTTCAAAATCAATCGAACGAATAGTCCGCACATTAGATTTTTTCTTAGACTTCGCATTCGAGAATGCAGTGAAGTCATGCTCCCCTACAAAATAAGCGCTTGCCTTTTTCATTTGCTGACGATCAAGAGGCTGATCTACATGCATGCTTAGCTTACGTAAAAAAGGGTGTGAGTAGCTTTTGTTCCATATCTTATAAACATACGTCTTATCCGCTGAATTATAGCGAGCATGAAACCGATCGTGAACCGAATCAACCTTTACCACACTGATATCCTCAGGAAGATAACGATTCAAGTAGTTCTGCACCTCATCTGCCGTCACTTTACGATCAAGCTTTACATTAGCGATCTGAGCTAAAGCATGAACGCCCGCATCCGTTCGACTACTACCAATAATCTCAATTGGTTTTCCCGCCATCTCGGTAAGTACATTCTCGATTTTACCTTGAATGGTGCTTTCACCTTTACCAAGACGCTGCCAGCCTTTATATCGAGTACCATCATATTGAATGGTTAATTTAAAATTGTTATTCATAGAACTCTCCTTCAACCTGTACAAAGTGTGAATCAAGCTTAATAGTAACACACTTGGGATCATTAGATGTATTTGGTTGAGTGGGAACTTGTATTAACTACGAAAGGAAAACTCCCTATGAGATAACTCCATACTGATTACTAAATAAAAAAAGACAAAATGGCAAACAACCATTCCGTCTATTCTCGAGCTTTCACAACCATGGTAACTTCAAGATCATTTTGGTTTCCAAGCCATTCCTCATGCTAACGCCTTCGCCCTCTTACTAAATCACCCTCACTAAGTCAATAACTTCTCCCACGTATTTGGTCCGGCAATTCCGTCTACTGTAATTCGAGAACTACGTTGAAATGACCGTACCGCGTTTTCTGTGGCTGGCCCAAAACTACCATCAATCGCAATTCTTGCTCCCTTTACATTTAAAGCTGATTGCAAGAGTCGCACCCACCATTGATGAGTGGAGCCACGTCTTAACGTATTGGCAGCTCGCTTGCTCCTTGGACCGAAAATCCCGTCAATGCTGACGCTAGCGAAATATTGATACACTCGTACTAAAGCATTTGTTGTTCGAGGACCAGCAATGCCATCTACTACTAAGGGAGCAAACGATGCTTTAGAAGGATAACTGCGACTATTTAAAAAGGTTTGTGCATTGGCTATAAACTGATTTGTCACTGGTCTTGGCGGCTGTGGTGTTGGTGTCGGCGTTGGTGCTGGAACCTCTACTCCACCCGTCACTGGACCGGATGAGACCGTTCCAATTAAGTTCTTAAATTCTGTCCATTCATTAAGCAGTCTAGCTGGACAGTTTTTCCCTGTCCAATGCTTGTGTGTCACGACTCTTGATAATGGAATTTTTAAGTTTTGCATCAAATGTTGAATCAACCAGGCTGCGTTTTCCTTGGCTTTTTGAAAATCTCCATCGGAATTGACACACAGCTCAATTCCGATAGACTGGCTGTTGCCACTTGGACCTGCATGCCAGGCCACTTCGTTTGTCGGCAGATGCTGGATAATCTGCTTATCATCCACGGTATAATGCCATGAAACGGAGCGCGACCGTGCATCTGCGCCTTTAATGTAGCGTGCGTGCACCTCAGCATCGGCACCAGCTCGCGTATTCCCTGTTTCATGCTGAGTAATATAAGTTGGTGTTAATGAACGACCGGGACGATTACTAGCCGACACAGGCAAGAAATCCATTTTGATGTTCATTTTTTTAGTCTCCTTACATCGTATAGTAAATAGTTAGATTTCGTCGTTGCTACCATTCGCCTACAACTAGTCCACTATTAGATCATTTAGAAATGAAAAGCACCTGCTCATTAATAGATTATGCACACCCTATTATTTAAGTGCTCCTATACGAGTAGAACAAACACACAATTATGATAAAAGACTATGAAGTTCCCCCATCTTTAATAGTCACCTTCATCCATTTATCTTTTAATACTATTAACAGCATTTACCTGTACCTACCTACAATTCCACCGTTTACATATTCAAAAGCCCTGCACCGAAAAAATGCAGGGCTCTCACTTAATAAATTTCCTTTGCTTCCGGAAAAAGCTTCTTGATGTGTAAAAGATAAGTCTTCACATTTTCTACATCCACAATTTCCTGCTTATAATCAAAATGTTTAGCAACCTTTTCAGAAACCTCTTCGAATAAGCTTATCATCTGAAAAAGCGCCTCCCACATCTCATCCGCACGAAGACTTGGGTACGTGGTAACTAACCTACCCCACTCATTCTCATGTAAATAACGCTCGAGATGCTTGCCATTTTTACCTACACTTGTGCTGAAATCTGTTACTATTCCAATTTTCCACTCCAGCATCTGTATAAGCATCTGCCTGATAATCGTTAGATGATCATACGCATAGGTTGGCTCGTTCCGCCATAAGCCCTTTGCTACATAGGTTGCAACCCACCAGAATTCATTGCAGCAATTATCAAATAGTTTTTCTGTTGGCCGTTTTACCCAATAATCCTCATCAGTCGGTTCAGGTAAATTGGGTAAAGCGTTATCCTTATCAAGTAAAACAATTGACAGCTTATCATCACCGTTCCACGTTTCTTTTCTATCGACTGGAATCAAGGTTAAATCGATTCGATTTCCATCAGTAAAAAGCATCAGATAAGCAAATGTCCCATCTTTCCTCGGTGGCATTAGCTCAATCGCCTCGGGCATCTGCATAATGATCCGATCACCAAACACCTCAACCCAGCGAGTATCCTCTACAAATGCAGCAACGTCTGTAACAACATAAACTATATCAAAATCCTGAAACGGATCTTTAGCGGCATTTGGATTTGTACGAGACCCATTCATCCCCACCGCTCTAATTCGTTCATCCGCCTTGGCCGTTTCTAAAATTAATTCTAGCATCTCTTGTGCAGACCTCATCCTAAGCCCTCCATTATGATTATTTTCGTAGTAAGTCATACATTCACTGAGGCTTTGGAGGTCCTCGGATCCAGTGAAAAGAGGTTTATATGAAGTGCTCATTACCCAAGTTAGGTGCCTCCCATCTTATTCATCTAAAGAATTCTTACTTAAGCATTTCAACATGTAAATACGAAGTCCTTCCAAATTATTAAAACACGTAGTTTTACAGTTGAGCCTCCTTTTTATATAGCTGGTGAGCTTTCCACCAACAGTAACCAGATAAAGCACCCGAGAGCACAAAGAGATAGACAAGTCCTCCACGCATAAGGGCAAAGGGTGTCTCAAATAAAAACGATGCCAAAAACCTAACCCCTGTCATATCCCAAAGTCCAGGTGTTAAATACCATTCAATTGGGTTTAATGAATAATTATTAAAGATTCCAGTCATATAAAACACAACGATTGCAGGCATAAATATCATAAACTGAGGGAGAAAGACATCAGCCATACGCTTGTATCGAGCTGCCTTTGAATCATGGTCAGAAAAAATATCGTAAGACGCGTCCTCACTTACTCGCTTGAAATATTGATGGCCATTTCTTCTCGGGCAAGGTAACCGCAACCAACCGCTATCAGCAAAAAGTATTTCGTAGTCCGAAAAGTCTTGTTTACTTTTAAAATGACGATAATCAATTTTGTATATCGTATCTTTTGACTCACCTTTTTCAAATCTGTAGCCAAAAGAATGATACATAAGATGATTTCCCTTCTGTGCCATCTTGTTCAGCCATTGCTCTTCTTTTGAGAAATCTAAAAAGAATTTAAATCTCCTCATGATTCTTAGGATCCTCCTTTACTAATTGTTTCGAAACCTCCAATAAAAACGTCATTCGCTCTTGTTCAAGCCTTAAAATATCTTTTCCTTGCTCAGTAATGATGTATATTTTTCTGCGAGAATCTTGTTTCGGTATTAGTACAATAAAATCTAGCTTCATTAAATTCTCAAGTGCCCCGTAGAGAGTACCAGCCGCCATTCTCACATGCCCCCTACTCAACTCCTCAACACGCTGCATAATGAGATAGCCATGACGTGGTTCAAGTAAAGACAATAAGATATAATAAACGGTTTCCGTTAACGGTAGATGTTTGTTTCGGTTCATTGCTCCTCCTTATACAGTTCAACTGAATAGTTTTAGTATATACAGTTTAACTGTATAAATCAACCACCTTCCCAGCTTGCTAACTATTTATAAAGAATTGTTTAAAAGTAATGATAAGCTAGGATATACGCCGCTCCCGAAAATGGGGGCATGCTTACCGCGAGAAGGTATTGAGCTAACCGACTATGCCCTTTTATCTCAATAAACCTTTTTATCGAGGCTACTGATAAGAAAGCTTTATTATGAAAGCCCTCATTTCCTTAGGTAAGAATGCTGGTTATTTGTCTGATCCGGGGGACAGAGCGGAAGGAGAAAACGGAGACTCCCACACCTTTTATTTTTGTGAGTGCTTTACATTCGTTTTAGAGTGCCGCCTTAACAGGGTGGAGGTCATTATATTTAGTAATAATACGTTCCATATCAAGGTCTCCAGAGAATAAACATGTATTATCAATTATTTATAATACACCCAGGGCATTAAAGCCTTCCCAATTAATAGAGAGCCTATAATGATTAAAGAACTTAATATGGAGTTTGGTTTGATTGAGCAAGCAGTATTTCCAAAGTGAGGTTATAATAATAATATCTAATGATCTATGGAGCAACCGACTTGCATCTCTGATAGGAGGAGATAATATGGCCGAATTTTACAAAGTCTTTAAATATATAAATGAGAATTTGTACATGCCTAATCATTTGATAGTATCTGATATTCACGAGGAAGATCAAAACTCTGAATATGGTGCAGGCGTTTTTCAATTAAATAATAAATCAGTAAGATTTAGAGTTGCAAAAATAACACCGAATAAGTCAGGGCAATTCGTATCCTTTTGGGAAAAAGATATTAATAATAAAAATCAAGCTTTCTCTTATGAAAATGCTCCCGATTTATTAGTTATTAATACGTTTGTGGATAACAAAATTGGACAGTTTGTTTTTCCAAAAAAAATTTTACAACAAAAAAATATCTATAAATCAGCAACAGTTAAAGGGAAAATGGCAATAAGAGTTTACCCTGTCTGGGACAACCCAACTAACAAACAAGCAATAAGTACACAAAAATGGCAACTAAAATATTTTATTAAGTTTGACAATAGTGAACGGCTACAACACAAATTAATAGATTTATATTCTTAAGAGCAACCAGCATAGAACATTTTAAATCATTATGTGGGCATTCATTTTACAAAATATTAGCACCATGCATCTAAACTAAAGTGACCCCCACCTTACCATTTCGGTGAATTCTATATTTACTTATTGTACGTATTCCACGAACCGTATTAGTTAAGGATTTTAACTCTACTTTTTTAAAATTGTACCTTAAGCTCTCCATTCTTTTGTAATTCTTCCGTTAGAATTTTTGTTAGAAGTTTAAGTACTGAATCGATACATAGAACTTCATTTATATAAGTAATTTCAAGCATATACGCTGTATGCTCTAAACGGTGTTGGTTAGCACTTAGCTTAGAACGTTCAGCAGATACTCTTAAATATTCTCATCTAATAAAAATGATGTATCTACTGGTTGAGATAATTGTAATCCCTTAAAGTCATCAATAGCTATTATTGATAAATCTTCTATACTCGGATTTTCAATATTTACAACTCTTTTAGCATGATTCATAATTAACTCATCGTATATATTTCGAATGAGTCGTCCATTCGCAAAACTTTCGTCTTTTGTTTTAACTAATTTATTTAATATCAATCTCATTTCTTTTTTAGACTCTTTACTCAATACATACTCATAACCACTACACATCGAAATTAACATCTTTTCTAACTCATAAGCTGTATAATCTTCAAACTCAATAAATGTATTAAAACGAGATTTAAGTCCTGGGTTAGAATTAAAAAATTTCGTCATAGGATCTGTATAACCCGCTACAATTACGACCAGATCTTCCCTACAATCTTCTAATGCTTTAGTAAGTTCAGTCAAACACTCTCGACCATAAGAATCACTGTGGTCATTTTCAGTTATACTATAAGCCTCGTCAATGAATAATACTCCACCTTTTGCATCCTCAATGACTTTTTTTACTTTCAAAGCAGTCTGACCTTGATAACCAGCTATTAAGTCTGTTCTAGAAACTTCAATAAAATGTCCTTTGGAAAGCAAACCTAGTTGTTTATAAATTCTTCCTACAATTCTAGCCACAGTAGTTTTTCCAGTACCTGGTTTTCCTAAAAAAGCTAGATGGAGTGTACTTTTAGTCGCGGTTAAATTTTTATCTTTTCGCATTTGCTGTACCTTTTGATAAGCAATAAGGTCATTTACCTTTGTTTTCACATTATCTAAACCTATTAACTCATTTAGTTCAAATAGGAGGTCAGGTAAAGTACGTTTGTCCTCCATAATTATTTCATTAGTACAGATATCTAGGACTGTAATATACCCATAATATTTAACTAAACTATCTTTCAATGTTTTTGCTATAAATTTAACTTCCGGACTATTGTTTTTCAAATCAGCTACATCAGATATTTTATTTAATAATGCAATCGTTTCCTGATGATCTTGACTATCCGTAATTGCTATTGCATGTTTCGTTATTTCTCCATATCCACCAACTAATGCGTCCAATTTCGAAGCCAAATCTAAAAATTCGTTTTCATATTTATTTCTCATTATAGAATACCCACTAAATTCAATATAAATTGAAGTATTGCAATAACAATAGAACCCCCAGCTAGAGCATAAGCAATTTTTGTTTTCTTAAACGCAGTAATTATTTGGCTTTCATATTTAACCTTATCTTCATCCCATTGTTGCTTAATTTCAAACAGCTGTTGCTCAAGTTCATCCGCGTTTATTTTTAATAATTCAGTATCTGATTTATTTTTTTTACCATCTTCCCATACTTGGTCGATGTCATTAAGGTGTTTGTACTGACTTATCGTCCCTACAAACTGATTTAAAGCTTCTACTTCACTTTCTTGTTCTTTTGATTTCTTTTTTATCCCAACAATTTGTTTATTAATTGAATCAATATTTTTAAAGGAGGTTTGTGAATCTTCCCATACTTGGTCGATGTCATTAAGGTGTTTGTACTGACTTATCGTCCCCACAAACTGATTTAAAGCTTCTACTTCATTTTCTTGTTCTTTAATTTTCTTTTTAATCCCATCAATTTGTTCATTAATTGAATCAATATTTTTAAAGAAGGTTTGTGAATCTTCCCATACTTGATCGATGTCATTAAGATGTTTGTACTGACTTATCGTCCCCACAAACTGATTTAAAGCTTCTACTTCATTCCCCTGTTCATTAAAGTTCTTTTTAATCTCATTAATTTTTCCTTTAATTGAATTTATATCCATATTAAAAACCTGTACTTCTTCCCATAATACATCGATATTGCTCAGATATTTGAATTTGCTTAGTTCTTCTTTAAACGTATCTAATTGTAATATTGAATTAAATTGTCCTTCAAAAGTTAGTTTTATATTATCTATTTCCGCATTAATAGATTCCAGATTTTTACCGAACCTTTGGGTGTCTTTCCAAACCTCATCAACATTTTCAAGGTATTCATATTTATCTAGCTTTTCTTTAAAATTTTTGAGGGCTCCTATTGTTTGTTTTTGTATCTCTATTGTATTATGTATGTCTTTCTGCGCATTTTTAGCTTCCCTACTAGCTTGCTCAGCTGATTTAATGGATAAAAGTATTCCTTGTATGTATTCTTTGTCTAGTGCCTCCAACGCATTATATACTTCACCAAATTCTTTAATAAACTTTTTGTTTAGTGTATTGAATTTGACCAAATATCCTTGTATTCGTTTTGTTAAGTCATTTAACTCTTGTCCCGTTACCTTATGATCAAACCAATTAAAAAGACCTCCATCAACTTCAACTTTTTTTAAAGCCAATTCTTCTGGTTTAGTCAATGAAAATTCTTTTAATTGATTTTTAGCTTTCTCAAAATTATGCTTTTCTATAACAAGCTTGTTCATATTAACCCTCTACTTTACATTACTTAATAATTATTTTGTAAATTCAGTATCTTTTAGATGATTCAACCGTTTATTAATCAATTTTGTTTTTTATGAAATATATAATTCTTCTCAAAGACTTATAATATAAATATTATAAGCCGTTTCAAAACCCCTGAATTTTAATCCAAGAGACCTTTTAAAATTCGCTCCATCTCATCAAATGAATTCTCATTTTTCGAATTAGATACATCCTCATTAAAAATTGAGTTTAACGATTTATTTATTTCATCCTTAGCCTTTTTATTTCTTTCAGCTATTGAATTAGTCACTTTTTCTTTGGAAATAGCAAATTGTTTACTATTTAATTCTATTAATTGAGATTGAGTACTCAATATTTCATTCGATTTTTTAATTTGCTTACTTACATTATTATTTTTTTGTTCTTTTTGGACAGCCTTATCAATAAGGTTTATTACAATTGCTCCAATTATTCCCGCTGTTAACCCACCTGCAAATAATCCTATTAAATTAGCCAAACTACCCAATAATGGAATTTCAACTGCTAGAAAAGGAATTACCATTAAACTTTTCTCAATTGCTTCCCCTAGTACAATGGCGCTAACTGCACTTAATCCTGCCATCACAATCTTACCCACCTCTAATAAACGAATATTTAAAGGCTTATCCTCGTTTTCGGGATTTTTTAAATATTCTACTGCCTCTTTTACAGATTTCCATCCTTGCTTCAATAAAATCCACACTTTTTTAAGTGTACGAACAATTGGCCCAACTAAAGCAACAAAGATAGTAGTTAAAACTGAATTACTGGCATTTATTAAATGTGTTTTTAATTTAACTATAAAAGAATTTATCGCTTCTTTGATATGTTCAATTAGTGTATTTAAATTTTTCTGAGCTGATTTCAACCACTTAATCAGTTTGCCAATTATTTCTTTGATGAATTCCGCAAAAATCAGCATCACTGCTGTACGAAGTGCCTTCCCTGTCATTTTGAACGATTCTTCTTTACGGGATTGTTTACCCGCCTCCTTGGATTTGTGGATACCTTCTTGCTTTATATTCTCGTATTCTTCTCGCGCAATTTGGTATTTCCCTTTCAATTTTTTTTCATTAATATTAAATCTATCAACGGGTTTTTTACCATCACGTTCACTTTTTAACCAATCATACATGTTACTATCGCCCTTAGATTGATTCGCCGAAGAATCTAAGTCGTTAAGGTTTTTTTCACTATTAGCAAAAGCTACTTGTTCAGCTCTACCCAAATGTGCATTTGCTTCGGCATCTCTATTAATTTCTGCTGTAGAAATTGTGTGATCTTTATGAACACTCGCAGAGCCTTTATCTCTACCTCTATCGAAATCACCTCTTGCTCCTTTATTTAAAACTTTTTGTTCTTTACCACTTCTGCTATCATATTTTGTTTTGATTTTACCCATTTCATCTTTTTGAAATCTTGCCTGATAGTCATCATGCCGTTGTTGATAATCAATTTTAGAATTATGTGTTGCAATTATACCTTTATCAAAATTTTCAGTGGTCTGAATATGGGCTTCTTTTCTTAAATCTAATGTAAGGCCTTTATTTTCTTTAATAAAGTCTTCGCCTGCCTTAGCAGCAACCTGGTTTAAAAACTGCTCCCAAACAACATCTTTGATGATATTACCCAAATTCTCATCATTACCGATATTTTTTTTTTCATCTTTTAAAACATCTAAGTCTGACAGTTGAAACTCTAGCTCACTTTGTAATTTATTTTCTAATTCATTAAAGTCAAACGAATCAGCACCTTTGATTTCAAAAATTTTTAAATTGGCATTTTCTTTAGACATTTTTCCACCTCATATTTCTCCATTGGACGCAGTTATCGAGACTTATAGTTCTTAATTAACATTATACTTATAATAAATGTAAAACCCAAGTGAAAAAAGTGTAATATGACGTTCGTTTATGGAATTTAAAGTTAATAAATCATTACTATTGAATAGGTTTTTCTTTTCCATATCAATAGATCAGATTAGAAAGGCAAGTAAGATTTTTTAATTCATCTAAAAAATCATTTAAAAGAATATAAGGATTTAGAAGGTGTATAAATACCAATAATTAGGAAAGCTGAATTGGGTGAGGATTTTAAATTTATATGAAGACATGTATCTGAAAGACCTTGAATTCTTAATAAGACTTAAAAATAATTCTTATTAAATATTAAAAGACTTCAAGCAAACCATTTAACGTTTCTTGGTTTACTTGAAGTCTTTTGGTTTTCACACTTTATCAAGATAAAGGTTAGAATTCTGACAGAAATAAGAGAATTACATTAATTTCGAAATCTCAAAACCCTTATATATCAGTACTTACGAAGCTTCCAAGCGGATTCGAACCGCTGACCCCCACCTTACCATGGTGGAGGTCACCCCTCTATTCAAGCAACTCCTTTAACTCCTCATTCAAACTCCCTGAAATCGTATAAATAACATGCGTATCCTCACTGCTCATTAAGACACTGTCTTCTTCTTCCTCCGCGATCCAGAGAAAATACAACTGGTTTTCATCATCAGTATAGTGAACCTTCAAGTGCAGCTCAGGTTCTGTCATATTCACTATTCCGCTTTCTTGTTTGGCACTTGAAATAATTGTTGTTACATCTTCAAAGTCGCTTTCATCAATGTGTACGGTACCATTTTGACCATTCTCATTAAACGTGATGCTGGTTATTTCGACATCTTCTCTTATGAGATCATTCTGACTCTCTTTTGCATGAGTCTGGCAGCCTACTAGCCATGTAGCTGAGAATACAACTACAACTAGCATCATCCAATGACGTTTCTTCACTCCACATACCTCAGACTCAGCCTCTTAATCTCATCTATCCCTTGCCAATCATCCATAGCTCCGTTATACACTAGTGTAATAGCCCCGTCGTATTGGCTTTCTGCCATGATATCCATGCAGGTTTGAAACTCTTCTAAGTCCTGAGAGCCGTCACTGCTTGTTCTCGCTTTTGCGTGGATGGAACTGCTAAGCGGAATCGCTGCGCGCAGGCTTTCGTACTTGTTAGGGCCCTCGTAATTACCAAAGTCAGTTGTTAAGCCAAACTTCCCTTCACTTTGATCAATAAGAGAGAGACAGTTTTGCATAGTTGAAGCAAGTGGTCGGAAGTTTTCTGTTAGCACTTTGACTCCCTTCTCTGCTGCATAGTCAGCCAACTGTTTAAGGTTATCAAGCGCTCGATCTAATGCCTCTTTATCACTTGGATCTGCTTCTCCTGCAATGATACGAATATGCTCAGCCCCGGCGATGGATGCTGAATCAATCCACTGCTTTACCCACTCGATGTCTTTTTCTCTACGCGTCGCATCCTCATTGCTGATATCTCCATAATCCACTAGTAAAGAGTAGAAACGCAAATCAGCGTCTTGAAATGCAGACCTTAGCTGCTCTAGATATTGCTTATTTGTAGACGGAATATGAAAATGACAAACTTCTAATGCATCAAATCCTCGATCTTTTAGAATAAACGGTAGTTCAAGCAACGAATAATTCTCAGGCTGCTCCTCTACTGTAACAATTTGAGTCTTGGCTTGCTCATCCCAGGATGTCCATTGAACTGGCCCCAACTGGTTTTGTAAGCTAAATGTGTTTAACGATAGGAATGGCATCATGCACTCTCCTTATTTTTGTCTGATCATTATCTCTATTACTTCTAGTTGTTGCTTCGACATTCCTGCGAAAGCGCTTAACTTATTGATTGGTCCCATGCTTCTAATAACTCTGTGACGCTGGCAAAGCGCAGCCTCGGGTCATTTTCTACCGCCTTTATCATGACCTTATACAAGGCTTCTCCAGCTTCCCATTTTTCATAGGAGCGATCTAGCTCTCCGCCTAAAAGACTAAAGGCAATAGCACCCATGTTATAGACATTCGTCCGTTCATCAATCGACGCACCCAGCTCGAACTCCTCTGGCGACATAAACCGATTTGATCCCCACATCCTGCCCATCTCATTGATATATGGTTTTGAATGATAGAAATCAATATCACAAATAAATAGTTGATCCGTCTTAAAATCATACAAAATACTACCATCATAAAAATCGATGGCCACAACATGTTGCTCTTCCACATATTGATGAAAGCTTAAAATGTTCCTCATCGCACCTAAACGTTGAGTTATTGGTAGCTGTTTAAAACGGTAATACGGAGAATCAGGATGAGTGTATTTTTCCGGAGGTGGGAACGTCCAATGAGAATGCAAGCATTCTCCCTCCACCCACTCAAAAATAAGTGCATAGCCTTCTCCTAATTCAACATCAGCCTTAAACGTAATAAGAGACTCGTGTTGAAGTCTTTTGTAAATCGAGGCAGCCTGCTTTAAACGCTGCACTGCTTGTTCAGGTTCGCCTTCATAATGAATTGTTTTTGCCCCGGCATATTTCAGAAATCTCTTCTGACCGTTTTGGATGATTCCAAAACAAAGATTACCTGAATCCTGCTGATCAAACACCTTAAATACCGTTCCGTATTCCTTTATCCAATCAAAGTTATGCTTTTCTCGGAGTTGAAAGGATACATCTCCAATATATTGATTTAATGGCTTCATATGACCTCCGTTAGATATACTCTTCAACCCTCTTTAACTGCCTACCTACGTAATGAGATTCAATAGGTTGCTTGTTCATTTGTCTTGCCCATATGGAGAGCTGACCAATATGATGGACTTCATGAATGATAAGATGGTGCAAAATATCCTTAGCTTGATAGATTTGATTGTCCCACGAAACCTGTACGTATTGATTTAATACGGCATCCAGGTCGGTTCTCAAAAATAATGCATGTTCTTTTCGCAATGTATTTGACAGCGCTTTAACTTCATCTAAGCTAGAATAATCTTCAAAAATATATGGCACATCCTGCTTATTCTGGACTGCTCGTAACCAGCTGTTTTCTACTTCAACGATATGAAACAGCGTGTATAATATGCTGCCTGCTCCCCCTGTTTGTTCAGCATAAAGCTGTTCTGTTGAGAGCATCTCGCACCAATCTAACCATTCATCTCTGACTTGCCAGTTGTATTCAATCAATCCAATCACGAGCTACCCTCCTTACTAAAGCTACTGACTTATAACCAAATGCTTACATTCATTCTTTCTTTTCTTTCGTTAGATGTCAAACAATATTATCCAAACATTTTTGTTTAAAAATTGAAATGCACCATTGACAGATAAAAGGAATACAAGTAAGATAAGAAAAATTTCACATCAGCATTCGTTGAAAAAGAGAGTAGTTCAATCAACATTATCAAGCGAGTTAGGGATGGTGTGAGCCTAATATAATGTAGTTGAATGAAGCGCACTTTGGAGAACGTTCCTGAACGAACTTAGTAGGGATATGCGGGGAGTCACCTCGTTAACAATAGAAAGTGGTCACAATTGTGGCAACTAGAGTGGTACCACGGGAACTTAGGCTCTCGTCTCTTTTATAGAGGCGGGGGCTTTTTTATATTGAAAGGAGAAAACCATGATCCATACACAGATTGCCGCAGTAATATCATCTGCACTTAAAGGACTATTATCCGAGCACGAGGTTCTACAGTTACTCGAAACACCTAAACAAGAGCAGCATGGTGATGTGGCCTTTCCATGCTTTACACTTGCTAAGCATTTTAGAAAATCTCCAGCCATCATTGCCGATGAGCTCAAAGTTGAGGTTACCAGTGACTTGATTCTTAAGGCTGAAGTCGCCGGTGGTTATGTCAATTTCTTTGTTAACCAAGACAAAGCAACTGAGCAAATTTTAACAAGTGTTCTAGCAGAGCAAGACAGCTACGGATCACAGCCTATTAAAGATGAAAAAATAGTCATTGATTATTCCTCGCCTAATATCGCCAAGCCTTTTTCAATGGGGCATTTACGCTCCACTGTCATTGGTCAATCATTAGCATACCTTTCTGAAAAAAATGGCTATGAGGTTATTCGTATAAATTATATAGGGGATTGGGGTACTCAATTTGGAAAGCTTATCACCGCTTACCGGATGTGGGGAGACGAGGCGCTAATTAAAAAGGAGCCCATAAAAGAGCTTCTGGAGCTGTATGTGCGTTTTCATGAGCAAGCAAAGTCAGACGACTCTCTTAATGATGATGCGCGTGCTGCTTTTAAGGCGTTAGAAGAGGGTAATCAGGAGGCAAAAGCACTATGGTCATGGTTTCGTGAAGAGTCATTAAAGGAGTTTGAAACCTACTATGATTTGCTTGGTATTCAATTTGACTCAAATATGGGAGAAGCCTTTTATAATGACAAAATGCAGCCTGTGGTTCAGGAGTTGGAGCAGAAGAACTTACTAACAGTTTCAGATGGAGCCTATGTTGTTGAGCTTGAGAACTTGCCCCCATGTCTTATTACAAAAAAAGATGGCGCCACCTTATATGCGACTCGGGATCTTACTGCGGCTCTCTACCGCCAGCAAACCTTTAAACCTGTTAAAACCTTTTATGTTGTCGGCCATGAACAAACACTGCATTTCCAGCAGGTTTTCCATGTTCTCAAAAAAATGGGTCATGAATGGGCTGAATCACTTGAGCATATCGGTTTTGGTATGATGCTTGTTGATGGATCTAAGATGTCTACGCGCCAAGGAAAAGTCGTGCTCTTAGCCGATGTCTTAGCTGAAGCCATCAAAACAGCTGAGCGTAATATGGGCGAGAAGTATGATAACCAAATTGACAAAAGATCTGTCGCTACACAAATTGGTGTTGGAGCTGTCATTTTTAATGACCTGAAAAATCTGCGGACCCATGATCTTGATTTTTCATTAGAGCAGATGCTCAGCTTTGAAGGCAACACCGGACCTTATGTACAATACACCCACGCACGTATATCAAGCATTCTTGAAAAAGGTGATTATCATGAAGAACCATCGACTCCCTATCCATTAGGAGCTACTGCGTGGCCAGCTGTTAAATTACTTGATCAGTTTCCCGCTATCGTTCAAAAATCCTATGAACAAGCAGACCCGTCCATGGTCGCAAAATACAGTCTGCAGCTTGCCCGTGCCTTTAATAAATACTATGCACACTCAAAAATCCTTGGAGAAGACGAAGGGTTACAAACGAGACTTGCCTTTTCACATGCTGTCTCTCTTGTACTAAAAGAAAGTTTACGATTACTTGGCATCGCCGCTCCAGAGAGAATGTAAGGGATAGGAGAGAGAGGCTAACACACTGCGCTTTCTGTGAGCGGATGGGGAGCCTCTCATTGGAGTCTCCGTGTATTTCCTACACTAGTTTATGCTTACATTCCTTATTCAGAAACGATCTTAAGGGGTCATTCGAATTAGAGGATTCTATTAGTAACGTCTTGAGAAAAAAACAAACGAAAGAAAAACCGTGCTAATCATTAGCGCTGTAAAAATACTAAGGAGCTGATATGCTGAAAGGGTAAGCACGTTGGTAGATAACAAGATCATAAAAATCATAGCATATCCAATAAAGAAAAAGTAACTTACATACGTTGCTTTTTGCTTAATGAGTATAACTCGCTCATCCTTCTTTTTAAATTGAGGGTATAGATAAGCTAGTGAGGCACACATAATACTAGTAGAAATTAAAATAAATTCATATCCGTTAAGCTGATTATTGGTAAGGATCGTAATCGTAATTAAAAATGCTGCGAATAGTAAATTAAAAAGCGAGGCAAAACTAAAAAAGATTCTCTCAGCTTTCATTTCCATAGGTATCACTCCTATTCTTCGTAATGAAATACATCCTCGACGTAGGTGTTAAAGCATCTTGCTATTTGAATGGCAAGCGGTAAGGAGGGATGATATCTCCCTTTTTCAATAGAGATGATGGTTTGCCTCGAAACATCAAGCTTTTGTGCCAACGTCTCTTGTGACATATGGTGCTGCTTGCGAAGTTCTTTAATTGAATTTTTCACATGTAAATCCTCCTGTGGCTCATTATAAAGTAAAGCACCCTTTACGTAAAGGGTGCTTTGCTTTATGGTGGACATCATTTCAAAATCATGCCAACTCTTGCCTTTACAAAGTCTTCACACAAACCATGTTGATTTTAATATCATTCACCCTCATCATTTTATATATATGTAAAAAATTTAACATCTAGAGGGTGATCGCTATGACGGTACAACCCAAAACCTACTATCATGCAATTGATACATTCCGGCTTCTCTGTGCCATTGCTGTTGTCATCGTACACATCACTTCACAAATTCCAAGCAATGACATGGCTACATGGGGAAATTATTATATTTATCGATATGTGTTAGATATAGGGAGTCCCTTCTTCTTTATGACAGCTGGCTTTATCATTTATCAAAAAACTGCAGACTTAGGAGCAAGCTATCTTCTGTCTTATGTCAAAAAGATATTTAGCTATTATATTATTTTCACCTTATTTTATATGGGTGCTCGGTTACTTATTGAGGTTGGGGTTGCTTCGATTAACAATGAATCCATGCGAACAGCTTTTTTGTCTCAGATAAATAAATGGAGTAGCCTTGGCTTATTAAACGGCTCTATTGGATCCTTTCAGTTATATTTTCTTGTTATTCTTATCTACTCAGCTTTGTTTATTTATCTCCTTTTAAGATTTAAATGCAACACGGCAACAATTTTTGGTCTATCTCTTGCCATATATTTAGCACAAAGTGCAGGGTTGCTTACTACCTTTAATTTCTTTGAATATAAGAGCTTAGCCTTTGGGTTACTATTTGTTTCTCTCGGCTATAGTTTAAGCTCCATCAAAAACAACATCAGATTTAGAGCTCCACTTTTTTATGTCATTCTCTTTGGAATTGGCTATGTGTTGAACTTCTATTATCAAATTGGATTAGCTTGGTTACTGTTGCCGCTGTTTGCCTTTTCACTCGGAGCATTCTGCATACAGCACCCCAACTTGGGCAAAGGGTCCATCATAACACGTCTATCCAGTTACTCACTTGCCATCTATACACTGCACATCTTTGTTGAATTACTCATTTTAAAAACTGTTCGAGTACTCGGTTGGCAGGAATTCTACACTCAACCTATTTATTATGTCATCACAATCATTTTATGTGTCGCTGTTCCAATGGTCATTTTTAAACCGATCTATCAAGGCGCATTATGGATAAAGAGAAAGCTCTTGTATACAAGTCAGAAGCCAGTTGCAACCATCAACCATTCAAAACAAAAGCTCGGTTAAACTTCTATTGAACAAGGAACTGGAGTCATTGCTCCTCTTCCTTGTTTTTTTGTTATACTATATCAAAAGTAAGGAGCTGGTAAATATGTGTGGGATTAAACGGTCATTTTACTAAAAGAGATCTGGAACTACCTAAGCACCGTAAAATCATAATGAATGCAATTGAATTGGACTTAAAGAATGACAAAAACATTCTAGGCATTTTTTATGGTGGTTCCATCGGCAATAGAAATTCAGACCTATACTCAGATATTGATCTTAGGATTGTCGTGAAGGATGAATTCTTTGAGGAGTACAGATTAAACAAAAAACAGCGCGCGAAAAATTGGGGCAACGTCTTATTTTTCGAAGATTTCCCTTGGGCAACATACAGCGTGGTGCATTATGATACGTTCATGAAAGTAGATAGTTTTTATTATAGGTGCGAGGACCTGCAACCTTCAGTCTGGTTAAACAATATAAAAATTATTTATGATAACGATAGCTTTCTAAAACGTCTATTGGAAAAATCTACGGAGCTATCCTATATACCATCACTTCAAGAAGTAGAAATTTGGAGAACAAAGGTTTTTGCTTATCTTCATGAAATATATCGCAGGATTATGAGAAACGAACTGTATTATGCTCTTCGTTGTCTTGATGATTTGAGACTTTCACTGGTCACAGCGTGGCATATGGAATTAGGCTATCCTCCAAACTCATTTGGCGATTGGACAAAAGTTGAGGGCGAAAGAAGTCATTTATATGATTGGCAGTTAAAACTTCTAGAAGAATGGTACAGCAACAGAGAACCTGATAACATTCTAAAAGCAATGAATAGCATGATTCCAGAGTTTATAAGGCTTCATCAAATTTTATGCGATAAGGTAAAACTTGATGTTGATTCTGAATGGATCGAAAGAATATTAAAGAAAGTACCTATCAGCAAAGATTTCATGTAGATTCCAAGCAATGGGGTTAATCATCCATTGCTTGGACCTGTTTATGATCATCTATTACTTTACGTAATAACTCTTTAATTGTACCAATGATGATCTCCACCTCTACAAGCTGATAAAAGGTACTTGTTGTCTCTAAATTATTTACTTCATCAGTAGGAGAATAAAGATAAACTTTTTTCCCTTGCACGAGTGCTATGCCTAATTCAACATGACTGCCTTTGCCTGCGGGTAAAAGAACGATGACAAAATCGGCTTCCATTACTGCTGTTTTTTCTTTTTGTCCGAGTACCCCCAGCTCCGCAAGCGACGTCACACTTCAATCACGGTCCAATCAAATGTTTGGTTAAAACCTAATTGCTTTAACTGGCTGCTGACACCTTTCACTTGTTCTGCATTTTTGCGAGCTGATGCTATGTAAAAAGATTTCATTTTTTCACCTGCCTGATATATATATAGTCTCACTCATTATAAAAGAAACTACATATTATAGCATCCAAATTACTACTTTGGGAAAATCCAAGTCATTTTCTCATTCGGGGAGATACCTAACGCTTTATAATCAATTCTTGACCACTTTTAAAAAAAGATATATAATTATGATTGTCTTCATAGCTACATAAGAGGATCCGTTAGCTCAGCTGGGAGAGCGCCACCTTGACAGGGTGGAGGTCATTGGTTCGATCCCAATACGGGTCATACCTGCCAAACCTTTAGTGATAAGGGTTTGGTTTTTTCTTTCTCCTATAATGAATTGAGATACTGAGATAGAGGTATCTATTTTTTATAACGCATGCCTTTTGGCTCACCTGATTCCCACTGCTTAAGATGCATCTTGCGAGAATAGCTATGATTATCATTCATTCTGTGAGACAATTTTACTAAGTAACAAAAATACGTTATCTTAGACTAGGTAGGCGATATTATGTACCATATTATTCGCTCGATTAATGGAAACGAAGAAGCGCTAAGAGATTCTAATAGTCCTACTATAAAAGTCTTTGAAACACTTCTAGATGCCGAATTAATGGCTAGTAAGTTAAACAGGAATAGTTTAGCTAACCACACATGGACCGTTCAACTCGTAGAAGAACCAGAGAATGATGCAACAACCAGTTAATTAGCTGGTTGTTTTTTATTTGTCTTGTCATGACAGTATTTGTGATCCTTTGGATCTTTTTCTGAGGTATTTTGTGTTTCACGCGAGGTATGGGCCTTCTTTCCGATGTATTTCCTGCTCCTTCCATTGTATCCTCCTTCTTTCCGATGTATTTCCTGCTCCTGTCGATGCATCAAACTTTTTATCATAATTGCACAAAAAAACTTGCCGACAACACTCATGCTATGAGTCCTTGTCGACAAGTTTTGTTATATTTTCTTTTTAATTATTCGTTCTTTTATCGTGTAGCTGCATCTGCATTCACAAGGCCACTACCAAACTGATTTGTGTTTCCAAGATTCGTAGCAGTATTTTTCAAATGATTACGAATCTGAGTGTTACTCCATGATGGATATCTTTGTTTCACTAGAGCAGCAGCACCAGCAACGTGTGGAGATGCCATTGATGTTCCATTCATACTTACATAGCGGTTACCAGGATATGTACTTTGCACCCCTACTCCAGGAGCTACAATATCAAGTCCTGCTCCATATTGTGAAAAGTTAGCGCGCCTATTGTTTTGATCTGTTGCTCCAACGGCCATTGCATTTGCATAACGTGCAGGGTAGCCCACGTTTCCAGATCCATTATTTCCTGAAGCTGCCACAACAAGTACACCTCGGCTAGTGGCAAAGTTAACAGCTTGTTCAAGAGTTGAGCTTGGCGCGTCACTTCCTAGGCTTAAGTTTGCAATATCCATATTATTTGTAGCAGCCCACTCTAAACCTTGAGCAATACCGCTTACACTTCCGCGACCATTGGCTCCTAGTACCTTTACTCCATAAATTTGAGCATTAGGTGCAACACCTACAACACCAATGCTGTTATTAAGTGCAGCAATCGTTCCAGCTACGTGTGTCCCGTGCCCATTTCCATCGGCTATGGTTGGTTCACCAGGAACAAAGCTTACACCACCAGAAATGCTTAAATCACTATGGGAGGAAATGCCTGAATCAAGCACCGCTACTCGCACCCCGCTACCATTAATGCCACGATTAATAACTGCAGGAGCTTGTACTCTTTGAATGCCCCAAGGAACAGTCTGTTGAATAGATACTTCAAAGTCTTCCTCAATATAGGCAATGCCTTCTTCTTGACTAAGTGCTTCTACATCCTCAGGATCAATCTCTACTGATAAGACTGGAATATAATCATAATCATAAATAATATCAACATCAATCGTCTCATCATCACGCTGAGTTTCATCTGTAGTGAAAACGCCTACCTGTTCAACCTCGTTTGCAAAGGCTTCAAGCTCAGCTTCTTTTTCAAAACCGATTAGATATTTTACTTTTTCTTCTGCTGCAGATGCCTCGGTTGTTACTGTTAATAGGGCGGTTACACAAACCAATCCTGCAACTAACTTTCCTACTTTTCTATTCATTAGGTCGCCTCCTTGTATTGATCCAGCTCTGACTGGATAGTTACAAGATTAGCATGAATTGATTCGTTTGATTATTGGGAAATCGACAGCATTTACTAAATTACTAGTCTAAACCTTCTACACAAAAGGTGTGCTATGCTGAATTTATTTTTGAAATTTACAAATAAATCATCGTATAGACCTACTTTTTATGACAAAAAACAGCAAGCCTTAAAAGACTCACTGTTTCATTATGATTATTGTGGAACAGATGAAGACTGCTGCAGTCCTAAGTGTGTTTGCAGTTTGTTTTTAATATTTGCTAATGATGTGTCATCAACACGCACATAGCTAATACCGTTAGTGCCTCTGAATGGTACTCCTTCGAGCTGAATCTGTTCAATGTCACTAACTGATCCCGCATAACCATGAAGAGCCACAATGTTTCCAAACGTTAAATCTGTTCTTAAAGTATTTCCTAAGCTATCAAATACTCTGCCGAAGTTATCAATACTTGAGAATGAAGCTGCTTTATCAATTATTGCTGCCATCACTTGTGCTTGACGTTGTCCACGGCCAAAATCTCCACCGCTATTAGCACTTTTACGTTCTCTGGCATAAGCCAATGCATGCTCTCCGTCTAAGTGACTTGGACCTTCAGTAAAGTTTAGTGTTTTCCCACCTTCTGTGAAATCAAACGTGTATTTCACATCAACATCAACACCA
The DNA here is from genome assembly GCF_007293315.1 of Alkalicoccobacillus porphyridii. Lineage (GTDB taxonomy): Bacteria > Bacillota > Bacilli > Bacillales > Bacillaceae_D > Alkalicoccobacillus > Alkalicoccobacillus porphyridii. Next base: position 72,168 of record NZ_VLXZ01000012.1, read on the forward strand.
TCTAACGCATCTACAATATCTTTAAAACCTTCGAACTTAACGGTTGCATAATAATCAATCGGAATCTCGAGTAGGTTTTCTATAGTGTCAACGGTCATATCAATACCACCTATTGCATTCGCGTGGTTAATCTTATCTTCCGTTCCATTTCCTACTATTTCAACATACGAATCACGAGGAATGCTTGTTAAAATAATTGATCTCTCAGATCGATTAAAGGTTGCAACCAAAATCGCATCTGTTCTTGCGTGATCCTCTCCAGGTCGTGCGTCATCTCCAAGCAATAATACGGAGAAATTATGCTTTCCAACATCAACCGCTTCAGTCCGAAGCTCTGATTTCTCACCACGATCCAACCCTGAATATACTTCTTCTTCTGCACTCTTAGCTTTTAAATAAAGATATCCCACACCAGCAACCACTGTAAAAAGAACCAATGTTGTTAAGACAAGCAGAATCTTCAGAACACGTTTTGTATTACGTTTTCCACGCCTTTGCTTTCGTGAACTAACAGCCATACGTAAACCTCACTTTTTATTTACCTTATACATAGTAATCGTCATTTTTTAGGTAGTAGTTTAATCATATTGACAAATCATACATCAGAACGTCTTAAACGTAAAGATAATATCACAAATCTACATAAATCTACAACAATTCTTTTTTTATCAAATCGTAAGGCTGTAAAGAATCAGACTCAATAATAATCGCAGTCATCCCTTTAACAGAAGAAGTCTCATGCTGTTCACCTCTATCCCAAAACACAGCATCACCCTCTGTAATAATTAAAGATTCCGAATCATTTGAAACAGTTCCTTCTCCAGACATCACAACTAAAAGCTGCGGGACTATTGCTTCATGGCCTCCCAATAATCCATTCTCTTCTAATGATATATACCCAATCCTTGTTTCGGTCATGGTTCGACATATCTTTGTCATAATTGAGTTCACTGAAAAAGTCATGTAAGAATGAGCCGAAATGGAGCCGCTACAGGAGAACCCTCCGCTTTCCGCGGGAACGGCCTCAGCCCTAGAAGTGGAAAACCACCACTTCAATGTCTTCAGACTCGTTCTGTTCCGCAGGAGTCTACGGGTTCTCCTTTCGCTAATGTTCTGACTTAAATAATTGAAGAGCGTTCACAATCTTGGAAAGACCGTTTTTCAGTGATCTCGTCATCATTGCGCTTGAACCATATTGTTATATAAACATACCGTTCTCAGCACTCAATTTAAATAACTCCACAGGTAGACACTCCTCATATTCATCAAAGTAATCATATCAAAGTATCAGCTGTACAGATATGAAGTATGTAAGAAAAGCTACAGAGCTCAATCAAAAAGCACAGAGAAAATTTACTCTGTGCTTATAATAATCCTTATTTAATTCGTTCAGGGTACGTGTACACGTTAAACGAATTTCCTCGTATAAACCCTACTGTTGTAATACCTAGTTCCTCTGCTAATTCCAAAGCGCGCTCTGTTGGAGCTGATTTTGAGAGGACTAGCTCACAGCCGATTTTTGCTGTTTTTAACAATATTTCAGAGGAAATTCTACCACTAAACACCACAAACGTGCCATCCAAGGATATTTGGTTTCGCAGACAATATCCATAGATCTTGTCTAAAGCATTATGACGTCCTATATCCATCCTGCTTAATATAATTCCTTGGTCATTACATAATGCAGCGTTATGAACTCCCCCCGTTTCCTTGAATGTCTCAGCAGATTCTTGCAGACTCTGCATAGATTTCAAACAAACTTCCGGGCTTATTTGAACAGACCTTCTTGTTTTCATGGATTTTGCCGTCAAGGCATCGTGCGCAAACACAAACCCTTGACGACTGCCTCCACAGCATGAACTAAGATAACGTTTGTTCTGAAGCTGATCATATAATGCGTTGAGATGGGTTAGTTCAAGGTGTATAAATCCCTTCTTTTCATCTAACCTTATTCTCTTTACATCTGAATACTTTTTCAGTAAACCTTCCGAGGCAAGATAGCCAATGGCCAAATCTTCTAAGTGGTCTGGAGAACAGACCATCGTTACCAGCTCTTCTCCATTCACCTTTAAGGTCAGAGGGTATTCTGTAGCAACGATATCTTCAACCTCTTGAAAACCACTTTCTTTATACGTACGAATTGATCGTTTAGTGACAGCTTTATTTTCCATACTACATTCAAGCTCCTCTAAATAAAGCTAATGGAGTTACGATTGCTCTCTTATCTTCTTAATGTTGATACGAATGAGGAGTGAAACCGCTAATGCTACGGCAAAAGCTCCAGCAAAAATATACATGGTTAATGAGTAGCTTTCAGTGGTCTCCCGAAGATAAGCAACAATTAATGGTCCGGCAAGACCGGCAGCTGCCCAAGCCGTTAGAATATACCCATGGATCGCACCCAATTGCTTTGTTCCAAACATGTCCCCAATATATGCTGGAATGGCGGCAAATCCACCTCCATAACAAGACAATATAACAAAAATCAGAATTTGGAATAATATTTCATTTGATGCAACTGGTATCAATGCAAAAGCTACTAGTTGGATTACAAAAAACGCGGTATAGACATTGGGTCTACCAATATAATCTGAAATGGATGCCCATCCAATTCGTCCAAATCCATTAAATAGGCCCATGATTCCAACCATAGTAGCAGCCGCTGCAGCTGTCATTCCTGAAATATCCTGAGCCATCGGTGAGGCTACAGAGATAATGGCGATACCACACGATACATTAATAAAAAGCATGATCCACAGCGCCCAGAATCGAACCGTTTTCACAGATTCATTGGCGGTTAGCTGAGAGAGATCCATATTGACTTGTTTTTTTGAATTTTTCTTCTCTTCTTTTTCTTTTCCTTCCTTTCCTTTTGGGTGCCAGCCCTCCGGAGGTGGCTCTAAGTAAAGGGATGAGGCTAACATAAGTACAAAATATACTCCACCGGTGATAAAAAACGTCCCCGATATTCCGACTCCATTTATAAGCCATTCAAATACTGGACTAGCTATTAACGAGGCAAATCCAAATCCCATAATAGCAAGTCCGGTTGCTAAACCACGGCGATCAGGGAACCACTTTACTAATGATGAAACTGGGGTGATATACCCAATTCCAAGACCAATCCCACCCATTACACCGTAGAAGAAGTATAATAAGTATAATGAACCAATTTGATTAGCAAAACCTGAACCTAGTATTCCGATACCAAAACAAACGGTGGCTACTAGTCCTGCTTTCCTTGGCCCGTACTTCTCAACAAAGTGACCCATAAACGCGGCCGAGAGTCCAAGAAATAGGATTGCAATACTGAAGGTAAGCTGTACCTCACTAAGCCCCCAGCCATGCTCATCACTTAAAGGATTTGTAAAAACACTCCATGAATAAACAGACCCAATCGAAATATGAATGCCTACAGCTGCTAACGCTATCAGCCAGCGATTTTTTGTTTTCCCCATTTCCCTGCTCCCTTCTCAACACTGCTAACTGTAAAACACACCGTTATTTTTTTGATCCCATTGTAAGCGCTACTGTTAAAAGTGAAATACCACCAGCAGCAGCCAACCATTTCCACCCTGCATGATTATCTGATCTTTGTTGCATAGGTCTTTGAGATGCTTCTTTTTCTGCATTGTACGCTGTGGTTACTTTTTGATCGGCTGTGTAGTGGGCTCGATCTTCAGGCTGCTGAGTCGTGCGCTCTTTGGCATCTTGGTCTTCTCCAAGCCCTTTAAGGAAAGCAACTGTAAGATTTAATGCGACACGGAACTCCGGGTCTTTAACTGCCTTGACTAGTGAGACATAACTGGACTGATTTTCAATTTTCTCAAATTCTGCCATTCTGGCGATTCCTTGATTAATCTTTAGAACAATGGGTTCAAGCTGATCGACATTTAATGTTCCAAGTACTCCACCCATAAGCAGCATATTTTTTAACGCTCGAGCTGTTTCAGGGTTGTCTACCGTTTTAACTAAGACATTCAGCACTTTATCGCCTTCACTAAAAAGAGCTGTCAGCATAGGCAGGATTCTCCGGTCCTGCATATGCTGAATAATCTCAAATGTTTCATGAATAGCGTCTTTATGATTAACTAGAAGCTGTTGAATTTCTTGGAGCTCTTTTTCTTTAAGTTCTTCTTCACTGTAGGTCTTCCGTCTAATGGTTGTCGTCGCTTTAGCCATGCTGATTCGACTCCTTTTTCACGAGATCCCCTGGGAAAGTATAATCTTTGCGCTGCCATTTCTTCTCCACGGCCACACCAATTTGTGGCTGGGGATTCCCATGACGGTGGTTAATTCGCGGAAGTGGTGATTCTCCCTTCTCACGTAAAATCTCCATCTTTGCGCTAATTTCTTTATACGCTGGGGTGTCTGTATCTTTATCAGCGTGACTGCTGGTCAGATAGTTGATAGCCCCTTCACCTTGATCGTTTAAAGGAAGATAGACCTCTTTCCCCTTCACTCGGTCTGTTACAAGACATTCTACTTTCACGTTTCCATATGGGGAGGTTAAGCGGACAAGCGTACCATCCTCTAGCCCGCGTTCTTCTGCGAGTTCAATGGAAACCTCGAGAAAGACTTTAGGTGTTTTGGATGTAATCCCCTTCGATCGATAGGTTAAATTCCCCTCATGGAAGTGTTCTAGCAGACGACCGTTATTCACATGAAGATCGTATTCCTCTCCAAACTCAAGTGGTTTTGTCCAGTCAACCGGGAATAATCTTGCTCTACCATCTGGAAATGGAAATTCATCTAAAAATAACACTGGTTGATCTGAACCATCAGCTGCTACCGGCCATTGCAAACTATTATAGCCTTCTAGACGGTCATAGCTAACGCCTGCAAAAATGTCAGCTAGTGAGGCAGCTTCATCCATAATGTCACTAGGATGTTCATAGGACCATTCAGCCCCTAAAGAATTTGCGACCTCCTGAATAATTTGCCAATCTGGCTTTGAATCTCCAAGTGGATCAAGTGCTTTATAAAGACGCTGGAAACGTCTTTCTGTATTTGTGAAGGTACCGTCTTTTTCCAAGCTTGGACTCGCTGGTAAGACAACATCTGCAAATTGAGCCGTTTTTGATAAGAAAACATCCTGTACAACAAAGAAGTCGAGCTTTTCAAAGGCAGAGTGCACATAGTTTAGGTTCGAATCAACTAAGCCCATATCTTCTCCTTTTAGATACATCAATTTCAGATTTCCCTCATGAACGGCTTCAATCATTTCATGGTTGTTTAGACCAGGCTCTTTTGGAATCGATACGCCCCAGCCCTTTTCATACTTTGCGTGGACATCCTTATCAGTAACTTTTTCATATCCAGGAAAACGGTCAGGCATACTACCAAAATCACTAGCTCCTTGTACATTGTTATGACCACGCAGAGGATAACTCCCCGCTCCTGGCTTGCCATAGTTCCCTGTAATCAGAAGCAAATTGGATATAGCTGTACTTGTATCACTACCACCAAGATGCTGAGTTACACCCATTGCCCATAAGATACAAACGGTGTTTGCTTCTGCAATGCGATCCGCCATAAAAATAAGTGTATCCTTAGGGACACCGGTTACTTCTTCGGCGTACTCAAGTGTATAAGGCTCAAGGCTTTTAATATAATCGCCTAAGTTGTTCACACGACTATTAAGAAATTCTTGATCCTGCCAGCCTTGATCTAGAATATATTTTGTAATCGCTGATAACCAAACTAAGTCCGTTCCAGATTTCGGCTGTATAAATAGATCTGCACGCTCAGCCATCTCGTGCTTACGTAAATCTGCTACAAAAAGGGTCTGTCCCTTTAATTTCTGTGAGCTTTTTATACGAGTTGCAAGCACTGGGTGGGATTCTGATGTATTTGTTCCAATGCCAATAACTAATTCCGACTTCTCAATATCTGTAATAGAGCCAGAATCACCGCCATGGCCAACTGTTCTAAATAGACCCATAGTTGCAGGTGACTGGCAATACCTCGAACAGTTATCAATATTGTTCGTTCCGATCACTCCTCTGGCCAGCTTCTGCATCAAATACGATTCTTCATTCGTACACTTAGAGGAACTAATAAAAGCCATCGAGTCAGGCCCGTGTGCTTCCTTTGTTTCTTTAAATTTACTTGTGATTAATGCAAGAGCTTCCTCCCACTCTGCCTCTCTAAACTCATCACCTTCACGTATAAGGGGTTTTGTCAGACGCTCTTCACTATTCACAAAGTCCCATCCGAATTTCCCCTTCACACAGGTTGAAATTCCGTTGGCAGGCGCTTCAGCTTGTGGTTCTACTTTCAAGATTTTACGATCCTTTGTCCACACATCAAAACTGCACCCAACACCACAGTAGGTACATACCGTTTTTGTCTTTTCAATATGTTCATCTCTCATAGCTGCTTCCATGTCTGAAATCGCTAGGATAGAACCGTAGCCAGTCTCTACGTTTTTTGTTGTTTCAATCATTGGTCTCATCGTGTTTTTTGCGATCGCTGTCAAAAATCCAGCTTCACCCTCCATGCTCGTCTCGATCAACGCATTACATGGGCACACCGTTGAACAATGACCACAGGATACACAAGACGATTCATTAATAGGCGTATCCTTGTCCCAAATAACTCGTGGTTTTTCTCTTTCCCAATCAATAGAAAGAGTTTCGGTAACTTGGACATCCTGGCAGGCTTCGACACACCGACCACATAGAATACACTGATCAGGATCATAGCGATAAAATGGGTTTGAACGATCAATTTCATATGGTTTATGGGCAAACGGAACGCTTTGATGATTTATTTGCATATCCTTAACCGTGTTATGTATTTCACAGCCACCGTTATTGTAATCACAAACTGTGCAATAAAGCTCGTGATTAACGAGGATTCGGTCCATGGCAATGGTTTGGGCTTCTTTTACTAGTTTATCCTCCGTTATAAGATCATCGCCCTCAGAAAGCTCTGTAGAACAGGACCTAACGAATTCACCATTCACTTGAATAATACAGGTATCACAGGTTTCAATGGCCCCTAGACTTGGGTGGTAACAGACAGTGGGAATTTCAACTTCATGCTGCTTTAGGACTTCAAGCGCTGATAATCCTTGTTCTACCTGAACATCTTTTTCATTAATGCGAATGTTCATTTTATTTGGCACCAACTCGTTCCCCTTTCTAATAGTACATTTTCAATAAACATACCTATTTACCTAGGCTACCCTGTCACAATATGTCTTAAACTACTTTGAGCACGCTTACATTTTTTGTTGCGGGATATACCCGTAATTCATTTTCTTAACTCGTGCACAATATGACTCAACTCTGGAAGAATCAGCTTCTCCATAGCTAATTTAACCGCCCCAGAGGAACCGGGCATAGAGAATAATGCTTTCTCATTTGCAGTCCCAGCTATGGCTCTCGACAGCATCGCGGCTGATCCTATGTCATATTCATAGCTTAAATACCTGAAGATCTCTCCAAATCCAGGGAGCTCTTTTTCCAATACCTTCTCTACGACCTCAAAGGTCACATCTCTTCTCGCTATTCCCGTGCCGCCAGTTAAGAGAATTACTTCAATGTTCTCTTGATTTAGTGCTGAAGAGATGGCCGATTGAATAGCCATCGCATCATCCTTAACAATTTCATATTCAGTAATCTCGTGACTTGATTGCTCTAAAAGTGTTTTGATTAGCGCCCCACTTTTATCCGTTTCTTGTGTTCGTGTATCACTCACCGTGATAACCTTACACTTTGCGCTTTGTGTGTGGGCTGGATGAGACATTCTCTCCCTCTTTCCTTTTGGATTATCCGCCAATATAAGACATCTCAATCTTAGGTCTTGTTGCTGCCGTTTCTTCCGTTCTTTCATCAGAATACCGATCTGTACGAGTGTTCCAAACTTGTGAGAGCACCTCTTTAAGATCATGTTCGTTTTCATCACGCAATAATGCTCTTAAATCCGTCCCTTTTGTTGCAAATAAACAAGTATATAGTTTTCCTTCTACAGAAACCCTCGCTCGTGTACAGCTAGAGCAAAACGATTGCGAGACAGATGAAATCACTCCTACTTCCACTTTAGAGTCTGCATATTGGTATCTACTTGCTACTTCACCGTAATATGCCGGATTCATTGGCTGAACCCCAAAATGATCTTCTAGTTTGGAGATAATCTCTGCTTTTGTTATAACGGAATCTAACTTCCAGCCATTTGTACTACCTACATCCATAAACTCTATAAAACGTAAGTTGATTCCTTTTTCTTTAAAGTAAGCAGCCATCGGAATAATTTGTTCATCGTTGACATCTTTCCTCACAACCATATTTACTTTTACCTGTAAGTTCTCTTTTTGAGCGGCCTCAATGCCTTTTAATACTGGCTTAATCCCTACACCACGACCGTTCATTTGCTTAAAAACATCATCTTCAATCGCATCTAAGCTAATATTTACTCTTTTTAAGCCTGCTTTTTTTAAAGCGGCAGCTTGCTTCGGTAGGAATACCGCGTTTGTTGTTAGAGCTACATCCAAAATCCCGTCGATCTTAGTTAATTCGCTCACTAACTCCGGTAGATCCTTACGTAATAGTGGCTCACCACCAGTAATGCGAACCTTCTCCACACCAAGCGACGCAGCCGCTTGAACGACTTTAACAATTTCTTCAAAGGTCAAATATTGTTCCTTAGGCAAAAAAGCATAGTCAGGTCCAAATATTTCAGCAGGCATACAATAAGAGCACCTAAAGTTACATTGATCGGTTACAGAAATTCGAATATCTCTTAAAGGACGTTCCAATCTGTCTACTACGGAGGTCATAGACTATTCTCCTTTCTTCTGAGTACCTGCAAGCAAATCCTTGTAGGACGAATCATCGTTAATATTAACAAAGCAATCTGCTGGAATATCGAGTTCTATATTTGAAACATAGCGGGCTTCTATTTGATCTAAAAAATCAATCATTCGATGGCTTCCCGCTTCAAGCTGTTTTTTTAGAATGGGTAAGCATTGCTTTTGATACTGAGCAAACAGTGGCTGGATTCGGCCATTTACCGTTGGTACCACAGCAAGCGCATTCTCAAAAGGGTATTGAGTTAACTTCTTGACTGCTCTTTGATCCAATTGTGGCATATCAACTGCAGCCACAACATAGCTATCGGCTAGAACCTGATTCATCACCGAATAAAGTCCCGCTAATGGTCCTTTTCCCGCCACTTCTTTGCAATCCTCTATAATATGTGCAGCGAATGTCTCCTGCAAAAATCTTTCTTTTAAATCTGGGCGACTGACAATTACCGTCTGATCAACATGTGGCGCGAGACTTTGTAGAATATGTTGATAAAAAAAAGAACCTTGATTATTAGCAAACGCCTTTTCTCCACTAAATCTCGTAGATCCACCACCAGCTAAAACGACTCCAACACGCTTTCCTTCCTTTGACAAGTGCAATCAGCCCCCGCTCACCGGCGGAATAAGAGCGAGAACATCTCCTGATCGCACAACCGTCGTTCGTTCAGCATATTCTTCATTAACTGCCACCATAACAGATTCGAGGTTTATATTATAGGATGACTCTAGTTCTTTTAATAGTTCATTTATTTCTTTACTGTCGTACGTGTATTCTAAAATGTGCTCTCCTACCTGCTCTTCTAGCTGAGCAAACAACTTAATTTGAATCATCCTGTTTTCCCCTCCTCTGGTACTCCGGCTTTTGTTTCTAACTGATCACCAATCCATTCTTGTCCATCCTCCCATTGCTCTTGCTTCCAGATCGGGACGATTTGCTTGATCCTTTCAATGGCATATTCATTCGCCGCATACGCATCCTTGCGATGAGGTGTTGAGACTGCAATAATGACAGCAATCTCCGAAATTTCAAGCTTTCCTGTACGATGCCCAATGGCGACAACTGCGTCAGACCATCTTTCTTCGATTTCTTCTCCGATTTTTTCTAATTGTTTAACTGCCATGGATTGATAGGCCTGATACCGAAGAAACAATGTTTTTCGACCATGAGTGAATTCTCTAACTGTACCCGTAAACGTCACAACCGCTCCGGCTTCACGACGAAAAACTAATCTTGTAATATCATTAATATCTAACTCATCATCTGTAACAAAAAATCTTGAATCACTCATGCAGGTGCCCCCTCATATATTCTCCTAGCCACGACAGATAGTTACTCTCATCTTCACGCAAAAAGTAAGGACTCTCTGATATAACGAGATTGCCTTTACTAATAATGGCAACGATCTGTTCTAATTCCTTTAGCAGCCGAACATCTTCTTGATCTCTTAAGAGCACGACCTTCGGATATTTCCATCCTTTGTATCCCTCTACTAAAATCAAATCAATTTCCATTTGCCGATATAACTCGAGTGTTGCTTCTGGATTTCCTGCCTCCACTCGTGCTGTAAGCTGCAGAGTTCCTTCGCCTTCAACCGCACTGACTGTTGCTCCCGCAGCATAATGTTTGTAGCTATCCTTACCTTGCCCTTCTAAAAGGGGTCGTCCACCATGACCATGGTGCTTAAGTGTACCAACCCTCCATCCTTCTTTAACAGCCATATCAACAAGCTTGCAAAGTAACGTGGTTTTTCCGCTATTTTGATAACCAACTATTTGGATGATGAGAGGCTTTCCCACGGCCATTCACTTCCTTCTTCTGTATCTAAGATGAGTATGTCAACAAGGTCTCCTTTTGTGTACCCTCTTGTGCCACCTGGTAAAACAATAAATACATCTGTTTTAGCTAACGAACTAACAGCATTTGATTTATTAAAGCCACTTGGGGCTGCATGGAGGTGATGACCTTGATACGATAGGGTGCCTCTTACAAACCGAGTGAATGGGTTAGCTTTTGAAAAATCCTCACTAAGAATGGCCTTAGCTTTAGACAAATGAGGCGTGGATGAAAGCATTCTTGTTTTAATGATTGGTCGAACAAACACCTCAAAACCTACATAGCACGCAGATGGGTTGCCAGATAATCCAAACATTAATGTATCATTCCAAGTTGCTACAGTTGTCACACTGCCTGGTCTCATTGCAATTTTATTAAATAATATGTCAGCATTAAGCTTGTCATAGACTTCGGGCAATAAATCAAAATCTCCGACCGATACGCCGCCAGTAGTAATTAATATATCCACTTTGACTGCTGCTTCTTTAATTTGAGAATAACAACTTTCAAATTCATCAGGTAGCTTTCCAAAATACACAGCCTCAGCTCCCGCTCGCTCAATTTGAGCTAGAAGCATTTGTGTGTTACTATTACGAATTTTGCCTGGCTCTAGTTCATCTTCAACCTCCAGCAGCTCTGAGCCCGTAGCAAATACCCCTATGGTCGGTTTTATAGTGACTGAAACATATTCATAGCCAAATGTAGCTAATAAAGCAACTGTGCCAGGATTAATGATTGTTCCTTTTTCTATCAGCATTGTTCCTTCCGACACGTCTTCTCCTTTATATGAGAGATTATGTCCCGATGGAAAATGACGTTTGATTGTCATATAATCCTCATCAGCCTCCGTAAAAGTATCCGCAAGCTCTAGCATAACAATTGCATCACATTCTGGTGGAAGCATAGCCCCGGTCATAATCCGAACAGCCTCCCCACGTTGAACTGGCTGCTCGCAAACAGATCCAGCTCCTATCGTCTCAATCACTCTTAGAGTAACTGGATTTTCTCGACTTGCGTTCTGTGAATCGTCTGAATGAATCGCAAATCCGTCATATGGAGTACGATCAAATGGTGGGACGGGATGTTTGGCCAGTAGGTCTTCGGCCAATATCCTTCTGTACGCTTTTGTTATATGAACTTGCTCAGATGAGTGTGAATGTGTAGCAGCCTTCATCACCTTCTCAACAGCTTGGCTCACTGGGATAGGTGTGCGTTTTTCTAGCATCGTAAAATCAATCCTCTCGAATCAATATTTTTAACATGTTACAATGAGCAGAAACTGTATCTAAAAGAGGAGTCATAACCATGTCAGAGTTTACACATTTTAATGATCAAGGTCACGCCCGTATGGTTGATATTACAGAAAAGGCAGAAAGTCATCGTTCTGCCGTTGCTCAATCAAGTATTCAAGTAAACGAAGCCATTTATCAAGGTATTACCTCCAATCAAATGAAGAAGGGTGATGTACTTTCCGTAGCTCAGGTAGCGGGGATTATGGCAGCTAAACAAACCTCATCCCTCATCCCTATGTGTCACCCTATCTCAATTAGTGGAGTAAATATTGAATTTGATTGGAAACCAGTTAAGGAAGAATATCAATTACTCATTAAATCTACGGTCAGAACTAAAGGCAGTACAGGTGTAGAAATGGAAGCGCTGACCGCCGCTAGCGTCTGCGCATTAACCGTTTATGATATGTGTAAGTCTTTGGATAAAGGCATTGTCATTGGTGAAACATACCTTACTTCTAAATCAGGAGGTAAAAGCGGTGATTATTCTCGCTAATTATTAATATAGATGGTTCCTATTAGTTTCTCACACAATGGTTGTTAATGAAAAGGGAAAGGCAGTACATGCTCATGGCTCTACTTTTTTCTACTTTTATCGTGACTTTTGATGTATGATAAAAGTATAGGAAAAAGGAGGTTAAAAGCATGAAGAAAGTACAATTATTTGTATGTGCTACTGCATTAGCTCTACTAACAGCATGTGGTCAATCCTATACCCAACAGGACTCAACAAATACTGAATTAACAACAAATGAAGTAGATACCTCCTCTTCATCAGAAGAAAAGCAGAAGACAGAGAACATCGATTTAACCGAAACCAAAGAGGTTGAAAACAACGATGATTCAACTCAAGCTTCTGAGACTGAAACGGAAAAAACAACGGAGACGGCTGTAGCTGTCAGCGCAAGTGGAGCTGACGAAGACAGCTCTGAGGTTGCATCTGATAGTGAGGACGCAACAGAAGACGGGGAAGAGCAGGAACTAGGTGTAGATGAAGTGGAACCTCCCTCTTACTCGGAAGCACAAAATGACGAACTTAAGCAGCATATAGAAGAACTTAAGAATCAGTTCCCTAATCAACTACTTGCGATTCAGCTTGAAAATGGTGATGATGTCAACAATGTGTATGCCGTAATCACGGACGGATTAAAACTACCATCAGACGAGGAGCGGGAGTTTCATGTAACTCTAATGGCTGAAGCGATTTCTCAGGAACTCGACCTGGCTACTCAGGCACCAAATGGAACCATGACGTTTGTTTACGAGGATCAAGCTGAGCTAGCCATTTACCATATTGAAACGAGCACCATCAGCTGGAAGTAATAAAAAAAGCAGTAGGTCGCATCTAGACCCCTGCTTTTTTTATAGTATAAGACTTCGTTTAAATTATCTGCTCTCATCAATTTGTTAAGCTTTTGTAAAGCGCTCAAAAACACTCATTAATTCTTCAATCGAAGCGTCCCCTTCACCTTCCTTAATGGCATCTGCTACGCAGTGCTTTGTGTGATCCTCTAGAAGCTGCAAGCTGACTTTTTTCATGGCTGCATTGATAGCGGATATTTGAGTGAGGATATCGACACAATATCGATCCTCCTCCACCATTTTCTGAACCCCTCGGACTTGGCCTTCTATTCGTTTTAAACGATTTGTTAATTGCTCCTTGCTCATCGTTGTTCGATGATGCACTGTTTGATGATTATGCTCCATCCAGACACCTCTTTATATATTCCGAATTCTGTCTTCCTAGTATATCACGAGCTACTTCACCCGTCAGTATCGTACGCTGAGCGTTTATTGACATGCTCTTAAAGCTATAATACAGTAATTTATGGAGAGATTAAAAACATACCGAGATAAAGAGAGTGATAATATGGATAAGGCAATGATATTTTTTGATATTGATGGCACACTTCTGGATCATCAAAAGAACCTGCCCGCCTCAGCAAAGCAATCGATTGCCGCTTTGAAACAAGCTGGCCATGAGGTAGCCATCGCCACAGGTAGACCCCCCTTCTTCTTTGAGGGACTACGCAAAGAGCTTGGTATTGATTCCTTTGTCAGCTTTAATGGACAATATGTGGTTTATAAAGGAGAAGAGATTTTTGCAAATCCTCTTGACGCCGCCTCTATTGAAGAATTAACTTCTTTTTCAGCCAAACGGAATCATCCTTTAGTATATATGAATCATCACACAATGAAATCAAACATTGCTGACCATCCAGCGATTGAAGAAAGCTTAAACAGCCTAAAAGTCCATGCCCCAGAGCTTGATCCATTATTTCATAAAGATCGTGACCTCTATCAGACCCTCCTATTTTGCACGGAAGGTGAAGAAAAAGAATACATGGAGTCGTTTACAAACATTCGATTTGTACGCTGGCACCCTTCTTCCGTAGATGTTATTCCTGCAAATGGATCAAAAGCAGTAGGGATCAGTCACCTAATTAAAAAGCTAGGATTTTCAATTGATCAGGTGTACGCATTCGGAGATGAGAAAAATGATCTTGAGATGCTCAGTCAGGTGGGCCATGGTGTTGCGATGGGCAACGCTCCTCAAGTCGTTAAAGATGCTGCCAACTACGTGACAAAACCAGTCGACGAGGATGGAATCGAGCACGGGTTGAAGATGGTTGGATTGCTTTAAGGATCAATGACACAAATTAAACCTTACAACTTTTCTATTGTTGTGAGGTTTTTTGTTTGCACCATACATAAAATGTTTCATTAAATAAGAGGACTTAACCCTTAAGATTTTTTTGGAATCTACTGTATAACTCCCACGTCTTATTAAGACCATAAGCAAATAGAACCGAGCAAAATATAATTGTAACTAAGCTAAGCTCATTAGCAAATTCAAACAATAGGAAACCATAAAACACAAACAAACAACAGAGTAAGAGTCTAATAAAATTTATCATAAATCCCCCTCATTTCATCACTCTACAATTATTCAATAGAAGGTTGGAAATTCCTGCTGAGATTTCTGATAACATTAACTTCATCATAAAAAACGCCCCTCCTTTTCGTTTAGAAAAAGAGGGGCGTTCTATTTAACCCATTATTAACCTTTGACGCGCCTAGTAGGACTCGAACCTACAACGCAAGAATCGGAATCTTGAATGATATCCCTTTCACCATAGGCGCATGCTTGCTTTAGCGACAAGAACAATCATATCTTAAAGGGAGGTAGGTGTCAATCTTTTCCCTCCCCTAGAGAATTAAGAATGCTGCTTCTCACCCTCAGCAAACATTACATTAAAGCGATCGTTAATATCGTCTTCTGTGTAACCAGCTCTGCCTAAACGAGCGCCGAAGTTCTTAGCCCACAATTGAAGTCTGCTAGCCATTTTTGCATACTTTTTTGCTTCGCCGCCACGTGTATCATTGGCACGACCTTCTGCATTAGAGATAACGTTCTCCACAACAAATAGAGCTTTCCATAGAGATTCTTCGTCTAGATCTTCCGCGTTCTCAGCTAAAAAATCGATGACTTTCTTATAAAACGATTGAAATTCTTTAAATGGAATTTCATCCTCCATGTTTAAATACACCTGAATCTGATCATACAATTCCTGCATGTTTACATACACTCCTTTATATCTATCGGGCTTATTATAGCATAGTTCTAAAGCCTAAGTCAGTAGTTACTAGCAATACATCGGCTTAGCTGATTCTAGTCAACCTGAAAGTACTTAACATAAAATCATTATCAAGATAAATATAGCATTTTCATCGCTCCCGGGATGAGGCACGCTTTCCGGTGGCGGGCGGTGAATGAATCTTGGCTTGACGCCAATCTCATTTCACCTCTGCCTGTACAATCCCCTCGGAGTCGGCCCCATTCCGTCCGCTTTGATAAATTTACAAACCATTTGGTACTTCTTGTGTAGGTTGTAGGAAAGTTATGTAGACTCTATATGTATCATCTCTTATATGAAACCCATCACTCATCAGGCGGATGAAAATGGTGGGCAGGCGCCGGTCTGCCACGTGCTGTCCCGGTGAAGATTCGTTTTCTCCTTCCGCGTATGTTTTCCAATCTGACAATGGACCAACATTCCTATTTAAGTGATTGGCTGCGCTTACTGGCTTCCGCGCACGCAATCGGCTTTTTCGCGCATTTTCGTTTTTATCGCGCATTGGCTTGATCTTTCCGCGCATGACCCGATGTTTTCCGCGCATTTTCATTTTTATCGCGCATCCCCCACCTATTATCGCGCATTTACCAGAGGTCACTGAAAAAGTCATCTAGAAATAAGCTCATGCACCGCTACAGGAGAAAACTACGCTTTCCACGGTAACGGCCTCAGCCCTCGAAGCGGAAAACCGCCACTTCGATGTCTTCAGACACGTTCTGTTCCGTAGGAGTCTACGTTTTCTCCTTCCGCTACTGTTTCGGATTAAACAAATGACCACCATTCCTATTAGAAGCGATACTCAGATACCCTCTAATTTCTTCCATACACTTACGCACGCGAAGCGTATCTGTGGTGCGACATCTTTTTATGCACAATAAAAAAAGCTGAACCATGCGGAGTGACCCCAACATTGTTCAGCTTTTCTATTAGCTGTAATACCTCTTACTCGCCTCTTGTTACCTGAGGCACTACGATTAAGAATTTGCTCCGGTTTGGCAATATTGATCGAATGCTTTTTCTAGCTTTTGTACGACTTCGATTGGCTCATGACCTTCGATTTCATGACGTTCTACCATCATCTCAATTTTTCCGTCTTTAAGTAGCGCAAAAGATGGAGAAGATGGAGCAAAGCCTGTAAAGTATTCACGTGCTTTTGCAGTTGCTTCTTTATCCTGACCGGCAAATACCGTTAAAAACTGATCTGGTCTTGTTTCATAGTTCTTCATGTACGCTGCTGTTGGTCTAGCAATTCCACCAGCACAACCGCATACTGAATTGATCATGACTAGAGCTGTTCCTTTTTGCTGAAGAGCTTGATCCACTTCTTCTGGTGTTGTTAGCTGTGTATATCCTGATTCTACCATTTCCTGTCTTGCTCCTTGAACAACATCATTTACAAAGAAATTAAAGTCCATCTCTCATACACTCCTTTAAATCTTACTTTGTTTGTATTTTACCTTGAATCGAGTTAAAAACCAACACATGTGCTTGAAAACAGATAGTCATCTCAAAAGCAATTAAAGAAAAGAGCTTCGGTTCCGCTCCCGGAATGGCAGGCACGCTTTCCTAGGGTGGGCGCTGAACCAAACTGGCTTGACGCCAGTTCATTTCAGCCCTGCCCATACATCCCTCAGGAGTCGGCCTGCCATCCCGTCCGCTGAGAAACAGGATAAGCCCTAGATTTGAATATCTAGAGGTTAATCAGCAAGTAGCTTTAAAAGCAACTAAATAGCGAAGTCAGAATCCTTAGGCCATAGTTGCGGGTACGAAGGATTGTGGCCGAATGGTACAGTAACTTAAGTACATACTAGATACATCTTTCTAATTTCAAACATAACTTAAACTAAGTCAGCTCCTAACGCGTTACACCGACTCTTCTGAGAATTGTTCGAGCTTTTTCTTGATTGAAGCTAAGAATTGTCCGCACACTAGTCCATCAAGCACTCTGTGATCTAAGGATAAGCAGAGATTTACCATATGACGAATGGCGATGGAATCTCCTTCTGGTTGTTCAATCACAACGGGGCGCTTTACAATTGATTCAATTGAAAGAATGGCGGCTTGAGGATAATTAAGAATTGGCGCAGATTGGATTGAACCAAATGAACCAGTGTTATTAATTGTAAACGTTCCGCCTCTTGAGTCCTCTTGGCTAAGCTTGCCGCTACGCACCTTAGTAGCTAACTCATTAATATTTTTGGCAAGTCCTTTAATGGATTTCTCATCAGCGTTATGGATAACGGGCACATATAATGCATCGTCTGTTGAAACCGCCATCGAGATATTAATATCTTTTTTGCGAATGATCTTATCTCCTGCCCACATTGAATTCATTTCTGGAAATTCCTTCAATGCTTCAACAATGACCTTGATGAAAAACGGGAAAAAGGTCAGATTGTAGCCTTCGTTTGCCTTAAATTCTGTTTTCACTTTATTACGATATTGCACAAGACGTGTGACATCCACTTCAATCATCGTCCAAGCGTGAGGGGCTTCATGCTTACTTTTCACCATATTGGCTGCGATCGCTTTTCTCACGCCGGATAATGGGATTTCTATATCACCCTTAGCAGGTACATTAACCTGCGTAGAAGCTACATTCGGATTCTTAGGTTGCTTTGTTTGAACATCCGTTTTAGCTGATGGCTGTTGTCCGGTTGCAATCAATTTCTCGAGATCTTTACGTGTAATTCTCCCTGATTTCCCGGATCCTTCTACCTGGGTTAGATCAATAGCGTGTTCTTGTGAAAGCTTCAACACAGCCGGAGAATAACGATTTTTCATAGAAGTATCCTGTTGAATACTAGTCGTTTCTTCCTTTGGTTCAGGTTCTTGGATAGAGTGAGTATCAGTTTGTGCAGGCAGTTCCTCTGTTTCCATTGAACAAATGACTGTACCTACACTCACTGTCTCGTCTTCCTGCACAAGCAGCTCTTGAATAACCCCTTCAAATGAAGATGGTACTTCAGCATTCACTTTATCCGTCATAACCTCTGCGAGTGGCTCGTATTTCTTAACCATATCACCTGGCTTGACCAGCCATTTTGTGATGGTGCCCTCTGTCACACTCTCACCAAGCTGAGGCATTTTCATTTCTGTTGCCATAGATCTCACTCCTTCCTATTAGAACTCTGCCAATTCTCTCATTGCATGCTCTACTTTATCAGGATTAATCATAAATTCTTTCTCCATGGTTGGCGCATAAGGCATAGCCGGAGTATCTGGTCCAGCTAGTCGCTTAATTGGAGCATCTAAGTCATATAGGCAATTTTCTGCAATAATCGCTGCAACTTCTCCAATGATGCTACCTTCCAAATTATCTTCTGTTACAAGTAATACTTTACCCGTTTTTTGTGCCGCTTGGATAATCGCATCCTTGTCCAATGGATAAACGGTCCGCAAATCAAGTATGTGCGACGTAATTCCATCCTTCTCCAGTCGTTCCGCCGCCTGAAGGGCAAAATGAACCGCTAAACCGTATGTAATAACGGTTATATCGTCGCCTTCTTTTTTTAGATCTGCCTTTCCAATCGGTAAAGTGTATTCTTCTTCTGGCACTTCGCCTTTAATTAATCTGTACGCTCGTTTATGTTCAAAAAACAACACGGGGTCATTTGAGCGAATGGCTGATTTTAATAATCCCTTTGCATCATAAGGTGTAGATGGCATAACAATTTTTAAACCTGGTGTCCCGGCAAACATCTTTTCCACACTTTGTGAATGATATAGAGCTCCATGAACGCCACCACCATATGGTGCACGAATCGTAATTGGACTCTGCCAATCATTATTTGAACGGTAACGAATTTTTGCGGCTTCGGATACAATCTGGTTCACTGCCGGCATGATAAAATCAGCAAATTGGATCTCGGCGACTGGTCGCATTCCATACATGGCCGCACCAATACCCACACCCACTATGGCTGATTCTGCGAGCGGTGTATCCATAACCCGTTCTTCTCCAAATTGTTCGAACAATCCTGCTGTTGCTCGAAATACACCACCACGTGCGCCAACATCTTCTCCCAGGATAAAGACCTTATCATCGCGCTCCATTTCCTCTTTGAGCGCTTGCGTAATCGATTCAATATAGGAAATGACGGTCATATTGTACCCTCCTGCTCTTCATACACATAAAGATGCAGACTCTCCGGATCAGCATAAGGAGCATTCTCAGCATATTCCGTAGCTTCATCTATTTCATCCGCAATGGTCTTCTCCATTTGCTTCTCTTGTTCATCTGTTAGAAGCCCTTGCGTTATTAAATATTCTCGGAACGTTAATAAAGAGTCTTTATTTTTTGCTTCTTCTACTTCTTCTCTTGTGCGGTACGCTCTGTCATCATCATCACTGGAATGAGGAGTCAGTCGATAAGACACGGTCTCTATAAGCGTCGCGCCCTCTCCTCTTCGGCCACGGTCTGCTGCTTCCTTCACTGCTTCATAGACAGCAATAGGATCATTCCCGTCCACTGTGAAACCTGGTATGCCATAACCAATGGCTCGGTCCGATACCCGTTCGCAACCAAGCTGCTTTTCTGCCGGAACAGAAATAGCGTATTTATTATTCTCACACATCAAAATAACAGGCAATTTATGCACTCCGGCAAAATTTGCCCCCTCATGAAAATCCCCTTGGTTCGATGAGCCTTCACCAAACGTCGTGAATACAACCTTATCCTGTTTCTCCATTTTGACGCCAAGAGCCATTCCGACTGCATGGGGTACTTGTGTTGTAACAGGAGAGGAACCAGTTACAATGCGATTAATCGATTGACCAAAGTGACCGGGCATTTGTCTGCCACCAGAATTCGGATCCTCAGCTTTTGCAAAAGCTGAGAGCATTAGATCCTTTGTAGTCATACCAAATACCAAAACAACACCTAGATCACGGTAATATGGTAAAGCATAATCTTTATGTCGGTCCAAAGCAAACGCAGCTCCAACCTGAGCAGCTTCCTGGCCTTGACATGAGATTGTAAATGGAATTTTGCCTGAGCGGTTTAATAACCACATACGTTCGTCAATTCGACGTGCACGCAACATCCATTCATACATTTTAAGCACTGTTTCATCTGATAAACCTACTGATTGATGTTTTGATGCAGACATCTGTTTCTCCTCCTCTGCTTTGTAATCGATTTACGCATGGATTGCTTTCCCATTTGCAGCTAATGCTGCTTCACTTAATCCTTCCGACAACGTAGGATGCGGATGGATGGTTTGAGCAACTTCCCAACTTGCCGCATCTAGTACCTTTGCAATCGCTGCTTCTGAGATAAGTTCAGTGGCATGAGGTCCAATGATATGAACACCAAGAAGATCATCGGTTTCTTTATCTGCAATGAGCTTCACAAATCCATTTGTTTCTCCTTGAACTAGTGCTTTTCCTATTGCTTGAAAAGGGAAGGTCCCTACTTTAATGTCATGCCCTTTTTCCTTAGAGGCATCTTCTGTTAAACCAACTGAAGCAATCTCTGGATAGCTGTAAATGCAGCTTGGAATTGTATCTGGATTAATAGGCAGCGGCTGATGACCAAGAATATGCTCTACAGCGATGATCCCTTCATGGGAAGCCACATGTGCTAATTGAAGGCCACCAATCACATCACCAATTGCATAGATATGCGATTCTTTTGTCTGTCCAAATTCATTTACCTTAATAAATCCATTCTCAGACTCAATATCCGTATTTTTCAAACCGATATCTTTTGTATTAGCGGCTCGTCCAACACATACAAGCAATTTCTCTGCCTCAAATTGAACAGACTCATTATTTACAAGCCCAGTTAATAAAACTTTATTCTCTTCTTTTATAACTTGATCTGCTTGAATATCAACATTAGTTATAATGGTAACTCCTCTTGCCTCCAACTGTTTAGCGGCTTCTCGCGCAATATCTCGATCTTCAGTTGGCAAAATTCTTTCGCCATACTCCAAGATCGTTACTTTAACGCCAAAGTCAATCAGCATGGATGCCCACTCTACGCCAATAACCCCCCCTCCTACGATGATCATAGAAGCTGGGAGGTACTCGAGTTTCAGGGCATGATCAGAGGTTAAGATCTGAGCCCCATCAATGGTTAAGTCAGGAAGGGTACGTGCCGATGATCCAGTCGCAATTATGACGTTTTTACCAATCAACATCACATTTTCTTCTCCTTCACGCTCCACTGAAATGGTACCTGATGTTGGGGAGAAAATGGAAGGACCAAGTATCCTACCTGTCCCTTGGTAAATATCAATCTTGCCACGTTTCATTAAAGCTTGTACGCCTTTATGTAGCTGCTCCACAACCTTTTGCTTACGTGCTTGTGCAGCAGAAAAATCAAAGGAGACACCCTCAGCGGTCACACCATATTCGCTTGCCTCTTTAGTGAGTCTAAGCACTTCCGCACTTCGTAAAAGTGACTTACTAGGAATACAGCCCTTATGAAGGCATGTGCCTCCCATTTTGTCTCGCTCGACAATCGCTGTTTTGAGGCCTTCCTGCGCAGCCCTAATTGCCGCTACGTAACCGCCTGTTCCTCCACCAAGAATCACCAAATCATAGTCTTCCGCCATGGTGTCTCCTCCCTTACCTGTGCTCAAATTTATTTCTGTAGTCCTGCTCTCGCTCTTGATAATAAGTGATGACCATCTCTCATAAACTGTTTGCGAGAACGTCTTAAACGTTCAATACGTTCTTCAGCCATGCGATCGGCTGCGACGTTTGTTGATACCCCATCACGTTTAGCAATGTCAAATACCTTTGCGACATTGTCATAAATTCCTTCTACCTTTTTAATCGCACGATCACGATTGTAGCCTTTTAGCTCATCGGCGACGTTAATGACTCCGCCTGCATTAATAACATAATCCGGTGCATAAGCTATACCCATTTCCATTAAGCGCTCACCGTGGCATTCTTCTTTTAATTGATTGTTTGCAGCTCCTGCAACCACACTTGCTTTTATAACGGCAAGTGTCTCATCATTAATAATGGCACCTAATGCATTAGGCGAGAAGATATCACAAGGCATACTATAAATTTCTTCTGGCGCTACATAGTGAGCTCCAAAATCGTCCACAGCGCGTTTTGCTGCTGCTTCATAGATATCTGTAACAATCAGTTCTGCACCCTCATCATGAAGATACTTACACAACTGATACGATACATTACCGACACCTTGTACCGCAATTTTTTTACCTGAAAGATTCTCGTCTCCAAAAGCTGCTTTAGCCGCTGCTTTCATTCCTACAAATACACCGTAAGCCGTGACTGGTGATGGGTTCCCAGAAGCTCCAAATGCAGGAGAGATACCTGTTACATAATCCGTTTCTTCATGAATAATGTCCATATCAGCAACAGTTGTACCAACATCTTCTGCTGTGATATAGCGCCCATTTAAACCTTGTATGTATCTACCGAATGCGCGAAACATTTCTTCATTTTTGTCTTTGCGAGGATCTCCAATAATGACTGTTTTTCCTCCACCGAGATTTAAACCCGCCGCGGCATTCTTATATGTCATTCCTTTAGCTAAACGAAGAGCATCCTCAAAAGCCGCTTCCTCTGTGGTGTAGTTCCACATTCTTGTTCCACCTAAAGCCGGTCCAAGCGTTGTATCATGAATAGCAATGATTGCCTTTAAGCCAGACGTACGGTCCTGACAAACAACCACCTGTTCATAATCATACATTTCCATCGTTGTAAAAAGATTCATTGCGATTCCTCCTTTAGTCTTTTGGAAGGTCTTATTTTGTGCACAATTCTCTCTGTATCTATGCATCTCTCGCAAATTGTCTCTCTTTAATTAAGAATCAGACGGTGCTGATGCTTTTTATTAATTATTCACCCCTGGCAAATTGCGCAATAACAGTATATCACGCAGCAATCCTGAATCCTATGCCTAGGCGATTTCACAGATAATTTGAATTTTATCAACGTTTTACATTTTAATTTATGACTAGGTACTAAAATCTACTCTTATATTATTACGTAAATTTTAAAAACATGCAACTTTAAGGCATATACTTCTCTGAAATTTTTAGCTACAATACATAAGAGAGTTATGTAAGGAGGAACAACGGTAATGGGTCGTTTTATTGCATTAGTCATTTTATTAATCCCGATCTTTACAGCAGGCTTAGGTATTAAGCTAATGAGGGATGCTTTTTTTCATATTGTGCAGCCGCCTTTCTCGTCTGTGTCTTTTCAATTTCTAATGGGCATTATCTTATTTTTTGTTGGGTTTGCTTTTATCGGTGGATTTATTTTTCATCGTGATCGTAAAAATGGCAAAATCGGTCCTCGCTTTTCAAAAAAAGAAGGATAGGCAGGGTCATGTTTTTTTCACGACCCCTAGCCCATCCATCCAGCGCCAAAAGCGTCTTTTGGCAATCCATTCTGAGAACGACACGCGTTCCGCTGACAAAAGCAGCATAAATAAAATAGTGGCACTAAACCACTGTAGCTCCATAGTCCCCTCATGTGTTAACCAAATTGCTAGAATGGCTCCTGTTGCTGTTGCCCCATTGTCCCCTAACATGGCTTTACGTTCACCTTCCAACACATACACTAAATAGAATATCGTTAATCCATATAATAAACTGGAGAACGAAGGTAATGGCATAAAGAGCAAAATTGCTGCAGCTACTAAAAGGGAAAGCTTCCAAACCCGTAATGGCCGCGTATCAAACAAATTCATAATATGAGGCAACAAGCATAATAAGAAAAACATACTGATACTTCTCATTGCAGACTGCGGTTGACTCAAAAAAGTGTACAACCCAGCTAATAAAATGGTTCCGACTGCTTTCATTAATCCAGTTGTCCATCTTCTGTCCTTTATTAGGGCGTGCACATGGCCGCGTATTCCTTTTGGCTCGGACTTTCCATAGCGATCATCAATAAACCCCATCACCCAAATACTTAAAACATACCCTAATGACAGATAAGAAAATACAAAGGAGTCACTTGGTGGAAATGCACACATAACAGCAAAGCCATAAACGACAACGACTCCAAGACTATAAGGCAGCTCCCGCTTCTCATAGTTTGGTACAGTCCACCTTGCCTCATAAAAAGCACACATACTTGTAAAAGCTATGATAGGAAGCGTAAGCATCAACAGAATCATATTGATTCCCTCCGCCATTGTTTTTCAATTTGCCGCCATTGTCTCAATCGATGAAGAATACCTGATACGCTTTTGCCCATTTCTCGATGCTCCATACTTGTTTCTATTTCTAAAAGTCTGGCTCCCCCTTGAATCATGTGTAAGCACATGATTGTCTCAATTCCAAATCCATCATAAGGACGGCTTAATAGTAAGCGTAGCCATCTTCTTTGAAACGCTCGTTGACCCGAAAGTGGAGCTTCCAGCCATATACCGGTTTGCTTATGAATGATCTTTTGTGCACGCTGCTTTACAATACCTCTCCCACCGTTCCCCTTAGAGACTATTTTGGAAATCGTTAAGTCTGCACGTTTTTCCATTAATGGCTCCAGTAAAACGGTAGCCTCAGCTGCTGTATGAGTTAGATCCGCATCAAGGCATAGAATGTACATGCCCTTGGCGAGTTTCCATCCCATCTGTAGAGCTTGACCCTTCCCCCTATTTACAGGCAAGTGCACACATGTGTCAGCTAATTCTTCTGCTATTTTTGCTGTTTGATCACTGCTACCATCATTTACACAGATAATTTCATGTGAAAACGGAATTGTACGCACTGACTCAATGGTTGCTGCGAGACGTTGCTCTTCGTTATAGGCAGGGATTATAACAGAGACTCTAGTCATGACGAAAAGCCTCTTTTCTTAGCAACATTCGATAGCCACGTCCAATCATGGTTTTCAGCTCCAACCATTCTTCCTGTAAATCGTGCCCCACCTTCTGAAATTGATCTGACAGCTTGGATGAGGCGAATAATGGATGAACCCCTTTTAAATCGGTGACTTTATCTCCTACTTGAATACGAGTTAATACGGTGGATGCCATACCTTTCCGATTTTTTTCGAGAAACTCTTTCATGCCCGTCCGACACCCAATCAGAAAGAGGTGTTCCGCCTCTGCCCAAAATGATGATAACAATGCAGCGTCCTCACTTGTCCCCAAACATTGAAGCTCTTCTGCCTCAATGTTGTTTGCTAGTAGTCGTTCTCTACCTGGTGATGAACCATCCATGTATGAGTGACAAATAATGCTTGCGCCACACTGCAATGCAGCAATCGATACCGAATCCATATCACCTATAATGATATTTGGTTTTAAACCAAGCTCTATTAGCCCATCTGCCGCCCCATCCACTGCTATAATTACGGGATTCATTAGCATTAACCAACGCCTTAATGCGTGTAAGTCCTGCTTATAGCTTCCATGTCTAGCTACAATTAGAACGTATCGATTTTTTACTTGAAGTAGGCAATTAGGCACGTGTATAGGATCTACAATATATTGAGCTTCATTACTTGCGTGAGTGAGTGTGTTCGTTACAAATGAAGTTAGAAGGCTTTGATAAGCTGCTTTAGCCTTTTGTTGTAATGCCTCAATATGTTGATTATTGTAATGACTTAGCTCAGCAAGTAAAATCTTATATCCATCTCGAATTAAAAAAAGCTGATCTCCATGTAGCGAAATCTCCACATTCCAACACTCCTCTTCTGGTCCGTACCAATAGGCTACATCAAATACATCTATACCAGCATCTAGTAGCTTACTCACGCCTCTATGCTCATACTTACCACTCATGGAAGGTTTACGATTAATAACCGCTTGAACCTTTTTCTTAATTAAAGATTCTGCTGTTAAAGCATCAATATCTTCATGCCACAGCATCACAACTGAATCATTCGGAATTTCTTGTACTAAGACCTTGCTTATCTTTCCTTCATACAGTTGCCCTTTTATCGTACGTTGCATAACGGCCTCCACATACATGATTTTTGGTTAGTATGTGCAAACAATAGATAAATTATGGACAGAAGTACTTAGAAGATGTGTAAATAAACTTCCCCACTAAAAAAACCTCTCTACATGCGGTTTTCACCACATACAAAAGAGGTTTTTTAAACTTACTCTAGATCATATCCACAGTAAAAAACTATATTTATGCTATGATAGGGACTTACCCTACTTTATGCTCAATTCGCAGCTTATCGGCCACCATCGCAATAAATTCGCTGTTGGTTGGTTTTGCCTTAGATTGGCTAACTGTGTAACCAAAAAGACTAGAAATGGACTCAATATTACCACGACTCCAAGCTACTTCAATGGCATGGCGAATCGCTCGTTCTACACGGCTTGAGGTTGTATTAAATTTCTTTCCAATATCCGGGTACAGTACTTTTGTGATGGAACCGAGTAACTCGATGTCATTATAAACCATGGTGATAGCTTCACGAAGATACATATAACCTTTTATGTGAGCCGGAACACCAATTTCGTGAATAATGCTTGTGATGCTAGCATCAAGGTTAAAGCGCTTTTCGGGCTTAGTTGTGTGTGTAAACGTAAATGAAGAGGTTTTTTGAGTTAAACCTGCTTTTTTACCGCCAATCTCACGTACCTTAGAGACAAGAATCTCCATATCAAAAGGCTTTAGTACATAATACGATGCACCAAGTTCGACCGCTTTTTTAGTTACATCCTCCTGCCCAAATGCCGTAAGCATGATAATATTAGGCTTAGATTGACTACTTTGACCTAGTCGTTCTAGAACAGCAAGCCCATCCAGATGAGGCATGATAATATCAAGTAAAAGAACATCTGGTTCCTTCTCCTCAACCAAACTTAAGCACTCCTGACCATTATATGCTACACCGGCTACGACCATATCATCTTGAGCCGATATGTATTCACTTAAAAGATTTACCAGTTCTCGATTGTCATCGACTACACATACTTTTATTTTATCCATAAAACTTCCTCCTCATTAATCGTGTGTTTTTTCTCTGTATTTACTAATTCGACAGTTTGAATACAAGTCCTTTATTTTTTTTAATTAATGCGAATTCTTTTACGTATGCTTTCTTATTCTCTGTTATTCGCCATTTTTCGTATATGAAGATCATATTATTTATATTTATGTCGAATAATATGAAATATGTCAACAGGATTATCTTAATATAATAAAACAAGCTAAAACGATTTAACTCGCTTTAGCTTGTTGAGGAATATCCATGACACCTGCTTCTTCAAGCATCCAACCAATATGACATCCGTAGCCTGAGGTTGGGTCATTCACAAATACGTGAGTGACAGCACCAACAAGCTTGCCATCTTGAATGATTGGGCTACCACTCATACCCTGAACAATACCTCCAGTGGCTTCAAGTAGCTTAGGGTCGGTTACTTTTAATACAAGACCTTTTGTAGCAGGTTGCTTTTGTGGAACAGCATTTACGATCTCAATGTCGAATTCTTCAACCTTTTCACCACTAACTACGGTAAGAATTTTGGCTGGACCTTCTTTAATTTGACTTGATAATGCGATCGGAAGTTCTTGATCCATGACATTGTTTTTTAAATCTGCCTTTGTTAGTGTTCCAAAAATACCGAACGAACTATTTTTAGAAATGCTTCCGAGAATTTCACGGTCTTTTGAAAAGCTTGCTAATTTTTCCCCTGGGTCACCGTGACTCCCTTTTTCAATAGAAGTGACAGATGATCGCAGTACTTCACCATCATGCACCATAATTGGTTTATGCGTATCAGAATCTGAAATAACATGTCCTAATGCACCAAACTTTTTAGACAGAGGATCGTAAAAGGTCATCGTTCCAACTCCGGCAGCGGAATCACGGATAAACAAACCCATGCGGTACGCGTCATCACCTTTTGATTTAATGGGATGTAACGTTCTGACGATTGGCTGCTGGTTACGCTTAAGTTCAATTTCAAGATTCTTTTCTTCTTCACCTGCTTGTTGCACTACTTTTGAAACTTGGCTCATTTTTTGAATGGGGATGCCGTTAATCTTTGTAATCATATCGCCTACTTCAATACCTGCTGTTTCACCAGGAGAGGTTTCACCCGTACTTGTTTTCACTAAATGGTGACCTACAACAAGCACTCCTTTGGTGTTTAACTTAACACCAATCGACTGACCGCCTGCAATGACCTTTCGTTCTGGCAGTATTTGAACGGAAGTTGCTTTAACAGGAAATCCGCCAACTTGTAACATAAGCTGATCGTTTCCGGATGCTACTGTTTCTATAGTGTGGGAATCCTTCTGTTTTAATATAGATTCACCATTGTTATTCAGCTTTGCTTGTAGCTGATTTGAATGAGTAAGCTCTAAGTCTTCCCCTTGGAACATTGATATGGCTGTTGGGATTTGGGCCCATTCTTTTAACGGACTGGATAATCCGATATAAAGCATTCCTGCCATAAGCAGAATGCCAATAATTAAACGCACTCCTTCTACTTTCAAATTCTTCACTCTCCTAGCTCCCAACCCACACCTCTTGTGGCTGTATTATTAATGTTGCCGTGAACGGCTCGATTTATAACTGCCACAAACAGAAAAAGCTCCCCTGAACTGGACAGCTTTTTCATGAATAATTATTTAGGACTGTTTATGTTGACTCGCTAGGTTTAGTAATTCATGTGCGTGTTTTTTTGTTAATTCTGTTACTTCTACACCAGAAATCATTCGTGCAATTTCTTCAACCTTCGCTTTTTCGACTAATCCTTTTACTGCTGTTGAAACACGTTCTTTTGATTCCTGTTTAGAGATATAAAGGTGCTGATCAGCCATCGCTGCCACCTGTGGCAAATGTGTAATACATAACACTTGAGATTCTTTAGCTATTGCAAAGATTTTTTCAGCAATGGATTGAGCCACTCTGCCACTCACACCCGTGTCCACCTCATCAAATATTACAGAAGTAACACCTTGATGTGCAGAGAATATTGATTTGATGGCAAGCATAATTCTAGAGATTTCCCCTCCTGAGGCCACTTTTGCTAATGGCTTTAAAGGCTCTCCTGGATTTGTAGAAATAAAGAACTCAATGTGATCGACACCTTTTGAAGTAAACGCAGCAAGCTCTTGGGAATCATGTGATTTGCTTTTAAACTCAATATTAAAGATGGTTTTCTCCATATAAAGTGCACGAAGCTGATTGTGAATTTCTTTTGATAATCGCTCGGCAGCTTTTTTACGAATTTGGGTTAGGGCGTCTGCCTCTACTTTCAGATCAAGCAATAGCTCTCGGAGCTTTTTATTTAATGATTGTAGCCGGTCATCCTTGTTCAACTTACTGTCTAACTCTTCTTCAATTCTTGAAGAATATTCAAGAATATCTTCGACGGTAGACCCATACTTACGTTTTAGCTGATTGATTTCTGCCAGCCTGTTTTCAATTAGCTCTAACTTCTCTGGGTCAAATTCAACTTGCTCAAGCTTATCTCGAATTGAAAAAGCGGCTTCTTCTAATATAAAATAACTGCTTGAAACAGATTCGTGAAGGCTTTTATAGCTTGCATCAATATCTGTCACTGACTCCAGATTCGAGGCACTTTCTTGTATAAAATCTAACCCTCCAGCATCACCATAAAGTTTTTCATAACTTTCTCTTAGGAGTTGATACAGTTTTTCACTATTTGCCAGTCGGTTGCGATCAAGTTCAAGCTGCTCATCCTCATTAGGCTTAAGCTCTGCTTTCTCAATTTCATCTAATTGATAACGAAGAAGGTCAATCCTTTGTGCCGTTTCCTGCTCATTTTCATTTAAATCTTGAATTTGCTTATTTATCGTTTGAGCTTGTTCAAAAAGCTCTTGATATTCTGTAAGCGTACTAGAAATTTCCTTTGAAGCAAACTGATCCAAAAACATCAAATGCTTGTCCGGCTGCATAAGCGTCTGATGCTCATGCTGACCGTGGACATCCACTAATGACTGACCAATTTCTCTGAGGATACCAAGCGTGACTAACTTCCCATTAATCCGACACACGCTTTTTCCCTGCTGAGTAATTTCTCTTCGTAAAATCATTTCCTCGTCAGCTTGTATGCCAAGCTCAATAGCTTTTTGCACGGCTTGATGATTTTCATCTACTGCAAAAAGGCCTTCTATCTCTGCACGTGACTCACCATGTCTAACGAATTCTGCAGACCCTCGCCCTCCGAGAAGCAAACCGATGGCGTCTATAATAATGGATTTACCTGCACCAGTTTCTCCTGTAAGCACGGTTAGTCCTCTTTCGAATGGAACAGTAAGTTCATCAATAATCGCAAAATGCTTTATAGATAGTTCTATTAGCATGAATTCCCCACCTTATAACATGTCTAGGAAACGAGCACTAATTAGTTCTCCATCTTGTTTGTTTTTGCAGATAATTAATAATGTATCATCTCCACAAATCGTTCCCATTAATTCTTCCCAATCAAGATTGTCAATCAACGCCCCAATGGCATTGGCGTTGCCTGGTAAGCATTTCATCACAATTAAATTATCTGTTGAATCAATGCTAATAAAACTGTCCGTCAAACTGCGTTTAAGCTTTTGTAATGGGTTAAATCGTTGATCGGCCGGGAGACTATACTTGTAGCGCCCATCCTGCATCGGTACTTTCACAAGATGTAGTTCCTTGATATCTCTTGATACGGTTGCTTGAGTAACGTTATACCCAAGATCCTTTAAGTAATCGACAAGATCTTCTTGAGTTTCAATCGCCTGATTGGCAATCACTTCACGAATTTTGATATGCCTTTGTCCTTTATTCACTGTGGTCACCTCTTTTGTTGGTATTTGCCCGTATGGAATGATGTTTCCATTATGATATGAATTCACTAATATGGCAACTTGACTCAAAAAAAAGGGAGCCAGGCTCCCTTACACAAGCTGTTGAGCCTTTTCCACAACATCTTGAATCATCATTTCATCTACTTCAGATTGACCAGAATGCTCAATAGCTGGCAGGTTCAAGTGTAACAAGAACTCAATATTACCTTCGCCGCCTGTAATTGGAGAGTAATCCAGTCCACATACTTGAAACCCTTCCTGCTCCGCAGACGCAATAATTTGCGTTAGTACATGCTTATGAACAACTGGATCTTTCACGATTCCTTTTTTACCAACTTGTTCACGTCCGGCCTCAAATTGAGGCTTAACAAGGGCAACCACATCTCCACCTCTAGTTAACACGTTTTTTAGTGCCGGCAATATTAATCTCAGTGAAATAAAGGAGACATCAATGCTTGCAAATTGTGGGAGACCCTCCGTTAAATCTGCAGCTGTTACATAACGAAAGTTTGTCCGTTCCATTACTATAACTTGTTCATGCTGACGGATGCTCCAAGCAAGCTGGTTGTATCCGACATCGAGTGCATATACACGTTTCACGCCATTTTGTAGCGCACAATCCGTGAAGCCACCAGTGGATGCACCAATATCAAGCATAATTTTATCTTTTACATCGACATTAAAAACACGTAATGCCTTTTCAAGCTTAAAGCCGCCACGGCTAACGTAAGGCATGACCTCGCCCTTTACTCGTAGCGGAGCATCAATGTCAATCTTTACACCCGGCTTATCTAAACGCTCTGTTCCAGAATAAACCAAGCCTGCCATGACAGCACGCTTGGCCTTTTCTCTAGAGTCAAACAATTCACGACTTACTAATAGGGTATCTACTCGTTCTTTTTTCACAAAATTAAGCTCTTTTCTGTTGAACTGGTACTAACTCTCTAAGTTGACTGGCTACTGTTTCAGCATTTAGTCCAATCTCATTAAGAAGACTTGGAACATCGCCATGCTCAATATACTCATCAGGTATGCCTAGTCTTCTTACTTCAACCTCATGGTAACCGTAATCATGAAAATGCTCCAGGACAGCACTACCAAATCCGCCTTGTAGAGCTGTTTCTTCAATGGTCATGACTGGAATTTTATCTTCAGCAAGCTTATTTAATAACTCAATATCAAGTGGTTTTACTGAATTTGCATTTACTATACGAACGGATAACCCCTGTGCTTTTAACTCTTCTACCGCTTCTTCAGCAACTGGAATCATCGTACCAAACGTAAGGATACAGGCGTCTGTTCCTTCCTGTAGAACCTCCCATTTACCGATCGGCAACGTTTGGAACTCCTTGTCCATTTCGACCCCATATCCGTTTCCACGGGGATAACGAACAGCAATTGGCCCATCATCGTACTCAATGGCTGTATGGAGCATATTTTGTAATTCATTTTCATCCTTAGGCATTAGAATGGTCATGTTTGGAAGGTGGCGTAGATAAGCAATGTCAAACACACCTTGGTGAGTCTCACCATCTGCGCCAACTAGCCCCGCGCGGTCAATTGCAAAAACGACATTTAATTTCTGTCTGCATACATCATGCACTAGCTGATCGTATCCACGCTGCAAGAAGGTAGAATAAACAGCAAAGACTGGCTTTAATCCTTGAGTCGCCATTCCTCCAGCCATCGTTGTTGCATGCTGTTCAGCAATACCAACATCAAACATTCGATCAGGGAAGGCTGCTCCGAATTTATCTAGCTTTGTTCCACCAGGCATCGCTGCCGTAATCCCAACAATCCGTTGATCATCCTTTGCCTTTTTGATTAACGTATCTGCAAAAACTCCACTGTAGCTAGGAGGACCAGGCTTGGAAACCACTTCGCCTGACTCAATTTTGTACGGTCCAAGACCATGCCAGGTTCCTTTTGCATCCTGCTCAGCTGGTTCATACCCCTTACCTTTTTTAGTGATAAGGTGGATTAAAACAGGACCTTTTGTTTTCTTGGCGTATTTAAGATTATCCATAAGGTCGTCCATGTCATGCCCATCAACCGGTCCTAAATACGTAAAGCCAAGCTCCTCAAAAAACACACCAGGAATGACCATATATTTCATACTATCTTTAAACTTCTCCGCAGTGGTTGCAAGTTTGCCACCAACTGCAGGTATTTTCTTAATAAAGCTCTCAATTTCATCTTTAGCTCGATTGTACTTTCCAGCTGTACGAAGTCTGCCAAGTACACTGTGCAGAGCCCCCACATTTGGTGCAATCGACATTTCATTATCATTTAGAATAACAATTAAATCCGTCTGCTCGTGTCCAATGTGATTTAAAGCCTCAAATGCCATACCACCCGTTAGGGCGCCATCACCAATCACTGCAATCACATTCTCATCCGTACCTTTAATATCTCGTGCTGCTGCCATTCCCATTGCAGCTGAAAGAGATGTAGAGCTATGACCTGTTTCCCATACATCGTGCTCACTTTCGTCACGTTTCGGGAAACCGCATAGACCCTTAAACTTTCGAAGTGTGTCAAACTGTCCTGCTCGACCTGTTAAGATCTTGTGAACATAAGCTTGATGTCCGACATCCCAAATAAACTTATCCTTAGGGCTATCAAATAAATAATGCATAGCAAGTGTTAATTCAACAACACCAAGATTTGGTCCCAAATGCCCCCCTGTAACAGACAAACGCTCAATTAAAAAACTGCGAATGTCCTTAGATAATGCAAGGAGTTCTTTTTTAGAATACTTTTTAATTTCAGCTGGATCCTGAAGGTCTTCTAGCCTCATGAGTATAATCCCCACTTTCAACTCAACTTATCGTTCATGTAACTGCTTTATTTTTTCTACTTATTTATGAAGCAGCCTCAACTCTGTTTCTCATATTGTGCTCCTAGTATATCAAAGATTGAACCACTACCCCAAATCTAATCCTTTTTTATCGTCAAAAAAAGACGATACCTGAAATGTGGAATCGCCCGAATACATTAAAATCAATGGTTTCTATTGGCTACATACTTTGTTAGCTCCATAAGCATCGTATGATCCATGTCTACTTTTTTTAGTGAGGTAACAGCCAGGTCAATGTGTGCTTCTAAGCGTTCCTTCGCGCCTTGCATGCCAAGTATGCTTGGGTATGTGCCCTTATTATTGCCGGCGTCACTTCCAACTGGTTTTCCAATTGATGCAACGTCACCTTCAATATCAAGAATATCATCCTTAATTTGAAAGAGCAGCCCTAGTTCTCGCCCGAACTTCCTCAAATTGGTTTTATCCTCTTCCGTTGCACCAGCTAAAATCGCTCCTGCTACGATAGAGTAGACCATTAGATCCCCTGTTTTGTGATGGTGAATGTTTTCAAGCTCTGCAATTGATAAATCTTTGTTCTCACCCTCCATGTCAGAGATCTGACCACCAACCATCCCCTCTGCTCCAATAGCACGAGCAAACTCTGCAATGAGTGAGACCACAATCTCAGGATCCTCAGTTAGTGTTGAAAGTAATTCAAAGCTATATGTAAGCAAAGCATCCCCCGCCAAAATAGCAGCCGCTTCACCAAAAACCTTATGATTGGTTGGTTTGCCTCTTCTAACATCGTCATCATCCATAGCTGGAAGGTCATCGTGAATTAAAGAGTATGTATGAACCATCTCAATCGCACAAGCCGCTTCTATTCCCTTTTCACTGGACTTTCCAAACCCCTCCAGCACAGCTAATAATAAAACTGGTCGAAGGCGTTTCCCCCCAGCCTTTAAGGAGTAATTCATTGATTCCTTTAAGGACTCGGGAGCCTGCAGCTTCTCAATGAAATGTGGGAGTCTTTCATCAATCTTTTGTTTAGATTCATTCAAAAACACCTTTAGGTCTTCAGTCACTCCTGGTCCTCCCTACTCAGATCTAGCTCTTCTAGCTCTCCATCTTCATTCAGAATCTGATCCATCTGTTTCTCAATTTGCTCAAGCTTAACATGGCATTGCTTGGATAGATCCATCCCTTGTTGAAACATTTCTATCGCTTGCTCAAGGGGCACATCTCCTTGCTCGAGCTTATCCACTACTTGCTCTAACTGCTCCATAGCCTCTTCAAAACTAATCGTTTTTTCAGCTTTTGTCATCCGTATCCCTCCTTTTAGATGTCTTCCCTGTTATTTGACAGATGTATGTACCATCTGTGACTTGAAGTTCAAGCATTTCGTCTCTTTCAGCCTGATCTATTGATTTAATTAACTCACCAGTTATTTGCTGATAAGCTAAGCTATATCCACGATTCATTACGTGCAAAGGGCTAAGCAATTGTAGCTGCTGTATCTGATTAGAGAAGCGTTGTCGACTTCGAGTAAGGTGGTGCTCCGTTTCCCTCTTTATTAATACTTCTTGATGGGCTAACCTCTCTCTTAATTGTCTAATACGCTCTTTAGGGTGATGGTGCTCCACCGTTTTTTTGACTTGTTGAAGACTCATCTTTTTATTTTTGATGAGCTGTTCAGCTGCCCGCTTTAGCCTTTCCATTTGATTATCCAATTCTTGCTCCTTTTGTCGAATCAATTGAGCTGGGTATCGAAATGCATAGGATTTATGTAAACGTTCAAGCTGCCTCTTTTCTTGCTTCAGCTTCTCCCGCATCACTAGGATTAGACGCTGCTTATTTGCAAACGTTCTCGTCAGTAAATCAAGTCGGTTCGGTACAGCCAACTCTGCTGCTGCTGTTGGTGTGGGCGCACGTAGATCAGCAACAAAATCACTAATCGTATAGTCCGTTTCGTGTCCTACCGCCGAGATAATTGGTACACTTGCCTCAGAGATTGCTCGAACCACCAGTTCCTCATTAAACGCCCAGAGCTCTTCAATTGATCCTCCACCACGCCCTGCAATCAGAACATCAAATATTCCTGCAGCATCAGCTTGTTTTATCGCTGAGGCAACGGAGGCCGGTGCTTGATTCCCTTGAACAAGCGCGGGAAGTAGAGTAATCTTCGCTAGAGGGTAACGACGCTTTAAGGTCGTGACAATATCGCGTAAAGCAGCTCCGGTCGGAGAGGTGACTACTGCGATGTGCTTTGGAAATGTGGGAATTTGTTTTTTTCTTATTTGATCAAACAATCCCTCTTTCTCAAGCTCGGCTTTGAGTTTTTCATAAGCAAGATAAAGACTACCTATTCCATCTGGCTGCATTTCCTTTGCATAAAGCTGATATTGCCCGTAAGGCTCATATACGTTGATTTCTCCTCGGATCAGAACTTTCATCCCGTTTTCAGGCTTAAACGCTAAAAAACGATTATGACCCGCAAACATAACTGCTTGAATACGAGAATTTTCATCTTTCACCGAAAAATACATGTGACCTCGGCTATGCTGTTTGAAGTTTGATAGCTCACCTCGTATCCACGTGTCAGGTAAGAGCTGATCTGATTCAAGTAGTCCTTTTATATAACGTGTTAGCTCCGTTACAGATAAAATAGATTCTGACATATTCACCACCTTACGAGCGATTTAGTGCGGATTCAATCGTATTTTCGAGCAGCATCGTAATTGTCATCGGTCCAACTCCACCTGGAACCGGAGTAATATGAGACGCAATGTCTTCAACATCATCAAAATCAACATCTCCACACAACTTACCATTCTCATCACGATTCATTCCGACATCGATAATCACTGCACCAGGTTTAATATCTTCTTTTTTTATGAGCTTCGCTATCCCAACAGCAACAACTAAAATGTCAGCTTGAGTGGTGATTGCACGCAGATCTACTGTTCTCGAATGACAATAGGTCACTGTTGCATGTTCATTTAAGAGAAGCTGTCCAACCGGCTTACCTACAATGTTACTTCTACCTACAACCACAGCATGACTACCAGCAATCTGTACCTCTGATGCTTTAAGTAGCTCGATAATGCCGTGTGGAGTACACGGTAGGAATGTTTTCTCTCCAGTCATCATTTTGCCAATATTTATTGGGTGAAAGCCATCAACATCCTTTTCCGGGCTTATCGCTTCGATAACTGCTTGCTCAGATATTTGCTTCGGTAGCGGCAATTGAACTAGAATACCGTCAATTTCAGGATCATTATTTAGCTCATCTATATGTGAGAGCAATACCTCTTCTGTAGTATCCGCTGGGAGGTGTTTTAAAATAGAATGAATTCCAACCTTCTCACACATTTTCTGCTTAGAGCGAACATAGGTTTGAGAAGCTTGATCATCTCCAACTAAAATAACTGCTAGACCTGGTACAATCCCTGATTTTGCAAGCTCACTTACTCTTACCTTCATTTCAGCATGTTTTGTAGCGGCTAATTCTTTTCCATTCATACGTTCAGCAGTCATTCTCTTCACTCCATTTATGTTTATTTCTTTATTCGTAAAAAGAAGCTCATATTGCGCACTTCAATTCGATGAATACTTTCTGTTAAATCTCGTTTTCATCTTGCATCATTTCTACTGAATTGGATAGTACACCATTCATAAAGCGACCAGCTTCTTCTCCTCCAAATGCTTTTGCAAGCTCAATGGCCTCATTAAACGTTACGTTAACAGGAATATCTTCAATGTATTTCATTTCAAATAAAGCCATACGGGCAATGGCACGGTCCACATGTCCCATTCGTTCGATGGTATAGCCCTGCAGGTTACTTGAAATCCACCCATCCAATTCATCCTTATGTTCTAACGTTCCATGAACTAATTGATGAAAAAATGTGTTCGGACGCTCGTCCTCATCCAGCACACTCGTCATTGCTAGCTCTGGTTCTTCTTTAATTACATCTACTTGATAAAGAGCCTGTGCCGCTCTTAATCTTGCTACCCGTCGATTCATTTATATGAACTCCTTTTTTTCTTAAAAAATACTTATGCCAGTCCTAGTATAACGCAATTATTCCGTTCTGGAAAATCGTTTTCTTAGACGGTTATTATTTTCCCTCTTTTCAGCAAAAAAAGTCTGGATACATGCTTTTTAACATGCAACCAGACCTTTCTTTTAAAAAGAGCCCTACTCCTCTTTAAACGGTTCAGAAGATTCAAATTGAACACCAACAACATGAACGTTTATTGCTTCAAGTTGAATCGCAGTCATCGTATGCAGGGTTTGCTTAATATTCATCTGGACAAGGTTAGCAACCTCTGGAACAGATGCACCGTACACAATAATGACAGATACATCTACAATAATGCCACTTTCGTTCAAATCAACCTTTACACCTTTACCGTGATTTTTACGACCAAGGCGTTCAGCAACATCCGTAGCAAAGCTTCCACGTAGAGCTGCAATTCCTTCAACCTCTTGTGCAGCAATCCCGGCAATAACCTCGATAACCTCAGGAGAAATTTCGACCTTACCTAAACCCGATTTTTGCTCCTCTAGCTCCAAAATCTGATTATCTTCCATAATGGCCTCCTTGTTATGAAATTATTTGCCACCATTTATGGATGGCATGACTTCATACTGCTCAATAAATTTCGTATTAAATTCACCCGAGCGAAATACTTCATGATCAAGCAACCGCAAATGGAAAGGAATGGTTGTATCCACTCCTTCGATGTCAAACTCCACCAACGCACGCTTCATGCGATCAATTGCTTCTTCACGAGTTGGCGCATGAACGATTACCTTCGCAATCATAGAGTCGTAGAACGGTGAGATTCGGTACCCTTGATAAGCTGCAGAATCTATTCTTACTCCAAAGCCACCAGGTGCCAGATAGCTTGTAATTTCACCCGGTGATGGCATAAAGTTCTTAGATGGATTCTCTGCATTAATACGACATTCGATGGAAACACCATTAAATACAACCTCTTCTTGTGTAAAAGAAAGGGGTTCATGATTGGCAATTCGAATTTGTTCTTTAATCAAATCAATACCTGTTACCATTTCTGTAACTGGATGCTCTACCTGAATTCTAGTGTTCATCTCCATAAAGAAAAAAGAGCCATCATTGTGATCATAAATAAATTCAACGGTTCCCGCACCAACGTAATCCACTGCTTGGGCAGCTGCGATTGCAGCATCCCCCATTTCTTTACGTTTACTTGGGGTAATGGCTGGAGATGGTGTTTCTTCAACAAGCTTTTGTAAGCGTCGTTGAATTGAGCAATCACGTTCACCTAAATGAACGGTATTTCCATGCTCATCTGCAATCACTTGAATTTCAACATGTCGAAAATCTTCGATGAATTTCTCTAAGTACACGCCAGGATTACCAAAAGCAGTGGCTGCCTCCTGCTGAGTAATATTAATTCCTTTTTTCAGCTCTTCAGGGTTACGAGCCACTCGTATACCCTTACCACCGCCACCTGCAGTCGCTTTAATAATGACTGGATAACCAATTCCTTCTGCAATGTCTAGACCAGATTCAATATCGTCGATAATGCCATTTGAGCCCGGAACAACAGGCACTCCTGCACGTTTCATCGTTTCACGTGCTACATCCTTTGTACCCATCTGGCTAATCGCATGAGGACCTGGTCCAATAAATGTAATATTACAAGCAGCGCAAATTTCAGCAAAGTCAGCATTCTCAGCGAGAAAGCCGTAACCAGGGTGGATGGCATCAGACTCAGTGAGAGTAGCCACACTCATAATATTAGTGAAATTTAAATAGCTTTGACCCGAGGCTGTTGGACCGATACAGAATGCTTGGTCTGCCAATTGAACATGTAAAGCATCAACATCGGCTTCTGAATACACTGCAACAGTTTCAATCCCCATCTCTTGACATGCCCGAATGATTCGGACCGCTATTTCTCCACGGTTAGCAATTAGTATTTTTTTTATCATCTTTTTTACCCAGCTCCTAGATTATTTCACTTCAACAACGAATAAAGGCTGTCCGTATTCAACCAGCTCACCATTTTGGGCTACAATTTCAACGACTTTCCCGTTTATATCTGCCTCAATTTCGTTCATGAGCTTCATGGCTTCCACAATACAAACAATCGAATCTTCCTTCACTTGATCTCCAACGGCAACATAATCATTGTCATCAGGAGAAGGAGCAGAGTAGAATGTTCCAACCATTGGGGATGTAACTGTGTGTAAGTTCTCATTTGTTTCTTGTTTTGTTTCTACATCTTCAGCAATAGGAGCCGAGGCCTTAGCTGTGGCTGGTTGTGATACATCCACCTGTCTTGGTGACTGATAAGCTTCAGGCTGAATGACTGCGCCTTGAGGTTTTACTTTCTTTAATGA
The DNA here is from genome assembly GCF_007293315.1 of Alkalicoccobacillus porphyridii. Taxonomy (GTDB): domain Bacteria; phylum Bacillota; class Bacilli; order Bacillales; family Bacillaceae_D; genus Alkalicoccobacillus; species Alkalicoccobacillus porphyridii. The sequence continues at coordinate 112,672 of NZ_VLXZ01000012.1, forward strand.
AAGCTTCTTACCATCCTGTTCAAATTCAAGCTCATCAATTTCAGATTCATTCACAGCCTGTATCAATTCTTTAATGTCTTTTACGTCCATGTGTGTTATGTACATCTCCTTTAAGTTCAGTCTAATATGCTGCCCTATTATAGCATAGGTACATAGAATTCATTCATTGTCCACAAAAAGCCTTCATTCAATGAATAAAGGACCTTCTCCAGTTATTCCTACTCTTCCGTATCTGTTTCTACCTGCTCTTTTGCAATGGCCTCTTTCTTATATTGACGAAAAACAGGAAACTCAGATAAGTTATCAGGAATCTTCCCATTTTCAAGCAGGATGATCTTTACGATATTCTTATTACGAGCCATGTGATATTTTTCATCATACTCATTCTCTTTTGTGTACCTTTTTAGGTTGTCGTAGTCTTCTTCTTGGATGGAAACCGTGTAGGAACCTTCATCCTTCTCTTCAAACTGTTCTTCAAACCCAATTTCAAATTCGACGATCTGAATATGATCATTCTTAATATTACGAGTTTGCTCTAAAACAGCTTTAGCTCCCTCGGTTAAATCTGTCCATTCCATCATAATCGCTCCTCATAAACAAATTGCACCTAAATTATTATAACATGTCTTAATTCTGAATGCATTAGTTGCCCATATGCCGGTTTTGAAAAGCAGAGCTCTAAGGATTTTTGGGTAGAGGGGTCTCATGATTCGTTTCTTTTCCGGCGCTCCCAATGTACCTTTTCATCGAGGTCACTGAAAAAGTCATCTAGAAATGAGCTTATTTGCACCGCTCCAGGAGAAACCTACGCTTTCCACGGGAACGGCCTCAGCCCTTGAAGTGGAAAGGCGCCACTTCAATGTCGGTCTGCCTCGTTCTGTGCCGTAGGAGTCTACGTTTTCTCCTTCCGCTACTGTTCCCGATCAGACTAACATTCCTATCTAGTGAAACGAGGGCCGTTTTTTTGTTTAAAAGAAGGTTCACTATCATCTAAAGCTTCATTTTCAGTGGCCTCCTGTTCTTCTCGCAGCTGTCGGCCCTTCTATTTTGCCAGCTTTTTAGAAAAGACATTATCACATTCCGTCTAGATTCTTTACTTTACATCACCATAAAAAACACCCTAAATGTTAAAATGTTTCTCTAACATTTGGGGTGCTTTGCCGAGTCATTGATCTTTCTTGTTTTTATCTATTCTAGCGAAGGTTTTTCCTAGAGCGGATGTTTTCGAGTGTTCATGTTTTGGGTTCTCGCTTTCTCACCCTCAGGGGAATGACTTACCCTCGACCACTTTATTAGTTCGAGCCTGGGTTGTGAGAAACAGAGACATTGTTGCTTGTTCCTAGTTGCTCTTTTGCAAGTAAGATAATGTCGTTTGCCTCAGCCGAGCTAAGTTCCTCTTTGTCAACCAAGATTTGTACTTTAGAATCCTCGCTAATGACTAGCACATTATCATAGCCTTTTGCTTTAACAAGAGCCTCAAGCTGCTCTTCACTTTGAGTGATATTAAGAATTTCCATGCTTTTGTCTCTTGCTTCTACCTGCTCTTCAGGGGTGGCATCTGATGAAGAAATGATTTCTCCATATTGTTCGGCCTGCTGTGACCTAGATACTTCTTTATTGATTCGGATTTCAGCAAAGCTTTCAGCCACTGATTGACCGTTCACTTCTAGACTTCCTTCAGGTGCTTCGCCGTCCTGTGTCACTTCAACTTCTACCTCGCTTGAAACGCCTTCTTCTTGTTCGTCATCTGTTGGCAACGCAAAATCAGTGGTCCCAGATGTTACATAGTATACAGATAACACAATAATTAAACTTAACATCGTTAATAGCCAAACGGTTTGTTTTTTTAACGCCATTTTTATTCCTCCTCAGATTTCTTTGGCATGACCGAGATTCGATGCGCTGGAACATCCAGTACTCTGCTGACCGCTTCAATGACCCAAGCCTTCACCTGTGCATTTTCAACCCCTTCAGCAACGACCAGTACGCCTCTAATACTTGGCTTCTCTGTTTGAATAAGCAATGGACCTTCAGTATCTCCGTTACGAACAATGACAGTTTGTTCATCTATGGTCTGATCCGTTACTTCTCTTGTCCCGCCTTCACGATCTGTTTCGCTTGTTTGCTGATTTTTGGAGCTCGCATTTTTTTCGTAAATCTGTTTTTCTGTTTCTGCTAAATTAATCATGACAGATACATCATTCAGCCCCACAATTTGCTCAAGGTTTTCCCTAAGCTGGTTTTCATAGCTGTCTTCATAGTCCTTCATTGTATTTCCATCTTCTTCGCTTCGTTTAAAAACCTCTGTATCTTCCTCTTCTTTTGTTTCGTCCGCTTGAAATGCAGGAAGGTCCGGTTGCCCGGCTTGTGGTACCTGTTGTTCAGTAAAAAATTGGTTCAAAACCATTAATAGAAGACCCGCACACCCCAAAATTAGAATGTAGCGATAACTTTTTCGCTTATCAGGTTCATTTTTATCCGTTAGTTTTTTAAACCAAGAATAAAAGCCTTTAGGATCCTCCTTCTTCATCTTCCTGATCTCCCCCTTCCATCGAGAGCGTAATTCGATCTTCTGGAATCTCCCATTTTTCAGCTAAAAATTTTTTTACTGGGAGCAGGTTGATAGAATTTGATTCACTATCATGAGGATCAGAAAGATCGATTTGAACCGTTTCAATTTGGCTCTGACTGTTTTCAGCTAGTGTATTTGCTTGCACCTTACGGACAACTGCTAAAATAGCTACTGCCTCCTCATTCTCCTGACCTCCCTGTCCCATTTCTTGCTCTACATCTACGCTCGTAAATTCAAGTGAGTAGGTGTCCCGTAATGTCTCTTCTGTTTGTTCTATGAGCTGGTCAGCCACCTGTTCTGAAATATATGCAGCTCGTACCTTTTCTATTTCACTTTTTTGCAAATTTATTTGTTCCTCTATTAATTCGGTTCCATACGGATCTCCACGCTGTAAACCGTGCAGCCACTCATCTGTATCCACAGTAAATAATGATAGAACGGGTCTTAGCATAGCGATTAAGATAAGCAAGCTGACTACCAACTTTACGTAACCTCTCATTGCTGAGTTAGGAAGAAGCATTTCTAGAATGATTGCCAGCATGATTAACAAAACAATCCCAGTTACCCAACCTGTAAGAAGCCCCATAGACCCACCTCCTATCGCATCATAAATGAGAGATTACTCGCAGCAACCATCAAAGTAATAGCCAAAAAGAACATTAAGCTAACTAAGGCTAGCGCTGCAAACACGTACATGACTGACTTCCCAATAATAGATAGACACTCTATAATTGGCCCTCCCCCTAGCGGCTGTAAAACAGCTGCAGCTACATTAAAAATAATGCCAAGTGATAAGACCTTTAATAGAGGAAAGACACAAATCATAAACAAAATGCCAAGTCCAGTCATACCAACTGTATTTTTTAAAAGAACGGAAGCACTCATAACTGTGTCAGTGGCGTCTGTAAACATTTTTCCGACAACAGGGATGAAATTACCCGCAATAAACTTTGCTGTACGCACGGTTAAACCATCCGTTGCAGCTGTTGAAGCCCCCTGCACAGAAATGACCCCAAGAAACACTGTCATAAAAATCCCTAGAAGCCCCACCGCCATCTTTCTAAAAAAATCTGCTAGCTTTGAGACCTTATAGTGTTCACTTAACGTACTAACAATTCCTAATACAGCAGAGAAAAAGAGGAGGGGAAGCACAAATTGATTAATTAGGATGCCGCTAGTATTAACTAAAAAAATAATCAATGGATGAAATAATGCTGATGATGCCAGGCTACCAATTGAAGCCATTAACGCTAATAAAAGCGGAAGGAGTGCAATCATAAAGTGAATCATGCTGCTGATTGCCTCAGAAGCGTAATGAATGGCCACGTAAAAACTGTTCATTGCCAGAATCATTAACACTAGATATGTCACGGCGTAGGCAGCTTTACTTACATTCTGGCTCTCAAATGCATTTTGGATGGATTGGAGAATCTGACTAAATAAAGTTAATAAAATGAGCATACCTAGTAATTTACTGTTTGTTGTTAATTCATGAAGGAGAAATTTAACTAGGCCCATACCCCATTCTTTAATTTGAAACCTCTTCTCACCTGTAATAAATTCTTTAAACGATCCTTTTTGACTCTCGGGAAGAAAGCCCCCGTATTCTGTTGAGACTTGTTCCCAATACATTTGTATTTCATCTAACTGAAGTCGTTCAATTTGGTGATCAATAAATGCTGCTGGTTCTGACGACTCTGGCTCTGGACTTGTTTGGTCGTTATCATTTGCCAACACCAGACCAGGATAGCTCCAACACAAAACACTTAACAGTATTGCAATGATCCAGCGGCTCATGACACTCCTCCGATCTCTATTATTATCCTGGTAATAGCGATAAAATCATCTCAATGACGGCTTTAATAATCGGAATGGCCAGCACCAGGATCAGAACTTTCCCTGCAAGCTCTATTTTGGACGCAATGGATGCTTGTCCTGCATCCTTAGCAATTTGAGAACCAAATTCTGCGATGTATGCAATGCCAATAATTTTTAAGATCGTTTGCAAATACATCAGATGTACATTTGCATCAGCGGCGATATGCTCCAAAAGACTGATAATCTTGACAAGCTCATCTATAACAAATAAAAAGATAAAGACGCCAGCAAATAGAGTAATAAGAAAAGCAAAAAGCGGCTTCTGCTCTTTAACAACTAGCGCAAGAAAAGTTGCGATTAGACCAATTCCAACAATTTGAACGATGTCCATCGCAACTCTCCTCCTCTATCCCTGAAACAGGAACACACCCCTGATTTTTTGGAACAAATCATCAACAATGGTTGCAACCATATACAACACAACAACAAATCCAATAAGTGTTACCCAATGAGCCCAATCCTCTTTGCCCATTTGTTTAAGTACCGTATGGATCATGGCAACCACAATACCAATTCCTGCAATTTGGAAAATAGTATTCACATCATAAGCCAAAAGTCGCCCCTCCTTCTTGTTACAGCATTAAAATGACAATTAATAGACCTCCAAGAAATCCTAGACTTTTCAGCATGGTTTCATAGCGAAGCTGATTCTCTTTCGCTTCTGCCTCTTCACGGTCTAAGTGGACCATTGTCAGTTTAATCTGCTTTTCCTGTTGGTCACGATCATGCTGACCTAATGTTTGTCCAAACTGACGCAGGACTTCTCGTTCACCTTTAGAGAGACTGGTCATCTCCCACGTTTCATCTAAACTTTCCTCCCAAGCTATATGCGCTGAATCCCCTCTAGCAGCAAGCTTTGAAGAGAAACGTTCAAATAATACGTTGATTGGATAAGCCAATTGTGTCGATAAATGAGCACTTGCCTCTTGTAAAGGTGTTAGTCCATAGAGCATCTCAGCTTCTAGTGCAAGAATGCCTGTTTTTAATTGCCTTAACTGCTTTGGACGATCACTTACTCGTCTAGCTGCATCAAAGCCAAGCCAAGTGCACGTTAATATAATTAGGATCGCACCAAACCATTTCATTGAATTTTCACCGTTACTCGTTTTCCAATGGTTCTCACTTGCTTGACACTACCAGGCTTGCTCCCTCTAATTAGTTCAACGCACCGTTCAAAAGCATTCTCTTCAAACAGGGTTCTTAACGCAGGCCTTGCAGCTACTTCCTCTAATGAGGTCCCATGTGCTGTGGAGATCACTCGAACCCCTGCATGAATCGCTTCACGGACCGCGAGACAATCTTCGACTCTTCCTATTTCATCCACAATTAATACCTCTGGACTCATCGAGCGAATCATCATCATCATCCCTTCTGCCTTTGGACAGGCATCTAAAACGTCCACTCTTTTTCCTAGCTGATGTTGGGGTACCCCTTTTATACTTGCCGCAATTTCAGAACGTTCATCTACAATCCCTATTTTCATTGGTTGAATCTGTTTAGAGGGAAAGCCAGTACTAATAATCCTTGCTAAATCCCGGAGTAATGTGGTTTTGCCACTTTGTGGAGGACCAATCAACAAGCTGTTTTTCCAACCGTTATCATAAAGCTTGGAAATCAAAGGCTCTGCTGCACCAAGTGTTTGCCTAGCTACTCTTATATTAAATGAGCTAATGTCTCTTAGTGTTTTCACTTCACCTTTCTCCAATATCACTTTGCCTGCCAATCCAACACGGTGACCACCTTTAAGTGTAATAAAACCACGTTTCAGCTCCTCTTCAAATGCATACAATGAATACTGACTTAGCTGATTTAGGATAAAACGAGCGTCATCTTTTTGGACAATATACTCTCCAGCTCCCTTTACACTTGGATACAAAGGAGAACCAGAAGCAATCACTTCAAGGGGTCTTAGCACCCTAATTCTGATTTCTTCTATTTGCCCTTTTACCTCATCAGGAAAGCTCAGAAGAATATCGCTGATTGTTGGTGGTAGTACTGAGAGAACATCCTTGTTCATAAGCGATTCCTCCTACAATCTAGCTCCAATCAAAATGCACACCGCTCCCGTGCCGATAAACATAAATTTTGGAACTGACAGTTTATCTGATAAACCAACCAATCCAACTAAAATAGAAAGCAAAAAAACCGCTGGACCAATTAGGGCTAATACTCCATTTAAGACGATGGCTTTCTCGATATTGTTAAATCGTAGAATGAGACCAGCGACTGTTAGTTCAATGAAACCTGAAAGAACGCGTAGAAATACCATGATTAGAAGCGTCCATTCAACAGCCACAAACCACTTCACATAACCCCTCCTTGTATAGCTTGTTGTCTTAACATCGTATGTATAGGGGGACAAGTTCAGAACAGCCAATCTATTAAATCCTTAACAGGAATAGACTCTTCTATGTGGGATTTAGTTTTGCTATACTTAAGCCGTCATCATCTTTTTTTAGCAGAGAGTAGGGGAATCATGGTATCTACAAATCGAAACATCGTATTAATTGGATTTATGGGTGTAGGGAAAACCACAATTGGTCATGAGCTAGCTACACTGTTACAGCGCCCTTTTATTGATTTGGACCAAGCTATTGAAAAAGAGTTCGGGAAGACTATATTGGAGATCTTTTCGAAGGATGGGGAAGAGGCATTTAGAAAAAAAGAGCGCAAGCTTTTCGGGCACATTATGAATAAGGAAAACTATATAGTATCTCTTGGTGGTGGCGCTTTTTTGCAGAAGGATATTCAGAGGCAAAGCTTAGAAAAAGGAGAGGTCATTTTTCTTGATATATCTTTCTCAGCTTGGGTTGAAAGGCTTCCACTCCTTAAAAAAGATCGCCCTTTACTACAAAATAAGTCTCACCAGGAAATCAAAGAGCTGTATCACTCGAGACGGGAAGTTTATACGAATGCTCATCACACCATCCATACGGATCGTTTAGGTCCATTACAAATCGCTAAGGAAATAAAAAAAGCCATCCAGTCTACTTAGGTGCACATGGATGGCTTTTTATCTTTAAGCTTTCGTGTAATTCTGTAATTCTCTAATCATTTCAACAGGAACTTGCCCTGGAGCAGATGCAGTGTCACCAACAGCAAAGGTCATCGTTGAACCAAATTGATCACCAACTAATCGTGTGGATACACCAAGCTTACCCATCGCTATCGTGATAATTGGAACGGTTAATGTGGAGGCTGCCTCATTTGTTACGTGTAGCAGCGAGAGAACATCTTCTTCATTCTTCGGCATCACAGCCAATTTTACAAGATCCGCACCCGCTGTTTGACCCGCTATTAAATAGTTTGTCATGCTATTAGCTGAAGGTGTATGCGTAAAATAATGCGTCGAAAAAATAAGCTTGATTTGTTGAGAGCGAGCTACATTTACTAATTCCGTGCTACTAGCAAAAGCTGAAGCCTGCTCAATATCTAACATATCAATTGATTTATCAAGAAGCACCTTTAGAAGTAGCTGTTCTTGCTCTGTTTGACCTAATGATCCTGGTTGGCCTCCTTCTTCATAAGAACGAATAGTAAACAACAAGACAATTTCACCGATCTCTTCTCTTAGCTTCTTTGCTGTATCAAGGACGACTTGATCATTATGTATCTCAGAAAAAAAATCCACTCTCCATTCCAATACATCGGGCCTTTTCGGAAGGATGACCTTTAGTTCATCAAGCAGTTCGTTTAAGGTCGTCCCAACTAACGAACAACAAATCGCAGCTCGGTGCTCTCTGCCCATGACAACACCCCTAATCCTTACTTCCTGTGCAGTACTCATCGTCACTCTCCCCTATGCTTCGACTTTAATAAAAGAATCCAGAACACACCCGGTGCTCTGGACCCTCCCATCATTCTTATGCTCTAGACATGTATGAGCTTGATCTAGTATCAATTAACAAACGATCTCCTTGGTTAACAAAGAACGGAACCTGAACGGTAATTCCTGTCTCAAGGGTTGCTGGCTTTGTACCACCAGATGCAGTATCGCCTTTAATTCCAGGTTCAGTTTCTACAACCTCAAGTTCAACCGTATTTGGCACTTCAACTCCAAGTGTTTCAGATTGATAGCTAATCACATGAACTTCCATATTCTCTTTAAGGAATTTCAGCTCATATTCAATTTGATTTGATTGCAATTCAAGTTGTTCATAAGACTCTGTGTCCATAAACGTATGCGTATCTCCACTTGCATAAAGGTATTGCATGCGTCTATTCTCAATATGAGCTCTTTCAACTTTTTCTCCAGCACGGAATGTTTTCTCTTGAATATTACCATTACGCAGATTCCGCAGCTTTGTACGTACAAATGCTGCCCCTTTTCCTGGCTTCACATGTTGAAATTCCAACACCTGCCAAATGCCATTATCTACTACAATGGTTAAACCCGTTTTAAAATCATTTACTGAAATCATGTTAGTTCCTCCGTATTCCCTGCATAATTTGCGGGATGTTTCCCATCCATTACTATACCACAGCTAGGCTTAAAGTTGACCACCAAATCGATGCCTTTATACACCGACATGAATGAGCTCCTTGGATGAAGAGGTAAAGGATCGATTCCCTTCAGCAGTAATTAAAATATCATCCTCTATTCTAGTTCCTCCTACACCATGAACGTAAATACCTGGTTCTACCGTTACAACCATACCAGGCTCTAACACGTTATCGGATTTGAAGGATAAAGAAGGACTCTCGTGTACTTCCATGCCAAGACCATGTCCAGTTGAATGACCAAAGTACTCGCCGTATCCTTTTTCTTTAATATAATCACGGGTTAGGGCGTCTGCTTCTTTACCTGTTATACCCGCTTTGATTCCATTCATGCCTCGCAATTGGGCTTCAAGTACAGTGTGATAAATAGTATTCAGCTCATCACTGATACTGCCCACTGCAAATGTACGGGTAATATCCGAGCAATACCCCTTATAATAGGCACCAAAGTCAAGTGTCACTAACTCCCCTGTCTCAATTAGCTTTCCACTCGCTACCCCATGAGGTAATGCAGAACGATGGCCTGAGGCTACAATAATATCAAAGGAAGAGCTTTGAGCTCCTTGTTTTCTCATAAAAAATTCAAGTTCATTAGATACTTCAAGCTCAGTCATACCAGGTTGAACATAAGAAAGAATATGCGTGTATGCAGCGTCGGCAATATCTGCCGCATCCTGAATAAGCTGAATTTCACTTGAATCCTTGATTAGACGTACCCCTTCAACTAACCCACTCACTGGTGTTAATGTTGCTGTAACAACCGATTGCTGAAGTTGCTGAAATTGTTCATATGTAACATGGCTTTTTTCAAAGCCAAGCTTTGTAATATGTAGCTTCTCTGCCTGCTTACCAATTTCCTCAATGATTGAGCCCTTTTGTTGAACAATCGTAAAGCCAGTTGTTTGCTCCTTAGCTTGTTCAGTATAACGAAAGTCAGTAATGAACACTGCTTCCTTATTAGATAAAAGTATAGCTCCAGCACTTCCCGTAAAGCCAGAGACATAGCGGCGGTTATAAGGACTCATGATTAAAAGTCCATCCACCTCATTTTTAGTCCATTCACTTCTTATGGCCTCTATTCTACTCATTTTCAACCTCACTCCTTCAGAAATTATGCATACTGTCAGTTCAGTTTACCATACCATGACAGAGGAGCGAAGTAACACGCTACGAAGAAGAGATTTGCTGCTGTTGATATTCATAAGAAATCGAATAGCCGATAAACAATCCGTAAAGCAAAAATAAACAAGCGGATGTGATAATTGAATTTCTGTCCAGATTAGGCACCGTCTTTAATCCAGGTATAAACGGATTACAGATGTAGAATACGATAACCCAGAGGATCGCTCCAAACCCTACCCCTGCCCACATTGTATTAAGCTTCTGCATCATCCACTTATATAAAAAAGCAATAAGAATAGATAGAATAGCTATAACTAGTACGCCAACACCCTGTCCTATATATGTATTTTTCCAAGCTCCAAGCTCCCAGGGCATAAGAATAAGGGCAGGACCAAAGTTCATAAAGTTAAAGAAGAACCCAAAGAACGCCACAAGAGACCAAATAAGTCCACCAAAAAAACCAATCAATACAACTTTCATTCGGTAAGTCATGGGTTTTTCTGTTTGATCCTGTTCAAATTGACGATTATTCTTCATCAAATCACCTCAGTCTAGTATAACCCGTACATCCTGTTCTCCATTCACAATCACGCATAAAGAGATTAAGCCCTTATACCAATGCCTTCTTTAAAACAATTGGAAAAATTGAATGGCTGACAGCTGGGAGATGATAAAGACATCACTAATAAAGTCATCTAGAAATGAGCTCATACACCGCTACAGGAGAAATCTTCGCTTTCCACGGGAACGGCCTCAGCCATTGAAGTGGAAGTGCACAACTTCAATGTCTTCAGACTCGTTCTATTCCGTAGGAGCATTCCTGTGGGATTTCTTTTTACCCTATTTACAGAAAAAAAGCCCTCCGTTAAGATGCAGTTGTA
>NZ_VLXZ01000130.1 GCF_007293315.1 Alkalicoccobacillus porphyridii
CTCTTCATCGAGAAGGGAAACAGATTAACCATAAAGCTGTTCAGCGCCTGATGGGAACCCTCTCACTTAAAGCAGCGATTAAGGTCAAGCGATACCGCTCTTACAGAGGAGAGGTAGGGCAAACCGCCCCTAATGTTCTCCAAAGAGATTTCAAGGCTACGCGGCCAAACGAGAAGTGGGTTACCGATGTTACTGAATTTGCAGTCAATGGGCGCAAGCTGTATTTGTCTCCAGTAATAGATCTCTTCAACAACGAAGTTATTTCTTACAGCCTTTCGGAAAGACCAGTGATGAACATGGTTGAGAATAT
>NZ_VLXZ01000131.1 GCF_007293315.1 Alkalicoccobacillus porphyridii
AGTTTATTTTTATACTTCCCTGCCGGTAACATTGTTAACCCAATGAAAATTATGCATATCTATCCCACCCCATCCTTCATCTCATTAAACAATAAATTTATGCACTCAATTATTCCATTCTTTATATCACAAGCTTTTTAATATTATTAAATAAAACCAAATACATTCAATTGTCATTTTATATATTCTTGCCACGCAACACTCTATCTCATTATTTAAAGGACTCAGTTATGTTTAAAGGACAAAAAACATTGACCGCTCTGGCCATATCTCTGCTATTCACTGCACCTGTTTATGCAGCTGATGAAG
>NZ_VLXZ01000132.1 GCF_007293315.1 Alkalicoccobacillus porphyridii
TTTGGTACGAATGAAACGCTCGTAGTGCCCCAGGTCCAGGTCGGTTTCAGCGCCGTCTTCAGTAACGAACACTTCCCCGTGTTGGATTGGGCTCATAGTACCTGGATCGACGTTGATGTACGGATCCAGTTTCATGATGGTCACATTGAGGCCACGGGCTTCAAGAATGGCTGCGAGGGAGGCTGCGGCAATGCCTTTACCCAGAGAGGATACGACCCCGCCGGTCACAAAAATATAGTTCGTTGTCATGCTGAACCTGAGAAGTTAGGTTGAAAAGACGATGGAATAACCAGGACGGGAAAGCAGTAT
>NZ_VLXZ01000133.1 GCF_007293315.1 Alkalicoccobacillus porphyridii
GGTAGTCTATGGCGCACGTCCGCAGATCGACGCAAATCTGGCTGCGCATCACCACGAACCGCTATATCACAAGAACATACGTGTGACCGACGCCAAAACACTGGAACTGGTGAAGCAGGCTGCAGGAACATTGCAACTGGATATTACTGCTCGCCTGTCGATGAGTCTCAATAACACGCCGCTGCAGGGCGCGCATATCAACGTCGTTAGTGGCAATTTTATTATTGCCCAGCCGCTGGGCGTCGATGACGGCGTGGATTACTGCCATAGCGGGCGTATCCGGCGGATTGATGAAGACGCGATCCATC
>NZ_VLXZ01000134.1 GCF_007293315.1 Alkalicoccobacillus porphyridii
TGTTGGTGAAAAAGGTGTAACGCGTGCGCAGATTGCGCTGAACCCAGCAGGTCGACTTGCATAGTTTGCTCCTGCCATAACGTGAAGAAGCAATGACCTGGTGGTCCGTGACTTCCCTACGCTGGCATTATCCAGCTCAGGTGATACGGGTATTTCTCAGCCTTCACGCAGAAGGGCACCCCGAGTCATGAAGATTGAATCTCTATACTTTTTGCCAGATTAGGGGAAGTTGCTTGCTCTTGCAAGCCCACCCTTCCGGTTATCGCTTCTTAACGCTGTACCCCATCTTGTACCTCAGTTTGTACCC
>NZ_VLXZ01000135.1 GCF_007293315.1 Alkalicoccobacillus porphyridii
CAGGATCTGATGAATACTATTATTAATATGACCGCCGCAGCGTCCATGCTTCCGCCGTTATTCATCATGCTGGCTTACCTGAATTTACGCGCCAAATTAGATCACCTGCCACGCGATTTCCGTATGGGCTCCCGCCGCACCGGTATTATCGTTGTTTCAATGCTGATTGCGATATTTGCCGTAGGGTTTGTCGCTTCGACATTCCCGACTGGCGCGAATATTCTGACCATCATTTTTTATAACGTCGGCGGTATTGTTATCTTCCTTGGCTTTGCGTGGTGGAAATACAGTAAATATATAAAGGGAT
>NZ_VLXZ01000136.1 GCF_007293315.1 Alkalicoccobacillus porphyridii
CTTCTTTCTTGGTATCGCCCTCCGGCTCTTGGTAAGGCGCTTGGTCTTCTTGGTATGCGGAGCTTCTTTCTTGCTATCGCCCTCCGGCTCTTGGTAAGGTACTCGAGCCTCTTGGTGTGCGGGGCTTCTTTCTTCGTATCGCCCTCACGCTCTTAGTAAGGCGCTCGAGCTTCTTGGTGTGCGGGACTTCTTTCTTGGTATCGCCCTCCGGCTCTTGGTAAGGCGCTTGGTCTTCTTGGTATGCGGAGCTTCTTTCTTGCTATCGCCCTCCGGCTCTTGGTAAGGCGCTCGAGCTTCTTGGTATGC
>NZ_VLXZ01000137.1 GCF_007293315.1 Alkalicoccobacillus porphyridii
ATGACGATGTTGAGTTTCAGGAGCGCATGGCAGAACACATCCGGTACATGGTTGAAACCATTGCTCACCACCAGGTTGATATTGATTCAGAGGTATAAAACGAATGAGTACTGCACTCGCAACGCTGGCTGGGAAGCTGGCTGAACGTGTCGGCATGGATTCTGTCGACCCACAGGAACTGATCACCACTCTTCGCCAGACGGCATTTAAAGGTGATGCCAGCGATGCGCAGTTCATCGCATTACTGATCGTTGCCAACCAGTACGGCCTTAATCCGTGGACGAAAGAAATTTACGCCTTTCCT
>NZ_VLXZ01000138.1 GCF_007293315.1 Alkalicoccobacillus porphyridii
CTTCTGAGTCTCTTTGATACCAACGATTTCAACTTCTTCACCAACTTTGATGATACCGCGTTCTACACGACCGGTAACAACGGTACCACGACCGGAGATGGAGAATACGTCTTCGATCGGCAGCAGGAACGGCTTGTCAATCGCACGCTCTGGTTCCGGAATGTAAGAATCCAGGGAGCCAGCCAGTTCCAGGATTTTCGCTTCCCACTCTGCGTCGCCTTCCAGCGCTTTCAGAGCAGAACCACGAACGATCGGAGTGTCGTCGCCCGGGAAGTCGTACTGAGACAGAAGTTCACGAACTTCC
>NZ_VLXZ01000139.1 GCF_007293315.1 Alkalicoccobacillus porphyridii
GCATTAATCAGTAAAACCCGACTGCTCAGCGAGAATCGTCGAAAAGGACGAGTAGTTCAGGCGGAAACGCTGGAAGCAGCGGGCCATGTGCTATTGCTAACATCATTACCGGAAGATGAATATTCAGCAGAGCAAGTGGCTGATTGTTACCGTCTGCGATGGCAAATTGAACTGGCTTTTAAGCGGCTCAAAAGTTTGCTGCACCTGGATGCTTTGCGTGCAAAGGAACCTGAACTCGCGAAAGCGTGGATATTTGCTAATCTACTCGCCGCATTTTTAATTGACGACATAATCCAGCCAT
>NZ_VLXZ01000013.1 GCF_007293315.1 Alkalicoccobacillus porphyridii
TGAGATATCGTGTATCTCTTCGTACGCTTGGCTTCTGTTCAGTTTTCAAAGAACTTCCGTCGCTCATTTGGCGACTTTCATATCATAACACTTCATTAAAGAGGAAGTCAATTCCTTTTTTAAAAAGTTTATTGTGTTTGCCGTGCTCGTTCGCAGCGACAAGTAATAATTTAACACGCACCCGTCATAGAGTCAATCATTTTTTTAATTATAATTCTCAATAACATATTTTGTTTGATAAATGGACTTCGCTGGTGTTTCTCTTTTCACTAATGAAACACAGCCCTTTTCAACTAATGTGTTAAGCATTAGCTCTAAATCAATGCGATATTCCTGCACTTCAGGCAATGATAGCATCTCAGAGATGGTCGCTTCTCCTTCAATAGATCGAAGCTGCTCCAAAAAGTGTGATGCCCCCAGTTCAAGCTTAGAATGAATAGCAACACCAAGTGCTAGAATTAGCAATTCAATTCTTTTATCAAGTGCCTCTTCACTATTTAGTGCTTCTTGATATAGTTTATGAATTTCAGGTTCTATCTTTTTCACTTGCTCCCAAACCGTCACTTCAGGATAAAATCCATCTTTAATAACAGCCATTCTCGCCAGATGGTGAAGGGCATGAAATAAATTACTAAAGCCATCCAAAATAAAACCTTGCTGGAACAACGTCTTACCTTCTTCAAATCTGCGCAGCAATTTTGCAAATTGTATGGTTAGCTTCTTAGAGCGATCCCCTGGAGGAAAGCTATCAATACGAAACTTCACATCCTGCATAAACTCATTGCGATCATACACAATTCGTCCATTAACAAGCCAATCAATTAAGCGGCGTTGGTTTCCAGTAATAAGAGAATGGTGCATCATCTCTTGACTCATCGTATGAAAAGCAATTCGTTTCCCCACGGCTTCATAATGCTTACTTTGCCAATCTTTCACATGATCAGAAATTAATAAGATAATTGCATCAAAGCCGTCTGTACTAAGAAAGGATGAGTCGTCCTTTCTTAAAACCAAAATGGCACACGTATCTTCTTTTCCCGCTTGATCTTGATAAAGCTGTCTTAACAGCATGTCCATGATGTATCCTCCCCGTAGAAAAAGAATCTTTCTCAATAAAATATCATATGTCCTTATCAATTCGTCAAGAAGTACTTCTCCTCCTCCTTCCTATTGACTTTAATTGAGTGAGTGTATACGCTGTCTGTGGTATACTTTTTCTGTCAGGAGGCGGAGTATGGCTATTAAGTATTCAAATAAAATTAATAAGATACGAACTTTTGCTTTATCCTTAGTATTTATCGGTATTCTCATTATGTATATAGGTATTTTCTTTAGAGGCAATACAATCATTATGACCCTTGCCATGTTAATTGGTTTCTTAGCAGTAATATCCAGCACCGTGGTCTACTTTTTTATTGGCATGCTTTCGACAAGAGCAGTACCTGTGGAATGTCCAAGCTGTGGCAAGCATACAAAGGTTCTTGGTCGAGTAGATGCGTGTATGCATTGTAATCAGCCTTTAACGGTTGATAAAGATCTAGAAGGCCTTGATTTTGATGAGAAGTACAACCAAAAAACAAGTAAATCGTAAAAAAAAGCCCCTCAATTGTAATGATTGAGGGGCTTACTGTTTATTCATTAATGGGCCAACTCGCCTTTACAATCTGGACATGTACCGTGAATTTCCATTCGATGTCCATTCACTTTAAAACCAGTAACATGTTCAGCCAGAGACTCAACCTCATTTAAACCTGGGTAGTGAAAGTCAACGATTTTACCACAATCATTACAAATGACGTGATAATGATCTGTTGTGACACTATCAAACCGACTGGATGAATCCCCATAGGTCAGTTCCTTTACGATACCTACTTCTTTAAAAACTCTCAGGTTATTATATACAGTTGCAACGCTCATATTAGGAAATCTACCTTCTAATGCCTTATATATATCATCAGCAGTAGGATGGATTGATGACTCATATAGAAACTCCAAAATGGCGTGGCGTTGAGGAGTCATTCGAACACGAGTGCTTTTTAGAGCCTCAACTGCATCATGCAGGCGATGATTTGACGACATCGTCATGCACCTCGCTTTCAAAACCTATTCTTACTTTATAATAATTATAAGTCAAGAATAATCTCCCTGTCAATTAGGCAACATCCCATTTGCTAGAACATGGGATAAATCCCCCGACTTTATGAGGAAGGACGTATAACGATGTGTTTTCTGATCCTTGCGCTGTTTTACTTTCTCAACGTTTAAGCAGGCCTCTTTTAGTGATTCCCTTAATGCAGGAAGATCATCCTCATCCGCTCCGAATAGAAAGGTCGTACTTCCCTTTCTTAAAAAACCTCCCGAACTGGCAAGCTCAGTCATTCGATATCCTTTTTCCCGGAGCTCTTTCTCTACCTGATCTTTATAGAAATTATCCAGTATACATACAAGTAACTTCATCTGGATCTTCCTTTCTGCTTCTTATTGGCCGCTATTTAGCTCATTAATATATTCAAGCACTTCTTCTGCATGCCCTTTTACCGATACTTTACGCCATTCTTTTACTAATTGAAAGTCTTTGTTAATGACAAATGTCGACCTGACGACACCCATGTATTCTTTTCCGAAGTTCTTTTTTAATTGCCATACTCCATACGCCTCTGACGCCTCATTATTCTCATCAGCAAATAACGGAAATGGTAACGAGAACTTTTCGCTGAAATTCTGGTGCTTCTTAATTGAATCAGGGCTTACACCTAAAACCACGGCTCCTTGCTCTTCTAATTCTCCAGTTAAATCCCTAAAGTCACAGGCCTCTGTTGTGCAACCTGGGGTATTATCCTTTGGATAGAAATACAGGACGATATGCTGACCTTTATAATCAGATAATGCTTTTGTTTCTCCTGATGTGATAGGTAACTTGAAATCAGGAGCCGTACGACCAACTTCTGCTGTCATATTCACTCAATCCTTTGTTCATTATTTATCTGTTATCGTAGCTGATTCTTGTCTGTTAATCAATTGGTTTGCCAATTAGACTTATCCTGAAGCGGTTGAGCACCCAAAAAACTTGCCGATCCCTACTGCATATGGTTGAATGGCTAAGAGAGACTTAGATTTTCTGGAGGGAACCATATACATGAATAGAAACCAATCAGAGCTCCTATTTTCGGAAGCTCAAGAACATATTTTAGGTGGCGTGAATAGTCCGTCTCGAGCCTTTAAAGGGGTTGGCGGTGGAACGCCTGTTTTTATGAAAAGAGCCTCTGGGGCATACTTTTGGGATGAGGACGATAATCAATACATCGATTACCTAGGCGCCTATGGGCCAATCATTGCCGGACACGCCCACCCTGCAATTAGTCAAGCGATTCAAACGGCTGCAGAAAATGGGCTTTTATATGGAACACCTACTAAATTAGAGAATCAATTTGCGAAGAAGCTTAAGGATGCCATTCCTTCACTAGAAAAAGTACGCTTTGTTAATTCGGGTACAGAAGCCGTAATGACGACCATTCGTGTTGCACGCGCGTACACCGGTCGAGATAAAATTGTTAAATTTGCCGGCTGTTATCATGGGCACTCCGACCTTGTACTTGTAGCGGCTGGTTCTGGCCCTGCAACACTAGGTACACCTGATTCAGCTGGTGTGACTAAGAACATTGCAAAAGAAGTTATCACTGTACCCTTTAATGATATTGAAGCCTATCGTGCAACGCTTGAAAAATGGGGCGATGAAATCGCAGCTGTTTTAGTTGAACCCATTGTTGGTAATTTCGGCATGGTAGAGCCCGCACCCGGATTTCTACAGCAGGTTAATGAGTTGACTCATAAGCACGGAGCCCTTGTTATCTATGATGAGGTTATCACCGCTTTCCGTTTTATGTATGGTGGAGCGCAGGACTATCTTGGGGTTTACCCAGATATGACGGCGCTTGGCAAAATCATTGGTGGGGGATTACCTATTGGAGCGTATGGCGGCCGAGTAGACATTATGGAGAAAGTTGCTCCACTTGGACCAGCGTATCAGGCTGGAACTATGGCAGGGAATCCCGCATCTATGTCTTCAGGAATTGCCTGTCTTGATGTATTAGCAGAAGACGGCGTGTATGAGCATTTAAATCATTTAGGCGAAATGCTAGAAGACGGTCTGATGAAACTCGCCCGTAAGCATCACGTTCAAGCAACAGTCAATAGAGTAAAGGGTGCCCTGACACTATATTTTGGTTCTGAAACGATTACCAACTATGACCAGGCGAATGCTACAAACGGCGAGCAATTTAGCATCTTCTTTAAAAGTATGTTAAATCAAGGCATTAATTTAGCGCCTTCTAAGTTTGAAGCATGGTTCCTCACGATTAAGCATACAGAACAAGATATTATCAAAACATTAGAAGCAGCTGATTATGCGTTTGCCGAAGTAGCTGCTACCTTGTAAACACCCTATCTAATGTTTCGGAAAGGATTCATCTCAGATGAAGTTAGGAGCTAGAATATTCAAAACCGGGTTAGCCATTATTCTTGCTTTATATTTAGCTGAATGGCTGGGTTTTAACCCACCAACCTTTGCAGCTATTGCAGCGGCATTTGCCATTCAGCCGTCAATCTATCGAACCTTCAAAACATTACTCGATCAAGCACAAGCAAATGCCATCGGGGCCGCTCTTGGGGTCATTTTCGTCATTACATTTGGCAATGAGCCTTTTGTGGTAGGTGTGGTTGTCGCGTTATCGATTGCGATTATCTTGAAGCTAAAGCTTCAAGCAGCCACCATTCCGATTGCGATTGTAACAATCATCATTATTATGGAAACACCTACTGAAAGCTTTTTGGAGTTTGCTGCAGGTCGTTTTTTCTTAATTATCCTTGGGATTCTATCTGCCTTTATCGTTAATCTAATTTTCATTCCGCCTCGTTATGAATTAAAGCTGTACGAGCGAATGACAAAGGCCGTAGATGAAACGATACAGTGGCTCATGCTTTTTGTTCATCAGGATGCGGAAACAAAGAAATTAAAGCAGGACATTGACCGTCTCAATTCGGAAATGGAGAAGCTTGATACATTGTTTGACTTGTTTAAAGAAGAACGGACGTATTTCTTAAAAAGAAGCTTTTCAAAAGCGCGCCGTGTTGTGGTATTTAGACAAATGGTTCACGCTTCGAAAAAAGCCCTGGATGTGCTAGCAAGCTTTGACAAGCGATTATATGAGCTAGATGAGCTACCTCCTCGAGTGCGTGATATTATCCAAACACAGCTTGAGCATCTAACGACCTATCACAGTCGTATCATGATGAGGTACGCAGGAAAAGTAAACAAAAACCCATCTGAGGAGCTAATTAGTGACATTGATAAGGGGCAAGCGAAGCTAACAGACTTGTTTGTGACTTTATATGAAGAGCCTGAATTTGATCTTGCCCAATGGCATCACTTCTTGCCTGCTATCTCTGAGGTCATTGAGTATCAAGAAGAGCTTGAGCATCTTGACCAATTAGTGGAGAATGTGACCTCTCACTTAGAAGAACCGACCGTATAAAAAAAGCTCGGTCCACCTTGTTATGTGGATACCGAGCTTTTTTAGAAGGGGAACGAAGTATGTGTTGTTTCTTCGACTACCGCTCCCGGAAATGGGGGCACGCTTACCGCGGGAAGGTATTGAACTAATCTGGCTCCGCCATCTTATTTCAATGAACCTTTTCATCGAGGCCACTGAAAAATGATCTTTAGAAGACTACGAACTATCATCAATAGTTATAGTCAGATCGTTAGCGAAAGGAGAACCCGAAGACTCCTGCGGAACAGAACGCGGCAGACCGACATCGAAGGGGCGATTTTCCGCTTTGAGGGCTGAGGCCGTTCCCGCGGAAAGCGTAGGGTTCTCCTGTAGCGGCGCCATTCAGCTCATCCATGACTTTATCAGTGGCCTCCTTTTCATCCCGCAGTGTCAGCCCTCCATTTCCGTCCGCTTGTTAGTTTGGTATTATCATCAGAATGTACACTATTATAAGGAGACTGGACTTTTTTCATGTTATCCTAGCTGCTGTACATGGAATAGCTTATGGTAGCTTCCTTCTTTTTTCATTAATTCATCGTGTGATCCAATCTCACTGATCTGCCCGTTCTCAATTACAACAATTCTGTCTGCTGTAGTAATGGTAGAAAGTCGGTGGGCAACAATAAATGTTGTACGATCCTCTGCAAGCATTGCAAGAGCTTCTTGTATATAATGCTCACTTTCTAGGTCAAGGGCCGATGTCGCCTCGTCAAAAACTAAGATTGGCGGATTCTTAAGAAACACTCGTGCAATCGCAATTCGTTGCTTCTGCCCTCCTGAGAGTTTCACCCCTCGTTCACCTACCTGTGTATCATATCCGTGGGCTAAAGCTTCAATAAAGTCATGCGCATTCGCAGCTTTGGCTGCTCTCACAATCTCTTCATCCGTTGCCTCAGGGTTACCCATTTTTATATTGGTTTTGATCGTGTCACTAAAAAGAATATTGTCCTGAAGAACCATACCGATTTTATCCCGCAGTGTTCGAACCTTTAATCCGCGGATATCATGTCCATCAACTAGAATTCTTCCTTCCGTCACATCATAAAATCGTGGAATGAGGCTAATTAGTGTGCTTTTTCCTCCACCACTCATACCAACAAATGCGATAGTTTCCCCTTTTTTTACGTCAAGGTTAATGTCCTTTAAGACTGTTGCTTCGTCCTCTTCATATGAAAAGCTAACATGCTGGAAGGATACATCTCCTTCTACTACCTCTAATGCCTGAGCCTCATTAGAATCTTTGATGTCATACTTTTCGTCTACAAATTCAAACACTCGATCCATTGATGCTATAGACTGGGTTAATGTGGTTGATGAGTTGATGAGTCTACGCAAAGGACCATACAAACGCTCCATATATAAGACAAATGCCGTCATCGCCCCAACCTCAAGCGAACCCGTAATAACAAAGTACCCTGATACAATAAGTACTAATAATGGTGCAAAATCAGTAATTGTATTTACAACCGCAAATGTCTTGGCATTCCACTGTGTATGATCTAGTGCTTTATCTAAAAAATGATGATTGCGTTTTGAGAAAGCTTTTTGCTCATGATCCTCTAAAGCAAAGCTACGAATAATGTTCATGCCTTGGACCCGCTCATGCAGATGCCCTTGTACATCTGCTAATGCCTGTGACCGATCTCTGGTCAGCTTCCGGAGTCTTGCATAAAAATATTTAATTGAAAATCCGTATAGCGGAAACATAGATATCGCTACAAGCGTTAACCAAAAATGGATATTCATCATGATGATAATGGCAATGACGATGGTAAACAAATCGAGCCAGATGTTCATAAGTCCTGTAATGACAAAGGTTTTTGTTTGTTCCACGTCATGGATGACTCTTGATATGATCTCGCCAACCTTCCGATTTGAATAGAAGCGTAGGCTCAATTTTTGAATATGGTGAAACAACCCATCTCGGATATCAAAAAGAACCTTATTGCCAATCCATTGGGCAAAGTATTGCCGATAATATTCAACGGGTGGACGAACCACGACAAAAATAAAAAACATTCCGCCCATAATCCAATACAGGGTGGAAAGCTTGTCTGCCTGGCTTAACGTGTTATTTAAAATCACGTCGTCAATAATGTACATCATAACTAAAGGCAGAAGTAATGGTATGCCAAATTTCAAGATTCCAATCACGATCGTGGCGGCAATCTGTTTCCAATACGGCTTTACAAAACTCATATACCTGCGTATACTATCCAAATTCTTACACCTTCTCCTCAAGAAAGAAAGCCTGGAACCCAGGCTTCAAGACTAAAAACAATTGATTAATTCAAGGAAAGCAGATCCAATCTGCTTCATAAAACTTTAGCTATCTGTACTGCAAATACCGCTCGTACCAGCTTTCAACAAACTGCGGCGCAAACGGTCCCTTCCTTTGATGAATCCAAGAAATTAACTCATCTACACTTCTTCTTAGTATTCCATCAAGCTCGGGAGGATAATTCATCGCTTTACTATGAAGCTCATATTCATCTTCATCCAATAGCTTAAAGGTCATGTCCGGAAATACTTTAATATCGAGATCGTAATCAATATACTTCACTGCCTCATCATCCCATGTAAACGGAGTGCCAAGATTACAGTAATAGTAAATTCCGTCTGATCGAATCATGCCAATCGTGTTAAACCATGTTTCAGCGTCAAAATAACAAATTGCCGGCTCTCTTGTACGCCAATTACGTCCATCCGATTCTTTAACAATAATCCGATCATTTCCGCCAATAACAACTTTTGACGTCCCTTTAAGTACAATTGTATCTTCCCAAATGCGATGAAGTGATCCATTATGCTTATAGCTATGGATTTGAATGTTGCTTCCTAC
This sequence comes from Alkalicoccobacillus porphyridii, assembly GCF_007293315.1. Classification (GTDB taxonomy): domain Bacteria; phylum Bacillota; class Bacilli; order Bacillales; family Bacillaceae_D; genus Alkalicoccobacillus; species Alkalicoccobacillus porphyridii. The sequence goes on from NZ_VLXZ01000013.1 coordinate 8,392, forward strand.
TTTGGGAAATTTCATATAAGGCTCCTTTCTCATTTCTGCGGACGCCCTAAACAGGGATACTCCCCCTGTTTACTGCTAACGTTCTAACCTGCCATTGTTTTATCCACTTATATTATACAGTTTTCCATATCGTTTTGAAACGGTAAGGGCCTGAATTTAATAAACAGGCTATCGGATTTGGACACTCCATGTAAAAAACGCCCTCTAAACCGGATGGTCAGAGGGCGTTTCGCTCTGCAAAAATGAATGGTGCAGAGTGTTATTGTTGTGTTTTTTTAGACTGAGACTGTTGGTTTTGCTTTCTCACTTCTTGAGCATCTGTTTCAGATGCAAATTCAGTGTTGTAGTTTTGTTGTTCAGAAGCTTGGTTTTGCTTCTTAACAGTCTTAGCGTTTGTATTTGATTTCTTTTCCATGGTTTATCACCTCCACAAACTATAAGATGTCCGGAAGGTGAGGGTCTTATTCAAACTTTTTAAGCGAGTAAAGAAATTCCTCCATCGACAATAATCGTTTGCCCGCGAATCATACTTGCTTCATCAGATAACAAGAAAAGAGCTGCATTGGCAAGATCTGCTGGTTCTACAATTCGTCCAGCCGGAGTTCGGTTGGCTGCGTCGTTTAACAATTCTTCTCGGTTCGGGAAGTGAGTTAATGCATCTGTATCAACAGCCCCACCTGAAACGGCATTCACCACAATATTCATCGGCGCAAGCTCTACGGCTAAATATCTGGTTAACGATTCTACAGCCGCTTTGGACACACCAACCGTTGTATAGTTAGGAAGGTAACGGATAGACCCAAGTGAGCTCAGGCTGACAATTTTTCCTCCGTCCTTCATACGCTTAGCTGCCTCTTGTGCGCAGAATAGTAATGCTTTTGCATTAATGTCCATCGTCCAATCCCAATGACTCTCCTCAAGCTCCATTAATGGACGCAATACTCCGGATGCCGCATTGTTCACAAAAATATCCAGTCGTCCAAACTCCTCATCAACGGTTTGGAACATTTCTTTAATTTTTTCAGGCTTACCTACATTTGCTTTTACAATTACAGCCTTTCTGCCTAGTGCTTCAATTTCCGCGGCAGTATCCAGTGCAGCTTGTTTGCTTCTAGCATAATTTATGACAAGGTCATACCCTTTTTCCGCGAGTCTTAACGCAATCTGTTTTCCAATCCCACGGCTACTTCCTGTAACGAGTGCTACCTTTTGTGACATTCTTTTCTCCTCCAATCAAATATGCCCATCTATTATAGCGCATAGCAGGATTCGCTGAAAGCCAGACTATAAATAAGAATGAATACAGGAGGAATGATTACATGTATGTAGGAAGAGATATGAGCGAGTTGAGTCAGTATTCCACAGAAGAATGGACAGATAAGGAGCTCGCTTTTTTTCATAATGGAATGACACAGGTAGCACCCTACCTTAACCAAGAGGGCGCAGCCATTCATGTACAGATCATAAAAGAAATTGAAGCAAGAGGCGGTTTACACCATAAGGAGGCCACTTGGACACAGGGCACGGAGGTTCATTATGACTAATGAAGAAAAACAGCTCTATTACGTAAATCTAAACCCAATCAGCATGGATGCGATCAGTCCCGTCAGAGTAAATGACGGGCAATTAATTGAATATGAAATTGAGGCAACCTTAGACGAGAAAAAAGAACTAGAGCACTTACTGCACGAAACCCAAGCTCACGATGTCGAGCTAGGCAACCTTATCAGCTTCCGCCACTTTGATGATGAAATTGGAGATGCCGACAAAAACGAATACCAGCGCGGTTTAGGAACTATTTTTGACGAGCTCTACCGACTCGGAACGGAAGAAACCAAAGCAAAGATAAAAGAAATTCATTTGATTAATGATGAGGACGTTGGGCAGGATGAACCTGGTTTGTGAAGGAATGAGGCTGTGCGGGGGAGTTGAGCGGGAGCAGGCATGCGAGCTCGTGCTTGGGCATGCGAGACTTCTGGCTAAGTATTAATGATAATCTAAATAAAGATGATTCCTCTTGGGACAAAGGATTAGAGGTAATAGGGAATTGGTGCGAAACTCACAAAAGCGGCGGGGGCTGAGCTAGTATCGGCGCGAATCCCTCGAAAGCGGCGGGGACTGAGCTAGTATCGGCACTAGATATCTTTCCCGATATCTGTTCCCCTTTCCCGATATCCGCTCCTCTTTCCCGATATCCGCCTCTCCTTCCCGATATCCGCTCCTCTTTCCCGATATCCGCTCCTCTTTCCCGATATCCGCTCCTCTTTCCCGATATCCGCCTCTCCTTCCCGATATCCACCTCTCTTTCCCGATATCCACCTCTCTTTCCCGATATCCACCTCTCTTTCCCGATATCCACTTCTCTTTCCCGATATCGCCTCCTCACCTAGGCAAACAAAACACAAAAATGGCACGCAAGCATCCCACGCTCACGTACCATATTTCCTTATTTACTTAAAAATTTGATTTAGATTGTCCGCCGTCTACGTTTATGGTGGCACCGGACACCCAGCCTGCTTTGTCGGAGGCTAGAAATACGACGACGTTGGCGACTTCTTTTGCGGTTCCGAAGCGACCGGCAGGAATTTCATTTTCGACAAAGGCCTTCATTTTCTCCGGGTCTTCATCTATTCGTTTTTGCCAGTTACCGGATGGATGGAGGATGGATCCTGGCGCCACCCCGTTTACTCTAATTCCGTTTTTGATTACTTCGTCCGCAAGTGCTTTTGTGAAGCTAATTAATGCGGCTTTTGCATTATTGTAGGTGGGACGGCCTCCTGCCTCGCGTCCAAAAATGGAGGAGATGTTTACGATCACTCCTCTTTTTTGTTTTTCCATTTCAGGTAGGGCAAGCTTGCTGAAATGGACGGCCGAAAAATAATTCAAATCAAACGCTTGATAGAACGTGTCCAGCTCTGTCTCACTAATGCTAGATCCGTTACTACCGCCCACGTTGTTAACCAGCACATCCACCTTGCCTAGTTCATTGACTACTTCACTAAAAGCCCGTGAACGTTCCTTTTCATCCGCAAGATCAGCTTGTACCGCATAGACGCCAAGTTCATTTTCACATGCCTCAAGCTCTTCTTTTCCCCTTGCTGCGATTGCGACTTTGGCTCCCTCTTCAATAAATGCTTTGGCGATGGCTTTTCCAATACCTTTGGAGCCGCCCGTCACAAAGACAACCTTCTCTTTTAATTGTAGATTCATGCTTAATCACCTCGTATAGAATGGGTAATAATCTTTTGATGTGAGACTGGGAATGCATATTGTTCTAGATCCTCTTCTTTGACCCACTTTAAAACGGTACCTTCTGTGCTTTCAACGGTGTCTGCTTTGCCTTCAAACACTTGTATATTCCAAATAATATGGGAAAAGACATGCTCTATCTTCTGAATCGCTTCGTTGTGATTGTAGTCACGAACGCCATAATGTGTAGCTAAGCCTTGCTCTAGCTCTGTAAAAGAATACTCTCCTAGCTCAAAATTCGGGAATTGCCATAAGCCAGCCAGTAGCCCTTTTTCTGGACGTTTTTCAATTAAGACTTCATCATGATCATTTCTAATTAAAAAGGCTGCCATATTTTTTGGTACAGCTTTCTTCTTTTTAGCTTTTACAGGTAATTCGGCTTGTTTCCCTTCAAAGTAAGCACCACATTGCGTTTGGACTGGGCAAAGAAGACAGCCTGGCGACGTCGGTGTGCAGACCAATGCCCCGAGCTCCATTAGCCCTTGATTAAATGCAGAAGGATCATCTGGATCAATTAATTCATATAGTTCGCTCTCAAACATTTTGCGAGTTTTAGCTTTTCCGATGTCTTCATCAATTAGCAAAACTCTAGCCAACACTCTCATCACGTTACCGTCCACAGCTGGCTCCGGTTTATTATAAGCAATACTTAAAATAGCTCCTGCTGTGTACGGACCTACTCCTTTTAAAGTGGAAATTTCCTGTCTTGTATCAGGAACCTTTCCAGCGTATTCAGTCACAACTTCACGAACGGCGGTTTGCAAATTACGAACGCGGGAATAATACCCTAGACCTTCCCACGCTTTTAAAATTTTGTCCTCGGGGGCATTCGCAAAGCTTTGGAGGTCTGGGAACTCGCGCATAAAATTTGTGAAGTACGGAATGACAGTGTCTACTCGAGTTTGTTGGAGCATGATTTCAGATACCCACACTCTATAAGGATCACGATTTTCTCTCCATGGCAAATCACGTTGATTTTGATAAAACCATGTGATTAAATCATTTCTAAATGCATTGATATCTATGTCTGTGCATCGTAACGTCAACTCGATTCACCCCCAGTTTCTTTTCGCTGAAAGGCCCAGCAATGCAGCTTTGATAGACCACCTGCAATCATTGGATCTAGCTGCTGGAAATCGGGATGAATTTTGGTTTGACGTAGTTGCTTTAAACGTCGATAATGGGATAACGTTGAGACTTCAAACATTTCAACATATAATAGAGGTTGATCAGCTGCTTCAAACCACTCAATATTAGTGGCACCCTCTTCTGAGAGAGTGTTTAGCAGGCTAGGCATAAGTTGCTCATAACCTTTTTTTGCTTTATCGTTAATTTTATATTCAACAAATACACGAATAGGTTGTTTCATTCATAACATCCTTATATATTATTAGAATCCCACTAAAGGAGGATCCCTTGTTTCATGGACACAAGTACACATATTGTCATGGGAATTGGCCTTGGTGGACTAGCTACGATTGATCCAGCAGTTGCCACGAATCCGGTCATGCCTGGTGCCGTTATGGTTGCAACGCTAATTGGCTCCCAGGCTCCTGACTTTGATACGATATTAAAATTGAGAAATAATGCAGTGTATATACGAAATCACCGGGGGTTGACACACTCCATACCAGCTGTGATTATCTGGTCATTTCTAATTTCAACCATCATCGCTTTATTTGTTAGTGATGCGAGCTGGCTCACTTTATTGTTATGGACGTTTATTGCAGTGTTCCTGCATGTTTTTGTAGATATCTTTAATGCCTATGGTACACAGGCTTTAAGGCCTTTTTCAAACAAATGGATTGCTTTAGGCATAATTAATATCTTTGACCCATTTATTTTTGCTTCGCATGTTGTGGCTATTATGCTTTGGTGGACGGCTCTTGCGCCACCCGGGCCAGTATTTTTTGGCTTGTACAGTTTGTTGATTTTGTACTATTGCTGGAGAATTAAAGAAAAGCGCAACGTTGTTCGGAATGCAAGAAGTCTGCATCCGGATGCTACTCACATTTTTGTCTCTCCATCCATTCGATGGAATCAGTGGCATTTAGTGATTAGAACACCGCAAATGCTTTATGTTGCGGAATCCAGACACCGAAATATAAACTTTTTTGAACGCTATCAGTTTGTTCCGATCCCTGAGACAACGATCATTAATGCAGCTAGAAAAGATCCGAACCTTTCTGCATTTTTATCTTTTTCTCCGACTTACAGGTGGGAAGTGGATGAAAGTAGTGAAGGCATGCAGGAGGTACGTTTTTACGATTTAAGATACCGTAGTAAGGGTCATTATCCGTTTGTTGCCATTGTGCAGATGGACGAAAACCTTGAAATCGTTTCTTCCTATACTGGCTGGGTCTTTAGTGAAGAAACTCTGCAAAAGAAATTAAAAGTCGTGACGTAATGTTTATGGAGAAAGCCCGGTTATACCGGGCTTTCTTTTGCTTTTAGAACCGTTCTACAGCCTATTCATTTAAATGGCTAAACTTTTTTTGTCCGGGTTCATAGCGATGTAAATAGGGACCGTATTGATCAATCCATTTAATGACAACCGCTTCTGTAGTCTCGGGTCCACGATATTTACGTCCTGCTTTGGCATAAGTTGCTTCGAAGTCTTCCCAAAGCGATTCCACCCATGTTCTTGCTTGCTCAACTGTGAACTCTTGGTTACGTTGCATCAGTCTTTCTGTTAGCTCTTTGAATTTTTCTTCCATCTTTCTTTTCCCCCTTACAATAATTACGTCTTATAGTTTAACCTTCAAAGCGAACAATACAAATAGGCCACCAGGAGAGGAGGCTGCAGCATGAGGAACAAGGCATCTCATTTTCCCGGACGGATCTCTTTATCAGGAGAGCCCAAAGCTAAACCGGAATTCTCATCAAAACGTGCTGATGGTACGATTGCGGATCGTCCACAGGAGCGAATGTTTAGCTCTAATAGAAATCATTCACACAAGTGATGACGGAGGTGGCAAGCGTAATGAGTAAGAAGCAATCCTTTACTTCTCACTACAAAGATCCTTTTCAGTCGCCAAGGGCAAACTCTAAAAAATCGTTTCACCAAGTAAATGGGGAGACGGAACAGAGTCAGCACAATATTATATTAGAGAAACAAATGAGAACACGAACGTAGAAATGAAATGGCAGGGTTAATCCCCTGCCATTTTTTTATAATTGCAGTAGTGATATTGGGACTCCCTCTAAATTTTTTGCATTATTTCTATAGCCCCAAGCAAAGTGTCCATTCATGTAGGAGATTGAAAAAGTAGACTCTCCGTCCTTCATTTGATACGTTTGTCCGGGTTTGAATTCTTCAGGATTGATGAGGTATGCCTTTGCAAGCAGCACCCTTCGTTCATATACAGCAAATTCATTTAGCATTCCCATTTGCTCTGCTTTTCTGGCTTTTTCATTTAATGCCACAATTTCTTGACGTAATTCTGGATTGGTCATGTCACTAAACCTTTTTTCAGTCATGGTTTAACTCTCCTCTTGTATCGCTTCTTCCAAGTACCGGTCAATTAATTGAACGGAAAAGCCTTTTTGATATAGTGCCTGTTTCATTTTAAGCGTAAATTCTTTGCCTGTATACTTGGATGAGTATTTACGTTGTAGTTTCTCAGCCTGGTAATACAATGCTTGATTCTCGTCTTCTTCCTCAGGCATTGTCATCTCTTCAAGCACGGACTGAATAAGAGCACTTGAGAAGCCTTTTGCTTTAAGCTGAGTATAGAGCTTTCGTTTATGTGCAGAATGTGAATCTTTTGCTGCTTTTTTTGCTTGCTTGTCCACCCATTTTTGGATAAGCGTTTTCTCATCCTCTTCATGAAATTCCTCAACCGCTTGCTCTGTCACTGCTTGACCTACACCCTTTTGTTGAAGCTCTTGCTTTAGCTTTAATGGTCCCTTGATTTGACTTGTAGATTTGCTTTTTACATAGGCGGAGGCGAACTCATGATCATTTAAATAACCAAGCTTTTGCAGTTGCTTGATCGCTGCCTCAATATGTGCAGGATCCCGTTCTTTTTTCTCTAAATACGTTTGCATTTCGTGGATGGTCCTCATGCGGTAGGAAAGATAATGAAAGCTTAGCTGTAGGGTTTTCTTTTTTTCATCTTCCTCTATTAATTCCTTCATGTGTTCTTCGTTAATGTCCATTCCCTTTTTCAGGTTGTATTTCACAAATACGTCCTGATCAATGGCAAAGCCAAAGCTCTCTTGACCATCCTTCATCAAAAAAATATTCAAGCGCTCCTTGTTACGCTTTTGGACAGTGATCCTGCTTATTTTTGTCATGTGACACCCCTTTAACAACAAATACTGTCTTCATATTACATTCATTCGGGTATACATTATTATTATCATATACTGAAGGAGGCTGTATATGAAGATCGCAATTACAGGTGGGAGCGGGTTCATCGGTCAGAAGCTTAGCCAGCAATTGGCTGACTCCGGACATGAATTAATTATTCTTACGAGAACCCTCGATAACAAACCTGCCCAGTCGCACATCACATATGTGGAATGGTTAACAGACGGTTCTGAGCCTGAGAAGCATTTAGAAGGAATTGATGCCATTGTAAATCTTGCTGGTGAGTCCATTATGGGACGCTGGACCAAGGAAAAAAAGCAAAAAATCTTGGATAGCCGAGTTGAAGCTACACGAGAGGTATTATCCATTATACAAAAATTAAAGCAGAAACCCGAGGTATTGCTTAACGCTTCTGCTATTGGCTACTATGGTATCTCTGAGACCGCTGATTTTGTAGAGGGGGACGAGCCCGAGCATAAGAATTTTTTATCTGAGGTTTCAATTACGTGGGAGCAAGAAGCTAAAAAAGCCTTAGAATATGGAGTACGAGTGGTCTACGGTAGGATTGGCATCGTCCTTGATGATCAAGCAGGCGCACTGCCCAAGATGATCATTCCGTATAAGCTATTTGCTGGAGGAAGACTTGGCACAGGAAGACAATGGTTTTCATGGGTACATATCGACGATCTAACAGCCATGTACCAATTCGCACTTGAAAACAAGAGCATTAGTGGGCCATTTAATATTACCGCCCCTAACCCGATGCAAATGCAGGAATTTGGCCATACGCTTGCAAAAGTGATGAATCGCCCGCATTGGCTACCTGCGCCTACTTTCGCTCTATCTATTGTTTTAGGTGAAATGAGCACTTTGTTAGTAGAAGGTCAAAAAGTATACCCGAGAAAAGCAAAGGATAATGGATACACGTTTAAGTATAGCGAGCTAAAGCCTGCTCTTGAGCACTTAACAGGCTCCTGAAGGTTATTTAGACTATTGTGAGAAAAACAAATATTTGTGGTTTGAACACTACCTCATTGGGTACTTATATACAGGAATCAACAAGATGCAGGTGGCTAGCTACGCTCACTTGAACTAATCAGCTTTAAGCACGTTTAATGCCATCTTAGCTCGTTTGCTTCTTAACTAGCTTAAGTTATACCATTGTGAGTGGAGTTTGTTTCCAGCTGCATCAAAAAATAAAGATGGTTAAAAGGGGTGAAGATATTGAGCAAACAAACGGCAACGATTATTCCAGTTACTTTTGAAAAGCCCACTAAAGAGGACAGTTCAGCAATGTGGAACCTAGTGAATGAGTCCACACTTGATCAGAACTCACCCTACAAGTATATGATGATGGCTGATTTCTTTACCGAGACGTGTATCGTCGCAAAACAGGATGAAGAGCTAGTTGGATTTGTAACGGCTTTTATTCAGCCGGAACGACCTGACACCTTGTTTATCTGGCAAGTAGGAGTGGACGCTTCACAACGAGGAAAAGGTCTCGCTTCAAAAATGATTTCAGAGCTAATTAAATGGAATGCCACAGAGGTACACTATCTTGAAGCAACTGTTACACCATCTAATGAAGCCTCAAGGGCATTGTTTAAGAAGCTAGGTAACAAGCTGAATGCAGAATGTGAGATTACTGATCATTTTTCAGCCTCACTTTTTCCAGATAGCAGTCACGAAAAGGAACAATTATTTAGAATTGGTCCATTTAAGCTTTAAGTAAACGGTTTACCATTTAAAGGAGGAGAACACTTAGACATGACTCATAAAACGGATATGAATATATTTTCACAACTGGAATCCGAAGTTCGAAGTTACGTGCGCAGCTTTCCTACCGTGTTTACCAAGGCTAAGGGCCATAAGATGTGGGATGAGAGCGGAAAAGAGTATATTGATTTCTTCTCTGGCGCTGGAGCGTTAAATTATGGTCACAATGATCCATTAATGAAAGAAAAATTAGTCGAGTATATTCTGAGTGATGGGATTACTCATTCATTGGATATGGCAACAGCACCAAAGGCTGTTTTTCTAGAGGAGTTTAATAACACGATCCTCAAACCTCGTGATATGAATTACAAAGTCATGTTCCCGGGTCCTACTGGAGCAAACACAGTTGAAAGTGCTCTAAAGCTCGCTAGAAAGGTAACGGGACGTACGGATATTATTAGCTTTACAAACGGTTTCCACGGAATGACGATCGGTGCTCTATCTGTAACCGGAAACTCGTTTAAACGTAAAGGAGCGGGAATTCCACTTACTAATACTGTAACAATGCCCTTTGACAATTTTGTCAGCGATGAGCTCGACACTCTGGAGTATCTCGAGCGCTTCCTAGATGATGGAGGCAGCGGTGTTGCTATTCCAGCAGCCATTATTCTCGAGACAGTCCAAGGTGAAGGCGGAATTAATGCCGCAAGATACGAGTGGCTTAGAAAAGTGGAAGATATCTGCAGACGATGGGATATTCTATTAATTGTCGACGATGTTCAAGCCGGTGTCGGAAGAACCGGAACATTCTTTAGTTTTGAAAAAGCAGGCATTAAACCTGATATTATTTGCCTATCTAAGTCTATTAGCGGATATGGCACACCATTTGCCCTTACCCTGATCAAACCTGAATATGACATTTGGGCTCCGGGTGAACATAATGGAACATTCCGAGGCAATAACCATGCCTTTGTCACTGCGACAGCAGCTCTTTCCTACTGGAAGGATGGCAGCCTAGAACAGAAGATCGAAAGACAATCCGAAAGAATCTTCTCTTTCCTAAACGGGCTTGTTGAGAAATATCCAGAGCTTGAAGGCGAAGTTCGCGGCCGAGGTTTCATGGCAGGTATTTGCTCACCTAAAGAAGGGCTAGCAGGAGAAATCGCTGCAGAAGCGTTCTCTCGCGGATTAATTATGGAAACAGCTGGACCTAGCGATGAGGTATTTAAGCTCTTCCCTGCACTAACAATAAGTGATGAAGGTCTTGAAGAAGGACTTCGTATTTTAGAAGCTTCGATAGAATCATCTGTAAAACCAAAAGAATTAGTAACGAACGCATAAATCGAATCTGGAGGGGTCACCTGAGATGAAAGTAGTATCACTTAATGACGTTATAGGAACAGAAAATGAAGTAAAAGCCAAAAACGGAAACTGGGTCAGCCGCCGTTTGCTATTTAAAAAGGACGGAATGGGTTACTCAGTAAATGACACAATTATCAAAGCAGGAACTGAAACACACATCTGGTACCAAAATCACCTTGAATCGGTCTATTGCATCGAAGGCTCAGGTGAAGTAGAAACCATCAAGGACGGCAAAGTGTGGCCAATCAAAGCTGGCGACATTTACGCTCTTGACCAAAACGACGAGCATCTATTACGCGCTCACGAAGGTGGAGACATGAGAATGGTCTGTGTCTTCAACCCACCACTAACCGGAAAAGAAAACCATGACGAAAACGGCGTCTATCCCGTGATGGAAGATTAATTAAATGCACATGTAAATGTAAGAGGCTGGGACAAAAGAATTATTACTATTCTAAAAGCTGAAGAATGTTGGAGTCTCTCCATTCATTGTTCAGCTTTTTTATTGTCCAAACGAGGCCTAAATGAAAAGGATCATTGAGATAAAAGGGCGTAGTTAGGTTATCTCATTACCGTCCCGCGGTAAGCGTGCCCCCTATTTTGGGAGCGACGGACGAAGAAACGAATCATGATCCCTTTCTATCCATGGTATCAAAATCAAAAAATAAAAAGGAAACAAGCATCTATGCCCATTTCCCCTTCTTATTTATTAAAATTTTATTAATGAACATACACCTGCTCAAATTCTATATCTTTTAAATCTAAACCGATCTTGCTCAGAAACTCTTGAACCTCTTCCATCGTGTCTAGAGGATATTGCGTTTGGCATAGATGACTCGCACGTTTTAAGCTAGCTTGAAAGCTCTTGCTTTGCATTAGATCACTTTTCATTGAATAAATAGCCTGGAGCACTTTTTCATCTCGTTCAAAACTAACAAAGCCATCACTTTCATTAAAATACACAATGAGTGGCACATTTGTATGCGGGTGTATAATGTGTGCCTTGTATAAATTCACCTCTAGCTCCCCCTATGCTACTTTCAGATTATAAGTATTGTATGTTTCCCCTATCAAATCTTTATTAAACCTGCTTATGACTTATGATAAACAAGCTCTGTCACACTCTCTACCTGTGCGGTCCATGGAAACATATCTACCGGCTGGATGTTTTGAACTTTATATCCAGACTGCTTAAGTTGCTCAACATCCTTTGCTAGAGTCGATGGGTTACAGGAAACGTAGACAATTCTATGCGGCTTAGTCTGTTTTAATGTGTGAAGAAGCTTTTGGTCACAGCCAGTACGTGGAGGATCTAACACCACAACGTCTGGTTTCCAGCCCTGCTTGCTCCATTTAGGAAACCAATCCTCTGCTTTTCCGACCTCGTATTGATAGGAGGTTACCCCATGTTTAGCTGCGTTTTCGCGTGCATTTAGAATGGATTCCTCAATGACATCCATACCTCGGATGTCCCCCGCTTGATCAGCTAACCATAAACCAATGGTTCCTACTCCACAATAAGCATCTACTACTTTTTCTGTGCCAGTTAATTTTGCTGCTTTTTTTGCTTCATTGTATAGTACAACCGTCTGTTCTGGGTTCAATTGAAAGAAAGCACGAGCAGATAACGAGAAGGATACATCTCCGAGGGTCTCCTCAATGGTTTCTTCACCTGAAACTAGCTCGGTTTTATTACCGAAGATGATTGACGTCTTTTGTTCATTAACATTGTGCATAAATGAAGTAACCTCAGGCAATCTTTTTTTCACCTGTTCAATCAGCTGTTTACGTTTCGGTAACGAAGGCTCTGCAGTAACAAGTACAAGTTGAACATCTTCTGAGGTAAAGCTGACTCTTGTGACGATTGTACGAATGGCCCCGCGATGCTTCCTCTCATTGTATATGGAGATATTAAGGTCTTGTAGAATTTCCTTCATGACTTGGGTGACATGGTTTGACAGCTTATGCTGCACCATACAGGCAGAAAGATCAATGAGGGTATGTGAATTTTCCGCATATAACCCAGCCTTAAGCTGACCTTTGGATTTATTCACTTGAAGTTGGCTTTTATTTCGATAATACCAAGGGTTCTCCATTCCCAATGTTTTTTGAATGGGAAGTTCACGTTCCGAGAAGCTAGTATATCGTTCAAAAGCCTGTCTCACTAAATCAGCCTTTTCTTTTAGAGTTGCCTCATATTGCATATGCTGAAGCTGACAGCCGCCACACTGGTCATAGATCGGACAGGGGGCTGAGATTCTATCTGGAGAAGCTTTGCGGATTTTTTTAATAGTGGCGTCAGAAAAACGGTCTCCTGGTTTCGTGACTGTTGCAACGACTTCTTCTCCTGGCAAGGCTCCTTTTACGAACACAACGTGTCTTTTAAAGTAACCGACCCCTTCTCCGTTAATTCCTAAGCGTTTAATTGTAAGTGGAAATTGCTGACCTTTCTCCACCTTTGTATGCTGATTCGTTGATTTCATTTCTAGACACTCCATTTTTTTACTACGTATACTATAAAGTATAGCATGTTCACGGATCTTCCTAAACTTACTAAACACTTTGACCTCTATCTCTGATAAAATGATAAAAGTAATGGCTAGTGGAGGAGTGAAAACTATTGTCTATACCAACAGATGTAGCGTCCCTGCAGATTATGGCGCACGTCTACAAACGTCAAAGCGCCCAGTCTACCTTTGAAAAAACAGTAGAAAGCTTAGTACGTTCAGTACCTTATATTGATTGGGTCGGAATTTATTTATATGAACAATTAGATCATAAGCTGGTTGCTGCATCCTGCTTTGATGATGATTTGAAATGGACATGTAATGGAGAACTGAAATTTCCTATTAAAGACTCTGGTGATCAGGAGATCGGCATGATGATTGTACGCAGCAATCAATCCATTGCTTTTGATGTAACAGATGTGTCCACCCTAAAAACGATTGCAGCTGCAATTGGACAAGAAACCCTTGTTAATTAACCCATATGATGATTCGTTGTAACGAACCCCGACCATAATCGGGGTTTTTTATTTATGTATTAATATTAATATTAAAAAAATAAGGGATCCATTCCCTTATTATTGTAAATAGTTATACCAATGGCTACCCTAAAACAAGCGGAAAAAATAAGAGGGCCGACACCTGCGGGATGTACAGGAGGCCACTGAAAAAGTTATGAAAGAATGAGCTGAATGGCGCCGCTACAGGAGAACCCTACGCTTTCCGCGGGAACGGCCTCAGCCCTCGAAGTGGAAAACCGCCACTTCGATGTCTTCAGACGCGTTCTGTTCCGAGGAGTCTACGGGTTCTCCTTTCGCTAACGTTCTGCATTAAACAATTGAAGAACGTTCGCAGTCTTATTAAGATCGTTTTTCAGTGGCTTCGATGAACAGGTTCATTGAAATAAGAGTGCAAAGCCCGATTAGTTCAATACCTGCCCGCGGTAAGCGTCCCCCTATTTTGGGAGCGATGGACGAAGAACAAATCCTGAGCCCCCTCTATCCACACACCTTTTTTTGGTTATGGTAAAACATCACTAGATACAAGTTCATCTAAGCTTTCAAAGCAGTACCCTTGTTTTTTGGCCTCATCAATGACTCGAGGTAAAGCCTCTGCATTATCGCTTGAAACCGAGTGAAGTAGCATGATTGCGCCTGGATGAATTCTACTCATAATCTTTTCGTACGCGTAATCTGCTCCTTTTTGTTTATTCACATCCCAATCGGCATAAGCCAATGACCAAAAGACATTAATGTAACCCTCTGCTTCTGATAATTCTAGGCTCCGTTCACTGAATTCCCCCCGCGGTGGTCTAAGGTAGCTCATATAGTCTACCCCTGTAAGCTCGGTAAAACGTTTTTTTACTTTTACTAACTCTCTGGCCAGGCGCTCATCATCTATAGCGGGCAAGCTTGGATGGTGCCACGAATGATTTCCAACAATATGTCCTTCAGCTACCATTCGTTTGACAAGCTCAGGCGCGGAATCTAAATAATGACCTGTCACAAAAAAAGCGGCAGGCACCTCTTTTTCCTTTAAAACATCTAGCACTTTCTCGGTATACCCATTCTCATAGCCATTATCAAATGTTAAATACAAGACCTTGCGCTCAGTATCTCCAATAAAATACCCCCCTGCATTTTGCAGAAGTCTTAGAAACTCAGGCTCCGTAGTAGCAGGCTCTTCATTTTTTGAAGGCTTAAAGCTCCAATGAAGAACATCGTTATTCATTGTCTCTGCTGTAGCATTATTAGGTAAAAACGAAAGACAAAAAAGCACAATAATGAATAGTATCTGTTTCCATTTCATAAAATCACCCCACACATGTTTAGCCTTAGCATGCATCTGTAGCGTTTATTTCATTACACCATTATTTGGACAAACCAAAACCCCCGCCATCTTTAACAGGATGCGGGGGTTTCTTTGGACGTACTAATACATATTATGCTTCTACAACTAAGGTGGTAATCATTTCAGCGTGGCCAGCTCCACAAGGAATGGTGCATCGCACGGTGTATTCACCAGGCTCTAGAACAGCTGAGAATGAGCCCTCTCCATTTATTTCTACATCTGTTCCCTCTACTACAATTCCGTGGTTCCCCTCGACATTCTCGAGAGTAACGGTTACTTCACCTGCAGGAACCGTATATGATTCTTGATCAAAATCCCAGTTTGTCGCTCTTAAAATAACCTGTTCACCAGTAATTTCCTCTGCTGTTCCATTTTGATCTGTTTCTTCATTGTTATTGGCTGCTCCACACGCGGTAATAGCTATAAGGAGAAACAGTGCGACTAAAATAAACAGCATCTGCTTAAGTTTCATGAATAATACATCCTCCTACTTCTTTCTTGTCCCCTTAACAGTATACGCCCAGAACCCTTAAGCGTATATCACTTTTTAAAAATTTATTTGACCTTTTCGTTACTATTTATTTACCAAACGTTATCTTGCCCTTTTTTTGTTTGTGTGTTTTGATAAGAAGGATATGTGAATGTTATTGATGGAGGGTACATAATTGATTGAATATAAAAATTTACTTAGAGGAATTGCAATGGGAGTAACTGACGTGGTGCCAGGTATAAGTGGCAGTACGATTCTTATGGTCTTGGGCGTCTATGAACGATTTATTGCTTCATTAAGTGGTTTAACCAATCCACGCGAATGGAAAAAAAGCTTAGGGTTTTTGGTTCCACTTGGGCTCGGTGTTGTTACTGCAATGATCGTATTTGCTCGTGTCATCAGATGGTTTTTAGATCACCACCAACCTGTTACACTTTTTTTCTTTATTGGTTTAATAGTAGGTATACTCCCAATACTTGCTGGTGAAATTAATATACGCCGTTCCTTTAAGCCTATTCATTACGTTCTGTTAGTCATTGCATTTATTTGTATAGCTTTCACTGCATTGATTCCAAGCGAGGTTGACCTTATGACAAACTTAAGTATGGGTGACTACATCCTTTTATTTGTCTCAGGATGGCTTGCCAGTGCAGCATTAATCCTACCCGGAATTAGTGGTGCCCTAGTGTTCCTTTTGCTTGGTGTGTATACAACAGTCATACATGCAATATCTGAATTTCAACTTTTGATTATATTTGTTGTTGGGGCAGGGATTGCCGTTGGTATGCTCCTAACAAGCAAGTTAGTTCGCTACCTATTCGCAAACTATACCACCTATACATATGCTGTCATGATTGGACTTGTTGCTGGTTCAATTGTTGTGATTTACTCTAATGTTCTGCCAGGAGGCTCTGTATTAGGTTGCACACTTACCTTCTTAGCCGGTTTAGTCATAGCTTACCTATTAGGAAAAGTTAAAAAATAATTAATTAGGTCTGAACCCCGTGATGAAATTGACATTGTTACGGTGGTTCAGATTTTTTTGTGTAGGTTTTTCTATCGCTTTCAATAAAAATAGTTTTATGCTTATACATTGACGGCATGAACGACTTAAAATAAAATATATATACATTAACTAGGTAAAGGGGTGATTCGATGGGGCAGTGAATAGAATTCGTGAACTTGCGGCAGTATCTAAAGTAACAATATTCTCTGGTATGACTCATACCGTACAGTTTTTGTTTCACACACAGCGCAACCGAATCACATTCAACTTTGCAAGGATTAAGGAAACAACGTCATAACAAGATTTAGCTTGCTTTATACAAATAGGAGGTGACCCCTCTTTATAGAGGGATCTTTTTGGACAATATATACTTAAATTTGTTTTTTGTGGCTATATTAATTGCTCTCACTGCTTTTTTTGTGGCATCTGAATTTGCCATTGTTAAGATTAGAAGTACAAGAATTGATCAGCTCATTCAAGAGGGTCAAAAAAGTGCAGTTCTAGCCAAAAAAGTAACCACTAACTTAGATGAGTATTTATCTGCTTGTCAGCTTGGGATTACCATTACCGCCTTGGGTATTGGACGTTTAGGAGAACCAACCTTTGAACGCATGCTGCATCCGGTTATTGAATCATTACCGCTTGCGAGTGGTGCCATTGTAACAACGGTTAGTATTGTCGTTTCATTTATGATTATGACATTTCTACATGTTGTCATTGGTGAGCTTGCGCCGAAGACATTGGCAATTCAAAAGGCAGAGCGAATCACGCTGTTGCTTGCTCCTCCTTTACGTGCTTTTTACTTTATCATGTACCCGCTTATCTGGTTCTTAAATGGTGCTGCCCGTCTTTTAACCCGTTCTTTGGGACTAAAGAGTATGTCAGAGCATGATGTCACTCACACTGAGGAAGAGCTGCGTTTAATTCTTTCAGACAGCTATAGAGGTGGAGAGATTAATCAGTCAGAATTCAAATATGTAAGTAAAATCTTTGAATTTGATAATCGAGTAGCTAAAGAAATTATGGTTCCACGAACTGAAATTTCAGCTATTTCTATTGATGAACCAATGAATAAAAACTTAGAATTTATGCGTAAAGAACGATTTACCCGATTTCCTGTAGTAGATGGTGACAAGGATAACATCCTTGGGGTCATTAACGTCAGAGAAGTTCTAACAGATATTGTTTCACCTGATGTGACAAAAGAAATTATATTAAATGATTATATTCGTCCTGTCATCTCAGTGATTGAGTCGATTCCAGTTAATGATTTGCTTATCGAAATGCAGAAGCAACAAACTCACATGGCCATTCTCTTTGATGAATATGGTGGAACCGCTGGGTTGATTACAGCAGAAGATATCATTGAAGAAATCGTTGGAGAAATTAATGATGAGTTTGATGTGGAAGAAGATCCGCAAGTTCAAAAGATCAGTGATGACCATTACATCATTGAAGGGAAAACGCTTATCAGTGATGTTAACAAGCTGTTACATCTTGAACTAGACGAAACGGATGTAGACACGATTGGTGGATGGCTACTTACAGAGAAGTACGATATCGCTGTAAACGAAGCCATGGAGTATGATCAATTCACATTTACAGTGATTGAATTTGATAACCACCAAGTCAAACGCATCGAAATTATGAAACAGCAAAGCAATCCGCAATTAGCAGAACAACTAGCATCCACATAATGATTAAAGGCTTGGAAAGAAGTATTATAATTAATCTAAAAGCTGAAGAATGTTGGAGTCTCTCCATTCATTGTTCAGCTTTTTTATTGTACAAACGAGGATAGTGTCACTCCAGAAATACAATTCACACGCTCAAGTACATAGAGGAATTGGAGGTTATCTGAGTAACAGTTCTTCGGTGGTCGCTCCCAAAAATGGGGGCATGCTTACCGTGGGAAGTTATTGAGGCCACTTTATATGATAGTGAACCTTCTATCAAACAAAAACAGTCCGAATTGTTGGTCCTTTGACTAATCGGGAACATGAGCGAAAGGAGAAAACGTAGACTCCTACGGAACAGAACGAGTCTGAAGTTCATTGAAGTGGCGCACTTCCACTTCAAGGGCTGAGGCCGTTCCCGTGGAAAGCGAATTTTTCTCCTGTAGCGGATTTAATGCAATGTACGTGTTTCTAAGCAAGAACTATAGTTTGGTCTCGAACTTTATCTTACAACACCCCGCGTTTTGCTTGTTGTTCTACGTTTAGTGAATCTAGGTGTGCGGTGCGGTTTGTATAGTGTATTAATGGTGTGTCCTGTTCTACCTGCCACTCTACCAAGGTCACGCTCGTATTTCCAATCACAAAAGGACGTTGGAGGGTAGACCATTGTTCTTTTGAGATTAGGTACATAAGAAAAATACTGATAAAACCACCATGAGAGACGAGAGCCACTGAATCTTTTTTATGCACTTTTGTTAATTGATCTAATACGTATTCACAGCGTGCAGTTAGTTCGTCTACCGTCTCTGTGCCGGCAATGCCTGAGGTGATAATCGATTTTTCTTGAGTGATTGGATATTTCACTTTTATTTCTTCTCTTGTAAGTCCTTGCATTGGTCCTAGATGCACTTCTCGAATCTTGTCCCAGGTATGAATGGTTACGTCTTTCACTTCACCAATCTTTTTCGCCGTTTCATAAGCTCTGGTTAGGTCGCTACTATATAGAGTGTCTAAGTGTATATCCTTAAAGAAGGAGCCGATTAGATCTACTTGCTTTTCACCAAGGCTAGATAACGGGAAGTCCATTGACCCTTGTATTTTTCCTTCGAGGTTTCCTTGTGATTCTCCGTGCCGAATTAAATATAATTTCAATTTGACTCCCCTTCTCTTTCCCAATCTTTTTTATATTGATTTGCTTTTAGCTGTAGTTGTTCAAGCATCTCTAGAAAATGCTCTAGCTGCTCTGGCTCGGCTGATTCTGCTTCAACTGAGTCCAAATTGGCGAGTAATAGCTGTAATCTGTTTTTTAAATAGGAAATTTGATCCTTCTTTTCATGCACTGCTTTCCCCATATCATCTCTCCTATCCTTAAATACTAGTTACTTCTAAAAAGCTTAACAGAATCATACTTATAGCTCAAATCGTAAGAGAACTTTTCACTTTCAGTAATTTGGGTTATGATAATCTTGAAAACTTGGTGAAGGCTGTGTGTAAACAGCTGACTTAAAGGAGACTTACTGTGTTAGAGACTTCAAATAAACCAATTACACCTAAATATGATCCGTGGGAAGCCTACATGGACATAAAGGATTATGGTCAATTGGCATTAACAAATATAGAATTTACAACTACTACCTTATGTAATATGCGCTGTGAGCATTGCGCTGTTGGATATACGTTAAGCCACAAAGATCCTGATGCATTGCCTTTGCAGCTGATGATAGATCGTTTAGAGGAGCTCCCACAATTGCGAGCACTAAGCATTACAGGTGGAGAACCGATGCTTTCTGCCAAATCCGTCAAGGAATATGTGGTTCCTCTGCTTCAATATGCCCATAGACGAGGCATACGAACACAAATAAACTCCAACTTAACGATGAAGCTGGAGCGGTATGAGGCCATTCTGCCGTATCTGGATGTATTACATATCTCCCATAATTATGGAAGCGTCGATGATTTTTGTGAGATTGGTTTTGCTATGATGGAAAAAAAGCCGACCCGTAAGCAACGTGAAGCATATTTCGAACGGATGGTTGAGAACGCTAGGGAATTAACCAAACGTGGTGTATTGGTTTCTGCTGAGACGATGATTAATAAACGAACCATTCCCCATTTAAAGGAGATTCACGAACAAATTGTAGAGATGGGCTGTCAACGTCATGAGGTTCACCCGATGTACCCTGCAGATTTCGCTAGTGCTCTTGAGTCAGCTTCTTTAGACGATATACGTAAAGGCATACACACCCTACTTGATGTTCGTGATCCAGAGGTCTGGATGCTTTTTGGAACGCTTCCATTTTACCCATGCAGTGATCATCCAGAGGATCTTGAACTACAAAAACGACTTTACTCTGCCAAAAACGTAACCGTCCGTAATGATCCAGATGGTCGTTCAAGGTTAAACGTTAATATTTTTGACGGCTCTATTATTGTGACTGATTTTGGAGATATTCCGGAGCTTGGCAATATTCAGGACACTTCATTGCAATCCGCATATCATACCTGGATGCAATCAGACGTCAGTCGCTCGGTTTCATGTCACTGCCCTGCGGTTCAATGTCTAGGACCGAATATCTTAGTAAAAGATGCCTACTATCCAAAGGTTGATTTCTTAAAACGCAGCTCTAAGATCTCCATTTAATTGGGTTAATTCTTAGCCATATACGTAAAAGAAAGATAATCTTGAATAGGGATCCAAGCACCTATACCTTGTTGTGTAACATTTTTAACTTCCAGTCTTTTCTTACCATTCTTTATCACAACATACACCTCTCCATAGGTGACATTCCCTTTCTCTTGAACGGCAGGGACATAGGCATTTAAATAGCCAATCTGTGATGTCGATACATTATACGTTTGGCTTGTACGTGTGCCTTGACCAATGACCGTATCAAAGGAAAGAGGAAGCTGGGTTGTTTGGCCAGCATGAATCATCATCATCTTCCGAACAGCTTCTGAATTGGGGATGGCAGCTGATAATCCTCCTGATATTTTTTTCTGTTGATCCTGTGAATAGGTCATTTGAGCTGGAGCATGACCTCCGCGGTTATCTACATAATTGGTGTTTACTTTTTGATATTGCCAGTTCACTTCGGTTCCAGCTGATTCATACGCTAGTGGCCATTCACCTAGATAAACGGAGACTCTTAGGCCAAGACCAAGAAGAGGATTGCCTACATGCGATTCATTTAATAAACGAATGAGATCAGGGTTCGCAATTTTCTCATCGGTCGAATCAAGAAACTCCTGTGCAAGCTCACTCGGATGTAAATAAGGCAAGTCCTGCGTACCATTGGTGTACGTGTTTTCTTTTGAGATCGATAAAGCAGAGTCGGGAACCTTATATGGATTTTCTGCTGCCTCTTTGGCAAAAGCAAATGGTTGAGAATGAAAAAGCATTGTAACAATGACAATGATAGAAAAAGCAAGCTGCTTCATACGTAAGACACCTCCATTTTTTTATGGAAGTAGTTTACACCCAGTCAGTCTATATTATGTATTTCTGTCGTAGTTCGTGGAGGTATTTATGAAGGAAAATCATCCAAGCTATCGTTTCATCATGCTCATTGTGATGGTTGCGATCGCTGGTTTCGCCCAGGGCATGTTATTGCCTTTGCTTTCAATTATGCTTGAGGAAGCTGGTGTTTCTTCTGCACTAAATGGATTAAATGCCACTGCTCTCTATATCGGCATCCTACTTGCCTCCCCTTTTATTGAAAAGCCTGTTCGCACATTTGGATATAAACCAGTCATTACCATAGGCTTACTTGTTATGACTGTAAGTCTTTTGGTTCTGCCTCTTTGGACCTTCTTTTGGTTCTGGTTTGTCCTGCGGATGATTATTGGTATTGCTGATAATATGGTTCATTTTGCGACACAGGTATGGATTACCTCTACAAGCACCGCAAAAAATCGGGGGAGGAACATATCCATTTACGGATTAGCGTTTGGACTTGGCTTTGGCGCTGGCCCACTAATGATCCGTTTATTAGAGATTGCTGAGTGGTTACCTTTCGTTATCTCAGCAGCGTTGACATTTATAACCTGGCTATTTGTATCAAGGTTGGCAAATGAATTTCCTGCAGCCGATTTTGATACGCGTGGCCCCGCTTCCACACTTGCTCGTTATCGTTCAGTACTAAAATTAGCCTGGTTCTCGCTTATTCCAGGATTTGCATACGGTTATTTGGAGGCATCTCTTCATGGCAACTACCCTGTTTATGCATTACGCTCCGGCTTAAGCATTGAGCAAGTCTCCTTACTCCTTCCAGCCTTTGTTGTGGGCGGCTTAATTACCCAAATTCCTTTAGGGCTGGCAAGCGATAAATTTGGGAGAAGACTTATTGTCCTGTCCATTGCCTTGTTAGGGAGTGTCAGCTTCTTCCTAATGATTGTAGCAGAATCCTCTCATGCCACACTGATTGCTTTGTTTCTGATAGGTGGTGGATTAGTGGGTTCCCTGTACTCTCTAGGTGTAGCCTATATGGCGGACCTAGTGCCCTCTAACCTATTACCTACCGCGAATGTGATGATGGCTGTAAGCTTTGGCCTAGGTAGTATCACGGGCCCTCTCATTGGAGGATGGTTCATTGACCTATTTGAACACGGCAGCATCTACTATTCCATAGGCGGGATGTTACTCCTTGTCGCATTGAGTGGTCTCTTTTCAAGACAACCGACAACCTCCACATAAACAACAAAAACGGCAGCGCTAGGCTGCCGTCTTTGTTCCTTTAGACGTTATAGAAGAATTATTCATTTAACAATTTGGGGTCGAATCGATCTTTGCCTTTCACAGGACACCTCACTTCTAAATTGTTAGATATAACAATCTCGAAAGTCATGAGCACTGTGCATTCGTATCACCTCATAAGAAGAGATCAAATAACAAGAAACGGCTCTATCCTATTGCACATTGAACTTCAACTGTAACGAATACAGGATCGGAAGCAGATAAACTGTCTTCCATGACATTAATATGTGCAAGTAAAAAGAACTTATTCATCCAGATGAGGCTTTTTTAATTGCTTTACCTCAAATGCTGCTTCCTTAGCAGATTCAATCGCCTCTCGTGAGCTCAACCGAATATGATTGGCTGTATCCGTAAGTCTTTTAATATCAGCAGACAAATCAGAAACAATAATAGATACCTCGTTAGCTGTTTCCTTTGCTTGTTCAATAATTTCCTCTCGATTGTCGCGAATGAATACAAATGCCTCCGCAGTTGAATCCTTTACATTCTTCACTTCTTGACACACTTGATCACGCCACTCTTTCTTAGACAACACAGCCGCAATCCCAATCACGGCAATGCCACCAAGCACTAAAGATGTACATGACCCTTTTGAACAAGACTTTTTCATCAACTGTTATTCCTCCCTCGAACCTAGACTGCTCTTATCATATCAAGAAATTCAGCCAAAAAGAAAGGCATGTCCCCTTTGAACGCTAAATAAAAAGAACAGCCACCTTGAATGAGCTGTTCTTGAGCATATTAATTATAAGCCTCTACAAGTAAAGCATCTGTTTCAAGGACCTCAAACTGATTTGTAGACTTCTCTTTAATTTCTTTAAGTTCCGAAGCCATCTGCTCCATCTGTTTCTCAATCATATCAATTCGTTTCTTCTCTGAAATAGTCATATTAATCTCCCCCATCTCATCTGACTGAACACTCGCTCAGATTGATTATATAAAAAAAGATCGCTTGCATTTATATATTAAAAATATAGTA
Organism: Alkalicoccobacillus porphyridii; assembly: GCF_007293315.1. Lineage (GTDB taxonomy): Bacteria > Bacillota > Bacilli > Bacillales > Bacillaceae_D > Alkalicoccobacillus > Alkalicoccobacillus porphyridii. The sequence continues at coordinate 32,293 of NZ_VLXZ01000013.1, forward strand.
ACAATTTTCAATCAATTTGTAAAGCCTAATAATTAGATTTTATTCGAGCACATTCGACTTTGTTAGTTAATTTTAAAAATTGTCACAATTTTATGTTTGAAAGATAATCTCACGTGATATACTACTATTAGAATAAATAAAATTGGTTAGGTGATACAACGTGAGAAAACAATTTATTCGATTTGAAGATCTAATGGATCAAAACCGTACTGAATTGTTAAATGATGAAGACGCTTTAAACCGTCTCGATGACCGTTTAGATGAAAGAAACGCAGATAGAGAAAAAAAAGCAGAACACAATTAGACCGGAGTGGATTTTTAAGCATGACGCCATCATCTCAGAATGTGAGATGGGCGGGGTGCTTTTTTTGTTTGGGTGGGGAAGGTGGGGTTTAGTGAAGTGGGGCTTCCTTTTGGTGTATGGCCGGTGGTTCTTGGTGTGGTGCTGCGGCTCTTGGTAACAGGGTCATTCCTCTTGCTATGCTGCTGGTTCTTCTTGGTATGGCCCTGCGGTTCTTGATAACATGGACCTTCCTCTTGCTATGCGGATGGTTCTTCTTGGTATAGCCCTGCGGCTCTTGGTAACATGGCTCTTACTCTTGCTATGCGGTTGTTTCTTCTTGGTATGGTGCTGTGGCTCTTGGTAACATGATTCTTCCTCTTGCTATGCTGCTGGTTCTTCTTGGTATAGCCCTGCGATTCTTGGTAACATGATTTTCCTCTTGCTATGCGGCCGGTTCTTCTTGGTATAGCCCTGCGGCTCTTGGTAACATGATCCTTCCTCTTGCTATGCCACTGGTTCTTCTTTGTATAGCCCTGCGATTCTTGGTAACATGATTCTTCCTCTTGCTATGCGGCCGGTTCTTCTTGGTATAGCCCTGCGGTTCTTGGTAACATGGGCCTTCCTCTTGCTATGCGGCCGGTTCTTCTTGGTATAGCCCATTGGCTCTTGGTAACATGGTCCTTTCTCTTGCTATGCGGCCGGTTCTTCTTGGTATAGCCCTGCGGCTCTTGGTAACCTGGCTCCTCCTCTTGCTATGCGGCCAGTTCTCCTTGGTATAGACTTCGGCTCTTGAAAACCTGCTCTTTCCTCTTGCTAAGCGGCTCATTTTTCTTGGTTGTACTGTTGCTCTTCTTAACCCCGCCCCTTCTCCTCCCACTAAATATTCCCACCCCCACTCGCGATATAAAATCTCACGCATATTAATCCTTTTTTTACACAAGGTAACATCAACTATGCTTGAGAGGATGGAATAACTTGGATAGTGTGCTACTTTCAAGAATGCTGTTTGGTTCGTCTATGGCTTTTCATATAATCTTTGCGACGTTAACGGTGGGTATCACTCTTATGATTCTTCTTGCCGAGATCATGAGATTAATAAAGAAGGATAATGATTATACTTTGTTGGCTAAGCGCTGGACAAAGGGTGCTGCAGTTTTACTTGGGGTAGCTATCCCGTCTGGTACCATTGTTGCGATTATGCTCTCTCTTCTTTGGCCGCAGTTTATGAAAATTGTTGGTGAAGTCATTGCCTTGCCCTTCCAAATTGAGATCTTTGCCTTCTTTCTAGAAGCTCTCTTCCTATCTATTTATGTATATGCAGCTGATCGGCTTGGTCCAGTGACACGTTTGATTGCTGTGTTTTTTGTGGCGTTTGGTGCTGCAGCCTCTGCTATTCTCATTACCAATGCGCATGCTTGGATGAATACGCCAAGGGGCTTTGAGCTAGTAGATGGTCAGGTTGTGAATGTCGATCCACTTGCTGCTATCCAGGCTCCTAGCTTTTTTGTGACGGCACAGCATGTGGTTGGTACGGCTTTTATGGCTGGTGCATTTGTACTCGCTTCCGTTGCTGCTTATAAACTACTACAGAATCACTTGACCCAAAGAGAAACCACCTATCACCAAAAAGGTCTCGTTCTTTCCCTGATTGTTGCTCTAATCATGTCGAGCTTTACCGCTTTATCGGGTCATGAAACAGCGGTTATGCTTTACGAGGAATTACCGATAAAGCTTGCTGCCTCTGAAGGGTTATTCGAGACGACTGATAACGCTGCCCTAACTATTTTCGGTACACCAAGTGTGGAAACGGAAAGTGTGATTGGCGGCATTGAAATTCCTGGGCTGCTTAGTTGGATCGCCACTGGTTCGACAGATGGTGTGATTCAAGGACTCAATGATTTTCCCCAGGATGAGTGGCCTCCACTATTTATTCACACCCTTTTTAATGTGATGGTGGGTATCGGATTTATTTTGTTGGGCCTTGCCGCCATTGGCTGCCTTCTTTGGTTCATTCGCCGTAAGCATACTGAACTTCGCTTCCCAAAGTGGCTTCTTGCCTCCTTGGTTGCCTCGGGACCACTCGCCATTATTGGCATTGAAACCGGCTGGATTTACAGCTGTACAGGAAGACAGCCTTGGACGATTTACGGCATTCAGCGCACAGCAGATGCCGCTACAAACTCAGGAAACCTAGGCATCCTTTTCTTTTTGTTTTCTGTCCTCTATATCTTTTTGCTCGTTCTTACTGGCCTGGTTATGTATTTTTACTTTAAACGCAATCCAGTTTCTGATGAATTCACGACACAAAATGAAACGCTACAAAGCTAAAGGAGCGAGAATTCATGGACTCTTTAAACGTTGCCCTGATCATAATCTGGGCGTTTTTATTCATATATTCCATCGCTGGATCCATTGATTTTGGGGCAGGGTTTTGGGCCATGTATTATCAAAATCGGACAGATACAAAATCTTCAAGCATTGCAAACCGTTATCTCTCTCCATCATGGGAAGTCACCAATGTATTTCTAGTCCTTCTCGTTGTCGCCTTTGTTGGATTTTTTCCCGATGGTGCTGCCTCTGTTGGCACGTTGATGATTGTGCCTTTTAGCCTTGTGTTAATCCTCTTAACCATCCGTAGTGCATTTATGGTTTATTCTCACAGCGTTCAACGCTACTCACGCATTTTAACCATATTTTCTGGCACGACGGGTCTGTTAATCCCTGCCCTACTAATCACCATCCTCCCTGCAGCCATTGGCGGGTACATTATGAACGACGGGGTCCATCAATATATATTAGTGGATCGCCTGTTCTCAAGCTCTACCTTTTACACTCATATTGGATTTGGTCTGAGTACAGAGCTTTTTTTATCGGCGCTTCTTTTAAGTGACTATGCTCGTGCTGCCCATTCCATTGAAACGTATCAAACCTACCGCCGCAATGCGATGACACTTGGTCCAATAACTCTTGCCTTCGCTGCCGCAGCCATTTATACACTGATCCCTCATGCACCGTGGATGTTTGAAAACATTACAGAGCCTTGGCGACTCACATTGCTCGGTGCCTCACTCCTAGCTTTTCTCATTGGCTACAGCGCTCTGTGGTGGCCAACTAATAAATCTCGTCACATCGGTCAGCCTCGAATGGCGGTCATATTTATTATCATACAATTTGGACTAGCTAGCTTCGCCTATAGCTCTGCTCAGCTCCCTTACCTTCTCTATCCGGATGTTACTGTGCAAGAGGCCTTTACAAACGAAACGATGTTTAGGCTGCTTCTTTTCGGATACGCAGGAGGCATGGCAGTGCTTATCCCCGTCTTCATTTGGTTCTGGCGCCTATTTATGAAAGACAAAAGGTATTTGTTGAAGTAATAGGTAATACGTCCTTGCTCTTTCATGGGAGCAAGGACTTTCTTTTGGACTAAAGACCCCCATTTTTATTACAGAATCTTACTAAAAAGGACATTTGCACGATAGGAACGCACATCTTTATCCAGTAAAATAAAATTACTTGAAAAAATAGGTTTAGATATGAATATTAAGGTAATATATTGAAGGGAATAAGTTCAGGACCTGTATAACAGTGGAAGGAGATGCCCCCAAGTGAGTAACGAAATTAAGCTAGATCCTCAATTACAAAAAACAAACATCAGCAACATCCGCAACAGCTCCCAGAACCTACACACCATCACAACCGTATATAACGAAGGTTGGACAGAACTAGACGCGATTACACTCGCCAAACAAAACATGGTAGACCTACAAAGAGTCGTTAGACAATATAAATCCTTAGTAGATACAAACAGTAGCCAAATGGAATCGCTTATTGAACAATTTAGCCAAGCAGAAAAACAAGTGGCGGAGGGGATTACGAGAAGCTAGAAAAAACATTCTTTTTAAGAAGGTGAGATTAATGAGTGACGAAATTCAATTAAGTCCAGAAATGATGACAAGAAGATTTGAAACCATGCGTTCTAGGATTAATGAACTCACGATATCAAACAATTCATATTCAACGAACAATACTAAACTAGACTCTATTGATCTTCTTTTAGAAATTATGAGTTTATCACAGGATATACTTAATAATTATCAGAGCCTTGTCTTGTCGAATGCTGATCAAATAGAATCATTAGTTGATCAATTTATTCAAGCAGAATCTCAAGTTGCTACAGAGATTGCAAAGGGGTGATCTTATGTCAGAAAAATCAATTGATGCTTCACATACTATTTCGTTATTAGAGTCAATTGGAGAGACAGTTAATGATCAAAGCACTCAATTAAATAGTTATAGACGGTTTCTAAGTTCACAAGAAACTAGTCTTCGCATGCCATCTTCCGGGAAAACTGCAAGTAGTATTAATCGATTCTTAGTAGATGTACACCTTCCCATTGTCGAACATTTACAAACAGCACTTAAAGATTTCAGCTCGCATTGTGAGACAATGAGAAATCAAATATCAAATGAACTTTCCGAAGATGCTATAATTGATCAAGAGTTTCTTACATCCACGCTTCATAATAAACTTGACCAATTAAAAGATACAACTGAGAATCATGGTGAAGGCTTATTTGACCTGTCCAATGAATATAGTGATGTTGTGAGGCTCCCGAATTTCAATTACGCCTCAATTATTGAAGGATTAAGCTCATCTCAAAAAGATGCAGATGATACCGTTACCGCATTACATAATCTTGATAGTGAAATGAAATCACCTTTAGAGTCTGTCAGAGACTCATTTGATTTAATAAAAACATTGACGAGTCGCGTTGAAACCATGATTTCTTCTGGGGATATGTCGATAAGTAATTTCAGCAGATCTACAATCAAAAGTGAAGAATCGTATCAGGAATTAAATAAACAGGCTAACAGAAAAAATATTAGTGAAGGTTTAGGAGCAGTAAGTGGGTTTTTAGGTTATAGTGGTGCTTTACTAGTTGGCTCTCAAAACATTGCTGCTGGATTCTCCAAAGGGATAAATAAGGCTACAAAAACAAATTACACTCAATATAGTAGGACTTTAACAAGAAAATTCAACTCAATGGAATTCAGTAATAAATATATAGATAAGGCAAAATATGCATTCCATCAAGGGATTAATGCTACTAAAAGAGGTATTGTAGAAATAGCTATTGGAGCATCTAAGAATGAAACTATACGTTCTACTGCTCAAAAATTATCAAATTTTGAAGTTAATAAAGGTAGATTTGGTGATAGTGCAACTTATAAAGTTCTAGATTCAAAGTTTACTAGAGCTCTAGGTCCAATTGGCTGGGGAGCAACTGCCGCAACAAATATATATGATGAATTTTATGGGGAGGGTCATGAAGATAAGTCAGGAGTAACTAAGCTTTTTAGAGCTGGGGCAGGTACTTTGGTTGAAGGGGGTTCTGCAACAGCAGGTGCAGTTATTGGAGGTGCATTAGGATCTATAGCTGGACCGGCGGGTACATTAATCGGAGCTGGCGTTGGAAGTGTAGCTGGTGCTTATGTAGGTGAAAAAATAGCTCCTGCTATAAAAGATGGGGTTGAATATATAACATCAGGTCAACTCAAAGAAGACTTTAATGAGACAGTAACTAATATCGGAAATAAATATAATGATATAAAATCAAGTGTAGTAGGTTGGTTTAAATAGTACTATTTGTAACGAGGTGAAATTCACATGAACTTGAATTTATTATTATTGGGTATAGTTGTATTTTTTCTAGTTTTTCAATCTATTAACGCTTTTTGCTTAACAATATTAGGACCAATTTATCGACATTACATTGCAGGTTTTTGGACTAAAAATCCCCAAAAAACTAATGAATGGATTTTCAATGGGGTATATATCGTTACCATGAGCTTGGCTTATCCAACGTATATGCATTTGTTCAATAAATACTCTACTTGGAAAACATCTTTAATTTATGGTTCATGTTTTCTTTTCCTGTGGTTGTTTATACTTGTTTTCATTGCTCCAATGTTAGATAGCTCAGGCAAGTTCGATTAAAAAAATAAATCTAAAATAATGTTTTGAAATTTATGTAGCTTCCTTTAGTTAATTTTATATATTGCCTAGTTAATACTTACTATAATTTTTATAAGGGAGAAGTGTATATGCAACCTAACCTAACTTGCACCACAGAAGAACTAATCCTACTCCTCACCCTCTGCGGTTACCAAGAAACTGCAAAGGGGCTAGGGGAAAGTGTATTTGGCGAAAAATCAACAGATGCATGGGATACCCTACTTGATGGTGCCTCTCACCAACTTATGTTAAAAGGCGTATGGGATTACGATAAAGCAGAAAATGATGAAGTACCTTTAACCAATGAGCTTCAAGACTTTATAAAAAATTATGCTTCGTCCCCTCATCTAGTTCGACTCATAAACCAAGCTCAAGATACTTCTTTATTATTTCACTCTGTATCGGAAGACTACTGGATCGAGCATATTGTAGTAAACGGCATAATACATGAGTTTGGTTACGTTTCTCTAAAAGAAATTAAAGAAGATATTAGAGATTTTTATTTAATTGAAAGTCCTACTCCGTTAAAAGGCTCTGCTTTTGTACTAACTCCAAATCAATTTGAATTATTGAGTGATTCATCAAATGTGGACATATTAGCTAATAACCTTGAAGACGCACCCTTTAAAGATAGTTTTATAAACTTTAAAGAGGACTTAAATAATTATAAGTGGCAACTTGACAATATAAGTAGGTTCTATTTAGAAGATTCTGGCGAAGAAAGTAAAATGACTAATATCTTATTCTTACTACCTTCAAAAAATGGAATCTGGTGCATTAAATATATTGAAAATGATAACGAAGTATTCGTTGCTTTCGAACTAAAAGATACGAATTCTTGGATTGAGGAATGTATGAATCTCTTTAATCATACTGATACACCTGTCCTCAATTAATGGTGTAATAAGAAGGAGTAAAAAATGTACAAATCAAAATTAGACTGGAAATTCATCACAGTGCTAACAACGTCTTTACTTATCTGCCTAGTGATATTATTCTCAATTTATTTTTCTGGTAATACTAGTACTCGTTCGCTTTATTTTTATGGACCAGGATTGATTTTAGGATTGATTATCGGTATTCCTATTTTTCACAATGTTGCGGTAAACACATTTTATGAACTTAAGGAAGATGGCTTGTATATTCGCTCAGGGTTTTCCAAATACAAAGTTGAGTATGAGTTAATGGAATCTGTCCATCCAGTTAACCAAAATCTTAAGAGCACTTTTAACCTATTATCTAATATCAATGGATTGCGTACGATGACTGCATTTAGCGGAACAGCAATCCGCTTAAACGCAAAATGGTCATTCGTAAAAATATCTCCTAAAGAAGAAGAGAAATTTCTAAATGCACTTCTTGAAAAAGTTCCTAATTTAGAAAGATCTAACGACCCATTATAACTTTAAAGGAGGCTAAGCATGTCTGAATCATACTATCGCAGGCTTATCTTTAATCAAGAGATCGCTTTAGCATCTTCAGTAGCTGAAAACGAACGTCTTCGTGATTGTCGGGGGAAATTAAAAGCTAGAAGAGCAAGCATGAATAGTTCAAAACCTAATTATAGCGAACCTGAATTAACGGCATCAACTTGGCGGGGGAAACACGCAGATAAATTCGAAGACAATCGCGAAAGTGGGGTTATTGATACGTATAATTCCCTCTTAGATAAAGTGGATGACGCTCTAGATCGTGTAGATAATGCAATCAATCATTCTCAAGACACGCTTACTTTCCAAACCCAGAATCTTCAAAATTATAAAGCTGCTTTACAAAGAGAATTGGCTAAGGATTAATATTGAATATTGTCACCATTTTATTAGTGCTGTGGCAATTGCATATCATAATCCAAATAACTTGAGCTTAATTAACCGACCAATAAAACTTTAGATAATATACCGATCTCATCAAATAAACCTTCACAAGGACTATAAAATTTCTTTTAAAAAACTCCCAAGTATCGTATCGGGAGTTTTTTAATTAAGCATTAAATCTAATCAGGATAGTTAGATTTTTGTATGAATTAAATTGAATAGAATGGTTCACAATTTTGGATAAAGTTATATTAATTATGACCGAGCTATTGATAATGGATTATGAATTCAAACTAAAACAACTATCTGTAATCAAGCTGTGAGGAGATGAAAGAACTGTATAAAACTAAATTTGATAAAAAGTATATTATTTTAGTTAGCTTAATTTTATTAATTGCTGTGGTCGCTTTAGTCTATTCATGGATAGGCCCATCACCTGGATCAAGATATAAACATGCTAAATATATCCTATTACCAATAGTAGGTATATTTGTTCCATATACTATTTATTCACTACCGAGAATTACATACGAACTATGTGAAAACGAACTTATAATCCATACAGGTGGAATGAAGTTTAGAACCAAATATGAAACAATGAGAGGTATTCATCCTACTAGTTCGAAAATAGACCATATTGTAGAATCTAAGAATCAGGGCGCTTTACGCGTAGTAACAAATTTTAGTAACGGAATCACGATTACATTAAATGATAAAAAAAGACCCTATGTTCAAATCACCCCTAAAAATGAAGAAAAATTTATTCTTGAACTACAAAATAAAGTTCCCACTCTGAAGAGATCTAATGAACCTATATAAAGGAGACTATCATTGCTACTCTTAAAAATTTTATTAATCTTTATCATGTCTTGTTTCAGCATTCAAGCTGCCACAGCATTAGGTTTAGCTTTTGGGGGTCCATCTGGGTCTTGGCAGCGTTGGAATATAGAGCGATATTGGACGAAGAATGCCACTCATTGGGCTGATAAGGTCTTTAATGTTTACTTTTATTTAACAATGAGCTTAGCGTATTTCTCTTACCATGCTGTTTATAAAAAATATGGTTATTTACGGACTCTTGCCATTTTCTTATTTGCTCTTATCACTATAATCTTTACTGTTTTCGGTATTATATTTCCCTTTTTAGATATAATAGGTTTTTTTGATTTTTTAGATTCATAAAATGAATAAAAGCACCTCATTGAATATTTTCATTCGATGGGGTGCTTTTTATTTATTCCATCCTCACAGCTGGATCCATCTCCGGCTGCTCTTTTTGCAGTTTTCGACTAATAAATTTTCCGAACAGAGCTGCAAGCACTTGCTGGAACAGGGTTCCGAGTATAACTGGCAACGAAACGGCCGGTGGAAAATACACTACAGCAATGGCTGCACCCACTCCAATGTTTCTCATTCCGGAGTTAAACATGACGCTGATTGAGATGTCGGAGGCAAAGCCGAGGCGTCTGGAGCCAAAGAAACCGATTAGATAGCTTGTGATGGCTAGTGTTAGAACAACAAAAAAGATGGTTATAACCGTTGCGTCTATAGATGTGAGATAAGGTGCTACGATGGAGCCGTTGAGCATAATGACGGTCAGTAAGCTTAGTTTAGCTAATGGGGCAAGGGTTTTACTCATTCGAATGATATTGCCTTTTCTTAGATGATTCACTAAGATACCTAAAGCTGATGGGAGAATCACCATCATGATGAGACCGCTCATCACTCCCCACGTATCCAGTGAAATTTGTCCTCCAATCAAAATACTGAGTGTTAAGGGCACGATGAATGGAGAGATCAATGTATTTATAAGAATGATAGCAAGGGTCAAGCTTCTGCTACCATTATAAATCGAAACCCACATGAGGGTAACGACTCCGGTAGGTATCGTAAAAGCAAGCACTAGGCCGGCAATCGTCTCAACGTTTCCTGCAAAAAAAGCGTGCCCAAGTCCAAATGCTAGGAGCGGCATGATGACTTGGATAATGACCATACTAGTAAGAATGGGCGCGGGATAATGAACGATATTTTTCATATCTTTAGGACTAATGGCTAGGCTGCTAGCAAACGTAATAAATGCAAAAATAAAAGGAACTAAAAATACATAGCTTGAGAAAAACGTGCTTAACATCACACCTGTGATAACTCCCATAGGTGTGAGAATGGGCAACGCTCTTTCTAAAAACCGGTTCAGCGTATCTAACATTCAATCTCTCCTACCTTACAAATGAAATGGACCTTTTTATTTTTAGTTTACCATATGAAAGGGAAGCTGTATTGAGCACGGGGTTGATTTTGCAGACTTATTCGCTACACAGCTCTGATCATTCTTTGAGCACTTCCTCCCTTTCCGCTCATTTTAAAAATTTTCGCGCACCGGAATCGAAATTTCGCGCAGCTCTTCTCTATTTTCGCGCAATTCACCTTAGATTTCGCGCATTTGAAATTCACGGCACGTGCTTTAAAATGTGTTTTTGCTCCACATGCTCTCTTCCCCTTTTAAATACAAAGAAACGCAGTCCACAAACTGCGTTCCTCCTCATCCTTATTTCAATTCATCTGCCAAGCGGTTAAATTCTTCGATATCTGCTAGGACTACATCAATGGCTTGCTGCCAGAACGATGCGTCTGTAAGATCAGCGTCTAGGTGTTTCTTAGCCAGGTCTTCGACAGTCATGCTGGCGGTGTCTTCGAGTAAGGCGATGTAGCTGTCTTCGAAGGATCCTCCAGCTTCAAGCGCCTGCTTATAGATGCCTTGGCTGAATAGATATCCGAATGTATACGGGAAGTTATAGAATGGCACGTGGGTGATATGGAAGTGCAGTTTGGATGCCCAGAAGCTTGGTGAGTATTCTGTGAGCTGGTTTCCAAAAGCTTCGCGTTGAGCTTCTTCCATTAATGCGTTTAGCTCCTCTACTGAGAGGCTTTTTTGCTTACGTGCTTCATAAAATCTTGTTTCAAATAGGAATCTCGCGTGAATGTTCATAAAGAAAGCGAGTGCGCGTGAGATTTTGTTTTCGAGTAGTGATAGCTTTAGTTCCTTGCTTTCCGCTTCCTCTACTAAGGCATCAGAAACGATGGCTTCTGCAAAGGTTGAGGCGGTTTCGGCCACATTCATTGCGTATTTGCGTGCAAATGGTTGCTTTTCGGTTAAGCAGTGGCTATGGTAAGCGTGACCTAGCTCATGAGCTAGGGTCGCGACATTTGCCATTGTACCGTCATAGGTCATAAAGATTCGTGATTGCTTCTTTAATGGGAAGCTTGTACAAAAGCCTCCTGGACGTTTCCCAGCACGGTCTTCGGCTTCAATCCAACCGTCGCGCAAGGCGCCTTCTGTAAATTCTGCCAGCTTCGGACTAAAGGCGCGGAAATGCTTGATGATGAGATCACACGCTTCCTGATAGCTGATTTTCTTATCATTCTCAAGTGGGAGCGGTGCGTTTACGTCATGAAAGGAAAGTTTCTCAATGCCAAGGAGCTCGGCTTTTTTCTCCATAAATTGATAGAACGCTGGCTTGTTTGCCGTGATCGTATCCCACATCGCATTAAGTGTTTTTTCTTCCATGCGGTTATAAGCTAATGGTTCTTTTAATACGTTATCCCAGCCTCTTGCTTCGTAAAGCTTTAAGCGGAACCCGGCAAGGTGGTTAATTGTTTGTGAGAACACATCTGCTTCCTTTTGCCATGCTTCTTCGTTTACTTTAAAGGCACTTTCGCGCACAGAGCGGTCACTTGAGTTCATGCGATTTTGTAGCTGCCCAGCTGAGAGAGATTTTACTTCCCCATCTTCTTCAAACGGAATTTCCATACGCCCCACAGCTTGATTGTAGAAGTTCCCCCATGCGTGATAACCATCAATAGCTAAACCAGCAGCCAGTTTTTCTTCTGCTGGAGAGAGTTTTTCTATAGCTTGTTGTCTTTTTTCTTGTAAATTAAAAGTTACTCCATCTAGCTCAGACTGCTCAGTTAGTTTTGCAAAATCCGAATCTGATAAGCTAGCAAGCTCTTGTTCCAGTTTATCTGAAAGGGTTTGAAGCTTAGCCCCTATTTCTAGTAACTGCCCTTGCAAAAGCAGAGCCTGCTTGTCTTTGACGTTTTGAGCCGTTAAGCAGCTGACAAACCCACCTGCGTGCTGTTGACGCAAGCCGATTTGCTGAACATGGACGAGTCCTTCTGTAAGCTGAGCTAACGTCAACTCTCCCTCAAGCTGCTGATCTAATTGCTTTAACTGGTTTTTTGTCTTTACCAAAAAGTCCAGAAATTCACTAGATTCACTACCACCTGCAAAAAACGTTTCTAAGTCCCAATTTTCCGGAAAGTGCATATGTATCTCCTCCTAGACTATTTCGCCTTACGTAATATCTAGTTTATCAAATTTTTCAGAAGATAACATCTACTAATTAAGAAAGTATAATTGCTCCATATAGTAATGATCCGAGGATAACAAGGGCTGGATGAACTTTGACCACCTCTAGCAAAACATAGCTTCCTACAATTAGAATGATGGTTTGAATTGAGCCGGCTCCCTCCCACGAGGTCACAAAGAAATCATAGGCTAGTACCGCTAAAAGAATAGCGATAGTTGGTTTGATTAGCTTTGTTAGCAATTTTACCTTTGGTGAGTCTTTAAATTTTAATAATATATTTAAGAGAACAATCATTAAAAATACAGTAGGTGCAACGGTCGCAAATAAGGCCACAGCTGCTCCTGGAATACCAGCTACTTCATAGCCTATTTGCCCAGCCAGCTTTGTTGCAATTGGTCCAGGCAATGCATTAGACAAGGCGACAAGTTCACCAAAATCCTGATTGGTCATCCAGCCATAACGACTGACCACTTCATTTTGAATAAGTGGAATGGATGGCGGGCCACCTCCGTAACCGACTATACCTGGGATAAAAAATGCGATAAATAGTTGTAAAAGTATCATTGCTTACTCCTTTTAACCTTTTTGCTCTTCTTGTTTCTTAGCTGGTTTCAGTAATGCATATGCCATCAAAACGACAATCAAAATAGCTGGATGAATGCCGAGAAGTTCCATAGCTATTAAACTAACAACGCCGAGTATAATCGCTCCTGTCCAACCTAACCCTTTTCCTGACTGCTTCACAAATGTAAATGTCATGACAAGTAGCATGACTCCCACGACTGGTGTTACAGCTTGAGTCATTCCTTCTACTATCGGCGACTCACTAAAAGATGCCAAAAGACTAATAAGCCCGATAAGAATGACAACAGTCGGAATGACTGTGGCAAATAATGCATTTAACATCCCTGCCCAGCCACCAAGCCGATAGCCAATGTACCCTGACATTTTGGTCGCAATTGGCCCTGGCAACGTATTCCCTATCGCTAAGATATCAGCAAATTCCTCATCATCCATCCACTTATAACGCTTGACGACTTCATCATGGACTAAGGGAATGGTTGATGGTCCCCCACCATATCCAAGCATCGTTGAACGAAAAAATGCGATAAATATATCCTTCTGTAGCTTCCAATTCATTACCTTTCCTCCTACCTTACAAAAACATATTCCTACTAATACTAATGCAAATGATGGTCTCTGACAAACAGGGGATTACAAAACCTTTTAAAATATTAATCTATCCACGAAATAATTTAGATTGTGGAGAAGTGCTACTGAATGTTCAAAAAAAAGCCTGACAGCAAATATCTTTGCCATCAAGCCACTATATCTTTTATAAGAATTTTTGTACCTTCGGAAACACCCTCGTTGCCGTATTGTAGAAAAAATCCTCATGAAACGATTCGGGAATCATATCCGCTAACCATTCCATATACGGTTTGACCTGTACGAGAGGCCAGTCTGTGCCGAAGAGCAGCCTGTCATAGCTATCACAATAAACCAAGGCTTGACGCAGATGATCAAAATAACGATTATCGCGATCGAAGTGCCTACCCACTCGTTCTTCTGTACCAACAATCAATCCAGAAAGATCGGCAAAGACATTACGGTTTTTGTAAATGACTTCAGCAGCAGTTAGACACCAAGGATCGCCAAAGTGTGCCATCATGAACTGAACATCACGGTGCTCCACTGCTACCTCATCTATCGTTAGTGGGTGTGAATATTTTAACAGTCCTTTTTCAGAATATGTATCGCCCGTATGATAAACAACGGGCACTGAATATTCCTTAGCCAAACGGTAGATAGGCTGATAGACCTCATCATACGCATAGTATGGATAATAGCCGAGGTAAATTTTGATTCCGACAACCCAATCCTTTTGGAGTTCCTCCTCAAGCTTTACCAATGACTGTTCCGTAAAGAGAAAAGGGTTGATACCAATACAGCACATAATCTGCTTAGGTCGTGTTTCGAGGTCGAGACCCATCAGAGCACCCGCTCCACGATCTGGGAATTCTCCCACTACCGTCTCCTCCACGCCCATGCCGATTCCAAGCACGACATTTGCATCCTTATATTCCTGTAACAATCCCTCTGTGTTATAGGAAATATCTGCGAGCTCTGTAGCAGTATCCTTAAACGATTGGATATTTGAAAAATGCAGATGCGCATCAATGATTTTCATGCTCAGCCTCCTTAAATGTGACGTTTCGTAGCCAGTCCCAGCCCTTGCCCGCAAGATGCTGATCTGTTACACAATAAAATGTTGGTTTAGAACGAACTCTCGCTTGTTCTGGCGTGGCTGTGAAGGATTGAAAAGCTGTCCATAAACATAGCTCTGCGTTTGAATATAAGCCACTATCGCTATAAAAATCCGTATCTACAATGACGAGTCCCTCTTGTATTTTCTTATCCCACATTCGAACTACTGAGCTCACTTGCTCACCAATCAGCTCAAACGGCGTTTTTCCGGCTATTTTGTGCTCTTCTGAAGAGCTTCGAGCATACATTTGGAGCTGCTCCGACTCTTTATCCAAAAATATCGTTGTTTTAAAACGATGACCCTTTAGAAGCTGGTCTGGATAATCAACTTCATAATACGTGGCAAGCACCGGACTCTTCGGCAGTGTAACAAAAAATTGCCTTAAGGTCATCTCCTTCCACTTATCATGATTGGCAAACGATGTGTCAACACGCAGACCCTGCCACGTATGTCCCCATTGGTCAAAAACCTCAACAAATGCTGCGTCACTGCTTTGATTTAACAGGGAATAAAGATTAAGATCTGCAGGCATGGTATGAAGGCCACCGCCCCAAGGGTTCCACCACGATTTTGGCCCAGGTGTTGGAAAGGCGTGAGCAAGCCATTCCTTCTTCTGAGTCTGCAAGGAATAGACAGAAGGGAAGTAGCTTGGCGCGGCTTTAAACGATATCACTCCATTATTTACACTTAACACCTTATGACCTTGTTCCTGATCAATCTCTTTTTTTATGTCATCCTTTTCTGTAGGAATAGCTTGAATAGTAAGCGGTTGGACATGCGTATCTAGGTGTACATCTGTTGAGACCGTTGTAACCTTTGTTGAAGAAATACTTTGCGTAATCTCCTGACTTGCTTCACCCGTTAAAGATAATGATTGTCCAATTGGAGAACCCTGAATATAGAGCGAGCCTACGGTCACCTGTTTAGATAATTGACTAATTTCAAGCTGAACAGGCTGCTTTGGATCACAGAATCCATGGCCTTGGCTAAAGTCTATAGTCATTCTCTCTCTGATCGGCTGTGGTTCTATTTTTTTCTGGAACGCACGCCAGTTGGAGTAAACATTTATATCAATTGTTAGGGGTGCAAAATGTTGTGAGCCTCCCGGTTGAATGTTTTCTGCCTTTTGCTCAAAGGCGGTTTGCCAGCTTGGTGAAAAAAGTCTAGCATCCTCTGGCCATTGCAGACTAAAGGTGTGACCCTTTCCTTCTAAATACATCCACGGGGCAGTAAGGTGATTTAACGGTAAAAGCCCCATTTCCACAGATTCCTCCAAATGTAGCAGAGCACCCTGAACAGGGAGCACTCCTTTATCCGCATCAAGGAAAAACAGCTGACTTACATGTACATCCTTTAAGCTTTGTGCACTATTATTTCTAAGCTCAATGGATAGGCTTAGCGTGCCATCATACGTCCAACGAAACACTCGAACTACCGTTAATTCCCGTTTTCCAAGCTGATAGGTTAATTCAAGAACAACAGCGTCCTCCTGCTCCTCCCATGAACAGTGATCCCATGTCTGTTTTGCAAGATCATGAGAATAAGGCAAACCAATCATTGGATGCACCAATGTTAATGGAATCCTTTCATATGTGAAGGCATTCAAAAGGGTCATGTCGTGGTTTTCTTTATTACATTTTAAGATCATCGCCCCGTGATACAGATAAAGATTCGTTGGGGTATCCATACAGAAGGACTTGTTTCTTTTTGGCAGGGCAAACTGGATCGTTTCCTCATATTGAGCATCCAACCAGCTCAATGAGCTTTGCACAAATACCTTGTACTGCTGCTCACCAAATTGGGAGGAGGTATATGGAACAGTGAGCACCCGGTTCTCTTTCGGCTCAAGCTTGAGCGAATACTCCTGATTTCCAGCCACGGTTAACCTTACATTCTGTTCCTCTTGTAGTTGATTTTCTACTTGAATGTAAAACTCTGAAGGGCTGTTTAAGACCACCTGCTCAGGATTAAGTATATGTGCCTGTAAAGCGAGTGGTTTTTGGATATTGGACCCAACTTCCAAAGGAAAACGAATCCCCTCAATTTCTAATTCAATAATTAATTGCGGATGGGCTTTCCATTTAGATTGTTCAAGAGCAGGCGCACTGTCTACTTTAAATGGCACCTTAAAGACTTTTTCACCCTCCACTTTTTCTGACACATTTAAAGTGCCTTCGATATATTCATGCTCTGCAAGATTCGCTTTCACCTGCAAAGGCTGTGCTTGTTTATTTTTGATACGGAGACTTGCCTCATATTCACCAGTTAGCAATAGGTGATGCGAAGGCATCTCCCACTCTACTTCATATTGTTCTGTTGAGAAGGCGGAAATCCCTCGTCCGCTTTGCTCAATTTTTGCCTGCACATGTCCTTTTGGGGTTTCAAAGTCATATGTATAAAAGGTAAACCCATTCTCTTTTTCACCATCAGGTTTAATACTTATCTCCCTTTTAAGGGTGTCATACCAATTCGTCGAGTCCACATATTCACTCAAGACAGGATGAGTGATCACTTTTGGGATAAAGTTAAGCAGATGAACCGTGTCATCTCTCTCTTCCCAGAAGAATCCGCAGCGCTTGTAGAGTGGTACGGCTTTTGTATTCCCTGGCCATGTATATAAATCAAGTCTCGGCCAACCAAGTTCTATTGTTCGTTTTAACGCTTCAAGGACCAGCTGTTTTCCTATACCTTTGCCGTGATAATGAGGATGAACATTTAGCAATGGGATGTATAATGCACCCACATCTCCCCTGAATTCTGAAAAACCACAATACCCTACTACTTTATCTTCATCGTAAGCAAGCAGTGTCGTGATATTTCCGTTTGAGGCTTCTGTCTGGCGGCGATCTTCCGCTGTTTCTACTTCTTGTTCACCGCCCCAGCTATCCCGACTTTCATTCCAAAGTGTAGCTACAGCGCTAGCATATGTATCTTGGTATTCTCTGATTTCGTATAAATGCTTTGACATAAGAATCCTCCCTACTATCAAACTACTATTAATTGTATGAAGATTCCCTCGATTTGTAAATGAAAAGGAACAAATTTCATGTAAGGTCTTACCATTTATACAATAGCGCTTCAAAAACCGCTCCGCCAAAACACTCGCTTTCCGCGGGCACGGCTTCAGCCCTTGAAGTGGAAAATCGCCCCTTCAATGTCTTCAGACACGTGCTCTCCCGCAGGAGTCTCGCATTTTGGCTACGCTAGTTCTACTGTGGAACTTATAATTGTTAATTGTTTTTAAAAGTAAAAATTAAAGTTCATTATCTATAGCTTTATAATTCTTCCTCACTCATAGCGGACGTAGTGGGTCGCCCCCGAGAGAATTGCACGTGAAGAAGTGAAATTAGCTGGATTCTAGCCTAGATTAGTTCACTACACTTTAGCGGGATCGCGCCAAATTTCTGGAACGTTTTTTATGCTCTTGCATGCGTCAATAAGGACACAAAAAAACCGAACTACGTGCATAATATGCACGAAGCCCGGATATCTTAATCGTTCTATGTCCTACAGTTACATCTGTTCCAGCTTATCAAGATAAGGACTTAGATCTACGCCCATCTCGTCAGCCAGTCTTTTACCAAGATCAGCATCTGCACGGTAGAAATTGCACAGCAATAGAAGTACAGTGCGTTGCTCTACGTCCTGCCAATCGGAGACGAGATTCTTTACAAGGGAGTCTTGCATTTCCTTACTATGTCTGCGCCACACTTGACCAGCTTGGCCAAAGTGGTCTTTCTTTTCGATTGCCAGACGACCACGTGTTTCTCCTTCATTTGGAGCTTTGTAGTCCATGTGAAGCTCATCTTCTTTAGGCTCAGTCTCATAGCGGTTTGGCTCATAATTAACTGGGCTGGTTTGTTGCTTAATTGGCATCGCTCCGTCTCTTTGATAGTTATTGACCTGAGCAAACGGACAATTTACAGGCAGCTGCAGGTAGTTAGGTCCGATTCGATGGCGTTGCGTGTCAGAGTAAGAAAATAAACGACCTTGAAGAAGCTTGTCCTCAGACGGTTCAATTCCTGGTACCAGTACGCCTGGATTAAAGCCAACAGACTCTGTTTCAGCGAACACATTATCAGGGTTACGGTTTAACGTCATGGTCCCAACATGATGGTATGGAAAATCTTCTTCAAACCAGTCTTTTGTTGCATCAAGTGGATCAAAGTCATAGTTATCCATATCTGCCGGGTCAAGAAACTGGACATATAAATCCCATTCTGGAAACTCGCCACGTTCAATGGCTTCATATAAATCAATAGAAGCATGGTTAAATTCCTCAGCTTGGATCTTGGACGCCTCTTCTTCAGAGAGGTTGCGCTGCCCCATTTTTGGAACCCAGCGGAACTTCACATAGACCATGTTTCCATAGGCGTTAATCCATTTAAACGCATGCACGCTTGAACCACGAATTTCACGGTAGCTCGCTGGAATGCCCTCGTCTGTAAATAAGTGCATGAGCATGTTTGTAGATTCAGGTGATAGCGACATGAAGTCCCAATATCTATTTGGATCTTGCACATTTGTACGCGGATCCGGCTTCAGGGAATGAATCACATCTGGAAACTTGATGGAATCACGAATGAAAAAAACAGGTAGGTTGTTCCCTACGAAGTCCCAGTTTCCTTCTTCAGTATAGAATTTCACTGAAAAACCTCTAGGATCTCTTAACGTTTCAGGAGAGTGCTGACCATGAATAACAGTAGAGAACCGGGCAAACACAGGAGTTTCCGTGCCCTCCTCCTGTAAAAAAGCTGCTTTTGTATAACGCTTCATGCTATTGGCTACTTTAAACACACCATGCGCCCCTGCACCACGAGCATGAACAACACGCTCCGGTACTCTTTCTCTATCAAAATGCGCAAGTTTTTCAATCAATTGATAATCTTCAAGTAACGCTGGACCGCGTTGACCTGCTGTACGAGAGTTTTGATTATCATAAATAGGCTGACCTTGATTATTCGTTAACTTCTTCATGAACATTCTCTCCTCATTTATGTAATTATCGATAATAATTATAACATGATAATAATTATCGAATCTCTATTATGAGTCTATCTCTTCTACCATTGCCTGTCAAAGAAAAGGCTTACTCTATTCAAAAGTTGTAAATGTATTATCCTTGCTGATCGGATATGTATGCTCATCAGTCAAATAATGAATAATACGTTGGTTGCGCTGTACAGCCAATGCTAGATTAGTGGCACTTGTCCCATGTGCATGCACGACGTTAGTCAAAGCAAAAATTTGGCCTTGCCTCTTATCTTTAAATGAGACTCGACCATCAAGTTCAACAGCAAATTCAGTCTCACTTTCCCACTGCATCTCATCACTCATGCGTAAGAACCACTCTGGTAGATTGGGTTTATAACCAGTAGCTAACACAAGCTTTTCTGTTTGGTGCTCAAAGCTAGCATTTGTTTGCCACTGATGAAATGTCAACTGCACCTTTGTTGGCTGCTCCTTAATCTCTTTAAGCTCTGAGGTTGGTCGTATTTTAGCTGGAGAGCGCTTCTGCCCAATGGAGCGATGATACAATAGGTCATAGATGTTTTTTAAGGTCTTAACCTGCACCCCATTTCGAATACCTTCTAACCTAGGTAAGGCTTCTTTTCTTGCTGAATAAGGGAGCTGATGAAAGTACTCTGTGAAGTCCGGGGAGAACATTTCTATACCGAGTTTGCCCTCCTCCATTTGAAAGAAACCCGCCGAACGAGTAAACCAGCTTAACTCATAACCATGATCCTCTTGGGCATAAAGTAAATCGTAGAAAATCTCTGCAGCACTTTGACCAGACCCTACCACAGTAATAGATGTGGCCTTCTTTAATTCCTTCTCATAAGGTAGATACTCACTTGAATGAATACAGTTTGCAGACATTTTTTCTTTAAACTTTCCAGGGATAGCAGGCACTGTTCCCGTGCCCATGACCAAATGGCGAGTATGTACGGCGAACGTCTCTTTTGTTTGCCTGTCTGTGCAGGAAACATGATAGACTTCGTTTTCTGTATCGTAGCTCACATCATCAACATGAATATTAAACTGACACGTTAAGAGCTTGGAAGCGACCCATTGCAGGTAGGCATTATATTCCTTTCTCGGAATATCAAAGCGATTAAAATAATAAAACGCATACAGCCTTCCCTGTTCGTGTAAATAATTTAAGAAAGTGAACTCACTTTTTGGGTTCGCGAAAGTGACCAAGTCTGCTATAAAAGGAACCTGAAGATCAGTCATCTCAATAAGCATCCCAGGGTGCCATTGTAAGCTACTCTGTTTATCAACAAAGTAGCTTGTGAGTTCTGTCCCTTCCTCAATCAACGTAGCAAGTCCAAGATTAAATGGTCCCAACCCTATTCCCATGATGTCAACATGCTTTTTGATTTCCAATCTACTTCCTCCTATTTCATCAGCTTACGGATCAATTTTTTTGTGACTGGCCCTTGTTTATAACGAATAGGCAAGTCAAATGAGGTTGATTGTTTGACGATACTTTTTCTATGAGAGAAAGCAAGAAAGCTTTCATATCCATGATATGAGCCAATTCCGCTCGGACCAGCTCCACCAAACGGCAAATGAGGATTCGCCACGTGCATAATTGTATCGTTTACACAGCCCCCGCCAAATGAAAGCTCATCAATAAACTGCGATTCTATCTCTTTGCTTTCGGTAAAGACGTATAATGCTAAAGGATTTGGTCTCTCGCGAATGTTCATTTGTGCTTCAGCCGTTGTAGAGTAAGACAAAACAGGTAGCAGTGGTCCAAAAATCTCCTCACTCATGATTGGCGTGTCCCAATCAATGTCTGTTAAAACAGTAGGTGATATGGCTAGCTCCGATTGCTTAGATTGCCCTCCTATCAGAACTTTTCCATCGTTTAAGAATTCTGTTAGTCGATTAAAATGTTTTTCACTGACAATTCGAGGGTAATGCCCCTTTTGCCATGGTTTCTTATACAAATCATTTATATGCTTTTCCAGCTTCTCTAAAAATTCATCTCTTACCTGCTCATCCACTAAAACGTAGTCGGGGGCAATACAGGTCTGTCCAGCATTAAGGAACTTCCCCCAAGCAATTCGTTTGGCTGCCAAATCTATTTTTGCATCTCGGTGCACAACCGCAGGACTCTTCCCACCCAGTTCAAGTGTGAAAGGAGTTAGATGCTTAGCCGCAGCTTCCATGACGATTTTCCCGACAGCAACACTTCCAGTAAAAAATATATAGTCAAAAGGCTCCTTCAAGAGCTCAGAGCTCGTTTCCACAGCTCCTTCAACCACTCTAATATATTCTTCAGGAAAGGTCTCTTCCATCATTTCAGCTATAACTGCAGACGTATTTGGTGTCAGCTCTGATGGTTTAATCACAGAACAATTCCCTGCTGCAATCGCTCCAATTAACGGCGCGATCGCCAATTGAAATGGATAATTCCAAGGCGCGATAATAAGGATCGAACCACGCGGCTCATATAGGACATAGCTCTTGGAACCTGTATGAGAGGCAGGAGATTTAACTTTTTCAGGGGCCATCCATTCCTGTAGAGATTTTTCGACAAGTGAAATTTCAGCGTACACCACGCCTATTTCGGTTAAAAAAGCTTCTTCTTTAGATTTGTTTAGGTCCTGCTTAAGTGCCTGCAGAATTTTATCTTCTTTTTTCTTAATGATTTCTCTAAGGCTACTTAGCTGGTTAAGACGGAATTCAAGTGATCTCGTTGCTCCACTATAAAAATACTGCTTCTGCTTCTTCCTTAATGGTTCAAACATCTAATTCCTCCCTATTTTCTCCCATAGTCTGCTTTAATTTCGCCCCAATGCTTTGTTTCCCACTTGATGACTTTATTCTGATACGTGTTGTCCTTCAGCCATTGCTCCGCCCGATCGATGAGTAACCACATCTCTTCGGTTTTGATTGATCTTTCCAGGCTAGAATTCACTTTCTTATCTTTTACCCATTTCATCGCTGTTTTTGAATCTGAATAAACAGGGGTAGTCGAGTCGTTTCTTTGCTTAAGGTAGGCTAAAGCGTGGACAATGGCTAGAAATTCTCCCATATTGTTCGTCCCAATATGTATTTCTCCATGTGAAAAAAGAATTTCACCGGTTTTTGTATCTACGCCTTTATATTCCACTATACCCGGATTTCCCTTCGAACCAACATCGACAGAAATACTTTCCCAGATAATCTTATCTTTACTAATGGAAACACTAGGCTTTGCTGCTCTGGCTGTATTGTTTTTTTGTTTGGTGGCTGTTGTAGGCTTTGAATGAAATGCGTTTTCCGCTTCCGATTTTGTGGGAAATGATTTGAATCTGGCCCCGGGAAAGCCTTTGACTTGCGCTTCACACTCCTTCCAGCTTGTATAAATTCCTGGTTGAATGCCTTTCCATACTACATAAAACTTACTATTTGCCATATTAAGCACACCTTTTCTGTATGAAATATCTTTTAGAAACCGATACTATTCCCAAGTAAATAAAAAAACAAGGGAGGGCATATACATGCCTAAACGTAATAAGAATAAAAATAAAGCATTAACGAACAACCAAACACCTAAAGAAACCCTTTTTAATCAGGAAGTTTCAAGTGAACTTGTAGATAAAGATAAACAAAATCAAGCCAATCATAAAAATAAACCAAGCGAGTAATTCAACTCGCTACGATAAAACCTATGAAACCATGAAAGGGGATTTATATATTTGGATATTCTAATGAAGCACAATGCACCCACTCGTCAATCTGGAGAACTTATTTATGCAAAAAATGATAAGTTATATGCACTCATTGAAGATCCTGATGAACGGTATCCGTATGTACTAATCAGTCTTTCTGATCTAAGCATTATTCAATATTATGATGACACTCCAACAAATGAAGAGATTAGCTTTGATATCGAAGACGAGATTATTAGTATCCATGATCACACTCAATCTAAAATTACGATTGCTTAAAGAAGAAGGATGGTCGGTATGTGCCCGACCATCCTTTCTATTTATCTTCTTATCTTTAATTATTGAGATTGCTCTTGCTCGGCTTCCAATTCTTGTTCTTCATACCAATCATCTAATACCTTGGCATCGAGGATTCTTGAATCAATGTAAGCCTTTTGTTTATCTATAAACTGCGTTCCCCATTCATAATCGAGGTCTTTGGCAACCTGCACTAATGTCAAAAGCTCCTGCCAGGCGACATAGCGTTTATACCAAAAGAATTGAGGCTGCTCCGTCATATAAGGGTAAAGGTCATCAAACTCCGTATGTTTGCAATCAATTGTACGCTCAAATTGTATTTTTGCCTTAATCAGCTTGTCTTCGAAGTACGCCTGCATATTGTTGATTTCCATTTATGTCCCCTCCTGATGATGTCTATACTTGGATCATCCAAACGACATCTTTTTTCTATTATATCACGTTTACTTTCAATGCAAAAAGAATGGGATTTTATTTTCATCATTTTCGAGAATTAAAAAAGACTGAATCCAAGTTAATGCGTAAATGAATTCTGAGTCTTTGTGGATTGAGGACGGTTCATGATTAGCTCTTAGTCCGTCGTTTCCAAAATAGGGGCACGCTTATCGCGGGGGTACCTGAGCTAACGGGCGATGGCCCTATTTTCTCAATGAACCTTTTTATCAAGGCTACTGAAAAACGATCTTTAGTAAGACTGCGAACGTTCTTCAATTGTTTAAGTCAGAACGGTTAGCGGAAGGAGAAACCGTAGACTCCTACGGAACAGAACGCGTCTGAAGACATTGAAGTGGCGCACTTCCACTTCAATGGCTGAGGCCGTTCCCGTGGAAAGCGTAGGTTTCTCCTGTAGCGGCGCCATTCAGCTCATTCTTACATTACTTTTTCAGTGGTCTCCTTTTTATCCCGCAGGTGTCTACCCTCCTATTTTGTCCGCTTGTTTTAGGATAGGCATTTGTTTGCATAATAATTTTGAACTTAACAATTAAAGAAATAGTTCTTTTTCCTCCTGAGTTGGCAGTCTACATGATTCTTTTTTGCCGAATAAACGGTATCTATTTCGCGCTAACCATTTATAGAGCTTATGCCTCCAGGTTGGGGGAAATGCATACGCAATTAAAAACACTCTCCACCCAAAAGGTAGTTTTGGAATAATTTTCAGCACGGCTTGATCATGAATATATGCACGCTCATTTTCAATCACAACAATTGAATCTATTTCAGCTGAAACTCCATGCTTTTCCAGCAGCTCTTTACCTTTTTCAGATTGCAATGACGCAAAGTGGTAGTATCTTTGATGATCTCTTTTAATAATAAAATCAACCGCATTGTTACAAAGGTTGCATACCCCATCAAATAATATAACCCCACGTATCTCGTTCATTCCTTACACCAACCATCTGCTTTAGAGTTAATTTAAGTATAACAAAATTACCTTTCATATCCGAATTCTATTATTCACTCATCATGACCTATGAAAATATCCTCAGTTAATCTCACATTCTTACATAGTAGATAAGCGTTCCGACCCTTTTTTTGCGTGTCATAAATTGATAGAATGAAGCCTAATGAGTATTTCTAAGAAAAGTTGGTGAACGAATGTTTTCAAATGCAGAGATAGGAATTGACTTAGGAACTGCAAATATTCTTGTTTATAGTAAAGATAAAGGGATCATATTAAATGAACCATCTGTAGTAGCGCTTAATACTGAGTCGCGTGATGTACTGGCAGTTGGAGCAGAAGCTAAAAGTATGGTTGGAAAAACCCCTTCACATATTGTTGCTGTACGTCCACTTCGCGATGGAGTTATTGCAGACTTTGATGTAACAAGCAGTATGCTTAAAGCCATTATGAAAAAAGCGAGTAAACAAATTGGTTTATCTTTACGTAAACCAAATGTGGTTGTATGTGCCCCATCTGGCTCTACTTCGGTTGAACGACGTGCCATCCTTGATGCCGTTCGCAGCTGTGGAGCAAAAAGTGTTCATATCATTGAAGAGCCCGTTGCAGCAGCTATTGGTGCTGACCTACCTGTTGAAGAACCTACTGCTAACGTGGTTGTTGACATTGGTGGAGGAACAACGGAGGTAGCGATCATTTCATTTGGCGGCGTTGTTTCTTGTAATTCGGTTAGAATTGGTGGAGATAAACTAGACGAAGCCATCATTCAACATGTTCGCAAGCAATACAATGTTTTAATTGGCGAGCGAACAGCAGAACAAATTAAAATGGAGATTGGTTATGCACCGATCGATCATGACATTTTAAGCATGGAAGTGCGGGGTCGTGATTTAGTGAACGGGCTTCCTAAAACAGTGGCTCTTCAATCTGACGAAATTCGTCATGCGATTAGTGAGCATCTTCTTCAAATTCTTGAAGCAATTCGTTCAACATTAGAGGATTGTCCCCCTGAGCTAAGTGGCGACATCGTTGATCGTGGAGTTCTAATTACTGGAGGCGGAGCCCTACTTAAAGGAATGCAGGATTGGTTATCGACAGAAATTTCTGTGCCTGTTCACCTTGCTCCAAACCCGCTTGAATCCGTTGCTATTGGTACGGGAAGATCTCTGAAATTTATTGATAAGCTACAAAAAGCGACAGTATAACGATTGAATTCAGGATGATTTAGACATAATAATCGTCCTGAATTCTTTTATTTTTTCTTTTTAAATACAATTCTTCGGTACCCATCTCTCTATTGAGCAAAATCTCCATTTCTGTTAAATCAGACCTCATCACGATAGGATCTCCCTCTGACCATTTCACATAATAAATAAAATAAAAACCATTTATCTTTCTAAATATTGCAGGAGACGCTGAAAAACGATCATATATTGCCTTCATACCGCCCTTTTTTTGATAGGAATAAGAAATCAGCCTCATGTAAGTCCCTCCATGATTACTCTTATTCCCTGAGAATTCGCCATTCTAACCCTTTTCTCGTATTTCCCGGGCAAGAAAAAGAGAGGTATATCCAGTATACCCCTCTAATAGCTTTATTTCCTAATAGGTCTTTTGTTTTTGTAGAAAATCTGAAGGTACAGCTTCGATTGGCTCAATACGTTCTCTATTCGCTACAAATTCTGGTCTCGGTTCTTGACCTGAATAAGGTTTTCCTAAGGGATTTTTGATTGAATTAAAAACAAAAAATACATTGCTGCGCGGATACGGTGATAGATTCCCATTTGAACCATGCATCGTATTGCATTCGAAAAATAACACAGATCCCGCTGGCCCTGTAGCTCGATCAATACGACCATCTGCTTGTTCCGTTAACCAGCTCAAGCTCTCATTATCTGGTGTACCAGCCTCTTGTTTTTGCAATGAGGACTTAAAGTTATCGTCAGGTGTGCTTCCAGCGCAGGAAACATACCATTTGTGTGATCCCGGAATGAGCATTAACGGCCCATTAAATTCATAATTATCCGTTAAGATGATGGAGCAGCTTACAGCACGCATATGCTGCATGCCATCCTCTACATGCCACGTTTCAAAGTCCGAGTGCCAATAAAATTCCTTACCTTTAAAGCCGGGTTTAAAATTAATTCTTGATTGATTAATATAAACCTGACTACCTAATAACTGTTCTGCAATTTTTACGATACGTTCGTTTTTAGATAGCAATTCAAAAAAACCACTGTCCTTATGAATTTCAAAAACGGAACGGATTTCATTACTTCCAGGTTCTTTAATCACATCTGCTGTATCTTTAGATTGGTTATCTTTCATTGTTTTCTCGAGCTCTTTTGTCATGAGCTTAACTTCTTCATCTGTAAACAATTTTTCTTTCATTAAATAACCGTTGTCTTCGTAAGATGTTAGCTCTTCTTTATTAAGTGGTCCTTCACCATTAGAATGAATGATTGGATCTTTTCTTTCTTTTATTGTAGCCTTATTACTTACTCTTGAAGGATACAAATCAATGTTCATGTCCATTTTACTTACCTCCTAGTAAATTCACGAGCTTGGTTAGAAAAATAATTTATCGTTCGTTTTACTTCTCGTTCATTTAAAGCACTATTTAACAGTAAAATTGCTTGTCGTCACTGCTAAAATACATAGCAGCACCAACACATGTACATTGCGCAATCCCTCCTCACACTTAATACACTGTATACAGAACCCTTTTTCTAGAGGGAGTAAACATGCTTTTTTGACAAAAAATGCTGTAAGTACGTTCATGGTTGAGCAACAGCATTTTAAAATTTTTTGTAACTAAGCGGTTTCAGTAAATACACTCTTACTTTTCATCGAGGCCACTGAGAAAGTCATGTAAGAATAAGCTGAATGACGCCGCTACAGGAGAACCCTACGCTTTCCGCGGGAACGGCCTCAGCCCTTGAAGTGGAAGGGCGCCACTTCAATGTCTTCAGACTCGTTCTGTTCCGCAGGAGTCTACGGGTTCTCCTTCCGCTAACGTTCTGGCTTAAACAATTGAAGAAAGTTCGCAGTCTTAGAAAGATCGTTTTCAGTGGCCTCCTTTTCATCCCTTAGGTGTTGGCCCTACATTTTCGTCCGTTACCCTCTATTCTCTATTCAAAGTAAATTATCAAAAGCATTGGGTCTATTAACTCATAACGCCGGAACCAGTGTTCTATAGCAGGAGCGCTGGCAATACTGCTCACGTACACAAAAAAGCTTGTCGAGAAAGTTTGTACTTTCATCGACAAGCTAGTTTACGTATCGTTATTTACTCTTCAATTACTTTCTTCTTTAGAATACCAAGCAGAATGGCTGTTAGGGCTGCGCCTAATATAACTGCTAGCAGGTATAGGAAGGCGTATGGCCAGATTTGGTTTCCACCATTAACAAAAGTGAATACAAACAATCCGCCATGAGGCACTGGTAAAAGAATACCGAAAAATGCAGTGAGTCCACCAGCTAGAGCAGATCCGGCGATTGCCGCGGGAATGACACGTGCTGGGTCAGCAGCAGCAAACGGAATAGCTCCTTCTGTAATAAATGATAAACCTAAGATATAGTTTGTTAAACCAGATTGACGGTCCTTCTTTGAAAACTTACTACGGAAAAAGGTTGTAGCTAAAGCAATACCAATTGGAGGTGCCATGCCTCCGGCCATAACCGCCGCTTGAGGACCGAAGTTGCCAGCCTCAATCATAGCAATACCAAAGGTAAAGGCTGCTTTGTTAACAGGTCCACCCATATCAACTGCCATCATTCCACCTAGAACAATACCTAATATAATCATATTGGCTGTACCTAATCCATTCAGCCAGTTCTGAAGTCCAAGGTTCACACTCGCAAGTGGGGCGACTAGGACCAACATCAACATTCCGGAAATAAATAAATTCAAAATTGGCGTAAATAAAATGTTACCGATTCCTTGAAGCATCTGTGGAAGCTTATTAATTAGCATACGAACGAGGAGCGCAATATAACCAGCTAAGAAACCTGCAATTAATCCACCTAGAAATCCAGTTTCTCCATTCATAGCAATCATACCAGCCACTAAACCAGCTGCAAAACCAGGTCTATCAGCGATACTCATAGCAATAAATGCCGCTAGTACAGGCACTAATAAGCCAAACGCCGTTCCCCCACCAATTTCTGCAAGCATCTGAGCAAATGTACCTTCCTGTTCATATCCTCCAAATAAGAAGGAAAGGGCGATAAGAATCCCACCACCAATAACAAATGGTAGCATATTCGACACACCGTTCATGATATGCTTATAGATACCCAATCCTTTTTTCTCTGATTCCGGTGAATTTGATCCAGCTTCTGATTTTCCAGATCCGTTATAAATGGGCGCATTCTCAGAAAGTGCACGATCAATCAAATCCTTGGGTTTACGTACCCCATCTGAAACCGGTGCCTGAATCACTTTTTTGCCAGCAAAACGGTCCATCTCAATTTTTGTATCCGCCGCAACAATAATTGCATCAGCTGCCTCAATTTCAGAGGCTGTTAATTTATTCTTTGCCCCTCCAGAGCCATTGGTTTCTACCTTAATAGAAATGCCAAGCTCTGCTGCTTTGTTTTTTAAGGCATCAGCTGCCATATAGGTGTGAGCAATACCAGTTGGACATCCTGTTACACCTAGCAGGCGAGGGCTGTTTGTTTGAGTTTGTTCCGTCTCTTGTGCCTCTGCCGCCTCTTCTTTTTCTTTCTCTGCATCCTTTTGATCAATAGCTGCGAGAATTTCGTTTTCAGATGTCGCATTTAAAAGCGTTTGGCGGAAGCTCTCATCCATTAAGAAGGTCGTTAAACGAGATAATGTTGCTAGATGCTCATTATTTGCCCCTTCACTTGCTGCAATCATAAAAAACAAGTGGCTAGGCTGACCATCTAATGCATCATAGTCGACACCTTGTTTTGAACGACCAAAGCTAATAGATGGCGTGCGAACTGCTGATGTTTTGGCATGTGGTATCGCAATTCCATCACCTAAACCTGTGGTACTTTGTGCTTCTCTCGCCAATATGGCTTCCTTATAAGCGGCTTTGTCTGTTAGACGACCCGCACGATTAAGCTTATCAATTAGCTCATCAATCACTGCTTCCTTCGTTGTTGCGCGTAGGTCTAAAATCATCGTGTCCTTTTTTAGTAAATCAGAGATCTTCATATAGATCCCCCTTCCCCCAATTTGTGTGAAACGTTTCTCTTTACCAAGTAGATATAGATATCTGCTTGGTTAATTCTTGTACATGCGTTAGTTCACAAAACCCTTTTGAAAAAGCAGTTGAGCTACCGGCTGCCACCGCAAAA
The DNA here is from genome assembly GCF_007293315.1 of Alkalicoccobacillus porphyridii. Classification (GTDB taxonomy): domain Bacteria; phylum Bacillota; class Bacilli; order Bacillales; family Bacillaceae_D; genus Alkalicoccobacillus; species Alkalicoccobacillus porphyridii. The sequence goes on from NZ_VLXZ01000013.1 coordinate 62,735, forward strand.
CGGAAGGCATCCTCTAGTGAGTCATTTTTCTCTAATGATGCAAGAAAGCCTGCTAGCGTCGAATCTCCTGCTCCAACAGAGTTTATAACGGTGCCTTTAGGCGTTGTTGCAAAAAGTACCTTTTCCTTTGTCCCTAGAAGTGCGCCATCACCTGCAAAGGTTACAAAAACATACTCAATTCCTTCATTTACTAGTTGCTTGACGTAGGGAAGAGCTTCCTCAGGTGTTTGTATAGCTACCCCAACCAACTCTGATAGTTCATGATGATTCGGTTTAATAAATGTGGGCTTTGCATTAACCGCATCAATTAATGGCTCACCACTAGTGTCGAGATAAACTTTCACACCATTTTTCTTCACGCGTTGAATCCATTGTGTATAGATTGTTTTATCAAGCGTTCCAGGCACACTTCCTGCTAGAACAAGCGTATCGTCTTTTGTTAAATGGTCCATTTGGTCCATGAGCTGGTCCAAATGATTCTTTGTTACTTCAGGTGAGCTCCCATTTAACTCGGTTTCCTCCGCTCCCTTCATCTTGATATTAATTCGAGTGTCTCCATCAACTTGAACAAATCTTGTAGCAATATCCTCTTGCTCTAAAGTGTTTATGATGTAATCACCTGTAAACCCTCCAATAAACCCTAACGTTTCACTGGAATGTCCCAAGCGCTTTAATACTCTAGAAACATTTATTCCTTTACCTCCAGGAGCTTTGTGCTCGCCCTTTGAGCGATTCACCTGTCCAGGCTTCAACTCATCCAGCTCCACAAAATAATCAACTGCTGGATTGAGCGTAACCGTGTATATCATATTGAAACCACCTTTATATCTGTTAACTCTTTTAATTTCCTTTGGATTTGCTCATCAAGATATGAGCTGGTGATCAATGTCACTTCATGGATCTCAGCAAACTTCGAGAAGGATAGATCGCCATATTTTGAATGGTCGGCTAACACGTAACAATTTCTTGATCGCCTCTTGGCATAGGATTTAACAAAAGCCTCTTGTGGATCCGGCGTTGTATAACCATCTTCAAGTGTGATTCCATTTGCCCCCAAGAAAGCCAAATCAAAACGGAATGACTCCAACGTTTCAATTGCACTTCGCCCAACAAAAGCTCTTGTACCAGGTTTCACCTGGCCACCAATTACATGGGTTTCGATACCTGCCTCAACGAGTTTTACTATATTACTCAGTCCATTTGTGACGACAACTACGTGTTTATCTTTAAGAAATGGAATCATTTCTATTGTTGTTGTACCAGCATCTAAAAAGATACAATCACCTTTTTCAACAAATGATGCTGCGTATTCAGCAATTCGTAGCTTTTCCTGACTGTTTTTGAGTGTTTTCTCCGCTACAGTTGGTTCTGAACTTTTCTTTTGAAGGAGTGTTGCCCCTCCATGAATACGCTTTAATTTCTTTGCATCTTCAAGCTCTGTTAAATCTCTTCGAATAGTAGATTCAGAAGCACCGGTTGCTTCAATTAGTTCAATAAGCTTAACAACCTGTTTTTCTTTTACTAGCTGCACAATGATTTCTTGACGCTCCAGAGTTAACACTGGCTTCACTCCTCTCTCGTCAAACATAGTATACCTTTAAAAACATTCATAATCAATCATATTTAATCAAAAACATTCAAAATACCAATGATTACATTGAACAATTAAAAAACCTCTTACACGATCCAAACGTGTTAAGAGGTTAAGAGCCGATCTATTCATTTGCTGCTTCAACAATTTCTGCGAGTTCACTCCAGCGGTTCATTGTGCTCTCGAGTTCATTTTCCAAACGTTCTTTCTCTGCTAATTGTTTTTCAATGAGTGTGTAGTCACTACCCGCTTCGGCAATAAGTAGGTCTGCTTCTGCAATTTGCTGCTCAAGCTTCTCCATCTTATCTTCAATGCCTTCCCACTCTTGTTTCTCCTTATAGCTGAGTCTTCGTGGTTGAGGCGATTTTACTTTACCTTTATCGTGATCCTTCTTTACCAACTCTTGTTCTACCCTTTTTTGTTGCTGTTGATGCAAGAACTCACTATAATCTGCCTGATAGCTTTGCGCGTAACCAGAGCCGTCTAAATAAAGGAGGCGATCAACGGTTTTGTCGAGAAAATATCGATCATGCGACACGGTAATAACGACACCAGGAAATTGATCGATATAATCTTCTAATACAGATAGGGTTTGGATATCAAGATCGTTGGTTGGCTCATCTAAAAAAAGGACATTGGGCTCCCCCATTAGAATTTTAAGTAAATATAAACGGCGTTTCTCTCCACCAGATAAGCGCCTAATATAGGTCCATTGCATACTTCTTGGAAATAGGAAGCGTTCAAGCATTTGCTCTGCAGTAACTGTTTGCCCATCTGACGTATAAACAACTTCTGCGATTTCTTTAATGTACTCAATGACTTTTAGATCGCCATCAATTTCTTCATCTTCTTGTGTATAATAACCAATTCGAACCGTACTGCCTTGTTTGACTATGCCATTGTCAGGCTCTGTTCTTCCAGCCATGATGTTGAGAAGTGTTGTTTTTCCTGTGCCATTTGCGCCGATGATCCCAAGTCGCTCAAAGGGCACGACCAAATAGTTGATTTGTTGAAAGAGGTCTTTGCCTTCAAAAGACTTGCCAATCTCCTGAAGCTCCAGAACATCATTGCCAAGACGCTTTGAGCCAATTGAAAAATCGAGATTAGATTTTTTAGATAAGCCATCCTGATCTCTTAAGCTCTCTGCTCGCTGAACACGAGCTTTTTGTTTGGTTGTGCGGGCTTTAGCTCCTCTCCTTAGCCATTCTAACTCACGCCTAAGAAGATTCTGTCTTTTATTTTCCTGCTGCACTTCTAACTCTTCACGCTCAGCACGTTTTTGTAAATAAGTTTCAAAATTACCCTCGTATTGATATAGCTTTCCTTGATCTAATTCATACATTTGATTGGTTACACGGTTCAAGAAATAACGGTCATGCGTAATCACAATAAGTGCACCCTTATAGTTAGCTAAATACCCCTCTAACCATTCAACCGTTTCATGATCTAGGTGGTTTGTCGGTTCATCCAAAAGGAGCAAATCAGCGGGTCTGATCAATGCTTCTGCAATGGCCACTCTTTTTTTCTGTCCACCAGATAAGGCACGAATTTGCTGGCTTACATCCTTGATTCCTAATTTGGTGAGTATGGTTTTTGCCGTAGTATTAGCCTCCCATGCAGATTCCTGGTCCATTTTTTGCTGAGCCTGCATAAATTGCTTTTGAACCTTAGAGTCCTCTGGTTGCTTTTCCAGGTCAATTAACGCTTGCTCATACGCTCGCATAGTTTTCATAATCGTTGATTCACCATGATAAATTTGCTCTAAAACCGTTCGATCTTCCATTAATTCAGGTTGCTGCGGAAGATAGGTAACATTAAAGTCATTTGCATGATAGAGCGTAACATCCTCGGCTCCCTCAAGACCTGCTAACACTTTTAATAACGTTGATTTACCCGTTCCATTTACCCCAATTAAACCAATTCGTTCTTTAGCTTCAATGGTAAAAGTAAGTCCATCAAAAAGCGTTTTCTCACCGAACGTTTTTCTCAAATTCTCTACTCTCAGTAAACTCATGAGGTTTAACCTCCTTATTCTTTATTCATAGGGCTTAGGCTGATAGAGATAATTAGGCAGCACCTTTTGATCCTTATACCCTTTGCGGAAGATGTGTGTGGTAGCTGGGCTAACAGGTGGAATCAGCCATGACCACTTCCCTGTCACTTCTCGCCCTGCTTTCAGCTCTCTCTCTTCAAACCTTGCAAACTGTTTGGCAGCGGTGTGATGATCAACTATGCTGACTCCTGCCTTTTTGTAAGAATAAAGGACTGCTTTATTTAACTCTACTAATGCTTCATCACGCCATAGGGTAGACTCTCTCGTTGTATCTAATTGAAAGCATTCTGCGACCTTTGGAAGCATATTATATCGATCCGTGTCAGCTAGATTTCTCGCACCAATCTCTGTGCCCATATACCAACCATTAAAAGGAGCAGCCGGATACTCAATGCCACCAATGTTCAATTTCATATCTGAAATAATTGGAACAGCGTACCATTTTAATTGTAACTGATCAAATGTTGGTTCACTTGGATGAGTCAGCGTTACTTCTTTAACGAACTCAGGCGGTATAGAAAAAAAGCTAGGGGCCTTGTCCCCTATTTGAATGACAAGAGGCAGGATATCAAATGCCCCTCCTTCTCCCTTCCAACCTAAGGACGTACATACCTGAGTAAAATCAAGGGAAGCCGGGTCACCAATAATACTTCCATCCGCTGATCTATACCCCGCATAACGAACTAATTGATGATTCCAAATACGAACAGAAGAGGGTAGCGCCGTTAGAATCGGGACGACGTTTCCGTTATTTGTCGCTTGTTTTATATGCGTAATAAGGGCGTCTGCAATCGCTGCCTCGTCCTGAAGTCCTCTACAGTCATAGACTTTTAACGTCTCCCAAAAAAAGCGTCCAATGCAACGGTTACTATTCCTCCAAGCCATTCTCGACCCATGAACTAATTCTTCATATGTATGTGTATACGTGCCCGTTTCACGTATCTCCTGACCCACTTCTTCAAGGCGCTTTTCTAACAACTCCGATGGTATCTCTAACTCATGATAACATTGAATCAAAAATTCTTCTGCCTGTTTATATTGTTCACTTACGTTCATCCTGATGACCTCCAACTATACTTGGCTCCACCCTAGAAAAAAGCTGTGCTTTCACCTAGGGTGTCCGCACAGCCATTCACCTATCAATTTTTATTTTAGCAGCTTTTCAATTTCAGGTTGAATCTTTTCAGGCTTTGTTGTGGGAGCAAACCTCTCAATAACCTCGCCCTGTTGATTAACAAGAAACTTGGTGAAGTTCCACTTAACATCTGACCCAATCGTGCCTTTTTGTGACTTTTTGAGATGTTGATATAGCGGATGGGCGTCACTTCCATTTACATCAACTCTGGCGAATAAAGGAAAATTCACACCAAAGTTTACTTTGCATACATTCTCCATCTCATCATCTTCAACTGGCTCTTGATTCATGAATTGATTACAAGGGAAGCCAAGTACTTCAAATCCTCGGTCCGCATAATCCTGATGCAGCTTTTCCAGACCATCAAACTGTGTAGCAAATCCACATTTTGTAGCTGTATTTACAATAAGCAGTGCTTTTCCTTCGTATTGCGACAATGAGATCTCTTCGCCTTTAGAGGATTTTACGGTAAAGTCATAGACAGACATAAGCAAGCCTCCTAATAGTATCAAGCATTTACTTGCATTATACCGCTTATTAAGCCTATCTACTAACGATTTGCTTACACCTGCTCTCTTCTAGCAAAGTTCACAAAGCGAAATTTGTCTGGTCGGTGCCGGGATTCAGTATATTGAAAGATTTTTGCATCATCTAGATACGTTTGTCCTCTAACCACAACCACATTAGAAAAGCCGTCCAAATCTAGAAGAGCTCGGTCTTCTTCCGTAGGTTCTTCCACCACAATCTCTTTTCTTGCAAAACTGATCACTAACCCAAGCTGGTTCTCAATGTATTCGTAAATGGAGTTTTGACTAATATCAGCCGTTAACCCTGGAACCACAGAATGGACAAGATCATCCTTATCAAGGATAACCCTCTCGCCATCTACCTTACGCACTCGTTTGATGCATATAGCAGATTGCTCGCTTGTTAGTTGCAGCTTGCTTTGCAGTTCAAGATGGGCTTTCACTTCATCAAAGGCCACCACTTCAGTTTCAACCTTCATATTCATTCGCTCACTTAGCTCTTTGAAGCTTGATACTCCTGAAAAGGGAAAATCAATCTTGGAGCGATCAAGGACCACGGAACCCTTGCCTTGAATCTTCTGAATGTATCCTCTCTCAGACAACAGCTTAAGGGCTTTACGAATAGTCTCCCTGGAAGCATGATACTGCTTAACTAACTCTAGTTCTGATGGAAGTAGCTCTTCTGGCTGCCATTCTCCTTTTTGAATCTGATGAGCCAGCTCTTCATACACCAATTGGAATTTGCTTTTCAACAAATACACCGCCTGTACTTAAAACTTATTAGGAAGAAGCAGGAATGTGGTAGACAACCGCTTCATAAGGACGAAGCGTTAATTCCTCTGCCGGTTCGTTTGCTTGCTGATAATTCGTTACCAAGATATTGGCATTGTTCTCTGCTAAAAGTGCTGGAGCTGTAAACAACGTCTCTTCTTGCGTGAAATTTGTAACAACCAACAGCTTTTCCCCCTGCCATTCTCTTACGTATGCAAAGATACGTGGGTCATCCTCAAGCAACAACTGGTAGTCTCCATAGGTAATAATATCATGACTCTTTCTCAGTTCAACCAAAGTTTGATAAAAATAGAAAATAGAATCTGGATCTGCTAGCGCATTCTCCGCATTAATGTGCTTGTAATTATTTGCGGTATGAATCCAAGGTGTTCCTGTGGTAAACCCTCCATGAGCTTCATCATTCCATTGCACCGGGGTTCTTGAGTTATCACGTGATTTCTGCTTAATAATCTCCATGATCTCAGAATGATCCAATTGCTTCTCACGCAATTCCTTGTAGATATTTAACGTTTCTACATCGCGGTACTCTTCTATCGTTTCAAACTTAGGATTGGTCATCCCAAACTCTTCACCTTGATAAATGTATGGCGTGCCCTGCATCATGTGAATCACTGTTGCTAGCATTTTGGCGGATTCTTTGTGATAAACTCCGTCATCTCCATAACGAGTGACTACTCTCGGTTGATCATGATTACACCAAAATAGAGCATTCCAGCCTCCACCTTGATGCATACCAACCTGCCATTTAGAAAGAATTTGTTTTAACGCGTAAAAATCTACCTCGCCTAAAGCCCATTTCTCTCCGTTTGGATAATCAACTTTTAGATGATGGAAATTAAAGGTCATGCTTAATTCATTGCTATCGGGGTGAGAATATTGAACACAATGCTCTAGAGTTGTAGACGACATCTCGCCAACTGTCATCGCCTGATACGGTGCGAGCACCTCTTTATTCATCTCTTGTAAAAACTCATGAACACGCGGGCCATCGGTGTAGAATTTACGCCCATCTCCTGGAGCAACGGAGCCATCATCATTCGGAAAGTCTTGATCCTTAGAAATGAGGTTAATCACATCTAAACGGAACCCATCAATGCCTTTCTCAAACCAGAATCGCATCAATTCATAGACTTTTTCACGAAGCTCTGGGTTCTCCCAGTTTAAATCACCCTGAGTTTCATCAAACAAATGAAGATAATATTGTTCTGTTTTCTCATCCCATTTCCAAGCAGAACCACCAAATTTAGAAATCCAATTTGTAGGCACTTGTCCATCCACAGCATCCTTCCAAATATAAAAATCTCGATACTGGTTATCTTTAGAGGAAGATGCTTGCTTAAACCATTCATGCTCTGTGGACGAGTGATTCACAACAAGGTCCATAATCAGCTTCATACCCCGTTGATGCGTCTCATCAAGCAATGCTTGAAAATCCTCCATCGTACCGTACTCCTCGTGAATATTATAATAATCACTAATGTCATAACCGTTGTCACGCTGCGGGGATGAGTACACTGGAGTAAGCCAAATTACGTCCACTCCTAGTTTTTTTAGGTAGTCCAGCTTTTGAATAATACCTTGTAGATCACCCACACCATTACCCGTCGTGTCATTAAAGCTCTTCGGATAAATTTGGTACACTACAGATTTTCTCCACCATTCGTTCATGTGTAACACCCTTTCAATTTAAGAAAGCCGCCTTTGCAGAGACATTCTGCTAAGCGGCTTTGAAGTTTTGATTTATCTATCTTGGAAATCTTTTTGGAAACGAGAAACAATGATTGTAGCGACAACTGGGATGATAATGGCTAGCCCCATGCCGATGGCGAAGTTGATGATGTTCGCTCTAGTACCTACAATTGAGAATATTCCCGGAAGTCCTCCAACTCCAATTGCTGGTGCAAGGATACCCATTACAGCAACATAACCTCCTGCTATGGCTGCACCAATAATCGCACATATAAATGGAAAACGGTAGCGTAAATTCACTCCAAACAATGCAGGCTCAGTAATTCCAAGGTAAGCTGAGATAGCTGACGTTAGAGAAAGACCTTTCATCTTTTGGTTCTTTAGAATAATATACATCGCAAGTGCTGCAGACCCTTGAGCAATATTAGACATAACTAGAATCGGCCATAAGAATGTAGCTCCTTCACTTGCAATAAGCTGAAAGTCTACCGCTAAGAATGTGTGATGCATGCCTGTTATAACTAATGGAGCATAAAACAAGCCATAAATCGCTCCACCAACAAGTGCAAACTGTTCAAATAAAGTAACAAAAACTCCTGTAATGCTATTACCAATTGCAAATGTAATAGGACCTATGATAATAAACGCCAAGAAACCAGTAATTAAAAGTGCAACAGGTGCTACAACTAGCAACTGGAATGAATCTGGCGTAATTCTCTTCATAAACTTCTCTATTTTAGCAAGCACATATGAAGCTAATAATATTGGAAGTACTTGTCCTTGATAACCCATTGCAGCCACATCAAAACCAAATAGATTCCAATATGGTACAGTGCCATCTCTCAAAGCCCCTGCATAGTCATTCGCATTTAACAGCCCTGGATGACAAAGGATCAAACCAAGAACAATACCAAGCAGTGGATTTCCACCAAACTTCTTAACAGCCGACCAACCAATTAGTGCAGGTAAGAAAACAAAGGCCGTGCTAGCAATTGTACTAATGATATCAGCGAGTCCTGCCCATTGAGGATACAATTCAATAATCGGTTGCTCTGTGAACAACGCATTTGTAAGTATATTATTTAGACCGAGTAACAAACCCGCCGTGATAATAGCCGGCAAGATAGGAATAAAAATGTCAGATAACCCTTTTACTGCTCTTTGTAGCGGATTCATTTTCTTAGCAGATTCCTGCTTTGTCTCCTCTTTTGTTGACTCAGAAATACCAGCCTCAGATACAAACTCCGCATACACCTTATCAACAAGCCCCTGACCGAGGATCACTTGGAACTGATTGTTAGCTGAGAACGAACCTTTCACTGGATCAATGTTCTCCAGCTTCTCCTTATCTACTTTACCTTCATCATGTAACACTAAACGTAGTCGCGTCACACAATGTGTAGCAGAAGAAATATTCTCTTTGCCGCCTATGGCTTCAAGTATATCTTTTGCCGTCTTACGATTATCACTCATCGTTAGTTCCTCCCAATAAACACAATTTCAAATCATTTTCCTTATATATTCATTATGATTTCACAACATGTATATACAAATGATTACGTTTTCAGGATAACTTGTATATACAAATTAGTCAACTGAAATATTTTCCTTTCCGGTAGTTTTATATAAAATCACTGTTCCTATACCCTATTGGCACAGAGAATAAATGCTTGAGATAGTAATAGCGGCTCGTTTAACGGGATATTTGTTTGTAGTTTTTGGTTTGGAGGTTGTTCTTGGTTTTGAGTTGTTCTTTCTTGGTAGCGTGGGTTGGCTCTTGGTATGGAGGTTCTTCTTCTTGGTGTTGGGCTGTTCTTTCTGGGTGGTGTGGATCGGTTCTTGGTGAAGAGGTTCTTCTTCTTGGTGTTGGGCTGTTCTTTCTGGGTAGCGTGCCTCCGCTCTTGGTATGGAGCTCCTTCTTCTTGGTGTTAAGCGATTCTTTCTGGGTAGCGTGCCTCCGCTCTTGGTAAGGAGTTCCTTCTTCTTGGTGTTAAGCGATTCTTTCTGGGTAGCGTGCCCCGCTCTTGGTAAGGAGTTCCTTCTTCTTGGTGTTAAGCGATTCTTTCTGGGTAGCGTGCCGCCGCTCTTGGTATGGAGCTCCTTCTTCTTGGTGTTAAGCGATTCTTTCTGGGTAGCGTGCCGCCGCTCTTGGTATGGTGCTCCTTCTTCTTGGTGTTAAGCGATTCTTTCTGGGTAGCGTGCCGCCGCTCTTGGTATGGAGTTCCTTCTTCTTGGTGTTAAGTAATTCTTTCTGGGTATCGTGCTTCCGCTCTTGGTATGGAGCTCCTTCCTCTTGGAGTTAAACCATTCTTTCTTGGTATAGTGCCTTGGCTCTTGGTAAGGAGCTCCTTCCTCTTGGAGTTAAGTAATTCTTTCTTGGTTTCGTGCCTCCGCTCTTAGTAAGGAGCCCCTTCTTCTTGCTGTTGAGCCGTTCTTTCTTGGTTTCCCTCCTTGGTGTGGGTGCAGTCCTAATTATTGTGAAAAGACTGTTCCAATACCTACCTAAACAAGCGGACGAAAATGGAGGGCCGACACCTGCGGGATGAAAAGGTTCATTGAGATAAAAGGGCAGAGCCCGTTAGCTCAATACCTTCCCGCGGTAAGCGTGGCCCCATTTTCGGGAGCGGCAGCCGAAGAACCAAAACATTATCCTATTCTAGTTTTGATATCTGCGCATCTTGCCTCTGCTTCCACGCACTCTCATGACTCAGCTCATCCGCTTCACACAAAAAAAGAGCCTAAACTTCTATAAGTTCAAGGCTCTTTCTCATCATTATTTCTACGACACACTTCGTCTTTCTACTAAATTTAATCCAATACCCATAAAAACCGTTCCCATAAAAAAGAGTATGGAGCCTGGGAGCAGAAATTGTTCAAAGCTCCAATTGTATAAGGTAGCTCCTTTTAACATCTCCATGCCATAGGTGATTGGACTTACATATGAGAGGACAAGTATAGCGTTTGATGAGACGATTTCGATGGGCCAAAACGCTCCACCCAGCATGGCAAAGCTCACCGCCAGAAATGGAACGATGGCATCAAGCTGTCTTATTGATGTAATCAGGCCACTAAGTAAGACTCCAAATGAGACTATGGCAAACACATAGGGAATGACAACAATGAAGCTTATCCATAGTCCCCCTCGGAAATCATATTGAAAGAGACTTGCAAATAGCAGGAAGACGATGAGGATTTGAACATAACCTAGTAGAAATCCAAATACTAAGTTTCCCGTGTAAATACTTGTTTTGGAGGCAGGTGATAAAATTAATCGATCCCACACCCCGTTTTGCTTTTGTTCAATAATTGATGTAATGGAGAAGGTGATCGTATAGATTACAAAAAACAAGGTGAAGCCAAAAATGGTTTGTAGCGATTGATCATAGATCCAATTCGTGTCTTCCTCAATAGTGAAGCTTGATGTTGAAACAGGATAGCTTCCATTGTCACTTTCGATGATGTTTCTCAGTTCATTTGGCTCTCCCGCTTCTGCCAATGCTGCCTCTTGGACAAATCCTTCTTTTGAGTAGTAGGATGAGATAGCCGACTCTACGATCCCAATTTCAAAGGCATTTCTAGCCTGATAGATATCGAATCGATGCTCCTGTAAATGGACAGCTGCGGCTACCAACTGACGATTAATGATATTTTGTACATCTTCACTTTCCACACGATAAAACTCAACACTCTGGTCTTGATTCAAAAGATCAACTGCTTCGTCTACCTGAGATTGGCTCATTTCCTCCGAATACACGGGTACACGGATAGCCTGACTAAAATCTGTTTGACCAAGTAACAGGGTAAATACAATGGTTAGCATATACATCGCGATGAGCGCCCAGGGATTTCGGATCGAATCACGCATTAAGCCCCAAACTATACCTTTCATTGATGACCACCTCTTTTCGGAAAATAGAGTATGGCGATGCCTACTAAGATAACGCTGTAACTTAATAGGATAAGTAAATTAGGAAGGATCGAAGTCAATTCCCCGCCCTGAAACGCTTGGAAATAAGCAGTCATGGTTACTCCATTCGGTGTGTACCTCCCGAAAAGTCCAATGATTGGTGATAACATATCTGTTTGAACAAAGCTTCCTCCTACAAATGCAAGCAGCGTGACAAATATATTTGAGAAAATAGTGGAGGCTTTGTAGCTATCCAATCTGAAATTAATGGATGTTAGCAATACCGTTAATCCACCAACAACCAAACTAATCGTTAGGGTGACCAGTATAAATTGAAGTAAGCTACCCCACGTGACATTAAAGGCAAAATAAGAAATTAAAAAAATGACGCTTAATTGAAAGGCTGCTACGATCGTTCCCGTGATCCATTTGCTTGTGACGTATAAATAACCTGGCGCTCGTGTAAGGATCATTCGATTAAATACTCTTGTCCGTTTTTCATCTGTTGCATACCTGGCCACCAAACCAGCTGTATATAGAACAAACATACTTGCCATGCCAACCGTAACATAATGAAAAATATCAATTGGGTGCTCCTGTGTTTGAATGATGTCATAGTCCACTGGTTCTATGAAGGCTGGTTGGGGAAGGTCCATATCACTCGCTATACTTTGCATACGTAAGGTTTCATAAAAAGAATGGATCATTGAATCTATGATTAAAGCGTTAGTTGATTGTTCTTCATTCAAATAAAGAAGCAGTTCTTCTTCGTTATCTTGATTTAGCATGATAGAACTCCATACACTTTGTTGATAGCCCTCAGGAAATTCAATCACTGCTGCAAACTCTTCATTTTCAAGAGCTTCATCACGGGTGATACCTGTTTCTATCTGAATGCGTTCTCCAATGTCCGCTGCAAAGACTTCATCTATTATGATATCTTTCACATTGAACTGGTTCACAAGCTCTTCCGCCGCTTCTCTGGGAATCCCTTGAGCCTCCGCTTCCTGTAAAAAATAATTAACTTCTTCCTCTTGGGTTTCTGCATTAATAACAGCAATTGAAAAAGAGCCCATCTCATTACCGCCAGATTGTGCAAAACCAAGGATGCTAATTAAGCCTAAAGGCATTATAAACAGTAAAATGAGAACGGATTTTTCTTTTTGCATATGGAGTAAATCTTTTTTAATTAATGCCCAAAGCATATTCGCTCCTCCTCAATCTCTCAGCTTGCGTCCTGTGAGATGTAGAAATACATCTTCAAGTGACGGTGGCTTCACCTGGATTCCCAAGAGCTTCACCGACGTTTCGTTAGCCATGTTAAAAATCTCATCAAACAGCTCATCCTGATGCGTCACAATCGTGTATTGATTAGGTTCTGCTGCGACAGATGTGATGTTAGGATGAGCTTTCAATCGTTCTTCAAACAGTGGACTCGTATGGCTGACCTGAATACTAATGGATTGCTCTGTTCTCAGAATGCCTTTTACTTCATCCTTGGTTCCGGCAGCAATGATTGATCCGCGATCCATAATGTACAGTCGATCACATACATACTCTACCTCTTCCATATAATGGCTTGTGTAAAGGATCGTCATTTGTTCTTCGCGTTGCAGCTTACGAACCATCTTTAAGATAAAGCTTCTCGACTGTGGGTCAATGCCAACTGTAGGTTCATCCATAATCAGAATTTGGGGTTTATGGATCAAGGCTATTGCAATATTTAATCGCCTTTTCATCCCACCGGAAAAGCTTTTCACCTTGTCTTTTTTTCGTTCGTCTAGACCAACTTCAATTAAAATCTCCTCTACTCTTTTCTTGAGTTCTTTTGAGGGGAGATCATACATTTTTCCGAAAAAAAACATATTATCCTCTGCAGTCAGCTGGGGAAATAGTGCAAGATCCTGAGGCACAAGTCCAATGGCAAGTCTAAGCTTTTTGGGATGTTGAACCATGTTTTCTCCTACATAAAGCACATCTCCCTCGGTAGGTTTTATTAATGTAGAAATCATGGAAATTGCCGTTGACTTCCCTGCTCCATTTGGACCGAGGAGCCCTACAGACTCGCCTTTTTCCAGATAGAGATTCACACTTTTCACCGCTTCAATCTGCTTAAAGCGTTTCGTCAAGTTCACAACCTCGAGCATGGTCCTGCCTCCTTTTCTATTATTCTTAGTGTACGCGATCGAGTGTAGCCTGCGTATTCTCTTAGGTCATGAATTTAGTAGATATCTTATGACTTGAGTCACAAAAAAACAGCGTTACAACACGCTGCTTTAAGTGGATAGCTCCTTATTACACTACATGATTTCTAATTGCATAAATGGCAAGTTGAGTGCGGTCTCGAGCTTCTACTTTTGTAAGGAGCTGACTTACGTAATTTTTAACCGTTCCGACCGAAAGAAATAATTCAGCCGCAATTTCTTGATTGTTTTTTCCTGCACCTATTAATGCGAGGATACTACGTTCACGCTCTGTTAAGTCATGAGATTCAGAAGAACCCCGGTTATGTTCAAGTAGCTTGGGTAGAACAGAAGCAGCTACCTGGTCGTCGAGGCTTAATCCACCTCTTAAAGCACTATGTATGGAATGTAATAGCTTATCGTTATCTGCATCTTTTAAAATGTACCCGACTGCTCCTAGTCTTAGCGCTTCAAACGCATATTCATCGTCAGCAAAGGTTGTTAAAATAAGGATTAATGCATCCGGATGTTGACTACGAATTTTTTCTGTAGCTTCTAAGCCAGTCATGACCGGCATCCGTATATCCATCAAGACTAAGTCAATGATTTTTGAATTAAAGGCTTCCACTGCTTCTAAGCCATTACTCGCCTCACTCACAACCTGCAGAGCTGGATCTTGTTCAATCATCATTTTTAGTCCTTGCCTGACAATACGCTGATCTTCTGCTAATAATATTTTGACCATTTAAACTTCACGTCCTTCATTCATTCGTTTTATAGGAAACGATCCTCTGATTTCAAATTGGTCTCTTTTTATACCTGCCTGGAACTGTCCATTCAATGAGATAAAACGAGCACGTAGATTTTTTAGACCAAAGCCTTCCTTCCATATTGCTTGATAAACACGGTTAGACATTCTCAAGCCATAGCTATGCTCTCCTATGACTTCTAATGTTAGCTCCACTTCACGCGTGTGAGCGTGTCGCATCGCATTCGTCAAGCCTTCTTGGATAAAACGGTAGACAGCCACGTTTTGCTCTTCGTTCAGAATAATAGACATTGCCTGAGGTTTAGTCACTAGCTGAACTCTGACATGACTTTCTGCTTCAAGCTTCCGAATCAACTGTATGACAGCTTCAATCCCTTTTACGGACTCAATTTGCAAAGCATGTACCGATTCACGCATCTCCTGCAAGCTCTGCCGTGCCATATCTTTAGATTGCTTTAATAACCTCTGTTGATCAGGCATTGAACTTAACTGGAACTCCACCATTTGTAGCTGCATCATTAAAGCCGTTAATTGGTGACCCACTGAGTCATGTAAGTCTCGTGCGATGCGGTTTCGCTCTTTTGCAGCAGCGCTTTGCTCCTGGTCTCTTAATTGGCGATTCATTTTTCGGTATTCGCTTAGATAGGCGTGGTGATCAGCCTGATATTTTTGATTAGAGATTGTGAGCTTTTTTATCAAATAGAGAGTGGACAAAAAGATAACGTATTGCATAATCATAAACAAGGCAAAAGCTAAATCAAAAGAGAAATACAATGCGTGTGTACTAAGAAGAAATCCACTTAGAATAAGGGGGAGAATGCTAGCATGGTTCTTATCTAAGCTATACATGATGGCAAATATATAATACAGAATATATGGACTATAAATAGCTGGCGGGAGAATGAACAAATGAATACATCCAAATATACTTACAAGAATGCTAAAAAAAATGATAGGTGACGTCCAAAGGCGTTTCGAGCTAAAAAAAGCAACAAACACACCCATAAACAGCCAGAATTCATAGGATACGATCATGCTTGTCTGCTCTAGGATCATACAAATTATAGCTAAAGCCATTCCACTAAATGAATATTTCAACTTTTCACCTCCCATATCCTTCCTGCTCTATTTTACGTTATCACACTATTCATTGTTCGTTAACAAAAATAAATAAAAAGGCACCCATCAATTGGAATTGATGAATGCCTTCCATTTGTTTTGCCCTGGAAACGGACAGCTTTTATATGCTAATCTCGCTCTAAATTGAACGAAGCAGCCGCAATGCTGGCAGGTGGTTTCATGTGATAATGAAGGGCACTGCTCGCATTCGCGTAACCGTTGTTGATAGACATCATCATTCGTAAGATCTGTCTCAAACTTCAGCTGCTCTTCAACTAGCTGCTGTACCGTGGTATTTTGTAATTCTTCCTTTAACAAACAACCTTTACATGCCATTGAATCAGACCTCTAGGTTAATTTGATGACAGAAACAGACATTGGAGGAATACTTACTGATAATTTACTATCCTTTATCGTTATACCTTCAAGCGTTTGAGGTTCCACATCATTTGGATTCTCAAACGTATTCCGGCCATTCATGGAATCTGCCGTGAGAATGGTGCCTTCCGCTTGATCCGGAGCTGTCTCCCACCCTCTTAATTCAACATCAAACTCAGCCGAATCCTTTAAACCAAAGTGGCAAATGGATAAATGAACCTCACCTGCCGCATTTTTAGAGGCACTGACATGAAGGTTCTTATCTAGCGAAGCTTCATGAATTTGAATAGACGTCGCGTCCTTATGAACCTTATACATATTAAATACATGGTATGTCGGCGTTAGAACGATTTGGTCTCCTTCTGTTAAGACCACAGACTGAAGAACATTCACAGTTTGAGCAATATTCGCCATACGAACTCGGTCTGAATGATTATGGAATATATTTAGAGTTACACCAGCTACTAGTGCGTCACGAATGGTATTCTGCTGAAAAAGAAAACCTGGATTTGTTCCTGGCTCTACGTCATACCATGTTCCCCATTCATCAACAATTAAAGCGACTCTTTTCTCGGGATCATATTGATCCATGATAGAGCTATGTTTTGTCACTAATTCATCCATATAAAGCGCCCGTTCCATTGTTTTTTCCCATTCAGCTTCTGTAAACTCTGTAGCTGAGCCTTTTTGATTCCATTCAGGACCTGGAATTGTATAATGGTGCAGCGTAAGCGCATCCATAAATCTAGTAGCCTCTTTCATTAAGACCTCTGTCCAATGATAGTTATCTACATTTGGTCCGCAGGCAATTTTGAAAATTTTATTGTCGCCAAAATTTCTTACGTACGTTTGAAATTGACGATATAAATCTGCATAGTATTCTGGTCGCATGTTTCCACCGCAGCCCCAGTTTTCATTGCCGACACCAAAGTAAGTCATAGACCATGGCTTTTCCTGTCCGTTTTCACGTCTCAGGTTAGCCATCGGTGATTCTCCATCAAATGTAATGTACTCGACCCATTCCTGCATTTCTTGAACCGTGCCACTACCTACGTTCCCATTCACATACGGCTCAGCGCCAAGTAGTTCACACAAAAGGAAAAACTCATGCGTACCAAAATGATTGTTCTCCACAACTCCGCCCCAGTGTGTATTAACCATCCGCTTTCTTCCTTCTCTAGGACCAATTCCGTCCTTCCAATGATACTCATCAGCAAAGCACCCACCTGGCCAGCGAAGCACAGGAATCTCAAGATCCTTTAATGCCTGCAGAACATCATTTCTAATTCCTTTCGTATTAGGGATGGAGGAGTCCTCGCCTATCCAGATTCCTTCATAAATACATCTTCCTAGATGCTCAGCAAAATGTCCGTGAATATTTCGGTTAATCACAGCTTTTTCTACATCAGCGTGCAATACAACTTTGTTTGTCATTCAACATCCCCCTAAACAGCACTAAATAATAGCGCTTACATTTTATATGTCTATCTTATACGTACAACTTCCATTCGTCTAGGACTTTCTATCTTTTTATGAAACTAATTTTAGTAAGAGGGTTGGATTGGGCCGACTCCTGGTGAAGGGCGGATGTGGAAGATGCTCGGATTATGGACCCCCTTGCTCGTTTTTGAGAAGTAGATGCGCGGAAATACCGATTATGCGCGATACTAGTGTTTGCATGCGCGATTTTAGCCTCCGCGTGCGCAATTTTTTTCAGGATGCGCGGAATCGACGTTTACATGCGCGATAACAACCTTCCACTTCATTTGTTATGGAGGGGAGGCACCAGATTAGGCCGATGCGCGGAATATGGACCCTTCTGCTCGTTTTTGAGGTGCATCTGCGCGGAAAAATCGATTATGCGCGATACTAGAGTCTCCATACGCGATCTTTGCCTCCGCGTGCTCGATTTTTTTCAGAATGCGCGGAATCAACGTTTCCATGCGCGAACTTAACTCCCCCCTCCCCAAAAAAAAGCTCCACTCACTTAGCTCCACCGTTGCTTTCTCGATTGGGTTAAGATTAGCGTTAAGCCTAGCTTTTCTGTGATGGTTACATAATGCATGAGGGTAAGTAAAACGGCGCCTACATTCATGCCGATGATGATTCCGTGCATTTGCAGGGAGGGAAGAGATCCTAGTGTAAACATGAGCAAAAAGGAAACACCTGTTGACCAGACTGAATGCATAAAGGCCTCTCGGACCAATCCAATCCCGATGAGATAGGCTTGCATTGGGATGGCAAAGTAATGAAAAAGAAAATAAGGTACAAGTAACGTTAAATAGCCTGATGCTGGAGAATGCTCAAAGAATAAATCAGTCATAGGCTCGGCCAAAAAATAGAACGTCATAACCACAGGTAAGCTGTAGGCTAGGGTTATCCCCATTGCCTGGCGGAGCAATTTCGCAAGGGAGGGAAAATCGCCCTTAGCATAGCCTGAGGAAACAAGTGGCACCATGACTGTGAGAAGAGAGTGTGCGATAAAGGCTGGGAAGAACCCAATGGTAAAAGCCACACCGGCAAGCTTTCCATATTGAATGAGTGCCATGCTCTCTAGTAAACCGGCTTTAGAGAGGGCCGTTGTAATTAAGAAGGGTTTGATGGCAAATGTGATCGCATGAAATACACGTAATCCCGTGGTCGGAAGGGATACGGAGAGGATTGAGCGATACATTTCCTTTGCTTGAATTTCTTCTTTTGGCTCCCTCCTTAATCGATGGATCTGTAGAATAAAGGCGGTTCCCATATAAAATAAAACAAGAATTTCGCTTAGAACCACTGTACCTAATGCAACAAAGATAGCCGTTTGACTTTGAAACTGGAATAATTGAAAGATTCCATATAGAAATAACAGCTGTGCTCCTCGTTTCAGTAAATTAATGACGGCGATTTTTTTTGTATGCTGAGCCCCTACAAAGTAACCTCGAGCTACTGATGAAAATGTGACTACTGGTACAAGCAATATAAGGAGCCACTTCACCATGGGATGATAGGGATCAAGAACTGATAGATTTGGAAGCACGATGAAGGCGGCTGTTAAACAAGTGAGAGCTACAATGATTGCCAGCCTTAATGCTGCTTTTAATAGACTGATATGCTGATTGACAGGGCGTTCCGCCACCATTTTTGATACAGAGACCTGCATTTCTAGGCTTGAGAGTACCACCACAAAAACTAGTGTAGGCAGAATGGCCATATACAATCCAAAGTTGTGTTCGCCCAGCTCATTGGCGAGAACAACGTTTATTAGAAATTCTAAGGATTCACCTGCAAGCGCGGCTCCGCTTAATAACAATGCTCCACGAAAAAAAGGGTTCATGCACATGTCCACTCCTTTATCCATCTCTCCTACTACATATATGAGTGGAGTTCAGTAAATATGGTACAACCCATAAATAAAGAAGTATTTCACGTGATAAACCCTTTTTAAAGTATTAATTTATATCCCATAGCTCTTGTCTTGAGGTTGTGATCGCATGAGCTCCTGAAGCGAGGGCACGATCAATTTCGTCCTTTGATTCAATGAGTCCACCTGTGATAATGGAAATTCCAGTTGCAGTTTGAACTCTTTTTATTAAATCTGGAACGACGCCTGGCAGCACCTCAATGAGGTCTGGCTGGACTTTATCAGCAAGCCTGTAGCTCGTTTCCAAGGCAATCGTGTCTAAGAGAAATAAACGTTGGATCGCGAGTAATCCATTTTTTTTTGCGGTTTTGAGCACATCTGCTCGCGTTGAAATTAAGCCAGCTGGACGCACGGTCTGACACAGAAATTCCGCCGCGTATTTATCACTCTTTAATCCTTGAATCATATCTGCATGCAGCAATAGCTTTTTTTTCTTAGCCTTTGCATACTTTGAAACCACGACCAGCTGCGAGATGTGAAGGTCAAGTATGACAATATAGGTATAGTTGCTCTCCAGCACCTTTTCAAAGTCTTTCATTTTCTTAATTGCCGGCAGAATGGTTTGACCATCAAACATTGTACAGCTCTCCTAATCCATATACAGTCTAAACGGAGTGTTTAAATGAAACGGCCTCAATTTGCTTGTCCAACTCACTTGTAAATTGTTGTGTTTGTTCAGGACTCCAGCCTAGCTGTTTCTCCATTTCATTCATCACCGTGCTCTTATATGCTAACACCTTATCTATATGAAAGTATAGATAGCCCGTGCGACGAACAAAGAAATCCAGTGGTGTAGCTGTCATTTCATGCTCAAGTGCATATCTTAATGAAGCGTATAAATACCTTGGCATCTCGGATTCATCTGCCTCTTTAACGTATTCAAACACTTGTTCAATATTTGAGCCGTATCGATGAACCAGCTCTGTTGCTTCCCCTTCGTTTAAACCTAGCTCCATGCCTTTTTCTGATTGCTCTTTTACAAAGGTTTCAAATTGATGTGAGCCCCCAACATCTCCTCCTGAAAGGAGCATTTTCTCTGTATTACAGTCAGGATAGTCTCCCGATAGCTCTTTTGTTACCATGCTTACGACGCTATCAGCCATTTTACGGTAGCCGGTCAGCTTTCCACCTGCAATGGTAAACAATCCACTTTCAGAACGAAAGATTTCATCTTTACGTGAGATATCAGATGGATCCTTGCCTTCTTCGTGAATAAGTGGTCGTAGCCCAGACCAACTTGATTCCACATCTTCTGCGTGCAAATCAAGCTCCGGAAACATTCCATTTGCTGCACGCAGAATATAATCTGCGTCCTCTTTTGTTACTCCGGGCTCTGCTTGATCTCCTTTGTAGTTTGTATCTGTTGTTCCAATATACGTCTTACCTTCACGCGGAATCGCAAACATCATTCGTCCATCCTTAAAAGGCGTGTCAAAATACAATGCGCTTTTGAGCGGGAATCTTTTTCCGCTCACAACTAAGTGAACACCTTTAGTTAAATGAATGGTTTTACCTTTTTTAGAGTTATCCTTCTCGCGTAATAAATCAACCCAAGGTCCAGTGGCATTCACTATTTTTTTTGCATAAATGTCGGTTTTTTTCCCTGTGATTAGGTCTGTTACTTGGACACCTACAACCTTTTTATCTTTATACAGGAAGTTCTCAGCCTTAACATAATTTGAAACGAGAAGTCCTTTTTCTTCCGCTTTTTTCATTACCTCTATTGTCAGCCTGGCATCGTCTGTGCGGTATTCAACATATAAACCAGCGCCCTTTAAGCCCTCTTTATTAAGTAAAGGCTCTTTAGCAATGGCGTTTTCCGTTTTAAGCATGTTACGTCGTTCTTCCTTTTTGACGCCCGCAAGAAAATCATAGACCTTCAAACCGAGGGAGGTCGTGACATAATTAAAGGTTCCTCCTTTGTAGAAGGGTAACATCATCCATAATGGCGTAGTCACGTGAGGTGCATTTTCGTAAACAATGGCTCGTTCCTTTCCCACGTCTGCAACCAGTTTAATCTCAAATTGTTTTAGGTAGCGCAGACCTCCATGGATAAGTTTCGTGGAACGGCTGGACGTACCTGCAGCAAAGTCCTGCATTTCAATGAGTCCCGTTCTTAGTCCTCTGTCTGACGCATCAAGTCCAATACCTGCTCCCGTTATACCTCCTCCGATGACTAATAAATCTAATTCTTCATTGGCCATGTTTTCTACATTGTTAATGCGCTGTTCGTATGAAAATCCCATATTCTCCACTCCCCAATCAATGTATCTAAGAAAAAACAAAAGGAGACCACAGCAAATTCCAGTCCCGTTTTGTGCTCAGGAACATTGGAATGCTGTGGCCTCCTCATCATCTCAGACCGTTATTAACTTATCTAGAATTATAATCCACTTACAGTCTTTCGTAAAGCATTATGCTCGAGGAGGATTCCGATCAACCTGGCGAATTTACTTGACGTTTGGCTTAAAACCCATCGTAGCATCTACCGCTTGCTTCCAGCCGTCATATAGTACTTCTCGTTCTTCTTCATCCATATTGGCTTCATAGGATTTTTCGACCTGCCAATTTTTCGCGATTTCTTCTTTGCTTTCCCAGAAACCGGTAGCGAGTCCTGCTAAATAGGCTGCTCCAAGTGCAGTCGTTTCATTTATAACGGGGCGCTCTACTGGAATATCTAGCAGGTCGCTTTGAAACTGCATGAGGAAGTCATTTTTGACAGCTCCACCATCTGCGCGTAGCTTTTTCACTTCAATGCCTGAATCAGCTACCATCGCGCGCATAACATCCTTTGTTTGGTATGCCAGTGACTCTATCGTCGCACGAACAAAGTGTTCTTTTGTTGTACCGCGAGTAAGACCAAAGATTGCACCACGTGCCTCGCTATCCCAATAAGGGGCGCCTAGACCTACAAATGCAGGTACCATATAAACACCGTCAGTACTAGATACTCTTTCTGCATACTTTTCACTATTTTTCGCATCATTAAACATTCTTAAACCATCACGTAACCATTGGATAGCTGAGCCTGCGACAAAGATACTTCCTTCTAAGGCATATTCAACCTTCCCATCAATTCCCCATGCAATGGTTGTAAGGAGTCCATTTTCCGATTTTACGGCTTCTTCTCCCGTATGCATAAGCATAAAACAACCTGTTCCATACGTATTTTTGACCATACCAGGCTCGTAGCATGCCTGACCAAATAGGGCTGCATGCTGGTCACCTGCAATGCCTGCAATAGGCACATTCTCGCCAAAGAAATGATAACCTACTGTCTCACCATAGACTTCAGAGGAAGAGTGTACTTCGGGTAGCATGCTTTTTGGCACCTCAAGAATCTCTAGGAGTTCATCATCCCACTTTAAGTCGTGAATGTTATACATTAATGTACGTGATGCATTTGTATAATCAGTAACATGCTTCTCTCCACCTGTCAGCTTCCAAATTAACCACGTATCTATGGTACCAAAAAGCAATTGGCCGTTTTCTGCCTTTTCACGTGCACCTTCTACATGATCTAAGAGCCATTTAACCTTGGTTCCTGAGAAGTACGCATCAATTAATAATCCAGACTTCTCTCGGATGACATCCTCGTGTCCAGCTGCTCGAAGCTCCTGACAGATATCATCTGTTTGACGGGATTGCCAAACAAGTGCATTATAAATGGGTTTGCTTGTCTCTTTATCCCAAATAACGGTAGTTTCGCGTTGATTTGTGATACCTATCGAAGCGATTTCCTTGGCAGAGGCACCGGATTCAGAAAGAACGCTTGCAATAACAGCTAGTACCGATCCCCAGATCTCATTAGCATCATGCTCTACCCAACCTGGCTTTGGAAAATGCTGTGTAAATTCTTTTTGAGCCGAATGAACAATTTCCCCTTTTTTGTTAAATAAAATAGCTCTTGAACTTGTTGTTCCTTGATCCAATGAAAGAATGTACTTTTTTTCCATGTTTGACGCCTCCTACTTTATAATATTACTGATTAAGTGTGTCAGTTTCATTCTTCTTACTGAATGAAAACAAAGATGAAATAACGATTAAAACTCCAATCGAAGCGATGCCAACAATAGCGCCAATGATTGAGCTTTCCAGAAAAATAAACTGATAAAAGACAGCCCCTAGCACTCCTCCAAGTACGGGTCCAACAATTGGGACCCATGAGTAACTCCAATTAGATGAGCCCTTATCATGAATTGGTAAGAGGAAATGAGCCAATCTCGGACCAAAATCACGTGCTGGATTGATAGCATAACCTGTAGGACCCCCAAGAGAAAAACCAATCGCTGTTATTAACAATCCAACGATAAAAGGGTTTAATCCTTCTGCAAATTGATTTGCTCCAATAGCAAGTAGTCCAAATATCAGCATGGCTGTGCCAATGGCTTCACTAATGACATTAGACGGAGAGTGAGGAATAGCAGGATCTGTTGCAAAGACACTAAGTTTTAAATCTTTATCCTTTGTTTCCTTCCAGTGTGGTAAATAATGAAGATATACAACACATGCTCCGATGAAGGCCCCTAGCAGCTGTCCTGCGATATAAGCTGGCACCATGCTCCACGGAAACTCACCAATGACTGCAAAAGAAAGGGTAACAGCCGGGTTAATATGAGCATCACTCACTGTTCCCGATACATAAACGCCCATCGTGACAGCTAAACCCCAGGCAACACAAATGGCTATCCATCCTGCCCCTTCAGCCTTCGATTTTTTAAGTAGATTTCCAGCGATGACACCGCCACCCAAAATTAACAATACCATGGTTCCAAACATTTCTGCCAAGAATTCTGCTAACATGTATCTTCCTCCTTGATGATTAACTACCCTATAAAGTGGCATTTGTAACGCAAAAAAGAACAGCTTCCTACCTCAATAGTGTGTTCACTACTGAGGTAAAAAGCTGCTCTCATTGGCTCATCAGCTTGGCTTTATAAACTTACCCCCACTATAACGTACTCAATTATTTTTGTAAACCCTTTCTTGGACTGTGTCCAAGTTTATATGTTAATAAGTCTGGAAGATTTATGGGCAGAGGGTTGCTCATGATTTTATTTCTTCGTCCGTCGCTCCCAAAATTGGGGGCACTTACCCGAGGCAAGGTAATGATCTAACCCAACTACGTCTATTTATCTCAATGTACCTTTTCATCGAGGCCACTGAATAAAAAGTTTTTTGTTGGTCATTTGTCTAATCGGTAACATGAGCGGAAGGAGAACCCTTAGACTCCTGCGGAACAGAACGAGTCTGAAGACATCGACGTGGTGGTTTTCCACTTCGAGGGCTGAGGCCGTTCCCGCGGAAAGCGTAGGGTTCTCCTGTAGCGGTGCATACGAGCTTAATTCTAGTTGACAGATGACTTTTTCAGTGACCTCCTTTTCATCCCGCAGAAGGCGGCCTCTAAATTTGTTCGCTTGTTTTAGGGTAGGCATTAGTATGACTATTTAAATATTAATAAGTACTTTACCCTTTCTTGTACAACAGAAGGGTTGACTACGTCATTATGGGAAGGAGGATTTGCACCGAGGTCCCTTCGTTCTCTTTACTATCATATGTGACCTTTCCACCCATCTTCTCAATTAATCGAATGGATACCATTGTCCCAAGACCAGTGCCTTTTTCTTTTGTAGAATAAAAGACCGTACCGATTTTATGTAGCTGTTCTTTTGTCATACCTTTGCCATTATCCGCTATTATTATCTGAACCATCTTGCCTTTTGAAGTAATATCAACATCAACAATACCTGTTGGAGCAGAGGCCTCAATTGCATTTTTTATAAAATTAATTAGGGCTTGCTTAAGCTTAGAACGATCCGTCTCAATGAAGTACTCCTGCGTAGCTTCTGGTCCATTCAATAGAACGCCTTCTTTGTCCGCATATGGTCCTAGAAGTGTGGTAATGTGAGTCACACACTCATTAATAGGGACTCGCGTTTGGTTACCAAGCTGAGGCTTTGCAAGGTTTAGATACTCATAAATAATATTCTCTGCTCGGTTTAATTCACTTAAAATCAATTGATAATATTCCGGATTTACGTTATTTTTATTATCCTCTTCCTTCATTA
Organism: Alkalicoccobacillus porphyridii; assembly: GCF_007293315.1. Classification (GTDB taxonomy): domain Bacteria; phylum Bacillota; class Bacilli; order Bacillales; family Bacillaceae_D; genus Alkalicoccobacillus; species Alkalicoccobacillus porphyridii. The sequence goes on from NZ_VLXZ01000013.1 coordinate 88,352, forward strand.
ATTGTAGAAAACCCTTTACTACAGTAAGAGGATTCCTAACTTCATGAGCAATAGAAGCGGATAGCTCACTAATTGATTGTTGCCTAACAGCATAAAGTAGCTCTTCCTGCATTCGCTCACGCTTTAAGAGCATCTCATATAGCATTCCTGCCACAACAGTCGAACCAACTAATAAACCCGCAAAGACTACTGCTGAGTATAGAAGCTCCAGCCCTTCAGAAGTTATTAAATCCTCCACCTGAAACGTTATACCAGCAAGAACGATTTGAAGGATAACAGGGGAAAGAATACATATCACTATGATCTTTAAACGATTACTTTTCGCATGATTATCCTTAATTAAATATGTCATCCCATAAAAAAATGATGAATTAACGATAAGACCAATCACGCCGTAGATTAACATATCTCCACCGACATATATTCGCACTAGAAGCGTCGCTACACTGACAACGATCCCAGCTGTTCTACTTCCATAAATAAAGGCTATGACAATAGGAACAAACCGAAGATCCCAGAGGATACCGAAGTCGGAAAAGGGCATGATCACACACAAAAAAGAAGAGATTGTCATAAACACGATGAGAACAAAATTATTTCTCTTTTCTGGTTTACCTTCATATAGAACTAAGTAAATGATGATTGGAGATAAAACAATTAAAACATGCAAAAATAATTTTTCAATTATCACGATGCTGCCGCTCCCTATGCTTAATCAGATCATTTGCATGTTCTAATTATTCGACATTAATATCCTAATCCCTTTGTTAAAATGGAAAAAATGAACACAACGAATACATTCAATGATATCGCTGGCTTATTAGAAGGGCGGCCGCCTTTGCTATCACAAGCAGAAATTGCAAAGAATGTGCATATGCCCGCCCCCATCATTATCCCGTTTGCTTCTCAAGCTTCTGGTGAAGTCCGTAATAAAAACCCTTTTGATTCATAAGATCTTGATGACTTCCACTTTCCGTAATCTGCCCTTCCTGTAAAACAAAAATCCGATCGGCTTGTTCAATGGTATTTAAACGGTGGGCAATCATAAAGCTTGTGCGTCCCTCCATTAGACGTTTTAACGCTTCTTGAATCCGCATTTCAGTAATTGTATCAATACTAGAAGTCGCTTCATCCAAAATTAAAATAGAAGGATTGGCAAGAATAGCTCGAGCTATTGATAAGAGCTGCTTTTGCCCTTGGCTAATCCCGCCCCCATCCTGCTTCAGCTTTGTATGATAACCATCAGACATCCTACATATGAAATCATGGGCATTAGCCATTTTTGCCGCCTCTATGACTTCTTCATCCGTTGCATCTAGGCGACCATAGCGAATGTTCTCGATAATACTTCCTTGAAAAAGAAACGAATCCTGCAAAACAAAACCCATCTTCGTTCGTAGGCTTTCTTTTTGAATCTTTTTAGTATCTTGACCATCAATCAAAATTCGTCCTGCATTTACCTCGTAAAAATAAGACAGTAGGTTGATAATCGTTGTTTTTCCAGCTCCTGTTGGACCAACAAATGCTACAGTCTCTCCTGCTTTTACATCGAGGTTAATATCGTTCAGAATCAGCTCATTGTCATAGGAGAAACTCACACGATCAAATTGGACATGCCCCTCAATGTGATCAATTGGTTTAGCTCCCTCTTTATCTTGATCAAGGGGTTCATCAATTACTTCAAATACTCTTTCTGCACCGGCAATAGCGGAGAGCAAGGTATTAAATTGATTCGCTAAATCATTTAACGGTCTTGTGAATTGTCTAGAATACTCCGCAAATATCACGATCGTTCCCACAGTCACTCCTGCTTGCGGATTTAAAGCAAGTAATCCACCAACTCCTGCAATGACCGCAAAGCTTGCATTATTCAATACGTTCATTAGCTTCGGAATAAAACCGGAATACGTCTGAGCCCAAAATCCAGCTGTTCGAAGCTTTGAATTACGTACCTCAAAATCACGAATTATTGGTTCTTCTCGAGAGAAGGTTTTGACCATTGCCTGACCAGCTATCGTTTCTTCAATATATCCATTCAACTCACCTAGATGACGCTGCTGTTCTTTGAAGAAGATAGAGGTACGTTTGGTAATCCACTTCATGCCTATCACCATTAATGGAATAACCATCAGAGTGACAGCTGTAAGAAGAGGACTTAGCCAAAGCATAACAGCAAGAATTCCTATAAACGTGATGGCACTTGAGAGTAATTGAATAATAGAACTGTTTAAGGTGTTACTGACGTTCTCCATATCATTTGTCATACGACTCATTAATTCCCCATGCTGCCTTTTGTCAAAATAAGCGAGAGGTAAACGTTGAATATGCAAAAACAACGTTGTTCGAATTTCTTGAACGGTTTGTTGTGAGATTCCAATCATCCAATAATTTTGAAACCAAGTAGCAAGTGAAAGGAGAACATATGTCACTGCCAACACTACTAGTAAGGACGGTAAGCCTTCTAAGCTCTGAGTTATAAAATAATCATCAATCGCCATACCTACTAAAAAAGGACCGAGTAAGCTTAGGGAGGAACTAAGTACAGCCATTACGACAACAAGGAACATTTTGAAACGGTAAACCGATAGATACGACCAAATTCTTAGCAGTGTACCCTTCCAATCCTTTGCGGTTTTGTCCTTTCGTTGCGATTGTAAGTTTTGATGCTTCTGTTCTATATCAATTCGATCGTATTGAAAGGGCTCTTTCAGCCAGTTTGACATCGTCAGGCCTCCTTCCCATATTGTGATGAGTAGAGCTCTTGATAGAAAGTCGAATTCGAAAGCAACTCCTCATGCGAGCCCTCAGCAAGTAATTCCCCATGTTCAAGTAACAGAATTCTATCTGTGGAAGCAGCCGTTGAGAGCTTTTGAGTAATAAGAATGGTGGTACATGGATACTGTTCTAATGCTCTTAAAAAAGCTGCCTCCGTACGATTATCAAGCGCACTTGTGCTGTCATCTAATAATAGGATTTGAGGCTCCCGTATCAGTGCACGAGCAATAGCAATCCGTTGCTTTTGCCCTCCCGATAGGTTTACACCCCTCTGTCCAATTCTTGTCTCATATCCGTCTGGAAGCTTTTGAATGGTTTCATGAATTTGTGCAGCATCTGCCGCCCTGACGATTTCATTCAGATTAGCTTCTGGTTTACCCCATGAGATATTCTCACGTATTGTGCCTGAGAACAGCATGGTTTGCTGTGACACATATCCAATGGATTCTCTAAGTACTTTTAAATCAAGCTCTTGGATATCTACATCATCTATTCGAATCATTCCCTCTTGCGGCGTGTAAAGTCGAGGGAGTAATTGAAGCAAAGATGACTTACCTGAACCAGTGGCTCCAAGAATGGCAATGGTTTGCCCGGATGAAATGTTAAAGGATACCTTCCTTAAAACCTCCTGCTCTGTTTTCCCATAGGAAAAAGAAACGTGATCAAATTTAATATTTCCTCTCAGGTAGGTTTCGGGATTAGCATCTGTAACCATTTCATCTGCATCACAGGTCGTTAATACTTCTTCAATTCGTTCAGCGGAAGCTTTAGCTCTTGAAAGAAACATGATAATCATAGAAAGCACAGTCAGTGCCCCCATAATACGTGTCGCATAGTTTACAATAGCCACAATTTCTCCAACCTGTGCATTGCCTGTATTCAACTGAAAGCTGCCAAACCAAAGCACTGCAACAATGGATCCATTCATTAGTAATAATAAAACAGGCTGAGTAATTTCCATTAACCTTAAAGCCTTTACGGTTTGGTCCTTGAGCTGCGTATTATTAGTTACAAACCGTTTCGCTTCATGACCACGTCTCACAAACGCTTTCACTAATTTCATTGCCATGAGATTCTCTCTCGTTACATGATTAACCTGATCCAATCGCCTCTGAACCCAGCCAAAGGAAAGAGCTCCTTTTTTCATAAGGATGGTTATAGTCAAGACCAATAAGGGGATAACAACGGCAAATACAAGAGCTAGGCGAGCATTAATAAAAAAAGATAAAACGACGCCCCCAATAATTAATAACGGGGCTCTCATCATGATCCGTAGTCCCATAAACACCGTATTCTGAATCTGGGTCACATCGTTTGTTAATCTCATAATCAGTGAAGATGTCGCAAAATCCTCAAGCTTTGCAAACGATGAAAGCTGGATGCGACGGAACATGGCCCCTCTTAAATCCAAACCAGTGCTCTGACCCGCATGGGCAGCATAAAAAGAGTTAACAATACCAGCAAGAAAGGCTACTAATGAAGAAGCCATTAAAATGATTCCCCAAAAAATCACCACATTTAAATCACCTGCAACAACTCCATCATCTATAATTCGAGCCAAAATTAGAGGTGCAGTTAATTCCACGGCTAGCTCTACTAGCATCAAGAACAATGCTACGTACACAGCCAACCGATATGGCTTTAAATATGAAAATACGGTCCTCATGACATCTACTCCCACTGTATCTTTTACCTTGGTGATTATTTCGTTTACCTAATTATATCTTATTTTGAATTGAATGACGATTATGACCGTTAACAAAATTTAAAAAGTGGAGAGAGAAAACGAAGGTTGATGATTAGGGGAAAAGTGGGAGGTTGATGATAAGGGGACCACTCTGCATTTCCATTGAAGCATTCCTCAGCAAATTTAATGCTCCAATGGTTTGAATGGACGAACTCTGAGCGTAAAATTGTTTCAGCTCCTATCCTGAACAAAGATTAAGCTCGCTGTTGTTCCTTTTCCATACTCGGATTCAATTAAAAATTGTATACGAAGTTTTTCGCAAAGCTCATGTACTAAATGTAGCCCCATTCCCGTGGACTCTCCATATTTCCGACCATTTTCACCTGTATAGAAGGGACGATGAATCATTGGTAGGTCAGCGGATTGAATGCCTACCCCTTGATCAATGATTTGAATAGTAGGATTCCCTTCTACTACATTCGCTTCGATCGATAATTGCTTCCCATGATCACGAGTATATTTAATAGCATTCACCACTAATTGATCAAGCATAAAGAGCAACCATTTTGGATCTGTGGAAACATATAGATTTTGATCAATTGTTAGCTTGGGGTACAGCTCCTTTAAGATAAATAGGCGTTTATTTTCTTGAACGACCTGCTGAATGATTGTTTGAACATGAACAGATTTCACCCTAAAATCCTGTTCAAACTGTTCAAAGCGTGCAGTATGTAATGCTAAATCCAAGCCTTTTTCAAGTCGCTTTAGTTCCGTTCGTAAGGCGGGGAATTCCTCATTTTCCTGTTCATTTTGTGTGATTAAGTTCATTACAGACACGGGTGTTTTCATTTGATGAACCCATTGGGTCATAAATTGTACTTGTTGATTTTTTCGGATCTCTAATTGATGCAGCTGGGCTTGGTGTTGATTATAGTGACGAGTCATAAGCTGATTATGAGCTACAATCATTGGATGACTTCCATCAATCTTAAAGTCATGATGATGTGAGGTATCATCATTAAGTTTACGGTAGTACGGAGCTAAGACAATAAACCTGTATATCAAATATCCTGTTAATAAAAGAAAAGATAAAAAAATAGCATAGAATACACTTGATGCTTGCGTTCCTGGATCAAGAAAAAGAATCGATATTAATATCAGCATCTGAAGAATGTAAACCGTAATTAGTAAGGTATGATCACGCCAAAATAACTTCATGCATTTCCACTCCACGTAATATGCATCCGGTACCCAGCTCCCCTAATCGTCTCGATCGCGCTTTGTATACCAAGCCGCTGTAATTGCTTTCGTACTCTAGCCATATTCACATTCACTGTATTCTCGTCAATGAATTCCGTATCATCCCATAGTTTGTCTAAAATCGCTTGCCTAGTTACCACATTCGGATAACTTTTGATGAGCAGCTCTATCAACTGACATTCTCTTTTCGAGAGCATGACCGACTCTTGGCCGTAATGAAGCTCCATACGGTCTGGATGATAGCTTAAACCCTCCAAGCTTAGCTGCTTGTCTTCCGGTGTTGCCGCATACTCCCCATACGCCCTTCGCATATGACTGCGTACCTTGGCGACAAGGATATCTGTGTGGAAAGGCTTGGCTAGATAGTCATCGCCCCCATGTTCAAGGGCCATTACCTGATCAATTTCATTACTACGAGCAGATATAAAAATCACAGGGCAGGTTGATTTCTGGCGAATTTGCCTGCACCAGTAGAACCCGTCAAAGGTTGGCAAATTAATATCCAATAGAACAATTTTGGGTTGAACCTCTTCAAAATAATGAAGCAGATCAGACTCTCCGTGATGTAAAAAGACGGAGAATCCATAGCGTTCCAGCTTCTCCCTTAACACCTCCGCAAGTTTTTTATCATCTTCAACTATAAGTACAGCTTCAGTCATCTTCTCACCCCAGGCTCATATTGGTTTGATTATAAGCTGACCCTCAGCTCTTTTCAATCATTCTCATTAGGCTGTTCAAATACTGCTTCCGCATAAGCAGAAAATAAATAAACTGAGCGAACACAAACCCACTTATTACAACAAGAACATGTATAAGAATATTTGGCCTTTCAATAATCATTGATTGAAGCGCAACAAAGGCTACAGCTGAATGAATCAGTGAGACGATAAATGGCCCAAAAAACAAAATCATCATCTCTGCTGTTACAATCTGTCTCATCTTTTTGTAAGACAATCCTAATTTTCTTAAAGTAGCAAAACGAGCGGCATCCTGAGGTAGATAATTTTGAATTCGATAATAGAGGAAGCTACCCGTAGCAATAAAAAAGACAACCCCAATGACCGACCCCATAAATAACATAGTTTGATACATACTAATTGTTAAGATATATCTCAGTCCGCTTGAATTAAAATTAAACATTCTAATTAAAGGTTGACCATCACCGTATACCTCTTGAGACCGCTTTATCTGCTTTTGCTCAATCTGGTATCCGATAAATTCTGTACTTTGCCAATCGTCAATGTTGTATCCATAGAATATTTGATTATCGTCCATGTGGATTTGGTTATACAATTCATTGCTCACAACAATTGGATTCATTGAATATAGCATCGTAAATAGATTTTCCTCAGGTGCTTCTAAAGTGGTCACAGCTCTCTCTCTGCCAGAGGATAAAGGCAGCTCCTTAATGCTTAGAAAGCTGTTATGAGTTGGGAGCACTTGATTTTCATTAAGCTCGTAGGTTGGAAAACCACTTAGTTTGGCCAATTCATTATAATCATCTTGAGATACGATGTTGTAGATTTGTTCATACACCGTATCTAACTCCGCATCATAGGCCTCTGTTTCTACTACCTTTATTGTAAATTGATACAAATCATAATTTATTTCTGCGTCATTTAGCTCGCGGACCAGTTCTTGATTATCACGATTAGCTTCTTCGTGATTATATGATACATACGTCATAGCCAATGGCGTTTCAAAATCCCGTTCACCCCAGACCCCAAACGTGGCAATCGTTCCTGTGGCACAAATGGCAATGGTTGATACAATCGACACAAGAAAAAAGATTCGTGCATTGTCCTTTATCCTGTACATCAAATTAGAGCGACTGATCAATCTTGTCCCTTTCCAATTTTTATCAGGATTTCGTTGGAGCCATTTCATCATAAATACACTTAACTGTGTAAACAAAAAATAAGTACCAACGATCACAATGAATGTTACAGGTATAAACCTAAAAACAACCTGCTCTTCTTGGGCTGATATAGAAAGCCAATAGCCATAACCAATAAGCAAAATAGCTAAGCCGCTTAAAAACTTTGATGCCGTAGGTGAAGATTTTGGTTTCATTGAGCCTTTAAGCAGGTCTACTACTTTAGACGTTCGTACCACAAATGAAGTGAAAAATGAAATAGTGATAAACAAAAGTGTAAATGAGAGGATTGTTAAACCAAGTGCCTTCCACGGCATATAAAAAGGCATTTCATCAAATAGGATAATTCTGCTGACAGCCATCAAAAATAGTTTTTCAAAAGCTAATCCTAATGATATTCCTATCAGGATGGCTCCAAATCCAATGAACGTGTTTTCAAAAAACAGTAGTTTTCGTAGCCTTCGTTTAGTTAGGCCATGTAGGATTAATAAACCGAATTCTTGTTTTCTAAATGAAAGAAATGAGCTCATTGAGTACAGCACAAAAAGAAACGAAAAGCTGAAAATAACAATTTGGGAGACCATCATACCCGATACAGCTAATGTGGTAATGTTTCCATCTTCCACACTTGGATGAAACACAAACACCGCATATACAAAAAAAACAAACACTGAAAACGCGCAGCTTAGCAAAAATGCAGCGTATGTTCGTTTATTACGAAGAATATTACGGTAAGCGAACTGACGAAAGGTCACGATTATCTCCCCCAAGTAATGAAAGAACCTGTACAATATTCTGGTAGAAGGACTCGCGGTTATCTCCCTTATATATCTCATTAAAAAGTTTTCCGTCTTTGATGAAAAGAATACGGTCACAATAACTTGCCACCACTGCATCATGTGTGACCATTAAAAGGGTTGTGCCTTCCTCTTTGTTCATTTTATGAAGCAGTTCCATGACATCCCCCGTCGCCTTGGAATCAAGGTTTCCTGTTGGTTCATCAGCAAGAACAAGCTTTGGTTTGTGAATAAGCGCCCGACCAATTGCCGTGCGTTGGAATTGACCACCGGATAACTCATATGTACGCTTATCAAGTAAATCATTCAAATGTAGCTTCTCAGCAATGGATTTTACCTTTTCCTGCATGCCAGAGATCGAAGTTTCACCTGCTAAAGTCAAGGGTAAAACGATATTTTCAGCGACTGTTAATGTATCAAGTAACTGAAAATCCTGGAACACAAAGCCTAAATTGCTAGAACGGAAGGTGGACAGCTCTTGTTCTTTTAATTGGTGAGGACTCTTACCATCTAGTAATACCTGACCCGAGGTAGGGGCATCAATGGTTGAGATGATATTTAAAAGCGTTGTTTTTCCGCTACCAGATGGCCCCATAATCCCTACATACTCACCCTTCGCTACGTCAAAGGAGACATCCTCTAACGCTCGATAGGCAACTTTCCCACTATATGTTTTTGAGACATTTGTTACGGTCAACATGCTCCATTCCTCCTTAGTAAGCCTGAACAGTTCCAGCGGCAATCATTAAACTAATGACCCCAATAATAAATGTTGCCGACATAATTTTAATTCCTAGGCTGCCTCTCACGAGATCAACTCCTGTTATTAGTATACCCATAGTGTACACTGTGAATAAAGGATCAGAAATCGATTATGCTTTCAGAAATCTTACATTCATGTAAGATAAGCAAAATCAAAAAACTCGACATCCTAACGAGGATCCCGAGTTTCTATATTATGAGGCCATTAACCCCTTATTATTTATTAAGGCCTCGTCCGCCATTAGGAGGAAGCCTGTACACTTGCCATAATGACCATACCTATAACACCTGCAAGAAAAACTACTGAAATAATTTTAATTCCAAGACCGCCTTTCACTTACCTCTGACCTCCTATTATTTTTATATTTTCATGATTACTTTGTAACTCTTGGTGACTTCAACTAGTTATCTACATTTCTAGTATAAACAATTTTATAGATAAATAGACCTGATATTTTCTTATTTTTCTGTGACAATCTTGTGTCTAGTACCTTAGTAACTAATACTAGACCATTTAATAAGAGCTGTGTTATTATTCCCTGACGAACGTTCGGAAGGAGTGGTCGCCTATGACTGCCAATGACATTAAACAATCTGCCTTGTTTTCATTTGGACGCAATGGATTCGAAGGAGCCTCCCTTGCAAAAATTGCAGAAGAGGTAGGCATAAAAAAACAATCAATTTACACGCATTTTAAAAATAAGGATGAATTATTTTTAACAGTACTCGAGCAATCATTAGATGAAGATTTTGCTTATATTAAAGAGTGGTCCGAACAATATCAGTACCAATCTCTTCACGACTTTTTATTAGGCTATCTTCAACTAATTGGAAAACGTTTCTCAGGGGAAGATAGCTATCGTTTTGGATTGCGAATATCATTTTTCCCACCAGATCATTTGTACAAAGAAGTGATGGAAAAGGTATATGCAAACGAAGCACGATGTGAGCAGCTATTTCTTTTAAGATTTGAAAAAGCGATAAAAGAAGATTCAATGATGATTAAAGATATGCGTTCAGCTGTATTAGCCTATCTTTCTATTCTTGATGCTATTTTTGTTGAATTAATTTATGGAAAACCTGAACGTGCTGAGTTAAAAATGAAGTCACTATGGAATATTTACTGGCGGGGAATTACAAGCTAGGTAATTGGAGATGGAAACATGAAAACAGAACAAGAAATCAACACAAACCCATTAGACACACAGCCTATTGGTCGTACTTTTATAAAATACCTAATACCCTCCTTAGTTGGTATGCTGCTTATGGCATTAAACTTTGTGGTGGACGGGATTATGGTTGGTAATCGCTTAGGACATGTTGCCTTAGCAGGAGTGGGAATTGCAGGTCCGGTCTATACTATTTTTGTCGCCATGTCCCTGTGGATTGGCATAGGCGGAGCCACCTTATTTTCTCAATCAATGGGTGCTAAAAATGTAAAACGTGCGCATTTAATTTTCACGCAGTCGCTAGTATTGATTTTTTCGGCAACACTTATCATAGGGATCATTGCCTTTATATTTCGTGAACCCTTAGTATATGCTTTGGGCGCAAATGAAGAAACCTATCCTTTCGCCTCAGCCTATTTGCAGGTCATGCTTTTGTTTGGATTTGTTTTCACGATTGAAAATGCGTGCAGTGTGTTTGTTCGAAATGATCGCGGACCTAACCTAGCTATGGCCGCCTTGATTGTTACCGCCGTTTCAAACGTCATTTTGAATTATATTATTTTATATATCTTAAATCTTGGTGTTGCTGGTGCGGCAGCAGGTACTATTATTTCCGCTGCACTTGGAATTCTCGTTTTGAGCTTGCATTTCTTTAAAAAGAGCAGCCAGCTACGTTTGGTTCGTTTAAGATTTGACTGGAAGCTATTATCAACGGCGATCCTCCTTGGTTTCCCAAGCTTTCTAGCAGAGGTTGGTATTTCAGTATTTACCATCTCTCATAATGTAACACTTGAAAGATTAGCCGGTACAGATGGGGTTGCGGCTTTTTCAGTCTTAAACTATGTTCACAGCGTCATGCTGCTAATGTTCCTTGGTATGGGATCAGCGGTACAGCCTTTAGTTAGCTATTATCATGGGGGCAAACAGCTATCACGAAAACTGCAAACCATCAGAATTGCTCTTTGGACAGCCACAGGCGCAGGTCTCTTATTCTTTATCATTGGACAAGCGGCATCTAGACCGATTGTTTCTATTTTTGGTCAATTTGAAACAGAGGTAATCGAGCTTGCCACCTCTGGTATACGGATATTCTTTTTTGCGTATTTATTTATGGGAATCAACTTTGTGATGATGACCTACTATCAATCGATTGGAAATGTACGCATGGCCACATGGATTACCTTTGCCAGAGAAATTCTCTTTATGTTAATCATTCTATTCATTCTTCCTGCTTTTATTGGTGTAACTGGTGTATGGCTTGCCATACCTATAGCTGAACTCCTTGTTTTAATTAGTATTCTTTTTTATATAAGGCGTTATCCTCTTATTTCAGGAAGTTAACTGAGAAATCTGATACACTAACTAAAAAGAAAAATATCGGAGGGACCAACATGACAACTAACAATCAGCTAGTAATTACTCACAATCTATCAGATGAATCCGTAGAAAAAATAAAGCAGATTATCCCTGAGTGGACCTTGCTATACGGTAAAGACGCGAGCAATTGGGAAGACCAATTAGAAGCCTCCTCTATTATTGTTGGTTGGAACAAACAATTAAAGGAATTTAACTTCGCTCAACCTAAGAATTTAAAATGGCTTCAAACATGGAGCGCAGGTGTCGACACTCTCCCTTTAGAGGATTTAGATAAAGGCAATGTCTATGTTACCAGCGCAAACGGAGTTCACGCATATCCTATATCAGAAACCATTTTTGCTTTAATGCTTGGTTTCACTAGACGAATTCATGCCTACGTCCGTAACCAACAAACGAAAACCTGGCATCATGAAGACCTAAAGCTAGAAATTCATCAAAAAACAGTCGGTATCATCGGAGTTGGTGAAATCGGAAAAGAAACCGCGAAAATTGCCAAAGCCTTTGGCATGAAGGTACTTGGGGTCAGACATTCGGGGAAAGACACCGAATGGGTGGACGAGATGTTTACACCTGATCAATTAGATCAGGTCCTGCCACAATGTGACTATGTTGTTGTGACTCTGCCACTCACACCAGACACAAAACATTTATTTGATAAAAAAGCCTTTAAACAAATGAAAGAAAATGCCTTTTTTATCAACATAGGCAGAGGCGAAATCGTAAAAGAAGACGACCTCGTGGATGCATTAGAGCAAGGTTGGATTGCCGGAGCAGGATTAGATGTATTTGAAAAAGAACCACTCAGCGAAGACAGCCCCTTATGGGAAATGGAAAATGTAATCATCACCCCTCATACAGCCGGTGCCACAGAGCACTACCAACAAAGAGTAATTGAGGAAATCTTCATCCCTAACCTAAAAGACTTTATTAATGGAGATAAACCATCGATTAATTTAGTTGATTATTCTAAAGGCTATTAAGATTAATGTATGATGAAAACTCTCGGATGGGATCATCCGAGAGTTTTTTTAGTGGTGGTTTTTGAAGTAAATTGATTGGGTTTCTTAGTAAAAGTGGTGATTTATTTGATGGTTGGGTTAGGCTGCTTGGTCGAGAGCGGCGGTCTTGGTAAGTGCGGCTTTCTTCTTGATGGTGTGCTCGGTCTTCTTGGTAATGCGCTTCGCTTCTTGGTAAGAGTGGCTTTCTTCTTGATGCTTTGCTCATTCCTCTTGGTAACTACATCCTCTTAATCCAATTCCTTCCGCTTGCCGTTATTCCCTTTTAAATCCTTCCCATCTTTACCATCTTCATTTTTACTAAAGATACTAAGCTGCCATTTGTCTGAGATCTTTTTCAGCATTCTAATGCCTGCAATGCTGTTACTATATTTATTTAGATCTGGTCCCATGACCCCGATGCCGAGTTTGCCTGGTATGGCGGCAATGATGCTTCCTGATACTCCACTTTTTGCCGGGATACCTACCTCCACTGCAAAGGCTCCAGACTCATCGTACATACCACATGTCACCATAAATGATTTTAACGTGGTGACCACATCAGGAGGTAATAGCTCTTTTCCGGATTGCACACATGTTCCATAATTAGCAATGACGGCCGCCATGTTTGAAAGCTCTTCAATCGTCACCTCAATAGAAGTCATCTTCCAGTACACTGGCATAACATCTTCAAACTCCCCTTCTATGTATCCATTATGTCGGTTGTAATAAAATAAAGATCTATTTAGATCTTGATTTTCTGCCTGATAAACTTTTTCGTTATAGGTCAGCTCTTTATTTCCAGTCAGCTCTCTAGCTAGGGTCAAGATTCGTTCAAATTTCTCGTCCGCAGACGTCCCTTTCATTAATCCACACATAACTATGGCTCCCGAATTTACCATTGGGTTTAACGGTTTCTCTTTTTCCTGCATTTCCATTTGAATAAGAGAATGATAAACGTTTCCGGTTGGAGCTTTTCCCGTGTACTTAAAGACCTCTTCACTACCATGATCCATTAAAGCTAATGCTAATGGAAAAAGCTTAGCAATACTTTGAAGTGAAAACCTGCCTTCGTAATCACCAGCTCTTACGGTTGTCCCATCAATTGAAGTGAGCGCCACTGATACTGCACCATGATCGTCATTATCAACAGCTTCTATATAATCAGGTATCTCCCCGCTTCTAGCTACTTCCTTTTCTTCTTCAATTATTTTTTCTAGATAGGATAAGATATCTTTTTGCATAGTGTTCATTAGAATCAACTCCCTTTTAGTACTCCATTCCCTTTCATTCAAAATATATGTCGTAAAACTTATGAGAGTATTACGAAGCGGTGAATATTAATATTTGTTCAATAAAAAAAGCCACATGGAGAGTCTACTCTCTCTTGCAGCTTTTCTCATTAAATATTCACTTCACGCTTCTCACCAATTGCAGCAAGACGAGCTTCAATTTCAGCTTCCGTCAAGCTCTGTTCCTTAATATATAAATTACGAGGGTGCACGCGGCACTTAGCCGTACAGCCACGCATATATTTGTGCTCATTTTCTTCAGAAGATAGGATTTGTCGGTTACACTCCGGATTCGCACAGTTTACATATCGTTCACATGGCTCGCCGTCAAAGTGATCCTTTCCTACAACAACGTGTTCAGTGCGATTAATGGGTACAGTTAGTCTCTCATCAAATACGTAGCACTGACCATCCCATAGTTGACCTTTAGCTTCAGGATCTTTTCCATAGCTAACAATCCCACCGTGCAGCTGTGATACATCCTCAAAGCCTTCACGCTTTAACCAGCCAGAGAATTTTTCACAACGAATTCCACCTGTGCAGTAAGTTAAAATCTTCTTCCCTTCGAGCATCTCTTTGTTTTGACGTACCCAGTCCGGAAGTTCACGGAAGGTGCGGATATCTGGTTTGATTGCTCCACGGAAGCGACCAACCTCATATTCGTAATCATTACGCGCATCAATGACTACTGTATTCTCCTCTTGCATTTGTTCAAAAAATTCCTTAGGCGCAAGATATTGTCCTGTTTGTTCTTTAGGATTAATATCATCCTCTAGAGAAAGATTTACTAACTCTGAACGCGGGCGCACATGCATTTTCTTAAACGCATGCTTGTCTGCTTCATCTATTTTAAATATCATATCAGCGAACATTGGGTCCGCATGCATCTTCTTCATATACGCTTCCGTTTGCTCAATACTTCCTGAGACCGTTCCATTAATTCCTTCGTTTGCTACAAGAATTCTACCCTTTATACCTAGCTCTTTACAGTAGGCTAAATGTTCTGCCGCAAACTCTTCAGGATCCTCAATTGTAACGTACTGATAATACAACAGAACTTGATACGTAGTATTTACTTCATTCATTTTTTGATAACCACCTATACATTTATATTTGCAGGATACAAATCTTAGGCTCGCAGAATCAATGGATTCATGCTCTCTAATCTTAATTCCTTGACCGCATTATTTTATCAGATTTAGTCGTAAGAATCTAGAGGGATGCTAGTTTTGAATTAGGGTTATCCTAAAAAGCAGGAATTCAATGTTTTGAATTACCAAAATCGAGGAATAAGAGTTTTGAACAGATTATTAGGAGGATGAACCATGGAGAAAGTATTTATTAGCCCAAGTCGTTATGTACAAGGAAAAAACATTTTGGAGAGTAATGCTAGTCAATATATTAGCAAGCTTGGTCAACACGCTCTTCTCATTGCAGATGAGTTTGTCTGGGATATAGCTGGTAATCAATTGGTTGATACCCTAACAAAGGATGATATAAAAAGTGAACAAGTGACATTTGGAGGCGAATCCTCCCTTAATGAAATTGATCGTATCATTCAAGTTGGCAAAGAAAGTGATGCTGATATGGTAATTGGCCTTGGAGGCGGGAAAACACTAGATACGGCAAAAGGAGTCGCAGACAAACTAGGTTACCCGATCGTTATTATACCTACAACAGCTTCAACAGATGCCCCTACTTCAGGCCTATCTGTTATTTACTCAGATGATGGAGTGTTTGAGGATTATTCATTTTATGATAAAAACCCTGACCTCGTTATTGTTGACTCTCAGATTATTGCTAGTGCCCCACCACGCTTTTTGATATCAGGTATCGCTGATGCGTTAGCTACTTGGGTGGAAGCCCGTGCAGTTTTACAATCTAATGGGCAAATTATGTCTGGTGGTCAACCTACCATTGCCGGTCAAGCTATCGCTGAAAAGGCGGAGGAGATTTTATTCGAGTACAGTTTGCAGGCTGTTGAGGCAAACAAAAATAAAATTGTTACACCTGCCCTGGAGTCGATCATTGAAGCAAACACCCTGTTAAGTGGACTTGGATTTGAAACAGCAGGACTTGCTGCAGCACATGCCATTCATAACGGATTTACAGCCATTCACGGTGAGATCCACAATTTGACTCACGGTGAAAAAGTCGCTTACGGCACCATTGCTCAGCTTGTTTTAGAAAATAAAAACCTAGAGGAACTGGATCGTTATCTTGAACTCTATATCGAATTAGGCCTCCCAGTTACTCTAGAAGAACTTCACTTAGCTGACGCTTCAGATGAAGATTTATTAAAGATTGCAGAACTCGCTACCGCCGAAGGAGAAACCATTCACAACCTTCCACAAAAAGTGACAGCTGACGATGTTGTACAAGCAATCAAAGCTGTAGATATTTATGCGAAGAGCTTTAAAAAACGTTATGGGGTTGAATAATCTTTAGAACAAACAAGGTCCGCCTGATCACTTTTTCATCAGGCGGACTTTTAAATGTGCACATAGCACCTCAATAATAATTATGTTGATTTTGTACAGGTTCATTGTTCAATTGAATCTAAGACCAAGTTTATCCTAATCTAGAAGTACCTCTAAAATGGTATGGCATTTTTTCTCTCTCTCTATTTAACAAACACTGTTTTAATAGAAGTAAAAAATTCTTTAGCCGCTTCGCCTTGTTCTCTGGAGTGCGAGCTTGATTGCTTCATTCCGCCAAATGGAGCCTGGAGCTCTACTCCGGCACTTTCTGCATTAATTCGAACGAGGCCCGCATCCATATCTTTGATGAAGCTTAGCATGGAGCTGATATTGGTTGTAAAAATGGATGCACTCAGACCGAATTCAACATCATTGGCTAGCTCCAATGATTGTTCAATTGAGGCTGTCTTAAATAATGCAATGACAGGTCCAAACACTTCTTCCTGAGCAATGGTTTGTGAATGGTCTTCGCATTCAAATATCGTTGGCTCGACATAAAAACCCTCATCTGAAAGAATTTTATTACCACCAGTGAGTAAGGTCGCCCCTTCTTCTACACCCTTATTAATGTAGTACATGCAGTTATCGAGCTGTGCTTTTGAAGCACATGGGCCCATCCATGACGAGTCACTTAATGGATCACCGACTTTAAGCTCAGCTGTTTTCTTTAATAGCAAGTCTTTAAATTCATCGTACAGCTCTGCTTCGACAAACACCCTGCTGGTTGCCGTACACTTCTGTCCGGTTGATTTGAAAGCTCCACTTATTGTCGCGTCCACGGCTAACTGAAGGTCAGCATCTTTGGCTACGATGACCGGATTCTTTCCACCCATTTCGAGTTGGTACTTAGCGCCGCGGCTAAGTGCTTGCTTTCCTATTTCTTTTCCAACTGAATTAGATCCAGTAAATGTAATGCCGTTTACATCCGGATGTTCAGCCAATCCTTGCCCAATAACAGAGCCACTGCCAGTAATGAAATTAATCACACCCTTTGGCAAATCAGCCTCATCAAAGCACTCAATGATTTTAGCGCATGTTAAAGCTGTCTCTGAAGCAGGCTTTAATACAACCGTATTCCCATATATGAGGGCCGGCGCTGTTTTCCAAATGGGAATAGCAATAGGGAAATTCCATGGTGTAATAACTCCAACCACTCCAAGTGGCACTCGTGTTGTAAACATTAGTGCATCAGCATCCGTAGATGGGATGACATCACCAACCTTACGCAAGCCCTCCCCTGCATAATAACGAAGAATGGCTATACCTCTATTGGTTTCACCTCGTGTTTCTGCGAGGGTTTTCCCCATTTCTTTACTAGCAGTTGTTGCAATGTCATCGATACGTTGCTCCATAATGTCGGCAACCTTGTACAGAAATGCACCACGCTCAGCTCCTGTTAGTTTGGACCACCCTTTTTTAGCTTCCTTTGCAGCCTGTACCGTTTGATCGAGGTCTTCAGCAGTTGAATTCTGATAGAATCCTACTTCTTGTTTTAGATCAGCTGGGTTTGAACTTTCTTTTGTTTGACCGGATCCTGATGCCTTCCAAGTGCCGTTTACATAGTTTAAAGCTGTACTCACAATGAATTGCTCCCTTCTAAGTTAAACGCTCAATTTTGAATGTGGATACTTTTGGTGAGCCTTCTCTAAAATGGCCTCCAATTGTTTATAATGTTCCTTACTTACTTCGACAATAGGCGCACGAACCCTGCCTGAAACCGGTAATCCGACAATTTCCATTCCTGCTTTGATCAATGAAACTGCATATCCTTTGCGTTGCTTCCTAATATCATTAATCGGAAGAATTACATCTCGATAAATGCTACTAACTTCTTCCGTTCGTCCAGCCAATAATGCGTCATAGAACCTTCTTGAAATATGAGGAATATAGTTAGAAATAGCAGAAGAATAGGAATCAAAACCAAGTGGTACATAAGCTGGCATCGTGACTTCAGCCATTGGCATTCCATTCAGCCAGCTGAGACGATCTCCAATCGCCTGAGTTAGGATGATGTTGCTCTCGATATGACCAACTCCATCCTTAAGTCCAACAAGCTGCTCATAACGTAAAAGTGATTCAAGTGCCTTGAGCTGAAGGACAGCGTTATCCCGTTGATACACAATTGCGTTTAAGTTACTAGCTTCAAGAATACGTTCTATATAGCTAACTAATCCTTCTTGCTCTCCCTCAATTAGATATGGAGGAAGAATTAAGTATCCATCCATTCCTTTTTCTTCAGAAATCTTCGCTTGGCTGATAGCCGTGGACAGGTTACCTCCTACTCCCGAATAAATAGGTACTCGTTTTTGCGTAGCGTCTTTCGCAACATCAATCATCGTGCCATATTCTTCATTACTTAAAGATTGAAACTCACCCGAGCCACACGCAATAAAAATGGCCTCTAACCCTTCCTCAATTAAATACGTAATATTCCTGTGTAAAGCGCTTTCATCAATCTTTCCAGAAGATGCTAAAGGAGCAACCGGGAACCCTAGTATTCCCTTAGGTGCTTTTCTAGTTTGGCTCATTGCTTTCTCTCCTTTATATTTTATTGATCTTATTGTAAGACAAATAAAATAATCAGTCAAGGACAATACACCGAATGTAGACAACCGCAGAGAAATAAATTAAAAAATCCAAACAATGATTAGGCTCATCGTTCGGATCTACAGTTTCTTTTATTCTTCTGTTTGTAATACCTTTTCTCTCACAAAGGTAAGGTGATTGTACATTTCTTGATACGCACGCACCGAATCTCGATTTTTTAATGCATCATAAATGGCCAGGTGATGCTCAACCGTTTTCTCTTTTTCTCTAAACTTAATTCTTGTGTTTACTTTAGCATGTGTCAGATGAAGAGAATCCATCATCCCTTGTAGAATTGGATTCGCTACACTTTGGGCGATAATTTGATGAAACTTTAGATCGTGCTCACCATAATTATCATCTTTGCTTTCTTCAATAGCCTGAATTGTTGCTTGAAGCTGATCAAGCTCATTCTCACTCATTTTTTCAGCAGCAAACGTAACTAGCCCAAGCTCCAATGTCATTCTGGCTTCAATTATGGCTTCTATATTTCCACTCATCAAAGAAAGCATTGCGGAAAACGGCTTACTACTAATTTTCTCAGTAAAATACGTACCATCTCTCGTTTTTCTTTTTACAATTCCGAGTGACTCTAATGAACTGATGGCTTCACGCATGACTGGCCTACTTACTCCCAGCATATCTACAAGCTCAAGCTCTGGAGGCAGTTTATCTCCCGGCTTCATTTTATTAGTAATAAGCAAATCAATTATTTTTTCTTCGACTTGCTGAGCTAATGTTTTTCGGCTAACCTTGTTCTCTGAAAAATCAAATTGGTGATTTGCCATTTTGTCCCGCCTATCCTTTATTGTTACCTAATTGTATTACAATTTTATCATATTTTAAACCACTTCATACATATACCCTATTAATCTTCAAAAAGCATGAGCTAAAAAATACTCATGCTTCACATTTTCACCTTACCAAACAAGGTTTCTTTGGATCAAAGGACCATCCTTCAATTAAATATTGCATGGCAACTGAATCATTCCTTGCTCCTAGATTCATCTGATTAAATAGATCATGAGCCCCTTGAACCTTATCTATATCAAGCTCTACTCCGAGTCCAGGTTTATCTGGTACTTGGATAAATCCCTCATTTATTTCAAATGGTTTTCTCGTAATTCCTTGTCCATCCTGCCAAATCCAATGAGTATCAATTGCTGTGATGTCACCAGACGCTGCTGCGGCAACATGAGTGAACATCGCTAACGAGACATCAAAATGATTATTAGAATGTGAGCCCCAAGTAAGACCCCATTCATGACAAATCTCAGCTACCCTCACAGAGCCCGCCATTGTCCAAAAGTGAGGATCAGCTAAGGGAATGTCAACAGCGTGGCTCTGGATAGCATGTCCAAGCTGTCGCCAATCTGTTGCAATCATATTCGTGGCTGTTTGTAGACCAGTCGAACGTTTGAATTCCGCTAAAATTTCTCGACCAGAGAAGCCATTCTCTGCCCCGCACGGATCCTCAGCGTAAGCTAGAACATCCTGCTTACCTGAACATAGCCTTATTGCTTCATCCAAACTCCATGCCCCATTTGGATCCAATGTAATTCTTGAATCTGGAAAACGTTTTGATAATGCTGTCACCGCAGCCATTTCTTCATCCCCAGATAATACACCGCCTTTTAGCTTAAAATCCTTAAATCCATAGCGTTTCTGGGCAGCTTCTGCTAGCTCAACAATCTTTTCTGGTGTTAGTGCTTCATTATGACGCAGTCTAAACCAGTCATCTTCATGTGATTCATCTTCATCATACGCAAGGTCTGTTTTTGTACGATCCCCAATATAAAATAAATAGCCTAATGCCTGCACTTTGTCTCTTTGCTTCCCCTCGCCTAATAGTGAAGCTACTGAAACATTCATATACTTTCCAACGAGGTCTAAGAGTGCTGATTCGTAAGCGGTTACAACATGCACAGCAATTCGTAAGTCAAATGTTTGCAAGCCTCGACTTACCGAACCATATTGTTTATCCAATGCTCTTCTAATAGCCGAGATTAAATCCTTATACGCACCTATTTCTTTTCCTTCCACAAGGGGAATCACTTCATTCATCGCAACTGCAATGGATTGTCCACCCGGGACCTCACCCACACCAACTTGTCCAGAATCATCTTTCAATATTAATAGATTTCGAGTAAAGTACGGGCTGTGTGCCCCACTTAGGTTTAATAGCATAGAATCCTTTCCTGCTATGGGAATGACTTGAATTTCGGTAATTTTAGGTGTTTTTCTAATCATGACACCTGACGCCTTCATTCGAGTTTCCTCCTTTATTTGTATTAATGTTATTCAAAGATTTTTAAGAAGCACTCAACCAAAATAAGTAGGCTGAGTGCATGAATAGGAACGAAGCTTAATTCCCTGTAATATGATCTACCTTTTCAAAAATCTCCTGTAGCCTCTCTCTTGCCTTGCTTGGCAAGGCCTCTCTTTCTGCAGACTGAATATTAGACTCTAAGTGAGCCACATCTCCAGTACCCATTAAGACGGTATGAATACCTGGCTCATCACGACAGAAGCGATACGAAGCATCAATGACACTTTCAGCTCCATATTCATTAACCAAAAAGTCCAGCGGTTTCTCTAATTCAATTCTCTCTGGATCCACTCTTCCTTCTGTGATCAGTTGACTGATTAACGAGCTTAGAACATCCTGTTTGGCTAGTGCTCTTCTTACTGCGAACATTCCTAACACACCAATATCATGTTTTATGGCTTTTTTTAGAACGGGCTGACGTGCACTTTGATTCAGGATATTAAAACCTACCATGATAACATCCCAGTAATTATCTTCTACTGCTAATTCAAGCATAGAGTGGTTTGGCTCTGAATTAAATTGTTCTGTAATACCAATGGCCCGGATAATACCCTGCTCTTTGTACTTAACCAATTGTGGCAAAAGGACATTTACAGCATGGTCATAATCCTTTAGATTAACTGCGTGTAAATGATAAATATCAATATAATCTGTGCGGAGATTAGTTAAGCTTTGAGTTAATTCCGACTCAAGATTTGCGACTGTTTTCAACTGATTCTTTTCGAGAATACTGCATTTTGTTGAATAAAGCAGATCCTGTCTATTAAATGCACTTACCCCTTTGCCAACTAGCTCCTCAGTCCCATATACATTGGCTGTATCAATTAAGTTAATGCCTTTTTCAATTGCTTTTTGTAAAACAACAATGGCATCCTCTTCTGCTTTTTTACTTGTTGTACCTAGTCTACTATGTCCTCCTGAACCAAGACTCATCACACTGACATCCATATCTGTTCTTCCTAGCTTTCTATATTCCATGCTTCCACTCCTCCAATTTACGCTTTACATTGCTTGTCCATGGCTTGGTTGTTTAAACACCCGATTTTTCTGTTTTCTTTTCTGAAGAATAAATGTCAATCCAATCAACACTATTCCTATCGCATCGGTAAACAAACCACTGTAGATTAGTACAACTGAAGCTGCAAACATTAATACTCTTTCAATTAAATTCATATGTTCAATCCAATAACCTATCACCGCAGTACTTAATGCATAAATCCCAACGATAGCTGCTACAATCGTAATAACTATACTAATAGAGAAGTTTGATTGTAACAGAAGGCTCGGTGAATAGATAAAGAAAAATGGTACGATGAACCCGGCTAAGCCAAGCCTGACAGCGGTCCAGCTCACCTGAGTAGGGTTCGCGTTGGCCAGTGCCGCCGCTGTATAAGAAGCCATCGCTACAGGTGGTGTAATATTGGATAGACACGCGTAATAGAACACAAACATATGGGCAGCGATCGGTGCAACACCTAGATTAATAAGCGCCGGTGCTGCAACAACAACGGCGACGATATAGGCTGCCGTTGAAGGTAAACCCATACCAACGATAATACATGCAATCATGGTTAATAATAATGTAAGAAAAAGCTGACCCTGTGCCAAAGCCAATATCATATTAGTTAGTTGAAGTCCAATGCCTGTTAAATTTACAACACCAATTACAAAACCGACAACAGCTGTTGCAATGGCAATAACAACTGTTCCTTTTGCCCCTTCGGCAAGGGTGTGTAATAAATCTTTGAAGCTCATTCTTGTTTCTTTTCTTATAAAAGCAATCAAATACGTTGAGATGATGGCAAAAAAGGCTGCGTAAATTGGGGTAAACCCGTTAAATAGCATAATTAACAGTAAAATAATCGGTGCAATTAAATGTCCGCGTTGTTTTAATATCTTCTTCAGGTCAGGTAGTTGATCTCTTGCGATCCCTTGAATACCCGTTTTTTTGGCTTCAAAGTGAACCATAAACCATACAGCTACAAAATAAAGCAGGGCTGGAATAATAGCTGCTACAATAATGTGCGTAAATGGAATGCCTAGAAATTCTGCCATCACAAATGCTGCCGCCCCCATTATCGGCGGCATAATTTGTCCACCTGTGGAAGAGACTGCTTCGACGCTGGCAGCAAAATTCTTTTTATAGCCAACTCTTTGCATCAACGGAATACTAAAAATACCTGTTGTCGCCACATTGGCAACAGCACTTCCATTTATCATTCCTAGTGATCCACTGGCGAGTACAGATACTTTCGCAGGTCCACCTGGTCGGCTCCCTGCAACAGCTATTGCACCATTGGTGAATAGCGATGACATCCCAGTCCCATTTAAAAAAGCACCAAATAAGACAAATAGAAATACGTAGGTGGCTGAAACCCCTAAAGCTATACCAAATATTCCTTCATTCCCTAAATACATTCTCTCTATTAGAATATCGATACTTATACCTCTGTGACCAAGAACTCCGGGTAAATAGGGTCCTAAATATGCGTACAGTAAGAAAGCAAGTCCAATAATGGGGAGCTGTTTACCCATCGATCGTCTGGCTGCTTCAAGTACTAGAACCATCGTAATAAAACCCATCACTAGATCTAATGTCGTTGTATTAATACCTCTTCGTGCAATATCCTCAAACATAACAGCCAAATAACCAACACCGGCCGCGCCCAAAGCAGTTAGCACATAATCTACTATTGATGGAGCGCTTTTATTTGATTTTTTTGTAGCGGGATAAAGCAAAAAGATAAGAACAATCGCAAAGGTAAGATGAACAGCCCGGTGCTGCATCGAATTCATACTTATAACCCCAGCTGTTAATAAGTGAAACACAGACATGGCGACGGCTATCGCTGCCACAAAAATCCCCATCTTGCCCTTCATCACTCTAAATCTAGAGGAGCTATCAAACTTCTTAGCCAGATCATCTACATCAATTTTTTCTGATTCCATTTTATTGTGTTTATCCTCTGCCACTCAACTCACTCCTTTGCTCTTCAATCTGTTTGATCAATGTCTACACCATGCTCTTCATAGAACTTCACGGCTCCTGGATGTAGTGAAATCTTTGAGCCTTCCTGCGAATTGTCTAAAGTCATATTTTGAATGGCATCATGCAAATTTTCTAGTTTTGCTTCATCCTCATAAAGCGAGTGTAGGACGCTGTAAACGAAGTCATCTGATACATCCGCTCTTGTAATTAACCAATTTGCTTCCGCGTATGTAATTACAGGTTCCGGCTGATTTGGATACGTATTAGCAGGAATTTCATGTTCATAGTAGGTATCATCAGAATGTTCATTAATGGCTTCAAGATGTTCTGGAGAGAATTCTAGTAGCTTATAATCGCCAGTTCCCATCAGCTCTGTAATCATTGAAAAGCCTTGAGCTCCGGGAGCGATGGCTCCGTGTAACTGATTATCTCGTAGCATTTCAGATGCCTGACCACCTGTTACATACTCAGCTGAAACACCGCGTGGGAAATCAATGTCTAGCCCATTAAACATATTTCTAGAGTCGGTCTCTACACCACCTCCAGGCTCACCCACTCCTATTCTCTTGCCAACGATATCTTCTGGCGTTTCAATACCCGCGTTTCTTTTTACAATGAAATGAATCACATTTGGATAGACGTACGTTACACCAGCAATATTCTCTGCGGGTCTTCCCTCAAATTGACCTTCTCCATTTTGAGCGCTTAGTGCAGCACTCGCTTGAACAAAGCCAAGCTCCCCATTTCCAGAATCCACAGTATCAATAATGTTAGGTGTCCCAGCAGTCGATTGTGGAGACGCTTTCATTTCTGGGAAGTCTTCATTTAAAATCTGAGAAATTCCATTTGCAATTAAAAAAAACACGCCCCCACTCGTTCCCCCAACAATACCTACATAACGTGGCATCCCGTCATCAGAGGTCATTACATCTTCTCTTGAACATCCAACGATGATGAGTATCATAACAATGGATATCATTAGTATTTTAATAAAAGGGTTACTCAAGTGAATCCTCCTTTTTCTTCACAGCGATTTTAAGCGCTTTCATTTTTTTTAAATTGTAAGACAATAAAATTGAGTTGTAAAGTACTTTTTGTTTTCAAATTACATTTGTTGACGCTTTCATTATTTTGTCTTACAATTAAACAAAACGTTAGGTTAGGAGTAGATGTATGCTGATCACAAAAATCGAATCATTTAGAATGAAGGACCATCCTCGAGAGCTTTTAGTGCAAATTCATACGGATAAAGGGATTGTAGGCTTAGGTGAAACAAATGCCAAACCAGCCCCTGCCCAAGAAATGATACATACTATCTGTGCGGATCTTTTGATTGGAAAAGACCCATTAGACATTGATCACATTTGGGCTAAGTTCTATCAAACATTTAACCACCATGGTTGTTCTGGTACTGAAATGAGAGCATTAAGTGCAATTAATATGGCACTCTGGGACATTCTAGGAAAAACGTCAAATCAGCCACTTTATCGCTTATTAGGAGGCGCATCAAGAGAGAAAATTAAAGTCTACAATACATGTGTAGGTTATCTATCCAATGATGATCGCAATCGATTTATCAATGAGCCTGAAAAACTAGCAGAAGAATTACTTAATAAAGGTATAACCGCCATGAAAATCTGGCCATACGATGAATTGAGTGAGGAATATAGAGGACAATATATTACACCTGACCTAGTTAAAAAAGGCGCAGAACCTTTTAAAAGAATCAGGGAATCGTTTGGAAGTGATATGGAGTTGATTCTTGAAGGTCACGGACGATGGAATCTACCAAGTGCCCTCCGAATTGCTGATGAATTAGAGAAGTATGGCCTTCTCTGGCTTGAAGATATAACACCCGTAAACAATGTTGAAACCTTTCAGAAATTAAAGCAATCTACTTCCATACCGATTGCGGCAAGTGAGCGGCTTTTTACAAAATATGAATATTTAAATCTATTACAGCACGGTGATTGCGATCTCCTGATTGCCGACGCGGCCTGGACTGGCGGAATTAGTGAAGTGAAAAAGATTGCTACACTAGCCGAACTATATAATCTTCCGTTTGCTCCTCATAACTGTGGCGGTCCGGTTCTAAACGCAGTGAATGCACATATTTGCTATAACTTGCCAAACCTCTTTATGATGGAAACCGTTCGTGCTTTTTATGAGACCTATTATGCAGAGATAGTAAAAGAACCCATTGAACTAAATAACGGATTCATCACTCCCCCAGATCGACCTGGTCACGGGATGGAATTATCCGATGCCTTCTTTGAGAGACAAGACCTCATAAGACAGGTATCCCTCGAAAAAAACTCGGACAGCGAACAAAAAGTATATAACACATCCGGGGCAGGAGATCCTTGGAAGAGATAATTTCAGTGGAGGCTGCATTCTTTTGCGAGGGGGATAGATGACGGCTAATGTTTTGTCTCTTCGTCTATCGCTCCTAAAACTTGAGGGCACTTACCTGAGGGAACCAGTACCATACCAAGAGCCGGAGCACGGCACCAAGAAAGAAGCCTCGCATAGCAAGAAGAACCAGCGCATAACCAAGAGCCAGAGCACGATACCAAGAAAGAAGCCTTGCATAGCAAGAAGAACCAGCGCAACACCAAGAGCCAGAGCGCGATACCAAGAAAGAAGCCTTGCATAGCAAGAAGAACCAGCGCATAACCAAGAGCCGGAGCACGGCACCAAGAAAGAAACTCCGCATAGCAAGAAGAACCAGCGCATAACCAAGAGCCAGAGCACGATACCAAGAAAGAAGCTCTGCATAGCAAGAAGAACCAGCACAACACCAAGAGCCAGAGCGCGATACCAAGAAAGA
>NZ_VLXZ01000140.1 GCF_007293315.1 Alkalicoccobacillus porphyridii
GGGGCAGATTCGAACTGCCGAACCCGTAGGGAGCGGATTTACAGTCCGCCGCGTTTAGCCACTTCGCTACCCCTCCAAAACACTAACAATGATACACAAAAGCAATCTGTTAGTCAACAGCCACCAATAAAATTAGTGGTGCCGGCCAGAGGACTTGAACCCCCAACCTACTGATTACAAGTCAGTTGCTCTACCAATTGAGCTAGGCCGGCTCAAAAAGATGGTGGCTCAGGACAGAATCGAACTGCCGACACACGGATTTTCAGTCCGTTGCTCTACCAACTGAGCTACTGAGCC
>NZ_VLXZ01000141.1 GCF_007293315.1 Alkalicoccobacillus porphyridii
GTGGCAATGCCTCATGCGCGACCGGAATGTGGGGCGCTTAAAACCGGGATGTCTTTGACATTACTTGAACAAGGTGTTTATTTTCCGGGGAATGACGAACCAATTAAATTACTCATCGGACTCTCTGCTGCCGATGCCGATTCGCACATTGGCGCTATTCAGGCGTTAAGTGAATTACTGTGCGAAGAAGAAATACTCGAACAACTCTTAACAGCATCATCAGAAAAATAATTAGCGGACATTATCAGCCGCGGATAATTACTCTCTCCTCTACAGGATAATATTATGGAAAACAAG
>NZ_VLXZ01000142.1 GCF_007293315.1 Alkalicoccobacillus porphyridii
ATCGCGCAGTGCCATCTCTTCGTCACGCATATCCATCAGACGATCGGCCTTGGCATAAGTTAGCGCCCACGGCTCATCAAAATAGGTTTGTACCGACTGACGTAACCGCTGAGCAAAGACGCGGTTTTTATCCATATCGATCGCGGTACGAATAGATTTGTGTACGTGGCGGTCGTAGCCAATCCACAAGTCGATGGATTGCTGGCCCCAACTGATAATACGATCGAGTTTGCTCTGCAGATCGACCACCAGACGATCGACGAAATGCAGATCGTCATGGGTCATCGTCGCATC
>NZ_VLXZ01000143.1 GCF_007293315.1 Alkalicoccobacillus porphyridii
GGTAAACGTTGTGCCAGCGCCTGCTGTTGCTGACGGCTGTAAACCATCAGCGGCGAGCCACCTTCCATCCAGACAGAGGCATACAGCTTCGCCACACGCGGCGAGCGCAGCGGCAAAATCACGCCGCGCAGCAATGGCCACCATAACAACCGTGAGGTATCAACCACGCGTCTGTCGCTTAAAAATTGTTTCAGATAGCGTTTTACCGCTTCAGGTGTGGGGGCATCGGGCGTACCCAGGTTTGCCAGCAGGATACCGGTTTTAGTCTGACGCATTACCGCCTCTTATCGATT
>NZ_VLXZ01000144.1 GCF_007293315.1 Alkalicoccobacillus porphyridii
GTTCGCATACGCCATGCCGATCGAGCACACGGGGCAGTTGTTGACGGAGATGATGGTCGAGGTGCCGCCGTCGCCGGCCGCGATCTCTTCCAGCACCAGCGCCAGCGCCACGTAATCGAGGCCGGCGCCGCCGTACTCCTCCGGCACGGCCACGCCGAACGCGCCCAGGCGCGCCAGTTCCTGCAATTCCTCTTTCGGGAAGTGGTGGTCGCGGTCCCAGCGGGCGGCGTTCGGTGCCAGGCGTTCCTGCGCAAAGCTGCGCAGGGCGTCGCGGATCATCTGGTGTTCTTCG
>NZ_VLXZ01000145.1 GCF_007293315.1 Alkalicoccobacillus porphyridii
CTACCAGATCGCGATACTGATCGGGATGTTTTTTCGCATCCAGCAGCGTTTCGCGGGAAACGATGTTGTACTGAATATGCCAGCCTTTATGCACTTCAAAGAAGGTACGCAGCAGGATCATCAGTTTCTGCTTGTCAGATTCGTTCTCCAGCGTTGCCGGATTCAGTTTCTGGTTGAGCAACACGCCGCCGAGAATCGCTGCCGTAGGCAGTTTACCCACTGAGCCAATGACCGCAGTAGGGCCAAGATGGTCAGTACCGGAGGCCGGGCTTGCGCCTTCTGCCAGCGGGGT
>NZ_VLXZ01000146.1 GCF_007293315.1 Alkalicoccobacillus porphyridii
TTTCATGAAAGTTTCGAGCGCCTCGCGGACAACTTTGGTATACGCCGCTTTATCCCAGTCAGCACGCCCTACGCCGATAATCCGGGTGTCCGGGTTGAGCTGACCGGCTTTTTCCAGTTGATACAGGGAAGGCAGCAATTTACGACGCGCAAGGTCGCCTTTCGCGCCGAAAATGACCAGGTCACAGGCCTGGGCTGTTTGCGTTACCGCCATGTCATTCTCCTTAAGTTAACTAACCCGGTACTTAAGCCAGGGTATACTTGTAATTTTCTTACGGTGCACTGTACTGCT
>NZ_VLXZ01000147.1 GCF_007293315.1 Alkalicoccobacillus porphyridii
TCTGGCACTACACGGCGTTGGTTTTGCTGTTATCGGGACTTTCGTTTCGCTCTACTTTGCCAGCAAAGGATGGGCGATGGCGGGCTTTACTCTTACCGCGTTTGGCGGCGCATTTGTCGTGATGCGCGTCATGTTTGGCTGGATGCCGGACCGTTTTGGCGGCGTGAAAGTGGCGATTGTCTCTCTGCTTGTAGAAACGGTGGGCTTGTTGCTGCTCTGGCAAGCCCCAGGTGCATGGGTCGCATTAGCGGGCGCGGCGTTAACCGGAGCCGGATGTTCGCTTATCTTTCC
>NZ_VLXZ01000148.1 GCF_007293315.1 Alkalicoccobacillus porphyridii
TATAATGACTTCCAGGCAGATGACGCCGACCTGTCCGACTATACCAACAAGAGTTATGGTACAGACGTGACGTTGGGCTTCCCGATTAACGAATATAACTCGCTGCGTGCAGGTCTGGGTTATGTACATAACTCCCTGTCCAACATGCAGCCTCAGGTTGCGATGTGGCGTTATCTGTACTCTATGGGTGAACATCCGAGCACCTCTGATCAGGATAACAGCTTCAAAACGGACGACTTCACGTTCAACTATGGTTGGACCTATAACAAGCTTGACCGTGAAGTCGTCCG
>NZ_VLXZ01000149.1 GCF_007293315.1 Alkalicoccobacillus porphyridii
TGGATTTGTAGATATACGTGGAATTCCAATTGGTATCTTTTGTAGGATTCAACATATCATGTAAGCGCTGGGAGCTTACCACCATAACTGGCCCATCATCGACTGAGGAGAACAGGATAAAGATATTATCGTTTCGTGTTAATTCATTCGTGTTAAAGGTTCTTAAATTATCTTCAGTTTCTATAAATATAGGTGAAACATCATCACTACGAATCCACTCTTTATAAAGATGCCAAACATTTGCTTTGATCATATCATCCGTTGATCGTAAGGCCTGATCGATAAGTTGG
>NZ_VLXZ01000014.1 GCF_007293315.1 Alkalicoccobacillus porphyridii
GTCTTCTTGGTATGCGGAGCTTCTTTCTTGCTATCGCCCTCCGGCTCTTGGTAAGGCGCTCGAGCTTCTTGGTATGCGGAGCTTCTTTCTTGGTATCGCCCTCAAGCTCTTGGTAAGGCGATCGGGCTTCTCTGTATCCCAATTAGATATTTTTTCATTCGCCAAAGCTCTTGATTTCCAACTTACTTCCTTCTATAATAGTAAACTTGTGAGTATTGATGTAAGGGGGGATTTGGTGCCAGTACTGGAACACCTGAAGAAAGAGGCAGAATATGAGTGGCCGCAGGAATCAATTAGCGATAGTGAGTACGAATTGATTCGAATGCAGCAGAATATGAAGGAAATTGCCAAAGATCATAAGGTGCTCGGAATTGAGCAAACAAAAGAAGAAAAATGGGTGATTGTGTCCCAAATAGATGATGGCCATACCTGTCAAATCATGATTCATACCTGCTCTACTGCCTATGATGGGCATTGGGACTTTGCGATTCAGGCCGAATATTATAATTCTTATTCTCTTCATATTGATGACATCAAAGGAGAAGAAAATCGCGGATTTGGTTCAATCTGTATGCAATATCTTAAAGAACACGCTGGCAGGCAGAATATTCAACAGATAACAGGCGATGTAGCTAAACGAGATTGGTCACATCTTGACAGACTCATTTATTTTTATCAGAAACATCATTTCAAAGTTGATATTGACTACACTAACCAAAGCGGTTCAATCTATTCTGAGGTAAAAAATTAATTATCGTATACTTTTTCACACAAAATACGAGCCATGACACTTGAGTAGTCACAGCTCGTATTTTTCTATAGAAGACCTTTGTACATTTCCTTCATTAAACTGGTAAAGCGATGCATGATATAAACATGGCTGTTAATACAATTAGACCTGACGTAATAAGCCATTTCTCTTCCGTCGTTCGCTTTACTTTTTCCATTAGCTGCCCGCCCCTTGTCCCTGCTTTTTTTACAGCATATGTAGCCCTCTCTTAAATCAGAACACGTAATAGGAGGAATATTGGAGCTATAAATTGGGCATGATATCATTCATCATCCGGGGAAGAGGCGATAATTTATATGGATTGGTTTAGAATGTTGCAGCATGCTTGCTCCATATTGGCTTTTGTTTGTTTATTGCTTATCTATATTAAAATGGCTCGAGAATCCAAACGAAAAACCAATACAAAAAAGGCAGCGGACAAATAAATTGTCTGCTGCCTTTTCTTTAAGCTTCTAATGCTTTTTCAATATTTTCTTGTGTAATATTCCAATGTGACTCCGTCCACTGTACCTGTCCATCTTTTAGAAGAAAGGCTTGAGGGGATTTATGGACCACTCCAAGATCCTCGGCAATCTGGTTCGAGATTGGACGTGATTCTATTACTTTTACAAAAGCCGTCGTTATTTGCTGTCCCTGCTCAGTCTCTAAAAAGGCTTGGTATTGTTTGTAAGCATCCGCACTGATTGGGCATTGCGTACTGTGTTTAAAAAGCAGAACGGGTTCACTTGTTGCTTTTTGCTGTAGTTCTTTCCAATCTTGTTCTGTCACGAGTTCATTTGTTGTTGGCATTGGACTTCATCCTCCTTTTGTGTACTCCAAACTATACTCATCTCTTTCTTGAGTTTCAAATAAATTGACTTCGCTACTCAATATGATACATTAATGCGATGGCACCGGGACCTGTATGGGTACTTATAATTGGAGACGTAACATTAATCACACATGGGAAATCTCCCACTGCTTTTTTTAAAGACTCAAACAAACGTGTTGCTAATCCTTCAGCTTCGATATGACTAATACTTACCTTTTTTATGGTTTTGCCTTGAGCCGCCTTTGTAAATCCATCCACTAAATATTCAATAACCTGTTTATGCGTGCGCATATTTTTAATTGGAGACAGCTGCCCTTCCTCTAAAAAAGCAAGAGGCTTCACTTTTAATAATGAACCAATTAATGCTTTCCCCTTACCTATTCTACCGCCTTTAGCTAAGTACTCCAAAGTGTCTAGCATAATATAAAGGTGAGACTGATCACGTATCTCTTGAAGACGCGTAATAATTGCCCCCATCGGCTTGCCAGCTTTAGCCATATTCGCTGCTTCTTCAACCTGGAAAGCTAGTGCTCCTGATATATATTCAGAGTCAACCACCATAACATCTGCTTGGGAATTCGAAGCAGCCAGCTCAGCAGATTGGAAGGTTCCACTCATCTTTGATGTCATATGTATAGATAGAATTTGCACCCCTGGATGTTGAGCTTCTAACTGCTCATACACCTGCTGGAATGAACCAACGGACGGTTGCGAGCTTCTCGGAAGTTCAGAAGAAATGGCTAA
Source organism: Alkalicoccobacillus porphyridii (assembly GCF_007293315.1). Classification (GTDB taxonomy): domain Bacteria; phylum Bacillota; class Bacilli; order Bacillales; family Bacillaceae_D; genus Alkalicoccobacillus; species Alkalicoccobacillus porphyridii. Next base: position 2,346 of record NZ_VLXZ01000014.1, read on the forward strand.
TAAATCTACAAATTCCTCAGGACTTAGATCAACACCATCTAAATAGGTTTCTCCATTAGCCTGAATGGATAACGGTACCACTTGTATATCAAGCTCTTTTACTCTTTCTCTCGTTAGGTCACACGTTGAATCGGTTACAATTTTAATCATAAATTTTCTCCTTGGGCCAGAAAGACGTTAAAAAAAGCCTAAATATCAGGCAGTAACCCTGCTCATCTGACACTCAAGCTTTTTTTATTATACCATTGCTGTGTTTATTGACAAGATAAAAGCGTTGACAAATTGATGAATATATCAACTCAATACTTTTATAAGCTTTTTTACCCTTTTACTCCTGTTAATTTAATTCCTTCAATGAAGTATTTTTGGAAGACAAAGAAAATAATTAATACAGGTAATAAAGCAACAATCGAGGCGGCCATTAATAAAGACCACTCTGTTTGAAACATTCCTTGGAACATAGCAAGACCTAATTGAACCGTATAGTTTTCCATCGAATTAAGATAAATAAGCGGTCCAAGAAAATCATTCCATTTACCGTGAAACGAGAAAATAGCTACAACGGCAAGCGCTGGTTTTGATAACGGTAAAACAATGCGATAAAAAATCTGGAACGTATTACACCCATCCATTCTTGCTGCTTCTTCAAGTTCATTTGGAATCCCAAGAAAGAACTGACGTAACATAAATATAAAGAAAGCACCACCACCAAAATATGATGGAACAATGAGTGGTAGAAATGTGTCAACCCAACCTATCGAACTAAACATAATAAAAACTGGAATCATTGTTACTTCTCCAGGAAGCATCATGGTTGCTAATACAACAATAAAAAGCACATTTCTCCCTTTAAATTCTAGCTTGGCAAAACCATAAGCTACTAATGCGCCTGTGAACACTTCACCGATCATCGATAGCGTAGCAATGATAAAGGAATTAGCAAAAAAGCGGTGAAAAGGAGCAAACGTCATGGCTTCAATATAGTTACTCCACACGACGGGATTTGGAATCCATTGCGGTGGGAATTGAAAGATCTCACTTGAATCCTTTAAGGACGTTGACACCATCCACATAAACGGAACTAGAAATATAAAGCTCATTGCGAGTAACGATAAATAGATACCCGTTTTTTTGGTTATCTTACTTAGTTTCTTTTGATTTGTTTCAGATCGAGTATTTATATGCTTCATTATTTCTTCTTCCCTTCGTAATACACCCAAAGAGGTGAAGACTTAATAACTAGCAATGTAATAAGAAGAATAATGACAAAGAACACCCAGGCCATCGCTGATGCATAACCCATTCGCATAAATTGAAATGCATTTTGCCATAAATAAAGCATATAGAATAAACCTGCGTCATTCGCCCCACCAATAATATAAGCCTCTGTAAATATTTTCATTGCCGCAATAATTCCCATGATTAAGTTAAATAAGACAATCGGTGATAATTGTGGCAGTGTAATATGCCAGAACTTACGTAATATACTCGCCCCATCTAAATCAGCAGCCTCATAAAGATGTTTCGGTAAGTCTTGTAATGCCGCCAAGAAAATAAGCATGGCATTTCCAAATCCCCATAAACTCATAATTATATATGAAGGCAAAACAAAGTTCGGATCTCCAAGCCAGTTCGGCCCCTCAATTCCTATTTTCAATAATATTGTATTAATTAGGCCAACATCTGAGTTGAAAATCCATCTCCATAGCAAGGCTGTTGCAACACCAGATACAACAGCTGGCAGATAAAAGATCGTACGGAATAGCTTCACACCTTGTACTTTTTGGTTTAGTAACATTGCCGTTAACAGCCCTCCAGCTAAGTTAAGCGGAACACTAAACGCAGCAAAGGTAAACGTAACCTTTAAGGATTGCCAAAACTTTTCATCTTGGCTTAACTCAACATAGTTACTAACCCCAACAAAACTCGGGCTTTGAAAGGTATTCCAATCTGTAAAGCTTATATAAAAAGAAGCAATGACCGGACCCACAGTAAATAACAGCATGCCAAGTAGCCATGGTGAAATAAATAAGTAGCCTTCGAGATTTTTCTTAATCTGGCGTTTCTTTTGATGATTCATTTTGTTTTACCCCTTTCTCCACACGCTACATAAAAGGATCAAAGAGATACCTTTGATCCTTATGACAAGCTGCGATTAATCCTCTAAAAGCTTACGCAATTCTTCAGCCGTTTTAGTAGCCAGTTCTTCAGGGGTCCCATTTCCTTCAATCAATTGACTTGTAAGGTGATCATAAACAATTGTATCAATTTGCTGTTGCTTAGGATGCGGTGTGAATCCGCGCGCAAACTCCATAGACGCTGTCATGGCCTCAATCGCTGAATCTTTTTTACGTGGTTCAATATCTTTTATAGAATCGGCTAATTCACTATTTGGCGGGACAATTTTCCATTCCTGAATACGCTGTGTCATATCACGAAGAGCCTCGTAAGCTACATCAGGATCCTCTGTTTGTGCACTCGCTACAATGGAAGCTAGCCAGTTAAATGTGGCACGCTGCTCACCTTGTGGAACCACGGTAGCTTCTACATTTAAGCCCTCGACACGATCAAGATCATCAGCCGCTCCTCCCATAAACATAGCCACGCGACCCGCTTTAAACATTTCCGCTAATCCTTGCTGCTCGACCGTGCTTGCTGCCGGAATACTTCCATCTTCATTTAAGATGCTGTGTAATACTTCAATTCCAGCAATCGACTCTGGAGAATCAATAACAACTTCGCCATCTTCTGTTATTACATCTCCACCCATTGCCCAGATCCATTGGTGTGTTGGAGGCCAGCCATGTGTAGTAAAGCCCCATTGATCTAACCTGCCATCGCCATTAATATCCTGTGTTAGTTCAATTGCCGCCTGACGAAAAGTATCTAGGTCCCAGCTCTCATCGGGATAATCCATACCTGCTTCATCAAAGATATCCGTGTTGTAATATAAGATGACAGGATTTGAAATCCACGGTAAGCCATATAAACTTCCTTCATACGTGGATGGAGTTAACGTATCTTCATAATAAGTATCAAGATTTATTTTTTCATCAGCTTCTACATATTCTGTTAAATCAACTAGTACTTCTGATTCTGCATAAGTAGAAATCCACTCTTGAGATAGATAAAAAATATCTGGAGCATTATTACCTGCAATTCTTGTTTGAATCGCCGTTGGATAATCATCAGCGATGGTAATTAATTTTATTTCGTAGTTTTCAGCTGCATCATTCACCTCATCTACAAGCCCTTGGAGCTCCTTAATTTCTTCTGGTCCACCCCAGGCTGCAAAATCAATGGTTGCTTTGCTACCTTCTCCACTACTCGAGTCACCACCACAACCTGTCAAAATAAGTGCCAACGTTGCTCCAGCAACTGGACCTAGCCATCTCTTTTTCATCTAACTTCCCCCTCTTGAAGTTCTATACAAATTTGTTCGGTGAGCAAGCGTTTTCATTACAGATTATAATTCTCACCTGTTTTCAAAAAGCGCAGTGATAAAATCACTCAATGTAACGTTACTTAAAGTCTATATAAAGCATTACAAATAGTCAATAATTATTTTTATAACCTGTCATTATGTAACGTTACTATATTATTTCTCATTACTAAATGCTATACTGATAATGATTGAAAGGAGCTTCGAGCTATGAATATTTTTTCTAAAACGTTTAAAGATTATTTTTTCTACTTATTTAAAATTCTCGTTGTAGGTGTTCTTTGGCTTTTTTGTTCCCTACCCCTTATTACAGTTGGACCTGCTACAGCTGGTTATGCTTATTACATGAAACAATTAACAACAAGTCATGATCATCGTCTTATTGGTTATTTCAAAGGGGTTAGACTATTTTTTTGGAAAGCCTTTGTCCTGCAATGGCTTCTCTTGATCCCGACACTCGTACTTCTAGGTAATTTCTTTTATTTTTTCCAGATGGATCATTTCTTATTAAAGGCTTATGCCATTCTTTGTTTTTATACGTTTTTAGGCTGGATTCTTTTCTCCCAATCAGTGTTTGCCACCCTTACGTATACAGCTAGTTTAAAAGGTACCTTCTTCAAGCGAGTGCAGCAGATTCGTCAAGATTTTTGGCGAGAATTGCTTATCATATGGCCCCTAACTCTTGTACTACTCATTAGCCTACCAACTGTTATCGCTTTTATATTTTTTACTCTACCGATTCACATGCTACTTATGCAGCATCGCTTACATGATTAGAACTCTATCTTTCTGATAAAAAGACGACCGATGTAACTGCTGTAGAGTGGACCGTCATGTGCTGTACTTTAGAAGTTGAACTATTTCCCTCTCACTTGCTACATTCAAATTAAAACCATTTTCTTATGTAAGAAAGTTACTTAGATCCTGCATGTGTAATATCTTATACCCTAGATACATGCGGACGAACAGGAGGCTACTGAAAAAGTCATCTAGAAATGAGCTTATGCACCGCTACAGGAGAAAACTTCGCTTTCCACGGGAACGGCCTCAGCCCTTGAAGTGGAAGAGCGCCACTTCAAGGGCTTCAGACGCGTTCTGTTCCGTAGGAGTCTACGTTTTCTCCTTCCGCTCCTGTTCCCGATCAGACAAATGACCAACATTCCTGTATAAAGAAATGAGGGTTGTTTTTTTGTTTAATCAGGTACTCCCGCGGTAAGCATTTTCCCATTTTCGGGAGCGGAAGCGATACACCTACACTCAGATACCCTCCAATTCCCCCTTATTTTACAAGCAGAGTAAATTTACGGAGCGATATCTATCCTTGTTTGTACAATAAAAAAAGCCGAACAATGAATGGAGAGACTCCAACATTCTTCAGCTTTTAGATTAGTTATATTTTTTTGTCCCAGCCTCTTGGATTAACGTCTTATTTAGACATTACCATTTCTTTATCATATTCAAGTGAGTGTAAGATTTCATTTAATGAAAGCTCCGCGCATGCCATTGATGTATCAGCAACCCCATAGTACATTCGCACAACATCACCTTTTACAATGACGCCACATGAAAAGACAACATCTCCAAAAAATCCTTCAACTTCATAATCTTCTTCAGGCTCCAGAATAGGCACTGTTGACCTGGCGATGACTTTAGACGGATCATATAAATCAAGTAATAAGGCACCCATGCAATAACGATTATCTGTCGAAGCCCCGTGATAGAGCTCTAACCAACCCTTATCTGTTTTAAATGGTACAGCGCCCCCACCAATTCTTCCGCTATCCCACATCCCAGGGCGTAACCCAATAAGATGCCTATGATTTCCCCAATATAGCAAATTATCCGACTCAGCGATCCACATCTCAGGCTTCCCAGTACTTTTAGGCACAGGTCGATGCAAGGCATAATATTTCCCGTTTATCTTCTCGGGGAATAGCAGCACATCTTTGTTCTCTGGAGCGAAAATCATACCATGATGAGTAATCTGTTTAAAATCTGTTGTTGAAACTAAAGATTCGCCCACTCCTACTGGAGAAATCGCACTAAAATAAATGTAATATGTACCTTCAATTAGTGTGACTCGTGGGTCTTCAATTCCAAACGTCTCTAGTTTGTCTGTTGGATAAATAAATGGCTCTGGATCAACTGAAAAATGCTTACCGTCTGAACTTCTGGCAATACGAATATATGATAAAGACGTCAAATAACAAAAGCTCGACTTATCTTCTCCAGCATGACGAATGGTTCGTGGGTCAGTGAAATCATATCTCGTATCATCTAAAGAAAGCTCTATGATTTCAAGCTCTTTTGTTTGCTCATTTAATATAGGCGCTTTAATTGTGGTGTCATCATGATTAATCGGACGCTCCGCCACACGTAATAGCAGTAGCGTTTCTCCCTCATATTCAATAACACCTGCATTAAAAGCACCAATTACTTCAAAATCTTCCCGGTGAGGAGTGACATCCATTGGCGTGATAATTGGATTATTTTCATATCGAACGATCTTCATCGAGGGTCTCCTCCCTCGTATTCAAGAAATGGATCTTCAAGTTCAATCCGTTGAGCCTCCGCATCACTGATACCTGCATAAAGTACCGCTCTCCCAGAACCTTTACGAATCAGACCACCACTAAATACAACGTCCTCTAAGTCCAATCGCTTCGCTTCACCAGGAAGAAAATCAGCTCTTTGAGCAATAATTTTCATATCAGTAAATGTGTTTGTAGCAGGGTCGAATGCAAATGCCATCGGATAATAATGACGGTTATCATACTTGTCAAAACAAGCAATATGACCAAGTATACCTACATATCCATTTTCAAGCAGATGTAACTCATTACAACCACCCCACTCGTCCTCGGTAAACTGCCCATCTAAAAGTGGAGCTTGTTCTACCTTGTTTATTGTTAATTCCTCTAACGAACGAACAGACATATAACCAATTTTCCCTCTACCGCCTTTTTCGCCTTGCGGTCTCGTAAAAACACCGATGCTGCCATCTGCTAATTCAATTAGTCGCAAATCCTTCATTCCATCTGGTCCTTTGAAGACAAGCTCAAGATTATTAATATCCTGCCCCTTATAAAAAATCGTTCTCCAGGCAAGGGCATCTTTAATTTCGGGGTGAGGGAATACTTCTACCCCACCAATTACAAGCTCTCCGCTTATTTTTGTGAAAAAAGGATCCTGTAATGAATAAACAGGAGCGTCCTCAACGGGAGTCCATGCATCCCCTTTTCTTTCAAAGAAATACACTTCAGACCATTCACTATCACGGCTTTCTACTCTCCCCGCTATCATTTCCTTCCCCTGCTCTAAAAACGGTGCGGAAATATTGTACACGTCTCGATTCCCTACCCCTTGAAAGATTATTTTCTCAGAACCGCCTGCTTTTCGCTTACTTTCATACTCTTGTAGCAATATGGAACACGTTTTTAGTCCTGTATTTGATAACATATTCATGACACCCCTTGAATTTCATTATTATTTCATGACAAAACATTACAAAATAAGTTATAATAACATTATTAATTATGTTACAGTCATCTTTATCAAGCGTCAACTCTTTTATTTTTGTTTATTTCTTGATGACAAAATGATTTTGTTTTACTTTCTGGTAACAATATACTATATTGAAAAAGTCAAGTGACAGAGTTTCCTACAATTTGGACTTAATTGTTAATTTATAGATCTTTATTATTAAACTTAGATGAAAGAGTTGATTGTATGGCACGTAAAATAACAATGCAGGATATTGCTAATGAGCTAAATATTTCCAAGAATTCTGTCTCTCAAGCATTATCTGGTAAGCCTGGAGTAAGCGAGATAACCAGAGATAAAATTCAACAAAAAGCGAATGAACTTGGTTATTACTATTCCAAAGGAAAGCCATCTACCTCTCCTATTCACACTTCCGGAAATATAGCGCTTATCGCTTCTGATTTTGTTTTTTCACTTAGTTTTTTTGGAGAAATCTATCTAACTATTGAACAAGAATTAAACAAACGGGGTATGAACCTACTTATTCAATCCATTAATGAACAACAAAAAAATAATTTCTATACGGCGCCGTTTATCGAACAAGGTGATGTAGACGGGTTATTAATTTTGTCTCATATTAGTACTGATTATATTAACCACTTATTAACATTTAATCTCCCAACTGTTTTGATTGATCACCATGATCCTTTTAACATGACAGATTCGGTTCTTATAAATAATCGGTTTGCTGCTCATAATGCGGTGCATCATTTGATTGAGCTTGGTCACAAACGGATTGGTTTTCTAGGGGATGTTGATCGCTCTCCAAGTTACCAGGAGCGGTTTGAAGGGTATTTGCTTGCCTTAAAGCATGGTCACATTTCTCCAACAACTGATTGGCTTTTAACGAATGTGGACGAGGCAAGTGAAGCGATTAGCAAATCTGTTGATACACTGAATGAGCAGCCAACCGCGTGGTTTTGTATCAATGACGGCTTTGGCTTTTTACTTTTGACTCATCTACAAACAAAACAAAAACGTATCCCAGAGGATGTTTCTATTTGTAGCTTCGACAATGGCCAGCTTTCACGTATGGCTAATCCAAAAATGACCACCATGGATATCAATCTTAAGAATTATGCCAAAAAAGCAGTCGACCAGCTTTTCTGGCGAATCGCACACCCTGACGAGCCTTTCCAGGAAGTCCTTCTCCATTCAGAGCTTCTAGTAAGAGCATCAACCGGAAAGGCCTCACAATAGTTTATAAATAGTAAGAGCAGGGGCATAGAAGTATAATAAATAATAGAAAAGCTGAAGAATGCTGGATTTCCTCCATCAGTCTTCAGCTTTTTGATTGTATAAAAATGATAGAGGGCTGATGTTGCTTTGACAATACACAATGGATTCAATGGCAGGTTGTTCTTATAGTACAGATCACTTGCATAAATACGTGGAGAAATTGGAGGGTATCTGAATATCAGTCCTTCGTTAGCCCCCCGATAACGGGGGCGCGCTTACCGCGGGAAGACACCATCGCTAACGGGCTATGCCCTTATATCTCAACGAACCTTTCCATCGAGGCCACTGAAAAAGAAGCTTTATCGATAATGAATCTTCTTTTAAACAAAAAACAGCCCTCATTTCCTTAGATAGGAATGTTGGCCATTTGTCTGATTGGAAATATGAGCGGAAGGAGAAACCGTAGACTCCAACAGAACAGAACGAGCAAGACCGACATTGAAGTGGCGCAATTCCACTTCAAGGGCTGAGGCCGTTCCCGTGGAAAGCGTAGGTTTCTCCTGTAGCGGTGCACATGGGCTCATTTCTAATGACTTTTTCAATGATCTCCTCTTCATCTCGCAGGTGTCGTACCTCCATTTTCGTCCGCTTGGGTAGTGGCAGATATCAAGTTTTATACACAAATCTGAGGGATTAATTCTTCAATGCAGTAAAAACCTCTGCTTTATGACCAGTTAGTCTATTTACCAATAACAAATCGAATTTCTTCATACGTTATTTCTTCTGGAAGATGGTCTTTAATTGGTCTGAGAAGGTCAGACCCTACTTGTTCTGCTGTTTGCAAAATCAGTTCTCTTTTTTTGGGGTCTACTAGCTCTGCCAATTTTAATTCTTCCCCTTCCGATTCAGCACGGATTAAGTGGTTAATAATCGTTCGCTCTGTGAGTTGTCTTGTATCTACTAATTGTTGAATGGTTGCACCTTCACTGAAAAGCTTAGCCGTCTGTAGGTGATTATCCTTTGTGATTGCTTTCGATTTTAAAGGAGTTGGAGCCGAATCGCTTTTAATCTCTACATCAGGCTTTTGATCCTCATAGTTTTGAAGCACCTCTATGAATACCTGGGCATATTTTTTCTTTTTTTGCTCGCCTACTCCACTAATTTGCGCAAACTGGTCTTCTGTTACTGGAATATAGCGACTCATTTCCTTAAGCGTCTTATCTGAGAAGACCAAATATGGAGGGATATCTTCTTGGGCTGCGAGGTCCTTGCGAAGATTTCTTAAATGAGTAAATACTTCATCCTGCTCCTCAGGTCGTTGAACTTCAGGCTCCACTCTCCTCATCACCTTCTGTTGTCCAAGCAGAACATTGACGGCCAATTCATTAAGCTTGATCGTTGGAAATTCAGAATTTGTTCTACCTAAATATTCTTCGGCTACTAAATAATCGATAAAAGCTTGAACGGACTTTAGCGTTTGGTTTTTCATAAGACCGTATGTAGGTAGCTGATCTAAGTTAAATTGTTTTACCTTCTGGTTGGAAGAACCCGTTAACACCTGAGCGATCATTAGCTTACCATAACGTTCACGCATCCGCTTCACACATGAGAAGACCATTTGTGCTTCCTTCGTGCAATCCTGGCTCTCTCCCTCATGAAGGCAGTTACTGCAACGACCACACGGTTGCTCTTCTTCTTCGCCAAAATAATGAAGAATCATTGTCTGTAGGCAACCCTCTGTATGGCAGTAGGAGATCATTTTTTGTAATTTAGAGAACTCATTTTTTTTAAACTGCTCATCTGCTTCTGATTGTTCAATGAAAAATTGCTGCGTTCGGATATCCTGCCCCGAAAACAGTAGGACACATTCACCCTTCTCGCCATCTCTGCCAGCTCGTCCGGCTTCTTGATAATAGGCTTCAAGATTTTTTGGCAGATTATAATGAAGAACATAACGAACATTGGACTTATTTATGCCCATACCAAAAGCATTTGTCGCGATCATCACCTGGACCCGATCGTATAGAAAATCCTCTTGACTCGCCGTTCGCTCCGGTTCAGTCATACCTCCATGATAAACCCCCGTATTCCAGTGCTTTTTATTTAAAAAATCTGCTAGCTGATTGGCTTCTTTACGTGTAGAAACATAAATAATCCCAGGTTCACTTTGATGATGTTCAAGATATTTAGTAATGTACGCGCGCTTGTCCATACCCTTCACGACTTGAAATTGAAGATTAGGTCGCGCAAAACCTGTAACAACTGAATGGGTTGGGAGAATACTCAAATGAAGCTGCAAATCCTCTTGAACCTGCAGAGTTGCTGTCGCGGTCAAAGCCAAAATGACCGGTTTAGAAGGTAGGGAGTCTAGCCATGAAGGGATATTCATATAACTTGGACGGAAGTCATGACCCCATTGAGACATACAATGCGCCTCGTCAATGGCAACCAATGAAACCGTTACAGAAGATAGAATCCGATAAAATGATTGATTCTCCAATCGTTCTGGTGCTACATATATAAGCTTAAACTTTCCTTCTGTTATTCCTTGTAAACGGTGCTGCTCTTCCTGATACGACAGGGAGCTGTTAATGTAGGTAGATTCCACCCCAAGCTGTCCGAGTGCATCCACTTGATCTTTCATCAAGGATATAAGAGGAGAAATAACGATCGTTACCCCTTCAAGCATCATCGCCGGAAGCTGATAACAAATCGATTTCCCCCCTCCTGTCGGCATAATTGCGAGTGTATCATGGCCTGCGAGGACTTGATGAATCACCTTTTGCTGACCAGGTCGAAATTGCTCGTACCCATAGGTTTGTTTAAGCAATTGCACGGCTTGTTCCTGACTATATTGTGTGGCCAAAATAGAAAAGCCCCCTTACACATGTATGATACCTCAATTATAGTCCGTACCTCTCACATGAAACAAGTATCACTATTCAATTTCTACTTCAATTAGCTTATCGTCTGTGTCATCAGGTGTTCCTCGACCATCTGTATTATTTGTGAGAAAGTAGAGGTTATTATCCATTACAAGCACATCTCTGATTCTTCCGTAATCCTCAATATATTCTTCTAAATTCTCTGCTTCTGTATCAAATTGATAAACCGCTTCTCCTCGGAGACCTGCCATAAACAACCAATCATCATGTGCTGCGAGTCCGGAGGGAGCCCAAGTATCATCGCCAGAATGTATAACAGGTGCTACTGTATCATTTGAGGTTTCATCTCCCTCATAATCAGGCCAGCCGTAATTATTTCCTGGCTCAATTAAATTAATTTCATCCAATGCAGTGGCCCCATGCTCAGAGCTATACATCGTACCATTATCTAACCAAGCCAAGCCTTGAGGATTTCTGTGTCCGTACGACCAAATATAAGAGTCTTCAAAAGGCATATCGTCTGGTAGAGTGCCATCAAGATTCATTTTTAATATGTTTCCAGCTAAGTTTTCTGTATCCTGTGACCATTCTGGTTCTTCGGCGTCACCAGTTGTTGCATATAGCTCTCCCTCATGGATAGCGAGACGTCCGCCATTATGGGTTGCGGCTCCGGGTATGCCTTCAATTAACTCCTCTTCTTCGGTCCAGGTATCGTTGTCCCGTGATACTTGAACGACTTTATTTGCTAGTCCATCTGTGGATTCATACGTGTAATACATGTAGGCAATCTGGTTATCCTCAAAGTCCGGATCCAAAACAAACCCGAGCAAACCCGATTCTCCTTGTTGTACAACCTCATCACTAAGCTGTAAATCTTGCTCCGTAACTTCCCCATTTACAATGGATATGAAACCCCCATCTCTTTCTGTTATTAACCATTCATCATTTATTTGCTGCATCGCCCATGGGGAATCAAGTGATTCGGCGATAACAGTCATTCCCTCCTCACCATCTGTCTCATTGTCATCAGTGATGACTCCAGATGCATCACTGTCATCTCCGTTTGTTCCGCCATTTCCATTCTCTGATTCAGTCCCACAAGCTGTTAAAAAACCTGCAGCCATTCCGTATACAATCCATTGCCTCATTAAAGAGCACCTCCTACTCGCCTATTACCTCCCTCGTATTGTTGTAAACTTGAAATACTCAGCTTTATTTTTTCCCAATGGACCAACGATAAATATGCTTAAAACATTTACATCAAGCGTAGAAGGTTGTAAAATGGACAAGATGGGCGTAAATCGTAATTAAAGCGTTATTTCGCTTGTATAGATAGATTGGAGGCTAAAAATATGCTTACTGTTCATAATGTTGGCTTACAATATGGTGATCGTAAATTATTTGATGAAGTGAATATTAAATTTACTCCTGGAAATTGCTACGGCTTAATTGGGGCAAACGGAGCTGGAAAATCAACTTTTTTAAAAATACTTTCAGGTGAAATTGAACCTCAGTCTGGTGATGTAAGCTTAAAACCAGGTCAGCGTCTAGCTGTCCTTAAGCAAAATCATTTTGAGTATGAACAAGAAGAGGTACTAAACACGGTAATGATGGGGCATCCACGTCTTTATCAAGTTATGCAAGAAAAGAATGCTATTTATATGAAGGAAGAATTCTCTGATGAGGATGGCATGAAAGCTGCTGAACTCGAAGGCGAATTTGCTGAACTAAATGGCTGGGAAGCAGAATCAGATGCCGCCGTTCTACTTAAAGGATTAGGTATTGGTGATGATCTACACTATAAAAAACTTGAGGATCTAACTGGTTCTGAACGTGTGAAAGTCCTTTTGGCTCAGGCTTTATTTGGCCAGCCGGATGTTCTTCTTCTTGATGAGCCTACCAACCACTTGGACCTTCAAGCTATTCAATGGTTAGAAGACTTCTTAATTAATTTTGATAACACAGTCGTGGTAGTCTCTCACGATCGTCACTTCTTAAATAATGTGTGTACACACATAGCCGATCTCGATTTTAGCAAAATTCAAATTTATGTCGGTAACTATGATTTCTGGTATGAGTCCAGTCAGCTTGCTTTAAAAATGGCTCAGGATAACAATAAGAAAAAAGAAGAAAAAATTAAAGAGCTACAAGGTTTTATCGCGCGATTTAGCGCTAATGCATCGAAGTCAAAACAAGCCACTTCACGAAAAAAATCGCTTGATAAAATTCAATTAGATGACATTAAACCTTCATCACGCAAATATCCGTATGTTCACTTCACACCAGAACGTGAAATTGGAAATGATTTATTACGTGTTGAAAACCTAAGCAAAACGATTGATGGCGTACAAGTGTTAAATAACATTAGCTTCACGATGAATAAGGATGACAAAATTGCTTTAGTTGGCACTCATGAGACGGCTAAAACAACCTTGTTTAAGATTTTGACTGGAGAGCTTGAACCTGATTCAGGTAGCTTTAAATGGGGGATTACTACATCTCAAGCGTATTTCCCTAAAGATAACTCTAGCTTCTTTGAAGGAAATCAGGATTCAATACTTGATTGGTTAAGACAATATTCTCCAGAGGATGATAGTGATACCTTCTTACGCGGATTCCTTGGTCGTATGCTCTTTTCTGGTGAAGAAGTACACAAAAAAGCAAATGTACTTTCCGGTGGAGAAAAGGTTCGCTGCATGCTTTCTAAGATGATGCTTAGTGGTGCGAATGTTCTCTTACTTGATGAGCCAACGAACCACTTGGATCTAGAATCAATTACAGCGGTTAACAATGGTCTCATTAATTACAAAGGATCTATGATCTTCGCTTCACATGACCAACAATTTATCCGCACCATCGCAAACCGTATCATTGAATTAACGGATGATGGGTTAATTGATAAAGAGCTTTCTTATGAGGAATACCTCGAATATCAAGCAAAAGCAGTGAAATAAAAGATTCAAAGATGTAAAAAAAGCTTGTCGACAGTCTCTTTACGTAGGACTTTCTCGATAAGCTTTTTTCATGAATTGAGAGGTCCAAGGCTTGCACTATTACAGGACTTCTTCGTATCCACTCCTCTTTCCCGATATCCGCTCCTCTTTCCCGATATCCACCCCTCTTTCCCGATATCCACCGCTCTTTCCCGATATCCGCCGTTCTTTCCCGATATCCACCGCTCTTTCCCGATATCCGCCGTTCTTTCCCGATATCTGCCTCTCTTTCCCGATATCTGCTTCTCTTTCCCGATATCCGCTTCTCTTTCCCGATATCCTCTGCTCTTCCCGATATCCGCTTCTCTTTCCCGATATCCACCGCTCTTTCCCGATATCCGCCCCTCTTTCCCGATATCCACCGTTCTTTCCCGATATCCGCTTCTCTTTCCCGATATCCACCGCTCTTTCCCGATATCCGCTTCTCTTTCCCGATATCCACCGCTCTTTCCCGATATCCGCTCCTCTTTCCCGATATCCACCCCTCTTTCCCGATATCCGCCCCTCTTTCCCGATATCCACCCCTCTTTCCCAATATCCGCCGTTCTTTCCCGATATCCGCCGCTCTTTCCCGATATCCACTCCTCTCGGCTCAACTCAACCATTTAAAAATATCATTCCTTCACTGCCCCTTCTGCTACCCCTGCCATGAATTGACGACTAAATATGATAAAGAGGATGATTAAAGGTAGGGTTGCCATCAGCGTTCCTGCCATAATCATAGCGTAATCAGTATCATAGACACCATTTAATTGAGCCAGCATTACCTGTAACGTATACTTCTCTGGACTATTTATCGTGACAAGCGGCCAGAGATAATCATTCCACACATTTATAAACGTAAAGATGCCCAAAAACGTGAGCGCCGGTCTTAACGTAGGGAGGGCAACATTCCAGTACAACCTGAACATGCTACATCCATCTAGCCTACCTGCATCCAACAATTCATCGGGAACAGACTCCTGACAGAATTGCCTGATCCAAAAAATCCCGAAAGCACTTGCTAAGCTAGGAATGATCAGCGCCTTATATGAATCAACCCATCCAAATTGAGCGATGAGTAAAAAAGATGGGACAAAGCTCATCTGTGCTGGGATCATCATCGTTAACAATAAAGCAATAAATAATAAATTTTTTCCCGGAAATTCAAATTTCGCGAATGTAAACCCTGCGAGTGAACAGAAAAACAATACACCAACAGAGGTGACTACTGATACAAACAATGTATTTCCAACAGCTTGAAAGAAATTAATATTGGCTAGCACATTACTTATATTTGTCCAAAGCTCGCCACCAAATGTTAATCGAGGCGGGAAACGTAGGATTTCACTTGTAGTGGTAGTCGCCATAACAATCAGCCAGTAAAAAGGGAAAATAGAGACAGCTACACCTAATAGTAAAACAAAATGAACGATTCCTTTCATATACCATCTATCATTTGACATAGAATCACTCTTCCTCTCCTCTTTACTTATGCACGTTGCACTAATTTCCAATTAATTAATGAAAAGAGTCCAATGATAATGAACATGACCCACGACACAGCTGATGCATAACCAAATTGACTATTTAAAAATCCTTCATTATACATATAAAGGGTCATCGTCATTCCAGCACCACCTACTCCACCACTATTGCCTAATAGGACTTGAGGTTCAGTAAAGATCTGCATAGAGCCAATGGTTGTCATGATGACGGTAAACAAAATAATTGGACGTAAGAGTGGAATTGTAATTCGGAAAAAAATTTGAATCTTATTGGCTCCATCGATAATAGCCGCCTCATACAGGCTTTTTGGAATACTTTGTAACCCAGCCAAATAAATGATGGCATTGTACCCAACGTACCTCCAAACAACCATTGAAGCGATCACCACTTTAATGAGAAAGGATGAATTCATCCATTCTAATTGAGGAATTCCTACTAGCGAGAACAGATAGTTTAAAAGACCATACTGATTACTAAAAATCGTCTCAAATATAATTGCCACGGCTACGATTGAGGTTACGTTCGTGATAAAAAACATTGTCCGGTATGTGCCACGCATGCTTAACGTAGGCAGGTTCAAAAGAAAAGCGATGATTAATGCCAAAAACAACATTGGAACGCTTGAAAGGAACCAAATCGCAAAGGTGTTTCCGACAGACCTCCAAAACGTTGGCTCTGTGATTAGATATTGAAACTGCGCTAAACCGATAAATGTCATCTCACCTAGTCCAGACCAGCTGTGAAAGGAAAGGTACAAGGAAAAAAGAATCGGAAATAAGCCAAAGATCATAAATAGAATAAAGAATGGAGAGATAAATAAATATAGCACTCTATTTTTCCAAATCTCATTCCAAAGAGACGGTTTCTCTGACCATTCTGTCTGTGTATGTGCTTCTTTCGTTTCAGTTCTACTCATCACAAATCCCCTCCTCTTTAATTAGAGTGTCTTGAAAGCTCACGTTGAACCTTTGTTTGGGCATCCTGCCAAGCTTGTTCAGGATCCTTATTAGCTCGTTCGACTAATGCTAACTCTTCGTTAAAAAATTCACGGACTGGCATATATAATTCTCCGTAATACGTAGAGGGAACTTCGGTGGCAGCAGATGCAAAGACATCCATTACGACTTGGTCTCCAAAAAACGGATCTGGTTCAGCCAGCTCTGTCGATTCGATCGTTTCAATGGTAGATGGAAACAAATCTACATCAAGGTAATGCCGCTCTTGAGCCTCTTTAGAGACAAGCCTCATTGTTATTTCTGCGGCAAGCTCCTTATGTTCAGAAGATTGCAACACCCCTAAAAAGGACCCTCCATTATTGCCTGCTCCTCCTGGCGCATGGGTAACACGCCAATTTCCTGCTGTATCTGCAGCCGCATCCTTTAAGATACCTGCTTCCCAAACCGCTCCTATAAATGAGGCGATTGATCCGTTACTTAAAGCTGCGTTTCGTTCTCCATCATTTATCCTAGCCGTCATGCTTTCTTCGTGAACCTTCATTGCGTTATCCCACGCATCACGTACAGTTCCACCATCACCAATGAACTCTTCTTCTTCTGTGAAATATTTATCAGATTGTTGTTCTAAATATTGCAAGTACGTTCGTTCTAAGTTATCAAACATGTAGACATCTAATTCTTCTTTTAATTGTCTACCTGCTTCAATATAATCGTCCCACGATTGGATCTTTTCAGCTACCTCTTCAGGTTCTGAAGGAAGTCCAGCCTCTTCAAATAAGTCCGCACGATAATATAAAACTGTTGGACCAGTATCTATTGGTAATGCAATTAGTGCGTTCGATTCAGGTGCTTCGGCAAGATTCCATTTCCAATCGAGATAGTCATCCTCCACCTCAGCAGCTCCATAATCATATAGGTTTACAAATTCCTCTTCATAAGGCAGATACTCAAATACCCAATCGTTCATGGCAACAATATCTGGCCCACTTTCAGCGATTAAAGATGTGTGCAGTTTTGTCTTATATTCGTCCCCACCTATTTTCTGCGCATTGATGGTTACACCGGGGAATTCACTCTCAACCTCTTTAATCACTTCATCACTCAAACTGCGATTCCAGTACCAGAGTGTTACTGTCGTAACGTCTGAACCCGCAGTGGAAGTAGAACAACTCGATAAAAATAACACACCACTTACAAATAATAAGCTATTTCTAATCTTTTTCATGGTGTCCCCTCCTATGATATGATAGCGCTTTCATAATTCGATATTCAAAAATGTTGGACGCACAACTTATTTTATATTAAAATGAAACCGATTACAATATTGTGTAACGAGGAGTGGTTGGCGATGAAACAAATTACAGTAAATCACGTAGAGAAACCAATTAGTTCACTAATAATGGGGTCTGATTACTTTACACCTGATAATCAGGAAACGGTAAATGGGGTCATTGAATCCTTTCTTCATATTGGAGGAAACACCATTGATACCGCCTTTATCTATGCTGGCGGAAAAAGTGAAGAAGCTATAGGTAATTGGTTGGATCAAGGGAATCGCGAAAAGCTTAATGTATGGACAAAAGGTGGTCACCCTAATCAAAATGGACACACCATTAATAAAAGAGAAATCTATGAACAGCTACAAACTAGTTTAGAACGTTTAAAAACAGATCATGTTGAGCTTTATGCTCTTCATCGTGATGATCTTTCTGTACGAGTGGAAGATATCTTAGAGTGGTTAAATGAACATGTGCAAGCTAAACGCATTCAGGCATTCGGGGCGTCTAACTGGTCAGTCGAAAGGCTTGAGGAAGCAAATGAGTATGCAGCCAAGCACGGAATGGAAGGATTTTCGTTCTCTAGTCCAAACTTGAGTTTAGCTAAGGCCAAGGAGCCATATTGGCCAGGATGTGTCAGCGCAGATCAAAAGATGATCAACTGGCATGAGCGTACGCAGTTGCCTTTATTCTCATGGTCTTCACAAGCACGTGGCTTCTTCACGGGGCGCTTTACGCGTGATCAGTTAGATAACGAAGATTTGGTGCGTGTATTTTATAATGACGATAACTGGGCAAGATATGATCGTGCAGAAGAGCTTGCTGCGAAGAAAGGCTACACTTTAATTGAAGTGGCACTTGCCTATGTACTTAATCAATCATTCCCAAGCGCTGCTATCATTGGACCTCAGAATGAAAAAGAAATGAAATCATGCGGTGAGGGTGCAAAAATTACCTTAACGGAAGATGAGGTTAAGTGGATCAATTTAAATGCTTAAAAAAAGTGGGCAAGGTCATAAATGACCTTACCCACTTTTTTACTATATAGGATCAGACTTTAATCACTTAAAACCTCTTTACTAACCGAATCTTTTTTAATCTTTCTCCACCAAAATAAAAGACTGAGTAACATCCCAAAAATCACAATAAAACCTATATGCTCCATTACGTTTTGAATTTGATCAATTAAGTGAATAAAATAAAAGCCTAATAAATAGTAAATGGTTAACCAAATGGCAGCTGTTGAAAAAGCGACCACTGCAAATGAAATAAACGAAATTGAGGAAGCTCCTACCCCTAATGGAACGGCGTGTCTAATGAAAGGAAGAAAATAACTGATAAATAAAGCCTTGTGGCCGTGTCGATTCACTAATGATCTACTTGTGTTATATGCTCGTTTCCATTTGTCCGGAATTTGTTTTCCTTGCTTGGTTAAATGATGGATTATTACGCCAACCATATACCAAATGGTTCCGTGCAACAGTATGGCCATGTAAAGAGTGACGAATGTGGACACTGCTTCTAATTGAGTCGAGGCAACTAATCCCCCGGCGATCATAAGCAATACCTCATTTGGAACTGGAAATAAAAACAACCCAATGGCGCAACAAATAAACAATGCCACATACCCGTATCCAGACATCAGGTGAACCAATTGGGCAATCCCATCCATACTCTTCATCTCCTCAGCAAATAGATACCCTTATTCTCTAAAAGGAAACCTATTCTTAAAGATAATTGAAGTTATTCTTTAAAATATTCCTTATAATATCCTCCAACCTTACCGGTGTTGTCAACAACAAAATAAAATTCCTCTGTTTCATTTTTTAATGCATACGTTTTTCCTACTGTTAACGCTCGATTGACAAGATATTTCTTTGCATCCGTGTGAATACACGTGAGCTCACGAATCGTTTCAGACGTTTCCCAATTTTTGTGTATCATTTCTAAACAGCTCCTTTGATTTAAAACATGGAAGAGAAGCTGATTTCTCAGCTTCTCTTTTGAATCGTATTATTATCCTTCTAGCAACAAGTTCTCTGGATCCTCAAGCATTTCCTTCACCTTAACCAAGAAGCTAACTGCCTCTTTTCCATCAACAATTCTGTGATCATAAGATAGGGCAATATACATCATTGGACGGTTTTCGAAAGTCGTCTCATCAATAGCAACCGGTCTCCATTGTACCTTATGCATACCAAGGATACCAACCTGCGGAGCATTTAGAATAGGTGTAGACCATAATGAACCAAATACGCCACCGTTAGTGATCGTAAAGCTTCCTCCTTGCAAATCTGATAAGGCAAGCTTATTATCACGAGCTTTTAAACCTAGCTCACGAATGCCACTTTCAATTCCAGCAAAGCCTAAACGATCCGCATCACGAACAACTGGTACTACTAATCCATCATCAGTTGAAACCGCGATACCAATGTCATAGTATTTTTTCATGACAATTTCATCGCCTTGAATTTCTGCGTTGAGTAACGGGAATTGCTTAAGTGCTCCAATAACTGCTTTTGTAAAGAAGGACATAAATCCAAGCTTCACGCCTGTTTTCTCTTGGAAGGCATCCTTATGTCTTTTACGCAGATCCATCACGTTTGTCATATCAATTTCATTAAACGTTGTTAGCATTGCTGCCGTTTGCTGCGACTCAACCAAACGTTTAGCGATGGTTTGACGACGTCTAGACATTTTGATACGCTCCACTGGTTTAGCTGGATTGTCTGCGGGCGCTTTTGTTTCTTTTTTACTCTCTTGCTTAGGCTCGTCTTTTTTAGGAGAATACGAATCCACATCTTGCTTACGAATTGTACCACCAGAAGAGATCTCTTTTAATGACACACCACGCTCTCTTGCACGTTTTCTAGCGGATGGAGTGGCTAGACGGCGCTCATCTTCAGTTGCTTCTTCCGTCGAAGCAGCTGGCTCTTCTTTCTTATCCTCTTGTTTCTTCTCTTCTTTTTGAGGCTCAGATTGTTTATCTGTTGACTCTTCTTTTTTCTCTTCCGTTTTTTCACTGCTGCCTTCAGAAGAGCCATCTGCACTCTCATCAATAACTGCAATAACTTCTCCAACTTCTACAGTGTCACCAGGCTCACGTTTTAACTCTTGAATGACACCAGAGTATTCACATGTTACTTCGATGTTGACCTTATCTGTTTCCAGCTCAGCGATATATTCTCCTTTTTTCACGTAATCGCCCACTTCTTTTAACCACTGGGCTATTGTTCCCTCTGTAATCGATTCAGCTAGTTCTGGTACTTTAATGTCAGTCATGAAAAAGGCCTCCTTAGTTTTTACGAGTAAATGTCTCGTTTACAATGCGGGATTGTTCAGTTTTGTGAGCAGAAGATACACCTTCAGCTGGACTGGAGCGATATGTCCGACCAATGTAACTTAATTCTACTTCTTCAGGTAAAATTTCTTGGATACGTGACTCCATGAATGTCCAAGCACCCATATTCTTAGGTTCTTCCTGAACCCATTTTACTTCAGTTAAGTTCGGGAAGCGTTGAAGCAGCTCCCTAATCAAACGGCGTGGGAATGGATACAGTTCCTCAATTCTTGCGATATGAACCCAGCTTGTATCTTCCTCGTTATTTTTCTTAACGTACTCATCCAGCTCTACGCCAATTTTACCGCTGCATAAAACGACACGCTGAACCTGATCCTCTTCTTTGCCAAGATTTGTATGTTCTAGTACTGGCAGAAATTCGTTATCTGTAAATTCAGCTGGTTTTGAAGAGGCTGCTTTATTACGTAATAAACTTTTTGGAGTCATAATAATTAATGGACGAACCGCGTTTTTCTGCAATATCGCTGCTTGACGACGCAAAATATGGAAGTATTGAGCCGCGGTTGTACAATTGGCTACAGTCCAGTTATTCTCAGCTGCCATTTGCAAGAAACGCTCTAGTCTAGCGCTCGAGTGCTCAGGTCCAGCTCCTTCATATCCATGTGGTAATAATAAAACAAGTCCGGATTTTTGACCCCATTTCGCGCGAGCTGCCGACACCCATTGATCAAGCATGACCTGAGCCCCATTTACAAAATCTCCAAATTGGGCTTCCCAAAGCACGAGTGTTTCTGGAGCGAATACATTATAGCCATATTCAAAACCAACCGCTGCTTGTTCGGATAATGGAGAGTTAAAGACTGAAAAGGTTGCCGCTCCGTCTTTAAATTCCTGCAATGGCGTAAAGGTTTTGTTTGATTCCCGATCGTGCAAAACTGCATGTCGGTGTGCAAACGTTCCGCGCTCTGTATCTTGTCCCGTTAATCGAATTGGTGTGCCATCTGCTAGGATCGTTGCAAAGCCAAGATATTCCCCTAATCCCCAATCAATCGCACCATTCTCAGAAAAGGCATCTAATCGGCGTTTTAGTATTTTTTCTAGCTTTTGATTTGGTTTAAAGTCCTCTGGCCATTCCATCAATTGCTCATTAATAGACTTTAAGCGGTCAAACTCTACCTGCGTTTTCACCTTAGGCAAACCATTTACAATAAAGTCAGGAGGTGAAAGCTCATGTTTATTCTCAGCTTTATTGTTTGATACAAGATCATACTCTTCTTGTAGAAGCTGGGCCTGTTCTTTGTCCAGTTTGTCTCCATAATCAGCTTCTACAGTGTTCTCTTCTTCTAGCTGACGAGCGTATAACGCACGAACGGTAGGGTGTTTACGTATTTCATCATATAAAACAGGCTGTGTGACAGCAGGCTCGTCTCCTTCGTTATGACCATAACGACGGTAGCCAATTAAATCAATTAGAAAATCTTTTTTAAATCGTTTTCTATATTCTATCGCAAGCTTGGTTACC
Organism: Alkalicoccobacillus porphyridii; assembly: GCF_007293315.1. Taxonomy (GTDB): domain Bacteria; phylum Bacillota; class Bacilli; order Bacillales; family Bacillaceae_D; genus Alkalicoccobacillus; species Alkalicoccobacillus porphyridii. Next base: position 24,932 of record NZ_VLXZ01000014.1, read on the forward strand.
TTCACACAGGCTTCTGCGTCATCGGCATTAACGTGTACAATTGGAATCTCAAATCCTTTAGCAGGATCACTAGCATATGTAGTCGAACGAGAATCAAAAATCTCCGTCGTATAGCCAATATTATTATTCGCAATAATATGAAGGCTTCCTCCAACATGATAGCCATTTAAACGGCTTAGATTTAATGTCTCAGTCACAACCCCCTGTCCAGGAAACGCAGCATCTCCATGAATTAAAATGGACAGTGCTTTTGATACATCCTGAGTTGGTTGTCCCTTATTCGAACGGTCTTCTTGAGCAGCACGTGCAAAACCTTCTACAATCGGGCTGACAAATTCAAGGTGACTCGGGTTGTTTGCTAGAGTGACAGTCGTGACATTCTGTTCCTTCTCCACTTGACGATTAGCACCTAAGTGATATTTAACATCACCCATCCAACCATAATTAAGGTCTTCAGAGCCATCAGATGGAGCAGTATTTTCTTTAGGAGTTTGCAGAAATTCAGAAAAAATCATATTATACGGTTTACCAAGTGTGTGGGCCAATACATTTAAACGACCTCTATGTGCCATTCCAATCAACACATTTTCTGTTCCAATTAGAATTGACTCATCGATGGATTCATCAAGCATAGGAACCAATGTATCCAGGCCTTCAATAGAGAAACGTTTTTGACCTACAAAGGTACGGTGAATAAATTTCTCAAATCCTTCAACCTCTGTTAAACGTTGAAGTAATTCTTTTTTACGTTCTGCAGAAAACTCTTCGACAAATTCACCAGATTCAACCGAGTTACGAAGCCAAATACGCTCTTCCTCGTCTTGAACATGTTCAAACTCAAAAGCGGTTGTTTTTGTGTAGCGATCCTTTAAATGAGTAATAACATCATACCCATTCCGAATATGTGATGGGGCATCCTTCATCAATAATTGTACGGGGATACGCATTAAATCTTCTTTAGTTAATTGAAATCGATCTAATCCTATAAAATCATCACTTTTCTCTGCCTTCAAAATAGGATTGATGTCAGAGACTAAATGACCTTTTGCACGAATCATATCGGCAAGTCTAACTGCACTTACCACTTTGTTCATCATGTCCGGATCAAGTGCACTTCCAGCCTCAGTGCTTGAACCTGTCGTACCTATTTGAGCTGGGGGCGGTCCCCATAATTCAAATTTCTCTCGAAGTTCTGGATCTACTGAGTTTGCATCATGTAGAAAATCCTCATATAAATCAATTACCACACCTAGGTTGGGACCATGAAACCCCTGCCAAGGCATTTCCTCATTGTTCTCCTTGCTGGACATGTGATACTAACCCCCTAGAAAGCTTATCTTCTATACAACAATAACGATAAATTTTACAACGCTTACACTTTTCAGTTTACCATGATTCGCGTGAGCACTCAAAGAATTCACGAAATTTGTTGTAAATTAGTTAAGTGTCAATTTAGAACATTAAAATTGTACGCCTTTTCATAAATAAAATCTAGCTTTTCTATTGTTTTTTTTGCTTTTACTTATAAGCTTGTAGATTTTTCATTAAACTTTATATTATTAAAGATTTCTCACCTGTTTTGCGAATGATACCACTGAATAATTTGGTTCTTTTCGTTATCCGTAAATTGATACAGCTCGCTACCGCTGTCTGCCTCCAGCAACACAACCTGTAATAATTCATTCTCCATGTTAAAAATGAGTAATGCCCCAATCTCTAATTGATTCACTTTCTCTTGAACACTTTCAAACTCTAGCTCTGTTCTAATATGTGTCCATTGCCCTTCTCTTGATCTTCTAGTTTCTTTGATCCTAGTAAATGTACACTCTTCATACTGTTCAAACAATACATCAATCATTCTTAAGCCCCTCTCCTTCAACAACAAAACAGGGCCCAATCCTGGACCCTCTCATCGTAACTATACATCTATTTCATTGTATTATAAAAAACCTTCTCTGATAAAGGCTTTCTTGAAGAGCGATGTGCGGGCTTTAATGCCTTACCTAATGATATAAGCATAATCGGCACATATCTTTTTGGGATGTCAAATGACTCCAGAAATTTCTGAGCATTAAATCCTCCCATCGGGCACGTATCAAATCCTTTAGCTTTCGCTGCTAACATCAAATTCATGGCCGCTAAAGAAGCGTTGACTAGTGCTAATTGATGACCAACCGCAGCACTGCTTTCATACGCTTTATTTATTTGATCTACCAGCAAATGTTTAACCTCACCTGACATAAACCCTGCATCAACCGCTGACTGTGTAATTGAATCAGCTTCTTTATTTGCTTCAAGATCTCCAAGAATAGCAATCACCGCAGAGGCATCTACGATTTGCTGTTGGTTATAGGCAATAGGCAGCAGTTCTTCTTGTTTGCTCTGTTCATTAATGACTAAAAAACGCCAGTGTTGCAAGTTCCATGATGAAGGGGCTAAATTTGCAGCATGAAGGATGTCTTCAAGATCTTCTTGTGAAAGAACAAAATCTGGATCGTAATTTTTAACTGAGTGTCTTTCCTCTATCGTCTGAAATAATCCTAAGTCTTCCTGTATATCTAAATTTGTCAATCCTACTCCACTCCTTAAAATATTTATCCTCGCTCACCATTATAATAAAAGGATGATTTGAAGTAAAACACAGCGATTAACTGGGATAAAAAACTTTATTAAGTAGATAATATAATTATCAAGGGAGGCGTCATATGGAGTATTCATTTCTCATGATAGAATCCAACAGTCCTTGCCTTGTCATTGCCGATCGTGTAAATGGTCGTTACGCCATTAGACTTGCGGATACAAGCGGAGAAGTTTTTTCATCTGCAGAAGAGTTGCTAAAATAGATTACATTAAACTGGAAACCAGGGTTGTTCCAGACCCCGGCTGAATACTTTACATTAATTGACGGGATACAAGAAGAGCTTATTTCTTCTTAAAAACCAATACGTACCATCCACCCTCTCGAATCACTGGAATGGATTGGTCTCGTTTAAAACCAGCTTGTTTACCATAAGAAATTAATTCCTTTTCTGTTGGAACAGGATACATTTGTTCATGGGCAGACATAAAACTATTAAACCCCGTCGCAAAACGTTGCCCATGTCTTGATCGTATTAGAGGAGTGACAATGAGAAAGATACCACCAGAAGGCAATAGGCTCTCTGCACGTTTAAATAACTTCAAACGATCTTCATATGAGAAATAGTAAAATAAATTATTCATCATAATTAACTCATATGTACTTTCGTCTGTATATTGAAGAAAATCAGCATGAATAATAGTAATGTCTGTATTTTTTGCTTTTAGTACCGCTTGCTTTTGCACTTCTTCATCTGTTTCAACACCCACTAGCCTCATATCTGAAAATTTCTGATTGAGGCGATGTAAGTAGCCTCCATGTCCACATCCGACGTCTAGCAGGCTTTTGATTTTGTGCTTCTTTACAATCTTCTCTATCTTAGGACACATGACTGACTCAAGCAGCCCCGAGGTTTGCGCTACGATATCGCCAAAGTCTTCTTCTAGTATGGCCGCCTTTTCACCTTGAACTATGTGCCGATATGTAAGCATGGTAGGAATATGGAGCTCCACCATTTCCTTTAATAACATGCCAATGGATTGATTACTAGCATCAGAAAAATATTTAACCATTTTTCTGTCGGATTGTAGTTTATTTCCCCTTTTTTTCTTTAGATGCCCTAACGCCACTCCAACTTCAATCCAACGTTCAAGTAAATCGAGACGATAATTATATTGTTCAGCTACATCGTTAGGTGTTTGGGGCTTTTGAAAAGCAGTAAATAAATGAAGACTAAATCCTAAATGCGCATGCCACACTTGGAGAAAAGGTTCGTTTTTTTTCATCCATTTTCTAGCTATCCTAACTCGATTATATTCTACTATCAACTGACTCTCCCCCATCTACTAAACCCGTTACATGTGTTTCAGATTTATTCCCTAACTTGGGGAAATCGAAACCGATACAGAATTGTTGGTTTTCAAGAATTGAGTGAGGATATATAATAAAGATTCCGTTTCAATATTTCTGATTAACTAGAGGATGTTTGGATTATGAAAAAACTAATCATCATTGTACTAACTGGGATTGTGGTATTGGTTGCAGTGTTTATTTACCTCTTTGAAGATAATAGCCAGGTAAGGCAATTTACTTATAAAACAGTGATCGGGCAGCATCAAATCCCCGAAAAGTTTCTACCAATCTATCAAGAGGCTGCTGATGAATATAATATTCCTTGGAAACTTCTTGCTTCTGTTCATCGTGTGGAGACGATCTTTTCTACAATGGATCCAATGGAAAGTCCTGTTGGGGCACTTGGTCCATTTCAATTCATGCCAAGAACATGGGTAGGCTGGTCTCACCCTGGAGGAGATGTAGGAGAATTACCTGATGATATTGATATCACAGATGTAGACCTCATAGAGGAACACAATGGTTATGGAGTTGATGTAGCAGGTAAAGGCGCTGCTGATCCTTTTGATATTTACGATTCTGCCTATGCCGCCGCATCCTATCTTGCTGATCATGGGGCATCTGATGGGGATTTAGAAGGAGCATTATATTCTTATAACCGAAGCGATGAGTATGTGGAAGAAGTAATGGGATACTATCAAGCATATAATGACGATTATGAACTGATTACGATTCCATTAGATAAAGAAGTTATTGAACAAGCGAGTTTAACTAAATAAGCGGCAGAGGAAAGCTCGGTAACCTGTGATGGGTACCGAGCTTTTTTAATATGATAGATGAATGTATTTACCGATTAGTATGCACCGCTTCTTCTTGTTCTTCTACTACTTCAATTGGCTCAATATACGTTGACTCTCTTTTCCACTGTGTTTGACTTTCTTTTGAATGATCTTGCTCAATCCCAGATAAGCTACATGCTGAAAAGATAAAAAGACACCCGACAAGCAGTAATAATCGCTTCACTATAACCAACTCTTTCTACTTAAACATATACATTAAACCGGATGTTGTTTTGTTACACTTTTGTTTATATACATTTTTTCATCTGCTTCTTTAATTAGTTCATCCATTGTATCACTCATCCCATTTCTAAAAAAGGAAAATCCACAGCTTACAGACATCGTATAAGGTTTATGAAGTAATTGACTTACTAGAATAAATGCTTCCTGTATTTTTCCCCATTTTTTTTGACCACTTTCAAGATCACAATTATGAAGAACTAAGACAAATTCGTCTCCCCCATAACGAAAAAACAAATCCTTTGGGGACATGTGGGTTTCAATAATCTGGCAGACGGACTGAATAAAACGGTCCCCTTCTGCATGACCTAGTTGATCATTCACAGCTTTCAAATTATTAATATCTAAAAAACAAATGACTAAACCAGGATCGAGTTCTTCTTGCATCATGGCTTGAAGATAGAGTAACCCGGTTCGACGATTATAACAGCTAGTGAGACTATCTTTAGAAGCATGAAAAAGTAAATCCTCTTCCTTCTCTTTTAAATGGGAAATATCAGAGAATCCTAAAAGAATACTTGGCTGTTTATTAAAATCAAGCAACTCACCATTGATAAGCAGCCATCGTTTTAATCCATTTGTTGTTTGATCACCCATGACAAAATCCTTCACCGATCCCTGCTGTTTAACCTCCTCTAAAAATTGCACCATCTCTGTTTTTTGCATAAGCTGATGAATGCTTTCTTCACCTTGATCGCCTGACAAGATTAATGCTTGATTGCTCTTAAGAATCACGTCCGAAGTATCTGCTCTTAACATAAGCAGTGGACTAGGGTTCACTTCAAACAGTGTACGGAAATTCTCTTCGCCCTGTTGTAATTCTTGTTCTTTATAGTAATGATTTCTTCGATAAAGATAATATAAGGTCACAATTAATATTGATATACTTAAAGCTGCTGATGTATTTACTAGTTTAATTAAGCTTGCTGTATCAGATAGATTTAACTGATACATGCTAATGATGAAGCCAGCATGAACTAAACACGCTATGATGCCAAATGTGAATGGTTGCAGCGGAAACACTGTGGCAACACCCATCATCAACACAATATACGAGTCTACATTTTCAGATAGACCCGAGCTATTAATGGATCCAATAACTCCTATACTTAAATAAAATGTCACGTACATATATAATATAAACAGCTTATACTTTCTTTTCAAAGACAGTTTATATGTATGAATAAGTAAGAATAAACACGCTAATAGAAATGATGACAAATGAATTAAAGCTAACCGCCATAAAGAATCGGAACTACCTATCTCTTTATATAGCTGAATATCAATGATTGTAAATAGAGGAAAAACAGCAATGACACACCAACTAATAATTCGTAACCTTTTAAAAGCTAGACTGGCTTCCTTGTTTAAGAACGCTTCATTTTTATCATTCATTTGTACATATGAGCTTTTCAACAACTTAAAAAGACGATAAAAATACCATGTACGTTTTTTTTCCATTTCCTAACCCTTTCTTGTTATTCCATTCTATTATACCATTAATATCGTCTTACCTAATTCATCTCTGTAACGATTAATGCATTATATTTCTCTGCTTTTCTGATATCATGATATACTTTTTACGCATGTTATTTAGAAAAGGAGTTGAATTCAATGGAGTTTGTAACGTTAAACAATGGATTGAAAATGCCTCAGCTAGGCTTTGGTGTGTGGCAGGTGCCAGATGAAGAAGCAACACCAGCTGTTAGCAATGCACTTGAAGTCGGTTATCGCTCTATCGATACAGCCATGATCTACGGGAATGAACGTGGAGTAGGACAAGCCCTAAAAAATTCTTCTGTTAGTCGTTCGGATCTATTTATTACAACAAAGGTTTGGAATGCTGACCAGGGATATGATTCTACAATTAAGGCATTTGACGAAAGTCTTGAACGCTTAGGTCTTGACTATGTAGATTTATATCTTATTCACTGGCCAACTCCTATGTACGACAATTATGTTGAGACTTACAAAGCAATGGAGAAGCTTTATAACGATGGTCGTGTCAAAGCGATTGGTGTCTGTAACTTTGAAATTGAGCATTTACAACGATTATTGGATGAATGTGAGGTCGTTCCAGTATTAAATCAAATTGAATGCCATCCCTATTTAGCTCAAACTGAATTAAAAGAGTTTTGTGCTAAGCATAATATTCTTGTGGAAGCTTGGAGTCCACTAATGCAAGGTGGAGACGTGTTATCTGATCCAGCTGTTGAGGAAATTGCTAAAGCTCACAATAAGACCTCTGCACAAGTAGTTCTTCGTTGGCATCTACAGAATGGGTCAGTGGTAATTCCAAAATCTGTGACCCCTTCTCGTATCCAAGAGAACTTTGATGTGTTTGATTTTACATTAACAGAAACAGAGCTTGGAAAAATAAATGAGCTTGATAACGGAACGAGACGCGGCGCTCATCCTAACGATATGGATAAGAGATAACGTTTCAATAGAATAAGTCGAAGCAAGCCAAGTGCTTGCTTCGACTTTATTTGTTAACGCAGGAATTAATTGATTGCATTTGATAATGAAAATCATTATTATATAAGAGTACTCAATTACACTTAACATAATTAATGGGGGAAAAACATGAATACATACAAAAAACGATGGGCCGTAGCTCTTTCACTAGCTTCAATCTTAACAGTAACAGCTTGCGGCTCTGACGGGGATGCCGATCAACAAGCGGATGATTCTCAATCAGGCAACCAAACAGAAGAATCTAGTGAACCACGTGTGTTAACAGATGCCATGGGCAATGAGGTTCAAATACCAGAAAACCCTGAACGAATACTCGGCTCTTATTTAGAAGACTATTTAGTAACACTTGATGAAACCCCAGTAGCTCAATGGTCTGTTGCAAATGGACCACAAGCATACCTACAAAATTTTCTTGCAGATGTTCCAACCATTACCTCAGATTTACCACCAGAGGAAGTGGCAAGCTTCAACCCTGACCTCATTTTAATTGGTGAGGAGAGTCAGGTTGAGTCAGGCTTATATGACCAATATAATCAAATTGCACCAACCTACGTCTTAGGAGATGAGATTTCAAACGACTGGCGTAAGGCGTTAGCGGAAATCGGAGATATTCTTGGGAAATCGGACGAGGCAGACCAAGCATTGGCTGAATACGATGAGTTGGTGGATGAATCCAAAGAGGATATTCAAGCTACAATCGGTGACGATAAAGTCGCTGCGCTATGGTTTGTGGCGGACACATATTATGCCGTATCACCCACTCAGTCGAGCGGTGCTACATTATTTGAAGACCTTGAACTTAATCCGGCTAATATCCACATGACCTTGCCTGAAGACAATGTTGCTCAATGGAATCCAGTTACACTTGAGGCCCTTGCAGAGCTTGATGCTGATCATTTGTTTCTGATTAATAGTAGCGAAGATTCAAGTGAAGAAGTCTTAAATGACCCAGTATGGGCAAACGTCCCTGCTGTTAGTGAGAATCAGGTATATGATATTTCAAGAGATTCATCTTGGCTTTATACAGGAATTCAAGCGCATACTCAAACCGTTCAAGAAGCTAAGGATATCTTATCTAATTAAAACTCAGAAAAAAACCAATCGCCCTCTGGTGGTTGGTTTTTTTTGAAATGCACAGATACTCCTATGATACTGCACTAACCCGCTGCTTTAGTCTTTTAAAAGTCATTAATCGCGCATGTGTAAAAAGCCACTGCCTCATCGTTTGATCCTGGATGCCAGGGGCCTCTCTCCACAACCTTTGGAATAACTTCTTCATCATTTCTTCTGTATCTTGTTTATTTTTAGTCATTCGATAAATAAAAGCGTATAAAGCGGGTTCTGTATCCGCATACAGTTCTTCAAGGGCATCAGGGTCCTTCTCTTTTATCCGATTACAAAGCTGATTGTTGTCTAGACTCATAAATAAGCTCCTCTTAGCCCTCTTCTATAAGAATGGGTCAATATCATTCATAGATACCCGATTCTTATGCGAACTTAACCTAAAGTCACTTAATTAATTTGCAAGAATGGCAACAATGGGGATAGACAAAGCCATAATAGGTATAATAATCCAATACCATCCACTAGATTTTTCTTCAACATAACTGCCCGCTTGCAGCTCCTCTACTTCCTTCTTAAGCTCATCAATTTCCTGCTGCATTTGAGCAAGCTTGATTTCGGTTTCAGACATAATCATCCTCCTTATCAATCTCATATTTAAAGTAAGTATAACTTACATCCATTTCCATCTTCAATGATTTCAATAAAAAACCTACCCTCCCGAATGAGAAAATAGGTTTTTGTTGTTTAGATAGCGATTTCCATCGTCACTTTATCTCCATGCTGATAATCTTGGAGAATAAAATCATCAATAGTGAAATCATAAAATGAACGGACTTCTGGGTTTATCCATAGATTTGGTGTGGGATATGATGTCCGATTTACTTGTTCGACTAGTGGTTCAATATGACGTTCATAGATATGGGCATCACCAATATGGAAAATGTATTCGCCTAGCTCATAGCCCGTTACTTGAGCGATCATTCTTTGCAAGACATTGTATTGAAATACGTTAAATGGATTTCCTAAACCCATATCATTTGAGCGACAACGAACCTCAAGATGAAGCTTATTTGCTTTTACGTGCCACTGCGTCTCGTAAACACAAGGCGTTAGCGACATCTCATCAAGTTCATCCGGATTCCACAGCATCGTAATATGCCGACGCGAGGATGGATTAGAAACTAGCTCCTGAATTAAATAATCAACCTGATCTAACAAGATAGTATCTTTAGAATCCGATGCATTTCTTGGGTCAAGTAAATCTTGACGAAGCTTATCTACAGGATATTTACGATTTCTTTTAGCCAACTGATAGCCATACGCTTTTCCAATTGTTCCGTCTTCCTGCTCCCACTCGTTCCAAATTTTCACGTTCGTCTGCCGAAGCTCTTCCACTCGGTTTGATTTCTTTTGCCAAATCCAAAGTAATTCCCGAATCGCCGTCTTCCAGGCAACTTTTTTTGTTGTGAGAATAGGCAGCTGTTCATTTGTAAACCGCATTGATTCAGACAAAATCGACTTAGTGTAAGCGGGTTGCCCATCCTTCCATACCGTACGTACCTGTTCACCCGAATTACTATAACCCTCGTTAATAATCTTATCTATTATTTGTTTATATTGACGATCTGCTTCATTCAAGTTCCTTCACCCCTAAAAAAATCTCTCCTTAGTATATCGTAATGGAGAGATCCTTGCACACCGAATGTGTAGAAGCTATTAATCTTTATATGGGTCAAACTCATTGGCGCCAGCCATACAAACTCCAATTGGACGAAGTATATGCTTCACATCAAGTGTATCTTTATGTGCTTTTAATACTGTTTTGAGCTTTTTATATACAAACGGACTTTCATCTGTACCTCCCCCACGAAGTTCAACTCCATACGAAGTTAAAGCGTCCTTCATCTGCTTAGGTGAGATCTCTCCACCACGCCGTTGCTTTGTTTTCCAGTTCATTTTTCCTGCTGCTTGGGTGCGGCTCATGATTCGACCAGCACCATGAACAGTACTGTAATAAGCTGCTTTGTTTTCCTCTGTATCCTTGCCTTGTACAATAACCGATTCATCACCCATGCTTCCACCAATGAAACCCCACTGCCCAGGAGCATTTGGCGTTGCACCCTTCCGAACAACCACCACTTCTTTGCCATTATGTGTTTCTTTCCAAGCAAAATTATGATGATTATGTACTGTAAACGTAGCATGAGCCCTTAAGATACTAAGTACTTTATCGATCACATAATCACGACCTGCATACGCATATCGACCAGCTAATGTCATTGCCTGAAAGTACATGTCTCCTAAATCCGAATCCAGTTCAAATAAAGTCGGGACATCCTCCATCCTTTCGCCACCCACCTTATCATGAAACGCCTTTCCTTTTGCTAGATTCAAAAAGCCACTCGCTGTTTTGTGACCAAAACCACGGCTCCCAAAATGATTGGCAATCCAAATCTGGTTGGTCGCTTCCTCAACAAATAGATCAACAAAATGATTTCCACTTCCAACTGTACCCAGCTGTTTTCTAGCTAGTTCGAGAAAAGTGTCTCGAGTACTCGCATCAATCTCATCAAATAATTGCCAAGAAGCATCGTCGAATAGTTCGTGGTCGACAGTCTCTTGATTTTGTCTTCCTATACCAAATGAAATCGTTTGTGCGATCTCATCCATTATTTTAGGAAGTTTTCGTTTTATATCCTTAAGCGTTACATCTGTTCGAACCGCTTTGTTGCCACAGCCAATGTCATAACCTACACCAGAAGGAGAAATCTGGCCATCATACACCATCACCCCACCTACAGGCTGACTATACCCTTTATGGTGATCAGCCATCAGCAAGCTTTGAACCACACGTCCATGACTTGCACATGTTACGGCCTGATCAACGGCACTATCTAGTGGGCTTCCCCATACTCGTACCGAGCGAATGTCTTGATACATTTTATTCACCTCAAAGAATTTGAATTCATATCATCATACCATAAAATGACATAAAAAAATTCGACCAACAACAGTACAATTGTCATTAGTCGAATGTAGGTCAATCAATAGAAGATCTACTTATCGATTATCTATTTTCTCTGGATACAAATCATGATTCATTAGACGATGGTCAGCCATTTGTTCAAACTTGGTACCAGGCTTCCCATAGTTACAATAAGGATCAATACTAATCCCGCCGCGTGGGGTGAATTTCCCCCAAACTTCAATGTAACGCGGATCCATTAGCTCAATTAAATCATTCATAATTTTATTCATGCAGTCTTCGTGGAAATCCCCATGATTTCTAAAGCTAAATAGATACAGCTTTAACGATTTACTTTCAACCATCTTCACATCAGGAATGTAGCTGATATAAATAGCAGCGAAATCTGGTTGCCCTGTAATTGGGCACAGAGATGTAAATTCCGGACAGTTAAATTTCACAAAGTAGTCGCGGTTTGGATGCTGATTTTCAAATACTTCAAGAATTCCTGGGTTGTATTCCACTTCATATTTAGTACCTTGGTTACCTAGAAGCGTAACTCCCTCTAACTCTTCCTGCTGTCTTCCACTCATTTGATTTCCTCCTTAAACACCGCGTTTATTGCCCCAGACAAGGGTATGAAGCTGTGGTAACACGCGGGCATTATTCATTGTGACTGAAGCCACAGCCTTATCAATCAACCATTCATATTTTTCAAGCAGATCCGAAACCAATGCTTGATCATTTGTTGTTGTTGCATCTTCATTCCCAACCTGTAAATAAAACGGGAACCCCGGGTAACGCAAATGAATGTCCTCTGCATAGGCAAAATCGGTATCGTCAAAAACTACAACTTTCAAACTTGCCTGTTCTTTAGATAATCGATCGTAAAAAACATCAAGCTTAGTAAAATCCGTTATCATTCCTGAACTAGGGGGCTTTGGAGAAATAGTAATATCCGTAATCTCTTTTAACCAGTCCTGCCAGAACGTACCTTGAGTCTCTACTGCTGTTTGAATATTTTCTCTAGAGAGCAAATCAATTAATTTGCCGATGCCTTTATGCAATGCGGGATTTCCTCCAGAAATCGTGACATGAGAAAATTGATCGCCACCGATTTCTTTAAGCTGAGCGACTATATCCTCAGCTGTCATTGCTGTACTTGAACCAGTGCCATCCCATGTAAAGCTTGAGTCACACCAAGAGCACTTATAATCACAGCCACCCGTACGCACAAACATCGTTTTTTTTCCGATGACCATGCCTTCTCCTTGAATCGTTGGACCAAAAATCTCCATCACAGGAATCTTGCTCATGATGCCCCGCCTTGCTTTGGACGATATACCACATAGCTTGTTGGTGTTTCTCGGACAAGCACTTGGAGACAAACAGGTTTATTTTCAAGTGTGTCTAATTCAGCTTGAACAGCTAGTCCAATTTGACGAGCTACCTCTTCCGTTGTTGGAGGCCGACCGTTAAACTCTTGATGATTATTTAATAATGTGTGGTCATAGCGTTTATGAATAATTGATTTGAGTCTTTTAAAATCAACTAAAAAACCAAGCTCATCTAGATTATCGCCTGCAATCGTCACGTTGATAAAATACGTATGACCATGCATATTCCGGCAATCTCCTGCTCGGTCATCATCAATATAATGAGCAGCAGCCAAATGCATATCTTTATTTAGTTCAAATGTATAGTTATGTGGAACCTGTGGGTAAAATTGCTGAAGCATTAGGCTTGTACCTCCTTCCGACGAAGATAGGCATCAAATCCATTTCTTCGTAAAATACATGAAGGGCATTCGCCACAGCCATCACCACGAATACCGTGATAACAAGTTAATGTTTTTTCTTGAATGTATGAAAGCGCGTCAAGTTGATCAGCCAGCTCCCATGTTTGTTCTTTATTTAACCACATCAGAGGTGTGTGAATCACAAACTGTTCATCCATTGCCAAGTTCAGTGTTACATTAAGTGATTTAATAAACACATCGCGACAATCTGGATATCCGCTAAAATCTGTTTCGCATACGCCTGTAATTAAATGACGGGCTCCCATCTCACGCGCATAAACAGCGGCAAATGAAAGGAATAAATGGTTTCTTCCCGCTACAAATGTAGAAGGTAACTCCCCTTCTTCTCCGTCTTTCACCTCGATGTCAGATCGGGTTAACGCATTGGCAGACAACTGATTAATTAAGCTCATATCTAGAACATGGAAAGACACACCTAGCTCGTCAGCAATCTCACGTGCACATTCAATTTCCTCTGAATGGCGTTGTCCATAATCAAACGTTACGGTATGAACTTCCTTAAATTCTTTTAATGCCCAGAATAAACAGGTCGTGCTATCCTGACCGCCACTGAATACAACAACAGCCTTTTCTTCTTTTATCATCACTCATTCTCCTTTTTTAAGGAAAAAGAGCATTCGTAACCCCATACACAGGAAAAAAACTGGTCCGGTTAACAAACTGAACACAGCCTACCTTAGTTTTTTATAGAGGGAGTTCGCGAACCTCTTATGCCTAATACAACGGCATCCTTACTCTTTTTGTACAGTACTTAGTGTATCATATTAATCAATAATCAGCTATTCTTTTCTCTTTGCTTAAAACTTGGTAATATAGGAGAGAATAGAAATTCAGTTTGTTACATTTGAGGAGGCTTTTTATGTCTTTTGTTAATCAAGTAGAGAAATATGCAGACCTAGCTGTTAAAGTCGGCGTGAACATCCAACAGGGTCAAACGCTTGTCATTCGTACACCATTATTCGCGGCAGATTTTGTACGTATTGTAGCCAAAAAAGCATACGAAGCTGGAGCTGGGCACGTTGAAGTGGAATGGTCAGACGAAGAGATCACTAAGTTGAAATTCCAGCTTGCACCAGATGAATCCTTTCATACATATCCAGAATGGCGAGCTAAAGGTTTAGAAGAGGAAGCGGAAAAGGGCTCTGCATTTTTGAGTATTACAGGAGCAGACCCTGATCTTTTAAAAGGAATGGACCCTTCACGCATTGCTAACGCTAATAAAGCAGCTGGTGCAGCTCTTAATGGATTTAGAAAATATATCACTTCAGATAAAGTCGCATGGTCCATTGTTGCTGTACCGTCTGTTGGTTGGGCTGAGACTGTTTTCCCAGAAGAAAAAGGCGAAGCTGCTGTCGAAAAACTATGGAATGCTATTTTTGCCGCAACCCGTATTGATCAAGCTGATCCTGTTGCAGCATGGAAGGACCATCTTAAAACGTTAGATGAGAAAATGGAGATCTTAAACAAACATCATTTCTCAGCCCTCCATTACACAGCTGACGGGACAGATTTAACCATTGAGCTACCTGAAACTCATCTTTGGGTATCTGGCGGAAGCATTAGCAAAAGCGGCGTTGACTTTGTCGCAAACATGCCTACAGAAGAAGTGTTCACTGCAGCTAAGAAAACAGGCGTTAATGGACATGTCACAAGTACAAAGCCACTGAGCTACGGCGGATCACTTATTGAAGACTTCACATTAACCTTTAAAGACGGAAAAATTGTTGAAGCAACCGCAAAAAAAGGCCAAGAAACCTTAGAACATTTGCTTGAAAATGATGAGAACTCTCGTTACATCGGTGAAGTGGCCCTCGTGCCTCACAAATCACCTATTTCTGATACAAACATCATTTTCTTTAACACATTATTTGATGAAAATGCCTCTAACCACCTTGCCATCGGTAGTGCCTATGCCTTTAATATTGAAGGTGGAAAAGAAATGTCTAATGAAGAACTCGAGAAAAACGGCATCAACACCAGCCAAACTCATGTTGACTTCATGGTCGGATCTGCCACTATGGATATTGATGGAATTCAAGAAGATGGCAGCCGTGTCCCTGTCTTCCGTGATGGAAACTGGGCGATCTAAAGATTAACATACAATACTTAAAGCCCCGCACTCCTATTCATTAGTGGTGTGGGGTTGTTTGTTTGCAGTCATGTGTTTAGATTCTTGGTGGTGCGTTTGTTGTTCTTGGTATGCGGGGGTTCTTTCTTGGGAACGGGCTCCTGGGCTTGATAATGCGTTCGCTCCTCTTGGTATGCTGGGCTTCTTTCTTGGTACTGGGCTTCCGGGCTTGGTAATGCGTTCGCTCCTCTTGCTATATTGGTCTTCTTTCTTGGTACTGTGCTCTCGGGCTTGGTAATGCGCTCGCTCCTCTTGGTATACTGAGCTTCTTTCTTGGTACTGTGCTTCCGGGCTTGGTAATCTGATCGTTCCTCTTGGTATACTGGGCTTCTTTCTTGGTACTGGACTTCCGGGCTTGGTAATGCGTTCGCTCCTCTTGGTATGCTGGGCTTCTTTCTTGGTACTGGGCTTCCGGGCTTGGTAATGCGTTCGTTCCTCTTGGTATGTTGGGCTTCTCTCTTGGTAACGGGGCCTGGGCTTGGTGATGTGCTCGGTCCTCTTGGTATGAGGGGCTTCTTTCTTGGTGCCGGGCTCCTGGGCTTGGTAATGTGCTCGGTCCTCTTGGTATGACGGGGTTCTTTCTTGGTACCGGGCTCCTGGGCTTGTTAATGTGCTCGGTCCTCTTGGTATGCCGAGCTTCTTTCTTGGTACTGTGCTTCCAGGCTTGGTAATCTGATCGTTCCTCTTGATATACTGGGCTTCTTTCTTGGTACCGGGCTCCTGGGCTAGGTGATGTGCTCGGTCCTCTTGGTATGCTGGGGTTCTTTCTTGGTACGCTTCTCCCGGGCTTGGTAATGTGGTCGGTCTGCTTGATTTGCCGTGCTTCTTCCTTGGCAAGATACTCCGGTTCTTAATTTACGCTCGCAACCCTTTCTAAGGCACACAAGCTCAAATCTTAGCATTACAATAAACCTCTGAGGATAAATCCTCAGAGGTTTTATAATTACCTACCACTATTTCTTTATGGTTCGAGTCGTTCTCCTCGTCTAAATTCTTGGAATTTTCTTGTTTCACTTACTACGACTCCGGATAGCAGGACTAATCCAATTAAGTTTGGAATGGCCATTAAGGCGTTAAAAATATCAGCAATGCCCCAAACGATGTCTAATTGAGAGGTAGCACCAATAAAGACAACAATGACATAAACAGAGCGATAAATATATGCATTCCGATCTCCAAATAAGTATCCAAAACATTTCTCACCATAATATGACCAGCCTAATACCGTCGTATAAGCAAAGAAGACAATGCCTATCGTCACAATCAGCGCACCATAATTAGGTAGTAACGCTTCGAATGCGACACCGGTTAAGATATCTGAATTGTTACTATCCATGCCAACGTACATTTGACTCATAACTATGACGAGCCCTGTGATCGTACAAACGATCATGGTATCTAAAAATGTTCCAGTCATTGACACAAGTGCCTGACGTCCTGGATAGTCTGTTTTGGCTGCAGCTGCGGCTATAGGTGCAGAACCTAAACCAGCTTCATTTGAGAATACACCACGAGCCACCCCGTAACGTATAGCTGTTCCTAATATCCCTCCAGCTACTGACTCGCCTGTAAAGGCATCGGTAATAATCATACCAAATGCTTGAGGAACGAGATTAAAGTTCATTACTATAATAATCAAACCGCCAAGCAAATAAAATATTGCCATAAATGGAACGATCACAGAAGCAAATTTGGCAATACTCTTTATACCGCCTAGTAAAACCAGTGCTGTAAGAATGGTTAAGACAATGCCAGTTACCCAAGGGGCCACACCAAACGTAGAGTTAATTGAACCTGCTACCGTATTGGACTGAGTCATGTTTCCAATCCCAAAAGAAGCTAAAAATCCAAACAATGCAAAAAGAACAGCAAGCCATTTCCAACCTAGTCCTTTTTCTATGTAATACATCGGGCCGCCCGAAATCTCGCCTTTTTCGTTGACTACACGGTATTTTACAGCCAAAATGGCTTCTGCATATTTTGTAGCCATTCCAAAAAAGGCAGCTGCCCACATCCAGAAGATGGCGCCAATTCCTCCCATTAATACGGCTGAAGCAACACCTGCCATATTACCTATTCCAAGGGTGGCTGCCATTGCCGTCATTAGCGATTGAAAATGAGAAATATCCCCTTTTTCATCTTTGCTTTTATCTGATTTGGTAAATACAAGTTTTAATGCATAAGGTAATTGAAAAATCTGTAGAAAGCCTAATCTCACCGTTAATAGGATACCTGTTCCCACAATTAATATTAATGTTGCCGGTCCCCAGACAAGATCCCCGATGTCACCTACTAGTTGACTAAACCAATCCATCCAATTCTCCTCCCGTTGAAACAGCCTCTTTATATAAACATCTAGTCTACGTATTTCCCACCTCCCAGTCAATATCTTTGTCATATAATTCGACACAAATCTTCATTCCCCTTCAAGAAATACGTGGTATAAGATCCAATCAGAGGTTATTATGACGAATCTATATAGAAAAACCCCCTCTCACAGATGGTTGTGAAAGGGGGTTTTTATCACCTTTAATGTTTAACTGTAAAACCTTCTTCTTCATTTCGTGCATCCCTAATCTGATGCTGAATGTGTTCTACTTTAGCAAAGCGATTTTTTGTTTTAATTGCTTCTAGAAATGCATCAAATTGTTGATCATCCCCTTCAGCTTCAAGTTCTACGGTTCCGTCTGGAAGATTTCGAACCCATCCAGCCAATCCATAGTGCTGAGCTTGTTCCTGCGTGAAATATCGAAATCCGACTCCTTGAACTTTCCCTTCCACAATTAAATGATGTCGTTTATTCATTAGACTCACCTCAGCTTTAGTCTTTATAGTTATATTTGACCTTTCTAGCTGATTGCTAAACATCAAATGACTTGAGGATATGAATAGATTGTTCAATATTAAGATGACCCGTTTCCATCAATTTATTTGAATTAGCTTGCGTGGTCACGGAACCGCTTATTAATAATTTTTTGACTGCATCAGGTGATAAGGTTCGGTTGTAATGTAATAGTAAGGCCACTGCCCCAGCACAGATAGGTGTTGACATTGATGTTCCTGACATTTTTGAATAATGCTTGTCAATCCGGTTCTTTTTCTCTAATCGATCAATATAAGATCCAGGAACTCGTAAAGAGATAACATCTACACCCTGAACCAGTATATCTGGCTTTGGTTTTCCATATATCGTCGGTCCACGACTAGAGAAGTCAGCGGTTTCTGCTGGATAGATGGTATCGTCTAATGCACCAACCGTTATGGCCCTTTCACTAACTCCTGGACTTGAGATTGTACATCTTTCGGGACCACTGTTACCGGCAGCAATGAGTACGGTAATGCCTGACCGCCAGGCGGCTTCAACCATTTTTACAAGTGGGTCTTCATTCTCATGTGCATATTTCATCGCATGGGTACCTAATGATAGGGAAATAATCTGAATTGGATTTTCTTTATGAGTTTGATTAAATTTAATGCACCAATCCAGTCCTTGTATAATCCGCTCAATGGTTCCTGTTCCTGTTCGATCAAGAACCTTTATGGCAATGATGTCGGCTTCAGGAGCTAATGATTTATATTTCCCTTTAGAAAGATGACCATTTCCAGCTGCATTTCCTGCACAATGCGTACCATGACCATTGTCATCGTAAGGGCGTGTTCGATTGTTTACAAAATCTACAAATGCACGTAGTCTACCTTGCAAATCCTCATGTTCATAAACACCTGTATCAATAATAGCTATCGTTACACCTTTGCCAGTTAATTTAGATGTATTGAAGAAAGAACTAGGTTCATGTACGTTGATGTCCTGATGTGCTCCACCCGTATCAAGTGCTTTAATCATTCGATTAAGATAGACTTTTTTCACCTGACTACATTGTGTAATTAACATCTCTAAACCGTCCGGTGTGATAAGTGCACTGCAACAATCAATGTGTGCAAATTCATTTTTGATCGCGCATTTAGTGTTGAGTTGAAATAAATGCTCCACAATCATTTTGTTAAAAAAGAAGGGATTAGGCTCAAATTCGATAATAACCGAGAGTTTTTTTTTACTACGAATACATTTTTCTATAAACCCATGTAAAAAACATGGTACGAATCGAAGTGGTTTATATAAGCTAATTATGGCATCGCGTAATGGTCTATCCAGTTTAACTGAATGACCTCTCACAAATTTAACCATAGAATAATGAAACATTATATACCCCCATTCTACCCTCCATTCCTTATAGATTATGTCTAGAACCAATGTTGGACCGGATGTTTGTCCTTTATATGTGATAAAAGGCATATGTATCATGTCCTAATTGATTTCTTAAATAATTTATATGTAAGGGTTTTCAAATCACATCAAATGGGGTATACTACAAATATCACAAATTAGACACAACTTGGACACCAGTTGTTCATATATTAAATAAATGAGCAAAACAAAGGAGATGGATAAAATGGGAGTATTCTTTTTCTATATGTTTGTTGCTAGTGCTACTCCTCTATTTCTGTGGATTGAGTATCATAAAATTGCGGTTGCAAGTATTCCTGGGATTTTTGCTATGTGGATTCTTGGTTCCATATATATCATTAGCCCTTCATGGTGGTTAGAAGCATGGTTTATCTTTACATTTGCAGTAAATGTTATCCTCGCCCATTGGGCCGCCATTGTACTTTATGGAATGCCTTTCATCAGAGCTAGAAGACTTCAAAGCCAGCCAAAACGAGTGATCTAAAAAAAACCATTCGGACGATGTCCGAATGGTTTTTCTTTTGCTTATTCATGCTGCGGTAAATGAATCCCAAATTCTAATACAAAGTATGAGCCCATCACAATCACCACTGCGATAAAGATAGCAAAGATTGTGTGACCAGCTTGAGTAAAACCATCTTTTCCTTCACGCATATGCATAAACATGAAAAGCTGGACTCCTGCTTGAACAAAAGCAAACAAAAATATAATGATGATTTTGGCCAAGGTCGAAAACTCTGTATAAAGCGCAATCCAGACAGCAAATAATGTTAATACAATTGATCCAATAAACCCAATAATATGTGACCAAGGTGTATGAGATTTTTCTTGACTCATCCTATAATCCCCCCAGACCCATTAGGTATACACCAGTAAAGATAAAGATCCAAATAACATCAAGGAAATGCCAATACAAGCTAGCGATAAATACCTTAGATGCTGTTCTTGGTGTAAAGCCGCGGCGTTTCACCTGAATTAGTAACAGTATAATCCAACCAATACCTACGGACACGTGTAAGCCATGTGTTCCAAGAAGAACAAAGAAAGCTGACCAGAAAGCACTGGTTGAAAGAGTTGCCCCTTCATGGGCATAGTGCCAGAACTCATAGATTTCAAATCCAACGAATCCAAGACCTAGCGCCAAGGTCGCCATCATCCATATCATAAACTGTTTTTGCCTGCCAGCTCGCATCGCATGAATCGCTAAGCCGCAAGTAAAACTACTTGTTAATAACAGGAAAGTCATGACCAACACTAAAGGTAAATCAAATAAATGTTCAGCTGCTATTCCACCAGCTGTTCTATTAACAAGAACAAAATAAGTTGCAAATAGCGTTGAAAAGAGGGCGAATTCCGCTCCAATGAAAATCCAAAATCCTAGGATATTATAACGTCCTTCAGTAGATTGGAATTCTAGCGGTTCATTTGCATATTCCGCATCTTCAGCGTGGGCCATTTATTTCGCCTCCCTTGCGCGTTTTTCAGTTTCTTCTACTTCTTCTGCACTTACATAGTAACCATCATTATAATCAAAGGAACGGAATGCCATACAAGCGAAGATCCCTATTCCACCAACAATTCCTACCCAATACCATTCAAATACTAATCCAAATCCAGCTACGAACATAAAGCAAGACATCACAAATCCTAGACCTGTGTTACTAGGCATATGAATTTTATCATATTTCTCAATTTCATTTGGATTGTGTCCTTCTTCTTTCATATTCCAGAAAGCATCCATTGATTTAATTTCAGGTATTTTTGCAAAGTTATAAAATGGTGGTACAGCCGACGAAGTCGCCCATTCAAGTGTACGCCCATGCTTCCACGAGTCTCCACTTGTTTCTCTTGGGGAGTAACGGAAGCTGTAATAAATGTTATACACAAAGATGACAAACGCTAATCCCATAATAAAGGCACCCAATGTAGAGATAAAGTTTAGAGCAAACCAGCCATCCTCTACTCCATAGGTATTAATTCGTCTTGGCATACCATTTAGTCCCAAGAAATATTGCGGGAAGAAACAGATATTAAAACCGGCAACAAATATCCAGAAGAACCATTTTCCGATTCGTTCATTTAACTTATGACCAAACATTTTAGGATACCAGAAAATCAAACCTGCAAAACACGCAAATACAGTGGCTGCAATTAATACGTAATGGAAATGTGATACTAGGAAATACGTATTATGATATTGATAATCGGCCGCTGCCATCGCAAGCATAACCCCAGTTACCCCACCTATTACAAAGTTTGGAATAAAAGCAAGAGACCAAAGCATAGGTGTTGTAAAACTAATTCGACCCTTATGAAGTGTTAAGAGCCAGTTAAATATCTTAACCCCTGTCGGAATGGAAATCGCCATCGTTGTAATCGAGAAAAACGAGTTAACAACAGCTCCAGCACCCATTGTAAAGAAGTGGTGCACCCATACTAAGAAACTAAGAACAGAGATTGCTACGATTGAATAGACCATCGCATTGTATCCGAACAACTTTTTTCTTGAGAAAGTTGAAATAATCTCTGAGAATATACCAAATGCTGGCAAGGCAACAATATATACTTCAGGGTGTCCCCAAATCCAGAACAAGTTTGCCCAAAGCATCGGCATCCCTCCACTTGTTAACGTGAAGAAATGAGTGCCAAATAGGCGATCAAATGTCATTTGTGCCAGCGCTACTGTTAATACAGGGAACGCTAGTACAATAATCATTGATGTAATTAATACTGTCCATGTGAACATAGGCATCATCATTAATTTCATGCCTTTAGCTCTCATCTTAAAGATGGTAACCATCATATTAACCCCTGTGGCTAGTGTACCAATACCAGAGATCTGTAATGCAAGTAAGTAGTAGTTCTGACCAGGACCAGGGTTTAATTCATTTGAAGCAAGTGGCATGTAGCTGGTCCACCCTGCTGAAGGCGATCCCCCAATAATAAAAGAGATATTAAATAGACCCATTCCAACAAAAAATGTCCAAAAACTTAAGTTATTAAGAAATGGAAATGCTACATCCCTCGCACCAATTTGCAAAGGTACAACCACGTTCATTAAACCAATCAGGAACGGCATCGCCATAAAAATAATCATAATGGTTCCATGAGTGGTAAAGATCTCATTATAGTGTAGAGAATCTAAAAACGTCATATCTGGTGAGGCAAGCTGCGTCCTCATCAGTAAAGCGTCCATTCCTCCACGGAAAAACATCAAAATTGCAACCAGAATATACATAATTCCGATTTTTTTATGGTCAACACTTGTGATCCATTCGTCCCAAAGCCATTTCCATTTTTTGAAGTACGTAAGAACAAATATGGCTCCAATCCCTGAGATCAGGATGGAAATTTGGGCGCCAAGTATAAGTGGATCTCCAGTAATTATAAATTCATCCCATTTCAAATCCAAAAGTAGCGTCCCCTTTCATTTGAAAGTTCCTAACGGCTATTCAATTTCCGCCGAACTTTCAAGTCCTTCTATTTCTAACTCTCCAGTTTCTAATTGCGAAACATGAGGCATTTCAGCCGCTTTACCGGCTCGAGTATGTGGATTTAATGGAATATAGCCCATACGATCCCAAGCATCAAGAGCATACTCAGCGTTTGTAGAGTGGTCGACCCAATCTAAATGGGTTGAGCTAAATGTCATCTCCGTAGAAGTACCAGGAACCATTAGCTTGTCATATTCTTCAGGAGTAAGCTCTGGAGCATTCTCCTGTGTCTCTTCTACCCAACTATCGAAATCTTCTTGCTCAAATGCGTGAACATCAAACGTTTGCTGAGCAAATCCATCTCCGGTGTAGTTAGCATTTCGTCCGCCATATGTGCCGACGTGATCAGCCTGTAGAAAGAGCTGCGTCTCCATGCCAGCCATATTGTATTTCTGGCCACCTAACTGAGGAATCCACATTGCAGCCATCGAATCAGCAGAAGTTAATCTAAATAAAATCGGTCGATCCGTTGGTATATTAAGATAATTAATAGTCTCAATATCCTCCTCAGGATAACTAAAGATCCATTTCCAATTGACACTTGTCGCATGGACAACAAGAGGTTCCTTGTGAGCTGTTGCTTCAGGGGCCTCCTCCAGTTCAAAAATGGTCATTATAGTAGGTACTGATAGAATGATAACAATAATGACAGGTATGACGGTCCAAATAATTTCTAGCTTGTGACTTCCTTCAATATCAGGTTGATAACCTTTATGATCTTCTCGCTCTCTATATTTTACTAATATAACTGTTAGCAGAACAAAAACTACTAAAACAATTAATAGCATGAACCCAATAGAGAACCAAATCAGCCATGCTTGCGACTCTGCAACCGGGCCTTTTGGATCCAATACTCTCATATTTCCACAACCGCTCAAAAAGAGGCATAGCGAAAGGAACGCCAGCCATTTAAGAGATTTTCCACTTTTCAGCAAAGGTATCACCTTTCTTCCTAAGACATAATTACATTTCATTTTGTGAACCCTTGAACATACCTTTCATTGTTTATATCCTACCACATAATACGATAAGTAAGGGTAGAATTCACACAAACCCTCACAAAACTATCACAATTAATGTAATGAAAATTGATAAGTTCGACACATATTTGCCAGCACATGCCAACAGGTGGAAATAGGTACCGCTTTCAACCAATATCATCTACGTATACATACCCTCATCCTATAAAAAAAAACTCCGTCTTAGCTCCCGAAATTAAATGGGAACATAGACAGAGCTTGTTTACTAACTAAATAGCTTCCAATCGTATACGCTTCAAGTTCATCTTGTAAAGAAGATTTAAAATCACCATGATTATAAAAGGCTAGCTCATAATCATCCTCAATTGGTACATCATTAAACGCTTGATTCAAGAAATTTGCGGTCTCATTTATTCCTTGCTTACCATTCTGCATCACTTCAAAAAATGATATAAACCCATGCATTACACCATTGTAGCGAGTAGCCGTTACCGGTACCCCTGAATCAGCTAACTTCTGGGCATATGCCTCTCCTTCGTCTCGCAACGGATCAAATTCTGCCGTGATCACAAGCGTCTTAGGCATTCCAGTAAGATCAGCTTCCAAAGGGGAGCTGTAGGGTGATTGCCACATTTCTTCATTCGGAGTATATGAATCTCTAGCAAGCTCCATTACATGACGCGAAAGGAGATAATATCCGCTTGAGTATACATCTCTTGAATGAAATTCTTTATCTAAGAAGGTAGTAAGCGGATAAAGTAATGCTTCCGCTTTAATTTCCGGTCCGTTTTGATCACGGGACATCATAGCAACAGCCGTGGCCACATTGCCACCAGCGCTATCACCAGCGAGTGCAATATTTTCAACGTCTCCACCTAACTCTTCTGCAGAATCGTACGTCCAATTTAAAGCATCATATCCATCAAAAATTGCCGTAGGAAACGGATAATCAGGTGCCAAACGATACTCTACTGCAATGACGATACTATTTGTCTTAGAGGCAAGGGAGCGAATGATATTATCATGAGTATCAATATTTCCATAGCCTTTCATAAAGGCTCCACCATGGAAATAAAGAACGATTGGGTGTTCTCCCTCTTCTTTAGGTTTATAAACCCTTGCTTTAATTGAACTATTATCAGATGTGGGGATATCCACAAGACTTCTCTCAAAACGTGAAGTTCCCTTGGCCGCAAGAAACGAAGGTGCTTTTAGATCTGTAGGCAATAAATTATTGTAGACAGCATGTAATATAACCGCGGTTTTTACCGGCACTTTTCCAGCTTCAGTATGGGTCCAAGCCTGAACCGTAATGGTCATGGCTAACAATAATAAAACGACTCCAAGTAAAACAGACGAAAAAACAATCATTGCTTTACGAAACAACACCTTCAACGGTCATCTCTCCTGTTTCATCGATTTCGCTTTATTATATCAGAATAACCATAAAATGTTATGTTTTTTTAGATATTTTTTTAGATTGTCACATAATTGTGTTATTTATGAATACTCAATTGTTCAGCGTCCAATTTGATTCTATAAATTCATCGCGACCCGACTTACTTCGATCTTCTTTATAAGCTTTTTTCTGCTTTTTATAAAAATCTTGATGTTCTTCTTCAGCGGGATAAAAAACGCTCGCTGGCAAAATCTCTGTTACAATGGGGTTTTTGAATCGTCCACTTTCGGCTAGATCAAGCTTAGACTGCTGCGCACGCTCTTGTTGCGCCTCTGTGTGATAAAAAATAGCTGCTTTATATTGACTTCCTCTATCTTGAAATTGACCACCTGCATCTGTTGGATCAATTTGAACCCAAAATAGTGATAATAACTTCTCATAAGAGAATAGCTTAGGGTTATATTCAATCTGGACTGCCTCATAGTGTCCAGTTTCTCCTGTTTTCACCTGTTCATAGATTGGATTTTCAACAACCCCACCTGTGTACCCCGATGTAACGGAAATGATACCAGGAAGCTCATCAAATGGCTGAACCATACACCAAAAACACCCTCCTGCAAATGTAGCTTTTTCCATTTTAATCATTCTCCCTTTTCTTTAATTGCTCCCTTAAGGTGAACACTGCTTTTTCCTTTGATTTTGCCTCAAGCATACAATCTACGTCAGTGGAGCCAGTTACACGCTCTAACCGTTCAAAGTCTTCAAGCCTAATAAGCTCGGCATGGGCAGGATCTGCTTCATGCCGTCTCCCTGAGCTAATATGTACCTTTGGATTCATATCTGTGTGGCTCCAGGTTTGCTTCACCTGTTTAAATAGCTCAAGTAGCTCATCCTCTGTCCTGTTAAAGCACATCTCATGATGAATATCAAAGCACACAATTACCCCACACTGCTGTGAGATATCAAGCACATCCTGTGTATGAAAAACCTTGTCGTCATTTTCTAATCTCAACATATTTTGCACGGATACATCTAGAGAGTTAAAAACGCTAATAAAGGTTTGCTTTGCCTTTTCTTTATCTCCGTATGCTCCACCAGTATGAAGGATGATATCGGGACCCCCAACAGCTTTCAAAAAATCATGATGATACTGTAAATCTTCTTTGGCATTCGTTACGACCTGTTCTCTTGGAGAATTGAGGACTGTATATTGACCAGGATGCATTGACAGACGTAGTGACCATTTTTGTTGAAGGTCTTTAATTTCTGCAAGCGCCTTTTGCACATCATCATCTTCCTGCCACACCCACGTCATTTGTTTATGAGTAGCAAATGGAATCATATCGCTTGAAATTCGAAAAAAATAAATATCATTGTTTATATTCCACTCCAATACGCGTTTAAGTTCTTGAATGTTATGAAGCGTCAGGTCTTTAATGATACTCATCCCGTTTTGTTCCATTGTTTTTAAACGGCATGTCTTAAAGATTGTCGGTAGCGTCAAATTTTGACACGGATAGCCTAAACGCAAAACGTATCCCTTCTTCCTTACTTGGTTGTCTTTAGCGGTTCACTTCAATGGATTCAAACTCAATTTCATCATGATTCCGACTATATTTCACTTTAAGATCATGTTGATTAAAGTACCAAGCATCCTTTTCTTCTACAAAAAATGTAAAATCATCTATCGAAACAGACGCTAAAGGCTGTTCAGGCTTCTCTTGACTTATACCTAGTGAGAATCCACTTTGGAAAGAGCCACATCCTCCGTAGCGTGCAAAAAATCGTATCGTTTTATTCCCATTACCTTCAAATTGTTCCTTAAACCACCGAGCAGCTGGTTTCGTCACTTCAATATTCATCTTTTCTCTCACTCCTCAACGTAGTCGTTATCCTATCATAACAAGATTTTTAATCAAAAACCATGAAAGAGGACTGGTATAAGTGCTATTTTTTTGCATCAAGGCAACTTTTTATTTTTGTTGCATATCTTATTAAAAAGGAGAAGTCTAAATGAGCTACAAAAAAAAAGCTGGGTATGCTGCAATCCTTTTTACATTCGGTCAGATTACAGAATCTCAAAAACAAGCTATGCTTTTATTACCTTTTAAAAATAGCAATAAAAAATGAGTAGGATGGCTTTGTCTGCATTGTGCAGCTATCTTATAACCGACTAGACAACAAAACCACCATGGTATCTTACCTTACTACTACGAAGGCCACTGAAAAAGTCATGTAAGAATAAGCTGACTGATGCCGCTACAGGAGAAGCCTACGCTTTCCGCGGGAGCTACATGTTCACATCCTCTAACGTTCTGACTTACATTTCGCAGTCTTATAAAGATCGTTTTTCAGTGATCTCCCTTCCTACAAAGGTTAGTTTGAAAATGAATGATAAGATATAAAATGACTAAAACTTCTATTATAAAAAAGTGAGTAAAGTCATCAAAGACCTTACCCACTTTTTTTGTGTATTTGTTCTTAGCCCTGTCTTATAGCTTTAGTAATGTATCAACCGTTTCAATTAATGTATTGATTTCCGGCTTACTCACTTGGCCATCTGCTCCAACCTTTTCGCCTTTATGATATAAATCATTTGAAATAATGGAAGAGAAGATAACAACAGGCGTATGCTGCAACCTCGTATCTTCCTTGATTAATTTGGTTAACCGATGTCCATCCATGCTCGGCATTTCAATATCAGTAATGACTAAATCAGGTACAGGCGTTTTTTCTAGACTTAAATCATCCCAAGCAGCTTGTCCATTCTCATACATAGTAATATGAGTAAATCCTGCTTCATCTAACGTTTCTTTTAAAAGCTTTCTTAAGACAGCAGAGTCCTCTGTTACTACAATTTGTTTAGTTGAGCGAGCTTCATTAGGAAGTGTTTTAATCCCTGAGCGCTGCATGCCCGCCTCGGGATGGACTTCTACAACAATTTTTTCGTAATCAAGCATAAATGCTACATATTCTTCCATTTTGACAATTCCACTTACATGACTAAATTCTCCCTGTGATAATTCATTTGGTTTCTCAACCTGGCTCCAGGAGACTCGATGTATTCTTGAAACATTATGTACGCGAAAAGCGACCTTAAGTTTATTTAACTCCGCAATAATAAACTTATGATTCGACACATCTTTATCATCTGTTACTTGAAGAACTGTCGATAAGTTAATAAGCGGAATAATTTCTTCACGAATCCGAATAATGCCCTCTACATAGGAGTGACGATTCGGTGTGGCTGTCACTTCAACGGGCTGAACAATTTCTCTAACCTTTAAAACATTAATCCCGTAAGTTTCCTGACCGATCGTAAACATCACAAGCTCTAATTCATTTGTCCCACTTTCTAACGAAATATCTGATAACTGGGTCATTTCATTTCCCCCATCTATAGGCTTCTGTATAGTCAGCATCATAAGCAAAGACTACCCTCTATATTATCTTTCGGCATTTGTAGTAAGATCATTAAGTATAGTGACTGAAAAAGTCATCTAGAAATGAGCTCATGTGCACCGCTCCGGGAGAAACCAACGCTTTCCACGGGAACGGCTTCAGCCCTTGAAGTGGAAGGACGTCACTTCAATGTCGGTCTGCCTCGTACTGTTCCGGAGTCTCCGTTTTCTCCTTCCGCCCATGTTCCCGATCAGACAAAAGACCAACATTCCTATCTAGGGAAAAGATGTCTTCTTTTTTTGTTCAAAAGATAAATACCAGCATTCCTGGGTAGGAAGTTATCTAGACCCCAAGCGTGTCTCATATATTTAATACCTGCCACACACCAAGCGGACGAAAATGATGGGCCGACACCTGCGGGATTTAAAGGTTCAATGAGATAAATCGACGCAGTCGAGTTAGCTCATTACCTTCCCGCGGTAAGCGCCCCCATTTTCGGGAGCGGTAGCCGAAGAACCGATACTCAGACACCCTCCAAATTCTACTTGTACATATGGCGGTAAGAGCGCCCCATTTTTGGAGCTAAAGACGAAAAAATGAATCATATACGCCCTCTATCATAAAACGTATTGTGGCCTTACTCTCCCGTTATAACATAAAAAGAGCCGAACAATTAGTGTTAGACCAACACAATCATTCGACTCTTCTTTAGCTAAAATATTTAAATCCCAGGCACAATTAAAGCGTTAAACAAAAATCTCAACTTCGCCCTCTTCTCTTAACTCTTCAATGATTTCCGGGGCAGCATTGTTTGCCTGCTCATTTCTTAACTGTTCAGCTATTTCGTCACGCGTATCTTCTAAAGAAGGTGTATCCTCTTCATCTTCAACAGCGGCTGTCATCTCTTCATATCTTGCTTCAATTTCTTCATCAGTAGGCTCTTCTACCTGTGCTCGTTGTTCAATATATTTCTGTGGCTTCATGCTTTCTCTTAACTCATCTCTAAATTCGTCTACTGTTACGCCTTGCTGTGAAAGGATTTCTTCTAAGTCTTCCTCAGAACCAATTTGGTACATAGCCATTAATTGCTCAAGCTGTGCATCTGCTTCTTCATCCGTTACTTCAATTCCTTCTTCATTGGAGGCTTGAATAAGCAGCTCTGTACTCACAAGCATATCAATAGAATCTTCTTTTATCATTTCGTCCACTTCAGTTGATTCAGGGTTAGCTTCTCCACCCATCATCATCTGGTTTTGCATAGATTGTTCATATTGAGCAATAAATTCATCCTTTGTAACATCAACGCCGTTAACGGTTGCAACGACATCCGGAATTTCATCATAGTTTGTTTCCGCAGCCATATCCCCTGCAGGATCTTGTTCTGCTCCCTCTTGTTCTTGAGGCTGCTCATTTGTATCTGCTTGCTCCTCAGAATCTCCAGCGCATGCTGTTAATCCAACGGCCAGCGCAAAAGCCGATATACCAATTGTTAATTTATTGTGCATGTAGTGTTGCCCCTTTCTATCTTTCTAATCTTGAACTGTAAGGGCAGTGTAACATATGAGAGAACAACGATGAAATAAATACACCTGTTTGCTCTTAGATCAATAAGGAAATATGTAACGATTACAAATAGTTGATAGCTCTAATCCGCCTTATATGCCCGTGCTAAAAGTCTTATCCCAAAAATAACAAAAATCTTGAGAAAGCTTGGCATAGCTCCTATTAAGGTATCGAGCGGAGAAAATTCCTTGAACAGAAATCATTTATCTGATCATCTGAATAGTATTTTGATAATTCATCCAACAACCTAGGATAGTCTCCTGCATGGGATAACTGTGTTACATGCTTTGAAATTCCATCAAAATCAGAACCAAAACCAATTGACTTCTCCCCACCAATTGAACATAAATAATCGATATGACGAATGATATTAGAGAGCTCTGCATCATCACGTCCTGTCAAAAACTCCGGGAAAAAAACAATGCCCATGTATCGTTTTTGTTTAAAAAGAGCTTTCGCTTGATCATCATTTAAATTACGTGGGTGAGGACATATGGAAGCTGCATTTGAATGACTAGCTATTACATACTCACTTTCATCCATTACGTCCCAAAACCCTCGCTCACTTAAATGGGAAACATCCGTTAATATCTTATGATCATTATGTCGTTTGACTACGCTGCGTCCAAAATCCGTTAAACCGGCACCTCTAGATTCCTTTGCCCCATCAGCGCACAGATTTGCATGATTCCATGTTAATCCAACAGATAACACACCCTGCTCGATAAGAATTTGATGCTTTTCCTCATCTGTACCCACAGCATCCATTCCTTCTAAAGTAAGAATAGCACCAATCTCATTGGCTTTTAACTCAGAAAGCTCCTCCCACGATTTCACGTGTTTTATTTCAGGATAAGGACGTACTACCTTTTGATGAAACAAACGAATTTGTTCCAGAACAGTTTGAAACGTAAGCTCTTGTTTTACAAACGGTTCAACGAACAAGGCAAAGCATTGTACTTTAATTCCGGCATGATGGAGTCGTTGTAGATTTACATCAAGCTCATCACTGTCATAGAAGGAAAGCTGAGGATTCATCCACAGCTTTAATAAGACATCACAATGAGTGTCTATCAATGGAAATTGCATATTTTTCTTCACGATTTCGCCAGCACCTTTCTTGTGGAATGTACATAAGTATAGTAATGAAAAGTGAAAGTGATTGGGGGGATAAAATAGTGAGCGATCACAAATCTGATGAGGGAAAAAGTTCATTAGGCTATCATGATGTTATGCGCTCCATCGATGATTTCTTTCACCAAACCTATCGACGATTCCAGCCCCCTCCGTTGTTCTCGCAAAGTAGCATACCCGTTCGAACAACAGATGAGGGAGACGCTTTTATTATCCAAGCGGAATTACCCGGCATAGATAAACAGCTCATTCGTCTTGAGTCGTTACCACATGCATTAGTCATACGTGTTCTAACAGAGGTGTCTTCTGAGAATCGTATTGAAAAAGAGCGCTATATATCAGTGCCTTTTGTTTATAATGAGAGCGACATTAAGGCTTCTTATCAAAACGGTTTATTACACATTACCATCCAACGCAAACGGCAACAAATTTCAATTGAATAAAAGGAGTGACGATTCTTGCAGCGGCCATATTTTGATCGTAGGCAGCCCAATTCTCCAAGAATGCACCAGCAGCACCCTTATTACCAGAGAACGGAAGGCACTAGAAGAATGCGTAGGCCTAATCCATCCATGCCACCGTATATGCAGCAGCCACCTTCTGCTTCAAAAACCGGCTTCATCAAAAAAGCCTTTACATCAGAGGATGGCAAATTTGATGTTACTAGGACGGCCCAGACCGTAGATCAAGTGATTAAAACTGTACAACAAGTATCACCCTATGTTCGTAAGGTAGGTTCCTTCTTTATTAAATAGCTTTATTTTAAGTTAAGTCCATATGCCAGTGTTTGATTATTATTAGTCAGCTTTAAACCCTGGGTGGATTTATAGTCTATCGTGAGTTGCGGGCCGATTTCTTCGCTCGCTTTTTTGTTATAAATAAAGCTTAGGTTACCGATCACTACCTCTTCGTCCTGTTCAGGATCAAGGGTATCCTCCTGTAAAAAAAACTCAATCATGGTACTGCACTCATAGGTGTCGCGAGCAACCACTCGAATCGATTCTATATTCTTGTTTTCTAAATAGTGTTTTGCTTCCTCTGTTACCGTAATATTCACGATATCACACCCCTTTTTCCTTACATTAGATCATTTTGTTCAAATAAGTATTCATACGGAATATCCATAAACATATATAATGTATCTGATATTGGATAAGCAAATGTTCGAATTTGCTCATCTCTTTCAATGTCTGTATATAAATCTGAGAGGATCCCTTTTTTCTCCACATTCATCCGAACGATATTTTCTAGAAAGTAAGGTCTCCAGCTCCAGTTTTTGTTTAAGCCTTCTGCATTTTGCTGCCAGAAGCCTTCTTCATCCTTTTCCACATTTGAGGTTTGCTGAAACCCTTCTTCATTACATACATAGATTCGGAATACGTATTGGCTCAGTTTTTTGGCGATGGATAAAATCATTTCATCCAAGCTGAGCTCTGGTTTCACTTGTTTCATCGTGGAACGCAAGGCATTGCTTAATTCATTTGAGAGTTCTAGTTGTGCTTGAACCTTTTTTCGTTCGTATGTGATAAAGTGTTGAAAGTCCTTTTGCATTCGCTCTCTGCATACATCCTCAGGTACAAAATCCTTTGCTGAAGGCAGGAGATACGACCCTTGATAATAACGAGCTCCATTACGCCAAGCATAATTAAGTTGATTAAACGTTGTGATGCCATCAAATAATAGCGTTGCTCCAATTTTTCTTGATAGCATTGCAAGCGACTGATGGACATCTCCGTATAATTGAGGCAAGGAATCTTGATTTAAAAATGATACATTTACTCGAATTACATTGGGATGGAGCTTGGCGATTTGATCAAGCTGCGTACTACTTTGACCAAAATTATCAATACCGATTCGAATGCCCAAGCTCTGCAGATAGGTTAACACATGCTTTATCTCATGATAATACGTATGCACATCTTTTTCATTTAATCCAAGAATGAACTGTTTATAAGATAGAAGACCTTCTTCAATGTAGGGTTCGATTCTTTTAAGAAAACTCTCACCCGCATCCTTCTCTAATTGCCTTGTGTCATAGTTAAAATAGATAGCCCCTTTAAATTGAGAAGCCGTGAAATAATCAAGGGCAAGCATTTGCAAATGATCATCCAACTCATGTCGATATTCAGAAGGGATGCTCTTATCTGAAAAGAACCAACCAAGACGTATCACCTCATCAGGTGTAATGAGTCTTGCCACCACCTCATAGCCAACAACGATCTGTTTTTCCGCACTAAAAATAGGTAAATAATATGGTTTAACCTGCTCTTTCGCCATCATGATATCTAACGGATCCATGTCTTGGACACCTCCTTGCAAACATCCATATTCAGTATAGCATATGAGTGGCTTATCTCAGGAGAGGAAACGCTTAGCATACTTTGCCGTGAGAGTAGGCTGTTCTTCGGGTATAAGATGTCCTGTGTGACTTAAAACAGCTAACGTAGAATGCGCCAGATCGCGCTTAAGCTTGTACGCAGTGGAGACGGGAATAAGTGGATCCTCGTTCCCCCACATTATGAGCGTCTTTTGTTGAACGTTCTTAAGATCTTGTTCTTCCATATCACCTTCTCTTTGACGTATTAAACAAATAAGCGCTTCGTAAAATGACAATTCTTTAAATGGCCGACCATAGCTTTCCACCATAGATTGAGATATAGATCGTTTAGAATACATCAGTTGCTCAATAAAAGAACGACAGTCTTGCTTTCTGCCCCATTTGTGAAATATCCCTGCTAAAAAAGGGAGAAATGATGCATAGTACACTTCTTTTCTTACTCGGTGAAAATAAACAGATGGTGCTAGGAGAATCAGTGACTCAACAAGCTCGGGGTAATCATGTGCCGTGCGTAACGCTATTTGTCCTCCCATTGAATGTCCAATCAATGTTACACCTTTCAGGTTATATATCTTAATTAATTCAGCTACTAATGCTGCATAATTTTTTAATTCATAGCGAAATGTTTTAGGTTTACTACTAAGACCAAATCCAGGTAAATCTAAACAAATGATATCCAGTGATGGTGAAAAATGAGGAATGAGCTTATGGAAGCTATAACTTGATGAAAGAAATCCATGAATACATACTAAAGTAGGTTGGTTCAAGACTTGTCTCTTACTTTCCCAGCGCTCTACATATACATGTGTGCCCTGTAAGTATAAGGTCGTTTTTCTGCAGATTCGTTTCACATGCGTTTCTCCTTTCAACCTTTTTGTTAGGGTTTCCGGATACGCATGTGCCTACTCGCTTATATATATGAAAAAGACATACCAGCTCTGCGCCCGTATGTCTTTACAGCAACTATGATAAATCATAAGGTGTTTCTTGATATACATAATAATTCAACCAATTTGTAAATAATAAATTGGAATGAGCACGCCACCGTAGGGCTGGTGGTACACTCTGATCATTATTTGGAAAGTAATTAATCGGAGGATCAATTCGTTCACCCCGGCTGATATCACGCTTATATTCTTCATCGAGGGTTGTCACATCATATTCAGAATGACCCGTCACAAATATATGCTTTCCATCCTTAGAAGCAACCAAATAAAGACCGGCATCATTAGAAGTGCTTAGAATATCGAGTTCTTCTACTTTTTGAACATCCTCCGTACGCGTTTCCGTATGTCTTGAGTGAGGAGCAAAAAAGATATCATCAAAACCGCGTAAGAGCTTAATTGGTTTTGGATTAACACCATGCTCAAATACACCAAATAATTTATGATCTAGAGGGTATTTAGGTATTCCATAATGGTGATAGAGTCCTGCTTGTGCCCCCCAACAAATATGTAAGGTAGAAGTTACATTATCCTTACTCCAGTCCATAATCCACTGCAGCTCTTCCCAATAATCAACTTCTTCAAAGTGTAATTGTTCAACAGGCGCTCCAGTAATAATCATTCCGTCAAATTTACGTTTTTTGATTTCATCAATTGTTTTATAGAAAGACCGTAAATGCTCATGGGGTGTGTTTTTTGAAACATGAGTAGACGGGTACAAAAAAGAAACCTCTAATTGCAAAGGTGAATTACTTAAAAGTCTAAGAATCTGAGTCTCGGTCGTTTCTTTAATTGGCATTAAGTTTAAAATAACGATGGATAAGGGTCGAATATCCTGACTATAGGCTCTGCTTTCATCCATAATAAAGATATTCTCTGCGTTTAAGGTCTCTCTAGCTGGCAGATTATCCGGTATTTTTATTGGCATGTCTCTATCCCTCCCAAACAACTAAAAACACGATTCTATTTGCATATTCTTGGATCAATTTAGTAAATAACGTATCATGAATACCATAGATCTGCAATGAAAGCTAGAAAGGAGTTTAAGTCCATGGATAAACTACGTATAGAATGGTATTACAAACTACCTAAAAGAAGCCATACCTATTGGATGAAAACAGAATTACTATCTGTCCATGAAGCTTTGCTTCTTGAAGAGGATCTGATACGCACCGGAAGAGCAAGCTCGATCGAGTTCTATGATGAACAAGATAAAGAATGGACAAAAAAAGAAATACACTCTTATCTAAAAGCAATGGAAACAGAGCCTCACGAAATCGAGGCTTATATTGACGGTGGTTATGAGATTGCATCAAGACGCGCGGGGTTAGGCATTGTTGTTTACTACAAACAAAGTGGGCAAAGCTTTCGTTACCGGGTGAACGAGCAATTTGATTTTATTTCTAATAACAATGAAGCTGAATTTGCTGCATTGGGGTTCCTGTTAAAGGTATGTGAGGAGATTGGCATTCATCATCAGCGTATGATAATTAAAACAGACTCAAAGAACTTATACCATCAGGCCTCAGGCGAATGGCCATGCTATGAAAAAGAACTTAGCGATTGGCTTGACCGCGTAGATGCTTCTGTTCAAAAGCTAGGTCTCACTCCACAGTATGAGCTTATTAGTAGAGAGCAAAATAAAGAGGCTGATCGATTAGCCACACAAGCTCTAGAGTCCATAGACATACAGGGGATAAAAGAGAGCACAAACAGATCGTGAGGATATAAAAGAGCCAACATATTGTGCACACAATCTGTTGGCTCTTCTTGTCATTAAAACACTAATAAAAACATATGAGATAGATTTCATCAAGCCTGTTGATTACGATGGCTTAACTCAGTCATGATTTGATTGGCGTAATGGTTCGAAAGTCGCGTGTGACCAAGAGGCTCCTGTTTCCGACCATAGGTTTCATGGTGGAAGTCAGAGCCGCCAGAACGCATAATGACTTTTCCGGTTAGCTGCTCTGCTTCACGACAAAGGTCTTCAAAAGTGGTTTTATCATGAGCGTCATGGTCTCGGTGGTAAACCTCTATGCCATCCATACCCCAATCTGTGATCCAATGAATGATTTCGTGATTGAGTCCATAATAACCTGGATGAGCTACAATGGATAATCCTCCTACCTCATGTGTCCAGTCAATAGCTTCCTTTACTGTCATTTCACGTTCTTTTTCCACATAGCAAGGCTTGCCTTCTGCAAGATACGAATCAAAGGCTTCAGCAACTGTTTGCACCACGCCGTACTTTACCAAAACTTTTGCAATATGAGGTCTGCCAATACTTCCAGATCCAGCTTCTTGTAATACATCCCCAGGTTTAATATTTATACCTAGTGCAGCGAACTTTTGAGTGATCACATTCATTCGCTTCTCTCTCAATTCACGTTGGTGTCTCAACATCTCCTGGAAAGATGTATGGTTTACATCTACTCCCAGCCCAAGCATATGAACGCTTTTTTTATTGTAAACACAAGAAAACTCAATGCCCGGCACCACAGCTATGCCTAATTTTTCACCTTGCTGAATAGCTTCAGCTACTCCATCAACCGTATCGTGGTCCGTGAGTGCAATTTGCGTTAAACCAACATTATGGCATTTCTCAACAAGCTCAGCGGGTGAATACCCACCATCGGAAGCAGTGGAATGCATATGAAAATCACTAGTTGCTATTTCTGGTTGCATCATCCTAACTCCCCCTTAAAGCAACTCGTCTTATTTCTTCCACCATGTATCATAAATTGTCGCAGGAAGCTCACGCTTATGCTCCGTTTTGTCATATCTGGCTTCCA
Organism: Alkalicoccobacillus porphyridii; assembly: GCF_007293315.1. Lineage (GTDB taxonomy): Bacteria > Bacillota > Bacilli > Bacillales > Bacillaceae_D > Alkalicoccobacillus > Alkalicoccobacillus porphyridii. The sequence continues at coordinate 62,692 of NZ_VLXZ01000014.1, forward strand.
AATTTTCTGCTACAGATGGGTCGATCTCTTTTCCTTCTAGATAGTCATCAATTTGTTCATAGGTCATGCCCAAAGCTTCTTCATCAGGTACACCTGGTTTATCTTCTTCTAAGTCAGCGGTTGGTGCTTTAGTGTACAAATGTTCAGGAGCACCTAATTCCTTTAACAATTGCTTTCCTTGGCGTTTAGTTAAACCAAATAATGGCGTTAAATCACATGCTCCATCTCCGAACTTTGTGAAGAAGCCTGTTACTGCCTCCGCTGAATGGTCGGTACCAAGTACAAGGCATCCAAAATGCGCACCTAAATCATATTGAACCTTCATACGCTCACGTGCTTTTATATTGCCTTTAAGGAAGTCGGAAATTGGCTCGCCAATAGCTTTCTCAAAACTAGAAGCTGACGCATCCACAGCTGGTTTGATATTCACAGTATGTGTTTTGGAAGGTTCTATAAACTGAACCGCATCCCGAGCGTCCGCTTCATCCTTTTGCTCTCCATGAGGCAAACGCACAGCATGAAAGGCATAGCCCTCCTCCGGATATTGTTCATTTAGCTCGTTAATGGCTAGCTGGGCCAATCTTCCGAGCAAGGTAGAATCTTGCCCACCCGATATACCTAGTACAAATCCCTTTGCTTTACTTTGAACAAGATAATCTTTAATGAATTGCTTACGAATTTGTATTTCCTCTGCCACATCAATGACAGGTTTTGTCTGTAAAGCCTCAATAATTTCCTTTTGTTTACTCTTCATCTGTGATCGCCTCCTGAAAATAGGTCTACATTTTATTCGTAATACAAATACAGAGTTTACTTCTTATCTCTGTTGCCCAAATTGGTTAATTGTTCGAGCTTTTGTTCACGTTTCAATATTCTTTGTTGCCATTCTCCAAAAAGGTCAAAGTGAGGAAATCGCTCGTGCTTATGAATCCATTCTTTTTTTAATCCGTATTGCTCTCCCCAGTTTGCCAATCTGTCTACATCTGTGCAGGCAACCTTAGTTACTGACGTACAGCCAGGAAAACGCTCATCCAACCAATAATGTGTTAAAAACGCAATGTCACCATTAGCAGCAGTATTCTTCCATTCATTTAATTGTTTTCTGTTAATGCCAAATGCCATTTCTACTCCTCTTTCACTTTCATCTCTTCATATTTGGCAAACCATTCAGGAAATATCTTTTTAAATGCTGCTGGCTTAAAGGTCTCTTTGTTAACAATAATATGCGTGGTCGTTCCCTCCACACATACCTCATCGTGTTGGTTTACGATACTGTACCCGTAGACGGTTCTTAACCCATCGTTTTTGGCAATCCATGTTACAACGGTAGCCAGATCACCGTATCGAATAGGCTTTTTGTACGTAGCTTGAACGTCATAGACAGGTGCATAATACCCTTGCTCTTCCATAGCTACATAGCTGAAGCCAATATCTTCAATTAACCCGGTTCGTCCAAGCTCAAAGTACTTTAAATAGTTAGCGTGGTAGACAACACCCATCATATCCGTATCTGCATATAAAAGCTGAATCGACCGTTTGCTCTGGTAACTCACTGAACGAACTCTCCTTTTATCACAACTTCTTCTAATGTTCTCTCTGGTTAATTATAACATAATGCTTATCCATCACAACGAATTCACGTTGAGACTGAGGAGAGAACGTCCTCCTCATTAATTTCCTGTAGCATTTGTACTGTAGGCGATAAACTAGCTGAGATTCTTAATGCCTGTTGCTGGATCATTTGCTCAAATAATGTACGCACAAACCTTCCGTTACCAGGGTGACCCTCTTCGGGAAGAACTTGATTCATTACAGTCTTAGCTTCATTCGTAAACGTATACCCGTTCTGATTCGCTAACTGAAGTAACATTTCTGTTAATTCCATGTGATTGTAATCATCAAATAGCAAATGTTTGCGAAAACGAGAGCGTAATCCCGGGTTCATGGATAGTAGCTTTTCCATCTCGTTTTTATAGCCTGAAAGCACAATCACAAGATTCTCATTGTGAATCGTCATCGCTTCTACTAGCGTGTTAATTGCCTCCTGACCATAGTCTGCTCCCTTTTTCTGATACAAAGCATAGGCTTCATCTATAAACAGCACACCACCAAGTGCATCCTTCACCACTTCTTTGGTTTTTATGGCCGTTTGACCGACATAGCCTGAAACTAAATCAGCCCGGCCAACTCGGACGAGATGCCCCCTTTTTAATAGTCCTATTTCCTTAAGGGCCTGAGCATAGATGGCTGCCACCGTCGTTTTTCCTGTTCCAGGTGAACCACTAAAGATAGTATGAAGCTGTAACGGCATAGCTTGAAGACTTTGTTCCCTGCGTAAACGCTGTACCTCTGCATAGGCAGTCAATTGGGTCAGCTCATCCTTTACACGTTTAAGACCAATTAAATCATTTAACTTGGTGATGGCTGTTCGCTTTTCTGCTGGCAATGTTTTTTGAAAATGCCTGTCTTCTAATAAAACAAAGTCCGCGTTATTAAGCTCATGCACACTTTCTGAAGCTCCCTTTTCAAAAATGGCTTCAAGAACGATATTCTGTACGGTTCTTGCATTCCCAAACGATTGATCAACCTGTGCTACCTCAATGTTTTCACGTAGGGCAGCTAGTCCTTTTTCTGTCAGGATAAAATCATTCTCAATCGCCATTTGCTCGCTTATTTGTACTAAGTCATCCAGACTATAATCAGGCAGATGTAAATGATTTTGCTCAGGAAAACGACTTCTTAATCCGGGATTTGAACGCAAAAAGCTTCGCATTTCTTCGGGGTAACCAGCCATAATCACTGCAAAGGTGCCAGCGTATTGTCCACTGGTCATTGCAGAAACCAGTGTATCAATAACCGTTTGCCCATAATCATTACCCGCCGCATCTGCCCGTTTTAAGCTGTAGGCTTCATCTATAAAAAGAACACCACCTGATGCTCTTTCAATTGCTTGTAACGTTTGTTCTTCTGTTTGGCCAACATAACCGGCAACTAACTGTGAGCGATCTACCTCCCAAACAGATTCTTGTGAGAGTAATCCTAGCTCGTAATAAATTTTGGCGAGTAATCTAGCTATTGTTGTTTTTCCAGTGCCAGGATTACCCGTCAGAATCATATTGACGTTCATTCCATCCTTCGTCTTATATCCAAGTCTTTCCCGCTGCTTTTGATAGGAAAGAAAATGATAAAGCTTTTGCACACGTTCCTTTACTTCTTGAAGACCAACCATGTGTGATAGCTGATGAAGTGCGGACTTTTCTTGCCTACTCCCTGTTAATTGCTCCAGTTGGTTAAGCCATTTGAGTTGTATTCGTTTACTCTCTTCAACAGCCGCTTTAAGTTCGTTAAATTGTGAAGCCGAATAATAGACCCCTTCTAAAGAATGGGCATACGCTTCAGTAGCTTTAGCAATGCGTAAAAATGGATCGTGAAATCCTTTAAATAACTTCCATAACTCTTGAGCATCCTTGAGCTTTTCTGTCGATGAGGATTCCGTTTGATTGTTTATATTTTTAAATAATGCACTTAGCTTTTCCTCAGAGCGAAAATATTGTTCCGCCAGATGATAATACTTTTCCGCTAACTGTTTTTTGGTCGTTCCGTGATCCGTTTCACGTATAGGTGGATATTCTTCTGGGATTTCTGCACCGTGCATAGCATCTAGAAATCGTTCAATTAAAATATACTGTACCATTTGATGATCAGCATCATAATCAGTAGCTTCTTCAATCCAGTTTATAGTTAAAGCATCCATTTTACCAAGTCGCTGATATCTAGCATAGGCAAGCCGTGCTATCCCCTCTGCATATAACTGACTTTCAGCTTGCTTTTGTTCTTGATTCCACTGGGATAATATTCGCCACAACCTAGTCTCATCTAGTACTGCACGATTAGTTTGTATGTCTTCCATCCAGCTTTTTAGCTCCTGCACGGATACCTTTGATTGCAGCATATGATTCACTCCTATACGTCCATTTCCCCTCCACTATAGCAGAAATCGTGTTCCCGCTAAAGAATTTGGTTATTTCATATGTATAAACAAATCATCCATTCCCTGCTACAGAAAATGGATGATTTGCCTGTTGTCAGCCTTTAGGTGGTACATAATCAGGCTGCTGATTTGATTTTGTGTTCATCTTTTTACCTTTGTTCGAATCGGATTCTCTCGGTTGAGTCCCAAGGTGGTCAGGACGGAACTGCTGTCCTCTTTGATTTGGCTTACTCATAGGTCACCTCCTAACCATTGTCCGGTTAGGATTTGCCTATCTTAAAGAAACTATCCGATCACGAGTCATCCTTATCATTGTTTCGTTTACGGTTTTTAAGCAGTTGCTCCAGTGCATCAAGAATTTCTTCTTGGGATGCATTCGTCCGTTGATTGGTATCACGAATCTCATGTTCGTCTTCAGACGAGTCGGCCTGATTCTCAAGCTTCAATTGCTCTTCTTTTTGTTTATTCTTTCGTTCGGAGATGCCAGCTGTATCTGTCACTTCATAGAATTCTCCTTCAATTGTTATATACTTCTTCTTTTTTCTAGTCTCACTATCCAAAAGGCTATACACAACTGGGATGACAAACAGTGTTAAGATTGTACCACTTATTAATCCTCCAATAATGGCGATGGCCATTGGTTGCTGGAATTCAGCCCCTTCTCCAAATGCTAAAGCAAGTGGAATCATTCCTAAAATTGTGGTGGCTGAAGTCATAATAATTGGTCTTGTTCGTAGTTGAACAGACTCAACTAATGCGTCATGCGTTGATAAACCACGAGCTTTAAGTTGATTTACAAAATCGAGCATAACAATACCGTTGTTCACCACTATCCCTAATAGGATGATGAGTCCAATGAAGGCCGTTATTCCTATAGCCGTTTGTGTGACAACCAGAGCAATCGCTAGACCGATTACCACTAAAGGTACAGTAAACATGATGATAAATGGTAGCTTTAATGACTCAAATTGTGCAGCCATGATCAGGTAAATGAAGATAGCCGCTAAGACAATGGCTAAAATCATGTTGTTAATTGAGTCATCTAAAATCTCACGTTCTCCACCATAGGTGAACGTTGTACTTTCATCTAACTCAAGATCTGCTACAATGTCATCTACCGTAGCCGTAATACCACTCAACGTATTGGCAGCCGCATACGTTACTGTAAATTCAACAGCCCCTTCTTGATTAAGTCTTTGGATAGACGCTGGACTTTCTCCTTCTTCAACTTCTGCTACTTCATTTAATTCAACGTACTCTCCTTCTGTATTAAGTAAGGAAAGCTGTTCAATATCTGAAACTGTTTCTGTCGCTTCTGATTCAAGTTGTACGATCACATCTAAAAATTCATTATCTTCTTCAATAACCGTTGCCGTTTCGCCACGAGTTGCCGCATTCACCTGCTGAGCAATCTCTGCTGGAGTCAATAAGTTCTCTCTTGCCGCGTCTTTGTCAATATCAATCACGATTTCAGGAACTTGCTCTTCAATACTTAGTTCTACATCACGAATAGATTGCTCGTCATTTAGTTCTTGCTCTAACTCATCTGCTTGTTCATATAATCTTTCTTGATTACTATCAGTGATTGTAAATTGCAGCGTATTGGCTTCCCCACCTAATGCAGCAGATGCCGTATATGCTCGAACCTCAGCATCATCATCAGCTCGCTCAAGATCTCGTTCAATCGATTCAACAAAATCTGCCGTACTGATTGTCCGGTCCTCGTGCGGTAACATAGAGACCGTAATCTCCGCTGTATAGCTAGAATCACTGCCCCCCATCATTTGATTGTCACCAGAACCCGCTGTACTGACGTAATCTTCAATTTCCTGATAATCTTCTAAGACATCCTCAACAGACTGAACAGCCTCTTGAGTTCGATCGAGACTTGTTCCAGGCTCCATCTCAATGTCGATCGTAAAGCTTCCTTGGTCACTATCTGGTATTAATTCCGTGCCTACTGTTGTTAAGCCAAGTATACCAACCACCAAAAGTACAAATGTGGTAAGCAATACAATAAAGCGATGTTTTAAAACCCAAATAGTTGAGCCTCGTAGCCACTTCATAGTGGAAGAAGAACGCCTTTTTTCTTCCGTAGACTCTTTAGGTGTCCGTAAAAGTCTACTTGCAAGCATCGGCACAACGGTTAAAGCAACTAATAAAGAAGCTAATAAACTGAACGAAACCGTGTATGCTAATTCTCTAAACAAATCACCGATAATTCCGCTTATAAACACAATTGGTAAAAAGACTGAGATCGTTGTGAGTGTCGATGCAATAATTGCTCCGCTCACTTCTTTTGTTCCGTCAAATGCCGCTTGTTTAGGCTCTTTTTTCATTGATAGATGCCTGTATATATTCTCTATAACAACAATGGCATTATCAACAAGCATTCCAATCCCTAGTGCTAATCCTCCCAGACTCATAATATTTAAGCCAATATCAGCAAAAAACATAAAGCCAAAGGTTACAATAACTGAGAATGGAATAGCAATACCTACGATAAATGGCGTTTTAAGATTACGCAGGAAAAATAGTAGGACAGCCATTGCTAAAAGTCCACCAATTACCATCGCGCTCGTTACACTATTAATGGACGCTATTATAAAGTCTCCCTCATCATATAAAATGGAGGCTTCAAGCTCTTCGTATTCTTCTTCTTGAAGAAGCTCATCTAATCGATCATTTACAGCGTTAGATATTTGAACTGTGTTGGCGCCAGACTCAGGCATAATGCTTAGTTGAATAGCCTCCTGCTGGTTTGCTCGTGATATGACTTCCTGGTCTTCTGTTTGCACATTAACGGAGGCCACATCACTTAAGGCAATATCATCTCCTGTATCTGATAAGCCTACTACTAGGTTCTCTAAGTCTTCTACGTTATTTAACTCACTTATCACCCGTGTTGTTAAGCTTAAATCATCGCGAATAACGGTTCCCCCTGGAAGGGAAATATCATTTGCCTGGATGGCAGATACAATGTCGCTCTGACTTAGATTCGCATCCTCTAATTCATCTGGATTCAGTGATACTAATATTTCCTCAGATAAACTGCCACTCTCTCCAACGCTCGCTACACCTGGCACTTTAAGGATTTCATCTTCAAGATCTCTCACATCATCTTGAAAGTCAATTAGATCCGCATTGGAGGTAACAGCCATTTGAATCATTGGCATCATAGACGGATCAAACTTAACAAAGGTTGGTTCATTTGCATCATCAGGAAGATTGGCACTTCGTATAGTGTTGATAATATCTAATTCAACATCATCGATATTTGTGGTCCAATCAAATTCCAAAATAATCATAGAGGTTCCCTCAGTTGAATTTGAGGTCATATTATTTAAGCCTGAGGTAGTGGCCAATTGGCGCTCTAATGGTATGGTCACTGTATCCTCTATCTCGCCTGGGTTCACATCACTGTAACTAGTAATAACCGCACCTACTGGCGGATTAATTTCAGGAAACAGCTGAAGGGGCAATCGAGTAATGGATACAACCCCGATAATAATAAAGAGTACCATTCCCACAATTGTGAAAATGGGTCTTCTAATTGAAAAATTGATCATATGTATTGTTCCTCCATCTTCCATATTAGATTATAGGTTCATTATGTAAGGTAAAACTGAATAACATTCCTTTCTTTTCCCTATTATCTCATGGAAGAAACCATGAATCCGTGACTATTGTATGAACAAAGTAGCTGGGACAGAACTACAAAGAACTATTTCTTTCTGATAAAAAGACGAACGATGTAACTGCTGTAGAATGGACCGCCATGTGCCGTCCTTTAGAAGTCGAACTTTATTCCTCTCACTTGCTACATCCTTCATGTTAAAATCAACTTCTTATGTAGGAAAGTTACGTAGACTCTGCGTGAGTCATCTCTCATATCCTTGATGCCCGCCACTCAGCGAGCCGACGAAAATGGAGGGCCGACACCTGCGGGATGAAAAGGTTCAATGAGCTAAATCGACGGAGTCGAGTTATCTCATTACCTTCCCGCGGTAAGCGTGCCCCCATTTTCGGGAGCGGCAGCGATATACTTACACTCAGATATCCTCCAATTCCTCCATGTACTGATGCAAGCGGAGTGTATTTCTGAAGTTACACTATCCTCGTTTGTACAATAAAAAAGCTGAACAATGAACGGAGAAAACTCCAACATTCTTCAGCTTTTAGATTAGTAATAATTCTTTTGTCTTAGTATGTTTGTTAAGACTTTTTATTTCATTTTAACAGAATCCTAAACAATTAGTGTAATAAAACCGCTCCCGGTATGGAGGGCACGCTATCCGGGGGCGGGCGTTGAACTAATCTTGGTTTGACGCCAATCTCAATTCAACCCAGCCCGTCCATCCCGTCAGCTATATTAGAGAATCTCAAAGAAACTCCAATACCTTATTATATTTTACTATTTGTTATGCCAATTTCTCACGAAGGACCATTGGTAGGATTCCGCCGTGACGGTAGTAATCTACGTCAACGTCACTGTCGAAACGAACAAGTGCTTCGAATGTTGTTACGTTGCCTTCTTCATCTGTTGCGGTAACTGTAACAAAGTCACGTGGTTTTACTTCGTTGGTAATATCAACGTTAATTGATTCTTTACCTGTTAGACCAAGTGATTCAGCTGATTCTCCATCTTTAAATTGCAATGGTAGAACACCCATTAATACTAGGTTACTACGGTGAATACGCTCATAGCTTTCGGCAATCACTGTTTTGATACCTAGTAGGTTTGTTCCTTTAGCAGCCCAGTCTCTAGAGCTTCCCATTCCATAGTCTTTACCAGCTAGAATGGCAAGTCCAGTTTGACTCTCTTTATACTTCATAGCAGCATCATAAATGGCCATCACTTCACCTGTTGGCCAGTATGTTGTGAAGCCACCTTCAGTACCTGGTGCCACTTCGTTTCTGATACGAATGTTTGCAAATGTTCCACGCATCATCACTTCATGGTGTCCACGGCGAGAACCGTAAGAGTTAAAGTTACGAGGCTCCACACCTTTATCGATAAGGTATTTCCCTGCTGGTGTTGTTTTTCCAATTGCTCCAGCTGGTGAAATATGGTCTGTTGTAACAGAATCACCAAATTTACAGATAACACGCAAATCATTAAGTGATTCTACAGTGCCCGGCTCTTGAGTTAATCCTTCAAAATAAGGAGGATCTGCGATGTACGTAGAATTCTCATTCCATTTGTAAAGAGAATCATCCGTTGTTTCAATTTCATTCCAACGCTGGTTCGCTGTAAATACATCCGCATACTGTTCTTTAAACAATTCCGGAGTAACAGTATCAGCTACTACTTGCTTCACTTCGTCCGTTGACGGCCAGATATCCTTGAAGAATACATCATTACCATCCTTGTCTTTACCAAGTGGATCGTTTTTCAGATCAACATCAACTGTTCCAGCTAATGCATAGGCAACAACAAGTGGTGGTGATGCAAGGTAGTTAGCCTTAACTAGTGGGTGGATACGCCCTTCAAAGTTACGGTTACCCGATAATACAGATGTAACTGTTAGATCGTTAGAAGAGATTGCTTCTTCAATCTCAGGCTCAAGTGGCCCCGAGTTCCCAATACATGTCGTACAGCCATATCCTACATTGTTAAAGCCTAAAGTATCCATATAGGACTGTAAGCCTGCTTTAGCTAAGTAGCCAGTTACTACCTTTGAACCTGGAGCAAGAGATGTTTTCACATACTCTGGAACCGTTAAGCCAAGCTCAACAGCTTTTTTAGCAACAAGTCCAGCGCCTAGCATAACAAAAGGATTGGATGTATTTGTACAGCTTGTGATCGCTGCAATCGCAATCGAACCTGTTTTCATACTTGTCGTACGTCCATCTTTATATTCTACATCTACAACCTTGTTGAATTCTTTTTTATCCAACCCAAGCCCTTGAGTACCAGATGGCGCTACAACAGCCTTATGGAACTGTGATTGCATGTCATTAAGCTCGATCAAATCCTGCGGACGTTTTGGTCCAGATAGATTTGCTTCGATCTTAGACAGGTCAATTTCAACAACTTCTGTATACGTTGGGTCTGGCGTTTCACCCGGCACGTAGAATAATCCGTTTGCTTTATTATAATCTTCAACAAGCTTAATTTGTTTTTCGTCGCGACCTGTAAGTCTTAGATAATCTAATGACTCACTGTCTACTGGGAAAAATCCACATGTTGCCCCATACTCTGGCGCCATGTTTGAAATAGTAGCACGGTCAGCAAGTGGCATTTCAGCAAGACCTGGTCCAAAATACTCAACAAATTTTCCAACTACTTTTTTCTCACGAAGAACCTGAGTAACCTTTAATGCAATATCCGTCGCTGTTGTTCCACTTGGAAGCTTCCCAACAAATTTAACTCCAACTACTTCTGGTACTGGGAAGTATGAAGGCTGACCAAGCATTCCTGCTTCAGCTTCAATTCCGCCTACACCCCAACCAAGTACACCAATCCCGTTGATCATTGTTGTATGGGAGTCCGTACCAACTAGTGTATCAGGGAAAGTAACTGTTTCATCTCCGACTTTAACAGCTTGGACAACGCTTGCTAGATACTCAAGATTCACCTGGTGTACGATACCTGTTGCAGGTGGTACTGCCTGATAGTTATCAAACGCCTTTTTTGCCCAGTTTAAGAACTCATAACGTTCTTCATTACGTTCGAATTCTAAATTCATATTATAAGTAAGTGAATCATCTGTACCGAATTTATCAACCTGTACAGAGTGATCAATAACTAAATCAACTGGAATTTCCGGGTTGATTTGAGCTGGATCTCCACCCATTTTAGCCATTGCCTGTCTTAAGGCAGCTAAGTCAACAACAGCAGGTACTCCCGTGAAATCTTGTAGAATCACTCGAGCTGGTTTAAATGGAACATCAATTTCCTGTTGATCAGACGTACCCCATTTTGCTAAATTTTCGACATGTTCCTTCTTAATCACATAGTCGTCATACTGGCGTAGTACAGATTCAAGCAATACTCTTACTGAAAACGGAAGCTTGCTTATTTGGCCTAGTCCTGCCTTTTCAAGAGCATCAAGCGCATAATAGTGATACGTTTCTCCCTCGCTCTGAAAGGTTGAACGTGCATTAAAAACATCATTACTTTTTGACATGTTAGACCCTCCTTCTCAAAACTATCTTACCTTAGATCGACAATATTGTCTAAATGAGTGACCTATGTAGAAAGCGCTTTAAATAAAACGGTTTCGTCCCCCTTAACTAGAATAGCAAAAAAAGGACCGTTTAGAAACCATTTTTCAAGCAAATACTTATTTGAGAAAGTGAGACATTTGAACAAAAGGAGGAAGCATCTTGACTCAACGTCATAAGGAAAAAGGTAAAGGCAATACGGGAAGAGCTAACAACCCAGGACAACCTGAACCGTTAAAGGGTTCAAAAAAAGTTAAAAAAGCAAATCATGTGAGCCAAACCAATGGTGAGGGATAAAGACATTCAGTAAACGGGCTATATGAATGTCCAAAAGTTAATCAGCGCATATAGTGTACCATCCGTACTATAAGGAGGTGCTCTATATGAGTGGCTACGATAATGGATTTGCTTTAATTGTGGTGCTTTTCATCTTACTAGTTATTGTTGGTGCAAGCTGGTGTAAATAATTCACCATAACTATAAATAAACGAGAGGAATGCGAAATCAAACGCACCCTCTCGTTATCTGTGTACTGGTATAATTAAATGAATGTGGTCTTATTTAGACCATCCAGGCTCATATGTATAGACCGTAATGCCATGATGGCGAGCTCTTCCTCGGAAATGTGCCACATCCTCAGCTTTCATTAGAATTTCCCTAAATACCAAAAAATCTTGTTTTTCTACAACGATTTCACTCTGTTGCCCTGATCTTACATTCTCTAACCCTATCCTTGCTTGTTCTTCCGTCATTTTTTTCACCTAATTCTGTGTTATTCTATTCATATCTTAGTAGAGGATGTGATATCATGCAACTAACCTATCATGTGAATGCTCCAGTAACTGCCGAAGAGGTAGTGGATGTTTTTCGTTCTTCCGGTATTAAACGGCCTATTGATCAAGTAGATAGAATTGAAAGAATGCTTGTGGCCAGCCAATTACTAATATCTGCCCGAGATCATGATAAATTAGTTGGCATTGCACGTTCGTTAACTGATTTTTGCTACTGCTGTTATCTATCAGATCTAGCCGTTTCAGCTGAATACCAAAAAGCAGGTGTAGGAAAATCCTTAATTGATAAAACCCGAGAAGAAATTGGAGACGAATGTAGCTTGATTTTATTATCTGCACCAGATGCAATGGAATATTATCCTAAAATAGGTTTCCATCAAGCTCATCATGGTTTTTATATTCCTAGAAAACAATAAAGAATAATAGAGTCTATGCTTATGTGTTAATTAGTTCTGACTCTTCGGCTGCCGTTCCCGTGGAAAGCGGAGATTTCTCCTGTAGCGTTGCGACCGAGTTCATTTCTAGAATACTTTTTCAGTGACCTCCATTTTCGCTCGCTATATTTACTCAATCATAAGGGTTTCACCTAAAGAATACATAAAAATGATTTAGAAGGGATGCAAGAATATTATGTCCGACTGGTTTATATGGTTTATCATTTTATGGACGATCTTTTTGATTACCATCATGTTTATTGGCGGATACTTTATGTTCCGGAAATTTTTAAAGCGCCTTCCAAAGGATGATGGGAAATCAATTCTTGATTGGCAGGACTATTACATCGAACAAGCTCTTCCTTTATGGGGAGATCACCAAAAGAAATTATTAAATGAATTAGTAGAGCCTGTGCCTGAACTTTTTCGTGATGTAGCCAAAGGAAAAATTGCGGGGAAAATTAGTCAGCTTGCCTTGGAAGAAGACGCATCATCTATATCAGAACCACACATTATTAAAGGATACATTTTGGCGACTCCAAAACGCGATCATAAATTTTTAATTAAGAAGCTTAATCAAAAGCAAATTGATCTTACTCCGTATAAGCATTTATTTGACTCTACTTCCTAAGTATATAAATCGCAATTTCGCCGCTAACTATATAAACCGAGTTTACTGGAGAAGGGACGTCATCCTGATGACCACTAACTTGTATGAAATTATTGAAAAAAAACGACAGCAATTAAATCAAGCCTCTCACTCAAAGGAACTGAGTTCATCCGCTGTCTTAAAAATCAGTCAAGAGTTGGACAGGCTATTAAATCAATATGACAAGGAAATAAAGAGGTTGGGCCATTACTAAAAGAATTAGATGTAGTCCCGCCTCTCCCGTTTTAACAGAGAAGAGTCGAATGAGTGTGGTTTCACACTCATTCGACTCTTTTTGTCGTTGAAACACATATTTAATATTCGTACGAAACGGCTTCAGATCCCTTCTGCAGCTCATACATATTCTTGTACAGTCCTTGTGCTCTTATCAATTCTTCGTGTGTACCTGACTCGACAATCTCACCCTGGTGCATAACTATGATTCGATTGGCATCCTTTATGGTAGATAGCCTATGGGCAATAGCAATTGTTGTTCGGTTGGTCTGCATCCTCTGCAACGCTTTTTGAATAAGCTCTTCTGATTCGGTATCAATATTTGCTGTAGCTTCATCCAAGACAAGGATGCTAGGTTTGTGTGCCATCGTTCTCGCAAAGGATATCAGCTGTCGCTGGCCGCTTGATAAGGTTGAGCCTCTTTCGCTTATTTCTGTTTGTTCCTTAAGTGGAAGCTTTTCTATAAATTGATTGGCTCCGACTAAGGCTGCAGCTTCCCTAGCCGCCTCTTCAGATACAGTATGCCTGTCTAACGTGATATTACTCTTGATGGTTCCACTATAAAGAAATGAATCCTGCAGGACTAATCCAACATTATTTCGTAACTCTTCATTTGAAAAAGAAGATAATGACTTTCCATCAATCAAAATTTCACCTTTTTGGGGCTCATAGAATCTCATTAATAGGTTAATAATTGAGCTTTTTCCACTTCCGCTATGTCCTACTAATGCAAGTGTTTCTCCTTGATTCACTTTAAAGGAGATATTTTTAAGTACATCTGTTTTTTGATCATAGGAAAACGTAACATTCTTAAATTCAACTGTTCCTATATTTATTTGTGTGTTCTCTTCCCCCTTTTTCCGAGGGGCATATTCTTGATGATCCATTAAAAGAAAAACTCTCCCCGCCGAAACAATGGCCTGCTGATACATAGAAAGGCGCATCATAATTTGATTCACCGGTTCAAAGAATCGATCCAAATAACTGATAAATGCATAAAGTACCCCAATTTCAATCGTGGTTTGTAACGATTGTAAGCCAAAATAACTTAAAACAACAACAAGTGCTGCTATGGCAAGAATATCAACCATCGGCCTTAGTAATAGCCCATCGACCTTCATTGCTTTTAAGCCTGCAGCCATATGAGAATCATTTACTTCAGCAAATTCCTTCCGTAATCGTTTTTCCTGCCTAAACATTTGCACTATAGTCATCCCTTGAATGGATTCATTCATCTTTCCGTTTAAATGACTTAATTTACCGCTTAAATCCGCATAGAACTTTGCACTCATTTTTCTGTACAGACTCATAAGCAAAAGTATGAGAGGTAAAAAGATTAAACAATACAATGCTAACGTTGCATTTAAATAAAACATAGCGACAAATGTCCCCAGAAGAAAAAGGAAGTTTTGTACAAACACAGCGAGTACGCTTAGGTATAAGTCTTTAATCGATTCAGTATCATTGGTTATTCTCGAGATTAGACCACCCGTCGGAGTGTTGTCAAAAAAAGACAAACCTAATTTTTGAACATTTTTAAATACATCCATTCGTAGCGATTGAATAATCTTGAGGGCCATTTCCTGGAACATGTAGCCTTGAATATAGGAAATCACAACCGCACAAATATGTAGAATGATATAAGCTGATGCTAACCAGATGATTGGAGAAACTGGAAACTGCCCTGGAGTAAGGTAATCATCAATAAATATCTTAACAAGTATGGGACCAAGCAGTTCAGCACCTGTAGCAGCAAACAACAAGAGAAGAGCTAAAATAAGCTTATATTTGTGGGGTTTTATATAGCTTAAAAGTCGAAAGAGGATACGCCTCTGTTCATTACCTGATAGTACTCGATCCTCGTGCTTCAAGCGTCTCTCCCCCCTTTTTCAACTAAATGCTCAAGCTGTTGCTGGTTATACATCCTGCTGTACCAGCCATCCAGTGACATTAAATCATTGTGATTACCTTGCTCTATGATCTCCCCATTTTCTAAAACGATAATACATTCAGCATGATGAATGGCACTTAATCGATGAGCCGTAATAATGTTGGTTTGGCCTCGTCTATGCTCTTTCAGCTTGCCGAGTATGTATTCCTCTGTAGCCGCATCTACAGCAGAAAGTGAATCATCCAGTATCAAAATCTCAGGATCAGCTAACAATGCTCTTGCAATAGATAATCGTTGCTTTTGCCCTCCCGATAATGTTACCCCTCGCTCCCCAACTACTGTATCGTAGCTATCATTAAATTGAATAATATCCTGATGGATGCCAGCCAATTGACATGCATGAATGACTTGTTCCATAGATGCATTCGGCTTAGCAAAAGCAACATTATCTGCTATCGTTGTGGAAAAAAGAAAATGATCTTGTGGAACTACACCAAATGTTTGCTTCAGTCGATTTAACGTAAGCTGTTCAATTGGACGATGGCCAAATATTATAGTGCCATCTGTTAACTCATATTCACGTAGCAATAAACGAAGTAGACTTGATTTCCCACTGCCCGTCTTACCAACGATTCCTAGCGTTTTTCCTTCTTTAATGGTTAAATCAATTTGTTGTAAGACTACTGAGGATGTCCCAGGATATTGAAACATAGGTATTGACACATGAATGTCTCCGGAGATGGGTTCATCAATGGCTTCTTCTACTTCTACAATATCCTGTTTCTCAGAGAGTAGCTTTTGAATTCGATCATAGGATGCACGTCCACGCTCAATTGTGTTAAAGAACATGCCAAAAGCTAACATTGGCCAGATTAACAAACCTAGGTATACAGTAAAACTCGTTAGCTCGCCAATCGTGAGATCTCCAGAAACCACATACCTGGCACCAAATGCCACCGCCAAAAAATAACAGACGCCAACAATAAAAGAAATAGTTGGTGAAAACAAAGCATCAACCTTCGCAACCCTCATGTTTTTCCCTACAACTTCGAGAGATTTAAGACGGAACTTTTCTGTATCTGCCTTTTCTTGACCAAATGCTTTTGTCACTCTCACTCCACTAATCACACCTTGCACATTATCATTCAATTCAGAAAATGCACCCTGTGCCGCATGAAATCGCTTATGTAACATCCCGCCATATATGTTGGTTAATATCGCCATGAAGGGCATAGGTGTTAGCGTAATTAAGGTTAGCTTCCAATCAATAACAATCGCCATTGTTAACACCACAAACCCACCCATTGTGATTGAATCCACAATGGTTAACACACCCTGACCAGCCGTCATTTGCACAGCTCGTATGTCGTTTGTCCCATGAGCCATAAGGTCTCCAGTACGATAGCGCTGGTAGAATGGACTCGACATCCTCGTGAAATGCTCATATAACTGATTTCTTAACGTTCTCGCCAAACGAATGGAAGCTCCAAAGATCATAATTCTCCAGACATAACGTAACCCATATGTAATAATTCCTACAGCCATTAATAATAGAATCCAGCCAAACAAGCTTTCTGTTGTTAACGTCCCATCATAAATTTGATCAACGACCCGTCCTATAACATAGGGAGGGACTAAAACAAGTAATGAAACAAGAATAAGGACAAGAATGCCAACAATATACGCTTTCTTCTCCTGCTTAAAAAACCACCATAAATCACGATACACCCTCATCCTCGTATCCCCTTAAAGCAGAAAACACCTCTATTGAGGTGCTTGCATCATTTATTTAGTTTGCTGCTTCTGCATGGCTTTCATCATTTGATTAATCTTTTTCTGAGATGGATTTTGACCCATCTGCATCATCATTACACGGAGCATTTGCTCATTAATAGGCGGGTTCTTTTTAAGATAAGACATCATCGTTCTACGTGCGATAAAAAATCCGATAGCAAGCCCCGCAAGAACTGCTACAGTGTAACCAATAATATGAATCCACATTCGGTGAACGTCCTCCTTCAAGCTAAATCAAACGCTCGGATCTAGTCCGAACATACTTGTCCATTATATCTCATTATGACGCGCTTTAAAAGGTATGCTTTTTATAAATCAGAGGATCATTTAAAAGGCTTGTGCTTTTTTTAGAGGTCCAAGCCAACCGAATCGATGCTGCCCTACGTTCACAGCAAAAAAATGTGAATCCAGCTCTTTTAATCGTTCAAACAATCTCGTTTCAACCTCCATTTTTCCAAAGGCAGTCACCAATAAATAGTGATCTCTGAGTTTCACATCAATCCAGCTTTCTGATGGTGGATGCGCCATTCGAAAAGTAGAAATGTTAATTTGATCACTGTTTAAATAATGATCCTCTTTAGATAATATTTTGGTTAAATGTTTAACAGGTAAAGGCTTTGTAATAAATTCAACTTGTTTCGTTAGGAGCGGTTTTAATGCAAGATTTGCTTGAAATCGTTCACAAAACAAATTAAATAGCTTTATTTCCTGTCCATAATAACGCTGAACAATATCCTCTTCTAGTAGATATAACTGATAGCTCCTCATGTGAACGCCTCCTATATATCAAATATTGGACTTATTATACATAGGTTGCGTTAAAAAGGCTGTTTCTTCGTGTCGAACAAGAAGTCGAGTGTTGTCTTATTAATAAAAAGAGACGCTCAACTAGTGAACGTCTCTCAGACAGTAGACAAAGTCTTTTTAATTGAGATGAGTCTATAGTTATTTTGTAATAAAAACGTAGCCATTATAGTGTGCCCCGAAATCGCTCCCTGGATGGCCAGCACGCTTTCCGAGGGTGGGCGTTGAACTAAACTGGCTGGCGCAGTGTAATTCAACCCTGCCCTTTTCGCCCTTCGGAGTCGGCCGGCCATCCCGTCCGCTGTGTAAGTGGACAAAAGTGATGTAGCCTTCTCTTCTCTCAATTTTACGTCATATAATAGATCTTGATGTGGCCATCGAAAAAAGTCATCTAGAACTAAGCCCATTTGCACCGCTAAAGGAGAAAAACTCCCTTTCCATGGGCACGGCCTTAGCCCTTGAAGTGGACGTGCGACATCTCAATGTCGTCTGCCTCGTGCTTCCCGTGGGAGTCTTCGTTTTCCCCTTCCGCTCATGTTCCCGATCAGACAATTGACCAACATTCCAATTTAAGTGAATTGGCTGCGCTTGCTGGCTTCCGCGCACACACTCCGCTTTTTCGCGCAGCACATGATGATTATCGCGCATTTTCTGTTTTTTCGCTCACTGGCTTGATATTTCCGCGCATGACCCGATGTTTTTCGCGCATTTTCATTCTTTTCGCGCATCCCCTATCTTTTTGGTAGTGACCCCTAAAAGTTAGAGTTTTTGTTATGCAGTTGTTTGGTTGGTTTGAGTTCGGTATTGTACCGGACTTA
>NZ_VLXZ01000150.1 GCF_007293315.1 Alkalicoccobacillus porphyridii
GTGTCCTCGATCTACTTGATCCTCTTTGCTAAATGTATTCAACTCTCTATCAAAGATAGAAAACCAAACACACATGGGTTTTATAAAAGATGCGCATTCATCGTTAGATGAGTGCGTTGTGTGTTACATTGCACGATTTAGTTTTCAAAGAACCACGCTCACATAAAAGCGTTAAAAATAACCCATCTAAATGTATATTTAGAGAGATTATATTGGTGGAGCCTAGCGGGATCGAACCGCTGACCTCCTGCGTGCAAGGCAGGCGCTCTCCCAGCTGAGCTAAGGCCCC
>NZ_VLXZ01000151.1 GCF_007293315.1 Alkalicoccobacillus porphyridii
GAGGTCCTACGCCATGGATGGCGTCGGTAGCGTACAGGGAAGTATTCACAGCGCCTCCTCGATGGTCCGGCACCCCGGGGCTTGCCGACAGGTCAGCCCTGAGCGATAGCAACCACTGCGATAGCCCTGTCAAAACTCGGGTGTCGCCGTCTCCAGATACTCCGCCAGCCGCGCCTCGGCCAGGTCGTCGAAGAGGATGTCGCAGGCCTCGCGCAGCCCCGGCGAGTGGCGGATGCTCTCCTCGGGCACCACCAGCGAGACCTTGGCTCGACGCCGCAGGAAATCCTCG
>NZ_VLXZ01000152.1 GCF_007293315.1 Alkalicoccobacillus porphyridii
TAACTTCTCTTCAATCGGGATTATCGCAGGTGCAGTTAAAGGCCTGAATGAAGAGCAAGGTAACGTGGTTTCTCGCTTCGGTCTGAAGCTGGTTTACGGCTCTACCCTGGTGAGTGTGCTGTCTGCGTCAATCGCAGCACTGGTGCTGTAAGACCATACATAAAAAAGCCGGGGATAATTCCCCGGTTTTTTTACGCCTGTTAATCAGCTAATGGCTGCGGGCGACCAATCAAATACCCTTGCAGATATTGCACCCCGAGCTTATGCAATAGCGCCTGCTGCTGTTGCG
>NZ_VLXZ01000153.1 GCF_007293315.1 Alkalicoccobacillus porphyridii
CTGGCAAAAGCCGGAAAACTCACCTCTTCTATCGGCGTTGTCACTTATCAGGAAACTATTCCGGCACTGGTGGCGTTTCAAAAAACCTTTAATTTGCGCCTCGATCAACGTAGCTACATTACCGAAGAAGACGCACGCGGGCAGATTAACGAGCTAAAAGCTAACGGCACCGAAGCGGTGGTCGGCGCGGGGCTGATTACCGATCTGGCAGAAGAAGCCGGAATGACCGGAATTTTTATCTATTCCGCCGCCACCGTGCGCCAGGCGTTCAGCGATGCGCTGGATATG
>NZ_VLXZ01000154.1 GCF_007293315.1 Alkalicoccobacillus porphyridii
TGATAGCCCGTCGTGGCGGTTACTGTTTTGAGCAGAATGGCGTGTTTGAGCGGGTGTTACGCGAGCTGGGGTTTAACGTTCGCAGCTTGTTAGGGCGCGTAGTGTTATCAAATCCGCCAGCATTACCGCCGCGCACCCATCGTTTGCTGTTGGTGGAACTGGAAGAGGAAAAATGGATTGCTGATGTCGGTTTCGGTGGGCAGACGCTAACCGCGCCGATTCGTTTAGTTTCCGATCTCGTGCAGACCACGCCACACGGAGAGTATCGGTTGTTGCAGGAGGGTGATG
>NZ_VLXZ01000155.1 GCF_007293315.1 Alkalicoccobacillus porphyridii
GACGCATTTTAAAGTCTATATATAGTGCTTTGCATCAAGGATGTTTGAACTTTTTTTGATGTAGCTCAAAGTAAAAAGCAGAGCGTACGGATGACGGGCGCTACAGCGTTATGTAAATTTTTTAATGAATTTGCTGGTTGAAAAATCAACAAAAACAACATGCTGACAGACAAAACCCCGGAATGACAGGCATTCCCGGGGCTTAGCGGATACTTACTTCTGTAACCACCAGACAGCCTCAAAAGGCCGTAAAGTCATGGCACAGGGTTGTGGTGAGGCTTCTTCGT
>NZ_VLXZ01000156.1 GCF_007293315.1 Alkalicoccobacillus porphyridii
GTACGGTAACGAAATTATCTTTCAGCAAGGAGCTGTGAAAATGTCTCAAAATAAGGCTTTCAGCACGCCATTTATCCTGGCTGTTCTTTGTATTTACTTCAGCTACTTCCTGCACGGCATTAGTGTTATTACGCTTGCCCAAAATATGTCATCTCTGGCGGAAAAGTTTTCCACTGACAACGCGGGCATTGCCTACTTAATTTCCGGTATCGGTTTGGGGCGATTGATCAGTATTTTATTCTTCGGTGTGATCTCCGATAAGTTTGGTCGTCGGGCGGTGATATT
>NZ_VLXZ01000157.1 GCF_007293315.1 Alkalicoccobacillus porphyridii
CTCGACTTTGATCTCTTCCAGTTCGTTTTCCGTTTTGGCGCTGGCAATACGTTTGTAGAACGACAGACGCGTGTTCACGTCAGGGATGAAATCATCTGGCAATAGCGACGGCATCCGCAGCTCGACTTCTGTTTGATGGCTGGTGAGATCTTCCAGCGACGGCTCGCGTCCGGCTTTCAGTGCATCGACGGCGTTTTCCAGCAACTCCATATACAGCGAGAAACCGATGGTTTCCATTGAGCCGCTTTGTTCTTCGCCAAGCAGTTCACCCGCGCCGCGAATCTC
>NZ_VLXZ01000158.1 GCF_007293315.1 Alkalicoccobacillus porphyridii
TTTAAAATCATAAAAGATAGTAGATTTTATTTTCTACTTGACTCTTTTAATGGATTGCATATTCCGCTGCAGTTAAACTGGTTGTCTGTTGTATTTTATCAGTTTAACATTGTTGAAGACTATTGATAATTTATTCTGCATTATCTTAGTCATAATATTTCTTACTGGGCTAGTTGAGCTCACCCTTTCCTTCACTGTTCTCTTCAGAAAATGAGAATATAGCTGGGACGAGTCGGGGAACGGTTGACAGTCCAGATGATAACATTAGTAGTCCTCACTATTCTG
>NZ_VLXZ01000159.1 GCF_007293315.1 Alkalicoccobacillus porphyridii
CTGGCATCGCTGGGGATTGGTATTTTACTGGTGGTGAAATGCGCCAACCTTCCGGCGATGGTTTTAACAACCTTACTCGGGGCATTAATCGGCGAAATTTGTCTGCTGGAAAAAGGCGTCAATACCGCGGTCACCAAAGCACAAAATCTGTTTCGCCACTCACGTAAGAAGCCAGCGCATGAATCTTTTATTCAGAATTATGTCGCGATTATTGTCCTGTTTTGCGCCAGCGGCACCGGGATCTTCGGGGCGATGAACGAAGGGATGACCGGCGATCCGAGTAT
>NZ_VLXZ01000015.1 GCF_007293315.1 Alkalicoccobacillus porphyridii
ATTGCGACTTTTTATGACTATGAGATATCGTGTATCTCTTCGTACGCTTGGCTTCTGTTCAGTTTTCAAAGAACTTCATAACGTGTCGCTGTCTGCGACTTTTCTATACTAACAAATCAATTTCTGATTGTCAATATTAAATTTCTTTAAGGCGCTTCGTTCTTGGCGACAAGAAATAATATAACATCCTCACTAAGCGATTGCAACAGTTTTTTAAAACAAATGTAAAGAAAATATAAAGAAGTTCACCTGACACGTTATCACCATCAGGTGAACCTACCCTAAAAAGACTTCTTTACTCCTTATTACGCATTTGTGGGAACAACAATACATCTCGGATAGAAGCTGAATTGGTTAATAGCATGACTACGCGATCAATACCAATACCCAAGCCACCTGTTGGAGGCATTCCATACTCAAGTGCTTCGATGAAATCCTCGTCCATCATGTGAGCTTCGTCATCCCCTTGTTCACGTTCAACAAGCTGTTGCTCAAAGCGTTGTTTTTGATCAATTGGATCATTTAACTCGGTAAATGCATTAGCATGCTCACGGCCAACAATAAATAACTCAAAGCGATCAGTAAATCGTCCGTCCTCCGGGTTTTTCTTAGCAAGAGGTGAAATGGCTAACGGGTGTCCATAAATAAACGTAGGCTGAATTAATGTTTCTTCTACAAAATGCTCAAAGAACTCATTCACTACATGACCATAACTCATCGTTTCTTTAATTGGGACATTATGTTCTTTAGCCAAAGCACGTGCTTCCTCATCGCTCATTTGCTGCCAGAAGTCTACGCCTGTCTGCTCCTTAATGGCATCTACCATGTGAACTCTTTTCCACTCTGGAGTTAAATCCACTTCATATTCCCCATACTGAACAACTGTTGTACCCAGTACTTCTTTTGCGATATGGGCTATTAACCCTTCTGTTAAAGCCATGATATCCTTGTAATCTGCATAGGCTTCATACAACTCAATCATTGTAAATTCAGGGTTATGACGTGTAGAGACCCCCTCATTCCGGAAAACGCGTCCAATTTCGTAGACTTTCTCTAGGCCACCTACAATTAGCCTTTTCAGGTGCAGCTCAATTGCAATACGCATATAGAGTGTCATATCGAGTGTATTATGATGAGTGATAAATGGCTTTGCAGATGCGCCACCAGCGATCGAATGCATCATTGGCGTCTCTACCTCTAAGTATCCATTGTTATCAAGATAACGGCGCATGGATTGCAGGATGCGACTACGTACAATAAACGTGTCACGTACCTCGGGTGTTACAATCAAGTCAACGTAGCGCTGACGGTAACGCTGCTCTACATCTTTTAAACCATGAAACTTATCAGGTAACGGACGAAGCGATTTACTTAGGAGCTTTAGATCGGAAACCTTAAGCGATAACTCCCCTACATTTGTTTTAAATGCTGTTCCTTCCACACCGATAATATCTCCAATATCTAATGTGTTAAACAAAGCATACTGTTCTTCGCCGATAGCATCTTTACGTACATAAATTTGGATTTGTCCCGTTAAATCCTGGATATGAGCAAAGCCAGCCTTCCCCTTGCCACGCTTCGTCATAATACGTCCCGCCAAAACAGCCGGTGCTTCCTTATCTGCCAGCTCATCTTTTGAGAACTCGTCAAATTGCTCGGTCATAGTAGATGCCGAATGGGTCCGCTCAAATTTTTGCCCAAATGCATCAATGCCCTGATCCTCAAGCTGCTTTAGCTTGTCTCTTCTAACCGCTAATAAATCATGTAGTTCTAACTCTTCACTCATTCCACATTCATCTCCTAGTTAAAAGCAGGTGTCTTTGCACCTGCGTGTAGATAATAGGCTTACAAAACCCTTTTCTCACCGCTACGTAAATCCCTTTTCAATCTATGGAGCTATGGACGCAGTTCTTCGATGGATATTTCTAAAACTGAAGCCATTCTACGAAGTAATTGTTCATCCAAGTCACGTGTATCCCGTTCAATCTCACCTAAAATAGAAACCGACACACCGATTTTCTTTGCAAAGCTCTCTTGCGTGTAGCCCTTCAATTTGCGAAACGCTCGAATGCGCCTCCCCCAGTTTAAGGATTCCACACTTGAACACCTTCTTTATCAATTAATTGCTCATATATATCCTGAATGGATAAACCGATATCCTTAAAATATAAATTAGGTGCAACTTCTAATAATGGAATGATAACAAATGCCCTTTGCCACATTCTCGGATGAGGAAGATATAACCTCTCCAACTTCATATTTTCTTGATCGTATAGAAGAATGTCAAGGTCTATTGTTCTTGGGCCCCACTTTATTTCACGTTTCCTGCCAAGCTCCAGCTCAATTCGTTGCGTTTCTGAAAGTAGCTCTAAGGGTGATAAGCTCGTCTGTAAATAGACAACCAAGTTTAAAAAGGCAGGCTGATCCACATACCCTACAGGCTCCGTTTCGTAAATAGATGATACCATCAGGATATCTATATCTTTAACAGCCCGCAATTGTGTAATAGCATCTTGGATATAGCCGTATCTGTCTTCCATGTTTGATCCAAGAGAAATATATACGTTAGCCATACGTCACCTCGATCTCGTCATTTCCACAGAAACTGACTCATAATGACCAGGTATTGGCGGATCCGGTTTGATTAACACTACGGTACACCGCTGCAAATGCGGGTAGGCTGCAAGAAGGTCAGCTGTAATGCGCTGCGTCACTGCCTCCAACAATTTGCGTGGCTCTCCTTCTACAATCCTTTGCACCCTAGAATAAACATCTCCGTAATCAATCGATTGATTTAGGTCATCGTTCTCTGCAGCTTCCGATAGATCAAGCTCTAAAGTAAGATCAACTTGGAAGCGCTGGCCTAGTTTTTGCTCTTCATCAAAGACCCCATGATACCCATAGAATTTCATGCGATTTAACTGTATTTTATCCATCATTATTGCCCCTTTCCAAGCAAGGCATCCATCATTTTGGCCATCCTGCTCATTTCCTTAATATCATGAACTCGGATGATACTAGCGCCTTTTGACATACCGAGACAATTTGCTGCGCCTGTTCCTTCAAGTCGGTCCTCAACAGGAAGATCAAGCGCCTTTGAGATAAATGATTTTCTTGAAACACCAAGCAGCACAGGATATCCAAGCTTCGTAATCTCATCCAATCGTCGGATTACTTCAAGGTTTTGTTCATACGATTTCGCAAAGCCAACACCTGGATCAAGAATAATCTGTTCGTCTGTCACCCCTGCTTTTTTACAAATAGCTATACTCTCTCTTAAATCTGAACGCACATCATCCATAAAAGAAGCGTACTCCCGATCGTTACGATTATGCATCAAGACAATAGTAGCCCCATTTTTCGCTGCCACCTTGGCCATCTCTGGATCTGCTTTAGCCCCCCAGACGTCATTAATAATAGATGCACCCGCTTGCAAAGCACGTTCAGCTACTTCAGCCTTATACGTATCAATTGATAGCGGTACGTCTACCTCCTGAACGAGTGCTTCTATAATAGGAATCACTCGACTCAGCTCTTCATCTTTATCTACTTTCTCCGCACCTGGTCGAGTGGATTCACCACCAACGTCTATGATATCTGCACCTTCAGCGACCAACTCACGTGCTCTTCTGATAGCAACCTCTAGTTGATTGTATTGCCCTCCATCAGAGAAGGAATCAGGCGTAATATTTAAAATGCCCATAATTTGAGTCTTCTCTTGTTCTCTTGAAGACCCATCCTGTCCTGCTACCATACACCTTACACTCCTACTTCAGCGATACTCCATCGCCGATTGGTATCCCGTTTAAATGCTTCTTTAAGCTCTGTAATGATTGTACTTTCTCTAGCATACGATTGTTCCATACAACTTTCCACCCTAACAGACTCCTGGATCGAATTAGTTAAAAAAGCTTCATCAGCCTGCAGTAATGCTTCTTGGGTAAAATATCCCTCTTCAACTGGTATGCCTGTTTTCTTTAAGTGAGCGAGAACATACCTTCTGGTCACGCCATCCAGAATTCCTGTTTCTACAGCAGGAGTATATACCTTATTTGATTTTACCCAAAACACATTCGATACAATCCCTTCAGCCACCCAGCCAGCCTCCGTCAAGAAAATGCCTTCTTTATGTGGAGCATCTCCAATTTCCCTTTTAGCAAGAGCATTATTCAGGTAATGGTGTGACTTTAATCGCTTCGTTCCCTCTGGTGTGTTACGTCTTTGATTAAGTATAACAATTGATTTATCCTTTATTTGTTTTGGCAGTGGCTTCATAAAAACCGAAACCGTCGGCTGCTCGTAATATCCCGTATAAAGGCCAAGCTGTTCACTACCGGCTGACACATTCCACCTGACATAGGCATCCTCTAATTGATTAAGCTCAAGAAGGCGTTGAAGAATACGTAGTGCTTCCTTTCTTGAGATCGACCATTTAATGCCTACTTCCTTTAAACCCTCTTCCATACGCTGAAAATGGTCATCCAGTAAAAAAGGATGACCGTTATATATACGAAATGTTTCAAATAGTCCTAGCCCATAAAGATAACCATGATCCATAATGGGGATCTTTGCATTTGTTTGTTCCACAAATTCCCCGTTTAAATAGATGTACATGCATGATCTCCCGTATGCATTTCAATAAAATTACGTAGAAGCTGCTTCCCTTCACCAGTCATAATCGATTCGGGATGGAACTGTACACCCTCTATTGGCAGCTCTTTATGACGAATAGCCATTATTTCGCCTTCTTCCGTCTCAGCTGAGATAACAAAGCATTCAGGAAGCGTTTCTTTTTTTACAATTAATGAGTGGTATCGCGTAGCAACCATCGGGGATGGCAGTCCCGCAAAAATTGTTTGCTTATCATGGTTAATTTCTGAGGTCTTGCCATGCATCAGACGCCCTGCACGGATGACATCGCCACCAAATACTTGAGCAATAGATTGGTGACCTAAACATACTCCGAAAATAGGGATCTTGCCTGCAAAATAACGAATCGCTTCCATGCTAATACCTGCCTCATTAGGGCTGCAAGGACCTGGCGAAATCATTAAAATCGTTGGAGCCAGCTCTTCAATTTCTTGAAGGGTGATTTGATCATTTCTTTTTACAACAAGCTCCTGTCCCATTTCCCCTAAATATTGAACTAAATTGTACGTAAACGAATCGTAGTTATCAATCATAAGAATCATTTTGCTTTTCCTCCTCAGCTCATCTGTTTTTCTTTCTTCCTATGCTCATCTTCACTCAACTCAAGCGCACGCCAAAGGGCACGTGCCTTCTTAAACGATTCCTTGTATTCCTGATAGGGATTTGAATCACTTACAATGCCTGCACCAGCTTGTACATGTGCACACCCATCATAGCAGATCATTGTGCGGATTGTAATATTTAGCTCCATGTCGCCATGAAAACCAATCCAGCCAATAGCCCCCGTATAAATCCCCCTACGCACAGGCTCTAGCTCTTCAATAATTTCCATCGTTCTTACTTTGGGAGCCCCCGTGATGGTTCCTCCTGGAAATACAGCTCTTATCACATCATAGACGGATAAATTCTCTGCTAGCTTTCCAATGACATTAGAAACTAGGTGCATCACATGGGAATATCGTTCAATAACCATTAGTTCATCCACTTGAACCGTGCCGTATTCCGAGACTCGGCCAAGGTCATTCCGTTCCAGGTCAACGAGCATGACATGCTCTGCTCGTTCTTTTTCATTTGAGAACAATGAATGTGCGAGCCTTTGATCGTCTTGCTCTGTTTCACCCCTGGAGCGCGTCCCTGCGATAGGCCTTGTACTTAGCTCACTACCCTTCTTTTTTACGAGCAATTCAGGAGAGGCACTTACCAATTGAAAATCCGGTGTATGCATATAGCCCATATAAGGTGAGGGATTTAGTTTTCTGAGCTGCTCGTAGACGTGCATCGGTTCAACATGAAGTGGCTTTGTTTCACGCAAGGATAAATTAACCTGAAACACATCTCCCTGCGCTATATATTCTTGAATAACCTTCACCGCTTGAACGAACTGTTCTTCCGACATACTAGCAGATGGCTTTTGTTCCTCACGTACCTGAACGTGACGGCCTTTTACTTTTGAAACGTTGGATGGCTTCTGCTTCCATGCTTCTTGGTAGCGATCTAGCTTTGCGAGAAGATCCTGCTCCTCCTCCGCCTCACCGTTCACGCAGATACTCAACGTTTTCTCTCTATGATCAAAAACAAATACATCATTAAACAGCATGAGGAATACTTCCGGTAATCCTAAATCATCTTTTGATGAATTTGGTAGCTTTTCAATCTCACGTACCACATCATAGCTAAAGTAACCAATAGCTCCGCCTTGAAAAGGGATATCATATTCAGCTACTTCTGATGGATTAATAGCATATGGCTTCATTACTTCTTCTAGACTTTCTAATAATGATCCTTCCCAAACTTTTTTCTCTTCGCCGATCGTAAGTGTTAGTTTCTTGGCTCTGCCTTCAATTACTGCAAATGGATCGATCCCCATCATACTATAGCGCCCACCTCTTCCACTTTCTAAGAGAACATGTCTCTCGGACTGTTCGGCAAACGCTTGATAGGTAGTGAACCAGTTCGATTCAGTAAGAGAAAAGGACGAGACTCTGGTAATTCTTGACGCTGTATTTTTCGGAGCAGCCATGACGTGTTCTCCCTCTTTCACCTGTCAGATATGGCTTCTATTGTACATGACATCTGCACATAAGAAAAGACAGTCCCACCTCACAGGACTATCTCTATTTCCAGCACTGTCATAATAAAAAAGGCTCCGAGGAGTCCCCGAGAGCCATTTTCATTATTCTTCTTCGAACTGATAAAGAGCTGTACTTAGATATCTTTCTCCATTTGAAGGAATCACAGCTACAACCTTTTTACCCGGTCCAAGCTTCTCAGCGACTTGAAGTGCTGCATAAATCGCTGCACCAGAAGAAATTCCACCCAGGATCCCTTCTTCACGTGCTGCCTTGCGAGCAAATTCAAACGATTGATCCGTTGTCACCTGGATAACCTCATCATAAATTTCTTGATTTAATATTTTTGGTACAAATCCAGGCCCAATCCCTTGGATCTTATGTGGTCCAGGCTTTCCACCCGACAGAACAGGCGAATCCGCTGGCTCAACTGCAACAATTTGCACCTCTGGAAAGTGCTCCTTCAACAAGCCACCTGCTCCCGTAATGGTTCCTCCTGTTCCGATACCTGAAACAAAAGCATCCAGTTGACCATCGACTTGTTCAAGCAATTCTTTACCCGTTGTCGAACGGTGAATAGCCGGGTTAGCTTCATTCTCAAATTGTTGAGGCATAAAGTAGCCATGCTCATTTGCAAGCTCTGTCGCTTTGCGAATAGCTCCACCCATACCTTCAGGTCCAGGTGTTAAAACAACCTCTGCACCATAAGCACGAAGAAGATTACGTCGCTCTAAACTCATGGTTTCAGGCATAACTAAAATCGCTTTAAAACCTTTTGCGGCCGCTACCATAGCAAGGCCTATTCCTGTGTTACCGCTTGTAGGCTCAACAAATGAATCACCAGGCTTAATTTTACCAGCTTCCTCCGCAGCTTCAAGCATCGCTAGAGAAATGCGATCCTTTACACTGCTTCCAGGATTATAATACTCAAGCTTTAAATAAACATCAGCATGTTTGTCACTTGTTAACCTATTTAATTTCACTAACGGCGTATTTCCAATCAAATCAAGTACAGAATTTACAGCAGTCATAATGTGCCTCCTTAATTCCTAGTAATTTTATTGGTTTAATAAAATAATCTTAGCAGAACTCCCTAGATAAGTCAATGAATCTACTAATAGAATTGAAGGATTTTACCAATTACTTCGCAGCTTGCAGCTTCAGTTCTTTTAATTCATTTTCGGTAAACTGATACTTCTCATTACAAAAATGACAAACCGTCTCAGCACCGCCATCCTCTTCAATCATAGAACCAATCTCCGCTTGACCAAGACTAATAATTGCCTGACCAATTCGTTCTTTCGAGCACGTACAGTTAAAGAGGATATCAATCGTTTCATGAATGGTCACGGCCTCTTCCCCTAAAATAGCATAAAGCATTTCTTCAGGTGGCATACCAAGCTCAACTAGCTTAGAAATTGGAGGGATGCTCGACAAACGCTTTTCAATTTCAGAAATAACCTTATCCGTAGCCCCCGGCATTAACTGAATAATAAATCCCCCAGCTGCCTTCACAGTATTATCGGGATTAACTAACACGCCTACCCCTACAGAAGAAGGAGTTTGTTCGGAATTTGCAAAGTAGTAGGTGAAATCATCGCCAAGCTCTCCAGACACGATAGGCACGCTACCCGTAAAGGGTTCCTTCATGCCAAGATCTTTCACAACGGAGAGTGCGCCAGTTGTACCCACTGCTCTTGCGACGTCAAGCTTCCCATGCTGATTTAAGTCAAAATGAATCTGGGGATTAGACACATAACCACGGGTCTCACCATGTGCATTACTGTCACAGACGATCGCGCCAATAGGACCGCCACCTTCCACTTTCACAGTCAGTTTTTCATTCCCCTTTAGCATCATACCCATCATAGAGCTTGCCATCATGGTTCTTCCAAGAGCCGCTGAGGCGGTAGGCCACGTGCCTTGTCGTTTTACCGCTTCATTTACCATGTCTGTAGCTACTAAGGCGTATGCGCGAACGGTTCCATTATATGCTGTTGATTTCACTAAATAATCCTTCATGCTGTCCACTCCACTTCACGTATTTTTTTCATAAATGGTTTTAAGCCCCTTCAACGTTAACAAAGGATCAACAACATCAATGGATGTGGTCTCTGGTCCTAATAGCTCCGCTAATCCCCCTGTTGCAATAACGGTTGGGTTGGTGTGAGGCTTAGCTTCTTTTTTTATACGGGCAATAATACCCTCTACTTGACCGATATAGCCATAAAACGTACCGGCTTGCATGGCATGAACGGTGTTTTTTCCTAGTATATGCTTCGGCTTTGCAAGCTCAACCTTTGGCAATTTTGATGCTTTTTGATATAGGGCTTCAGCAGCCACCGTCATTCCCGGCGCGATAGCCCCTCCCACGTATTGTTCCTTTTCATTGATATAACAATACGTAGTAGCCGTACCAAAATCAACTATGATAGCTGGGGATCCATAATAGGTGGTTGCGCCAACTGCATTCGCAATGCGATCAGACCCTACTTCCCGAGGGTTCTCATATAAGATGTTCAGTCCGGTTTTCACCCCTGGCCCAATGACCATTGGTTTTTGCTTCAGATACAAATTGCACATCCGCTCTAATGTATAGATAATGGGTGGAACAACGGAAGACATGATAATTCCAGAGATATCAGCAAATGTGATTTGTTCGTCCGCAAATAACGAACGGAGAAGCATCGCATACTCATCCGATGTTTTTTGGCGGTCTGTTGCTACCCGCCACGATCTAATCAGTGTACCCTTTTGATATACTCCCAAAACGATTGATGAATTGCCCACATCCATGACCAAAATCATTTACCCTTCACATCCTTCTTGCTCTCTAGTTTATTATGCCCTTAAACCTGCAACACGGCAAAAAAACTGCCTGAAAAAGAAAAAGAAGATACCCAATAAGGGCACCTTCTAATTCATACAGCATTAACGTCGATCAATATCCTGATCTCCGCCCTCAGCAGGTGGTTCATTTTCACCTTGCTCCAGGTTGGTTGTTTCTTCGTATGGAGTACCACTTGCCTGGTCATCCTTACCATTAATATTCACTTTAACATCAGTACCCTTTGGTTTGTTACCATGATGATTCTCAGGTAGCTTACCTTCGTTAACCAATGAAAGAATTTGCTCTGCATCAAGTGTTTCTAGCTCAATTAATGATTCAGCCACTCGATCTAGGCTTTCTTTATTTTCAAGAAGGATCTGCTTACACTTCTCGTATGCATCCTTAATGATTTTTTGAACTTCTAAGTCTATTTCGTGAGCGATTGCATCACTATAGTTCTGTTCATTTTGAATATCACGGCCTAAGAACACTTGGCCTCCTGAGCTTTGACCAAATTGCATCGGTCCAAGCTTTTCACTCATACCATATTCAGTGACCATTTTCCGGGCAATACCGGTTGCACGTTGGAAATCATTATGAGCACCAGTACTTACCTCACCGAATTGAATTTCCTCAGCTACACGTCCACCAAGCAATCCAATAATTTTGTCGATAAGCTCAGGCTTTGTCATAAAGTAACGATCTTCTTTCGGTAGCATCATGGCGTAGCCTCCAGCCATACCACGAGGAACGATGGTTACCTTATGCACAATATCTGCGCCTTCAAGCTTTACACCAACAACCGTATGACCTGCTTCATGCCAAGCAACAATGTTTTTCTCTTTCTCAGAGATTACACGGCTTTTCTTAGCTGGTCCGGCAATAACTCTATCAATGGCCTCTTCAATATGAGTCATGCCAATTTGAGTATTATTGTCCCTGGCAGCTACAAGCGCTGCTTCGTTTAGAAGGTTCTCAAGATCGGCACCAGAGAATCCTGGTGTTCTAGTTGCAATAACATCCAATTTAACGTCATCAGATAAAGGCTTATTACGTGCATGTACATGAAGTACCTGCTCACGCCCTTTAACATCTGGACGGTTTACCTGAATCTGACGGTCAAAACGACCTGGACGTAATAATGCAGGGTCAAGAATATCAGAACGGTTTGTCGCGGCAATGATAATAATTCCTTCATTTGAGCTAAATCCGTCCATTTCAACAAGCAATTGGTTTAGTGTTTGTTCACGCTCGTCATGTCCGCCACCAAGTCCGGCACCACGCTGACGACCAACTGCATCAATCTCATCGATAAAAATGATACACGGTGCATTTTTCTTAGCGTTCTCAAATAAATCACGAACACGTGAAGCACCTACACCTACAAACATTTCGACGAAGTCAGAACCACTAATAGAGAAGAATGGAACGCCCGCTTCACCCGAAACAGCTCGTGCAAGTAGCGTTTTACCTGTACCCGGAGGACCCACTAGAAGGACCCCTTTAGGGATACGCGCACCAATAGCTGAGAACTTACGTGGATCCTTTAGAAATTCAACCACTTCAACCAGTTCTGCTTTTTCTTCATCAGCACCTGCTACGTCTTTGAATTTTGCTTTTTTCTTGTCGTCACTTACCATTTTCGCCTTACTCTTACCAAAGCTCATGACACGGTTACCGCCACCTTGTGCTTGGCTCATAAGGAAAATAAACAGGATAATAATAATGACAAACGGAATTAACGATGTAAAGATAGCTACCCAGCTATTTGTTTCATCAGCAGGCAAGATATCTACATCACTTTGAGCCTGAGCTAAAAGTTCAGATGTTTGTTCACTACGTAAGACATACGTTTCAAAGTACGCATCATCTTCTGCTCCTTCAAACTGACCTCGAATCAAATAAACTTCTCGTTCCGGTTTTATACTGAAGGTATCAACGTCACCTTGTTCAAGTCGTTGAGTAAAATCATTGTAGTTGAGTTCTTCAATGTCACTTTGATCCGTGTTAATGACACTCACAATACCAATAATGACCAAAAAGATAAGCAAATAAAAGATGGTATTTCTAAAAACACGATTATTCATTCTAGACCTCCTCCCACGTCCAACAAAGCTGCAATAATAGTACCACAATGGACTTTAAGTCCACAAATATTACCCCTCATAAATCTCCGGTTTCAGTATACCGATATACGGAAGATTTCGATATCGTTCCGCATAATCCAGACCAAAGCCTACAACAAACTCATCTGGAACAGTGAAACCGCTCATATCTGGGACGAGGTCTACCTTGCGTCCTTCTGGCTTATCCAATAACGTCACAACTTTAACCGACTTTGCTTTTCTATAATGAAAAAGCTCGATTAAATAGTTCAACGTAAGTCCACTGTCAATAATATCTTCTACAATTAAGACATCTCGACCTTCAACTGAAGTATTTAAATCTTTAATGATTTTGACTTCTCCACTTGAAACCATTGCATTTCCATAGCTTGAAACATCCATAAAATCTATTTCCAAATGTACATCAACATGTTTAATCAGCTCTGCCATAAAAGGCAATGCTCCTTTTAAAACACCAACAAACAAAGGAAAGGATTCTTTATAGTGTTCCGAAATTTCACTACCTAATTCACGTGCTTTATTCTGAATTTCTTCTTCCGAAATTAATATCTCTTTCAATTCATCTCTCATCAAAGACAATTTATCCTCCTATTAATACAGCTCCTGCTGTTTTAGCAAGTATTTTGTTTCTCCACAAAATGTTAATGTTACGACATTGCCTGATGAAGCTCTACCTTCTGCTAAACGTGATTTTTGTAATAGTGGAAGCCACAAAATCTGATCATTCGCGTCCACAATTACGGGCCATTTCGAACGCATTGATTTGGGGATTTTTCGATCAATAAAGATTCTGCTCAGTTTCTTTGAACCTTCCATACCCACGGGAGCCATTCGGTCACCAGGTCGGATAGACCTGACAGATAGAGGAAGTGAAATATTGTCCGTATCTATATGGATGCGCTCAAGGCTGTGTGATTCCAATGGCTTTTGTAACCATTCTGTCTTTAGTTCTCCAATTAAAAGACTCACGTGTCCTGGTATAGTAAGGATCTCTGAAGGTTGGATGCTAACCTCTTGGCTGGCAACTGAAAAGTGGCAGTCGTTATATTCTCGAAGCACCGTTGTTCTATTAGCAAGTTCTAATGTTGCAGAGGGGTTATCAGCGTGTAACATGTTAATGGTTTGCTCAATATGTACAGATGTAATAAGGGCAGACTCGTTGTAAAGATAATTTAATATTAGATGAATCACTCTTCTTTGTAAAGGGAGTCCCACCGATAGGAAGCGATCTCTTTTAATTGTAAGTAAATGTTCACTTTTATGAACCAACATAGCTTGTAATTGTTCCTCAGCTAATACATACAAATACTCTTGATCGTCTGTCTGCCATTCATGATATCTCTGTATATGCTTAGATAACGCTGGATTTTCTTTGGTTACAAACGGCCACACCGACTCTCTGAACCGATTACGCGTATAGGCAGGTGACGTATTGCTTGAATCCAGGGCATACTGCAGGTGATGTCTCTTACAATAATCTAAGATATCCTGCTTAGTCACAGATAATAACGGACGTATTATTTGGCCTTGATTTATCCTGCGCATGGCGTCCATCCCGGGCCTTTGCAAAGCATTTGCACTACGGACCAGCTTCATAAATACCGTTTCAATCTGATCATCTCCGTGATGTGCCACAGCCAGTCGCTTTGCCCCTACGCTTTGCATGATATGGCTCAGCTGCTCATATCTTAGCTCTCTCGCCGCGAGAGACATCCCTTTGTTATGCTGTTTTGCATAGGCTCTAACATCAACAGCTGCTCGTTCAAAGGGAATTTTATTATTTTGGCAAAACCTGCGAACTAGCTCTTCTTCTGCATCAGATTCTTCTTTTCGAAGCTGATGATTAATATGTGCGGCTGTAACCCGAATACCCATGCTTGCTCTTTCATTCCATAAAAAATGTAACAATGCAAGAGAATCAGGTCCTCCGGATACAGCTACCACCACATGCTGCCCCTCTGAAAGCAGGTTCTTCTGCTTCAAAAAAGCCCTGACCACTGCTTCCACGATCACACGACTCCTTTTAATTTTTAGATTTGTATATTATTATAACGCGTTTTAGAAGAAACATGTTTTATTTGCAAAAAGAAAAGGCCATCACGTTCATAGGCCTCTCACATCGTTATGATAAATACATATACAAGACAGCCTACTAGGACTAAGAAGCCACTAAGTATAAGTTCTACTTTATAACCCGAGCGACGCTTTTGGACTCTCGTTTGTTTCAATCGACTCTGTGTGCTTTGTGTTTGCACTTCTGATTGATACTGCTGCATATACCGTGTCAGGTCATATTTCATTTCAGAAGCGCTAGCATATCTTCCCGTTAAAGCTTTCACCAGAATAGGCTCAAAAGCCTTTGTCAGTGCATGACCTTTGATGACTGTTCTTAATTGCTTAAGCGCATCGCCGCTTTTTTTATCAAAACGCCTAGGATATGCGCAATTAATCATAGCCATCGCCACCGAAAACAGGTCGTATGCAGGATCCGCCTTTCTTGATCCTAGCGTCCAATAACCTCGATCAAAGAACTCCGTATATTCTTTGATAGACCGCCCAAGCAAGGTCGTACCTCCTACATCCAGCCAACGAACTCTAGTGGGTGGGCCCGATACAAGGAGGTTGTCCGGCTTTAGGTCACCAAAGACCCAGCCTTTATGGTGTAGTCTTTCCAAGTCTCCCAGCAATTGCATAATAAGTAGTCCAAGCCATTCTGGTCCCTTTCCATTCATAAATGTAATGAAGGGTTCGCCACTTAGATACTCCATTACATAAAAAGGGTAGGTATGCCCCGAAAATAGGATGTCATCAACATCAAGCAGCTCCGGTCCTAATGAAACACTATTTTGCTTGGAAAACTGTCTTAACACATTCACCTCTGTTGTGATAGCCATACTGTCTATTCCTACTTTAACTGCAACTAACCCCTTTGTCGTTTGAGCTAGATAAACAACACCGGTCGCCCCTTCTCCAAGTAAACGAATGATCGTATAGTTATGCTGATGCCACTTGCCAGTTAATATCGTGCCGGGGGTACACTTAATCGGCCGTTTCGTCGAAGAATGATTCCTCATGGTCTAATAAGCTCCTTCTCGAACCTTTTTGCGTAAAGACTCGTATAGCTGCAGAAATAGCTGGTCCTGTTGGAGTCGTTCCTCCAGGTGAGAGCTTCTGAAACGTACTTGTCAAACTACTCAATTTAGGTGTCCATTCGAGAAGGCGATCGACTTCACGCCGTTTTCCTGGGAAAGAATAAAGAGAGAAACGATTATCACCTACACGAGATGTTAAACTTATTGAAAGATCAGTTAATGCCTCCTGCACCATAGGCAGCTTATCTCTCATACTAGCACTCGTATCAACTAAGATTAATACCTCTAAGGTAATGGTTTCCCCTAAGTCATCCACTACCTCCATGACTTGCCCTCTTTTTTCGGGTGATAAATCCTCTAGCACTTGATCTTTACCCAGTATGTCTTGAAGCTCCTTGTTAATCACGCCATGCAGTGTTTGAGTCATCGCTTTTCTTGTAACCATTTGTACGGTTTTAGCAAGTTGTTTGGCATATACAATTTGACTCACGCCCCCACCAGCCAGGGCTATGGCTTCAACCTCTTGGATCCCCTGCTCATTTAGTGAATCCCCATCAACGATACCAATGACATTCACTGTAATCCCTTGTTCTTTACCAATTGCTGCAATCGCAATGGGGTCCTCCCCCTGATTGGAATGCCCATCTGTGATTAATAGAATTTGTTTAAGTGAGCCCTTCATCCCTTCATCCCTCCAAGTTTCATGAATGGTAACAGCCTTTACTTCTTAGAGGGAATCTATACTTCTAAGTCTCTTTACGCTCGTTTTTTTAGAGGAGGAGTTGATTGATAAAGTGGAATAGAGGCCCACTTCGGCGTGTTCCGCTTCACCTGAGCAACAATAACGGTCATGTCGTCCTCGATTTGAATGCCTCGCTCTGAGCGTATGACTCGCTCTAAGATCATGTCAGCCATCTCCTGTGGCTGGGCCAGATCGAGTTCCATGATCATTCGCTTCATCCATAGATCTTTATTCTCAACATGGGAAGGGGAATCATATATGCCATCACTGACCATGATGAGAACATCACCTGCTTTTAACTGCTCACTTACGACATCCACATCAAAGTCCTGAAACATGCCCATCGGCAAATTGCTGGCATCTATCTTTATCACTTTATCTCCCCGCTTAATAAACGTCGGAATGGATCCAATCTTCAGAAATTTTGCTTTGGCCGTCTGCAAATCAATCATCGCTAAGTCAAGCGTCGAAAAAATTTCATCGGTGGTCCGTAACGACAAAACCGAATTTACGGATTTAATTGCCACCATTTCTTCTATTCCTGACTCCAGCACCTTTTGAAGCAGCTTTAATGTTTCCGTACTTTCTAAATGAGCTCGCTCCCCATTCCCCATGCCGTCGCTGATGGCTATTGCATACTGCCCTGATCCAAGCTCAAGCGTAGAATAACTGTCACCCGATACCCATGCCCCCCCTTTTGCCACATTGGCTACACCCGTTTCAACGACAAACTGCTTTGCTGAGCGAAAGGCCATATGACTATGCCCATTAGAATAAAACTGCTGCTCCTCTTTTTGCAGAACAACGATTTCATTTAATAGAGAAGACAGCATGGGAGCAATAATCTTTTCTCCTATGCCCTGACCATTGTCAAAGGACGTACTTAATTCAATTTCAACCTGTCCAGGTCGTAAGCTGTAAATTTCCAAATGCCCTATTTCCAGACCTGCTCCCCTCAACAGATCCAATAATTCCTCTTCCTGCTGAAAATGCGCCTCCTTTTCCCGTTGAATTTCTTTTGCAAAATCACCCATAACTTGTGAAACTCCCAAGAGTTGGTCCGCCACTAACTTACGACTTTCATTCACCTGCTTTCTTAGCATTTGATTCACTTGGTAATGACTATGCTCTGTGAGAATGGCCTGCACTACCTTATCTGGCCTAATACAATGCTTATTCCACTCTAGCTGAAGCAGTTGATCTTTTAATTCACCATTTTTGGCCGTTTCAGTCATAATCTTATTCATAGAATCATAGGTTTTATTAAAGTTTTGCACCCAGCACCGCTCTTTTTTAAAGCAGGTTTGGCATGTTTTTTCCGTTACATTACTTAGAAAATAGTCCACCTCTCTTTCATCACGATCTGCTTCCTCCGTCTGTGTAGGCATTTGAAAGCTTTTTGATAGAGTTTGAAATAGGGTTGAAAATTGTTCAACCCTCCCAGCTGTCACATCACGTATTTTTCTAAGGTATTGCTGTTGCTCTGCAGCATATTCTACTGTGCCCGGTATGTAGCGCGCTATATTATGAATGATTCGATTAGGGGTTAGAAAGAATAAGCTTATCGCTACAAACGATTCTATGATGGTGGCAGAAATTCCCGGCCCTCCTTCTCCATACATACCAATTAGTAACGTCCCGATTAATAAACCTGCAGCGACACCTACTTTCTTCCCTTCTTTTAGCAGTCCACCTAATAATCCCGAGAAAGCTAACAGGCTCATTTGATAAAGGTTGGCCAAGCTCGCTAGGCTTAATATCAAACCTGTTACGACACCAACCGTAGATCCAATCGCAGCTCCACCAACAAGACCAAAGATTAAGAGCAAATACCTTGCCAATATATGTTCAATCGTTACATCATTCCATGCCCAACCGACCGTTCCGGTCATAACAGAAGCTAGCAAAATAATAAGACAGATAATTTCTTCATTTTTTAGAGGGCGTTGTACCCGTTTAGCTGTAATAAAAGGAACACTCTGAAGGAAAATCATTGTTAAGATAAAGCTTAATCCTGATTCGACCGCCGCCATCATCCAGGCATAGCCTGTGATCGTTCCTGACTCAAAGAAGACCAAACTCAGTCGAGCAAGTAAGCTGGCAGAAAAAACAATGTAAGGAAGGGCTTGAGTTGGACTTCTCACATGCCGGGCCACCGCTTTTTGGAGAAGAATATAAACGATAATGGCAGCAATAACAAAGCCGATTTGGCCGTGGTAGCTGAAGATAGCTCCTGCCAGAAGAGAAAAGGATGCGATGGCAGCTTTATCTCGTTTTAATAGATAAACAGCTGCTAAAAATGGCAGGACAAACGGAGTGAGTTCCGTCAAAATCACAGCTCGTCCAAGCAAAAAGCCCATAATGGCAATTAGCAATCCCCACTGATAAAACACCGTTTGGAACCATGACGCACATTGCTGCTTAAATGAATCCGTGGTACTTTGATAGATTTGACCAGCCCTTAGTGCCCACGCAGGCTCTCCCCAAAACTTCATTGTCTTTCTTAACATAGACCCACCACCCTCTTAGATTCGTGGTCTCATTATAAACACGCTTCCAAGCAAGAATTTGTCATAATCACAGTACAACAAAAAAGAATCGTTCGACTAGATTCGGCTGAATGTATAGCAATGACACATAGTTATTTACCTTTTTTGCTTCCCACTACGCACATTACCGTTCATTATACAAACGCCTGCGATAATTTGACGGACGGTTTTGTTAGAAGTCCTTAAAAATGAATTAAAACACTGTAAAGACAGGCATACGACAAAAAAGAAGATCAACCGAGACGTCTCAGTTGATCTTCTTTTTGTATTTATATATAGCGGCGGAGGGGATCGAACCCCCGACCTCACGGGTATGAACCGTACGCTCTAGCCAGCTGAGCTACACCGCCTCAATTCCTAGCCGCCAATGACGACAAGACTAAATATACCTCGTTACCTGCCTATAAGTCAATCTTTTTTCTATAAAAAAAAGACAGACTCTGCGTCTGTCTTTTCGTTTATTCATAAGGAGCCTGAAAGAAACAATGTCTACCCTCTTTTGGCACCACGGCCACCACGTTTTGATTCCGTTTGGCGCTTAATCGTAGACAATCGTTCTTCACTATCTTTTAAGAAGCGACTTACCCTGTCTTCAAATGTAACAGTTTGCCTTACGTTTCCTCTTGCTCCTCCACGATTTCCACCCTGTGGACGGCTATTATATGGTCTTGAAGGGCGTGAGGCGGCACTTGGACGCGAAGTCTGTTCCGGCGCACTTGCAGGGCGGTCTTGGGCTTTTCTAATAGATAACCCAATCTTGCCATCTTTCTCTACATTTACAACCTTAACTAGGACCTCTTCGCCAACCTTTAGAAATTCATTAATGTCTTTCACATAATTATCAGCAACTTCACTGATATGAACAAGTCCTGTTGTTCCGCCCGGTAACTCAACAAATGCACCGAAATGTGTAATACCTGTCACTTTGCCCTGCACCTTGCTGCCTGCTTCTATTGACATGAAAAGATAGATCCTCCTTAAATATCTGTAAAAAAATCACTTTGAATTATAGTATACCCGAAAGCAAAAAAATGTGTCAATCTGATGATGATTCAGGTAATTTGTATAATGTTTCACCAGGGCGGGTCAAAAAGTAATCTCTCCTTAACACCTCTCCTATGTAATCAGGATTATTATAATTCTCTATCTCCTGCTCCAACCTTTCCTGTTCAGCCAACAGCGCTTCCTGTTCTTCCTGTAAAGAAGCTTGCTCCTCTTTCTTCTCATTAATGGTTGATGCTTGAGCCATTAATGTTACAGAGATGATTCCGATCAAAATGGCACCAATGATACCTAGTGCACTTAGACGCCTAATTAACCCTCGGCGTCTTTTAGATTGTAGCTCTTTTTCCTGCTCACGTTGCTTAATATATGCTGAATCCAATTCTCTAATGGACGGTTGCTTGTTAGCCATGCTATCACCTCTTGTCGTTCTTCTTCCATACAGACTGGCTCTTTTCCTTCAACTTTCTAAAATAAGGGACCATTTTTCCATAAATCTTTGATTTACTCAGGCTCTGAAAAAGTGGCCGAAATAGCCACCAGAGCGGCTTCCAGATTATCGAACTTATAACTAGACAAATCTTCCAAACTAGAGTTAATACTATCATACATAAGCTTAATGTCAGTTTCAATAACCATTT
Organism: Alkalicoccobacillus porphyridii; assembly: GCF_007293315.1. Taxonomy (GTDB): domain Bacteria; phylum Bacillota; class Bacilli; order Bacillales; family Bacillaceae_D; genus Alkalicoccobacillus; species Alkalicoccobacillus porphyridii. The sequence goes on from NZ_VLXZ01000015.1 coordinate 19,702, forward strand.
GACAGGATTAATAAGAATGTAATACACGCTTTTTCTAATAAAGCGAACAATCGAAACAACCAACATAATAAGCCTGTCCAATAGATACGTATAAACAGACTGTAATAAAGCACGATAGGCGGCATACCCGCAAAGAAGTGCTACAAAGATATACCCTCGTAGTTCACCAAGGTTAGCCTGGTACAGAACATAAAAAACGAGTAAAGCTTGGACACACCAGAACAAAAGATCACGAATGGCCACCGTCCAGCGGAAGGAGCGTGGTTGGTATGTTAGCTTCCCATATGTATCCAAGGATGCACCAATCCACGCCCCCATAGCCAGCATCGACAACATCGTCTGAAGCTGAATGGTCAAACTCACTTAAATAACTTCCCTAAGAAGCCTTTTGACTTGCCTTGCTGATTTTGATCTAAATAAATCATGTCATGAATCTTACCCTCTATTGAAACAAACCCTTGCTCTACATTTAGATTCTTCATATGAAGATTTTGACCCCGTACAGAGAGGAAGCCCATATTAGTCTCCATTAGGAACTCTTCATTATCGAAACTCTCAACCTGCTTTACCCCGGTTATATCGAGTTGCTTACGTCCAACAAGTGTAACATCATGATCTTTGCTTTCATTTGCCCTGCCCATCGGTGCCCCAAATTCATACTGGTCCATCCCGAATCCCCTCCAACAAACTTAGTACTACAAGATATGATGAAGGAATCAAAAATAGAACAAGCCAAGTATACGCACCAAAAAAGCCGCCGCCTTAAGACGACAGCTTTTAATAGGCTTTATGTTTGTAAAAATTTTAGAATCTCTTGATTAACCTTCTCTGTTTCCTCAAATACCAGTCCATGCCCACTATTTTCAAAGGCGACAAGCTTAGATTCTGCAATGCCTTCTTTAAGAACGGAGGTAAAGTCAAATGGACAAATTTCATCGTGTTTACCATGCAGGATTAAGGTTGGTACATGGACGCTCGCTAAATCAACGCGCCCATCTTCATCTCGAAGCGCTTCAGCTGAATGAATGGTTGCATGAGGCGTACCAGTTAGGCCTAAATGCAGAAACCACTCATTAAACGCATCGGACATGTCCTGATGAAAGAACATCCCTCCAAAGTCTTTAAGCATACCCGGGCGATCCTTTTTAAGGTTGGAGATAATGTCATCCACACCCGACTTCTCAAGCCCATATGGATATTCTTCTCTTTGAGTGAAACTTGGCGCAGCTGCACCAAGTAGGATGAGCTGAGAGATTGGATTGTCCTTGTGATTAGCCAAGTAGCGAATGGCAATCGGCCCTCCCATGGAAAACCCGGCTAATGCGGCGTCCTGTAACTCTAATTTTGTTACAACGGCATGTACATCAGACGCCATCGTGTCATAGTCATAACCCGACCACGGAGCATCTGATTTTCCATACCCTCTTAAATCAATCCCAATAAATCTGTACCCGTGCTTTGGCAGCTCCGTTTGCTGATATTCAAACATCTTATGGCTGACTGGCCACCCATGGATAAAAATAAGAGGCTTCCCTTCACCTATGTCTTCTACAAACACCTTTACATTTGGTTCTACTTCTATATAGTGTCCCATAATTCTTCTCTCCCTCAAAAAGCATTATTTATGTATATGTGTACCCATTGAGGTATTCCATAAACCATGCCCATTGACTGTAGCTTCTAAAAAAGTCTCCGCTTGATGAGTGGCGGGCAGCAAATTTATGAGTAAATACACAAGCTGAGTCTAGATAACTATCCTACAGAGGGAGGCTAGTATTTTAGTACATTTTACTTGCGTAAGTAGATAGAGGAATTGGAGGGTATCTAAATATCGCTTCTTCGCTTCCGCTCCCGAAAACGGGGGCACATTTACCGCGGGAGTGCCTGAGCTCATTTGCATCGCTACAGGAATCTCCATTGATACAGCCTCAACCCTTGAAGTGGTAGGGAGCCACTTCAATGTCGGTCTGCCACGTGCTGTCTCGGTGAAGCTTCGTTTTCTCCTTCCGCGTATGTTTCCAATCAGATAATTTAATTGACCAACATTCCGATTGGTTGCTTTTACTGGCTTCCGCGCACGCACTCCGCTTTTCCGCGCCTCAGATGACGCTTTTCGCGCATTCTCGTTTTTTTCGCGCACTGGCTTGATCTTTCCGCGCATGACCCGATGCTTTTCGCGCATTTTACTTTTTTTCGCGCATACCCCACCTATTATCGCGCATTTTCCATCCGTGGGGTCGGGATGGTGGTGGATTGGCTGTGCTTACCGAATTACGAACGCGAGTTTAGATCGTCTTCCGATGTATTTCCTGCACTTTGCGATGTATTCGGCTTTCCTCCCGATGGATCTACCTCTCATTCCCGATATCCTTGTGACAAGAGTCCCGACCGGACCTCTTTCTCATTTGAATAGGTGAATTAAGGAACAATAGTCACCGGTGTACCAACAGAGACCAATTTAGACAGTGCCAGTACGTCATCGTTATACATTCGGATACAGCCATGAGAGACCGACTTCCCTATTGAATCAGGGTCATTGGTTCCGTGAATGCCATAATGAGGCTTGGATAGCCCCATCCAAAATGCGCCAAAGGGTCCTCCAGGATTTGCTTGTTTATTTATAATGGTAAATTGACCGTGCGGGGTCATTGTTGCGATTTTTCCAACTGCAACTGGATACGTTTTTTCCGGCTGTCCGTCATTTAATAATGTTAACTGATGTCCAGAAAGGCTAACGACAATCGAACGATTTGGCATAAAGACACCCCCTCTTACATTTTATTCATTTGTCCCTCTGTCATTCCTACATACCTTTACAAAGTAACCTCGATCGTTGTAAAAAAGAAAAATTCATTTTTAAGGTTTACACCTGTTTTATTAAGGGTATCCATGTATCAGACTTAGTTCATGTAACTTCTCTATTTTTTCCGCAATTTTGATGATTCGGACGTTTTCCCGCCTTGAATCTATGAAAGAGCAGTTTCCTCCCACCTAATACTCTCTCTTGCCATATGTTTAGCCAATATGCGACTTTAAGCGTTTTGTCTTACGTCCTTGATTTTGTTAAGCTAATATAGTGCAATTAGAGAAAAATCTAACATAGTAAGTTTATCATTTACATTTATTCCATTAGAAGGGGTTGGTTTATTTGAAGAGATTTGGGTACATAACAGGCATTATCTTATCAGCTATCACACTCGGTGCATGTACAAGTGTAGGCGAAAATTCGTTAGAGGATCTTCAGGAAAGAGGCAGTGTCGACGTTGGGGTAGCGAACGAACGCCCTTATGGCTATGAAGAAAGCGGTGAAGAAGGGGGAGTAACTGGAGCTTCAGTAGAAGTTGCTAGAGCTGTACTAACTGAATTAGGGATCGACGAGATTGAAGGAAATGTCGTAGATTTTGATGCGTTAATTAACGGGGTAAATTCACGGAACTTTGATATTGTGACAGCAGGCGTTTATGTAACCCCTGAAAGATGTGAGAATGCGATATTCTCAGAGCCAGACTACCGAATTGGTGAAGGGTTAGCCGTAGCTCCTGGTAACCCACATGATATCACTAGCTATCAGGATATCGCTGATAACCCTGATATATCAGTTACTGTTATGTCCGGGGCGATTGAACTAGAGTATTTACGTGCAATGGGTGTTGATGATTCGCAAATTGATCAGGTATCGAGCATCACCGATAATATCTCTGCATTAACTGCCGGAAGAACTGATGCTATTACGATGACCGACCTTACATTAAGAACAGCACTTGAGGATCAGGATGACGGCAATTTTGAAATTGTTGAGGATTTTGAGCAGCCTGTTATTGATGGCGAAGAAGTATACGGCTATGGAGCTGCCGTGTTCCATCCAGATGATGAAGAATTTAGAGATGCTTATAATGAAGTCCTTGCTGAATTAAAAGAGTCAGGAAGAGTCCTTGAAATTATGGAGCCGTTTGGCTTTACAGAGGATAACATGGTTACAGATATGACGACTGAAGAGCTTTGCGCAGGATAACGTTTTAATAAGTTTAGCTTAAGGGATGTCTCTATTACTTAAAGGACGCTTGAATTTCGTCTTTTATGAGATATCCCTGTTTTTTTAATTAATCTAAGGAGTGAACACACTTTGAGCACAGCAGATATCATAAGCGTAATCATGCGAGGACTGCCAACTACCGTTTCACTTCTTTTGGCGGCAACTGCACTTGCTTTTGCTATTGCATTTATTGCCGGTATATCAAGGGTTTCAAGGTTTAAATTTATTCGTGTCGGCACGCTTGTTTATGTTGAATTTTTTAGAGGGACATCCCTTCTTATTCAGCTCTTTTGGCTATATTACGTACTACCTGAGGCGTTTGGCGTAAGGCTTGATCCTTTTTTAGCCGGTGTGATTACCTTAGGTTTGAACTACGGAGCATACGGTTCTGAAATTGTCAGAAGCTCCATTCTTTCTGTACCAAAAGGACAATCTGAGGCAGGTATTGCTCTTAATATGTCGAGTAGACAACAAATGTTTCGAATTATCTTACCCCAGGCTTTTAGAACAATGATTCCTGGATTAACAAATAATTCAATTGAGTTACTTAAAGGAACATCCCTTGTTGCATTAATTGCCTTACAGGACATGATGTATTGGGGACAAAACCTACGCAGTGGTGACTTCAGCATTGCTCTTCCGGTATTTGCTATTTTATTAATGATGTACTTTCTTGTTGCCTTACCACTCATACTGCTCTCAAAATACTTTGAGAAGAGAGCTTCACGGGGGGTGGCTAGCACATGATCGATTGGCAACTAGTTGTTGATTCATTCCCTATGATATTTAGGGCAATGTTTATGACACTTGGTATCACAATAGGTGCCTACCTTGTATCAGTGACATTTGGTTTGGTATTAACGCTACTTGGACGATCCTCCTTTAAACCACTCGCTTGGCTAGTGTATGGATTCGTTCAGTTTGTCAGAAGTACACCACCACTTGTACAGTTATTCTTTGTGTATTATGCATGGCCACAGATTCCTGTGATTGGGGTATCTATGAGTCCTATCACTGCAGGTATTGCAACGCTAGGCATTCATTATGCCACCTATCTATCGGAGATTTATCGTTCAGGCATTAACGCTGTACCTAAAGGTCAGTGGGAAGCGAGTCGTGCGTTAAATTTCAGTAGAACCAAAACCTGGATCAAAGTTATTTTGCCACAGGCCATACCACCTGTTATTCCTATGATGGGGAACTATTTAATTGTATTATTTAAGGAGACGCCGCTTTTGATGGCTATTTCTGTATATGAGATGCTAGCTGCAGCCCGCGAGATCGGGGCATCGAGTTTTCAATATACAGAGGTGTATACGATTGTAGGTCTGCTATTCCTTCTGCTTAGTTATCCATCCTCTCTCTTAGTTGGCTATGCAGAGAAACGTATGAATAATCGCATTAGCAGAAAAGCAAAAAAAGTTGAAAAGGAGCAGGCGACGACATGACAGAGCCCATCGTTCAATTTAAATCAATCAGCAAATCTTTTGATGAATTAGAAGTAATGAAGGATTTCACTTTAGATGTAGATCCAGGAGAAATTGTCTCTATTATCGGCCCGAGTGGATCTGGTAAAACAACCATTATTCGAATGCTTATGACACTTGAGAAGCCGACTGGCGGAGACATTATCGTAGAAGGCGAAAACCTATGGAAAATGGAGTCAAAAGGAAAGCTTGTTCCAGCGGATGAAAGGCATCTGCGTAAGGTTCGCTCAAATGTTGGGATGGTGTTTCAGCACTTTAATCTTTTCCCTCACATGACGATTCTTAGAAATTGTACAGAGGCTCCTATTCATGTACTGGGTTTATCAAAAAAAGAAGCTGAAACGCGCGCAAAAGAGATGCTTGAGAAAGTAGGGCTTGGTGACAAGGTGGATAATTATCCTATGCAGCTATCAGGTGGTCAGCAGCAACGTGTGGCGATCGCCCGTGCACTAGTCATGCAGCCCAAGGTTATGCTCTTTGATGAGCCTACCTCTGCCCTAGACCCAGAGCTTGTTGGCGAAGTCCTAGAAGTTATTAAGGATTTAGCTCAGCAAGGTGATATGAGCATGATCCTTGTGACACATGAAATGGATTTTGCGTGGCAGGTTTCGGATCGAATTGTATTTATTGCAGACGGACAGCTTGTTGAACACGGCAAGCCTAGTGAGGTTCTTGATAATCCGAAAAGCGATCGACTTAGAAACTTCCTCGAACGCTTCCGTACACAGGTATAATAAATACCCCCTAGCACATTTACTTGAGCTAGGGGGTATTTTTCCACATGGAAAATCGCTTTGGACAGCCTTATTTTACTGCCTTCTCCTGAGAGCCTGCTTCTTCCGTGGTCATTTGCTTATTCTTTTGAATTTTTCTTTTCATCACAACCGCGATAAAAATTAACACAGCAATACCAAGGAAAATGTATGTTAGATAAGAGTCAATTAAATTTTCTGCCGCTCTTCCATAAAAATAAAACAGAAACCCAACAGCATAGAACTTCACAGCTCTGCCAATAGAAGCATAGCCAATTAGCTTCCACATTGAGAATTTCATAGCCCCTGCCATAATAGTAAACACTTTAAATGGGATGGGAGTGAATGCTCCTATTAAAATCGCAGCTTCCCCATTTTTCGTAAACATGGCCTGAGCCGACTGCATAGAGCCCTTCTTTAGAAACCTTTGAAGCACGGAGTCTCCAAGGAGGCGACCAATGAGATAACCAAGAGGCGTTCCGAGTATACAGGCCACATATCCAACGGTCGCCAGCCATAATGCTTGGGAAGGATTAATTAAACTGAGTGAAACCTGAAGAAAGAAAGCAGGGATTGGAAAGATAACTGCATCAGCGAAGGAATGTATAAATAATCCCCATGCCCCAAAATCCCTTAAAAAATCGATGACTGCATCAAACAACCCTTCTCTCTCCTTTCATCTCGCCCCTACAAACCTTTTATCTTATACTTCTATTATTACACATAAATTTGTATGAATATATGGCTAAAATCCCAATATTGATATTACATATAATACCAATCATTTCTTGATTAGGTGGTACCGATCTGCTATGATACGTTCGACCGGACTTATCACCCGGTCCGCTTTAAAAAAAGCCTTACTCTGGTCATGTGCATTCCTACTTCTGGTGGTACAAAATTAGGAATCACAGGAGGCGATGTAAGATGGCACAACAGATATTGTGTGAAGTATCTAGCTGCTTACACTGGGCTGGTGACAATCATTGCGGCGCATCAGAGATTTATGTGGTGAATCACCATTCGAAATCCGATGCAAAGGATTCTGCCGAAACCGATTGTAAAACCTTTGAGGTTCGATAAACCTCAAAAAGGGAGAGACGCCGATGCGTTTCTCCCTTTTTATCATAAACCCTACTTGCTTCCCCCTGCATACGCCAGTAGACCTTTTTTAGTAAGCTCTTCATTCTTTTCCTTAAACCGCTCGTTATGTGAGGAAACGTATGCCTGCTCAGTGGCCTCCGGCTCAATAAACAGCTTAGCCTGATTAACGGCTTTCGCCCCATCTACATAGGCTCCTGCAATTAGTCGCAGCTTACCATCATTACTCACTAAATCTCCTGCAGCAAGCACTCCTGGTACACTCGTTTCCATCTTTTCGTTTACTGTCAGAATCCCTTCTTGAGTCTCAAAATTTAGAGGACTCTCAAGAAGAAAATCAAGGTCCATTTTGTAACCGTGATTAACAATGACTGCATCCACCTGCTGCTCCACACGTTCTTCCGTTTCAAGCTGCTTTAAGGTTACTCGTTCAATTTGAGTCCCTTCCGCATCACCATGTAGCTCTTCAACACAATATGGCGTTAACACCTCAACTGATGAGTTCTTCATCTGCCTTACATTGCTTTCATGACCTCCGAATTGGTCCCTGCGATGCACAACCTTCACAGACGAAGCAATCGGCTCTAACGCATTGGCCCAATCAACGGCTGAATTCCCTCCACCGGATATTAGGACATTCTTGCCTTTAAATGTATCCAGCTGCTGCACGGTATAATGCAGGTTTGTGACCTCGTATCGATCGGCACCTTCAATTTCAAGCTTGGTCGTTTTAAAAATACCGTGACCTACAGCTAAAATAATACATTTTGAGTAGTGGGTCTCCCCAGAGGATCCACGTAGGAGAAAGACACCGTCTTCACGCCGGGTCAGCTCTTTAATTTGTTCATTTAAACATATGGTCGGATCAAATGTTCTGCCCTGTTGATTTAGGTTAGAAAGGACCTGTTGCCCAGGTGTAGGAGGCAAACCGCCAATATCCCAAATGATCTTCTCGGGATAGAGTAGAACTTTTCCACCGAGCTGAGATTGATATTCAATAATTTTTGTTTTTAAGTCACGCATACCGCTGTAAAACGCACTATACAAGCCAGCAGGTCCACCGCCTATAATGGTCACATCATATATATCCTCTTGATTTCCCAAAACGTCTTCCCTCCTGATCAGAACGTACTATCTATAATTACTCACGCTTTTCATTAAAAATGATTCTCATTCTTAATTATAGCAAGCTTTAATCGAGAAGAAAAGGCGAAATACATGAACAATTGGAAAAAAAGAGAGGTGGTTATTAGTGAATGAGTGTATTGTGCTTCGGCTGCCGCTACCTGGATGAAAGGGCACGCTTTCCGCGGGAGTATCCGCGCTAACCCGCCTACGTCGATTTATCTCAATGAACCTTTTTATCGACGTTACTGAAAAAATCATCTAGTAATGAGCTCATGCACCGCTACAGGAGAAAACTTCGCTTTCCACGGGAACGGCCTCAGCCCTTGAAGTGGAAGTGCGCCACTTCAATGTCTTCAGACTCGTTCTGTTCCGTAGGAGTCTACGTTTCTCCTTCCGCTCATGTTTTGGATTAAACAAATGACCAACATTCCTATTTAAGGAAATCAAGGTTGTTTTTAATTAGAAATAAGATTCATTGTAATAAAAAACTTCTTTTTCAGTAGCCTCCTTTTCCTTCCGCAGGCGTCGGCCCTCCAATTTCGTCCGCTTGAGAAGAGGGGAGTCCATGATGCTTACGTATATCCTAAAAGATAATCAGATTATAGTTTTCAATTTTCATAGTGGTATTCATTCATTTATTTCTCCGTGCCTTAGCTGGTGTTCTAAGAAAGTAAGGGCTGTATTCAAAGGGCAAATGTTCGGTTACTAGATCATAGACGTAATTAGCGGCCGGGATGGAAGGGCCGACTCCTGCGGGAGGAAAGGGCAAGGTTGAAATACAACTGGCACAGCCAGTTTTAGTTCAACGCCCGCCCGCGGAAAGCGTGCCCCTCCATCCAGGGAGCGGCAGCCGAAGCCCCTTTACCCATTGCAACACGACAAAACCCCGCACCACATTTTTTCATGCAGTACGGGGTTGTTTATAGGAGGTTTATAATGTTTGATCTTGTATGCTATTGAGCCATTCTTCAATCTCACCAATGACTGATTCCACGCAGCCATCTTCAAATGGAGAGCGGAGGCCTGCCACTTTGACTAGCTCTACAAAGGATAGACTTCCTCCCTTTTGACAGAGCTGCAGGTAATCCTGCCATGCAGTCTCTTTATCCTGATGCATCCGTTGCCAGAACTGCAGTGCACAAATTTGGGCGAGCGTATAATCAATATAATAGAATGGAACCTGATAGATATGTGACTGTCTTTGCCAGAAACCGCCTGCCTCCAGATAGCTGTTTCCATCATAATCACGATGTGGCAGATATCTCTCTTCTAGCTTCCGCCAGTGCAGCTTACGCTCCTCGGGTGTCGCTTCCGGATTTGCATAGATAAAGTGCTGGAACTCATCTACAGCTACTCCATAAGGAATAAACAACAAGGATTCGGCAAGATGAGAGAATTTGTACTTTTCCGTATCCTCTTTAAAGAATTGGTCCATCCAAGGCCACGCAAAAAATTCCATACTCATTGAGTGAATCTCTGCAGCCTCCATGGTTGGAAAGCTGTACTCAGGTACTCCCAGGTGACGGCTTTCATAAACCTGAAAGGCATGTCCGGCCTCATGGGTTAGTACGTCAATATCGCCTGAGGTCCCGTTAAAGTTAGAGAAAATAAAGGGGGAGCCGTACTCAGGGAAATACGTGCAGTATCCCCCACTTTCTTTTCCTTTTTTACTTACTAGGTCCATCAACTCATTCTCTACCATAAAAGTAAAGAACTCATGGGTTTCAGGTGAAAGCTCCTTGTACATCTTTGCTCCATTTTCAATAATCCAGTCTGCATCCCCTTTAGGAACCGCATTACCGGATTGAAAGCTAAAATTCTCATCATAGAACTTTAGTTTGTCTACACCGATCCGCTGTTGCTGACGCTGTCTCAGCCTTGTAGCTACAGGCACAATATATTCCTCTACCTGCTTTCTAAAATTGGCGACCATTTCAGCATTATAATCCGTTCTCGTCATTCTTGCATATCCTAGCTCCACAAAGCTTTCGTAGCCGAGTTTCTTTGCCATTTGAGTACGTACTTTAACTAAATCATCATAGATCCGGTCTAACTGCTCGCCCTGCTCAGCCAAAAACTGAAACTTAGCAGTAGATGCCTGCTTACGAGTGCCACGATCCTTTGACTGTTCATAAGGAGTTAATTGAGCAAGCGTACGTTCTTCCCCGTCAAAGTGAACCTTTGCTGAAGCAATAAGCTGTCCATACTCTGTTGTTAATTTATTTTCCCGCTGTAGATCTGGAATGATATCGGGACTAAATGTTTTTAGCTGAAGCTCCGCAAGCATAAACAACTGACGCCCCCATCTCTTTTCGAGCTCATCACGAAATGTCGATTGAAGCAGCGCCTTATAATAGTCAGTTACAAACTCTTGGATAATCGGCATAATGTCATCTATGTATTCTTTTTCTGCTTTATAAAAAGCATCCTCTGTATCAATTGAATGTCTGGTTGTGACTAGATTTGATTGTGTTTCCAACCAATTGCTATAGGACTGAATATCTTTTAATGCGTCGACCTGCTCCTCTACGGTTGTAGACTCATTGAATACCTTCAAATACTTCGTAAAGGTACTTTCCACTTCTTCCTTCTCTGGTCTTTTGTAGGGCATTTCCGAAAACTTCATTCATACAACATCCTTCCTAAGTCAAAATTCGAGCTATCCTCTTATTCTATTCAACAAACATAGCGCTACCTCCTCTTTTCTAATTAAGGAGTTAGAATTCGATAAGGAACTGGAGAGGTGAGCACGGTAGATGTATTAATCGTTCCGAATGGAATCAGCCGGTCTATTAACATCCTCATCGTATTCATATCATGAACAGCTGCTTTCAAAAAATAACTCACTTCACCAGTGACACGGTGACATTCAATGATCGCCTCTTCTTGTTGGATCATCTCCTCAAATTCTTGAAGCGATACTTTTAATGCACTAACTTGAATAATCAACATGATTTCTCTGCCAATGGCTGGTAGAGAAATTCGTGCTGTAAAGGCATCAATAATACCCTTCTCCTGCAGTCTAACCAAACGCTCTGCTGTACTTGGTCGACTAAGAGCTAATAATTTCGAAAGCTCGCTCACCGATATCCGGGCGTTCTCTTGTAAATGGGTGAGAATCTTACAATCAATAAGGTCCATCTCAACCTCTCCCTTCATTTTTATTTTATTATAAGCGATAATCCTGCAATAAAAAGGTTCATCGTAAGATATTCCTTCATATTTATATGGGTTTACCATCTATATCTTTATATTATTAAGGTAGTAGAATTGGATCGGTTTGTACAGATAAGGAGTGGCACGAATATATGAGAAAATGGATACACATTTGGTTGGGCTGTTTTGTGGTGGCATGCGGCGTATTGATTCTTAAGCATTCAGATTTGGTTACCGGGGGCACAGCCGGTTTATCTTTGGGCTTAAGTTACCTTACACAGCTACCGTTTGCGCTTTTATTTTTTGTTATTAACATTCCGTTTTATATTTTTTCTGTGATTCGGATGGGCTTGTCCTTTACGGTAACCACCATCTTATCGGTTTCCCTTCTGTCCGTGCTAACGGCGGCGGATGTATGGCTTCCTTCGTTTGTGATTTCGTATTGGAGTGGGGCTTTAATAGGCGGGGTACTTATTGGTTTGGGACTAAGTCTCTTGTTTAGAAACCAAGCCTCACTTGGAGGATCGAATATTCTCGCTCTTTTTCTTCAGAAGCGTTATGGATTTGACCCTGGGAAAACAAACTTTTTATTTGATTTGATGGTTGTGTTAACAAGCGTCTACACTATCGGCATTGTAAAAGGATTCTTTTCCATTGTATCCATTGCAGTCACCTCTAGAATCATTAGTTACTTTAAACAAGGAAATGTAAGCAAAAAGCCTGTGGTAAAAGAAGAGTATGTTCTACCTGGAGAAGCTTCTCTATCTAAATAAATCATGAAGACCCAAACGATTAGGTTGATTTAACATACTATCGTTTGGGTCTTCTATGTTAAAACGGCAGAAGGGGGCTAGTCTACTTTATGAAGCTTACATTCATTTCTCAAACACATACAACTTGCCATTACTAGGTAATTTAAAATAAGGACCTCTATAGCCGCGTTTGAGTAACTGTTGTCTCATAATGTCCATGACGGCACCATGACTGACAATTAAACAGTCTTTGCCCTCTGCTTCTGCTTTTGTCAAAATATCATTGAGCCGGGCTCTTGTTTGTTGTCTGTTTTCAGGCTGAGATGCATGAGTGAATACCCACGCCAGCCTAATCAATATGAGATGTAAGAATAAAGGCAGTCGGAACGGCGCGTTAAATGGCGGAACCAACTCAATTTCCCTGAGCTTTTTTGTTTCTTTAATCGGCCCTGTGTAAATGGATTTCGCTGTCGTTTTGGCTCGGGGTAAATCACTAGAATAACAAGCCTTCCAATTTACCTTCCCGAGATCCACTGGATTCTCCTCCACATCAGATGCGTCATATTCCTTCACCCATTCAACCAAGTCACGACTGTTAATAAAATGCCGTTCAGGATATCCACGTGATACTCTGAAGTGTCGGACTAATCCTATTTTCATGTGAAGCTCCCCTTTCAGCCATGTTATCTCCAGCCGTCACTGTCATACCACATTGTTGAGTCCTGTTTGTGAATCGCTTTTTTTACATAGTTAATCGTGTTTTTAGGCAGCTCATCTAATGGGTACCATGCTAAGGCTTTGCATTTGTCTGGCTCCGCATTATATGGTTGACCCTCCCATTCTTGAATCCGAACAAAGAAGTCGACCCAATTGAGATTTTCTGAGGAACGGTGCAGCACACCAGCCACCTCAATTTGATCTTGTTGAATCGTAATCCCAACTTCTTCTTTTGCCTCACGCTGCACAGCAGAGAGCATGTCCTCTCCAAAGTCAATTTTGCCTGCCACAACGCTCCAATTCCCATCCTCAAAGCCTGTATTCTGCCTCTGCAGCATAAGAATCTGATGCTCTTGTATAATCAACAAATGAACAGACCCAAATAAATGCGGTTTCATCTCAGCCTCCGTTTCAGACGAATCTAATCGTTAGTTATTTGTATATCGCGGATCGTAGAGACAATGGTGTCTGCTTGGGACAGGTCCTGACTGCCGGCATCTGGCGCCAAATATCCAATACATGTCATACCCGCAGCCTTTGCCGACCGTACGCCGTTACGAGAATCCTCCAACACAACACAGTCCGTTGGCTCAACGCCTAATACTCGCGCTGTTTCAAGATAAATATCTGGTGCCGGTTTTCCTTCGTTCACTTCTTCACCACTAATAATAGAGGCAAACTGATCAACAATTCCAAACTTCTCAAGAACGGCCGTGATATACACTCTTGGGGAGGAGGAGGCTACTGCCATTGGGATATTTGCCTTAGAGAGCTTTTGCATCAGCTCTCTAATTCCTTCAATTGGCTCAAGATCCGATTCTTTTAGCTTACGTAGCTTTTCTGTGATTTGATGCTCTAGAATCTCTTCAAGCTCGCCTGTTAATCCGTGCTCTGTTTTCACGCTGCCCCACATCTCCGTGCTTACCATTCCCATATACTTACTAAGATCTTCTTCCGTAATAGTCGCTCCGTACTTTGCAGCTGTAGCAATTTCCACTTCTATATGATGCGGTTCACTATTAATAATGACACCATCCATATCAAAGATAAAAGCTTTCACTTATCCATTCACCTGCTCTTCTTTCACAATCGTATACATCATTCCTGCTTCATCCTTGCGACTGGTTTCTTTTACGATATCAACTGAAACCGTAACAAGCTTTTGACCAAAACGAATGATGAGCTCATCGCCTGCTTTTACATCTGAGCCAGCCTTTGCTTGATTGCCATTGATCGAAATTCTACCTTGATCACAGACTTCCTTTGCTAATGTACGGCGTTTAATTAAGCGTGATACTTTTAGAAATTTATCTAATCTCATTGTTTTTGCTCCTTTTTATTGATCTGTTTTTTTACTTTCCTGCCACATCGCTTCTAGCTCATCCAAAGACATAGCCTTCATGTCTTCACCTAATGACTCAGTCTGATGCTCCATGCATTCAAACCTACGCTTGAACTTATGATTCGTTTGGGCAATTGCTTGTTCGGCATCAAGCTTATAAAAGCGAGCTAGATTAGCCACTGTAAACAAAACATCTCCTAGCTCCTTTAGCTGATCTTCCTGGCTACCCGCTTCCACTTCCTCTTTAAATTCGGAAAGCTCTTCATTTAACTTGTCCCAGATAGGTTGGGCTTCCGTCCAATCAAATCCAACCTTTGCAGCGGCTTTTTGCATAGATATGGCTTTCATCAATCCAGGCAAGCCTTGCGGGATCCCCGATAATAGACCTTCCTTCTGTTCGCCCTTCTCAGCTTGTTTAATTGCCTCCCAATTGCTCACGACATCCTCTGCTGTATCGGCAGCTGCTTGTCCAAAGACATGAGGATGTCTACGAATCATTTTGCTTGTGATGGACTGCAGAACATCCTGGATGGAGAACCAGCCGTTATCCTCACCAATTTGGGCATGCAGCATAACCTGCAAGAGCACATCCCCAAGTTCCTCTATAAGATTTTCATCGTCCTCTTGATCAATAGCTTCAAGTACTTCATAAGCTTCTTCAATTAAATATGGTTTTAAAGACTGATGCGTCTGTTTTTTATCCCAAGGACAGCCATCCGGTCCCCGGAGCCGGGCGATTACCTGCCGTAATGTTGCAAATTCCTCTTGCAGCAACGCTTCTTCACGAACGGGCGGCACATATACAGCGGTTAAGTTATTTAATGTCGTCACACGATCTAAGTCGTACAGCGGCACTCGGAGCAACTGTTCCTTTGAGGAGCCAACCGCAGTAGCGATGACTACTTCATAATCATCTGGCAGTCGTTCCATTAAGGTTAGCTTAACATCTGAAGCAATCATTTCATCATACACTTGGACAATAATGATATGCTGCTGAAGCTGAAAGTCATCTCGCTTTAAAGAGGTTCCATCAAGAATCTGGCTGCCTTCTATCGGATCAATTTGTAGCGCCGTGTACATGGAATCAAGAAAGCTTGCCCCTCCTAAAAACTTTAAATTAAGCTCCTGAGTCTCTGCCTCTTTCAAAAGAAGCTGGATGGTCCGTTCGGCCACAAAAGGGTGGCCCGGGACTGCATACGTGATATCCCCGCTCGCCGCTGCAGTAATGAGCCTCTGCACAATGTTTTGGTAGACGGCTTCAAATTGATCATGCTGCTCATATATTTCATCAAAGGAAGTCCATGCCACCCCTTCGTTTTTGAGATCATGTAGAACTGGATGATCCTCAGTTCGCACAAACAGTTGCTGCGCTTTTTTTAGATGGCGATACAGACCAATGGACATTTGCTCTAAATCCCCTGCCCCAAGTCCTACTACATATATTGTTCTCACTTTATTCAACCCTTCCTACTTGAAAACACTCGTTTTAATCGGTTCAGCTTTGGTACCTGTTCCCACTCACTTGCAGTGAATATAGGTAGTGTAAATAAACAGATAAGGACAGCCAGGCCTCCTATTACGCTAACTGTTAGAGCAATCACTGTATCCAGTGCTCTCGTTTGACCCATTCCAATCCACCCGTCCAACAGCCATAATGACAAGGTAGCCACTATTATTAGAGCTGCAAAGGTTCCGGCAATTGCCCCGTATGGTTTGAAATGAGTATATATATTCCCCGCCGCTCGCTTTATGAAACAAAGACCAAGTGTGGCCATCAAGACAAATGCGATG
This sequence comes from Alkalicoccobacillus porphyridii, assembly GCF_007293315.1. Taxonomy (GTDB): domain Bacteria; phylum Bacillota; class Bacilli; order Bacillales; family Bacillaceae_D; genus Alkalicoccobacillus; species Alkalicoccobacillus porphyridii. The sequence continues at coordinate 35,961 of NZ_VLXZ01000015.1, forward strand.
GTTGTTGCCAATGACGAGCCCATTGCCCCCATTACCGGGATTAGGATGACATTTGCAATCAGCTTTACGACAACTCCAATTAAAATAATGAACGCAGGCCATCTTACTTTTCCGTACCCTTGCAGGATGGCTGCAGTCGTTAAATAGATGGAGCAAGGCGCAATCGACAGCACCAGTATTCTTAATACAGAAGAGCCTTGCTCATCAGTAAATAACATGTGATTAACTGGATTCATAATGATGATAAGGCCTATGGTGGCTGCTCCCCCTAAAAGTAGAGCGAGTCTAAGTGCCATATCTTGATACGCAAGCGCCGAGGTGTGATTCTTATTCGCCTGTGCCTGAGCGATAGCTGGCACAAGCGCTAAAGCCATGGTTGTAGCCAGAATGGTCCCCAACTGAATAAACGGCTGACCGCGATCAAACACACCCTTCACTTGATACGCTTGTCCTTCACTCATGCCGAAGCCTTCAAGCAGATGAATCATCGTAAACACATCTGCAAACTGAAAGAATATCAACACTAACGCATTCATACAGATAAATACACTCTGCGCTAGAAGATGCCCACTTTGTCTGATCCCTGATAAAATAGGGAGCTTTTTCAATTCAGTTAAACCAAATGACCCGCCTCTTTTAAACAAGAATAGGCATAGAATCACAACAGACGTGAAACTACCTAGCAAAGAGCCATAGATAGCTCCTGTCCCGAATTGATACGCATCGGCCCCTGATTTCATTAGTAAATACGTAATAATAAGAATAGCACTTACTCTAACCAATTGTTCCCCGACATTTGAAACGGCAGTAGGCACCATATCTCCTTGTCCTTGAGATATTCCTCTTGTCACGCTCAGAAATGGTAGAAATAAAAAGGAAAAGCCGGTAATTCTCAAGACTCCTGTTAACTGCGGATCTCCCATGCTGATAGCTAGCCAAGGTGCGGCTCCAATCATAAACAAGGCCGCAAGTATTGAGAACATCATTAGCCCTACAAAATAGGCAGCTGCATCTGTGCGTGCATCTCGTTGGTTTGCACTGGCAAGCCTGCGAGAAAGGACAACGGGAAAGCCATATAAGGAAACGATGGCCATAAAACCGTAGAATGGATACATCTGCTGGTACACGTAGAACCCTAAATCTCCAGTCATATTCTGGTAAGGAATGCGGTAACCCGCGCTAATTATTTTAGTGATTAAGGCTGCAATTGATAATAATACGGCGCCTCCGAGGAATGTTTTTCTATGATTTACTTCTATGCTCAAGCGCCTTCCCCCTACAGATCTATCTAGTCTTATCATACTCAATTTCCAGTTGATTCGCCATAACTGGCTGGGTGAGATATGTATTTACTATTGGGATTTACTATTTGGCAGGCATTAAACGAAACTATTTTAGCCAGACAATCTGAAATTTCATGTGCGCGAGCTGAAGTAGTTCTATGAGAGCAACCATAATTGAAAGGTTGAGCTCCACCTCATTTTCAAGTAAAGTGAAGGAGTATGTTATCTGGCTTAACTAAGCCGTTTTTTTAGGCTTTATATCTAAGGAGAATAATTATGAAAAAAATCGTATTTACAGGTGGCGGCTCTGCTGGTCATGTTACCCCGAACCTAGCCATCATGGAACAGCTAGATCGTACAGAGTGGGATATTGCTTATATTGGCTCCCATAATGGAATAGAAAAAGAACTCATTCATAGAACCGATATTCCCTACCATCCCATTTCAAGCGGTAAACTAAGACGTTATATCGATAGAAAAAATGCAACAGACGTTTTTCGAGTGGTTAAAGGAATATTTGATGCACGAAAGGTACTAAAAAAGCTTAAACCGGACCTCGTTTTCTCAAAGGGAGGCTTTGTCACTGTGCCCGTTGTGATCGCTGCATCCAGCTTAAAGATCCCGGTTTTTTTACATGAAAGTGATTTGACTCCTGGTTTGGCAAATAAAATCGCTCAACGCTTCACCACTCGTATTTTTACTTCATTTGATGAAGCGGCCGCTCATTTCCCGGCAGATAAAACAACAGCGATTGGATCGCCTATTCGTAAAGCTTTGTTAGAGGGCCGTGTGGAAAAGGGCTTGAACTATTTGGGCTTTCACAAAAGCGTGCCAGTATTAACAATTATGGGTGGGAGCTTAGGGTCTAAGGCTGTTAATGACGCTGTACGAATAGCATTGCCTGAGCTTCTGTCTCGATTCCAAATTGTGCATCTATGCGGGAAGGGACATCTTGATCCAAGCCTTTCCAACCATAGTGGTTACAAGCAATTTGAGTATGTACATGATGAATTACCAGATGTACTGGCGGCCACCGATTATGTGGTGACTCGCGGTGGATCTAATGCTATTTTTGAGTTTCTCGCATTAAAGAAACCAATGCTTATTATTCCTCTATCCCGCGCTCAAAGCCGTGGTGATCAGATTTTAAATGCGCAGTCATTTGAACGAAAAGGCTACAGCATTACTCTTGAGGAAGAGATGCTTACATCTGAAAGCTTGCTTGAACAACTGATTGAGCTTAAAGAGAAGGAAGCGAGCTTTAAACAAAGCATGACGGACGCCCAAGATACGGATGCTATTCAACAGATCCTTTCTGAAATTGATAAGTACACAACGAAGTAAGACTGTGTCCAAGTTTATGTATAAATAAACCTGAGGATTTTATGATAGAGGCGACTCATCATTCGTCCTTCGCTTCCAAAATAACCATCAAAAAAACCGTTTATCAGTAGGTATCTCCCTCTGATAAACGGTTTTTTACTTCTATTCCATTTGCCTAGCCAAAAAGCTCGCAGCCGTTTCGGCCATTTTTTGTTCTAATGCGCCGTTAAGTGGTTGCTCTTTATTAAATATAATGACCGTTCCTATCGGGTCCCCATTGGCAATAATCGGGGCAATCACAAAGCCTTTATAATGATCATGGTGCTCACTAACTAGATTATATTCTCCTGGATTCGACTCCAATTTGGTCGATCTTTGCTCCATCGCTGTTTCCACAACCTCACCGATGGCCTTACTTGAAAATTCCTTTTTGGATGCCCCTGAAACGGCAATAAAAGTATCTCGATCTGAAATAAGTACATGGTGGTTAAGACTGCCATACAAAGCTTCAGCATATTCCTTTGCGAAATCACCAAGCTCAGAGATAGGTGAATACTTCTTCAAAATCACTTCACCGTCACGGTCGACAAAAATCTCTAACGGATCCCCCTCGCGAATTCGTAAGGTTCTACGAATTTCTTTTGGTATAACCACCCTTCCAAGATCATCAATACGTCTTACAATTCCAGTAGCTTTCATGCTGTTTCCTCACTTTCAATGGTGTAATCCCTGGACTTTCTTCTCTAACATTCAGGCTCGGGTTACGAATAGTATTTGTCTACAAACAAGAACTATTCCCCAATTTTTGAATTTGTTTGAGTGTATTGGATTCATTAGCCATTCTGTAAGGAGTGAGCGTTTCATTTAAGAAGCAGGCGTGGCTTCTGTGTTTTTCTTAGAGCTAGGAATGGCATCTACGGCCTTTTCAATTATGGTAAGAAGGTCTTCGTTTGTTAAACGTCTTGATTTAATGACTATTTTTATCTTTTGACCCTCTGTGCCAAGTGATACCTCGCGCCCTAAGGCATTCACAAGCTCAAATAGCTTGCTTCCATCCATCTGCTTACTACTTTCTTCGGTTAAAAGAACCGTCACTTGATCCTTGCTTTCTGTGATTTTCTCAATACGTTCCTGATCGGCAATCATCTTAATCTTTGTTAATCGGAATAAATCCTGAACCTCTTGAGGATACTCCCCAAAACGATCAAACATTTCATCCTTTAGATCTCTTAATTCTTGAACATCCTCTATCGCTTTAAATCGCTTATACATCTCGATTTTTTGCTTCGCGTCGGTAATATAAGCTTCTGGAATATACGCATCAATCTTCACATCAAGCTCTGTTTGGAATGGTGGCTCCGTAGGCTTCTCACCCTTACGTTCTTCAATGGCTTCCTTCAGCATTTGCGAGTACAAGTCAAATCCAACAGACTCGATAAAGCCATGCTGCTGAGCACCTAACAGATTCCCTGCCCCACGAATGGTTAAGTCTCTCATCGCAATTTTGAAACCAGAGCCTAGCTCTGTAAATTCTTTAATCGCCTGCAGTCTTTTCTCTGCAACCTCTGTGAGCACCTTATCACGTTGGTAGGTGAAATAAGCATACGCCACACGATTAGATCGACCAACTCGCCCGCGAATCTGATAGAGCTGAGACAGACCCATTTTATCTGCATTATAGATAAAGAGTGTATTAACATTCGGTATATCCACCCCGGTTTCAATAATCGTGGTTGTTACAAGAACGTCGCTTTCTCCCTCAAGGAAATCAAGCATGATAGATTCAAGCTCTCTTTCATTCATTTGACCATGGGCAAAGCTTACTTTTGCATCAGGGACTAGCATGGATATCTTCTCAGACATACGTTCAATATCCTCCACACGATTATAAAGGAAGTAAACCTGTCCACCTCTAGCCATCTCACGTTCAATCGCTTCTCGAACAAGTGATTCATTAAATTCAACCACATAGGTCTGTACAGGAAAACGGTTTTCCGGTGGCGTCTCAATTACAGATAAATCGCGCACACCAAGCATCGACATATGTAGAGTTCGTGGAATAGGCGTAGCTGTTAAGGTGAGAACATCAATGTTTGTTTTTAACTGCTTAATTTTTTCTTTGTGTGTTACCCCAAATCGTTGCTCCTCGTCCACAATTAATAGACCAAGGTCTTTAAACACAACATCCTTAGATAACAGTCGATGAGTTCCCACAATTAAATCGACCGATCCTGCTTTTACACCTTTCAGTGTTTCGTTCTGCTCCTTACGTGAACGGAAGCGACTAAGAACCCCGATATTAATAGGAAATTCAGAAAAACGTTCCATAATTGTCTCATAGTGCTGCTGTGCAAGAATGGTTGTGGGCACTAAGATGGCCACTTGCTTGCCATCCATAATCGCTTTGAAAGCAGCACGTATCGCGACTTCCGTCTTTCCATAACCCACATCACCACAAAGAAGACGGTCCATTGGACGGATTCGTTCCATGTCCTTTTTAATTTCTTCTGCAGCTCTGAGCTGGTCTTCTGTCTCAGCGTATTGGAAGGATGTTTCAAATTCACGCTGTTCATGACTATCCTTCGTGAAAGCGTGTCCCTTACTTGCTTCGCGTTCTGCATATAGCTTAATCAAGTCATCAGCAATATCTTCTACAGAGGATTGAACCTTACGCTTTACCTTTTTCCAATCGCTTCCTCCAAGTGCATAGATTTTTGGATTCTTCTCTTCTGAACCCACATATTTCTGCACTTGATCAATTTGATCAACTGGGACATAAAGCTTATCATTGGCTGCATACCGAAGATGCAAGTAATCCTTATGAAGTCCATTTATCTCAAGAGTTTCAATTCCAAGATATTTTCCTATCCCATGATTGGTGTGAACAATTAAGTCACCAACCTTCAACTCGGAATAGCTCTTAATTCGCTCAGCATTGGTCAGCTTCTGGCGTCGTTGTGGACGTTTCGTCTGCTTTGTGAAAACCTCTTCCTCTGTTAGTACCACTAATTTCTGTAATGGCAGCTCAAATCCGGAGTGCAGCTGCCCCTGCATAATGTTAATCGTTCCGGCAGTCAGTTCTGTTGAACGATCCACCAGATGTGTTTCAATTTGCTCATCCTCCAAGTTAAGAGCTAGTCGATCTGCCCGCTCTTTTGTACCCGCAACAAATAACACCGCATAGCCAGCTTTTTTCCAGCGTTTAACCTCTGACTCAAGCAGTTGCATTTGCCCATGGAAATTCTGCATGGATTTGCAATTAAAATTAACTACATTTTGAGGTGAAGTGGATGGTACATGCTTTAAGAAAAGGGACAGATATAAAATCGGCTGTTTACCTTTTTGCAGCTGCGAAAGAACGTCTAATGACATGACCACATCGTGGACAAGATCACCGCTCTCAATTAGCGACAAGCTCCAATCGGTTTCCTCCTTCTGCAAACTGTCAGCCATTTCCTTTACCCGGCTCATCTCATCAATAATAATCAATGAATCTTCAGACATATAGCTTAATAACGTCTCTGGCTCTGTATAATAAAAGGACATGTACTTGTACATTCCTTCAAAGCTGGTGCGTTGCTTAAGCTTGTCTATATCAGAGGAAATCTTTTGATCTAGGAGTGCCCGTGTTGTTTTAGAGGACACTCGTTTTAAGGTATTTGCAAGCTGCTGCTCCAATTGATTCGCCGCATGCAAAAAGTGCTCATCTTGAAGGATGATTTCTTCTGCTGGGCCAATCTTAAGCTCCGTGATATTTTCAAGTGATCGTTGCGTATCCAAAGCAAATGTACGAATGGAGTCAATTTCTGTATCAAATAACTCAATGCGAACAGGGTTAGGTTCTGTGAGCGGATACAAATCGATGATCCCCCCACGCACACTGATTTCACCTGGAGCTGAGACCATATCAACACGTCGATAGCCTATTCGTATTAGCTTTGTCAGCAACGAATCAATGGATGTAATATCCGATCCCGTTTGAAAGGAATAGGAGCTACTCATCCATAGTTCTTTTGGTGGTAGAAGCCTTCTGACTCCAGCTAACGGAGCTACAATTACACCAGAAAATCCTTCTGTTAATGTATTTAATACATCTAATCGTTGCGCCTTCATCTCAGGACTGGCTACAGCTATTTCAGCAGAAATTAGCTCATTCACTGGGTAGAGATATACATGCTCTTCACCAAGAAGGTCGGTTAGATCTTCACAGATTTTTTGAGCCTGAAATAAATTGTGGGTAATAATTAGTTGGTTTTTTTTCGTCTCACGAAATAAAGAAGCCATCGCCAATGTCCGGGATGAACCTGTCAGCCCGGTAATTAACTGTTCCTTAATACTCGCATCTAAACTGGTAGAAACGGAGTGAAACTCCTGGCTACTACTAAAATACGATTGCAATCCTAACATGTGGATCCCCCTGTTTCCTCAAACCTTTATAGAAGATTCAAGCACACTTCTATTTATTGCTACTCACTTGGTATCTATCTTATGCCTATAGCGACAGTAATTTGAATAGAAAAATGCTTTGGCTTATTCTGCCAAAGCTTGATGTATGGTTTGTCATTACACTTACTGAATAAAATGATCGAGCTCGTGGAGGGTCGGGTTTGAGGCAAGTGCTTCCTGACAGTCCTCACATATTGCTCTCACATGTATATCACCGTTCTCCATATATGTCAATACTTCCTCTCGGTGATCGCTCTCTAAGTGATGTATACCTAACTCATTTGCTTGAACCGAATGTGTAAGCATGCCGAGTGGAAGCTGGCAATGTCTACAATGATAATAAACCGTCATACTTGTTTCACCTCTTTTGCCCTTTTATTGCTTATGTTTAGTATAAGCATTGGCAAAAGCAGCTATACAGGTATGTTAGTTAAATGCATTCATGACTTCAAGAAATGGCTTATCAAACCAAGCTTCAATCGCTTTAGAAGATTGTTCAATGGATGACTGAACAGCTTCCCTCTCATCGGGACGATATGTTCCTAAAACGTACGGAGTAATGCCCATTCCCGCTTCAGGGCGATCAATGCCTACTCGAATACGATTAAATTCGTTTGTACCAAGATGGGCAATTAACGATTTCATTCCGTTATGACCACCGGCACTGCCTTTCTGACGAAGTCGTATCTTCCCTGTAGGTAAATCCATATCATCATATACAATGACCAAATCAGAAATCGGAATATCAAAATATTGTAATAACCCCGAGACGGATTCTCCTGACAGATTCATATACGTAAGGGGTTTTAGTAGAATTATTTTTTCTCCATTATGGAGATACGTCCCATAGATACCTTTAAATTTTGATTGATTTAATTCAATCCCCAGCTCTTTAGCTGTGTAATCAATAATGTCAAACCCAATGTTATGTCTAGTCCCTGCGTATTTTGCGCCTGGATTCCCAAGACCTGCGATAACTTTCATATCCTCCCTACTTCCTGACAATCGTACTCCTCAAAAAGGTATAACCATTTCTGGCTATACCTTTGAAGATTCATCTATTTATATTATTCTACACGTCCATCTTTGTTCTCGTCACGTCTTTCCTCTGTTGCTTCCACTTCTTCAGGAGATACATCCTCTGGTTCTTCGTCTCCCTCTTCTGGATCTGGCTCAACAGTTGGAGGTTGAACGGTAACAAGTGTTTCATCATCTTCACTCGTAACATCAACTGGTACATTTGCTTTAATGTCGGCAACTGTGATGCCATCACCGATATTTAGCTCGGACACGTCAATGACTACCTCTTCAGGAATATCCGCTGGCAAACACTTCACGCTAAGTTCATGTTTAAGCTGTGCAAGGACGCCGCCTTCTTTTACTCCCGGTGCTTCGCCTTCTAAACGAACTGGTACATCCGCATCCATTTCGGACTTCATATCAACCTCAAAAAAGTCTATATGGACAAACGCATCCTTCAAAGGATCCGTTTGAACTTCTTGTACCATTACCTGATGCTTTTTGCCTCCACTAACCTCAAGAGAAAAGAGACCATTTCTTCCTACTTCACGAAGTGTTTTTAAGAAATCTACACTTTCAACTGAGACAGGTGTAGATTCAGTTTTGCTACCGTAAAGTACTCCAGGTACAAATCCCGCATTACGGACCTTTCTCGTACCTGAACCTCTCATATCTGTGCGCTTTTCTGCTTTTAGTACTGCCATAATTATCACCTCTGATTAGATTCCACTGTCTATATCCTATGTGTTCCCCTAAACATAACGTTTCAAACCGACTTTACAAAAAAACAAAAGATTTAAGCTTTAAATCAATCAAAAAGAGTGCTGACGGAAGAGTGCTCATGCACACGTATAATTGCCTCAGCAAGTAGTGGCGCCACTGATAAAGAGGAAATCTTATCAATTTGTTGCTCTTCTTTAAGGGCAATGGTATTGGTCACAACTAACTCTTTAATCTTAGAATTACGAATACGCTCAATCGCAGGTCCTGATAGCACAGGGTGTGTACAGCACGCGTATACTTCTTTGGCTCCATGCTCTACTAACGCGTTTGCAGCCAGCGTAATTGTACCAGCTGTATCAATAATATCATCTATAATGATTGCTGTTTTCCCTTCAATATTACCGACAATATTCATGACCTCTGATACATTGGGCTTTGGTCTTCTTTTATCAATAATAGCAATCGGTGTCTTTAAGCGATCAGCCATTTTTCTCGCACGCACTACACCACCATGATCCGGTGATACAACTACAACATCATCAAGCTTCTTAGCCTTAAAGTAATCTGATAGAATAGGTACGCCCATTAGTTGATCAACTGGAATATCAAAGAACCCTTGGATTTGTGTCGCATGCAGATCAACAGTTAACACACGTGTCGCTCCTGCTGTTTCAAGCAAGTTAGCAACCAGCTTAGCAGTAATTGGCTCACGAGCCCGTGCTTTGCGATCCTGACGACCATATCCGTAATAAGGAAGGACAATATTAATGGTACGAGCAGAAGCACGCTTTAGGGCATCAATCATGATTAAAAGCTCCATGATATGCTCGTTTGCCGGAGCAGATGTGGATTGAATTAAATAGATATCACATCCACGAATACTTTCTTCAATGTTAATTTGAACTTCCCCATCGCTAAATCTCATCACGGAGTTTTTTCCTAAAGTAACACCGATGTTTTCAGTAATTTCTTGTGCTAAATCTTTATTTGAATTCAGTGTAAATACCTTTAAACTTGGATCACCGTACTGTGCCATAATATTCGTTCCCTCCACATTAGTTCGTCTGCTAGTTTTTCTTATAATCATCCTTGTTGACTTGTCTGGCTCTCGCAATAGATAAAGCCTTACCGGGTACATCGTCTGTAATGGTAGACCCAGCTGCTACCAATGCATCTTTACCAATGTGAACAGGAGCAATTAAATTTGAGTTACTGCCAATGAAGGCCCCATCCTCAATCGTTGTTTTATGTTTGTTTATTCCATCATAATTAACCGTAATCGTTCCACAGCCTAAGTTTACATTCTCGCCAACTTCCGCATCACCTACATAGCTTAAATGCGCAGCCTTTGCCCCTTTAGCTAGTGAGGATTTCTTTACCTCTACAAAGTTGCCAATTCGAACCTCGGCTCCAAGCTCAGAGCCTGGTCTAATATGAGCAAAAGGACCGATTGTTACGTTTTCAGCTACTGTGCTGTCGTGAATAACCGATTGACGAACTTCCACTCCATCGGAAACAAAGCTGTTCACAATCTCACTATTTGCTCCAATGATACAGTCCCGACCGATCGTAGTATTTCCTTGAATGGAGACACCAGGATGCACAACCGTATCCTGCCCAATGATAGCATTGGCAGAGATATACGTGTTGGCAGGATCCAGAATGGTTACCCCAGCTCTCATCCAACGCTCATTAATGCGCTGCTTCATTAAGGTTTCGGCATTCGCTAACGCTACTCTATCATTTACACCATATGTCTCCGAAAACTCCGGACTTTGATACGCTGCAATAATTTCTCCTTGTTTTTGAAGAATCTCAATCACATCTGGCAAGTAATACTCTCCTTGCGCGTTATCATTTCCTACTTCCTTTAGCGCTTTAAAAAGAAGTTCATTGTCAAAGCAATATGTGCTCGTATTTATTTCATTTACTAATCTTTCATCATCTGTGGCGTCCTTATGCTCTACCACTCGTTGCACCAATCCATCCTCACCACGAATGACCCTGCCGTAACCACTCGGATCATCAGCAAGGGCCGTTAACACAGTAATCTTGGCTTGTTGACTGTGATGCTCTTCAATCAGAGCAGTAATCGTTTCTTCGGTTAACAGTGGTGTATCCCCTGCTAAGACCACTGTAATACCCTTTTTATCCTTAAGAAGATCATCTGCTTGCAGGACAGCGTGTCCAGTTCCTAACTGTTCTGATTGAAGAACATAATGCATGTCTTCCCCGAGCTGTGCTTTGACAGCATCTGAACCATGACCTACTACAATAACAGTTTCTTCAAACCCAACTCGCCCAAGCATATCTGATACATGCTGTACCATTGGCTTGCCACAAACTGGATGAAGTACTTTATAAAGCTTTGATTTCATACGCGTTCCTTGCCCCGCTGCTAAAATCACCGCATACCGATTACTCATAGCTTCCTCCCCATCTTCTATATCCCTTACGAATATATCCTAAATACCGGGTCATTTCAAGGAGAGATCGACCTATTTCAACAGGGATATATTGTTACATGAGATGAGTTTCGTTTGCATCAAAAAAACCACTGCACAATCAGCAGTGGCTAGCAGTCAACCGTTAGGACGCTCCCGCTTCTTCCAGAGATGCTTCTTCAGCTGCGCCAACGCGATCAAATTCCTTTAAGACAGCATCTTGAATCTTGTCTCTGGTTTTAGATGAAATAGGGTGAGCAATATCTCTAAATTCACCCTCAGGAGTTCGTTTACTAGGCATAGCTACAAACAAACCATTGTTCCCATCAATAACCCGAATGTCATGAACAACAAATTCAAAGTCCATTGTTATTGAAGCAATTGCCCTCATTCGGCCATCAGTCTGAACGCGGCGTAGTCTGACATCTGTGATTTCCATGTAGCTATCCCTCCGTGAAATTCTTTTCTTGATACTACATGAATTCGCTGAAGAGTTGGTTATTCCTGCTTGATATATGAAATAATTAAAAAATTTCGCTGAAAATATCCAATTTTTCCACGAAATTAGTCGAAACATAGAAGAACCGAACCATTGCGCTAACACATCACATAATGGCTCGGTTCTTCTTTAATAGGAAACAAATCGGTCCCGCTTATTTTACTAATGCAATAACCTCAATCTCGATTAATACATCCTTTGGAAGCCTTGCAACTTCTACGCATGAACGAGCTGGTTTATGCGTATCAAAATACGTACCGTACACTTCATTAATTAGTGGAAACTCATCCATGTTTTTAATAAATACAGTAGCTTTCACTACAGTATCAAGAGACGCGCCAGCCTCTTTTAACACAGCCTTCAAGTTAGCGAACACTTGATGCGTTTGCTCTTGAACATTTCCCTCTAATAACTCTCCACTCGGTTTTAATGGAATTTGCCCTGAGCTGTAGAATAGATTATTTACGATAACCCCTTGAGAATAAGGACCAATCGCCTCAGGTGCTTGATTTGTATAAACTGCTTTCAAAATAGCTCCCCCTCTATGTCTGTGATTCCTTCACCTTTTCTAACACATTGCCTGCATCTACCTGGATTGTTCGCTCACGAATATTCATTTCACTCAGACGTGTAATTGAAATATAATCATCAATCAAACGCTCTTCCACGCCCACAGATTCTGTTAAAACACCCACTGCAACTAAGTTGGCTTCAAACTCTTTTAATAAATCGACCATGCCTTTTAACGTGCCGCCCGCTTTCATAAAGTCATCAATGACAAATACCCGTGCGCCTGGGGCGAGACTGCGTCTTGCAAGTGTCATGGTTTGTACTCTTTTTGAGGAACCCGATACATAATTGATACTTACCATCGACCCTTCCATGACTCGTAGATCTCTTCGTACAATACGAACAGGCACATCTAAAAAGTGGCCAACCGCGTAAGCGAGCGGAATGCCTTTAGTTGCTACTGTCAGCACAGCATCAATTTCCTTATCAGCTAAAACAGACGCAAACAAACGGCCTATTTCATTCATAAGACGAGGGTTTCCAAGCAGGTCCATCATATAGAGGTATCCACCAGGTAAAATTCGCTCAGGATCCGATAACTGCTTCTTGAGCCTTTCTACTAGGTCTGCTGCATCCTGGTTGTTCATTCTAGGAATGAACGTAACCCCTCCGCTTGCACCAGGTATCGTAAGTAACGAACCATAGCCCTCTTCCTCAAAAATCTCTTTGACGATGACTAAATCTTCGCTAATCGAGGATTTTGCCGAATGATATCGCTCAGAGAATAGAGAGAGGGAGATGACTTCATGAGGGTGCTGTAATAAGTAGTATGTCATGTCTACCAAGCGACCACTGCGTTTAAGTTTTTTCATAATACCTCCGCCAAAAACCGAATAATTATTTATAAGATACCATTCTTATCCGGTTTTAAGCAAGTGTTGGCGGAACGAATCACCCTTACAGCAAATACATCTTCACAGAACCCCCGCAGACCATTATAAATTTGGTTTACTCTAGATTCTTTCTCAATTAAACCAAAAACAGTCGGTCCACTGCCACTCATTAACACACCATCTGCACCAAACTTCTGCATCTGATTCTTGATATTCGCTACTTCCGGATATAAACCAAGAGTGACAGACTCCAACACATTGTGGAGCTGACTACAGATCTGTTTAAAGTCCTGAGCGCGAATAGCCTCAACCATCTTAGGTGTATCAGGGTGTGTCACAGCATCTAATTGCAGGCCTCTATAAATGTCTGCGGTTGAAACACCAGTGGGAGGCTTCGCAAGAATAACCCAAAACGGCGGTGGCGCATCAATGTGTTCTATGATCTCACCTCTGCCAGTCGCAATGGCGGTACCCCCATACACACAGAATGGAACATCAGAGCCTATTTCACTGCCAAGCTTAGCAAGCTCGTCCAATGACAGATCTAATCCCCATAGCTCATTCAGGCCTCTTAAGGTTGCAGCTGCGTCACTGCTTCCACCTGCAAGTCCTGCTGCAACGGGAATACGTTTTGTAATATAAATGTGAGCACCCTTCTTTACTCCAAAACGCGTTTGAAGTAAATGACCCGCTTGCCACGCAAGGTTTCGATGGTCACTTGGAACATATCCTTCAGATACTTCCACCGTTATTTGAGGATGTGGCAATTCCGTTAGGTCAATACGGTCTGCTAAATCAACCGTTGTCATAATCATTTCAACCTCGTGGTAGCCATCTTCCCTTTTTCCTAAGACATCAAGGGACAAATTAATTTTTGCCGGTGCTTTTACTGAACATTTCACGTCTTCACCTTCTATTTCTCCTATGCTTACGCTATTTTATCACTAGTTCCCTAATCATACCACCTCAGATCGATTCTGGGGTCTAACGGCTAGTTATTTCCGTACAGAAAAATCTAGTGGCTACAGCTTTGCTACCGAGATTGGGGCACGCATCCATTCATATTATCTAACAGCATGACCAAAAACATCTTCTCCAAAAACAAAAAAATGACCCTCAGAATTTATCTGAGAGTCATTGCGTGTAGAAAAGCATATATTACTTGCTATTAAGTATGAGGTTAGGTCATAGTCCTATGAGCGAGCATCTTCACTCTTTTGCATATTGTCCTTTGCTTCTTCAAGCATCTCGTTGATGGACTCAATATATTCTTTTAAACTCATGATCCTAACCTCCTTTTTTAGTAGTTTGTTAGATTCAGTATTCCCCCACTCCATAAATTTAAACCTTTGGACATAATAAAAGCTGCCCCAGAGAATGGAGCAGCTGCTGCCGATCGATCTTTACTTAGAGTTTCGCTCGCTTGCTAATTGGTTTTCAGCTATTTCAATTGCTCGTTTCACCATATTACCAGCGTCTCTGGCACGGATGCCGCCCCAGCCTTCTTTTTCAACTGTTTCGTAAAACCCAAGCTCTTTAGCTAGTTCTACTTTCAATTGTTCAGACATGACTCCGCGTCTTCTACTCATCAGGAACAGCTCCTTTTAAAAAAGAAATACGGCAGCATCCTTAGTGTGGTTGAATCCAAAAAAAATATGACTTCCTGTATATAGCAGAAAGTCACAATCATCTGTCTCATCATGATGTTAAGCGTTCAGTACTACCTCACTGTCGCCTTCTTCAGATAATAGAAGTTCAACTGTTTGAGTTAACACATCCGCATAGCTGTAAGATACTCGTTCAAACGCATTTTCATCTTCATCTAGCTTAACGATAAATACTGAAGGGTAAGTTTCTTCCAATAGACCAGAACGTTCCATGGTTTTACGACGGCCACCATTCGCTTTAATTGTAATACGCTTGCCAACATTCGCATCCAGTGTTCGCTTGATATCGATCAACGTTTTTCCCATTCTGACACCCACCTCGCTATTTGCTCATTATAGCACAATCGCCACAATTCGTCAAATAAATTTTTAATTATAACAACATGCTTCGAATCATGTCAACGCTTTTGCACAAAAAAAGAATCTTCCAACTATTAGTCTGTCTTAGTTTGAAGCAATTTGTCGAATTTTATGTATAAAAAGTAAAACTAAAAAAACACCTCGTATACTGAGGTGTTGAGATAATCTATACACATTTGGGGGCACGCTTACCACAGGCACTAGGCAAGCCTATTCATATTAAACAGCCTCATTATCGAGGTCATTGAAAAACGATCTTTATAAGACTGCGAAGTTCTACAATTGTTTATTTCACAACGTTAGCGAAAGGAGAACCCGTAGACTCCTGCGGAACAGAACGCGGCAGACCGACATTGAAGTGGCGCCCTTCCACTTCAATGTCTGAGGCCGTTCCCGCGGAAAACGCAGGGTTCTCCTGTAGCGGCGTCATTCAGCTCATTCTTATATGACTTTTTTAGTGGCCTCCTGTTCATCCTGCAGGTGTTGGCCCTTAAATGCGTCCTTAAATTATTTAATGCTTCTTACGTATGCTCTTGCTTTAGTGGCATTCCTAAACGCATGACGCCTTTTGTCTCAATGCCACCGACGCCTTTTTCGCCGGTTATCGTGTTCCGAAGGACTTCCCAGAGTCGTATGGCGTCTTTATAAGAGGTTCGGCTTACTTTTGCAGCAATATATACTGGATCAAGCGCGTGAATGTTGATCCGTTCTGGAGAGCTTGCGAAATTGGCTCCTGCCTTAATCAATGTTTCAAAATGTGATTGGCAGGCCCCCGCAAAAATAATTAATTCATCTCTATGAGAGCAATATCTGCGTGCAATACGTACACATTCTGCAAAATACTTTGTATGTCGATAGGCTCTCAGATCATCCTGATTCCCACGATCATTTAAATACGCATCATGTCCCGTTATTACCACAATATCAGGCTGCACCATCTCAAGTAGGGATTCAATCTGCTCAGGCATTTTTTTCTCCTCAAGATGTACGCCATATACTGGTACACCAAACCGTTCATAAAGCTCCGTACAGCGTTGAAGATAAAATGCATCACCGTCAAGATGCAGCACTCGACCACGCATCTCAAAAAACTGAGCATCATCAGCCTCATAGCCTGAGGTTGCATCATATTCGTTACGTTTCTTCATTAACTTGGCATCTTGGCGAAACAGACGATACGAGACGTCTTCTTTTTCTTTGCCCTTCTGCCGTCTTTTCCGCTTATCTATATCAGAGACCACCTGCAAATCCTCTAGTGGAGCATCGGCAAGCAATCTCATCTCTTCACCTGCAAGCATGGCTGTTCCTTGCCCAATTTCAACAATTCGAAACAGCATATCATGTTGATAGGAAATTCTCGTTACACTTTCTCCCACCACAAGCTTCATCGCTCCGCCCCCTCCTGTTCAGCCTATGATTACAGGAGGAAAACGGTGCAGTATTCAGGCTTTTAACCGGGTATAAAGGGCATCACTTAAAAGCGCAAATTCTTGGATGGATAGTGTTTCCCCGCGACGCTTCGGATCAATTCCTGCTTCCTCTAAAGCTTCTACTATCGCTGGCTTCTCTTCCTTTGTACCTAAATTGTGTGTCAGGTTATTTAAAATGGTTTTGCGGCGATTGGCAAAGCTAGCATGAAACACCTTAAAAAAGTAGGATTCATCTTTCACTTTTGCGGCTGGCTCTTCTCGGACCTCCAGATGCAGAACCGCTGAGTCCACTCTTGGCTGGGGGATAAATACACTAGCCGGAACGATCATCGTTCTTTCAGCGACAGCGTAATATTGGGCAGCAATGGATAATGCCCCGTATTCTTTTGTCCCAGGCTCTGCTGCAATTCTTTCCGCTACCTCAGCCTGAATCATCACCGTCAAGCTCTGAACATTTATTTTACTTTCTAAAAACCTCATAAGAATTGGAGTGGTTACGTAATAAGGAAGGTTTGCTACAACCTTTACCTGCTTCACATCAGAAAAATGATCTATTAATAACTGCTCAAGATCGGCTTTTAGTACATCTGAATGAACAACTGTTGTGTTCTCGTAGGGTGATAATGTGTCCTCTAGAACCGGAAGAAGCCTTTGGTCAATTTCAATCGCTACCACCTTTTTAGCTCTTCTTGCAAGATGTTCTGTTAAGGCCCCAATACCTGGGCCTATTTCAATCACACCCGTTTCATGATCCACACCAGAAGCATCAACTATATTCGTTAATATATTGGTATCTATTAAAAAATTCTGCCCTAAGCTTTTCTTTAAATGGAAGCCATGCTTTGCGAGGATTTCCTTCGTTCGTAGCGGCGTGGCAATATCTTTAGTCATTCTTATGTTCCTCCTTAAAAACGGTCATTAATGCTGTACGAAATTCTTCCTTAGTGATTTGGAACATATGCAGCCTTTTTAGCAGCTGTTTTCCATTCGCATATCCAATGGAAAGCTCCTTGCCCAGTCTCTCTCGCCGTTTCTTTGCATTCTCTCCAGCAATTAGTCCAGCAGCATGGAGGTCCTCCCATATAATAAGAGCAGGTGCTTGCTCACTCTCTTCATGAACAGTCTGTAGCGCTTGGCGGATGGCTTCCGGTGATGCATTTTCGACTCCAAGGTCGTCCCCGCGTTTGGAGAGGGCTTCCTCCATTGGCAGAAATGCATGCTTACAGCCAGGGATATGCCGGCTGACGATTTTACGAATTCGTTCACCAGGGTAGTCCGGGTCTGTCAAAATAATGACACCTCGCCTCTCCTTTGCCAAAGCAATTCTTTCTAGTACGGCTTCTCCGATGGCAGAGCCATTTGTTTCAATTGTATCTGCATCTACCGCCCTTTGAATAGCCGTCGTATCATCACGACCTTCAACAACAATAATTTCCTTCACCTTCATATAGGGACTCCGATCTCTCCGTCATTCTGCTCCTTATTGTACTCTGTATTCGCTCAAAACAAAAGAAGCCGATCTATACCAATATAGCTTGGCAGATCGGCTCAACGAACATACATTTATATTCTATTCAACAATCGTAACCTTTACTTGTTTCCTTCCAAAGCGTTCCGCTTCTGCTTTGGTTGGCATATGAAGGTCGATTTTGTTTCCGTTTATCGCTCCTCCGGTATCACCGGCAATCGCTGTTCCATAACCCTCTACATGAACGGTGGAGCCAAGTGGAATCACACTTGGATCTACAGCTACTACCTTCATGTTCCGATTACTATTTAAGTCAATTCCAGTCGCCGTGACTCCACTGCAGCCTGCACAACCAGCCGTATAAGCAGTAGCTGTCATTGTAAAGGATTTCTCTTCCTTCTGCGCCGGCGCTTCGACTACTTCTCCAGCGATTTGTGTATTCGTCTTCTCTTCTTTCATTGGCTCTGAGCTCGCTACGGTTGAGGCCTGTTCAAGCGTTCCAACAGCCACCACTCGATCAACGCTCTCTTTTACGGTTTCTTCTTCCAAAAGTTCTCTTGAGACTTCTTTTCCGTCTTCTAAAATGACCTCAAAGGTATTCTTAACAATACCTAATGCTCCATTTTCAAGAACTTCTTCTTTGCCTTTATCAAGGTTTCCATCATCTTTAGTGATGGTCTCAAATGAAATTTCCTCTTCCACCACATCGGTGACTTTTTCAACGCGCGTTACTTGAACATCTGTATTCTCATCTAAGCTATCCTCTAAAACGGGTTCAACTCGATCCAGATCACCTAGTTCAATCTGTTCTTTATCTAAAAAGTCAGCGACAGTTGTCGAAGTTGTCCAAATTTCCTGCTCTTCCCCATCGCTTTTTAACGTAACAAGAAATGCCGGGTCATATTGAACGGTCATATTATTTGTAATATCAGTATCTAACGCTGGTTCTATCTCATCATGCTCTTTCACTTGAACAGAAAGCTCTTCAAGTAATCCGCTGACATCATCAGCCGTTGTCCAAACATCATTGGACTCTCCATCTAGTGTTACTGCTACTTCTTTGGCTTGTTTCCAAAGTATTTCTGTATCATTCATTAGTTCTGTATCTAATGACGGTTCTATTACATCATGTTGTGTAGGGTTCCAATCCTCTTCTGCAAATAAGTCTGCAACCGTGTCAGCGTGGGTTGATATTGTAACATCTTCATTCCCATCGATACTGACGGTAACCGAATTCTTTGTCATCTCATACACCGTATAGAATATACCTGCTAAAATGATGACAAACCCCATGATCGATATGAGGTACTTATGATTCGAAACATGATCCAACAGAAGCCTGTACGTCTTTGTCGCTTCCATATGTAGACATTCCTCCTCTTAACGCTATGAAGTATATCGATTGTCCCCATCCTTGTCAAATAAACTTTAGAAAAAATTCACTTTTCCCCACAAGAATGACCTCATTATCTCTTGACAGCCTTTAAAAGAAAAGGTTTTTTTCTCGACATTACATTTTCATTACAGTTCTAAAAATGTTGAAGAAACAAGAATCAAGAAGTCTACATAGGGACAATGTCAGTACTTGTCAAACGGTGAAGAAGGATTGTCCCTGTACGAAGATCACATTTTGAATAATCTATTTGCATTTTGCGTTGTTTGTTTAGCTAACTCTTCATATTCCATCCCTCTTAGTGAAGCAATTTCTTCAGCTACTAGACTCACATAACTCGGTTCATTACGCTTCCCTCTATTCGGATGAGGTGCCAGATACGGACAGTCCGTTTCAATTAAAAGTTTGTCTAATGGTACGTGTTTAGCTACTTCTTTAGGCCTTTTAGCATTTTTAAACGTAACTGGGCCACCTAATGAAATATAAAAATTCATTTTAAGACAACGATCCGCAATTTCTACACTTCCGCCAAAGCAATGCATAATGCCACCAACTTTTTTTGCACCTTCAGCTTCCAATATTTCTACAATATCCTGATCGGCGTCTCGATTGTGAATTATGATAGGAAGGTTAACCTTCTTAGCTAAGTGAATCTGCTTCACAAACACCTCTTTTTGAATGTCCTTTGGCGATTTATCCCAATGATAATCTAAGCCCATTTCTCCAAGAGCGACGACCTTTGGATGCGCAGCCAGCTCCTCCAGCCAAATTAAATGGTCGTCTGTCATATCTATGGCGTCAACAGGGTGCCAACCCACCGCCGCATATAAGAAATCATAGGCTTCGATTAGTTCTAGCGCCCTATGAATGGTCTTCTCATCAAAACCAACGACAACCATTCGTTCCACATCGGCATCCCGAGCTCTCTCTATGACTTCCTCTATGTCTTCATCGAATTGATCTGCATTTAAATGTACATGTGTATCAAATAACATATTTACCCTCCATACCTATGTTTTTATACCTGCATCTTACCGTTTCTTTAGATATGGATGCAATCTTTAAGAGGCCAACCCGAGTAAGAGGATAGAGTCTATGCTTATGTGTTCATTACATCGATGTAAAGAAATAGAGGACGGATCATGTTTTGTTTCTTCGGATGCCGCTACCGAAGGTGGGGGCACTTACCCAAGGGAAGGTAATGAGCTCATACACCGCTACAGGAGAAAACTTCGCTTTCCACGGGAACGGCCTCAGCCCTTGAAGTGGAAGAGCGCCACTTCAATGTCGGTCTGCCACGTTCTGTTCCGTAGAAGTCTTCGTTTTCTCCTTCCGCTCATGTTCCCGTTTTTTGTTTGAGAGAAGACTTACTATCATATAAAGCTTCCTTTTCAGTGACCTAATTTTTATCAGGTATCGGCCCTTCATTTTCGTTCGCTTGTTTTAGATAGACATCGGTATTACTATTTATACAGATAGTAAGGATTTGACCGAGACTTAACTGACTTATAATAATAAAAAAGGGTATAAACGATTTTAAAGCAGAGGAGCTGAGCAACATGTCAAAAAACCTATTCGCCACTACAGCCTTTCAAAGAAATTGGCTGCAAAAACTAGAGAATCTCCGTCCCCAGATTGAACAGACTGCTCAATCAAATGATGAAACAGGGACCTTTCCTGCTCAGCATATACAAGCATTAGTTAACATTGGCTATACGTCCCTTCCCCTTCCTGAAGAATACGGGGGAGCTGGCCTTCGTATGGCTGATCTTGTACTTTTTCAAGAAACCCTCGGCAGCATGGATGGGGCTACAGCTTTATCTATCAGCTGGCATCAGGGTGTCCTAGCAGAGATTTTTGATAAAAAGATATGGACTGCCGAGCAGCTCTCATTTTTAGCTGAAGAAGTGCGAAATGGGGCTGTCATTAACCGAGCCGTAAGTGAGGCTCAAACAGGTAGCCCGACCCGCGGAGGCAAACCGGGAACACAGGCCATGCGTGATGGCGATTCCTGGGTCATTAATGGAGAAAAAACATTTACAACCATGTCCCCCTACCTAACCTATTATCTTGTTGGCGTCTGGATCGAAGAAAAGCAAACCGTTGGATTCTTTCTCATTCATCGCGATACACCAGGCTTGTCCATTCGAGAAAACTGGAATATGGTCGGAATGAGAAGCACCGAAAGCCATAACCTACTTTTAAAAGATGTGCGCGTGGACGATTGGTTTTTAGTTGAAGTGAATCAAAAGCAACGTGGTGCCCAAGTGAACGCGTGGATGACCCATATTCCCGCCAATTATCTTGGCATTGCTCAGGCGGCAAGGGATTATGCTGTCAAATATGCCACGGAGCATTCACCAAACAGTATTACCGGCACCATTAGTGAGCTGCCAAACGTTCAAGCAAGCCTTGGTGAAATAGATTTACTCATGATGCAGTCCCGCCATCTTATCTATTCTGTCACTCGCGCATACGACAGCATGGACACGCGCCACCTCATTCAAAATGAAATTGGTGCGGTGAAGCATACGGTTGTGAATAACAGCATTGCTGTGGTTGATAAAGCGATGCGAGTGGTTGGCGCTAAAAGCCTAGAACTTTCATGCCCATTGCAACGGCATTATCGTGACATCCGAGCAGGACTGCACAACCCGCCAATGGACGACATGACCATTTCAAAGCTTGCCCAAAGTGCAATAGAAGAATTTAAAGCGTAAGGCTTTTGTGAACTTGCCAACGAGTCCAGACTCGTTGGCAAGCTTTTTTAGTGCAGAGGGATACTAAGTTCCTCTGGATGAGAGCATGGAATCTAATAGACGCTTCGGCGTCGTATGTTTCCAATCAGACAATTGGCTGCGCTTACTGGCGTCCGCGCACGCACTCCGCTTTTTCGCGCAGCACATGATGATTTTCGCGCATTTTCCATCTGTGGGGTGGGGAATTGACTGTGCTTACCGACATACGCACGCGAGTTTAGATCTTCTTGCGATGGATTCCGCTTTCTTCCCGATGTATATACCTCTCATTCCCGATATCCTTGTGACAAGAGGGTCCTTGTTCATTTTTTAATCATTAGTCATCCTCTATCTCTAAATATCGTTGTCATTCCCACAAAAGCACGAACTCTAGCCTTTTAGATCAAGTCCTTATTGTTGTACAAATTCTCATTCCAATACCTAACTAAAACGAGCGGACGAAAATGGCGGGCCGACACCTGTGGGATGAAAAGGTTCAATGAGCTAAATCGACGTAGTCGAGTTAGCTCATTACCTTCCCGCGGTAAGCGTGCCCCCATTTTCGGGAGCGGCTGCCGAAGAACCAAGCCAGTAGCCATCCACTATCTCTATACATCAATGTAATGTACACAAAAGCAAGGACTCTGTATTTTTAGTAGAGTGGAGATATCATCTGTTAACAAAATTCTGAAACATAGTAAGACATACGCAGGATAATTTCTCTTCTATCAGGGTATAGACCGATAACGCTATTTCTGAAGGGAGACTGTACATGATACCAGTACGTACAACAAACGACGGATTAACCTTACCAGCCATAGGCTTTGGAACCGCAAGTGTAAAAGGGGCAGAAGGTGTTCATACCATGACCAGTGCCATTGATGCTGGCTACCGGTTGATAGATTCTGCTTTTAACTATGAAAATGAAGGTGCTGTGGGGGCGGCAGTAAAGCGTAGCTCCGTGTCTCGCGAACAGCTACGCATCACCTCTAAGCTTCCAGGACGACATCACGAATATAAAAAAGCCATCATGGCCATCCAAGAATCCCTTCTGAGAGCAGACCTTGATTATTACGACCTGTATTTAGTGCATTGGCCCAACCCGAAGCAGGAGCTATTTGTCGAAGCGTGGCAGGCCTTAATTGACGCCAAAAAATGGGGGCTGATTCGCTCCATTGGTGTATCAAACTTCCTGCCCGAGCATATTGAGCGATTAATTGATGAAACAGGAGTAACACCTAGTGTAAACCAAGTGGAGCTGCACCCTTATTTTTCTCAAGAGCAGCAGCGTTCGTTTGATCAGCAGCACGGGATTATTACCGAATCATGGAGTCCACTCGGACGAGCCAGCCAAGTGCTAGAGGATCGGTCCATTCAGACAATAGCCGATACTCACAACAAAACGATCTCACAAATCATTCTCAGATGGCATATTCAGCTAGGTGCCTTACCTCTTCCTAAAGCCTCTTCGATTGGAAGACAGCTAGAAAACCTCGCTGTTTTTGACTTTGAACTAACGGAACAGGATATGGTCACAATTAGTATCCTTACTAAAACGGATGGGCGTATTCAAGATCAGGACCCCGCGGAATATGAGGAATTTTAATATCGTCAAAGCCGAACCAGGATGTGTTAGTCTACTCACCTCCTGGCTCGGCTATTTTTTAGCTAATACACTGCCCGCCCCCCCATATATATTAGCCACCCCATCATTACAAAACATTAATACGCTTTACTTAATATTCATTGTATCGAGGTAGTACGTCAAAAAATAAAACTGTATAGTCTCTATCATAAACTTGAAGGGAGCTACTGTTTTGAGCAATCCATTGCAAGTTAATACAAAGGTATTATTGGTTATGATCGTCATTACAGCACTTGCTAGCCTCAATGCAGGTGTTCAGAAGATGCGACCGACCCTGAAGACAACACAATGGAAGGGATTGTAGCGATAATAAACGGTGATCAGATATTACTAGTAGAAGGCTTAACTAGTGAGGGGACTAAAGGATTAACAGAAGAAGAGTTGATAGATGAATCACATGGGGCGGCTTATCTTGTATTAACGGAGGGTAATGAGGATGTGACAGTTGGTGATGAAGTTAAGGTCTGGATTGAAGCCCTAAATACATCGCATCCTGCGTTTGGAGATGCAAGTAAAGTAGAGGTTCTACCTTGAGTAGGATAAAGGTATCCGTTTCTAGATAAACCCATCCTGCCTCATATAACGGCAGGATGGGTTGTTCTGATTGAGCCCTCCCTTGACCTTGCCAGTTGCGCTATATATGATAGAGCTAACTGTCCGTATATGAATGAGTCTACGGATCAACCAACTGGAGGGAACATTCTTGATCTTTGCGATTATCGTATTGTTTATTGCTTCAAGCTTTTTCTCCGGCAGTGAAACGGCTCTAACTGCTGCCAACAAAATCAAACTTCAAAGTAAAGCCGCCAATGGAGATAAAAAGTCCGAGCGACTGTTGAAGCTTGTATCAAATGCTGAGGAGTTTATTCCGGGTATTCTAGTTGCAAATAATGTACCGAACATCGTCCTGCCTTCTCTTGTTACCATTGTCGCTTTGGAACATGGCATCAATGTCGGAATTGCTACTGGTGTACTAACAGTCGCTATCATTATTTTTGCTGAGGTCTTACCAAAGTCTGTTGCCGCAGCTTATCCAGATCGTATTGCGTACATGGTATATCCACTTACACGATTACTGCTGATTATTTTAAAGCCTGCCACCTACCTCTTAAATGCCCTTACCCATTTAGTTATTAAGCTAATTGGACAAAAGGATACAGATCAGACCTCCTTTTCAAAAGCAGAGATGAGAGCGATGTTTGATATCGGGCAAACGGAGGGAACGTTTGAAAACGAGGAAGTACATAGATTAAAAAGCATGCTTGATTTTCAACAATTAAATGTTGCGGATGTTCTTAAAACGCCAAGAATTGATGTACATGGGCTTTCAGCAGACATGACATTTGAAGAAGCTCAGGAGATTCTATCCCTTAATCAATACTCTCGTTATCCGGTATATGAAGAGAATCTTGATCATATTATTGGGGTCTTTCATTCAAAATTTGTCCTTGCCTGGTTTCAGAACCCTCACAAACAAGCTAGGGACGTTGCTGATTTGAATCCAATGTTCGTGAACGAATTTCAACCAGTAAACAGTGTATTTCAGCGGATGATTCAAGAAAAAAAGCATATTGCCATTGTGTTAGATGAATATGGCGGCACAGAGGGAATCATTACACATGAGGACCTTATTGAAGCCATTATTGGACAAGATATTGAGGACGAGACCGATGTTGATGATGTGTTAGTTGAAAAACAAACGGAAACAGAAATCATATGTGACGGAAAAATCGCACTACGTCGCCTTAATATCGTCTTTAATACACGAATCCCTGAAGCAGAGGATAACTTAGCCGGCTTTCTCCTTCATCAGTTTGGTTATCTACCTACTGTAGGTGAAACGGTCACATTTAATGACCTTCATTTTGAAATCCTAGAAGTGGAAACAAGAAAAGTCAGCCGCGTTAGAATTAATAAGATAGAAATAGACGAATAAAAGCAGGACGGCACAATGAAATCTAGTGCCGTCCTGCTTTTTCCTTATTTAACTTGGGCTCCATTTGGTAAAGCTCCATCAATGGTAGCAAGCTGAAGCTTTTTCCCTTTAGAACCTGCTAAAATCATACCCTGTGAGAGCTCTCCACGTAGCTTCACTGGTTTAAGGTTCGTTACACAGATAACCTTTTTACCTACTAGGTCTTCTGGTGTGTAAAATTTCGCAATACCTGAGACAACCTGACGCTGCTCATAGCCTAGGTCAAGCTGAACCTTTAAGAGGCGATCGGCTCCTTGCACTGGCTCAGCTGCAGTCACTTCCGCTACACGCAGCTCCACTTTAGCAAAGTCATCAATTGTAATTTGATTCTCGTCTTCTATTTCTTCCGGCTCTTCTTCCTCTACCTTACCGCCCATTAGTTCCACAATATGAGCGACCTCTTTTGCAACATCCAAGCGAGGGAAAATCGGTTCGCCTTTACCAACCTTTGTTCCAGCTGGAATTTGCCCAAATTCTGCGGTTGAATCCCATGTAGTAAGAGCTTGCTCAATACCAAGCTGCGACCAGATCTTACCTGGTGTTTTAGTCATGAATGGCTGGATAAGCACAGAAATAATTCGTAATGACTCCGCTAGATGGTACATCACAGTGCCAAGACGTTCTCTCTCTCCCTCATCCTTTGCTAGGGTCCATGGCTGAGTCTCATCAATGTATTTATTTGTACGACTGACAAGCTGCCAAATTGCCGTTAAAGCAATAGAGAATTCCATCTCCTCCATTGCATTCTCTACTTTTGTGATCGTAGCCCCTACAAGATCAAGCAGATCCTCGTCAAATGGGGTGCCATTTTTCACATAAGCAGGAATTTCTCCATCAAAATACTTTTGAATCATCGCAATGGTTCGATTTAATAGATTCCCCAAATCATTTGCTAAATCGTAGTTCACTCGCTCCACAAATGCATCCGGTGTAAACACCCCATCTGAACCAAATGGTACTTCACGTAGCAAATAATAACGAATCGCATCTAGGCCGTAGCGGTCGATTAGTGGAACAGGGTTAACCACATTTCCTTTTGATTTTGACATTTTGCCGTCCTTAGTAAGAAACCAGCCGTGCCCAAAAACTTTTTTCGGTAGCGGCACATCTAATGCCATGAGCATAATTGGCCAATAGATTGTGTGGAACCTTAGGATATCCTTACCTACTAGGTGAACACTCGCTGGCCAGTATTTCTGATACAAGGCATCATCATCGGTTCCATAACCTAGAGCCGTAACATAGTTTGCTAATGCATCAATCCAAACATAGACCACATGCTTTGGATTACTCGGAACCTTTACACCCCAATTAAAGGTTGTACGAGATACAGCCAAGTCCTCAAGTCCTGGCTTGATAAAGTTATTCACCATTTCATTTTTACGTGATACCGGTTGGATAAAGTCAGGGTTCGCTTCATAATGGGCAAGCAAACGATCCGCATACTTACTCATCCGGAAAAAGTAGGACTGCTCGCGGACTTTTTCAACGGGATGTCCTGAGTCTGGACTCTTTCCGCCTGTTACATGACCTTGTTCATCCTTCGTCGCATCTACAAGCTCACGCTCATTATAAAAAGTTTCATCTGAAACAGAGTACCAGCCCTCATATTCTCCAAGGTAAATATCATCTTGTTTAAGCAGCTGTTCAAAAATCTGTTCTACCACAACTTTATGACGATCCTCTGTTGTCCGGATGAAATCGTCATATGAAATATCAAGCTTCTCCCAAAGTGCCTTAATCGGTTCTACCATTTTGTCAGTGAATTGAAGTGGTGTAAGACCTTCCTCTGCTGCTTTCTTCTCAATCTTCTGGCCATGCTCATCCGTACCCGTTAAGTAACGAACCTCATATCCACGTAGACGTTTGTATCTAGCCATTGCATCTCCCGCCACCGTTGTATACGTATGACCGATGTGCAAATTCCCGCTCGGGTAATAAATCGGGGTCGTAATATAAAAGCTGCTCTTTTCTTCAGGCATGATATGCCCTCCTCTGCTTCATTTTTTCCATATAAAAAAGCCCTCATCCGCAATCGGGACGAGAGCTATGCTCACGTGGTACCACCCAAGTTCCCCCTCGCTTCACAGCAGAAGGGCTCATAAAGTCATCATGACTTATCTGTTAACGCCAGCTACGCTCTCCCCTTATGGCAAAACCACTCGAAGACAGAATCCTCCCGGACCATACTTCCACTTACATCCTCAACTGGTTTTCAGCTACCCCAGCTCTCTGTGTGATTCTGTATCGTGTACTTATCCGTTCATTGGAATGAATATATAACACAGTATATCCTAGAATATACCGAACCAACCCTACACGTGTCAAGCACGGTCATAAAGCGTGGCAAACGGGGTTTTCTGCTTAATTAGCAAATTTTCTCTACTTAAACGCTCTAGCTCCTGTTTCCATGTTGATACATCCCAACTCTTACCGACATCGCGGTTAAGCTGTGTCAGTTCCTTCATTAAATTCATTTCAGATAATGGTAGGTACGGTCGTAATGCCTCAAGCATGGTTTCATCACCTTGTGCATTCATCTGCTGCAGCTCATCAAATGGATTTAAGGTATGTGGACTTGTTGAATGAGCCATGCGAATGCGTACAGCCATCGTCCGTCCAATAATTGCAGAGGAAACAAACACATCTCCGGAACGAAGGTATGGAAGTCGTTTACCTTCTTCACTTGTAAGATCTGTTTCTTCTTTAATCGTTTGAATATCCGTGCCACGTACTGTTCGGAACACAAACTTAGAGTTAAGCTGCGCTGTAATTGTTTCATCAAGTAAAGTCGGGCGCTGAGTAGCAAATATCAGAAATACACCGTACTTTCGGCCCTCCTGCGCAATCTCCTTAAGCACCGATTTGGCTGGCGCATCAAAGCCCTTGGGTGCAAAGTTATGGGCCTCATCTGTCACCACAACAAATGGCGGGAAAAACTGGCCCTGCTCCTGCTGTAGCTTTGCATCCCGATATGAACGCCTTTGACCATATAACGAGCCAATAACATAGCTAGAAAAAACCTGAAGCAGCCAAACAGCCCCTTGGATAACAACTAGCTTCCCCTGATGAATACTCGTCTCAATGGCGCGAATATTTTGTTGAAACAGTCCTGCCTGGTGCAGACGATTGGCTCGCCACTGAATGCCTTTCACTGAAGATAACGGCAAGCTGCCATATTGATCAAGTAAAGACTTAAAGGTACTAAAGCGACTAATTTCATCTCTCGTCATGCCGCCATCGTGTAACATACCCTCCACCTTTTGCTTACCCATCTCCAGTGCTTCTGATAGGTTGGCCACGCGATCACTAAATGATTGGTAGCTGTCCCGACGCTTATGTATGCTTTGAATGACATTGACCATTGATTCCGTTAACGAGCCAGAAGCAGAGAGCAATCGTTCAACGTCCCTTGTTGAAAGCGCCGAGAAGTCAACCCCCACATCACGTCCAATCTGCACGACGTCGTATTGATCTGTGTAACTCGGAGCCTCCTCGACTCCCTCAGATTTTGCTGAAAAGTTCATTTCAAAATGCGGATCAAATACAAGTGTCGGAATCTTAAGCTTCATCAGCTCTTCAAGCATAACCCGTAACCCAAACGACTTACCCGATCCAGAGCCCCCAAACACTCCAATGTGCGGGTACTGCTGCATCGCCCGAATATCAAAAATAAATGGCACGCCATTTTGTTTGCGCAGAACTCCCTGTTCCTGCATATGCAATAACCCGTCTAAGTCCGACGGCAAAGAAGGTGCAATAAAATCAGTTGATTTAATCTCTCCTAGCACCATGCCTTCGGTCGCAGAAGTGGTCACGAGTAAATCTTTTATTTCCTCAAAAGCCGGATGTCGAACAACTGCTCCCGTTTGAATCGGCTGAACAGCCTCTTCAAATAAACGCACCTTCGCTAAATGAATATCATCTGCCCCAATATCGTAACCAATTTGCTCTAATGTTTCGAGCACACTTTGATCAGCCAATCCTTTATCAAAACCCATTGGAATATAACGGTTATAAGAAAAGGTTTCAACCACCTCTCCTTTTGGGTCAAATAAATCCGCATCTTCAAGGACAACGAGCTCGTTCATTCGAAATTTATGAGTCTTTGAAGCGACATATACTTCATGCTGTGTCGTTACTCCTACAATTTGCATCGTCATCATCTCCTGCTCTCTATTAATAAGGTCTTTGGTTACGCTTTTTTGTGAAATAACGATGCCTTGTCTCTGCATCTAGATACTGCTCTATTAATCCATCAACTAGCTTATCAGAGATTCGAATCTCTCGGTCTACATAATCTAGCCAGAGCGGGATTCCTCTGCCATCTTTTGGTGTGATCGTATAAAGTAAATCAGAGATCTCCTCTCTACGATACGCCTGCTCCTCTAACATATCAAATCCAGTAATCTGAGGGTCAGATCCAAACCTTGCCCAGACTGACTGTAATCCTGCTTTATGCTGAATTTCTTCTATATAAATGCTTTCTCCTTGCTTAAGCACTCCAAATAATAAATCACGATCATAGTTATAGGCTCTGTCTGCATAATCCGAAAAGGCGTGTAGTTTTACTAGATTTTCTGTAGTAATTTCCTCAGACACTCCTATAAGGAGTACATCACGATCCAATGCTGCTTGGCGTAGCCTCTCCCAATCCTCTTCAGCATCTATGCGGTAATGGTAGAGTGCTCCATCCATAAGCAAATACGCGAGCTCTCTTTCTTCTATTAACTGTAAAGCTGCTTGGAGCTCTAGTTTTGCTAACAGATGTGAACGCCAATTAATAGGCTGTTTTTCATCCTCTTTATCCATGTCATCTAATAAAGGGACATATACGTCTGATTTTCTAATCTCATGGCCAGTTGTTGTTTTAGCTAGTGACTGGAAGAAATAAATAACATGGGGTGGCTCGCTTTTTGTCTGATTCACAGACCCATCTACTCCAGCAATCTCTTTATTATCCAGTAATTCTGCAAGTTTTTCCTTAGAAAGCTGCTGCATTTGTCGAAAAACTGCCAAACTAGTACCTAGTTTTTGTCGAATTATGTCGTTATTACTTCCTGGCTTTTGATATTGATTTCGGAGCTTTTCTCCTACATTTATTAATTTCTCTACGATTTTGTGTTCGATATCCATCAAAAACACATCCTTTATCCTAGTCATCTATTCATACATCATACATGATTAATTCCTATTGTATCAGGGTATAGACTATTGTTTCGACTTTTCGACATAACTTCCTATTATCCTAATATTTACTGAACATAAATATACTACGTATTTTCCCAATCTTTAAACAGAACAAATTATAAACTTTTTCTAAAAAAACATTTGACTTGTTTTGGAAACCTTGGTATTCTTAGTGTAGATAAAATCTGTCGAATTATGACACTACCAAAAATGAGTTCTTTTTCTAAGTTTAGCAGATTCCTTTGCTAAAAATTAGAGGAGTTCTCTTACACTCGAGAGGAGAATATATAGCATGAAATCTACTGGAATTGTACGTAAGGTTGATGAACTAGGACGAGTGGTAATTCCGATTGAGCTTCGTCGTACATTGGACATTGCTGAGAAGGATGCTCTTGAAATCTACGTTGATAACGAGCGCATCATCTTGAAGAAATACAAGCCTAACATGACTTGTCAAATCACTGGAGAGGTTTCTGATGATAACCTATCCATTGCTAATGGCAAAATCATTCTTAGCCCACAAGGTGCTGAGGAAATTCTTAAAGATCTTCAAAACTACGTATCTCAAAATAAATAAGCTAGATACGTGATTGCTTGGCCTGTTGACCTTTTGTCGACAGGCTTTTTGTTTGGGTTTTGGGTATATTGAACTAAAAATAGCCGATTCTCCTATGTTTAACATGTTGTGAGAATCAGCTAACTTTCTAATTTATAATCCAATAAACTATGACGAAAATGTATGTGTAAATGAACGTGAGTTTTTATGGATAGAGGGCGGCTCATGATCCATGATTTTGTCCGTCGCTCCCAAAATCATGGCACTTACCCAAGGCAAGGTAATTGGCTAATCTTGCTCTGCCATCTTATCTCAATGAACTTTTTTATCGAGGTCACTGAAAAATTTCTAAAACTGTGAACTTTCACGTTAGCGGAAGGAGAACCCGAAGACTCCTGCGGAACAGAACGCGGCAGACCGACATCTAAGTGGTGGGTTTCCACTTCGAGGGCTGAGGCCGTTCTTGCGGGTGCTAGGGTTCTCCTGAAGCGGCACCACTCAACTCATTCTTACATGACTTTTTCAATGGCCTCCTTTTTATCCCGCAGGATGAGGTAGGCAACAGTATTACTATTTTCATAATAATAAGGAATTGATCCACCATTATAAGATATGACTACTCAACATGGTAGGATTGATAAATCTCTCTTTTGGGTTGATCTCGATCTATCGCCACCTGTTTGATCGCTTCCTTTGAAGACATTCCAAGGGAAATATAATGTTCGATATGCTGATTGAGCTCAAGTTGGTCCCACCACTTATCTTCTTGCTTCTCTTGATTCGACCCCTCAACTACTAACACAAATTCACCCTTAATTGTACCCAGCTCTATCCATTCAATAGCTTCTTCCAAAGTTCCACGCTGATACTCTTCAAATTTCTTTGTCAGCTCTCGTCCAATGCTGATAAAACGATTACCTAATACGTCATGAAGAGCTACTAGAGTTTCTTTAAGTCGATGTGGTGACTCATAAAATACGAGCGTAGCCTTTATAGATGATAATATCTCTAGTTCCTCTAAGCGATGCTTTTTCTGGCGAGGTAAGAATCCATGATAATAAAAATGATCTGTAGATAATCCGGATGCAACTAATGCAGTTAAAGCTGCATTGGCACCAGGTAATACAACCACCGCTATTTCCGAGGAAATAGCCTGCTGCACAATTTCCTGTCCCGGATCTGAAATGGCTGGCATGCCTGCATCACTTACAAGTGCAATGCTGCGTCCATTCTTAACCTGGGTGATCAACTGTGAGCCGATTTTACCTTTTGTATGTTCATCATAGCGCAATAAGGGTGTATGAATGTCAAAGTGACTGCACAGCTTTCGGGTTTGCCGTGTATCCTCTGCCGCAATACTATCTACTTCCTTTAAAATGCGGACAGCGCGAAACGTCATATCCTCTAAATTCCCAATGGGTGTGGGTACAAGATATAGGACGCCTTTTTCTGGGTTAGTCTGAAAGCTTTTTTGCTGTTGCATAGACGGTAGCCCTCCTTTCATGAACATATTCTTCTTTTTTGGCACGAGGCATTTTTTTTAATGCATATTCGAGCTTCATCGCTTCGGTTTTGCTTTCGAAGGATTCTTCCCAAACCAATGTAACTGGGCCTCTTCCCCTTGTATACTTGGCTCCTTTTCCTTCATTATGCTTTTCAATTCTTCTCAGTAAATTGTTGGTGTAACCCGTATACCAGGTGTGATCGCTGCACTCTATGATGTAGACGTAATGACGCTCGCTCATTTATTCTCATAGACCTCCCTAAAGGACTTGGTATACGTTCCCTGTTCATCATATACACATAAGGTAGGAAGACATTTTAGACCTGGTTTCCCATCCTTAATTCCCTCAAGTAACACAATATTTGCTTCTTTTTTATCATTAGGCTGAATCAGCTGTAAGCGCTTTGGTTCAATTCGATACTTCCTCATAAGACTAATCATATCTGTTAGTCTTTCTGGACGATGAACAAGCGCTACCTTTCCTCTTTGCTTCACCATGGTTGATGCCGTTCGTATAACATCCTCCAATGTACAGTACACTTCATGACGTGCAATCGTAAAATGTTGGTTTTTGTTCTGATCTGATTGTGGATTGGTTGCGAAATAGGGAGGATTGCAGGTCACTGCATCAAATGAGCCAGCTGCAAGAGATCCAGGCAGATCATTAATATCAGCTAACACCGGCTGAATGCGAGCTTGCTTTCCATTATAATCAATCGATCGAACCGCCATATCATGTAAGCGCTCCTGTAATTCAACACTAATGATCTCTGCATGACTTCGTTCACTCATAACGAGTCCAATAATACCGTTCCCACCACATAAATCCAATATACGTCCTTTTTGAATAGGAACACTGATAAAGCGCCCTAACAGGACGGCATCTATTGAGAAAGAAAAAACCTCTTCACTTTGAATTATGGACAAAGACGTACCAGCAATATAATCAAGTCTTTCTTTCGCTAACAGTTTCATATCCCTATGCTCCTTCTTAACATCATACAAAGAAGAGGCCACCCAAGCTCAATTCATCGGGTTGGCCTCTTCTCATGAGGTGGGGCATCTATTATTTCTTTTGATGCAGGAACGATAAACAAAACAAACAATCTTCACCATCTGGACGGAGGCTTCCGTAGTGCGTGTTGCAAATGTGAAATCCTTCCTGATATAGGCGTGCCAAATTGTCGTGTCCTTCTCCGATCATTGGTTTGCCTTTATCCTTCGCTTGCGTTTGTTTCTCGTTCTGCTGCATCTCCCAATCAAAACGCTCTCTTAAATTCTTATTCTCTATTTGGAGATAGTGATTCTCTTCAATCAGGTATGCAAGCTGTTCCTTAAGCCCACTTAACTCTTGGTGAAGCAATCCAATGCCTTCCTCCATTTGGCTAACCTTCTTAAAGACCGCCTTTTTGTCCACGTTTCCACCCCATCATTCTGCGGATTCAGCTGAAAAAGCACGTGTTCCGTTCAATTCATCCAATGTAAATTCAAGCACTTGTTCTCCTTCAAGCATATCTACTTGGACAATCTTCTCGAGTAGGTTTAGCCCAATAACCTTACCCACTCCATCTGGCGTCCGGATTTCTTTTCCAACATCAGGAAGTTCTCTCTTTGCTTCTTCATACGTATCATTCTCGTACTTTAAGCAGCACATTAATCGACCACATAAGCCAGAAATCTTAGCTGGGTTTAAGGAAAGATTCTGATCTTTCGCCATTTTAATGGAAACAGGTTCAAAGTCTCCAAGAAAAGAGGAACAGCAGAGAACTCGACCACATGGCCCAATTCCACCTAGCATCTTTGCCTCGTCCCTGACCCCAATTTGTCTTAGCTCGATTCTTGTCCGGAACACAGCTGCGAGATCTTTAACTAGCTCTCGAAAGTCAATGCGTCCATCTGCAGTAAAGTAAAACAGAACCTTATTACGATCAAACGTATATTCAACATCAACCAGCTTCATATCAAGCTGATGCTCAACAATTTTCTCTGAACAGACTTCAAATGCTCTAAGAGCTGATTCTTCGTTCTCAGTCACTGTTAATTTGTCCTTAGCCGTAGCGATTCGCAGAACTTGCTTGAGTGGAAGAACAACGTCATTATCAGCGACTTCTTTCTCGGCGATAACGATGCTTCCAAACTCAATACCTCTCGACGTTTCAACAATAACAGCTTCACCCAGGTCCAACTTCACTTCTCCCGGAGAGAAGTAATAGATTTTGCCCGCTTTTTTAAAGCGAACGCCTACAACTTGATGCAACGTCTATACCTCCTGTATGCTGAGCAACAGCTTCTCCATAACAAGCTGGTAGTTCACGTTAGCGTTCAGATGACGTTTTGCCTCCAGCACGCCTGACAGATGCCTACTTATCTGCTTTTGTGAAATGGAGAGCGCGAGTTGTTCGTATTGTTCTTTCTGATCTGGAAAAACAAGCGCATCCGTCTTTCCGGTCTGTATATATAAAAGGTCTCTCAACCAAAAGAGTATCATATCAAGACCAGCTTCTTGTTGGCTTTTCTCTTTACATAAAGGAAGCCACTTGTCCTGCAAAGTTAGCAGAACCTGATTTGGTCTAAGATAAAGCTCTCCCATCAATTGTATCACTACGCTTCGGGCTTGTGCAATCCAATCTCCATCATTTAACTGACTTGCATGCTCTAAGTTTGTCGTTATTTCTGCAACCAATAAAGAAGAGAGTCTTGGGAAACCATGTTCCTGAAGCTTCTCTGCAAACAATTGCTTTGACAAAGGTGAAAATGACAATTGTTGGCTTCTTGAACGAACCGTTGGAAGCAAGCTGGATTCCCTCTCAGTCAACAAAAGAGCCATTGTTGGTGACTCAGGCTCCTCAAGAAATTTGAGCAGGCTGTTTGCCGCACTGGCTGTCATCTTATCCGCCTCAGAAATGATATACACTTTATAGGAGGATTCCATCCCGCGATATGTAAATTCCTTTTGTAAAAATTCTACTTGATGTTTCTTAATAGAGGCTCCATCGGGCGCCACTAAATGAACATCTGGATGATTGCCCTTTTCAATTCGATTACAGTCCACACACTGATGGCATGGCTCTACACCTTGCTTCTCTCTGCAAAAATAGCTCTTCGTAAGTTGAAGAGCTATTTCCTGCTTTCCTGTACCTGATTCACCCGCAAAAATATATGCATGAGATAGCCGGTCTTTTTCTAAACTTCTCATTAGAAAAGGCACAACCCTAGGCTGTGTATCTGTTAACTCATTCCACGTTTTCATGTAAACACATCCTTCAGTAGGACCCTTTAAAACTGCTCAAACTGATCAACAGGTAACGTAAATACCGTTGCTCCACCAACCTGTACCTCTACTGGGTATGGTACATACGAGTCTGCATTTCCACCCATTGGCGAAATAGGCGCGACTAGCTGCTCTCGACTTTCACAATTCTTCTTAATAATGGCCATCAAATCGGCTACCTTGTCATCCTCTATCCCAATGAGGAAGGTTGTATTTCCAGCTTTTAGAAATCCGCCCGTACTAGCGAGCTTGGTTGCTCTGAAATCTGCTTTAACAAGTGCATCGGATAATCTTGCACTGTCTTTATCCTGTACAACGGCAATAATTAATTTCATACTCAACCACTCCTTCATTTATTTATTATTATAGCTCAAAAACGCTTGAATCACACGAATCACTTCTTCTGTCACCTTTTCAATAGACTGATTAGCATCTATCGTTTGAATTCGTTCCGGATAGCGCCTTTTTACCTGCTCATACCCTTCTCTTACTGCATAATGAAAATCCAGCTTTTCCTGATCAAGCCGATTAAGCTCGCGAATGTTATCTGTTTGGATTCTGGAGAGTCCAATCTCTGGATCAACCTCAAAGTAAATGGTCAAATCCGGCATATGGCCCTCAATTGCAAATGCATTAATGGAAAGAACCTCATCCATCCCAAGCCCTCTTGCAAATCCTTGATAAGCCAGACTGCTGTCTATAAAACGATCACAAAGAACAAGTTTATTCTGTTCTATGGCTGGGAGAACTTTCTCAACTAGATGCTGCCTTCTTGCCGCTGCATAAAGCAGGGCCTCGGTGCGTCCATCCATTTCTGTGTGAGCAACGTCGAGAATGACATGACGAATCTCCTCCGCAATCCTAATACCACCCGGCTCTCTAGTCCGCAAAACATCATGCTTCGAATGAATTAACCATTGTTCTACTTTCTCTATAACGGTTGTTTTTCCTGCTCCTTCTCCACCTTCAAAAGTAATAAATTTTCCTTGTTTCATCACGTATCCTCCAAATCTTCCACTACACAAATCCCAATCTCCACCACATCTTCACCTTGAAATCGTGCCCCTGCCTGATTCAATTGCTTGATGTGTAAAAGTGTATCCTTTTCAATGCGTTGACCAGGGTACACTAAGGGGATGCCTGGGGGATAAGGGGTTACTTCTTCCGCGGCAATTCGTCCCTCAGCCTCCCAAAAGGCTACCCGATCTGTCTTTTTTGTATGTATATGTTTCTCGTATTCAATTGGAGCCCTTTTATCATTACGATGATTTTTTTGGTTGATAGGTGTTGGCTTTAACGGTACATTGCTTACTAACTCTTTGAGTTTAGTAAGGCATGCCTCTCCCGTTGTAAATGGCACTAAACCAAATACAAGCAAAACGTGATGCTCATCGGCAAGTTCAACGTCGATTCCAGCCTTATGAAACATCTCTGAAAGCTGATACCCATTTAATGTACAGGCTGTTCTTATTGTAACCTTTAACGGGTCATATTGGTAGCCAGTCCTGCTCCACTCTATTACGTCCAACTGTTCAATGGCATCAATTCCTGCTTTAAAATTCTGGATAGATTGCAGCGTTTTTGTCAGAAGATCTTTAGTATAGGTTTCAAGATAGCCTCTGGCTGCATCCAAGGAAGCCATAATTAAGTAGGATGGACTGCTTGATTGAAAGATCGATAATGCACGTTTCATCGCTTGCACTTCGTCTTCCCTCAGCTGATGATTCAGGTGAAGATACGACCCCATCGTTAAGGCGGGCAGCGTCTTGTGAGCAGACTGCACCACAGCATCGGCACCAGCAGATAATAAAGATTCTGGAAATGGCTCTCCTAGTACAAAGTGCGCACCATGTGCTTCATCTACTAAAACCTTGAGCCCTGCTCCCTTAGCTGTTTGGATTAATCCATTGCTTGGCAAACAGACACCATAATAATTAGGGTACGTCATAATTAGTGCGGTCGCCTCTGGATAACGTGCTAAGGCCGTAAGCAAAGACGACTCCGATATGCCGATAGCTAGGCCGGTTTCCTGATCTATCTCAGATTCTAAGTACACTGCATGGACCCCTGCAAGCTCCACTGCATGAAGGATTGATTTATGACTGTTACGCTGTACAAACACAACGTCCCCAGGCTGGCAAAGCGCATACACCATCGCCAAGTTCCCCGCTGTACTACCTCCCACTAGAAAAAAGCTCTCGGCCGCGTCATAAAAGGTGGCTGTCAGCTGCTGCGCCTCCTTAATTGGACCCGTAGGATGATGGAGATCATCAAGCCCTTCTAATTCTGTTAGATCAAAAGGCAGCACACACTTGAATGCCTCTAACCCTGGCGGAATGATTGCTCCATTTTTATGACCTGGAACATGAAAGGAAGTGGGATTCTTTTTAATATGATGATGTAGCGCAGATACTAAGGGAAAGCTTACGTGTGGCTGAGTCATTTGTTCTCCTCATTCCTCGTTTTTCAGTCTCTCCTATTCTAGCGTATGATGGAGATAATCTAAACAAAAAAACAAGCCATCCACTCAGCTTGTCTTTTCTTCTTATCTAGTTTGACGCTTTTAATATTCCTCGCATTTTGCTGACAAACACCAAGTAGTCCTCTGTTCCCGTCTCTGTTCCTACAATTTTACGTTCACAGTCTCCACACACAAACGAGTTGACTAGCTTATAGCCTGCTGTTTTCCTTGTTTCACAGATTAAGCAGCTCTGACCAAGCTGAATACGTATTGAACCTGTTCTCTTCATACGTTCTCACTCCTTTGTACCAGTATCGCCTAAGATCCCCTGTTCCAAACCATCCATTGAACTCTTCTTTACATATATTCATAAATGCCGGTCTATGTGCCTATGAAATTTTCTATATTAGCTCTCTTCATCTTCCACAATATAAAGCCCAAATGCTTTAACAAAAGCCGTAGCCTGTTCTGTAGAGATATAGCTACCTTTTAGATCATCCATGGAGACCGTTAACGTTTCAAATTGACAGCTACTTAAGTCGATACCGCTTAATGTAGTCTGTGAGAATTGAACCTCGTGAATATCACAGCGATTGAGTTCAACGTGTTCAAGTGACGCATCATAGAAATCAGCCCCTCTAAGGACACAGCGGTTAAAACGAACATGCTTAAGACTGACAAATGCGTAAGAAGAGAGCGGCATATGACAATCTATAAATTCAACATGTCGAAACGCAGCGTCTGCAAAATCCACACCTAAAAGCTTACATTCTATAAACTGAACACGGTGAAAAATGGCTCGTGGAACCTTCACATTTGAAAGATCACATTTTTTAAAGACAACATCGGAACATTCAAGAGCAGGCAGAACACATTCCTCAAAAGTAATCTGTGAAAAAGACACATGCTCAAAGATTACGCGCTCTGCCACCTCTCGTCTAAACGTGTGATCTGTTAGCTCAAATCGTTGATACAGTCCCTCTTCTTCGAGCCATAACTCGGAAGACAAGGGTTCAAGTCGATTAATATGTTTTGGAGCCTGAGGCTTGGCTTGCTGCTTTTTTTGACTCATCATGTATCCTCCATTCTTCCTTAAGCATAGCAAGTGTGAATGGAGCAGACAAGCCGATTATTCGTATCGAAGCGCCTCAATTGGATTTAGTTTTGCTGCTTTATTCGCCGGCATAATACCAAAAATAATACCAATGAACATAGAGAAGACCAACCCACCAATCACAACAGGAATCGATACGAGAATAGGCAGCCCAGCGATGGCTGAAATAATCATAACAAGAAGAGCTCCGCCAGCAATACCAATACTTCCACCGATTAACGTAAGGATAATAGATTCAATTAAAAATTGCTGCAAAATTTGCCCCCGAGTCGCACCAAGTGATTTCCGAATCCCAATCTCTCTTGTTCGCTCCGTCACAGAGACAAGCATAATATTCATTACACCAATACCGCCAACTAATAAGGAAATTCCAGCGATCCCACCAATGATCATCGTCATGATTCGAGTAACCTGGCCTAGCCCCTCTGCCATCTCCTCCATGTTCATGACCTGGTAAGCTTCCTCTGTGCCATACTTCTGGTTTAAATAATCTGCAGCCATTTCACCTGAAGCTTGCAGTTGATCTAAATCATTAGCTTGAATAGTTAATTGACTAAAATGACTATTTCCGTACAGAACCTTCCACGTCTCAGACGGCACATATACTTCATTTGTATTAAAAAAAGACAATAATCCTGTTGGTGGTTCCAACACACCAATAATTTCAACAGGCTGCTGCCCAATACGAATGATCTCTCCAATAGATGATTCATCACCAAACAATTCATCATCTAATGCATCTGAAATTAACACCTTTCGCTGCCCACCAACAAAGTCCATAGCTTGGAATGAATTTCCCGTGGCAACCGTAAAGCCTTGAACATCTAAATAAGCCTGATTCATTCCTAATATAGTGGCTTCTGTTTCTTCTGTTTGAAAACGAATGTTTCCAAACTCAACACTGTATGCAACAACCTTATCAATTCCGTCTAGCTGTTCTAACTCTCTTACATCATCAGAACTAAATGCCGATTCCCATGCTGAGGGATTACTTTGGAGCTCCTCCTCTGAAGGACTATAGAAGACCTCAGCCGTATTCCCCTCTCCGACAAGCTGTTCCTTAAGCATGGCCTCTCCACCCTGACCAATAGCCACAACAATAATGACAGATGCCACACCTATAATAATGCCTAGCATGGTTAACAGCGACCTCATTTTATGTGAACGAATGGAAGCGACAGCCATCCTAATATTTTCTGCTAAACCCATCACTTCACTCCTTTACAGCTTCTCGACGAGTCGACCATCTCGTACAAAAATCGTATGTTCGGTGTATTCAGCAACCTCTGGTTCATGAGTAACGATAGCTATAGTAGTCCCCTCTTTATTAAGCCCTGTCAAAAGTTCCATAATGTCAGCACTTGTTTTTGTATCAAGCGCGCCAGTTGGTTCATCCGCAAGAATGATGGTCGGTTCATTAACAAGAGACCTTGCAATGGCTACCCTTTGTTTTTGACCACCAGAAAGGGAGTTAGGAAGATAGTTAACTCGTTCTGCGAGCCCCACACGCTCCAGTGCATAGTGCGCACGTTCCTCACGTTCCTTTTTTCCAATCCCTGCATAGACCATTGGCAGTTCGACATTTTTGATAGCCGTTAAACGCGGCAATAGATGAAATTGCTGAAAAATGAATCCTATATATTTATTCCTCAGCTTCGCCAATTGGATATCGTCAAGCACGGTTACATTTTCTCCGTTAAGTAAATATTCTCCTGAGCTTGGTTGATCCAAGCAACCGAGTACATTCATTAACGTTGATTTTCCAGATCCTGAAGGACCCATAATAGCTGAGAAAGAACCCTCTGCAATTTCCAGATTAATATCCATTAAAACAGGGGTTTCCTCTGTCCCTACCATAAAAGACTTCGTAACGTTGTTTAGCTTAATCATTTTTTGTCACGTCATTTCCATCTTGTATGCCAGAGGGCTCTACAATGATTTCGTCCGTTTCAGTCAATCCCGTTTTTACTTCATACCGTTGATTAGTTTGGATACCTACTTCAACGTCTTTACGTACTGCCTTACCCTCTTCAACAGCTAAAACAAAGGATTGATCATCTTCGGTAATAAGTGCCGAGGCTGGTACGGTAAGAGCTGTCCGTTCCTCTGTCGCGATACGCAAAATGAGATTATAGCCAGGCTTTAATTGATCTAGCTCGCCTTCATTAAAATGAACCGTTAGCGGATACTCAGTTCGATCCATATCACCTGTCATTTCATTAGTTAGAGGCATAAGTCCTACCTCATGAACTGTGCCAGACCACTCAAGATCGGGCTGAGCATCAGATGTAATCGCTACATCTTGCCTACCTTCTACAACAAGCGAGTCATATTCGCTTAATGTTCCTTCAATCAATAACTGATCCGTTGATGCAATCTCCAAAATGGGCTGCTGTTCAACTGGATTCATTTCAGCTGAAAAAACGGTACCGGCGATATCACTTTTAATGAGTAGCTTATCATCTTGAGCCTCTAATTCATCCTGTTGTAGTAATAACTGACGCAAATCAAGATTGGCATTTTTCTTCTCAAATTCAAGCTGATCTTTTTCGGCTTGGATTGTCTCCTTTGCCTCTTTCTCTCCTAGCTCCTTTTTCAGCTCCTTTTCTCTTTCATCCAGAGCCTTCTCCTGCTTTTCTATGAAATTAATTTGTAGATAGCCTGACTCAATTTGTAGCGCTAGTGTTTCTTTCTCGGAATCAGCCTGCCCTCCATCATATTGAAGTAAGGATGATCCTTCTTCTACAACATCACCTTCTTCAACGAGAAGCTCATAGCTCTCACCCAGCTCTGGGGAGAAGTAGATCGTTTGCTGCTTTTCTGTTTTCACTGTCCCAGGCAGCATCACTTCAGCCTTAACAGATTCCATCGTTGGTGTTTCTACATCTACAGCTTGGGAACCCCCACTTTGAGATTGAACAACAGCTACGGTTGTAAACGAAACAATAAGTAAGATTATACCCACTGCAATGAGGATCTTTTTTTTATTCATAGGCTCACACTCCTTGATTGATTGTAAAACGAATTATTGAATGCCTGAGGTAAGGTAAGCAATAAATGCGGTTATTAAACTTAATACAATTGGAAGCGACCATGCAGCGCCTTTATTAAAACCAGCGACATATCCCAGGCCTAGCGCAGTTAAAATAATGTACCAAATATTAAAAATATCAAAGAAGCTAAGTAACGGAGCCAAAGGGTCTAACGGATCAAATAACATACTAACGCC
Organism: Alkalicoccobacillus porphyridii; assembly: GCF_007293315.1. Taxonomy (GTDB): domain Bacteria; phylum Bacillota; class Bacilli; order Bacillales; family Bacillaceae_D; genus Alkalicoccobacillus; species Alkalicoccobacillus porphyridii. The sequence continues at coordinate 79,103 of NZ_VLXZ01000015.1, forward strand.
TGTTACCACCGTCATAGGATCCAAATTAAATAAAACAACTACAATTGAATTAAACAGAGAACCTAGAGCGACGATTAAACTAACATATAACATCATAGAGAATAATTGTTTAAAGGAAACCATACTACCTAACACCTTACCTACTACCCAAAAGATAAAGGCAGGAAGAAGCGATATAAACACAGGAACAAACAGTCCACTTATAAATACGATTAAACGCGTAAATACCTCCATTGCCTCGGCAAATTCATTACTTGTATCCAACCCTTGCTCAAGAGTCATCTGTATCACTGCACTATAATCAGGTATATATGCTATTAATCCTGAAGCAATTAAACTAATGGCAATTAAAATAAATAAAGGAATGACCACTAAAGGTGTATCTTTTATTCTCTGAAATTGCACAATTGGACTAGTAAATATTCCAATGACTGATGGTTTAGCTGTTGATGAATCTACTGAATTCAAATAAAACCCCTCCAAAAAATTGTAATATCTTTCTTACGTTGTAAAAACTAAAATGTTTCATAAAAATTATGTATTGGTGTACTACTTAAACAGTACACTAAATTAAAGAAAAAGAAAACACTTTTTTCCATAAAAGTGTTCATTGTTTTGTAAGTATGAAGGTGAATTTTACCTGGGAGGGGGTATTGGTAAGTGCGCTCTTTCTTGGCATGGTGGGTTAGTTCTTGGTTTGGAGTTTGGAGCTCGTTATTCTAGGTAATGGGCTTATGGCTCTTTAAGATGAGCTTTTCCTTCTTGGTAAAGAAGGTTCTACTTTTGAACTCGGTCATGAGCTTCTCTTTGTAGTTAGGCCGTCTGCTTCTTCTTGGTAAATTTGCTTTTCTCTTGGTGCGGTGGAGATTCTTCTTCGTATGGACCTCTGGTTCTTGGTAAAACAGGGTTCTCTCTTGGTGACGGAGGTATAGTTCTTGGTATGGCGTCCTGGCTCTTGGTAATGGGAGGATTGCTCTTGCTATGAATCGCTTCTTTCTTGGTATAGTGAGGTCGCTCTTGGTTTGGAGCTCATTGCTCTTGGTATTGAGTTCTTCCTTCTTGGTAATGTTGTTCCCCTTCTTGGTAAAGAAGGTTCTGCTTATGAACTTGGTCATGAGCTTCTCTTCATAGTTAGGCCGTCTGCTGCTTCTTGGTAAATCTGCTTTTCTCTTGGTGCGGAGGGAATTCTCCTTGGTATGGCGCTCCCGCCCTTGGTAAAACAGGGTTCCTTCTTGGTGATGGGTGTATGATTCTTGGTACGGCCACCTGGCTCTTGATAAAACATGGTTTCCTCTTGGTATGAATTGCTTCTTTCTTGGTACGGCGCCTTGGACCTTAGTAACGATCTCTTTCTCCTTGGCATGGTGCTTACTGCTCTTGATGAGTCGCTTTCCCTTCTCCGTACAATCAAATGCCTTCCCATCTCTTCATAATCCACACACAAAAAAACCACCCATTCGAAGGAATGGATGGTTTTCTTTAGTGCCCGGCAACGTTCTACTCTCGCAGGGGGAAGCCCCCA
>NZ_VLXZ01000160.1 GCF_007293315.1 Alkalicoccobacillus porphyridii
TGTCCAGCGGCACGCCTTGCAGATTACGGTTTGCCACACTTTTCATCCTTCTCCTGGTGACATAATCCACATCAATCGAAAATGTTAATAAATTTGTTGCGCGAATGATCTAACAAACATGCATCATGTACAATCAGATGGAATAAATGGCGCGATAACGCTCATTTTATGACGAAGCACACACATTTTAAGTTCGATATTTCTCGTTTTTGCTCGTTAACGATAAGTTTACAGCATGCCTACAAGCATCGTGGAGGTCCGTGACTTTCACGCATACAACAAAC
>NZ_VLXZ01000161.1 GCF_007293315.1 Alkalicoccobacillus porphyridii
TTCTTTCAGAAGCAGAGCTTTACCGAAAGCGATACCCGGGGATGCTAAAATGCCTGAAATCATAACCCTACCTTACTTGTGACTGATTTTTAAAAGAACCCGGGAAATTACTCGAGTTCCGCCATCAGTTTAACCAGATGTTCAACCGCTTTCTGCTCGTCTTCGCCTTCTGCGGAGATAGTCACAACGGTACCTTGAGTCAGGCCCAGAGTCTGCAGTTTAAACAGGCTTTTCGCGCTGGCGCTTTTGCCGTTGGAAGTCACAGTAATTTCAGAAGTGAAGCC
>NZ_VLXZ01000162.1 GCF_007293315.1 Alkalicoccobacillus porphyridii
CTGAACGCGATGTAATGCATAACACACGACCAGAAGTCGCATTATTTCTGGTCGTGTCGTGCGAATCATAAGCAGTTGAGTGATCTGCATCGAAATTTTTGTTGCGCTCAAGTCTGAAATCAGTAATATATGCCGCCGTTGCCACGGGATATCAAACAAACCGAAAGCAACGAAAAAGTGGGTCGTTAGCTCAGTTGGTAGAGCAGCGGACTCTTAATCCGTTGGTCGAGTGTTCGAATCACTCAGGGCCCACCAAAATTTTCTTCGGTCTGATTCTTCAGATT
>NZ_VLXZ01000163.1 GCF_007293315.1 Alkalicoccobacillus porphyridii
CGGCAGAATGGCGGTAATGTCACTCAGCGCCTGACGATTCTGGGTAATCACGCGCAGATTCGCGCGTTCGCCTTCGGGCTGGGCGGTCGTTTCTTTCAGTTGCAGTTTTTGCTCGCCGCCAAATTTAAAAGCGTCGGAGAGGTAATTTTTGCCGGTTTCGCCGTCGCTGAGCGCCAGTTGCCACTCATCGCCCGCCGGGTAAAGACCAAAGTTATAGGTTTTGCCTGCTTGCCAGGAGCGATCTAACAACACTTCCTGCGCACGTTCAAAAGTCAGCTGGTTA
>NZ_VLXZ01000164.1 GCF_007293315.1 Alkalicoccobacillus porphyridii
TTTATCCAGCGGCGGGTGAGTCATGAACAACTCACTGAGCGATTTCGACTTACCGTTAATGCAGAAAGCCATCATGCTGGTTGCTTCTTGCGGTTCATAGCTGGTTTTCAGGCGCTGCAGCGCGGAAATCATTTTCTCGCGACCAACCAGTTTTGCCGAACCGGCATCAGCATGGAATTCACGATGACGCGAGAACCACATGGTGATAATGCTCGCAAGAATACCAAACACCAGTTCCAGAACCGTTGCAACCGCAAAGTAGATCAGCGGGTTGCCGTTGCT
>NZ_VLXZ01000165.1 GCF_007293315.1 Alkalicoccobacillus porphyridii
GAATCCCAGGTTGCGAGACGAGCTTCCAGCCTTGCGCAAAATAGTAAAAACCGCTGCGTGGGGCAGATGTGAATGATGAAACCATAATCAGGATGAGCTCCTTTTGACCAATCCCAGGAAAATTCTGCGTATTTTACCGGGTAATTGCGCAATGGACAGTTAGGATATGTTCGAAAAAACAGCAAAAAGCACGATTTCATCTATCTTTGTGCTGTGAAAGTTAATAGTGCACTTGCACTTGAGGTAATCGGCAAATACTCTTAGTGAGTAAATGTTTGCCG
>NZ_VLXZ01000166.1 GCF_007293315.1 Alkalicoccobacillus porphyridii
TCGAAATAGTTAAACAGGTGTGCGCGGAAAACAGCGTTACCCACCTGTTTTATAACTATCAGTATGAAGTGAATGAGCGGGCGCGGGATGTGGAAGTTGAAAGAGCGCTGCGTAACGTGGTGTGTGAAGGATTTGATGACAGCGTGATCCTGCCGCCTGGCGCGGTGATGACCGGTAATCACGAGATGTACAAAGTCTTTACGCCTTTTAAGAATGCCTGGCTGAAACGGCTGCGGGAAGGGATGCCGGAGTGTGTCGCTGCGCCAAAAGTTCGTAGTAGC
>NZ_VLXZ01000167.1 GCF_007293315.1 Alkalicoccobacillus porphyridii
CCGTGAAACCTTGTAGTTGTATATATTTGATGGATTCAGGTCGCATAATCGATAGTGGTACTTACGATGAACTGGTGGAGAATAATAAGACCTTTCAACGGATGGCTGACCATGCGTGAGTTAACAGTATATATTTCTCTGCCTGAGAAACGTTTTATCTGCAGTGAAAAGAGCGGTTGTTGATTTCAAGATGTTTTGGAGCACAGGTCGTGAGAATGGGAAAAAAAATTGATGGGAAGGCTTTGCGGAAACTGGCAGGCTGTTTCTTTCTTTTAATAAAT
>NZ_VLXZ01000168.1 GCF_007293315.1 Alkalicoccobacillus porphyridii
GTAATTCCTTCCTGATAATAAAAATGGAATAATCATTAATAAGAGAAAACAGAAACCACCGTTATGGGTTAGCGCACTAAATAACCGCCATCAACCACTAATAAATGCCCGTTGACATAATTCGATGCCGGACTTGCGAGGAATACGGCTGCGCCCATTAAATCCTGAGTATCGCCCCAACGGTTTGCCGGAATATGATCAAGAACGCGCTGATTGGTTTCTGGATTACTGCGTGTCGCCAGCGTAATATCTGTTGCATAATAGCCAGGGGCGATACCATT
>NZ_VLXZ01000169.1 GCF_007293315.1 Alkalicoccobacillus porphyridii
CGGCACATTTCACTCACGCCGTTAACTTCACCGGTTCATCACGAAAATCATCCGCCGGTTCCAGCTTCAGATTCAGCGTCGTCAGCAGTTCACGCAGCTTCTCGTGAAACTCACGCAGGGTGTGCTCCAGTCGTTCAACCACTTCAGTGTCTTTTACCGGAACACTCTTCCAGTCGCCTGCTTTATCGAACAGACCAAACTGGTAACTGTAGGTAAAACGGGATTCCTGCGCTTCCAGCTCCATCCACCAGCCCCAGAACTCACGCACTTCCGGTGCAGGT
>NZ_VLXZ01000016.1 GCF_007293315.1 Alkalicoccobacillus porphyridii
GAATTCCTCACTATATTTACTCATATAAAAACACCCCAAACGTTAGATTTGTCCTCTAACTTTTGGGGTGCACCACCAACTCCATTTATAATGCGCGATTTTGATGAAATGTGCGCGCTGACGGGTTACGCAGTGCTCCGCCTCCCGCATCATCTCCTCGCTAATTCATAATGCGCGATTTTACATTGCCTGTGCTCGAAAAAATCGAAATTGCGCGGAATCAGACACATCATGCGCGATTCTAGACCAGTTTTGCTCGAAAAATTTCAGAATGCGCGGAACTTCACTTTAAATGCGCGATCTTGATTAAAATGTGCGCGCAGATGGGTTACACCGGGCGCCGCCTCCCGCATCATCTCCGCTACCGCTAATGCGCATCTCTCCAAAACAAAAAAACTTGTTGATAATCTCACTTCAGGAGATTTATCAACAAGTTTTACTTTTATGACTTTGTGCTAATCGGGCGTTTTCTAACGCCTTTCATTTCTTGTTCGAGCTCATCGAAGAACTCTTCGTTTGTTTTTGTTTCTTTTACTCGTTTAATAAACTGGTCGACGTATTCTGGAGAATCATTCATAGTCTTACGGATGGTCCAGAGTTTATCTAAATGCGGCTTAGAAATAAGCAGCTCTTCCTTACGTGTGCCTGAACGACGGATATCGATAGATGGGAAGATGCGGCGCTCAGATAGCTTACGATCTAGGTGGAGCTCCATGTTCCCTGTTCCTTTGAATTCTTCATAGATGACATCGTCCATACGAGAGCCTGTTTCAATTAATGCGGTGGCAAGGATGGTTAAGCTACCGCCTTCCTCGATGTTACGCGCTGCTCCAAAAAATCGTTTTGGACGGTGGAAGGCTGCTGGGTCAATCCCTCCTGAAAGTGTACGTCCACTTGGTGGCACATGAAGATTATACGCTCTAGCTAAACGGGTAATACTGTCCATTAAGATGACGACGTCTTTTTTGTGTTCAACCAGACGCATGGCCCGTTCAAGAACGAGCTCAGCCACTTTGATATGGTTTTCAGGTAACTCATCAAACGTAGAGCTAACCACTTCACCTTTTACAGAGCGCTCAATATCTGTTACTTCCTCAGGTCGCTCATCGATTAGTAGCACAATCAGTTCCACATCTGGGTGATTGTCTGCGATGCTGTTGGCTACTTCTTTCATTAGTGACGTCTTACCGGCTTTTGGTGGAGCCACAATTAAGCCACGTTGTCCAAAACCGATGGGAGAAATAAGGTCAATGATTCGTGAGGAAATACGACCAGGCTTTGATTCAAGTTCAATCTTCACTTCCGGATACAAAGGGGTGAGGGCCGGGAAATACGGACGGTCCTTTGATGTTTCTGGCGCTTTGCCATTTACTGCTTCCACATGCAACAACCCATGGTATCGTTCATTTTCTTTTGGAGGGCGAACCTTACCAGATACCTTATCGCCATTTCGTAAGTCAAAACGACGAATTTGGGAAGCTGAGATATAAATATCCTCTACACTCGGCATGTAGTTAATTGGCCGAAGGAATCCAAATCCTTCGGTAGCAATAATGTCCAGGACTCCTTCCATAAACATTAAGCCATCCTGTTCTGCTTGCCCTTTTAAAATAGAAAAAATGAGTTCTCTTTTTGTTAGTTTACTATAGTAGGAAACCTTATATTCCTTTGCCAGCTCATAGAGTTCTTTAAGCTTTAGCTTCTCAAGTTCAGCAATGTGAACACTCATTGTTACACCACGTTTCTATTAATTTTCAAAATTCTGGATCGTAATAGGTGCTACATCTTTTGATCCGCTTTATCTCACTTTGTCAAGACAGCACAAAATAGCCAAAGCTCCTGTTTATAAGAGTTCTTCTGTAGAAAATAGGGAAAAAATATTCTTATTGATCACCTGGGAATTCGCGTGTTTTCTCTTATTTTTTTATAGGAGGGTTCATGGAGAGATAGGTTTGTGGATCTAATTCACATAGCGAGTATATATACTATATTATTCTACCCTAAAACCCATAGATTATTCAATAGGCGCGCAAAAATAGAGGTTGGGACAATCTCGACAACACAACTTTTTACTAGAGTATAACTTTTATATATAAAAAATCCGACCGTGCGCATATGCTTTGTATGCATGTACGGCAGCGTTCGGATCTTTATCTATCTAGATGTAATTATTTAACGAATAACTAAATCTGGCTTTTTGTTCATACTATGTGTGCCGTCTACAAAGCGAACGGTACCTGATTTTGCTCTCATAACAATTGACTGCGTGTCTGCGTTTTGTCCTTTGTAACGTACTCCACGCAAAAGCTCACCATCCGTTACACCTGTAGCAGCAAAGATGCAATCATCGCCGCCCACTAGGTCATCCATTGAGAACACTTTATCCAGGGTTTCAATGCCCATGGAACGACAGCGTTCAACCTCGGCATCATTTTGAGGTAGCAATTTGCCCTGTAGTTCTCCACCAAGACACTTTAATCCGGCTGCCGCAATGACTCCTTCTGGGGCGCCACCTGATCCAAGCATAATATCTACACCCGTGTTATCAAATGCTGTATTTACCGCTGCTGCGACATCTCCATCAGGAAGTAGCTTAATACGAGCACCAGCTGCACGGATATCCTGAATCATTTGTTCATGGCGTTTGCGGTTAAGAATGGTTACAACTAAGTCTTCAACATCCTTATTTTTCGCTTTGGCCACGGCTCGAAGATTATCAATGACCGGGGCATTTATATCGACAAGTCCAACCGACTCGGGTCCAACTGCGATTTTTTCCATATACATGTCCGGGGCGTTAAGAAGTTGTCCGTTATCAGCAACAGCTAGCACTGCAAGCGCGTTCCACTGTCCATATGCAACAATGTTGGTTCCTTCAAGAGGGTCCACAGCAATATCAACTCTAGGGCCATAACCATTTCCTAGTTTCTCCCCGATATAAAGCATAGGTGCTTCATCCATTTCACCTTCACCGATTACCACTGTACCTTTCATCGGGATGGTGTCAAATACATCGCGCATCGCTTCTGTTGCAGCTCTATCCGCCTCTTCTTTATTGCCTCTCCCCATCCATCTTCCTGATGCTAGCGCAGCTGCTTCTGTTACACGTACAAGCTCCATTGATAAACTTCTTTCCATGTCCAAACCCCTTCCAAGCGTATTGTTTCATCTCTAGTGTATCTTTAGCTTTTTACTTGCTCCCGTTCTTCCTCTGACATTTGCTCACGCCAGATTCGGGCACCTAAACCAACAAGCTTTTCTTCTAAATTCTCATAGCCACGGTCGACATGCTCAAGTCCAGATAATTCAGTGACTCCGTCGGCCATTAAGCCTGCAATCAGCAAGGCCGCTCCGGCACGAAGATCACTGGCACGAACTTTAGCTCCCTGAAGTGCGCTAGCGCCGTTTATAATGGCTGAGCGCCCTTCAACCTTAACGTCTGCACCCATTCTCCGGAGCTCATCAATGTGTTTAAACCGTGCATTATAAATCGTATCTGTCACGATACTTGAGCCTTCAGCCTGAGTCAAAAGCGTTGTAAACGGTTGCTGAAGGTCTGTGGGAAACCCTGGATAAACAAGCGTTTTAATATCTACACCTGTTTTTGCTTTATGATTCGAGATTAATACCTGGTCGTCTCGTTCTTCTACAGAAACTCCCATCTCTCTCAATTTAGCAATGAGCGACTCCACATGGTACGGAATAATATTGTCTACTACTACCTTCTGACCAATAGCAGCGGCCAAAATCATATATGTACCTGCCTCAATCCGGTCCGGAATAATGGAATGTCTGCAGCCATGTAAGGACTCCACGCCATCAATTCGAATGACATTGGTACCGGCACCTTTAATTTTGGCTCCCATATTTGTTAACAATGTGGCGACATCAATAATTTCAGGCTCTTTTGCTGCATTCTCGATTACCGTCTGTCCTTTTGCCAACACAGCAGCAAGCATAATATTAATTGTTGCACCTACACTGACAACATCTAAATAGATGCGAGCTCCTTTTAATTCATCTGCTCGTAAATAAATAGCACCTTGCTCGTTAGTTACCCGGGCACCTAACGCTTCAAAGCCTTTAATATGCTGGTCAATTGGACGCGGTCCTAAATTACAGCCTCCTGGTAGTCCAATTACTGCTTTTTTAAACTTACCGAGCATCGCGCCCATCAAATAATAGGAAGCTCGCAATTGCTTCACTCGACCATTCGGCAAAGGCATAGAGAACATATTCTCCGGTTGAATGGTCATTTCATGATCACTTAATTGAACCTCCCCACCTATTTCTCTTAAAAGCTCTGCTAAAAGCTCTACATCTGAAATGGCTGGGAGGTTATCTATGGTCACTGGACTATCAGCTAAAATAGCAGCTGGAATAAGAGCAACAGCACTATTTTTAGCGCCGCCTATTTGCACGGTCCCCTCTAAGGGATAACCGCCTTCAATCATTAATTTATCCATGATCGCACCCTTTCTTTCCTCATCCCGTTCTTCTAACCAGTATATCCAGATCCTGCTTTTTTCTAACCGGATATGAATGATAAACTGGGCAGAAGAACGGAACCGCATTACGTCAAACCAAATCCTTGTGGGCCCATCATTTTCACAGAGAAAATCTTTACTTACGATTCTCCCAATCCGCAAGAAACTTCTCAATTCCTTGATCTGTTAGCGGATGCTTTGTCAGCTGCTTAATGACTTTTAGAGGAATGGTGGCAATATGTGCACCTCTAATGGCTGCCTCTGTTACATGTACAGGATGGCGAACCGAAGCAGCAATGATTTCAGTTGGTAGCTTGTGTGTCTCAAAGATCGCCGCAATTTGGTCAATCAAATCAAGCCCGTCATGTCCAATATCATCAAGTCTTCCTAGAAAAGGAGATACATAGGTTGCCCCTGCACGTGCGGCCAGCAATGCTTGTACCGGAGAGAAAACCAGTGTCACATTTGTTTTAATACCTAATTCAGAAAAGGCATGGACTGCTTTTAAACCATCCGGTGTCATAGGAACCTTCACCGTAATATTAGGGGCAATGGCCGCCAGCTCTTTTCCTTCGTTAATCATTGTCTCCGCATCCAGTGCAATAACCTCCGCACTAACAGACTCAGAAACTAGATCCGTGATTTCACGTAAACGATCGTGAAAATCAACGCCTTCCTTAGCTACTAAAGATGGATTCGTTGTTACTCCTGCTAGAATACCTAATTCTTTTGCTTCGCGAATTTCATCAATGTTGGCTGTATCTATAAAAAATTTCACCCAAATCACATCGCTTTCTTAAGATTAGTATATTAACGAGCATGAAATCGATAAAAGCAGTTCCGCTGAACTGCTTTTATCATGTTTCCCCTATTAAGCCTTGTTGGAAGAGCCAAACTCTTTCATTTTCCCAGCAACTGTTGCTTTAATCGCATCTCTTGCTGGTCCAAGATATTTACGTGGATCGTACTCTTCAGGTTTTGCAGCAAGTGTTTCACGTACTGCTTTAGCTGAAGAAATTTGGCTTTCTGTATTTACGTTGATTTTGGCATGTCCAAATTCAATCGCTTTTTGAACGTCTTTTGTAGGAATTCCTGTTCCACCATGAAGAACAAGTGGAATACCGACTAGACCGTCGATGGTTTTCATGTGGTCAAATCCAAGATTCGGCTCACCTTTGTATGGACCATGAACTGAACCTAAAGCGGGAGCAAAGCAATCTACATTTGTAGCTTCAACTAGCTCTTTACACTCTTCAGGAATCGCATAAGCAGCTTCTGCATCATCTACAATCAGATCGTCCTCTTGTCCACCAATACGGCCAAGCTCAGCCTCAACGGAAACTCCAACTGCGTGAGCCATTTCAACTACACGTTTAGTAAGAGCAATGTTTTCTTCAAGTGGATGATGTGAACCATCAATCATTACAGAAGTAAATCCTGCGCGGATTGCTTTGGCACAGCTTTCAAGGCTAGAGCCGTGGTCAAGGTGAATAGCAACTGGTACATCTACACCATACTCTTCCATTAAAGCTTCAACTAAAACAACAATTGTTCTAAATCCACCCATGTAACGAGCGGCCCCTTCAGAAACACCAAGAATAACCGGAGAGTTCTCCTCTTTGGCTGCTTGAAGAATCGCTTGAGTAAACTCAAGGTTGTTTAAGTTAAACTGTCCAACAGCATAACCCTCTGCTTTTGCTTTGTTCAGCATGTCTGTCATTGATACTAAAGGCATAATGATCCTCCTAATATATATTGCTAATTTTTTCACACAGCGGTGTTAAAACAAGCATAATTTCGATAATAAGTCAGTACAAGCCTCACACCTAATACCCTCGTGTGCATAACCATTTAATACTATGTACTACTTACGTGATTCAATGTACACATCGGTTACCCGTGGTTCATCGGAACGTGTCCATTATAGCATATTATACGTCAAAAACACCCCTTTCACACTGTAGATTTAACGTTTTTTTTAAAATCCACACATGTAGGATGTCGTTTTTTTCTATAGATGATCACGTATTACTTGCCTTACATCATCAATATCAAACGGTTTAGAGAAGTACGTAGCCGCCCCTAACCTGATCGCTTCATTAATTAAATTTAATTCTCCATAAGCTGTCATCATGACGACCTTAATGTTAGGATGTGTCGACTTAATTCTGCGAAGAATTTCCAATCCATCCATCCCCGGAATCTTCATATCTAAAAGAATTAAATCCGGGTTCTCCTCTTCAACAGTCTTAATCGCCTGGACTCCATTCGCCGCTTGAAATACTATATATCCGTCTTTCTGCAAAATTTCATTGAGAAGAACACGTATGCCATACTGATCATCAACTACGAGTAATTTCTTCAATAAAATCCCCCCTTATGCTCTAAGCATTCTTTAGATCTAATGGACTATTTTCGGTGTGATGCATAGGGATTCCTTCTTTTGTTTTGCAGATTGTTAAAATTCCTCGAAAAATGTTTCAAAGGCATGAAATATTGAAGTTTGTTACAATCATAAAAGCAAATCATCTAAAAAGGAGTCAAATCATGCTTCGTATCTTTACCACACAATTAACTGGACTTACAAAGGAATTCCTTCAAAAGCAAGAAGAACAACTAGAAGACGCCGCACGCCTTTTAGCTCAAGCCGCCATCTCTGGCGGGACCATTTATATCGCTGCTTACGGAGAAATGAAAGCTATTCAAGCCGAAGCATTGCATGGAAAAGAACCGCTAATACAAGCAGCCGCATTCACTGACGAGGCATGTAAACAGCTGTCAGATAGGGACCGTATCATCTTAGCAACGCGATCCTCAGACGATCCCGAGGCTGTTGCCCTAGCAAAAAGTTTACATCAAAAAGGAATCCCTTTTCTTTCTATTACAACCTTAACAGGGAACGCCGATGATTCTCTAGTGTCTTTTTCCGACATTATTCTTAATCTAGGCATTCAACACAGCTTAGTTCCAACGGATAATGGCTCTCGCATCGGCTATCCAGCTTCCTTGCTTGGACTCTATGCCTATTTTTATCTCTCACTTACATTAAAGGATATGTTGATGGAGCTTGAGTGATAGGTTAGTGGGTTCTGAGCGGTGAGGGCTTAATTAATTTTAGCGAGCTTTCCCACAAATTCTGAATGCCCCTCCCCCTCTTCCATAGAGCTCGTAACGGCTTCTGCACAACATTCCCAACAAAAAAAAGATGCGCAACTCTTCGTTACGCATCTTTCTTCTAAATTTAGTTCAGTGAAGCTTTGATAAAATCTCTGAATAGTGGCTGTGGACGGGTTGGTCTTGAGACGAATTCAGGGTGGAACTGGGATGCGACAAAGTATGGATGGTCGGCTAGTTCGATGATTTCGACAAGGCGTCCGTCTGGGCTTGTGCCCGAGAAGATAAAGCCTTTCGCTTCCATTTGGGCACGGTATTCATTATTGAATTCATAGCGGTGGCGATGTCTTTCGTAGATGACTTGCTCGCCGTATGCCGCTTTGGCAACTGAGCCTTCTTGCAGTTTGCATGCATATAACCCGAGGCGAAGAGTTCCGCCTAAGTCTTCGATGTCCTTCTGCTCTGGAAGGAGGTCAATGACTGGGTATGGTGTGTCTGGGTTAAGCTCTGCTGAGTTTGCGCCTTCTAGATTCAGCACATTGCGCGCGTATTCTACGGAGGCGAGCTGCATGCCAAGGCAAATGCCTAGGAAAGGTACCTTGTTTTCTCGTGCATAGCGGATTGCCGTGATTTTCCCTTCAATTCCACGGTCTCCAAACCCACCTGGGACTAAGACTCCATCCACATTTTGAAGAAGGTCAGCGACATTTTCATCTGTTACTTCCTCTGCATTGATCCATTCGATTTTTATATCAGCGTCGTATGCGTAACCGGCGTGGCGCAACGCTTCTGCTACAGAAAGATAGGCATCTGGTAGGGATACGTATTTACCTACAAGCCCGATACGGACGGTCTGCTTCAAGTTACGCACGCGTTCGACTAACTCTTCCCATTCTGTCATATCTGCTTGCTTGGTTTCTAACTTCAGATGATCACATACGATGTCATCTAGCTTTTGCTTTTGCAAGGCTAATGTGACTTGGTATAACACATCTGCATCTTCCGCTTCAATGACTGCTTCTTTACGAATATCGCAGAACAAAGCAATTTTCTCTTTCATTTCGTGTGGCACTGGGCGTTCTGTACGAACCACAATGACGTTCGGCTGAATGCCTAGTGAACGCAGTTCTTTGACACTGTGCTGAGTAGGTTTTGATTTCATTTCCCCTGCAGCTGCTAGATAAGGAATCAGTGTGCAATGTACGTACATCACATTTTCAAAACCTACATCACTTTTGATTTGGCGAATCGCTTCAAGGAAAGGTAAGCTTTCGATATCACCAACCGTTCCGCCGATCTCTGTAATAACGATGTCAGCATTTGTTTCTCTGCCTGCGCGGAAGACACGCTCTTTGATTTCATTAGTGACGTGAGGAATAACTTGTACGGTTCCACCAAGATAATCACCACGACGTTCTTTCTTTAGCACAGAGGAATAGATCTTCCCTGTGGTTACGTTGCTATTCTGGCTCAAATTAATATCAATAAATCGCTCATAGTGACCTAAGTCTAAATCCGTCTCTGCTCCATCATCGGTGACAAATACTTCTCCGTGCTGGTAGGGACTCATGGTTCCTGGATCCACGTTAATGTATGGGTCGAACTTTTGGATGGTTACACTCAACCCTCTATTTTTTAATAATCTGCCTAGTGAGGCTGCGGTAATTCCTTTTCCAAGTGAGGAAACGACACCGCCTGTAACGAAAATATACTTTGTTGCCATGCTTGATCTCTCCTTATGATTGCTCACCTAGGTGGCCACAGGTCACGCTATTTCTTTAGGGAAGGCCGGTAAAACAAAAAAAACAAAAGCGGCAGTCTCCCTCCAGTAAAGGGGGCGCTCGCTTTTGTTTCTACTTATCTATATCCGTTCATTATACGATTTCTTAAGCCCAAGGATGATTCTACCTAGAAAATGTGGATAAGTCAAGTGCTTGTCTTAACGATCTTCTTCTTCCTCATCATCAAAGGAATCGTCGTCTTCATCCTCTTCTTCGTCATCGTCATCATCAAAGCCATCAAGGTCTTTTTCATCATAATCTTCTTCAGATGAATCTTCCTCGCTAGAGATTTCATCCAGCTCATCTGCCAGATCTTCAAACTCGTCCTCTTCTGAATCATCTAGCTCGTTATCATCAACTAAATCCAGATCATCGTCATCCTCGTCAGCTGATTTTTTCTTTTTCTTCTTAGGTGCAGCAGCCGGAACAGGCTCTTCAATTTGATCGATAGGGTACCATGATTTTAAGCCCCAACGATTTTCTCCAAGTGTGATAAAGCGTCCATCTGTATTTAAATCGGTATACAAAAAGGATATGCGGTTATTCACATCTTCTTTGCTTAAGCCTTTAATTTCGGCAATTTGATTCACTAATTCATAATATTCAATTGGTTGATTTTTCTCTTGCATTAAAGCAAATGTAATCTCTATCATCGACATTTCCTGTATCTCGTCAGCACTCAATGTACTCAAATTCAAACCGGGCACGCCCTTTCACCATTATCTATACGATCCCATTCGTCTATTATCCGTTAAAGATCATCTTTTTTATTATAAACATATTTTCATAAAATATGCTAGAGCTTCCTCAAATAGCGTTCTTACTCTCGCTTTAGTAGATTCTTAATCTGCAAAGCTATGTATTCATCAAGTGTAAAATGCTTTCGGATCGCCCATCTTCTGAACGTCCACATTTGTCCTGCCACTAACAAATTATGCGTGAACAGCTTTTGCTCTTTGTCTGTGAATTGAAAAACACCCTCTTGGTTACACGCAGAGACCATTTCTTCCATCATAGCCGCCATCTCTTCTTCTTTTTTTAACACATAAGGAAGAGTTTCTTTTGGTAAAGACTTTGTCTCTTGATACATAACAAGCACTTCATCCTGCATGGAATCAATGACGGTAAAATATGCGCGTATCGCTGCTTCTAATCGTTCCACAGCAGAACCCGACGTATAAAGTTGTTTCTTTAGCCGTTCTGTGACTTCCTCATATATGGCATCGCAGACCAAGTAAAGCACATCTTCCTTTGTGCCAATGTATTCATAAAGCGTTCCTATACTAAATCCGGATTCCTTAGCAATTTCTCTAGTGGTTGTGCGGTGGAATCCCTTTTCTATAAATAACCGGACAGCCCCTTTTATAATCTGCTCACGCCGTTTAAGAATGAGCTGCTGATCTTTAACTAAAGATGGAACAGACTTCTTTTCCATACAGCAACAGACTCCCTCATTAGTATTTGACCTTATCTTATCATGACCCTTCAGATAAATTCAAAATGCTTTTTTCATGAAAGCTATTGGCTTAGGGCATAGTAAGATCAAAATCACTTTCTAAGGAGAGACCAAGATGAAACCTTTACTCATTAGTATCGCCTTCATTATTCTTGTATACATCTGGTTTCGGATAGATTATCGCATGGGTATGGCTAAACTGCGAAAAGAAGCTCACCAAAAAGTGCAGGAAACACGTTATCCACATGCTTCTTTGATTGATAATGGCGAGGATTTTTTTGTAAAACTGTTTCATGATATTCATCACGCACACCATCACGTGCATATTTTGTTTTATATCTTTAAAGAGGATCAAATTGGTACACGGTTGGTGGATCTGCTACTAGCCAGGGCCAAAGAAGGTATCGACATTATTTTAATGGTTGACTGGATCGGTTCAAAGCTTTCACGAAAAACCATCAAGACATTGCGAGAAGCAGGCATCACGTTTACCTATTGCCATATCCCAACCTTTCCAACCATCTTCTTTTCCTTAAACCAACGAAATCATCGAAAAATCGCCGTCATTGATGGAAAAATCGGGTACATAGGCGGATTTAATGCAGGGGATGAATACCTTGGCCGCTCAGCTAAATTTGGTTTCTGGAGGGATTTGCATTTGCGTTTGGAAGGTGACGGTGTTCAGGATCTTCAATCTCAGTTTTTAGAGGATCTTGAGCAAACAAATGCAGATTATTTTCATAAAAATCAGTACTATCCAAAGCTCACTAAAGGGAAACATATGGTACGGCTTGTTCCGACAAATGGGCGCTTTCTTGAGCAAATGTTAATTGAAACACTGCAAAAGGCGCGTTCCTCCATTTACCTTGGGTCTCCCTATTACATCCCTGGTCCTCGTGTACAGGAAACCTTATTAAATGCTGCGCAAAATGGTATCGACGTTAAGCTCATTCTGCCGCAGAAGTCTGATCATCCTCTGGTAAAGGAAGGCTCTCTTTCATATGTAGAGCGTTTAGTGGAAGCAGGAGCGTCAGTTTATCACTATGATCAGGGGTTTTACCACGGAAAAGCCCTGGTCACAGACCAGAGCTTAGCATGGGTAGGAACATCCAATTTAGACAAACGCAGCTTTCATTTGAATAATGAGATGACCTGCCTTCTATATGATCAAGAGAGTGTACAACAGGTGTTGGATTGCCTGATACACGACATGTCGATCTCTGAAGCCTTAACAGTGGAATCTTTGCAAAATCGCTCTCTTTTCAGTAAAGGTAAGGAACAGATTGCTCTCCTGCTTTCAAACCTTCTTTAGAAAAGAAATGCCTCGAGGAAGAACCAAATGATTAGCACTGTCTGAATGATCGCCTTTGCGACTGTGCCACTTAAAAAGGCTAAAAATGAAGCAAAGGCAATCTTCACAGCACGTTCAAAATCCCGCTGTAAATAAAGCTCAATAATTAAAACCAGTACAAATGGCACGACGATAATACCGAATGGTGGGATCACAAAGGAGCCTACAATCACACCTACCATCGCCGCTCGCTCACCCCAGGCCGATCCGCCATACTTTTTTACAAAATACCGACTCGCTAATAAGTCCGCTACAATTAAAACAACCGTTAAAATAACTGCTGCCGTCCAAAAGAGCCAGCTTAATGAGCCGTCTGTTACGCCAAACTGATAGATAAAGAATCCAATCCAAAGCACAAGTACAGACGGCACAATCGGGAAGATTAGGCCTGCATAGCCAAGAATAAAACAGACTGCTATGAGAATCCACCAAATAATATCCATGTTAGACTACATCTTTTCAGGAGCAGCGACCCCGAGTAATGCTAATGCATGCTGGATGGTTATTTGTGTTGATTTCATTAATGCTAAACGAGCCGCACTCTTCTCAGGCTGCTCTGCATCTAAGACACGCTCTGCATTATAGAAGCTATGCAGGGCGGACGCCAAATCATGTACATAATTGGCTATCTTATGCGGTGTGCGTTTCGCCGCTGCATCCGCCACCACTGCCGGATAATCACCAATGGCTTTAAGTAAATCGTATTCTTTTTCAGAAGCGATTGGAGTTAAGTCTGTTTCCGCGTTATAGGATAGACCAAGCTCCTCACCCTGACGCAGCATACTGCACACCCGAGCATGCGCGTACTGCACATAGAACACCGGGTTCTCATTAGACTTAGATACAGCCAGATCCATATCAAACTCTAGCTGCGTATCAAGGCTTCTCATCGCAAAGAAGTAACGTGTTGCATCAAGACCAACCTCTTCCATAAGCTCCCGCAGCGTTACCGCTTTTCCGGTCCGCTTACTCATCTTCACCTTCTCGCCACCCTGCACGAGGCTGACCATTTGGGTGATTTGAATATCGAGCTTAGTCGGATCATAGCCAAGTGCTTCAATTGCCGCTTTCATCCGTGCAATGTAGCCGTGATGATCCGCTCCCATCATGTCAATAAGACGATCATACCCGCGATTAAATTTATCCTCATGGTACGCAATATCCGGAAGTAGATACGTGTAGCTTCCATCCTTCTTAATCAGAACACGATCTTTATCATCACCATATTTTGTGCTACGAAGCCATGTTGCTCCGTCTTCCTCATATATTTCATCTTGTTTACGCAGAACATCAAGCGTACGATCAATCACGCCTGATTCGTATAAGGATGTTTCAGAAAAATATGAATCAAACTCCACACGGTAATCTGCTAGATCCAGCTTAATTTTATCCAATGCTTTATTCAGACCATACTGACGAAAAGCCTGCAATCGCTCCTCATCAGATAGCTTTAAGTAAGCATCCCCCTCGCTTTTAGCTAGCTCTTCACCCATTTCAATAATATCCTTACCGTGATAGCCATCCTCAGGCATTTCTACATCTTTCCCTAATGCTTGCTTATATCTTGCCTCAACAGAGTATGCCAAATTATTAATTTGATTGCCTGCATCATTAATATAATATTCACGGCCTACCTGATAGCCTGCTTTCGTCATAATTCTGCACATCGCATCTCCCACAGCCGCTCCACGAGCATGCCCTAGGTGTAATGTACCTGTAGGATTAGCAGAGACATACTCTACAAGGATTTTCTCCCCTTGCCCTGCATCACTTTCCCCATACGTTTCTGCGTTAGTGAGCACATCCTGAATAACTTCACGCAGGTACGATTTATCCATATAAAAATTGATAAAACCTGGGCCCGCAATATGAACCTCTGAAACTGATGCTTTTTCTTTTTGCAGTTGGTCTACAATCGTTTCAGCGATCTGTTTAGGTGCTTTTTTAGCTACTCTTGCTAACTGCATTGCAATGTTTGTTGCATAGTCACCGTGTGATTTATCTTTAGGTGTTTCGAGCAGAATATCTGGAATCTCCTCTGCCTTAGCCAGTCCTGCCTCTATCACCGCTGCCTTAATTTCATCCTTCAAGACCTGTTTAATCTGTTCCACGCTATTCATGATTCCGCGCTCCTCTAATAAGTAATGGTTATTCTTCTGCTTCTTCTAATTTGAGTCTGATTTCATGCGTTCCTGTTGACTGACCCTGTAAAAAAAACTGATAGCGAATATAAATTTTCCCTCTAGGCTTTTGCAAGCTTGGCCATTGTACAATCACTAATTCAGTGTCTGCTCTAGTTTCCCAGGAGGCCTCTGGTGTTACGTACCGCCCAAGCGTCTCCTCACCAGAACGGAATATCTGCCTCATTAAGACATCCCCCTGACGTATCAGAGTCAGCTCCTCGCCATCCCATTTCATCGTCGTTTGAACTTTACTATCTACTCCAAATGTCTCAACGAATCTCAAATAATCCTGATTTCTTTTATGGTATAACTCACCTTCTGTTGAAAATTCATACGACTCCATCTCGCCATGTAGCTCTATATTGGTTTGAAACGTTAAACGTAATCGTCGTTTTAATGGTTTATTCATGCGGCGCACACCTTCCTACCTATCAAGTTTAGCGAGTTTGTCCAGCACATGCAAGAAGCTCTTATGTTTAGTATTTCGGAAAACGTGATATATATATAACAACAAGAAAAAGGAGGAACCAATCATGAGCAAAGATAACGGTGTTGGAGATAAGATTAAAGGTGCAGTAAATAAAGCCAAAGGTGAAGTCAAAGACCAAGCCGGAAACGCGACAGATAATAAGTCCCTCCAAGCAAAAGGGAAAAAGGATAAAGTAAAAGGTGAAGTGCAAGATACTGTAGGTAAAGCAAAAGACGAGAAATAAAATAAATAAGAGCTTGTCGGTTCATCTCTTTTTTAGGAGAGGGTCGGCAAGCTTTTTTTGGCGGCTCATGTTTTGTTTCTTCGACGTCGCTCCCAAAATTTAGGCACGCTTACCGCGGGAGTACCTGAGCTAATCTGGCTGTACCCCTTTATATCAATGAACCTTTGTATCGAGACCATTGAAAAAGTCATGTAAGAATGAGCTTAATGGCGCCGCTACAGGAGAACCCTACGCTTTCCGCGGGAACGGCCTCAGCCCTCGAAGCGGAAAACCACCACTTCGATGTCTTCAGACGCGTTCTGTTCCGCAGGAGTCTACGGGTTCTCCTTCCGCTCATGTTCCCAATCAGTAAAATGACCAACATTCCTATCTAAGGAAATGAGGTCTGTTTTTTTGTTTGAAAGAAGATTTACTATCATATAAAGCTTCTTTTTCAGTGGCCTCCGTTTCATCCCGCAGGTGTCGGCCTATCTACACAATAATAAGGACTTGACCCTCATTGGCAAGAGTGATGACCTCCTTACCAAGACCAAGAGCTCTTCTCCAAGAAGAACGGGCTCACTAGCAAGAGCAATGGCCTCGTTACCAAGACCAGGAGCTCTTCTCCAAGAAGAACGGGTTCACTAGCAAGACCGATGACCTCCTTACCAAGACCAAGAGCTCCTCTCCAAGAAGAACGGGTTCACTAGCAAGAGCAATGACCTCCTTACCAAGACCAAGAGCTCTTCTCCAAGAAGAACGGGCTCACTAGCAAGAGCGATGGCCTCCTTACCAAGACCAGGAGCTCTTCTCCAAGAAGAACAGGTTCACTAGCAAGAGCAATGACCTCCTTACCAAGACCAAGAGCTCTTCTCCAAGAAGAACGGGCTCACTAGCAAGAGCAATAACCTCCTTACCAAGACCAAGAGCTCCTCTCCAAGAAGAACGGGTTCACTAGCAAGAGCGATGACCTCCTTACCAAGAACCTAGGTTCTCTCTTAGATCAACAGACTCCATACCAAGGGCAATGCCTCTCTTACTAGGTATTGAGCAGCTTTTCGAAGGCGCATTCTCGGCTTTCGTCTATCCCTATTAAACAGTTAAAAGCTCAGCATTCAGCTGAGCTTTTTTCTTACTTCAAAAGATCGCCAACAAATTTCGGTAGAGCAAATGCTGCGCGGTGGATGTCTTTTGTGTAGTATTTTGAATCGATTTCGTGGAATCGGTCTTCACTTACTTCAAGTGGGTCATGCTTTTTGGATCCAATGGTGAAGGTCCAGAGTCCACTTGGGTAGGTTGGAATGTTTGCTGTGTAAACGCGTGTGATTGGGAAGATTTCTTTTATATCCTTGTACACGTTACGGATCAACTCCTGTTGGAACCATGGGTTGTCTGTTTGCGCAACGAAGACGCCATCTTCATTTAATGCTTTTGAAATGCCTTCGTAAAATCCTTTTTCAAACAGCTTCACTGCGGGTCCAACGGGTTCGGTTGAATCAACCATGATGACATCATATTCGTTCTCTGATTGAGCAATATGCATGAAGCCGTCAGCGATTTGCACGTCTACTCTTTCATCATCGAGTGCTCCGGCAATCGTTGGAAGGTATTTTTTTGAGTACTCTACGACTTTTCCATCAATCTCAACTAATGTCGCTTTCTCCACAGATGGGTGCTTTAGCACTTCGCGAATGACGCCTCCATCTCCTCCACCAACCACTAGCACGTGTTTTGGATTTGGGTGCGTGAATAATGGGACATGCGCCACCATTTCGTGATAAACAAATTCATCTTTCTCTGTTGTCATAACCATGCCATCAAGAACAAGCATATTGCCGAATTCCTCAGTTTCAATCATGTCCAGCTGCTGAAAGTCAGTTTTTTCTGTATGTAAAGTTCGTTTAATTTTAGCTGTAATTCCAAAGCGTTCCGTTTGTTTTTCTGTGTACCATAATTCCATGTTCATCACCTCTTATTTATTTGCCGATACCCAAGCCAAGTATATAGCAAAAAAAGAATCATGCCAATTCTCTTTATGCTCATGTTTAAAAAAGTGAATGAAAACCTATCCTGTATATAAAAACGTCACGCAGGAGGTGGCAGCTGTTATGCAGGTGGTTCTTAATCGCAAAAAAAAGCGACAGATCCGGTTACTCCGTTTTACGATACGGTCTATTTTACTTGCTCTTATTTTTTCTGGTCTTTTTATTCTTGGATTGCTTTCTTATACGCGTATGCAGGGGCCACCGCCGATTCAAGTTCCTCAGACCACGGTTTTCTATGGATCTGATGGTTCGGTTATTGGGGAAGACCACGGTGGTGAGAACCGCTACTGGCTATCATTTAATGAAATGTCTCCATATATTTTAGATGCAACGGTTTCGATTGAGGATCGAAAGTTTTATAAGCATTTTGGCTTTGATCCGGTTCGGATTGGTGGGGCCATTCTTGCTAATATCAAAGCTGGTTCAAGTGCCCAGGGTGCAAGTACGATCACACAGCAGTATGCCCGAAACCTATATCTAACACATGAAAAAACCTGGACTCGTAAATGGAATGAGCTGATGTATGCCCTGCGCCTTGAAATGAATTACAGCAAGGAGGACATCCTGGAGGGCTATCTAAATACCGTTTATTATGGGCATGGTGCTTATGGTATTGAAGCCGCAGCGAATTTTTTCTATGACAAGTCTGCAGATGAATTAACCTTAGCCGAAGCATCCATGCTTGCAGGTGTTCCAAAAGGGCCGAGCTATTATTCTCCCGTTACTGATTATGAACGTGCAAAAGCGAGACAGGAATTAATTCTTACGAGCATGGTGACAAATGGTTACATTACTACCGAAGAAGCGGAAGCAGCAAAAGCAGAGGAGCTTATTTTTGCAGAGACGGAGAGCCAGACAAGTGAGGTGGTTGGACCCTATTTTCAGGATGTGGTCATCAATCAGTTAACGTCTCTTCTTGACCTTAGTGCAGATGAAGTAGAAACAGGCGGCTATCATATCCATACAACGCTTGACCCAAAGATGCAAAAGGAAGCTGAGCATTGGGTGCAGGAAGAAATGCCAGATTCGACACTACAAACGTCTCTCGTAGCCATTGATCCAAGATCCGGCGGTGTACGTGCAATGGTAGGCGGCGTAAATTACGCTGAAAGTAGCTATAATCGTGCCACTCAAAGCAAACGTGAGCCCGGGTCAACCATTAAACCGTTACTCTATTACGAGGCACTACAGCATGGCTTCACAGCTGCCTCTACTTTTATGAGTGAACCAACAGAGTTTGTGTATGATGATGGGCGACAAACGTATGCACCCAAGAATTTTAATAACCATTACGCTGAGGACTTCATAACGATGCAGCAGGCGCTGGCGGTATCTGATAACATTTTTGCGATTAAAACACATCTGTTTATCGGACCGGATAATTTGGTACAGATTGCAGACAAATTAGGACTCGGTTCATTTAAAAATGTTCCCTCTCTTGCCTTAGGTTCCCAAGCAGTGAGCCTGCTTGACTTAACAAATAGCTATGTTCCCTTTGCAAATGAAGGGCTTTATAGCGAGCCGCAGTTTATTTTAAAGGTAGAGGATGCAGAAGGAGCCATCCTGTATGAACAAGAACCCGAGCTACAGGAAGTACTCGATCCTGTTTCTGCGTTTTTGATGACCGAGATGATGACAGGCATGTTTGATCCTGCATTAAATGGCTATACCAGCGTGACTGGGAGTTCTGTGGCCCCATTATTGAATCGACCAGTCGCCGGCAAATCCGGATCTACCCCTAAGGACAGCTGGATGGTTGGTTTCACGCCGCAGCTGGTGACCGGGGTTTGGGTCGGTCATGACCGTGATCAGGAGCTAAATCAGCATGATGAAGGTCCAATCTCTAAGAAAATTTGGGCGAACTTTACCGAGCATGCCCTTGAGGGACAATTAAAGCTACCCTTCCATAAGCCTCAAGGAGTGACTCGCGTGGAGGTTGACCCACAAAGTGGTCTACTCGCGAACGACGCTTGTCCAGGCGGTGTACCAATGTATTTTAAAGAGGGAACAGAACCAACATCAGCCTGCACTTCGCCCGAAGAGCAAGAAAAGCTTGAAGAACAAAAGCAGGAAAAAGAACGATTCATGGATCGATTTAAACGGTGGTTTGGCCAGGATGATCATTAAAACAAGGAGGTCTACTCATGAGTAAACGTTCAAAAATCGCTCTTAGGGTTATCCTTGCTACCACCTTTGGCCAGACCCTCCTTTTTCTTATTGCTGCTCTCTTAACAGGGAACTGGAAGCTACTTGTCTGGAGCTCCACATTTGGCGTCATAGTTGGCATTCCCGTCCTGCTTATTGTAATGAGACAAATCCGCTTAAAGAAAACCTAAAGATCTTGTATGTGAAGCAGCAAAGATGCATACCTTTAAAGAGAGATTCTTTCTCATTCATGCTACACTATGCTTACGATTTAATTAAAGGAGTGACAGGATGACCACATACAAAAGCAGGCAGGAAATACCCGAGGAAGAAAAGTGGAATCTGCAAGATCTATACCCGGAGGAAGTTGATTGGCACAGCGATTTAAAGAAAGTTGAAGCGTTAGCTAAAGATCTATCCGAGTACGATGGGAATATAAAGGATGGACAATCCTTGTACGAGTTTTTAAAGAAACAAGAGGATCTAAGTTTTATCTTTACCCAGGTGTACGCCTATGCGATGTTTAGTACTGATATTGATACAAGAGACTCTAACGCCCAATCCCTAAAGGATCGCGCTACACAGGTCAGTGTAAAAGTAGGCTCAGCTACTTCATTTTTCATGCCATTCCTTCTTACTCTTGAAGAAAAGACGTTAAAGTCCTACATAGAGGAAGTGAAGGAGCTTGAATACTTTGAAGAAGAGCTTTGGGACTCTTTCAGATACAAAGCGCACGTGCTGACTAAGGAAAAAGAAGAAGTCCTATCTGCATTAGGAGAAGCCCTTTCGTCACCTGACCGAACCTACGGTATGCTAAACAATGCGGACATTCAGTTTGGCACGGTCACGAATGAAGACGGCGAGAAAGTGGAAATGACCCGCGGCATGTACTCGAAGCTCATTGAGGATGAAGATCGCAGCAAACGGAAGGAAGCGTATTTTGCGTATTATAAGCCGTATGTTCAGTTAAACAATACGATCGCCTCGACACTATCAGCAGCGATCAAAAATAATGTAACCCTTTCAAAGCTACGTCAGTATGAGTCAGCACTTGGTAAGTCATTATTCACGGACAAGGTACCAACTGAGGTCTATGAGAATCTGATCGCTACAGCAAAGAATAATTTGGAACCCTATCATCGCTACACTGCTTTACGTAAGCAGATACTCGGTGTCGACGAGCTTAGACAATATGACCTAAACGTATCGCTTGTGAGCGGCGCCAAAAAAGATATCTCTTATGAAGAAGCTTATGAAACCATGCTTACAGCCCTTGCTCCTTTAGGTGAGGAATATATAGAGACCCTAAAGGAATTTAAAGAGAAACGGTACATTGATGTGCGGGAAACACCTGCCAAACGCTCTGGCGCTTATAATATGGGGGTTTATGGCGTACATCCCTTTGTACTTTTAAACCATCATGATGATCTTGACAGCTTATTCACGCTAGCACACGAGATGGGGCACGCCATGCACAGCCATTACTCAAGCACCCATCAACCACAAATCACTGCGAGCTATACCATCTTTGTGGCAGAGGTAGCTTCAACAGTAAATGAAGTGCTGCTTATCCATCATTTACTCGAGCACTCCACTGATAATGACGTACGAAAATATCTACTCAACCACTTCATGGATCAGTTCCGAGGCACCTTCTTTACCCAGGTGATGTTCGCTGATTTTGAGAAACAAACCCATGAATTAATTGAGCAGGATGAACCGTTAAATGCTGAGAGGTTTAATAAAATTTATGAAGACCTATTTCGTGAGTACAATGGACCCGACATCGTGTTTGATGATGAAGTAAAATACGGATGGTCACGCATCCCGCATTTCTACCGTCCATTTTACGTCTATAAATACGCCACAGGCTTCGCTTCCTCTATCCAGATTGCCAAACGCATCTTAGATAAGGAAGAAGGCGCTCTGGAGGACTATTTAACCTTCCTAAAAAGCGGAAGCTCTGAATATCCACTGGATTTGTTGAAAAAGGCCGGCGTGGACCTGACCACACCAGAACCAATTGAATCCGCCCTCGCTTATTTTGGTGAGATTGTAAGTGAATTTGAATCATTGTAGGGGATATGACCATAAGCCAATGTCATGAAGGTGCCATTGGCTTTTTGTGTCGTGTGGCAGGGGCAGGAGAGGGCTTTTGTTTTGCAAGGGGGGACGAAGAAAGTAGGTGATGAGGACCTGAGCAAATTTAATATGTGCGGAAATCAAAAACTCCCATGCTTCCTTTACAAAGCATGGGAGTTTTGCTCCAGTATGAGTATGGTGGCTCTATCGTTTCACTTTCAGCTTCTATCGTTTCACTTTGACCTCCATCGTTTCACTTTCTCCATCCATCGTTTCACTTTCACTTCTATCGTTTCACTTTCTCCATCCTTCGTTTCACTTTCACCATCTATCGTTTCACTTTCTCCTCCATCGTTTCACTTCCTCCTCCCCCTCATATCCCATCCATCCCACTACTCTCTCCCCACAAAAAAACAGCAAGCACTATGTGCTTACTGTTTAATCCTTTTGCAGGGCATCGTGAAGTTCGGCGTCTGAATGGTTCCACATTTCTTCGTTGTGGCTCTTGAGAAATTCGGCCAGTAGGTGACGAGATTTCTTTTCCATATCATCTACAACAATTTTGCCTTTTAAGGATTTATCCATTTTGTTCACGTGCTCTGGCATGCTTTTGTAGCCGCGTCTGATTTCCGTATCAACACGCATTTCACAGCCTGCGACCCCACCATAATACGGTTTGTTCTCTTTAGAAAGAATCGTTACCCAGACGAGCCAATACAATTTGCCATTTGGAACCTTATCTTTTTCCTTTAAAAATTTAATTCGTTTTTCCACTGAGGATCTAGCGTGGAGGGCGCCCATATCTACAAAAACTTCATCGTCCTCTGGGTTAACAAAAACAGGTGTCATATTATCCAGGTTTAGTGTTCCTGCACCATAACCACCATGCCCATCAGTCGAATCCCCGCTTAATATCGTAAAACCGGTTGATGTCTTTTTCTTTAAGTTCTTATTATTTAATAAATCCATTAGCTGAACTCCCCTTCAACTTGTTCCGTTTGTTTTTTTTATTTTAACACATTCAGTCTTTGGTTCCTATTTTTCAGCATATGCAAAATCCGACAACTCTCCCCAACCAACGACATAAGCATACAAGAGTTATATAGAATATATGGTAGTATATTAGAGTTGAATAGAGATATTATAAAATAATTATAAAATATGAAAATATATATGGATATTTAGAGATCATAGGACTATAATCATTTCAGCACCATACAAAATATTCCCTTTAGGAGGAAAATGATGAAAAGGTTTGTGTCTGCATTCCTAGTTTTTGCACTATTATTTTTGTCTGTACCAAATGTGAGCTTTGCCTCAGTGAATGATGAGGAATTAGAGGGGTTTCTTATTGAAAGAGAGATTACTAGAGACCAATTGGATGAGTATTTGGCTCGTTGGGGTCAATACGTAAATGATTTTGATACGTTAGAGGAATTAAGTTACTTCGTTTACACAGTAAAAGGTACCGATCCAGATGGTTTTCCTTTTATCCAATATACTCTTGATTGGTTTGAAATTACATACGACGAGCTAATCTCATTACTTGCAGAGAATGGATATACAATAGATGATTTTATTTTTACTGAAGATATAGATGACTACTTATTAGAGAATTTTGAATGGGATTGGGATTGGGAAGAAGAAGAAGATTACTGTGACCCATCTCTTGAGCCATTCTTTAAAGAATTCGAGTTCACTTGTGAGGAGTATACAAATCTGATCAATCACTTATTTGATGTTATTGAAAGTAATCCAGAAACAGTTGACCAGCTTTCTGCACTAGCAGATCGTATGATTGCTTTTGATGACTTTGAATCTGCAAGGGAACTTACTGCAGAAGAAATTGCTGAATTATTCTCAATTGGTAAAGAGCTTATTGACTTACTAAAATTAAAACCTGAGTATTATCTAGCCAAGCCTGGTGAACAAAAACCTATAAGTTTTACTGACTTAATGAATTTAGATAAACTTGAAGGATATGATTTATTGGTTGTGCTATATAATCAACAGAACGATAAATTGGCTGATTTCTTCATTTCTGCTGAGATGTTTAATGCTGTTTTCATGAAGAAGGTTGGTGGTGATGTTGAAGAAGTGGCTAGAGAAACAGAGAATAAGGTAGAAGAGAAAAACCAAAATCCTACACCCCCTAGTTCAGCTGAAAAGACAGCTAAACCTAGCGACAAAAAAGTATCCAAAGCAGAGGCTAGCACTACATCCAAAAAAGTAACAAAAACAGTGGATGGTGCAAAAATGCCTAAAACGGCTACTTCTTACCCTGCGTATGCCATGATTGGTCTAATGATGACGTTAGGCGGAGTGATCTTATTCCGTAGACTTAAGATGGCGTCATGAGTAGGAGATCTGAGAAAAGGACGAAGCGCTTAAATAAGCGTTTCTTCCTTCTTTTTTTCACCGCTGCCCTTATCGTTTTTGGTTTGTGGTTTACGACAACAAATGCCTACAAATTCGCCAAGGGGTATTTCCTTTTTAAAACAGAGCAAGTGGAGGCTCAAACGCCTTCTGCTGAAAAACCTAAAGTCGAAACGCCTGAGCCCACTGAGCCGATTGATTGGTGGCCTGAGCAGGGCGAGTTAATGGGTGAGCTTGAGATTCCTGCCATTAAGGCGACTTTGCCCATCTATCATGGCACGGACGATAATGAGTTAGATCAAGGAGTCGGGCATTTTGCTCAGAGTGTATTGCCTGGAGACCCTGATAATTCGGTATTGTCTGGTCATCGCGACACAGTATTTCGCAAGCTTGGAGATGTTGGCGAGGGTGACACATTAATTGTTCGAACTAAAATTGGTGAATACACATACAAAATTTTTAGGCAGCGTATTGTAGATGAAGATGATCGTACGGTGATTGTATCAACAGAAGAGGCACAGCTGACGTTGACTACTTGTTATCCGTTTGAATTTGTAGGATCTGCCCCTGATCGATATGTTCTCGAAGCTGAGCTTATTGATACGACTCTTTATTCGGAGCTTGCTGATTTCGATTATTAGAAGATTGCCTATGCTATACTGGATAAGAAGCTGATAAAGGGGGATTATCCATGCCAATCGTAACTGTAAAAATGCTAGAAGGTCGTAATGATGATCAGAAGCGAGCGTTAATTGAGCAAATCACTTCTACTGTCGTTGAAACGGTAGATGCGACTCCGGAGAGCGTGACGGTCATTATTGAAGAAATGAAGCCTACCCATTTGGGCAAAGCAGGAAAACGTCCTTCCGATGCATAGGATGAATGAAAAAGAAGACCGAGAGATTAATACTCTATCGGTCTTCTTTTTTTAAATTTTATATAGTGATGTACACTGAACCAAATGACAAGAATAACTCCTAGTGTTATATAACCAGCTATTGGTCGAATAATCATTAAGCGAAGCAATAGTGGAATGCCAGCACCAAACAACAGCCAAAACAATAAGGCATAGCTGAAGAATTTCATGATCTTCACCCTTCACGTTATCTAGACATCAGCTTTTCGATGAACTAGTTCCACTATATAAAAACCACTGCTCTTTTTACATAAAAAAGCTGTCTAAAAAAATGTGATATTGTGTCTAATCCCCTATTGCACCACATAATTCTTAAGCTGACTCATATAATGAATCGCTTTCTCAAATTCCTCATTTGTATATTTTTGTTTTGGCTTTACAGACATGACCTTCTGCTTCAATTCCTCACCAGACAGATGGTCAAAATATAATAATGTGGATAACAATTCAAGGAAACGAGAGCTCTGTTGATTTAAGTCGCCTGTTACATCAGTTAGATCGGGCAGGTTAATCATTGATAGCTTTAAAAAGCGTGTGCCCTCGTCTGAAAGACTGTAACGATAGTGATAATAATGCCCCTTATCTTCCTTTAATTCCTCAATAAGCCCTAGATTCGTCAGCTCTTCCATGCGCAGGCTTAGCTCTTCTGAGTAAGGTCCATAGACGTGAAAGGTGAATTTCTCTCCAAAGGGAACGTTCAGCTTCTTTAATATGTATATCATCTTTTGTAATTTCTTCCGTCCAATGACCTCGCCTGCTTGTGAAAAGAAAGTCATTAATTTAGCATGTTCTTCTAGCATATGCGCCTCCTTCACCTTTCTTGAAATAACAGATTGCGAATCTCTTCTTTTTCCACCTTATTTTCTTTTGATGCCAGCCAGTCACTTGGATAATATAACTTATGGTCCGTTCGTTTTTTTCCGGAAATGGATTCAACTAAATCCGATTCCCTTGAAAGCTCTCTTAATTTGCCATTAGGCTTAACTAAATGGATAGGCACCCGCTCCTCTTCCTCTCCAGGTCGGTAGAAGTCATACGGAAGATCTGAGGAGGAATCAACCACTAGGTAATAATCCGGGTCTAATCCAGCCTGAGTAAATAACTCTCTAAGTCTTGCCCAATCAGCCATTTGATTATTAGGGTTAATTTCCACATACTTAAACAGCTTTCGATTGATAAATCGATGACATAAATCCTTTAGGATCTCGTCGTCCTCTTCCTGCCACATCTGAAAATAATATAGAACAATCGATTCATCTAACTTAAGATAGTCTGTCAAGGTTGGTTTTCCTTCAAAAAAAGAAAACAAATGCTGGGGAGGCTGTTGGAACCGGTAGCCTTCTTTGTATAAAAACTTTGCTCGCTGAAAAATTTTACTTAATATCACTTCAGCACTTCGCGTAACAGGATGGAAATAAACCTGCCAGTACATTTGATAGCGGCTCATAATATAATCTTCTACCGCGTGCATGCCGCTTTGTTTAATCACCACTTGATCTTCAGTGGGTCTCATTACACGCAAAATACGCTCCATATCAAAATGCCCATAGCTAACTCCGATGTAATAGGCATCTCGCTGTAAATAATCCATTCTGTCTGCATCAATTTGGCTGGAGATCATACTCGTCACCAGTTTATTTGAAGATGTTTTTTCTATGACTTCCGCTACTTCCTTGGCGAAGTCAGGACCTATTGACGTTAGAACCTGATTTACCTCTGTATCACCAAGAATAATTGCCCTTGTCCACGCTTCATGATCAGAATGAAAGACCTTTTCAAACGAATGCGAAAAAGGCCCGTGACCAACATCATGTAGTAAAGCTGAAACTAGTGCAAGCTGTCTATCTTTTTCATTCCAATGGGGTCTACCTTGAAAGACTTCAATCATACGTCTTGTGATCTCATAGACCCCTAAGGAATGGGTAAACCTAGTATGCTCGGCACCATGAAAGGTGACATAGCTTGTCCCTAATTGCCGCACTCGTCTAAGACGCTGAAATTCTTTGGTGCCAATGAGCGCCCAAATCAATTTATCCCGAACATGAATATATCGATGCACTGGATCCTTAAACACTTTCTCTTCATCAAGCAAACCTCGATAGGATTCTGTCATGTCGGTTCCACTCCATTTTCGTCGCAAATACTAATGTTTTTATTATACATGAGCGAGGTACAGGATGAAATGAAAAAACCAAGACAGCTGATATCGTAGCTGCCTTGGTTCTTGGTCGTATGTCAGGACGTCGCCTGCATGTCTGAGTCATCATCATCTATGTGGCCATTTTTTCGTTCACTATGGTCTAAAATAACTGCACACACAGCATCTCCAGTGATATTAACTGAGGTACGAATCATATCGAGAATACGATCGACACCAATAACAAGAGCAATCCCCTCAGGCGGAAGTCCTACCGAGGTAAGGACCATTGCAAGCATGATCATACCTACTCCTGGTACTCCAGCGGTTCCGATACTTGCAAGGGTCGCTGTTAAAACAATGGTTAATAAGTCAGGGACAGAAAGTGCTTGGCCATATACCTGTGCAATAAATACGGTTGCTATGGCTTGCATAATGGCCGTACCATCCATATTAATCGTTGCACCCAGCGGTTGAACAAAGCTAGATACCTGTTTAGATACCCCGAGATTTTCCTGTGCTGATTTCATGGATACAGGTAATGTACCATTACTACTTGATAAACTGAAACCCATCGCAATAGCTGGAAAGAATCCTTTATAGAACTTAATCGGATTCATTCTGCCGAAGATAGAGACAGCCCCACCGTATGTGATCGCACTATGAATAATCAGCGCACCCACCACACACAGCATATACATGGCTAAAGAACTCATAGCTGCAATCCCTGCATCTCCAAGAGCTGAGGCGAGTAATGCACCCGCACCATATGGAGCAACCTTCATAATAATGCCGACAAGGTACATCATAATTTCGTTACCCTGTTCAAATAGCTTCGTAATACCTTTAACCTTATCTCCAAGAATGGCAAGCGCAATCCCTACAAATAATGAAAAAGCAATAATTTGTAGCATGTCACCCTCTGCCATTGCTCCAATTGGGTTAGACGGAATAATATTTGTAATGGTCTCCATAATCGGTGGAGCTTCTTCAGCTGTATAGCTTTCATCTGCTTCACCTAGCAATCCTTCATCTCCTGGCTGTACAATCAGAGCAATGGATAAACCAATTGCTAGAGCAATAGCTGTTGTGATCAAGAAAAATCCAACGGTTTTCCCGCCAATTCGACCTAATTTCTTAGGATCTCCCATTCCAGCTGCTCCTAGTGCAATAGAAAAGAACACCAGCGGTACCACAATCATCATGATCAGATTAAGAAATGTTGAACCGATTGGGTCAAAGAAATATGTATCGACGTATTGAAAAGCATCTGGTGCAAAGATATTAAAGATAATTCCCGTAATCGCACCAACAGCGAGTCCTATTAGAATTTTTACTGTTAAACTCATATTCGTTCTCCTCTCTTCACTTGATATGATTTCTAATTCATTCCCTCTTTTTTCGTAAATGAAACAATTTTCCAGTGTTAATTCCATAGCCCTTGAAACATGTGTGCTATTGTATACCACACAGATCAACGCGTGCAATGTTAATTCATACCAGAGCGTATGGCTACATGTGCTTCGAGAACATGGTATACTAAGCTAATTAGTTCTATAAGAAACGGGAGATTTTTTTTATGATGGCTGAAAAAGAAACACAAGAATTTAGTAAAAGCTGGCGTTATTTTGACCATTCAAATCGGGGACCGGAATACGACGCCCTTCAATCCTTCGCCTTTGACGATATGCTGTGTCAAACGGTGGGAAATAGCGGTGGAGCAGCCTTTAGAGCCTGGGTTCATCACCATACGGTTGTACTCGGCACACAGGATTCCAGACTACCTTATATTCATGAAGGACTTACGTTTCTATCTCCGCAGTATCGTGCGGTTGTTCGAAATTCAGGCGGACTTGCTGTTATGTTAGACGAAGGGGTCCTTAATCTCTCACTTATTTTTCAAGAGGAGAAGGGTTGGTCCATTAATGCGGGCTACGACATGATGGTAACGCTCATTCGCACAATGTTTAGCACCTATAGAGATCAAATTGAAGCGCGTGAAATTGTTGGCTCTTATTGTCCAGGAAGCTATGATCTAAGTATTGGGGGACGGAAGTTTGCCGGAATATCTCAGCGACGGACACGCGGGGGAGTCGCTGTCCAAATTTATCTCTGCGTGACCGGGAGTGGGTCCGCACGCGCCGGGGTTATTCGAGACTTTTATGAAGAAGCGCTTCAGGATGGCGAGACTCGTTTCGACGTACCCGCTATTCGTCCAGAAACGATGGCCTCTCTAGAGGAATTAACAGGGGAAGCACTTACAGTGAAGGATGTATTGCAGCGTGCGCTTCAAGCTATGACAGAGCTTGGTGCGAAGCTTGTTCCATCAGAAGCTACAAAAGAAGAACAAGGCTTGTTTGAACAACAGCTCATTCGAGTGACTCAGCGGCACGATCGTTGTCTTGCCCCGATTTAAGCAAAAGAAAAACGCAGCGGAAATCGCTGCGTTTTTCTAATATTAAACTGTCACCCGCTGGTTAACAGCCTGCATCGCTGTAATTAAGCTAAGCTTAAACACATCGTTTGTGTCACATCCGCGAGAAAGGTCGTTCACTGGTCTATTTAGACCTTGGAGAACTGGACCGATCGCATCATAGCCACCAAGACGTTGGGCAATTTTGTAGCCTAGGTTACCCGACTCAAGACTCGGGAATATAAAGACATTAGCCTGTCCTTGTAATGGCGAATCAGGTGCTTTCTTTTGTGCTACCGCCGGAACAAAGGCTGCATCAAATTGGAATTCACCATCAATGACAAGGTCTGGACGTTCCTTCTGGGCAATTTTTGTAGCCTCAGAAACCTTTTGTGTCTCTTGAGATGAAGCCGATCCAAGCGTTGAAAAGCTCAGCATTGCTACCTTTGGATCGATATCAAATAATTTTGCTGTTTCTGCTGTCGCAATCGCAATTTCGGCTAACTCTTCTGCATTTGGTGCAATGTTAATCGCGCAATCACCAAACACAAATTTATGCTCATCCTTCACCATAACGAAAACACCCGAAGTACGTTTAATTCCTGGCTGCGTTTTAATGATCTGAAGTGCAGGACGAACGGTATCTCCAGTAGAGTGAGCAGCGCCACTAACTAATCCTTCTGCTTTATCCATGTAAACAAGCATCGTTCCGAAATAGTTTACATCAAGTAGGATCTTTCGTGCACTTTCCTCTGTTTCTTTTCCTTTACGTCGTTCAACAAAAGCTTCCACCATTGCATCAAACTCTGCGTAATCGGCTGGATTGTATATAGTCAAGTCGGACGAAATTCTTATTCCGTGTTGTTTAGCAACATCCTTTATAGCGTTTAGATCACCAATTAAAATAGGCTTAACGATACGCTCTTCTTTAAGTTGAACAGCCGCCCTTAATACTCTTTCGTCTGTTCCTTCTGGAAAAACAATGGCTGGCTGATGTTGTTGGACCTGCTCTTTAATAGTAGAAAACAAATCACTCATGCCAAACCCTCCTTTACTTTATCTATACCCTGTATACCTCTAGAATACCCCTGTTTTTCGTAAAAGGGAACAGGTATACACAAAGTTGTCATTTTTGCAACTAAAAAAAGTGCCAGCGCGTATACGCTTACAGCACCATGGATATTGGTGGATATCGCTTACATTTATTTTTTCAAGAAACTCTTATTTTATGTGCCCGATTGTGCGAATTGATGTTTTGACCAAGGGAAATATGATAATGTAGATAGGAATAAAACAAAATGAGTAGAGTGTACACAGGGGGTTGTAATACAATGAATGAAGCTGCAAAAACATTAGACGGCTGGTATGTCCTACATGATTTCCGGAAAGTAAATTGGGCTGCATGGAAACAAGTTCCAACTGAGGAAAGAGAACAGATATTAGCTGAACTTAAGAGCCTTCTCTCTAAATGGGAAGAAGCCACTCTTTTTGAAAAAGGAACACACACTATTTACTCTATCCTTGGGCAAAAGGCAGACGTCATGTTTATGCTGATGCGTCCCACCATGGATGAGCTTAATGAAATGGAAAATGCATTTAATAAAACAGCCTTTGCTGAATTTACAATTCCGACATACTCCTATGTATCCGTTGTCGAGCTAAGTAACTATCTTGCTGGCGAAAGTAACGAAGACCCATATGAGAATCCGCATGTTCGCTCAAGATTGTACCCAACTCTTTCTGACGCACCGTACGTTTGCTTCTATCCAATGGATAAACGTCGTGACGGAGAAGACAACTGGTATATGCTAGATATGGACGAGCGTCGCTCCCTTATGCGTAGCCACGGTATGATTGGACGTAGCTATGCCGGGAAAGTAAAGCAAATCATCTCCGGCTCTATTGGCTTCGACGACTGGGAATGGGGCGTCACGTTATTTGCTGATGATGTCCTTCAATTTAAAAAGCTTGTGTACGAAATGCGTTTTGACGAAGTATCCGCACGTTACGGAGAATTCGGATCCTTCTACGTGGGGACCCTGTTAAAGAAAGATCATATGGCTAAATATTTTCATGTTTAGGGTTTAATTGAGTTCCTGAGAATGTATTTCTCGGGGACTTTTTTTGTGAGGGAGTGGTTGGATGCAATTAGTTGGGGTGTTTAGCGATGTATCTGCTCTTCTTCCGATGGATTCCGGCCTCCTCGCGATGTATCTGCTCTTCTTCCGATGTATTTCGGCCTCCTCGTGATGTATCCGCTCTTTTCCTACCTCACCCTTGCTTCCCATAACAAAAAAGCTGACCAGCCCGGTCAGCTTTTCCTCTTATTTCTCTAATTCAGCCATCGTTAAATTCGGACGAATGACCACAAAGTACGTTTGAATAATCATGAAGATATTTCCGATAACCCAGTATAGCGAAAGCGCGGATGGTAATGTGATACCAGCTACTACAATCATGACAGGCATGATATAAAGTAGAATATTCATTGGGTTTGGCATTCCTTCTACTGTTGGCATCTGCATTTGACTCATTGACATTTTAAATTGGAAATAGGTTGTGATGGCAGCGACAACTGGCAAGATGTAATCTGGTTGTCCTAAATTAAACCAAAGGAATTCATGCGCTCTGATCTCCTCTGTACGGATAATCGCAAAGTAAAATGCCATGATAATTGGAAACTGTACAAGAATCGGTAAACACCCTGCTAGTGGGTTAACACCGTGCTTCTGGTAAAGAGAAAGCATTTCTTTTTGAACTTCTTGTTGAGCTTGAGGATCTCCCTTTTTGCTCTTCATTCTTTCCTGAATCTCTTGCATCTCCGGACGAAGTAGCTGCATTTTACGCGTACTTTTTTGCTGTTTTAGCACGAGTGGCAAAAGCACCATACGAATTAGAATGGTTGTTAAAATAATGGATAGGCCGTAGTTATTATTAAAAAGTACGGCAACCGTGGTAATTAGCCATGACATTGGGTATACAAAGAAATGGCTCCAAAACCCCTCTGTTTCAGATGTTATCGGTTGTTGCTCCATTGGGTTACACGCTGAAAGTACAAGCATCAGCAGCACCATGGTAAGCATAATAATATGAGACTTCTTCAAAATGTTGACTCCTCCTTGTTATATATAGAACATTGGTTAAGCGACTGCAACAAGGGACGGAGCCTCATCATCAGAAGCAATTTGATCAAGAACTGATGGGATTTTCGGACGATATATAACCGACATAGGGCGAATAGGCAGAGCTATCAAATGTGAATGAGCTTCGACTCGCATTGTCTTTTGCTGATTCCATTTTACTTTATGCTGATTAAACGACAGATTCAGCGTCGAAAAAGCAGCCAGCATATATATTCCAATTAAGACAACGGCCCAAAGCATCATCATTTCAAGCAATAATTCAATCATACCTATTCACCTCCTATCATTTGCACAACAAAATTATCGTACCATACTTATCCTCTGTTCTCAAAATGCTTTTTGAAGATATTATTACTTTTTTGAAAGCGATAACGCAGACTTGATTCCTTTCACTAAGGAACCACTTCCATACATGATGACTCCACCTTTGTATACCTTGGCTGCAAATACACTGAATACGCCTATAGACGCAAGCATCACTCCAAATGAAAGAATGACTTCCCACACAGGAATAGCAAGCATTCCAAAACGAAGGAACATAATAATAGGTGAGAAAAAGGGTATCCAGGAAGTCACAGTCACAAGCATTGATTCTGGATTAGTTAAGCCAAACATAGCGATAAAAAAGGCTATCATTAGTAGATAGATTAGTGGTTGAATTAAGGTGTTTACATCCTCCACCCTACTAACTAACGATCCTAGCATCGCCGCAATGCTTCCATATAATAAAAAGCCAAGAGCTAAGAATATTAGACCATACGCAATCAGATCAAATTGAACGGATGGACCTAAGATCACTTGAAGGAACGAATCCTCAATGCTTGATCCACGAATTAAAAAGCCAATCCAAGCTCCTAAAAACATACTTCCAACCTGCAAGATGGCTAAAGCACCAATACCAAAAATCTTCCCGAACATTTGTACAATGGGATGTACACTTGAAACTAGAATTTCCATAACCCGGGAGGATTTTTCCGTAGCGACTTCGGTTGCAATCATGGTGCCGTATATTATGACGGATAGATAAATAACAAAAACCATAATATAGACCATGGCCTGTGCTTGAAAGGTTTCTTCCTCTGTTCGCTCAGGAGAAGCACCGGCCTCAACTGTTTGCGTTTCAAATGAGATAGGCGAGTATATCTGAGCGAGCTCTTCCTCTTCTAACCCTAAATCCCTTGTAACAAAGGCCTCCTTGACACGCTGTAAGGCCATCTCTATTTCCATCGCTGTAGAGGAGCTTGCTTCATCTCCGTAAAGTACCGCTGATAGCTGCCCTGCCGCATCTTCATTTAATAAGAGAATATAGTTATTATTGCCTTGCTCATACAGTTCACTGGCCGCCTCTTCCGTGGCAGGTTCGACGCTTGCTTGACCATTCGCCACGATGTCCGTCGCAATCTCACTTAAGGCCGCTTCATTCCATTCCGCATTTTCACCAAGGATGATAATTTGTTCATCCTCATCACTCGAAAAAGCGTCAAATACGCGATCAACATTCATAATCCCCGCAATAAAAATAACTGTAATGATCGTAGTGATGATAAACGCTTTTGACTTTAAACGATTGGATAGTGTATGTAAGGTAACCGTCCAAAAATTATTCATATGACGTCCCCACCTTTTCAACAAAAATATCATGTAAGCTTGGTTCTTCTAGTTCAAAACGTTCAACAAAACCTTTTTCACTGATTTCTTTAAAGATCTGTTTCGCTGTTTCCAAGCCATCGACTTGAATACGAGCCCCACTCGAATGCTGATCAAATTTAGTCACACCCGAAAAACTCCTTAGAAAATCAAGAGAATAGTCTGCGCGAATGACAATGTTTTTCTTACCATACGCTTGTTTAATCTCTTTCAACCTGCCGTGAACCACTGGACTTCCTTTATGCAATATACATAAGTACTCACAAAGTTCTTCCACATGCTCCATACGGTGACTAGAAAAGACAATGGTTGTGCCTTCGTCCTTCAACTGATGAACGGCTTGTTTAAGTAGATCGACATTAAGGGGATCCAAACCACTAAAGGGTTCATCTAGAATTAATAATTCTGGGTTGTGCAGCACAGCGGCAATGAATTGAATTTTCTGTTGATTTCCCTTGGAAAGCTCCTCTATTTTTTTGTTTAGGTATTCTGGAACCTTAAATAAATCAAGCCATTTCTCTGCTTCCCGAAGAATATCAGGCTTCTTCATTCCTTTTAATTTCCCTAGGTAAACAAGCTGTTCCTTTACTGTAAGCTTAGGATATAAACCTCGCTCTTCGGGTAGGTAGCCGATTAATCCCGTGCGACTGTAATCTATTTTCTGTTGATCCCATGTAATGCTTCCCTCTGATGGATCTAATAATCCAAGCATCATTCGAAACGTTGTTGTTTTGCCAGCGCCGTTTGCCCCAAGCATGCCAAACATCTCGCCCTTGGGCACTTGGATGGATAGATCATTTACTGCTTTGTACTGGCCGAATTGCTTTGTCACATGATCAATGTTTAAGCTCATCCCTTCATCTCCTTGTCTGCTCTAAATTCACACGCAAAATATCTGCCATACCCACAGCCTGAACCTGTTGAATCTGGACCCGCTGACCTATAAGCGCTTCCTCTGTGATCAACCGATTATTTGAAAGAAGCATGGCTGTTTTCCCTGTTGTTTGAGTGGTTAGGACTCCCGGTAAACGCTCAAGCTCAGGAGTAGCATCCACCCACATATAAGCGTATTGCTCTGTTAGTTGATCCTTTTCATAAGGTCCTTCTAGCTCACCATTTTTCAGAAAATGAATGTAATCTGCCATTTCTCCCACTTCACTTGTAGAATGAGTTGAAAATAAAATCGTTCGCTGCTCATCCTGTTCTAGATAGGCAATCCACTCTTTCTTTAATTGCTCCTGACCACTTATATCGACACCTGCTAGTGGTTCATCCATCACTAAGAGCTTAGAGGGTCTAGAAAGAGCGAGGGCCGTCATGGCTTTCTTTTTCATTCCAACAGAGAACGTCTCAACCTTTTTCGTTAACGGTAATTCAAAATCCTCTACCAATCGATCAAACAGGTTATGATCCCAGCCTTTATATGCAATCATCTCTAAACGTTTCAGCTCTTTTAATGAAAAAAACGATAGCGGTCCTACTTCCTGAGGCATATAAGAAAGCATGTGTTTCCATTTCTCTTCAATCGATTCACTAAATCGCTCAACAGACCCTTGATCTGGTCGAATCATCCCAGCAATTAAATGAAACAGCGTGGTCTTCCCCGACCCGTTATTCCCTACAAACACATGTATGCTTCCTGGCTCAATATCTAAGTGCTTTATATTAAGAATCACCTTTGAATCAATGCTTTTGTGTACGTCTGCTAACACTAATGGTTTCATACGCTCCTCCTACTTTTTTAAAAGTTTTTTAAACAAATCAAGTAGCTCTGAATCTTTATAATTGTGCTGCCTCCCTGTTTGAATTGCTTGAGCCATTCCCCTCTCAACCGTTTCTACCTTTGCTTGTTCACGTGCCCCTGTATCAACATCCGCAACAAACGTTCCTTTCCCTTGCATTGTACGGATCATTCCCTTCTCCTCAAGATTATGGTAGGCCCGCTTGGTAGTAATTACACTACAGGCAAGATCTTTTGATAGAACACGGATAGATGGAAGACTTGCTCCCGTCTCTAAATAGCCAGAAACAATTAACGTATGGATCTGCTCTTCAATTTGATGATAAATCGGAGTTCGACTCGATTCCTCTAGCTGAATCGGAAGCTTCATATGGTTACCCCCTTTACGTGTTTACACATGGTAATCAACCTCTCGCATATAACGTTTCATGTAGTAGGAGGTGCAGATGATTGAAAGAAATCCAATAAGTATTGAAATGATAAGAGACCAGATTGGGTAGTTAATCATAAAGATAACAGCCCATGCAAATAAACCATTACCACTATAAATCGCAATTAAAAGAAGCCCCGCAATGCCTCCAATGAAAAAAATCAAGTTAAAAAAGGTAAGGTATTTCTTAGTGTAAATCTTTCCCGCTTCTGATGCAGGAATATAGGTGCCTCCAAGTAACATGATTACATTCCAGACTATAAGCCAGACGGGAAACAAACTTACAGGAATCAATTCTCGTAAATCAGTGGCAACGAAATACGTAAGACTTCCAACGATAGAGTTTAACACTAAGGAAATCATTACATATAGATAGACCCGCGAACGAACAATTACTTTTTCGGAAAACGGCATCGTTCTCAACAAAAGGAGAAATGGCGCTGAATATAACCCACCTTTTTGCTCATGCATTCTAAAGGATTTTGGTCGTATGGAATAAATAAAGTACATAGCATAACTTAGGACAAAGACATCCACCATGGCATGAACACCAAATGTCCCGTCAATAAAGTCAAAGAATTCTCCCGATAAGCTAAAATAACCGATTAAAAATATTGCAAGCAAACTAGCGTAAATGAATCCAATAATATTTTTGTAGCTTATATGTCTTAACTCAAACATCACCAACTCTTTCAACTGCTGCTTCTCAGACATAAAACCCCTCCTAAATCTCAATGTGTATATGTGTGTATATCTTTATACACACTATAACAGTGTGCATAAAAAAGATCAAGGTTTTTTTCGTTATTTTGTGTACATATCCTGTAAATCACGTTCATACAGTAAAAGGGATGAAGGTATTCACAGCATGAGGGAAGTCGTATGGAGGTGTGTGATGGCTGTAATCAAAGCGTCTTCAAGTGATATTGATGTGTTGGCCCGATTAATGCGTGCAGAGGCTGAGGGTGAAGGGGAACAAGGCATGCTCATGGCAGGAAATGTGATGGTGAATCGAGCCCGTGTTCGCTGCTTGGACTTTGGAAATGTTAATACGATTCCACAGGTAGCCTTTCAATCACCTGGTGGATTTGAAGCTGTTCAAAAGGGATATTTTTATCAACGAGCCCGTGAGCGAGACAAACGCTTGGCTCGACGGTTAATTAATGGAGAACGTTTTTATCCGGCAGATAACGCGCTGTGGTTTTTTAGACCGGGTGGGGATTGCCCTGCTACATGGTATGGGCAGGCAAACTCAGGCCAATATAAGTCCCACTGCTTTTATCAGCCAACCCCAGAAGATTGCACAGAAGTGTTTAATACGTATTAATCAAAAAGGAGTGAGTAAACGTGTATCAACAGCCTTGGAATAACGGTTATCAGAACAATGGTTATTATGATCAGTATTACCGCCAGCAACAACAAGCCGGTCAAGAGCCCTATTTTTCAGCTCAAAACTATCAAACCCCAGGATTCGCACAGCAAGCCCAGCAAGGAGCAACACCAGCCGAGGGAGGCTCTTCACTTCCCATTGAACAATCATTTATTGAAAACATCTTACGATTAAACCGCGGAAAAAACGTCATCGTGCACCAAACCTTTGAAGGAAATGACGAATGGAGATCTAGAGTTTTCCGCGGCAGGTTAGAAGAAGCAGGTCGTGATCATATTATCGTCAGCAATCCCGAAACCGGAGAATATTACTTACTATTAATGGTGAATCTTGATTGGGTGACCTTCGATGAGCAGATTAACTACTCCTATCCGTTTGGTCAGCAAAGCTCGCAGGATCTCGGAACGTATTCTCCTCGTTAATTGGAAAGACCCCTCATCATTGTGATGTGGGGTCTACTGATGTT
This sequence comes from Alkalicoccobacillus porphyridii, assembly GCF_007293315.1. Classification (GTDB taxonomy): domain Bacteria; phylum Bacillota; class Bacilli; order Bacillales; family Bacillaceae_D; genus Alkalicoccobacillus; species Alkalicoccobacillus porphyridii. The sequence goes on from NZ_VLXZ01000016.1 coordinate 37,996, forward strand.
GATTGGATGCCTGGTTTTCTTGGTGTGGTGGGGTGGTTCTTTCTGGAGGTGGTGGGATGGTTCTTGGTATTGCGCTCGTTCCTCTTGCTGTGCGGGGTATCTTTCTTGGTATGGTGCTCTGGCTCTTGGTAACGAGCTTGTTCCTCTTGCTATGCCGCGCTTCTTTCTTGGTAAGCCGCTCCCGCTCTTGGTTACGAGCTCGTTCCTCTTGCTATGCAGGGCTTCTTTCTTGGTAACCCGCTCCCGCTCTTGGTTACGAGCTCGTTTCTCTTGCTATGCAGGGCTTCTTTCTTGGCAACCCGCTCTGGCTTCTCTCTAACGAATCTTTCCTCACTTTACAATGCTCTCACTGCAAAGGTCCCTAGCAGTATCCAGCCAATGATAAAGGCTAGTCCGCCAATTGGGGTGATGGCACCTAGTTTGGTGATACCGGTTAATGCCATGACGTACAAACTGCCTGAGAAAAAGATGATACCGATAAAAAAGGCCCAGCCTGCGCCTGTGAGTAAGGCTGAGGAGGTTAGTTTCAAGCCTGCAAGTGCTACGGCGATGATGCCTAGGCCGTGGATCATATGATATTGTACGCCTGTTTGGTAGTTCTTCATCATTCGTTCAGAGATGCGTGGTTCTAATCCATGAGCACCAAATGCCCCAATGGCCACTCCTAATGCCATAATAATGCTGCCTATTAATAAAAATAGCTTTACCATATCGTATACTTCCTCTCTTTCACATGTACTTCTATGTATTAGGTTATCATAACTTTTTTATGAGAACTCCCAGAGCTGTATAACTGTCATTGAATTCTCATTTCTATTAGTATAAAAGGATGGAGGTGTTTCATACATATGAGTACGATCACAGTGCGTCCTTATACGCTTGAAGATTACGATGCTTTATTAACTATCCAAAAAGAGGCCTTTCCTCCACCCTTCCCGTCGGATTTATGGTGGACAAAAGAGCAGATTCAGAGTCATGTGGAAACATTTCCGCAGGGTGGCCTTATTGCCGAGGTACATGGGACGCCTGCTGGTTCTGCTACCTCTCTTCTTATAGAGTTTGATGGGAGCTCTCATACATGGGATGAAGTCTCTGATTCAGGCTTCATCCGCGGCAGTCATCAACCTGATGGCGACAGCTTATACGGGATTGATTTATGTGTAAGGCCAAGTATGCGCGGACAAGGCATTGCTCAGGCTTTATATGAAGCTCGCAAGCAAACTGTACGCGACCTCGGCCTCAAGCGATTTATTGCGGCTTGCCGCATTCCCGACTATTACAAGCATGCGGACAAGCTATCCGTTCAAGACTATGTTCGGGCTGTTCAAAACCAAGCTCTTAAGGATCCTGTCTTAAGCTTTATGCTGAAGCAGGGGCTAACACCGATATCCATCCTCCCGAAATATGTTGAGGATGAAGAATCATTAGACTACGCCGTCTTAGTAGAGTGGCTCCATTAGGCTTGCTCGCGTCTTGTTTTTTTTAAGACCATAATGTCTATTAAGAGCTGGCATTTCAAGTTAAAATCGTCAAATCGAATGGAAGTCAGCTCTTGAATTTGTTTTAGTCGGTAAGACAGGGTATTGGGGTGGATAAAAAGCTGCTCTGATGCGGCTTTCACACGGCAATTGTGAATGAGATATTGCTCAATCGTTTTGATAAATTCTGTTTGACTGGTTGCATCCTTGCGCTCTAAAATAAGTAGATCCGGGTTCTGGTATCCTGTTTCTTCTTGAACTTGAGAGAGGGTCTCTACATATTTGAATAGACCAATTGTTGAAAATTCTCTTCGTTCAACTGGCTGTTCCCCTAACATATCTGCAATTTTTATAACCTTTATGGCTTCTGAATATCCTCTTGCTAGCTCTGTTAGATTTAAGCACGATCGACTAATCCCGATCCACATTTGTCGATACTCTTCTTCTCCGGCTTCTTGCTTAAGAGAGTGGAGCATCGCTCGAATGATGGTTTGTGTGGGATTCTCACTTGTCAGCACGATAATTGATCCCTCATGCGTTAAAATATAGCTATTAGGCAATCCAATTTGCCTTAGAGCTTCCACCCTTTTTGCAAGGAGAGCTCCTTTTTTTTGTTTAATGGCGGTGACAACTAAATGTCGTGTAAAAGGGATCCCTTCGTCGTAAGCTAGCTCCTGTAGCTGCTGCTTCGAGGTGAATGAGTGAGCCAGTGCCATTTGATAAACGTGATCGGCAGCATCACTTTTTGCTAACTTCATCACCTGGCTTTCATACATGGTTTGCGCTAAATGAACAGCCGCCTCCTCAAAAAATTCAAGCTCCTGATCCGTAAGTGATTGTTGATACTCCTGCAACCAGATATACCCTTGAATCTCACCCTTGTAGCGGATGGTTTTAACAATTCTTGCGTTCAAGCCGATTTCTTCTATTGGTCCTACATTAAATCGTTCGTTACTTTCCTGTAGCTTTTGGATAATACCACATTCAAGAAATTTATCGTATATATGCTGCGGACATTTTTTGGAGAAAATCGTTTGTTGGTTGGCTAAATCAAATTGATGGATATGGTAGGAGTGATAGGCTGCTAAAGAGAAATCAGCACCTTCAAGAATAACAGGTCGTTTTAACTCTCTGCTTACATAATCAACAATGGCTCCAATCTCTGATAATGCTTCAAGCTTTTTTAGAGGCTTGTCCATACCTTGTAAATCCCCCTGCACCGTTTTCCCTCTATCATACTTGTATTAAAGGACCTTGTATAGCAATAGACATACAAAGAAAAACCCTCAGGCTGAGTAAACTCTCCCGAGGGCTTTCTATATCATTAGGATTGTCGTTTTACTTCATCAAAGACATTTGTTATCTCCTCTGAAGGTGTTTTTGTTAACAGACTGACTACATAAATCATCAGAACACTAACAATAAACCCAGGAATAATCTCATAAAGATCCTCAGATAGACCAATGACACTAGATAAGTCCAGAGTAGACCACAGTAAAACAACCACTGCTCCAGATATAATACCAGCAAGTGCTCCTTGAGCATTCATTCTACGCCAGAAAAGACTCATGAGAATAACAGGACCAAAAGAGGCACCAAAGCCTGCCCAAGCATAACTTACCATATCTAATATTCTTCCAGGTTGTATCCAGGCAATGAGCAATGCCGCAGCTGAGATAAGTAATACCGCCAACCTCCCGACGATGACCAACTCTTTATCGGAGGCTGCACGCCTGAAGAATGATTTATACAAATCATCCGTTAAGGAGCTGGCTGTAACAAGCAGCTGAGAAGAAATCGTACTCATGACAGCTGCCAAAATAGCGGAAAGAATAAATCCTGTAATAATTGGGTGAAATAAGATATCCCCCAATTGAATAAATATCGTTTCAGGATCTGCAATCTCCATCCCCTGCTGAGCATAATAAGCTAAACCAATTAATCCGGTAAATACCGCTCCAGCCAGTGATACAATCATCCAGCTCATTCCGATTCGCCGCGCTTTGCCTGCACCTTTTGCCGTCGTTAAAGCCATAAAGCGAATGATAATATGCGGCTGTCCAAAGTAACCGAGTCCCCATCCAAGAAAGGAGATAATGCCTACTGCCGTCATGCCCGTAAAGATATTCAGCATCGAAGGGTCAATGGCTCGAACCTCTGTAGTCACCTCTGTTGGTCCACCCATTGTAATCAAAGTCACGACTGGTACAAGCACGAGGGCAAGCATCATGATCATGCCCTGCACAACATCCGTCCAGCTAACTGCTAGAAATCCACCAAACAATGTGTAGGCAATCGTCACACCTACCAATACCCAAATCCCAGTCTGGTAGCTCATTCCTAGTACATTCTCAAATAAAACTCCACCAGCCACCATACCAGACGCTACATAAACGGTAAAAAATATAAAGATAACAATACTAGAGAAAATACGCAAATAGCGAGTATGGTCTGCAAAGCGATTTTCAAAATATCCAGGAATGGTAATGGAATTATTAGCGACTTCTGTGAACGTTCTAAGCCTAGGGGCAACATACAACCAATTTATGTACGCCCCCATCGTTAAACCAATGGCAATCCAGGCTGCACTAAATCCCTCTACAAACACAGCACCCGGCAGCCCCATCATCAGCCAGCCGCTCATGTCAGATGCCCCTGCACTGAGGGCTGCAACTCCTGGAGTTAACCCTCTCCCTCCTAACATATAGTCCGAATGTGAGGAAGTACGCTTATACGCGTAATACCCAATAAAAAGCATGGCCACCATGTAGACTACGATAGAGCTTATTAAATAGATATTCATCTTATCCCTCCAGTTATGTATATACAAAAAGATGGAGCGGAATATAATCCGCTCCATCTATATGATTACCCTATATTAATATGTTTCACTCACTGTTTTAGCATTCATGTGTAAAGCTAGATAATCTGGCCCACCTGCTTTGGAGTCAGTACCTGACATCTTAAAGCCACCAAACGGGTGATAGCCAACGATTGCGCCCGTGCAGTTACGGTTAAAGTACAGATTTCCAACATGGAACTCATGCTTTGCACGGTCGATATGTGCACGGTTATTTGTAATGACCGCACCAGTTAATCCGTATTCCGTGTTGTTTGCCACTTCTAGCGCCTCATCGAAGCTTGATACTTTAGAGAATGCTAGAACTGGTCCAAAAATTTCTTCTTGCATAATGCGAGATTGTGGATCTGCATCAGCAAAAATGGTTGGTTGAATGAAGAAACCTTTAGAGTCATCGCCTGTTCCGCCACTCACTAAACGGCCTTCTTCTTTTCCAATTTCAATGTAACCCATGATTTTTTCATATGAGGCAGCGTCAATGACAGGTCCCATGTACGTTGAGTGCTTTTCAGGATTACCAGTTGTTTGTGCTTCTGTGATCTCAATGACACGGTTTAAAACCTCATCATACACATCCGCATGCACTACTGCTCTTGAGCCAGCTGAGCATTTTTGACCGGCAAAGCCGAATGCTGATGCAAAGATAGACTGAGCGGCAAGCTCGACGTCTCCATCCTTATCAACAACAACCGTGTCTTTTCCACCCATCTCAGCAATAACTTGCTTAAGATGCTGTTGACCAGGCTGCACTACTGCTGCACGTTGGAAAATGCGTGTTCCCACTTCACGTGAGCCCGTAAAAGTGATGATGCTTGTTTCAGGATGATCAACAAGTGTATCTCCAACTTCTGCTCCACTACCTGGTACAAAGTTAATAACACCGTTTGGAACGCCTGCTTCTTCTAGTACTTCTACAAAGCGCGCAGCAATAACAGGCGTTGCACTAGCTGGCTTTAAGACAACCGTATTCCCTGTTACAAGTGGCGCTACTGTGATCCCCGCCATAATAGCAAATAGGAAGTTCCAAGGTGGAATGGAAACTGTTACTCCCGTTGGTGTGTAGATGTATTGATTGTACTCACCATCACGGCTTTCAATTGGTTTACCTTTTGCCATATCAATCATTTGACGCGCATAGTACTCCATGAAGTCGATTGCTTCTGCTGTATCAGCATCTGCTTCCTTCCAAGGCTTACCTGCTTCTTTCACTAGCAATGCTGAGAATTCATGCTTTTGACGACGCACAATGGCAGCAGCACGGAACAAGATGTTAGCACGGCCCTCAGGAGAAGTGTATCTCCATGTTTTGAACGCTTCTGCTGCAGCATTGACAGCTTTTTCAGCAAGTTCCTTTGTTGCTTTTGAAACCGTCCCAACTACTTCGTCCTTTTTAGCTGGGTTATATGAAACAATTTTATCTTCAGTCGTAATACGCTCTCCATTAATAACAAGCGGGTATTCCTTACCCAACCATTCCTTATTAACGGTTTTTAGAGCCTTTTCAAAGGCTGCTTGATTTTCTTTCACACTAAAGTCAGTGAATGGTTCGTGCCTATATGGTGTTGTCATACGATCATCCTCCTGCGTTATTTTTTGGTTAAACCTTTTAAAGCAAAGCTGATATTCGAAGGCTTTTCAGCAAGCCTTCTCATGAAATAGCCATACCAGTCATCTCCATATGGCATATAAATGCGTACATTGTACCCTTCTGCCTTTAGATCTTCCTGAGTTTTTGCACGCATACCATACAGCATTTGAAATTCAAATTGATCCTTTGGTATGTTCAGCTCTTCAGCCAGCTGCTTTGTATATTGAATCATGCTGTCATCATGTGTGGCGACAGCTGTATAGATTCCTGTTTCCAGTTGTTTCTGAATCAACTTCTTGAAATTCTCACTGATATCCTGCTTTTCAGTGTGAGCAACAGAGGCTTCTTCTTTGTAGGCTCCTTTTACTAAACGAATAAAAGGTTGGTGTTCGTTAAGGTCATTCAAATCATTCTCAGATCGGAATAAGTAAGCCTGAATCACCGTACCAACAAGCTTAAATTCCTGCTTCAACTCGGTAAACAGATCAAGCGTTGCCTGACATCTTGACTCATTTTCCATGTCGATTGTCACTAAGACTTCATGCTTGGTTGCTTCTCTGAGAATGTCGCGCATATGATCTCTAACTAGGTTGATATCTATATCAAGACCTAGCGAAGTTAGCTTCACAGAAACTTGAGTATCTAGCTTCTCTGCTGCAATCGTTTGAATGGTGGTTATACATTCTTGCGTTCGTTCCTTTGCGACCTGTATGTCAGTCACAAATTCACCTAGATGATCCACTGTAACCTGGATCCCTTTTTCGTTCAAACGTTTAATATGTGGAATTGACGATTCAAAATCAATGCCTCCAATAATGGTTCCCGAAGCCACTGACTTTCCCCATCTTCTGGCCATGTAATTCAGCCCGCGGTTCTTAGATAAAAACAAGAAAAAATCTCTACTTAAAGCGTCCACCCTGAACACCTCGTTTCTCTTGAATACTATCTTAACTTTACTTGAGCCGCTCTGTTCTTCGCAATATTCTTAGAAGACAACGTTTTCAGGAAAACATTGTGGATTACACACAAAGATTTTTTTGTGTGTAAGATTGAGTGACAAAAGAGATTGAAATTAGAAGTAATTCCTTAATAAAAAATCCTAGCTTTCGCTTCCTGGTTGGGCACGCTTTCCACTTGCCCTCACCTCAAGGCAACTGAAAAGCCATGTAAGAATGTGCTGACTGGCGCCGCTACAGGAGAACCCTACGCTTTCAGCGGAAACGGCCTCAGCCCTTGAAGTGGAAGGGCGCCACTTCAATGTCTTCAGACTCGTTCTGTTCCGTAGGAGTCTTCGGGTTCTCCTTCCGCTAACATTCTGACTTAAACAATTGAAGAAAGTTCTCAGACTTATAAAGATAGTTTTTCAGCGGCCTCCATCGAGTCCTCTCTTTTGTAGATGAATCCCTTTCACAAAATAAGAGAGAGGTATTTTAAAAATCAAACAGACTTCCTGGTTTTTCGCTTGTGTTTTGGGTGGTTGGAGTTGGTGCTGGTGTTGAGACTGCTGGTTTTGGTGTGTGTTCTGGTGGCTGTATGGTTTGTGAATGGTTTGGGGTGTCCTTTAATAAGCGACAATAGCCTTCTATTACAGATGTATATTCACGCACCGCTTGATGATCTTGATTATTGATGGCCTGCTTTAATAACCTAAGTTGTTCTTCCATATTGGTTACGACACGTTCTGCCGAAATGTTCATGGGGCTCACCTCTTTCATACATAGTTTATCACAAAAAAAGACTACCCTTGTAGGAGTAGTCTAAGTCTCAACCGTCTGAAGACATAATTGCTTTAATGCCAGCGATGTTGATCCCTTTTTCAATATAAGCCTTTACCATGTTGAGCCGCTCAATATCAAACAGTGAAAACATACGCTGATTTCCTTCATTCCGATCAGGCTTCACAAGCCCTTGTTCCTCATAATAACGAATTTGTCTTGCAGTTAAATCCGTCATTTCCATGACAACTCGTATCGGGAAACAGGCTTGTTTAGGCGGGATGTCATGACTCACAACCCTTTCCTCCTCTTTTTTTGATCTTAGGTGGATGAATTCTCATCATTTCCCTTTAGCTAGATATACATAGATATCACGCAATGTGCGAAAGCCCATCTCCTCAGCCTTCAACAAATTAGAACGCCACAGTTTAGCTGCAAGCACTGCATCAGCCATCGCATGGTGGCGATTTTGAGTTTCAATTTGATAATAAGCACAGCACTCATCAAGCGTTACCAGATTCTCATCCGGCGCAACCACTCTCGTCAAAAAAGAAGTATCCACTAGTCTGTGCTGAAACGTTAGCCTTAGCGTTTGCCACGTGGCATGCGCCATAAATCGTTTCTCGTGACTTGCATGATGTGCCACCAGAGTGGATTCTCCCATAAACTGATAAAAGGAAGGCAATACTTCTGCAAGTGTTGGAGATGCAACTAATTCTTCATTCGTTAACCCTGTTAAAGCAAGAATTTCCTCAGACGGTTGCTTTTTGGGCTGCACCGTTGAATAAAAGGTATGTTCCTCTCTAATCTCTACGCCCTTCATTTTGATAGCACCTATTGAAAGAATACTATCCCCCACATCGGGATTAAATCCACTGGTTTCAAGATCAAACACTACAAATGGAAGGGTTAAAAGTGGTTGATCAATGACATCATACTGCTTTAATTGCCGCTGGATTTCACGAACATGTGCCAACTGATCCGCTCTAGATTGCTGCTGCGACGATGTATATATACCAGGACTTAATTTAGTCGATAGCTGCTTCATAAGCTGAATCATATTGTTCATCATAATGGATTTACTCTCTCCCCACGACTTTTTCTATCTTATGGTAAAGCTCTCTCCCCTCTTTAATCCATTCTTTAAGCTGTTTCTTTTCTTCTGAAGAGAGCTTAGAAACCTGAAGATGATGGATGAAGTCATAGTCATCAATAGACTGTTGCCATAAAAGTCGTTTCTCGAGCAACTTCTTATAAGAAGGCTCTAGCTTTTTTATGGCATCGTGTTCATCTGAAATGTGCTGAAACCGCGATAACGTCTCAGCGGCTTCTACCTCTTCCTTAATAGCTAAAAGCCTAAGGCCATTCACGTATGGAAATAGGGCAAGCTGCTTTAAATCAAAGGTTCCCTTATATTTCCCCGAGGTTTCTGTAAGTAGTTGACCAAACAGGCCAATCCCGTTACGCAGACGCCCAGTGTTATGTTTAAAACGGTCAAGAAGCTCAGGATTGTTAGTTACTTCAGCAAAAATGATGTGTTTAAGCTCAGACAGATAATTCTCTTCACCCCAAACGACTCTGCCATCATAAAAGGTTAATAAATAGCGAAGGTTCTCCCACGTATCCTCGCGTAACCACCCTTTAATTTGTTTGGCAAAATCCTCCCTTGATTTGCACCATTTTTTATTTGAGGCCATCACATTTCCATCGCATCGCTCGTATCCTACTGCCTCTAAAGCTTCCACAATATTTTCTCCAAGAGTTAAGAAATAAGACTGTAAATCTTGATCCTCGTCTTCATCTGATTGATCATAGATAATACCGTGATCCTGATCACTCCAATAGAGCTGTTCCGCCCGTCCTGCACTACCCATAACAAAGAAAGTAAAGTGAGTGGGAATCGTTCCCCACTCACTTTCTGTTTTTTCAATAGCAATCTGAATGGTTTCTTTTGTTAACTTTTCATGGAGCTCGTGAACCTTTTGAATGGATGGTTCAATGTTCTTCATGTCAGATAAACGTTTTTGGTATAGTTCGTCTAATCGACTCTGCCAATTACCATCTTGTTTTTTTGAAGGCAGTCCACTCATTAGGACCTCCCTTAAGCACCTGTCTTTTTCTTGTCTACTTCAGCTTGCATATTCTCAGGATAGCCGTAGCTACCATGCTCACTAATATCAAGTCCCATAATCTCTTCTTCCTCGGTAACACGAAGTCCACCAAGAATGGCTTTAATTCCTAGTAGAAGAAGATACGAAGCAATAAAGGCGAACGCGCCACAAGCAACTACACTGATGATTTGAACTCCTAGTTGAGAAAATCCACCACCGTAGAATAATCCTGCTAAGCCGCCATTCATTTCTGCTAGCTCAGGTGTAGCAAAGAATCCTGTTGAAATCGTACCCCAGACACCAGCAACACCGTGCACGGAAAGAGCAAAAATCGGATCATCAATTCTTGCTTTATCAAAGAACTTCATACTGAAGAATACAATTAATCCACCAATTGTACCAATAATAACAGCCGCCCACGGTGCAACAAAGGCACAAGATGCTGTGATTGCTACAAGACCAGCCAACGCACCATTTAACATTGTCGGAACATCTGACTTACCTGTTACAGCATATACGATGAATAGTGCAGCAATGGCACCAGCACCTGCAGCTAGCTGCGTGTTTAATGCAACGTAACCGAAGAATCCATCTGCAACTCCACCCGTACTACCTGCGTTAAATCCAAACCAACCTACCCAAAGGATCAATACCCCGAGTGCAGTAAACACTTGGTTATGTCCAAAAATTTCATTAGCTGTACCATCTTTATTAAAACGACCAAGACGTGGTTTAAGTAGAATGGTTGCAGCAAGTGCTCCCATTGCTCCTGTTAAGTGAACCACGGTTGAACCTGCGAAATCTTGTTTACCAAGTGATGATAACCAGCCTGCATCACTCCAAATCCAGTGTGCCACAAGCGGATACACAACTGCAGAGAACGCGATGGCAAATAATACATATGCTGCAAGCTTTCCACGTTCAGCAAAACCACCAAAAGCAATCGTTAAAGCAATCGCTGCAAATGTAAGTTGAAAGAAGAAGTCAACCGAACCAGTTGTTCCTTCTGCATCAAAGCTCGTAAAATCTCCAAAGAAAAAGTCTGATAAACCAATAATTGCATTTCCTTCACCATATATAAATCCATATCCTACTGCCCAAAACACGAGGGATGCAATACCCACTGTAAAAATAGTTTTACCAGCAATATGCCCCGCATTTTTCATTCGTGTTGAACCAGCTTCAAGTAAAATAAATCCACCTTGCATAAAAAGTACTAAAATTGCAGCTACCGTTAACCATACATTATTCATAAGAAAAATAGGATCGTTCAAGTTCGTTTCGCCCCTTTCAATCTTTTACTTGCGTAAAGATAGTTGACATCTCTTGTCACCCCTAATTATACGTTTCTACAAAGGCTTCGCTACTTCCATGGCAGATTACCTAACATTATTTCTACTCTTCAGAAATAACTGAATATTTACTTTCCCTTGTACGCTCGCATGATAATGCGCTTTCATTTTTTATTAAAAAATATCGTATGTATACTCAATTTTAAGACACATTAATGAATGGACTATAATGTCCTTATAAAAAGGAGGCCGTCTTTTCATGAATAGCTTACCGAACCAAAACCAAGCAAACCAAACTCAATCTGCTCAGGTCCCACCTAAAATGAACCATGGCGGACACGAATTATTTGACTGTCACGAGATCATTGCCGGTATGATTAACGTGATGGATCAATATATGATGTTCCGTTCATTTATGAAGGATCAAGAGCTCATTGAGATGCTCGACCGTCAATATTCATTTATCGAAAGCCAATACAATTTAATTGTAGAAGCCTTCAGCACAGGTCAAAAACCCTCTGGTTCAACTGGCGTCTACAAGATGACCCAAAGTCATGATGTTACCTTTGGAATCAAACCATCACAGCCAAAAAAACCGAACCAATCTCTAAACGAGATAAAAGAAGCAGGGTTATCAGCACATATGCTTGGACTATTGAAATCGGAAGCTTCTCTTATTGGAATGGCTGCATGTGAAATTACGAATCCCGTTGTCCGCCGCGTGCTAGCAGACACCATTCCAAACTACATTGAAATGGCATACGAGGTTTTCCTTTACCAAAATAAACACGGGTACTACCAGGTTCCACAACTGACTGCCCAAGACACACAAGCCATGACCCAGGCATACGTACCAGCTACGCAACCAGTACAAATGCCAACAGCAAAATCAAATCAAATGTTGCAATAAATGAAGAACCCCCACTAAGGTCAGTGCACTGGCCGTAGTGGGGGTTCTTGGTTAAGAGTGAAGAGGGATTGAAGAAGGTTTGTTTTCTCTTGGTGAAGGTGTTTGCTTCTTGCTATACCGTCTGCTGCTCTTGGTATGTAGGCTTTTCTTCTTGATATGAGCCTTTGCTTCTTGCTAAATGCTCCGTTTCTCTTGGTATGCGAGTTTTTCTTCTTGGTAAGAGCTCTGGCTTCTTGCTATATGCCCCGCTCCTCTTGGTATGCAGGCTTTTTCTCTTGGTAAGAGCTCTGACTTCTTGCTATATCGTCCGCTTCTCTTGGTATGAAGGCTTTTTCTCTTGGTAAGAGCCTTTGCTTCTTGCTAAATGCTCTGCTTTTCTTGGTATGCGAGTTTTTCTTCTTGGTATGAGCCTTTGCTTCTTGCTAAATGCTCCGCTCCTCTTGGTATGCGGGCTTTTCTTCTTGGTGCAGCTCTGGCTTCTTGCTATATCTCCAGCTTCTCTTGGTATACAGGCTTTTCTTCTTGCTAAGTGCTCCGGCTTCTTGCTATATCGTCCGCTTCTCTTGGTATGCAGGCTTTTCCTCTTGCTATAAGCTCCGGCTTCTTGCTATATCGTCCGCTTCTCTTGGTATGCGGGCTTTTCTTCTTGGTATAAGCCTTTGCTTCTTGCTAAATGCCCCGCTCCTCTTTGTATGCAGGCTTTTTCTCTTGCTATGAGCTCCGGCTTCTTGCTACATCGTCCGCTTCTCTTGGTATGCAGGCTTTATCTCTTGGTAAGAGCTCTGGCTTCTTGCTATATGCACCGTTCCTCTTGGTATGCAGGCTTTTCCTTTTGCTATGAGCTCTGGCTTCTTGCTATATCATCCGCTTCTCTTGGTATGCGGGCTTTTCTTCTTGCTATGAGCTCTGGCTTCTTGCTATATGCCCCGCTCCTCTTGGTATGCAGACTTTTCTTCTTGCTATAAGCTCTGGCTTCTTGCTATATGCTCCGCTCCTCTTGCTATGCAGGCTTTTCCTCTTGCTATGAGCTCCGGCTTCTTGCTATATGCCCCGCTCCTCTTGGTATGCAGGCTTTTCTTCTTGCTATGAGCTCTGGCTTCTTGCTATATGCCCCGCTCCTCTTGATATGCAGGCTTTTCTTCTTGCTATGAGCTCTGGCTTCTTGCTATATGCCCCGCTCCTCTTGATATACAGGCTTTTCTTCTTGCTATGGGCTCTGGCTTCTTGCTAAATCGTCGGTTTCTCTTGGTATGCAGGCTTTTCTTCTTGCTATGAGCTCTGGCTTCTTGCTAAATCGTCCGTTCCTCTTGGTATGCAGGTTTTTCCTCTTGCCCATGCTTCATCTTCTCAATTCTGCAGTCCTAAGTCGATTCCACGGGCTTAGCAAACCACTTTATTAAAAAAGGCAACGCGACAAACAAACTTAGTACTCTCAGCATCTGCAGAGTGGCGACGAGGGTTGAATCCAACTGCAGTGAGAGTGCGGTGGCTGCCATTTCAGCTGCTCCTGCTGGAACAATGCCGAGCATAGACTCGCTAAAGGAGATGCTTGTGACGAAAAAGAAGAGAGCTGCTAGTGATAGGCTGCCGACAAAATATAGAAGCATAGCCAGTGCGCTGACTTTTCCAATTCTTAAAAGCTCGGAAAGGGTCTCACGGTCGAATCGCATTCCGAGTACGGCTCCCATTAATCCTTGAGCAATACCTGGAATGAGTGAGGGCATTGAGTATTGCGGGATGACCCACGTATGAGCAGCGAAGCCTAAACCAATGCTGACAAAAATGATTGCTCCCGGAAAGGGGATGCGTCCCCCGAGTTGCATAGAGAGTAGAGCGACAACTCCCACCGTGAGGATAACAACGATCCAGCCTGTGATCGACAGAGCGGGTTGGCTGATTGTTAAGTCACTGCGACCATTTGAAAAAAGTCCTGCTATAAGCGGAATAATCATGACAAACAAAGTGATTCTGGTTGTGTGAAAGGCGGCGACTATACGTTGATCGGCACCATATTGCTCACTTACGGCGATGACCTCTGAAGCTCCCCCCGGCAAACAGCAAAAAAAGGCCGTATTTGCATTAAGTCCAGACCACTTCTGAAAATATTTCCCGAGCAACATTCCAAGAAATATGGTAATGAAAATAGAAATCAACAAAGGGATGATCAATCCCCCATATGTAACAAACCGCTCTAATATCACGGTAAAGCCAATATTAGTCCCGATGATTGCCAACACAAAAGAAAAGTAAGATCTAGAAAAGATGATTTTTTTGATTGCAAATGAGCAAACAATGCCAAAGATAAGCGCTCCTAACAACCAGCCTGCAGGAACCTGTAGTGCATTAAAGACCCATCCGCACATCAGCGCGGATAAAATATATATCAGCTTATACAATGACAAGCCCCCCTTTGTACCACTTTCCTGTTATGTGAGTTCCCATTGAATGGGTTCCATTCCTTGTTCCGTTAACCATGTATTAATGGTTGAGAATGGGCGACTCCCAAAAAAGCCTTTGTACGCAGAGAAAGGACTTGGGTGAGGGGCTGTTAGTATTAGATGCCTTGAGTTGGTGACTCTTTCTCCCTTTTCTCCTGCATGTCTTCCCCAAAGCAGAAAACAAACAGGCTCTTCACGCTCATTCAAACAATCAATGACCTTATTTGTGAAATGCTCCCAGCCTAGCCCCCGATGTGAGCCTGGTTCACCTTTGCGGACGGAGAGAGCTGTATTAAGCATTAACACTCCTTGTTTTGCCCATGGCTCTAAATAACCGTGAGTTGGAGGGGTTATTCCTAGATCGGTTTGAAGCTCTTTATATATATTTTTTAGCGAAGGCGGGACCTTCACATCCGGCTGCACAGAGAAACTTAGACCATGCGCTTGTCCAGGGCCATGGTATGGATCTTGTCCAATTATGACAACTTTCACGTCCGGATAATCGGTAAAATGCAGGGCATTAAATAAATCATGCATCGGTGGGTACACTGTCTGATTAGAATATTCATCCTTTAAAACTTCCCGAAGTTTTAAATAATAGGGCTTATTAAATTCCTCTCCCACTAAATCATTCCACGAATTATGCAGAACACTCATGTTGTGCTGACACCTCTTTTATTTCCATTGTTTCTTCAGTATATCATGTGATGCAAATGAAAAAGTGGCTTCGAGGTCTGTCCCTCAAAGCCACTTCGCTACTAATATATTTTAAAAGAAAATATGTGCCATCATAACAATGATAGGTAATGTAATGATTGTACGAATCAAAAAGATAAGCACTAAATCAAGAAAATTAACAGGTAGCTTAGACGCTAATAGTAAGCCGCCAGTCTCAGATAAGTAAATTAATTGCGTCACTGACAAACAAGCAATGATAAAACGAGTCATTTCACTTTCAATTCCACCAGCAAGTAGTGCTGGTAAAAGCATATCTGCAAAGCCAATGACCATTGTTTGCCCTGCAGCTGCAGCCTCTGGCACCTGCATTAGCTCAAGTAGCGGTACAAACGGAGCACCCACCCATGTAAAAAATGGAGTAAGCTCTGCTACAATTAATGCCAATGTTCCGATAGCCATAACAACCGGAATAACTCCCAGCCACATATCCAACACGTTTTGCAGCCCGTTTTTCACATGAGCCATTGGGTTCGTTGTTTTTGAAGAAACTTTCATTGCACGATTAAAACCAACCGCTAATAAATTTGTCCCTTTCGGAAACACTTCATCCTCAGATGTAGAATGATCAATGTAAGTATCCTTTTTTCTCGATAGTGGCGGAATCCGAGGTGAAATGATCGCTGCGGCTAAGCCAGCAAGGACAATCGTTCCATAGTATTGCCAGAACATATGTTGAAGTTCTACATACGATAGGATAACAATGGTGAACGTAATGGAGACTACAGAGAAGGTAGTCGATACAATGGCTGCCTCACGCTTAGTATAGTGTCCTTGTTCATACTGCTGATTACTTAGTAGGACTCCAACCGTTCCGTCTCCCATCCAAGATGCCAAACAGTCTACTGAAGAACGTCCAGGTAATTTAAACAAAGGTCTCATTAGTCTGTTTAGCAAAGCACCACAAAGCTCTAACAGACCAAAATTCAATAGTAATGGGAGCAAAAGACCGGCAAACAAAAAGACAGCAAATAGAATTGGTAGTAAATCATCATACACAATGGTACCCGTGTAATCTCCCCACACTGCTTCTGGTCCCCATTGAAGGTATGTCATAAGTCCAAAAATGGCTCCAAGCAAGCGAATAACAACCCAAAGAGGTCCAACAACAAACAATCTCTTTAAGAAAGCACTTTGCATAATAAAAACGGGTTTTGAAATAGAAATAATCATGGTTGCGATTGCAGAGATTAATAGAACACTTAATAGAATTACTGGCATCGCATTACCTAATAGATTACTAAGCACTTCTGCTAAATAAGCTACGGGTAACGTAATTCCGTCTTCACCCTCTAGCGGCACCATAAATAAGAAAATACCAATCAAAGAAGGAATTAAAAAAACTAATAAGTTCCGAACTGAAAAATAACTTGGCTCTTGTAATGAGTTCATATATATATACCCCTTAAATTATTTAGAAGGATTGTCAGATAATGTTCCTAAAACCTAAACACCCCTAGATAATTATACATAAAAATTTATATTTAGCCAGTCTTTTTTTGAGGAAGCTGGAATTTTGCTAGTTCCCCCTCCAGTGCTTCTGAATGCTGAGTTAATACAATTGTTGATTTTTCCATATCCTGAATAATTAAAAGCTGATCATTTGTTAACGTGACCGCTTGTTTTGATTGCATTACATTGTTTACAGAAGCGTCATTTACTGATTCCATTTGAGTAAAGAGCTGCTCCATATCTTTAGAAATAGAAACCGTAGAATTCGACACACCCTCCATTTGTGTATAAACCTTTTGAACGGTCGTGTTTATCTGTTCAAACGAGTGCACCACTTTGTTCATCACTACTGTTCCAGCCGATACCTCTTTTCTACTTTTTTCTATTTTATCTACAGCTTGCTTCGTTTCCACTTGAATCGAATCGATTTGATGACCAATTTGACCTGCCGAGACCTTTGATTGCTCTGAAAGCTTTTGAACTTCCTTTGCCACTACGGCAAAGCCTCTCCCATAATCACCTGCTCTCGCTGCTTCAATAGCGGCATTGAGAGCCAATAAACCAATTTGTTCCGAGAGATCCTCCATTAGGGTAACAATCTTCCCGATTTCCTGTGAGCGGTGATTTAGATTCCTCATGGATTCAGCTTTACTATAGACGGTCTGCTCAATAATAGATGATTGATTCATGGCGTGCTGAACTAAGTTTCGACCTTCCTCCGCTTCCTGATCCATTTGCTTTGCTGCGGTAGTTGCCGTTGCAACAGCAGTGCTAATAGAGGATACCGTGCTGTTTACAGCTTGTGCTGCAGTTAAACTTTTAGCTGTTAAGGTTGAGTTTTGTTCTGCTGCATTTGAAAGCTCGCGTAGAACGGTTGAAATCTCTCTTACAGATTGTGCTGTTTTTTTTGATTTTAGGGAAAGCGTATGTACAGTTTGAGTCACATCGACGGCCATTCGAGCAGTTGAACCAATCAAACCTTTTAAAGCACCACGCATTTTATTAAACGAATGAGAGACCACACTTATCTCATCTCTTGATTTGATCTGAATTGGCTTCCCGCGTAAGTCTCCGCCGGCAATGGTATTGGCTTCCTTGGCAAGATGAGCTAATGGGCTAGATATCAGTGTGGAGATGTGAAACGATAACCAAAGAATAATTAACACTACTGTAGCAGCCATAATGTAAGTAATTAGCTGAAGACGCTCTCCAGATTTGACTATAGATTCAATGCTCGCTGTGATGGATAGTCGCTCTTCTTCTGCTAACTGCTGAAAGGTTTGCATCATCTCATTTGCAATTGGCGTTGACCGTTCGTCCATAATTCGAGTGGCCAGTTCAAACTCCTCATCAACCATTAGACCAAACACCTGAAAGGTTAAGACGTCCTCCCATTCCTTCGCTTGAACCATTGCATTCATAAACGCCTCTTCATTTGAATGCTGAGTTACAACCTCTGCTATTTCTTGACTCTCTAGACTAACTTCTTTAAACCTTTCAAGATATTCTTGGTCGTCAAACAATAAGTAACCTCTCGAAAGAGCCAGCCGATCTGCAATATTATAAGCCATCTGTTCCTTAGCTGAGAGCAATGGTAGCTAACTTTGATTAATTTGTTGGATATTCTGGTTTGTCTGATGCGCATTCCAGCTACTGTATGCAGCAAATAACAGAAATAATGTCGTAATCATGGCGAAGACAATCAGTAATTTACTTTTTACACTATTCATGGCTCGCTCCCTCCTATTTAGACACCTCCTTTTATAATAGGTAATTAGACCCTGTAGCTCTAGGCTGTTTGTTTTGCATTTTTGTAAAGGCTTTGTAAAGAAAAACCCGAGCAGTCAAAAGACCACTCGGGTTAATCGATTAAGATGATTTTCTGTTCGTCACATCTTCTTCTAATACTTCTTCTGACTTCTCTTCCATTTCAGAAGTCGCAAATGACTCCTCTACGTTATCCGTATGATCAGAATCTTCTTCAGTAGCACTTTCCCACTCATCTATTTGAGGTTTAAAAACCTGTGCGGAGTTCACTTTAAACTTCGAAACCTCGTCTAAAAGACTGTTAGCAAGCTCAGTTAAAACTTCAGCGGATGCAGCTACCTCTTGCATGGCTGCAAGCTGTTCCTCTGTACTAGCCGCGGCTTCCTCCGTGCTTTCCAAATTAGACTTTGAAGCAGCATTTACTTCAGTAATATGTTCATTTAATGAAAGTGTTTCTCTGGCTATACCTTGTGTCGCCGTGGATACAGCTAGCATTTCCTTATTAACAAGTGAAATAGCCTCTTTAATCTCCTCAAAAGATGTACCTACTTCTCTCATCATGGCTGTGCCTTCCTGTACTTCCTCCGTACCTTTTTGCATCTCCAGGGCAGCGGTCTTTGCATCTTTCTGAATGGCTTGAATCATGCGCTCAATCTCACCAGCAGATGATTTGGATTCCTCCGCCAACTTTCTAACTTCATCAGCTACAACAGCAAAGCCTCTTCCGTGCTCACCTGCTCGTGCAGCCTCAATAGCAGCGTTAAGAGCAAGCAGATTGGTTTGTTCGGATAACGAGGTAATGAGCTCTAAGATGTCTCCTATATCCTTTGAGCGCTTATCAAGCTGCCCCATAACCTCTGCTGTTTTCCCTACCGTGTGACGAATATCTTCAATTTGATCAACTGCTTGTTCAATTAATTTCTGACCTAATTCAGAACGCTCTTCCATTTGCATCGAGGCTTCAGTAGCAGATGCTGTAGCTAGTGTTATACTCTCTACACTTTTTGCCATGGCAGAAGAAGCTTCTAGGCTGTTTTTAGATAAAACCGAATTAGACTCAGCAGAAGTCGTTAATGTTTGAATCGTCCCGGCAATCTGATTTGTAGCCGCAGAGGTCTCCTCCGAGCTTGCAGAGAGCTGTTCAGCCGTAGCTGCCACATTTTCAGACATACTTGCCGTCGTTCCAATTAGACTGCGTAAGGATTCTTTCATTTTATTAAAGGACTCGGCTAAATTCCCGAGCTCATCCTTTGATTTTATTAAAATCGGTTCACCAGTTAAGTCGCCTTCACTAATGAGGTCAGCTTCTTTTACTAATCGTTTTAATGGATTAGATATAGAGGCAGATAAACGCAGAGCAAAAATAATCATGGCCACAGTCAATATACTGGCTATAGCAATAACAACCCACTGGAGCTGCACGCCTGCTTGCTGGTTGGCTGCAATGCTTGCTGCCATCGCTTCTCGCTCAGCTTCAGACATCTCCTGGAATTGCGTAGTAAGATTACGAGCAATCGGTGTGGAACGGAGATTCATCATGGACCGCGCTAGGTCCACACTCCCATTTTGAAACATTGGAAATACTTCGTTCGTTAGGACGCCTTCCCATGCTTTTGTATACTCTAAAGAATCAATAAGTTCTTCATTATTACCCGATAAGGCTAGGAGCTCTTCCTCTAAGGCATAAGCCTCCTCCGTTAAGATATTAAATTGTTCTAGATAGTCGCCTTCTCCAAAAAGGACATACCCCCTCGAAGCAGCTAGTCTATCAGTAATATTATAAGCCATACGTTCTTTAGCTAATAGCAACGGAAATTCTGTCGTTTGCATCTGATCCATTCGATCGTTCGAAACGTACAAGGTCCCTACACTATAAATAGAGAATCCCAAAAATAGAATAATTATAATTGAAAAAATTCTTAATAATTTCCCCCGAACACTTTTCAAGTACCTTCCACTCCCTATGACGAAAATTTACAGACATGCAAAAAGATTAGATTTCTTCTTTTTATTATCGGTTATCCTTGCAATCTTCTTCAGCTTTTTCCAGAAATCCCTTACAAAAAATTGAGTATTCTCATGTTTTAGAAGTCTTGCATTTTCAATCATCGTCTCACTTTAGTATAATGAAGATAGAATATAGTATAAGGAGAGTCATGTGATATGAAACGATACAAAGCATTAACCATCGCTGGATCAGATACAAGTGGCGGCGCAGGCATCCAAGCCGACCTAAAAACCTTCCAGGAGTTAGGCGTCTACGGTATGAATGCTTTAACCACGATCGTGGCACAAAACCCCCATTCTAATTGGGCTCATGAAGTTTTTCCAATGGATCCTGCCATTACTGAAAAACAAATAGAAACCGTCTTAGCCGGCATTGGCATTGATGCAGCTAAAACAGGTATGCTTGGCTCTATCGACATTATTGAGCTAGTTGCCAAAAAAGTAGATCAGTACAATATTAATCAACTCGTTGTGGACCCGGTTATGGTATGTAAAGGGGCGGATGAGGCTCTAAACCCTGAAACGGATTCATGCCTACGTGAAGTTCTTGTTCCAAAAGCGTATGTCGTTACACCTAATCTATTTGAAGCCTCACAGCTAACAGGTAGCGGCGCAATCACAACCTTGGAGCAAATGAAAGAAGCCGCAGCCGCGATCTATGAATCAGGCGCTAAGCACGTCGTTATTAAAGGCGGGAGCAAGTTAGACCATCCTCAAGCGATTGACGTCTATTACGACGGCGAGAAGATGCACCTTCTTGAATCTGAAGAAATTGATACAAGCAACACGCACGGCGCAGGATGCACCTTTGCTGCAGCAATCACTGCAGAACTAGCTAAAGGCACAGCGGTACATGAAGCCATTGCTAAAGCAAAACAATTTGTGACAGTTGCCATCAAACACGGTGTCCCATTAAACCAGTATGTAGGATCAGTCAGTCACGGAGCTTTTAACGGAACCTATACCTAAAAAAGAAAAATCCAAACAATGAGATAAGACTTCATTGTTTGGATTTTTTATTGGAGACTGGCTTCGGGAGTGGGGAAGCGATGTATTTGGCGCTTTTCACGATGTATACCATCTTTCTTTATTCTATCCACATCAAAAAACCTTCTGCATAGCTGCAGAAGGTTTTGATTAGTTGTTGTTGTATTAGAATTTAGATTGGTAAGCAGATACTTCCCAGTCATGAACGGTCATGCGGAATTCATCCCACTCGCCACGTTTTAATCCTAAATATTCATTAAATGCATGTTCACCTAAAGTAAGTTCGCCGATTTTTCCAGTTTCGAAACGGTCTAGCGCTTGCTCAAGGCTTGTTGGCAGGTTATCAATACCACGCTCTTCAATTTCTTCAGGAGTCATGCTGAAGATATCAGCATCTACAGAAGCAGGAGCTGTAAGATCACGTTCTACTCCATCTAAACCAGCAGATGCAATCACTGCAAACGCAAGATATGGGTTAGCAGATGGATCCGGACAGCGAATCTCAACGCGAGTTCCTGGACCACGTGTTGCTGGAATTCGAATTAATGCAGAGCGGTTAGACGCTGACCATGCAATGTAGCAAGGCGCTTCATAACCAGGCACCAAACGTTTATAAGAGTTAACAAGTGGATTTGTCACTGCGACAAAATCTTTTACATTATCAATGAGCCCACCGATAAAGCTGTAAGCCGTTGAAGAAAGACCAAGCTTATCAGACTCATCGTAGAATGAGTTTTCTTGCTTCTCATCATTAAATAAAGACATATTTACATGCATACCATTTCCGTTTGCTCCAGCAAGTGGTTTTGGCATAAACGTGGCATGTAAGCCAAACTGCTTAGCCACTGTTTTTACTACCCATTTATACGTTGTTGCCGCATCTGCGGAAGCAAGGGCATCTGCATATTTAAAGTTAATTTCATGCTGACCTACTGCTACTTCATGGTGTGAAGCCTCAATTGTAAATCCAAGCATTTTCAACGCCTTATAGATAGCTAGACGTACTTTTTCCCCGTCATCCTTTGGAGAGGGCTCAAAGTATCCACCCACATCTTGAGTACGTTGTGTTGGAAGGCCATATTCGTCCGTTTCAAATAAGAAAAATTCAAGCTCAGGTCCGACACTGATAGAGTAACCTTGATCCTTTGCTCTCTTCACTGTCTTTTTTAATACATTTCGAGGATCTCCTTCGAAATCGGACCCATCAGGCTTTTTTACACTACACAGGAAGCGTGCTTCCGAGTATCCTTCCTCTTCTGTCCAAGGCAGAACAGCAAAAGTAGTGATATCTGGAACAAGATATAAGTCAGACTGATTGATAGGCGTGAACCCTGTAATGGATGAGCCATCAAACATCGTTTCTCCATTAACTGCCTGATCTAACTGTTCCGCTGTAATGGTAACGTGCTTTAATGTACCTTCTAAGTCTACAAACTGCATGTGCAATAATTCAACATTCTTCTTCTCGATTGTTTCCTTAATTGTCTCTATAATGCTTTCTCTAGTTGGTGCATTTACCGACATCCCCACACACTTCCTTTTCATGTAATCTTTTTTAACACAATCTTGTTATCTTTTACTTTATGATTCTAGCGAGTTGATTGCAATTCGTATGTAAGATTATCTGACAAAGAAATATCCTGGTAAAAGTAAGCAAATCCACCTGCCACAACAGTGAAAGCGTTTTATCTGCATAAAATGATTTTTCTAAATATTCCTTAGGTAGGTAATTCATTAGAATCACCTACCAAAAATTTCATTTATGAATTTAGTTGTTTGGGCGTCGGTTTACGAACGAGTGCCATTACCCCGGCAATGATATATAATATCGCTGGAATGAAGGTTACTAAACTAATAACTCCGCTTATTAAAAAAAATACGCCCGCCATTATCGTGCGTTTCTTTACAAACACTGTAGCTATTATACCAAGGACAAGAGACCCAATATAAATCATCAGCATTAAGGATAAAAATAGATTCACTCCATTAAAGTAATATCCACCTTCTTGCCAAATGCCATGATCAGCAATAAACTGTTGATTCGTTTCTTGGAGGTCAGCATTCAGAGAAAAGATGAATCGATAAACCATAAATGCAATGACTGTACAAATAAGATGTAGTGTACTTCCTACCGTACCTAAAACAATTTCAGTCGTCCGATTCACTGCTGTCCCGACTCCTCTCGCTTTCTAAACAAATGATATAAGCTCATCCATTGAAGTGGATGAGCTTACGCAAAAAGATGTACTTTTTAAGTTACACTGTTTCAATCGGTTGCTCTTGCTCTTTTGGTACTTTTCGCACGAGAGCAATAATTCCAGCGATAACAAATAAAATGGCCGGAACGATAGAGGCTAAGCCAGCTACACCACCAACTATAAATAAGACTCCAGCTAGTTTTGCCTTTTTCTTAACTAAAATAGTAGCAACAATTCCAAGAACTAAAGAAATGATAAAGGCGACAGTTAATAATGAAACAACTGAGGACATACCTTCAATCACATCTCCAACCATATCAGCTTCCTCTGCGCTTAATTGCGGGTCATTTTGGAGCTCTTCATTTAATACATCTTGAAATTCCCCAGTGCCAGCAACTGAATTAAATGCAAACATCATGATGACACCTAGTAAGATTAGGACACTACCGATAATACCTAGTACTAATTCTGCCGTACGTTTCATACGTTGATAACCCCTTTTTCTTTTGAATTTATTCACAAACAATAAATGCGTAGTGGAGCGCGTTCACTATAGTCCCCATCCTTAGACTAATGAAATAAATTTAAAATACCAGAATATGAAATGAAGGCGCAACTCTACAATATGTATGGTTCTGTTCCATTAGATATGATCGAATGAACAGTAATCTCCAGACCCTTTCTATTGTAATACAAGAAGTATTTGTTAGTAAATGCTAATAAAGTTCAAATTAAATAAAAAAGTTCATACGTTTTTCCTTCATGCAAAAAAAAACGCATGCAAGGTCCAATTGAACCTCGCATGCGTTCGTGTTTTTACTTATTATAAGCGTGCTTCTTTGGTTTACGTCCTTGACCTTGACTTTGGCTACCACCGCGGTATTCACGGCGTCCTCCACCACGATTATCTCCGCCACGTCCACCTTGACGACGACGGTCATCTTGACGATAGCGAGATCTACCACCGCTACCACCACCATCACGACGAGGTTTCTTCGAACGAAGAGGCGCTTCATCAGTTAAGCGAACTGGTGTAGAGTCTGGCTCTTTTGTTAATAGCTTTAATGCAGCTGACAAAATTGTTGTTGCATCCGCATCCTTCAGAAGCTCTTCAGCAGCGTCACGATAAAACTCAGCGCTGTCTTTTTCAGTTACTTCGCGAAGCTGTTCAATCGCAAGCTTTTGTTGACCTTCAATGGCTTGCTCAAGAGTTGGCGCGCTGTGTCGAACCATTTTCTTTTTAGATACGCGTTCAATCGCTTTGATATGATCTCTTTCACGAGGTGTACCAAATGTAACTGCGATTCCAGAACGTCCTGCACGACCAGTACGTCCAATACGGTGTACATAGCTCTCAGGATCCTGTGGAAGGTCGAAGTTGTAAACGTGTGATACTCCACTGATGTCTAGTCCACGTGCTGCAACATCTGTAGCTACTAGAACATCAATTAAACCCGTTTTAAACTTACGTAGCACGCTGTCACGTTTTGCTTGGTTTAAGTCACCATGAATTCCTTCAGCACGATAGCCACGTTTGATTAATGCTTCAGAAAGCTCATCTACACGGCGCTTTGTGCGACCAAAAACAATCGCTAAGTCTGGAACTTGAATATCAATTAAGCGCGTTAACGCGTCAAATTTCTCACGCTCATACAACTCAATATATTGCTGTTCAATATTCTCCATCGTTACTTCTTTTGATTTAACGGCGATGACTTCTGGTGAGTCCATAAACGTTGTAGCAAGCTTTTCAATACGCTTAGGCATTGTTGCTGAGAAAAGAAGTGTTTGACGCTCAGATGGCGTTTCCTTCAAGATGGTCTCAATATCTTCAATGAATCCCATGTTAAGCATCTCATCCGCTTCATCAAGTACAACTGTATCCACTTGATCAAGAAGAATCGTTTTACGACGCATGTGATCCATTAAACGACCTGGTGTTGCTACCACGATGTGTGGATTTTGTTTTAAGTCACGGATTTGCTTACGCATATCTTGACCACCGTACACCACCACTGTGCGTACACCCTTTTTACGGCCAAACTTAATTAATGACTCAGCTACTTGATTAGCAAGCTCACGAGTTGGTGCAATAACCAATCCTTGAACTTCACGCTTATCAATGTTAATTCTTTCTACTAAGGGTACACCAAATGCTCCCGTTTTCCCTGTTCCTGTTTGTGCTTGACCAATAATGTCCATTCCTTTTAATGCTTTTGGAATGGTCGCTTCTTGGATTGGTGTAGCCTGGTCAAATCCCATACCTGTTACTGCCTGAACTACTTGCTCGCTCAGATTAAAATCATAAAATGTTGCCAAATGACAAATCTCCTTTAGGGCACCCTTCAGATGGTGACACGTTAGTCAGCCTTTTCATCTCACTTTGAGACGTTCAAATTATTACGCAGAAAGACCATACCCCTTAACAACCTGGATATGGTCGTCTGCCTGAATATATGTGTCGCCTACATACTAAGGCGCTTATAGTTTTTTTTCCATTCATAATCATACCATGGCTCAGTCGCTAAATCAATGGCGTTGATTTTTTTACTGGTAGATCAGCTACCATACTTATCCTGCCCCAAAATAAAAAAAACATCTCGCTCTTTTAAGAATCCGACAACAAAGGAGGTCAAAAAGATGTTCACAGATATCCTTACTCAACCTTTTGAATCTGCAAGTAATGTAATTGGAGCATTTAATAAAAAAAGACCTATGAGAGAGTGAAGTCTCACAGACCTTTTTATTTATTATTCAGATGGATATTCTGTGAGGAAGCGCTCGTAGATTTCATTTTCTGCCGCTCCCACCACTCTTTGTGCTTCTACCCCATTGCTATAATGCACAAGCGTTGGTGTGGAATCTATATTATAATCTGCCCAGCCCTGCTCAAATTCACGTAAATTATATTGAGGAATATCCTCACCTAATTCATCAGCAATCTCATTGATTCTTGGTGTGGCTTCTCTACAGTGCGGGCAATCAGAAGCATAAAAATACACGGTAAAGCTTTCTTCATTATCTAATCTTTCCTGAAGCTCATCAGGTAGTATTGCATTTTGATAATTAGGATCATCGACGATCTCCATTGTTGCAGGAGTTAGTTCACTTGCATCCTTGCCAAATTGATTATCAGATGCGTTCTCCATTTTTTGATTATTACTTGCGATCGATAATGCTGCAAGCAAACCAAATACGATAACAATAATCCCACCGAAAATAATGACTTTTTTCATCTATCTCAACCCCTGTTTCTTTTTATAATCAATAAACTTGTAATAAATATCATCAGAAATGCCGTTCCTGCTAAGAATGGAATTGTGATAAACCCAAACCAATTAATATAATCCCCTGTACAAGGAACCCTTCCACATCCAGGACCTGTTCCCTCAATACCCGGAAGCTTTTGAATGGAATAATGATAAATCGATATACATAAACCAATTCCTGATAATGCAGCAGCGTAAATACTTGCGCTAGCTTCTTTTCGAATAATGCCTATAAGAAGAATAATGACTAATGGATACATCAGAATACGCTGATACCAACATAAGTTACACGGTTCAAATCTCTGAATTTCTGAGAAATACAAGGATCCTAAAGTTGCTATAAAAGCAGTGACCCATGAAAACAGCATTAAATTCTCAATTGATTTTTTCATTATGCTATCCTTCTTTCCTTCCAAACCTGATTGGATACTCAAAACTTTATCAAGATCAGATAAGGTTGTCACCCTTTTTAACCTCAAATTTTATTACATGGAATCATATATACATGGTTTGGACACATTTTGCCAAAACTAAAACTATCCACACACATAGGGAGGCAGCATCGTGTTAGAACATAATCATCAAGAAAATAAAACCGTTTGGCAAACAGATATTAGCATGCCTGAATACACATCTCTCACAGAAAACATAGAGGTGGATACTGCAATTATAGGTGGTGGACTAACTGGCCTCACCACTGCTTTTTTACTCACTCAAGCAGGTGAAAAAGTAGCTGTTCTTGAAGCAAATCAAATAGGTCTGGGCACAACTGGTCATACAACAGCAAAGATTACTGCTCAGCACGACCTCATTTATGATGAGCTCATTAATCATATCGGGGTTAGCTTAACCAAGCTGTACTATAAAGCGAATCAAGAAGCGGTATCTTTTATTAAAGAACTGGTTGAAACTCACCAAATTGATTGTGACTTCCAATCAGAAGAGGCTTACCTGTATGCCAATACTGAGCAGGGGTTAAACAAGTTAAACAAAGAAAGAAAAGCGTACGAAACCCTTGGCATCCCACACAAGTGGGTCGAATCATTACCCATCTCAGTTCCCGCTAAAGCCGGGCTTCTCATGGAACATCAAGCACAATTTCATCCTCTAAAATATTTAGCGTTTCTTGCCTCGTCCATTAAAAATCAAGGCGGGATGATTTACGAAGACACCGTTGCCATGGATATTAATCATGATGCGAAGCCTAAGGTCATTACAAAAAGTGGTGCAACCGTCACAGCCTCCACTATCGTGGCCGCCTCCCATTTTCCTTTTGTTGATAAAGGCGGGCTATACTTTTCACGTCTAAAAGCTGACCGCTCGTATGTAATCGCTGCAGAAATCTCAGAGCCTTGGCCAGGAGGGATGTATTTAAGCGTAGATCAGACCAGCCGCTCTCTTCGGTCTGTCACGAATGGAGATACGACAACTGTCTTATTAGGTGGAGAAAGTCATAAAGCCGGTCAGGGTGGAGATGATACAGATTATTACTATAAGACGCTTAAGGAGTACGGGGAAAAGCACTTCACATCCTTTAAGGTCATCAGTAACTGGTCTGCTCAGGATCTAATCAGCCTTGACCACGTTCCCTATATTGGGCGTCTATCACCCGTGCACACTGATCTATTTGTAGCAACCGGCTATCGTAAATGGGGAATGACAGGAGGTACTGTAGCTGGACAAATACTCGCAAACCTTATTCTTCATGGTTCGGATCCATATGAACATGTGTTTGCGCCAAGTCGTTTAAATGCTGATCCAAGTATCCGAAACTTCCTTAAAGAAAATGGTAACGTTGCTGTGGAATTGTTTAGAGGAAAGATAAAACCTGATGACCAGAGCATTCAAAGCTTAGAAGCAGGTGAAGCAGCCGCGGTGCATTATAAGGGGAAAAAAGCTGGCGCCTATCGCGATCCTGAAGGCACACTATTTGTAGTAGACACGACATGCACTCACATCGGGTGTGAAGTCGGTTGGAATAAGGGCGACCAAACATGGGATTGCCCATGTCACGGTTCTCGTTTCTCTTATAAAGGTGAAGTACTAGAAGGCCCGGCCAAGAAACCGTTAGCATTATTAAATGAAGAGAAAGTAGATCAGCCTCACTAAAAGGAATCTGCCCGCTTAAAGAGAGCGTGGTCTTATATCCTTCCTCCGCTTTATCGTGTACAATAAATCGGTATACACACCAAATGAAATGAGTGATACCAAGATGGATGGTAAGAAACGCGTAAACATTAAGCCTGGATTAAAGGTTGAAATCGTACTGAAGCAAGATCAACGAACAGGCAAACGTACGGAGGGCACTGTTAAGGATATTCTAACAAATTCAGCATCTCACCCGCACGGAATAAAAGTTAGACTGACTGATGGGCAGGTTGGAAGAGTTCAGGCTATTAGTGAGTAAAGATAGCGAATGAACGGAAAACATAGTACCCCGTACCTTTGTTGGTGCGGGGTGTTGTTGATTTTGTTGGTTTTGCGCTCGTTCTTATTGGTATGCGGGGCTTCTTTCTGGGTATCGGGCTTCGGCTCTTGGTACTGCGCTCGTTCTTCTTGCTATGCGGAGCTTCTTTCTGGGTATCGGGCTCACGCTCTTGGTTACGCGCTCGCTCTTCTTTGTATGCGGGGCTTCTTTCTGGGTAACCCGCTACGGCTCTTGGTACTGCGCTCGCTCTTCTTGCTATGCGGAGCTTCTTTCTGGATATCGGGCTTCGGCTTTTGGTAATACGCTCGCTCTTCTTGGTATGCGGAGCTTCTTTCTGGGTATCAGGCTCAGGCTCTTGGTTACCTGCTCGTCCTTCTTGGTATGTGGAGCTTCTTTCTGGGTATCGGGCTCCCGCTCTTGGTTATGTGCTCGTTCTTCTTGGTATGCGGAGCTTCTTTCTGGGTATCGGGCTTCCGCCCTTGGTACCGCGCTCGTCTTCTTGGTATGCGGAGCTTCTTTCTGGGTATCGAGCTACGTCTCTTGGTACTGCGCTCGTTCTTCTTGATATACGGAGCTTCTTTCTGGGTAACCCGCTCCCGCTCTTGGTTACGTGCTCGCTCTTCTTGCTATGCCGAGCTTCTTTCTGGGTAACCCGCTCCCGCTCTTGGTTACGTGCTCGCTCTTCTTGCTATGCCGAGCTTCTTTCTGGGTAACCCGCTCCCGCTCTTGGTTACGCGCTCGTTCTTCTTGGTATGCGGAGCTTCTTTCTGGGTATCGGGCTCCCGCTCTTGGTATCGCGCTGATTAGGTTTGGTTTTTTGCTTTTTGAGGTCAATCATTTAAAGAAAAAATAAAATGTGGAACCTACCCTCCTTACGTTCCGTATATTCAGTCATAAGACCTAGACATTCATCATTTCTAAAAATAGGAAGGAGTGATAATATGGAAATAGTGGGAGCATCACTGTTTTAGTCTTTCACAACGTAAGGGGGAATCTGCATGGAAGGCATGGAGCAACTATACTTATACGGGCTCATTGCAGGTGGGATTTTAACACTATGTTATATCTTACTTAGCGACATTTTAGATGGACTATTTGATTTTATTCCTGATGGCTGGTTAAATCCTACTCTCATTCTTTCTTTTGTGACGTTTTTGAGCGCAGGAGGATATTTGTTTGAAACCTTAACCTCCATCAATAGTGTGCTGATTCTGATCACCTCTTCGCTTATCTCTCTGTTGCTGGTTTTATTATTAAATATATTTGTTCTCATCCCATTATCTAATGCTGAAGAATCAAATGCCTACACAGAAGATGATTTAATTGGCAGAACGGGACAGGTGATTGTGTCCATTCCTCGAGATGGCTTTGGAGAAGTGATTTTGCACGATTCAGGGGGGAATATATCAAAAACCGCTAAATGCTTTGATGGAGCAGACATTCCCTATGGAAAAGACATTCTTGTCATTGATATCAAAGAAGGCGTAGCGTATGTATCTGTGAAAGAGGATGAATTTAGACTTTAATTCTGAGGAGGAACTTATTTGAACTTTGAACTTACTGGAACCCTATTAGTTATCGCTGCAGTAGCAGCTATCGTTATTGCACTTATTGGTGTATTCATTACAAAATATCGCACAGCTGGACCCGATGAAGCACTTATTGTTACGGGTAGTTATCTAGGTGGAAAAAATGTAAACATTGATGGGGCAGGAAATCGCATTAAAATTGTCCGTGGTGGCGGTACGTTTGTTCTACCGATCTTCCAACAGGCGAAGCCATTAAGCCTACTTTCAAGTAAACTGGATGTTCAAACCCCAGAGGTTTATACCGAGCAAGGTGTACCTGTTATCGCAGATGGTACAGCTATTATTAAAATTGGTGGATCCATTAGCGAAATTGCCACAGCTGCTGAGCAGTTTTTAGGTAAATCACGTGATGACAGAGAACAAGAGGCCAAAGAAGTACTCGAGGGTCACCTACGTTCCATTCTTGGTTCAATGACCGTAGAAGAAATTTATAAGAACAGAGAACGTTTTTCACAGGAGGTACAAAAGGTTGCATCACAGGATTTGGCGAAAATGGGACTTGTGATCGTCTCCTTTACCATTAAAGACCTTCGTGATACAAACGGATACTTAGAATCCTTAGGTAAACCAAGAATCGCCCAAGTAAAACGTGATGCTGACATCGCAACTGCAGATGCACAAATGGAAACACGTATTAAGCAAGCAGAAGCAAACAAGCTAGCCCAACGTTCTGAAATTGAACGCGCAACAGAAATTGCCGAGGCAGAGAAGGATAATCAGCTAAAAGTAGCAGAGTATCGTTCAGAGCAAGAAAAAGCCAAGGCACTTGCTGACCAATCCTACCACTTGCAAGAAGCCCGCTCCAAGCAGGAAGTTACTGAGCAGCAAATGCAAATTCAAATTATCGAGCGTCAAAAGCAAATTGAGCTAGAAGAAAAAGAGATTGCTAGACGTGAACGTCAATACGATTCAGAAGTTAAGAAAAAAGCCGATGCAGACCGTTATGCTGTGGAGCAAGCAGCTGAAGCATCTAAAAGCAAGCAGTTAGCCGAAGCTGATGCTGATAAGTATCGTGTCGAAGCTATGGCAAAAGCCGATGCAGAGAAAGTACGTGTAGATGGTTTAGCACACGCTGAAGCGAATCGCGCACAAGGGGAAGCTGAAGCCGAGGTTATTCGTCTAAAAGGTCTCGCAGAAGCTGAAGCAAAAGAGAAAATTGCCGACGCTTTCGAAAAATACGGTCAGGCCGCAATGCTTGATATGATTGTGAATATGCTTCCTGACTATGCAAAAGAAGTAGCAGCACCACTTTCTAATATCGATCAAATCACAGTAGTTGATACAGGTGGAAACGGCGAGAATAGCGGAGCCAATAAAGTCACAGGTTATGCCACAGACTTGATGAGTACCCTACAACATTCTCTAAAAGCCTCCTCTGGAATTGATATGAAAGAATTAATCGAGAATTTCTCAGGTAAAGGAAATGTCCGCTCGTCCATTGACGAGTTAACTAACGAAGTCAAGAAATCAACGGATAGCTCCGACACAACATCAACATCAGAGGATCCACCTGCTTCATAAAAATTCACATCATGAAAAGCGCCCCGGGATTGACTCTGGGGCGCTTTTTTTGTGGCATCGTTCGTGAAAAGACGATCATTCACCTTTTCACGAAAATGGATATTATGCATGTTGTTGATGAAGATTTGCGTAAAACCCTCCGTTAGCCAGAAGTTCATCATGGCTCCCTTGAGCCACGATTTTTCCTTGATCCATGACAAGGATCAGATCGGCATTCCGAATGGTTGAGAGCCGGTGAGCAATGATAAAACTTGTGCGTCCTTTCATTAAATGCGCCAATGCTTCTTGGATCTGATACTCCGTCCTAGAATCAACATTTGCTGTTGCTTCATCGAGCACAAGAATGGATGGATTAGAAAGCAACGCACGGGCAATGGTCAGCAGCTGTTTTTGCCCTTGAGATATATTGGATCCCGATTCATTCAAGATGGTCTCATATCCATGAGGCAGCGTTCGAATAAAGTGGTCAGCATGAGCAGCACGAGCCGCTTGCACGATCTCGTCTTCTGTCGCTCCTTCATGTCCATAAGCAATATTTGCTTTAACAGTGGAACTTAAGAGCCAAGGATCTTGCAGGACAAGACCAAATTGCGCGCGCACATCTTCCCGTCTCATTTGCTGAATGTCAGTTCCGTCTATTGTTATTTGGCCTTGATCCACGTCATAAAAACGAAGCAACAAATTCATTAATGTTGACTTTCCAGCACCAGTTGGCCCAACAATCGCTACTTTCTGTCCTTGCTTCACCTTTATATTGACATCTTGAAGCAATGGTTGGTCTTTTTGATAAGCAAAAGACACGTTTTCAAATGTTATGTTTCCTTTCGTATGAGCATGATAAGGCAAGACATTCGATTCCGCCTTCTCCTCTGGCTCATCAAGAATCTCAAAGATTCGCTCGGCTGCAGCAACGGTTGATTGAACCACATTCGTGATATTTGCTACTTTCTGAATCGGTTGAGAGAAAAGCCGTACATACATAATAAATGCCTGAATGTCACCAATCGCCATCCTGCCTCCTGCCACAAAGATCGCTCCGATCACACAGACTAACACGTATATAAGATTTCCGACAAAGCTTAAAAATGGCATGATCAGACCTGATATAAATTGCGCGCGCCACCCCGAGTCATATAGCACCCCATTTATCTTCTTAAAATGGTCAACAGATTTCCCTTCTCTTCCATATGCCTTAATGACTTGGTGGCCTGCATACATTTCTTCAACATGACCGTTTAGAATCCCAAGGACTTGTTGCTGCTTAACAAAGTAGTTCTGTGACCGAGCCACCACTTTCTTTGTAATCAAAAGGCTTAATGGCACAATAAACATCGTGATAAGCGTTAATAAGGGGCTAATCGTTAACATCATAATGGTAACCCCAATCATCGTTATCAGTGATGTGATTAATTGCGTCAAGCTCTGTTGCAAGGTACCACTAACCTTTTCTAAGTCATTGATGGCACGGCTTAATACATCTCCCCTTGTCCTTGTATCAAAGAAATGAAGGGGTAACCGTGAGAGTTTTTCATTCATTTCTCGTCGCATCACTCGTGAGACCTTCTGTGCGATCCCTACCATGACGTATTCTTGGATGTAGCTGAAATATCCACTAACTAGATAGAGCCCACCGAGTACAAGTAAAATTTGCAAGACAAGAAAGAAGTTAATGCCCTCTCCCGTAACGCCTTGAAACAACTCTGTAACCGCTAACCCAAGAATTTTTGGACTCAAAATAGTAAAGGTTGTGCCAATGATCGCTGCAACACTTAGGATAACCAAGCGCCATCTGAAGGCCCCTACGTAGCGAAGGAGTCTCAGAATACTACCTTTTATGTCTTTTGGTTTTTGTGTTTCGCTCTTTTTCGGAGGAGGTGTTTGTTGTTTCTTACTCATGCTGTTTCCTCCTCTGCTTGCTTAGATGCAACCATCTCTTGATACACCGTGCAGTACTCAAGCAGTTCCTCATGTGAACCAATACCTGCAACTTCTCCCTCAGACAAGACGACAATTTGATCTGCCTGTTCGATCAATTCCACTCGTTGTGTGGTAATGATGACGGTGGCGGCTGTAATCTCCTTTTGAAGGGCTTGGCGGAGCAGATTATGAGTATGAAAATCGAGGGCAGAAAAACTATCATCAAACAAATACAGACCCGGTTTTCTCACTAGCGCGCGAGCAATTGCTAAACGCTGACGTTGCCCGCCAGAGACATTAGCTCCTTGCTGAGCTATAGTAGTATCAAATCCGTCCTTCATCTTAGAGATAAACTCCGTGGCTTGCGCTACGCTAGCTGCATGTTGGACTTCCTCATCTGTAGCTGATTCATAACCATGACGAATATTTTCGGCAATCGTCCCTTTAAAGAGAAAGGACTGTTGAGGCACGTACCCTATTTGTGCTCGCACATGCTCATTCGGTATATCACGAATATCTACACCATCTAAGAGTATGGAACCAGCATCAGCCTCAAATAAACGAGGAATGAGCTGAATTAAAGTCGTTTTCCCCGCGCCTGTCCCTCCAACGATGGCTGTTGTTTCTCCAGGCTTGGCCGTAAAAGAAATAGACTGAATCACTTGCTTTTCCGCTCCTGGATATCGAAATGATACGTGTCGAAATTCTAGTTGCCCTTTTCCTGCTTCGGTATGCCACGTCTCTCTAGTTCCTTGGCTTTCAGAAACGATATCTAGTACTTCAAGAATTCTATTCGCTGAAACAGCCGCACGAGGGATAGCCACAATCATGACGGAAGCGATTGTCACAGCAAACATCATTTGCATGGCATACTGAATAAAAGCCATCAATTCACCAACCATGAGTGAACCACCCTCAATCCGAAATGCCCCGAACCAAATGAGAAAAATCAACGAGAAATTTAAGACAAACATCATAATTGGTGTGAGCGAGACCATGAGCTTGTTTGCATTCATCGCTGTATCAGTCACATCCACATTCATCTTGTTAAAACGGACTTGCTCCTGTTTCACTCGATTGAATGCACGAATCGTCCGAAGTCCTGTCAGCCCTTCCCGCAAGACAAGTGTCAGCCGGTCGTTTTTTTGTTGTAATGATTTAAACAGCGGGACCGCCTTTTTGGAGATCAAGAACACAGCTCCAACGATGATTGGAAGTGGCGCAATCAGCCACATAGAAAGTACGGGATCAATGAGTAACGCCAGCGTCACAGCTCCAACAAACATAAGCGGTGCCATTAACATCACTCGCAACAACATGGTCACGATTTGTTGCACTTTCATGATGTCATTTGTTGTCCGTGTGACTAACGATGCTGTTCCTAACTGGTCAAAGTCCTGAACCGACAAACTTTCCACATGAGCAAAGACCCGATCACGCACTCTTTGTCCAAATCCCGCCGACACCTTTGAAGCATAAAAAACGCCAAGTATCGAGAACACCACACCTACAGCGGAAACAACTAACATCCATCCGCCCGTTTGCAGGATAAATGCACTATCCCCTTCCACAATACCTACATCTACAATTCTCGCCATCAATGTCGGCAGCACTAACTGCGCTAAAGCCTGTAAGAATGTTAACACCATGACCCACACGATCTGGATCCGAAATGGCTTTAAATATGCAAACAACCTCATCATCTCTCTCACCTCCATTACTCTTAAATTATGTATATAACCACGAGAAATAACTGTAGCCGGAGTTAAAATCACCCCGGCTACTGCATCAACCTGTATGAAACCGATCGCTTCCACACACAATGTTCCTATTTAAATGGGGTCTCCCATCTTCTAATTACTTAAAGCAGGTTGCTAACATCAATACTAATGTTTCCAGATTCGTTCCCGCTCTCATTAAGCACATCACTTAAAATTTGCGTGATATCATTCATCTCTGGTCACCTCCCTATTTCTTTCAGCTTCCGTTCAGTCATTCATATTAAAGCAGGTTGCTGACATCAATACTAATGTTTCCAGATTCGTTTCCGCT
>NZ_VLXZ01000170.1 GCF_007293315.1 Alkalicoccobacillus porphyridii
GCCCGGCGACCGGAATGACTTTCATATCAGTAATAACAGGACTGGATTGTGTCGTCATCTTATTGCCCCGCGACAGGTTTCAGCTCGATACGCTTGATATCGCCCACCAGCACCAGGTAGCTCAGTACCGCGATTAAGGCATGAACACCAACATAAATCAGCGCCCCATTAAAGGAGCCAGTCGTGCCAACGATATAACCAATTGCGATTGGCGTGACGATGCCAGAAATGTTACCGAACATGTTGAACAGGCCACCGGAAAGACCGCTGATCTCTTTTG
>NZ_VLXZ01000171.1 GCF_007293315.1 Alkalicoccobacillus porphyridii
CGATTCGACCCGTGGCACTAATAATCCCCTGGGTAATGGTCTGCCCGAGGTTGTACGGGTTACCGATCGCCAGTACTACGTCGCCAATGTGCGGTACGCGACGTGCATTAATTGGAATGGTAGGTAAACCGCCAGTGGCATTAATTTTAAGTACCGCCAGATCGGTTAGAGAGTCAGATCCCACCAGCAATGCTTCAAATACACGACCATCCTGTAAGGCGACGATGATCTGATCGGCGTCGTTGATGACGTGTTTATTGGTGATGATATAACCGCGTTG
>NZ_VLXZ01000172.1 GCF_007293315.1 Alkalicoccobacillus porphyridii
GTTATTCACTCTGAATAGTGAATTATTCACTGTCCGCAGAGTAAGAAATATAACTTAGGTATCTATTTAATGACTTGCACAAAAAGCTAAATTTCCCCCCATAAATAAAAATATAATCCCGCGCCCAACCACCTGATGAGTGGCTACAGGCACTGGATATATTAGGTGGTGGTGCACTTTCTTACATAAAGGTATTTCCTTTTCTGCGGAAAAGGAAATCGGGAAATCCCCGGTTTTTCTGACAAGCAGACGCCATTATTTGTGTCTGCCTATGTTCGTT
>NZ_VLXZ01000173.1 GCF_007293315.1 Alkalicoccobacillus porphyridii
TGCATAGTTACAACTTTGAAACGTTATATATGTCAAGTTGTTAAAATGTGCACAGTTTCATGATTTCAATCAAAACCTGTATGGACATAAGGTGAATACTTTGTCACTTTAGCGTCACAGACATGAAATTGGTAAGACCAATTGACTTCGGCAAGTGGCTTAAGACAGGAACTCATGGCCTACAGCAAAATCCGCCAACCAAAACTCTCCGATGTGATTGAGCAGCAACTGGAGTTTTAGATCCTCGAAGGCACTCTCCGCCCGGGCGAAAAACTCCCAC
>NZ_VLXZ01000174.1 GCF_007293315.1 Alkalicoccobacillus porphyridii
TTTTGGTGAAGCGGTGAAAATTGAGGGTGAATGGCGAGCGTTGCTGGTGACTGAAGATATGGCGGGGTTCATCAGCATTGCTGACTGGTATGCCCAGCATGCAGTATCGCCTTATTCTGACGAAGTACGGCAAGCCATGTTGAAAGCAGTGGCGCTGGCGTTTAAGAAAATGCATGGCATTAATCGTCAGCATGGCTGTTGTTATGTTCGCCATATCTATGTGAAAACAGAAGGTAATGCAGAAGCTGGTTTTCTTGACCTGGAGAAAAGTCGTCGCCGC
>NZ_VLXZ01000175.1 GCF_007293315.1 Alkalicoccobacillus porphyridii
GCGCAGCGAGGAGCAGATTGGTGTAGTAGTAAATTTTGACGGTATCGAAACGCCGCGTTAACGGGCTGACAATCACCGAGCCGATAATGGAGGCGAAGGTGACCATGGTGAAGAACAGCGACGTGTAGCCCGTACTGCCTTGTAAGACGTAGGTAATGAAGTACATATACCAACCGCCGCGAATATTAAAGACGTTAATCAGCAGGAAAGACCTAACCAGCATCAGCAGCAGTTGGTCGTTGTTCCGCAGCCCGGCAAGATGTTCGCGCAGGGTAAATTT
>NZ_VLXZ01000176.1 GCF_007293315.1 Alkalicoccobacillus porphyridii
CTGTATGACAACAAGTGGGTGCTTCACTCAACGTTGTGTCCATGGTGTCTGATGAGGCATAAGCGACATCTGTCAGTGGACGATAAGCACCGTAAACGGCTCTGCGTCATTCCGGAGTTTATGAGGCACTAAGGCGAACATAAGAGATAGAATGAGCATCTACTCGTTTATTATGCCACAGAGAACTGGGAAATAACATCCCTTAACACTTGTTATGAGATAATTCTGTAATCCTCTTTGCTTCCTGAGTAATAACTTCCTGAGTGAATATTTCTCCTG
>NZ_VLXZ01000177.1 GCF_007293315.1 Alkalicoccobacillus porphyridii
GGTGTCCACTGGCGTCCCGCCTTGAAGTGCCAAGGCCAGGGACGGCCGGTATTGATATCCAAGGCCACGGTAACTGGCAGGCTGCTTAGCGCATCGATGTTTGCAGGTACGCCCACTTTCTTGATCAGGCGCGGAGCGGCAACGATGGGGAGTCTCATGTCGGCGGCCTTGCGTGCGACGAAGCGGCTATCGCGCATGAATCCGACCCTGATCCCGACGTCAATCCCTTCGTCAACCGTATTGCTGATGCGATCGGACAGGCGCACATCCAGCGTGATG
>NZ_VLXZ01000178.1 GCF_007293315.1 Alkalicoccobacillus porphyridii
TTTTGCGTAACCTTTTCCCTGGAACGTTAAATCTTTGATAACAATTTATTGTCTAACAAGTTGTATATTTTTTGAAACGCTGTTTTTGTTTTCCTTTTGGATTAATTTCAGCGTATAATGCGCGCCAATTGACTCTTGAATGGTTTCAGCACTTTGGACTGTAGAACTCAACGACTCAAAAACAGGCACTCACGTTGGGCTGAGACACAAGCACACATTCCTCTGCACGCTTTTTCGATGTCACCTATCCTTAGAGCGAGGCACCACCACTTTCGTAAT
>NZ_VLXZ01000179.1 GCF_007293315.1 Alkalicoccobacillus porphyridii
TGGTAAAAGGTAAAACAGATGAGTCTTACCAGGCGATAAATACTGGCATTGATCTTGAAATGTCCTGGCTAAATTATGTATTGCTTGGCAAGGTTTATGAAATGAAGGGGATGAACCGGGAAGCGGCTGATGCATATCTCACCGCCTTTAATTTACGCCCAGGGGCAAACACCCTTTACTGGATTGAAAATGGTATATTCCAGACTTCTGTTCCTTATGTTGTACCTTATCTCGACAAATTTCTCGCTTCAGAATAAGTAACTCCCGGGTTGATTTATG
>NZ_VLXZ01000017.1 GCF_007293315.1 Alkalicoccobacillus porphyridii
TCTCCTCCGCCCGGTGGTGGTTCTGGTGTCGGTGTCTCTCCTCCGCCCGGTGGTGGCTCTGGTGTTGGTGTCTCTCCTCCGCCCGGTGGTGGTTCTGGTGTCGGTGTCTCTCCTCCGCCCGGTGGTGGCTCTGGTGTTGGTGTCTCTCCATTATCAGGGACATCTTCAAAAGCCTCTTCGGAAAATGCACCATTTTGGTAAAGAGTAGAATAGATTTCATGATCCTTTAACGTTTGTCCATAATATTGTAGAGAAAGGTCTGCAAATTGCTGATCAAATGCTTCTTCATTCATTAAAGAATAAGCCGCTGAGGCAAATTCGTTTATTCCTAAAGAATCAGCTGCTCTTACATGCGCATAAGCAGAAGCCTTTGCACTGTAATAGATAAATGAATCCAAATCGTCTGTATATGAAAAAGAAGATTGATCAAATTCATCCTTATAGCTCGAGCGTTCTTTCACTAAATAAGAATGCTGCTCACCAATAAGTCTTCCCCAGTGGATATCAGGATAGTTATGCAATGCACGCATGCCTGCCACTGTACGGTCAGCGTGTGTAGGATATGCCTGGGTTTGACCTACACTAGCTTTATCTACAGCTGAAGGTAGCTGTGATTTTATATCTAAGATGATATCATCATGCTGCCCAGATGATTCACCCTCAATCAGAACATAATACCGTTCTGTTCCTAAGCTTCCTAAACCAGCATCCGTTCGTCTGGCTACATCTTTAATAGTAAAATATTCTTCGCCCACTTCAGCAATGATCTTATCATCCAATGCTTCAAGATACGTATCCCATGCATTAACAATCTCTGCACGTTCGTCATCTGTAATATCGGATAGTCTGGCATTGGAAGTGTCCATTTTTCTTTGCCCGTCAACAATCTGAGTCCATCTACCAAGCTCCGCAAACCGATCCAGTCCTGCTATCTCAGAAGCAGTGGCGCCTACAAGCCCAGAAAGCTTATCATGGGTGAAACGGAAATCATGTACATCTACGTCCTGACCAATGACATCTTCTAAAGCCTCTTTATAATATTCACTAAATGCTATAACTACTTCTTCCATTTCTTCATAGTCAAGCTGTAATCCTGGAGCTACATCATTAAGTAGATAAAGGCTTGTTCCAAACCGTAATAAATCATAATAATATGGAGCAACGGCCACTTCATCAAAATCATTAAAATCAAAGATGGCTTCATTTAGACCATTTCCGTAGAATCCAATGTTTTCAATATGCCAATCACCTGTAATCCATGTGTTTAACGAAGGCTGTCCCCTCCATGAATCAGGTACAATCAGACCATCTGCTGCTGCATCTTCAAAGAATAAGTGAGCTGAACCTCGGTAAAAAGAAAAGGGGCTGGCTCCAAGTAAATTCATTTTTGTTTGACGCACATCTGGTTGATTAATATATTGATTATGTTGTAGGAAACGTTTTGTTAAACTAGCAATACGACTATCACCATCAAGTAGATCAAGATCGGATAGATCCGTCGGTATCTTAGGAATCACAAAGTCCACATCTTCAATCTGATCATAATAAGAAGCAACCGGTGTAAAATCAGTTAGACCTGGATTATCACGAAGGTTTAAACGAACTGTTAGAAATTGATGGTTACGTAACGATTCAATAGAAGTAATTTGATTATCTCTTAAGTTTAAATCCTTTAATAAAGGTAAATTAGCTAGTACGGAAATATCTGAAATCTGGTTTCGTCTCATTGTAATAGATTCTAGCTTTACTAGTTCTTCTAATGGACTAATATCTTGAACCTCATTCGTATGTATATTCAGTTCAACTAACTCAACTAATTCACGAATCGGATGAAGGTCACTGACTGCATTCTCACGTAAATTTAATTCTTTTAATTGAGAAAAGGATGCCACGACACGAATGTCCGATAAGCCATTCTCTCGAAGATCTAATATTTCTAACTGTTTCAGCTCACTTAATGGAGAAAGATCCTTTACACTATTAGAACGTAAATCTAGACGTTTCATTAATGTAAGATCTGCTAAAGCTTTAACACTTGTAATCTGATTAGATGCTATCCGTAAATCTTCAAGCTCAGTTAAGCTCTCTAACGGCGTAAGATCAGTAATTTGATTTTCTCTTAAATCAGCAATGCTTAAATGCTTGGCATATTGTAGGCCTTCAAGACTCTTAATACCTGAACCTCTTGCTCCTGCTAGTTCAGTAATACTCTCTAGTGCTTCCTGAGTAAGTTGCTCAAACCCATTCGATTGAACCTGCTTCAAAAGAATACCCTTTAATGTCTCATCAGGAATGTCCAGCTCAATCTGTTCAGGTTCAGCTTGCTCTTCTCGAATGTCCTCGAGCTCAGTAGTGTCTTCTTCTTGAGGCTGGAGATCATTTACTGTTTCTGTTCCCTCTTGTAACTGAAACACTCCTTCATTCTGTAGATCGTCTTGCTCTGCATGAACATCCATTGTAGGTATTATAACAGTTGTGGCTACTAACATACTTACATATAATCTACGTTTACTCTTACCCATTTTCACTTAAAACCTCCTGCAATAGAAAACTTTCATTCCAGTGTAATCGACAATATTATCTAAAAGCCTCAATTTACACATTCATTACAAAAGTTTCACAAGTGAAAATAGCCCCTCCAATATTCTTATCAATTCACTATTTAACTCTTCTTATGTTTGGCTTCCTTCCATCTATTTGATTGGACTAACTGTTTGCGGAAACCACTTTTCCAGACGTTTCAATTGCTTCTTTTGAGATAGCTTCCCTTCAAGTGGTGAAATCGTAATATATCCCTCTTTTAGCTTGGCAAAGTCTAGGCCCTCTTGATAAATCATAGGCTCCTTTAAGCGATCCTTTACCCAATAGTAAACACAGCCGTCTGTATCATTTAATTCAACGTATTTATAGCGACTCACACTTATATCAGGAGGAACAGAAACAATTCCTTTACATTCATCTTTAGGGAGGTAGGGTACATTAATGTTTAAACAGACATGTTTTAGTAATCTCTGACTAAATAGATTTTCTAATAGTCCATAAAGCAAGTATTTCGGATGTTGAAACTTAATATCTTCATCAGACATTCTATCTACAGAGATAGACATCCCTGGCACTTGGTAAAGTGAAGCTTCAGCAGCCGCTGCCATGGTTCCAGAGTAATAAATGTCTCTGCCCACTGTGGCACCAATATTCATTCCTGATATAACAACGTCTGGTTTTTCATCCGTCAAGACATCCAGGCCGAGCCTAATGCAATCAGCTGGAGTACCATTTACTGCCCATGAGTTAACATTGTCTCCAAATACTTTTACAACAGTTGCTTTTAGTGGCTGACGCAGTGTAACAGAGTGACTAACCCCACTTTTTTTCTGATCTGGACAAACAACGATAGTCTCTCCAAAATGCTGCAATACCTCTACCAAAGCCGCTACGCCAGGACTGAAAATTCCATCATCATTTGTTACTAAAAATTTCATGATAGACCCACCTCCTTTTTAAAACCTGCCTTCTTCCCTCTTGTTCAATATGCTACGCTTTATTTTTTGATAGAATATGAATCTATGTTCTTTGTTTTGTGAATTTTATGTAAAGTTATTAGAGGTGTTCATTGCGAATTCCCTCGATCAGGATGATGGCTGACACAGCAGAGCACTCAGATATTCCCTTCATACCAAAAAAAGCTTGCCGACAAATGTAGAATCTGTCGACAAGCTCAAATAAACATTCTTATGTATGTTTTAAATAATGGCACCAAAAAAAAGAAGGAGCAAAAAAAGACGGATTTATAAGTGAGACGGAGACCCTCACTAATTTATTTCTTGCTTATGGAGGATGGTGTATAGAAGTTCTATTTCTTCAGATGTTAGTTCTCTACCAAGCTTTTCTTCAAAGTCATTTACGATTTGGAGAAATTGAATTTGATCTATTATCAATTGCTTGTTCCCCCTTACTACAATATATTACTTATTTATAAATACCACATTCTAAAAAAAACAACCTTAATTTTATATTAATTTATAAAAATTTTATTATTTACAAGATACTATGAGGTTTTTCATGTATATTCATATGGAGTACATTTAATTTGAGGTGAGATATGATTCAAGGGCTTGGACACATTACTTTTTCTGTAACTAATATGGCTCGTTCCGTTAGGTTTTACCAAGCCATTTTAGGGGCATCTCCAACTGTGCATGGTGAGAAAACAGCTTATTTTGAAGTAGCTGGGCTTTGGATCGCCTTAAATCTGGAGGATGGTATTCCTAGAAAGGACATCTATGATTCATACACACATGTTGCGTTCTCTGTCCGTTCGCAAGATTTAACTAGACTGCGACTACTATTAGAAAGTATAGATGCAGACATTCTTCCGGGGAGAAATCGTTCTGTTGAAGGAGAAGGTGACTCAATCTACTTTAGAGATCCGGACGGACATTTGCTTGAATTTCATACTGGCAATATTACACAAAGGAAAGAGCATTATAAGAAAACCAACCCATCTTTACTTACAAATTTTAACGATTGACGTTCCCCTATGCCGATTATATAGGTCGTTCACTTAACGACCTAGAAAAAAGCCGAACAACTAAGTCAACCACTTAATTGCTCGGCACTTCTAGGTTTCAGATTGAATGGTTTTCACCCTTTATCTAAAGACTATGCAGTGCTTCTTTAATTGTTGAATCCCCGGAGACCAGATCGAAGCTTTTGTTAATTGAGCTGTCTTCATCTAGTGATTCGATAATCGTATTTGCGACATCTTCTCGCGGAATTTCTCCACGTTCTAAGTCGGAGGCTGCCTTCACCTTCCCTGTACCTGCATCATTAGTTAGCAGACCAGGTCGGATGATCGTATAATCCAGACCGCTTTCCTCTAACCATACATCTGCATAATGCTTGGCTGCACTGTAGTGCTTAATTTCGTCACTCCATGTATTACGATTGTGTACACCTATCGCACTTACGATGATAAAACGCTTCACACCTGCTTGTTTTGCGGCTTCCACTGTTTTAATTGCGCCATCCATGTCAATTAGGATTGTTTTGTCAGGACCTGTTTTACCACCTGAACCCGCTGCAAAAACGACTGCATCTGCTCCTTTGGCAGCTTCTGCAATATCTTCAATGCTTCCTTCTAAATCAACTAACGCTGTTTCAGCACCAAGATCGTGGAAATATGAAAGCTGCTCTTCTTTACGAACAGCTGCTTTAGCTGTATGCTTGCCCTGATTCTGGATTTTTTCAACGACTTGTTTTCCTATTTGACCATTTGCTCCTACAACAAATATTTTCATTGTTCATTCATTCCTTTCTAACTATATATTCACTTATATGGATACCCCGATGCCTAAATCACAAACGTTATACCCAACCTCTCGCATATATCGCTTGTTCTACTCGCTTGATGGCAGCTATCATAGCGGCCGTCCGATATGTCGTTTCATACTGATCAACATAAACCAGTATGCTCTTATAGCTTTCCAGAATTCTTTCTTTCATCTGCTTCAATACCTCTTCCTCAGACCAATAGTAATTCATGTGATTTTGTACTGATTCTAAATAGGACACGATCACCCCGCCACTATTAGCCAATATATCTGGAATAACCAGTTTGCCCTTCTGTGTAAGGATCTTCTCACCTTCT
This sequence comes from Alkalicoccobacillus porphyridii, assembly GCF_007293315.1. Lineage (GTDB taxonomy): Bacteria > Bacillota > Bacilli > Bacillales > Bacillaceae_D > Alkalicoccobacillus > Alkalicoccobacillus porphyridii. Next base: position 5,648 of record NZ_VLXZ01000017.1, read on the forward strand.
ACAGTGGTTGGTCCATTAGCTAGTTCAACAATGATCTCAGCATTTATATCATGAGCATTCTCAGTATGAATAACCCCATCCAATGCAGCGGGAATAAGAATGTCAGCCTCAGCGTATAGAAGATCATCAGGATGATCGTATCTTTGGGCATTTTTATGCAAAGCTAAGTCCCCTTCTTCTTTCGCTTGTTGTACTTTGGGAATATCTAATCCATCCTTATGATAAAGACCTGTTTTAGAATCACTGACTGCAATCACTTTATAGCCTAGATCATAAAGTAGTCTTGCTGCAATTTTTCCTCCGTTGCCAAAGCCTTGCACGGCGATGGTTGTGTTTTCTTTCGTTCTATTTAAATCGTTAAGCAGTTCGTTAACAATATAAACTGCTCCTTGGGCTGTGGCTATATTCCGTCCAGCTGAACCACCCACAATAGGGGGTTTTCCAGTAATAATCCCCGGAACCGTTCCCCCCCTTCTTTTTGCGTATGTATCCATCATATAGCCCATAAGTGTAGAATTCGTATTAACATCAGGTGCCATAATGTCTTTGTCTTCACCAATTATATCTTGAACCGCTTCCATAAATGCACGACTTAACCGTTTTATTTCTCTATCACTCAATTCATTTGGGTCGCACACCACTCCACCCTTTCCTCCGCCATGAGGAATTTGTACCAAGGCGCATTTAAATGTCATCCACATCGCCAGAGCTTTGGCCTCTTCCAAATCTACTTCTGGATGAAATCTGAGACCCCCTTTATATGGACCTAGTGCATCCAAGTGCTGAGCTCTATAGCCCTCAAACAACTTTGTACTTCCATCATCCATCTCCACAGGAAAGGAAACCTGCAACACTCGTTTAGGCTGGTTAAGCAAATCCTTTATAATCGGACTAATATCTAAGTGATCTGTTGCTTCTCTTATCTGTTGCTTCACTTGGTCATAGGCTGTTAGTGTATGATTTTGACTCATTAAAAACTCCCCCTGTTCCTTTTATTTCTTAGCTAGTTCCCGTTTCCTTTTCATTACAAACAAAAAAAGACGTATAAGCCACAATGGCTTACATCGTCTCTAATGTGTTCTCGCGAATAATTAATTCGTGCAATTCAATTTGTTTTGCAAAGGTCTTTACTAAGATAGGATGAATAAGATAAAAATAAACTAGTTTCACAGATTATCCCCCCTTAGGTTACACCACTCTCCCCTTACTATTTATATGCTTGCAACGATAAAAATATGACTTCTAATATTAAACTCGTTGTTCCCATTCTAATAGTTTTTGTTCAATCTGCTGAATCACAAGATCATTGTAGACTGCATTTGCATGATTTGAGGTAGTCACATATTCTAAATCTAGATTTAATCTTTCTAGCTCATCATTAATTGATTGCATTTCAAAGTGTTGTTCAAACTCTGCTTGATCCAAATCATCTTCTCTTTGATCAAATGTGTTTGATACTTGCTGTATGATCTCTTTTTTGGCTTTAAGACTAGCTATTTGACTTGTGATCATTTTCTTTTGCTCCTCAAAAAGCTTAAGCTCCTTCTCTAAATCATGCTTCCATTGCTCCAAAGATACAATTTCCTGTTCATCCACGTGGTTTCACCCTTTGCTTATAAAAAGATAATAGTTCATTATTACCCCGTCATGCATAAGTGAAACGCTAGCGTTATTTTCGGTTTTTATTTATTCTTTTTTGTATACTATTTAATACATACCAGGCAAGTAGTAGAGCCGCCAGTAAAAACCATATCCCTTTTCCACCGCGAACAGGATCATTAAATGTCACAAAGCAATAGACAGAGACTAGAACAATCAAGATCCATAAAATGGATTTAACTGCAGAGATAAATGCTGATTCCATATATTATTTAATGGATGCCTGTTCCAGAATCAACTCGCGTATAGCTTGTGCGACCCCATTCTGGTTGTTTGAGGAGGTAATATGATCTGCCACTTCTTTTACTTCTGGAATCGCATTTCCCATTGCCACACCACAGCCCGCAAACTTAATCATACTTACATCATTCCCATTATCCCCAAGAGCCATGATTTCTTCCTGTTTAATTCCTAATTCCTCAGCTAATAGCTTTACGGCGTTTCCTTTGCTTACGCTAGGATTTAAAATTTCCAAGAAAAATGGGGCGCTTTTAACAAGCATATACGATTGTTTAATGTCTTCTGGAATTCTCTTAATGACCTGATCTAATTTCTCAGGCTCGTGAATAAACATCATTTTTGGAATGGTTATATGCTGAGGCGCCTCTTCTACCGGAAGATAATGTAAGGGTACAGTAGTCAAATGAGCTTCTAAAACTGTGTACGTACTAATTTGACGGTTGGGTGTATAGAGATTTGCCGAATCAAAATAATGCATTGGACAGTCCAACTCAAGGCTAAGCTCATACATCCGTTTAAGATCTTTATATTCAAGTGTTAATTCTGACACCACTTCTTTTGTGTGTGCATTCTGAACAAGAGCTCCATTATAAGCAATGACGTAATCGCCTTCCTCTACCAGATTCAACTCTTGTAAATACCGTTGCACTCCACCAATGGGTCTTCCTGTGCATAAGACGATTTTGACTCCTTCTTTTTTAGCAGCATGTAATGCTTCTTTTACCTCTTCTGTGACTTCGTGTTGATCATTTAAAAGGGTTCCATCAATGTCTATAGCAACTAGTTTATACATACATATTCTCTCCTATCATATAACTACATTTCACTTCTTTATTTAGTATAGCATGTCATTCAACGCTGTTAAAAACAGCGCGTGATAGATGGGGGTGGCTCCGCTATCGTAAAGTGCAGTAAATACATAGGAAGACTATCTAAACTCTCGTGCTTAAGTCGGTAAGCACAGCCAATCGACCACCATCCCCACCCCACGGATGGAAAATGCGCGACAATAGGCAGGGGGCGCGCGGAAAAAATGAAAATGCGCGCAAAACATCGGGTCATGCGCGGAAAGATCAAGCCAATGAGCGAAAAACCCGAAAATGCGCGAAAAGCATCATGTGATGCGCGAAAAAGCGGAGTTCGTGCGCGGAAACCAGTGCAGCCATTCCGCTTAAATAGGAATGTTGGTCAATTGTCTGATTGGAAACATACGCGGAAGGAGAAAATGAAGCTCCACCGGGATAGCACGTGGTAGACCGACCTTGAAGTGCCTTCCTACCACTTCATTGGTTGAGGCCGTAGTGATCCTCCCACAGGATTCTCCATGTATTTCCTACGCTAGTTTAAGCATGCATTTCTTTATTTTCAAGAGCCCTGGGTCTTGATGAGCTCAAAAAAATAGTGGGAAAAGTCATCAATGACCTTACCCACTATTTTTGAAATGACTGGATGATATTATCTATTTTCCCAGACTACAGAAAACACTACTTACTCTCTTCATTTAATTTTGGTAGAACCCAGATGAATAGGAGCGCAACTAAGGCGATGACTGCTCCAATGAGGAGCACACTAATACTCACGGTCCCACCACTCTCATTGTTTTCTGCATGAGTTGACCTGGTCGAAAATGCTTCGGCAAATAAATCATATCGTTCAACCTCGTTTAAGAGAGAGGCTTGACTTGATATTGGACTAATAAATAACTCAGCCCATAAATCGTCTTCCGCTTGTTGCTCCTCTTGTTGAAACGTAAGAATAAGTTGTTCCTCTGGAAGTGAGCTGGCACTTCGATTGTTTTGTTCTGCGTATTTGCTTAAATTCATTTCAATTTGCTTTTGGACATATTCATTTGGTTCAATTCGTTGATACTCTTGTTCATCTGCTGCGATCACCGTTATAGGAGCCACCAATATGACTAGGGCGATAAGCCAGCTGAGCGACTTATGCCTTGTTCGGTTGGGCTTCATCGGTTCCGTTTCCTCTTATATGTTTGATGATGAATGGAAGGCTGACAAATAACGTAGCCAACACACCTAACAATATTACAGCAGGATAAAACTGTGCCGCTGATCCAAATTGAATGGACATATATACATTGGCAATTGGATGATTCACAGTAAAGTTCGGCATGGCCATATCTAGTAGTGGGCTAATAAAGAAGAGCACAATAGCAAGACTCACAATCCAGCCCGTGAATGCACCAACTTCAAATGCTACCTTTACGAGTGATGAAACAACAAGTAACAATAGAATCGTAAAGACTGTCCATTGAATAGATTGGGAATCATTCATTGAATACACATTCAATCCATAAATACTAATAATTAAACCGACAATTAAATTCAACACAAGAAGCAAGGTTAGATTTAAAGCCATTTTTGTATTGGAATACTGATATAACAAATACCCAATCAGTAGTGCACTGAGCATAACAATAACTAGCATGACAATAGGTGGGGTGGTTGAACTACTTCTCTCACCTAAAGTATCGCCACTAACTTGAACAGGACTAGCTAAATAGCTATAAACATAGTCATTATGCTGACCATCTACCATCGTGTTCTGCAGAATGTCATACACATCACCTTGCACCTGTTCGGTGGTGTCCACATTCTGAGCCCAATCACTATTTAAAGCATCTGCCTGATCTTGGACCGAGCCTACACGATCACGGAGTTCATCCGTATAACCAACCACATTATTCTGACGGTCTGCGATTGAATCAACAATGGAAGAAATACGTTCCAAATTACTGAGCGTACTCGATTGATTGGCTAACAGGAATTCCCCACTTTGTTCCTCTGGTCTTTCATTTAACTCTGCATCCTCCATCTCCTCATTTAATTGAGAAGAGAATCCATTACTGCTTTCAGATAGTTGCTGAAGCTCATCAGCAATTAGATCTTGTTCGGAGGCCACTACATCTTCATAGTCATCGATCATCGCTAGAGTTTGTTCTACATATTGATTAAACTCGTCCTGAGCAATCTCTGCTTCTTCAGCCGACGTCAATAAATCTTCTTCTACTTCTGGGATATCCTCCATTGAATTGTTTAGGCGAATAATTGAATTTGAAATATCATCAACGCCTTCTTGCTCATCAATGATTTGATCCATCATGCCTTCGTTACCACCATGAAGCTCTCTAAGAATGTTTTCAAATGAGACAAGCTCCGCATAGTATTGAGTTAATTCAGTCAAATCATTGCTATTAATTGGCCAGTTAAAAAGGCCTTCTATTTGATTCATACGTTCATCTGGAATATAACCACTTTTACGAAGTTCTTTTTCAGTGTCACGGATTTTTTCAGTCATTTCTAATTCCGATTCAAACTCTGGAATTTCCAGTCTGTCTTCAATCCACGTGAAAAGCTCCATATAGTTAGTTAGGAGTTGATTAAATAGACCTGCATCTTTACTCCATTCCTCTTCAGCTTCTATAATTAACTCTTCATGCCTTTCAAGCGCTAGCATTGCCTCGTTCCATAACTCCATGCGTTCGTCGTCATTTAAGTTTTTCTTTTTTGAACGACTGTTCATCGTTTCTGCATTAAAATCAGAATAAGAAAGCAAGGTAGTTAATACCATAGCTACTTCTTCCGATTTTTCCTCTTCTGTTAACTCTTCCTCATTTGCTTCTTCATTTTCATCAGATTCAGGAAGTTGCTCTTCTTGTTCTTGATCATCTGAAGGAGCTTCTTGTCCTGGGTCAGGAGTCTCTGGCTTTGGATCTGTTGGCGGTTTCTCCCTATCCTTATCCTTATCCTTATCTTTATCCTTGTCCTTATCTTTATCTTCTGAATCTGGAGTTTCTTTGTCCTCTTCTTTCTCGTCCTCAGGCTCATCGGTTTCTTTACCAGGCTCAAGCCTCTTTAAATGTTCTCTTATCTTCTCGAGACTTTGTCTTAGATCCGATAGTTCGCCTCTTTCTAGCTCAAGCTCTTTCCAATCATCCCGCATGTCTGGTCGATCATTGGCTTCATCTTCTGGACTTTGGAGTAATTTATAACGCTGTTCTCTCAGCTTATTCTGCTGAGCATCTATTTGTTTATTATCTGCTCTGTTTTTATATGTGAAAAGAATGTCTCTTTGCTCTTGAGTGATCTTGTCAATATCCAAATCTGCTTGCTCTAAGGCTTGCAAAATCGATTGATAGCTATCAGCAACCATGACATTATTGCGTTCAGATCTACGTTGGATACCAAGAATTCTGGAAAGGATATCACCTTCATCTACTTGATCCATTTCTAAAGGTGATTGAATTTCTATTACCGACCTAAGACCGGCAATAACCGCTTCTTCATAATCACCTGCGCCTGTAAATACTAGCTCTTGGTTGGTTTGCATTGTATTTAGTAATAGATCGGTTTGCTCCTCTTGATAATCTCGGAAAGTGGAGACACCGTCTAGAAAGGATTGGATTTCATCATCTACGCCTTCTCGTTCATTAATTGAATTATTGGATTCATCCTTAGCCGAATCCGTCATCTCAATGGCTTGATCAAGCACGTCCTTTTGTCTATTAATCTCGTCTGTGAGATTAGAGGACACCGGTGTATAAAAGGAATACATCGCATTTTGGAAGTCTCTTTCACGTTCAAGAATATTATCAAACTTCTCTCGAACATCCGCAACTTCCTCTGCGACAACTTGCCAATATAGCTTACTTACCTGCGTATTAATTTTTGATTTAGCCGATGCTAATTCCTTTTGCACCTTCTCTTGGTTTTTTGCTTCTAAATTGGGCTGAACTTCATACTGAATGGAGCCCCTAGTTGGCTCATCGTCTTTAAATGTTAAGACGTTACGAGTTAATGAGGAATCAAGGAAAACGACAGCATCATACTGTCTATTTTCTAAACCATTCAGAGCTGCACTTCTACTTGCAGTCACCCATTCATACTCAGAGTTATCTGCAATAATGGTTGAAATGTCGGAACCGAATTGATACGTCATCTCATTATAATCTGATCCAACATCCTCATTAACGATCGCAATCTGACCAGTTGCCACTTCACGTTCCAGCATTGGCTGTCCACCAATAAAATTAAAGAACAGCGTTGGAACAATGAGGATAAATGCGATTAGCAATGCTAATTTCAATGATTTTTTTGATCTCATAAGTAACCTCCACTCTACACCTTTGGAATTTGCACTTTCATTTCTTGACCATTCACAACCACATAGCCAAATCCAGGCTGTATCTCTGGCTCCTTGCGCGTGTATGACAAGGAGAATAAAGTTTGTTCTTGCTTTTTCATGAGGATAACGGCTTGCCTAATCAGTTTTAACTCATTTGTTAATGGATCGAATCCTTTGGTAAATTCATTTGCGTTCCCACCAACAATGATAGAAAAACCTAAATGACTATATTTCTTAATGAATGAAGCCACTAAGTCATGAATCTTGTTATCACTTACCTGCATAAATCGAGCCATACTATCAATCACTAAATAAGTTGGTGTGAAGCTCTGATCGACATCTCCTTCTCTTATCGCAGCAATATAGGTTTCTTCACGCTGCTTTAAAATCTCTTCGGTTCTTTCACACCAGCTCATAATATCTTCTTTTGTATCAATGTACTGAATGCCATCACGTTTTACATAAGAGGAAAGACTTCGATCCATACCATCAAACAACGCAATCTCTTTATCTTGTTTACGTAGAATTTCTTCTATTAATACTTTGATCACATTTGTCTTACCTTTTTTACTTTGACCAAAGACTAGGAGATGACTTTGTTTTAAGTCTATGTGCACAGGCTTAACTGTGTTTTCATCGAGTCCTACTGCTAGCATCTCTGGACTCGTTTCAGCCTTTTGGTATTGTAAGAACATTTCATAATCCAGTCGTGAAGGCAACATAGCAATGGCTACTGGTTGTGGAATGCCTTGATACTTTTCTTTGAGCTGTTCAATCAACTTCTTCATATTATCAAAAAGCTGTAAATCATCTTCACCTTCCACAGGCAAATACATTTGCGTTAAATAGGCTTGATCCTTTAAAACCAACGCTCTTCCTGGAACTTGTTCAATTTCATACTTAGAGCGTCCAACAATGCTTAGTACTTCATGTTTATCAAGCAAATAATGGACAATTTTCATTTTTAATGTGTTCATTAATGGCTGACGGACAGCTGAGTTTCTAGATGCTGTGAGCATGATAAAAATACCTAACGCTTGGCCGTCACGAGCAAATTGGGTGAAGTGTGGTTCAAGATCTTGAAACTCTTCCCGAATTAGATCGAAATTATCTATAGCTAGATAAATGACCGGCATCTTCTCTTTAGATAATTGGTTAAACATCTGAATATTATTTGCTTCATACTCCGTAAACAGCTGCTTTCTACGTTCCATTTCCTTCTTCAGAAATTCTAAGAATTTCTCCAGCTTTCGTTCATCATCGTACTTAAAGTAATCTCCCGTGTGAGGTAACTGTTTAAGTGGAAGTAAGGACCCGTTACCAAAATCAAAGAGATAAAATTGCGCTTCATTTGGTGCATATACTTTTGCAAAGCCTAATAGAAAACGTAGTAAAGTCATAGACTTCCCATAGCCTGCCGCACCAAAAATACCAATGTTTCCATCTTGAATCCACTCATATGTTAAAGGTTCTTGTAGCTGCTTCTCAGGCTCATCTTTTAGGCCAATCACAAAATGATTCTCGCTTATCGTTGGCTCATTCATAGTTAAGTGATCACCAAGTGGAGGAAGCCAAGGGCTCGCGGCTTTTTCGATTGAAAGCTTATTCTGAACCTGAATAATCTCCTCAACTACTGCTTCTATTTCTGTTTTAGTTTCTGTGGCACTAGTGGTATCTTGCGTTGTCACATCTGATACCTGAATTAATCCCATATCAGTGACGATCGCTATTTCTTCTTCACCTTCATAGGTTTGCTTTTGATACGGAGCACCACTCCACGCAGATTGAAAGAGTTCGTAGACTTCATTATTACCAACCTTTAAATAGCCTCTCCCTGTGACCGTAATTCCGGCTGCATCAGGATTTTTAAGGATTTCTTTACTATCATTCGCATCTTGAACCTTTAAAGCAACTTTAAAGCGTGAGTTACTCCAGATTTGATCATCAATGATGCCTCCTGGTTTTTGTGTAGCTAAAATGAGGTGAACACCTAAACTCCGTCCAATCCTCGCTGCACTTACTAGCTCCTTAATAAAGTCAGGCTCTTCATTCTTTAGTTCAGCAAATTCATCCGAAATGATAAATAAATGCGGAAGGGGTTCTAGTGCCACTCCACTTTTGTACAAGTCGGTGTAACCATTAATGTGATTAACCTCATGCTTATCAAAAAGAGATTGTCTACGCTTTAGCTCACTTTTAATGGAAGCGAGTGCCCGTTCACTGAAGTTACGACTCTCACTAATGTTTGTGATCGTTCCAAGAAGGTGCGGCATGTCTTTAAACGGAAGGGCCATCCCTCCGCCTTTATAATCAATAAGTAAAAACGCAACCTCATGTGGGTGAAAATGAACAGATAAGGATAGGATAAACGTTTGTAAGAATTCACTCTTACCTGATCCAGTAGTTCCTGCAAGCAAACCATGTGGACCATGTGCTTTTTCGTGAAGATTTAAAAATACTTGGTCATCAGGACCCTTTAATCCAATTGGTACAGCAAGTGACTTCGCTGATTGATTTGTTGCCCATTTCTCAGCGACATTTAACTCTTTCACTGATTCCGCTCCGAGTAAATCCATAAAACCAACCATGTCAGGAATTGAATGACTCATCCCAACCTGATGATTTAGAGAATAAAGTAGTCTTGAAAACTCCTCATTCCCGTGCTCTGAGTAACGATCAAGATAAAAGGATTGGTGAACTGCTTTTCCCTCTTCAATCACAATTTCACCTTCATGATCATTAATATATTTAATAAGCGTATGAACATTCTCTGATAGGTTCTCTTGAACTTCAGAAGCAAATAACACAGAAATACCTATAGAATGATCCTTTCTTTCAAGGTATTCCATAATCGGATGCTCTGAAATTAAAGAAGTATTAGAAACCACAAACACCAAATGGGGTACAAATCTTGCATTTTTATCTTCATGGAGATCTCTTTCTCTAACCATTTCGTAAATAATGGTTAATAACTGATCTCTTGTCTGTTCGTTGTAAATAAATCCTTTGGCATAACTATTTGGCACTTGAAAATGTGGCAACCATTTGAGCCAATCCCAGTGCTCATATTCTTCTTCATGAAACACACTAATAAACCTGACATCATGATAACTATGAAAGAAAGCAAGCTGCCCAAGAATCTGTTTGATTTCCCTCCGAAGAATGGACTGCTTACCCGTCAATCCAATCATTCCAGCTGCAAAATTAACGTCGATGGGCGCGCGCTTAATCGTATCATAGGCATCTGTTAATTCTCTTGAACGTTCAAGTAGTTCATCTATGTCTCGATTGGAAAAGTCAGAAGAAGATGTTGAGATCGAATAGCTTGGCTCGATGTCTGCATTGCCAATCCGAAAGCGCAGAAAATCCTCACTCTCCAGTGATTTCTCCCATATCCGACCGCTCATATGCTTAGTTAAATACTTTAATTGTTCATAAGTTGGGTAATGATACTCTAATACTTCCTTTTGCTTTTCTGCATATTGTTGAAGCTCTTCTCTTTTCTCCTTCAGATACCGTGTGTATACGCGCTGTCTCGTTTCTTCTCTTTGTTTCCGTTTGCTTTTTTCTTTAAAATAAGTGACCGTTGAAGTGACAAGTGTTGTCATAAACATAGCCAGTGAGATCATGATGTATAGACCTCGAGGAATAACTAACGCGACAAATCCCATGACGAGCAGCATCACTAATGGTGGAGCAATAATTAACCATAAGCTTCTGCTGTTATCCTCGGATTCCTGTGAAGGAAAGGAGAATGAGACCTTATCGTTTGGTAAATCGTAAAGCATTCGAGGCGTTCGCCTGTACTCAGGGTATTTGCGTTTCATTTCTGAAGCGGGTAACTCGGCCTTCTTTAACGAGGTTTGGTATGGATGATGACTTACCACTTGCAGCATGTCTGCTTCCAGAAAACTAAAGGTTAGGTAGGGACTAAAAAGCAGGTCTCCTTCTTCAATGACGGTAGCTGTCTCCAACCTCTTTCCATTCAAATACAAAGTCATGGTATGCTCTGGGAATACGGTCCATTTGCCATCGTAATAAATAATGGATGTGGTTCCTGAAGCTGAGAATAGTTCGGTGTCACCTTCCCAGCTAAAAGAATCTGTTCCATTTCCGTCAACAGAGAATGTTAGCTCCTTCTCTTGACCAACGTAGAATAAATCGGTCTCTACAGATTCGGCCGTCCATTTAAACACAATATCATCAGATTTCTGCTGGTGTGTATAAGACTCTCCTACTGTTAATTCTGCAAGCCTTTTGTTGTTTTGATAGATGACACATGTACTGGACGTGGGATCATTTCTTACCTCTATATCTCCTTCATCCAGTGGAAAGCTTGTGGTTAATGCATAATTTTTATCTGGACCAATCCATAATGAATGTTCTTCGCCTGAAGTTTCTATTGGTATGGTTTGATACATTGTTGGTGTTATGATCCACAGCTGACTCATACTCATCCCCCCTTACACGTAAACAGACTTATTCTTCTTCATTTTCTTCCTCATTATCTTCATTGTTATCTTCTTCGTTGTTTTCATCCTCGTTTGGCTCTGCATCAGCCTCCGTCTCTTCTTCCTGATCTTCATTTGAGTCTTCAGTATCCGCTTCATCTACTGTCCCATTTTCTTGGTTTTGCTCTTGCTCTTCTTGCTGTCTTTGCTCTTCTCGCTCATCCATAAATGAATCAAGCTCATTTTGAATTTCATTTAAAAGAGACTCTCTTTCCTCTGTATCCAACGAGGCGTCATTTGTCACTTCATCTTTATATTTCAATAGTCCTAATATGACTAATTCATATTCTATGGAGCGAGCTAGATCTATTGCTTCTTCATTTTCTCCTCTGCCAAGGTGAATCCAATACAAGAAGACGTTCTCATTAGATTGCAGAGTAAGTGTATTTTGCAGGTTCTGACGCTGTTCTTCAGTTAGGCTTTCTGTTGCAAGGTATGCATTTGCCAGCTGGTATTGAACAACGTATGGCATCCTCTCACCCTTGTATGAATCTAATTCATCAATGACGGAACTAAAGTCTGCATTAATATAATGCTGACTGCTTTTTATATAAGCATTCTTCTCAGGAATAAAGAACCAATACCCATAAATAGATAAAGCAATGAGTGGGACCAATAATGCCACAGCCCCAATTAATGAGTAACGATTTATTAACCAGCTTTTGCGCGGAATATGAACCTGTTCTTTTCCTTCTGTTTCTAATTCTTTAAGAGAATTCTGACTAACAACAAGGAGCTCGTCTATACTCTTTGCATCCATAATATCCTTAGCTGATTCTGTTAGTCTTAATGTCTCACTATAGGCTTCGTATTCTTCAAAGGAATGTTTAGGGTTAATAAGGAAAGCAAGTGTGGCTTTCAGCTCGTGTAATAATAGTTCTTGATCTATGTCATAGGGTGGAATACTTTCTGTAACCCCATAATGGATAAAGTAAGGTTCGTAGCTCTGATCAAATAATAGATTTTCTGGACAGATAAAAAGGTTTAATCTTTTAGTTTGATGGTGTTGAACTTTTTTAAGTAGCTGATTCATCAACATCCACTTAGCGTATAAATCTTTTGTATGTATAATGTCAAAATCATAGAGTTCCTGTTTCGGTTGTGCTTTAATTTGAATGGTATCCTCAGTTGTAACAATCTCTCTGGTTAAAACAGTATCAGAGTTAATAAGAAAGTTAATCTCAAGTGGGTCATGCAGCTTTAGTCTCGCTTGCTGAAAGGTAATAACCCAGCTGTTATCCTCTTTCTCTAAGGCAGCTCCTATTTTCTTTTCAAAGTAAGAAATCTTCTCTTCCACCATGTCATTGACGCCTTCCTTCTTAACTAGTTTCCTTTAAAGAATTCGTAGACGATCTCCCGTAGTAACACCACTATTTGCTAAAATTGCGTAGTGTGGCAACACCTTTTTCTTATTGATGATTCTCACCCAATACCCATCGTTGGGTAGCCCCGACATCTTATTCATCTGCCAGGTAATATCAATTAACTCCTTAACGGTATATTGGTCCGACACCCGCAAATCGATGGATTTACGATTATACCGTTCCATATCTATCGTCAGAACTATGTACAAAGTCTCAGCCCCCGAAAAAAAGGACGCTAAAATCCAGAGATTTTGTCGCGTCCCCATTTTAGTTATTAATCAATGATCCTACTGATTAATTAGTACCCGATCTTACCTGCGATTTGATTATCAGTGTCCTCAAGTGTACTAGCAGCACCTTTAAGCTGTACTGAAATCTCCTCTAATAGTGTACCCATTTGTGTAAACGAAGGTTTAAGCTCAGTGTATTGATTTGCAAACGCTTGACTTGAAGAACCTTCCCACGCTTCTTGTAATCTTCCAATTAGGGAATCTAATTCTCCTACGATGCTGTGAACCTGCTCACTTTGTGAACTATATTGCCCAGCAAACTCTCTTAACTGATCCGGTGATAATCTAATATTTCCAGCCATAACTAATTCCCTCCTAATTTTTAGTACAATTCCATGCTAAACCAGTTATAAATTTCAAGTCAATGAATTACTTACATGTTTCCAAAAATGGTATGAAAGAACGGATAGGGTTTCGTTCTTTAGAACGAGTTTCGACACTATGAAATTTTGAACTTAGGATTTTTTTACCACCACTCCATTTCTACTATGATTTATATAGGTTAAAACGTATGACAGATTTCCATTTCCCTAAAAAGCAAATTTAAAACATATTTCGGAAAAAATTATCAAATTTATTTTTTAACCAACCAAATACCACACCTCAACTTCTGCTCTAATTGTGACTAAACCTGGTTCAATTCGTGTTGCTTCTGTAGCTGCAAACAACATCGGCTGCACAGAGGGCATGCTCATCTCTTGGATTTTGATCGGGACCGGATGCAATGGCACGGATAATGATTTAGCTAGCGCCTCCGCCTTTTCTTTTGCATTATTTAAGGCGCGTACGAGTGCTTCTTTCGTCTCAGTCTCTGTATCTTCTGTGGTAAATTGCACGCTTATTACTTCGTTTGCTCCTGCTTCTACAGCTTGATCAATGATAGACCCAGCCATCATAAATTGTTTAGTACGTACTTGCAGTAAATGAGTAACCACATATGCACGAAATACCTGCTGACCATCCACATAATCATATTGGGGACTGATTTGATAACTTATGGTCTGAATATCGCTTTGTGGTATACCTAAACCAACAAGTGTTTCAATTACCTTATTGGTCAATTGCGAATTTTCCTGTTGTGCTTCCTCAACTGAGGCATTTTCTGTCTTAACTCCTAAAACGATAATGACTTGGTCTGGTGGTACCGAAAGACTTGCTTCTCCCATTACTTGAATCGTATGTCTTTCTGGATGAGCCTCTAACGGTAGTGAAGGTCTATGTGGAACAGTTTGTTTTGAATCATACATTTACATTCCTCCCTCGTGTACGAATTAATTTATATGTATTACACTAAAGACAATTCATACTTCATTTCATTGGAAAGGACTCTCATGACTACAACATCACTACGTGAATGGAAGCGCTCACTTTTATTATTAAAATTGTTTCTCTTTTTTCTATATGGCTCCATTTCTATCTTACTCTCTTATTTTCCCGTGTATTTTAAAGAAATTGGATACAGTACGGTAACAATCGGATTATTAATGGCTGGAGGGCCTTTTGTCGCTATCTTCGCTAATCCCTTTTGGGCGTATTGGGGAGATCGCCTCCAAAACATTCGACTCATTCTTATCCTGATGTTAATTGGTAATCTTCTTGCTGTACAGTTTGTGTTTCAATTACATGCTCCTGCTCTTGTACTAACAGCTATGCTGATTTTTTTCCTATTCCAGACGCCTTCTTTCTCACAGAGCAATAGTTTAATTCTAGCGACTATTAGTGATTCCCCTGTTAAATTTGGTGGCATCCGCGCCTGGGGTTCTCTGGGCTATGCCATCATGGCAGGTCTCGCTGGACCGATTATTGCGCTGACTGGAATCGAACAGCTTTGGATTTTTTATAGTTTAATGCTTCTGTGTACCTTAATTTTTTTGCTTTTGTTTCCAAAACCAAAAGTTCCAGAGTCTTCGAGGGGTCTGAGAGGAAGCTATCTTTCAAATGTACTCGGAAATCGCTTTTTTCTAATTTTCCTATCTTTAGGGTTACTTCTAGCTGTGCCTAATGCCATGAATCAGACCTTTGTCTCCCTTTACATTGTTGAATTAGGTGGTTCATTAGCACTAATTGGTTACTCTGCCTTGCTAACAGCCATCTTTGAGCTGCCTGTGTTTCTATTATTGGATCGCTACTTAAAACCAAATAAACGTACAATGATCGCCTGCTTAGTAGGCGTTAGCCTTTTATTTTCATTGAGATGGTTTCTAATGAGTCAGGTGACTTCACCAGTGTCTCTTCTTGCTGTTCAGACGCTTCATTGTGTTACGTTCGGAATTTACTATTACATTGGAACCATGTTAACAGCACATATCATTCCCGATCGATACCGAGCAAGCGGGCAAGCCTTATTCACCTTAGTATTTAGCGGCCTTGCTGGAATTATAGCAGGTACACTTGGGGGCTGGTTGTTTCAAACCTGGGGAGCAAGTAGTATGTATCAGGTTTCTACTGCTATTACGCTTGCGAGTATGCTAGGCTTTACCTTCATGTGGTTTATGATTAGAGGAAAGAATCCCAACAACTAAAACAGGCAATGTGAGGGGGACTGTGCGGTAAGTCCTCCCCCAAATATAAATGGTTACTCTAAATCAATCGAAAGAAAGGACAAAACTTTCTCTTTTGCTGATTCCTTAGGGTACATAGAATATATAGAAACTGGTGTCCTCACTGGATCTCCAAAAAACAACCTTTCATATAGTGTCTGACGAGAGCCAAATGAGCTCATTGTTAAATCCCATGCCATTCTGTTGAGCTTAATTTTATCCTTTGCCGCTAGACGTTCTCCTTGAAGTGTATGAGATAAAACTGCCTCATTTGGTGATTCAAAATCCTTTTCGGTGGGAATACAAATTAATCCACTAGCACCTAGCAACGTTAGAATTTCAGCTAATCTTGGATAGGTCTTTTGATAATAATGAAACGCCATCTTTAGCTGAAGCCCGTTTGGAACTAGCACACCATATTCATTCTTAATGGCTGCTTCCTCTGAGGCAAGTATCAAGCCATTCATAATTTCTTTAGCCATGGCTACCTCACTGACCTTTTCTTGAATATGCTGATATTCTGCCACTGACAGACTTTCCACCATCAGTTGAGCAATGCCAAGTATCCATTCCGTCTTAACTAGCTGACGGTTCGCTGATTGATAGAGCAAGAATGCTTCTAAACCTGTATCGGTTTTTAAATTTGAGGTGATTTCAGAATCACCATATAAAAAGACTCGCTTCCAAGGAACCAGCACATCATCAAACACAACCATTGCATCACCCTCGTCAAATCGAGACGCCAAAGGCTGGTCAAATGTTGAAGCATTCTC
Source organism: Alkalicoccobacillus porphyridii (assembly GCF_007293315.1). Classification (GTDB taxonomy): domain Bacteria; phylum Bacillota; class Bacilli; order Bacillales; family Bacillaceae_D; genus Alkalicoccobacillus; species Alkalicoccobacillus porphyridii. The sequence continues at coordinate 22,167 of NZ_VLXZ01000017.1, forward strand.
AGCATAACTAGGTCTACATACAAAGGATAACCCCGGCGTGTTTGAAGGGATACTAAAACCAAACAAATACGAAGAATCCGTAAAGCTACCAGCGGGCAAAACAAGCAATTGATCAGTTAATCCCCCTTGGGTTGCAAGCATTCTTGCTCCTCGAATGACCAGCCCTTCTGGGGTTTCTTTAACCACCTTAGCCGCAATAACCGTCTCATCATCGCCATCTGGCCAGTAAAACTTCCTGCTGATTTGCGGATTAATAAATGTATGCGTAAACGAATAATCTTGCTCACGAGCCTCTTCGTAAATTTGTTTCATGTTATCGCTATACTCACCAAAAAAAGGTGCGTAGCTTGCCATGGCCATAATAGCTGAATTAACATAGTCCGGAGACCTTCCTAACAAGCCTGCAGATTGAGATGCCCAAAAACGAATGGCCTCTCTCCGTTTAATCAATTGCTCGTGGGTGCGCGGTATTTCAAAGGAGAAGTTATACTTTTGGGAAGCGTCCATAAGTTGATTTGGATTGGATTGAACAAAATCATACAGTGCTGCCTTAGTCGATAAGATCCCTCGAAAAGCAGGATGATCTGAGAGATCACCTTGCACCCGTTCTCCATCGATCCAGATTTGATTTTTTAAGCCATTAATTCGATCTACATATTCCTTACCAGTTACTGTCCCCATTTTCACCCATCCTTACGTAAATGATCGTTCATTCTATGCATAATAGAAAGATTGGGTGCTCAATGCCCGAACCTGGATTTTAGACATGATTCATTTCTTCATCCGTCACTCCAAAAATAGAAGGGACTTGCCCGAGGTCAGGCAGCCGTCTAACCGGACAAGCCCTTTTTTCCCATATGCCTGTTTATCAAGGTCACTGAAAAAGTCATCTGGAAATGAGCTCATGCACCGCTACAGGAGAAACCTACGCTTTCCACGGGAACGGCCTCAGCCCTTGAAGTGGAAGTGCACCACTTCAAGGGCTTTAGACTCGTTCTGTTCCGTAGGAGTCTTCGGTTTCTCCTTCCGCTACGGTTCTGCTCAAACAAATGACGAACATTTAAATTTAAAAAAATGAAAGCTACTTTTTTAATGATAGGAAGATTCACTTTCATATAAAGCTTCTTTTTCCAGTGGAGTTCTATTCATCCCGTAGGTGTCGGCTATTCTATTAGGCATTGGTATGACTATTTACATAAAAAAAAGACCCAGCGCCTGCTTACATAAGCTGACGCTAGGTCTTATCTTTTATCGAATTAACAAAAGCAATATATCCATAAAGGCTTGCTCATTTAATTCTGATTTTTTCATTCCACCAAATTCATGGCGATTTGACTTCCACTTTCCGTTATCAAAAAAGAAATATGTGCTATGCAGAACAGTGGCACCTGATTGAATGGAGATCTTGTAATCTCCACGTTGGCTTGCTGTTACATCTGGAATTAACACGACTGGTTTTTTACCGTAAACCTTAATAAGTTTACCCATTAAATTAAATCGGTTGGCTCCAATTGAGGTTTCACTTATTGTAAGTTGACCCTTCTCAACAGCAGGCTGTAAAGCGTTATCAATTTTTTCATATAAAGTGATGACCTCTTCAAAAAATTGGTATTCCTTTTCTTCAACAGGGGATTTCTTTGTTTTTAATCGCTCCTGCTCTTTATCTAGATAATCAAATAGCTGATGAGTCATTTCATTTCCCTCCCAAATTCTCTAAGCATGCCTTCGACTTAATCATATATAATCCTACAATAATCTGCAATCGTCTCATAGCTGTTTGAACAAAGTCCAATGATTTGTCATTTTTATTAAGTCGGAAACTGTCACAAGTTCATACCCCTCATTAAGCAGTGCTGGAATAATCACTTCCAACGCTTGAACCGTTTGCGTTCGTTTACCACCAGCATCATGAAATAGAATAATGTCCCCCGATTGCGCTTTTGGTAATACATTGCGAATAATATGACCAACGCCAGGGTTTGCCCAATCCTTAGAATCCTGATGCCAAGACCACATAACTACTTGGTAGTTCTCTTCTGCAGCCGTTTCAATGATCATGTCATCATAGTAGCCTCCCACAGGTCTAAATAAATGGGGATACACACCTGTTATCTCAACGATTTTCTTTTCCGTTTCCTTAATCTCAGCACGAAGGATTTGCTTACTCATGGTATGAGAATAAAAATGATGATACGTATGGTTGCCGATTTCATGACCGTTATTTGCTAGCTGTTGGATAACTTCAGGTAGTTTTTCAACCTGTGAACCTGTGACAAAAAAGGTTGCTTTCGCATCATAACGATCTAGGAGGTCCATTATTTTTTTTGTGTAGATTGGATGAGGCCCATCATCAAAGGTTAACGCAATCAGAGGCTTTGTCGTGGGAATATCCCAAATAGCTTTCCCTGTCTGCTCATAATCGAAGCGGTCCTTTGCAAACCCTTTTATAGAAAATAAAAACGATATACAGATACATACGAACACTACTACAACTTTTTTTATCAAATCATGGCCTCCTCCCCTGCCTGTTACAAGGAGTATGTAATCAGGTTAGTTTGTGAATGAGGAGGCCAGACTATACAGCTAACACCAGAATAACCTACTTAATCTTCATCATCCAATATCAGCCCTTCCACATGCTTGCGCTTCAGCTGATTTTTGGTCTTTCGGTACTCTTTTGATTTAAAGATTTGATCGAAATCATAATTCTCCGGGTACAGCTCATCCTTTTTGATATGGAGCTGAAGTCTTTTATGATTCATTTTGTGTTTTTCCCCTTTAATTTGCACGATATAATCCCCATACGCATCTGGTCCCATGTAAACAATGCCTGTTTCACTTGTGGCTTTTACAATGACATTGTCTCCTTGAGAAAATAGTGTAACCTTCTTTTCTTTTGTACGATCTTGGGCTCTAATTTTGGCCGAATAACGACCCACAGCTATTTGTTTTTCATATTTCGGTTGCTTAAGCTCTACCTCATCCAGATGATCGCAGTAGGAAATTGAGTGATGGTACGTCAAGCGATGAGCCTTTTCTAATAAAGTGGGGTGCAATCCAAGCTTTAACGCAATATCAAACGCTTGACTTTTTCCTGCATGCCCAACACGTAATCGATAAGTTGGGCTCAATGTTTCAAGGTCAAATTCCATGGAACCATTTAAAAAGCCTTCATGCTGATCAGCAAATGTTTTCATTTCACTATAATGAGTGGTTGCGAGCAATGTAGACCCTTTCTCATAAAGCTGCTCTAAAATAGTTATAGCAAGACCCATTCCTTCTCCTGGATCTGTACCCGAGCCAAGCTCATCAAGCAACACTAATGAGTGATCATTGGCCTCCCGCAAAATGTCAATGATGCTTACAAGCCTTGAACTAAAGGTACTGAGATTCTCCTCAATGCTCTGACCATCACCAATATCTACATAAATAGAGTGAAATAAGTGTATGCGACACCCTTCCGCAGCCGGAATCGGAATGCCTGATTGGGCCATCAGCGTTAATAATCCTACAGTTTTTAATACCACTGTTTTTCCACCTGTATTTGGTCCTGTAATGACCAAGGCACGATTAGAAGATCCTAACTTCATTGATAGAGGTACAGCCTTTTCACCAAGCTGAGGATGCCTCGCCTCCGTAAGTTCAATACAATACTCCTCATTTAACTCGGGTGTTACCCCTTGTATTTCTTGCTTATACTTTGCTTTTGCAAATAACACATCGTAATGATGCATCGTATCCATAGCCACTCGGAGAATCTGCTCATGTGTTATAAATGAATCGGTCAATTGATATAAAATTTGCTCAATCTCCTGCTGTTCAGACAATTGCAGTAGTTCAACCTCACTTTGTATATCCGCCCACTCAGACGGCTCAATAAACAAAGTAGATCCAGATGAGGATGTGTCTAAAACGGAGCCAGATAGCTTCGTCCGATATTCTTTCTTTACCGAAAGGACAAGCCTTCCCTGCCGTTCCGAAATGACAGTATCCTGCAGGATGGGCTTCAGCTTACTAGACTTGACCATCTGCTGCGCTTTAGATTGTAATCTCGCTTTTTGAATTTGAATCTGTTTAACAATCGATGCAAGCTCCTTTGTTGCATGCTCATCTACCCGCCCATTTCGAATACATCGGTTGATTTCCTCATGTAAGCTGTCCATCTCACCAATCGATTCCGCATAGTAGCTAATAGTCGGTCCAGCTACGCGTTTATCTTTCATAAATCGCTTCAGCTTCATACAATGATCAAGAAAAGAAAGGACCTGCACAAATTGATCCGCTCGTAAAAAGAGTCCCTTTTTTCCTTGGTCCAAGAAATGCTCTAAATCCTCTAAAGCATAAATTGGTACGCTTGAGCTAATGTTTAGAATAGATTCAGCCTCATCTATCTCCTCAAACATCCGATCTAGCTTTTTCTTGTTCGTTGATGGCATGGCTGTTTTAATCGTTTTCTTTGCTCGTGATGTTCGTGCAAACGTAGAAACCACTTCCAACGTCTCCAAATATCCTAAAGCTTCGATTGTCTTTTGATTCATTTTTGTCATTCCTCCTATAAATTGATTCCAATAAAAAAAGCCGCCATGAACATTAGCTCATGACGGCTTAGAGAATAAGGCAGAAGCCTAATAAATAGCAGACTCCCCCCTAAAAATGAATATAAAAATAGCCATGACATCTCTGTCATAGCTGGATTTATATCCATTCTCTATGTCTCAATGATGCTTGTTCTTAACTCACTCGAAATCCGCACAACAAATAAACCAGAGTAACTCTCTGTTTTTGCAGACTTTCAAGCCCGTATGAAACTAACGGATTAGTTAAGAACACTCGCACTCATTAAACATTCTCCTGACATATTGAAACAAGTAGTTTATTTTCATTTCTATTCTATGACAAGTCAGATAAAAAAGTCAATTTGTTAAATATGTTATATTGACATCTAAAATGCATTGTTATATGGTTAGTCACATAACCAACTAACCATAATACTATATAAGTGGAGGTGACCACATTGTGCGTGTATTAGATGATAACCGTCCGATTTTCCTACAGATTAGAGAGATGATCGAGGAAGATATTATTGAAGGAATACTTAAAGAGGGTGAAAAAGCCCCCTCTACCAACCAGCTTGTAGCTTATTACAAAATTAATCCATCTACCGTATTAAAAGGAGTGAATGAACTCGTAGATGAAGGAATTTTATTTAAGAAAAGAGGTGTTGGTATGTTTGTAGCTGAAGGTGCACGCCAGAAATTAGTGAACCAACGAAGGCAAAGTTTTAAGGACGAATATGTTTGGAAAATGATCAAAGAAGCTGAAAAGCTCGACATTACCTTACCGGAGATAGAAGAAATGATCAGCGAATTAAAAGGGAGGAAATAGCATGAGAGAAACAAAAGTAACAGCAAACAATATTTCTCTTCAATATGGTGTCGATACCATTCTTAAGGATATCTCATTTGAGCTTACTGGAGATAAAATTTATGGTTTGCTTGGTAGAAATGGAGCAGGAAAAACCACTCTGCTTTCTTTACTTGCTGCTTATGACCAACCTACTTCAGGAACCTTGAACGTAAATAATCAAATTGTATTCGAACACACGGATTCTATGGAGAGCATTATATTTGTTAAAGAGGAATCCTTTGAGTATGAATATGAAAATGTAAAAAAGTGGCTGTCTGATCGAGCATTGTTTAGACCCCATTACGATGCTGATTATGCAAATTATTTAATTAAACGGTTTAAGCTTCCGTTGGACCAAAGTGTCAATCATTTATCGCGAGGCATGCAATCAGCACTTTTAGTTGTAAATGGTCTTGCCAGTCGCTGTCCTATCACGATTTTTGATGAAGCTTATCTTGGTATGGACGCCCCTGCAAGAGAAATCTTTTATGAAGAAGTGCTAAACGATTATATGGAACACCCACGTCTGATTATCCTATCTACACATCTTATCTCTGAAATGGATAATTTATTTGAAGAGGTGTTGATTATTAAAGAGGGGTCTTTGCTTGTACATGATAGAACCGATAATTTACTCGAGAGCGGTGTGAAGATTACTGGTCAATCAAGTAAGGTTGATTCATTTGTTTCTGGTGCCACTTTACTTAATGAGCAAACACTAGGCGATACAAAATCCGTCATGCTATATGGAAAGCTGGATGAAACTCAGCGGCAAAAAGCGAAGGAGCTTGACCTTCAAGTGGGCACTGTTAAATTACAGGAGCTGTTTATTCACTTAACTGAGGAAGGTAGTGAACAGGTATGAAGAAAAAAGAACAAGTAGTCTTTAAACATATATTCAATGATTATATGACCTGGTCTATATGGTTTTTGTCAATCATGGTCCTTGTTCATATTATTTCAGTAACAGCCATTTCTTACTTCGGTATTGAATCTATATCTTGGTCAATACTCGGCACTATTTCACAAGCAGCCCCCATCTTTTTATTAATTTTAGGCATTATGAACATGGGTGGAATTCTCGCTTACTTAACCTCAAATGGAGTGACTAGGCGAGATTATTTTGTAGGCACCTCTAAAGCAGCGGTTTTTATTAGTTTTATACTCGCTGTTGTAGCCGTTTTACTTCTACTTATAGAGACTATGATATTCACTATGTTTGGATGGCAACTTATCGAGAGTATCACCGTTTCTGGTCTATTCATTACATTCATTTCCCTTGTATTAAGGTTAACACTGTTCTTTTTTATCGGTTGGCTAATTAGTGCTGGCTTTTACAAATACCCTTGGTTAATTGGCATGCTCTTTATTGTCATAGGAGTGTTTTTGGTTTCCGTTAGTGATTTTGTTTGGGGAGATCAAGGAAATAGGACATTTGAGTTTTTACCAGAAAGAGATTTACCTATGCTAGTTGCGATTATTGTTTCATTTATTTTAATCGCAGTAACAATGTGGATTATCAGGTTAGTAACAAAGCATATTCGTGTTAAAGTGTAGTCAACAAGATAACAAAAAACATATCGTTCACATAGTAAGTGAAACTAGATCTTGTACTAAACCGTATATCATAGTAACATTGAACTACATTTTGCATACTTTGGGGGAACAACGATGAAAAAATATTTACTATCCACAGGATTTGCGGCGCTAATTGTGCTAAGTGCTTGCGGAACAAACGGCGATAATAATGATACTGCTGGAGATGATCCTACAGATGCACAAGAGGAAATAGATGAAGACAATCAAGAAGAGCAAGCTTCTGATACTGAAACAAATGATGAAGATCAAGCAGATGATGGGACTGAAGAAGATACGACTGACTCAACAGAATCTCCTACTTCTGATGATGGGACTGTTGAGGATCCAGAAGAAACTGATGAAACCTTCTATTCTTTAGATGAGCTTGAGCCGGTTTTCTATGTTGGAATGGACTATGGCACCTACTACGAGGAACTACAAGCATTTCCAATTGATAAAACCATCCAAAATGAAGAAGAAGGTCAATATCTTGATCTGTTTCCAGCCAATGATGGCTATCTTGGCGTTTTAAGTTCTGAAGAAGAAGGGATTATTAATATTCACCGATTCCAAAGCTTAGATGAAGCTGACGGTTATTTTGACTGATTAATTCACCACCGCACGATAATGCGGTGGTTTTTTTATTCCAAATAAAATATTCGCAAAGTTCACACTATGGGGTTTATACTAAGATAAGATTTAGTTAATTATAATCAACTAAAAATGTAAGCGCTTTATAAAGGAGGGCATTCAATTGGATTACTCGTTAGATGATTTAATGCAAACCCCGACAAATGAGATGTATCACATTAAAACTAATGCTCCAGGAGCAGATGGGAGTCTGCCGTTAACAGATCAAATGCTTCGCCACTCGCCTAGCGGTGACTTATTTGGTCTCTCACAAAATGTAGGCATGGGCTGGAGTCCCAATCAATTACTAGGCAAGGAGGTCTTGCTTTTAAGTACTCAAGGTGGACTTAAAAGTGAAAACGGTGACCCTATTGCTCTTGGTTACCATACGGGGCACTGGGAAGTTGATTTATTAATGAAGGAAGCAGCGGATGAAGTGACAAAAGCTAAAGGGATGCCATTTGCTGCCTATGTAAGTGACCCGTGTGATGGACGCACGCAGGGTACGGATGGGATGTTTGATTCCTTCCCTTATAGGAATGATGCGGCCATTGTGTATCGACGATTAATTCGTTCCCTCCCGACTCGAAAAGCAGTCATTGGCATTGCTACCTGTGATAAAGGGCTGCCTGCAATGATGATTGCCCTTTCTGCCATGCATGAGCTACCAACTGTTATTGTTCCAGGTGGCGTCACCCTACCACCGCTTTATGGAGAGGATGCTGGTAAGATTCAAACAATTGGCGCGCGCTACTCCAATGATGAGTTAACACTTAAAGAAGCGTCTGAGCTGGGCTGTCGAGCCTGTGCTACGTCAGGTGGAGGCTGTCAGTTTCTTGGTACGGCTGCTACAGCACAGGTTGTAGGTGAAGCTCTCGGATTATCTGTCCCCCACTCCGCCCTAGCTCCCTCTGGACAGGACATTTGGAAGGAGATGGCGAGACAATCTGCAAGAGCGGTCATGTATATGGAGAACACCGGGTTAAAAACAAAGGATATCCTGACAGATGCTTCGATTCGTAATGCCATGGTTGTACATGCAGCATTCGGTGGCTCTACAAATTTACTACTACATATCCCTGCCATAGCCCATGCCGCTAAACTGCGCACACCAACAATCGAAGACTGGATAGAGGTTAACCGACAAACACCACGTCTTGTGAGTGTGCTCCCTAACGGTCCAGATTATCATCCGACCATTCGCGCGTACCTTGCCGGTGGTGTACCAGAGGTCATGCTCCATTTACGAGAAGCAAACCTGCTTGATCTATCGGTGTTAACAGTAACCGGTAAAACTCTAGGAGAGAATTTAGACTGGTGGGAGGATTCTGAACGGAGACAACGGATGAAGGAACGTTTGTATGAGGCAGATGGGATTAAACCGGAAGAAGTGATCATGACGCCAAAGCAAGCCAAAAACAGAGGTATGAGTTCAACCATTACTTTTCCTGTAGGCAATATTGCACCTGAAGGTTCTATTATCAAATCCACCTCCATCGATCCTGAGGTGCTCTCAAGCGATGGTATCTATTATCATAAAAATGCGGCAAAGATATACTCAAGTGAACGGGCTGCCATTGCCGCCATAAAAAATAATGAGGTAGAAAAAGGGGATATCATGGTTGTTTCTGGCTGTGGTCCACTCGGCACCGGCATGGAGGAAACCTACCAGCTAACGTCTGCCCTCAAGCATTTATCCTACGGAAAGTATGTCACTCTTATCACAGATGCCAGGTTCTCAGGCGTTTCAACAGGCGCCTGTGTTGGACATATTGGACCTGAAGGCTTGGCCGGCGGACCGATTGGTAAGCTTCGTGATGGTGATGTGATTGAGATTCGAATAGATACAAACAAGCTAGAGGGTACTCTTCACTTTTTAGGAACTGGTGATGTAGAGCTAACTCCAGAGGAAGGCGCGAAGGTTCTAAATGAGCGTGCAACAAACCCCGCTATTAAACCAGCCGAGACCCTGCCTGATGATACTCGTTTATGGGCAGCCTTGCAAAATGTTAGTGGAGGCACCTGGAATGGCAGTGTGTACGATGTTGATCGAATTATTAAGGTATTAGAAGCTGGAGAGGCAGCACTGGCTCAGAGGAAAACGGAGTAACGATGGATGTATTTCGACTTTTTTATATTAATGAGGGTGGACAGAACTATAAAAAGACGAACAGTGCCACTACAGAATGGGCAGCTAACCACAGATTCATCCATAAAATTAGGATATCGCCACTTCGCTGTCATTCTACCCCGTAGAAAGGTTATCTAGACTCTGCATGTATAATCTCTCATACAATTGATACTCGCAACTAACCAATCGGACGAAAATGGAGGAAAAGAAAACCACTGAAAAAGTCATGTAAGAATGAGCCGAATGGCGCCGCTACAGGAGAACCCTACGCTTTCCGCGGGAACGGCCTCAGCCCTCGAAGTGGAAAACCACCACTTCGATGTCTTCAGACGCGTTCTGTTCCGCAGGAGTCTACGGGTTCTCCTTCCGCTAATGTTCTGACTTAAACAATTGTAGAACTTCGTAGTCTTATAAACATCTTTTTTCAGTGACCTCTATGAAATTGTTCATTGAGATATGATGGCGGAGCCAGATTAGCTCAGGTACTCCCGCGGTAAGCGTGCCCCAATTTTCGGGAGCGACTGCCGAAGAACCCATATAACCTCCGAATTCTCCTTGTATTTATACAAGCGAAGTGTATTCCCAGAGCGGCATCCACCTTATTTTATAAATGCAAAAAGCTGAACAATGACTGGAAAGTCTCCATCATTCTTCAGCTTTTTTATTAGTTATAATACTTCTGTCCCAACCCAACCACCATTCTTTTGAAACAAACTTTTTATTTGTTCACATGCACGGGATTATTTAAGACGCCAATACCAGGAATCTCAATTTCAACTCGGTCATTCTCAGCAAGAGTAAATTCATTTGGTGGCACGACACAAGTTCCAGTAAGGAGAACCGTTCCGTCAAAAATATCGTTGTCTAGAGTTAAATAATGCACCAGTTCATCTAATGTCCGTTTTAGCTGATTGACTTGTGCATCCCCTTCAAACACAAGCTCCTCCTCACGATATATCCGACAAATAATCTGAAGTTCATACGGATCAGCCACTGCTTCCTTTAATATGATTGCTGGTCCAATGGAGCATGAGTGTTTCCACACTTTTGCTTGAGGAAGATATAATGGATTCTCCCCTTCAATGTCACGACAGCTCATATCATTGCCAGCCGTATATCCAAGAATGGTTCCTTCCTTATCAATAACCAGCCCTAATTCGGGTTCAGGGATCTGCCAATTCGAATCAGATCGCAGGTAGACTGGATCATTTGGTCCAACGGTTCTAGCTGCCGTTGATTTAAAAAATATCTCCGGTCGTTTCGCCTCGTACACCTTGTCATAAAATGTCTCCGCATTCAACTTTCCTTCAGTCGCTTCATAGTTCCGCGCTTCCTTACTTTTTTGATAGGTGACACCAGCTGCCCATATCTCCGGTGCGTCGAGTGGTGTCGTTAGTTCAAGCTCTGCTAATGATTGCTTGATTTGGCTTTCCGTAAGCTGAGTGACCAGTTCCAATGGTGTTTTATTCTGAATACGCGCTTCTGAGATCATTGATATAAAGTCGGTAAAAGGTAAGTCAAACGCCTCATTGTCTTTTGTCACTGCTGCTAATTGTTTTCTACTGTCTTTTTTATAACGGATAATTCTCATAGATCCTATCCCTTCTATTTAGAGTAAATGAATTTTTATAAACATATGAACGCGCTTACATTTTAATTTTTATTATCAGAATTGTCAAACATAATGCTTGGATTTGTGCAGCCCTTATTTATGGTTAGTTTAATTAGTAGTAGGTGGGTTCCTCATGATTAAAGCTCATAGAGATTTCCGCGCATATATTTCACTTTTCGAAGCATTCCATTTCTAATTTCGGTCATTTTAGTTTTTTTCGCGCAACTGCTTAGCTTTTTGAGCACATTACTTGGATAAATCGCTCATTTCAAATTTTTTCGCGCCTCGTCTATCTTTTTCCGCGCATTTTATCATCATGTTAAGCATTTTCAAAATCTTTGAGCATTCATTCTCTAATGTAGCTCATTCTAATAAATGTTAAAAACCCCAGTAAAGAGTATTTATCTTTACTGGGGCTAAAATTGAGTTTTTCGAGATATCTTTGTGACATCTTGCAGATAAACAGCAATTTAATTGAGTCGAAACCCTATTAAATCAACGTTTCTCTACATCATACTAGGCATGTTTCCATTGGTTTCTTAGGGTTTTGAAACCCTAATACCATTATTCTTACGATAAGTCTACTTTCCACAAAAGAAAGTTTATCTTCTTAAATCAATCGTAATATTTTTTATTCCTGTTAGTTTTTTGTGAACTTTAAAAACCTCACATCATCAATTTGCGTTTCGTTAGTCGGATACTGAGTGGCGTATACCAGGCTCAATCCAACAGCGCGACCACGGCGGGTGATGTCACTAAGAGCCTCACATGCAACCTTCATCTTTTTGAGGTTAGGATCCGATTCTCCAGCACTTGAGAGCTCGGCCGCTTCATCGATTACAATAAAATGCCGTGTAGGTTCGCCCATTTCTGATACATCTTCATACCCGTTAGATAGCATGAAATTCATTCGTTGTTCCATATGCTCTCTGATCTTCACCAGTGCTGTGTATGCTTCCTCTACATCCTTAGCAAGAGTCTTAGGCTGTCGGCACCTAGCAAAGGGAGAGAAGTCAAGACCTCCCTTTAGATCAATAAGCGTGAGCTGCAGGTGTTTAGGTTGGTTGGATATGAGTGTGCTTACGATGCTCTTCAAGAATACTGACTTCCCTTTACCCGTGGCCCCAGCTACGAGAAGATGAGGAATGTCAGCAAAGTCATGTTTAATGAGTCCGGTACGATTATAGCCGACAGGTATCTGCCATCCTTTACAACTAGTCGCTGTCTCGTTGGTGTAAGTGAACTGATCAGGTAAAGGCTCATCGTATACCTTGATCTTCAGCACACCGTCATAGTTCATCTCAATTTCCTTGTTCACTCGCTCCGGTTCCCTTTGCCACAGCTCAATAATGTCCTTAAACCTGCGTATTGCCTTGATGTCATTTAACGTGATCTCTCTCCTCTGCCTTCGGTTATTGAGTCCATCTTGCAGTGCTGAGAGTTGTTTCGAGAAATCTTCATACGACAAACCGAGCGGGATCCTAAACACGTATTCTTTGCCTCCTGGTATATCTCGCCTCCTCAACTGCTGTATCGTTCGGATGTTCTTGCCTTCTTTGACTGACAGCCCGCGATTCACAAAAATGCGTTGATTCTTTTTTGCGTCACTTTTCGATGGGGAGGGCGAACCACTCTGCACAAAGTACGTGTACCCAACAACCCCAGCTGCTGCCACTGTCGTAAGCATCGATAAAATCACTCATCACACCACCTCGTATACGTAGTATGGCCCCAGATGAAAAGACATTAGATTGAGCGTACAAACCTTGATAGTAAGCCAATCATCGTGTCTTTTTGGGTGTCTGACTTAGCATACTTAATCGTATTGTGACTCGCTTGGTCAATATGTCACTTTTTTTCCCTCGTATAACAAAATGACATATTGGACAGACTCTTTTTAAAAGGAGTGGGTTCAATGTTCGGATTAGGAAAGAAGCGTTCGAGGTTCGGCAAACAACTGGATAGATCGGGTGTCGATCAAATTCAATTAGAGAAAGAAAGTGGGTTAAGCAGAGGCACCATTTCAAATTTATGCAATGATGATAAATACTCAATAAAAGGGTCCACTGAAACTAAGGTACGAGGGGCGCTGAAGCGAATGGGATTAGATGATCGAAGATTTTTTGGTTAATCTTTTGTCTAATACTGTCGAATACCTATGAAAAAAGTCTTGTTACCTTTATAATTTGTATTTGGATTTATCACTACATAAATAAAGGGGTTTTATCATGAAAAAACTATTATTAACTGCGGGGTTAGTAAGCATGCTAGCTCTTGCTGCCTGTGGAGAAGATACACAAACAGAAGAGGATTCTAACGCATCTAATCAAGAAGATACAGAGGAAACAACCTTAACTGATAACTCAGATGAAGAAGAAGCTACCGACGACGAGGAAGCGGCTGACGAAGATCCAGAGGATGTAATTGAGAGCGATTGGGAAACTCAAGTTGGCGAAACTGATGCTAATGGCAACTTACTCTTATTAGGCCGCAACGATACAATAGACACTATAGAAACTGGACCAATGACATTAAACATTCCTCAAGTTAATATCGCAGAGGTTTTAGAGTGGCCTGAGGATATAGCTGAATTTTATGACTTTGAACCTACTGGCGTAATTCAAATTGACATGGAGGTGTCAAATTCATCAGAGGATACTGTTAACTTCTATCCTGATCAAGCTACTATTACAACAAGTACCGGTGAACAATTAGAGTCTGATGTGTTTACAAGTGATTACATTGATGGTGAATTTATAGGCGCGGTTAATAAAAAAGGTTCTGTATTCTTTTTATTAGAGAACTCAGATCCGAACGAAGTTGAGTGGGTAAGAATACTAATTAATTCGCCACACGATAATGAAAGTTTTGATACATTAGGTGATGAAGTGGATTTTCAAGTCGATTTTAACTAGAGCCGTCATGGCTCTTTTTTCATGTTGATTAACGAACATACATTCGTATATAATGAGCATACTATCTTTAATTAGGAGGGGTACTATGCATGAAATGGATAAGTACAAAGCGGATCATGAGTTATATTTGCGTCGAGAGAATCTAACGTGGGAAGGTAGCCTTATGATGTTACCTGAGCACAAGGCGGCTATTCGCGCTGCTGATGCAGAGGAAAAGAAAGTTGATAAGCATATACTGGATCCAGATTAGTTGCAGGAGATTGGATATGTAATTATGGACGCTCTCGATCACACTCTATTGGTTAACATCAATTATTGGCGAGATGGACACTATTATGACCTTGAATGCTACATTAATCAGGTGTCATCTGATCAAAAGCAGTTGAAGATTGAGCACAAAGGCGGGGAAATGGAGTAACTTAAAGTGAATTGCTTGAGGTCGGTGCAGAGATGAACTTTTTATTTAGTCGCCCAAACGGCTATCCCTATATTACTAAAACTGTTGCAACTCGAATGGAACGACTTATGAGTATGACAAGCATTAAAAAGAAAGCTACACCTCATATATTTAGACATACACACATTAGTATGTTAACAGAGGCTGGAGTTGACTTACCAACCATCATGAAACGAGTTGGTCATGAAGATGTAGCAACAACTATGAAAGTTTATACCCACGTAACAGAGAAAATGAAAAAGAATGCCCCCGTGCAAGTATCGAACTTACACGAGAACATCCTTCAAAAAGTGTTTTCTTAAAAAATGTGAGTTTTTCGTGAGTTTTTTTGAGAAAACACTACTTCTTTTACCTTCAAAACCATATTAAATCAAGGTTTCAATGGATGACCTTACATCATACCAGGCATTCCGCCCATGCCACCCATTCCGCCCATATCAGGCATTCCGCCGCCGCCAGCATTTTCTTCTGGCTTATCAGCGATTACGGATTCGGTTGTTAGAAGCATAGCAGATACGCTTGCTGCGTTTTGAAGGGCAGAGCGCGTTACTTTAGCTGGGTCAACGATACCGGCTTCAATCATGTTTACGTACTCGCCAGTGGCAGCGTTGAAACCAATTCCAACGTCTTCACCTTTAAGGCGTTCTACGATCACAGATCCTTCAAGGCCTGCGTTGTGAGCGATTTGACGAACTGGCTCTTCAAGTGCACGGATGACAATGTTCACACCCGTTGCTTCATCTCCTGAAGCGTCAACTGCTTGAACGGCTTTTAGTACGTTCACTAGAGCCGTACCACCACCAGCTACAATTCCTTCTTCTACCGCTGCACGCGTAGAGTTTAGGGCATCCTCGATGCGAAGCTTACGTTCTTTCATTTCGGTTTCTGTTGCAGCTCCAACTTTAAGAACAGCTACGCCACCAGCAAGCTTAGCAAGACGCTCTTGAAGCTTTTCTTTATCAAATTCAGAAGTTGTTTCTTCTAACTGAGCTTTGATTTGGTTTACGCGACCAGCGATTTGGTCTGCTTGACCTGCACCTTCAACGATTGTTGTGTTTTCTTTTGTTACAACAACCTTGCTTGCGCGACCAAGTTGAGAGATGTTTGCAGATTTAAGATCTAGTCCTAGATCCTCTGTAATCACTTCTCCACCCGTTAGAACAGAGATATCTTCAAGCATTGCTTTACGACGATCTCCAAATCCAGGTGCTTTAACAGCTACTGCGTTAAATGTTCCACGAAGTTTGTTCACAACTAGAGTTGCTAGGGCTTCGCCTTCAACATCTTCAGCAATGATAAGAATTGGACGGCTTTGTTGTACAACCTGCTCAAGAACCGGAAGAACCTCTTGGATATTACCGATTTTCTTATCAGTGATAAGGATATACGGGTTATCAAGAACAGCTTCCATTTTATCAGAGTCTGTAACCATGTATGGAGAAGAATAGCCACGGTCAAACTGCATACCTTCTACTACTTCAAGCTCAGTAGAGAAACCTTTTGACTCTTCAAGAGTAATAACGCCATCGTTTCCGACACGTTCCATTGCTTCTGCGATAATTTGACCGACCTCTTCATCACCTGAAGAAATAGCCGCAACCTGAGCGATTGACTCTCTACCTTCAATTGGTTTTGCAATGTTTTGAAGCTCTTGTACCGCTGCAGCTGTTGCTTTTTCAATACCCTTACGGATAACCATTGGGTTAGCACCAGATGTTACGTTCTTTAGACCTTCACGAATCATCGCTTGAGCAAGAACAGTAGCAGTTGTTGTACCGTCACCAGCGATATCATTTGTTTTGCTTGCTACTTCAGCAACTAGCTTAGCACCCATATTTTCAAATGCATCTTCTAGTTCAATTTCTTTAGCAATTGTTACACCGTCATTTGTGATGAGCGGAGAACCAAATTTCTTCTCTAGAACCACGTTACGTCCTTTTGGTCCAAGCGTTACTTTAACAGCATTTGCTAGTGCGTCTACTCCGCGAAGCATCGAACGACGCGCGTCTTCACTAAACTTAATATCTTTAGCCATTTTGTCAGCCTCCTAAATTAGTTCTTAGTTATTGCTTGTTGTATTTAGCCGATTACAGCAAGAATGTCGCTCTCACGTAAAATTAAATATTCTTTTCCTTCATATTTCACTTCTGTACCTGCATATTTTGAGAAGATAACAGAATCGCCTTCTTTTAGCTCAAGCGCTACACGCTCGCCATTTTCAGTTACACGACCTGTGCCCACAGCAACGATTTTACCTTCTTGTGGTTTTTCTTTTGCAGAATCCGGTAATACGATTCCACTTGCTGTTGTTTCCTCTGACTCGATTTGCTCAAGAACAATACGATCACCTAATGGTTTTAACAAGGAAAACACCCTCCCTTTCAATACTATGTAGTAGTCTATTAGCACTCGTTCGTCATGAGTGCTAACACAATTCTTATCATAATCATAACTGCCTTCTTTTGCAAGCCATTTGACTTAATTTTTTTGTCGAAATGCTTCTATCTTTGCGTAAGTCCTATTGAGTGCGTTTCACTCCTTTTATTCGTCATGTAGATAAGGCATCCCTTCTGTAATTCTGTACAGACTATGATAAAATGAACAAGTGATTAGACAAAGGAAAAGGAGCAATTGTTTTGAACATACGGTATTGGTTTATCCTCGTTACCTTTGTAGCTATGCTATTTGGGGCAGTTCCACTTATGTTTCTTTTTATTGGGTTAGGAGTTACTGATCAGAATCTGCTCGTGGGCTATTCTACGGTTGTGAGTTATATTATCGGGACATTAATTATATTTGGTTTACTTATTCCTGATATGCGTAAAGGCAACCTTGACAGAAATCGCTCTACTGCTGGCATGACAGTGGTTTGGTCTTTAGCAGGGGTCTTTCTTGTGTTTGCAGCTCAATACATTGCAGCATTAATCGAAGTCTTTGTATTTGGAATTGAACCTGGCTCTGAGAATACAGAAAACCTTGTTGAACTTAGCCGTGCCTTTCCATTTATGATTGTAGTCATTGCGATTCTTGGACCAATCATTGAAGAAATTGTTTTTAGAAAAGTACTATTTGGCTCATTATATAAGAAAATGAACTTTTTCTTTGCTAGTACGATTAGTTCATTGATTTTTGCCGCTGCTCATTGGGATTTCACACACTTACTTGTGTATCTATGTATGGGTTATGCATTTGCGTTCCTCTATGTCATTAGTAAACGTATTATTGTGCCGATCATTGCGCACATTGCATTAAATTCCTTTGTTGTCCTCGTCCAGGTCATATTCTATGACTTTTTCCAGGACTTAATGGAACAGTATAACATTCAGGAAGCTTTAATTTTAGTCCTGAAAATAATAGGAGGCTAACATGAGAATGGCTTCTCCGGTCGCCATGGCCGTGTTTTATCTTTTTTTAGGCATAGTCCTTGTCTATCTTGCGACCATGCAGGTTGGAGCAAATGGCTGGACATTTTTTAGCTTTTTTATCATTGCCTTTGCAGCTTTTGATTTTTATGTCGGCATCCGGTTCTTACGAATGCGAAAAATGATCAAACAGATGCAGGACAAAGACCAAAAATAAGCTGTATGTAAAAAGCCCTGCCAATTGGTAGGGCTTTTTTAAAGCTCGTTAGGTATTTTCTCTTCTTTCCTTACTACTGGCTCTTCTTCCTTCTCCACAACCTCCACAACGACCTCTAGCTCTTTTAAATAGTCAGAATGAAAATGAAAGCCAGGAGATATGACTGTGGCCGGCTCAAATTTCTGCTTACTAATGAACCATTGGCTTTGTATGTCCTGATCTAATGTGACAGGGCTTTTTTCATTATTTGCTTCTCCTTGTATAGGGATGGCGATATGGTCATCTGGTATATTTGTAGGTTCACTACTAATTGAGCCAATTAAACAAACCATGAAAAATAAGGGGATCCACACATGGAATCTATTCATAGGTTTTCCTCCAAAAAAGAATTATCATGATTTTATATACCCTCACACATTTTTTCAAAACATTTCACATAAAAAAGCAGAATATAACTCTGCTTTTTTAAAGATGAATGTACTTGTTAAAATCATCCCACTTCTCTAGCGGACGGGAAGTGGGATGTGGTGAATTGAATTATTGATCAATTAAATCATTTTCCACAAGCCAATTATAAGCAACAATAGATACACTTTGCCCCTCTACATCAACTTGATAGTTTAATTCTCGCATGATCTCACTATTTAGTTTCTCTGCTATATCCTTTGTGATTTCTTCAATTTCCGGGTTCGCAGCTAGCACATCTTCATTAATGGTAATGGCCACATTATATGGCGGGAACACCGAAAGATCATCTTCAAGTGGAATTAAATTATAACGATCGATTCTTGGGTCTGTTTCATATCCTAATCCAACATTTAAACTTTCATTATATAGAGCCTCATAAATTAAGCCCGCATCCATTTGTCTAAGCTGAGCAGCCCCAAATTGAAAATCATAGGTTTCTTCTACATTTGGCAAGCCATCTGGACGATTTGCAAATTCTCCATCCGTCCCAAAAGTAATTGTATTCGGATGTTCGTTTACATATGACGCTAAATCACTTAAAGAAACAATGCCTAAATCTTCAGCTTCTTCCTCTCTCATTAAAAGCGTATATGTATTATTCACATCAGACAAATTAATCCAATCTATTCCGTTTTCTTTATCAAGTCGTTTTACTTCTGCATAGGCTTCAGGCGGGTCAGCAATCGGTTCCTCATTCATATAACTGACTAAAGCTGTACCTGTGTATTCCCAGTATAAATCTACTTGACCATTTTCTAAGGCCGTTCTTACAACGTTACTACCTAAATTAGACATCTGACGAACATTATAACCCTCATTCTCAAGTAAGTGGAAGGTCATCTCAGACAGCAGATGCTGTTCCGTAAAAGACTTTGCCCCGATTGTTAATTGCCTGTCTCCTGCTCCAAACACATTACAGCCTCCTACTATTGTGAGGGCGGCTGCTAGCTGGAGCGTTAGCATGATCTTTTTCAAATGTATTGCCCTCCTTTTAGTCAACAGCTTGCAATGCAGGCGGTCTGACCCCTTTTGGTGTAACAACCCTTCCAATCCATGCTAATAATGCATCAATACCAATAGCCATTAATGTTACTGGTACAGCACCGGATAAAAGAAAAGCATTATCAAATAAATTGATTCCAGTAAAAATCCAAACACCAAGTCCCCCGCCCCCTATATAATAAGCAAGGGCAGCCGTTCCCACGTTTAAAACAATCGCTGTACGAAGACCGGCAATAATGGCATAGCTGGAATTTGGTACTTCAATTCTCCAGAAGATTTGTGCAGGGGTCATACCCATCCCTTTACCTGCATCCTTCATATTGGCGTCAATGGAATTAAATCCTGCCACTGCGTTTCTAAAAATCGGGAGTACCGAATAAATAAAAAGTGCAAATACAGCCGGTGCAAACCCGATCCCGAGTATACCAATCATTAATGCTAAAACAGCTAAACTTGGAACCGTTTGAGCAAGGTTGGCAGCATTTGATGTCATCCATTCAAACTTTCGATATTTTGGCCTCGTGACAAAGACAGCTAGAGGTAAAGCCACGGCAACCGCCAGTAAGGATGAAACGCCAACCAGTAAAAGATGCTGACCAAACAAAACAAAAAATGTATCAGTATCTGTAAAGATGAGGTTGTAATACCCCATGGCTGCTGTCCAGATAAAAAATACAGCTACTAACCCGTAAAGTATAGATTTAACCACTCGATTAATCAGTTGATTTCTATTCATTTAATCACCTGCCCCTGCGCCCTTAGCTGATTTTGGACGCTCCTTCATCTCCAAGTGCAGATACTTTTGCACAAGATCAATGGTGATCGCACCTTTTTCCTGATCGTTGTCGTCTAAGACAACAACCTGGTCAGCCTCCTGGTTTAACAACATGGCAAGTGTATTTCTTAGATCTGCGTTTATATGTACGCTTTTTGAGTCTTCAACAGATTGATCTAATCCAACTAAGCCAATTTCTGCTTCAAGCTCTGCGATGGTATGTAAGCTTAGATGCTTAATCGCTCGGTCTTTTCCAATAAACGATGATACGTATTCATTTGCTGGATTAATTAATATTTCAGACGGAGTGCCAAACTGCATAATCTCTCCATCCTTCATCAGTACAATCTTATCTGCCATTTTTATCGCTTCGTCAATATCGTGGCTTACAAACAAAATGGTTTTCTTTACTTCCCTTTGAATTTGCAGAAATTCATCCTGAATTCTCTCTCTAATTAATGGGTCTAATGCGCCAAACGGTTCATCCATTAACATAACAGGAGGATCTGCCGCTAATGCTCTTGCGACTCCTACCCTCTGTTGTTGTCCACCAGATAGCTCGTTAGGATACCGTTTTCTATATTCATCAGGGTCTAAGCCTATTAGTTTCATTAGTTCGTTAAAGCGCGTTCTCTTTTTCTTCTGATTCCACCCTAGTAGATCAGGTACAATCACAACATTCTCTTCTATTGTCATATTAGGAAATAACCCATTACTCTGAATAACGTAACCAATTTGTCTACGTAGTTCAATTTGATCAAGCTGGTTTATACTTTTATCATTAATGAGGATATCTCCCCCCGTTAACGTTTCTAAACGATTAACCATACGAAGTAGAGTTGTTTTCCCACAGCCTGATGGACCAAGAAGAATAACGATTTCGCCTTCATTTACTTCAAAGCTAACTTCTTTAACTGCTGTTACATCACTAGTGTATTTCTTTACAACGTTTTTAAATGTAATCATGTATCCACCTCGTTTATTATTGTGTAATTCCCTTCGGAGTCAGTCGTTTCTGAATGAAAAATAATAATGCATCTGCCACAATTGCAAGGAGTGAAACGGCAACAGCTCCTGCAATAATTGAATATTGATCCCCCCGCGTAATTCCTTGCACAATTAAACCACCCAGACCGCCTGCACCAATAAAGGCAGCAATAACCCCAATACCGATGTTTAATACAACGGCCGTTCGAATTCCTGCCATAATAACAGGCATAGCCATTGGAATCTCGACACGCAAAATTCGTTGTCTGCTCTTCATGCCTATCCCATTTGCAGCATCCCTTATATTTGGATCCACATTTTTTATGGCTGTATATGTATTACGAATGATTGGTAGCTGTGAATATAAAACAAGGGCTGTTAACGCTGGAACAAAACCAATCCCCTGGTTAATAATGGAGAAAAAAGGAATCATAATACCAAACAAGGCGATACTAGGTATGGTTAATAATACAGATGCCGCCTGCAGGACGGTCTCGGCTAGTTCATCATTGGTTGTTAAATAAATGCCGAGCGACACACCTATTGCGATCGCAATAATTAGAGCTAGTCCAACCAATACAACATGTTCAACGGTCATGTTTATGATGGCAGACTGATTAATTTGTAAATATTGAATCCAGTTGGACATTACATCCATCACACTCCTTAAATTGAAAATATAAATATTGAAAAAGTAAACGGGAGGGGTATTAGGTGATTGCTTTCACATTCATGGTAATAGCTTTTGCGCAAAGGGGGATAAATACAACATACCCTAAAAATTAAGTTATAAACAGTGAATAATAAAACATGTGCTGAACTACCAGACGCCGTATGTAGGAGAGTTATGTAGAATCTGTGTGTGTCAACTCTCATAACTTTTGATACCTACTACTTATCAAGCGGACGAAAATAGGAGGCCACTGAAAAAGTCATGTACATGTAAGAATATGCTGAATGGCGCCGCTACAGGAGAACCCTACGCTTTCCGCGGGAACGGCCTCAGCCCTCGAAGCGGAAAACCACCACTTCGATGTCTTCAGACGCGTTCTGTTCCGCAGGAGTCTTCGGGTTCTCCTTTCGCTCATATTCTGACTTATACAATTGATGAAAGT
Organism: Alkalicoccobacillus porphyridii; assembly: GCF_007293315.1. Taxonomy (GTDB): domain Bacteria; phylum Bacillota; class Bacilli; order Bacillales; family Bacillaceae_D; genus Alkalicoccobacillus; species Alkalicoccobacillus porphyridii. The sequence goes on from NZ_VLXZ01000017.1 coordinate 44,822, forward strand.
TCAAAGTCTTATAAGGATATTTTTTCAGTGGGTAAGTGCCCCCATCTTCGGAGCGGCGGCGAAGTACCTGTACTCAGATACCCTTAAATTATTTTTTGTACCATAAAAAACTGAACAATGATTTGGAGAGACTCCACATTGTTCAGATTTTCTTTTAGCTATATTACTTCTGTCTCCAAATACTTGTTTTAGCTCACTTTGTCTCAATCAAGCTATATGTTCAGTAGGATTGGAGTTAATATGAGTTTGTTTTTTTGATTCCATTTGTTTTTCATATAAGGACCAACGAGTCGGTCTAATCCGAATCTACCTGCATTCATTCCAGCAGCCAAGATAATCATACCAATGATAATCATAATAGGATTTATTGAAACGGTACCCGCTAACAGAAATGAAAAGTTCATTAGAAGTCCAAAGAAGGTAGCAGTTGAAGTTAACAATCCAACAATAAGTGCCAGCCCGACTAGAATCTCTCCCCAGGCAACCATAGAGCTAAAGAGGCCTTCATATGGTAAAGCTACATTTTCAAGAAAGCTAACATACATCGGATAAACAATTTCTTCCCCTTTCACAACTGGGTTGGCTACAGCTGCCTGTAAAAACCCTCCTGCCGAGAACTCACCGGTTACTTTTCCAAATCCAGATGATAACCAAGTCCAACCTAGATAAAGTCTTAGAAATCCAAGTAACCCCGCTGCCCATTTACTTTCTCTTAAAAAACGATTCATCATATAAAGACCTCCTTAGATTTATTATTGTGAATTTATTCACAATATCTTTCTACTCATAGTATAAGCGATATCAACTGCTTTGTGATCATGTTTCTAATAAGTACATAGTTTGTTTATAATTTCACAAACTCAATAAAAAAAAGACAAACGGAAGACCGTTCGTCTAATTAGCTAATGCCTGAGCTAATGTAGATTTGATACTAATATTTTCAAAAGACAACCCTAATTGAACAGCTGTTTGTGCAATTTCAGGACGTATACCGGATAAGGTCGTTTGAACACCAATGATCGACAGTGCAGAAATCAATTGAAAAATTTCCGTAGCGACCATTGTGTCAATGATGACAACACCTGAAAGATCTAGGTACAAATGGTCGACTCCCTTTAAAGCACATTGTGCAAGTGTGTTTTCCATAATTGATTTTGCACGTGCCGTATCAATGTCACCCACCAGTGGCAGCAATGCACTGTTATTCTGTAAGAGAATAACAGGAGAGCTTAATTCGTTAATCATTTCTTTTTGAGCCTCTAATTGAAGCGTTGTATTTGTTTCGATCTTCTTAATAAAATGCTGAACGGTGAAATCAAGTGTTTTCACAACCTTTGACTTCCAATCACTTAATTCTTCGTATGTGAGCACATCCTCATGCTCTTGAGTAAACTTTTCCAAGTAGGATATGTATATATCTCTTGTACGCATAAATTCCCTGAATATTTGATGAAGTGGTGTTTGAAGATGAGCCATATCACTGCCAATCTCGTCAATCCAATTTTCCACCTTATTATATACTTCTTCTTTTTCAGAGATAAATAGATAACTGATAATAACGATGTAATCTCTATTCTGTTTCGTCAGTCTATCAATCGACTCTTTATCACTTGCTGCATAAACAGAATCAATATCATCTTCAATAATGGTCTCATACCATTCTTTAGTGATTTCAAAGGACTTCGCATTCATGTAATCATGTAGAAGCTGATTTGCTGCTGGCATTGTTTTACCCTCCTAGTTTTCTTTCTTTAGGTTTTCATTCGTGAGGTAAGGTTTGTACTTGCGATAGGTAAGCTTTGATAACCAGATGCTCAATTCATAAAGTAATAGCAATGGCACGGTAACCATCAAATGAGAGAACAAATCTGGCGGTGTAATAAATCCCGCGATGACAAGTAAAACAAAATAAGCATATTTTCGAATCTTCCTCAAAAAATCTGGTGTCAAAATTCCAATTCTAGTCAGGAACATAATGACCACAGGTAGTTGAAATAAAAAGCCGAATGGAATAATAAGTTGAAATAAAAATGCAAAGTATTCGTTAATGCCATATTGCTCCGTAATGCTAAGTCGCTCTGCCATTCTTGCCATGAATGAAAGTATTAAAGGAAATAATATAAAATAGGCAAATGCCACCCCTATTAAAAATAAAACAAACGCAATAGGGATATAAGCAAGTGTGGCTTTTTGTTCTTTCTCATGTAGACCCGGTTTTACAAAAGCCCAAATTTGGTAAAGTATAACTGGAAAGATGAGTACTAACCCAATGGCAAATGCAAATGTCATATATATTCTCAAAGGATCCGTCATTTTAAATGCATTCATCGGCAAGTCTCTTGCTTCTGGCGTTTGTTGCAGCAATGTAATAAGTGGTGTTGATACGAAGAATCCAATCATTAGTGCCACCACAAAAAAGACGAGGACGATAAAAAGTCTTCGTCTTAATTCTTCAAGATGAGCCCAGATGGACATGTCCAGTTCTTTCATAGTAAAACCGTCCTTATACTAAACTTGATCTTTATCTCGTTTTTTCTCATCTTCATCATCAGCCAATCCTTTTGTTGCATTTTTGAATTCACGCAAACTGGATCCAAAAGCTTTTCCTAGCTCTGGGAGTTTCTTCGGCCCAAAAATAAGTAATGCAACTAAAGCAATTAATACAAGACTCATTGGTGAGAGTGTCGGCATACGTCATCCTCCTTAATATGGTAACTCTAATCGAGTGGGTAATGCTTAAGAAAATACACAAGCGCTTGAAGTTCAACAGCAAGATCAATATGATGGACTCTCACGTAATCAGGAACAGTAAGCCTGGCGGGAGTGAAATTTAGTATCCCCTTAATTCCAGCATCAACAAGCCTGTCCGCAATTTTTTGAGCGACCTGTGCAGGTACGGTTAAAATGGCTACCTTTATATCATCTGATTGTATCTCTTCAAAACGGTTAAGATCATAGATTTTAACACCGCCAATATCTGTGCCAATCTTATTCTTATCTACATCAAAAGCCATTTCAATCTGGGTATTATTATTTTTCAAAAAATTGTAATGCAGAAACGCTGTGCCAAGATTCCCTACTCCAACTAGCATAACTTTTGTGACCTCATCTTGATCCAATGTTTTTCTAAAAAAAGAAAGGAGATACGATACATTATAACCATATCCTTTTTTTCCTAAAGCACCAAAGTATGAAAAGTCACGTCTAATTGTAGCGGAATCTACTTTAACCGCTTCACTCAGCTCGGTTGAAGAAACCCTCTGCTTCCCAGAGGCATGAAGATTCTCTAGAAACCGATAGTAAAGTGGAAGTCGTTTTGCAGTTGCTTGCGGGATCTTCATTTGATCTGACTTCATTGATTTCCTCCTGATACTTGTTCACCCTTTGCAAAAGGAGAACTAACTATATTGTACACTATTTTCTCTGGATTGTAAGGGTTAGCATTCGAAGTATTCGTAAGTTGTTAGAATGTTGTTTAATACGTTACACTAATAAAAAAGAACTGTATATGGGAAGGACTTACTATGATTGTTTTACAGTGTATGAATATATCAAAAGCATTTATTGCAGACCCCATTCTACAAAACGTTAAACTAGAGGTTCAAACCGGTGACAGGATTGCTCTAGTTGGACGAAACGGGGCTGGTAAATCAACGTTACTGAAATTAATTACAGGCGAATACAAGCCTGACTCAGGTCAAATTATGATTCCAAAGGATATTCAAATTGGTTATCTTGAACAGCATAGCGGCTTAGCATCTGAGCGGTCGATGTGGGATGAAATGCTGACCGTTTTTGAGCCCCTGCAGAAGATGGAATCTAGCTTACGTAAATTAGAACAAGCTATGTCGGATGAGTCTGTGCTCGCAGATGCCTCTCGCTATGACAAGTTAATGAAAGAATATGATGAATTGCAGATCACGTTTAAGGATAAAGGCGGCTATCAATATGAAGCGGATATTCGTAGCATACTCTCCGGCCTTCATTTTTCATCATTTGATTACAATACTAAAATTACTACTTTAAGCGGTGGTCAGCGTACAAGACTTGCCTTAGCTAAGCTATTACTATCTAAGCCTGATCTCCTCATTCTTGATGAGCCTACTAACCATTTGGATATAGATACACTCTCATGGCTGGAGCAATTTCTTAAAGGATACCCTGGGGCTATTTTACTAGTATCTCATGACCGCTATTTCCTTGATCAAATTGTAAATGGTGTAGTAGAGCTCTCGAGGCAGCAGTCAACGAAGTTTAGCGGGAATTACAGCCAATACTTAGACGAAAAAGCCGCTCGATTTGAGCAGGAGCTTAAGCAATATGAGAAGCAGCAAGAAGAAGTTGCAAAGCTTGAAGACTTTATTGCTCGTAATATTGTTAGAGCCTCCACGACCAAACGCGCTCAAAGCAGAAGAAAGCAGCTCGAGAAAATGGACCGCCTTGATCGACCCGATGGACTAGAGAAGTCAGCTTCCTTTTCATTTGATATTAAAAGACAAAGTGGAAATGAAGTACTTAGGGTAGAAGATCTTAGTCTTTCTTTTTCCGGCGAGCCCGTCCTATCAAACCTTTCCTTAGAGCTTAAACGGTCAGAGAGTGTTGCCTTAATTGGACCCAACGGAGCTGGTAAATCGACATTATTAAAAGCCATTATGAATAAGCTCACTCCAGATCAAGGCACGATTCGTTTTGGCTCCCAGGTAACTGTAGGTTATTACGACCAAGTGCAGGCTGACCTTCAGTCAAATAAAACCGTATTAAATGAACTTTGGGACGAGTATACGCTGTTACCTGAAAAAGAAATAAGAACTGTGCTTGGGAACTTCTTATTTAGTGGTGATGACGTTCTTAAACCAGTTAACGCATTAAGCGGTGGGGAAAAAGCAAGATTGGCTTTGGCAAAGCTCATGATGCAAAAGGCCAATTTATTATTGCTGGATGAGCCCACCAACCATCTGGACTTAGATGCAAAGGAAGTACTGGAAGCCGCATTAATTGACTATCCAGGTACTCTACTCTTTGTCTCCCATGATCGATATTTTCTAAATCGATTAACCACTCGTACTGTTGAGCTTTCAGACGGAAACATAACCTCGTATTTAGGTGATTATGACTATTATCTCGAGAAAAAAGAAGAGCAAAAGCAATATGCCTTGCTAGAAGAAGCAAAACCTACGCTAAAAAAAGACGAAAACGTCCAACCAACTAAACAACACTATTCGCAGGACAAAGAAGCTAAAAAACAAGAACGTCAGCGTCTAAGACGAATTGATGCTATTGAAGATGAAATGGCAGAAGTAGAGCAGGCTATTAATCAATTGGAAGCTGAACTATGCCTACCAGAGGTCTACGCTGACCACCTTCGTGCCACAGGTATCCAAGAAGAACTGGTCACCTCTAATCAAAAGCTTGAGGCATTAATGGAAGAATGGGAAACGTTGCAAACAAAAGAATAAAACTCAGAGCAGTAGGTAGTCATCATGCCCTACTGCTTTTCTCGTTCAGTCTGAATCCAATAAAAATAGGTAGCCACAACGCAAAACATCGAAATTGCTGCTGCAACGACTCCTGAATCGTTAATAAGCAGAAGAAAAATGGAGCTTACCGTTCCCACTTTTATAAAGCGTTTTTTTCCTATTTCTCGAAACGGGAGCTTTTTCCACCAGAGGATCATCGCTGCAAGCACGTAGCTTGTCACTAACAGCTGCGTCCAATTCGAGTGTTTGAATAACTTTAGATTCATCTCCAATTTCCTCAAGATCGTATCAAAAATAAATGTTATATCCCCCTGGATTAACCGCTCATACGCTTTGCCAATGTGGGAAAACCCTGGACCTATCTGTTGCATTAAAAATAGCAGTAGAATTGCAATGGCTCCAGTTATACAAAAAGTGAGAATCACAGATCTACGACTCATTCGTGACTTACATTCAAGTAACAGCCAGTACCCTATTGTCATTACTGCCGATAGAAAACCCCCAGCATTTGCCGCTAAGTGCGGATGAGACAGAATAACCAATTGACCTAGCCATAAAATAAAAAATAAAAGGTGGGAGACGCGTGACATTGGAACACGAGTCGTCCAAGCTGAGAGTAACAGACCAAAAATAATAAAAACGCCCACATACTCGTTACCAATCCCATAATACCTCGCACCAATAAGAGGATCGTAGCCTAAATAGGAATGTGACATCACTGTTGAACCCGTCATGACATCTAGAGTAATAACAGCTAAAGTAAGCAAAGCCGTGATATAAATGCCTACGTCACCCGCTTTGCTAAGCAGAATTCCCCAAAGAGTTGAACTTAGGAACAGCAGGCATAGAAACCAAACAGCCCCCGTTTTTGTTTCTAATCCAGCCAATACAAGCAACCACAGCGGTGAGCTGAGTGCCGACAGAAGAATTGATCGAAGAACGAAGGCAGTATGTAACGCTCTTTTTGGTCTAAACCACGTAAAACAGCCTGTTACAATTAACAGCAATGCTAAACAGCTAATATAGGTAGATAGAACAAATGAACGCGATTGAAATATGCCTACCATTTGATTCACATTCTTGACAGCCTCTAGGCTTCTGTTTGATGAAGTATCTTCTGTCCTCTCTAGCGCAAAACCAAGGTCATGCTGCTCAGAAGGAAGACCTAACCGTTTAATAAAGGTAGGTACGATATCAATATTGCTTAGGACATCCTTCCTCTTTGTTGTCTCTGAATAGAGCTGTCCCCCGCTCCCTTCTGTCGTCCAGTTATACACCGGAGCTAGCTGCTGTTTCTCTTGATATGCTTCCTGATGTACAAACGGAGAAATTAGCCATATATCATCATTTATTTGCTCTCTTAACTGAATAATAAATGCTTCAAGCTCTTCTAGGATCATCACTCGTTGGTTAGCATAGTGTTCCTCAGCCATTTGTTCCTTTTGACTAAATAAGCGGTACAAATCCCCCCATTCAATAACCATAAATCGGTTTGAATCTGTAGTTTGGTTTAGCTTTTTTAACATCCATGATGCATTCACTCTTTTGCTATAAGGGCGAGTGGTGTCTTCTACCAAACTATTAATAATATCTCCATTAACCGTTCCATGTGAGTTCATGGCGAGAATGCCTGCAAAACGGTGTTGGCTCGCTGTATCACTTGTACCCATGACATATCTATCGATGTTCCCTGCCTCTAACCGCTCTCCAAATTGTCCAACATCTGAGCGATAGAGTGTTTGTTGGTTCTTCCTTTGAAGCTCGGCAACCCGAGGATGTACAATACTTTCGGACGATTGTTGTCCAGTAAGCTGCTTATGAAGATCGATAGCCTTGACCCCATTAACCAGCTCTGTTTCCTGAAACGATTGCCAATTGGACATGCTAACTGATTTCCGACCGGTTGCTAGCGTAACCATACTACTTACGTCGGAGTGCAGGTCAGCTGATTTGGTATTCATGGCACCTATATAAGCCTGATTCCATAATGTGCTTTCGCCGTGGTATCCATACCATTCTGTTTCTTCAAAGCTCATACCAGGCACAAGTATGATGACTTGGGATCTTGGTTCTGGAGCCATGTTTGCTTTCAACGGAGTAGGGTACATTACTAGTAATAAACTCATTAACAACATAATCCTCATATGCGTGTCCTTTGTTCATAAATTCTGACATATCCACATTACCCACAGTTTTATCCACAGCTTTGCTTCTTAGCAAGAAATTCCCTAAGAGCTTTTTCGTCCTTCATAAAACATGAAAACTTCCTTCTTAAGTATCTTCAATATATGTTATTCACAGTATTCACAGCTTGTGGATAATTTTATGCACATGCTGTTAATCTTAAAAGTACATATATAAGACAAATGTATTATTACAAATAAAAAAAGCTGAACAATGGAGTTCAGCTTTTAAAGTAAATACGAGTATAAGTTTCGCTACAGAAATACACTTCTAATACACTTCGCTGTATAAATTCGTGGAGGAATTGGAGGGTATCTGAGTATAGCTGCTTCGCTAACGCTCCCGAAAATGGGGGCACACTTACCGCGGGAAGGTATTGAGCTAACTCGACTACGTCGATTTATCTCAATGAACCTTTATATCCCGCAGGTGTCGGCCCTCCATTTTCGTCCGTTTGGTGAGTGGCGGGCATCAATTTTCATATAAGTATATTAGAGATTAGACACGGAGAGTCCACATAGCTTTCTTACACAGGGATGCTGGTATTTATCTTTCAAACAAAAAAAGACCTCATTTCCCTAGATAGGAAAGTTGGTCCTTTGTCTGATTGAGTCCATGAGCGGAAGGAGAAAACGTAGACTCCTACGGAACAGAACGCGTCTGAAGACATTGTAGTGGCGCCCTTCCACTTCAAGGGCTGAGGCCGTTCCCGTGGAAAGCGTAGTTTTCTCCTGTAGCGGTGCACATGAGCTCATTGTCTAAATGAATCTTTCGGTAGCCTCCTTTTTAACCGAAAGATGTCGGCCCTCCATTTTCGTCCGCTTGGTGAGAGTAGCAGATATCAAATTTATGATAAATTAAACACATAGAGTCTAGATAACTTTCTTACACAAGAAGTTGGATTATTCCCTTGCAGAAAACACTTCTGTTATGGCCTATAATTCTAGTCCTGGTCTACCGTTTAAACTCCAGTCAGCGAACTGATTTTTCTTTAATAGGTCATATGCTGCGGCGCCAATCATTGCTGCATTATCTGTACATAGATTTAACGGGGGAATACTTAGCTCGATCTCTTCGGCAAATTCTTTTTCTAACGCCGCTCGTAGCCCTTTGTTAGCAGCAACTCCACCGGCAACCACTAATTGCTTTACTTGATACGTATCCACAGCTCGTCTCGTCTTAGTTACTAGCACGTCAATCACACTTTCCTGAAAGCTGGCCGCAATATTTTCGACGCAGATCTCCTCGCCACGTTGTTTTTGATTATGGACAACATTTAGTACATGCGATTTTAGGCCACTAAAACTAAAGTCTAAGGATTCCTTCTCTAACCAGGAGCGGGGAAATGTTTGCACGGCTTCTCCTTCATGTGCAAGCCTGTCAATATGAGGACCTCCAGGATACGGAAGACCTAGTGTACGAGCAACCTTGTCATAGGCTTCACCTACCGCATCATCTCTGGTCATACCTATGGTTTCGTAGCGGCCATCTTCCTCCATATAAATCAATTCAGTATGCCCACCTGATACGACCAATGCCATTAATGGAAAGTTCATTGGGCGTACAAGCTGATTGGCATAAATATGTCCCGCAATATGATGAACACCAATTAGCGGAAGCCCATGAGCAAACGCCATTGCTTTAGCCGCATGAACACCAATTAACAAGGCTCCAACAAGTCCTGGTCCTTCTGTTACAGCTATTGCGTCTAGATCGGCTGGCTTTAACTGCGCTTCTTCTAGTGCTTGCTCAATGATTTTCGTTACTTGCTCCACATGATGACGAGAGGCAACTTCTGGTACTACCCCACCAAATCTTTTATGGCTTTCCACCTGCGAGGCAACAACATTACTTAATATGGTTGTTCCATTTTCAATAATCGCAGCAGCCGTTTCATCACAACTTGTTTCAATTGCTAAGATTTTTTTAGAATCTGTCATTTTAGAAATCCACCCACATGACCCACGCATCCTCTGCGTTGTCCTGATAATAGTTTTTTCGTATACCGCCTTTTTGCATACCCATCTTACGGTAAAGCTGCTGGGCTGTCAGATTAGACTCTCTTACTTCAAGAGAAACTCGCTTACCACCCATGCCTTTAATCATCGCGATAGCTGCTTCTAAAAGCTCCTGCCCACGCTTTTGACCTCTATAAGAAGAGAGAACAGCAATATTAGTAACCTGAGCATCACCAGCTATAAACCAAAATCCACAGTATCCAATAATTTTCCCTTGTAGCTCGTACACAAGATAGTACGCATAATGATTAACCGATAACTCATTAATAAATACTTCCTCTGTCCAAGGTGATGTAAATGCATCCCGCTCTACCTTCATCACTTGGTCAATATCCGTCAGATTCATCAGTCGAATAGGATCATCAGTCATTCAACGAACCTCTTTTTCCCTGAGCTTCTTGCCATTTTGCTTCTGCTTCAGCAAGTTGCAAATAATTCGGGACAAATGAGTGTACATCCTCTACAGGCTCTCTTTGTTCACCTAATTGTGCCAATTCTGCAGGGCGAGCAAGCTGCATGGTATAAGGTGGGAAACATGCAAGCCCTCCAAGTTTTTCTTTAATCAAGTCTCTATGAAGCTCTACATCTGCTCCGGTAAATAGCACCCTTTGTTTACCAAGTACTAATTCATCCAACCAATCTGATAATTGAACTAATTGTTCTTCTTGTTCCTGATGCGCTTCATCATTAACGGTACGATACAATGAAGTATAAACTTGTCCCCGTCGTGCATCAATGATAGGAGAGATCAAACCATCAAAAAAACGGCCTTGCTGAGCAAGAACTTCAAGGCTTGAAACACCAGCTAATGGTATACCCAATGTCCAAGCAAGAGTTTTGGCCGTAGTTACGCCGATTCTAACACCAGTATAAGAGCCTGGCCCGACATTTACGACAAGTTTTGTGAGCTGATTTGGTTCGATTGTAAGCTCATGTAACAATGTATGGACCGCGGGCATTAATCGTAAGGAGTGATTCTTCTTAATATGGGTGATGACCTCTCCAGCCACCTGCCCATCTTTAATAACCGCAACACCTAGTGCATACGAGCTTGTATCTATTGCTAATGTTATTCCCATTCAGATATCTCCTTACAAAGCATTTCATAACGTTCGCCCATTGGTTGAAATAGTAAATACCTTTTATCTTCCCCCGCATGACGAATTGTGATATCCAACCGCTGCTCCGGAAGCTGGGGTGCAATTTTTGAAGCCCATTCAATTACACAGGCTCCCTCTCCATAAAAATATTCATCAAGTCCCAGTTCTTCCTCAAACTCTTCCTCAAGTCGATAGACATCCATATGGTAGAGCGGTATCCGCCCCCTATACTCTTTAATGATTGTAAAGGTTGGGCTGTTTACGACCTTTTGCACGCCAAGCCCTTTTGCTAACCCTTTTGTAAAATGGGTTTTCCCAGCGCCTAAATCCCCTTCAAGCGTAATGATGTCCCCGGCATTTAATAATTCTCCCAATCCCTCGGCAAACTGAGTCGTTTGCTCTGGAGAGTTCATTAGTATCTTATACATGGCTTCACCTTCATTTAAAATGATTATACCCATTTTTCGCTAGAGGCTCTTCACTACCTTCTCTGACTATGTAAACAAGCTGCTCAGCTTTCTCTCGGACTTCTCCAATTGGCGTGAGAACAATTCCTTTTTTGAGCGCATCTTTGATAAGCTCGTCAAACTCAGTTGAGCTAACGGTACCGATTAATTGAAAATCTTCTCCACCATTTAAAGCATACTCTACACGTTTACTCACTGAATCGACTGTATCCAATAACGCGTTGTGAAGTGGAATAGATTCCTCATTTATATATAACGAGACACCACTAGCCTCAGCAATTTCATGAGACTCACTGGCCAATCCATCACTTATATCATTTAATGCCATTCGTGTGCATTTTGAAGCAAATAATCGCCCTGCTATTACCTGAGGCTCTGGCTCTTGATGAAGTATCACTAGCTGTTTTTCACTATCTGAGTATTTTCCTGAACGACCATGCTTTAATAACAACGCTAGACCAGCAGCTGACGAGCCAATCGTTCCGGTGACAAATATCGTATCGCCAGGTTTTGCCTGGCTCCGGAAGAATTCTACCCCTTCTTCTACCTGTCCAATAGCCGTGACAGTAAGGACTAAAGACTCCTTTGCAGAGACCGTGTCTCCCCCAATTAAATCCATCTCATAACGATCAGAAAGACTGCTCATCCCTTGATAAATCGCCTTCAATTCAGTGTCTGACCAGCTAGATGGGATGGCAACGGATACGAGATAATATCGCGGAATCGCGCCCATTGCCGCCAGATCACTTATATTAATAGCCAACGCTTTTTGCCCTATTTGTTCAGGAGATAAGGTTTCTTTTGTAAAATGGATCCCCTCAATCATCGTATCTAGACAAATAACCTCTCGCATACCCTTTGATGGCCGATAAACAGCGGCATCATCACCAATGCCCATGACCAGGGTGGATTGCTTATATTCTCTTGGCTTAATCATATTTATGAATGCAAATTCGTCCTTCATGAGTGAAACCTCCCTCACTCTATTACACATCTTCTATTTATGTTTTAGTTTAGCTAATCTTGCTTTATCATACCACAAACTAAGCTTTTCTCATTCCACACAAAAAACCGAAGCATCCGCCTCGGTTTTTCTGGTAATTGGTATTGCGGGGGGAGGATTTGAACCTCCGACCTTCGGGTTATGAGCCCGACGAGCTACCAGACTGCTCCACCCCGCGTCGTTATATAGTTAATGGATGAGGTTATTTCAATTTGTTTCTTCTACAAGTATGTACATATTTTAATAATCATATGCGAATTGTTTAGCACATCTTCTATATTAGCACGCTTTAATAAAATGAACAAGCTTTAAATTTGAACATTTTTCAAACAAAAATGTTGCATCTTTCAATCTAAGAGAGTATTATTCTATCCATAGCAAAAAAATATGAATATTTTGTGACAGATTCATATTTAAAAAGGAGAGAATCATCATGTCATCAGTTAAACAAGCGTTTCGTACAATGCTCCTAACTCCTGCTGCCCTATTATTAACAGTCCTACTTTTACCTGTTTTATTAGTGACAGACGTACCAATTCTTCAAACATTGATTGAATATATAAACCAAGATCGGTAAACCTATACTTTAGAAAAAAAAGTAGTGCCCAGCCATTTGAGCGGGTGCTGCTTTTTTACGCTATAACAGATAGTACATAGTAACCTAATCCATATGTACCGATTGAACCTACAACAGTAATACTGACATACCAAAAAAGCGTCTTCCATTTTTTGTCTTCTATCAACTTAATTGATTCTAAGCTAAACGTCGAGAACGTTGTGAAAGCACCTAAAAACCAGGTTGTCAAAAGATATTCCATTCCAGTTGGAGAAGCGTCATACATTGAATGACACAAACCTAATAGCAAAGAGCCGGAAAGATTAATTATAAGAATAGGTATAGGAATTGTTAATGTCCCTTGATAGTGAACCAACCACAGACTTAGTACATACCTGCAAGCAGCACCCATTCCCCCTGCAACACTAATTAAAATCAATGTCATATTCTTGTCTTCCTTCTTTCACTTAAATATGTACCAATCCATATGCCGCAACCACAAGCAGCTACACCAGCAAACATACTGACTGCAACATAAGGAATCATTTCGCTTCCCTTATTAAAAAATTGGATAGACTCTGCCGCAAAGGTGGACATTGTTGTAAACCCACCACAAAAGCCAACGCCTAAGCCAATACGAATCCATTCCTTTTGCGATTGAATGTATAACCATCCAGACAAAATACCTAATAATAAACTTCCTGAAAGATTTACAATAAGCGTTACGTTTAACCAATGATCGGTTTGAATCGTCAGTTGTAACAGATATCTTACACACGTTCCGATCGCACCTGCAATCGCCACTGCAGCTATTGTTTTCCATTGCATGTATGTCACCTTTTTTCAGAATTTATAAAGCTCTTTTTAACAGAGCTACAAAAAGTTATTTGCGGGTATGATATGAACAGGGTGATTCATATCATATCATGAACACAATTTCTCTATAGGTGGTATCCAATATGGACATATTAATTATAAAGCTGATTGCTTCACTTATTTCTGGTTTTTTAATTGGTGTAGACCGGCAAATTAAACACAAACCTCTTGGATTAAAAACCAGTATGGTTATTTGTATTGCGAGCTGCCTCATCACCATTGTTTCCATCGAGGCTGTTGCTAAATACGCTACTGAGCATACTCCAAATATGGACCCTATGCGCCTTGCAGCACAAATTGTTAGCGGGGTTGGTTTTTTAGGGGCAGGTGTTATTTTACGTCGAAGTAATGATGTTATTTCAGGGTTAACGACCGCAGCTATGATCTGGGCTGCTTCAGGACTCGGCATTGCTATCGGGGCAGGTTTCTTTATTGAAGCAACCTTCGCAGTCATTCTCATTCTAATCGCTATTAATATCATTCCGTCTTTATTTACTGCAGTGGGCCCTTCATCATTAAGTCAAAAGGACATCCACACAAGAATTGTGATTAGCCCAGAGGGACAAATGAGTACAATCATTGATGCCCTTCAAGTAAAAGGGAAAACCTTAAGGGAGAAGCGAAAAAAACAACTGACTGTAAGAGATGTGCAAATTAAAGATCTATCTAATGGGAATCAGCAAATGGATATTACACTCTCTATTCCAAAAGCGATGTACATCACGGACATCTATTATTTAATAAAAGACATCGATTATGTTCAGACGGTGGATGTCGAAAAAAGGTAGTGCCTTACGCCTAAAAACTAGATATACTATACGTATACATCTAGTGATAGGATGGTAGATAATGGAGTTTGTCAAAGAATTAATTGCATCGTATGGGTACTTTGGTATATTTTTTGCTCTCGTTGGGGGCATTGTCGGTTTACCCATTCCCGATGAATTATTATTAATTGCAGTTGGTTATTTTGCACAAGCAGGACAGTTACACCTTATCCTTGCATTACTCGTCTCCTTGCTTGGCTCAATCATAGGTATATCCATCAGTTATATATTAGGTAAGAGGCTTGGGCTTCCTTTTCTGTTTGCACACGGTTCAAAGATTTTTTTATCCCGGAAGAAAATTGAACGAGCCCAGACGCTTTTTCAAAAGTATGGTTCCTTCATTTTAATTATTGGCTATTTTATCCCGGGAGTTAGGCATTTAACCGGTTATATAGCAGGAATCTCTAATATGCCATTCCGGAAATTTTCACTATATGCCTACAGTGGAGCTTTTATCTGGGTACACACCTTTGTGTTAGCAGGAAACTATATGCAGTGGTGGGATTTACGAAGACTGAATGAATCCATTCTTGCTCATAAGTTTTTATTTGGGAGCATTATCGGATTTATCATTATTTCTTCTATTGCTTGTTACGTATTGTATCTAAATCTGAAGAAAAGAAAATTAAATCGACAGTATGATACTTGATTGATAATAGGGGCAGACGATTGAGAATAAACCTTCTCTTTCAAGTCAGTTACAATCAATTATTAATATTCATTATTATGTAACAGGTCAATCCTATATTGACCTGTTCTTTTAGCTGGGCTACACTTAGGGTATAAGCCTTGTTAATAGAGAGAGGAGCTTCTCCCATGCTACCAGATGATTTGACCAATGCCTTAAATAAACAAGTGAACTTTGAGTTCTATGCAGCTCATTCATACACAGCCATTGCTGCCTACTTTGCAAATTTAGGATTTAAAGGCTTTCGAAACTTTTTCTTAGTACAAGCCGCTGAAGAACGATTCCATGCCATGAAAATTTATGACTTCTTAAATGACGTGGGTGAGCGTGTCATCATTGAAACGATGGAACAGCCAAAGAATTTGTTTCAATCCCCACTTGAAGCAATTGAACATTCTCTTGCTCAAGAGAAGGATGTCACTAAAGCGATCTACAAAATTGCTGACTTGGCAACTGAGCATAAGGAACATGCAACGATGGCTCTTATGAATTGGTTTGTGGAAGAACAAGTAGAAGAAGAAAGCATGTTTCGGGATATGATCGCTAAAGTAAAACGCATTGACGTGGATAGCAGTGCCTTTGTTATGCTAGATGCTGAACTTAGTAAGCGTTCGTTTGATCCAGATGAAGAGCACTAGTAATAATTTAAGGAACAGGACGCGATGGCGTTCTGTTTTTTTGTACAATAAAAGTCCGAACATAGTGTTCCACCTGATAGCGGCGCTATTGTCAGAGGTGGAGAAACAGATGATCACATTACTGAAGAGTTTCTGATAGAAGAGAACGTAGAGAATGCATCTATCAACATTTTAACGAATCATGAACTCTCTAATGTATCGTTAATCTCGCCAGAAGGAAACGAGTACGATGTAATTGATCAATATCAGGAAGAAGAACATTCCATCTTTGAAGATGCCTGGACTCATTCCCTTGAACTATCTGATCCTACTAGTGGTAAATGGCAACTAGTATCCTCTTCTTCTACTGAATCAGAAAGCTTAGCCTACTTAATGGTTGTAGGCATAGAAGGTGGGGTCTCAGGAAACATTCAGCTTTCCCCCTTTGCAGCACAAGTGCAGCTCGATGAAAATATAATTAACGAGTCAGACACAAATTACACCATATATGTTGATGATGAGCTCATAGTAGAAGATGGACAGCAATCCTCACTGCAATTCTATAATCATTCAATTTTTACAAAAGATGCAGACAGTCAAACCATCACAATTGACGTAGCTGGAACAACCCAAAATGGCAAAGCATTTGAGCGCACATTTATCAAAAATAGTAAGTAACCATAAGGAAATCGACAAAAAAAAGATCGCGCATCCCTTATTGGAATGCGCGATCTTAATGCCCGGCAACGTTCTACTCTCGCAGGGGGAAGCCCCCAACTACCATTGACGCAGAAGAGCTTAACGGCCGTGTTCGGCATGGGAACGGGTGTGACCTCTTCGCTATTGCCACCGGACTTATGTAATCTTTTCTCTAACACAAAAATTAGAATATCATGCCTATGCCTTCAGCGCAATAGAATTTGCGAAATTTGTCGTAAAAAATCTACTTTTCTACGATTTTTATTGAAATAAAGGCTAATCGTAGCAGAATCGACAGTCTGGCTCTTAGTTATTTGTGCATTTTTCTTGGTGGTGAGGATTGGGGCCTTAGTAAGGAGGTTCGGGTCTTGGTAAAACAGATATCTCTCTTGGTGATGGGTGAAAATCGTTCTTGATGACTTGCTTTCCTTTCTTGAAAAAGAAAGGTTCTGCTTATGAACTACATAGTGAGCTCCTCTTCGGAGTAAGGGGGTCTGGCTCTTGTCTTGGTAAAGCTGGTGTCTCTCTTGGTGATGGGTGTAGGGTTCTTGGTAAGAAGCCCTCGCTCTTGGTAATGTACATTTTGCTCTTGGTACTAATTGCTTTTTTCTTGGTGGGGTGGTTTTGCTCTTAGTACAAATCGCTTCTTTCTTGGTGAGGTGGTTTTGCTCTTAGTACAAATCGCTTCTTTCTTGGTGAGGTGGTTTTGCTCTTAGTACAAATCGCTTCTTTCTTGGTGAGGTGGTTTTGCTCTTGGTATTGTGCTCATTGTTCTTGGTAATGGAGGTAGTCTTCTTGATGATGGGCTTTTCTTTCTTGGTAAAGAAGGTTCTGCTTATGAACTTGATAGTGAGCTCCTTTTTGGAGTAAGGCGGTGGACTTCTTCTTGATAAATTTGTTTTCCTCTTGGTTTGAAGTAGATTCTTCTTGGTACGGCTCTCCCGCTCTTGGAAAAACAGGTATCCCTCTTGGTGATGGGTGGATGGTTCTTGATAAGACGTCCTTGCTCTTGGTAATGTACATTTTGCTCTTGGTACTAATCGCTTCTTTCTTGGTAGGGTGGTTTTGCTCTTGGTATGGTGCTCATTGTTCTTGGTAATGGAGGTAGCCTTCTTGATGATGGGCTTTTCCTTCCTGGTAAAGAAGGTTCTGCTTACGAACTTAGTACTGAGCTCCTCTTTGGAGTAAGGCTATGGACTTCTTCTTGGTAAATTTGTTTTCCTCTTGGTGCGGAGTGGATTCTTCTTGGTA
The DNA here is from genome assembly GCF_007293315.1 of Alkalicoccobacillus porphyridii. Taxonomy (GTDB): domain Bacteria; phylum Bacillota; class Bacilli; order Bacillales; family Bacillaceae_D; genus Alkalicoccobacillus; species Alkalicoccobacillus porphyridii. The sequence continues at coordinate 62,585 of NZ_VLXZ01000017.1, forward strand.
AGGTATTCTTGCTCTTGGTAAAACTGGTCTCTCTCTTGGTGATGGGTGTATAGTTCTTGGTAAGAAGCCCTCGCTCTTGGTAATGTACATTTTGCTCTTGGTACTAATCGCTTCTTTCTTGGTAGGGTGGTTTTGCTCTTGGTATGGTGCTTATTGTTCTTGGTGACCGACTTTCTCTTCTTGGTAAAACAGGTTTATGATCATGAACTAAGTGACGAGCTCCTGTTTGGAGTAAGACAGTCTGCTTCTTCTTGGTAGATTTGTTTTCCTCTTGGTTTGAAGTAGATTCTTCTTGGTATTGTGCTTAGTGCTCTTGATGAGTCGCTTTCCCTTCTCCGTACAATCAAATGCCTTCCCATCTCTTCATAATCCACACACAAGAAAACCACCCATTCGAAGGAATGGATGGTTTTCTTTAGTGCCCGGCAACGTTCTACTCTCGCAGGGGGAAGCCCCCAACTACCATTGACGCAGAAGAGCTTAACGGCCGTGTTCGGCATGGGAACGGGTGTGACCTCTTCGCTATTGCCACCGGACTATGCTGGACGGCCAATCATCGGCGCGCTTCTTCGTCCACTTCGTCTTGTCACGCGGTCACGTATGGGTATACGCTCCCTTGCTCCAATCCTTGTGTCCTCGAATCACTTGATGCTTGTTGTCCATATGAGAGATTCTCTCAAAACTAAATCGCGCTCCACAGGACGGGAAGGCAAGCGTACCTGCTTTCCGGTCCTGTTCATGTTGTGCACACACATCTTTTCACCATGATTTTGGATAAGTCCTCGACCGATTAGTATCTGTCCGCTCCATGTGTCGCCACACTTCCACTC
>NZ_VLXZ01000180.1 GCF_007293315.1 Alkalicoccobacillus porphyridii
TTCAAACAAAGTTAAATCACAAGCTATTTGGAAGGAAACAGGCGACAAGCTAGGTTTCAGTACTGAAGGCGAAACGTTACGTCGTATCATGGAACTTATCGAAGAAGGCAACGAAACGAACGAAACAATCGAAGTTAACACACGTAACAGTGGCGACAATCCAATTTATCTTGATACTAAGAAAGTTGGTAAACAAGTTGCAGAACCGGTTAAACAAGAAATTGAAAATATCGAAAGAAGAAATAAACGATTTAATCGTAGATAGAAAGGAGGTTGCTA
>NZ_VLXZ01000181.1 GCF_007293315.1 Alkalicoccobacillus porphyridii
TGTAACAAAAAAGTTATTTTTCTGTAATTCGAGCATGTCATGTTACCCCGCGAGCATAAAACGCGTGAATTCGCGCATTCGGTACAACAAGAGAGATAAACGATGAAACCGTTACATTATACAGCTTCAGCACTGGCGCTCGGACTGGCGTTAATGGGGAATGCACAGGCAGTGACGACCATTCCGTTCTGGCATTCTATGGAAGGGGAACTGGGTAAAGAGGTGGATTCTCTGGCCCAACGTTTTAACGCCGAAAATCCGGATTACAAAATTGTACCG
>NZ_VLXZ01000182.1 GCF_007293315.1 Alkalicoccobacillus porphyridii
CATGAAATGTAATAATGGATATATTTCTCGCAAGGAAGATTCAGCAGTTAAATAATTAAATATTCTAAAACAAACAGTTTTTAACTCCGGATTCCATGTCCTTTCTTGCACTGTCTTTGTCAAGAAAAATTTCTTATGCAAAGAATTTTGTATTATTGCCGCCAGAAATTCCTGGCGGCAGATATAATTTATTATTGATAGCGGTTAACCAAATCTTTTACCATCGCTTTATAGGTCTTTTGCTTAAGTTGCATGATTTGCTGCTCTGTCATATCAGT
>NZ_VLXZ01000183.1 GCF_007293315.1 Alkalicoccobacillus porphyridii
TGCAAAAAGTTGAGAATTTTCGCAAACCGATGTTGTGGGATGCCGATGCATTGAACCTGCTGGCAATCAATCCCGATAAGCGTCACAATCGCGTGATCACGCCGCATCCTGGCGAGGCCGCACGGTTGTTAGGCTGTTCCGTCGCTGAAATTGAAAGTGACCGCTTACATTGCGCCAAACGTCTGGTACAACGTTATGGCGGCGTAGCGGTGCTGAAAGGTGCCGGAACCGTGGTCGCCGCCCATCCTGACGCTTTAGGCATTATTGATGTCGGAAAT
>NZ_VLXZ01000184.1 GCF_007293315.1 Alkalicoccobacillus porphyridii
GTCTGTCATTGCGCCTGAAGCCTGAGAAGAGGCCCATCCACGCGCCATATTTGCCGCTTGCTCGCTGTTCATATCTTCGGCGAGCAGAGACCCGATTTGCTGTGAAGTACTGGCTATCTGTTGCTCGAGGTTGTCACTGCTATTACCCGGCGGCGGGGTTAATTTTTTTTCACTAACTTGTGCCGGGACATCCAGTTCATCACCCTGGCGGGCATTATCAAAACCTCGAGCAAACGTACGAAACTGGTTGAGTTTGCGTAACTCAGCCACCGAAATAC
>NZ_VLXZ01000185.1 GCF_007293315.1 Alkalicoccobacillus porphyridii
CCGATCAAATCATAAAGAAAGAGATTCAAGCTATATTTGATCATCATGAGGGAAATTACGGGTATCGTCGGATTCATTTACAACTACGAGCGAATGGACACATCATCAATCACAAAAAGGTTCAACGACTGATGAATGAACTTGGTCTAAAGTCAGAAAAATTTATTCGGAAATCTCGCTATAAATCGTACAAAGGAACCACGGGTAAAGTGGCAGAGAATCGATTAAATCGACGGTTTCACACGCCGATCCCTCTTCAAAAACTAACGACAGATGT
>NZ_VLXZ01000186.1 GCF_007293315.1 Alkalicoccobacillus porphyridii
TTTTGCGGCGATACCACCTGGTACTGGAAAGAAAATTTCCCGCATTCGTATGAAGCTATTTATGGCAATTATCAAAATAATGTTTTAGCCAATATTATTTTCGTCGACTTCCAGCAACAAGGTGAAAGAGGACTGACGAACGCGCCTGATGAAGACCCGGACGATTTAAGCACGGGATATTACGGTTCAGCGTACCGGTCACCGGAGAACTGGACGACGGCACTGCGAAGCAGTCATTTCAGCACTGCAGCCCGTCGGGGGATTATTTCTGACAGAT
>NZ_VLXZ01000187.1 GCF_007293315.1 Alkalicoccobacillus porphyridii
GCATCTTTACCCTGTTTTTTACGTGCCGAAGCCAGACAAATGGCGATGTAGTTGATCAGTACGCCGTCGAGGATCGCCAGCAGCGCCTGGAGAGTCGGTTGTTGGCACTGAAGCCGTCGGCGCAGAGGAATAAACAGATGCGTGGTGAGCGTCTGGGCGGGGTAATCCTGACCGCGCTCTTTGATCCACGTTCGCAGGCTATGCAGATTGCCGCTTTGCAAGTAAGTCAGTAATGTTTCTTGCTGATCGCGCCAGCCGTTCTGCACATCAACATTTT
>NZ_VLXZ01000188.1 GCF_007293315.1 Alkalicoccobacillus porphyridii
GTGCACGAAAATTCCCCGGTACGCCTTGCCCTGCATCTGTTTCACGTAGCGCAACGGTCATTTCAAGACCCTTATCGGGCTGCATCTCGTCTGTGCTCCAGCGTATCTTTTCCGCACTGTTAGGTTTAAGGAAAGTGGCATCATCAGTAGTCCGTTTTTGGAAACCCAGACCGATATGACTTGTCGTCGAAGATGAATCACCAGACGGCGGTATAATAAGCTTAGGTGAGCTTGATGATGCATTTCCGGTCAGAGTGGTATCAATCCAACTGATGCC
>NZ_VLXZ01000189.1 GCF_007293315.1 Alkalicoccobacillus porphyridii
GTTTATCCCACAGGCGACCAATCTCCAGGCGCTGGGCGGTATCAGCTTTAAGAAAGGCTGTTATACCGGACAAGAGATGGTGGCGCGAGCAAAATTCCGTGGTGCCAATAAACGTGCGCTCTGGTTGCTGGCAGGTAGCGCCAGCCGACTGCCGGAAGCTGGTGAAGACTTAGAGCTGAAAATGGGCGAGAACTGGCGTCGTACCGGTACGGTGCTGGCTGCGGTAAAACTGGAAGATGGTCAGGTCGTGGTACAGGTCGTCATGAATAACGATAT
>NZ_VLXZ01000018.1 GCF_007293315.1 Alkalicoccobacillus porphyridii
CAGCGTTCGTCCTGAGCCAGGATCAAACTCTCCATAAAAGTGGATGAGCTGATTGCTCATTGCTGACTTGCTTTGCGTAGTAAAACTACGACTTTCTATTACTATGAGATATCGTGTATCTCTTCGTACGCTTGGCTTCTGTTCAGTTTTCAAAGAACTTCTGATCGCTGTGGCGACCTTTACTACTCTACCTTAGAGCAACTCGAAAGTCAATTCTTTTTTTTAGAAAAAATTATTGACCACCGTTTTGACTCCTCGGCGGTAATTAAGAATATACCACGCTTCGATAAAAGACGTCAATCATTATTTTCGAAAAATAATTTTCATTTTATTTTGGAATTATTTTTTGCAAGAGCATATTTCATCTGATCCCTTGGCGTCCCAAATCGTTTATATAATCCATAGAGAATCTCATACTTCTCATCCATCACATTTTTTACTACTTGATCGATACGCGGATCCGACAAATCTAGCAGGATTTCCTCCATCTCTCTCTTTAACATATACTCCACTTCTCTGGCCTCTTTTGTAGTCAACATCATCCCAAGCATCCATTCACCTCTTCATTCAAACAGCATAGCTCTCAGTCTTTTCTTGTTTTCATCTTTTTATTCATATCTTGTCCGCTTCTGCATAAATTGAGTACAAACCATATGAAGGGGCGAGGAAGGTGAATGGAATCTGGGTTATTAACGCAAAGAATTGGAGAGCCATTACCATTATCTTAGTAGCAGCTTTTTTTGCCGCGGGCTGGATTTATTTAGAACGTAATACGATGAGTGTATTTACGACTGAAAGTGGGCCACAAGCTTTCTATCGAGCGGAAACAGATACTAAAAATATTGCGTTAACCTTTAATGTAAGCTGGGGCGAAGAAAGATTAACGCCTATTTTAGATGCACTGGAGTTAGAAGGTGTGGAACAAGCAACTTTTTTCATCTCCGCTTCGTGGGCAGAGCGTTATCCTGAATTAGCTGCCGATATTCATAAGCGTGGGTTTACGATAGGAAATCACGGCTATCAATATAAGAACTATGATACGTGGGAGCAAGACAAAGTAAGCCAAGATATCGTCCGGTCCCAACAAATTCTAACTGAGCTAGCAGAAGAGAAGCCTGCCCTACTCCGTCCACCGAATGGGGCTTTTAATCAAGAGGTTCTAAGCATAGCTGATAAACAAGGGCTAAGTATTATTCACTGGAGTGTGGATTCAAAGGATTATCAAAACCCGGGCACCGAAGCGATTGTTCACAACGTGCTTGATCAAACCCAGCCTGGGGATGTCATTCTTTTTCATGCATCTGATACAGTGAAGCAAACAGATAAAGCCTTACCAGAAATCATTAAGGGGCTCCGGGACAAAGGATACACCTTCTCTTCTATTGAAGAAATGATGACGGGTGCAGACTCTGAAAGCAGCGAGGTTCAATAAATAAAAAAAAGTCCTGAGATCACTCAGGACTTTTTTTGAATTGATGGGTCTGCACCGGTGCCCGTTAGCCTATGTAGAACTAACAGCTGCCACGTATTAGCAGCAAGTAGCGGCGCAAAATAGATCCAAAGCCATTTAGGGTCATTCGCCGTAAGGGCAGGTACCCATTCGATGGAGGTTACTACAATAATAAAAAATAATGCTGGAATAAAGGCTTGGCGGTTTGTCGCTTTTGCTTTTAATGCTGCGACAATTAAGCCATATATAAACAAAAGGACTGGAATGATGAGATAGGACCACATGCTCTCTCCACTTTCGGCAAACGCAGCATACCGCAAGTAAAATAAATCAAAGAGGACAAAGGCAATAATGATTACTTGAATGCGATTCCATAATCGAACGGATTTAAATATCCCTAATCCAAAACGGTGTAAGGTCAGATAAGCGAAAAAACCCATCTGCGCAATCAAGCTAAAGGCTGCGCTAATTCCAAGCGCCCAAATGACTCCCCAGAAAAGATTCGCTAATCCTTCGTTAAGGTAAAGAGAGTAATTTAAAGCAACTCCTACAATGCCTCCACTAATACTACCGACTAGCAGAGTGCTCCAAAATAAAAATACAACTTTACGGCTGTTCACGATGTATCCCCCAATGTGTATGTAACTATCTTAATTGTACCAACGAGGCGGACAGGTTTCCACAACTAATATGAAAGCCATGAATATTCTTGTCTATTTCATCTCAAATTAAGAAGAGAAGAAATGATAAGGGAGGATTCTAAAATGGGTAAAGGTTGTTGGGCGGTTGGCTTGGGGATTGCGTTGCTCTTAACCGGCTGTGCAAATAATGATACAAGCAATCATTCAAATACAAGCTACGATGGAACCAAAAAAATGATGGTGGACATGTTAAAAACAGATGAGGGAAAAGAAGCCATTCACGAATTAATGACCGAGGAAGATATGCGCGAGGAATTTGTGATGGATACTGACATGGTTAAAGCAACCATTGAACAAACACTTACCTCCGAAAAAGGTAAAGCCTACTGGCAGGAGATTATGAAGGATCCCCAGTTTGCGAAAACCTTTGCCGAAAGCATGCAGCAGGAAAACGAGAAAATGCTAAAGACCCTTATGAAGGACCCAGAATACCAGGGAATGTTAATCGACGTGTTAAAGGATCCCGAAATGGAAAAAGCCGCGCTTGAGTTGATGAAAACAAAAGAATATCGCGAGCAGCTAAACAATGTGATGAAAGAAAATTTTGAGAGTCCTTATTTTCAGGAGAAGCTTAATGAAATGTTAAAAAAGGTAGCTGAAGAGTCTAACAAGTCTGATTCGGGTAAGGATGAGGGCGGAAACGATAACTCTAATGAATCGAGTAACCCTTAATGATGACAAAAAAGAAGTGGCCACATCCATATGGGGTCCACTTCTTTGCATTTTTACCGTATTGGTTTGTTCAAAACCTTCTTAGCGACTTCCGTATAGATGATTCCAATAGGATGCTCCGGTCCGTAGATAGATGGGGCAAAATCATCCTCATCAATCTCGGGTTGACCAAGCGGAATATGTCCTAGTACCTCTGTTTTTAGCTCCTCAGCAAGCCTAGTGCCTCCACCGGTACCAAACACGTATTCACGTTCCCCTGTAGATTTACTTTCAAAATAAGACATGTTCTCGACTACACCAAAGATCTGATGATTGGTCTTAATCGCCATTGTACCCGCACGAGCTGCAACAAATGCAGCTGTTGCATGAGGCGTCGTGACAAGAATCTCTTTAGATTCCGGAATCATCGTATGCAAATCAAGCGCAACATCCCCGGTACCAGGCGGCAGATCCATAATCAGATAATCAAGCTCTCCCCATTCTACTTCAGAGAAGAATTGGTTAATCATTTTTCCAAGCATTGGACCACGCCAAATCACCGGTGCATTGTCTTCCACAAAAAAGCCCATAGAAATAACCTTCACGCCAAAACGTTCAACTGGATAAATGCGTTCGTTATGTACCACAGGGCGCTCTTCAATCCCCATCATATCCGGGACACTAAAGCCATAAATATCCGCGTCAATAATACCAACTTTTTTCCCAAGTCGTCTTAATGCAACAGCAAGGTTAACAGAAACCGTTGATTTCCCAACGCCTCCCTTACCACTTGTCACTGAGAGAAAGACCGTTTTACTCTCTGGAGAAAGAATAGCTGGTCCTTCAAATGGCTCTTCGCCTAATCCACCAAGTGCTTCGATTTCTTCACTGCTTAACTCTGTAAAACGAAGACCCACAGAGTCAGCCCCTTCTCCCTTGAGAATGTTGACAACTTCTTGTTGAATTTCCATTTGATCAGAGGTGCCTGTTCGAGCTAAGGCAATTTGTAGTCTGACATTATCACCATCAAGACTAATCTCGCGGACTCCTCCTGTTTCGGTAATGCTTTTATTTAGATCGCGATCTTTCACGCGGGTGAGCGCTTCCACAATGGCAGCTTCTGTTAACACATATATCCCTTCCTTCATCAAGCTTCTTGTGTCTCAAGTATAGCACAAGACCCGAAGCGGCTTAAACCAATAAGGCTGGAGACTAGTTAGGAGCCTCCTCGCCGGAATAATAACGAAGGATTCCTTGATAAATAGAGGCTGCCACACTTTCCTGGTATTCATCTGTTTCTAGTAGCTGAGCTTCATCTGGATTCGATAAAAAACCAGCTTCAATTAACGCACCTGGGATCTTGGCTTCTTTTAGCAGGTACACGTGCTGAATCGGCTTAGCCACCCGATTGGTATTAGCCAAATTCCGCACTAATTCATCTTGGATTAACTTGGCCACCACTTGGTTCTGCGGATCATTTAAATGATAAAATGTTTGCGCGCCACGCCATCTCGGTGAGGGTATGGCATTTAAATGAATGCTGATAAACATATCAGCATCCGATTCATTTACGAGTTCTGCTCGACGCTTAAGGTCTTCGGTTTTTCGTGTTCGAATTCGTTTAGTATCCTCATTCGCAAGATCCGCATCTGTTTCTCTAGTTAAAAGCACAATGGCGCCAGCTTCCTGTAAATAATCACGTACCTTCTTGGCAATTTCAAGCGTGGCATCCTTTTCAAGGTAGCCTGTATTTGATGTTGCGCCTCCATCCATGCCACCATGCCCTGCATCAATTACAATGACACGCTGTGACAAAGGCAAATGCCAACCAATTGATTTATCACTCTGAAGCTGATCCTGTATGATATAAAATAAAGCCGCTGCGCAGAGCGAACCTATAATAACCTTCATCCATTTTAAACGCATGTCCCATCCCCCTTATCCCATTCCCTAACACAGTATATTGGGACAAGGTCGAGATTATGAACACGAGTTTTTAGTAATTTAGTGAAGCTTCATTCGATAGCGCTTGGCCCCCATCTGAAAGCCCTTTTGCCATAATTGATCCACGTAGACATCACAAGCAATCCCCAGCTGGTCCCCATAATGCTCCCCCGACTCTGTCCAGCACATTAACAGGTTAAACATATCGAAGGAAAGGTCTGTGAGTTCATCTTCCGCTCGAGATTTGGCCTGCTGTTCATTCTCTCCGTATTGATAAAATCGGCTATACCCGGCGCCAAGTAAATAAGCATCTATGCCGATGTCTAGGCTAGGGTCTACAAGCATCGGGCTATCAATGAATTGCTTGGAAAGACTACTTGCAAAGGTTTGTTTGTATTGATGTTCAATATCTTTTAATGTGATGTCTTGCAGCAACTTCCGCTCAAAATTCCAACGTTTTTCGCGTCTTTTATCTGCTAATGTCTTAATGACGTCCATCCTAACCACTCCTCTCATATGTGTAGTATTTGATGGAGTGGTGTGTCACATGCAATGGAAATCATTCCAGTAAGGTTAGGTTACATTTATTTATAGGATGAAATCCATATATTCCAGACTTTCTCTTCTCTCATCCACAGTGTCAGCTCTATTTTATTTTTGCGATCAATGTAGACTACTGCGTCCCCGAGTCCCATTTCCTTATATGTGTAATAATTTTGACCGTAGGTTTGTAACACTTTTTCTTTTGTATTACCTGTTGTGATAGTAGAAGTTAAGCGTAATTGTTCTCCTGAAGAAATAGAGATAATCTCTTGTTGATCATTCGTAGATATAAAAGCATCCTCACTTGAATAGCTGTATCCACTTGACTCTTTTCTCTTTTCATAAGAGTCAAATAAATCAAGATCTGACTTATTTAAGGGTTCATGTATTAAAAATGGTCCTAGCGCTTCTCTATCTAAATTCGTTGATGCTGTTAACATTTTTCCAACAGGGAAGAAAAATGAAAAGAATAAAATACTAAGTGTAACTATACCTACCAAAGTAATAAGGGATAAACCTAAAAGAATTCTCTTACGTGGCATTTATTCTTCACCTACGCTTTCGGGACTCACTTAATGGCTTTCCATTTATTAGCCCGTAACCAAATGCTAATTGACATGCTTTAAAGTTAAATCATGCTCCCGCATCTTTGCCTTTTACTAACTTTAATGTTGCCACAATTAAAAAGCTCACGATAACAAGCAATAACCATGAACTAATTTTGCTTAGGTGGACGAGGCTCCATACGTCTGTTTGGTTTGGGTATTGCCAGGCGCCGAAGAAGGTGGCGATGTTTTCGGCAACCCAGATAAAAAAGCCAATCAATATAAACGAAAGAGCAATCGGCATTCGGTAGCGCTCTTCTCCTACCTTATAGGAAACCCATGATTTCCAGAAAACGATGATTACAAGGCCGGAGAGCCACCAACGTACATCAATCCAAAAGTGATGGGTAAAGAAATTCAAGTAAATCGCTGCTGCAAGTGGAACAACAAGTAAAAAGGGAGGCCACTTAATCAGTTGAATGTCTAATCTCCTCCACGCCTGGCATAAATAACTGGCTACACTCGCATACATGAACCCGCTGTATAATGGTACTCCTAAGATCTTGAAGAATCCTTCCTCCGGATACGCCCAAGACCCCATCTGTACTTTAAATATCTCAAGGGCTAGCCCAATGATGTGAAATAGCGTAATTACTTTTAGCTCATCCTTTGTCTCGAGTCCAGAGCGCAACATCCACCACTGCATTCCTAGGCAGATCAAAAGCAACCAATCATATCTCGGCAAAAAGGGAAGAGGAATGACTTGCGTTAGTGCGAGCGATGCGAAAATGACAACAGGAAAGAGGCAGGACATCGCCTGCTCCCAGCCAAACCGAACAAGCTGCAGAATTCCACCAAGTATTCGCGTTTCCATCCTCTGAATAAGTACGTTCATGGATTAACCTCCCTTATGATCAGGACTGCTTATCACTTTTGTATTCTAAAATATCCCCAGGCTGACATTGCAGCGCTTCGCATATCGCCTCAAGTGTCGAGAACCGGATAGCTTTAGCTTTCCCGTTTTTTAATATGGAAAGGTTCGCCATCGTAATCCCGACCTTCTCTGATAATTCGGTAACACTCATCTTTCGTTTCGCTAGCATGACATCAATATTTATAATCATGGTCATAGTCGATCACCTCAGACCGTTAAGTCGTTTTCTGACTTGATTTCAATAGCATTTTTCAAGAGCTTCTTTAATACAGCAGCAAACACCGCTATGACTGTGGAAGCAAATAGAATAACGAGTCCAAGAACAATAATTCCTGGTGCATCGTCCGCTTCGGCCACTAGATAAAAAATTGGTAGTGACAACACATAACAGCCACTTATCACGACAGCACATGTTGTGATATGTGTCAGTGCTTGAATGGCTCCATTAGTGAAGGTTTCATTCTTATCAATATAACGAAGAAGCTTTATTGCTTGATATAACGCAATAAAAAATGCGACAGCCGTTATGTATAACCCGGCCATAACCAAAAAGCGCCAATGCGCAAGCGTCGGATAAAAGATGGAGGCTTGGCTGGCAATGAGCGGCACCCAAAATATACATAACGCCAGGACAGGGGCACCAATTAAAAACACAGCTACCTTCAAAAATAGAGTTTCCCTCTTCATATATACACCTCATTTACATTAGATCAATTAGAATATATCATTTCATTTATCGATAAACAATAAATTTTTAACGATATATAAGATTTTTTTATTGAAATATACAAAAAAAGCAACTGGGGAAAACTGTTAATCCAACTTATAACACGTACATTGCAACAAATCCGCTACAGGAGAAACCTACGCTTTCCACGGGAACGGCCTCAGCCCTTGAAGTGAAAGGGCGCCACTTCAATGTCTTCAGACGCGTTCTGTTCCGTAGGAGTCTCCGGTTTCTCCTTCCGCTCTTGTTCCCGGTCAGACAAATGACCAACATTCCTGACCAAAGAAAGGAGGGCTGTTTTTTTGTTTAATAGAAGGTTCACTATCATATAAAGCTTCTTTTTCAGTAGCCTTGGTAAAAAGGTTCAATTGATATAAGACGGCAGAGCCAGTTAGCTCAGGTACTTCCTCGGTAAGTGTGCCTCATTTTTGGGAGCGAAGATCGAAGAACCCATACTCAGACATGCTCCAATTCCCTTATGTACATCTGCAAGTAAATAAGTTGAAAAGCTATCTGGACTCCACGTAAGTCACCTCTCATATCCTTGATGTCCGCCACTCAGCAAGCGGACGAAAATGGAGGGCCGACACCTGCGGGATGAAAAGGTTCAATGAGATAAATCGACGGAGTCGAGTTAGCTCATTACCTTCCCGCGGTAAGCGTGCCCCCATTTTCGGGAGCGGCAGCGATACACCTACACTCAGATAACCTCCAATCCTCTATGTACAATAAAAAAGCCGAAAAATGAATGGAGAGACTCCAACATTCTTCAGCTTTTAGATTAGTTATAATTCTTTTGTCCTAACCCTTTAATTCATTCTTACAGCTTTTTAAAAGCATCTTGAATTGCTTCACTTGTGAAACCAAATTCACGAACGATTCTATTTCCAGGAGCACTCGCTCCAAAACGATCAATAGACAATGAAGTGCCTTGATCACCGACATACTCTTTCCAACCAAACTTAGAGCCCATTTCTATGGAGATACGTTTTGTCACTGTTTTTGGTAAGACAGATTCTTTGTATTCCGCTGATTGAGCTTCAAATAAATCAAAGCTTGGTAAGGAAACAACAGATACATCGATTCCTTCTTCCGCTAATGCTTTCTGCGCATTAATCGCTAAGCTTACTTCTGACCCAGTGGCAATCAATATTCCTTCCGGCGCACCACCTTTTTGAGGGGAAATCACATAGCCGCCTTTTGCTACATTCTCATCTGCGTGCTCTTTAGTCCCTTCAATAACAGGTAGATTTTGACGACTAAGCACTAATATCGTTGGTGTTTCCTTTGATGTCATCGCGATTTTCCATGCGGCACGTGTTTCATTCCCATCAGCTGGGCGAATGACATGAACATTTGGCATCGCACGTAAGCTCGCCAATTGTTCTACTGGTTCGTGTGTAGGTCCATCTTCTCCTACTGCGACCGAATCATGCGTCAGCACATAGGTTACAGGAGCCTTTTGGATCGATGACAACCGCACTGCTGGTCGTAAGTAATCAACAAACACAAAGAACGTGCCACCATAGATAAAGGTTCCTCCATGAAGCTGAATGCCGTTCATAGCACACGCCATCGTAAATTCTCGTACACCGAACCAGATGTTACGTCCTTCATAATGATCCGCTTGAAAGTCTGTCTCTGCCGCCACCATCGTATTGTTAGAGGCAGATAGGTCCGCAGAACCGCCCCATAGGCTTGGTACCGTTTTAGATAAAGCTTGAAGCATGTCCTTACTTGATACACGACTTGCTTGGCTTTCACCTACCTCATAAGTCGGAAGCTCACTGTCCCAGCCTTCAGGTAACTCACCAGCAAATGCTTGTTTGAACTGCTTAGCTAATTCAGGATGTGCCTCTGCATACTCGTCAAACATGTTGTTCCATGCTTCCTCTGCTTCTTGACCACGGTCTTGAATCGTTTCTTTAAAACGAGCAGCCGCTTCATCCGGAACCGTAAATTCCGGATACTCCCACCCGTATGCTTTTTTCGCTGCTTCCATTCCCTCTACGCCGAGTGGTGCGCCGTGAACCGATGACGTACCTGCGTTTGGTGCACCAAAACCGATGACTGTTTTGACCTCAATTAAGGTTGGTTTATTTGTTTCAGCTTTTGCGTCTTCAATCGCTTTAGAAATGGCCTCTAAATCTGTACCTTCTTCAACTAAGATATGCTGCCAGCCATTCGCTTCAAAACGTTTCCCAACTTGTTCAGTGAACGCCTTAGAGGTAGGTCCATCCAATGAAATATCATTCGAATCATATAGAACAATCATTTTGCCTAATTTTAGGTGGCCTGCAAGGGATGCCGCTTCCTGTGACACACCCTCCATTAAATCCCCATCCCCACATAAGGCGTATGTGTAATGATCCACAACATTATAATGATCGCGATTATAGGTTGCCGCTAAATGGGCTTCTGCCATTGCCATGCCAACTGCCATCGCGATGCCTTGTCCAAGCGGACCCGTTGTTGCTTCCACTCCATCCGTATGCCCTACCTCTGGATGTCCTGGCGTTTTACTGTCCCATTGGCGAAAGCTTTTTAAGTCATCCTTGGTGACTTGGTACCCTGCACAATGCAGCATGCTATATAACAAGGCAGATCCGTGCCCCGCTGATAAAACAAAGCGATCACGATCCACCCAGCTACGTGAGGTAGCTGGATTTATTTTTAAGTGCTTGGTCCATAAGGCATACGTCATGGGGGCTGCTCCCATTGGCAAGCCCGGGTGGCCAGAATTTGCTTTATCGATGGCATCTATACTTAGTGTACGTAGCGTATCTACGCCGAGTTGGTCAATGTTATCAAACATATTTTATCCCTCTAATCTAAGAAAAGAGGCTGTTTACATGCCAGCCTCTTTAAAATTTTTATACGATTGCTTTTCCAGTCATGTCTTCATAATCTTTACTCATGATTTCCCAAGACTTTGCGATATCATCATCTAAGCCGAATAACCCGCTACGGCCTACGATATAGATATCAGGGCCGGCTGCATCAATCTTTTTAAATGATTTTCGGTTAGACGAACCATCCATCTCAATCACGTACTTATAGCCTTTTTCTTCACGTAATTTTCTTAACGCCACAATCTTCTCAAGTGTATTATCAATAAAACGCTGACCAGCAAACCCAGGATCCACGGTCATAATCGTGATCTTATCAACTAACTCAATATAAGGAAAGATGGTCTCAATCGGCGTTTCTGGATTTAGAACGATCCCTGCTTTTAAGCCTGCGTCCTGAATTTGATCAATTAGGCGAAAAGCTAAACCATCCAGTACTTCCGCATGCATGCAAATCCACTCGCACTTCATATCAATTAGCTGTTGCACCCAAAAGCTTGGCTCTGTCACCATAAGATGAACAGACATGGGTAAGTCACTAATCTTACGTACCTCATCAATAAACCATGGAGACAGCGTAATGTTCGGTACATAATGCCCGTCCATGATATCAATATGATACGAATCAACATGATCATTCAGAAACGTAATTTGCTCTTTAAATTTATCTAAATCCATCGTCATGAGTGATGGCGAAAATTCTACTTTCTTCATGTTCATACTTCCTCCTCAAAACTTGTTTCCATTAGGTAATCTTAATATCATCGAGACTAATGTCTTCTTCTTCCAGTACTTTCTCTGTAACTGCATCTTCTGCCGACACGTTTCTCTTAATAAGAGCTAAAGCGATACCAGTTACAAGGACGTTCACCAGTATGGCTACCGCACCTGTCCAAGGCTGTGTCATCGTTGGCAACATCAAGACCCCACCAAATGGCACAGTTGCATCGGCTCCAAGAACCATAGACGTGGCTCCACCTGCTGCTCCACCAATCGCAACGGCAATGATACAGCGCACGATATCGTTCATCACAATAGGGATGACACCTTCAACAATATTGACAACACCCATTGGCACAGCAGATTTTAACGTTTCCGTTTCTGCAGTTGTATAAATATTTTTACCAAATACTTTCGCTAAGAAGTAAGCTAACCCAAATCCAATTGGAGTCGCTGTGTTTACTAATTGCAACGCTGTAATCGGTCCATTAATCCCTTCCGCTTGCATCGTTAATACAAAGGCAAAGACGGTTTTGTTAATTGGGCCCCCAAAGTCAACGCCACTCAGGATCCCAACAATTCCACCAAATACGAGTAACGAGGACGAACCTAAGCTGTTTAGCGCACCCGTTAATAGGGCTGTAAAACCAGAAATCGGAATACCGATAATGTAGACCATGATTAACCCACCGAGAAACGAGGTTAAAAACGGAACGATTAACGTTGGCATTAACCCTCTCGCCCATTTTGGAACTTTGACACGTTTTAAAATAGCTAAAGCAAGAAAACCTGCTACATATCCACCTAAAATACCACCAATGAATCCAGCACCAATTGCATTAGCTGTTAAACCTACAACAAATCCTGGAGCAATTCCTGGCTTTCCGGCAATTGAATAAGAAATCCCCGTTGCGATTACGACAGGTAGTAGCCCGAGTCCTGCCCCACCCATTGTGGCAAGCGCATCCCAAATGGAGAACTGACCTTGAACAAGCTCGCCTTGGCTTGTCCCTCCAAATGCCATTCCGATCGCAATTAAGAAACCGGCACCACATACAATTGGAATTAAGTATGAAATGGCTGTTAATAAATGACCTTTAAGATTTAAACTTCTTAAAAATTGCTTCATCTTCTATCCCCCTAGGATGATCTGTTTTAATTACATAAAGCCTCTTGCACTTCTTCAGCACTTTTTGACTGAAGCATGCTCTCTATCACTTCATCGTTACCTAACTTCCTTGCAAACATCGATAATAATTTCAGATGGGTTTGTGCGCCGTCATTCTCTTTTCCAACAGCAAATAGGATAATTCCTTTTACACCTTTACCATCAAGTGTTTCCCATTCGATTTCTTCCTGAGTAATGCCAATGGCTACTCCAATCTTATGAACAGCCTCACTATTTCCATGAGGAATCGCAATGTAATTACCGATTCCTGTCTGGCCTACTGCTTCTCTTGCATAAATATCTTTCAGAAATGTATCCACATCAGAAATATATTCATTTTGCAGTAATACCTCGGCTAACTCTTGTATGGCATCTTCTTTGCTTTTAGCTTTTAAATCAGCTTTGATTGTGTTTAAATCGACAATGTCTTTGACTTCCATCTGATTTCTCCCCATCCATCCGTTATTTTTGTTGATTTACGACTTCTACCGCTTTCTCAACTAATTTATTTGGTGATTTCACAGCAATTTCTGTTGGGACTTCGATGATTCGTTTCCCATCAAAACGCTCTCTTCCTGAGATCTTGACATCTGCAGCGATAATGACGATGTCTGCCTCAGCGATTTGCTGTTCTGTTAGCTCACTTTCTGTTCCAATGGTTCCTTGCGTTTCAATCGCAATATCATGTCCCGCTTTCTTACCAGCGTTCTGTAATTTTTCCTGTGCGATATATGTGTGGGCGATTCCTACTGTACATGCTGCTACTCCTACGATTTTCATTAAAAATTCCTCCTAGTATTTTTTGATTACTTTATAAAGCATGTCCTTATCTTGAATCGTTACTAATTGATTTACATAATCATCATCCGCTAATGTTCGTGTGAATGCGGCGATGTCTTTCTTTATTTGTGCGCTTTCATTTTCCTTTAAAAGAATGACAATCAATAATCGAATATCTTCTGTCTCGGCATCCCACGTTTGGATGGGTTCAGCTAAGCGAATAAACACGATCTCACTCTTCTTGATGTGAGTGCTTTCAAGATGAGGTAGCATCACATGCTCAGCGATTAATGTGCTGCCTGCTTGCTCTCGTTGATTGAGCTGCTGGATGGTTTCTTTTTGTGAAGCTTCATCATTCGAGAC
Source organism: Alkalicoccobacillus porphyridii (assembly GCF_007293315.1). Lineage (GTDB taxonomy): Bacteria > Bacillota > Bacilli > Bacillales > Bacillaceae_D > Alkalicoccobacillus > Alkalicoccobacillus porphyridii. The sequence goes on from NZ_VLXZ01000018.1 coordinate 13,376, forward strand.
AAGACTGGAGATAAACGAGTACACATCTTCTTTTGTCTTTAGATCCATATCAACATACACGTGATAGAAAGAGTTATTGTCCATGGTAGATCTCCTCTATCTTGCTCTGAAGTCTCTTCTGGTCATCCAGCGTAAACATTGCACTTACTAATAAATGATGCATAGAAATATCACCTTTAAGATGAACGGTACTTAGGATCAAGTCAGCACCTGGGTATTTCTCCTTCACCATTTGCATGTTTTGAGAAGCAACTAAGTCCACAATGTCTAGCTCAGGAAATTTCTTTGATACCTTTGCTTTTAATAGCTCTGATGTTCCAATTCCAGTCGTACACATGATGAGCGTTTTAATCGGTCGTTGGTGCTGCCCTGTAACCATGACTTTGGCAAAATAGAGCGTAATAAATCCATTCTCATCGTCATTTATTGAGGGTAGGTCACACGTGTTACTTACTGACTCAGATACATGAGTGACACCTGTGAATACATCTCCGTACGTCACCTTGATCTGACTCAACAAGCTATTTTTCACTCGAATGTTATAATCTAATCTGTTTAGCATCGGTTTGATATGATTTGCTAAATCAATAAAAATCGACTGACTTTCGATCTCGATTCCGAGATATTGACTCATGCCCTCAATATAAGCGTTCGTCACTTCTACGACCTTTGGTGTAAATGTGGTCGTTATAGCAAGTGACCCCTGCATTCGCGATGAGACCAGATACTGATAAAGAAAGTAGATCTCAATCTTCGGCAAGGAGCTGTTCAGATAGATTTCAATATTATGAACCACATCCTTAGCAACCGGATACAAAATAACGTCTCTTGTCATACTATCCATCTCATCATCGGAAACCTTATCCTTAAACAACATGGCAGGCACTTTTCTTGAGCGACTTAGCAATATATAGAGATGTGAGAAGATATTTACGTTATACGGGTACGGAATCGTGATATCTAACTCTTTTTCGATGTTTCTTAATTGACCCAGAATAAACAACACGTCATATTTATTGAAGTTAAGCTCTTGATTGTTTTTTAAATCATCGAGATCAATTGCATGAAAAATTTTGTTGGTTTGTTTGATGGCTTTCCGAATATCTGCTTCTTCCCCTAAAATGGCTAGCTTCCTGTCTTTTCGCTCTAAGACTAAATTGAACGCTTTCAATTCCTCGCCCATGATTTGTTCGTCATTAGAAATGACCGAATCGCCTACATAATATTCGCTAAATAAGTCGTAAATATTGATCGGCTTAGGAGAAGACAGCAATAGCTCTTCCATAATGCGATTACGTCTCTCGCTAGGAGAGCGATAATTTTCCTTGTATGTGTTATTGCTTTTTTTATAGCTGATAAAGTTTTCGTAATCTAATGTATATCCTCTCCCTCTCTCTGAGATAATTAAGGGTTTGTCCATATACTCATCGTTAATTTTTTTGATTAAACGATAGACGGTTTTTTGAGAAATCTTTAGTTCTTCTACTAATTCCTCCGAGGTAACGTAACTTTGACTTTTCGAAAGGAACAATAGAAGATCTTGTTCACGGTTATTCTTTGAACTCACAGCTACGCCTCCCTTGTGTTTATAGTAACTGACCATTTAGAAAACGCTTCCTTTAAAAATGACCGTTGCAACGGTCATTTTGTTGGTGGGTGGAAATGAGCGTTGGTATGAGGAATATGGTTAGTATGTGAAGGTGGCCAAGTTTTATCAAGACACGGGCAAAGTGGCTAGGACAAACGACCACAAAAATGCCGAACAACGTGGTTAGACACATTGTTCGGCTATTTTATGCGGTTTCTTTGCTGCCGCTCCCGAAAATGGGGGCATGCTTACCGCGGGAGTACCTGAGCTATCACGACTACGTCGATCTATCTCAATGAACCTTTTTATCGAGGCCACTGAAAAAGTCATGTAAGAGCGATCTGAATGGCGCCGCTACAGGAGAACCCTAGCACCCGCAAGAACGGCCTCAGCCCTCAAAGTGGAAAACCACCACTTCGATGTCTTCAGACGCGTTCTGTTCCGCAGGAGTCTACGGGTTCTCCTTCCGCTAATGCTCTGACTTAAACAATTGAAGAACGTTCGCAGTTTTATAAAGATCGTTTTTCAGTGACCTCCTTTTCATCCCGCAGGTGTTGGCACTCAATTTTCGTCAGCTTGTATGTTGATGGTCATCTAAATGACTACTGATGATATAGAATTTAACTCTGTAGATTTTGCTTTGCTCTGTCCACACACAAAAAGAGACTCTCATCCTAAATAGGTGAGAGTCGTTTAATTTAAATATTTTCATGTAACTCTCTACGATAACGATTTAGCTTTTCTTCTTTTTATGAAGAGGAAGACCACACCACTTATGATAAGTAAAACTCCTGCCAATAAATACACATAGAGATTCATCGCAGTTTCTGGTAGTTTTTGTCCGCCTTTTTTAACAGGTGGTTGTTCGGATGCTCCGCCATCGGTCACATTGATTGGGTTCTTTTTTATGTCCTTAGGATCTTTGGGATCGGTAGGTTCTTTTGTGTCCTTAGGGTCTTCAGGAATGACTGGGTCTTCTCTTACTGTAATCTAATAAAGCTTTCAAGCATACAGTGCTTGAAAGCTAACTCTGATGCCATGACTGTTCGGTAAAGCATATAATTATTCACCATACTTCTTGATCATTTGATCGATAACCTCTAAGTTATATTCTTTTTTTTCCACATCATCTTCGTCATAATTACCAGCTATTCCATAGAAATAATCATCGTCTTCCCATAACCATTCTACATATAATCCGTCATCTATCATCTTTACATCTTTACCCTGGTTAGTCGTTTTATTTTCTATATCTATATAATCTCGTATTTCAAATTCTTCCGCAGTTACACTTATATCAATCGCATCATATTCGCCCGCATCCGGATTGCGATATCTCACTGAAAATGTGTTTAAGCTTCCATGGCTAATCCATAATTCTGAGACATTGTAAGCTGATTCATGATTATCAAAAAATTTAACATCCTCATAAGAAAAACCCAACGCTTCTTTTAATTCATCCTCTGTTAAATCTTCATCCCTAAATTCCAAAGCATCTAATTTTTTCTTCGCATCTTCTATTTCCATTTCACCCAATCGTATCTCTGTTTTCATACCATCATCGTAATGTACAAAGCTTTTGTAATTATATCCCATATCACCCAATGTTCCTTTCATGCCATTAGGTAACTCATAATCCTGTTCATCTTTTTCAAACTCTGTTTCTACTGATGTCTCCAACATATGTATCTCAACTTCATCTTCTTCTGATCTAAGATCATAATCACCTGATTTATCAATACCTATTATAAAACTCCCGTCTTTTAACATTCTGTCTGTATACTTATTTGCTTCTACTAACAAACTTTCAAATAGGTCTTTCTCCGTTAAAACATCACTTTGCTCTTCATCATTATTGCTAGTAGCATGATTGGATGTGCCTTCTGAACTGCACCCCACTAGTAATATAAATGTCGTTAAAAATAATATGAATCTTAACCTCATCGTTTTCTTCACTCTCCAAATTTTTAATCAATTGAACAAGTTGATGTTTTATTCCTAACATCTAGAACCATTCTATTTATTTATACTAACTTAAGATACCACCAATTTCCAGATAGAAGGGTCTTATCTGAATATAAAAAATCCCTGAAACAATTACATGAGTACTAATTGTTTCAAGGATTTTGATATGATTTCAAATCAAACCCTGATGAATTTTTTTAGTGGTACCTACTTATTCATTCGTTTGTTCACTTCAATCGTAATGAACTCCGGCAAGTAATCAGGAGTACATCCTTTTGATACCATGTCACCTTTGTAAAGACCTGTATTCTCCCCTATTTTCATACAACGTGCACGAAACTCTTCACCATACACGCCGATCCAGCCTGCGGTGAAATTCATAGCCCATTGAACTTCCGGTTCTTCCTGCGTAATAGTAGCTTCTATTGCAGCTAGCAATTCTTCAGTGTTATCGGGTGGTGTTTGTCCAGTCCATCTTAATCTCGCTTGATAATACCAGAAAACCCGCCTTTGAAGAGCAGAAGGACTGTTGTGCCATGACTCTATCAATGCAATATTCTTCTTAGTTTTGGTGAGCTGATTAGCCATTAACCAATCCATTAAGTTATTTCGCTCATCCAATGTGTGAGTCTGCATATCCTTATCAAGCTCATCTAGCTCATCTTGTGTAAGAAGCGTCTTATCCATAATTAAAATGGCTAATAGCCTGGGCAAAAATTCTTCCGTGGACCAAAGCTCCATCGCTAGTTCATGATTTTTTTTTACTTCTTTCGCGATTTTTCGTAAGTCTCCTAGCTTCGTTTTACTATTGATCTGAGATAGAATGTTTTCTGCTTTTGAAGAACGTTGTATTTCTATGCTTTTATTTTTATCCATTTTGATAACCCTCCTCATTAATACGCTATTTATAATATGTCATAGGCGGAATCTATCTATAACTACAATTCGATAAAAGTCTTATTACAATCAATTTTAACATAACAATGTAAAAGAAGATGGTAACGAACTGATTCACAGAACAATTGCATTTGTGGAAATGACTATCTAGAATTTATGCCAGAAAAAAGCACCAGCAAAATGCAGATGCTTTAAATCTGTTAAGTCTTTCATAAACTTCAAGCCGATTTGAACCAACATGAACCAAAAAACCCTCCCTGCTCCAAGAGCAAAGAGGGGAAACATTGATATAACCAGTATATTAACGTTTTGAGAACTGAGGTGCGCGACGTGCTGCTTTAAGACCGTATTTTTTACGCTCTTTCATACGTGCGTCACGAGTCAGGAATCCAGCAGATTTAAGAGCTGGACGGTTTTCTGGATCTACTTTAAGAAGTGCACGTGAGATACCGTGACGAATAGCACCAGCTTGACCAGTGAATCCACCGCCGTCTACGTTTACGTGTACATCATATTGTCCAACAACATCGATCTCAACAAGTGGTTGTTTAACGATAAGCTTTAGTGTTTCAAGACCAAAATACTCATCTAGAGAACGACCGTTTACTACGATATTTCCATCACCGGGAACAAGGCGTACACGTGCAGTTGAGTGCTTGCGACGACCTGTGCCGTAATATTGTACTTGAGCCAAAGTAATACCCTCCTAATCGATTAACCGCGAAGTGTGTAAACTTCTGGTTTCTGTGCTTGATGTTTGTGTTCGCTACCTGCATATACGTGAAGCTTCATACCTTGAGCACGGCCAAGAGTATTCTTTGGAAGCATTCCTTTTACAGCTAGTTCAATCATACGCTCAGGCTTGTTGTTACGCATGTCGTTAGCAGTTGTTTGCTTAAGACCACCTGGGTGATTTGTGTGACGGTAGTAGATCTTACCGTTTAATTTGTTACCTGTTAGTTCAATCTTTGAAGCGTTGATAACGATCACGTGGTCACCAGTATCGATGTGAGGTGTGAACGTTGGTTTGTTTTTACCACGAAGAATTGACGCAACTTCAGAAGCCAAACGACCAAGTGTTTGACCTTCAGCATCAACAATTAGCCATTTACGGTCTACTTGACCTGGCTTAGCCATATATGTTGTACGCATGGATTGTCCCTCCTAAGAACATGATTCTATTCAGTACTCTTACAATAAAATGTTAAGTTACATGACCATTCCGTAACCCGGGGCTTGTGGGTCTTAAGAATTACCATTTAACATCATATAATAATTAGCTAGCAAAGTCAACACAATATAATAAAAACTCTGCCGGGTGTTTCATCTTTTTTCTGCACTGGTAAACATAGGCTGAGCATAGCCTACAGACCATAGATATAAGCCATGAGCAGGAGCTGTTTTGCCTGCCGCTCCTCTATCTTCGGCAGCGATAATATGCTGCATGTCTTCAGGGGCACGCTTTCCAGCTCCAATCTCAAGTAATGTGCCCACAGCAATGCGGACCATGTTATACAAAAAGCCATTACCAGCTAGAATAAATGTTAGTTCTTCATCATCCTCAACAATGTCACACTGGGTCACCGTTCGCACCTTATCAACGACAGAGGTATTAGCTGCACAAAAGGAGCTGAAATCATGGGTACCCAGAATATGTTCTGCCGCTGCCCTCATGTGAGTCACATTAAGAGATGTTGGAACAAAACTAGCACGATTTCTGAGAAAGATATCCTCCCGCTTTGTTACTTTGTAGCGATATTGCTTACCTACAGCTGAATATCTAGCGTGAAAGTTAGTAGCCACATGCTGGCTGGCACTTACTCGAATATCAGCAGGTAGTAATGGGTTTACAGCCTTTGACCACCGGAGCGAAGGGATCGTCAGCGGGCTATCAAAATGAATGACCTGTCCTTTGGCATGCACTCCTGCATCTGTTCGGCCAGAGGCAGAGACATGTACAGGCTGTCCCTTGTGCAGCTTCTTCAGTGCTGCTTCAAGCTCTTCTTGCACTGTTCGTCCATTAGGCTGTACTTGGTAGCCAGAAAAACCGGTACCGATATACTCTATCCTGCATGCCACTCTCTGCATAAGATCCCTCCTAACTCCTAGTGATTAGAATGATAGCTGCTATCATTCCTGTAAAAACAAGTGTCCATGTATCTGCTTTTTTCCATGTTAGCAACCGAATCTGAGTCCTCTCCGCTCCCATACGATAGCCTCTGGCTTCCATTGCTTGAGCCATCGTTTCAGCCTGTTTAAAGCTTTGAACAATAAGTGGCAGTAACAGAGGGTTTAAAGCCTTCATACGTGAAAGGATGGTGCCGCTTGTTATATCTGCACCTCGCGCGGCCTGGGCCATGCTGAGTCTTTTTGTTTCCTCCATCAGGATCGGAATATAGCGCATCGCAATCATCATCATTAAGACAAACTCTGACGTTGGGATCTTGATACGTTTTAAAGGGGAAAGCAGTTTCTCTAAACCATTCGTTAAATCAACGGTTCTTGTAGTAAGAGTAAGAAATGAGGCAAATAAGACCAATGTTAAGATCCGTAAAGAAACAAATAATCCCTTTGTGACTCCCCCTGAATATAGTGTCAGAGCACCAAGTGAAACAAGCTCTGTCCCTTCTTGCGTAAAGAATAGATGAAAGATAAAAAAGAATCCTACGAGAATGAGGACCGGCTTCAGGCTCCTCACAAAAAAACGAGCAGGAATACGTGTAATAGCAGCCAGTACAAAGGCTCCACCTAGCATTGCTAGTAACGCGGGGAAATTCCCAGCCATAAAAACAACAATCGCTAGGACAAACACCGCAATGGTTTTGGATCGTGGGTCAAGGCGATGGATGATGGAATTCGTAGGCACATACTGCCCAATGATAGAATAAGCCACTATACCCCACCCTTTTCTGCTCTCTGTAAATAGCTTGTAAGATAAGCAATAACCTCAGCTCTTGTCTTTAGCATCGGAACAGATGCCACTCCAGTCGATTGCATAAACGTTTGCATAAAACGAATGGTCTCAGGAAGCTGGAGACCAACCTTCATTAGCTCTTCTGGTTCAGCAAATACGTCTTCAGGACGGCCCGACTTCCAGATGGTACCTTTATTCATCACAATGATGTGGTCCGCATATTGAAGCGCATCCTCCATATGATGCGTTATCAGCAAGGTTGTTTGTTTTCGCTTCTGATGGTGTTCATACAGAAGCTGAAGCATGGATCTTCTACCTAGTGGATCGAGTCCAGCTGCTGGCTCATCGAGTATCAAAACTTCTGGCTGCTGGGCGAGAATGGACGCGATGGCTACTCTTCGCATTTGCCCACCGGATAGCTGGAATGGAGAGACTGACAATAGCTCCTCAGACAGTCCCACAGCCGGAAGAAGCTGTTGGGCACGCTCGATTGCTTCTGCTTTTGGCACGCCAAAATTCAACGGTCCAAATATCATTTCTTTTTCGACAGTCTCTTCAAACAGCTGATGCTCGGGATATTGAAAAAGATAACCAACTGTACGTCTGAGTTCATTAAGTGCGGTCTTTCGCTTTTGAGCTGTGAGCGTAAATGGCCCAACTTGAACATGACCCGAGCTCGGTCGTAAGAGACCGTTCACATGCTGAACCAATGTTGATTTACCAGACCCGGTCGGTCCAATGATAGCACAGAAGCTTCCAGAAGGGATCGATAGGGTCACGTCCTGTAAAGCATGTTGCTCGAAGGGGGTGCTGGGCATATAGGTATGTGTTACGTGGTTAAATGATAGTTGCATAGCTGCTCTACCAGTTCCTCTTCATTGTGACATCGATCCTTTAGGAGAAGACCTTCATCGGCAAGACCATGTTGAATTTCTACTGAAAATGGCGGCGTTAGCGCTGTTTCCTGCATCAATTCTCGTAAATCAAACACATCAGCGGGTCTACCATCCACCTTAATTGAACCCTGATGTATGACGACAAGCCGGTCTGCCAAACATGCTTCCTCCATGTCATGCGTAATCATAACAATGGTGACCCCTTGTTTTCTTACTAGCTGGAGGGCCTGCCAAACATCTTCTCTGCCTTTTGGATCAAGCATGCTTGTCGCTTCATCTAGAATAATAACTTCTGGTTCAAGCACCATCATTCCAGCAAGAGCAGCACGCTGTTTCTGCCCGCCTGATAATTGGTGGGGTGCTTTATCCAGTAAATCTTGCAAATCAAAGAGTGTCGCATAGGTGTTTATCTTCTCGAGCATATCCTCGCGTGACACTGTATAATTTTCAAGTCCAAACGCTAAGTCATCCCAAATCGTTGCGCCCACAAATTGATGATCTGGATTCTGAAATACGTATCCACATCGCCTGCGAAGTTCTAGCTGACCAAGGGCTTCTCCATCTAGCGTAAGTGAGCCTGAAGAAGGGAGAAGCTGACCACTTAGTAGTTTGGCAAGGGTTGACTTACCAGAACCATTTTGCCCTGCTACGGCTACCCACTCCCCCTTTGAAAGAGTCAGTGACACGTTTGTTAAGACGGGAGCAGTCGTCTGATTATAGGTAAAACTCACATCTTTCATGTTGAGCAGCATGACATCAGCCACCCCCCGTTTTTTTGTATACAAAAAAGGGCAATAGAGTCAGAGCATTCATGCTCACAGTCTCTTCTGCCCTTAGTCGCTTTATGATCGATTCTTTGGTTTAAACAAGCTCGATGTAAACCATTGGTGCGCCGTCTCCACGACGAGGTCCAATTTTAAGAATACGAGTGTATCCACCTTGACGCTCTTCATAGCGTGGTGCGATATCAGAGAATAACTTCTGAATTGCATCCTGGTTTGTCTCAGCGTCTGCTACTTCACGACGGATGAATGCAGCTGCCTGACGACGAGCATGTAAGTCTCCACGCTTACCAAGAGTAATCATTTTCTCAACGATTGAACGAAGCTCCTTCGCTTTTGCTTCCGTTGTTTCGATACGTTCGTTGATGATTAGATCTGTAGCTAGATCACGGAATAATGCTTTACGACCAGCACTATCACGACCAAGTTTTGCGTATGCCATTATGTTTCCCCTCCTTTAAACCTGCTGCATGCAGCAGAAGTCCTTAACATGAAAAAAATCACCTAACAAAACATGGTTCTGCTTTGTAAAAGGTTGCTATGGGCAAAGAAGATACTTCAAAAAACGGTCCGGGCTGGTTTATTCTTCGTTACGAAGACCTAAACCAAGCTCGCCCAATTTCTCTTGAACTTCTTCTAATGATTTACGACCAAGGTTACGAACCTTCATCATGTCTTCTTCTGTTTTGTGCGTAAGCTCTTGAACGGTATTAATACCAGCACGCTTCAAACAGTTATAAGAGCGAACAGAAAGGTCTAACTCTTCGATCGTCATCTCGAGTACTTTTTCCTTCTGATCTTCTTCTTTTTCAACCATGATTTCAGCATTTTGTGCTTGGTCTGTTAAACCAACAAAAATATTGAGATGTTCGTTTAGGATTTTAGCACCAAGAGCAACAGCTTCTTCGGGACGAGTGCTTCCATCTGTCCAAACATCAAGGGTTAGTTTATCATAGTTAGTCACTTGACCGACACGCGTATTCTCAACTTGATAGTTTACACGTGCAACAGGAGTGTAAATAGAGTCAATAGGAAGAACACCAATCGGTTGATCGTCATTCTTATTCCCATCAGCCAATACATAGCCACGACCACGTTTTGCTAGAAGACGCATGTGCAGGTTAGCACCTTTAGTCAGCGTTGCAATGTGTAGATCAGGGTTAAGTACTTCAACATCACTGTCATGTGTTAAGTCACCAGCTGTTACAACACCTTCACCTTGAATGTCGATCTCAAGTGTCTTCTCTTCTTCAGAGTAGATCTTAAGAGCTAGCTTCTTTAGGTTTAGGATAATCGTGGTTACATCCTCCACAACGCCTTCAATCGTTGAGAATTCATGTAGTACTCCATCAATTTGAACAGCAGTTACTGCAGCACCTGGAAGAGAGGATAATAGAATACGGCGTAACGAGTTACCCAGTGTTGTTCCATATCCTCTTTCAAGTGGCTCTACTACAAATTTCCCGTACTTTGCGTCTTCACTAACTTCAACCGTTTCAATATTTGGCTTTTCAATCTCGATCATTAAACAAACCCTCCTTCAAAACGTCGAACTAAGGTAGACCGCTAGGATTGCCTAAAACCTTCATCCTTTAGGTCAATCCAAACTTTCACCTTCAGGTCAATCGGATTGTGATTGTCTCATCCATTATTGACACTTACAGGAAATCTATACAAATGAGTGATTCCGTTACACTCTGCGACGTTTTGGTGGACGGCAGCCGTTGTGTGGAACAGGAGTAACATCTTTAATCATGTTAACTTCAAGCCCAATTGCCTGTAAAGAACGAATTGCAGCTTCTCGACCAGCTCCAGGACCTTTAACAGAAACCTCAATGCTTTTCATTCCGTGCTCCATTGCTGTTTTACCAGCTGCTTCAGCAGCCATTTGTGCAGCAAATGGAGTTGACTTACGAGACCCTTTGAAACCAAGAGCTCCAGAGCTAGCCCAAGAGATCGCGTTCCCTTGTGTATCTGTGATTGTCACAATCGTGTTATTGAATGTAGAGCGGATGTGAGCCACACCAGATTCAATATTTTTCTTCTGCCGGCGCTTTGGACGAGTATTCGTTTTCTTAGCCATAGTTATCCTCGACCTCCTTTACTTATTTCTTCTTGTTCGCTACAGTCCGACGTGGACCTTTGCGTGTACGAGCGTTGTTTTTAGAGTTTTGCCCACGTACTGGCAAACTACGACGGTGGCGAATGCCTCGGTATGAACCAATTTCAATTAAACGTTTGATGTTTAGTGAAACCTCACGACGAAGATCCCCTTCAACTTGATGAGCTTCTAATGCTTCACGGATTTTACCAAGCTCTTCTTCTGTTAGATCACGAACTCGTGTATTTTCAGATACACCAGCCTGTGCAAGAATTTGAGAAGCTTTAGCTTTACCGATTCCAAATACGTAAGTAAGAGAAATGACTACTCGCTTATCACGCGGAATATCAATACCTGCAACACGTGCCATACGTTTTGCACCTCCTTAGAAATTAACCTTGTTTTTGCTTGTGTTTCGGATTTTCACAAATGACCATTACGACACCTTTGCGTTTAATGACTTTGCATTTTTCGCAAATTGGTTTTACGGATGGACTGACCTTCATAACAGATAACCCCCTCCTGTAAGGAAGCGCACAGCAGTAACCAAGGTTACGCCTATGCTTGTTTGATGTTATTTATACCTATAAGTGATTCGTCCACGTGTCAGATCGTATGGAGAAAGTTCAATGGTGACTTTATCTCCTGGCAGAATACGAATGAAGTTCATTCGAATCTTCCCTGATACGTGAGCGAGGATTTTATGACCATTTTCGAGTTCTACACGGAACATCGCATTCGGAAGAGGTTCAATAACCGTTCCTTCTACTTCAATAACATCCTCTTTAGCCATGTACTAAGGTTCCTCCCTTCAGTAAATCTTGTCTATAAAAACTGGTACGTTCTCCTCATTTAAGCAAGTTTCGTGTTAAGAGGCATAGCCACTTAAAACAAAAAACCCCTAACATTCCTATAATAACATTAAACGAGCTTAGAATCGACTAATCACCTTAGAAAATTATGGTTTTGTCAAAATTTCATAGCCTGAATCTGTTATTGCAATTGTATGTTCATAATGAGCACACTTCTTGCCATCTACGGTAACAACGGTCCAGTTGTCTTCAAGGGTTTTCACATACCTTGAACCAGCATTAATCATTGGCTCAATTGCGAGAACCATTCCTTTTTTAAGGCGAATCCCTTTTCCAGGTGGGCCGTAGTTCGGAATTTGTGGACCTTCATGTAAGTCTTGCCCGACACCATGCCCGACATACTCTCTTACAATCGAGAATCCAAGAGGCTCGGCATAGCTCTGAATCGCATGGGAAATATCTGATAGTCTGGCACCAGGCTTTGCCTTCTCCAAACCACTGTACAGCGCTGCTTCCGTGACCTCGCATAACCGTTTATCATCTTCACTGACTGAGCCAATGGCATACGACCAAGCTGAGTCACCATGATAACCATTATAATAGGCACCAATATCAACACTGATGATATCGCCATCCTTCAGAACCCGCTTACCCGGAATACCGTGCACCAGCTCCTCATTTACTGAAGCACATACACTGCCTGTAAATCCGTTATAATCTTTGAAAGAAGGAACTGCTCCGTGAGATCGGATAAATCTCTCAGCAATTTGATCGAGTTCACCTGTAGTGACACCTGGCTTCATATGAGGTTTAAGCTCTTGATGAGTTAAAGCCACAATTCTTCCAGCTTCGCGCATAATTTCAATTTCCCGATCGGTCTTAATGATAATCATGCATGCAGTCTCTTTAACAGGGAATCAATTTCTTCAAACACTTGACCAATCTCTTGATCTCCTTCTATCGTCTGAAGATACTCTTTCTCAGTGTAGAAGTCAATAAGCGGCTGTGTTTGTGCAATATTAACTTCTAGACGCTTTTTAACGGTTTCTGGTTTGTCGTCTTCCCGTTGAATCAGGTCACTTCCGTCCACATCATCTTTGCCTTCAACCTTTGGTGGGTTAAATAGCACATGATACGTACGACCAGAAGAAGATACTCTTCTACCGGTTAAGCGATCCATCAGTAGCTGCTCAGGAACATGAACATAGAGTACGTAATCAAGCGTACGACCTTGTTCAGCTAGAATCTCTTCTAAAGCCTCGGCTTGAGCAACTGTTCTCGGAAAGCCGTCTAATAGAAAACCTTTTGCACAATCATCCTCAGACAATCGTTCGCGAACGATACCGATTGTTACTTCATCGGGAACCAGGTTACCAGCATCCATATAGGATTTAGCTTCCTTCCCCAACTCCGTTTGATTTTTGATTGCAGCACGGAACATGTCTCCTGTCGAAATATGAGGTATATCATATTTCTTGGAGATCTTTTCTGCCTGAGTACCTTTACCGGCACCCGGCAGTCCCATTAACATTAGATTCATTACGAGTCCCCTCTCATCCGTTCTCCCGACAACAAGCGAACGGGGTATAAACCCCGAAGCATGTTACTTAATAAAGCCTTTATACGAACGTTTGATTAATTGTCCCTCAATCTGTTTCATTGTATCAAGTGCTACACCTACTACAATTAGCAGTCCAGTACCACCAATTTGAATAGCTTCTGGTAAGTTCATAATTTGAATGAAAATAACAGGAATAATAGCAACTGTCGCAAGAAAGATAGAACCAACAAAGGTCAAACGGTATAAAATGCGTGTTAAGTAAGTCTGTGTGGTTTTTCCAGGACGGATTCCAGGGATATATCCACCTTGTTTCTTAAGATTCTCTGCCATTTTCTCAGGGTTAACCTGAATAAATGTATAGAAATACGTAAAAGCAATAATTAGCGCAACAAAGATCACCGCACCGTATGGGTTACTTGGAGTAAAAATATCCACAATCACTCGCGCAGTGGCATTATCTGTTCCAAAGAATCCGGCAATCGTTGCTGGAAAGTAGAACAGGGCCGAAGCGAAAATAACTGGAATAACCCCAGCTGCATTTACCTTTAATGGTAAGTGGGTCGATTGACCACCCGAGGTTGCACGATGGTTCACTTGTCGTTTTGCATATTGTACAGGGACCTTACGTAAGGCCTGTTGTACAAAAATTACTCCTACTACAATCAAAAGAACGGCTATTGCAAGTACCAACACTGTTACAATGCTTAAGAACAGCTGATCGCCTGCGCCCTCGATCTGTGATGAGTAGATCTGATTCAGACCGTTTGGAATACCGGCTGCAATACCTGCAAATATAATAATAGAGATACCATTACCAACACCATTAGCGGTGATTTGCTCACCCAGCCACATAAGAAAAGCTGTACCAGCTGTCAAAACCAACGCAATAAACAAATACGTCATTACGCCAGGATTCTGAATCAGCCCTGGTGCCAAAGAGTTGAAACCAATTGACATCCCTAGTGCTTGAACAAAACCTAAAACGATCGTTCCATAACGAGTTACCTGTGCCAGCTTACGACGCCCAGCTTCACCTTGCTTTGCCCACTCGGTGAACTTTGGCACCACGTCCATTTGAAGCAATTGAACAACAATGGAAGCTGTAATATATGGCATAATACCCATTGCAAAAATCGAGAAGTTACCAAGAGCCCCTCCCCCAAACGTGTTCAAAAAGCCAAATGCATTCGCCTCATCAAAGAACGTAAGCACTTCACTATTTGAACCTGGAATTGGGATAAAGCTTCCGATCCGAAAAACAATGAGCATAAGAAGGGTGAATATGACCTTACGGCGCAAATCACCCACTCGGAAAATGTTGGAGATCGTCCGGAACATTAAACCACCTCGGTTTTTCCGCCAGCTGCCTCAATAGCTTCTACTGCTGATGCTGAAAACTTGTTTGCTTTCACAGTTAGCTTTTTCTCTAGCGTACCGTTTCCAAGTACTTTTACACCAGTTTTAACATTCTTAATCGCCTTAGACTCAATAAGAAGTTCAGGTGTAACCTCAGTACCAGTGTCAAAACGGTTAAGTGTATCAAGGTTAATGACCGTATACTCTTTACGAGTACGATTTGTAAAACCGCGTTTAGGCAAACGACGATAAAGTGGGTTTTGACCCCCCTCAAATCCTGGACGAACTCCTCCGCCAGAACGAGCATTTTGACCTTTATGTCCCTTACCAGATGTTTTCCCATTACCAGAACCAATACCACGACCCACGCGATTACGAACTTTACGAGAACCTTCTGCAGGCTTCAACTCATGAAGTTTCAATGTCGACACCTCCTTATTCAAAAATCTTCAATTATGCTTCTATTTCAGTAACAGTTACCAAGTGACTTACTTTGTTAACCATCCCACGGATAGCTACATTGTCCTCTTGTACAACGGTTTGGTGCATTTTGCGCAAACCAAGCGTTTTAACAGTAACGCGCTGATTCTCAGGGCGACCAATCAAACTACGCGTGAGGGTAATTTCTAATTTCTTAGCCATTTAAATATCCCTCCTTATCCTAAGAGTTCTTCTACGGATTTGCCACGAAGCTTTGCAACTTCTTCAGCACGTTTTAGGTTTGACAAGCCTTGGATTGTAGCACGTACCATATTGATTGGGTTGTTAGATCCCAATGATTTAGATAGGATATCGCCTACACCAGCAAGGTCAAGTACTGCACGAACAGGACCACCAGCGATAACTCCAGTACCCTCAGATGCTGGTTTAAGAAGTACGCGACCTGCTCCGAAGTGTCCTAGAATTTGGTGAGGAAGTGTTGTACCTACAATCGGAACCTCAATAAGGTTCTTTTTTGCGTCCTCAACAGCTTTACGGATTGCTTCAGGAACCTCCTGAGCTTTACCCATTCCAAAACCTACGTGTCCGTTTTTATCGCCAACTACAACCAATGCAGCAAAACGAAAACGACGTCCGCCTTTTACTACTTTCGCTACACGGTTAACCGTAACGACTTTTTCTTCAAGTTCTAACGTATTAGGGTCAATACGACGCATTTATTTTCCCTCCTTATCTGTTCTTAGAATTTCAGACCAGCCTCGCGCGCTGCATCTGCAAGTGTTGCTACACGTCCGTGATAAATGTATCCACCACGGTCAAAAACGATTGTTTCATGTCCTTTATCCACTGCACGTTTTGCTACTAGGGAACCAACTTTTTCAGCTGCTTCTTTGTTCGCACCGTTCTCAAGACCAAGCTCTTTATCTAGTGAAGAAGCTTGAGCTAAAGTAACACCATTTACATCATCAATCAATTGAGCATAAATGTGTTTAGAAGAACGGAAAACGTTAAGACGTGGACGCTCTGCAGTACCAGTGATGGCACGACGAACATGAGCATGTCTTTTCTTACGTGCCTGATTCTTATTCGGCTTCGTAATCATTGAACGTCATTCCTTTCGCTAGCTAATTAATTATTTACCAGTTTTTCCTTCTTTGCGGCGAACATTTTCACCTTCGTAGCGAATTCCTTTACCTTTGTACGGCTCAGGTAGGCGAACAGCACGGATGTTAGAAGCAAGTGCTCCAACTGCCTGCTTATCGATTCCTTTAATAACTACTTTTGTATTTGAAGGAACATCAATTTCAATACCATCAGCTGGTACGATCTCAACCGGGTGAGAGTACCCAACATTAAGAACTAGTTTTTGTCCTGATTTAGATGCACGGTAACCAACACCTACAAGCTCAAGTCCACGTTCGAAGCCTTTTGTAACACCTTCAACCATGTTGTTGATCAAGCTGCGTGTTGTACCATGAAGAGCGCGGTGCTCTTTGTGATCAGAAGGACGCTCAACCGTAATTTCTTTTTCTTCAATATTTACTTTAATGTCCGGGTGCAAATCACGGCTCAGTTCACCTTTAGGACCTTTAACTTTAATAAAAGTACCTTCTAGTGTAACTGTAACATCACCAGGAACTTCAATTGGTTTTCTACCAACTCGGGACATACATTACACCTCCATTCGATTCAAATCCACTCTTACCAAACGTAAGCCAGTACTTCTCCACCGACTTGTTGCTGACGAGCGTCTTTGTCTGTCATAACACCTTTTGATGTTGATACAAGCGCAATACCAAGTCCGCCAAGTACACGAGGAAGCTCCCCTGATTTAGCGTAGACACGAAGTCCTGGTTTGCTGATACGTTTAAGGCCAGTGATTACACGCTCGTTAGTCGAACCGTATTTAAGGAAAATACGAATCACACCTTGTTTGTTGTCTTCGATATATTCAAAGTCGCGAATGAAACCTTCACGCTTTAAAATGTCGGCAATCTCTTTTTTAATAGTTGATGCAGGCAGCTCAAGCTTCTCGTGACGTACTAGATTAGCATTACGAATACGAGTAAGCATATCTGCGATAGGATCTGTCATAACCATGTTTAATTACCTCCTTCCCGTTCTTGGTATTACCAGCTTGCTTTTTTGACGCCAGGAATTTGACCTTTATAAGCGTATTCTTTAAAGCAAATACGGCAAAGTTTAAATTTCTTATACACTGAGTGAGGACGTCCGCAATTTTTACAACGAGTATACTCCTGCACTTTGTACTTAGGAGTACGCTTTTGCTTTGCAATCATTGATTTTTTTGCCAATGTGTTCCCTCCTATTCAAGAAGACTTATCTTACTTTTGAAACGGCATACCCATTTGAGTTAGCAATTCACGTGCTTCCTCATCTGACTGAGCAGTCGTAACGATAACAATATCCATTCCGCGTACTTTATCTACTTTATCGTAGTTAATTTCAGGGAAAATTAGTTGTTCTTTAACACCAAGAGTGTAGTTACCGCGACCATCAAAGGCTTTCTTTGAAATTCCGCGGAAATCACGAACACGTGGAAGTGAAACACTAACTAATTTATCAAGGAAATCGTACATACGCTGACCACGAAGTGTTACTTTAGCACCGATCGGCATACCTTCACGAAGCTTAAAGCCTGCGATTGATTTCTTAGCTTTTGTGATGACTGGCTTTTGACCAGCAATTTCAGTTAATTCTTCAACTGCTTTATCAAGTGCTTTTGCATTTGATACGGCTTCACCAACACCCATGTTAATAACGATTTTATCTAGTTTCGGAACCGCCATCGTTGAGCTGTATTTGAACTTCTCAACTAGTGATGGAGCAATTTCCTGAGAGTATTTTTCTTTTAAACGACTCATTTAAAGGGCCTCCTTTCAAACGTGTTGATTACTTATCTAGCACTTCACCAGAGCGTTTTGCAACCCGTACTTTTTTGCCATTCTCTTCTTTATATCCGATTCGTGTGCGCTCTCCTGATTTAGGATCTACGTGCATCACGTTCGATGAGTGAATAGATGCTTCCTGGTTAAGGATGCCGCCTTGCGGATTATCCTGAGATGGTTTCGCATGCTTCTTTACTAGGTTTACACCTTCAACAAGCACACGACTCTTCTTAGGAAAAGCTTCAAGCACAACTCCTTGCTTACCTTTGTCTTTACCAGCGATCACAATGACTGTATCACCTTTTTTGACATGCATGTTTGACATATTTGCACCTCCTTGGATCTTACCTTCAATCGTTACTTACAGAACTTCTGGAGCAAGAGAAACGATCTTCATGAATTGATTATCACGAAGTTCACGAGCAACTGGTCCAAAGATACGAGTTCCGCGTGGGCTTTTATCATCACGTACAATAACAGCTGCGTTCTCATCAAATTTGATGTATGAACCATCAGAACGACGAGCACCTGTTTTAGAACGTACGATAACGGCTTTAACTACTTCACCTTTTTTGACAACGCCACCTGGTGTTGCTTGTTTTACTGAACAAACAATGACATCACCAATGTTAGCTGTTTTGCGTCCTGATCCGCCTAGTACTTTAATGCAAAGCACTTCACGAGCACCAGAGTTATCTGCAACCTTTAAACGGGATTCCTGTTGAATCATATGAGTTTACCTCCCTTCAAATCAAGAGCTTCTATTAGATGATTACCGCTTCTTCTACGATTTCAATTAGACGAAAACGTTTGTCCTTAGAAAGTGGACGAGTTTCCATGATCTTTACAACATCACCGATTTTAGCAGTGTTTTCTTCATCATGGGCTTTAAATTTCTTAGAGTATTTCACACGTTTTCCGTACAAACGATCTTTTTTGTATGTTTCAACAAGGACCGTAATGGTTTTATCCATTTTGTCGGAAACAACGCGACCTTGATATACTTTACGCTGGTTGCGTTCCATTAAGCAAACCTCCTCTTTAGCCGTTATTAATTCCAAGCTCACGCTCACGCAAAACGGTCTTTGTACGAGCAATACCTTTACGTACCTCACGGATACGGGCTGGATTGTCAAGTTGACCAGTTGCTAGTTGAAAGCGAAGGTTAAAAAGCTCCTCTTTCAATGTTTGCGTCTGTTGTTCAATTTCAGCAGTGGTTAAGTTACGGATATCATTAGCTTTCATTTGCGTCACCACCCAGTTCTTCACGTTTTACAAACTTACATTTAAGCGGTAATTTGTGAGAGGCAAGACGTAACGCTTCCCGAGCTACTTCTTCAGATACTCCAGAAATCTCAAACATAATCTTACCTGGTTTCACAACAGCAACCCATCCTTCAGGTGCCCCTTTACCAGAACCCATTCGAACTTCTAAAGGCTTTGCAGTGTATGGCTTAGAAGGGAAAATCTTAATCCAAACCTTACCACCACGTTTCATGTAACGAGTCATTGCAATACGAGCTGCTTCGATTTGACGGTTAGTCACCCATGAAGCTTCAGTAGCTTGTAAGCCGTACTCCCCAAAATGAACTTCCGTACCGCCTTTAGCACGACCGCGCATTTTTCCGCGATGTTCGCGACGATATTTCACACGTTTAGGTAATAACATGATTAGTTGCCTCCTTCCTCTTTTTTAGTTCCTTTCGTTGGAAGGACTTCACCACGGTAAATCCAGATTTTCACACCGATTTTACCATAAGTAGTATCTGCTTCTGCTGTTCCATAATCGATATCAGCACGAAGAGTATGAAGTGGAACTGTTCCTTCGTTGTAATGCTCAGCACGCGCGATATCTGCTCCACCTAGACGGCCAGATACTTGCGTTTTAATTCCTTTTGCTCCAGAACGCATAGTGCGTTGGATAGATTGTTTCATCGCACGACGGAAAGAAATACGGTTTTCTAATTGACGAGCAATGTTTTCAGCTACAAGCTTCGCATCAAGATCAGCTTGCTTGATTTCAAAGATGTTAATGTGCACACGTTTTCCAGTGATATCATTAAGAGCTTTACGAAGTGCTTCAACCTCAGATCCACCCTTACCAATAACCATTCCTGGCTTAGCAGTTGAGATCGTAATGTTTACACGATTCGCAGCACGCTCAATTTCAACTTTAGAAACGGATGCTTCTTTCAAACGGTTTTCTACATATTTACGGATCTCGATATCTTCGTGAAGTAGGTTTGCATAGTCTTTTTCAGCGTACCATTTAGACTCCCAGTCACGAATAACACCAACACGAAGACCGATTGGATTAATTTTTTGACCCATGCGTTATCCCTCCTTCTTTTCAGTAACTACAATCGTAATATGACTACTACGCTTGTTAATTTTGCTTGCACGTCCCATTGCACGTGGGCGGAAACGTTTAAGAGTTACACCTTCATCAACAAAGGCTTCACTAATAACTAAATTATTAGGCTCCATCTCGTAATTGTGTTCTGCGTTAGCAATAGCTGAATTCAGAAGCTTTTCAACTACCGGCGAGGCAGCTTTTGGAGTGTGACGAAGAATCGCCACTGCTTCTCCAACATCTTTGCCACGAATCAAATCTATAACCAAACGCACTTTACGAGGAGCAATACGAATTTGTTTTGCAACAGCTTTAGCTTGCATGGTCTTAACCTCCTCTCTTCAATCCTTAACGTCTTGTTTTTTTGTCGTCAGCAGCGTGACCTTTGTAAGTACGGCTTGGTGCGAATTCACCAAGTTTGTGACCTACCATATCTTCAGAAACGTATACCGGTACGTGCTTACGACCATCATAGATTGCAAACGTATGACCGACGAAATCAGGAAAGATCGTAGAACGACGAGACCATGTCTTGATAACCTTCTTATCATTCGTTTCGTTTTGCGCTTCTACTTTTTTCATTAGGTGACCATCAACGAAAGGTCCCTTTTTTAAACTACGGCTCATTGGATTACCTCCCTCCGCGATTGGCGACCGGCCCTCAGGCTTGAGAACCGAAGCCATATCTCGTTATTTTTTACGACGACGTACGATGTACTTGTCAGTAGGATTGTTCTTTTTACGAGTTTTGTATCCAAGAGTTGGTTTACCCCATGGAGACATTGGAGACTTACGTCCGATTGGAGATCTACCTTCACCACCACCGTGTGGGTGATCGTTCGGGTTCATTACAGATCCACGAACCGTAGGACGTTTACCTAACCAGCGTGAACGACCAGCTTTACCAATGTTCACAAGCTCGTGCTCTAGGTTTCCAACTTGACCGATTGTAGCGCGGCAAGTAGATAGGATGTAACGAGTTTCACCAGAATTTAAGCGAACAAGAACATATTGTCCTTCTTTACCTAAAAGCTGTGCTTCTGCACCAGCTGAACGAACAAGCTGTCCGCCTTTACCAGGACGAAGCTCGATGTTGTGAATGATTGTACCTACTGGAATGTTGCTAAGTGGAAGAGTGTTACCAACTTTGATGTCAGCCTCTGTACCAGACTCTACAACTGTTCCAACTTTTAGTCCTTTTGGAGCTAAAATGTAGCGTTTTTCACCATCAGCATAATGAAGTAGTGCGATGTTAGCAGAACGGTTTGGATCGTACTCGATTGTAGCAACGCGTCCTGGAATTCCATCTTTGTTACGTTTGAAATCAATAATACGGTATTGACGTTTGTGTCCGCCACCTTGATGACGTACAGTCAATTTACCTTGGTTATTACGTCCGCCTTTTTTGTGTAAAGGGGCAAGTAATGACTTTTCAGGCTTATCAGTGGTCAGCTCAGCGAAGTCTGATACAGACATTCCACGGCGACCGGCACTGGTTGGTTTGTACTTTTTAATGGCCATCTTAGTTCCCTCCTTCTTTGTTGATCTTACTCTTCAAAGAAGTCGATTTCTTTGCTTTCAGACGTTAGAGTTACGATGGCTTTCTTACGGCGTGCCGTATAGCCAGTATAACGTCCGAAGCGTTTTGACTTCCCTTTGGAGTTAATAGTATTTACGTTTGATACCTTTACTTCAAAAATCTCTTCAACAGCTGATTTAATTTGAGTTTTGTTCGCACGAACATCTACTTCAAACGTGTATTTCTTATCTTCCATCAGATCAGTTGAACGTTCTGTAATAATAGGGCGCTTAATGATATCGCGAGCGTTTGACATTATGCAAGCACCTCCTCTACCTTTTCAACAGCCGCTTTAGTCAAAACAAGCTTGTCGTGCTTAAGCACATCAAGAACGTTGACAGAATCAGCAGTTAAAACAGTGACGTTAGGCAGGTTACGGCTAGACAGTTCTACATTCTCGTTGTAATCAGAAACTACAACAAGCGCTTTAGAAGCGATAGAAAGTCCAGATAGTACAGCTGCCATTTCTTTTGTTTTTGCTGCATCAAATTGCAGATCCTCAAGTACAACAACTTCAGCTGCCTGTACTTTGCTAGATAGTGCAGATTTGATTGCTAGGCGACGAACTTTTTTAGGAAGCTTGAAGCTGTAGCTGCGTGGTGTTGGTCCAAAGACAACTCCACCGCCTACCCATTGTGGTGAACGGATTGAACCTTGACGGGCACGACCTGTACCCTTTTGGCGCCATGGTTTACGTCCGCCTCCGCGTACTTCAGAACGTCCTTTAGTTTTATGAGTACCTTGACGTAGCGATGCTTGCTGCATCACAACAGCGTCATGTAACACACTCTCATTTGGCTCAATTCCAAAAACGGAATCAGCTAGCTCAATATCGCCAACTTCTGAACCAGTTTGGTTAAATACTGTAACTTTCGGCATGATGTGGCCTCCTTTCTTCTATAGATCGATTAGTTAGCTTTTACTCCGGACTGAATAGATACGTAGCTTTTCTTAGCTCCAGGAACATTTCCTTTTACAAGAAGAAGATTACGTTCAGCGTCTACTTTTACGATTTCAAGGTTCTGAATCGTTTTTGTTTCTCCACCCATACGTCCAGGAAGAAGTTTTCCTTTGAATACACGGTTTGGAGCAACTGGACCCATTGAACCCGGGCGACGGTGATAACGTGAACCGTGTGACATTGGTCCGCGGGATTGGTTATGACGCTTAATAGCACCTTGGAACCCTTTCCCTTTTGAAGTACCGGTTACATCAACAATATCGCCTTCTGCAAAAGTTGTTACGCTAAGCTCTTGTCCGACTTCATAGTCATCTAGAGTAACGTTACGGATTTCCTTGATGTAGCGCTTAGGAGTCGTTTGAGCTTTTGCTGCATGCCCTTCCGACGGTTTTGTAGTGTTGTTCTTCTTCTGGTCAGCGAATCCAAGTTGGATTGCTTCGTAACCATCAGAGTCAACTGTTTTCTTTTGCAGAACCACGTTTGGTTCAGCTTCAATTACTGTTACTGGGATGACTTCGCCATTCTCAGCAAATACCTGAGTCATACCGATTTTTCTACCTAAGATTCCTTTGGTCATCCGTGACACCTCCTATATTAATAGTTAATTTATTGTTTGCCATTTTATCAAGAGCAGCTATTGCTGCTTAAAAGCAGGTAAAAATTAAAGCTTGATTTCGATATCAACGCCAGACGGTAAGTCTAAACGCATAAGTGCATCAACAGTTTGTGGTGTTGGATTCACAATATCAATCAAACGTTTGTGAGTACGCATCTCGAACTGCTCACGAGAATCCTTGTACTTATGCACAGCACGAAGAACCGTGTACACTGATCTTTCAGTCGGAAGCGGAATCGGTCCTGATACACTTGCACCTGAACGTTTTGCCGTTTCTACGATTTTCTCTGCTGACTGGTCTAACACACGGTGGTCATACGCTTTTAAACGAATGCGAATCTTTTGCTTTGCCATTATAGCCCCTCCTTTTTCGTCCATTTTGATAAACAGACATACTCCGCGAAAATTTCCTACACCCTGCCATGGCAAAGGGGCCGGGTGTATCAGCAACCTTCCGCATCATCGATGTCATTGCTGACCCTCATCATCAACTAAGTGATTGTTATACCTATAAATATATAGATACACTTCGGGCACACTTCTACTATTATAATGACCCAGACGATGAATTGCAAGGTTTTTTAAAAAGAAATTTGTTGATAGACAAAGGTTTTTTGAGTTTTTTTGGTTAGAGTGTTAGTGCGGGTAAATGGTAGGGAGATGAATTGTTTTTTTGTGGGAGATAGATTTGGGTGAATGGACTGCGATTAGTATGTTTTGAGAGTGAGGTAGAATGATGAGATTCATACTGGTAGGTCTGGATATGCTGTCCCGATGGAGCTTCGTTTTCTCCTTCCATGTATGTTCCCAATCAGACAATTGATTTTGACAATCAATATTCCTATTTAAATTGATTGGCTTCCGCGCACGCACTTTGCTTTTTCGCGCTTCACATGATGAATTAAGCGCATTTTCGTTTTTTTTGCGCACTAGCTTGATCTTTCCGCGCATGACGTAATGTTTTTCGCGCATTCTACTTTTTTTCGCGCATACCCTACCTATTATCGCGCATTTTCCATGCGCGGCGTGAGAAAACATACTCTCAAGAGATACTAAAAACACTGATGCTAGTACCTATCCAAACAAGCGGACGAAAACGGTGAGCGACACCTGCGAAATGAAAGGGTTCATTAAGATAAATCGACTCCATCGATTTATCTCATTACCTTCCCACTGTAAACATGCCCCCATTTTCGGGAGCGGCAGCCGAAGAAACAACACAAGATTCTTCCACTATCGCT
This sequence comes from Alkalicoccobacillus porphyridii, assembly GCF_007293315.1. GTDB lineage: Bacteria > Bacillota > Bacilli > Bacillales > Bacillaceae_D > Alkalicoccobacillus > Alkalicoccobacillus porphyridii. Next base: position 38,348 of record NZ_VLXZ01000018.1, read on the forward strand.
TTACGACATTATCATTTTCACCTAAAAATGAAATCTATCACTTTCATCTTAATCGCTTCTTTGTTCTTATGACTCTTTCCAACGAAGACTCATAGCACATCAAAAAAAGCACCCCATTAATGGAGTGCTTTTAATCAACAATTACTTCTGGATTGTAGCTACAACACCAGATCCAACTGTACGTCCACCCTCACGGATAGAGAAACGAGTTCCCTCTTCAATCGCGATTGGAGAGATAAGCTCTACAGTCATTTCAGTGTTATCACCAGGCATAACCATTTCAGTACCTTCTGGAAGATGAACAACACCAGTTACGTCAGTTGTACGGAAGTAGAACTGCGGACGGTAGTTTGTGAAGAATGGAGTGTGACGTCCACCCTCATCTTTAGATAGTACATAAACTTCTGCAGTGAAGTTTGTGTGTGGAGTGATTGTACCTGGCTTAGCAAGTACTTGTCCACGTTGGATATCATCACGAGATACACCACGAAGTAGTGCTCCAATGTTGTCACCAGCTTCAGCATAGTCAAGAAGCTTACGGAACATCTCAACTCCTGTAACAGTTGTTTTCTTAGCTTCTTCAGCAATACCGATGATTTCGATTTCGTCACCAACGTTAAGTTGACCACGCTCTACACGACCAGTCGCAACTGTACCACGACCAGTGATTGAGAATACGTCCTCAACAGGCATCATGAATGGCTTTTCAGTGTCACGCGGAGGAGTAGGAATGTACTCATCTACAGCGTTCATAAGCTCAACGATTTTTTCTTCGTAATCTGCATCACCTTGAAGGGCTTTAAGAGCAGAACCTTGGATAACTGGAACGTCATCACCAGGGAAGTCATACTCAGAAAGAAGATCACGTACTTCCATTTCTACAAGCTCAAGAAGCTCTTCGTCGTCTACCATGTCACATTTGTTTAGGAATACAACAAGTGCAGGTACACCTACGTTACGAGAAAGTAGGATGTGCTCACGAGTTTGTGGCATTGGACCGTCAGCAGCAGATACTACTAGGATTCCTCCGTCCATTTGTGCAGCACCAGTGATCATGTTTTTAACATAGTCAGCGTGTCCTGGGCAGTCAACGTGTGCATAGTGACGAGAATCAGTTTCATACTCAACGTGTGCAGTAGAAATTGTGATTCCACGCTCACGCTCTTCTGGAGCACCATCAATAGCGTCATACGCCATTGCTTGACCTTTACCAGAACGCTTTGCAAGTACAGTTGTAATTGCAGCAGTTAATGTCGTTTTACCATGGTCAACGTGTCCAATAGTACCAATATTGGCATGTGTTTTGGAACGATCGAATTTTTCTTTACCCATGATTCATTTCCTCCCTTTAATTGAACAATTCATTTATTTTTCACTAAAATAGATGGAACTCCCTATTAGGGTTATACACCAATCTTAGCTTACAACAAAACAGTTTCAGAAACAATCCAGAATGATTACTCTCCTGTTTGTTTCTTAATAATTTCTGCAGCTACGCTCTTAGGAACTTCTTCGTAGTGATCAAAGAACATAGAATATGTTCCGCGACCTTGTGTACGAGAACGAAGCGAAGTCGCATATCCAAACATTTCAGCAAGTGGAACAAATGCTTTAACAGTCTGAGCATTACCACGAGCTTCCATACCTTCTACACGGCCACGACGAGCTGTAACGTCACCCATAATGTCACCCATGTACTCTTCAGGTACAACAATCTCTACCTTCATAAGTGGCTCAAGTAGAACCGGGTTACACTTGGTTTTAGCATTTTTCAAAGCCATTGATGCAGCAATCTTAAAGGCCATCTCGTTGGAATCGACATCATGGTAAGAACCGTCATAAAGACGAGCTTTAATATCGATAACCGGGAAGCCAGCAATCATACCGTTATCAAGTGCTTCTTCAATACCTGCTTGAACGGCTGGTACGTATTCACGAGGAACTACCCCACCAACAATTCCATTCTCAAATTCAAAGCCTGCGCCCTCTTCGTTAGGAGAGAACTCAACCCATACGTGACCAAACTGTCCGCGTCCACCAGACTGACGAACAAACTTTCCTTCAACCTGAGCAGATTGACGAATCGTTTCACGATATGAAACTTGAGGTGCACCAACATTCGCTTCAACTTTGAATTCACGTCTCATACGGTCAACAATGATATCAAGGTGAAGTTCACCCATACCACCGATGATTGTTTGACCCGTTTCTTCATCTGTGTGCGTTTTGAATGTTGGATCTTCTTCTGCAAGCTTAGCTAATGCCATACCCATCTTATCTTGGTCAGCTTTAGACTTTGGCTCAACAGAAAGGTGAATAACTGGCTCAGGGAAGTCCATTGATTCTAAAATAACAAGGTTCTTCTCATCACAAAGTGTATCACCAGTTGTCGTATCTTTAAGACCTACAGCAGCAGCAATATCACCAGAGTAAACCGTAGAGATTTCCTCACGTGAGTTTGCGTGCATTTGTAGGATACGACCTACACGCTCACGCTTGTCTTTTGTTGAGTTCTTAACATAAGAACCAGAATCAAGCGTACCAGAGTAAACACGGAAGAATGTTAGCTTACCAACATAAGGATCCGTCATTACTTTAAATGCTAGTGCAGAGAACGGCTGATCGTCACCAGGCTCACGAGTCACTTCTTCTTCAGAATCAGGAATGTGTCCTGTGATCGCACGTACATCAAGAGGTGATGGTAGGTATGCAAGAACAGCATCCAGCATAAGCTGAACCCCTTTGTTCTTAAATGCAGATCCACAGATTACAGGGTAGAATTCAACATTACATGTTGCAGTACGGATAGCCGCCTTTAATTCTTCCTTAGAAATCTCTTCACCTTCAAGATATTTAAGCGTTAACTCTTCATCAAGCTCAGCTACTGCTTCGATTAATGATTCGTTAAGCTTCTCAGCTTGTTCTTTATACTCAGCAGGAATTTCAGTTGTTTCCCATTCCTTACCAAGGTCATCTTTGTAGATATGTGCTTCCATTTCAATTAGGTCAATGATTCCTGTGAAATCATCTTCAGCACCAATTGGTAGCTGAATTGGATGTGCATTTGCTTGCAAACGGTCACGAAGTGTTCCAACAGAATACATGAAGTCCGCACCTGTTTTATCCATCTTATTGACGAATACAACACGAGGAACACCATATGTTGTTGCTTGACGCCATACAGTTTCTGTTTGTGGTTCAACACCCGACTGGGCATCTAGAACCGCAACAGCCCCATCCAATACGCGAAGTGAACGTTCAACCTCAACTGTGAAGTCTACGTGTCCTGGTGTATCGATGATGTTAATACGATGGCCTTTCCACTGAGCTGTTGTCGCAGCAGACGTGATTGTAATTCCACGCTCTTGCTCTTGCGCCATCCAGTCCATTTGAGAAGCACCTTCGTGAGTTTCACCAATCTTATGAACACGACCTGTGTAAAACAGGATACGCTCAGTTGCAGTTGTTTTACCAGCATCAATATGAGCCATGATACCGATATTACGCGTATCTTTTAAGGAGAACTCTCTTGCCATAGGGTATTTCTCCTTCCTCAACGGTTAGATAATATCAAAAAGCAAGAGTGTTTCCGCCCTGCTTTTTGATTGATAGTTTCTTATATAGATCTTACCAACGATAGTGAGCAAACGCTTTGTTTGCTTCAGCCATCTTATGCGTATCTTCGCGTTTCTTAACAGCAGAACCAGTGTTGTTAGCAGCATCTAGAATTTCATTAGCAAGACGCTCTTCCATGGTTTTCTCTCCGCGAAGACGTGCATAGTTTACCAACCAGCGTAGACCTAAAGTAGTACGACGCTCAGGCTTAACTTCAATTGGTACTTGATAGTTTGTTCCACCAACACGGCGAGCTTTAACTTCAAGAACTGGCATGATGTTTTTAAGAGCTTGATCGAATACTTCCATAGGGTCGTTACCGCTGCGTTCCTTCACTGTATCAAACGCATTATAAAGAATGGTTTGAGCAATTCCTCTCTTTCCGTCAACCATGATACGGTTAATTAGACGGGTTACAAGCTTAGAATTGTAAATCGGATCTGGTAATACATCACGACGTGGGACTGGACCTTTACGAGGCATAGTTTCCCCTCCTTTCAAATATTAAGTGAATATCTATTACTTCTTCTCTTTTGGCTTTTTCGTACCGTATTTAGAACGACCTTGCATACGGTTTTGTACACCAGCTGTATCAAGTGCACCACGAACGATGTGATAACGTACACCCGGTAAGTCTTTCACACGTCCACCACGAATTAGTACAACACTGTGCTCTTGAAGATTGTGACCAATCCCTGGAATGTAAGCTGTTACCTCGATTCCATTAGTCAAACGTACACGAGCATATTTACGAAGGGCCGAGTTCGGCTTCTTCGGTGTCATTGTACCCACACGTGTGCACACCCCACGTTTTTGTGGTGATGATACATTTGTTTGGGCTTTCTTAAAGCTGTTAAATCCTTTGTTAAGCGCTGGAGAGTCAGACTTTTTCCCTTTTGCTTCACGACCTTTACGGATTAACTGATTAATAGTAGGCATGATGATCCCCCTTCCCTCTAAAATAAGACCACTGATCCTGGTGGTTCATGTTTAGGCAAAAGTAATGTTTTTGCCAAACGGAAGACACCGATCGGCAAAAACATTATATTACTTCCTTAACGCAACAGTGGCTGCACCGACATCAATGCCGCAAGCTTTTCCAAGCTCTCTCATTGAGTCGACATATACAATCGGAATGCGTTTAGCCTGAGCTTTTTGCTCAGCCTGACTGACAACTCGGGTTTCAGCATCGCTGGCAACAACCAGTTCACTAACCAAGTCCTCATCTAACGCTTTAAGTGTCTGTTTCAAACCAATAAATGGATGTAATCCCTGTTCTACTTTTTCATAAGACATTTGTTATCCTCCAAAGCAAAAGGGCTTCAGGCACACTTTGATATCTTATCACCCTGATATATGAGTGTCAACCACTAGTTCCATTTTTTATTCCTGTGAAATCATTTCTTCGAGCATTGCTTCTGCCTGTGCTTCAGGTGTCTGCTTTGTATGCTCAGAATGGATGCTTAAATTACGGTAGCGCTGCATACCCGTTCCAGCTGGGATCAGCTTACCAATGATGACATTCTCTTTAAGACCAAGAAGCTCATCACGTTTTCCTTTAATCGCAGCATCAGTTAGGACACGAGTTGTCTCCTGGAAGGATGCAGCAGATAGGAAGGAATCCGTTTCAAGAGATGCTTTTGTAATACCTAGTAGTACCGGACGTCCTGTTGCAGGATTTTCACCGTTGATGAGAACACTAGTGTTTTCATCATTAAACTTCTGGATTTCAATTAAAGCACCTGGTAGAACTTTGGTATCTCCGGAATCAACCACACGGATCTTACGAAGCATTTGACGTACCATTACTTCAACGTGTTTGTCGCCGATTTCTACCCCTTGCATACGATAAACCTTTTGAACTTCTTTAAGAAGATACTCCTGTACTCCATTCATACCTTTAACCTTAAGAAGCTCTTTCGGATCAATCGAACCTTCTGTTAGAGGTTCTCCAGCTACAACGGTATCTCCGACTGAAACTTTTATACGTGAGCCATAAGGAATGGCATACGCTTTGCTTTCAAGAGAGCTTTTAACTGTGATTTCACGTTTATCGCCATCCTTGAAGTCAATGACTTCACCGTCGACTTCAGAAATAACCGCTTGCCCTTTTGGATTACGGGCTTCAAATAGTTCTTGGATACGCGGAAGACCTTGTGTGATGTCGTCTCCGGCAACCCCACCTGTGTGGAAGGTACGCATGGTAAGCTGTGTTCCTGGCTCACCGATAGATTGGGCAGCGATGATTCCTACTGCTTCCCCTACTTCAACATCGCTTCCTGTTGCCAGGTTACGACCGTAACACTTCTTACACACACCATGGCGTGTATTACATGTGAATACCGAGCGAATCGTGACCGCTTCAATATCAGCATCAACGATGACCTTCGCTGTATCTTCACCAATTAGACCGTTCTTACCAACAAGAACTTCATTTGTTTCAGGGTGACGAACGGTTTTGAATGCCACACGACCTACAAGACGATCGTAAAGCCCTTCAATCACTTCGTTACCTTCTTTAATTGCTTGAACCTGAAGTCCACGATCTGTACCACAATCGTCTTCACGAACGATGACATCCTGTGCTACATCAACTAGACGACGAGTTAGGTAACCTGAATCGGCAGTTTTAAGTGCGGTATCGGCAAGACCTTTACGTGCACCGTGAGTAGAGATAAAGTACTCAAGAACCGTCAGACCCTCACGGAAACTTGATTTGATTGGAAGCTCAATGATACGTCCAGATGGGTTCGCCATCAAACCACGCATACCAGCAAGCTGTGTAAAGTTTGATGCGTTACCACGAGCTCCAGAATCACTCATCATGAAGATTGGGTTACTGCGATCTAATGTACCCATTAGTTTATCTTGGATAACATCCTTCGCTTCACTCCAAATGGAGATCACACGATCATAACGCTCTTCCTCTGTGATTAGACCACGACGGAATTGTTTTAAGATACGCTCTACTTTTTCTTCGGCTTCAGCAAGAATCACTTTTTTCTCTGCAAGAACAACGATATCAGCTACCCCTACTGTAATCCCAGCTTTAGTAGAATACTTAAATCCAAGATCCTTCATACGGTCAAGCATCTTAGAGGTTTCTGTAATCTTAAAGATCTTAAATACCTCTGCAATGATGTTTCCTAAGAAACCTTTCTTAAACGGAAGAACAACATCACGTTCAAGTAGCTCCTTCTTCACATCGGTTGAGCTTGGTACAAGATACTTTTCCGGTGTTGCAACAGAAAGATTATAATCTGTTGGTTCGTTCATGTACGGGAACGAATCAGGCAGAATTTCGTTAAAAATCAGCTTACCAACTGTTGTTAGCATAAGCATTTTATTTTGCTCTTCAGTAAAGTTCGATTTTCCTAGTGAGGAAACCGGAACAGCTACACGTGTGTGCAGATGAACATACCCATTCTGATAAGCGATAATGGCTTCATTTGTATCTTTAAACGTTGAACCTTGCCCTTTTGCATCAGCACGCTCAAGAGTTAGGTAGTAGTTACCAAGTACCATATCCTGTGAAGGCGTAACAACTGGTTTTCCGTCCTTCGGGTTCAGGATGTTCTGTGCTGCAAGCATCAGAATACGAGCTTCAGCTTGAGCCTCTGCAGATAACGGAACGTGAACAGCCATTTGGTCACCATCAAAGTCAGCATTGTATGCTGTACATACGAGAGGGTGTAGCTTAATTGCGCGTCCTTCAACAAGGATTGGTTCAAACGCTTGAATTCCAAGACGGTGAAGCGTAGGTGCACGGTTTAATAGAACTGGATGCTCGCGAATGACTTCTTCAAGTACATCCCACACCTCAGGTTGAATACGTTCTACTTTACGCTTTGCACTCTTAATATTATGCGCTAAGCCTTTGCTCACAAGCTCTTTCATAACAAAAGGCTTAAATAGCTCAAGAGCCATCTCTTTTGGTAAACCACACTGATACATCTTTAAGTGAGGTCCTACTACGATAACGGAACGACCAGAGTAGTCAACACGTTTTCCTAGTAAGTTCTGACGGAAACGACCTTGTTTACCTTTTAGCATGTGCGAAAGAGACTTTAATGGACGGTTACCTGGTCCCGTTACCGGACGACCACGACGACCATTATCAATCAAGGCATCTACCGCTTCCTGAAGCATACGTTTTTCGTTTTGAACGATAATGTTTGGTGCTCCAAGATCAAGAAGACGCTTCAAGCGATTGTTACGGTTAATCACTCGACGATATAAATCGTTCAAGTCAGACGTTGCAAAACGACCACCATCTAGCTGTACCATCGGACGAAGCTCCGGTGGAATAACCGGAAGAACATCAAGCACCATCCAAGACGGCTCATTACCGGAGTGGCGGAAAGCTTCAAGTACTTCTAGACGCTTAATCGCACGTGTGCGACGTTGACCTTGGGCTGTAACAAGCTCTTCTTTTAGTGCATCTACTTCTTTTTGAAGGTCAATGTCAGCTAAAAGTTTACGAATCGCCTCTGCACCCATTTGAGCCGTGAAACCACGACCGTATTTATCGTAATACGCTCTATATTCTTTCTCAGAGAGCAATTGTTTCTTTTCTAAAGGTGTGTCACCTGGATCAGTCACTACATATGAAGCAAAATAGATGACTTCCTCCAAAGAACGTGGAGACATATCAAGAACTAATCCCATACGACTCGGAATACCTTTAAAGTACCAAATATGCGACACAGGAGCAGCAAGCTCGATGTGACCCATACGCTCACGACGGACCTTTGCACGTGTAACTTCCACACCACAACGATCACACACTACGCCTTTATAACGGACACGCTTATACTTACCGCAATGACATTCCCAATCCTTTGTTGGACCAAAAATTCGTTCACAGAACAAACCGTCCTTCTCAGGCTTTAGTGTGCGGTAATTAATCGTTTCGGGCTTTTTCACTTCACCTCTAGACCATGAGCGGATCTTATTAGGTGATGCAAGGCCTATTTTCATATACTCGAAATTATTAACATCTAGCAAGGGGTCAACCTCCCTTTTGATTTCCGTATCTGTTATCTTTTCACTTTATCACTGCAGATCAAGCAGAAAATGAAAGCAACAGGGAAGGTTCTGCCTTCCCGGTTGCTCATGCTATTCTTTACGCCTTTGTGGCACTAGGCTCAAAGTTCAAATTCAGCTTATCGTTTCCTTGTTCTTCCTCATCATCAAGCTCTCTCATTTCAATCTCTTCTTCGTTGCTTGAGAGCATTTTTACATCCATACCAAGTGATTGAAGCTCTTTAATTAATACTTTAAAGGACTCTGGAACGCCTGGTTCAGGAACATTCTCACCTTTTACAATCGCTTCGTATGTTTTTACACGACCCACTACATCATCCGATTTCACAGTCAGGATTTCCTGAAGTGTGTAAGCAGCACCGTACGCTTCAAGTGCCCAAACCTCCATCTCCCCGAAACGCTGTCCACCGAATTGGGCTTTACCACCCAATGGCTGTTGCGTTACAAGTGAATAAGGTCCGGTTGAACGAGCGTGAAGCTTATCATCAACCATGTGTGCCAGTTTGATCATATACATAATACCTACAGAGATACGGTTATCAAATGGTTCACCTGTGCGTCCGTCGTAAAGGACCGTTTTACCATCACGAGCCATACCCGCTTCTTCAAGCGTTCCCCAAACATCTTCCTCACGAGCACCATCAAATACTGGAGATGCTACATGAATACCAAGCTTACGAGCTGCCATTCCTAAATGAAGCTCAAGCACTTGTCCGATGTTCATACGAGAAGGTACCCCAAGTGGGTTTAACATAATGTCGATTGGTGTCCCGTCTGGTAAAAACGGCATATCTTCCTCAGGTAGAATACGAGAGATAACACCTTTGTTTCCGTGACGTCCAGCCATCTTATCCCCTTCATGAATCTTACGCTTTTGTACGATATAGACACGTACTAGCTGATTCACACCTGGAGGTAGCTCATCGCCATCTTCACGATTAAAGATCTTCACATCAAGGACAATTCCATCGCCACCATGTGGTGCACGTAGAGAAGTATCACGTACTTCACGTGCTTTTTCACCAAAGATTGCATGAAGTAGACGTTCTTCAGCAGTTAATTCCGTTACTCCCTTAGGCGTAACCTTACCAACTAAAATATCTCCGTCCTTAACTTCAGCACCCGTGCGAATGATTCCACGCTCATCCAAGTTACGTAGTGCATCTTCCCCTACGTTTGGAATATCACGTGTAATTTCTTCTGGCCCAAGCTTCGTATCTCTGGCATCAGATTCATATTCTTCAATATGAATAGATGTATACACATCATCTTTCACCAGACGTTCACTTAGGATAATCGCATCCTCGTAGTTGTATCCTTCCCATGTCATGAAACCAACCATAACGTTACGGCCTAGGGCCATTTCGCCTTTTTCCATAGATGGTCCATCAGCAAGGATTTCACGTTTGTCTACGATGTCACCTTCAGCAACAATTGGACGTTGGTTATAGCTTGTTCCTTGGTTTGAACGAATGAATTTCTGCAGGCGGTACTTATCAAGGTCACCCTTAACATCCTTACCATCTACTTCTTCAATACGACGAACCCAGATTTCTTTTGCTGTTACGCGTTCCACTTCTCCACGATACTTAGATACAACAGCCGCACCAGAATCTCTCGCCGATACATGCTCCATACCTGTTCCAACAATTGGCGACTCCGGTACAAGTAGTGGTACCGCTTGACGCTGCATGTTCGCACCCATTAGGGCACGGTTGGAGTCATCATTTTCTAAGAAAGGAATACACGATGTCGCTGCTGATACTACTTGTTTAGGTGATACATCCATATAATCTAAACGTTCGCGAGCAACCACTGTATTTTCTCCACGGAAACGAGCAATAATATTGTCATCTACAAATGCACCATCGTCTGTAAGCTTCGCATTTGCCTGTGCTACAACATAATTGTCCTCTTCATCCGCAGTTAGATAATCAATCTGAGCAGTTACTAAACCTGTCTCAGGATCTATACGACGATATGGAGTTTCCATAAAGCCAAATTCATTTACCTTCGCATAGGAAGACAATGAGTTAATTAATCCAATGTTTGGTCCCTCTGGCGTCTCAATTGGACACATACGACCGTAGTGAGAGTAGTGAACGTCACGCACTTCAAAGCCTGCACGCTCACGAGTAAGTCCACCTGGTCCTAATGCAGAGAGTCTACGCTTATGCGTTAACTCAGCTAGTGGATTCGTTTGGTCCATGAACTGAGAAAGCTGAGAACTACCAAAGAACTCTTTAATAGATGCAATCACTGGACGAATATTAATTAGCGCTTGTGGCGTAATCATATTCGGATCTTGGATTGACATTCTCTCACGAACCACACGCTCCATACGAGATAAACCAATACGGAACTGGTTCTGCAGAAGCTCCCCTACTGAACGCAAACGACGATTACCAAGGTGGTCAATATCATCTGTGTCCCCTACTCCATGAAGTAGGTTAAAGAAGTAGCTGATGGCTGAAATAATATCAGACGGTGCAATGTGCTTCACATCACGCTCAACCATACCATTTCCGATGACATCAATCACTTGCTCACCTTCACGGTCGCTTGGTGCGTAAATCTTAACCGATTGAATTGTAACGTCCTCATCATCAATCACTCCGCCAGATACATAGACCTTTTTGAAGCCAACATTATTCTCAAGGTAAGGAATAATTCTGTCTAATGTACGACGGTCAAGGACGGTCCCCTCTTCAGCTAAAATTTCACCTGTGTCAGGGTCTATAAGAGTCTCTGCTAAACGTTGATTAAAGAGACGGTTTTTAATGTGAAGCTTTTTATTCATTTTGTAACGTCCAACATTCGCTAGATCATAGCGCTTCGGATCAAAGAAACGAGAATCAAGAAGACTCTTCGCATTTTCAACCGTTGGCGGCTCACCAGGGCGTAAACGCTCATAAATTTCAAGTAGTGCTTTTTCCGTACTGTCGGTATTGTCTTTTTCTAAAGAATTACGCAGATATTCGTTCTCACCAAGAAGATCAACCATCTCCTGATCGGAACCAAATCCAAGGGCACGCAAAAGAACCGTCACTGGTATCTTTCTTGTGCGGTCTATCCGGACGTAAACAATATCTTTCGCATCCGTTTCAAGCTCAAGCCATGCTCCACGGTTCGGGATTACAGTGGCGGTAAAGCCTTTTTTTCCGTTTTTGTCAGTTTTCTGACTGTAATATACGCTTGGGGAACGAACCAGCTGTGAAACAATAACCCGCTCTGCCCCATTAATGACAAACGTACCGGTATCTGTCATAAGAGGGAAGTCACCCATAAATACTTCCTGCTCTTTCACTTCACCTGTTTCCTTGTTAATCAAACGAACCTTCACACGTAGTGGAGCAGCAAACGTTACATCACGTTCTTTTGACTCCTCTACAGGGTACTTCGGTTCTCCCAGACTGTAGTCAATAAACTCCAAAACCAAATTACCTGTGAAATCCTGGATCGGAGAAATGTCCTGAAACATTTCACGCAACCCTACATCAAGAAACCATTGGTAGGAAGCCGTTTGAATTTCAATTAAGTTAGGAAGTTCCAATACCTCATTGATTCTCGCGTAGCTTCTACGCTGGCGGTGACGTCCATACTGAATTAGTTGTCCTGCCAACTGATTCACCCCTTAAATCTCGCGTTATAGTATCTAAAAAAGGCAACTCAAACATCTTACTTTGAAGTTTGAATAACCATTGTTCAAAAAAACTGACCTCACTTTACAATCAAACTACTTTTTTAGACGAAACTGATTATAGCAGTATAGCCAAAATTAATAGGCTATATTCTTCCTAAAACAGTGTTTCTTCAGTCCTCAACTAGAAAAATAGGCAATTGTACGCATTAAATGATAATACCACAAGGTCAATCATGAGTCAATTTTTTCTTGCGCGGATAATAAAATATCCTTTGTTTTTTTCTACGGTCTCTACTTCATCAAAGAGTTGACCCAGTTTATCCAGTGTTGAAGGAGCCCCTTGTTTTTTTTGAATAACAACCCAAAGCTCGCCACCGGCTTTTAAATGAGCGTGTGCCTGTTCATATAATGAAAATACTACTTTTTTGCCTGCACGGATCGGCGGATTGGTAACAATGGCCGCGTAATCTCGATGTGTTACATGCTCAAATTCATCACTTTCATACACAACAACATTTTCTATTCGATTCTGTCGTGCATTCATTCGGGCTAATGTACAAGCCCTCTCATTTACATCGATCAGATGAACTAGACGTTCAGAATCCTCTTTAGCAAGCGTTAACCCAATTGGGCCGTAGCCACAGCCCACATCAAGTAGATCTCCCTCTGTCTCAGGGAAGCGAAAGTGCTCAATCAGCGTTTTACTCCCAAAATCTACTTCATGCTTAGAAAAGACCCCACTATCTGAGGTGAGGTTCATTGTGTGACCACGCAATTGCGCCTTCCACGTTTTTTGATCACTTTGCACGCCTGGCTTCTTTGAATAATAGTGTTCAGACATCGTGACCCTCCATTCCTATGCCTATGGACAAAAAAAGACTCGCTACGGCGCGAGCCTTTTCTTATTTAGCTAGATTACTTAACTTCTACAGAAGCTCCTGCTTCTTCAAGCTTAGCTTTGATTTCGTTAGCGTCGTCTTGAGAAACACCTTCTTTAATTGGAGCTGGAGCACCGTCAACTAGTGCTTTCGCTTCTTTAAGACCAAGGCCAGTTACTTCACGAACTGCTTTGATTACGTTGATTTTAGAACCACCAGCAGATTCAAGAATAACATCAAATTCAGTTTGCTCAGCAGCAGCTTCGCCACCACCAGCACCAGCAGCAGCTACAGGAGCAGCAGCAGTAACACCGAATTCTTCTTCAATAGCTTTTACAAGATCGTTAAGTTCAAGTACTGTCATTTCTTTGATTGCACCAATGATTTCTTCATGCGTTTTAGTCATTTGTAAATCCTCCTTGTTTTATAGGTTTTCACCTTTGGTTGTTTAATTATGGTTAGCAAGCAACGGTATTAAGCACCTTGCTCTTCCTTTTGGTCTGCAACTGCTTTTGTAGCAAGTGCAAAGTTACGTACTGGTGCTTGAAGCACACTAAGAAGCATAGAAAGAAGTCCATCACGAGATGGAAGCTCAGCAAGCGCCTTGATTTGCTCAAGAGAAGCCACCTGACCTTCGATTACACCAGCTTTGATTTCTAACGCTTCGTTTTTCTTAGCGAATTCGTTAAGAATCTTAGCAGGAGCAATAACGTCTTCTTTACTGAATGCAATTGCAGTAGGACCTACAAGCTGCTCATCAAGAGCAGTAAGTTCCGTCTCAGCAGTTGCACGACGAGTCATTGAGTTCTTGTAAACCTTGAATTCAACTCCAGCGTCACGCAGTTGCTTACGAAGATCCGTTACCTGAGCTACCGTTAATCCGCGATAGTCAACAACAACTGTAGACTGGCTTTCACGTAGCTTAGTAGCGATATCAGAAACAACCTGTTTCTTAGCATCGATGATTTTGCTCATACATTACACCTCCTGATCATATGTTTGTTTACACCGCGCATAAGCATATAAAAAGCCCTCATGCAGACATGAGGGCGTATGGATTCCATTTAGAAGAATCTATCGCTTACCTCGGCAGGATATTAAGCTCAAAAGCCCCTGCTGTCTACGGTATAATCATTTTGTTTGTGCGTTCATTGCACACTCCAAGAAGTATACAGATGAACACCCTTGTTGTCAACGTTTATTTAGAAAGAGATGAAACGTTCACGCGAATTCCAGGACCCATTGTAGATGCAATGGCTACGTTACGCATATACGTACCTTTAGCAGCGCTAGGCTTTGCTTTTAGCAATGTATCAATGATTGTCTTGAAGTTCTCAACAAGCTTGTCATCTTCAAATGACACTTTACCAATTGGCACGTGGACGTTACCGGATTTTTCAACACGGTACTCTACTTTACCAGCTTTGATTTCGTTAACAGCTTTCGTTACATCAAATGTAACAGTACCTGTTTTCGGGTTTGGCATAAGACCTTTAGGTCCAAGCACACGACCAAGCTTACCTACTTGAGCCATCATGTCTGGAGTTGCAACGATTACGTCAAACTCGAACCAACCTTGGTTGATCTTGTTGATGAAATCCTCTTCTCCAACATAGTCAGCGCCAGCAGCTTCTGCTTCCTTCGCTTTATCACCTTTAGCAAATACAAGCACACGTTGTGTTTTACCTGTACCGTTTGGTAGTACAACCGCTCCACGGATTTGTTGGTCCGCTTTCTTCGGGTCTACTCCAAGACGTACAGCTACTTCAACAGATTCGTCAAATTTAGCTGTTGCTGTTTTCTTAACAAGTTCAATAGCCTCTGCCGGAGAATAAGACGTGTCTTTATCAACCAACTTCAGCGCTTCTTGATACTTTTTGCCTTTTTTAGCCATGAATATTTCCTCCTCAATTGTGGTTTTAACGGATAGTCCTCCCACTACAGAAGGTTGCGCCCTGTCTAACAGGTAAGAGGACTTAACCTCTAGTCGCAACCTCCAGTAAACGGAACAATTAGTCTTCGATCGTAATTCCCATGCTACGAGCAGTTCCTTCAACCATAAGCATTGCAGATTCAACGCTTGCAGCGTTAAGATCTGGCATCTTAGTCTCAGCAATCTCGCGCACTTTATCACGCTTAACAGTTGCAACTTTATTTCGGTTCGGCTCTCCAGAACCAGACTCGATTCCAGCTGCTTTCTTAAGCAATACTGCTGCAGGCGGAGTTTTAGTGATGAACGTAAACGAACGATCCTCAAACACCGTAATCTCAACAGGAATAATTAGACCAGCTTGATCAGAAGTACGAGCATTAAATTCTTTACAGAATCCCATAATGTTCACACCTGCTTGACCTAATGCAGGACCAACCGGCGGAGCTGGATTCGCTTTCCCAGCAGGAATTTGCAATTTAACCATTTTAATTACCTTTTTAGCCACGTGACACACCTCCTTAAGTCCGTGATGTGGTTATCCGGATGATTTTCATCCTCCCACTCAAAAAACGGATGCACTCGCGCACCCGATGGCTCATGTTATCAAACCATATCAAACATGAAAATTCTATCACCTTCGACGTGAGATATCAAGTCATTTATTAAATCTTTTCGACTTGGTTAAAATCAAGCTCAACCGGCGTCTCACGACCAAACATGTTCACATGAACCTTCAGCTTCTGTTTCTCGCCCTGAATTTCTTCGATCGTACCAACGAAATTCGCAAAAGGACCTGCTTTGACTTTCACAGATTCTTTAATATCAAAATCAATCTCCGCCTTAGGCTGCTCTACACCCATTTGCTTTAAAATGCTTTCTACTTCATCAGGAAGCAGCGCAGTTGGTTTAGAACCCGCTCCAGCAGATCCAACAAATCCAGTGACACCCGGAGTATTTCGAACCACATACCATGAGTCATCGGTCATGATTAGTTCAACCAATACATAGCCTGGGAACACCTTTCTTGTTACTGTTTTTGTCTTACCATTTTTCGTTTCCGTTTCTTCTTCTACAGGAACAAGTACACGGAAGATCTTATCTGTCATGTCCATGGACTCTACACGTTTTTCAAGATTAGCTTTCACTTTGTTTTCGTATCCTGAATACGTATGGACTACATACCAATTTTTCTCCATTGTGGCTAGGACTAGTTAGTCCTATTCGCCTCCTTTCAATCTTCCATGCGCAAGGTATTAAAATCGCCTGTACAAATCAGGCTGTTACAGCAGGCGAACTAGCTCTGAAATTCCAAGATCAACAATGGCAAAAAAGACCGTCATAATTGCAACGGTTGCAAGTACCACTAAAGTGTATCGCGTAAGCTCCTTACGAGTAGGCCAGCTAACACGCTTCATCTCTTGTCCAACACTTTGAAAAAAACTACCCAAATTCTTTGATTTCTCAGCCATACAAACACCTCCAGCACCAATCAATTATTGTCATCCTACCGCTTATCTATTCAACAGCTTGTCAATGCTTACATATCCACAAACAAAAAAAGAACCGCTTTATGTATGGTCCTGACGAACGCCTTACCAAGCGTCATACTCTTTTTCAGTGCGGATTCGCTATGTCTTATATCTAGCAATTCTACTGATAGATCCTATGAGATCTAGCAATAATACGTATTTTGGTACACATACTCTTTTATCCTAGCATGTCAAGGAAAATGTGTCAATCTCCTCTAGCATTGAGAGGGGGGTGGGGAGTTATCACGAAAGGCGACTGCTTTATCATGGGCGGAGGTGGTTCGAGGGTTACTTAGATACACGTCCGTTTTACTAAGTGCCGAGACGCTTTTCCAAGATGGTTCAGAGGGTTACCAAGAAACATGGCCGTTTTACCAAGAGCCAAAGCGCTTCTCCAAGATGTTCCGAGGAGTTACCAAAATCATGACTGTTTTACTAAGAGCCAAAGCGCTTCTCCAAGACGTTCCGAGGAGTTACCAAGAATCATGACCGTTTTACTAAGAGCCAAAGCGCT
>NZ_VLXZ01000190.1 GCF_007293315.1 Alkalicoccobacillus porphyridii
TCCGTTACCCTCAATTACTATCGGGTTGATGAAAGTCTATGGCGAAATCAACTGAAGCTGGTGCGTCTGTCGAAATATTCTCTCGATGCAGCGCTGAAAGAGAAAAGCACGCGCAATACCCGGGAAAGACTGAAAGATTTGCCCAATATGTCTTTTCATCTGGAAGCGATTCTCGGGGAGGTGGGGATTAAGGATGTACGGGCGTTACGTATACTTGGGGCAAAAATGTGTTGGGTGCGACTGCGGCAGCAAAACAGTCTGGTGACAGAAAAGATT
>NZ_VLXZ01000191.1 GCF_007293315.1 Alkalicoccobacillus porphyridii
TGTTTCGCTGTGAACAACAATCGGTCAAAGAAATGGATAAAATTCACGCAATGCAGTTGTTCATCAAAGTCGCGGAGCTGGAAAGTTTTTCCCGCGCAGCGGATTTCTTTGCTTTGCCAAAGGGAAGTGTTTCGCGCCAGATACAGGCACTGGAACATCAACTTGGCACCCAGCTTCTCCAGCGCACCACGCGACGGGTCAAACTCACGCCAGAAGGCATGACCTATTATCAACGAGCAAAAGATGTGTTGAGTAATCTCAGCGAACTGGACGGTC
>NZ_VLXZ01000192.1 GCF_007293315.1 Alkalicoccobacillus porphyridii
GGAGATCTCTTCGCGACCATGTTTACGGTCGATAAAGTTATCCACCATCCCTGATTGCAACGGACCAGGGCGGAACAGTGCCACCAGTGCGATCATATCTTCGAAGCAGTCAGGTTGCAGACGCTTGATCAGGTCCTTCATGCCGCGCGATTCAAGCTGGAATACCGCCGTGGTTTCCGAGCGTTGCAGCATGTCGAAGCTTTTCTTGTCATCCAGCGGGATCGCGGCGATATCCAGCGGCGGCTCGCCATTCTTCGCCCGCCGCTTGTTGATCAT
>NZ_VLXZ01000193.1 GCF_007293315.1 Alkalicoccobacillus porphyridii
TGATATCTGCCAGAAACTGTACGAAACGCACAAGCTAATCACTTATCCGCGTTCTGATTGTCGCTATTTGCCAGAAGAACATTTTGCCGGACGCCACGCGGTGATGAATGCCATCAGTGTTCATGCACCGGATCTGTTGCCGCAGCCAGTGGTAGATCCAGATATACGCAACCGCTGTTGGGATGACAAAAAGGTCGATGCGCACCACGCCATCATTCCGACCGCACGGAGTTCTGCGATCAACCTGACGGAGAACGAAGCGAAGGTCTATAACC
>NZ_VLXZ01000194.1 GCF_007293315.1 Alkalicoccobacillus porphyridii
TACAGGAAAAGCCAAAGCTGAATCGATTTTATGATTTGGTTCAATTCTTCCTTTAGCGGCATAATGTTTAATGACGTACGAAACGTCAGCGGTCAACACCCGCCAGCAATGGACTGTATTGCGCTCTTCGTGCGTCGCGTCTGTTAAAAACTGGCGCTAACAATACAGGCTAAAGTCGAACCGCCAGGCTAGACTTTAGTTCCACAACACTAAACCTATAAGTTGGGGAAATACAATGTTCCAGCAAGAAGTTACCATTACCGCTCCGAACGGTC
>NZ_VLXZ01000195.1 GCF_007293315.1 Alkalicoccobacillus porphyridii
GCCGTAAATCAGGCGGTATGGGCGGTTATGCCGAGTATGCTTTCGGTAAATCCGGTAACTTTATGGCGAACTATACCTACGGCGTCTCACTGCTGATTGCTAACGTCGCGATTGCTATTTCGGCGGTTGGTTACGGCACCGAACTGCTCGGCGCGAGTTTGTCGCCAGTGCAGATTGGTCTTGCGACCATCGGGGTGCTGTGGATTTGTACCGTGGCTAACTTTGGTGGTGCGCGCATTACCGGGCAAATCAGTAGCATTACCGTGTGGGGGGTC
>NZ_VLXZ01000196.1 GCF_007293315.1 Alkalicoccobacillus porphyridii
GGGCCGCTTTTACCATGAACCCTCTGACAATTTACGTCTCGTAGGCGTAACGGGCACCAACGGCAAAACCACGACTACCCAGCTGCTGGCGCAGTGGAGCCAACTGCTTGGCGAAACCAGCGCGGTAATGGGCACCGTTGGTAACGGCCTGCTGGGGAAAGTGATCCCGACAGAAAATACCACCGGTTCGGCAGTCGATGTTCAGCATGAGCTTGCGGGGCTGGTGGATCAGGGCGCGACGTTTTGCGCAATGGAAGTTTCCTCCCACGGGCTGG
>NZ_VLXZ01000197.1 GCF_007293315.1 Alkalicoccobacillus porphyridii
TGCGTCGCGGCGGTAACTGACTGGTTCGATGGTTTTCTGGCACGCCGCTGGAACCAGAGTACCCGGTTTGGTGCTTTCCTTGACCCTGTAGCAGATAAAGTTCTCGTGGCTATCGCCATGGTGCTGGTAACCGAGCATTATCACAGCTGGTGGGTGACCTTACCGGCGGCAACGATGATCGCCCGTGAAATTATTATTTCTGCGCTACGCGAATGGATGGCGGAGTTGGGTAAACGCAGTAGCGTGGCTGTCTCCTGGATTGGGAAAGTGAAAAC
>NZ_VLXZ01000198.1 GCF_007293315.1 Alkalicoccobacillus porphyridii
AGACTTCCTGCAACAGTCCCGCTTCGCGCTGTGTAACTGCCGCGTCTGCAATCGTCCTTTCGCCGTTCAGAAAGAGATCGACTACGCCATTGCGCTGCTTAAGCACAACGGCGACAGCCGCGCGGAAAACCACCGCGAAAGCTTTGAGACTTGCCCGGAATGTAAGCGCCAGAAATGCCTGGTGCCGTCCGACCGTATTGAACTGACTCGCCATATGAAAGAGGCCATCTGATGAGCAATTTATTAGGCCCCCGTGACGCCAACGGCATTCCGGT
>NZ_VLXZ01000199.1 GCF_007293315.1 Alkalicoccobacillus porphyridii
ATCTGCGCACGACTTATCTATGTTTACCACATCAAATCATCAGGCACTTTTAAGTCGGCATACGGGTCGTCTTCATCCTGCTCTTCGGCGCTGAGCGCGCTGTGCAACACTATACTGCTGGCATCGCGCTGAGCAATTTTATCGGCAACGCTGGCGGGAATAATGGCGTATTCACCTTCGCTATTGTTATCGACCAACAAGCGGGCAATCGCCAGACGACCATTAATCAACTGCGCCTGTGTGAGCTTATCGACAAAAATCTTCTTAATCAGATT
>NZ_VLXZ01000019.1 GCF_007293315.1 Alkalicoccobacillus porphyridii
TCTCTTTCCCGATATCTGCTTCTCTTTCCCGATATCCAGCCCTCTTTCCCGATATCCACCTCTCTTTCCCGATATCCGGTCCTCTTTCCCGATATCCTCTCGCCGCTTTACCTCCTCTCACACCGATTCTTCCTCTCCTCCCGCCGCTTTTTCATCTCCACACCGATTCCCCTCCACTCCTCTTATCCGCAGCCGTCCCCTTTACCAAATATCAGCTCGCCACCTCCCCAAAAACCAATCCAAAAAAATCCACTATTTTAAAAATAAGCGCTTACATTTTTGTTGTTTTGGGTATACACTTAAGGGGATTCTTAATACTTACGATGGAGGGATTATTCATGGTGTATCAGCAGCCTGGAACAACAAATTCTGTAGTAACGTTTAAGGAACGATATGACAATTTCATTGGTGGGAAGTGGACAGCCCCAGTGAATGGTGGATATTTTGAGAATGTTTCCCCCGTCACTGGCGAGGTATTTTGTGAGATTGCCCGCTCTTCCTCTGAGGATATTGAGTTGGCATTAGATGCCGCACATGAGGCCAAGGCGTCATGGGGCAAAACAACGCCAACAGAAAGAGCCATCTTATTAAATAAAATCGCTGACCGAATTGAAGAAAATAAGGAAACGTTGGCTGTTGCAGAAACGTGGGATAATGGTAAACCCGTTCGGGAAACCTTAAATGCGGATATTCCTTTAGCAGTTGATCATTTTCGTTATTTTGCTGGTGTGATTCGAGCTCAAGAAGGCACTCTTAGCCAGATTGACGATCAGACCGTTGCCTATCACTTTCATGAACCTCTTGGAGTAGTTGGACAGATTATCCCTTGGAATTTCCCGATATTAATGGCTGTATGGAAACTCGCTCCTGCTCTTGCAGCTGGAAACTGCGTGGTGTTAAAACCAGCTGAGCAAACACCCGCCTCAATTCTTGTACTTTTAGAGCTAGTTGAGGATTTATTGCCAGCCGGTGTTGTAAATGTTGTGAATGGATTTGGAGAGGAAGCTGGTAAACCTCTTGCCTCTAATAAACGAATTGCTAAGATTGCCTTCACCGGAGAAACAACGACCGGAAAACTAATTATGCAATACGCATCAGAAAACCTTATCCCTGTAACATTAGAGCTTGGCGGTAAATCACCAAATATATTCTTTAAAGATGTATTAGATAAGGACGATGCTTACTTAGATAAAGCGATTGAAGGATTTGTGATGTTCGCCCTAAACCAAGGTGAGGTGTGTACATGCCCTTCCAGAACACTCATCCACGAAGACATTTATGAAGAATTCATGGAACGCGCGCTCAAAAGAGTGAAGGAAATCACCTCCGGAAACCCATTAGATCCCAATACAATGATTGGGGCACAGGCTTCCCAGGAGCAGCTCGATAAAATCACCTCCTACCTGGAGATTGGAAAACAAGAAGGCGCTGAGTGCTTAATTGGCGGAGGTACACGCCAGGTTGAAGGAATGGACAACGGCTTCTACGTAGAACCAACCATTTTTAAAGGAACAAATGAAATGAGAATTTTCCAGGAGGAGATTTTTGGTCCTGTACTTTCTGTGACAACATTTAAAGATGATGAGGAAGCATTAGCAATCGCAAATGATACCTTATATGGACTTGGAGCCGGTATCTGGTCTCGAAACATTAATACGGCATACAAGTTTGGCCGTGAAATTCAGGCTGGACGAGTGTGGACAAACTGCTATCACGTCTACCCAGCTCATGCCGCATTTGGTGGATATAAGCAATCAGGGATTGGACGCGAGAATCATAAAATGATGCTCTCTCATTATCAGCAGACTAAGAATCTTTTAGTTAGCTATAGTGATGACGCACAAGGCTTCTTTTAAAACTGCCTCAAATAAAAAAGAAACGGACACTATTCTAATGTCCGTTTCTTTTTATGTCTTTAATTTAATGAGTTTCTTGGTATCAAGCACTTACCATAAATAAAATCTCAATACTAATCCTTTTTGACTTTCGCTGCCCAACGGTTTCCAATAGACTGGACACCTTGAACAATAATAATTAAGAGTATAACGGTGACATACATAACATCTACCTCATAGCGAAGGTGTCCAAATCTGTAAGCTAGGTCACCAAGTCCACCAGCACCAACTAAACCAGCCATTGCTGTTGCCCCGATAAGTCCGATGATGGCAATTGTCATACCTAAGATAATAGACGGTCTTGCCTCTCGAACCATAACATGCCAGATGATTTGATAGCGTTTAAAACCCATTGCTTCGTATGCTTCAAGCACACCCTTATCTACTTCTAACAGTGCAGATTCCATAAGTCTTGCAATATAAGGTGCGGTATAGATAACTAACGGCACGAGTACACCTTGTACGCCAATTGTGGTACCCATTATAAATTTCGTAAATGGCAAAATGAAAAACAGTAAAATAATAAATGGCAAGGAACGGAAAATATTGATGATGGCATTAAAGAATTGATAGATAATCACATTTTGTGTTGGCTGACCTGGTCTTGTTAGTACAAGGATAATACTTAGTGGCAGTCCAATAAGTAATGCCACCACAAATGAAATTCCTACCATCACAAAGGTTTGCTGGGTTGCCTCCCATATAGCTGGACCCCTTGTATCAAAAAATGTTGCAAAATCAAAGTTCACGACCACTTACCTCCTCTACACGCACACCCTCATTACGTAAGAACTCAATCGTTTTAGCTGTTTCTACTTCAGATCCCTGTAAATGCGTAACTAATCTTCCATAAGGCTCGTCCTTTAACTGGACAATATTGCCCGATAAAATATTCGAGTGTACGTCAAATTGCTTGGAAGCTAGCGACAGCGCAGGCTTACCAGTTGAATGTCCAACAAAGGATAGACTAACGATGGGACCAGTTGCTCTTAAGTTTTTAATAAGTTCTGATGGGATATCATCTGGAAATAAGCTATTAATGAATTTCTTTGTCGTAAGCTCCTTTGCATTTGAAAATAGTTCTACCACTTTACCTTGCTCAATTATTTCGCCATTTTCCATAACGGCTACACGGTCACATATTTTTTGAATCACATGCATTTCGTGGGTAATTAACAGAATTGTAATGCCAAACTCGCGATTAATTTTTAATAATAGCTGGAGGATAGACTCTGTTGTTTCAGGGTCGAGAGCACTTGTTGCTTCGTCACTTAACAAGACACGTGGCTCATGAGAAAGAGCTCTAGCAATTGCCACACGTTGTTTTTGACCACCTGATAGCTGTGCCGGGTATGAATCATATTTTCCTTCTAATCCAACCACACTTAAATACCGTTTCACACGCTCATCAATTTCCTTATCAGGAACACCTGCCAGCTTTAGAGGAATAGCAATATTTTGATAAACTGTTGCTGTTTTGAGCAGATTAAACCCTTGAAAGATCATCCCAATTCCTTTGCGAGCTTCTCGCAGCTGGTGTTTAGTCATTTGCGTAATATTATCGCCTTTAATAATGACACTACCTGAATCTACTTGCTCAAGACGATTGACCACACGAATTAATGTACTTTTACCAGCCCCACTATAGCCAACAACACCGAAAATTTCACCCTCTTCTACACTTAGCGAAACTTTCTTTAGTGCTTCTACCTTACCTTTTTTTGATGAAAAGGTTTTTGATATGGATTTAATTTTAATCATTATGCTGCTCCTCTCTTAACAAAAACCCTACTCATACTGAGCAGGGCTAAGATTCATACAGTGCTCTTACCAAGAAGGAATAACAGACCCTTCAAATTCATCTTCTATAAATTGCTTGACTTCATCTGAATGATACGCTTCAATTAGTTTTTGTACAACAGGATCCCCTTTGTTCTCATCGCGAACCACAATCGTGTTTACCCAAGGAGAGTCTTCTGGTTCAATATAAATAGAGTCATCCTGTGGACTCAATCCTGCTTCCGTAGCAAAGTTTGTATTGATAGCTGCCAATGCCACCTCATCTAATTGTCTAGGAAGTTGAGAAGCTTCTGCTTCAATAAACTGTAAATCATAAGGATTTTCCGTAACATCTAAAACGGAAGCATTTGTCCCTGCGCTTTCGTCTAATGTAATTAGACCAGCATCTTCAAACATCATTAACGCTCTAGCACCATTTGTTGTATCATTTGGAAGCGCAACTTTTGAACCATCAGTAATGTCTGTTGGCTCTTCTAATTCATTTGAGTATAAACCCATCGGAAAGTTAACTGTTGTTGCTACATCAACTAAGGTATCTCCTTGTCCTTCATTATAATTATCAAGGAATGGCTTATGCTGATAGCTATTAGCATCTATATCGCCTTCACTTAAAGCTGTATTTGGTATGGAGTAATCAGTGAAAACTTCTAAATTAACCGTTAAGCCATCTGCTTCAGCTATTTCCTGAACCTTTTCCATAATTTGCTCATGTGGACCAGCTGTAACACCAACTGTAATTTCATCCTCAGCTAACGCCCCACCTTCACTCGAACCACAAGCTGACAATACACCTGCAGTTAGTGCCGCAAGTCCAAATCCTAGAATTTTCTTCATCCTACTACTCCCTCTTTCCTATCCATTAATTTTTCTATATTTAGTATGACTTGTTTCAGTTCATCTGATGTAGGAGAATTGCTCATATAATGAATGGATTCTCCAACAGCTAATGCTCTTGTTACCAAGGCATCCAATACTTTATCTTCGGTTCTTAAACCTATATCGTGTAGCTTCACTGGCAAACCCAACATTTGATAATATGGGATAAGTCTATTAATTTCTTCCCAGTTTTTTTCAATTCCTAGTTGAACCAGGATTCCATAGGCAACCTTTTCACCATGCAATCGACATATAGTTTCAGGAAAAATTGTCAAGCCATTATGAATGGAATGCGCTGCCGCAATCCGGCCATAATTATCACCCAAACCACCTACTAAACCTCCTGCAACGATGTTTGTCTCAATAACCTGGATTAATTCATTAGTTACCTTCTTCTGCTTTAAGGAATCTAGCGCCGCCCCTCCATGTGTTAACAATGCATCGCGGCAGGTTTGTGCTGCATCTAGCGCGAGTTTTACTGGAATACGCAAGTCTTCTAAATCTCTTGTAAGCACCTCAGCCTCATACCACTTTGCTATTGTATCTCCAATTCCAGCTCTCAGATATTGTATAGGAGATTGCGCGATAATCTCTGGTTCAATTAGTACAAGTCCAATACCTTTAGGAAAGGAGTCATAACGGATAAATTCTCCTTGCTCGTTATAAAACACACTTAACGTTGACCAAGGCGCACAAGTAGAAGCAAGAGTCGGAATAAGAATAGTGTCAATATTCATCTCATGAGCACATGCTTTGGTTAGGTCCATTGCAGTGCCGCCACCAATTCCGAGGATACAATCCGCTTTAAATTCAGCAGCCTGTAGCTGGTGTCTGGCCACTTCTTTATCTGTACAATGACCTTTGTATAACCCGTAGAACACTTCCATTTGATCAAATGATGGAAGATAAGGCTTGGCTGCTTCAAGCGACTTTTCCCCATGTAGAACATAGACTCTTCTAATGCCACGTTCTTGTAGTTTTTCTTCTAACGAACTTAGAATAGTTTGTTCACACAGATAATATCCCGGTCCCACCTTTATCTGTAGCATTCAATCACTCTCCATTAAACTGACTATTTTGATATATTTAATCATTTTAACAGGATCAACCTAAGCATTCCACAGTAAATTACGCTAAACCTTATTCTACCTCATAATAATACTCTTCTCCGTCACAGAGTTAAAGTATTAATTCCGATGAACACGATTACATTAATAGATTTATTCAAAAAATTTCCGATTTAACTTGTCTTCTTTTAAAATGCATAACTAATATCGCAACCAGCACAGTACCAGAAATAAACGCAAGCCATGTGTTCAAATTAAAATACATCTTGTTCATTTGGTTATGTGTGCCTTGTGTAATTGCGTGGATATACTCCTCCACTTCCTCCCTACTACTATTTGTTTCATACTCTGGATAGTTATTTACTAAAAGTAGACGATACTCATCAACTGCTTGAATTTGAAAATAAATAGCTAATACGACATGAAGTAACAAAAGAGGTGCCAACCATTTTGGTGGACTAGTAAGGACATGAATCCAGCAGTAAACCAAACCAGCAAAAAGGGGAATGCAAGCAATCATAAAGAATATAGCAATGTTCCCCATACTGCTGTAAGGTGGATGAACACTTGCAAGCATATTAGAAAAAATAAAACCAATCGTCAATAACACAAGTAAAATGAGTAATAAGATCCTACGCATGATTGTCCCCTATACTAATAAGTAACGTACAAAACCTAATATAGCAAAACAAAATAAAACCGAGCCTGTTCCGATACCCGTTATGGCACTTGGCGCAACTTGTAGCCGCTTAGCGACAGGAAGAGAGACACATGAAATCACCATAATTAGCAGTGCAAGCAGATAAAGAGTTGGATCAGCAAACACTGGAGCTAGCCCAATAAAATGACTACCAACAATAAACGCAACAAAAGGAGCAATCATATGCTTCTTTTTAAACACAGTCAGTAGAATCGCACCAACCATGCAGATAATGATTTCCGCCCATACAAAGATAAGATATAAATTAAATGCTGTTGCTTGATTCAAAGCGGATGCGTCATTCCAGTGTTGAATACTTAAATAGATCCCAATACTACTTATGACAAACCCCAGCCCAGATGCTACGCCTATATACTTTCTCCAGCTTGGTCTCGGATTCTCCTGTGCCCAACCAAACCACACAAAGCTAAAAAAACCAAACACCGCCATATACATCACGTAATCCCGAACATACTCCATGATCATTCCTCCCTCGATCATAGTATGAACAGCAAATTAATACGATGCTAGTGACCTGAGACAGTTTATTCGTCTTCCTCCACAACAGGCTCAACCACACTGCCCATAAATAGAATGGTTTCACTTACTTCATCCGTTATCGCAAAAACAAAAGGACGGTCGACGTTGAAGGGCTTTCCAACCACTGCTGAAGTCTCCTCGATTGCAACAGATGTAACCGCCGCTGCTTCTGTTCCTACTTCATCAACTTTAATAAAGGTTTTATGAAGAATTTCATCAATCTTATACAAAGAATCTGGACCAAATAGCGGCGCAAAGTCAATTTCCGTTAACAAAACGGAATCCATACCGAGCACAGATAACGTAGGAATCAACGAATACTCCGCTTCATAGGTAAAGGTTGGCATGGTTACATCCACGTGTTCCGTCTGCCACTCTCCATTCCAGAATAACTCACTATCTATGTCCCCTACTACCTCCTCAAACATGCCTTCCTCCGGTAAAATGACACTCATCGTTAAACCTTCATCCTCATATGGTATTTTGATCGCTTGGAAATGGTCTTCTTCATAATATTGAAAGTCAGCTGATTGTCTCATCATAGGATGCTCGATAGTTGAGCCATCTAATAAATGAAAGGGACTTGGACTTGTTTGTTCTTCTTCAAATGGAACCAACCAATTAGCATCAAAATAGACCGCATTAATGACATAAGCTACTATTTCTGGCGGGACTTCTGCCAACAGCACTTCAATATGTCCATTCGTATTCTCTTCCACCCAATTGTTAATTGCGTCCTCCGGTTTCTCTTCAGGCAGTTCATTTACCTCACCAACAAGCGAATTCTTAAGCATGCTATGATAGCTTTCTTCTACCTCTAGCTCTGGAATGTGCCAGATGGCGTTGGCGGTTTCTATTTCTGTATGTGATAAATCAGAAAAGGCTTCTACCAAGGTTTGCAGTTCTTCATTTATCATGTCTAGCTCTAATTCATTTAATTGAAGGGTCTCCAATATCACCTGCTGATCAGCGTCAGCCAGACCATTTGCTGTTAGAAGAAGGGCTAACTGAACACTATAAGGAGAGATATGTGTGTTATCTTCAATACCATACTCACTAAAGACCTCGTGAAACAGATTCATAGCAAATTGAGATTGACCATTCTTGAAGGTATGATCCAAAGTGATAGCTGCCCGAGGTTCTGGTTCGGTATTTTCCGTTCCACAACCTGCTAAAATAAGCCCTGCACCGATAAGCAGATATTGAACCCGCTTCATATTATTCCTCCTTTAACATGGGCTCAATCACACTGCCCATAAACAAAACCGACTCCGTAGTATCATCCATTATTGCAAAGAAAAATGGGCGATCAACAATAAATGGTTCTATTTCTATAATCTCAGCGGACTCAACCGTTATTTCTATTCCGGTAGCAGCGGCTGCCTCCGTCCCCTTTTCATCTACGTCTATAAAAGTCTTGTGTATGACTCTATTGATTTCATATGGTTCGTGTTCATTAAACATATTAGGTAAACCCACTTTCCCTTGAAAAAGTGGTCCTAATCCTAATTCAGTTAATTTGGGGGCCAATGAATAATTAGCAGAAAACGAAAAAGCAGGCATTTGTAGCTCCACCTTTGCATGCATCCATTTCTCAACATTAAAAGCATCCTCTAGATTTGAACCAACATTTTCAAACTCCCCTTCATCTGGTAAAACCACCGCCATATATAACCCTTCCTGTTCATAAGGAATTTTGATTGCACGGAAGGAGTCTCCTTCTATTAGAGGGAATTTCTCGGTTTGTTTCATCATAGGATGCTCTATCGTCTCACCATTCAGAAGGTGAAATGTCTCCTCAGTTGTCAGATTCTCTTTAAACGCATTCTGCCAATTGGCGTTAAAGTAAACAGCATTCATAAGATAAGCAACAACTTTTGGGTCTACTTCATCCAACATCCTTGGAATCAATCCATTTGTTTTCTCTGAGACCCATTCATTTATCTCATCCTCAGGTTGAATGTCAGGCATTAGATGAATCTCACTATTATAGAAAGTACTTATTAGCTCCTCGTATTCCTCTAGTACTGTTAGCTTATCCTTATGCCATAATGAATTAGCAGTTTTTATTTCTGCTTCTTCATACCCTTTAAAGATCTCTAACAGCTCCTGCATCCGTTCGTTTTCTTCATCCAAATCTGTCTCTGATAGATATAGGGTATCCATGATTAATTCTCTATTGCTTTCGTCTATCCCATTCGCAAGAAGCAATAGCGCCATTTGCACACTATAAGGTGAAATCAACGTATTTTGAAGATCACCTTCTTCTTCAAACACTGTCCGAAAAAGCTCAAAAGAAAAACCACCGAGATCCGTCGTTGTTAGAGGTTGCTCGACTTCTATAGGTTTATTTGGTTCATAATGAAGAGTATCGGGTGGAGTTGGTTGACCGTTAGATCCTGTTGATTGTGAACCGCACCCAGATATTATAATTAAACTTATCGAAAGCACTAGTAGGCTTTTTTTCACGTACGTCCACTCCCTTCTCTTATCCACTATTCGACAGAGATTGCAAATAACCTATAGAATTTTACTAATTTTACGAAGTTTTTACTTTTGATAAGTAGGAGTGGGGTTTGAAGGTAAAAATATAATCGTAGAGAGATAAGTAGGTTTATTCTGATATTAAAGTTAGTTGGTTTTTAGGAACTCGCTCAAAAACCATAATCTCGGTGTTAGAAAAAGGTTTGTTTTTCATATAGTTTTCTAATGTGACTCCACTTC
Source organism: Alkalicoccobacillus porphyridii (assembly GCF_007293315.1). Classification (GTDB taxonomy): domain Bacteria; phylum Bacillota; class Bacilli; order Bacillales; family Bacillaceae_D; genus Alkalicoccobacillus; species Alkalicoccobacillus porphyridii. The sequence goes on from NZ_VLXZ01000019.1 coordinate 9,603, forward strand.
CCCAATATTGTTTAACAAGTTCTTCTTTTGATGGAGTGCCTGGTTCAATCATGGTTCCAGCTATTCCACTTTCATCTATGACGTATTCATCCTCGATGTAAGAAAATAGTTTTGTTGTTATATCCCTATCAAATACCATGATTTTATTGGTGAATATCGGGAATCTCAAATAATTCTTAAAGTCGTAAGGGCTAAGTGTCACAACAATTCCTACGTCAAAATTTATCCATTCTGCTCCAGGTGATCTTAATCGAACTCGCTCCATTATATCTGGATAAAAATCTCCCCCGCCGCCAGTGCCTAAATACATAGAAGTTAATTTTGGATGCAAACCTTGCTCTTTGACTTTTTTCATTTTTATTAAGCTTTCATACTTATTACCATAAAGATGGTATAAAAACACGCGGATCGCCTCCTCATTTGAGCTTTATCAACTACTCACATTACTATAGCCATATGTATTATATTGAAACCACTTCAAAAGCTCTCAAACAATAAAAATAAACAGCAAAAAAACCGGCATACGCCGCACTCTCTGTGTAACCCATTATCAGGAAGGAGAACCCATCTTGCGTGATGAGGTATCTCTTATAAGTGCGGCCTCTTCCATTCTCATAATTCGACTCTCAAAAATTGGAAAGTGGAAATTTCTTGCTGCATTCAAGGTGACGAATATCCCTCCTCACCTCATGCGACTTACCAAATGAATCCGCTACCGTTAGACTGTCTGTAACTACATGACTATTTTCAATGAATACTAACTGAGTCATTTTATTTCCTCCTAAATTCAGTATTTCCTCCAATGTTTTGTAAGCGCCTCTCGGGATAGAGAAATAGCATACTTATTTGGAGGTTTTTTCATGTACAAATTTAATAAATTTGGGTGCAGTTGCATTTGCTGTTGTGATCTTACTCTCCTTTATCATAGGATGAGATTTTTATTGGACTAATGTTATAGGTGTATTCATCGGAACATTTCTTGCATGTTCCCTTGTGATTCCGATGATAAGAAAACGGCGTTCCTCCTAAATAAAGGACGATACTATATAGATTGCTAAAAATAAATTGGAGGGTTAATTATGTATAGGAACTATAATGCCAGATGGCTTCTTGCTGTAGTAATAGCTTTTGTTGGGGGACTCGCTGTATATTTCATAGTCCCACTTTTCGGCATCGAACCGAGTGTAGAGATATTTACTGCTGGTTTTTTATACTTATTCTGCGCATCATTTTATTCAGAGCGTTTCGCATCTAATGATCTTCCACCAATGAGGGAAGAGGGTTAATCAACCTCGATATCTGCATCAAGATATGAGTCATCGAAGATCTCCCTGTCCATTAGTCGATATAAGTTCTTGATAGCTCCTAAAGCTCTCATATAATTAAATAAAACCAAAAAAGCCCGGCATCCGCCGGGCTCCCCTCTTTCTTACACTGCCGCTCCCTCAAATTCCTTCCTAAAAAACTCCTTCATCGCGTGATACACGTCGCCTTGTTCTTTAAGAATATAATAACGAAAACGCGGATCATCTATGTTTTTGTATGCGCTCATAAGAGTCGAGTGACGAGAGTATTGATTGACTTCACCATATCCAAACATACTGGAGACGCTCATTAACTGCTCTACTAGCTTTAAGCAGCGGGCATTGTCGCTGGTGAGGTTATCACCGTCGGAAAAATGGAATGGATAGATATTATAGCGACTTGGCTCATATTTCTGTTCAATGACTTCTAACGCTTTTCTGTAAGCAGACGAGCAAATGGTACCACCGCTTTCACCCTTGGAGAAGAAGTCCTCCTCTGAGACCTGCTTCGCTTCTGTGTGGTGCGCGATAAATTCAATGTCTACGGTTTCGTACTTGCTACGCAAAAAGCGGGACATCCAAAAGAAAAAGCTTCGGGCCATGTATTTCTCAAAGCGTCCCATGGATCCACTTGTGTCCATCATGGCAATTACAACGGCCTTAGATTCTGGTCTTGTGATTTCGTTCCATGTTTTAAAACGAAGATCGTCGTTTGAGATGGGATTAATGCCTGGTTTACCAGTGAGGGCATTCCGTTTAATGGCTGAGAGAATAGTGCGGCGCTTGTCGACGTTGCCCATTAGTCCCTTTTTGCGGATATCATTAAACGAAATATCTTCAATAATGATTTCATCTTCTTCTTTTTTCTGAAGATTTGGCAGCTCTAGTTCGGAGAATAATAGTTCTTGAAGCTCTGCGATTGAAACCTCGGCTTCATAATAATCCTCACCAGCTTGATCTCCAGGGCCTTGCCCTTTTCCTGGGCCTGCCTGCTGCTGTGCTTTTGGATCCCTGGCGACCACATCTCCAATCTTTGTATCACCCTGTCCTTGCCCCACGTGTTTGTTTTTATCATAATTGTATCGAATCTTATATTCATCCAAGGACCTAATCGGAATTCGAATGACATCTTTTCCATTAGACATCACAATGCTCTCTTCACTGACCAAATCGGGAAGGTTTTTCTTAATGGCTTCCTGTACCTTCTCCTGGTGACGGCGTTGGTCTTGATAGCCTTTGCGGTGGAGGGACCAGTTCTCCTGTGACACAGCGAAGCCTTGATATTCGTCTTTTTTCACTTGTTTCCCTCCTTGGATATATATCTGAAACTTTTTCATTCAACAAGCACCATTATGGATAAGTTTGCATATAGTATGGTGGAGTCGGTTCACTATATAATGACCTAGCTTTTTATAGTGATTACCTTATCTTATGCAGACAAGTGAAAGAGTTGCCAAAAAATTCAGATCAATTATTGAGGGATTGTTTTGATTCATATTTTTATCGTATATGAGGACAAGCTGAGAGTATGGAAGGAATTGATGCTTCCGGATTATTCTCACCCGCACTTCTGTATTTAGGGTAATGAAGGTGAACAATTGTTGATAGAGTTGATGTTTATGTGTAAATTAGTTTTTTTCTCCTTCTGTCGCACTCGAAAATGGGGACACTTACCTGAGGGAAGGTAATGAACTAACCCAACTCCGTCGATTTACCTTATTGAACCTTTTTATCGATGTCACTGAAAAAGTCATGTAAGAATGAGCGGAATGGCGCCGCTACAGGAGAACCCTACGCTTTCCGCGGGAACGGCCTCAGCCCTCGAAGCGGAAAACCACCACTTCGATGTCTTCAGACGCGTTCTGTTCCGCAGGAGTCTACGGGTTCTCCTTCCGCTAATGTTCTGACTTAAACAATTGTAGAACTTCGCAGTCTTAGAAAGATCGTTTTTCAGTGACCCCCTTTATATCCCACAGTTTTCGACCCTCCATTTTCATTAGCGTGTTTCAAATAAATATCGTAATTCAGATTTACACATTAATAAGGACTTTACTCAAATTGTTTCCCTTCTAGTAAAAAGAATTTTTACTCCCCAAAGAAAAATCATGACTTTAGTAAGAATCCTTACCTCTCCACATAAAAAAGAAGAGAAAAGCATACTAAGCTTCTCTCCTTTTTGCCTTTTTAATATCCTTTTCCTAAACGTCGTTCTAATTCCTCAACTAAGCCTACAATTTCAGCGGTCTTGGCTTCTTTTTCAGCAAGCTCCTGTGATTTTTGTAATCGTTCCATCGTTTTCTCGTCCATATTGGCTAAACGTTCAGCAGCTTCTCTTTTTTGTTCGGCGTAATCGGAGAGTGCCTCCGCCCCTTCGCCAATGATTTCAGCTGGACAGTCCCCTTCCAAAATAATAGAGGCCGTGTTATCGGTATAGGAGCAGTTTTCTATATATGGTCCGGCTTCATGAATATGAATGGCACAATCTCCGCCTTCTAAAATAGCAGCGCCAGTGATGACGGGTGTACTTCCCTCTGTAATTTCAAGCTGTGCTAAACCGTGTTGAATGAAGCGGCAGTTCTCAACTCGGCCTTTTGCCTCTTCTATAAACCACATACCGTTAGATGCACTCTCTTGTAATGTGCAATTCACAAAGGTTGGATCAGCTCTCCGGATAATAACCTGAGGGAATTCATGTCCATGTCTAGCAAACTCACAATTAGTGATATGAGCTTTGCTTTCTTCTAATAAATGAAGTCCGTTCTCATATCCTTCATAGACTGAGGTTGCATCCATTTCCAAAAAGCTTTGCTCTGCCACAACAATTTGTATTTGCTGGTGTTGATATACATTGGACTGCAGGATCGTTGCTGAAGATTGTTCAGTCAGCCACACCCCATAATGCTCTCCGTGATGGATGGCACAACGTTCAATGAGAATGTTTCCCTGTTCGGATACACAAACCTGCGGCAGGTGATGCCCGGCAACCTCACTGTCACTAAGAACCGCTTCTCCGCTTGAAGATATAAGTACTGCATTGCCGTTACCACTCAGAATAGAGCATTGCTTTGCTTTCACCTGGCCACCATTTACCCGCAGCTGTGCTTGCAGGTGGGCAACAAATCGGGTTTGCTCCACTTTTAATATGGTTCCGTCCTGCACATTGCACCCAATATCGCCACTATGTAAGTAAGAGTTTTTAATTAGAGCCTCACAATCTACTAACAGGATCTGCTGTTGATGGTTACGATATAGCTCCGAATCCTTAACTAATAAACGACCACCAATCACCGTGATCCCGCCAGCTTCTCCCTCATAAACAGTGCTTGATGTAACAGAGAGCGATGTGTGTTCGTTTACTGATATTTGGGGCTGGGGTCCAGCATGTCCATAAACAGAGCAGTCTTCCATCATCATTTGACTCGTATCCAGCAATGTGACCGCTTCTTTAGCGCCTTGAAATATATGAGAGTGTTTCAGCACCATTCGTCCGTTATTAGTCAGCTTCACTTGGACATCTCTTTGCTTGGATAGGGCACAATATAGCAGGGACACCTTTCCATCACAAAGCACGGCATGGTGGTTTCGCTGCATAATGACTTCGCGAAGAGCCGCTCTGCTTCCTTTACGTACGGTTACAGCCGAGCTTTTCATTCGATTTATATCGCAGCCAGTTAATGTGATGGAGCTATCTTCCTCTACCAGCACACCCGTTTTCCCGTCTTGAATAGTTAAATTTGAAACCGACGTGACTGCGGTGTTTTTTATATGTATAGATCCTTGTAAAATCACTTCATCCTTATGTCCAATTCCGGTAATGGTAATTGATTTATCGATGGTAAATATACCTTTATACAAGCCTTGCTCGAGACGAATGGAGTCCCCATCCTCGGCAACCTCAAGAGCCTGTTGCAATTGTTTATATTTTGAAAGGATTTTTTGAGATACTGTAATGTCTTTCATCTGCTCCACCCCACTTCCGTTTCATTATAATGCAGATAGTAAATTTCTGTCCAAAAAGAGGGACAAAGGTAAGTTTCTCCAATGGTTCTTTTTCAGTTGCATAAGAACATAAGTTCGCATAAAATAATCATAAGGAGGCGAAATCAATGACCAAGTATTTTCTAATTAGAAGCTGCATGCAAAAGGATTTAATTGAAATCATCTATCTTTCAAAGTCTGAAAAAATAACCCAGCGCCTGATTACAGCTGAAAGCATATCTAACGGAATACTTACTGGTTATTGTCACTATCGTCATCAGAAAAGAAGATTTTTAGTCAATCGCATCTTATCCGCCTTTCCTACTAGACAAAAGCAAGCCTAAGACTGATTAAACCCTGCACACAAAGGCTAAGCTACTAAAGAATGATTTTTTGTGAAAGACATGTTTCATTATAAGGCTGTGTGTTATAGTTCTATATAGTACGAATCTGACAAGGTTAGGCAGGTAATTTATTCATGAAGAAAAATTTATGGTGTATCGTGGCAGTCAGCGCACTCGTGTTGAGTAGTTGTTCACCATACAGCCAGCAGCCGTCGCATGACGAACCAGAGAGAGAAGAAAACCCTGACAGCCAGATCTCTGGAACAGATGGTTCCTCTGACAATGAAACAGAGCAAGGGGATCCTATAGATGAAGCACCTCTTAGCGATCATGAACCTGACGCCGAACACCCTTCAGATGATGAAGATCAAGATGAGCAACCACATGATGATACTACTATCTCATTACCATCAGAATATATGAATCAAATAGAAGAAGTGGATGGACAAGCTATCATTCAGAACCCTGACAATATTTTAGCGTTTGTGAACCATGATTACTTGCTCCCAAGTGATTATATACCAGACGATTTAGTCATTCCTGATGTAAAGTTCTCATATGGGTATCAGGATACAGACAAAAGCTATATGCGGGAGGAAGCTGCTGCTGCCCTTGAAGGTTTATTTGGAGCCGCTCAAGAGGAAGGCATTGAGCTAGCGGCCGTTTCTGGTTATCGTTCATATGATAGACAGGAAGAACTATACGAGCAGGCTATTTCTAGGTCTGGTCCAGAACAAGAATTTGTAGCCAAACCAGGGAGCAGTGAACATCAATCTGGTCTTGCTATGGATGTGTCAAGCTCAAGTGTTAACTACGGCTTGGTTCAGGAATATGAAAATACGAAAGAGGGCCAGTGGCTTGCAGAGCACGCCCACCACTTTGGATTCATCATCCGCTACCAAAAAGATAAAGAAGATATTACTGGTTACGGATACGAACCGTGGCATATCCGCTACGTAGGAGAATCCGCCATTGAGATCTATGAAAGTCAGTTGGTGTTAGAAGAGTTTTTTGATTTAGTTGAAGAAGTGTAACAGTAGAAGGAGCCGCCCAAGAAAGGTGGGCTCCTTGTTAATTCATGAGTAGGGACTGAGTGCTTTGAAAACATTAATCCTTGGGTTTATTCGATTCTATCAACGCTTTATCTCTAGCTGGACTCCTCCTACCTGTAGATTCTATCCCACTTGCTCTCAATATGGGTTTACAGTGATTAGCCGATTTGGAGTGATTAAGGGAAGCTGGCTCCTTGTTAAACGTATTGTTAAATGCCAACCCTTTCACCCTGGAGGGATTGATATGCCACCAGAATCAGAAAGTGAAGTCTGCTGCAAACACGCCCATGAATAAAAAACCGGAATGTAGAGCATAGCTCATGTGCATTCCGGTTTTTCTTATTTATTTCCCATATAATTAAACTCAGATATTGGCCAAAAACGAAGGTCCACTTTTCCCACAATTTGATCCTCGCTCACCGTTCCAATTCGACGGCTATCTAGACTACTCGGACGATTATCTCCCATAACAAAGACATGGCCATCTGGGACTTCTACTGGATCAAAATTATCTGTAAATGTTGCAAATCCTTGCTTGGCTTCCTCTAAATATGGCTCATCAATTGGCTCATCATTTATGTAAAGGACATCGTCTTCCACCTTCACTGTGTCACCAGGCAAACCAATGACGCGCTTAATATAATCTTCATTAGGGTTGGCATGAAAAACAATTAAGTCATCATGATTCGGCTCACTAAATTGATAATTTATTTTATTTACGATAAACAGCTCCCCCTCATGAGCTGTAGGCAACATAGATTCACCTCTTACTTCATAACTCGTAAAAAGGAAGGTTCGAATAATCACTGCCAGTAGTATGGCAATAACAATGGCTTTAACCCAGCCCAAAAGCTCACGTTTTGTTTTACTCACAATGTTCCTCCGCCATTCTTTTTCTTTTAAATTTACCACTTTTATACGTTTAGAACAACTAAACAGGGTCAGGATTCTTAGTCAAATGTATCCGTTTTATGACGTTCATTTTTATAAGAACAAATCTTTGAAGAGGCTTTTGCCTTGGTCTGGATGAGTAGGAGCTCATTAGCACCGCTACAGGAGAACCCTAGCACCCGCAAGAACGGCCTCAGCCCTTGAAGTGGAAGTGCGCCACTTCAATGTCTTCAGACTCGTTCTGTTCTGCAGGAGCATTCCTGTGGGATTTCTTTTTAGCCTATTTACAGAAAAAAAGCCCTCCGTTAAGATGCAGTTGTACCCACACAACACACCAAGGAGGACTTACTATGAATCATAATATCAATGAGCGTTTAGATCAAGTACAAGAAGACACATTGGTGATTGGCATTGATATTGCCAAGCGTAAGCATTTTGCCTACGCTGCCGATCATCGGGGGCGTGAGCTAGGAAAAGCGTTTCCGTTCCATCAATCCGCCCATGGATTCGATCAACTTTATGACCAAATGGAGCAGTTGAAACAGACGCATCAAAAATCGAACATCCTGATTGGTTTTGAGCCGACCGGACATTATTGGATGAATTTAGCGCAGTTTCTTCTCCAACAAGATATCCCCTTTGTCATGGTCAGTCCGTTGCACGTCAATCGCGCAAAGGAGTTTGAGGATAACCTGCAAACGAAAAATGATAAGAAAGATGCGCGTGTGATTGCGAGAATGGTCACGCAGGGGTACTTTCATTCTCCACGCTCTCTAGTTGGCGTAGAAGCTGAACTACGTAATGGCGCAGCCCATCGCGATCGATTAAAAAAAGAGGGTGCTCGTTTGAAAAATCAGATCATCCGTTGGATAGATCTCTACTTTCCCGAATTACTGGGATCGGCGTATAAAGAAATCGGGAAAACGGTGATCTGCATTCTAAAATACCACCCCTTACCAGAGCAGTGGCACCATTTGGATATCGAGGCCTTTCTGTCAAAACTGAAAGAAAAAGAAGCTAGCCGACGTTCAAGCATTAGCTTCTCAATCCATTGGATTAACAGAGGGAACGATGGTTGCGAACCACGAAATGGAGTGGATCATCGGTCAGTATGAACAAATTGAAACGGCATTAGAAGAAATATCCGTAAAAATGCGAGAGCTCGCTCAAGAAATCGAGGCGTACCAGCACTTAATCTCGATTCCTAGCATAAGCGAAGAGACAGTCTGCGATCTACTGGCTGAAACAGGTCCCCTCACGTCTTATAGTCATCCACGCCAACTCATAAAATTAGCGGGATTGACGTTACGTGAGAACTCTTCTGGCCAACATCAAGGACGAAAGAGCCTCTCTAAACGAGGAAGGCGTGGCTTACGTGCACTCCTCTTTCGAGCGGTTTTCCCGCTTATCAGGAATAACCAAGTCTTCTCAGATCTCTATACGTACTACATTTCGAGAAGTGAAAATCCGCTTAAAAAGAAGGAAGCTATGGTTGTTCTCTGCAGTAAGCTATTGAAGATCTTTTGGGGGGTAAGTCACCACAAGGTGGCGTTTGACGCGGAACGAATGAGGAATGATTGCCGTCCTCTTCAAGCAAAATCCCCCCTCGCTTCATAAGGAAGTTAAAAAAATGGTGACGTAGAGAATCGGTTAGTAACGAAGACTTTCGACCTTGAGTCCATGCAGGAGCATAAAACCGACTCTGCCTTATGAAGAGACCCAACGAAGGAACGTGAGCGCACGACGCTAAGAGACATGGGAGGGTGCGTCCTCATAAGAAGAGCAGAGCCAGATCAAGCACCACATAGCGAGTCATGACTGGATGAAATACCCTTATCTATTAGCGAAGCGTCTGCGCCACTTCCTTTAATACACATTAATGGGATGAATAACATGAATGGACATAGTCAAAAAATATTTTTCTCTTACCACATCTGCCTCAAACCATTGATAGATTAACTTTTCCGGAGGGAGTCTACGGGGTCACATCCGCTAACGTTCTGAATTAAACAACTGAAGAACGTTCGCAGTCTTATAAAGATCGTTTTTCAGTGACCTCTTCCTCTTCCCGCAGGTGTCGGCCCTCCTATTTTGTCCGCGTATTTTAGGGTGGCATCGATATAAGTATTTATAAAATAATAAGGACTACATCCGGAGTGCGTGCTGCCGGAATTCTAATGTTGATTTTATGTATAAAAAATTACTCTAATATAATCGGAATTTATATGAGGAGTATGAATTATTCAATGTCTTTCTAGTTCTTGAGATTATAATAAACTTGTTTAATGTAAAATTTAATGATGTAGTATACAGCCCTTATAATTATCACTACAAATGCTAATAAACTTAACGTCATCAAAAAAGCACCAATAGCAGTTTGCAGGACATTATTCAAGATAAAGGTCGCAGCCGCAAAAACAAGAGCTAAAATCAAAAACGTTTTTTTATTCATCCTAAGACCTCTCTTATTGTTTTTTTAATAACACAAAATCTATTCTAAGGCCGATATTTGTTTGATGTGGAATTTTAAATGCATTCCTATTTAATTAAGCGTACATCTTATGTCATATGCTAAATCGAAAAAAAACAAAGATTATGTCGTGAACTTAGCTAACCTAAGTTTATCATATACTACATGCCTACCACCCACCCAGCGGACGAAAATGGTGGGCTGACACCTGCGGGATGTAAAAATTCATTGAGATAAGATGGCGAAGCCAGATTAGCTCAATACCTTCCCGCGGTAAGCATGCCCCCATTTTCGGGAGCGGAGGTGAAAAACCGATGCTCAAATACCCTCCAATTCCTCCATGTACTTATACAAGCAAAGTGTATTTTTGGAGCAACATCCTTCCTCGTTCATTTTTATACAATAAAAAGCTGACAACTGTATGGATCTCTCCAACATTGTCAGCTTCTCCATTAATTATAATTCATATGGCTAAACCACTTCACATGTCTTAGTGTTTGGCTCCATTTAAAGATTTATAAGCTGGCCTAACGATTCAGCAAACTTCCTACGTAACGAAGCAGTTCATTAGCTGATGTTGAGTTGTATCCATGCTCATCAATTAGTCGTGCTATGACTTCGTTTACCTTTTTAAGCTGGGATTCATCAGGCGTCTTAACAGATGTTGTGATTTTGACAATATCCTTTAGATCAGCAAATAGCTTCTTCTGGATTGCTTCTCTTAGGCGCTCATGTGAATTATAATCAAACTTCTTGCCCTTTCTGGCGTACGCTGAAATTCGAATGAGGATTTCTTCTCTAAATGCTTTTTTCGCATTTTCAGAAATGCCAATTTGTTCTTCAATGGAACGCATAAGCTTTTCATCTGGAGTCATTTCTTCACCCGTTAATGGATCACGCAGCTTATTTTTATTGCAATAGGCTTCAACATTATCCAGATAATTATCCATCAATGTTTTGGCAGACTCATCGTAGGAATAGACAAAGGCCTTTTGTACTTCCTTCTTAGCTATTGTGTCGTACTCCTTACGAGCAGTAGAGATGAAATCCATGTACCTCTCTCGTTCTTCCTTTGAAATGGAAGCATGCTGATCCAATCCCTCTTTAATCGAGCGAAGCACATCCAAAGCATTGATTGACGTTAACTGCTTACGAATAATAGCAGAGGAAATGCGGTTGATGACATAACGTGGATCTATTCCTCCCATGCCTTCATCCGTATGCTCATTCTTGAGCTCTACTAAATCCTGAGAGTTAAAGCCTTCTACACTTTCGCCATCATATAATCTTAATTTCTTAATAAGATCCACACCAGATTTTGTGGTTTCTTTTAGTCTCGTTAAGATGGTGAAAATGGCAGCTACTTTTAACGCATGTGGGGCGATGTGTACATGAGCTAGATCACTATCATCAATCATTTTCTTGTAGATACGTTCTTCTTCACTTACCTTTAGGTTATATGGAATTTTCATCACAATAATTCTTGAATGAAGGGCTTCGTTTTTCTTGTTTGAAATAAAGGTTTTGTATTCTGATTCGTTTGTGTGCGCCACGATTAGTTCATCAGCTGAAATTAAGGCGAACCTTCCAGCTTTAAAATTTCCTTCCTGTGTCAATGAAAGCAAATGCCAGAGAAATTTCTCATCACACTTTAGCATCTCCTGAAACTCCATCATGCCTCGATTAGCTTTATTTAGCTCTCCATCAAAGCGATAGGCACGTGGATCAGATTCAGAGCCATATTCAGCAATTGTTGAGAAATCGATGCTTCCGGTTAAATCAGCAATGTCCTGTGATTTTGGATCAGATGGGCTGAATGTACCAATTCCTGTCCGTTTGTCCTCAGAGAAGAAAATTCGTTCAACCTGCACATCTTCAATCCGTCCACCATAATCCTCTTGAAGCCTCATCATATTTAGGGGAGAGAGATGACCTTCAATCTTAATCCCATACTCCTCTTGAAAATCAGCTCGCAAATGCTGTGGAATGAGATGGAGAGGATCCTCATGCATAGGGCACCCTTTTATGGCATAGACTGCTCCCCGATCTGTTCGGGAGTATTGCTCTAATCCCCTTTTTAGCATCGTGACTAGCGTTGATTTCCCTCCACTGACTGGTCCCATTAATAGCAAAATCCGTTTGCGGACATCCAATCGTTTTGCTGCAGAGTGAAAATACTCTTCGACCAGCTGTTCGATGGATTCTTCTAAACCGTAGATCTGCTCTTTAAAAAACGAAAATGTCTTTTTTCCGTCTTTCTCCTCGACTCCAGCATCATTGATCATATTGTATACCCTGGAATGAGCGGTTTGTGTCACATATGGTTTTTCTTTAATAAGCTCCAAGTATTCCTCAAATGTGCCTTCCCACCGTAACCGTTCTTCTTCTTCTCGATAACGCTCAATCTTTTTAAGTATACTCACAATACCCCTCCATCCTCGTCATTCGAGATTAGTTCATACTATGCCAGCGAACCATCGAACATGCCTTTTTATTAGGTCTGAAGTAAATCCCATCCCCCTAATAAAGTCGCGGATAAATAGATTGACTAACTGTCAATTTCAGCATTTTGATGGTATACTTTAGGAAAATATTTTCGCAGAAAGTGAGATTAGTATGAGACAAAGTACAGGCTGGCTGCTTATCATCCTACTCTGCACATCCTTTTTCCTACTTTTAACAAGAGTTGGTGCTGAAGTAAGTGATGTCGAGTCATTGTCAGAGGCTTTTGACCAAAATATAGAATTAGATGAGTTATTTCTGTCCTCTAATAGCTATATTCTCGACTCAGAGGGCCGGTTAATTTCTGAAGTATATAAAGATACAAACCGGATTTATAAAACATTTGACCAGATCCCTCAGCTATTTAAAGATGCCTTTGTTGCTACAGAGGATCGCCGTTTTTATGAGCATGAGGGCTATGATACAGCAGGTATTGCTAGGGCTTTTGTTGCAAATGCTCAAAGCAGTGAGCTAGAGCAGGGTGGAAGTACAATCACTCAGCAATTGGTCCGTAACATTTACCTAAGTCATGACCGCTCCTATCAACGTAAACTAAGTGAGATCCTCTATTCACGTGAGCTCGAAAAACGTTATACGAAAGATAATATTCTTGAGCTCTATTTAAATTCCATTTTTTTTGGTCACCAAGCTTACGGAGTTGAAGCGGCAAGTCAGTATTATTTTAGTAAATCCAGTGCAGACCTATCACTTGCTCAGGTTGCTTTTTTGACAGCTGTTCCTAATAATCCGAGCTTTTTTGATCCCGTTGAACACCAAGAACGGACCGAGGATCGTAAAGGTTGGGTTCTAAAAAAGATGCTTGAAGAGAATTACATTTCTGAGGATGAGTATATCGAAGCATCTGAGGAAGACATTCATTTAGCGATTCAAACACGTACTGATATGTTTCCTGATTATGTGACTTATATTAGAGATGAATTTAGAGACCTTGTTGCGGAGAAGGATGGGTTTAATGTCTCTTTAGAGAATGCAACAACACCTGAAGCAAAAGATGCCATCAAGGAAGAACTGGACACACACATCCAAAAGTTATTTGATGAAGGTATTGCCATACATACTGCTCTTAGGCCATTAATGCAAAAGCAGGCTGTGCAATCGGTCATATCGAATATACCAGATGAGTCCATTCAAGGCTCGCTTGCAGTCATTGATAATGAAACAAATCGCTTGATTGCAATAACAGGTGGAAAAGGATATGAGAAATTTAATTTTCACAGAGGATATCAGGACTTTAGGCAGCCCGGTTCTTCTATAAAACCGTTGCTTGCTTTTGCTCCTTATATTGAGGAGACCGGGGCCGGTCCATCCTCAATGGTCGATGCGAGCAATAAGTGCTATGACCGACCAGGGCAGGAAGAGTATTGCCCTCCTAACTACGACGGAAAAGAAGCCGGTAACATTACATTAAACAGTGCACTCGCCCATTCATATAACACAGCCGCAGTAAACCTGTTTAATCGCACAGGAATTGACACTGCATTTTCGTATCTTGAACCTTTTCATTTTAAAAAGGTGGGAGGCGCCAATGACAGAGTGCTTCCTTCTGCATTGGGTGGTTTGCATGAAGGTGTCTCACCTTTAGAATTAACTAGAGCCTATACAACGTTTGCGCATGACGGGGCCTACGCACCAGCTTATGGCATTACAGAAGTAAAGGATGGTGCCGGAAACGTGCTCTATGAGTGGGAAACATCTGAAACTCAAGTTTGGAGTAAAGCAACAAATGACAAGATGAGACAGCTATTAAACGGTGTTATTAAAAACGGAACCGGTCGCTCTGTAAAAGTCTCCGCCCCTTATGTTGGAGGCAAAACTGGAACCACTAACAACTACCACGAAATCTGGTTTGTTGGTCTAACCGATCAATACACAGCCGGAATTATGATCGGGCGAGATCAAACCCAAAGTGGACCAAAAAGCATTGAATCCTTTGCTAAATCCAATCCACACCAAAAAATATTTAATGAAATTATGAAATAAAAAAAGATCCCGCGGGATCTTTTTTTATTTCTTATGAGGATTACTGTCGTATCCTGCTGCAAAGATAGCAACAAGAAACACAACACATACTCCCAGTATCAAAGCTGTACCCATACGATTTGCCTCCTTGAATGAATCCAACTGTCCTTGCACCATTATACTGGATTAAAGGAGCGTTGAAAAGGCTTACCCTGGATAAGTTAACATCCTATAGCAACAGACTAATAAACTAGTACCTAAGAAAGTAGTACTTGCCTATTCCTGCCAGCATCTATACAATGAACTCTATACAGCTAGAACATTTATACGTTAAGAACAGGAGCTTACAGATGTCGAACCGTTATTTAACTGGTCACTTTCCATTAATCGCTATTATCTTATTTAGTCTATCTCTTTCTTTTTACGGTCAAGGATTTATGCTGACTCAACTCGAAAACCTTGGTGTATACGAGGGGATGCTGGAATTCTTTACGGAGAGCGGCATTAAGTTAGCCATACTATTTATATTCTTATTACTTTTCTTCATGGTCTTCTCTGCCCTCAAATTAATCGCTGACACCACCATTCAACTATCGATGCTGTTTTTCTCAAAAGATGAAGATGGATCCGAGCTAAACAAAGTCCGCGCAGGATCATGGATTTTCTTAGGTGCTAGCTTGCTCTCATTATTATTAATGCAAGAGATTTTCTTTATAGGTGTCTTATTTGTTGCAGCTTGTCTGGTATATTTTATGTTCTTTATTTATAAAATCTATGATTCTCTTTCCATCCTTGGCTTGATTGGATTTATATTTTTCCATGTAGTATTCTGGGGGGCTTTTGTCCTTGCAGTTGGCTACACCAGTCTTCGTCTTTACAATAGTTTTATTCAGAGCTTACCTTTTTAAAGGCATACTTACTAAAGAAACCCCTTATCACCTTTTCTAACGTGATAAGGGGTTCTTTTCTCTTGCTGTGAATGGGCTTGCTCTTGATTATAAGCTCTTTCTTCTTTGTATGACGAGCTTCTTTCTTGGTTACGGGCTTCCGGGCTTGGTGTGGAGCTCATTCCTCTTGCTATATCCTGCTTCTTTCTTGGTATCGGGCTTCCGGGCTTGGTATGGAACACATCCCTCTTGCTATATCCCGCTTCTTTCTTGGTACGCGCTCCACGTCTTGGTGTGGAGCTCATTCCTCTTGCTATATCCCGCTTCTTTCTTGGTACGTGCTCCACGTCTTGGTGTGGAGTTCATTCCTCTTGCTATATCCCGCTTCTTTCTTGGTATCGTGCTCCCCACCTTGGTGTGGAGCTCTTTCCTCTTGCTATATCCTGCTTCTTCCTTGATAACTTTCTTCCGCTCTTGGTTATGAGCTCTTTCTTCTTTGTATGACGAGCTTCTTTCTTGGTAACGGGCTTCCAGGCTTGGTTAGGTGCCCTTTCCTCTTGCTATATCCCGCTTCTTTCTTGGTACGCGCTCCACGTCTTGGTGTGGAGCTCATTCCTCTTGCTATATCCCGCTTCTTTCTTGGTACGTGCTCCACGTCTTGGTGTGGAGTTCATTCCTCTTGCTTTATCCTGCTTCTTTCTTAATAACGGGCTTCCGCTCTTGGTTATGAGCCCTTCCTTCTTGCTATGACCCGCTTCTTTCTTGGTATCGGGCTTCCGCTCTTGGTTTTGAGCCCATCCTTCTTTGTATGACGAGCTTCTTTCTTGGTATCGGGCTTCCGGGCTTGGTTATGAGTCCATTCCTCTTGCTATGCCCTGCTTCTTTCATGGTAAATCACACTTGCATGACATTCTATCTCAATCCGCATATATTCCTTTGAATCCCTGCTGTCGTATGGCTTCATATATGACTATGGCAGCTGTATTCGACAGGTTCAGGGAACGAACTTTATCGGTTTGAGGGATTCGAAGGCAGTTTTCTCGATACCTATCAATAATATCCTCTGGAAGACCTGTTGTTTCTTTTCCAAATACAAAGAAGATCTCCTCTTCGATATTGGAGTAATCAAAATCGGAGTATGACTTGGTTCCTACTGTTTCTATTAAATAAATCGAAGCTTGAGGAAAGCGACTCGTTAATTCATCAAATGAGTCGTAGTAGTTTATTTTAACATTTGGCCAATAATCACAGCCGGCTCGTTTTAGCATTCGATCTTCTGTAGAGAAGCCAAGTGGTCGAATGAGATGCAGGGATGTATTTGTGCCTGCACATGTTCTCGCAATATTTCCTGTATTAGCCGGTATTTCTGGTTGGTATAAGACTATATTTAAACCCATTTGGTACACCTCGTTTTGAATATAAAGTACAGAGCTTAGTATACCATGATCAAGGCAAAACAAAATGGTTCAAGTGACAACAACACGGAAAAATTTATACTTAATTTCCGGTGTCCATGCGGTTGAATCCTCATATGTCCAAAATCTCATTCTGCTGTTAACCGTTTGCGCATTAACTAAGGGTTCGTTGTTTTCATCCTTCGCTACTACAATGGTGGTGTGCTGCCACCTTCCGTCCCCTGTAAAGTCGTAGCAAATGATATCTCCTAGCTTTAGTTCTTGGGCCGTTGCTTTCTCCTCTCCCCTTAGCCCAGTAGTCGCTCCACTTAAGTACCATCTAAAGGAATGGGCAACCGTCCAGCTATAGCTCCATTCAGCGCCGTTGTACCACCATCCCTTTCCCTTTTGTCCAGTTCTTCTCATTGGCGCTCCCCCGGCATGCAGGCACTGAGAGATGAAATTGGTACAGTTATCTGTAAAGCTGTGATATGACTTATTCGTGTCATTCCACCAGCGCTCTGCATAACGTACGGCTTCTCTTCGGTTATATTTGTTTCTGTAAGTGGTATCTTCTACCTCAACCTGTATACGCTCAAGGTCACTAGGAATAGGCTCCTGATCTGATTGGTTAAGAATAATTTCAGCATCACTTTCAAGATGGCCATGTGAGAATTGAACTCTTCTCGTTTCCTGTCTTTCCTCTACATAAAACTGTTCGTTTTGCTTGTGTAGCCACTCATAATGAATGGTATATTCTACAATCGCCTGCCGATCAATCTTCTGTATACGGTTGATCGAACCTGATGCTTTTGAATGAACAATAGAAGATTCCTTATTCCCCTTTTTTTGACGTGTCGCTAAAACAAAGGACTGATTTCTACTTTCAGCTAGCTGATGAATTGCTTTAACAATTGACTGATCCATATGCCACCCCCACTTAAGCTTCTTATACAGGCTATTCAAAGTCTGCTTGACTCATTCACTTATAGACATGTATAATAATACGTATTAATTTATAAATATACATACAAGAGGTGAAATGATGGCTTATTCCATTCGTCTAGCTACTTCCACTGATGGCGCTAAGATGTGCGATTTAATGCATAGATCATTTTCCATTTATACTTCCCCTCCGTCCAGTGCACTACTTGAAACAGCATCTTCTATACAAGTAGATTTACTAGCGGGAGAGAAAGCCGTTTTACTATTTACAGACGAGCTCGAATTAGTAGGCATGGTTCGTTTTGTTGAAAAGAAATCATCCATTCACTTCCATAGATTTTGTGTGGAGCCATCTGTTCAAGGTAAGGGATTGGGCGGCAAGTTATTAAACTGGTTAGAAGGTTATGCCGAATTAAAAAAAATTACAGTGCTTAGGTGTAAAGTTCGAACCCATGCCGTTGATAATGTCCACTTTTATAAAAAAAACGGTTTCACAGAAGACCTAGATTGGTTACCAGAAAAAACGCATTCGACCGAGGTTCTACCCTTCTATAAAAGTGTACTAATCAAAGAGCAAAAAAAGACGCACATCCCGTCCTACTAAAAAGCGGAGTGTGCGTTTTATTAATTTACAACAAGTCGTTCGATCGATCCTTCATGTAAAAGCAGTTTTTCCTTTTTATCCAGTCCACCGCCATAACCAACCATTGAACCATTGCTTCCAATGACGCGGTGGCACGGAATGATGATCGGAATAGGGTTACGGTTGTTTGCCCCTCCAACTGCTCGAACGGCTTTTGGGGCGCCAATCATCTCAGCTATCTGCTTGTAAGAGCGCGTTTCCCCGTATTGAATATCAGTTAAAGCATTCCACACTCTCTTTTGAAAAAGCGTTCCCGTTAAATCAATGGGTACATCAAATGTTAATCTGTGCCCTAAGAAATATTCTTCAAGCTGCTTCTTCGCTTCTGATAGAGTCTCCGAGCACTGCTTCCACTCACCACTCATACCAAGCTTTAACAATCTTGCTCTTAAAGTTGAATGAACACTTTCAATCGATCCAAAATGCAGATGACATACTCCTTCTTCAGATGCCACAATGGTTAATGAACCAAGAGGGCTGTTCATTTCGTCCACAAAACAAGTGGAGCGATTATTCATCCCATACTCCTCCTCTCATCAAACTTTGATCTCTATTAGTTTACCTTAGGCGAGTAGGACAGGCTAGTTCCTTGTTACGTTTGTTTCCAAGAAATCCAGTCCTTTCTTAATCTCTTCCAGCACTTCTACATCTTTTTCATTGAATTTCGCCTGATTAAGTGCCTTTTCTTCATCCAAGGTCCGACCAATTTTTCCAATAGCCCAAGCGGCCGTTCCACGAATCACTGGGCGAGGATCTTCTGCAAGTAACTGTTTCAACACAGGCAGGGCAGATTCCTCTTTAAAATGCGCTAGTGCAATAATTGCATTGCGTTGAATCGGTTTCTTTCCACGCCACGATCCTGAAATATCACCAAAACGCTCCTTAAATTCACGGTTACTCATGGTTAATAAAGGCAACAGCTGCGGCTTGGCAATGTCGGGATCTGGTTCCATCTCTGGATGATTATGAACATCAATTCCTTTATTTTTTGGACACACCTGCTGGCAGGTATCACATCCATAAATTCGATTGCCGATCTTCTGACGATATTGTTCAGGGAGGAATCCTTTTGTTTGCGTCAAAAATGCCACACATTTTTGTGAATCAAGTTGACCTCCCTGAACCAATGCGCCGGTTGGACAGGCGTCTATACATTTTGTACAGCTACCACACTGCTCTGTAATGGGGGTATCCGGTTCAAATGGAAGAGTTGTCAGTAAGTCACCCAAATAAACATAGCTCCCGAATTCCGGTGTAATGATGGCACAATTTTTTGCGCTCCAGCCAATACCGGCGCGTTCTGCAACAGCTCGATCTGATAATGCCCCTGTATCTACCATTGACGTGCTTTTTGCTTCAGGTGCCTTTTTCATTAAAAACGTTTCAAGCTTCTGCAGGCGATCACGTAATATATGATGATAATCCTTACCCCATGAGGCGCGACAAAAAACACCCCGTCGATCACCTTTTTTACTTTTGGGTGGATTTTTCATTCTTGAAGGATAGGCTAACGCGATGGATATAATAGATCTAGCCTTAGGCAAACTAAGCTCAGGATTTACTCGTTTCTCAATATCTGGCTCTTCAAAGCCTGACTGGTAACCAAGTTCCTGCTGCATGACTAGGCGATCCTTCAACGTTAAAAATGAATCGGCAGAAGCGAACCCAATTTTGTCTATCCCGATTTCTTTACTGTATGCAATTAGCTCTTCTTTTAACTGGGCGTATGTCATGCCCAACTCACCTTTCTCTCGTGCTTTTTATATAAAGCATTTCAGTTAACGAACCTTTTGTATTCATGCTATGCTAACGATACTAAGGAGGTTGTCCATGTTAGATGCAACGATTGATTCATCATTACACACACTTAAACCTAATTTGTCCATTGGACTGATCTCATACTATCATATCTCGATTGGCACTTCACCTCAAATGATACAGGGGCGTTTCCGTTATTTTCAAGAGGTATTATCCTTTGAATTGCAAGAGAAGGAGTTTACAGATTATGAAGGCATCCAAGTATGGAGAGATACTTTTAAGCAGCTTGGCATCTCTGCCTCAAGATACCGACCTTCACATGAGGCAATCTATCGTCGTATAAAAAAAGGAGCTTTTCTAGATTCGGCAAACTCCGCTATTGATTTAAATAACCTCTTCTCAATAGAATATCAAATTCCAATCGGCCTTTATGATACTGCTCATATTGAAGGACCAATTCAATTCAAGATGGGTGAAGCATCCGAATCATACGAAGCATTAAACGGTCGCCATTTTTCTGCTGAGGGTAAGCTTGTTTCTGTTGATCAGCAAGATGCATTTGGTAGTCCAATTGTAGATTCTACGCGCACAGCAGTAAATGAACAGACCACTAACGCTGTTCAAATCCTTTATTTAAATCCAACTCAACAAGCGCAAGAATCTCAAAAGCTGCTGGAGCGTGCCTCCCAAATGTTCACCCAGGTCCACGGTGGTGAGGCTGAGGTGAAAATCATTCCTGACTTTTCTCAGAAGGTTTAATTCTTCTTTTTTATGGGAAACTAATTTATGATCATTCACATTAGGAGGCTGCACTATGACACAGGAAAGAATTTCACAAATCTTAAACAATCAGGTATCTAACTGGAGTGTGCTATTTACAAAGCTTCATAATTATCATTGGTACGTAAAAGGTCCACAGTTCTTTACTTTACATGAGAAGTTTGAGGAGCTTTATAATGAAGCATCTGGCTATATTGATGAGTTAGCTGAACGCCTATTAGCTCTTAAAGGAAGTCCAGTTGCAACGATGAAGGAGCATTTAGAGACCGCATCTATAAAAGAAGGGGAATACGGCTTAACTGCTGAAGCTATGGTAGAAGACCTTGTTCGCGATTTTTCTCTACTAACAGAAGAAATTAAAGAAGGGATGGAGGCCGCTGAGAGTCTTGGCGACCAAACGACAGCTGATATGCTGCTAGCCATTCACCAATCTCTTGAAAAGCATAATTGGATGCTTCGTTCATTTTTACGATAAAATGTTAAAACTCCGAGCAAGGAAGTCCTTGCTCGGAGTTTTTTGACATGGGTTCCTCCCCGCCGCTCCCGAAGATGGGAGCACGCTTACCGCGGGAAGGTATCGGCGCTAAGCGTGCTCTTCCATCTTATTTCAATTAACCTTTTTATATCGAGGTCACTGAAACAATCATTATAAGATTGCGATCGTTCTTCTATTGTTTAAATCAGAACGTTAGCGGAAGGAGAAACCGTAGACTCCTGCGGAACAGAACGTGTCTGAAGACATCGAAGTGGTGGTTTTCCGCTTCGAGGGCTGAGGCCGTTCCCGCGGAAAGCGTAGGGTTCTCCTGTAGCGGCGCCATTCAGCTCATTCTTACATAACTTTTTCATTGACTTCCTTTTCGGGAATCCATCCAATAAGCTTTTCCTAATTTATATAACCAATTCAGACAACACATATTGATACAACAAGTTCCCCGTATGCTGTAATGAGTCTCGGTGTGTACGTTCGTATGCGTGGGATGAATCGATTCCTGGTCCAACTAGGCCGTGGACGATGTCGTGTCCTGAGCGAATTGCCGCAGAAGCGTCAGATCCGTAATAAGGGTAGATGTCCAGCTTATAATCGATTCCACTCTTTTCTGCGAGGCTTACTAAATGCTTCCGTAATAAATAATGATAAGGTCCTGAAGCATCTTTTACGCAGATAGAAGCAGAGTATTCGTCTGTAGACTGCCCATCCCCCATAGCACCCATATCTACTGCTACATATTCAACCGTTTCAGGTGAGATGCTGGCATTTCCGCCATAGCCAATCTCTTCATTGTTTGAGATGAGAATGTGGGTAGTATAAGGAAGAGTGATCTCCTCTTGCTGTAATTGTTTGATTAATTGAAGAACCAAAGCCACACTCGCTTTATCATCCAGATGTCTAGACTTTATGTAGCCATTTGACGTGACTTCAACTCGTGGATCAAACGAAATAAAGTCCCCTACCTCAATACCTAGCTTACGAACCTCTTCTGCTGAGTGAACTCTTTCATCTAAACGGATCTCCATATTGGTCTGGTTTCGTTCCGCAGTTCCTGCATCTTTATAAACATGCACCGAGGTTTGGTGCATTAAAATGGTTCCTGTATATTTTTTCCCTGAGGAGGTTTCAATCTGACAGTACTCTCCTTCAATCGCGTTATAGCGGAACCCTCCAATTAGATCCATTTTAAGACGTCCGCTCGGCTTTATTTCCTTCACTATAGCCCCTAGTGTATCAACGTGGGCTGTTAGCATACGATGCTGTTTTTGATCCTTACCTGGAATGGTTGCAAGCAGTCCTCCTTTACGGTTAAGCTTATTCTCTACTCCTAACTCATTTAAATACTCCTGCACAAACTGAATCACTTCATATGTATTACCTGTTGGACTTGGAATCTCCACCAATTTTTTTATTAAATCAATCGTTTCAGTCACCCGATCTTCTGCCATGTTACCTTCCTCCATTCTCTTGTCTTACCATACGATACCTTTTTGATAGATAAGTTTCAACTACGACGATAAAGAAATAGCCCTGAGGTATAAGCCTCAGAGCCATTAAACTAAGTCAAGTATGCACAGTTATTTTGACAGCTTCACTGAAATATATTTTGTTTCAAGGAATTCCTCTATTCCGTGATGTCCGCCTTCTCGTCCGATGCCGCTTTCCTTCCATCCTCCAAATGGCGCCTGAGCGACAGATGGTCCACCATCATTTACTCCAACTATTCCGTATTCAAGCTTCTCTGCAAGTTGGATGGCACGGCTTAAGTTCTCAGTAAAGAGGTATGCAGCTAGTCCAAATGGTGTTGCATTTGCTCTTTCAATGGCCTCAGATTCTGTTTTGAAGGTGGAGACAGGTGCTAGAGGACCAAAGGTTTCCTCAATCATACACACCATATTATCCGTCACTCCGGCAATGATTGTTGGCTCCACAATTTGACCGTCTAATCTGTTTCCACCGTACACCACGCGGGCACCCTTTTCTTTTGCATCCTTCAAATGATTTAATACCTTGTCCACTGCATCATCATCAATAAGCGGCCCAATATCTGTATTCTCATCTAATCCTTTGCCAACAACTAAGGAAGAAACAGCTTCAGCAAATTTATCTAAAAATGCTTCTTCTACCTCTTCAGCGACAAGAATTCGGTTCGCGCAGACACATGTCTGACCACCATTTCTGAACTTTGAAGAAACCGCTTGTTCAACAGCAAGATCCAGGTCTGCATCCTTGGTAACGATTAATGGGGCATGTCCCCCAAGCTCCAACGACAGCTTTTTCATCGTTTCAGACGCGCCGCTCATCAGCTGCTTACCAATTTCAGTTGAACCAGTGAAGGTCAGCTTTCTGACGCGACTATCCTTTTGCCAGGCTTCTGAAATTTCGCTGGAGCTACCTGTTACAACATTAATTACTCCTTTAGGAATACCTGCTTCCTCTGCAAGCTCCACAAGTTTTAAAGCAGTTAATGGCGTTTGACTTGAAGGCTTTAATACCGTTGTACAACCCACTGCTAATGCAGGAGCCAGCTTACGTGTAATCATCGCTGCTGGGAAGTTCCACGGCGTAATAGCTGCCACAACGCCGACTGGCTGTTTAATGACAAAAAGTCGCTTATCCGCTGCAGATGGAGGGATCGTTTCACCATACACCCGTTTTCCTTCCTCTGCATACCACTTTATAAATGAATTTGCGTATCCAATCTCACCTGAAGCTTCCTTTAACGGCTTTCCTTGTTCCTCTGTCATTGTTTTGGCTAAGCTTTCTTGATCTCGTTCAATCAGTGCGTGCCAGGCTTCCAAAAGCTCCGATCGCTCATGAGCGGTTTTGGCTGACCACTCGGGAAAAGCTGCGTACGCCGCATCTACTGCAGCTTTTGCTTCGCGCTCTCCGCCTTTAGGCACCTGATCTACTGTATCTCCTGTAGCGGGATTGACAACATCAATGGCTTGTAAATCCTTACCGATCCATTCACCGTTCACGTAGAAGTTCATTGTTTTTTCCTCCTTGAGATCATCTCCTTTTACTGTTCCTGTTTTTATCCAAGTCTAAACAAATTAATAAAGCATGACACCTAATGGTCCATCGTCCAAGATGATTGGCTGTAGCTCATACACGGAAATTGGAAAGTACGTAAACCCATAGACATATGCCTGCAGTTCATAAAGATCAAAGTATAAGACTAATGATTTATCTGCAATGTACCATTTTTGAGTGGCAGTTATGCCTGTGAATGGATTCAAGAGATCAAGCTGTCTTTGTTTGATCTGCTCTTCAATTATTTTATTTAAAGTCTGCGTATAATAAACGCCTGGCTTAAACAAATCTCCTAGCTGATAGATCTCGCCCGTTGTGATATTCATCGTTAATGTTTCTTGAATCGTCATCCCATGGGCCCCACCGCTGAAATAATATAAGCGATTCATCAGGCTAAGGATATCCCTTTGATTATTCTTTAACTCGTACCCGCCTGTTAATGTGGTCTGACGTGGTGGATCTGCATAGCCCGACTCTTTAATCATGTCATGAACCTGGACATTTACCGCTTGATTTAGCTGGTGCTGAACTACTAAAGAAGAGAGTCCAGAAATCTCCGGATAAAAAATATCCAATCTTGGCGAGAGCATATGTCTAGTAATAATTGAAGCCGGAAGCATTGTAGTATTCATGCCTGCACATCCTTTTTGGCTTTTGGTAGATGTGTATGCATGTGATATGCAATTAATCCTTTGAAATAGGAGGCCACTGAAAAAGTCATCTAGTAATGAGCTTATGTACCGCTACAGGAGAACCCTACGCTTTCCGCGGGAACGGCCTCAGCCCTCGAAGCGGAAAACCACCACTTCAATGTCTTCAGACTCGTTCTGTTCCGCAGGAGTCTACGGGTTCTCCTTCCGCTAACGTTCTGACCTAAACAATTGAAGAAAGTAAGATCATTTATCAGTAACCTAAATGAAAAGGTTAATTGAGATAATTGGCAGAGCCAGATTAGCTCAGGACTCCCGCGGTAAGCGTGCCCGCAATTTCGGGAGCTTAGCCGAAGATACTAACTCCTTACCTTATCTATCCACTAGATTGTGAAACGTTAAAAACCCGCCAAAACTCAGCGGGTTTTTCTATCTTTATTATTCTGGTGAGGTGACGTATTGCTTACGTGCTTCTTTTGCTGCATTCACCATGACTCTTAAGGCTTCAACGGTTTCTTTTTCTTTTCTTGTTTTTAAGCCGCAGTCTGGGTTGATCCAGAATAGCTTAGGATCAAGGACAGATAGTGCGCGACTAATGTTACGGTCAATTTCCTCTTGAGCTGGCACACGCGGGCTGTGAATATCATATACCCCAAGGCCGATCCCTTTGTTATACGTAAAGTCTTCAAAGGCCGAAATTAATTCACCGTGGCTGCGTGACGTTTCAATTGAAATGACATCTGCATCTAACGCGTCAATTGATTCAATGATTGCTTCAAAGTCTGAATAGCACATATGCGTGTGAATTTGTGTTTGCGTCTGTACTGTATTAGTGGATAGACGGAACGCACCTACCGATTGATCTAAATACGCTTTTGTTTTGCTTGGTTTTAAAGGAAGACCTTCACGGATCGCAGGCTCATCTACCTGTATCACACCAATTTCTTCTCGCTCAAGCTCCTCTACCTCTTTACGCAATGCAAGGGCAATCTGATTTACGACCTGACCCTCTGGAATATCTGTACGTGGGAATGACCAGTTGAAAATAGTCACTGGACCTGTCAGCATTCCTTTTACCGGACGTTTTGTTTGGCGTTGTGCGTAAGCAGTTTCTTTTACTGTCATCGGCTTAACAAAAGCGACGTCTCCATAAATAATTGGTGGTTTCACGCAACGCGATCCGTATGATTGAACCCAACCAAACTTAGTGAATTGGAAGCCTGCTAGCTTCTCACCAAAAAATTCTACCATGTCGGTCCGTTCAAATTCACCGTGAACCAGCACATCCAAATCAAGCTCTTCTTGAATTTTAATCCACTTATCAATTTCATCTCGGATAAACTTCTCATAGTCCTCGGAATTAAGCTCGCCTTTTCTCCATTTCAAACGTTGTTGACGCACTTCCTTCGTTTGTGGGAAGCTGCCAATCGTTGTTGTTGGTAAAAGCGGCAGCTGATACTTCTCCTGCTGAATGCGAAGTCGTTCTGGTGCATCAATGGTACGTGTAGGAATCTCTTCACTAATCGTTGCAAGCACAGAACGAACCTCTTCATTATTACGACTAGACGATTCATTTAAAGCTTTAACCGCTGCAGAGCTTTTTTCGAGACTCTCTTCATCCTGCTCATCATTTGCTACCTTTGTTAAAGCAACAAGCTCCTGAAGCTTCTCATCTGCAAACGCAATGCCCTCTTTCAAAAGCTCTGGCAGCTCTGTTTCCAGTTCAACGGTTACAGGGACATGAAGCAAACTACACGACGGTTGAAGAATGAGCTGTCCTTCTCCAACAATGACAGAAAGCTGATCAACGATGTCCTTTACTTCTTTAAGGTCAGCACGCCAGATATTGCGTCCATCAATAATTCCTGCTGCAAGTACCTTACCAGTTGGAAACCCAAATTTCTTTACCTGTTCTAGCGACACCCCTTCATCATGAACAAAATCTAGTCCAAGTCCTTGAACAGGAAGATTCACTACAGCCTCATAATCATCAATGGCTTCAAAATAAGTTTGTAATAATATATTTAAGCTTGGAGCTGCGACATCAAGCTGCGCATACACTTCCTGTAACAAATCAAGATCTTCATTAGAAACCTGACCATTTAAGAATGGCTCCTCAATTTGTACCCAATCTGCATCTGCTTCCTCTAATTCTTTTAATAACGTCGCATATAAAGGAATAAACGAACGTACCAATTCCTGCTCGGATTGACCCGTTAGATTTTTTGATAGCTTCACAAAACTAACTGGTCCAATAATGACAGGCTTTGTTTTTGTACCTAGCTCTTCTTTTGCTTCGTTAAATAGCTCCAAGACACGATTATGTACAAGCGATGTTGGAGGTGTACTAATTTCAGGCACAATATAGTGATAATTTGTGTTATACCACTTTGTCATCTCAGCAGCCACTGCGGAATCAGTTCCACGCGCAATCGCAAAATAGGTGGTTACATCCACTTTTCCTCCGTTATAATCAAAGCGATCCGGCACAAGCCCAAATGAAACAGCCGTATCAAGCACCTGATCATAGAAGCTGAAATCACCTACAGGAACTAAATCAATGCCTGCTTCTGTTTGTTTTTTAATATTTGTCAGTCTAATGCTTTTTAGAGACTCCAATAAATCTTGTTCTGAAATGTTACCTGCCCAAAATTGTTCAAGGCTTTTCTTCCATTCTCTTTTTTCACCAATACGTGGATACCCAATGTTTGAACTTCTTACTTTTGGCATGTTCTCACTCCTCATCTTCATCTCTCAACTTAACAAACTCAAATTCCAAACCACCTTAGCAGATTCACTTAAAGGGAAATAAAAAATGCCCCCTTCAAAAAAAGAAAGAGGCATTGAATCATCTCAATAATCGTTCCCCTTATCTTTCAAAGTGTCTCCACCTTGCTGGATTTAGCACCTTTTCATTCTGAATGGTTGCTGAAGCTTCATCGGGCCAGTCCCTCCGCCTCTCAATATAAGAGCGTTACATTTTGTTATGTTGAATTGAGTCTACTTTAGCATGTGACAATCAGACTGTCAAAACAATTTTGAACATTTGCGTTTTTTCGTCAGAATTTGCAATCCTAAAGTCACCTATGTCAAAATCAAATAGTTCCATAAAAAAGTAAGAAAGGTGTGAATGTATGTCTGAGGAACAAGCAGTACAACCGACCTATCCAAGGCGAGCAAAAATTGGCCTGATTTTAGGTCCATCCTTATTTTTATTGGCTTATTTTCTGATCCCATCTAGCCAACTAGATCATGCACCAAGATTTGTTCTAGCTATCACTCTATTAATTGCTACATTCTGGGTGACAGAAGCTATTCCAATGGCCGTCACATCATTGATCCCACTTGTAGTCATTCCTTTAGTTGGAGCAACTGACATAGATACCATCGCCGCTTCTTATAGTAGCCCAACTATTTTTATGTATGGTGGAGGATTTGTCATTGCAATCGCGTTGCAGAAATGGAATTTACATAGACGCATTGCACTAAATATTATTGACATGATAGGAACTCAAAGTCAGCGGATTGTTTTAGGGATCATCATCTCTACTGCATTTCTATCACTCTTTGTATCAAATGCTGCAACCGCTTTAATGATGCTTCCAGTTGCCCTAGCTTTAATTTCCGAGGTCAAGGAAAAAGAAATCCTAACTGGAAAAAGCCTAACTCATTTTTCTAAGAGTATCCTACTTTCCGTCGCATATGCGGCAACCATTGGTGGACTTGCCACACTTGTCGCAGCTGTACCAAACGCTCTATTTGCAGAGATCGCCAGGACACAGCTAGATCGCACCGTCGCCTTCTACGAATGGCTACTATTTGCCGGACCAGTAGCATTAATCATGCTCGTATTCTTATATTTTTACTTAACAAAAATGAAATTTAAAGTAGACTCTACAAATCAAGACCAAACGATAGATTTTATAAAAAAAGATAAAAAGAATCTTGGCAAGATGTCGAGAGATGAAATCTGGGTGGCCATCGTGTTCGGAATAACCGTATTCCTTTGGGTATTTAAAACCCTGGTGTTCCCTGATCACATTGCTGATAATATGCACGACGGTGCCATCTCAGTATTTGGAGCAATCTCACTATTCTTCATACCTAGCACCAAAAAAGGGGAACGATTGCTTGAGTGGAGGGATTTAAAAGAGCTCCCTTGGAACGTCCTTATCTTATTTGGTGGAGGACTCGCTCTAGCATCAAGCTTTGGAGCATCCGGACTTAACGACTGGATCGGTGACACGCTTCAACTATTAGAAGCATTCACCCCATTTATCATCATTCTTTTATTAGTCGTGATTGTTCTCTCAATCACTGAAATTCTATCTAATACTGCTGTGGCAAACCTCGTTCTTCCACTATGCGTGGGGTTAGGAATTGCCGTTGGTTTGGATCCATTAATCCTCATGGCGGCAGCTGCCTTATCTGCGGGATCCTGTTATATGCTACCTGTAGCTACACCTCCCAACACGGCTGTGTTTAGCGCCGGAGTGTTAGATGTAGCGGACATGGCCAAAGCCGGTGTTTGGCTTAACATCTTCTCCGTAATAGTGATTACGTTGGCCGTCTATTTCTGGATGCCGATCGTGTTTGGATTGTAAAAAGAGCTGCAAGCTTTTTGCTAAAAGATTTGAGTTAAAGAGTAAGAGCATGCGGTTCTGTTTCCAAAAAGATTCGGACGATCTCGAAGTGCAATGGCTCTCTTACCAAGATCCATAAGCTTTTAGCAAGAAGTTCTGGCCCATCACCAAGAGCAATAGCTCTTTTACCAAGAGCCACATGCTCTTAGCAAGAAGTTCTGGCTCATCTCCAAGAGCAATGGCTCTTTTACCAAGACCCACACGCTCTTAGCAAGAAGTTCTGGCTCATCACCAAGAGCAATGGCTCTCTTACCAAGATCCACATGCTCTTAGCAAGAAGTTCTGACTCATTATCAAGAACAACGGCTCCTTTACCAAGAGGAGCCTCTTTATGGAGGGGTAAATGGATAATTACAAGTATATCGAGTTTTTAAAAATTGCAAAAAAACTAAATGAATATGAAATTATACCGTTATTAATGGGTTCAGTAGGTTTAGAGGTCGTTACAGGAAAGAGTTGGGATGCTTCAGACTTAGATATTCATGTACCCGGTGATAAAAGAGGGTGGGAAGTATCGCCCGAATTAAATATTTACAACTGGAATGAAATAGTAAACATGATGAATTCAATGCAATACACTTTAATTGATTTGCATGAGCACCAGTTCTCTAAAGGCGGTCTTTCCGTTGAATTTGGCATTATCGATACGCTACCCAGTTTTGCAGGAGTGCAATTAGAGGATGTAAAAATGCATCAAGTGGAAAAAGTGAAATTTTATTTATTAAATCCTCATCAATATTTACGTGTTTATGAGTCTTCATTTAAGGATAGTTATCGAGCCAATAAAAATAATAATAAAGATGTGAAAAAGATCAATTTCTTAAAAACAATCATATAAGGCAGGCACACTTCTTTTATTAAGAAAAATGGATTAAATAACAAGAACACGATCTGGTTTATCAAGAGCCAATCCGCTTTACCAAGAGGATTGCTCTTCTCGCCCAGAACAATGACCTCTTTTCCAAGAACTAAACAGCCTTACCAAGAGGAGTGCTTTCCTAACCAAGAACAATAACCACTTTACCAAGAGCCATACCACCTTACCAAGACACTCGCTCTCCTAACCCAGAACAACAAACACTTTACCAAGAGCCAGCCCCTCTTACCAAGAAACCCACACCCGTCACCAAGAACAATTCCATTTTTCCAAGAACCACCACTCCACACCCGCCAACCCCAGCAAACAGATACCCCCTCCCACATAAGCGAGAGGGGGTATTTTTTATTCGTCTTCCATCACTGGTATTTCATGTTGCTGGTGCAATCTTGCAAAGTAGTCGAGGTGGTGAACCATTTTCTTGACTTGTTCCATGGTGAATTCATGCTTGTACCCTTCTGCCTCGATAAATGATGGGCCTGGACCGGCTTCACCCACCCAGTAGGTTACGGTTTCTGGCGGCATTGTGAATCCGTTGTATGATAGTCCAAATAAAATGGATGAGATGGCGTGTTTAGCTCCATCTTCATTACCGGTGACAACCACTCCACCAACCTTATTATAATAAATAGGCTGACCTTTTTTGTTGGTTACACTTACGCTACCGTTAATTCGTTCCATTACTTTGGTCGCGATGCTTGATTTTTCACCCATCCAAATGGGTGTACCGATCACAACGATGTCCGCTTTTTTTATTTTTTCAATAATTTGCGGCCATTCATCGCCATCTCCTGCGTCGTCTACCACGCCATACGCTACCTGGTAGTCGGCTATTCTAACAGTCTCTGATGATATATTTCGTTGTTCCAGTCGTGTTGAGACTTCCTTTATTAATGCGTCCGTGTTTGATTCTCCCTCACTACTCTTTTTAAGTGAGCAGTTTAAAAATAATGCATGAATAGACATAGACACCTCTCCTTTACCTGAGCTATCTACTGTATTACCGTATGCCCAAGGACTGAAACCTAAATCAAAAAAACCGAACGGACACATTTGTCCCGCTCGGATCCTTGTTAATTCAGTATCTCTTTTACCATGCTGCGACTTCCCCGTCTGTTCTCGGTTCTGTCCCTCCAGCTAATACGCCCGTCTCTGGATTTCTCCAAATAATTTGACCTCTACCAAATCCACCTTCGTCAATAGCAATCGAAATATCATGCCCTTTGTCAGCTAGAGCCCTCGTAATCTCAATTGGTAGATTTGCCTCGACCTGGACCTTTTTGCCCTCTGTCCAAAGGAATCTTGGCGCATCAAGAGCAGCTTGTGGATTTAATCCAAAATCAATCGTATTCATCACTATTTGCACATGCCCTTGAGGTTGCATAAAGCCACCCATGACACCAAATGGTCCAACTGCTTCGTTCCCCTTGGTTAAAAATCCTGGGATGATCGTATGATACGTTTTTCGTCCAGGCTTTAGATAATTATGATGGGTTTCATCCAATGAGAAATTATGTCCTCTGTTCTGCAACGCAATGCCCGTCTCAGGAATCACAATACCAGAGCCAAAGCCCATATAGTTACTTTGAATAAAGGAGATCATGTTCCCATCGCCATCAGCCGCAGCTAAATAAACTGTACCACCAGAAGGCGGTGTGCCTGGCTCCGGTGTGATCGCCTCTTCACCAATAAGCGCTCTTCTCTCAGCTGCATACTCATCTGAAAGTAGCTCTTCTTGTGAAACCTTCATTTCTCGTGGGTCGGTAATATAAGCCATACCATCCACAAACGCCAGCTTAACAGCTTCAATCTGCTTATGGTACGTGTCCACACAATCCTTTGTTTTCAAATCAAATCCTTTTAAAATATTCAAGGCTTCAAGAGCAATCAACCCTTGTCCA
This sequence comes from Alkalicoccobacillus porphyridii, assembly GCF_007293315.1. Lineage (GTDB taxonomy): Bacteria > Bacillota > Bacilli > Bacillales > Bacillaceae_D > Alkalicoccobacillus > Alkalicoccobacillus porphyridii. Next base: position 42,128 of record NZ_VLXZ01000019.1, read on the forward strand.
TTCGGCGGAATTTCCCACACCTCATAGCCTTTATAATCTGATTTAATTGGTTCTACCCACTCTGGCTGATAGGCTGCTAGATCTTCTTTTGTCAAATGACCTTGATGCTTTTTAAAAAATGCATCAATCTGATCCGCTATCTCTCCCGTGTAAAATGCCTCTGCATTTGTTTCCGCGATAAGACGCAGTGTTTTTGCGTGTCCTGGAGACTTCCAAATCTCTCCCGCTTTAGGAGCTTTACCATCTGGTGTAAAGGTATCAAACCAATGCTTAAACTCATCACCAGTTAATTTTTTTCTAAAGCTTGCAGCAGCTTTCGCCCAATACTTTGCGAGAGTTGGTGAAACGGGGTAGCCATTTTCAGCGTAGTCGATGGCTGGTGCAAGCACTTCCTTTAATGAAAGCTTTCCAAACTTACGTGAAAGCTCAGCCCACCCACGTGGTGTGCCTGGAACGGTGACTGGCAATACGCCGTATGTAGGGAGTTCCTTTGTATGTCCTGCTGCTTTTACAGCTTCAGGTGTTAACCCCATTGGCGCCTGACCACTTGCATTTAAGCCATGAAGCTTACCATCCGTCCAAACTAAAGCAAAGGCATCTGAACCTATGCCATTAGAGGTAGGCTCAACCACTGTCAAACATGCCGCTGTCGCAATCGCGGCATCAATTGCATTTCCCCCGGCCTTGATCATGTCCAGCCCGGCTTGAGCCGCCAATGGCTGCGATGTCGCCACCATTCCTTTTTTTCCGTAAACCACATTTCGTTTTGACGCATAAGGATATTGATCTTGTGTACTCAAAAGCATTCACTCCAATAATCTAGTAGTCTATGTATACTTCAAAGTATAGAGGGAAATAAATGATTTGTCCAAATTGTAAAATTACTTAGAATGTAAAAAAGGGACTAGTGTATAGTCCCCATAATCATAAAAGTTTATTATTTACCCTATAACTTCCTTAATCCTGCAGGTAGGATTTGCCCCAATGCCAATAGTCTGCTACTGCTTAACGCGAGCATTATAGAACAGGCAAGCAGGACAAGATCTAGCTCGTACCCACCAAGAAATCCGGCAGGAAGCTTAACCTGATAAATGGCGCCAATCATAATGATGGCAAACACGATACTAACCGTGCGTGTAAGAAGACCTAGAATTAAAGCCAAGCCGCCAATCACTTCAGCAAAAGTCACTATGTACGCCAGTATCGCAGGTAATCCCATATCGTCAAACATACCTACTGTTCCTTCAATGCCTCCATTAAACTTATCTAACCCATGAATCAAAAAGGTTATCCCAACAACAATCCTCAAAATGAGTAAACCAAATTCCGTTTTCATGTCATACCAATCCTTTCATAAAATAGTATCTGTTAGTGTGCTACAGTTAGCGCAAAAAGAAAAGTACGCACCTTTATGTAACCCAGTATCTTTATAATACTGATTGATAATTCAGTATTTAGATAGTCGGTAAGAAATCTTTACAAGATTTTTATAGATTTTTAGTAGAAATCTCGTGATTTTTTGATAGGCTTAAAAAGGAGACTTACAGATATTCTGCTAGTCTACTATAATAAAAAACCAATGGAGGTACTTTATGGATAGTTTGTCATGGAAGCGCTCAACTAGGATGATCTCTTTCATCGCTTTCTTATTTTTTGTATTATCATTCTCTCAAATAGCTCATGCAAACGAGGAAATCGACTTAACCATTCTACATACTAATGATATTCATGCAAGCTTTGATGAATATGCCAAGGTCTCTGAATATGTTAAACAGCAGAGACAAGCATCAAGTCACTTCTTGTATCTTGATGCGGGTGATGCTGTAAGTGGTAACCCTGTCGTGGATTTAAATGATGGTAAACCCATCTATGAAGTATTTAACTTAGCAGGCGTTGATGCCTTCACACTAGGAAATCATGAATTTGACTTTGGACAGGACGCGTTTGCTGCAAATATGGAGCTATCGGAGTTTCCATGGCTTGCTGCAAACATGGATGTAGGAGACACATCTTTAGAACAACCAAAGCCATATGAAATCTTTGACCTTGATGGATTATCAGTTGCTGTATTCTCCGTTACCCAAGCTCCACCTGCTACTGCACCAGCAAATACAGTGGGTCTTGATTTCGACGGCGATTATGCTGGCGTTGCTGCAAGCTATCAAGAAGAGCTTGAAGAGCAGGCAGATATTATTGTAGCTTTAACACATATCGGCTTTGATCAAGACAGACGCCTGGCTGAACAGGTTGATTATTTTGACGTCATCATAGGCGGTCACTCACATACAACACTTAACGCACCTAATGTAATTAACGGAACACCTATTGTACAAACTGGATCTAATTTAAACAATATTGGCCAAGTGACTCTTACGTATGATCAAGCAACAGATTCCGTAACCAACACATCCGGAAGCCTTGTATCTGTGGCTTCATTAACGGATAGAGATGAAGCGGTTCAAGCGGTTGTTGACGGATATAACGAAGACATGGAAGAGCTGCTTGGAGAAGTCGTTGGAACCTCTAACAACGGATTAACTCGTGATGGTCGTTATAACGGCGATGCTCCACTCGGTAACTTCTGGACAGACGCGATGCGTGATATGGCAGATAGTGATATTGCCTTCACAAACAATGGCGGTATACGTGCAAGCATTGATGCCGGAGATGTTACGCTCGGTGACATCTATCAAATTGAACCATTTGCAAACGAAATTATGGTCTACGAAATGACAGGTCAAGCAATTAAGAACGTCTTAGAGTTCTCATACTCTCGCGACAATCGTAACGAAATTGACCTACAGGTTTCAGGACTAAATTATAATGTGCTAACTGGTCCAACAGGTAGCTATCAAGACGTGACATTAACCATTGGAAATGAACCAATTGATCTAGAAGCTACCTACACAGTAGCTGTTGCCAATTACATTGGTACGGGCGGATCAGGATATAACTTTGAAGGCACTGTTATTTCCGAAACAGTTGGTTTAATGACAGAAGCCATGAAGAACTTCGCACTTAAGCTCACGGCTGAAGGCAAGACTCTTGATTACTCTAGTGAAGGTAGAATTAAGCTATCTGTGGACCCAACAGCACCCGTACCTGGTGAAATCATTGGTTCTACAGAAACAGGCCTCTACTCAGCTAATAAAAACAGAAATGATGTTGGACTTGGTAACCTATATACAGATTCCATTCGTACAAAAGCTGGAACAGATATTGGCATGCTTAACGGATCTTCTGTTACAGGAGAAATTAACCCAGGTTCCATCACAGATCAACAAATTGAGTCCTTAGATGGATTTGGTAATGTGATTGTTTCTGTGAACGCATCAGGTTCAGACATCAAGGACGTTATACTTGAACAAGCAAAATATCGTCGTGGTGTAGATGTGCAAATTTCTGGATTAACGTACAACCTAGTGACGGACGCGAACGGCGCCATCTCAGATGTAGAAATCTCCTTGGAAAATGGAGATTCATTTGATCCTAGCGCTACCTATACTGTTGCTTATAACGATTACATGCATGGAAACAACTTTTACAACCTTGGCTCTGACATCATTGAAGCAGACCTCGGTCCAGTTTGGACGTCAGTTGTCGACTATGTAACAGCACAAGAAGGACCAATCAACTATGAAGAAGGACAACGCATCACAATCGATGGTGAAGGCTCCGGTGACGATCCAAGCGGACTCAGAAGTGTAGCAGAAGCACTTGCCAACAATAGTGGCACCGCACGAGTAAAGGGATACATCGTTGGTTCAATTGTGAACTCCTCACCAGTTATTGGTGAAGGCACTCACGCACCATCTAACCTACTACTCGCAGATTCACCAGATGAAACAGATCGTTCGAAGATGCTACCTGTGCAGCTTGTGAACGGCACTGCCGTACGTAACGGATTAAATCTACCTTCACATCCAGAAAACCTAGGTAGACTAATTACCGTAACAGGCTCACTTGAAGCCTACTTCTCAACACCTGGAATGAGAGCTCCAACTACCTTCACATTTGAGGAAGAAGAGCCTGAAGTTCCAGAGGAGCCGGAAGAACCGGAAGTACCTGAAGAACCAGAAGCTCCAAAATGTGAGTACACTGCGTGGGAAGCAAACAAAACCTATGTAGCTGGCGATCGCATTGAGCACGACGGCGACTTCTATCAAGCACAATGGTGGACTCAGAACCAAAACCCAGCAGAGAACTCAGGCTACTGGGAAGTTTGGCAAAAGGTTACTGAATGCTATGAAGTACCAGACGGACCTCAAGAATGGAATGCAAAAACCATCTATAACACTGGCGACCACGTAACACTTGATGGCGAGCTATACGAAGCCAAATGGTGGACTCAAGGTCAAAGCCCGAAAGACCACTCTGGAACTTGGGACGTTTGGAAAAAGATTAGTGATTCAGAGCCAGAAGGTCCCGAAGAATGGGACGCCTCAAGCATTTATACAGCTGGTGACCGCGCCTTTTTTGACGGAAAGCTCTACGAAGCAAAGTGGTGGACACAGAACCAAAGCCCAGCGAACCACGCTGGACAGTGGGATGTTTGGAAGGAAATTAAAGAGTAATGATCTACCTAAAACCAGTGCTATCCTTTACGGGACAGCACTGGTTTTTTTTGAGCGATAAGAACCTTTAATAAGGATGATCAATTTTTATAAAAAAGCTAATAGGACAACCCCCTTCTTGGCAAAGCTAAGAACAAGGCTTTAAATTCTATTACAGTGAGGGGCTGTATCATGAAATTTTACAGAAACAAGGAGGATGGTAAGACGAATCGAAGAAAAGAGACCTATGTAGAAATTCCCGCACATTTTATCATTGCCGTAGCAGCCGTCATTAGTTCAATTATATCTGTATTATTAAATATATAGTGTGATCACTCAACTAGGGTAGGTGTTGAAAAAATTGGTGTTGCCCATGTCATTCAAACCTGCCCCTTATTTAAAGCAGCTATTTATAAACATCAGAGATCACATGTACACATTTTTGGGCAAGTAATCCTGATACAAGTAATATCAGCAAGGTCGCAAGTAAAATATAAATAGAATTATCAAAAGGAGTAAATTGATTATATATCCATCCAAACACATTAAGAAAAAGAAAGAATAGTATGACCCATAACAAAACATTTACTAGCTTTCGTAGTAATCGCTTCACATGATTTCTCCTTCTTTAATAACCTCTCCCTTGATCCAGACATCTAGCAGCCTATTGAAGGACTCAGCCCTGCCCAGAGGATATCCATGTTTCATATCTGGAATGACAAATACTTTAGCCTTTGGTACTGCATGTGACAACTTGTCCACCGATCTTGTAAGCAGCTTCTCTTCTTTGTCACCTATCGTAATCAACATCTCTCCAGAGTATTGACTGATCTCTTCCGGCAGATCAAATGTTAAATTCTCATTCATAATTGCCCGCAAATCGGCAGTACGAACGTTTCTTGCACCAGCAAAATATCGTTCAAAATAAAAAGGTTCCGTAATATAGAGCTCCTTCGCCTGCTTTAATGAAAACCATCTACTCTTCGGCAAAATATTGAATAAAGGCAAAAGCGGTTGAATAATCTTTCGAAGAACTGGCTTTGGATCAATTAAACCACTATTCACCATCACATGACTAAACATATCTAGCCTTTCAGCACACATCTGTACAGCGATCTGAGCCCCCATAGAGAAGCCAACTAAGATGAACTGACGGTTATCCTTCATATGAGGCTGTAGATCTTTTAAGAAGGTGGTTGCCCAGTATTGGATCCCCCTTTGCTCATCCATCTGGTACGTAGGGACAATGCAGTAATGGGTATGTTTGAAATGATCCACCTGTTGATCCCACATCCATCCTTCGACGCCGGCGCCGTGGATGAAGAGGATGAGGGGGTTATTTGGGTTACCAAAGTATGAATATGACATGATTCACCCCTATTTTGAGCAACCAATTGATTGCTAATTTAAAATATAATTATGTGTTTAAACTTATATAACAATATTCATTCTTGATTATTTCAATTTTAAGGAATTCAATTTTTTTAATGATTATCTCCTTCATCGTATATATCGCAAGAGCATGAAATTGCCTGTCCAGCACATTTAGGGCAAACTTCTAAATCACAACCAAGTACATGATAGTATCCTTCTTTTACCGCACAATCACCACAATGAATACTTATGTAAAAAGCTTGTCTATCCAGTTCTTCTCCATGTTTTATTCGCTCGTATTCTATACCACTGATTGTAAAAGTAGAAAACAATTGAGCTTCAGCAATCTCAATTGGATAATACTTACTTAGATTCACTCCACCATAAAGTACTTGATCAGTTTTTTTGAATTGTTCGATTAATAGAGCTTCTGCTTCCCAATAATTAGGGAGAATAAAGTTATGTAATTCTCCATCTAAATACCGGAAATGAAAGGAATGAAGAAACTCAAAGATAATAATATATATATTTAATAATTCAGGAGTGTTAAGTTCTACCTCAAAATGAATAATGTCATTTCTTATCCCTATAGCCCTTTTAATTGTTTTTTCATCTTTATCGGTGAAATCTAAATTAAGTATGTTCTTTAATCTTTGAAGTGCATTGGTAATAGAGACAGTTTTTTTAGGATTGTCTATTCTTTCATATAAAAGAACTTTATGATCTCTTCTTAATACCTCTTTAAACATTAATTCCATAGATTGAACCAAATCAACTATTGCCGATTTCCAAAATCTTTTATAGTCATCTGGATATTCTTCATTAGTCGCTAAATGATAATCGTGTAATGAACTGTTTAAAAAGTCATAAGCATTATCTAATAAACTTAACTTTATCTTCACAATCTTCCCTACTTTTTAATATTATTTTACAATATCGTTGAATACTCTTTTTTCTTCACCTTCAACTTTCATCTCTAGAAAGAAAAATGCTGCTTATTGTACCATATTCTAAGTATTTGCAGGAATATTATACTATAAATATATCTTAACAAAACTAGTAAATTAAACTTTTAGGATAAATGTAACAATGGACTTCAAGTTAAATTATAGATACAAAAAAGCTCGTCATTACTTTTAAAAGTAATGACAAGCTTTTCATAATTAATTATACCGGTGGCCGGGGTCGAACCGGCACTCCAGAAGGAACACGATTTTGAGTCGTGCGCGTCTGCCAATTCCGCCACACCGGCATATGGCACGCCCGAGAGGACTCGAACCTCTAACCTCTTGATTCGTAGTCAAGTACTCTATCCAATTGAGCTACGGGCGCATAAGACTTATATAATATTGGTGCCGAGGGCCGGACTTGAACCGGCACGGTAATCACTTACCGCAGGATTTTAAGTCCTGTGTGTCTGCCAATTCCACCACCCCGGCAGGCAGATAAAAAATAAAACAAAAAAGGCGGTACCCGGATTTGAACCGGGGATAAGGGTTTTGCAGACCCGTGCCTTACCACTTGGCTATACCGCCGCATTTTCATAAAGCGGAAGACGAGATTCGAACTCGCGACCCCCACCTTGGCAAGGTGGTGTTCTACCACTGAACTACTTCCGCATAAATAAATGGCTGGGCTACCTGGGATCGAACCAGGGAATGACGGAATCAAAATCCGTTGCCTTACCGCTTGGCTATAGCCC
>NZ_VLXZ01000001.1 GCF_007293315.1 Alkalicoccobacillus porphyridii
CTCCTTGGTGTGCGGGGGTTCTTTCTGGGTATTGTGCCATGGCTCTTGGTAAGTCGCTCGTTCTCCTTGGTATGCGGCGCTTCTTTCTTGGTATCCTGCTCTGGGCTTGGTTAAGTGCTCGTTCTTCTTGGTATGAGACTTTTCTTTTTGGCATCTGCTCCAGCTCTTGGTAAGTCGCTCGTTCTTCTTGGTGGGCGGGACTCCTTTCTTGGTATCAGGCTCTGGCTCTTGGTAAGTCACTCGTTCTCCTTGGTGTGCGGGGGTTCTTTCTGGGTATTGTGCCATGGCTCTTGGTAAGTCGCTCGTTCTCCTTGGTATGCGGTGCTTCTTTCTTGGTATCCTGCTCCAGCTCTTGGTAAGTCGCTCGTTCTAATTGGTATGCGGTGCTTCTTTCTTGGTATCCTGCTCCAGCTCTTGGTAAGTCACTCGTTCTTCTTGGTATGCAGCGCTTCTTTCTTGCTATTGCCCTCCGGCTCTTGGTATGTCCCTCTTTCTTCTTGATACAAGAAGCTTCTTTCTTGCTATTGCCCTCCGGCTCTTGGTATGTCGCTCTTTCTTCTTGATATACGAAGCTTATTTCTTGGTAACGGTTCAGGGCCTTGATTACACAATCATTCCACTTGATTTGTAGCACTTATTTTTTGCTATCACACTTATAAACAAAAAATGCCCTAAACCCTTTAATTAAAATGGTTTAAGACATTCTTTGCTGTTTCTAAAACTATGTAATTCTGCTCGGTTACGTCCCAGGAGAGATTCGAACTCCCGACCGACGGCTTAGCTTACCACTATGACTTTCGCCACCAGCAATCTGTTTGTGGTCTGGACTATATCTTCACCATTTCAGGTGCGACACGTATAGTCTCTACGGATCCTCATTGCGCATGTGCACACTGCTCATCATACCTCTCAAAGCTGAGACCTTCTGATTCGCATAATCAATATTGATTACAAGTTTCCTCGGTATTACCAACAGCCGAGGCTGGTCAGGCTTCACCGATACAGTGTCGTCCACTTTACAGGTTCTTGTTTCCCTGTAAAGGCTCCTATTTTCTTGAAGGCCGTTGCTCTATCCAGCTGAGCTACTGGGACAAAATCAAAAAGCGGGTGATGAGAATCGAACTCACATCATCAGCTTGGAAGGCTGAGGTTTTACCACTAAACTACACCCGCACATAAAAATGAAATATCGGCGACGAAAATAAATATACCGTATTTAATAAGAAATGTCAACTCTCATTTTTAAACGTTCCTTTTTAAGCAATATTTTTTTCGATCTTATCAAGCATGCTACTGCCATCAAGTGGAGGAAGAGGCTTTCTCCTCCACTTACCTGCTTCCTACTCGCGGTTAAATGTTCCGCCTAATTCTGGCATTTCTTGACCGTCATAAGTGTAATACGTGACGGTAATTAGATCCTTTTTGAGTTCACATATGCAGTACGTTTGGTCTCTTCTACCTGATGGGAGACGGATGCTGCCTGGGTTAATAAATACAATGCCCTTCTCCTGAAAGCAGACGGCGACATGGGTATGTCCAAAACAAGCGATATCTGCTTTCACTTCCTCTGCTCGGAGAACAAGCGAGTTCAGTTGACTTTTCACTTGATACAGGTGTCCATGAGTGAAGTACATTTTCCCGTGATCTGTTTCTTCAATCCACTCTTCTGGAAAGTCCTGACCAATGTCACAATTACCTTGTACTGAAATGACATCTTTAAGTGGGCTTTGCGTGGGTGAAAGCTCTGAATCACCACAATGAAAAATTTGATCCACGTCGTTCCGTTTTTCATCAAGCAATTGTTCTAATTTGTCGGTCCATCCGTGACTATCACTAATTATAAGAGCTTTCATAGGTTCCTCCTTATAAATTAAATAGGTTTTTATATTTTAACAGCTCTTGTATTGCTTTTCCTCGATGACTGCGAGCATTTTTTTCGTTTGAGGAGATTTCAGCTGCTGTTTGTCCTAGCTCTGGAATATAAAAAATGGGATCATAGCCAAAGCCTTTTTCACCTTGGGGTTGACTGGTGATTATGCCATCAAACTGCCCTTTAAAGTAAATGGTTTCTTCTCCAGGTTGAGCAACAGCTATGACGCATACAAATCTAGCTGTACGCTTTTCTTCAGGCGTTCCTTCAAGCTCTTTAAGAAGTTTCTCTATATTTGCTGCATCATTTTTTTGTTCACCTGCATATCTAGCGGAGTAAATGCCTGGAGCCCCGTTCAAGGCATCAACTTCAAGCCCGGAATCGTCAGCAATGACGGTGCAATTTAAAATGCCTGCTAGCGTTTCTGCTTTGATGGCTGCATTTTCATGAAAGGTATGACCGTCCTCTGGTATATCCATTATGTGCGGGTAATCAAGCAGGGACTTTATGACCCTTTCATTCCCTTCAAAGAGTTGCTTAAACTCCTTTATCTTACCTTTGTTTGTCGTAGCAATAATAATATCAGTCGCCATGTTGTTGATCTCCTTTTGTATCCTGGATACGGACGCCTGTTGCTCCAAGCTTTTGTTGTTGCAAGGTGACAAGCTCTTTAATTCCTATTTCAGCCATATCCAGCATCTTAGATAGTTCAGCTCGAGTAAAAACAGCCTCTTCCCCTGTTCCTTGCACTTCAACGAGTGCTCCCCGACCTGTCATCACTACATTCATATCTACATCTGCGCTTGCATCCTCTTCATAGCAAAGGTCTAACAGCACTTGCTTTGAACTATCCATCCCAACAGAAATAGCAGCTAGATAATCAAAGACCGGCCATTCGACCATCTGCTCTTTTTGCATGGCTTTCTCAAACGCAAGACACATGGCTATAAAGGCGCCAGTAATGGCCGCTGTTCTCGTCCCACCATCTGCTTGAATTACATCGCAGTCAACCCAAACCGTTCTCTCTCCTAGCTTAGGCAGATCTACAACCGTTCGTAATGCGCGGCCAATTAGGCGTTGAATTTCCATTGTGCGACCTGTTACTTTTCCTTTTGATGATTCACGAATATTCCTTTGTTCTGTTGCTCTTGGGAGCATCGCGTATTCTGCTGTAATCCATCCCTTGCCCTTGCCTCTCATAAAAGGCGGGACCCGATCTTCAATCGTCGCAGTGCAGATTACTTTTGTATCGCCAACTGAAATGAGTACAGATCCTTCTGCATGCTTTGTGAAATGCAGATCCAGCTCAACCGTTCGTTGCTCGTTAGCGAGGCGTCCATCTTTTCTCATACGTATATTCCAACTCTCTTTTACTCACAAAATGAAAAGAGAAGGACCATTAGTTCCTTCTCAGACTATATCTATTATAAAGTCTCCCCTATAAAAGGCAAAGTAAATGCGGAAACATTTTTATAATGAATGATCATTTACCTGTTTTGGTCTAGATACAGGCTCAGCGGGTTCTCCATCTTGATTCAGAATAGAAGCCTCCCCGTTTACTTCCACCACAATTTCTTCTACACCTTCCTGTTCCGTCAAGGTCAGTGCAAGCATATTTAAGACATCTTCCGAGACCGACATGCTCTCTAAGCTGGTTAAAATTTCATCATCAAAATTAAGTGTTAATGTGCCGTCTGATACAGTTGGTTCTTCTAACAGATTCACATTTGTTTGGATCTCAGATAATAAGGCGGTTCCATATGCCGGACCATCAATCAGACCTTGGACTGCCGCGGCTAGTGTGTTCTCACTCGTGTCAACTCTTCGTGTCACTGGAACATAGTATGTTGACTCTCCCTGATGTCCTAGAAAATATAAAACCACTTCTTCACTATTTACAAGGTCAACGACTTGACTTGACTCCAAATTGATTCCGTCTGAACGACTTACACCATCCCCGATTGGCGTTTTATTTAGAGGCATGACATCTTGATCATATCCATTTATACGAATTTGCACCTTATCAACCGAGTCAAACTGGGTGAGGGTCCACGTAATCGCTTGGAGAATTTGTTGTTCTTGATTTGGATCGTACTTTTCAAAATCCTTTGAAAAATCTGCTACAGCAATCTTTTCTTCTTCCTTCACATTCACATCAACAGTTGTTCCTGCCGGTAGAACGGCTTGAAATCCATTAGGTAAAAGCTCTGAAACAGGTCCATCTGCTACTAAATATTCAAGGGATTGCTTGAGCACCCCTTCCTTTTTCGGTAAGGTGAGTGTTTGTGGAACGACCATACCATTTGCATCAATTAAGTATAGTTCTCGCTGTACGGTCTCAGCTTGTTCGGTGACATCTTCTTCCTCTTCACCTTCCTGCTCACCATCCTCTGAATCCACCTCATCCAAATCAATGTCCTCTCCATCCTCCACATAGTTAATTGGAGGTGTATCCAAATTCGTCGCCGCGTTCTCTGAATTAAACGAGCAACCGGTGACGACAAGAGTTGCTGCCATTAATAATGGGCATCCTACCTTCAAGTACTTCCGCATTCTTTTCCCTCCCCTTGTAGTTTGTACTTTCATGTATACGAGCTATTTATTGATTTAGACCTGAATTTTTAGACAAACTATCAGGAGGGCAGAGAAAATTTAGTAACGAGCCAATTTGCTGAGTCCAAACCTATTACCTCAAGCAAAAGTAAATACTATACACTTAAAGCCCTCGTATTAGATACGAGGGCTCTACTCTTATTAAGCTCTTTAAATAGAATCTTAGTTTAACATCTATTTATCTATAAAAATGGTTTGAACCTGTCCTACATCGATCTCAAGCCATTGATCTGCCAATCGTTTAAATAATTCTTCCTCACCCGTTGTGTAGAAGCGATGAAGGGGCGTGCGTTCACCTGTATAGGCTGAACCCGCGTGGAAAAGCAGGCCACTCACCTCTCTAGCCGTTTCTTCGCCGGATGAAATTAAGGTAATTTGATTTCCTGCCCATTGTTTTATGACTGTAGTTAATAATGGATAATGTGTGCATCCTAAGATAAGTGTATCAAATTGCTTATCTGCTAATGGTTTAAGAGTTTGATTGACTACATGCTCTGCCTCTTCCCCATCAAAAATCCCTTGCTCAACTAATGGAACAAATGGAGGACAAGCCAAGCTTTCGACATGAACTTCACTGTTAATATTTTTTAATGTGGTTGTATATGCGCCACTAGCAATAGTACCTGTGGTTCCAATCACAGCAATATGTTCTTTTTTTGTTGATTTAATTGCGCTAGAGGCCCCAGGGTAGATAACTCCAACCACAGGGATATCCAGTTTCTTCTTTACCTCTTCGAGTACCACAGCGGCTGCTGTATTACAGGCGATAACTAGCATCTTAATATTTTTTGTCTGTAAAAAATTGATCATTTGCCACGTATACGTTCGCACCTCTGCTTTAGGGCGTGGTCCATACGGGCACCTTTTTGAATCACCTACGTATACAATCTCTTCCTTAGGCAATTGTCTTAATAATTCTTTTGCTACGGTTAATCCACCAAGTCCTGAATCAATTACTCCTATCGGTCTGTCCAACATAATTACCTCAACTTCTTTTCTTTATATAAAAACTTATATCTCACTATGTAGCTTTCGTTGTTTTTGCTACTTTCATTTTATCACGTAGCAACGTGAGACTCTGCTCCAATACATCCACCTGCTCCGGGGAAAAATCCACTAATATATCCTCTAAGTAATCCTGTCTTTTTAGAATCACTTCTTCAATAATTGTTTTTCCTTTTTTTAACAGGTGAATACGTACCACTCTACGATCATTCGCATCCTTGACACGGGCAACAAGCTCACTTTTTTCCATACGATCAATTAAGTCCGTTGTAGTGCTAAAAGCCAGATACATGTTTGTAGAGAGTTCCCCAATCGTCATATCTCCTTTTTCATTTAGCCATTGCAGAGCGACAAATTGGGGTGGTGTGATCGGAAACTGAGAAAGAATCACACGTCCTTTTTGTTTGACCATATCAGATACTCTTCGTAACGATCGTTCGATTTCTTCTATTTGCTCATGGTTCAATTACGACACCTCCTATTCATGATCCGGCTGTCCACCAGTCTTTATCTCATGCTATTGTCTCTTTTTTCTAGTAGGAATTCAAGTTATTCCGTTCTAGACAAAGCCTTACCTGTCATATGCACAAAAAAGCGGACAACCCAACTGGCTGTCCGCTATTCATCACCCTACAAATACTCTGTTCGAATCAGCTGTTCTACCTCATCAGCCGTATCCAATTGAAGCGCATTTTGTGCAACGCTAGCCAGCTCCTCTTTTGAGAGCTTAAGTAACTGACTTCTTGCAGGAAGAATAGATGTTGCGCTCATACTAAATTCATCTAAACCAAGACCAAGTAGCAACGGAATAGCGACTTCATCACCGGCCATTTCTCCGCACATACCGACCCATTTTCCTTCTTTATGAGCTGCTTTAATAACCATATCCACTAAACGCAGGATGGCAGGATGGTAAGGTTGATACAAATAAGACACCTGCTCATTCATACGATCTGCTGCAAATGTATATTGTATTAAATCATTGGTTCCAATGCTAAAGAAATCAACTTCTTTGGCAAATTGAGGAGAGGCTACTGCAGTTGAAGGAATCTCTACCATAATGCCAACCTCAATTGAATCGGACACACTGATGCCTTCTGCAATAAGCTTGTCCTTTTCTTCATTAAGCAAAGCTTTTGCCTGACGAAGCTCTTCAAGAACAGCAATCATTGGGAACATAATTTTTAGGTTTCCAAATGCACTTGCACGAAGCAGAGCACGAAGCTGCACGCGGAACAAGTCTTGTTGCTCTAAGCAAAGTCTAATTGCGCGGAAGCCTAAGAAAGGGTTCATTTCCTTTGGTAAGTCAAGATAAGGAAGTTCCTTATCGCCACCAATATCAAGAGTACGGATAACAACTGGTTTGCCTTCCATACGCTCAATTACTTCTTTATAAGCTTCATACTGCTCTTCTTCAGATGGTAGATTATCTCTACCCATGTAAAGAAACTCAGTGCGGTATAACCCTATACCTTCAGCTCCATTAGAAATAACACCATCTAAGTCCTTTGGTGTACCAATATTAGCAGCAAGCTCAACATGCGCTCCATCGGATGTGATTGTTTGATCATTCACAAGCTTAGCCCATTCGTCTTTCTGTTCTTGGAAATCAGCTTGTTTTTTTCTATACGCCGCCAACATTTCTTCAGACGGATTAATCACTACATGACCATCAATCCCATCAACAATGACTAGGTCACCGTTTTTAATGGAATTCGTTGCCTCTTTTGTTCCAACAACGGCTGGAATTTCTAGAGAACGAGACATAATCGCAGAATGCGAAGTTCTACCACCGATATTTGTAGCAAACCCTTTAATAAATGCTGGATTTAATTGGGCTGTATCAGATGGAGTTAGATCCTCAGCAATCACAATTGTTTCTTCGCTGATCGTAGCTAAAGAACCAGTCTCAATGCCTAAAAGATGTCCCAGTACTCGATGCGATACATCACGAATATCTGCAGCGCGCTCTTTCATATATTCATTATCCATATTTTCAAAAATGGTAATGAATTGGCTTGTTACTTCATTTAATGCATATTCAGCATTATTATTCTCGTTATTAATTTTCCCTTTAACGGCGTCCAACAATTCTGGATCACTTAATACAAGTAAATGGGCAGCAAAAATTTCAGCCTTATCTGCCCCCAGATTTTGTTCGGTTTTGTCTTTAATAGCGGCAAGTTCTTCCCGGGAAGAGCTGAGAGCGCCTTCAAGCCTCTCAATCTCTGCCGCGGGATCAGTTGCTTCAGAGGAGGAAATTGTGAAATCAGGCTCCTCATGCACATAGGCTTTTGCAATCGCAATCCCATGGGAAGCAGCTATGCCAGAAATCTCTTGTGGCATGTATTATTCCCCTAACTCGTTCTTAATGATTTCTTCAATAGCAGACAATGCATCTGTTTCATCTGAACCTTCTGCTTTAATTGTTACTTCTGCGCCTTGACCTACACCAAGAGACATTACTCCCATAATGGATTTAAGGTTTACAGACTTACCTTTATACTCAAGTGTAATATCTGAAGAGAACTGTCCAGCTTTGTTTACTAGTTGTGTTGCTGGACGTGCGTGAATTCCTGTTTCTGCTGTAATTTTGAACGTTTTTTCTGCCATAATGAATCAGCCTCTTTTCTTCTTATATTATTAAAAATTCGGGGTCATGCAAATGCTTCTTTCATAGTATGCAGAACGACATTACTTTCACCCATTTTTGTTCAAAAAAAGAATAGCATATTCTGCAATAAAAAAATAGACACATTAGGTAAAGAGCATATCATACCAAAACGTGCACGAATAGTACGGTACTCATATACACCGCTTAACCTACCTGATCACAAAAATTGTATACTTCTTTTAAAACCATCGGCACATGCTCTCATTTTCATTAGTAATGAATGTAAGAAGACCACACATACCAGTAGATCAACAACAGTATATCATATACAAAAAATATTTATCAATCTTTACATCCGATGTAAAGGTTTTTTTAACGGCTTATTCAAAAAAAAGACACCTTCAGCCCATTTTATTGCCACTGAAGACGTCTTTTATAAATTTATTCGTATCTAAGGGCTTCTACTGGTTGAAGCTTCGATGCCTTTATTGATGGTAACAGGCCGAAGATGATTCCAACCATCATTGAAAATAATAAAGCTCCTACAACTGCTGATATTGATATAAAAAACGGCATACTCATAAATGTTGAAATAATCTTAGCTGCTCCAATACCTACTAACACACCTAAAGCTCCACCAAAACTTGTTAGTACCACAGCTTCGGTTAAAAACTGTAGTAAAATCATGTGGCGCTTTGCTCCAAGTGCTTTTTTTATGCCAATTTCACGAGTTCTCTCAGTAACAGAAACAAGCATAATATTCATGACTCCAATTCCCCCAACTAACAGAGAGATACTAGCAATTCCACCTAGTAAAAGAGCAAAGGTACGGTTCATAGCCTCTAAATCTTCTGCGATCGATTGTAGATCAGGGATACGGTACGAGGCCGTTTCATAAGTGGGAAGATCACTATTTAACATGGCAGCTGTAAACTCGCCTGCCTCTTGTATGCTATCTGATGCTGTGGCTCTAACCAAAATTTGAGTAGGGGCATCATAACCTTCTACAATTGGCCAAGCACCTTTTGAAAAATAAACAATGGATGGCGTCCAATCATCATAAAAAAAAGGGTCTTCTACGTTCGACTTTTCAGCAAACACACCTACTACTCTGAATGGCACACCTTTCATATCAATGATCTGACCAATCGCTTCTTCTCCCATAAATAATTCATCTCTGGTAGCTTCATTAATCATCACAAGCTGGGATTTACCATCGAGCTCTTCGTCTGTCAGCATTCTACCTTCAAGAATGTCGATGGGAAACAGTTCAAAGTAAGTTGAATCAACTGCATATGTTTCTGGCCACGACATATTCATCTCATGATAAGCTTCGCTCCATGACTTATGAAAAAGCGACACTGTATCAATAAGTGGATCTTCAGTGATCATATCTAAAGTCTCTTGTTGAATAGGCGGAGCAGATAAATATGAGTCTCCACCCCAAAATTCCTCTCCCTCTCCGTACATCGTCATATCTTCATAGGTGACTTGAATCGTATTGTTTCCCATTCCGATAATATTGCTTTTTAACGCTTCACTTTGCCCTTGAATCATGGAGACGATCGCAATAATCGCTGCAATCCCAATGATCACTCCGAGCATGGTTAAGGTTGAACGCATCTTATGTGCGAAGATGGATTGAAAGGATAGCTTAATATTCTCAAGCATGGACAAGCTCTCCTTTCTCTTCTCTGAATAATTCACCATCGCGAATAAAAATGATGCGGTCAGCCTTTTCCGCTACTTCTCTATCATGAGTAATCATCACGATGGTAATTCCTTCTCTATTAAGCTCTGTAAAAAGAGCAAGAACCTGCTCGCTCGTTTTGGTATCCAATGCGCCTGTCGGTTCATCGGCTAAGATAAAAGCAGGCTCATTCACTAGTGCCCTTGCAATGGCTACACGTTGCTTTTGACCACCTGAAAGACTTGAAGGTTTAAATTTCAATCGCTCTTCAAGTCCAACTTTCTCAAGAACTTCTTTAGCCTTTTCACGTCGGACTTTTTTCTTCACTCCACTATAAATTAGTGGCATTTCAACATTCTGCTGAGCAGTTAATCTTGGCATTAAGTGAAAGGTCTGAAACACAAAACCTATAGAACGATTTCTTATGTCTGCTAAAAAGCTTTCTTTACTAGAAAGCATATTCTGTTGATCTAATGTATACTCACCGGATGAAGGCTTATCCAAGCAGCCAAGAATATTCATTAACGTAGATTTGCCTGAGCCAGAAGGACCCATAATGGCAACAAATTCACCCTTCTCTATAGTTAAGTCTATATCTTTCAGTATTGGTACATCCTCTTTACCAACACGGTACGATTTGCAAATAGAGGAAAGCTTAATCATAGAACATGTCCTCTAGGTACTCGACCTCGTCCCCTTCATTTGGAGCAGGATCAGGCCAAGCAACAAAGTCTTCGTTTGTTAATCCACTAAGAATCTCCACATTAAAATCATCTACATATTCCCCTATTTCAACCTCTTGTTTCATCCACGTTTGCTCTTCACTTACCTTCCAAACAAACATGCTTCCATCCTCTTCAAAAAGAATGTCGCTCATAAGTAAGACTTGATCAGAAGCAGTCTCTTCACCTGACATGAACGGTTCCAAATTGACATGATATCCAATTTCTAACCCCTCGTGTTCGGTCAATACAACAGTAAATGGATATTTAGACGTTTGAGGATTAGATTCCTCATAATAATAATCGCTACTTTCATCAGATACAGGAAGCTTACCAATTTCCGTTACAGTTCCAACCCATTCGCCTTCTTGGCCATTTTTTGCTGTAACTCGTAATTCCATTCCTTCTTCTACACTTCCTAAAAGGAGCTCATTAATTTGACTTTTAATTAAAAAATCACCATTAGATATAATTTGTATATAAGGTTCATTCGCTGCTTCGTTTTGTGCACCATCAGCAATATCCATGTTAATGGATTGAACAACACCAGCGGTTTTACTAACTACAACATTTGAATTGGTTTCACCGGATTTCTTTAAGGCTTCTAACCTTTTTTGAGCTTGTCCAGTTTCTAAGTTGGTTACCTTTAAATCATAATTAAATTGATCTAATTCTTCCTGAAGCAGTTCTTTCTCTTCTTTTTCTGCATCCTTCATTTGTTTCGTTAACTTATCAATTTGTTTTTGTGTCTGATTAATCTGTAAATAGTACATATCTAAATCCAGCTGTGCTTGTTCAATATCTAGGCTTAGATCTTCGACTTCTTCAGACTCATATTCAAAAAGAGCTGTTCCCTCTTCTATCTCGTCACCTTCTTGCACAAAGGTCTCTTTAATCTTTCCAATCGCTGGATCAGTAAAAACCTTCTCTTGTCTTTCAGCTTCCACCTTACCAGTAAAGGCCTGCAGAGCATAATCATCCATTCCCATCGAAAAATCAGCAACTTGCATTGGATAAATATCACCTTCATTAAAACCAGCAGAAGCCATTCTATCACTTGTAAAGTGATAAATGCCGTAGCCCCCTCCTCCAACTACTAACAAACTTGCCAGTACAATACCAGAAATAACTAATGCTCGTTTACCCAAATCTTTCGCCCCTTAAATTTCTTAATTATAGAATCAATTAATTATCTGGCAAACTGTAAAATTTATCAATATATAAATTATGATTAAATTCTAATATTTTTATAAACTTTTAAGTTATTCAACATTTTCCCACATTTATTTTTGGTGTGACTTTGCTTTTGAAGTATCACCTTTCCTTTTGGCCTTTCATATACTGTCATGACTTAACCCTTACCGGTAATACCCGCCGGCAGCTCTAGCCCGAGCAAGAAGGAGTGAACTCATTGAAAGGAGCAGAATTCGGACCTAAACCTTTACTTACAAAAAGGGAACGCGAAGTATTCGAGCTACTCGTTCAGGATAAAACCACCAAAGATATCGCTCAAGACCTGTTTATCAGTGAAAAAACCGTAAGAAATCACATTTCTAATACCATGCAAAAGCTTGGAGTTAAGGGGCGCTCTCAAGCAGTCATTGAGTTAATTAGATTAGGTGAATTAACAATATAATGTCTTTTAGACACAAAAAAAGACTGAAGCCAACTTGGCATCAGTCTCTTTTTGTCTATCGATCAACCACCAAAAAAGTTCTTAAATGATTGAAGTGCAGTCGAACGATTTAATGCTGCAATCGATGTTGTAAGTGGAATTCCTTTTGGACAAGATTGAACACAGTTCTGTGAGTTACCACAGTTCATCAATCCACCTTCATCCATTAATGCATTTAAGCGTTCTGCTTTATTCATTTCACCTGTTGGGTGAGCATTAAATAGACGTACCTGTGATAAAGCAGCTGGTCCGATGAACTCTGATTTACTGTTAACATTTGGACAAGCTTCTAAACAAACACCACAGGTCATACATTTGGAAAGCTCATAGGCCCATTGGCGTTTAGATTCAGCCATTCTTGGTCCTGGTCCAAGGTCATAGGTACCATCAATCGGAATCCATGCTTTAACCTTTTTCAATGAATCAAACATTCTGCTACGATCCACAACTAGATCGCGTACTACAGGGAATGTTTTCATTGGTGCAAGGTGAATTGGTTGCTCAAGCTGATCTATCAGAGCCGTACATGATTGTCTCGGCTTTCCATTAATAATCATTGAGCAAGCTCCACACACTTCTTCTAGACAATTCATATCCCATGCGATAGGAGTTGTTTTCTCACCAGCCGCATTGACAGGATTACGTCTGAATTCCATTAGTGCTGAAATTACATTCATATTTGCTCGATAAGGAACATGAAATTCCTCAACGTAGGACTCTCCGCTTGGCTCATCCTGACGAGTTACTTTAAAATGAATTAACTTTTCACTCATGATTTAGCCACTCCTTGTTTCTTTTGTGAATAGTCACGTTTACGAGGTTTAATGAGAGATGTGTCAACATCTTCGTACGTAAAGTCAGGACCATTTGTCTCTGCATTATAGCTCGCTCTAGTTGTTTTTAAGAAGTCTTCATCGTTACGTTCCGGGAACTCAGGTTTATAATGGGCACCGCGACTTTCATTACGATTATATGCTCCCAAAGTAATAACTCTCGCTAAGTCAAGCATTGATCCAAGCTGCCTTGTAAAGGCTGCCCCTTGGTTGCTCCATTTTGCCGTGTCATTAATGTTAATATGTTTGAACCTCTCCATAAGCTCTTGGATTTTCTCGTCTGTTTTCAGCAATCCTTCGTTGGTACGAACCACTGTCACATTATCTGTCATCCATTCGCCCAGCTCTTTATGGAGCACATAAGCATTCTCATTTCCGTCTAAGCTAAGAATCTCATCATAGGCCGCCTGCTCCTTACGAACCTCTTCACTAAAGAGTGATTCTGGCATCGCATCAGCTGACTTTTCCAAACCATTAATGTACTCAACTGCCTTAGGCCCAGCAACAATACCTCCGTAAATAGCCGATAGGAGAGAGTTAGCACCAAGTCGATTAGCCCCATGCTGAGAATAATCACATTCACCAGCTGCAAACAGGCCTGGAATGTTTGTCATCTGATCATAATCAATCCACATACCACCCATTGAGTAATGAACAGCAGGGAAGATTTTCATTGGTACTTTCCTTGGATCATCGCCCATGAATTTCTCATAGATCTCCATGATTCCACCTAGCTTAATATCTAAATCTCTAGGATCTTTATGAGAAAGGTCTAGGTACACCATGTTTTCTCCGTTAATTCCAAGCTTGTCATCAACACAAACGGAGAAGATCTCACGGGTAGCGATATCACGCGGTACAAGGTTTCCATAAGCCGGATATTTCTCTTCTAAGAAATACCATGGCTTGCCATCCTTATACGTCCAGACACGTCCACCTTCTCCACGCGCTGATTCACTCATCAGACGAAGCTTATCATCCCCCGGAATAGCTGTTGGATGAATCTGAATGAACTCACCATTTGCATAATCAACGCCTTGTTTATAAAGCTTCGCAGCTGCGAAACCAGTGTTAATAACTGAGTTCGTTGATTTACCAAATATAATTCCAGGCCCACCAGTAGCGATAATAACAGCATCTGCAGGAAAGCTTTGAATTTCTGAGGAGCTTAACTCTTGTGCAGTAATGCCTCGGCAGGTTCCTTCATCATCTACAACTGCAGATAAGAATTCCCAACCTTCATATTTCGTTACTAGACCACTTGTTTCATGACGACGAACCTGCTCGTCCAATGCGTATAAAAGCTGCTGACCAGTCGTAGCACCTGCGAAAGCCGTTCTGTGATGCTGCGTTCCTCCAAAACGTCGGAAATCAAGAAGACCCTCGGGCGTTCTATTAAACATAACTCCCATACGATCGAGTAGATGAATGATTCCTGGTGCAGCTTCTGTCATTGCTTTAACGGGCGGCTGGTTCGCTAAGAAATCCCCACCATAAATAGAGTCATCAAAGTGCTCCCAAGGAGAATCCCCTTCACCCTTTGTATTTACTGCTCCATTTATACCGCCCTGCGCACAGACAGAGTGAGAACGTTTAACTGGTACGATAGAAAATAAATCTACAGGTACCCCTTTTTCTGCTGCTTTGATTGTGGCCATTAGCCCCGCGAGGCCGCCGCCAACTACAACAATTTTACCTTTGCTCATTCTCTATTCACTCCTTTTTATACGATGTATCTGTCTAAATAAATGCAAAGATTGCACGTAGTCCAATCACTGTCATCACAATAAAGATACCTAGTGTGACATAGGTAGAAATTTGTTGCGAACGAGGTGTGACTGTGATTCCCCATGAAACGGCAAATGACCATAAGCCATTAGCAAAGTGGAAGGTCGCAGCAACAACACCCAGAATATAGAAAGCAACCATAAACGGATTGCTAAAAATGTCTGCCATCATATCAAAGTTTACATCTGCCCCACGAGCAGCTGCAACTCTAGTCTCCCAAACATGCCAAGAAATAAAGATAACTAGGATAATACCTGTTACACGTTGTAATCTGAACATCCAGTTTCTAAAATAACTATATTGTAATGTGTTATTTCTAGCTTGAAATGCTATAAAAACACCATATATGGCGTGATAAAGCAATGGGATAAAGATAATAAATATTTCTAGAGCGTATCGGAAAGGAAGACTTTCCATAAAGTGTGCGGCTGAGTTAAATGCCTCAGGTCCACGGGTTGCGAAGTGATTAACAACAAAGTGTTGAATTAAAAAGATTCCAATTGGTATGACGCCAAGTAACGAATGTAGTCTTCGAAGCACATATTCACGATTTTCAGGCATACTAGTTCCCCCCACAAAAAATTTAACCAAAATCAGCGTATCCTCTCATTTCTCTTTATCTTATATACAAATCCTCCTGTCAATTTTGGTTCCGTATTCAACGTTACATAAGTAATAAAATCCGACAAATTAATTGTACCCCCATCGGATAATGGCGTCAAGAAACCGTATACAAATTAACAAGGCAATTAACTCCAAAAAAAGGCGATTAGACGCAATAAATTTCGTTCCACTATAAACTTTTTAACAATCGATCTATGAACTCGCCCCCTAAAATGATACCTTGTATTTGTCACAGAAATGAACAAAAAATCAGACTACCGACTCTAGAATTTTTAGAGAAGTCCTTTATACTTATGGCAAGAGAGGTGTTACGAGGTATGGAATCTAATCCTAAGTGGGAAGACCCCCTTTTTGGTTATCATTTAATTCGAAATGACGTATTATCAGAGCTTTTGGGCGCAGAAAAAGAATCACTCCTTTACTGGCTTGGGAAATCTGTTGCCAGAACTCACCCCGTAGAATCAGTAGAAGAGTTAAGCCTTTTCTTCGACAAAGCGCACTGGGGTGCACTTGAGCTAATAAAAGAAAAACCCTATGAACGTACATTTGAACTTACAGGCTCTTGGATGGACAAACACGACCAACGCAGCTATTATTTGGAAGCTGGATTCATCGCTCAACAAATTGAAGCATGGACACAATCCATATCAGTTGCTGTCATCACAGAAAAAAAACAAGCCATGCAAATACATGTAACGATTGATCGGCATGATCCTGTAGATGAAACATAATATTTCATAAGGTAAAAGCTTTTGGCCCCCCTGTTCAATAAAATTTTGCCGCGCAATATCCTATAAACGAGACTGGACACAAGTGTTTTGACTACAAGAAGAGCTGAACCATTGCGTTGACTTAACACACAATGGTTCAGCTCTTCTATGTTTTAATGGGAGAGTTTGCAGGGGCCGAGGAACGCAAGTGTTTCTCCATTCCTAAAGCAACTGAATATATTTGGTTTTCGAACATTAGCTTCATTAACGCTCCATTACCTATCCTTTGGCTTCTTCTGCCAACTTTTCAACAATCGCCTGCGCTACAGATTGCGGCATTCCTTGGGTTATAAAATCTTCAATGGAGGCTTCCTTCATCTTTTTAACAGAACCAAAATGCTTTAATAGCTTCTGTTTTCGTTTCGCTCCAACCCCAGGAATATCATCGAGTACAGATTGAAAGAATGTTTTTGAGCGAACAGTTCGATGAAAGGTAATAGCAAATCGGTGTACCTCATCTTGAATGCGTTGCAGTAAATAGAATTCCTGGCTATCTCTTTCTAGCGGAATCACAACTGGGGGAGAACCCTTTAACAATTGTGACGTACGATGCTTTTCGTCCTTCGCTAGCCCACATACAGGAATAGTTAAGCCAAGTTCATCCTCCAAAACTTCCTGCGCAGCAGCAATTTGACCTTTTCCTCCATCTATAACTATTAAGTCTGGCATCGGTAAATTTTCTTTTAATAACCGCACATACCTTCTCCGTACAACCTCACGCATAGACCCGTAATCATCAGGCCCTTCAACTGTTTTGATCTTATATTTGCGATAATCCTTCCTGCTTGGCTTCCCATCAAGAAACGTAATCATGGTTGAAACAGGATCCGTTCCTTGAGTGTTTGAATTATCAAAGGCTTCAATTCGGTAAGGTGTGGAGATGCCCATCTTTTCACCTAAACGCTCAATAGCATGAATGGTACGATTTTCATCACGTTCAATTAATGAAAATTTTTCTTTTAATGCAACTCGAGCGTTCTCTGCCGCTAGATCTAATAGTTCTTTTTTTCGTCCTCGCTTTGGTTGCATAGCTTTTACTTGAAGCAGCTCACTAAGGAGCTCCGCATCCGCTTCCTCGGGCACTAGAACCTCTGCAGGCTTGATATGCTGCTTTTGCAAATAAAACTGGCCAATAAACGTCATTAAATCTTCTGCTGCTTCTTTATAAAAAGGAAAAAGAGAGACATCTCGCTCAATTAGCTTACCTTGGCGAACAAAAAATACCTGGACGCACATCCACCCTTTATCATATGCAAAAGCAAACACATCACGATCTACCATATCGTTAATCGTCATCTTTTGCTTTTCTACAATGGCCTCCATATGAGCAAGCGTGTCACGAATTTCCTTTGCTCGTTCAAAGTCCAACTCCTCAGAGGCCTTCAGCATTCTTTGTGTAAGTGTCTCTTTTACATCAGAATGTCCATTCTTTAGAAATCGAGAAATACCTTGAATCATTTCTTGGTTCTGCTCATCCGTTACCTCATACACACAGGGAGCGAGGCATTGACCAATATGATAATACAAACATACCGAATCCGGCATATTACGACATTTACGTAACGGATATATACGATCAAGCAGCTTCTTCGTCTCGTTAGCCGCTCCAGCGTTTGGATATGGTCCGAAATACTTGCCTCCATCCTTTTTCAGCTGACGTGTAATCAATAATCTTGGATGTGTTTCGTTCGTGATTTTTAGATAAGGATATGATTTATCATCCTTTAACATGACATTATATTTTGGGTCATGCTTTTTAATGAGGTTCATTTCTAAAATAAGTGCCTCAATATTAGAGCTTGTTACAATATATTCGAAATCTTTTATTTCACTGACAAGCCGCTGTGTTTTAGCATCATGTGAACCACTAAAATAAGAGCGTACTCGGTTCCTTAATACCTTGGCTTTCCCCACATATATAATGGTTCCTTGCCTATCCTTCATCAGATAACAGCCAGGTTGATTAGGAAGGATTGTCAGCTTCTCTTTTAGCTGGCTCATAGTCTCTCCCCTTTATTTATCATTCTTCTCTTAACATCATGCCTCTTTTTTTCTATGAAGACAAGTCACGGCATGCCAAAAAAACCGCTCTCTACGTATAGAAAGCGGGTCAGATCTTGAATTGTACTTATTACAGATGCTTGTTAAGCAGTTCTGCAAGAGCTTCTTTCGGTTGGAAACCAACCACTTGATCTACTACTTCACCGTCTTTGAAGACAAGAAGTGTAGGAATGCTCATTACACTGTATTTCCCTGCTGTTTCTTGATTCTCATCAACATCCAGCTTTGCGATTTTAACCTTATCTCCCATTTCTGAGTCAAGCTCTTCTAGAACCGGTGCAATCATCTTACAAGGTCCACACCAAGGTGCCCAGAAATCAGCAAGTACAACGCCTTCGCTTGTTTCAGAAGAAAACGTTTGATCTGTTACATTCACAATTGCCATGATAAAATCCTCCTTTAAATCCATTAACTTCACTACAAAATTTATTATAGCACTCGAAAATGCAGGATGCGAATTTATTGCTTAGAAAAACAGAGTATCAGAAATAAACATGGATTGGCTCTTCGACTCCGCTACATGTATGGGGGCACGCACCCGCGGGCGGGCGTTGAACTAAACTGGCATAGCCAATTCATTTCAACCCTGCCCGTACATCCCTTCAGAGTCGGCCTCCCATACATTCCGCTATTTAGTAGGTAAAATAAATGGCTAGAGTTATCTCTAACTAAAACAAAAATTTTACAAAACGCCTCTGGGGATCCATTCCAAGAGGCGTTTTGTCGGATATACTAACATAGTCATTTTTAATACTACAAAATTTTCGATAGGAAGGTTTTTGTTCTTTCGTGTTTAGGGTTATCAAAGAGTTCGGTTGGTGTACCCATTTCAACGAGCTCTCCTTGGTCGAACAGGATGATGCGGTCGGCTACTTCACGAGCGAAGCTCATTTCGTGTGTTACTACCAGCATTGTCATGCCTGTGTCGCAAAGCTCTTTCATAACATCCAGAACCTCTTTAACCATCTCTGGATCAAGTGCTGAGGTCGGTTCATCAAATAACATGATCTTAGGTCTCATCGCCAAAGCTCTTGCTATGGCAACCCTTTGTTGCTGACCTCCTGATAGCTGTCCAGGGTATTTATGTGCCTGCTCAGGGATACCAACACGCTCTAACAATTCAAGAGCGACTTGTTCCGCCTTCGCTTTTGGCCATTTTTTGACCCAGATTGGCGACAAGGTAATATTCTTTAAAATAGTTAGGTGAGGAAAGAGGTTAAAGGATTGGAACACCATGCCTGTTTCCTTACGAATGGCATCAATGTTCGCATTATCCTCTGATAATGCAATCCCATCCACTGTGATATGGCCTTTTTGAATCTTCTCTAATGCATTAATGGTACGGATAAAGGTTGATTTCCCTGACCCAGATGGTCCAAGAATACACACAATTTCCCCTTGCTTAATGGAAACATCTACATCCTTTAATACATGTAATTCATTGCTATACCATTTATTAACTCCTTCACAGACAATGATGTCCTCTCTATCTGCTAAAGGAATACTTGGGTCAAACTCTACTAATACTTCTGTTTCTTTACTCATTTTAGAATATCTCCCCTCTTAATGGTGACCAACGCTTAGTGATCTCTCTAGTTTGCGACTTGTGACCGACATAGTGAAACAAATGACCCAGAAAAGTAAGGCTACAAATACAAAGACTTCTTTTTGTGTTCCTAGAAATTCCGGATTTGAAATAACGGTTCGTCCAATACCTAATACATCCAATAACCCAACAGTAGCAACTAATGTTGTATCTTTTAGAATTGAGATCGATTGACCAACCATTGAAGGTATTGTTACTCGTAATGCTTGCGGTAAAACGATAAATGTTGTTGTTTTTAATGTACTTAATCCTAATGCATGCGATGCTTCAATCTGGCTATTTGGAACAGCCTGCAGCCCACCACGAACATTTTCTGCAATATAGGCCGAATTAAAAATAACAAGACCTACCATTGCACGTACTACATTATCAACTGTCACTCCACCTGGTAAAAATAGCGGCACCATAATTTGTGCCATAAATAATATGGTAATGAGCGGAACACCACGTATAATTTCAATGTAAACTACGCTTATTAACCGAATAATAGGTAATTTACTTGTACGACCCAGGGCGAATAACACACCGATTGGGAAGGAGAACACAATGGCTATGACTGCTAGCATCATTGTGAGCATTAAGCCGCCCCACGTATTTGTACGGACTTCTGGAAGGATTCCAAAGCCTTGAATAAAAAATAAGACTAAAACAAAGCAAAGAATCCAAGCAAAGCCTGCATACTTCTTTAAGATTGGTACAAAAGAACCTATACCAAATCCTGCACCCAAGCTTAATATAGCTCCAGCAAGCCAAAACCGGGATGAACCCGAAATAAAAGGTAATGCTATAGCCACGATATAAACTGCAGCAATACTAAAAAACATAATATTTGAGATTCCTCTTCTAGCACCATAAGTTATCCCAATAAATAAACTAATTAAAAGTAAAGATACCCAAACTCTCCATAATTGCTCTAAAGGATACTGACCAACCATAAAAAGTTTAAAGTTTGCAGAAATAACTTCCCATCTAGCAGTAAAAAAAGTCCAGCCTAGTATATTTGTTAGTAACAAAACAGCAGCAGTTAAGAGCACAATCGTTAAGATTGAGCTAAACCAAGAGTAAAATAGGTTCTTCTTTAACCAAGCTCCAGGACCAATCCTTACTTCAGCAGGCATAGGATTTGAAACCTTATCATCTATTTTTTGTAGCTTTTCAAGATCCATGTCTCCTCACCTCTCTACCAAAGCGGTGTATTTATTGTAAATATTCATAATCAATGATGTCACCAAACTAATGGTTAGATAAGCCAATAGCATGATCGTTATAACCTCAATCGCTCTACCCGTTTGATTTAACGTTGTACTCCCGACACTAAATAAATCAGGATATCCGACGGCAACGGCTAAACTAGAGTTTTTGGCTAACCCAAGATACTGACTTGTAACAGGCGGAATAATGGTCCGAATTGCTTGTGGAAATGTAACAAATCTTAGAATCTTTGATGAACTAAGGCCAAGAGCCTCAGCCGCTTCAATTTGACCTTTTGATACAGCCAATATACCGCCTCGAACAATCTCAGCAATGTACGTGGCTGTATACATAACAAGAGCAAACAAAATGGCTGCAAATTCTGGAGAAAAGCGGTATCCACCAGAGGTACCTGTACCCGTGTGTTCAGGAATACTTAATGAGGCAGGAAATTCCCTGAAAATAAGATAGCCCGCTCCAATTACTATGGCAATGACACCCAAAAACCAAGCACTAGGATATAGCTTGACCCCTCTTTCAATTTGCTGTTTATTTTTCCATTTAAATACGAGGAACGCTCCGATTACAGCAACAAGTAAGAGACCTAACCAAATGTAAAAGGAGGAATTTGTATCAAACCACGGAAAAACAAACCCTCGATTACTAATAATAAATCCATAATTTGCATTAACGTCCTGAATGCGCGGCATCGCAAGCATAACCGCAAAATACCAGAAGAAGATTTGTACTAATACGGGCGTATTACGAAAAATTTCTATATACCATGTAGATATAGTTCTAAGCAACCAGTTGCTAGATAATCTTGACACACCCACAATGACTCCTACGATCGTGGTCAGGACAATACCAACAATGGACACCTTTAACGTATTAAGAAAACCAACATACAAAGCCTTTAAAAAAGTATCTGATGAAGCAAAAGGAATGACGGTTTCTCCAATTGGAAAGGAAGCACGATTGCTTAGAAAGTTAAAGCTTAAACCCAAGCCAGCTCGGTTTAATCCTGCAATCGCATTCGTAGCAAGATAATAGATTACTCCGATAATTACACCTAAAAAAAGAACTTGCCAAATAATATTTATATATTTTTGATTTCGCCAAAATGGTGGGCGGTTTGTAGAAGGCTGAGCCAATCCTTTTCATCCTCTCTGTTCTCTTTCATCTACATCCATTACTCTCATTAGTAGAAAAGCCTGCCTCTCTACTAAAAAACGAAGCAGGCTCTTTCTATAAGATTTCCTATCTTTATCTAAATGGCGGAGAGTACATTAAGCCTCCATCAGTATAAAGGGCGTTTAATCCACGATCTAAGTTAAATGGACTATCGGCACCTAAATTGCGATCATAGATTTCTGCATAGTTTCCTACTTGTTTTATAATTTGGTAAGCAAAATCATTTTCAAGCCCAAGCTGCTCCCCTAAGTTCTCCTCTACACCAAGGAAACGAGCGATGTCTGGATCTTCTGTATCTAAGAAGTCATCCACATTCTCTGAAGTAATTCCAAACTCCTCTGCTTGAATCGTTGCGTTTGTAGCCCAGTACATAACTTCATAGAATTGATCATCTCCATCAAGTACAGCTGGTCCAAGTGGCTCCTTGGAAAGAACTTCATTTAAAATGACATGCCCGTCCGGATCTTGCAAAGTATCCATGCGAGAAACTAGTGCTGATTGATCCGTTGTCCATGCATCAATCGTGCCAGACTCATAAGCAGCAATTAAGCTATCTTGATCTGCAAATGTAACTGTCTCAAAATCTATACCACGTTTACTCATTTGATCTGCTAGATTTAATTCAGTTGTTGTTCCTTGCTCAACGCCGATACGAGCTCCCTCTAAATCTTCCAGCGTTTCAATTCCACTATCTGAAGGTGCCATCATTCCTTGTCCGTCATAGAAAGTTGTTGGACCAAAATTTAAGCCTATCTCAGCATCACGATTTAGTGTCCATGTTGTGTTTCGGACAAGAATATCTACTTCACCAGTCTGAAGTGCTGTGAAACGTTCTTGAGCAGATAATGGTCGGAATTCAATTGCTTCTGCATCCCCTAAAATAGCGGCAGCCATAACTTTACCAAACTCAATATCAAAGCCTACATACGCTCCATCCGAACCCACATATCCAAATCCAGGAAGTTGGTCATTTGCCCCTAAAACAAGCTCTCCTCGATCTTGAATCGCAGATATAGCATCTCCTGAACTGTTTGTATTACCTTGTGCCTCGTTGCCGTCAGCAGGCGCGTCAGTCTCGTCCGAACATGCAACAAGTAAAGCAGCAAAACTAGATAATAATAAAGCATTAACGAATAATTTTTTCATTATTAAAATGTCCCCCTAGTCTCAATTGTGTTTAACACTATGTTTATTTATATACTAGAAAAATTATGACTGCACTGAATATGTCAAATAATCTGACAATGATTTTTAGAAAAAAATAGATTTTCCCCATATTTATTCATAATACGCCTTAAGATTTCCAAATTCTCCTTGCCTTAAATTTGAATCTAAGCGGAGTGACGTTCGATACATCTCTGATCATATTAAAGAATTATTTTCAGGCACTTGGTAATGACTTTTGATTCGTGAGAAGTTGATTGATTATCTTAATAATCAGGGGTGTAAATGATTGCTCATCCTCTTTGTTATGCTTACTGTTAGATAGTATGACACCTAGCCTGAGTTTACTTACTAGTAACTTAAACTGTGAGAGACTTAGCCATTTCTATCGCGCGTTCATATCTGTCAAATGCCTTTAAGCTCCTCATAGAAAAATCTAGCAAACTTAAATTTCAAAATGTGCTCTATTATTCAGTGCACGAGCCAACCTTCTTGGTATATGTACTTATGTTCTAATGCAGATTCACCATTTCTCACTTTAATATGAGCCTATTTAGATAATAAAGTAAACACTAAACTTGATCCCAAAACAGTATCACCAGATAAGAAAGCGCAATCATTTTTAAGTTTTGAAAAAAAACCCTCCTTTGTATTTTGTTAATACATAATGATATAGATTTTTACTATCTAAAACAAGTAAAATCACAAAAAATAAAAAATATTTTATTTATTCGTAAAATAATTGATAGAATTTTCCGTTGCTATTGCTGATGGGACTCATTTCTTAAACCAAGTTTTAAGATATTTTTTATAATTTTTTTATCAATACTAAACATGGATTTCGTTCGTCCCATAAGTATGGAAACACCTCTAATTTTTTATAACCACACTTTTTATAAAAATGATTAGTAATATCGTATTCTGCATAATATCCTTCATCTACTGTTTTCACCTGTATGTAAGAATAAATATTTTTAGCGTATTCTTCCAATTCCATCATGAGCCTATTACCCACACCACTCCTGTGATAGACTTTTTTAACTCCCAAGCAATGAACATTAGCGCAATCTTGACTGGAATTTGTCAAAGTAACAAACCCTACTATTTCTAATCCATCTAATGCAACCCAAAAATCAAATGCTCTTGAATCTTTTATGTATTCAGCCGTTGAATCTGGATGCCCAAACCATTCTGGCAAATCATATAATACTTCTTTTGCATATTTAGCTTTTAACTCTTTATCATATACTTTCTCGATTAGAATCACGATTTCATCTCCGTTTCTTTGACTTTATTTACATAAATACTAAAAAAACAGGGGCTCCGTACCCTCCCCTGTTTATACTTGATAGAATACAGTACCCTCTACTTACAACGCACCAAAATCTATCTTTAATACACCATCAAAAATATAACTCCGGCGAGAAAAAGTACACCACAAGCTACATATAACACCTTTGCCAGTTTTTCCACTTCGTTCCCCTCCGGTTTATCTTGTTATAATTCCTGCCCCTATTACGTAGGAGAGACCAACGGAGATAATCATTGAGATCAGACCTACCGCTCGATTATCTCGTCTAATTTCTTCATCTACTTTAAATGAAGGCGTTAAGAATTCAAAGATAAAATAGCTGATGAGTAAGAGAGCAAAACCAATAGCGCCCCAGAGTAGCATCATAAGTAATGAATCTGAGTGCTGGATAGAATGCCTAAAAATATTTGCTACCCCAAAAATCTTGCCGCTGGTTGCCATCGCCACAGCGATATTTCCTTTTTTTATTTCTTCCCAATTCCGATAGGAGGTCACTGTTTCAAAAATAGCTAAGAACACAACTAGAGCTAATATACTGACACTGTAAAAAGCGAGTGTCCGGACATATTCGTTTTCAATGATCCATTGTTCCATATACTCGCCTCTCTTATTTTAATTCAACGACCGTATT
Source organism: Alkalicoccobacillus porphyridii (assembly GCF_007293315.1). Classification (GTDB taxonomy): domain Bacteria; phylum Bacillota; class Bacilli; order Bacillales; family Bacillaceae_D; genus Alkalicoccobacillus; species Alkalicoccobacillus porphyridii. The sequence continues at coordinate 25,364 of NZ_VLXZ01000001.1, forward strand.
GCCAAGGCCGCCTTCTTTCATATCCGCGTCTCTCGCAGCTTTGACACGTGGATGTCTATCAACCAACTGTTTGACTCCTTTTCGTAAGGCCCCAGTCCCTTTCCCATGGATAATAGAGACCTGGTGGTAGCCAGCCAGCAGAGCATCATCTATATACTTCTCCACCCGCCTCATCGCATCCTCATATCGTTCACCACGTAGATCTAGTTCTGGTTTCACATGGAATCCATTCCCTCGTAAAGTTGCCATCGGTCTAGTTTCAATTGGTTTTGCTTTTTCCGTCACTTGTAAATCCTTAAGATCTACCTTCATTTTCATTATTCCTATTTGTACTTGATATTCATCGTTTCCTAAATCTTCAAGAATGGTCCCCTTCTGGCCGAAGCTTAGAACTTTCACTTCATCACCGGAGATTGGTTTCCGGTTTGCTTTCTGTAGCTTTTTCACTCTTTTTTGTCCGCTCGTTAACTTCGGAGCTGCTTCATCAAGATGCTTTTTAGCGTCGATGATTTGATGCTCTTTGACAGATAGGCCTTGCTTCTGTAACTCGCGAAGCTCAGCAATAATTACTTCTGCTTCTTCTGTAGCATCCTGTACCGCCTTAGCAGCGCGCTCCTCTGCTTCCTTCAGGATATCCTGCTTCTGCTCTTCAAGCTCTGCTAACTTCTCTTCAAGCTGAGCATGCAGGGATGCAGAGTCCTTGCGAAGCTGAGTCGCTTCATCTGATTCTTTTTGTGCAAGCTTCTGGTTCTCTTCAAGTGAAGCTATGACCGTCTCCATTTGTGTGGCATCTAAATCCAATTGTTCTTTTGCCTGTTCAATGATCTCTTCACTTAACCCTAATCGTCTCGAGATGGCAAAAGCATTACTGCGCCCAGGAATACCAATTAACAATCGGTACGTAGGACGAAGTGTTTCCACATCAAATTCGACACTGGCATTTACAGCTCCGTCTCGATTATAGGCATAACCTTTTAACTCGCTATAATGGGTTGTTGCCATGACACAGGCACCGCGGCGATAGATGGTATCTAAAATAGATATCGCTAAGGCTGCACCCTCTGTTGGATCTGTTCCAGCGCCCAATTCGTCAATTAACACAAGGCTATCTGACCTCATCTGGTCCAGAATACGTACAATATTCGTCATATGAGAGGAGAAGGTACTTAGACTTTGTTCAATTGATTGTTCGTCCCCAATATCAGCGAAGATAGATGAATAAACAGCCATTTCTGAGCCGTGTTCAGCAGGAATCTGTATTCCAGATTGAGCCATAAGTGTGATTAGACCTACCGTTTTTAACGTAACAGTTTTCCCCCCAGTATTGGGTCCTGTAATGATTAATGAGCGGTAATCCCCACCCAGCTTCATTGATATAGGTACTACTGTTTCCTGGTCTAAAAGTGGATGTCTCGCATCCTTAAGATTGATATATCCATTCGCATTTAATTGAGGTTTCGAAGCTTTCATTTTTTTGGCGTAGTGTGCCTTCGTAAAAATAAAATCTAATACAGCCAACACATCAAGATTTACTAGAATGACCTCGGCTTGCTCAGACACTTGAGCTGATAGTCTGGCAAGGATACGCTCAACTTCTTGAGCTTCCTTCATCTTTGCTTCTCTTAACTGGTTGTTTAGAACAACTACCGCCTGGGGCTCAATAAATAATGTGGCACCAGATGCTGATTGGTCGTGCACAATCCCTCCAAAAGAACCTCTATATTCTTGCTTTACAGGTACAACATACCGTTCATTACGAATCGTAATAATCGCATCTGAGAGTAGCTTTTGAGTGTTTTGAGATTTGATAAGTGATTCAAGCTTTGATCGTACATTGGATTCAAAGCTTCTTACCTGGTGACGAATCGTGCGTAGTTCAGGACTTGCTGAATCCATCACGTGACCATAATCATCAATACATTGATTTATGCTACGTTCTAATTCACGTAAAGGCTCTATCTGTGTTGCATATTCACTAAGAAGCGGGATAGGCGTTTGGTCTTCCTCTTCTACGTCTTCAATAAAACCTTTGATCTGCCTTCCACCATATAAAGTCGAGCTAATATTCATAAGCTCTTGTGCACTTAAAGACCCACCAATTTGTGCCCTTTTTGCTTCTGTCTTCACATCTGTTATTCCACCAAGAGGAATATGCCCTTTCAGCCTTAGAACTTCAGCACCCTCCGCTGTTTCTAGCTGCCAGCGCTCGACCTCTTCAACATCTGTCGACGGAACTAATGCCTGAATCTTTTCTCTACCTAAAGATGATGCGACATGCTCAAGAAGCTGTTTCTTCATTTTTTCATATTCTAAAACACGCAATACATGTTCCATAGCTCGACTCCCCTCATTCATTTAAAGCGTTTTGATTTTTCTAATTTGAGATAAGTAATTAACCTCTCTTTTGACCACGTATTCATAATCGAATCTATGGGAATGCCTGCTTTTCTAGCTATGCCTACACCGTACTGAATATACGCTAACCGGTCCTTATGATGTGCATCTGTATTAATTGCAATGGGTACTCCTGATTCAACCGCAAGCTTGATCCATTCGGCCTTAAGGTCTAATCTTTGTGGACTGGCATTTAATTCTAACGCCGTCCCACTTTCCGCTGCCCATTTAATCAGCTGCTTTACATTAACAGCGTAGCCTTCTCTCCTACCAATTAATCGACCTGTTGGGTGAGCGATCAGATCAACATGGGGATTAAACAAGGCTGATTTCAAGCGACTCATAATAACTTCTTCCTTCTGTTGAAAAGAAGAATGGATCGAGGCGATCACAAAATCAATATCCTTCAACATTTCATCGGGGTAGTCCAATTGTCCGTCAGGTAGAATATCCATTTCCACACCGGTTAAAAGATGAATATCCAAGCTGTTATTTAGCTCTTTTATTTGTTGGTGCTGTTCTTTTAGCCTTTCTTCCGTTAACCCATTTGCTACTTTTAAATACTGCGAATGATCGGTGATTGCAATATGAGTGTATCCTTTTTCGGCTGCTGCATGAGCCATTTCTTGAATGGAATGAGCGCCATCACTCCAAACCGTATGCATGTGAAGGTCTGACTGAATATCAGCTACAGAGGGATACGGTTTCTGATCTTTGATGGCTACAAGCTCATCTTTACCCAATCGTGCCTCAGGTGGAACATACGCCAAGTCAAAATGATGATAGAAATCTTCTTCCGTTTCAAAAACCTTGGTTTCTCCATTTTCTTTATTAAAAACACCATACTCACTTACCTGTTCTCCACGTTCTTTCGCTAGCTGTCTGAGCTTTACATTATGCTCCTTAGAGCCAGTAAAATGGAGAAGAGCTGAAGCAAACTCCCCATTTGTAACTAATCTAAAGTCAACTCCAACAACAAGATCCTCAATTCCAAGTTCTATAGAAACCTTCGTATCGCCCGCTCCTATAACCTGAGCAATCCCATCAAGCTGGAGTAGTTGATCTTTAATTTGTTCTGGATGTTCGGTTGCAATGATCCAATCAATATCCTTAACCGTTTCCTCCACTCTACGTAAGCTACCGGCTAATTCGAATTGTATGATTCCAGACATCTTTTTTAATTGCTCATAGATATAGTCTGCTGCCTTACTGGCTACAGCAATACTGATTCGTTCCGGTCGAGTATTAAATGCTTCAATAGCGGCAAGTATTTTTTCCTCTGACTTCACGCCAAAGCCTGGCATGTCTTGAATCTTATGATCTACACATGCTTGTCTTAGTGTCGCTATATCCGTAATGCCTAGCTCTTGATAGAGCTTACCTACCTTTTTCCCACCTAGTGTTGGTAATTTTAGAAGAGGCAAAAGCCCATCTGGTAGTGAGGCTGCTAGCTCATCATGCAAAGTGGACCTACCAGTTGCTTTGAGTTCTTCAATTACTGAAGCTGTTCCTTTTCCAATGCCGTCTAGCTTTACAGCTTCATCTATTTCATCTAATGTTTCCGGTACGGTCTCAAGTGCTCTGGCAGCTTTTTTGTAAGCAGATACCTTAAAGGTGTTCTCACCTTTTATTTCCATATAGGTGGCAATAGCTTCAAGTGTTTGTATAACTGTTTTTTTATCCATATGAAGGCTCCTTCTCTAACGTTAGACCTTACTACAGGTAAAAAAAGGCAGGCTCAAATGAGCCAGCCTTTTTCTAAAGATCCTGACTGATCCATAGGTCTTTGATCCAATCAGATAAAAATGGTGTATGGTTCATCATGAACTGGGCTACAAGTGATCCTTGCATGAGTTCCTGAATGGTTTGAATCTGCAAAACAGCTGCCACAAACAACAGCACAAAAATAATAAGATAGGTTTCGAGCACACATAGTATGCCACCTAGTAGTTTATTAACGGTTCTTAAAATCGGGAGGTGCGCCACAAAATCAAGCATGGTACCTACGATATGAAGAATGATACGAGTTGCAAAAAATAACAAGGCAAAAGCAATGGCACTATAATATACATCTTCAGCATTAAATGCTTGAAACAGCATGCCACCAATTCCATCTCCGTCAAATTCAGGGTATGGAATAATTAATCTAAATTGAATATTGTCTGCAAGCGCCCCATGATATCTATAGGCCACGTACAGCGAAACAATAAATCCGGTTAAATGAATAAGCTGTAGGATAAATCCTCTTCTTCTGCCTATAAAAAAACTAAACAGAAGCATCAGCAATATAATTATACTTAACATGATACATATTCTCCTGTCTTGCTAGTTTTCGTCCACACTAGGAATCTTTATTTCGTTGTTCTGCTTCTGCTTTTTTATATTCACTAACAACATTTACTGCTGTAAGAACTGCTAATCTGGTGGTGTCTAGGTAAGGATTTCTGCGCTTTATTTCTCTCATCTGATCGTTAACTATTCTAGCAACTTCCTTTACATGAGCAGGGTCTTCTTGGCCAACGACGGTATACTGCTGCCCGTAGATAGAGACTGTTGTTCGATGCTTGTTGTTTTCTCGATTGTTCACCTGAAAAGCCTCCTCCATAAAAAAACCGCTCCTCATTAGTATAACTACCGGAGCCCACATGTTACTGTAGAAAAAAGCGTAAAATCCTGATTTATATCATAACATGAACAATCAATCTTTAAAACTAACAGATTTCCACAGAGAAAAGAGTCTGTGACAAAATTTGAACATATTATGGCTAGTTAAAATGATTCATGTGCTATATTAATAAAAATCCGAACACACATCAGATGTGAGTCCGGATCTTTTGATAATGGCCAAGTTCATGTGTAAATTACTCTGAGGTTTTGATGGTTAGAGAACGGATCATGATTCATTCTTCGCCCGTCGCTACCAAAATAGGGGGCACCTACCCGAGCTGAATGGCGCCGCTACAGGAGAACCCTAGCACCCGCAAGAACGGCCTCAGCCCTCGAAGTGGAAAACCACCCCTTCGATGTCGGTCTGCCTCGTTCTGTTCCGCAGGAGTCTACGGGTTCTCCTTCCGCTAGCTTTCTGACTTAAACAATTTATGAACGTTTACAGTCTTAGAAAGATCGTTTTTCAGTGGCCTCCTGTACATCTCATCATTATGTTTCACATTCACATTTCAAACATTCTATTGACGTAATGTAGCATTTGCTTTTGATTTTAATGCATCTAGGACCTGCTGATGAACCTCTTCTACATCTGTATCTCGTAGTGTTTTTTCTGGATCGAGATACGTTAATGAGAATGCGAGAGATTTTTTGCCTTCCTCTAGATGTTCTCCCTCATAATGGTCAAACAGCTCCACCTTTACAAGCAATGGCGCTCCTGAAGATGTAATAATCTGCTCAAGCTCACCTGCTGTTTGATCCTTATCTACAACTAACGCAATATCACGAACAATAGACGGGAAACGTGGAAGCGCCTGATATTGAACCATAACTGGTGCGTAAGTAAGCAAGGCTCCTAGGTCTACCTCCAACACATACGTTTCACGTAGATCTTGATTACGCTGGGTGGTCGGATGCAATTGGCCAAAATAGCCAACAGACTGTCCATTTAATGTCCATTCTGCCGTCCGCCCTGGATGCATATGTGGTCTTGCTGACTGATTAAATTCAACCACATCACTTAATCCAAGCTCTTGAACCAACCCTTCTACCAATCCCTTTATGACAAAGAAATCTACTTGTTTCTTTTCAGTCTGCCACTTACTCTCGTGCCATACTCCCGTAAGTGCAACTGAAAGATATTCCTTTTCTTCAGGCTGTGATGTCAATGGACTTTCATTAGAATGGAAAATGGATCCCATCTCATAAATAAAAACATTATGATTCTTCCGGTTCACATTATAAGCTAAGACATCATATAAGTGTGGAAGCAGACTTGTGCGCATCGTACTTCTTTCTTCGCTCATTGGCATAGATAACGTAATAAGCGATTGCTCGTCTTGTTTATATGCATTTGCTTTCTCTGGGCTCGTCAGCGAGTAGGTAATGACTTGATGAAGACCAGCCGCTTCCAAATAACGTGCAAGTCGACGTCTTTTTTCTTGATACGTTGATAGTGACCCTTGGGTTGTGGTCCCTATAGGCAACGTTGCAGGAATATTATCATACCCATAAATACGTGCGACCTCTTCATACAAATCCTCTTGAATCATTAGGTCAGGTCGTCGTAAAGGTGCCTCTACCACAAAACCTTCCTCAGACTGGCTATATGAGAACCCAAGGCGAGAGAACATTTCAGCAGTTTCTGATGCTAGAAGCTCCATGCCTAAGCGCTCATTCATTTTACTTAGAGAAAGTTCAATACGTATAGGCGTTAGCTCTCTAGCGTCTACGCATACTGTACCTTGAAGGACCTCACCTGAAGCGAACTCTTGAATAAGCTTAGCCGCTCTTCTTGCTGCATGTGGAGTGCGCTCTGCATTAATACCTTTTTCAAAACGCGTACTGGAATCACTTCGTAACGCATGCGCACGAGAGGACTGACGAATCAAAGATGAATTAAAGACTGCTGCTTCAAGCAACACAGTGCTTGTATTTTGATCAACCTCTGTGTCTTGCCCCCCCATTACTCCTGCTAAGGCAATTGGTTTCTGCCCATCTGTAATGACCAACTGTTCTGAGGAGAGCTTCCTTGTTTGGCCATCAAGTGTTATTAATTCTTCATCATCTTTCGCGCGTCGGACTAAAATGCTTTTTGATTCAAGTTTATCGTAATCAAAGGCATGTAGTGGCTGTCCATATTCGATTAAAACATAATTCGTAATATCCACTACATTGTTGATTGGGCGGATACCTGAAGCCATCAACCGGTTTTGAAGCCATTGCGGTGAAGGACCAACTTTTACATTTTTAATGACCATCGCTTCATAATAGCTAGCCTCTTCTGAGCTCTCTAACTCTACTGTTACCTTTTGCTCTGCTTGTTCATCAGCCTCTTGATAGCTTTCCTGTGGTAACTGTACTTCCTTACCATAAAGAGCTGCTACCTCATAAGCTGTGCCTAACATATTTAAGCAATCTGAGCGATTTGGTGTTAAATCAAGCTCTAGCACTTCATCCGTCAGATTTAGGACGTCAAGTGCATCTTTGCCTGGCTCTATTTGTTCAGGGAAAGCAAAAATTCCTTCCGCATATTCTTTTTGAATTAGAGCAGAATCTAAGCCAAGCTCCTGTAATGAGCAGATCATGCCTTGTGAAAGCTGACCTCTAAGCTTTGCTTTTTTAATTTTGATGTCACCTGGCAGACGCGCTCCTACTTTTGCAACAACAACGGTTTGACCTGCAGCTACATTGGCTGCCCCACAAACAATCTGAACTCGTTCCTCTTCACCAACATCCACTTGGCAAACCTTTAGCTTATCTGCATCTGGATGTGGTTCACAGGTATGAATATATCCTGTTACAATGTTTGAAACGCCTTTATTTAAGACGTGTACGAGATCAATCTCCACTCCGCCTCGGGTCATCTTTTCCGCGACATCTGTTGCTTTAATCCCATCAAGTTCCACATATTCCTTTAACCAATTATATGATACAAGCATTATTAATCTCCCCCTTAAACCCTTTTGAACTGCGATAAGAATCGAACGTCATTCGTATAAAAATGGCGAATGTCATCAATCGCATACTTCAGCATAGCCAATCGTTCTACGCCCATTCCAAAGGCAAATCCACTATATTGATTAGGGTCAAAGCCACTCATTTCAAGAACCCTTGGATGAACCATGCCTGCTCCTAATACTTCAATCCAGCCAGTTTGTTTACACACACGGCAGCCAGTTCCTTTACATATTCCACATGAGACATCCACTTCAACAGATGGCTCCGTAAATGGGAAAAAGCTTGGGCGAAGACGTATTTCTCGATCCTCTCCAAAAAAACGCTTAACAAAAGCATCTAGAACTCCTCTTAAGTCACTCATCCTAACATTATGGTCTACGTATAAACCCTCAATTTGCATAAATTGATGCGAGTGCGTAGCATCATCATTATCTCGTCTGAATACTTTACCAGGGCAGACAATCTTCACAGGGCCTTTCCCTTGATGGCGTTCCATTGTTCTAGCCTGAACAGGAGAGGTTTGGGTACGCAGAAGTAATTCTTCCGTGAAATAAAACGAATCCTGCATATCTCTAGCTGGGTGATCTTTAGGTAGATTTAATGCTTCAAAGTTATAATAGTCTGATTCCACTTCAGGACCCTCTTCCACATTAAAACCGAGCCCAATAAACGCATCCTCTACTTCTTCCACAACCGATTGAAGCGGGTGTCTTGAGCCTTGCATAATTGGTCTTCCAGGCATCGTCACATCAAGCTTTTCCTCTTCAAGCTGTTTAGAAATGTGAATGTCTTCAAGTTCCTTCTCTTTTAGATCAATGCTAGCTTTAATTTGATCACGGACCTCATTCGCTAATTGACCAATAACTGGGCGTTCCTCTGCTGAAAGCTTTCCCATGCCTCTTAACACTTCAGTGATCGGCCCTTTTTTTCCGAGATAGGATACTCGAACCTCCTGTAAACTCCGTTCATCCTCTGCTAACTCGACCTTTTTTAGCGCCTCATTTAGTAGAGCTTCCAATGTTTCTTTCATCGTAATTCCTCCCGCATGTATAAAATAAAAAAAGAGCCTTCTCCCTAAAAAGGGACGAAAGACTCGTGGTACCACCCTACTTTAAAACAGACTAACACTCTGTTTTACTCTCTCATCGATAACGGGTTATAACCCGGAAACATCTTCGCAATATAAAAGTTTGCGATCCAATGTCTGCTCCAGAGCGAATTCGTCCCTTCCATTTTCTGAAGATGCTCTCAGCTTATGCATCTCTCTCTGACAGACGGTAAAAGGCTTACTACTCTCTTTCCTTGCATTTTATTATTAAATTTCTCTTCTATATTATAGATAAATCCGTTACAGAGCGCAACCTTGTCATTTAGTTGGCGCGAAGATAATAAAGGAGAATACCGGCAGCAACCGTCACATTTAGTGATTCAGCCTGACCATGGATAGGAATATAGAGATTTTGATCTGTTAAGTTAAGTAGTCCACTTGCAACGCCTTCCCCTTCATTGCCCAGTATAAGTGCAAATGTTTCCTGGGGTTCCATGGCCGTATAGGTACTCGCGCCTTCAAGAGCAGTCCCAAAAATAGGCACACCCGCCTTCTTAAATTGCTGAATCGACTCTTTTAGATCCCCCTTAACGATAGGCAGATGAAAAACAGACCCTTGAGATGCGCGAATAACCTTGCTGTTGTATATATCTGCAGAGCCCTTTTCTAATATGACTCCATCTAATCCAACAGCGTCTGCCGTACGAATTAGGGTGCCCATGTTTCCCGGATCCTGAATACGATCTAATAATAAATATCTACCCGCTTGATAAGGTAACATTGTCTTTTGAGGCAATATACATACTGCTGCTATTCCTTGTGGAGATTCTGTTTCACAAACTTCCTTCATCACGCTATCAGTAGTGAGAATAATCTTTCCAGTATCCACATTCCAATCCACCGGTAGAACAAACTCCTCGGTAAGCAGCAGAACTTGAAGTTCAATATCTGACTTCAGCACCTCTTCAACAAGATGGAAGCCTTCGACAATGAACTGACCCGCTTTCTCTCTGTCCTTTTTCTTGTGAAGTTTTTTCCATTTTTTTATTTGCTCGTTTTTGGTTGAATCAATGCGTTTCATGCCGTCCTCTTTTCTACACTAGCTTATTCTAACTATCATCATACCGTTTTTTTAGGGGATAATCTACTTGATTCAAGGCATACTACACATAAGTAATGATTTTTTTAAAGGGAGTGTAGATATGGGATTTAATTTACGTAGTGCCATTATGGCAAACATTCAGGGCAATAGTGAGGATCAAGTTGAAGCAACAATCCTTGACGCTATCCAGAACGGGGAAGAGAAGATGCTCCCTGGGCTTGGTGTCATGTTTGAGGTTTGCTGGAAAGAAGCTTCGTCCGAACAGAAAAATGAATTATGCGAATTAATTAGTCAGGGTTTACAAGGCTAATTGATCAAAACAGCTCAACTCAATCGAGAGAACTGTTTTTTTTAGACAAAAAAGAGCCAGAGATTATGTTAGTTTAACACCATAATCTTTCGGCTCTTCTTTTGTCTGACTCAGCCTTATCGGCAGATCTTGTGTTTGATTAAGTAAACGTAAGTGCGTCTACTGTTTTTTGATCAAGCTTTTTAATAACTTCAACAATAAGATTGACTGCATTCTGATAGTCTTCACGGTGCAGGATCGCTGCATGTGTATGAATGTAGCGTGTGGCTACTGTGATGGAAAGGGCAGGCACTCCGTTTGCAGTTAAGTGGATAGCACCGGAATCTGTCCCGCCTCCAGCCATTGATGCATATTGATACGGAATGTTATGTTCTTCAGCGGTTTGCACAACAAAATCTCTTAGCCCTTTATGTGCAATCATTGAAGCATCATATAAAACAATCTGCGGTCCATCCCCCATCTTTGATAGAGCTTCACTTTCAGAAATACCCGGAGTATCTCCAGCAATACCTACATCCACTCCAAATCCAATATCCGGTTGAATGAGGTGAGCTGATGTTTTTGCTCCTCTAAGACCTACTTCTTCTTGAACAGTTCCTACACCATAAACTGTGTTCGGGTGCTCAGTGTCTTTTAATAAGCGTAGAACGTCAATCGCAATGGCACAGCCAATACGGTTGTCCCAAGCCTTGGCCATTAATAAATTCTCATTCTTCATTACTGTAAATTCACAAACAGGAACAATGGCCTGTCCAGGACGAATGCCAAAGCCTTCAGCCTCTTCCTTACTTGAAGCACCAATATCAATAAACATATCCTTAATTTCAACTGGTTTCTTTCTCGCCTCTGGTGTTAGGATGTGAGGTGGCTTGGATCCAATTATACCCGGTACATCACCGTGCTCTGTTACAATCGTTACACGTTGAGCCAGCATGACCTGCCCCCACCAACCGCCAACTGTTTGAAAGCGAAGAAAGCCTTTATCGTCAACAGATGTGACCATAAATCCAATCTCATCAAGGTGACCAGCGACCATTATTTGGGGTCCATCCTCAGTTCCTTTTTTCTTTGCAACGAGGCTACCTAAACGATCTGTATACACCTCATCTGCAAAAGGTGTTATATATGTATTCATTACTTTCCGCGCTTCAGCTTCAAAGCCCGATATCCCTTTTGCATCAGTTAAATGCTTCAGCATTTGCAGTTGTTCATCTTTTGCCATGCGTAAATCCTCCTTTGATCATTAGCTATCTTTATAGTCATGTACAAATAAAAATACATTCTAAAATTATTTATTATTTCTTTATAAATTCATGAAACCTTTTTTGCTTCCGTTCGTATAGCATACCATAAGAACAACTCAGATTCATATTTTGAGGAAAGCCGAAGGGGGCTTAGCCGTATGATGGTCATTCTATTTAGATTATTATTACTGATTGCATTGCTTGTAGTAGCATTTAGTATAATTAAGTATTTCTTTCATCCTCTGCGTAAGCTTGAAAAAGCGCACAGGCATAGACAGTTCTTTTTCCTTGATGATGAAAAAGATGTTCGCAAGAATTTCTCTTTAACCTATAAAGGCGTTATGTTCGAGGGAGAAAAGTACATGGCTGCCACTGAAACTTCTTTTGATATTATTACTATTTATGTGTGGACAAAAGACCACAATGCTTTGCAAGGTCTTACAAAAGATGACTTTCAGTTTATTGAAGAAGATATTCTTTTACGCTATCCCCAAGCTACGATTGAATGGAAATCACCTATTAAAGAATTTCTTCGCAATCAGCAATGATAGGCTTTGTATGCATCTATAAACCATAAGTGTCGTAACGACAAGAAGAGCTGAACAATTGTGTTGGTTAAGCACATAGTTGTTCAGCTCTTCTTTTTTAGAACGTGATTGGTTCGGATCCGCTTTAGAGGAAGACCGAAATCGAAGTGGCGGTTTTCCGCTTCGAGGGCTGAGTCCGTTCTTGCTGGTGCTAGGGTTCTCCTGTAGCGGCGCCATAGCTGTTCGCTTGTCATTGATGACTTAGCTTCGCTTTCTTTATCTAACTTAGGAAGCGGAATCGCGATAGCCCGTATTGGCCTTTACCTTTACTTCTGCATATTTAACCGTGTCTTCTTGTTTGGATGAGAGTAATGTTCCAACCACGCCACCAAGGAAACCAATTGGCACAGAAATAATCGCAGGATTCGTTAATGGAAATATTGGATTTCCTACTAAAATAGCCGCTCCTTCTGGTGAAAAAACGTTTGGGCTTAATGATACTAAAACAATCGCTGAGATGAGCCCGGACAGCATGGCAGAGATAGCTCCTGCTGTATTAAAACGCTTCCAATAGATTGTGTAGACAATAACCGGTAAGTTTGCACTAGCAGCCACACAAAAGGCCAGGGCCACTAAGAAGGCAACATTCATGTTTTGAGCAAATAAGGCTAAAAGAATGGATAAGGCGGACACCGTAACGGAAGCCGAACGTGCAGCAATTACCTGTTCTTTTTCCGTTGCCTTTCCTTTTCGGATAATTTGATTAAAAATGTCGTGAGCAAATGCGGACGCACCCGAAAGCACTAATCCCGCTACTACAGCAAGGATGGTTGCAAAAGCAACAGCAGCAACAAAGGACATAAATAATTCCCCACCAAGCGCTTCGGCAAGTAACGGAGCAGCCATATTACCAGCACTGTTCGCTGCGGTTATCGCTTCACTACCAACAAATGCAGCAGCACCAAAACCAAGGAAGATGGTCAACACATAGAAAATCCCAACAATCCATGTAGCAGTCACAACAGAGCTACGAGCTGTTTTTGCATCACGTACGGTGAAGAATCGCATGAGAATATGCGGGAGCCCAGCGGTCCCTAGCACAAGTGCCAGCATAAGCGAGATTGAATCTAATGGTGCTCTACCTTGAAGTCCAGGATTTAAATAACTGGCACCATGCTCTGTGGCTGTACTCATTTCATTAAACATACCCACGATATTAAAATTAAATTTAAATAAGACCATGACGGAAATAAGCAGTGTTGCAAACATTAATAAGACTGCTTTAATAATTTGGACCCAGCTAGTAGCAGTCATCCCACCAAACAGTACATAGATCGTCATCATTACGCCAACAAGCGCAACGGCCCAAGGGTATTGAATGCCAAAAAGCAATTGAATGAGTGCGCCTGCTCCAACCAGCTGTGCAATCATATAAAAAATCACGATCGTTAATGTACTAAAGGCTGCGACTCCACGAACTTTTCTTGCATCAAAGCGAGCATGAATCATATCAGCCAGAGTATATTTACCAAGATTTCTCAACGGTTCTGCCACGATAAACATTACCACTAAATAGGCAACCAGATAACCTATACTATAAAAAAATCCATCAAAACCAAATAACGCAATGGCTCCGGCAATGCCTAGAAAAGATGCCGCTGAGAGATAATCTCCTGCAATCGCCAATCCGTTTTGCCAGCCGGTTAACCCTCCACCTGCTGTATAAAATTCACTCGCTGTTTTGGTGCGTTTTGCTGCATAATATGTAATCACAAGTGTGCTTCCTACAATGAGTAGAAAAAGTAAAATGACCATAATATTCATCTGGGGCCCTCCTCCTCGAATTCAGCAAGAATGGCTTCTGCTTTTTTGTCAAACTGTGCCGCTTTTTTGACATATAAAATACAAAGCACCCAGGTCATAATAAATTGAGCAATGGCGAACACCCAGGCCCAGGTGATGCTTCCAATAGCGGGATTATTTAAAATCGTAGTGTATGAAGCAAGAATAGGGAGAGAAAAATAGAAGAGTAAAAAAAATATGGTGAGTGGGATAATAAAGCGTTTCTTTTCTTGCATTAATTCTTTAAATCCTGTACTTCTTTCAATTTGAATGTACGTATTCTCTTTTGTTTTGGCTCGCTTCTTTTTTGCCTGACTCAAATGAATCACCCTTCTTTCTAGATTGGATATCTTTCATTTAAACCATCTTGCTAGCCTAAGGTTATAGCAGCCAAAAGACAGTGTCAACACAAAATTAAAGCGCTTACATTGGTAAATAAAATAACTCTCCACACGTTTTAAGAAGGAACGGCATGGAGATAGGCAGGATTTTTTTCATTAAATTTATTAACGTGTAATGGCTTCCTCACTCCAGTTTCTGCTAATGATCATAAGAATTAAGAGCAATGTACCAACGATTATTAACCCATACACATTTAAATCATAAAGCAAATGACCAATGGTTGTATAAACAACAGACATTGGGATAATTGTAATCATCGTCTGCTTTACGTAGTCTCGGAAATTTTCAGATCTCTCCATCAAATAAAAGGAAAGAACATGATAATGAACAAAAGGTACTAAACGAAAGGCTGTAAGCTGCCACACATTAAGGTCTGGGTCTTTTTTTAACACCTTTTCTTTTAGCTTTGACAATCTTCGATGAAGCCAAGGAATATACTTCATCAAGAAATAAAAACAAATGGATGTACTCATCAGTCCAAAAAAAGTATAGATTGATCCAAAAAACCCTCCAAATAGAACTCCACTTGCAAGACAGATAAGGAGTACGGGAATGAATAGGAGTGGTCTTATAACGTGTAGTAAAATATAGAAAAGTGGCCCTAACCAGCCGCTGTTTTCAATAAACTGAATAAATGATTCTACATGAATTCCCACGGATCTACTGTCTCCTCTCTCCCTTACCTTATGCTTGTATATAGAAAAGGATGAATAAAAGAATGCCTAGATGTAACATAACAAGTAGCGGTAGACCTACAGAAAATGTCGTGTGTCTTGTTTTATGTCTGAACATACGCATAGCAATAAATGATCCTACGCTTCCACCTATGATTGCTATGTTTATAAGCTTTCTTTCAGGCACTCTTCTTTGCTGTTTAATTGCTAGCTGCTTATCTCGATACATAGAAAAAAAGCCGAATAGATTTATAAAGACTACATATATGATAACGAAAATGATGAATTCATTCAAAACGATTCCCCCAATAAAAAAAACGCAGTCAAGAGACAGCGCTTTTTTTGTATAAACTACTTAGCCTTTTAAGCTTGTTTTAGCTTGTTCTGCTAATGCAGCAAATGCAGCTTCATCATTTACAGCTAAATCAGCAAGCATTTTACGGTTAACATTGATTTCAGCTAGCTTAAGTCCGTGCATCAAACGGCTATAAGAAAGACCATTGATACGAGCAGCTGCGTTGATACGTGTAATCCATAGTTTACGGAAATCACGTTTCTTTTGACGACGGTCACGGTAAGCATATAGTAATGCTTTCATTACCTGACCTTGTGCTGATTTGAATAACGTATGCTTAGAACCGTAATACCCTTTAGCTAACTTTAATACTTTCTTACGACGACGACGAGCGACATAACCGCCTTTTACTCTTGGCATCGCTAATCCCTCCTTTATAATCCGAACAGATTAATTATTTTTTGTACGTTAACATTTGACGAATGCGTTTGAAGTCTCCAGAGTGAACCATAGCTGATTTACGCAGCTTACGTTTTTGCTTTTGAGACTTGTTACGGAACATATGGCTTGTAAAAGCGTGCGAACGTTTTAGCTTGCCGCTTCCAGTACGTTTGAAACGCTTAGCAGCGCCTCGGTGTGTTTTCATTTTTGGCATGATACGAATCCTCCTTTAATGTGGTTCAAGACAGGCTGTTATTTCTCCGCATTTGGAGCAAGCACAAGGAACATGCTACGGCCTTCCATTTTGGGTCTCGCTTCGATTGTAGCAATATCTTCACATTCTTTAGCCAAACGTTCAAGTACGACTCGGCCAATCTGAGAATGGGTAATTGCACGTCCACGGAACCTAATAGCTGCCTTAACCTTGTCGCCCTTCTCAAGAAACTTACGTGCATTACGTAGCTTCGTATTGAAGTCATGATCCTCAATCGTTGGGCTCAGACGGACTTCTTTAGTATTGATAATCTTTTGGTTCTTTCGTGCTTCTTTGTCTTTCTTCTGCTGCTCATAGCGGTATTTTCCATAATCCATTATGCGGCAAACAGGCGGTTTTGCATTTGGTGCGACGCACACAAGGTCAAGGTTAACACTTTGGGCCATTTCAAGCGCTTCAAACTTTGATTTAACACCAATTTGATCGCCATTTGCTCCAATAAGACGTACTTCCCGGGCACGAATCCCTTCATTGACCAACATGTCTTTACTAATAATGAGCCACCTCCACTGGATTTGATCTTGCAGACTAAAAACAGGTCGTAATCTATTGACGTGTGTTCAAGAGAGTAACAGCAGTACGCTAAATCATCATTCCACACAAAAAAGTGCAGACGCACTGCGCCCACACTTATAACTCGTTCAAAAAAAGATACGAATAATACCTGCCAACGATCGTCGACCAGGTGAGAAGCGGGCGCTTCTGCTTTCCTATGTTCTAATTAACACACTCTTAGAATATTATCAGAACCTGTATACATTGTCAACACTTAATCAATAAGTGTGAAGGTCTCGGTGATGCGAATGCTTTGGTTAACGGATTGAACAATGGGACAGTTCTTGGTTGAGAGGGCAAGTGCTTTTGCCACTGCGTCTTCTGTAGCATCTGTGCCTTTAATTGTAAAATGAAGGGCGATGT
This sequence comes from Alkalicoccobacillus porphyridii, assembly GCF_007293315.1. Classification (GTDB taxonomy): domain Bacteria; phylum Bacillota; class Bacilli; order Bacillales; family Bacillaceae_D; genus Alkalicoccobacillus; species Alkalicoccobacillus porphyridii. Next base: position 42,460 of record NZ_VLXZ01000001.1, read on the forward strand.
CTGTTACTTCATTTACACCTGCTTCGTTTCGGGTCACATCTGCTGTGATTGAAATGTCCTTAAATGAAATTCGCTTTTTCTGGAGAACTTTTCTTAGGACACCTCCACTGCAAACAGCAATGGAAGAGACCAACAGCTGATATGGACGAAAGCCGTAATCTTCGTTGCCAGATACCACAAGTGTACCGAATGTCGTTGTATGTTCAAATCCGTGCTCTGTCATCTTGAAATGCATGTTGGCCTCCTAATATTATTAGAACTAAAACACCACGTATGTCCATGTTTAAGCTCTTCGATTTTGCTCCCGAAATTGCGGGCACGCTTTACGGGGAAAGGTATTGAGCAAACGGGCTATGTCCCTATACCTCAATAAACCCTTTCATCGAGACCACTGAAAAAGTCGTGTAAGAATGAGCTGAAGGGCCCCGCTACAGGAGAACCCTTCGCTTTCCGCGGGAACGGCCTCCGCCATCGAAGTGGAAAACCACCACTTCGATGTCGGTCTGCCTCGTTCTGTTCCGCAGGAGTCTACGGGTTCACACCCGCTAACGGTTCTGACTTAAACATTGAAGAACGTTCGCAGTCTTATAAAGATCGTTTTTCAGTGACCTCTATTTTGGGTCCCGCAGGTGTCGGCCCTTGAATATCATCCGCTAGATCTGTCCATCAATCTTTGTTTATTAAAGTGATTGAGAAGAGATTTCCTCTTGTAGCTTTGAAACAAATGCTTCTTTATCAACTACATTCTGTTCTTGCTCACCGTATTTGCGGATGTTTACTGTTCCATCTGCTACTTCTTTGTCACCTAATACAAGCATATACGGTGTCTTTTTCATTTGGGCTTCACGGATTTTGTAGCCGATTTTTTCGTTGCGTTCGTCAAGCTGCACGCGTACGCCTGCTTCTTCTAGTTGTGCTTGAACACTTTTTGCATAGTCAAGGTGTGCATCCGGTGATACAGGGATGACTTGAACTTGAACCGGAGCAAGCCATGTTGGGAAGGCTCCACCAAAGTGTTCAATTAGGATAGCAATAAAGCGGTCAATCGATCCAAAGACAGCACGGTGGATAACGATTGGTCGATCCTTTTCCCCAGCTTCGTTTACATAAGTCAGATCAAATTTCTCAGGCATCTGGAAATCGAGCTGAATTGTCGCACATTGGTGGCTACGCTTCAACGCGTCTTTGATATGGAAATCAATCTTAGGGCCGTAGAACGCACCGTCACCCTCATTCAAGTAATAATCTACATTTAACTCTTTTAGCACATTTTCAAGTGACTGCTCAGCTTTTTCCCAAAGCTCATCAGCCCCCATCGAATCTTCTGGACGTGTAGAGAGCTCAACAGAGTACTCAAAACCAAACGTGCTATAAATTTGATCCACTAAGCCAAATACTTGCTTTAGTTCTGCTTCAATTTGATTAGGTGCCACAAAGATATGTGCATCATCCTGTGTAAATGTGCGAACACGAAGCATTCCGTTAAGTGAGCCGCTTAATTCATGACGGTGCACTTGACCAAATTCAGCCATACGGATTGGCAGGTCTCGGTATGAGTGCTGCTTGTTTTTGTAAATTAACATGTGACCCGGACAGTTCATCGGTTTTAACGCAAAGCGCTTATCATCAACATCTGAGAAGTACATGTTTTCATGATAATGATCCCAATGACCTGATTGCTCCCATAAGCGTTGGTTCATCATCAACGGTGTTCTAACTTCTTGGTAACCCGCTTTTGTATAAAGATTACGTGAGAAGTTCTCAAGCTCTGTACGAATGATTTGACCATTCGGTAGGAAAAATGGCATACCAGGTGCTTCTTCAGAGAACATGAATAGTTCAAGTTCACGCCCAAGCTTACGATGGTCACGTTCTTTCGCTTGACGAAGAAGATCTAAATGCTCGTCCAAATCTGCCTGCTTAAAAAAGGCAGTCCCGTAAATACGCTGTAGCATTTTATTATCGCTATCGCCTCTCCAATAAGCCCCAGCAAGATTTTGTAGCTTAAATGCTTTGATTTTATTTGTAGATGGAACATGGATACCACGGCAGAGGTCAAAAAATTCACCTTGCTCATAGATGCTAACCTGCTCGTCCTCTGGAATCGCTTCAAGCAGCTCCTGTTTGTACTCATCTCCACTAAATTTCTCTTTAGCCTCATTCCGGCTAACCTCTAAACGTTGGATCGCCAGGTTCTCAGAGACAATCTTTTTCATCTCTTTTTCAATCTTTGGCAGATCCTCTTGCGTAATCGACTCTTCAGAATCAATATCATAGTAGAAGCCATCTTCAATTACAGGACCTACGCCTAGCTTTACATTTTTAAATAAACGGCGTACCGCCTGTGCCATCAAATGTGCTGTACTATGTCTTAAAATCTCAAGTGCTTCCTCTGATTCTGGTGTGATAATTGCTACCTCTCCACTCTCAGGGATCGGTTGAGATAAATCGATCAGTTTTCCATTTATCTTACCTGCCAACGCCTTCTTCTTTAATCCCGGACTAATAGACGCTGCTACATCTTCAGTAGATGTACCTGCTTCAAATTCCTTTTTCGCTCCATCTGGAAAAATCAATTCTAGCTTCTGTCCCATCTTCTTACACTCCTTTAACTTTTTTTAAACACAAAAAAACACTCATCCCTCCAAATGAAGGGGCGAGTGTGGTTCGCGGTTCCACCCTAATGTCCGTAAACTACGGCTTATCATGCTGTTAACGGTAGCGAGCCGGTATCGGATACTATTACATAAGAAGTTCCCCGATACAGTTCAAAGGTGGTAAGGTCGCATTCCGTGTTTTGAGGCTCTCACCAATCACCTCATTCTCTGAAAAACCTGCAAAAACGCCTCGTATCCTCATCAACACTATTCATATCATTAATATGTAGTATATTATAGGGAGGCTCAGGCTAAAAATCAAGTAGGTTTGTGATTTTTTTGAGAATGTTCTTTAAGAGGATAAATATGGAGTCGTTCTTCAAAAATTGCCTGAACAGACAGTACAATCCCGTTTTCAGGACTGTCTGTAAATAAATGAATGGTCTTAGGTGCCATACTAACTAGCGGACTAATCATAATATCCTGCAAGTCTGCCCCTTCTTCAAATACTAGCTCTTCCTCAAGATAATACAGGATCTCTTCTTTTGTTAGCTCGCGAAACTGCTGATCATAAATGGTAAATGTGTCCTCGTGTACAATGTACAGACAGTTAACCTTTGGCGTGGTTTTTCTTAAATGCTGCCTGCAATTCTCAAGCATGTTCTGATAATCCTGTTCAAGCATATATTCATCAATCGCCATTTCTACACAATCAATTAAAAGCTCGCCATATTCACGAAGTCTAAAGGTTAAAAACGGCTCGTAATAAAAAGAAGTATCTTCTTCAATGTTTGCCGCAAACGCTTGATAAATAAATTCTTTACGATTAAAGAACATCTGAATATCGGGAAGATCGGACCTCTCCCCTTCTAAGACAGCCTTAGCAATAGATAAGATCTGATGCTGCTCATCCTGATCTGTAAAATAAAACATCTGCTCTATAATTGTTAAGAGCCATTCCTCCTCTTTACTATTCACAACAAATTCAGTTAGTACGGAAGCAAGAAGCGGATGAAACGAATCATAAAAGCTGACTTGAACATCTTCATACTTCACATACAGCACGGCCTCATTTTCTAGCTCTAGATCAACACCTAAACCAAGAGGCTGATATTTCTGCACATAATTAGCTAGCTCTTGATATAGCTTCGAACAATCCAGCTTCTCCTCAAAATGGATAGCAATCAAGCTTACTCCCCCTTACATTTCAAACTCATCTATACAAAGTCGTCCTTATGCCTGTCTTGGGCTCTATCTCATCTTATGTATAAATAAGCAGAACATACCGGGTTTGTTGAGTTTTTTTATCCGACATAATGCTTCATAAAAGACGCCAGAATCTTTGGCATTTCGCGGGTTGTTGCTTCAGAATCGCTCCCAAAAACTGAAGGTGCGCTTACCTCGGGTTTGGGAGCTTGTTTTAGTTAGAAGTTGGAGGAATCTAGGCTTTTTATCAAGATGCTGCTGCTCATTACCAAGGCGGGACTGCTCTTTACTAAGACCAATAGGTGCTTTTTCAAGAGCCTGGCCTCCTTACCAAGACCGTAACACTCTTTACCAAGATCAACGGGTGCTTTTCCAAGATCCTGACCTCCTTACCAAGACAGTGACTCTCTTTACCAAGACCAATAGGCGCTTTTCCAAGAGCCTGACCTCCTTACCAAGACAGCGACTCTCTTTACCAAGACCAATAGGTGCTTTTCCAAGAGCCTGACCTCCTTACCAAGACAGTAACACTCTTTACCAAGACCAATAGGCGCTTTTCCAAGATCCTAGCCTCCTTACCAAGACCGTGACTCTCTTTACCAAGACGAACAGATTCTTTTCCAAGAGCCGTACCTCCTTACCAAGACAGCGACTCTCTTTACCAAGACGAACAGATTCTTTCCAAGAGCCGTACCTCCTTACCAAGACTGCGACTCTCTTTACCAAGACAAACGCATACTTTACCAAGCGCTCCATCTCTAATGGCACACGAAGCCCCTCACAAAGAAAAACCCCCTCATCCGAAGGACGAGGGGGTTACCAATTTTAATTCTGCATAATAAAATCTTTTTCTGCTGACTCTTCTTCATCAAACACACGAACAATATCGTAACCAGTTGTGCGTTGAGCAGGGATTTTTCCTGCTTCGCGGATTAAGCGTAAGGTTAAATTGGTATTCACCTTATGGGTTGTGTTCGCTGCAGATACTACGTTCTCTTCCATCATCGTGGAGCCGAAGTCATTACAGCCAAAATGAAGAGACTGCTTTCCGACCTCTGGTCCCATCGTTACCCAAGATGATTGGAAGTTCGGGATGTTATCCAAGAAGATACGAGAGATCGCTACATTTTTTAAGTAGTCTTCTTTTGTCAGCTTCTTCAAGCGTCTTAAACCAGTGTTCTCTGGTTGGAGCAACCAAGAAATAAATGCAGTAAAACACTCTGTTTCATCCTGTGCATCACGTACTCTTTGCAAGTGAAGGGCACGTTCTTCAAAGGATTCTCCAAACCCAATAACCATTGTTGCTGAGCCAAACATTCCGACTTTTTTGCTTGCTTTCATCGCGTCCATCCATTGTTCCCAGGTTACCTTCAAGCGGCTAACTCGCAATCTGGTTTCCTCTGTAAGAATTTCTGCGCCTCCACCAGGCATACTGTCAAGGCCAGCCTTATGAAGCTCACGAAGGACTTCTTCAACTGATAACTCAGACACCTCGGCAATTTTCCAGATCTCAGCTGGAGAGAAGGAATGCATCCAGATATCTGGGAATCGTTCTTTGATTCCTTTTAGTAGATTCGTATAATAATCAAGCTTCAGATTTGGATTGGTTCCACCTTGCATTAAAATTTCTGTTCCACCAACATCAAGTGTTTCTTGGATCTTAGAATAGATTACTTCATCATCCAATACATAGCCTTCTTTTGAATTGGGTGGGCGATAAAATGCACAAAAACTGCAGTATGTATCACAGAAGTTTGTGTAATTGACATTGCGTCCAATAACAAACGTTGTAACTGGCTCCGGATGCCACTTTTTCATAATAGTATCTGCGGCTCTTCCAAGCTTCTCTAAGTCATCACTTTCATATAATGTTACAGCGTCAGCCATGGAAATTCGTTCTCCATTCACTGCGCGTTCAAGTATCTCATCCACACTCATTTGATGTAACCCCCATCATCATTCCAAGGATATTTTCATCGTATCATAGAAAGATAGAAACTTCCAATACGGCAACTGAAAAAGGAGAGACGACGTGAGCTACCTGCCCCGTCTATTCTCCCCCTTAATTAATACCGATTTTGTTTGATGCTTGATTCGCTCCATAATACGTAAGGCTTTTAATTCTTCTGTTCCGCCCTTATCAGAGTATGACAAATGGCGCTCCAGTTCATCGTAATCGTAGTTCGAGGTAAACAACGTAGGTAGCTTCTCGAGCATACGATGCTGCAGGATCGTACCCAGTACATCATCTCTCGTCCAGCCCGATGTAGTTTCGGCGCCAATGTCATCCAAAATGAGCACTTCAGCTTTTTTCACTGCTTCTAGCTTATCTTGAAAAGAACCGTCACCAATGGCCTGACGCATTTCCCTAAAGAAATCTGGAGTATAGATTATAAATGTCTCAATTCCACGTACTTTTAACTCATTAGCAACCGCACCCATTAAATAGGTTTTGCCCACACCAAACTTCCCGTAAAAATATAGCCCCATGCCGTCCTCTCCAGGCTTGGCATTCATGGCAAATTGAAGAGCGACTTTACTGGCTTGCATACGTTCTGAATCCGCCTCTACCTGGTCAAAGCTCGCTGCAAGAATGTCTTTTGGTATATATAAAGAACGGATTAGCTTCTGCTCTTGCTTCTGTTTCTCTTCTTTCACTTTTAAACTGCATGCATGATAACTGATTTCAATGTGATTTCGTTCCACATAGAGCTCTGGCTGGTACCCTTGCATTAAGTTGGGGCAGCGTTTTAGGCCCGGACAGTTGTCACAATTCTCTCGTTCTTTTTTGTATTCATAGAGCTTAGTCATACCTGAAGTAATCATTTCATCTGTTACCTGATCTTGCTCCCTTAAAAATTGAGCGATGTGAGGACTTTTAAGCAACGACTGCTTCGTTTGGTTCAAACGCTGCTGCAAATCCTCGTTCCCTTGCCATGCCGAGAGTGAAGAATTAATACGCTCCATCTATTAGCTACCCCCTTTCTGTTGCTTTGTACGTCTAAGCTCTGCTAGCATTTCTTCAAAGCTTTGCTTTTGGTCTTGATCATCCGTCCCGGTGTCCTCAATTGTTGCTGCGGCGGATCCTTGTGCTTGTTTCTCTTCGACTAACCACTTAGGCAGCTTGTCTCGTTTTTGATTTCGTTTCCCCTGCTGCTTTTGATTCTGACCATATGAAGGATTTTGTTTCGCTTCAAGCTTATTCTGTTGTTCCTTTAAAGCTAGTTTCATTGCATCAGGAACTAATCTGACCTTTTTTCTTGTCCAATGTCCGGCGATTTTATCAATTAACGGTTTAGACAGCTTCATATCATACTGCCATAGCACATAATCAAGTAACACATTTACGACTCCAGGCAGCATCTGATAATCAAGAATAAGGCTCTCTACAATTTTAGCATCGGCAGTAGCAATTTGAGCGCCTTCAGACCTTAATTCCAACAATCGTAAAGGTGGAGTATTTTCATAAAATTGAATGGTTTTCTCTTCATCTGTTAATGCTTCTTTTGCATTCACTGAGCGATGCTGAGCTGGTTGCGTACGCAATCCCAGTCGCGGCGGAGTTGACCCATACTCTAAACGATACCAGTCTTGGGCTTTTTTCCTCAGTAGGCTGAGATCTACCTTATCATCATGCAGCACAGCCTGAGATACAATCTTACTCATCTCAATCGGTTCAATTCGGTAGACAAATGCTAGACGAATAATGGTTTCCTCTGCTTCCTCTGTCAATGCTTGTTCTGGCACAACAAAGCTGGAAAGTGAATTTTTCATTAAATCAAAATCAAAGTCTTCAAAATAGAAGCCCTGCTGATTCTTGCGCGAGAGGATCGTTTTGTCCTTCCCCTCCGTTAATGCTTCCCCTGTTTCTGATTTAAGGTTTGAAACCATTTCTGAATGATGGAGGGAGGTGTAAACCTCATCAAACGAATACGTTAATTCTGTAAACTCCGATAAAGGAACCGTATCTACGGAAAAACGATCTCTTAACTCACGATACTGTGTTTTTCCTAATCGATTAAAAAGGTAAACACTTAGTACATCATTTTCAAAAAATTGCTTAGGTGTCATGGGTGGCTGTAGTTCATAAAGGTAAAGCGTTTCGGATTCTTGTTTACGTTTATAGCTCTTCAGGAGTCCTATTCCTTCAAGCTTCTTTCTTTCCTCAAATATTTGAGCCAATGAAAGCTCCGTCATAAGCATTAAATGACGGTGAGTTTGCTCGGAACTGGACCATTGATCCTTCTCCATATGAGCCCATAATGTATGATAAAGACCATTTGCGACAGTACCAATTAAAGGCTGATATAATAAGATCAACACCTTTTGATCCATATCTGTTAAATAGTCAGATGTCCGTACGGTATACCTATCCACAGGAAGTAGCTCTCTCCAATGCCAGCTCAACTTAGAGCCCCCCTTTAAATCTTAAGTGAATGTATCGTATAAAAGAGTAAATAGGAGCTTAATAACGCTACGCGCTTAAGCTCCTATTCAGGCCTGTTCATAAGGTCTGTCAATTCCTTAATAAATACATTTATATCTTTAAATTGTCTGTAAACAGAAGCAAATCGAACGTACGCAACGTCGTCCACTTCAGCAAGTCTTTCCATCACTTGCTCACCCACGTCACGGCTGAGCATCTCATTTTTGCCGGTTCCTCTTAAATCTCTCTCTACATTATTAACTAGATTCTCCAGGGTTTCAAGGGGAACGGGACGCTTTTCACACGCACGAATTAATCCTCTTAGTATCTTCTCGCGGCTGAATTCCTGCCTTGTACCGTCTTTTTTGACCACAATAAGAGGGACCTCTTCTACCATCTCAAAGGTTGTAAATCGGTTTCCACAAGACTCGCATTCTCTTCTTCGCCGAATTGAACGAGCTTCATCACTTGGTCTTGAATCAAGCACTCTGGTACCATTGTAATGGCATGCTGGACAACGCATGTAATCATCTCCAACCTTCATACAAGTCATTCTACCTACTATATAAATATATAGAAAAAAGCGAGTGCTGACAAGCGATTAAAGAAGTTCTTTTCCCATACCAGATCCAATATAAGTTAAGTGCTTATCTAGTTTATTGTACATATGAATCAATTTTTTACGACTTTTGCCGAAATCTGAAGGAAGTACCGTACTGTGCGAGCAGGAAAAATCAACGGCCGTTTTAAAAGGTCTAACTGTAATTACAGATGCAACCAGCAGAAATTTTGCTCCAGACCCTTGTTCAATAATAATTTCCCCACGATCGGGTTCAGTTCGTTTCAGCTTGTATCCCTCTTCTTTGACAACAGCCTCCACAGCGTCTATTACTTTTTCTTTATTGCCCTTATAATATCGAGTTCTAAGTGCTTCAATAGTATGTTCTTCACCAGTTTCAGCATGATTTCTTGTTAGAAAATGCCATGTTTCTTTAAAGCCCATTGCACTACCCCCTTTTTTCATTCTATTAGTAAGCGTTATCATATATTTATCTAAAAAAGCGAATGTGCCTAAAGACATATTCGCTTTCTTAATACATTTGATTACTGATTAGTTTCTACAGCCACTTTTTCAGGCTTAACTGGCCCCATACCTCTTGGGACTTCGATCACTTCACTAGAAGTTGAATGAAGCTCTTTAGCAATGTAATTAGAAGCCAGATGCGGATCTAAATCTCCACAGGTGTACACATCTATACTCGCATAGCCGTGCTCAGGAAAGCTGTGAATCGTCAAATGTGATTCTGAGATAATAACCACTCCACTTACCCCATGAGGCGCAAACTTGTGGAATGCCACTTCTCTTACTTCAGCTCCCGCTTTAAGTGCGGCATCAACAAAAACCTGTTCAATTAAATCCATATTATTCAACTTTTCTACATTACAACCCCATAGTTCTGCAATAACATGCCGACCCATTGTGTCCATAAGTTGAATCCCCCTTTATTAATAATCATGCCCTTCCAAGCATGCAGTGCTATCTATACACACGGGGGAAAGTTAGTCCGATGAGGTCCTAACCCTTTCTGTGTAGAGATCCCACTTTGTTTACTCCATCAGAGCTCACGAAAACTAGTATACTTGGTTTTTGAAGTCAATGCAATAGAATGCGAGTGATACAGCTTATTTTTTCATCATAAAAATGACAAAAAGCTACACATTTCTGTGCAGCTTCAGCTTTGTGACAAAACTTATACAATGTAAAGCGAAAGATGTTGAGTACCTCTATTTCAGGTCCTACTTCTTTCCCGATATCTACTGCTCTTTCCCGATATCTGCTGCTCTTTCCCGATATCTGCCTCAGCTTTAATATAGTTAAACTGCTACTTCGTTTCTTAATCGATCTGCTACATAATTCATTAAGTCTACTACGCGGCATGAGTAGCCCCACTCGTTGTCATACCATGCCAATACTTTAACCTGGTGATTGCCAAGTACGCTTGTTGATAATCCATCAATAACTGATGATTGCTCTTCACCGTTAAAATCAATGGAGACTAATGGTTCGTCTGTATAGCCAAGAATGCCTGACATTTCTGCTTGACCAGCTTGCTTAAATGCTTGGTTCACTTCTTCAGCGGTTACTTCTTTTTTTAACTGAACTACGAGATCAACAAGTGAGACATTTGGCGTTGGAACTCTTAAGGCCATGCCATGAAGCCTTCCTTCAAGCTGTGGAAGTACTTTAGATATGGCTTTTGCCGCTCCGGTTGACGTTGGAATAATGGATTCACCACAAGCCCTTGCACGTCTGAGATCTTTATGAGGGTTGTCTATATTTTTTTGATCATTAGTATACGAATGAACTGTGGTCATCATACCGCTTTCAATTCCAAATTGCTGATCAAGAACCTTAGCTACTGGGGCTAGACAATTTGTGGTGCATGATGCATTTGAAATAATGTGATGAGAATCTGCATTGTAGTCATGCTCATTGACTCCCATAACAATCGTTACATCCTCGTCCTTGCCAGGGGCAGTAATGATGACCTTTTTAGCTCCAGCCTGTAAATGATATCCGGCCGTTTCTTTTGATTTAAATTTCCCTGTTGCTTCAATAACCACATCGATTTGCAGTTGATTCCAAGGTAATGCTTTTGGATCGCGTTCTTGATATAAGAGAATTTCTTTGTTATCTACGAATAGCTTTCCATTGATGACTTCTACTGGAGCAGTAAATTTCCCATGAATACTATCATACTTTATGAGGTGAGCAAGAGTATCTACTGGATACGATGCGTTAATTGCAACGATGCTTACTTGATTTTCTACTATGGCTTTTCTAAATACCATTCTACCTATTCGACCAAATCCATTAATCGCTACTTTAGGTTTCATAATCAATCCCGCCTCTCAAAGTGTTATACTTATTATCCTTATTCAGCATAATAAGTATAACACATATAAATATATAAGTTTATATTTTCAACAAAAAAACCGTGAATTAAACCAAATTGGTTTAATTCACGGTTTTTTTAGGATATTCCATTGGGAGAGAAGCTGCTCAAGCTCTTGTCTGGTTTCTGCTTTTGTTCCATCGTTTGAGATGACGCCATCTGCTCTGGATTCCTTTTCATCTATCGGTATTTGAGCTGCGATTCGTGCTCTCGCTTGCTCTTCTCCACTCTGATCTCTTTTTATCAGACGTTGAAGTTGAACGGCTGGGCTAACATATATCAGCAACACTCTGTCCACCATATGAAATAGATTGCTCTCATAGAGAAGGGGTATATCTAAAACAACGTGCGCATGCCCCTCTGCTGTATAGGAAACAGCAGCGCGACGCATTTCCTTTCGAACCTTAGGGTGAACAATGGCATTCAGCTTAAGACGCTCCTCTTCATTTGAAAAAATGCGCTGTCCAAGCAGCGCACGATTGATAGTGCCATCCTCTTGAACAATATCACTGCCAAACTCCGAGATCACTTCATCAAAAGCTGCCCCTTCTGGCTGCATAACCTCCTTAGCAATGAAGTCAGCATCTACAACCGGAAGACCGAATTCTTTTAACATTTCAGCGACCGTAGATTTACCCGTTGCAATGCCTCCAGTTAATCCAATGATCATAACTTCCTCCTACACTTCTTTAAAATCTCCATATTCCTAACATAATTAAAATCACACCGGGCAAAAAAGAAAGACGGTTCACCCAAGGAATATGGGAAAAACGAAAGCCACTTTTCATACCAAGCATGAGAAACAAACCACTCATTAATGCTACACATACAGAAAGTAACCATGGGGCGTAACCAAGTAAAGCTGCCCCTACTCCCGCTCCAAAAGCATCTAGTGACAGAGCAGCACCAAGAAGAACAGCTTCTCTGCCGGTTATTGATCCTGAATCATCGATATCGGCCTTTAATGGTTCACGTAATACATGAATAACAAATCCAAAGATCCTTAATTGAAAGTTGAACTGATTCTCTTTTCGTTTTCGTACAGGTTTAGGTGTTTTTTTAGCAGGGGCGTATACCTGCCATAGCGTAAATAATCCTATAAATATAAGTAAGAACGCACCTGTTGCTTCTGCCCACTCTACTGGCAGATAAGTAAAGATGGTTTTTCCAACTAGCATGGCAACTAAAATAGATACACCAGAACAACAGGCAATTAACATCAGAGACAGAAAGGGGATCTTCACCTTTCTTAACCCATAGGTTACTCCAACACCGTAGCTATCCAAGCTAAGGGCAAATGCCAAAACAAGTAGTGTCAGTAAGCCAGCCATGTCCGAACCCAGCTCCCTCCATAAACATTCAACTCATCATATGAAAGGAGCTTATCTCATGTACCTCTGCCTAGTTCTGACAGGTTGGGCAAAAGTGTGTGCCTCTACCACCAACAACCGTGCGTACAATCACATCTTCACAGTGCTTACATGGTTCGTTCTTTCGCCCATATACCTCAAGAGTTTGTTGGAACATCCCCATTTCGCCTTGACCGTTAACGTATGACTTGACTGAGCTTCCGCCCATCTCTACAGCTTGTGAAAGAGTTTGGACAATCTTTTCATGTAACAGCTTGAATTCATTTTTTGTAAGAGACTTGGCTAGTCGTTCAGGATGTATTCCCGCTCGAAACAACGCCTCATCTACGTAAATATTACCTAGACCTACAACCGTTTTCTGATCAAGTAGGAACGGTTTGATTTTTCGCGTTGTTCGATTAGCCGCTTCTTGCAATAAATTTAAAGTGAATTGCTCCGAAAAAGGCTCGACACCTAACTGGGATAGTGGCATCATAGTCTCTTCCATACCTTTTTCAAAAATATGCATCGTGCCAAATTTCCTTACATCCTGATAGCGCAGTTCCATCCCATCTGTAAAAGAAAAAATAACATGTGTATGAGGCACAGGGGCATCTTCATTTTTATAGACACCATACCGTCCTTCCATACGCAAATGCGAGACTAACACGATATCATTCAATTCAAAGAGTAGGAATTTTCCTCTTCTTTGCATAGAATGAATGGTTTGTCCTTTTAATTCTGCTTCAAACTGTTTTGTATCATCCGGTCGTTTAATAATATTTGGCCAAGCAATCTCAACGGCATCAATTGTTTTTCCTATAATTAAAGCTTCAAGTGTTCGTCTTACAGTTTCTACCTCTGGTAATTCTGGCATAACTTGTTCCGCATCCTTTTCCTTGATCTATTTCGCTTCGTACCACGTTTCCCCTACGGAAACATCCGCTTTCAGTGGGACGTTTAGTTCAATGGCAGCTTCCATAACCTCAGGTACTAGCTTTTGCATGAGGTCCAACTCATCCTCAGGCACTTCAAAAATTAGTTCATCGTGCACTGAGAGCAGCATTCTGCTCTTTAAGTTCTCTGTTTCTAAACGATCAGCCATATCAATCATCGCTTTTTTGATAATATCCGCAGCGGTTCCTTGAATTGGTGTATTCATGGCCGTCCGCTCAGCAAAGCTTCTTAAATTAAAGTTACGGCTCGTAAGCTCTGGTAGGTAGCGTCTGCGCTGTAATAATGTTGAGACATACCCATCCTCTCTCGCCTTTTCAACTACATCATGCATATAGTCCTTGACCTTTGGATAGCTTTCTAGATACCGTTCAATAAATTCTGCTGCTTCTTTCCTTGTAATATCCAAGCTCTGTGACAAACCGTAATCACTAATACCATAAACGATGCCAAAGTTAACGGCTTTAGAGCTTCTACGCATGTTAGAGGTCACTTCTGATTCCTTCACATGGAAAACATCCATCGCTGTTTTTGTGTGGATATCCATATCATTTTTGAAGGCTTCCATCAGCCCATCATCCTCTGAAATATGTGCAAGCACCCGCAGCTCAATTTGGGAGTAATCCGCCGCTAAAATCGACCATTTCTCTTCAGAAGGAATAAATGCTTTACGTATCTTTCTACCTTCCTCTAGACGAATCGGGATATTTTGTAGGTTTGGATCGGTTGAACTTAGTCTTCCCGTTTGTGTTAACGCCTGATTATAGCGAGTATGGATACGACCCGTGCTCTCTTCAACAACCTTTAGCAACCCTTCAATATATGTTGAGTAGAGCTTACCAAGCTGGCGGTAGAGAAGAATGTGCTCAATAATTTCATGTTTTCCTGCTAGCTTTTCAAGAACATCCGCAGACGTCGAATAACCGGTTTTCGTTTTTTTCACTGGAGGCAGTCCCATTTTTTCAAAAAGAACTTCGCCAAGCTGCTTTGGAGAGTTGATATTAAACTCCGTCTCTGCCTTTTCATGAATCGTTTTCTCTAAGTCTTTTAAGCGGTTCGACAAGTCTTCTCCCATTTGCTCTAATTGCTGCTTGTCCACCTTGATACCTGCTGTTTCCATACGTCCAAGTACAATGGATAAGGGCATTTCCAGCTCAAAGAAAAGGGAGGATTGATCGTTCTTCTCTAATTCTTTTTCTATGTCGGCTTTTAACGAATAGACTGCCGCTGCTTTTCTTCCAAGGTGATCGCTTAACTGCTCCTCATCAGGAATACGCTGCTTAGCACCTTTGCCATACACAGCTTCGTCCTCTTCAACAATAGATAGTCCTTTTCGTCTAGCGATTTCACTCATTTGGTGGGATGAAACCGATGGGTCAAGCAGGTAAGAAGCAATTAACAAATCAAATTCTACCCCTTCAAGAACAATATCCTGCCATCCTAAAGCAACAACCGTTCGTTTCGCATCAAAGACCCATTTCTTTTTTGTTTCATCCTTCGCCCATTCAACAAAACGTTCAGATTGAACAGCAATCTCTGTTGGCACAAAAAACGTTCCATTTTCATTAGAGAGCGCAAAGCCTTCAATTGGCGCGTGATGATAATGTTCACCTAATACTTCTGCTACAAAAGCTGTTGGGCTCACAATGTGTTCATCTTGAATCTCATCAACGATGGTCACATCGATCTTGCTTAATTCCTCTGTTTGGGTATTACCCTCTTCATCTGGAAGACGATTGAGTAATGAGGTGAAATCTAAATCCTTAAAGAAGGAGGATACCTTTTGAACGTCGTAATCTCCAAATGCAAGATCCTCTAACTTCACATCCACAGGAACTTCTTTAAAAATTGTTGCAAGCTTTTTACTGATTATCGCCTGCTCTCGATTCTCAATCAAACGTTCCTTCATCTTCTTACCAGAAATACTGTCAACAGAATCGAGCACCTTTTCCACTGTGCCATATTCCTTTAATAGCTTTAATGCCGTCTTTTCACCAATACCAGGAACACCTGGAATATTATCCGAGCTATCGCCCATTAACCCCTTTAGATCAATAATCTGTTCGGCTGAAATACCATATTTCTCATCGATTGCCTTCAAGTCATAATGATCCATATTGGTGATACCTTTTCTCGTTAAGTACACTTCTACTTTGTCCGTAACAAGCTGTAGCAAATCCTTATCTCCAGAAATGACTTTTACTTGCCAGCCATCCTGCTCCGCCCGTGCAGCTAATGTGCCGATAATATCATCTGCTTCATATTCTTTTGCTTCATATCGTTTGATGCCGTAAGAATCAAGCAACTCACGAATAAAAGGGAGCTGTTCTGAAAGCTCGGGTGGTGTCTTTTGCCTCGTTCCTTTATATTCGGAGTACGTTTTATGTCTAAAAGTTGACTTCCCTGCATCAAAGGCCACAAGTAAATGAGTCGGCTTGTCATCCTCTAGGATTTTCAAGAGCATGGTTGTAAAACCATAGACTGCGTTCGTGTAAATTCCTTTATCGTTCGATAGCAGAGGCAAAGCAAAAAAAGCTCTGTAAGCTATACTGTTTCCGTCTATTAAGATTAATTTCTTCATCTAAGATTCGCCTCATTTCTCTTTCATTGCTTGCATTAATTGTACCATAGGCGTACTTAAATAGAAAAAATGCGCACAAAAAAAGGACGAAAGCATAAGGGGGAGCTTTCGTCCGTCAAGGGGGTGAACAATAAGTCCAGTCAGGGTTAGATGGGACTGGATTTATCATTCTTGGTAGACCGTTCACTTATTGAGTATAAGGATAAGCTGTAAAACGGTCATAAAGCCCTTGTAAATGTTTTGTAAAGATTAATAAACCTCTTCCGGCTGTTCCTTTGGAAAAACTAACGTAAAAGTTGTACCCTCACCCGGGCGACTTGCAACATGAATACTTGCGTGGTGAGCCTCAGCCAGATGCTTTACAATTGCAAGCCCCAAGCCAGTCCCACCAGAGTTACGACTTCTTGCACGATCGATTCGGTAGAAACGCTCAAATAGTCTTGGGATCTCATTTTCTTCTATCCCAATACCCGTATCTGCTACACTTAACTCAACGGTTGAGCTTGTACCTTTGACTTGAACACGAATCTCACCATCTGCTGGTGTATACGTAACGGCATTGTTTATGATATTAATGAGGATTTGTTTCATACGCTCCGGATCCCCCGCCATCATCGAGTTTCCGTCTTCATTAAGTGTAAGCTCTATCCCCTTACTGTCAGCTTTATCCTTAAGCATTGTAATAACCTCTTCTGCTACTTGATAAAGTGACATATCCGTTACATGCACCTGAAAATGTGAACGCTCAATTTTAGAAAGCTCCAATAAATCATGGATTAAGCTCTGGAGTCGTTCGCTTTCCTTTAGAATAATCTTAAGAAACTTCTCTCGCAGCTTCTCTTCATCCATGGCTCCATCTAGCAAGGTTTCTGAGAAGCCCTTAATCGATGTGATAGGTGTTTTAAGCTCGTGTGACACATTAGCCACAAAATCCTTTCGTACCTGCTCAAGCTTTTTTTGTTCGGTAATGTCATGTAACACAAGCGTCATACCTCTAATTTTTCCAGTAACATCAAGGACGGGTGCACCATATACATCATAGATTCGCGGCATATAGGCATCACCCAGAGAAAGCTGATTTCGCTGTTTGGTTTCTGTTATAAATACAGATTGGATAAAATGAATGAGCGCAGATTCTTCCATTACATCATGGTATAAGCGATTTAACCACGAATCTTCCCCCACCTGAAAGATCATACGACTCGCTTTGTTCATAACAGATATATCTCCGCGAACATTAATAAGGAGTAGACCACTCCCCATGTTTTCAATTAGCGTCTCCATTCGTTCCTGCTGAGCTTGGTGACGTTTAGATATATAATCGAGATTATAAGCAAGCATGTTTAATGAACGGCTTAGTTGTCCTATTTCTGCATGTCTATTCTCAAAGGTTCTAGCAGAATAATCCCCTTTAGCCAGCCTTTTGGCTACTTTAACTGCTTCATCAATCGGTCGCATCATTTCATTAGTTACTCGAATAACCAATAAAGCAATAATGACAATAGCAAGAAAGAAACTAGCGCCAATGATCATCCAAATGGTGCGATCTACTGCCTGGAAATTAGTCATAGGTAACCCTAAACGAAAATAACCAACCATTTCATCATTCTCATCCACAATAGGCACAGCAAAGTATAACAGCTCTTGCCCAAGAGTTTCACTATAACGTATCTCATAACCGTCCGTGTTTGATCCTCTAATTTCTGGTCTGTCTAAGTGGTTATCAAGCGGCTGATCTGTTTCAGCAGATTCTCCTAAGACCTGTCCCTCTGTGTCTAAAATCGTGACCCTAGCTAAAATCCGCTCACTAATGATGTGTGATAAATCATCCATGTCCTGGGATGTACGGTTGGGATCAGAAAATAGCTCCTGAGCCATATAGGATCCTAGCCTTGCCTCACTTTCAAGTCTTTCACTTACGGTTTTTAAGTGAAAGTCCTTATACCAGTGACCAATTGCAAACCCCAACCCAGACATCACAAGGAATGTAATAATGGTGATAATAAAAATAAAACGAAAGCGAAGCTTATGCATCTAACAACGGCTCTTCCATCTTATAACCCAGTCCTCTTATTGTTTTAATATAAACCGGTTTCTTTGTATTCGGTTCAATCTTTTCTCGTAAGTGACTAATATGAACATCTACGATTCGAGTATCCCCTACAAACTCATAATCCCAAACGGCGTTAAGCAGCTGGTCTCTTGTTAATACTCTACCTTTATGATTAGCAAGATATAATAGAAGCTCAAATTCTTTAGGAGTCAGTGATAAAGATTGATCTCGGCAGGTGACTTCATAATTTTCAGGAAAGATATCAACTTCCCCAATTCGTATTAACTCTGTCGCTTCCTCAGGTGATTGTGCACTTAGTCCTGTTTGTGCAGCGCGACGTAAAATCGCTCTTACCCTTGCCACGACTTCTCTTGGACTAAATGGTTTTGTCATATAGTCGTCAGCTCCAAGCTCCAGCCCTAACACCTTATCGAATTCATCATCCTTTGCTGTCAGCATGAGGATGGGTGTATGAACCTTACTTAGTCGAAGCTGCTTACATACATCTATACCGTCCATCTCCGGTAGCATGAGATCGAGCACAATTAAATCGTATTTGTTCTGACGGGCAAGTTCTAAGCCTTGTGCACCGTCACTTGCTGTTTCTACTTCATACCCCGCTTGCTCCAGATTAAATTGAAGCAGGGTTACGATTGACTCTTCATCGTCTACTACCAATAGTCGTTTTACCATAGAGGCTAGTCTACACTCCTAACAATTAGATTGAACGGTCTTTTTTCTCTATTTACTTGTAGTATAACAAAAAAGCCGCCTGAACTTGTAAAAAGATTTTCAGGATGAGAATGAGGTGAGAGCTTTGGCTTCGCTCCCAGAATTGGTGGCACGCTGAGAAAGTGTTTTTCTTTTTATAGGATACTTACTGCTAGTTATATGAGCATGTCATATAACTTTTGAGAGGTGCTTCGGCTTCGCTCCCGAAATTGGCGGCACGCTTTCCGTGGGCGGGCGTTGAACTAAACTGGCTTGACGCCAGTGTATTTCAACTCTGCCCTTTCCTCCCACAGGAGTCGGCCGCCAATTTCGTCCGCTAGTAGAGGTGTACAAAATCTATTTGTCTAAAACAAATGAATTAATATTGAGATATAAAAAGAAAAATACATTGAAATAGATTCAGGACAAAGTCAAATTAATTTTAAAATTTTACTTGAAAAACATTTTATAACAAATTATATTTTTCAGTAAAGGAGGAGTGAAACATGAAAATAACTATTGAAGAGTTACCGAATTCAAGGATTGCTTATTTTAGGAGTATTGGGAAGTATGGTGGCAGGGCGCAATATAAGTCAATGGAGTCTTTTAAGAAGTGGTTAGAATCAAATGACGTATCGAGTCATTCTACCATTTTAGGTATACCGAAAGATAACCCTGAGATCACTCCAGAAGACAAATGTCGGTATGATGTTTGTGTGCTTATAGAAAATGAAAGCAAAGTGCCAAAACCTGCTCATATTGGTGAATTGTCGGGTGGGACATATGCAGTCTTCTTACTTGACCATACAAAAGAAGCAGTCAATGAATTTTGGAGCAATGTCTTTTCTCAGATAAAACGAAATAATCTTCTAATAAAAGAACAACCTATTATAGAAAGATATACTCAACAAATGATTGATAATCATTTGTGTGAGATATTAGTTCCTATTCAGTAAAATGTGATTACGATAGACCTTGTGCATCGTACTAACATCTTGCTTATACTTTTACTTTAAAGTTTCTAGTTTGAAATATATCCTCTCATTTAAGCGGACGGGATGGCAGGCCGACTCCTAAGGGAATAAAGGGCAGGGCTGAAATGAACTGGCGTTAGCCAGTTTAGTTCATCGCCCTCCCTAGGAAAGCGTGCCTGCCATCCCGGTAGCGAAGTCAGAGCGACATATCATCTCTTTTATCTAAAATAAAGGAGTTAAGCACAAGATCATTCCAGAAGATGAATGTCGTTATGATATTTGCATCAAAATCGGCTCATTTTGATGAATTCTTTGATAAAACTTACACGTCTTCTTCCTTGATCATATTAGCGAGGCAGTCGCAGTAAGTAAATATTGTTGCAATATTTTTTCTGAGATAAAACAAAATAATCTTCTAATTAAGAGAACAAGCCATTGAAAGATATACTCCACAATTGTTTGATAAGGATGTATGTGAAATCTTACTATCTATTCAGTAAATACAGGACACTTCCAAGATTGTTATTAAATGAACAACCTGGCAGACCCATTTTGTCTTTTATCTTTTTAGTAGAAAACTTATTCAAAATATTGACACTCATTTAAGCGTAAGGGGAACCCGTAGACTCCTGCGGAACAGAACGAGTCTGAAGACATTGAAGTGGTGGTTTTCCACTTCGAGGGCTGAGGCCGTTCCCGCGGAAAGCGTAGGGTTCCCCTGTAGCGGCGCCATTCAGCTCATTCTTACATGACTTTTTCAGCGCCCGCCCACGGAAAACGTGCTGCCAATTCCGGGAGCGAAGATTAAGCTCCAACTTAGATTGCCCCTATAAATTAGATTTTAAAAAAGAGACGCACTGGGCGTCTCTTTTGTTTGTAATTATTCTTTTGGCAAAGCATCCATGACATTTCGAACGGAATCAACGGATTTGTCTAGCTGACTTTTTTCGTCTTCTGTCAGGTCTAGCTCAATGATTTTCTCAATGCCGTCGCCACCAAGAATGGTCGGTACACCAAGGTAGAGATCATTGTATCCATATTCGCCTTCAAGATAAGCGATTGTTGGAAGGACGCGCTTCTTATCCTTAAGAATGGCCTCAACCATTTGAGTTAACGATGCTGCAGGGGCATAGTAGGCACTGCCGTTCCCAAGTAATCCTACAATTTCGCCACCGCCTTTGCGGGTCCGCTCAACAATTTCGCCAATTCTATCTTCGGAAATCAAGCTACTAAGTGGAACTCCACCTGCTGCTGAATACCGAATAAGTGGTACCATATCATCTCCATGACCGCCAAGAACAAAACCAGTAATATCTTCAACTGATATGTTAAGCTCTTCAGCAATAAAGGAACGGAACCTTGCCGTATCAAGCACTCCAGATTGACCAATGACACGGTTTTTCGGGAATCCAGATTCCTTGTAAACCGTATATGTCATAGCATCTGCTGGATTTGTTAATACGATGATATAACAATTTGGAGAGTGTTTCACAACTTCTTTTGTCACAGATTTCATGATACCGGCATTGGTACTAACCAAATCATCTCGGCTCATTCCAGGCTTACGTGCAATACCTGCTGTAATCACCACGACATCAGAATCCTTGGTATCTTCATAGCTTGATGTGCCAATAATCTTTGAATCTGTGCCTTGAACGGGTGTTGCTTCAAACATATCTAACGCTTTCCCTTTTGTTGGTCCTTCCATGTCAGGAATATCAACAAGAACAACGTCACCTAGCTCTTTTTGTGCGACCATTAATGCGGTTGTTGCTCCAGTGAATCCTCCACCAACTACTGAGATTTTTCTGCGTTTTATAGCCATTTGACGTCCACTCCTTCAATCAATATCATCGATCATTATGAATTATGAAAGGTTTTTAATTAATTCATCAGCGAATCCTGAGCAAGAAACCTCAGTAGCGCCATCCATCAAACGAGCGAAGTCATAGGTTACTACCTTACTTCCAATCGTTTTGTCCATAGAATTCATAATCAGGTCAGCTGCTTCATTCCAGTTAAGGTGACGAAGTAAAAGCTCTCCAGATAATAGAACAGAAGATGGATTCACCTTATCAAGTCCTGCATATTTAGGTGCAGTACCATGAGTTGCTTCAAAAATAGCATGTCCTGTGTCGTAGTTAATGTTGGCTCCAGGAGCAATACCAATTCCACCAACCTGTGCAGCTAAAGCATCAGAAATGTAATCACCGTTTAGGTTCATTGTTGCAACAACATCAAACTCTTTTGGACGTGTAAGAATTTGTTGTAGGAAGATATCAGCAATTGAGTCTTTTACAACAATTTTGCCAGCAGCTTCTGCCTCAGATTGTGCTTTATCAGCAGCTTCTCTACCATCAGCTTCAACAATCTTGTCATATTGAGCCCATGTGAATACTTTATCGCCATACTCACGCTCAGCAAGCTCGTAACCCCAAGCTTTAAATGCACCTTCAGTATATTTCATGATATTACCTTTATGAACAAGTGTTACGCTCTTACGACCTTCGGTTAGAGCATATTCAATAGCTGAGCGCACAAGACGCTCTGTACCCTCTTTTGAAACTGGCTTAATACCAATTCCAGATGTTTCAGGGAAACGGATTTTCTTTGCTCCCATTTCGTTTTTCAAGAATTCAACAAGCTTCTTCACTTCATCAGAACCTTCTTGATACTCGATTCCAGCATAGATATCTTCTGAGTTCTCACGGAAGATAACCATGTCTACCTCTTCAGGACGTTTTACTGGTGATGGAACACCATCAAAGTAACGAACTGGACGAAGGCATGTATATAGGTCAAGTTCTTGGCGAAGAGCAACGTTTAATGAGCGAATGCCGCCACCAACTGGAGTCGTTAATGGTCCTTTAATTGCGATTAAGTATTCACGAACCGCATCAAGAGTTTCTTCAGGTAACCAGCTTCCAGTTTCATTATAAGCTTTTTCCCCTGCAAGAATTTCTTTCCATACAATTTTCTTTTCGCCATTGTATGCTTTTTCTACTGCAGCATCTAATACACGAGAAGCAGCTGCCCAGATATCTGGACCAATACCGTCTCCTTCGATATAAGGAATAATTGGTTCGTTAGGTACATCCAACACACCGTTGTTTACTTTAATGATTTCTCCATTAGCCATCTTTCTCAACCTCCCAAAAATATTTAGCCCAATCTGAATGATCGGCGATTTTTTTTAAATATATGTACTAGGAGGAAACTCCTCCTGTCATACCTGAATTAGCGTTGTTCTACTGCAACGTATTCTTGCTTTCCTGGTCCTACATACTCAGCTCTTGGACGAATAAGGCGATTATTTGCATATTGCTCAAGAATATGAGCAGTCCAGCCTGACGTTCTACTGATTGCAAAAATTGGCGTAAATAAATCATGCTCAATTCCTAAGCTGTGATATACACTTGCTGAATAAAAGTCTACATTTGGAAGTAGTCCTTTTTCTTGTTTTACAAGCTCTTCCACACGGAGTGAGATCTCATACCACTTTGTTTCACCTGTTGTGCTTGTTAGCTGTTTAGACATATCACGCAAGAACTTCGCACGCGGGTCTCCATTTTTGTAGACACGATGTCCAAAGCCCATAATCTTTTCTTTTTTCTCAAAGGCATTTTTAATATAAGATTCTACGTGATCTACATCACCAATTTCAGAAAGCATCTTCATAACAGCCTCATTCGCTCCACCATGAAGTGGCCCCTTTAGAGCACCTATTGCCGCTGTCATTCCAGAATAAACATCGGATAACGTGGCCACACATACTCTAGCGGTAAAGGTAGAAGCATTTAACTCATGATCAGCATGAAGGACAAGCGCTTTATTAAATGCTGTTACTTCTAGATCCTCAGGAAGCTCACCTTTCAGCATGTATAAGAAGTTCGCAGCAAAGCTTAACTCTTTGTTTGGTTTCACTGGCTCTTGGCCTTGGCGAATTCTCGAAAACGCTGTCACAATGGTTGGTATCTGTGCCTGGATTTTTAATGCTTTTAGACGGTTAGCTTCTTCATCCATCTTATCAGCGTCTTCATCAAATAATCCTAGCGTGGAAATTGCTGTCCGAAGAACACCCATTGGATGAACTTTATCAAGAGGAAGTGACTTAAGCTGATCAATCACTTGCTGTGGTACTTCAGCATAAGACATAAGCTCGTTGGAGAAATCGGTTAATTGACTTTTGTTCGGTAGCTTGCCATTCCAAAGAATGTATACAACTTCTTCAAAACTAGCATGTTTAGTCAAATCATTAATGTCATAGCCTTGATACGTTAATACGTCATCAATTATTGAGCTAACACTGGAAGTTGTCGCAACAATTCCTTCTAAACCTTTCGTACTGGTCATGCAAATCTCTCCTTTACATTAAAAACTTAAATCAGTTAAGTATTTTCCTTAATACCCTTTTATAAGCAAATCATTACTAATTTGAAAGCCACTACCTGTATTAACATGAATTTAAATTGGGTTTTATTCATTAAAGCGCCATCATTTTCTTATGAAAGGAAAAGGTATGGTTTAGCCTCCTCCTAAGTTCATAAAAAAAGAAAAAGCCTTCATTGTCAAATAAGCAACACCTGCGCCGATCAA
This sequence comes from Alkalicoccobacillus porphyridii, assembly GCF_007293315.1. GTDB lineage: Bacteria > Bacillota > Bacilli > Bacillales > Bacillaceae_D > Alkalicoccobacillus > Alkalicoccobacillus porphyridii. Next base: position 66,864 of record NZ_VLXZ01000001.1, read on the forward strand.
CGGTCCGACAGCAACTCCATTAAACAGAGCAACAGCCATGATTGTTCCAATCACTAATGCAACTGTAATATGAGGATCATTTTGGAGTAAATCAACGCCACTAGCAGCAACTAATGCCACTAATACCCCAGCTCCAAGTGCAATCCAGGCGTACGAAGATTTGGCAGCTTCAGCAAGGTGTCTAAATCCAATGTCTCCTGTTACAATCGGTGTTAAAACCGCAATGGTAATAACAGTGACTCCAATATTTAAACCCTTCTGCTGAAAAAAGGGAAACAATTTGTCTCCAAGTCCTGTCCATTTGACAATAAGCAAAAATAAAACGGCCACCATAAGCGATTGGTTTCTCGCTACGACCGCAATCCCCAATAAAATCAACATAAATAAGGTGGCATGAGAAATCAAATACAGACCCCAACTTTCCTCTTAGCAATTCATAAATATCATATCATAGTTTAATTCTTTCTGCTATATCTGTCGATTCTACTCATATTCCTGCATGTAAATGTAAAGATTTTATACTTTTTTTGCCCTCAGACTATCTCCTTGAAACAACTACAAACTGTCCTTTCTTAAATAAATGGTGCATCCACTTAATAACAAGTGCCTTCACAATGGTTCGTGTAAAGGGGACAAATAATACAAAGCCAAAAAGGTCTGTCAAAAACCCAGGTAGTAATAATAGGATGCCACCAATAAAAATACAAATTCCATCTAATACAACGCCTGTTGGTGGCTCCCCTTTGCTCAATTGAAGTCGAAATAGACGAATAGCATTTAACCCTTCCTTACGGGCAAGAATTAAACCAATCGCGCTGGTGGCAAGCATCAGGAATAACGTAGCCCAAATACCAATCAGTTGAATGATCAAATAGAATAAAGCTATTTCAATAGCAGGTACCACAACTGCTAATGCAATCATTATTTTTTTCATAAGCATACTCCTTTACTAAAAGTGGAGATAAAAAAAACTGGAGAAGGATCAATTCCCTCTCCAATTCCATTATAGTACACTTGCGTGACCTCTGTAAATGTCACCGCGTGCGCTGTCTACTGTTACTTCTTCACCATCTACAAACAGCTCTAGGGCTGCTTCCACACCAACAATCACAGGTGTTGATAGATTCAATCCTACAACAGCTGCGTGAGAGGTTAATCCGCCCTCTTCAGTAATAACAGCTGCAGCCTTTTCAAAAGCAGGAATCATGTCTTTATCTGTGCTATACGTAATAAGCACAGCACCTTCTACCATTTTTTGATTCGCTTCCTCTGCATTTCTAGCAACAACTACCTTACCTGATGCAGAACGACGACCAATACCTTGACCTTTAGCTACAACTTCTCCAATGATATGAACCTTCATTAAGTTTGTTGTTCCTGGTTCACCGATCGGAACACCAGCAGAGATTACAACTAAATCCCCTTGATTAATAAGACCAGATTGTCTAGCAGTCTCTACAGTAGAATCAAGCATCTCATCTGTAGTGCCGGCTCTTGAGCCTAATAAAGGATAAACACCCCACACAAGGTTAAGCTTACGATACTCTCGCTCGTTACCCGTTACTGCCAAAATTGGTGCCTTTGGACGGAACTTGGATGCAATTCGTGCTGTATAGCCACTTTCTGTTGCAGTTAAGATGGCTGCTGCATTTAACGTTTCAGAAGTGTACACAACGGATTGACCCACTGCGCTAGTAATGCTAACTTTTGCTTCTTTTGATTTGTTACGTAGAAGGGCTTCGTAATTTAGCGCTTGTTCAGTGCGAGTAGCAATGTTATGCATCGTCTGTACAGCTTCTACAGGATAGTCTCCAGCTGCTGTTTCACCGGAAAGCATAATAGCATCCGTTCCATCAAAAATGGCGTTTGCTACGTCACTGGCTTCCGCACGAGTTGGACGAGGATTACGCTGCATGGAATCAAGCATTTGTGTCGCTGTAATAACAGGCTTGGCCACAGCATTACATTTTTTAATTAGCATCTTTTGAACTAAAGGCACTTCTTCAGCCGGAATTTCTACACCTAAGTCACCACGAGCAACCATTAATCCGTCTGAAACTTCAAGAATCTCGTCAATGTTATCAACGCCTTCTTGGTTTTCAATCTTAGGGATAATGCCGATAGACTGAGCATCATTTCTCTCTAAAAGCTCTCTGATTTCCAAAACATCAGACGCACGACGTACAAATGAAGCCGCAATAAAATCGACATTTTGTTCGATACCAAAGCGAATGTCTGCCGCATCCTTATCCGTAATTCCTGGTAGATCAACGCTGACGTTAGGTACATTACAGCCTTTTTTGTTCTTTAATAAGCCATTGTTCATAACAGTAGTTTTAATTTCGTCACGTCCTACTTCTGTTACCTTTAGACCAATCAGGCCGTCATCCAGAAGAATAACCGAACCAGGTTCTACATCATTAACAAGACCAGAATACGTAATGGAGATTCTCTCGCTGTTCCCAACTACTTCATTCATTGAGACAATAAGTTCTTGTCCAGCCTTTAATTCCACTGATCCGCCTTCAAGCGTTTGTGTGCGAATTTCAGGACCTTTAGTATCTAATAGAATAGCAACCGTTTTGCCTGTTAACTTGGAAGCTTCTCGAATGTTCTCGATCCTAGCACCGTGCTCTTCAAAATCACCATGTGAAAAGTTTAATCTTGCTACATTCATTCCTGCTTCAATTAATTTTACCAACTTGTCAACCGTTTCACTGGCTGGTCCAATTGTACATACGATCTTCGTTTTACGCATAAATTCCTCCTGAGTATAGTACTTACTGTTTGTTGTATGCTTGCCTTTAAATAGATAGTTCTTGCGAAAGAGTGTACATATCTAAATCAATGGTATGCTGATTTGCCAGAATCTCATTGATATCGTGGTAAACAAGTTTATTTTGCTGTATACCAACCGTTACTCCTTCTTTCCCTTCAAGCAATAGATCAACTGCCTTTGCTCCAAGTCTACTAGCAAGGACTCGGTCCGCACCAGTTGGTGATCCGCCACGCTGAATATGCCCAAGCACGGTCACACGGTTTTCCGTATTTGTCTCTTCTCTCAAACGCTGTGCGAAATCAATGCCACTTCCCACACCTTCAGCAATGATAATGATACTGTGCTTTTTGCCACGTTCTTGTCCTCGCTTAAGCTTATACATGATATCATCAAAATCATGCTCTGCTTCTGGAATTAAAATGGTTTCTGCTCCATCTGCCAAACCAGCCCAGAGTGCAAGATCCCCCGCATGGCGACCCATAACCTCAATAACGTATGTACGCTCATGTGAGGTGGCTGTGTCTCGGATTTTATCAATGGCATCGATAACCGTATTTAAGGCCGTATCAAAACCGATTGTAAAGTCAGTGCCCGGAATATCATTATCAATCGTTCCAGGTACACCAATGGTTGGAAAGCCATGTTCGGTTAGCTTTTGAGCACCTCTAAATGAACCGTCTCCACCAATCACCACAAGACCTTCAATCCCAAATTTCTTTAACTGTTCAATTCCTTTTTGCTGACCTTCGAGCGTTTTAAATTCTTCACATCTTGCAGTATAGAGCATCGTACCTCCACGGTGAATGATATCACCTACAGATCCAAGCTCCATCTTCTTAATGTCACCCGCAATCAAACCAGCATATCCGTAATAGATACCGTACACTTCTATATCATGATAAATCGCTTTTCGTACCACCGCACGAATTGCTGCGTTCATGCCTGGAGAATCCCCACCACTTGTAAGAACACCAATTCTTTTCAAAGCTCTTCCTCCTTCAATTCAGCCGTAAACTAAATTGTCTTGTCTACTCTATTTTATCATGCTCTCAAATAAAAAAAATACCATGTTCATGCAAAGAATACAAACATTCAATGAAAAAAGAAGCACTCTATTGAATGAGAGCGCTTCTTTTTTGATCTATTTACAAATCTGCAATGGAATTCTGTCCCATTTGCTTATATTTGTCATATCTCTTTATTAATAGCTCTTCTATAGATAGATGATTTAGCTCAGATAATGAGCGCTCAATCACTGTTTGAATATGCTGGGCCTGAGTCTCCACATCCATATGCGCGCCGCCCTTAGCCTCATAAATAATTTCATCAATAATTTCTAATTTCTTTAGGTCTGGCGCAGTAATCATCATGGTTTCTGCTGCTCTTTGTGCTTGAGTAGAATCCTTCCATAGTAAAGCCGCCGCTCCCTCTGGAGAGATAACGGAGTAGGTAGAGTTTTCAAGCATATGAATACGATCTGCAACACCTAGGGCCAAAGCACCGCCACTTCCACCTTCCCCAATGACAATCGAAATAATTGGCACTCTTAGTCCTGCCATTTCGAGTAGGTTTCTGGCAATTGCTTCACTCTGCCCGCGTTCCTCAGATTCCTTTCCAGGATCCGCACCTTTTGTATCAATAAAACAAATGATAGGGCGGTGAAATTTCTCAGCTTGCTTCATTAAACGAAGAGCTTTCCGATATCCTTCTGGACGAGGAGATCCAAAGTTCCTGCGAATGTTTTCTTTTGTATCCTTACCACGCTGATGACCAATGATGGTAACGGCTTGGCCATTAAACTTAGCTATGCCTGCCACAATGGCTTCATCATCACTAAATAACCGATCACCATGCATTTCAATAAAATCTTCAAATAAATAAGAGATATAATCAAGTGTTGTAGGTCTTTTATTATTACGTGCAATCTGCACTCTTTCCCAAGGCTTAAGATTACCATATATTTCTCTTTCTAATTCACGAAGGCGTTCTTCCATTCTTTCAATTTCAGCAGAAAGATCAATATCTTTTTCGTGAGCGAACGTTTGAAGCTCTTCTATTTTGTCTTTTAATTCATTAATAGGTTTTTCAAACACCATTTCATTTCCCATTCGATTTCATGGACTCCCTTCTTTAAGACGGCGAATGCATATCCAGGATTTTAGTGAGTGTTTCTTTCATTTCATGCCTAGAAATCACTCGATCCAACTGACCATGTTTTAGCAGGAATTCCGCTGTTTGAAAGTCATCGGGAAGCTCCTGTCTAGTTGTTTGCTCAATAATTCGTCTACCAGCAAACCCTATTAGTGCACCCGGTTCAGCAAAATTGTAATCCCCCAATGAGGCAAAGCTTGCAGATACTCCACCTGTGGTCGGGTGCGTCATTATAGAAATATATAAGCCCCCAGAACGATGAAGCATTTGTAAAGCTGAGCTTGTTTTGGCCATCTGCATCAAACTTAAAACGCCTTCTTGCATACGCGCTCCACCTGAAGCTGTGAAGAGAAGTAATGGTACTTTTCGTTCAATTGCTTTTTCAATGGCGCGAGTAATTTTCTCACCAACCACTGTCCCCATGCTACCCATTCGAAAACGAGAATCCATAATCGCAATCACAACAGGAAAGCTGTTTATCGTTCCTTCACCAGTCACTACTGCTTCGTTAAGCTTTGTTTTTTTACGATCTGCCAGAAGCTTGTCTTCATAGCCAGGAAAATCAAGTGGGTTTTTACCGATAAGTTCTTTATCGTATTCTTTAAATGACTGCTCGTCTAATAGAGCATCAATTCGATCATACGCTGACATCCGATGGTGATGGGAACAAGATGGACATACCTGTAGGTTCTTCTTAAAGTCCTTTGTGTATAAGATGGTTCCACAGTTTTGACACTTTGTCATCAGCCCTTCAGGTACTTCCTGTTTGGCTCTTTCCGACGGGATGGTTGCATATCGTTTTTTCTTTGAAAACAAATCCTTAAGCATGCTTTGCACCTCACTAGCACTAAAACTACACCTTCACGGCATAATTAAATGCTGAACATGTAATTATCGTTTTTTAATTCTACCTTTTAAAATATAACACCCTTTTAAAGTATAAGGATAAATAGATAGGAAGCAAGAGTGTCCTAGCAACTTTCTAAAAAAGTCTAACCTAATATGTTCATTATATTCGTTGAATAGGTCAAGCATTCCTGCTCAAAAAATAATTATAACACACAATAAGCCGGCGTTATCCCCCGGCTTATTGTGACAATTTATTTACTTAGATGTTTATTCGTTAATAAGTGTCATTTCTTTCGTGCGCTCTGCCACCTCATCAGGGTTTACCTTAATGCGAGCTACTCCCGTTTCCATTGCTGTTTTCGCAACAGCAGCAGCTACGGCTGGGGCAACACGAGGGTCAAAAGGTGCTGGGATGACATAATCAGTAGTTAATTCAGATTCTTCAATTAGATTTGCAATAGCATAAACTGCTGCAACCTTCATCTCTTCATTGATATGAGTTGCACGCACATCCAATGCACCGCGGAAGATTCCAGGGAAGGCTAACACATTGTTCACCTGGTTAGGGAAGTCAGAACGTCCCGTACCAATTACAGCAGCACCTGCCGCCTTGGCATCCTCTGGCATAATTTCAGGGATAGGGTTGGCCATTGCAAAAATAATAGGGTCTGCATTCATACTTTCTACCATTTCTCTTGAGACTGCCCCTTCAACAGAAACACCAATAAAGACATCTGAATCCTTGATCACATCTTCTAGAGAGCCTTCTAGGCGTCTTGTGTTGGTTTTTTTGGCTACTTCTTCTTTAATCGGGTTCATTCCGTATCCTCTACCCTCAAAAATAGCCCCTTTAGTATCACACATCACAATTTCACGAACACCAAGACTTAGCATTAATTTAATGATAGCTATACCTGCTGCTCCCGCTCCGTTTACAACAACCTTAATATCTGCTAATTTTTTGTTGCTGATCTTTAGCGCATTAATTAGTCCTGCAAGAGTAACAATGGCTGTGCCGTGCTGATCATCGTGGAAAATCGGAATATTCGTCTCTTTCTTAAGGCGTTCTTCAATTTCAAAACAATCTGGAGCAGCAATATCCTCTAGATTCACCCCGCCAAATGTTGGTTCAAGTAATTTAACCGTGTTAATTATTTCGTCTACGTTGTTTGAGCGCAAGCAAATTGGAAACGCATCCACACCTGCAAATGACTTAAATAATACAGCCTTACCTTCCATAACTGGCAGGGATGCCTCAGGTCCAATATTACCTAAACCTAAAACCGCAGTACCATTACTCACTACCGCAACCATATTACCTTTCATCGTATATTCATAGACATTCTCAACATCTTCATAAATTTCTTTACATGGCTCTGCTACCCCAGGGGAATACGCTAAGCTAAGGTCTCTCGCATTTTTAACTGGAACTTTCGCTTTCGATTCTAGCTTCCCTTTATTTAATCGGTGCATGTGTAGGGCTTCTTCTCTTGTCGTTGGCAAAATATCCACTCTCCTTATGTACTATGTATTGTCATTCAATCCGTTCAATCTCTAGCAAACAGTTTAATTATAAACAAAACTATAGCCTGAGCCAAGTCTATGAGCCCGTAAGTTCAATGAAATCTTACTTTTTTAAGTTAAAAAATCATTTTACTACGACATTTTCCGCTCCAATTAATTGCTTTAAACGCTCTAGGAATGCAGGGTTGACCTCTACTCGAAAATCCTTTGAATGAGCACTTTTGCTTTTTGTATCTGAAAAATAAATTACCACCTCGATATCCCCATGTGAATCCGTAAGCATTTGTTTTACCTCTGGCCAAACCACAGCATCTGACTTTAATCGTAGAAATAGCGTTTGAGATTTCCTTTGGGCCTTTAGGTTCTCCAATGAAACGGCACGATCAACTAGAAACTGAACCTTTTCTCTGCTTTCATCCAGTCTCCCTTCTAAAAACACAAGTCGATTTACTTTTAAAAAATGACCTGAGGATTCCCAGACTTTAGGGAACACAACGGCTTCGCATTGGTTGCTTTCATCATTAATTTTTAAAAAGGCCATTGAATCGCCTTTTTTAGTGGTTATTTGGCGACAATCCTCGATGAGGCAGGCAATACGTACCTTTTGTTTACTTAATAAAGCCTCCTCAATGGTTATTCTTCCATAATGGACAAGAGTCTCATGATATTCCTCAACGGGATGGCCAGATAAATAAAATCCAAGAGCTTGTTTCTCGTACATCAATTTTTCATTTGCAAGGAGCGGCTCTGCTTCACTGTAAGATGGAGTAGGCGGATTAAAAGTAAACAGCCCTTCTGTTTCCTCTTCAAATTCTCTAATGCTCTGACCATAATCAAAGGCCTCATCCAAGGAATGGAGCAATACTGCACGATCCTCTCCCCATTCATCAAATACACCGGCTTTAATTAAACTTTCTACTGAACGTTTAGGAACCAGCTGAGGATTAAGTCTTCTACAGAAATCAAAGAGATGTTTAAATGGACTTCGTTGACGCTCTTTTAAGATTTCATGTACAGCCTTCACTCCCACATGCTCAATAGAAAGCAGACCAAATCGAATCCCGTGCTGTGTAGATGTAAATAGCTGCTCACTATGTTGAATAGAAGGAGGCAATATCGTCTGCTTCCTCTGCTTCGCTTCCTTCAGATAAACGGCTAGCTTATCGTGATTATGCCATACAGAAGAAAGAAGAGATGTATAAAATGTAGCTGGATAGTGAGCTTTTAGATAAGCCAGCTGATAACTTAACATGCTGTAAGCTACGGCATGGCTGCGATTAAAACCATAATTAGCAAATCGCTCAATTAATTGATAGGCTCCACTTGCCACAGATTCCTGATAACCAAGCTCAATGGAGCGTTCTACAAATGCATTCTTTTGCTCCTGTAGCGTGGTTTGATTCTTTTTACTTATGGCTCTCCTTAATAAATCTGCTTCAGCCAAGGAGTAGCCAGCCAACTTAGCTGCTAATTGCATAATTTGTTCTTGATAGACCAGAACACCATATGTCGGTTTTAGAATAGAGCTTACATCCTCATGCAAGTAGCTAACCTCTGTTCTACCTTTTTTTCCATCGATGTAATCCGCAATATATTCCATCGGACCTGGTCTATACAAAGCATTTACAGCCACAATATCCTCAAATTCAGTGGGCCCAAGTCGGTCCAGTACACTTCTCATACCATCTGATTCCAATTGAAATACACCTGTGGTATCTCCTTTAGCAAGAAGCTGATAGGTTTGTTCATCATCCATTGGGATCTTTTTTAAATCAAAGGATTGATGCTGCTGTTGACGTACCCCTGAAGTGATAGACTCCAAAAGAGTCAGGTTGCGCAAGCCTAGAAAGTCGAACTTTAATAAGCCAACCTGTTCAACAACCTCCATGGTGGCCTGAGTAAGCGGAATTCCCCCTCTACCCTGCTCTAACGCTACCCTCTCCCACAAGGGGCGTGCACTAATAATAACGCCAGCTGCATGGGTGGAGGTGTGTCTTGGTAGTCCCTCAATAGAACTTGCCGCTTGAATTAATACTTTAGCGTCTTGTTCATCTTTAATCATTTGCTGGAAGACCCTACTTTGCTCTACTGCTTTGGATATCGTAATTTTTGGTGTTTGCGGTATCTCAGCCAGAATTCGATGAAGCAGCCCCTGTTCTGTATGCAATACCTTTGCCGCTGCCCGTATCGCTGCTTTAGCCGCAAAGGTTCCGAAGGTGAGGATTTGCGCCACGTGACCTTGTCCATAACGCTTGTACACATAGTCAATGACCTCATCTCGCCTATGATCAGGAAAGTCGATATCAATATCCGGTAATGTGACTCTCTCTGGGTTTAAAAAGCGTTCAAACAATAGATTATATTTGATAGGATCAACATCTGTAATCGATAAACAATATGCTACTATCGACCCTGCAGCTGAGCCTCGTCCAGGTCCAACGATGATGCCTGCTTGCCGCGCATACTTCATAAAATCCCAAACGATTAAGAAATAATCACTGAAGCCTAATTGGTTTATAATCGTAAGCTCATAATCCAGTCGATCTTTATGTTCTGAAGTCGGCTCACCATAGCGTTCATTTAACCCTTTTTCGCACAACGTACGCAGATGCTGTTCGGAGGGTTCATGAGCGAAAGGGTACGTCGGTAGCTGCACGGATAAATCGAGTTGAATATTAATAGATGCAGCAAGCCTTTCTGTTTCGAGCAGGGACTCGGGAAAGGCTTGAAATTGAGATTGCATCTCCTCTGGGGTTGGCAGTAGATAGTCTCTGGAAATAATGTCGTTTAAACTGACATCCTGTGCGATAGCCTGTAGCAAACGCTGTGACCATTCATCCTCTCGTTTTGTATAACGAATAGGCTTTGCGGCAATAGTAGGCAGCTTTAATTGCCCTGCCACGTTTACAATCGCTTGTTGCATGTCCTTGTCTTCATCCTGTTGCAATTCTAAGTAGCCCTTTTGATTAATGATACCCCAGCCTTTCAGCCAGCTAATCGCATGATCTATGTAACCCGTTTGCAGATAACTAGAGACGGGGCCCTGTTTATAAGGCAGAATAACAACACAATGATCTAGTTCTAATTCAAGCCATTCCTGCTTCGTAAAATACTGCTGTTTCTCGTCTTTCATACCTATTGTTGAAGCAAGCTTTAATAATTCTTGGTATCCCATGCTTGAAGTAGCAAGTAGTCTTAAAAGAAATGGTTGAGACCCATTTTCTGCATCCATTAAAGAGAGCTCTATTCCAAGTAGTGGCTTAATCCCATGCTTCTTGCACGCTAAATAAAATGGAATGGCTCCATACATAACATGATGATCCGTTAGAGCCAAAGCCTGATAGCCAAGTTCCTTTGCTGTTTTTACAAGTGACTCAATTCGGTTCGTAGATTGCAATAAACTATATTCACTATAGACAGAGGTCTGAACAATTCCCATGTTATCCTCCCTTTCTTTTAGGATTTGTAATTGGTACGCATACTTCCTACAGCTTGACTCATATACTTAGACAACTCGATTTAGAGGAGGCGACTGTTTTGACCAGAGAGATGCTTGCAACATTAGTCATTGATTTTTTTGTTGCCTTTGGTGTTATAATTGGCGGCGCTTTAATTGGAGGCATAGGTGCATTTATTTTAGGAAAACCTCCACTACTCGCAATTCATAATTTGGCTGGCAGCTTAAAGATCTGGGCCATTGTGGCAGCACTCGGTGGAACCTTTGATGCTATCACCACGTTGGAGCGCGGTTTATTTAGCGGCATTCATGATGACATCTACCGAACCCTCTTAATGGTTTTTGCTGCGTTGTGTGGGGCTCATACCGGGACGATCTTAATTCAATGGATCGTTGGAGAGCCGTTGTCTTAATGAGAATGCCATCCAATATCACCCGGCCTGGCTGGCTGCGCTTTTTTGCCGGGATCATCATTGGCAGTATCCTCGGATGGACTTTTTTTCTTTTTCAATACGGGCAAATATATGAGAATCTAATTGTGACACGAATACAACAGGACCTTAAAATCGAGACTCTTCAAGAACGAATTGAACAGCTAGTTAGTCAACAAAAGGTGCAGAATGAAGAAAATTTAAAGAAACTAACCATCCAGCAGGTTGAAGTCCACTTTACCAATGAAAATGATTTAAATCTCGATCAGCTTACAACATACGAAATTCGACAAAACGTATTATCCGAGCTAGCTTATCTTGAGCGGAAGGATATTGAATCCGTCCACAATACCAAAGAACTGATGATTCGTACCATAGAAAACAAAATTTTTCTGATTGAGGATAAACGATATCGTGTCCAAATCTCCGAGCTCTATCTCTTTACGACATTACATGTATATGCCGAAATTCATAAAGAAGGCGAGTGATACCAGTTGAAAATTTATTAAAATAACTGTATTTAACTGACTTTTCATTTATACTATAGAATAAATGAAAGGTAAGGAGGCCATTAACATGGACATGACGGGAAAAGACATGGTCATTAATCGTAAAGATATGGCACGAAAGAAGCTGGCTAAGCTGAAAGCAGGTCAGAGTGCCTTCACTGAAACAAAAGAGGTCGCAGAACTTTTACGAAAGCTTGCTAAAGAAGAAGGCGTCTCCTATGAGGAAGATGTAACCGAACTAGGCGCCTGGTTTATTCCACAGAAATAATAGATAGAGAAAATGTATGAGAGTGAGGAGAGGGCTTCAACGTGAAGGCCTCTTTTGTTATGACTCTTTCTCACAGGAATTAATTAGTTTTTTGGTAATGACCTCTGTTTCTTCCCACGAATAAGCTGTAGCTCCGGATGCCAAGGGATGACCCCCACCATGATGCTCTGAGGCAATCTGATTAATAATTGGGCCACGTGAACGTAAACGAACCCGGATACGGTCATCTTCTTCTACATAAAATACCCAAACCTTTAATCCTTCAACAGACGAAAAGATGTTCACCAATTGGGAAGATTCATTAGATGATACTTCAAATGACTCAAGTATCTCCTTTGTTAGTCTCATCACACCTACAGACCCTTCTAGGATTTCAAAGTGTTGGAGCACATATCCCTCCAGCCGCATCATTTTCAGCTCTCGTTTATAGAGCTGACCATAAAACTGATTGACGTCTATACCATACTCAAGCAGCTTAGCCGTTCTGCGCAAGGTTTCAGGTTTAGTATTTGGATATCTAAATCTACCCGTATCCCCCACGATCCCTGCATAAAGCAAGTATGCAGATTGTCCAGAAAGCTGTAAGTGCTCACTCGTCTCAGCTAACTCAACAATCATTTCACTTGTTGAACTTGCATTCACATCTACCCAAACAATTTGTCCATATGGTTCTTCATTTGGATGATGATCAATCTTGATGAGGTATGCTCCTAGCTCAGTCCGATCGTCACTTATTCTTTCTTGATTAGCTGTGTCACAGACAATGATTAATGAGTTAGAATAGACCTCATCTGAGACCTCGTCCATACGACCTAAAAAAGCAAGAGAGGGCTCTTCTTCTCCTACCGCATAAATAGACTTGTCTGGAAAGCTTTCTCTTAATAAGGTCCGTAAACCGAGCTGAGAACCAATGGCATCAGGATCGGGACGAACATGCCTATGTATAATAATTGTATTGTAATCTAAAATACGCTGTAAAATCTCTTGCTTCATAATTAGCTCCTTTTATGTGGATATTTTTATAGGGGCACGCTACAATTGTACTAGTTAGGAGGCTTCCATATGGATAAAATACTTATTATCTTAATTGTTTTTACCGCTGTGTGTTTTTTATATAACCGTATACGGGCTTGGCGTAAGCCTGATTCTCTCATTAAAAAAATCTTTGAATCCCGCTCTACATTATTTTTAGGCATGTTTTTAGCTGTGTTTAGCTTAAATCTACTCATTGACCCTCGTTCTGTTATTGATACGATTGTAGGCGCTGTGTTAATGATCTTTGCTTTAGCTAACGGGATTTTTGGGTTTAAAGCATATAAGCATTATATGAACCAGGCTGAACCAACTAATTCATAAAATAGGGTAAAGTCGTTATTATCGTTTTAATACTGATGCTATTGCCCATCTAAATCAAGCGGACGCAAATGGAGGGCCGACACCTGCGGGACAAAAAGGATGCCACTGAAAAAGTCATCTAGAACTAAGCTCATGGGCACCGCTCCAGGAGAAACCTACGCTTTCCACGGGAACGGCCTCAGCCCTTGAAGTGGAAGTGCGCCACTTCAATGTCTTCAGACGCGTTCTGTTCCGTAGGAGTCTTCGGTTTCTCCTTCCGCTATCATTCTAATTCAAATAAATAACGAACGTTTCTATTTAAGTGAATGAGGGCTATTTTTTTGATATGAAGATTCACTATCATATAAAGCTTCTTTTTCAGTGGCCTCAATGAAAAGATTCAATAAGATAAATCGACGTAGTCGAGTTAGCTCAATACCTTCCCGCGGTAAGCATGCCCCCATTTTCGGAGCGCATGATCCGTCCACTAGTTTGTTTACATCGATGTAAGTTACACATAAACATGGACTCTATCAAAAATAGAAAGCCCTAAGTCCTAAACGGCTTAGGGTTACTTTGTGTCCGTGCTGGAGATGTTGACAGCCTCCACAAGAGACTGTCAAGTTGCCAAGCTTCCTTTTTATTGGTTAATCAATCAATAAACTGGGCCATTACTAATGCCTTGCCCACAATTCGATCCTCGTGATAAAGCTCAACGTCAATTTTAGCATGCTTTCGCCCTAACTCAAGAACTCTGGGAATGATGGTGATGGTGCTATCTATTTGAACCGGCTTTAAAAAATAGACGGTCATGTTTTCTACCACCAAATCACCCTTAGATTTCGTTCGTAAAATCCGGCTCCCAGCCTCCGTTACTAATGTTGTCATTACACCATGTGATACAGTCCCAAGATGGTTACTCATCTGTGGTGTAATACTGCACTGATATTTCCCTTCACTTCCAGGCACCTGCTCCATCCGACTGACCACAATATCCTCAATTGTCTCCCCAACCTGTGGCTGCCTTTGAATCATTTGTAATGCCTTCAATACATCCTGACGACTCACAACCCCGGTTAACTGATTTTGACTGTCTACAACAGGCAAAAGCTCGATGCCTTCCCAGACCATTATATGAGCTGCGGAAGCAACAGAGGTGTGCTCGCTTACTGTAATTGGGTTAGTCGTCATTACTTTATCAATAGTGGTTTGCTTCTCTACATCAACCACATCCTTAGCAGCAATCATGCCTTGAACCCTGGTAAGCTCGTCCACTACAGGATAACGGCTGTGGCTTGTTTGCTCATTTAATTCATGCCAACGCACAACCTCATCATGTGTATAAAGAACAAATGTTTCAGAAAGGGGAATAAGAATATCCTGTACAAGAATAATTTCTTTTTTTATCAACTGATCATAGATCGCTCGATTAATCATAGCGGCTACTGTAAATGTATCATAGCTTGAAGAAATAATCGGTAAATCAAGTTCATCTGCAAGCCTAATTGTATTAGGATCTGTATCAAACCCACCTGTTATGAGTACGGCTGAACCCGCCTCAAGAGCCAGCTTGTGTGAATCGTAGCGATTCCCAACAATTAAAAGATTGCCAGCCGTGACATAACGCATCATTGCATCCTTTGTCATCGCTCCAATGACAAATCGGTTTAATGTTTTGTGAAGCCCCTGTCTTCCTCCCAGGACTTGACCATCCACAATATTCACAATCTCTGCGTACGTCAGCTTCTCTATGTTTTCTTTTTTCTTCTTTTCAATTCGAATTGTTCCTACTCGCTCAATTGTGCTGACAAGCCCTTGGTTTTCCGCCTCTTTAATGGCCCTGTAGGCTGTACCCTCACTTAAAGAGAGTGCTTTAGCAATTCTACGGACAGATATTTTTTCTCCAACATGCAAGTGAGTAATATATTCAAGTATCTGCTCATGCTTCGTAGCCATTCTGCTCTCACGCCCTCATTTTCAGTCAGCTGTTACTTACCAACTATTATACGTCTGAAAGAATAGGGCTTCAAGGATCATTCGTTTTCAGCAACCCTTCGGGGAGTAAAAGCCGTTTTTTTCTCTCTTACACGCTCTTGACGTACCGAGAACGAACGTACCCAAGCTAGGAGATTACTAAGTAATACAAGTGCTGCAAAAGCTACCCAGCAAAAAGCAAACCACCCTGCCACTCCACCCTCGCCAAGCGGTAAATATTGCAGACCATAAGAAAATAAAATACCAGCTATAAGCAAGTAAATGAGAAATCGTTGTTTCATACGTATCACTCTCCTTTATATAGACTATGCAGGCTTGTACAAAAAAAGAACGGCAAATGATTGCCGTTCTTTACCTCTTTTATAAAGTTAATTTATCTCCCACGTTCAATATGTGACCCGTGCCGGTAGATAAACGGGATACAAAGGCCTCTGGGTCCTGCTCGATGAACGGAAACGTATTGTAATGAATAGGTACAACTTTTTTTGCCTGAACCCATTCAGCAGCCACTGCAGCATCTTCAGGCCCCATGGTCAGCATATCACCAATCGGCAAAAAGGCCAGATCAATGTTGTTCCGCTCCCCAATTATTTTCATATCTCCAAATAAGCCTGTATCTCCTGCATGATAGATCGTTTTCCCTTCTGCCGTAAACAGAATTCCAGCAGGCATACCCGTGTATATAATTTCTTGTGAGTCTTCATCAATGAAAGACGAACCATGAAACGCTTGAGTTAATTTTACTGTACCAAAATCAAACTCCTTGGCTCCACCTATATGCATGGGCTGAGTATTTACCCCTTTCCAGCCTAAATAGGTGGCTAACTCAAAGGTTGCAATGACAAGTGCATCATTACGTTTCGCCAACTCTACCGTATCTCCAACATGATCTCCATGTCCATGAGTTAATAAAATGACATCCACTTTCTGATCATCAGCATTTAAATCTGAACGCTCATTCCCCGTAATAAATGGATCAATTAATATTGTTTTACCATTAGTCTCAATCTTAACCACGGAATGGCCGTGATAGCTTACATCCATGTTACGTCAGCTCCTTCACATTTTTCATTCTTTTCATTATGTAACCGAATATTAGCAAGTTAAAACACTGTCTTTTATAACGATGAAACCGTTATGATAAAATAAGACAAACACATTAGGAGGCTAACCATGACAGTAGAACGCTTAACTACATTTCAAAAGCAATTAAAAACAGAAAATATTGCAGCTGCATTTATCCAAGGAAAGGAAAACATCTTCTATCTCACCGGGTTTCGTACAGACCCTCACGAACGTATTGTTGCTCTCATCGTCCTTCCGGATGAAGAGCCATTTTTAATCGTCCCAGGAATGGAAAAACCATTGGTCCAAAAAGCCGGTTGGACACACACAATTCTTACATACAGTGATACAGATCAACCATGGAGCATTCTAGGCAATGCACTCTCTAGATATACCCTTTCAGGGGATTCAATCTGGGTCGAAAAGCGACTGATACCTTTAGAGCGAGCCGAACAGCTTCAACAGCTCTTAGGACAAAAACAATTGCTAGATGCTGAACCAGCCTTAATGCAGCTACGCTCCATTAAATCAGAGGATGAAATAGCTCATATGAGAAAAGCAGCTCAATTAGCTGATTTCGGGGTTGAGATCGGCGTTGGAGCTATCGCAGAAGGGCGCACGGAAATTGAGATTCTTGCCAAAATCGAATACGAGCTCACTCTTAGAGGCATTAATGAAATGGCCTTCCAAACAACTGTGATAAGTGGTGCCAATTCAGCTGATCCACACGGCAAACCAAGTAATAAAGCTATCCAGCATGGAGATCTAGTGCTATTTGATTTAGGAGTTGTTGTTGAAGGGTACTGTTCAGATATCACTCGTACTGTCGCCTTTGGCGAACTATCCGACTCTTTACAAACTGTTTATCAGACCGTACTCGAAGCCAATCAAGCAGCCATCTCCATTTGCAAGCCTGGCACAGAACTTGGAGCACTCGATCGCAAAGCACGATCTATCATTACAGAAGCCGGCTTTGGAGAACAATTCCCACACCGTTTAGGACATGGACTTGGTACAGATGTGCATGAGCTACCATCCATTAACGAAACGAACACTGATAAACTTCAAGCAGGCATGACCTTTACCATCGAACCTGGTATCTATCTGCCAAACCAAGGTGGCGTGCGTATTGAAGATGACGTCTTGATAACGAAAGATGGCTACGAGCTATTAACGAAATATCCTAAAGAACTGCAAATTATTAGAGGGTAATCAAAGTAAGTGGGCTGCTCCCGTGGTTGGTTTATGACCTCATGGAGCAGCCCTTTACCGCTTCATATGAATCCGAATGGTAGTTAGAAGCTGTGTCCTACTGGTTTTATCGATAAAGGTCGACTCGGAATTAGCTCTTCTACCGTCGCTCTCAAAATAGAGAGCCTACCTGAGGTCAAGTACCCGAAAAGTAGGGCTTTGCCACCTTATTTTTAGATCAACCTGTTGATCGACAGAAAAAGAAGATTTAACTTGATAGTGTTGAACAGTTCCTGCCTGATATCGATTCTTTCCCGATATCGTTCCTCTCTTTCCCGATATCGTCCTCTATTTCCCGATATCGTCTTCTCTTTCCCGATATCCGCTCCTCTTTCCCGATATCCGCCCTCTCTTTCCCGATATATGTAATAAACACCTATTCTACGTAAGCCGTGGACATGTTGTATGGATGGTCCCCTTTCAAATCGTTCTTTTTACTCACAAAAACAATCCCAAAACACGAGGAACCGCGCTTTGGGATTTTAGTAGCAATGCTTATAAATTTGTTGTACCTTATTCCTGCCAACCCCATGTGTAGAGACGATCATCCTCATCCATAAATCGAATATCAAATGATTGTAGTTGAGGATAGGCTTGTTTTAGGGTTTCTTTATATTGCTCCTGTTTTTTATCCTTGCTTATCTTTAACATGCTCACCATATGATCTACTTGAACCTTAGCTTCTTTTCCTTTTATGACGTTCGAGCCTGTCTCATATTCATAATGGCCAGGGCTGTCATATTCCCACTCATGTTCGACCCCGTTTTCTACAATTGTGATACGTAAAGAAAAAGTCTGCATGAGCTCAAAGCCGCTAGCCTTGACTGGAACAGCCGGCAAGATCAAAGGCATCATTATCATTAAATACATAATCGCTTGCCATCGTTTTTTCATGGGTCTCACCTCACCTTAGAATCGTTCGCTTTTAGATTCTTTTGTTGAAGGCTTGCTTTTATCTTGTTCAATTGTTCCCATATTGTAAGAGTCCATCAGCTGCTGATTTACTTCTTTTTCTCCTTCAGACATATCAGCTGTCCATTCTTCTTCTTGTTTCTTTTCCATATTAAAAACCCCCTGACCTACTAGTGATGTTCACCATTAGTATGTCAGGGAGTGATTATATTTATGTGTCGGCGTGTACACCAAGAATTGCTTCTGCCTTCTTTAATGCAATACGAACTTGTTCAAAACCAGTTCCTCCAGCACTATTCCGTCTGGCTACCACTGTCTTTGGTTCTAGCACCTCATAGATATCTTTTTCAAATAGCTCATGAGCTTGCTTAAAATCCTCATAGGCTAGATCAAGTAAGAACACACCTTTGTTAATTGCTGTGAGAACAAGCTTGCCTACCACCTCATGAGCGTCACGGAATGGTAAACCTTTTGAAGCCAGATAATCAGCCAGTTCGGTAGCATTGGAAAAGTCATTATGCACAGCCTTTTCCATTACCTCAGTCCGAACATCCATCGTATCAATCATACCTGCAAAAATCTTCAACGAACCTTTTACAGTATGAACGGCATCAAACATTCCCTCTTTGTCTTCCTGCATGTCCTTATTATAAGCAAGAGGAAGACCTTTTAACGTGGTTAAAAGTGAGAATAATCCTCCATACACGCGTCCGGTTTTTCCACGGATCAATTCTGCCATATCCGGGTTTTTCTTTTGAGGCATTATACTACTTCCAGTTGCAAACGCATCGTCCATTTCAATAAATTGAAATTCTTGAGAGGACCAAAGAATAAGTTCTTCACACAAACGAGAGAGATGCATCATCGTTACCGAAGAAGCGCTCAAAAATTCAACGATAAAATCTCGATCACTAACCGCATCTAAACTATTCTCATAAATGCCATCAAACCCTAATAACTCCGCAGAATATGCGCGGTCAATCGGGAAAGTTGTTCCAGCCAAAGCTCCTGCCCCAAGAGGTGACACATTAACCCGTTTTAAGCTATCTTCAAAACGGCTGAAATCGCGCTCAAGCATCCAGAAATAAGCCATTAGATGATGTGCAAACGAAACAGGTTGTGCTCGTTGTAGGTGTGTATAACCTGGAATAAGTGTCTCTACGTGTGAGGAGGCTTGGTTTAAGAGAGCCTGCTGTACATTTCTAACAGCCTCCATAATATTCTTTGTTTCGTTCCGTAGATATAAATGCATGTCTGTAGCTACTTGATCGTTTCTACTTCTCCCAGTATGCAGCTTTCCACCAACTGGTCCAATCTCATCAATTAAAAACTTCTCAAGATTCAAATGAATATCTTCATTTTGCACAGAGAATTCAAGCTCGCCTGCTTTTGCCTTTTCACGTAGAGTTTCAAGGCCTGCTTTAATTTGCTCTGTTTCTTCGGATGAGAGGATACCGCACTTTCCAAGCATCGTCACATGGGCCAAGCTTCCTTGTATATCTTCCATAACAAGGGCTTGGTCAAAACCGATGGATGCACCAAATGCATCCACCCATTCTTCAGCGGTTTTTGTAAATCTGCCGCCCCAAAGCTTTGTCACAGTGTGACCTCACTTTTCTTTTCTTTATTAATCATGCTGTGAACCTTGGTTGGAAGACCCCAAAGTGAAATAAATCCGACTGCTGCATTATGGTCAAACTCATCATCTGGTGTATACGTAGCAAGCTTTTCATTATAAAGAGAGTTCTCTGATTTACGCCCTTCTACAATGGCGTGGCCTTTAAATAATTTTACACGGACTACCCCAGTGACCGACTTTTGTGTTTCTTTTAAGAAAGCCTGTAAAGCTGGCTGTAATGGTGAGAACCACAGTCCTTCATAAATAAGCTCTGTTAATTTCTTCTCAACAACCGGCTTAAAATGAGCCATTTCTTTTGGTAGTGTTAAATCTTCAAGCTCTTTATGAGCGTTAAGAAGCGTAATCGCGCCAGGGCATTCATATACTTCACGTGATTTAATGCCAACAAGACGATTCTCTACATGATCAATACGGCCAACACCATGTTTGCCTGCCACATCATTTAAATGTAGGATCAATTGATCTAGTGGATAAGCCACACCATCAATGGAAACAGGAACACCTTTATCAAAACCAATCTCAATGATATCTGCCTCATCTGGTGTTTTATCAAGTGGTGCTGTTAATTCATATGCACCCTCTGGTGGAGTCGCCCAAGGATCTTCAAGAATTCCACACTCATTGCTACGTCCCCATAAATTCTGGTCCACAGAATATGGGTTATCCAAATCAATTGGAATAGGTATATTGTGTTTCTTTGCATATTCAATCTCTTCATCACGAGACCATGCCCATTCACGCACAGGCGCCAACACTTTTAGATCTGGATTAAGCGCTTGAATAGATACTTCAAAACGCACCTGGTCATTCCCTTTACCAGTACAGCCATGAGCAACAGCTGTTGCTCCCGTCTGTTCAGCAATTTCTACTAGTTTTTTAGAGATAAGCGGACGAGAAAGAGCCGATACAAGTGGATATTTTTGCTCATACATGGCATGTGCTTGAAGAGCCGGAAGAACAAATTCTTCTGCAAACTCTTTTTTCGCATCAATGGTATATGATTGAATGGCTCCGACTGTGAGGGCTTTTTGTTTTACAAACTCCAGGTCTTTGCCTTCCCCCACATCAAGTCCAACAGCAATCACATCGTATCCTTTATCTGTAAGCCATTTAACGGCAACGGATGTATCTAATCCTCCAGAATAAGCTAAAACTACTTTCTCTTTACTCATTACTAGTCCCTCCAGTGAATAATCATACTTTTTTTATTATTTTTATACATGTTCATTTAAAAAAATGAGCCATACAAGGCTTTTAAATAAATCTCAATGCATAAGAAATCATCTTTATTAATTAATATACATAACTTTAACAATCACAGAGCGTTTTGGCAAGAGAAAAGTGTATATTTCTTTTATATAATCTATTATTTTTTTCGGGGTTATCGCAAAAAAATAATCCCTTCTTATAAGTCGTTGGCTAGTTAGAAGCAACTAAAGGAGTAAATAGAGTAGTGTGTTTAAAAAAAGCTTGCCTGCAATTTCTCGTTAGGCGAGAGATTGCTGGCAAGCTTTTTATTTAGAGTCCGTTTTTACAAACCTGACAACCGAATGGCATCCCGTGCAATCATGACTTCTTCATTTGTTGGGATGATGATAATTTTAACCGGGGAGTGCGGATAGTTAATAAACGCTTCTTTGCCGCGTACTTGATTTAAAGATGGATCAAAATAAACACCCATAAATTCTAAACCACGTAATACACGTTCACGAATCACATCACTGTTTTCACCAATTCCCGCTGTAAACACGATGGCATCCAGTCCACTCATACGAGCCGCGTAAGATCCTACATATTTATGAATACGTGAGGTGAAGACGTTAAGAGCCGTTTCTGCTCGCTCATCGCCTGCTTTTGCCTTCTCTTCGATATCACGTAAATCGCTTGAGAAACCAGTAATTCCTAATAAGCCACTACGTTTATTTAATGTATCCAAAACCTCAGCAGCCGTTTGACCAGTCTTCTCCATAATGAAAGGAATAAGCGCTGGGTCGAGGTTTCCTGAGCGTGTGCCCATTGTTACGCCAGCAAGAGGTGTAAAGCCCATGGACGTATCAACTGATTTCCCACCTTTAATGGCAGCAATACTAGCTCCATTTCCCAAATGGCATGATAGAATACGTAATTGATCAAGTGGACGATCTAACAGCTCTGCCGCTCGTTCAGAAACGTACTTATGGGACGTACCATGGAATCCATACTTACGAATACCAAAGTCTTTATAATATTCATAAGGGAGACTGTATAAAAACGACTCTTCAGGCATCGTTTGATGGAAAGCCGTATCAAATACTGCGATAGATGGTACATTCGGTAGGATCTCTTTAAATGCTTTAACTCCCACAATGTTAGCCGGGTTGTGTAACGGGGCAAGCTCTGAAACTGATTCAATACCCGCTAACACCTCATCTGTGATCAGAACTGAATCATTAAATAGCTCTCCACCGTGAACGACACGATGTCCGATTGCATTGATTTCATCCAAAGATTCAATAATTCCAAGACCAGTTAGCTTTTCTAATAGAAGCTTAACCGCAACCTCATGATTCGGGATATCTGTAATTGTTTCATTTTTTTCACCATTCACAGATATTTGAAAGATACTATTGTTTAATCCAATGCGTTCCACAAGTCCTTTTGTTACAACATCTTCTTCAGGCATTGTTAGAAGCTGAAATTTCAGTGATGAACTTCCAGCATTAATTGCCATAACTTTAGACATAAAAAAAGCCCACTCCTTTTTATAGACACCTAATCTATCCAAACTTTTGAGGTGTCCTTCTTCTCTTATTTAAGCATCGAAACCCTTGTAATTCAAGTGTTACAGGTGATTTTGCACGCACGAAAGAAGAAGTTATTTAATTCTGAACATAATCATTAGTACATGAAATCTGTTCTACTAATCAGTAGACATGCCATACTAAAAGACTTTAAAGCGCTTCCTCTATTTTCTTATTCTTAATGAACACCTCGTGTTGTATTACAGCCTTAGTTCTTGAGCAAACCAATCGTTTATTCGCTCCATCATATCTGCAAGTGCTTCTTTTTTGTCAAATGAAGGTAGCTCCGCTAATAAAGCGTGTCTAGGGACAATCGTTTTTTCCCCTTTTTTCTGAAGAAGCAAAAAGCTTTTTCCTTGCTGCTCTGCATGAAACATTGTTTTAGGCAATTGAAGTAACGAAAGAATAACCGTCTCGTCTTTTAAGAATGCATGCAGTTGATCTGCTTGGTCGCTTTCAAATAAAAAGTTCGGCACTAAATACAACGCGTATCCACCTGGTGTGAGCGATCGAATCCCCTGCTCTATCATGAGATGATGAATATAAGCATGTCCTTCAACTGCCTTTAAAGAATACGTTGAGGCAATCTCGTCCTTTGGATAATAGCCAATAGGAAGATCTGTGACAACAAGATCGCTCTTATTCAATGACATTTGCAGGCTATCCTGATGATAGAGCTCCAATTGATGTTGTTGTAGATTTGCGTTTGCATAGGCAATATGAAGCAAAGTCTCATCCGCCTCAAATCCACTAGCTTCAAGCTTCAATGGAGAGTGGTTTAATATCGTTGTTAGTAGGTTCCCTGTTCCAACGGCTAAATCAAGTAATTTTATTGCTTGATTCTTATCATGTTGGCCCGTAATCTTATTGATAATATATGAAGCAAACAGACTCACAGCATCAGGTGTCATAGAATGATGTGGCTGCGTTGCTCCCTTCATGCCCTTAAGAACACTCATTTGAAAGGCTTTACGTACTACCTCTCTATCTAATACATCCACATCAATGGCTGCCAGCTGTTGGTTTAGCTGATCGGTTAACTCCATTTTTTGTGTTTTGTCCCCAAAGAGGTGGGTACCTATTTCTGCAATGGCATCCAAATACGTTATGTCCTTTTGCTTTTCTAAAAAAAGTGCCCCCTCATCAATATATTGGTATAATTCATCAAAGCTCGTCTTCGTCACGTTCATCCCACTCCTCTATACAAATACTGACTCCATTCATCGCTTTGCTATTGTACAGGAGATTCCCTACGGATACAATAAATCCCGCTGGAGACCAGCGGGATTTTCACTACTAATTTGCCTTTTTAGCGGCTTCAATTGCTTGTTCATAATCTGGGTGATTTGTCGCCTCAGATACATATTCAGCGTGTACTATCGTATCGTTTGAGTCTACCACAAACACAGCTCTTGCCAGTAGACGCAGCTCCTCTAATACAAGCCCGTAGGCAGTTCCAAAGGAAAGGTCCTTGTGATCTGATAATGTTTTGACGTGGTCAAGTCCGGAAGCTGCGCACCAGCGTCGTTGTGCAAAAGGAAGATCGACACTAATCGTTAAAACGTCCACATTTCCAACCTCGCCAACCGCTTCATTAAACTTACGCGTTTGGGCATCACATACCCCGGTGTCAATAGAAGGAATTACACTAATGAGTCGTACACGGTTTTTAGAATCCGCTAACGTGACTTCTGATAAATCATTGGCCAGCACCTTAAAATCCGGAGCTTTGTCACCTATTTTTACTTCGTTGCCCAATACAGTCATTGGTTTTTCTTTAAATGTAATAGCTACCATATACTTTTCCTCCTTGGTAATGATGTGTCCTATCTTTCATCATACTTGAAGGTTGTCTTATTCAGCAAGAATATCGCTGTTTAAAATGGAGGCTGATCTGGGTGGTGTTCTTTTTGGTGGTTCGATGCTTTGATCATACTTTGAATTTTTTCAGTCACCTGAGGAGCTAAATCAAGTAGACGCTCATACAAATGAGTTTGACTATCAAGGTGAACCATTTTAATCCCTGATTTCCCCACTACTAAAAACGCAATAGGTGTGATGGAAACACCGCCCCCGCTACCGCCTCCAAAAGGATGCGTATGCTCTTCACCGGACTGCCCTTTATGGTCAATGATAAATTCGCTTCCACCTGCAGCAAATCCAAACCCTACCTTTGAGATGGGCATAATAACACTACCATCAGGTGTTTCAACAGGGTCACCCACAATTGTATTCACATCCACCATTTCTTTTAAATTCTCCATAGCGGTTTTCATTAGACCTTGAATAGGATGATCTGACATTACTTATTCCTCCTTAGACTCATTCTTCTAAAATTATTGATTTTAATAATGTCGCACTGGACGCTGTCTCCAATGTCGTAAAACTGTTATTCCTGCGTGAATAGCTTGCCCCACTCGAAATGAAAACATGCAGGAAAACTCCGTGTGTACCAGGTTTTGCTGATATAAAGGGGCAACTTGAATAAAAGGGAGCTGTAAAACCTTTGCATAGTGACTAATGATCCCTATCACTAGCGACTTTCCTGTCCAAATATAGCCTGTTATCTGGGCTGTTAAAGGGGCATCCCCTATTCCAAATTCTGTTTTCCACTCAAGGGTATGTACATGAATATGTTTAAATATTGGCTTCACTTGCTTATGCAGTCGTTGCAAAAAAGTTAGCCACTCTTGCACCGTTTGATAGCTATATAGAAGGTCCACTAAACCTAATCGTTTTTTCTTTTGATTGGTGTTGTTCATGGTTTTTTCTTTTTCTTCTACCACTACTCCTTTTTCACCCGTTTTTATTACTGGGATGTTCAGTGTGTAAACGGTAAACGAAAGAATATGAATAGATATCTTTGCTGTTTGTTTCTTATGAATATAGGCAACGTATACACTAACCTTGATTTGAATAAACCAAATACAAACAAGAATAATAAGGATCCCTAGGATAATCCAAACCCAAATCATGTATTTCCTCCCTCCTACTTCCTAGCTTGTCCGCAACACATACAAATAAACCTGCCCACGAATGGACAGGTTTACAAGCTTGCGTTACTTATTTTTTATCGTGAATAACATATGTGTCTGCAACTAAATCATGTAGCCCTTTTTTTGCTGGAACAAAGGCTACAAATAAATAAAGCCATAAAAACAAGTACGGAATTCCAAATATGACGACATGGTACATCAACCTCACAATTCCCTCACGAAACAGAATTTGTTTCCAATTCAATGATTCACCCTCTGAGGAAACTACTTTGATGCCTAATACCATTTTTCCCACTGTTTTTCCGTAAAACTTAGTCATCAAAGCAAAGTACACGAAAAACGTTCCTGCATATAAAAAGGTTTGAGTGGCGAATATACCAATGGATTGAAAGCCATCAGGGAGAAACAAAAACCAAGAGTTAATAAATATACTTTGTATAGAAAATACTACAATTAAATCAAGTAAAAAAGCCCAAAGCCTCACCCAAAATCCTGCATAAACAACTTCCTCTGATTTTTCCTCTAAGATCTCAGAAGAGAGTCCATCGTCTTTTAAGCTCTCGGTATCTTTGCTCTTTAAACGAGCTCTTCTAGAACGGGCAAGTGGAAAATAGGCATGATCACTCATATAGGTTCACTCCCCTTTCTCAATCAGTATATAGATACTTTAATGTTGGCGCTCGATGCTCAAAAATAAGCTTTTGCAGCATCGTTAATTCTGGATCTGGACCAAATAATTTTTGGGCAGTCATTCCGAAGAAATCATACATCCCACCCATATAATCATAGGTGACTACGCGATAATCGCCGCCCCCTAATTCTTCACTTAGTAAACCAATGGTGTCATCAAGATTTCCTAAGTCATCAACTAATCCATTCTCAAAAGCTTGATTACCACTATAAATTCGACCATCTGCAATTTCGCGCACGGTTTCTTCATCCATGTTACGACCTTCAGATATAACCCTCACGAATTCATTATAGGATTCGTCTACCATTGATTGCAGGATGTCTCTTTCATCATCTGTCATTTCTTTATATGGAGACATGATATCTTTAAATGGACCGCTTTTAATTGTATTAAAGGATACACCATAGTTTTCAGCTAGCTCAGCAAAATTAATGGACTCCATAATAACCCCAATGGACCCTGTAATTGTACTTGGACTAGCCACAATTCGATCAGCCGGCGCTGCAATATAGTAACCACCAGAAGCCGCCATGTTCCCCATTGATATGTAAACAGGTTTCTCATGTTCTTCCTGAGCCGCTACAATTTTTTCATGGATTTCATCACTTTCCAACACCCCACCACCAGGAGTGTTTACTCGAATAATGATTCCATCTACCGTGTTATCTTCTCCAGCCATTTCAAGCTGAGTTAAAAATGCTTGATGGTCATATATATCGCCACCAAATAACCCTTGGCTGCCAGTATCTTGAATAACCCCATCCAGATTTAAAACAACCAATTTACCGGCAGCTCCCTCTTGCAGCTGTGTTTCTGTAAAGTCAGTCCCTACATATTCATCAAAATCAAAGTTTGCAAATCCAACGGCTAAATTTGTAATGGTGGAGATCATTAATAAACCTACTACCACACCCAATGCCGTCCATCGTTTCCAATTCATATTTCCACTCCCTCTAAAAACACTGTGGTATTTTTACTACTTATTTTCGTTTTGATACATAATGGTATCGTCTACTATTGTCATAAGTACGTCAGATTGGAGAAAATCCTCTGGATCACACGTAAACAAATTATGAGTTAGCACCGTAAAGTCAGCATCATACCCTTCTGCTAGTATTCCTCGTCTTTCCTCAAGACCAGTGGCGTAGGCGCTGCCAGAAGTAAATAGCTGTAAGGCTTCAAAGCGGCTAAGCTTTTCATGAGGCAAATATCCCTCATGCTCAAGCTCAGCCGGATGTCTTCGGGTAATCGCTGCATGCATACCAAGTAGCGGACTTGGTGGCTCTATCGGTGCATCCGAACCCCCTGCACAATGAAGACCTTCATCTAATAATGTCTTCCAAGCAAATGCCGAATCCAGTCTTTGGTTGCCCAATCTCTCTTCTACCCACGGAAAATCTGTCGCTACAAATCGAGGCTGTAAATCTAAGATGACTGGCAAATCCTTTAATCTTTTTATTAAACTTGGCCTTGTCACCTGTAGATGAATTAGCCTGTCTCTGCCCTCAATCGGTGGATATTGCTCTAATGCATCTATAGCATATTCAAGAGCAGCATCCCCAATTACGTGGATAGCTACAGGTAGCTTAAAATCTCTCGCTTTTTTAACCAAGGCAAAAAGCTCTTCCCTTGAGTGCATCGCCACTCCATAGTTTTCAGGGTCATCCTCATAAGGCTCAGATAGAAAAGCCGTTCGTCCCCCTAATGCACCGTCAGCAAAAATCTTCATGGATCCAATGTCAAGGAAGGGAGAGAGATTCCCACCTTTAAAACCGGCACTTATCATGTTTTCTATTTGTTCATGATGAATTAATAAATTGACACGGAACTTATATCCATCCTTATGTATTAACGATTGAAATACATCAATGGTTTCAGAAAAACCATTATAATAATTCATATCCTCCGTATGACCGCCTGTAATTCCTTGCGCAAGCAGGTCTTTCACTGAATGATTCAATGCACGCGTGACATATTCTTTATTAACTGATGGCATGACATTCTTCACTAAGTCCACAGCTGCGTCCATTAAATAGCCTGTTGGCTCACCGAAGGCATCTCGTTCTATGACTCCACCTGATGGATCAGGTGTATCTTTAGTAATACCAGCGTTGCGTAATGCCATTGTATTAACGATTGCCGCATGACGACATATACGTGAGGCATACAGTGGTCGATTTGAACTAATCTCATCTAATTCTAGGCGGGTGAATATTTTTCGATCTTCAAAGGAGTTTTCATTCCAGCCCTCTGCAATCACCCAGTCCCCCTCTGATTGTTCGTTAGCCTTTTTAATGAGGAGTTCTTTCATTTGATTTGAGGAGGTAACCGTGGAAAGGTCGAGACTAAGCAACTTTTCGCCGTGCCCAATCATATGTAAGTGACTATCTACGAATCCTGGATACACATATCCACCTCGTACATCCTTTATGCTTGTAATCTCTTGCTCATATCTTCTAAGTAATTCTTCTTTTGTACCAATTTCTACTATACGTCCCTCACGTACAAACACTGCCTCAACCGAGTCATCTGGTTGCTTTAAAGTAAAAAAGGTTCCATTATGCCAAAGTGTACCCATTTTTTTCTTCCCTTCATTTAATCTGCACACACTAGCTCTATCGTGACAGATTCACGGTCAATCGGCAATAACTTTGCTCCAATTAAAAAGAGGAAGCTCAGGGGCTTCCTCTAATCCATTACTTATGATATTAATAGCTACCGCCTAGTTGCTTTTCAGCTGCTTGTACAAGACGTTTTGTGATTTCTCCTCCTACAGAACCGTTTGCACGAGCTGTAGAATCTGGTCCTAATTGAACACCGAATTCTGAAGCGATTTCGTATTTCATTTGGTCAAGAGCTTGTTGGACACCAGGTACAACAAGTTGGTTTGAACTTTTGTTATCTGCCATGTCTCTCACCTCCTTCGGTACTAATAGAATGACCAAGGAGAAAAATATCATGCACAGATAAAAATGGTAATTATTTGTTCTGATTTTTTGGTTAAGATCTATTGATGCCGACACCTGCAGGAAAAACAGGACGTCACTGAAAAAGTCATATAATAATGAGCTGAATGGCGCCGCTACAGGAGAACCCTACGCTTTCCGCGGGAACGGCCTCAGCCCTCGAAGTGGAAAACCATCACTTCGATGTCTTCAGACTCGTTCTGTTCCGCAGGAGTCTTCGGGTTCTCCTTCCGCTAACGTTCTGACTTAAACAATTGATGGACGTTCACAGTCTTAGAAAGATCGTTTTTCAGTGGCTTCGATGAACAGGCTTATTATAATGAACGGGCTTGTATGGTTAGAAGGGTGCTTGGCCTCGGGTAAGTGACCACTATCTTGAGAGCGACAGAAGAAAAAAACAAAACTTTAGCTGTTATCTTTCTTTGAACATCAAATTCTCGAGGAAATTCACACAAAAGTATGGACTCAGGTGATTTTTTAAAATAAATCCTCAATAGCTTGTTCAACCTCATCTAGATTTGTTAGATCTAGTATCTCAGTACCTTCTAAAGCCTTTTCTACATAATGATCTACTTTTATATATTGCTCAAATTTATGCGCATGCTTACGAGATGGCCTTGTCTTAGAATCCGATGGGAGAAAAATTGTGCAACAATCCTCGTAAGGCAAAATGGACGTTTCATACGTACCAATATGCTTAGCCATTTCGATAACCTCCAACTTGTCCATTGTGACTAATGGTCGAATAATTGGAAGGTTTGTGACTTCATTAATTGTTTGAATGCTGTGAAGCGTCTGGCTAGCCACCTGACCAATACTATCACCTGTGGCAATTCCTTGGATATTTCTCTCTTCTGCGATTCTTGAAGCTATCCTCATCATCATTCTTCTCATAATTGTCATTTGAAAGTTGCTTGGAGCTTCATCACGAATATGCGTTTGAATGTCGGTAAAAGGAACCATATGAATTTTTATTTGGCCGCCAAATTGGTTCAGCCTTTTTGCCAGGTCAATGACTTTTTGTTTTGCGCGTTCACTCGTATACGGCGGACTGTGAAAATGGATAGCTTCAAGATCCACCCCACGCTTCATTGTTAAATAACCGGCTACAGGACTGTCAATTCCACCAGAAAGCATTAACAGAAGCTTACCGCTTGTGCCTGCAGGTAAGCCACCCGAACCTTTAAAAGCACTGGTTGTGATATACGTTGCAGTCTCTCGTACTTCAACATGGATGATCGCATCTGGATGATGGACGTCTACCTTTATATCCTCGGTATTTGCCAACACAAAGCCGCCAATCTTATGATTGAGGGTTTGTGAGTCAATTGGAAAAGGCTTGTAAGCACGACGGGTCACGATTTTAAAGGTACGCACATCTCCCTCTGATTCTTTAATTGCCTTCAACGCACCTTTTTGCATCTCTGAAACTTCATTATCAACACGAATAGCAAGGCTAAAGGAATGAATACCAAAGATATGTTTTAATGGTCCGATCACGTTAGCGGGATCTGCCCCATTTAACTCAAGAACAATTCTTCCAAACGTACGTTTCACTTTGATTCCTTCTACTGGTTTCAGAACCTGTCTGATATTAGATAAAAGCTGCTTCTCAAACGACACACGGTTTTTACCCTTTAGGGCAAGCTCTCCATAACGAATTAATACATGATCATATTTCATTTTCCCACCACTTTCTTAATACTTGGAAGCAATGTGGATAGGACCTGAATAAATGTATCAATTTCCTCTTGGGTAGAGTCAAAAGATAAACTGATTCTTAGTGCACTACTTGCCACTTCTTCTCCTTTTCCCATTGCAAGTAATACTCGACTTGGCTCATTTAACTTTGATGAGCATGCTGATTGCGTTGATATATATATTTCTTGCTCTGCTAGCTTTTGTACTATGACTTCTGGTTTATAACCTGGGACGGATACATTTATAATATGTGGAGCCGATTCTTGATGTGGAGTATTTACCACACATTCATCGAGCAGACTAAAATGCTCAACAAGCTTAAGCTGGAGTTGTTGTAAATGCGTCATTCTGGAACTCGCTTTTTCACATTCCATTTTATAGGCTTTTGCCATGGCTGCGATTCCGGCCACATTTTCAGTTCCTCCACGAAATCCTCCCTCTTGCTCGCCACCATGCGCTTGTGATTTCACATGAATTCCCGGACGAATATATAATAGAGCTGAACCCTTTAGTCCATGAAATTTGTGTGCTGATAGGGTTAACAAATCAATGCCTGCTCTTTTGATGGAAAGCGGGACCTTGCCTGCACCTTGAACATGATCTACATGAAAACGGATTTGAGGATATTTACGTAACAATGTACCAATCTCATAAATTGGTTGAATCGTGCCTGTTTCGTTATTAACATGACTTATTGAAACCAAAACCGTATCCTTAGTCAGCGCCTTTTCTAAATCAGATATTGTAATTTTGCCTGTCTCATCTACGGGAAGGTACGTTACCTGATAGCCTTCTTTTTCAAGCTCTTTGAAGCTTTGATAAACGGAGGCGTGCTCTGCCGCTGTCGTAATTAGATGATTCTTCTTATGCAGTGTAGATCGTAATGAGCCTTTTATAGCTAGATTATTGCTTTCTGTGCCCCCAGAGGTGAAATAAATCCCCGATGACTCCACATCCAAAAGCTCCGCCATGATACTTCTCGCTCGGTTTAGCACTTTTTCGGATTCCATCCCTAATTTGTGAAGCGAGGATGGATTTCCAAAAAAACGTTCCGAGACTGAAAGATATGTTTGTAACGCCTCTTGAGATGGGCGTGTTGTCGCACTATTATCAAGATAAATCATTGTAGGTTTCTCCTTTACCTTTCAACCACTTGCCCGTTTATCGTAGCATCAACTTCCGAAAATAACAAAAACATAACCAAACGAAAAAAGCTCCCAATGAAACAGGAGCTTTTTATTAGGTCACCTTAACGATCACGCGGACACGTGCTCTGATACCCGTTCAACGACACCCTTCTCAAAGGGCTCTACAGCTCGTACGGCACATTCAATCGCTTCATCGTACTCATAATGTCGGAAGAGCCGTTCTGCTTGATTCAATAGACCTCTTGTCTCCTCGCTACGATTTCGATAGCGATTGCTGTATTGAATTACACGTTCAGCTAATTGCGCGCTTTTTATCGTTTCACTTATCAGTTCATCGTTTTCTTCAATAATGGAGATCGCATTTTCAACCTTTTCATTTACATGAATCATTTCAAGAGGGACCTGATTTAATAAGTCCACCGCCTCTTGAATCTGTTGATCTCCTTCTTCGAGTCGTTCCAACGCTCTAGCTGGCAGACCTGGTATATTGCTTTTGCGTAAGACTCGTTTTCCTTCCAACATAACGGCACGTAATCTGGAGATGGTTTCCTTAGCCTTCATCTCCTCTTCACGAAGCTCATACAGCTTACCGGAGCTTTGCTTAATTTGCTCTGTTAGCTCTTGGAGGCGACCTTCCCATTCCTTAACCATTTCAAAGATCGAGGTAAAGGTTTGTTTCTCATTTTCTGTGACATCAACTATGACTTGTAGCTGCTTACTCATTTCTGTCATTTGTTTGGAGAGGCCTTCTTGAGAATCAACATCTTCCTTTGACAAACGATAGCTTTGCTGGACATGGCTAAGCTCTTGAAGAAGCTTATGTAAAGCCTTCCCTGTTAACTCAAGCTGATGCTTTAAATGTGGAAGCTTCTCAAGGGTTTGCTGCTTAGATTGAACCTCTTCATCCAACGTGTCATAAATCTGTTCAATCTGTTGATGAATCGAGTTGATTCGCTCCTCAGCTTTCTCTGTCTGAAGGTTTTCTAGATCCTTCAAAATATCGTCTGCTTCTTTTTTCATCTCTTGAAGCTTTGGCTCTAGAACAAGCGGCTCAAGCTGATAGCCTTTTTCTTGCATATCTGCTATCCCAGCTTCCAAGTTCTTTATCTCACCTGGAATCGTCGTTCTAATTTGTACCATGAGCTTTGGAATTCGTTCCGCTTGAATTTCAACGTCAAGAAGCGTCTCTTTTAGGCTAAGCAGCTCTTGCCTTGCTTGGAGATAACTACCTTCCTTTGTGGCCTCATCAAATGAATTAAGTCCTTTTTTGACGATGTCCATGTTTTCATCTAGTTTTTGAATGGCTTCATTAAAGGAGCCACGCTTTTTAAGTAACTCAGAAGAAAGACTTGAATACTTTTCACGTAACTCACCAATTTCAGCCCGGTTTTTCTGTTCACTTGTGACAAGCTGTTCAATCTCATCAACCATGATATCTAGTTGGGTATCAATACTTTCAAGACGATCGGTTGTGGTTCGAGCAAGCTCCTTGGCTTTTTTAATTTGATATTTATTTGCGTACTCCTCAATATCAAATAAAGTTTCTTCAACGTCCGGCATAATCTGACCAATAATTTCATCCCAATCATTACGCCAAAGCTCAAATTTCTGTTCGGTTTCGCCCGCCATTTGTAATTGTTTCACCTTGGCAATTTCTTCTGGAATGGGTCGGGACATAATTCCATTCTTTTTTTCTTCTAACTTATCTACATCTTTGTATACATTCTTTCTTATGTACATACCAAATATATAGGCGATCACGACCAGCGCCAAGATCGTTATAATTAAATAAACCACGTGAGAACTCCCTTCTCTTGCTCCAATAATACAATGTCATATTCTCTAGTTTTAATCATAGTAGCTTGCGTGATAATCATATGTAATGTTAACGATGTAATGGTTTGTCCTTCAACCATAAACTAATCCTCATGTATGTATTTTCTCTAAGAATCCTCAAAATCCTCTTTTATTCGTGAAATGATCGAGTTTTTTCAACATATAAATATGTATTATGATACCATGAAACCATGTTTTTGTGTGCTTCTTTTCAATTAACTGTTTAAAGAATTCGTGACATATCAAAATGTTGAAATGAAAGGTGAGTATATTGATATTATACGATGGGCATGTCCACACGCCGTTTTGTCCTCATGGCACAAAAGATACATTGGCTTCCTACTGCGAACAAGCTATTAAAGCTGGTCTTAAGGGAATTTCGTTTACTGAGCACGCCCCCCTACCAGAAGGATTTACTGATACGGCACCAAAACAAGATAGTGCGATGTCCAAACAAGACTTCTATAGCTATATCGAAGAGGTCCAAGCTGTACGTTCCATCTACCAAGATCATTTAGCAATTGGAATTGGTTTAGAGGTAGATTATATTGAGGGTTTTGAAGAACAAACCGCATTACTTTTAAATGAGGTAGGTCCCTTTCTTACCGACAGTATCCTCTCTGTTCATTTCCTGAAACATGGCGACACTTATACGTGTATGGATTATAGTCCTGACGTATTAATTAGTCTTGCTTCTTCTTTGGGATCCATTGATGCGGTACATACGCTTTATTATCAAACCGTGTTAAAATCGATCCAAGAAGATCTTGGCCCATACAAGCCTCGACGAATTGGACATATGACTCTTGCAAACAAATTTCAAATAAAGGCACCGCCGAGTCGTTCATTCATTAGGGAGCAGGATGCTATATTAAGTGCCTTGCTTTCAGGAAGATACAGCTTAGACTTTAATGTCGCCGGTTTACGAAAGCCACTCTGCAAGGAAACGTACCCGCCACTAACTGTTGCTAAACAAGCTGCAAGCATGGGCATCCCCCTTGTTTTTGGTTCCGATGCGCATCAGTATAAGGAGATGGATCATTCGCCCGACGATTATCAGGGGCTTAGCTTTACAGCACCTATCTCTATAAGCGAGTAACTTTTAGCTACAGAAAGAGCCTAGCGATTATGTGTGAAACGAACAAAATCGCTAGGCTCTTCTATGCTATTCATACGATACTTATCAAAATTCACTCCGCTTTCCACTGGGTTTCCATCTGTCGAACACGAATGGTTGTTTTTTTTGGTTGAGAGTTTAACCCTGCTCCAACCCAATGAGATAGATGCTCCATGTATCGATCTGTAAAATAAGGCTCTTTAGGAGACAGCTGAAACAGCTCCCATAAATATTGTGGATACATAAAAGGTAAGGTCATCATACTTCGAAGCTGAATAATAATAAAGTCCACAGGCTGTTTAACAATCTGACCAGATCGCATACCTTGCTTTAATAACTGCGAGAGCTCATGCTTTTCCTTTTGTAAATACGTTGACATCACTTCTCTAACTAAAGTTGAGTCAAATGACATTTCGCGGTGAACCATTCTAGCGAGCTCATGATGGGCTCGCTGATATTCAATTAATTCTCGTACTAATGAAATCACTGATTCATACGCAGAATCTGATAGTGGTTCTTTACTGCCTTTTTCTAAAGCTTTCATGTATCCCTCATAAAATTTAATCATCAACGTTTCAAATAACCCTTTTTTCCCTCCAAAATAATATGAAACCAAAGCAATATTAACCGATGCAGCTTGGGCAATGTCCCGAACCGATGTTCCATGGTAGCCTTGTCGATGAAACAGCGTAGTAGCAGATGTTAAAATTTTGTCTTTGGTTGCCTGGCTCATATGACCCCTCCACTCAGACTATTTGCTATTAAGTAGTTCGACCTTTTAGATACCATGCCCTGCTGATCTTCTTGGTTTATACCCACAAATCGTCTGACAAAATCCTCTTAATGAAGCATTCTTTTTGCTGAATAGACACGCATCATGTAAACTTAAGTCGATGATTATGAAATGAAAGTGAGTGACGAACATGTTTCAATCTTCTTCCTATTCAACTGACCTAACCGAAGCATATGAACAGCTTCATAAACAGCTTGATGCTCTTCTAACTGGAGAGAATGACCTTGTAGCCAATCTTTCCAATGCCAGTTCACTCTTAAATCAATTTCTTGAGAATGTGAATTGGGTTGGTTTTTATGTGACAAAAGAAACGGAATTAGTGCTTGGACCATTTCAAGGTTTACCCGCTTGCGTGCGAATTCCTTTCGGCAAAGGAGTTTGTGGCACGGCTGCTGCACAGCAAGAAACGCTTCGTATACCTGATGTCCACGAATTTCCTGGCCACATTGCTTGTGATGCGGCTTCAAGATCAGAGATTGTCATTCCAATGATCAAAGACGGATTTACAGTAGGTGTTCTTGATATAGACAGTCCAACAGTGGATCGGTTTACAGAAACAGATGAAGTCCATTTGAAAACATTTGTTGAGATCTTGATGAAGCATATTTAACTTTATAACAACAGGGCTCTGGAGATTACTCTCCAGAGCCCTGTTTGATGTGAACTTATTTATAGCACAATTAATCCATTAAAATGACTTGGTTTTTTCCTTCTTTTTTTGCTTTATACAATCCGGCATCAGCATGCTTAAATAATGAGCCTGAAGAAATTGTTTTGACATCCTCCTTCCCCCAAAAGGACACTCCACAAGATATTGTTACATTAGGATTGGTCTCCGTCGCTACAGCCTTTACAATACGTTTAGCTATTTCTATCCCTGTGTTAAGCTTTACTTTGGGCAGATATACTGCCAGCTCTTCACCGCCCCATCTAGCAGCAATATCCGTTTCTCGTATGTTCTGACGAATGATATTCGCTACCTGTACGATAATTTCATCTCCTATTTGGTGACCGTAGGTATCATTTATTCGTTTAAAGTTATCAATATCAATAAGCAAAAAGGTACCATTCTCATGTTCTTCTAAGGATTGGTCCATACTTGCTTCCAAATGATTTCTTGAATGTAAATTGGTCAAATGATCGGTAATAACAAGCTTTTCAAGCTCTTCATGCAGAAGGGTATTTGTGAAAGCCAATGTTGAATGATGAACCAATGACTGCAATAACTTAAAGCTTTCAAAAGTAAAATGATAGGATTCTTGATGGGTGACAAATACAGCCCCATGCACGGATTGTTTATGTACCATTGGAATAGCTAACATAGAACGAAAAAGACCCGACTCGACATCAGGGTGAAGACTGGTATCACCTATATAAATGGAATCTTTTTTTGTGAGCAGCTGCCCAATCAGTTTAGTAAATCGTTCAATGTTCTCTGCTTCTTGAAAAAACACAGTGCCGCTTTGATGAATCACAGAATGATCATTTCGATCAAACAGTAGAAAACCAACCTCTTCCGCTCCAAATGCATCCTGAATCTGTATAGTCATACTCTCAATCAAATCATTTAAATTTAGATTCATATTAATTTGATGGGTTGCTTTATTAATTAGCTTCAAGTCATGTATTAAGTCTCGAGACTGCTTGTAGAGCTCTGCATTTTCTAAAGCATTTCCTCCTGTGTCAGCTAAAAGCTCTATAAAAGAAACCTCTTCCTTTGGTAGGGTTTCAAGCTCCTTTACAAGCACCTCCAGTACCCCATAAATCCCTTGCTTCCCTCTGAGTGGTACAAATAAATGCACACAGTGATTCTCTTGATCACAGTCAACCTGCTTCATCCCTGTTAGAAAAGCATGCTCCGCTTTGGCATTCATTCCTTCTGATCCATAAAGTAGGGGTTTAATTGGAAGCTCCTTTTCAACCTCCCATTCATGAGAAAGCATAAGATAGACTTCAAACGCAGGGTACGTCTTCTTTATGGCGTACACGATTTTATCTAGAACCTCACTAATATCCATAGTAGAATGAAATTTCTTCGTGACCTCAAGCAAAAGATCTCTTTTTCTTGCTTCACTCTCTTCTAAATCTAGCTCGTACCCTTTAGTTAAAAGCTTTTGCAGCCATACAAGCTTTGGTTTGAGGACCATTAATTCATCTAAATCCGCACTAAAAATAAGACAGGACACACAGGAATGTTGTTGAATAATCGGTACTATAAGATGCTCCAACTGCGCTTCCCCTATTATTTTCCCTTGATAGGTTATACATTCGTCAGAATCATTGTTCACCAATAGGTTTGTAACCATTTGCTCTGCTCTAAATACTTCTTGAATAGGCTTACGTTCCCAGCCAAGACGATGCTTCATACCACTGTCTCGACTATCTAAGACGGCAAGTTCAATGTGCAGGTTTGACCGTTGTAGACAAGTTAGCAATGACTGAACTAATGGAAGATAGTTTACTTGATAATCGGCTTCTTCAAGCAAATGCTCAGCTGTTAAATATGTTAAAGCATAATCAGTTTGCTTCTGCTTTAGCCACTCAAATACAGGTAGATAATTCAGCTTGGAACCCGATGGTGTGATCATACCGAACTTGATTTGTGGAAGCTCCCCAACCGAGAAAGAATGCTCTGATTCTATATATTGAAATGACTGAGTTGACTCCAGGTTGCATAGTCCCGTCCAATCCTGTTGGTACTCAAGTAGAGCATTAGATAATGCTGAGGAAGGAGGACCAATTTGTTTGGCAGAAACCATAGCCTGATCCGTTCTTAAGGTAAGAATTAACGATTCATTCGGATCTATTGGCCAATCGTTAGAAAATAACACTCTGTTCCATACAGGTGTATAATCTTCATTATGTAATATATCCACTGCCCCGTTCATTCTATCACCACCACATGATAAGACCTTACGTCTTAATCTATTTCAATCATATTAAAATTCTCCATGTCCTACATATAATTTATGTGTTTCCCCATTTATACCTATTGAAAACGTTAACTTTTCAAATTAATAAGATAATATACCTCATTATAATACATTACATTCCATATATCCATGACTTTTTTCGTATTTAATAAGGCACCCTTTGATTTGGATATTGACTTCCACTTTCAATCTAGATATAATGTAATTTGTGTGAAATGAGACAGCCAAGGTAAGCTTGGTTCAGGTTGATTCTATTCCTCAATGCGGCTGTAAAGTATATTGAGGTGTATCGCGTAACCTCCTGCTGTCGAGGCGAAGGTGCATGAAAATAGAATGCTTGTCCTAAGAGATTGCCACGCGGTTGTTATTTTGCAACATTCAAAATAACAGGAGGATTCACCTATGTCACGTTATACAGGTCCATCTTGGAAGCTTTCCCGTCGTCTTGGGATTTCGCTTACAGGAACAGGAAAAGAATTAGAAAAGCGTCCTTACGCACCAGGTCAACACGGTCCAAACCAAAGAAAGAAACTTTCTGAGTATGGTTTACAACTTCAAGAGAAGCAAAAGCTTCGCCACATGTACGGAGTGAACGAGCGTCAATTCCGTCGTACATTTGATATCGCTGGAAAAATGAGTGGTATCCACGGTGAAAACTTCATGATTCTTCTTGAGTCACGTCTTGACAACATTGTATACCGTCTAGGTCTTGCTCGCACTCGTCGTGCAGCACGTCAGTTAGTAAACCACGGTCACGTTACTGTTGATGGTAAACGTGTAGATATCCCATCTTACCGTGTAACTCCAGGTCAGCAAATTGGTCTTCGTGAAACTTCACGTAACCTTACTGCTGTTAAAGAAGCTGTTGAAGTAACGAACTTTGTTCCAGCTTACGTATCATTTGATGCTGAGAAGCTTGAAGGATCTTACACTCGTCTTCCTGAGCGTTCTGAGCTACCTGCTGAGATCACTGAAGCACTTATCGTTGAGTTCTACTCTCGTTAAGAAAAACGGATTGATTTTAAGAATTGTAAAAGCCCTGATATTGTTGTTAAATCAACATTTCGAGGCTTTTTCTTTTTTATAAACTTTGCATTAAAACGCATTAAATGAATTAGTTTTCGGCTGGTTTCGAGTTTTAAAATTTGAGCGTGGTCCAGGCGTATGTGAAGAAGTAAATTTAATTTGAATCATCCTAACTTAATCCCATAAACCATCTAAAGAAAATATGCTTTGATACTACAAACTTCTTTCCTACCCTAACAACATGAAATGGTGGATCGTTTAGTAACTCATTTACTTGCCTTTGACCAATACCTAAAATTTCTTTGATATGTTTGACATCGAGCGAATTAGGATATTTCTCTAAATCCAATTGAAGCTCATTTGTAGTAGCCTCATTTTTATTAATTAATTTATCTTCATATTGCCTCCTTTGTACTCTCACCTCATTTAGAAGATCTCAAAGTACGTCTTCAATATGTTCTACATTTTTTTCTAATTAAAGATCCGTTTTATCCTTAATAAACCCTTTTGACAATTCAAACGCTCCTTAAATTAAATATTATAATTATAAGCTATACTTCTTAATTCAACTTCGTTTTTTTTGTGACACTAAATGAAAAGATCTTCTGGTCACATCGTACCTACCCTCTCCAATTACCCACACTCGAGGGAATACAAGTTTATTATTCTTAGGTTGCCATGTTTCATTGTGCCATTCCTCCCCGTAGAAAAACGATTCGTGCCGATCCATCTTTGTCTTAAAAACCTTAGCGCTATACTTCGTTCGTTGTACTTCGATGTAGAATGGATCTTTTCTCCATATACAGAACACATCCGGTTCAACTGTGCCTTTGTCGCTTAGCTTAGGCTC
This sequence comes from Alkalicoccobacillus porphyridii, assembly GCF_007293315.1. Lineage (GTDB taxonomy): Bacteria > Bacillota > Bacilli > Bacillales > Bacillaceae_D > Alkalicoccobacillus > Alkalicoccobacillus porphyridii. The sequence goes on from NZ_VLXZ01000001.1 coordinate 107,866, forward strand.
TACATCAAATATTCTAGGAACCTCGACTTCGTACAGCTACATGTAGACATCGAGAATAGCCAAGAAGTGAGGAATTTTCGCGCTTTCTTTTTTAAGCTGCTGTTCAATATGATGATAAAAGTATTGGTTTCAATCCGTAATGGCGTTCACATGACCATCTGCAACATCCTTATAAAACTGGATTATTTAGAACGAACCATACAAGACTAGCGGTCAATGCAATCGGCACACATACCTTTACTCCAACTACTATTCTCTCTGCTATAATTACCACTTGATTCGAAGCGAAATGTCTTTCTAGATAAGCTGATAAAACAGTAGCAAAGCTAAACCTCCTAAAAGCATGTATCCTTTTGCGACAACAGGGGATAATTGAAGTATGCCATCTAAAAAAATGGTGGTTATCATATAAAAATCCTACAGCTGTCGCAAAGATCGGTTTGGCTGTTTCTAATTGTCCGCTGTGACTCACAGTCGGTTGGATCAGTGAAGCGTTCGGGTAATAGGCTTTAATTGATTCAAGCAAACGCTCTGTAAGTGTTGCCAAGGATCAGAAACAAATTAAGATTGAATTGGATAATGGGGAATTTGATTATATAGAGTTCGAGTGTTTACGGAGCGTTAATATTTTATAAATAAAAAGAAGCCTCTAGTCACCGAAGAGGCTTTATTCCTATTATGTCCCCGCAATCAGAGACATTGTAGTTCATATTATCATAATTACTTTAATAGAGTAAGCTTTATATCTTTGTATTCAACTTCACCGTTTCTCACTAAGAATGGACCGATTTTAGCATACAAACCTGTTAAAGGCTTGATTGTATGCTCGAGCGTCACCCATTCTCCTTCTTCTATATCACTTGGTAAAATAACATAGTCACTATAAACGGAATCTTTCTCGGCGGTCAGAAACAACCTTCTAAAAACTCTCACTGCAAAAATTCTAGGATTTTTTATTAACTCTTTATTTTTAACTCTAATTTTAAATGTTATTTTGTATTCACGCTTTCCGTTAGCTTCAACCCGCATGGCGTTAGTCCAACATTGAAAATACATATCTTTCTCAGCATCGAGTGAAGATATCATAACTCGCGGAGAGTCTGTTTCGTCATTTTCAACTTTAAACTCTTCCACCCAATGAGACCAGTACTCTTTACCTTCACTAAAATCACCATTAATAGCAAGGTTCATTTCTTCATCTATAGGCTTCGAAGCTTCTTTTTTCTCAAGAAGGTCATCCAGTGCAATTTTTAATAACTTTTTATTGAAGTCATAATAAAAATCGTCTGTATAATGAACATAATGCGGACCCCATTTGTGGTCGCTATTTGCCTTATAATTAAAGTCCCCGTAATCCATATATTTAACATCGTGATTTTCGATAATATATTGATCCATTCTTGACCACATCTTGTTCTTAAATTCAATGTCTCCAATGTAACCTCGTATCTGTGTGACAGATTTAAGTTGTCCTGTCGCAGAATCATAATACTCATTAACGAGTCTTGCTTTATTAATGACGACTTTAGTTTTTGGTAGATATGTGTTCTTATAATCCATAAACTTATCTACGCTTTCTTTCCACAACTCGAAATAAGTTTCAGGATCATCTTCTATTGTTAATTTCCCTTTTGCATTCTTTTGGTATAGATTAATATGCTTAAAATAATTATATGTATTAGTTATATAAGAATCGTTGTATTGTACTACTCCATGAAGGCAGTCTCCAGAAAAATCCAAGATCAAATAGTCGGTAGGTATCGTTCTAAGACGTTCCAATATGGTTTTATTAAGTTCAGTAATGAAGTGTTCCTTATAAAAATATTCCAACTTACTGCTATATTCTTTCTCTTCAAAAGGTATCCTATCAGCCATTAATGAGATCATTGACATATGATATTGGTACACCTTCATATCAAAGTATTCTTTGTAATTAGGCGATATGGCAGAGTTGAAATTATCTCGGCTAACACAAGAGCCGATAATCGATGTCGTGATATTCATGCATAACTCCCTTTGCTTATTTTTACCATAATCATAACAGTGAACCGGTTACTTCTCAATAATTATTATAAAGCCCCTCCAATCGGAAGGGCTTGTGTTCCATCGATGCTACATCTTGAAATGAATAGAACTCACAGGGGAATTATTTATAGTATAGGTTTTCGTCACGCATCCTATACACCTGCATACACTTTTGTTACTTCAACTTTTAAATCACACTCAAATCCCTTAATGTTGACCTCCCTAAAGGAGGGTTTTTTTAATTGATTAGAGTTGTTTTGTCTCTAAATATTTCAATATGATCACTTTCTGCGTTACTATAATACTCTTCCTTTGATTGATACTTCTTAATAAATGCAGGACTTCCATCTCCTTTATATAGATAACCAGTAACAGTACCATCCTCATTTTCTTTCATGCCAATAGTAACTGGATAATCATCTTTCCTTTTTTTCAGAGAAAAGTCACCGTCTTCAGATGTCTCAGTTTATAAGACTAAACTTAATATCCTTATATTCTATATTACCGTTCCTAACTAAGAATGGACCCATTTTCGCATATAATCCAGTTAACGGTTTTATTGTATGTTCAATCGTTATCCATTCGCCTTCTTGAATATCGTTCGGCAAATTAACGTAATCACTTTGAACGGAATCTTTCTCAGCTGTAAGGAATAACCTTCTAAACACCCTCACCGCAAATATTCTAGGATTTTTAATTAACTCTTTTTTGTTCACTCTACACTTAAACGATATTTTGTATTCGCGTTTGCCATTAGCTTCAATTTGCATGGCATTAGTCCAACATTGGAAGTATTTATCCTTATCAGCGTCAAGTGATTTTATCACCATACGCGGGTTGTTTGTTTCGTCATTCTCAACCTTGAATTCATCTCTCCAATATGACCAGTACGCTCTGCCTTCGCTGAAATCTCCATTAATAGCAAGGTTCATGTCATTATCCAGTGGCTTTGATAACTCTTTTTTCTCAAGAAGATCGTCCATGGCGATTTTTAATAACTTTTTATTAAAGTCGTAATAAAAATCATCAGTATAATGAACATAATGAGGACCCCATTTATGATCTCCGTTTGCTTTGTACTCAAAGTCTCCGTAATCTATATAGGCAGCTCCATGTTTCTCAATAACATATTGGTCCATTCTATTCCACATTTTATTCTTAAAATCAATGTCACCAATATAATCTCTAATCTGCGTTACAGATTTCAATTGACCTGTTTCGGAATCTTGATATTCATTCACAAAACGCGCCTTGTTAATAACGACTTTTGTGTGCGGGAGGTTAGTTTTGACGTAATCCATAAATGCATCTATACTATCTTTCCAAATTGAAAAATAGGTTTCTGGATCGTCTTCAATCTTTAACTTCATCCCAGTTACATTCTTTTCATATAAGTTAATATGCTTAGAATAATTATGTGTATTAGTTATGTAGGAGTCTCCATATTGGATGACGCCGGAAAATATATCTCCATAAAAATCTATTATTAAGTAATCGGTAGGTATTGTTTTAAGTCTCTCAAGTATTGTTTTATTAAGTTCTGTTATAAAGTGTTCTTTGTAGAAATATTCGAGCTTGCTACTATAGTCCTTTTCCTCAAATGGTATCTTATTAGCCATTAGAGAAATCATCGACATTTGATATTGATACACTTTCATATCAAAAAATTCCTTATAGTTTGGCACTATCGCTGAATTGAAATTATCTCTACTAAAGCAAGAGCCGATAATAGATGTAGTGATTTTCATGCATAACTCCCTTTTTACGTATTTTTACCAGAATTATAACATTAAATCGCTTGCTTCAAAAGAGGAAAAGAACCGCCATGAGGTGGCTCGTTGTTATTTTTTAAAGATTTTCACCCCTGTAGAAGGTGCTACATAAATATTACGGTTACCTCTGCTCGTATAGATTGTCACTACGTCCTTATGAGGCTTACCGATAATCTCATACTCTAGACCACCAAACGCCTTAGGAGTAAGACTCCAATCAGAGTTCTTAGCTACTGGTTGCACGTTGGTACGGTACGTTCTCCACGTAGCTGCAGTAGGCGGGAGAATCTCTGAATTAGTCAGATACCCATCTGAAGAAATACCATAAATTTGTATCATTTAATCCACCTTCCAATCTGACCATACTCCGTTTGCTCTTCTCCGAGACCTTTTTGGTTGAGTGGCATTCGGAGAAAATGCTTTTGCTTCTTGCAAGATAGTATCTTTATTCAGTTGATATTGATTAACAATCCAAGCTGTGATATTATCCGGTACATTCTTCGCTCCACTTTGAAAGATCCAGTAGTCACCTGATCCTGTTATCTGATTTGCATCTGTAACTACTTTCAGTAAAATTGTTTCATACATTGTTCAAGGTCGGGATTAATGCTGCTGTCGATGATGAGATACTTACGAGGAACCGATTTACGAAAATAACGATCAATCAAAGTAGTGAGTTAGACGAAGCTAAAACCAACTTTCTGTCTGCTGAGGAACTACATCAATTGTTATATTATGCAAAAGAAAACGAGAACATTACAGTGTACAGTATATTATTGCTAGCATATACAGGTTTGAGACGTGGCGAATGCTTCGGTCCTCAATGGAACAACATTGATTTCAAAGAAAAACGCTCACATTGGAGCGTACAAGAGATACTAAAGGTGTCCGCACACCTAAGACCAAGAACAGTTATAGAACCATTTCTATAGATTTGATATGCTCCTTAGTCAGCTTAAATTATACAAGACTTGGTGCAAACAGACAAAACTTTCTTACGGCAAGAAAATCAGTGAAAAGGATTTACTCATATCATATCAAACTGGCGACAAGTATTCAGGTTCGTACATTCTTTATGCACTGAGAAGGTGTATAAAACGAATAGGGATTAATAAAATCACTCCACACGGATTGCGACACACTCACGCTACTTTGTTAATCAACCAAGGTGTTGGAGTGAAATACATCGCTGAACGTTTAGGCAATACTCCGATGATGATTCTTGACATCTACGGCCATACGTTCAAAGATGTGAAAGAGAAATTGTAGAGATATTCAGTGCATCAATGAATGAGATTTCTAAAAAGTTTTCGGCTACTTTTTCGGCTAGTTCAAAAGAACAAGCCTGAAAACATTAATACATCAGGTCTTTTTCAATTCGTTCACTTCTACTCTCGTTAAGCTGTAATAAAAACCTCCGATCCAAAAGGATCGGAGGTTTTTTGTATAGTCTATGCTTGAGGAGTACTTACCAAGAACTTTTAGTAGCTTAGTAAGTCCGTTGTCCGCTTTACCAAGAACTTTTGACTCATTACAAAGAACTAAGGTGCTTTGGCAAGAACTTTGTGCATTTTTTCAAGAGCCTTGAGCAAGTTACCAAGGGAAAGTCTCCTTACCAAGAGCTCAGTACACTTTAATAAGAGCTTTTAAGATTTTACCAAGAAGCCCTTCCGACCTTACCCAAAATTCCTTAAAGACCAAACAAAAAAACGGACCAAAGTCCGTTTTCCCATTCTCTAAAGTGTCAACTTAGCAAACTTCCTCTTCCCAACCTGCACAATCAATCCATCCTGAATCGTAATCTCCGCTTTAATATCAGAAACCTTTTCTTCATTAATCTTCACGCCACCATTTTGAATCATCCGACGCGCTTCTCCTTTTGAAGGAAGTAGCTTTAATTCTGCGACTAGATCAATGACGCCAATTTGTTCAGGTCCTTCCCACTTAATAACTGGCATATCATCAGGTAGGGAATTCTTTTGGAACACCGTTTCAAAATATGAACGCGCTTCTTTCGCTGCCTCTTGCCCATGGTACATTTCTACAAGCTTACTACCGAGGTTCATCTTTGCATCTCTTGGGTGAATCTTGCCTTCAGCCAAGCCTTTTTCCAGCACCTCCACCTCTTCAATTGGAAGATCGGTTGCTAGTCGGAAATATTTCACCATTAACTCATCAGGAATGGACATGGATTTACCAAAGATCTCATTTGGTGCTTCATCAATTCCGATATAGTTGTTTAGAGACTTAGACATCTTTCTAACTCCGTCCAGTCCTTCTATTAATGGAAGGGTCATGGCCACCTGTTTATCTTGACCATAGGCGTCCTGGAGCTGCCTACCCATTAAGAGATTAAACTTCTGATCCGTGCCTCCTACCTCAATATCTGATTCCATCGCAACAGAGTCGTAACCTTGCATCAATGGGTAGAAAAATTCATGGATGGAAATAGGCTGCTGTGATTTGTATCGTTTTTCAAAGTCATCACGTTCAAGCAAACGTGCAACTGTTAAATTACTTGCCAGCTTAATGACATCTTCAAAGTTAAGCTTTTTGAGCCACTCTGAATTGTACATTAATGTGACCTTCTCCATGTCTAAAACCTTACTATACTGCTCAACATATGTTTTTGCATTTTCAGTTACCTGCTCATCTGTTAATGCTTTTCTTGTTTCAGATTTGCCTGTCGGATCACCTATACGACCAGTAAAGTCACCAATTAAAAGCTGAATCGTATGGCCAAACTCCTGGAATTGACGCAGCTTATGCAACACAACGGTGTGGCCGATGTGTACATCTGGAGCTGAAGGGTCCATCCCTAATTTTATCTTTAAAGGAGTCCCTGTAACGACAGAGTGCTCAATCTTTTCACGGAAGGCGTGCTCGGGCGTAATTTCTACGACTCCTCGCATTAATTCCTTTACTTGTGTATCAACCAACTGTTTTTGTTCTGGTGTTAATGTCTGCTTTGTCTCTGCCATCAATAGCCCTCCAAAAGTTATCTCTTTTTAAACACAAAAAAACTCCTCCCTAAAAAAGGGACGAGGTTATCGCGGTACCACCCTTGTTGAAAAGCAACGATGCTTTTCCCACTCAGTATATAACGGTATTTACCGTTCTTTGCAATGCAAAGAATAAGCTCCAGGCTGTAATTCTCTCAACACCTCGTACTGGCTTGCACCGTCCGCCAGTTCTCTAAGAAACGATATGTGCTGAAATACTGCGACCCTTCCACGCATGTGTCTTCATTTAGTTGTTACAGTTTTAACACAAACCTGTGACATAGTCAATATTTAACGAAAACCTTTCTGGAAAGCATTTCATCTACATGAAAGCTGTGCTATACTATTGCTGATTATTTAGGGAGGTATGTTATGTCCATGTTTTCTCAAATTAAAGAGAGAATACACGTATTGTATAAAAAACTAGATGACATTCAACTATTCCGCAAAATAGGGATCACCTACCAAGTGTTCTGGAACCTATTTTTGCTTTTTATTGTGTTCGCATTAATGTCTATGTTCTTTGTCGGCGGTACAGCGGCCGGCTACTTTGCGTCACTCGTTCAAGATGAACCCCTTCAAAATTCCGAAGAAATGACGACAAAGATACACAATTATGAAGAAACCAGTCAGGTATTCTTTGCTGGTGATACGTATATGGGAGAATTACCTTCCGATTTAGAGCGTCATCAAGTGGCTCTTGACGACATTTCAGACTATGTAAAGCAAGCTATTATTGCTACAGAAGATGAATATTTCTATGAGCATGAAGGTATTGTTCCAAAAGCCATTATGAGAGCGACGTACCAGGAATTTGCAAACTCCTCTACTCAAACGGGAGGAAGTACCTTAACCCAGCAGCTTATCAAGCAGCAAATTCTTTCAAGTGAAGTTTCGTTTGATCGTAAGGCAACTGAGATTTTGTTGGCCATGCGTTTGGAGCATTTTATGAGCAAGGAAGACATTCTAGAAGCTTATTTAAATGTTGTTCCTTTTGGTCGTAATGCATCAGGCAATCAAATTGCTGGTGTTCAATCAGCTGCTACTGGAATATTTGGTGTAGAAGCGAAGGACTTGAACTTGGCACAATCTGCTTTTATTGCAGGTCTGCCACAAAGTCCATTTGGGTATACTCCATTCCTATCAAGCGGCGAGGTAAAGGCATCAATTGATCCAGCCCTTAACCGTATGCGCACAGTACTAAGTCGTATGCAGTCGGAAGGATATATCTCGGAAGAAGAAATGCAAGAAGCCTTAGACTATGATATACAGGCTAATTTTACAGATCGCACTCCGCCTATCACGGAGAAATACCAATACTTAACATACGAAATTATGAGTCGTGCTACGCCTATTATTGCCGAAGCGAAAATGGCAGCGGATGAAGTGAACTTAGATGATATGAGTGATGCCAAACGTAATGAAACGGCACAAGAATACACCGCTGCTGCAGCACATGATTTATCTAATAACGGGTATCGTATTCATACAACAATTGATCAGGATATTTATGATGCGATGCAGGATGCTGTGAAAGATAATAGTCTTTTTGGTCCGGAAAAAGAAGGCGAAAATGAAGAAGTTGGAGCCGTTCTCCAAGATAATAAAACAGGAGCCATTATTGGATTTGTAGGTGGTCGTGAAGAAGGCAATCAAGACAAACAATTTAATCATGCGACTCAAGCAAAAAGACAAACAGGATCAACGATGAAGCCTTTACTTGGTTATGCACCCGCTATGGAAATTGGATCCACACAGCCTGGTATTGTTATACCAGACACTCCAATGAATTATTCATCAAGTGGTGACCCTATTAGAAACTTTGATCACGGTTATAAAGGGCTTCAATCCGCAAGAAAGTCCCTTGCTCAGTCAAGAAACGTGCCTGCAGTTCGAGCGGCTAACAGTGTTCAACATGATGCTGCAAGAGAAACGTTGCAAAGACTTGGTATTCCTGTTCAAGATGGTGCGCCTTTTGAATCTACCGTTCTTGGAACAATAGATATGACTGTTGAAGAGAATACTAACGCTTATTCTACCTTTGGCAATGGCGGAAAACGCGTTGAGTCTTATATGATTGATCGCATTGAAACTGCGGATGGAGACATCGTGTTTGAGCATGAAGAGAAGGAAACGGATGTTTTTACTGTCGAGACCAATTATTTAACGCTTGATATGATGAGGGATGTCCTAAAATCTGGTGGTACGGCAAGCAGTGTACCAGGAAATTTGAACTTCTCTGCTGATTGGGCAGGCAAAACAGGAACTACACAAAATACAAGAGATTCATGGTTTGTGGCTACCAATCCAAATGTCACATTAGGTGTATGGATAGGGTACGACTCAAACCACTCTATTACACAAACAGTAAATGGCTTGCGATATGGTCCCAGAAACCAAAAAATCTGGTCTAACATCGCCAATGCCGCGTATGGGGTTAACGCTGAGCTTATGGCTCCTTCCAACTCCTTCAGTCAACCAGAGGGTGTTGTCTCAAGAAAAATCTGTAGCTTAACTGGAACTGCTCCATCAAAGGCTTGTGAAGAAGCTGGTTTAGTTACAACAGATCTGTTTAATAAAAAGTTTCTACCTAACTCAAGTGATGACTTAAAATCAGAGCGTTATGTGACAATTAACGGCAAAAACTACAAAGCACGTTCACAAACACCTGAAGAATTTACAGAAAGAGGCATTTCCCTCTCTGGAGACCTCTTTAACATAGGTGACATCTCTTCCTACCTACCTGATTCTGTATCAGGTATTGTAAGCGACCAGGAGGCTCCTGATGATGGCAGTACACCTGGCAAGGTTTCTGGTGTATCACTAAGTGGTAGCTCATTATCTTGGTCTAAGCATGGTGCAAGTGATATTGTTGGGTACAGAGTCTACCGTGCCGATAATGGAAGTGACAACTTCAAAGTTGTTCAATCAGTAAAGGGAAATGAGTCAACAAGTGCTGATGTGAATGATGGCAAGTACGCTTATTATGTGACCGCAGTTGATTCTGTTGGAAATGAATCCGATGCTTCTGACATCGCCAAAGGTAACGATTGGCTGTCAAAAGACGAAGAGGAACAGAAGAAGAAAGAAGAAGACGATGCTCAATCAGATGAAGACGAACAAGGAGATTCAGATTCAGATTCAGACGATGATTCAGATGAAGATGAGCAGGATAACACAGATGATGATGATAATGATGAAGAATCAGATGACGATTAATATCAAAGCTGCTAGACTTCTTTAGCAGCGGGAAGCGACCCGCGTTCATTGGAAAGCAGAGTGTATTTACTAAGCATAGCCTCACTCTCCCCTATTAAATAACATAGAAGAGCTTGGGACATTAATGCAAAAATCGCCTTAGAAACCGAACAAATAATTAAAATATTACTTGAGCCGCTACAATTATGAATAGAGGGTAAGGTCATCATCAAATGACTTTACTCTCTATTTTCTTTTTCAGTTTGAAGTAAAAAAATTTATCCAGATATAAAATTGAATTCGAATGAAAATTGAGAAGGTTGTTAAATAAAAAAATGAGAGCATAAATCATCGTAGGAGATATAAGAAGACTCCTGGAGGAGCAAGGAGAGGCCACTGAAAAACGATCTTTATAAGACTGGTAACGTTCTTCAATGTTTAAGTCAGAACGTTAGCGGAAGGAGAACCCGTAGACTCCTGCGGAACAGAACGCGTCTGAAGACATCGAAGGGGTGGTTTTCCACTTCGAGGGCTGAGGCCGTTCCCGCGGAAAGCGTAGGGTTCTCCTGTAGCGGCGCCACTCAGCTCATTCTTTCATGACTTTTTCAATGGCCTCAGACAACAATGAGGTATAAATGACTCTCTGGTTTCATCAATTAGGGGGAAGCGTAACAAGGTTAAATCCGTTATACTGAACACTATACACTGATTGGAGTTGATTGAATGAGTGATGAAGTTAGGATAGGCGTCATTGGTGTCGGTAACATGGGCATGGTTCATGCCGATTACCTTTTAAAGGGAAGTATTAAAGGCGCCGTGTTAACGGCCATTCTGGAAAAAAGAACGAGTCGGATTGACGAGATTAGTCATCATTTCGACGGAAAAAATGTAAACGTTTTCTCTGATGAAAATGCCTTTTTTGAATCTGGAACTGTGGACGCCGTCATTATTGCTACACCTCACTACAGTCACCCATCACTTGCCATTCGAGCCTTTGAGCATGGTATACATGTATTAGTAGAGAAGCCTGCTGGTGTATACACAAAGCAAGTGCGTGAGATGAATGAGGAAGCGCAAAAGCATCAACTGGTTTTTTCAATAATGTATAACCAACGTATGAATCCCATTTATCAAAAATTACGAGAGCTCATTCAAGATGGCGAATTAGGTGGTATTAGAAGAATTAATTGGATTATCACTGATTGGTACCGTACTCAGAGCTACTATGATTCAAGTAGCTGGCGTGCCACCTGGGAAGGTGAAGGCGGAGGCGTTCTTATTAATCAATGTCCACATCAATTGGATCTTATGTATTGGTTGACCGGACAGTTGCCAGAACGAATTCGAGCCTTCTGTCATTTCGGTAAGTACCGCGATATTGAAGTAGAAGATGACGTCACCGCCTATGCCGAATATGAAAATGGCGCAACCGCCGTCTTCGTTACAACAACTGGTGAAGCTCCAGGAACAAATCGCCTTGAGATCACTGGTGAGAACGGCAAGGTGGTTGTTGAGAATAACAAACTATCCTTCTGGAGACTAAGAATGTCGGAGCCTGAATTTAATCAAAGCTATACGGGTGGATTTGGTGCACCTGAAACATGGAAATGCGAGATTCCAATTGAGGGTCCAAATACGGGGCATGCTGGTATCACCCAAAACTTTATTGAAGCTATTTTACATCAAAAATCATTAGTCGCTCCTGGGGAACAGGGGATTAATGGGTTAACATTATCAAACGCTATGCAACTATCCACGTGGATCGACAATTGGGTCTCCTTGCCTCTTGATGAAGATTTGTATCTTGAGCATTTGAACACCAGGAAAGATCAATCTACCGTTAAAAAAAGTGTCGTTGAAAAGTCGTTAGATGTTAAAGGAACTCATTAAAGGGGGAAATGATAATGACAAATAGTGATGGAATGAATTACGCACCTAAAGGAAAACCCGCCCATGTAGTAGAACCTGGAGAATTTCTATTTGCTGCCGTAGCTCTTGATCATGGTCATATTTATGGTATGTGCCATGGTTTAATTGAAGCTGGTGCTACCTTAACAAAAGTATACGATCCAGACCCAGAAAAACTGAAAAAGTTCCAAAAGGAATTTCCCGATGTTGAACTTGCTCAAAGCGAACTAGACATACTGGAAGACCCTTCTATTCAGCTTGTCGCTGCTGCTGCTATTCCTAACAAACGAAGTGAGCTCGGTAACCGCGTGATGCAGCATGGCAAGGACTATTTCACAGATAAAACACCTTTTACGACGCTCGAGCAGCTTGAGGAAACAAAACGTATCACAAAAGAGACACAGCAAAAATATATGGTCTATTACAGCGAGAGGTTGCACGTTGAATCTGCTATTTTTGCTGGTCAGCTTGTAGAGCAAGGTGCGATTGGTGAGGTTATTCAGGTAACTGGCTTTGGTCCTCATCGATTAAATAAAGACTATCGTCCAGACTGGTTCTTCAAAAAAGAACAGTATGGTGGCATTTTATGTGATATTGGAAGTCATCAAATCGAACAGTTTTTGTTTTATACGGGAAATAAGGATGCCGAAGTTCTTCATAGTAAGGTGGCTCACTATAATTGCGAGGACTATCCAGAGCTTGAGGACTATGGGGATGCCACATTAGTAGGTGAAAACGGAGCTACCCACTATTTTAGAGTAGATTGGTACACTCCTGATGGGTTAGGTACTTGGGGGGATGGTCGACTTTTCCTCACAGGAACAAAAGGAACGATCGAGATTCGTAAGTATACAGATGTAGCTAAAGAGGGATCAGGTGGTAACCATGTATACCTTGTAAATGATGACGGTGAACAACACTTCGCTGTTTCCGGAAAAGTTGGCTTTCCTTTCTTCGGGGAACTTATTCTTGATTGCATTCATCGAACCGAAAATGCAATGACTCAAGAGCATGCTTTTAAAGCAGCTGAACTATGCCTTCTTTCCCAGCAGCAGGCGCAAGTCATTAGACCTACTGCACGCGTATGACGCAGTTTCATTTATCCATAAACTATGCCGAGGATAAGAAAGTAAAATCAGACTTCCACTCTCACCAAGCAGCTGAACTATTTTATTTCCATAAGGGAAAATGCACGTATTTAATTGGAGATCGTATTCTTCCGTTGTCATCGGGTAGTGTCATCCTTATGAATGGGATGACACTACATCGACCTAAATTGTTTGAGGGTAGTCCTTATATAAGGACCACCATTCACTTCAATCAGCCATATTATTCGGAGATACTTACTCCAATGGGGATGCCACAGCTTGTGGATCCCTTCAAACAGCTCTCATTTATTCATTTAGCCTTCCAAGATGAGGAACAGTCTACACTTGAATCTTATTTAGTAAAGATGAATGAATTGCAACAATCAGAAACTGAAATGGATAACTTTAAGTTTCAATTATCCTTTATGGAGTTACTCACTTTTCTTTATCCGTACTGCCAAAATCCACTTCAAGACTCTATCCGACCTCAATCTGATAAAGAAAAACATGTTCAAAAAGTGATCTCATACATTGAGACGCATTATCAAAGAGACTTTCACTTAGACATTCTTGAATCAGAGCTGCACCTGAGTAAATATTATTTATCTAAAATTTTTAAAGAAGTAACCGGGGTCACCATTTTCAAATATCTTCTGCAGAAAAGAATTAATCAGGCTAAAGTCAGTTTAACGCTTGAGCCAGAACAGAGTATTACTGATTTAAGCTATCAGCACGGGTTCAAGTATCCATCTCATTTTTCAAGGATATTCAAGCAATTAACGGGTGAGACGCCTGAATATTATAGAAAACAGCTAATGAGTGGGTAGTTGGCTAAGATTTATAAAGAATGTAAAAGAGCTTGTTGGCAATGGTATCATTGTCGACAAGCTCTTCATTATGGACGTAAGTACGTCTCAGACTTTCATCTGGTTTAGATAAACTAAACTCATTTCGAGACTTCGCATTGGATCTCTTTCACATTGATCCTGCTCAACGATATACCATTCTACTCCAGATTGCTCTCCCCACTCAATGATTGGCAGAAAGTCAATTTGTCCCTGACCGATTTCTGCAAAGGTTTGTCGATGGTCGTTTGTCATATCCTTTAGATGAAGTAATGGCATGCGCTTGGCGTATGGTCGAATAAACGAAACGGGATTAAGTCCTGCCTTTTTTACCCAATATACGTCAATCTCTGCGTAGATTAGGTTGTCAGGTGTAGGCTCTAGCAAATACTCTAAAGCAGACTGCCCTTCATCCATTACTACATCAAACTCAAAATCATGATTATGATAGCTAATCCGATAGCTACTTGCTTGTTTAGCCCATTTGTTTAGCTTGTGCTTTATTTCGGTATAGCCTTCTTTCGTACGAGTGGATTCTGGGAGAAATGGACAGACAATATCCTTTGTTTGGTATAGATTTACTTCCTCTATTACTCCTTCAAGATCCTTTTCTAAACGCTGAAGAGATACATGCATACCTGCTGCTTTGAGATTATATTCTTGAAGCCATGCTGCAAGCTCTTGCGGATCATAGCCCTCTGGCAATGCAGAAAGCTGCACACCTGGCCAGCCCATTTGTTTCAGCTCTGCCAGCACAGGCTTAATGCCTCTCTTCATTTCTTCTCTTAACGTAAATAGCTGAGCAGCTGTTTTATGTATCATATTATCTCCTCCCGACATTCTCTGGACTATTTAGTACAAGAGGACAGCTAATGTTTGATTTCTTCTCCGTCCCTTCCAAAACCTGTCCTGCCTCTTAACAAAGAAAAGCCGAACAATTATGTGTTAGATTAACACCATTCGTTCGACTTTCCCTCTAGCTAACACACTTATCTAGTCCTCCATAGTTGATAGATCACCCGTTGGCAAATCTAGCTCCCATGCTTTGAGCACACGTCTCATGATTTTACCGCTTCTAGTCTTCGGTAATCCTTTTCTAAATTCAATTTCTCGTGGCGCTGCATGAGCAGAAAGACCTTGCTTCACAAATGTACGAATTTCTTCCTTTAACTCATCAGAGACATCATAACCGTCGCGTAAGGCAACAAATGCTTTGATGATCTCTCCACGCACAGGGTCTGGCTTTCCAATCACTCCGGCTTCTGCAATAGCAGGATGCTCAATAAGCTTACTCTCTACTTCAAATGGCCCAACTCTCTCACCAGAGGTCATAATGACATCGTCAATGCGCCCTTGAAACCAGAAATAACCGTCCTCATCCATATAAGCTGAATCTCCAGAGATATACCAGCCTTCAAGTTCAAAATAGCTATTAAATTTCTCTGGGTTGTTCCAGATTTGTCTCATCATAGATGGCCAGCCTTTACTAATCGCTAGATTACCCATTCTGTTTGGTGGCAGCTCATTACCCCTATCATCAATTATCGCAGCTTTAATACCTGGTATCGGTTTACCCATAGAACCTGGACGTACCTCTTCCGATGGATAATTACAAATAAGCTGAGCTCCTGTTTCGGTCATCCACCATGTATCGTGAATTCGTTTATTAAAGACCTTTGATCCCCAGCGAATGACTTCTGGATTCAGTGGTTCTCCTACACTTAAAATGTGTCGTAGATGGGTTAAATCGTAGCGTTTAACGACTTCATCCCCTGCACTCATCAGCATTCTGAAAGCCGTTGGGGCACTGTACCACACGGTTACATTGTATTTATCAAGTGTTGAATACCAGTCATCCGGGCTGAAGCGGCCCCCTCTGACAATATTGGTTACGCCAGCAAGCCAAGGAGCAAATATTCCATAGGATGTACCTGTTACCCAGCCTGGATCAGCTGTACACCAGTAAACGTCATCATCCTTTAGATCAAGCACCCACTTAGCCGTTTGATAATGCTGAACCATAGCATTATGGACATGTAGTACGCCTTTTGGTTTTCCAGTAGACCCTGACGTGTAATGTAAAATTAACCCGTCCTCACGATCGACCCACTCTATCTCAAGCTCGTCAGAAGCCGACTCAAGATGAGTATTAAAGTTAATAAATGCACCATCATCCGTATGATTTGGATCTACAATTAAAACCTTCTTCAAATCAGGGAGATCCTCAAAAGGAACTCGCTCTAGCAATAGGGGAGTCGTTACTAAGACCTTTGCTCCACTATCCTCAAGGCGATCGCGAACGGCACCTTCCATAAAGGCTTCAAAAAGGGGCCCCACAATTGCACCAAGCTTAATAGCACCAAACAGCGCAAAATAAAGCTCGGGTGAACGAGGCATAAAAATAAAAACACGATCTCCTTTTTTGACTCCAGCATCTTTTAAAACATTACCAGCTTTATTGGATTGTCTTTTCATCTGTTCAAATGTATAAGATTCTTCTCTCTGTTTATCACTATAGTGAAGGGCAACTTGACTCGCTTTCTCTCCCTCTGCAAAACGATCAATCGCTTCAAATGCAAGGTTCACTTTCCCAGTCTCACTCCAAGTAAACTCTTTCTCAACAGAGCCCCAATCAAAGCTTTCGTATTCTTTTTTATAGTTTTCTAGATTGTAAGTTCCATTTTCAGGTGGAAGCGCTTGCATTTTCATGAGTTCTCTTCCTTTCTGTAATGAATTAACATCAGTATAATATACATAATTGATTTATACAAACAGAAAGAAAACGCTGATTCTTTTTAAGAAAAAGCAAGTTATCTTCTATTCATCCCTGCAAGTATGTTAGATTTGTGTATAATGAACGTATTAGCCTGACAAAGGTGAGTGACGAACATATGATTCATACAAAAAGCTACCATTCAACAACCATCCCCTACGAAGGAAGATCTTTATTACTTGAAGGCCCAATTAGCAGTGGGAAATTATCCTCTTATCAGTTTCATAGTGGTCTGGAATCATTCCGTCCAGCTGAGAAACAGAAGGAGGCCTTAATTGAAATTGCTGATTTACCTGAGGGCAGAATTAATGTTGTAGTAGATGATCAAACCGTTGTAGGCTATGTTACCTTCTTATACCCCGATCCGATGGAAAGGTGGTCTGAAGGAAACATGGAGAATTTACTTGAGTTAGGTGCCATAGAAATTGCATCAGCTTATCGTGGCATTTCTGCGGGGAAAAACCTTATTAAGCTATCTATGCTTGACCCAGCAATGGAAGATTATATTATTATTACAACTGAATATTATTGGCATTGGGACTTAAAAGGAAGTGGGTTAGATGTTTGGGAATATCGAAAAGTCATGGAAAAAATGATGGGAAGTGGCGGACTTGAGTGGTTTGCTACAGATGATCCTGAAATCAGCTCTCATCCTGCCAACTGTCTAATGGCCCGAATTGGCACCAATGTTGACCAAAAGTCCGTGCAACAATTTGATCAACTACGCTTTCATAACCGTTTTATGTATTAAAATAGGACACTAAGGAGGCAGGTCATATGAAAGTAAAAGATATTATGCAAAGAAATGTCATCACACTTTCTGCAAACCATACAATTGGAGAGGCACTGCAGCTGCTTGAGAAAAATAGAATTAGACACATCCCTATTTTAGGGGCAAATAATGAAATTGAAGGTATTGTATCCGATCGAGATATTAGAGATGCCAGACCCTCTATATTTGAAGAACAAACGGATGGAACGGAGCTGAATCGACCGTTGTCTACCGTTATGTCCACGAATATTATTACGGCAGAACCAGACGATTTAGTACAGGAAGTCGCCTCTGTCTTCTATCTATATCACATTGGCTGCTTGCCAATTACCGAAGAAGACCGCTTAGTTGGTATGGTGACAGAAACAGAGCTTCTTCATACGTTTGTTGAGTTAATGGGTGCAGACCAGCCGAGTACTCAGATTGATGTAGAAGTAGATAATAGTCCAGGTCAGCTAGCCTCTATTGCCTTAATCTTCAAAGAATTCGACATAAACATTCATAGTGTCATGGTCTATCCATCGACATCAGAACAGACAAAAATTTTGCTTTTTAGAGCACAGACGATAGATGCCAGACAGGTTATTCAAGCCATTCAAAACGCTGGATTTAAAGTCAAAGGTCCCGATTTACACGGAGAACTCCATGAAAACAGCTGAAGCTGCTTTTATCTATTCAAGCGAGGAGCACCTATATCACTTTCATGAAAAACACCCCTTTAATCCGCGTCGATTAAGGCTAACCATGGATTTATTACAGTATAGTGGTGCCTTGGATCAATCAATGATTCTTAAACCTCGTTATGCAACGGACCAAGAATTAGCTTTAGTACACGATCAAGCGTTTATTGAAGCGGTAAAACAGGCTGGGTGCGGTCGCTTAGTAGAAGAGCAAGCCCGTAACTATGGCATAGGTACGGATGATACTCCTTTTTTTGAAGGAATGCATGAGGCTGCCTCCTTACTAGTCGGTGGAACCTTAACAGCGGTTGATGCGGTTATGAACGGATCCTATTCACATGCTCTACACCTTGCTGGAGGACTACATCATGGATTTAAAGGCAAAGCTTCAGGCTTCTGTATCTATAATGATTCGGCCATTGCTATCGAATACTTAAAGCAAAACTATCAGGCAAGAGTGCTTTATGTTGACACAGATGCACACCACGGTGACGGGGTTCAATGGTGTTTTTATGATGATCCTGATGTGTTCACACTTAGTATTCATGAAACGGGTCGCTACTTATTTCCTGGCACCGGCAGTGTAACAGAAAAAGGAGCAGGTGCAGGCTACGGAATGAAATTAAACATACCTCTTGAGGCGTTTACAGAGGATGAGTCGTTTTTAGAAAGCTATGAAACGACCTTCAGAGAAGTCGTAGAATTCTTTCGACCAGATGTGATCATAACTCAGAACGGAGCAGATTCACACTACCTCGATCCATTAACACATCTGCATACCTCATTAAAAAGCTTCCACGCCATTCCAAAGCTAGCACATGAATTAGCTCATACCTATTGCAATGGCCGCTGGGTAGCGGTTGGTGGTGGCGGCTATGATCATTGGCGCGTAGTACCTAGAGCTTGGGGAAGCATTTGGCTTGAAATGACCGAACAAACAGACATTCTAAATCAACCAATACCCCAAATGTGGCATGAAGCATGGAAGGAACAGGCTGAAGAATTACTACCTTCTGTTTGGCATGATCCTGAGGATATGCTTCCTATCGTGCCTAGAAAACCGATTATTACCACACGAAATCAGCAGACGGTTGAGAAGGCTTTATATTATATTCGAAATGAAAAAAAATCACTGCGTACACCTATCAATGAAAAAAGATAAAGCAAAAGGATATGCGATAACAAAAAATCCGATCACAATGTACATTGTGATCGGATTTTTGCTTTGTGTCTTTTATATCTTATTATAATCATTCCAGCTACTTAGCATTTCCATGACAAGTATATGTGATTGCTTACTTGCAAGCTCGGTAAACTCAGTAAAGCTCATAGAGGCTTGCTCGTTAGCATTATCAGAAATTGCTCGAATAATCACAAATGGGATTTCACTCATTGTAGCCACTTGTGCTACTGCAGCCCCTTCCATTTCAACACAAGCACCTGTAAATTCATCATAAAGTGTTTGCGCTGTATGTAAGTCTGCAATAAATTGATCCCCGCTTAATATTCTTCCTTTTAAGATCCTACAGGAAAGAATTCTTTCTGCTGATCTAAAAGCAAGCTCTACTAAACCGCTATCTGCTTGAAAAATAGAGGAAGTAGATTGCATTGGAATTTGTCCCTTAGGAAAACCAAGTGCTGTTGCATCCATATCATGCTGCATAGCGCTTGATGAAATCACCATATCTCCAACCTGTAAGCTCTTATCTAATGCCCCAGCAATTCCAGTAAAAAGGATATGAGACACCTCAAACGCATCAATCAAAATTTGAGTAGTCACGGCAGCATTTACCTTACCAACGCCAGAGCGACAAAGGACAACAGAACTGCCATTTATCTCACCAATATAAAACGTAATACCTGCCCGTTCTTCTGTACTTTCCATCTGTAGCTCTGAACGAAGCTGGCGAATCTCCTCATCCATTGCGCCAATTAATCCAATTCGTTTCCCCATCATAAACTGATTAATTGCTCTTTGTGGATTGTCTAAATTCAATTCGATGCGGCAATTGAACCGTGTGATCAGCAACTTCTTCTTTGTTCATAAACTTTGTAAGTAATCGCATAGAAACAGCACCAATATCATACATAGGCTGAACAACTGTTGTGAGTGTTGGACGAACCATTACAGATAATCTTGTGTTATCAAAACCGATGACATCAAAATCATCTGGTACGTGATAGCCTTTATCCTGTGCCCCATGAATAACACCAAGAGCCATTTCGTCTGATGATGCAAAAATAGCAGTAGGCATTTCTTTCATTCCTACAAATGATTCCATCGCTTCAATTCCGGAATCATATGTATAATCACCAAGAACAATTAAATCTTCATCAAATGTAATCTGATGCTTGTCCAGTGCAGAACGATAACCGGCAAACTTTTGGTAGCCATTAATCGGATCATCTAAAGATCCACTTAACATACCAATTCTTGTGTGCCCCTTTTCTATTAACATGGATATCGCATCCTCAGCAGCTTGCTTATAGTCAATGTTAACAGATGGGAACGTCTGCTCTTGATCAAGAGTTGCTGCTAGAACAATTGGAACCGGTGAACGCTTAAACTGAATCGCATGCTCTTCAGTAATTTCGCCACCCATGTAAACAATACCATCCACTTGCTTTTCTAGTAGGGTATTAATCAAATGAATTTCTTTTTCTTTGTTCTGATCTGAATTACAAAGAATGATATTATACTTATACATCGTTGCAATATCTTCTATGCCTCTAGCAAGTTCAGAGAAAAAGATGCTAGAAATGTCAGGAATGATTACCCCAACTGTTGTTGTTCTTTTGCTTGCAAGCCCTCTAGCGACAGCATTTGGACGATAACCTAATCGTTCAATGGCTTCTAGTACTTTCTTCCTGGTTGTAGGCTTAACATTTGGGTTACCGTTCACTACTCGTGATACAGTGGCCATGGATACGCCTGCTTCTCTTGCTACATCATAAATCGTTGTATTCACATTGATCCTCCTCATGACATACTTTACCTAGTTTGTACTGTTATCATACGCTACAAATCAGGCTTCTGCAATGTCTTTCGCATTTATTCGACAATATCTGAGAATTCCTACATTATTTAAGAGGTATAACACTACCTGTACTATTTTACTCTAGTATTCCCTTGATTCGTGCAATATATGCTTGTATTCTCCAAAAAGAGTATTCATTCATTTTAATTCTCACTTATAGGAAAAGCAACCCACTTCTATCGAAGGGGTTGCCTGTAAATATTCCTTATTATTTATATAATCCAGATTCTTTTAATTGATCAATAAATGAATGGAACGTAGGAATATCCATTTGCTGAGCAGAGTCAGATAATGCAACAGCAGGATCAGGGTGTACCTCAGCCATTACAGCATCAGCTCCAATAGCAAGTGCTGCCTTAGCAGTCGGTAGTAACAAATCTCTTCTTCCCGTAGAGTGTGTAACATCTACTAAGACAGGAAGATGTGTTTCCTGCTTAAGAATAGGTACAGCCGAGATATCTAGAGTATTACGTGTTGCTTTCTCGTATGTGCGAATACCACGCTCGCACAGCATAATTTGACTATTACCTTTTGAAACAATGTATTCAGCAGCATGGATAAATTCTTCAATCGTTGCAGATAGCCCACGCTTGAGTAGGACAGGCTTGTTAACAGACCCCGCAGCCTTAAGAAGCTCAAAGTTCTGCATATTACGAGCACCAATCTGAATGACATCAATGTATTCAACCGCAGTTTCAATGTCAGATGGGCTAACAATTTCACTAATAACGACCATATCTTGTTCTTCTGCTACACGCTTTAAAATTTGTAGACCTTCAAGTCCCAAACCCTGAAAATCATATGGGGACGTTCTTGGCTTAAATGCGCCGCCTCGTAATAATTTTAGTCCTCTTTCTTTCATTGCTTTAGCGACAGCTGTTACTTGCTCATAGCTCTCAACAGCGCAAGGTCCCATGATTAGGCGCTGCTGCCCATCTCCAATCAGTTCGCCTCCTAAATCTACGATCGTATTATTCTGCTGTTTTTTTCTTGAGACTAGAAGAGCCTTACTATTATCATCTTCTTGAAGCTCTAAACCAGCTTTAAAGATTTGTTTAAATAAATGTTGAAGTGTACTTGTTTCAAATGGACCTTCATTGTGCTCTGCAATGTGGTCAAGCATTTTCCGCTCTCTAACCGGATCAAACCGATTAACACCCGACTCACGCTTTACAGATCCTATTTTTTGTACTAAACCTGCACGCTGATTTATTAAAGCAAGTAGTTTTAAATTCACATCATCTAGCTCAGACCTTAACTGTTCCAGTTGTTCATTACTCATACCATACTCCACTCCTCACAAAAATATGTTCTCTTTAACTAGGTTTCATTATAAAGGATGTTATTCCGAATGTCACGACATTTCTCTTTATTTCTTAGACGCTTTTAAGCGCTAAAGTGTTTCTTATTTATTTATACCTTTTATCGCCTTTTTCTAGTAAAATAGCAGTAGGCTAAATGAAAGGTAATAGGTGACAGCATGGCAATCGACTCTCCAACATTATTTGCTTTGGACATTGGAACTCGTTCTGTGGTTGGGCTCTTGCTAAGAGAGAATGGCGACCAGCATGAACTTATTGATATTGAAGTGATTGAACATCAAGAGCGTTCTATGCTTGATGGTCAGATACATAATATACCTTCTGTAGCGGCAGTGATTGCCGAGGTCAAGGAACGATTGGAAAAAAGACATCATCCATTGCATCGAGCTTGCGTGGCCGCTGCAGGGCGATCGTTATTAACGAAACGAGCCTCCTATGCCATTAGTCTTGATGAGCATGTACTTGAGACACGTGAAGATCTTTTAAACCTTGAACTTAGTGCAGTGAGCCAAGCCCAATATCAATTATCTCTTGAATCTGAGGATCAAATGACTTCAAGATATGATTGTGTAGGGTATTCAGTGTTAGAATACCGCTTGGATGGATCTTCAATTGGAAGTCTATTGCAACAAAATGGGAAACAAGCTGAGATTGAAGTGATCGCGACTTTTTTACCAAAAGTTGTTGTTGAGTCTCTTCTTTCTGCCTTGCATAAAGTAGACTTGCAGCTAGAAGCACTCACACTTGAACCAATCGCTGCCATTGATGTTCTTATTCCAACCTCTATGCGGCGTTTAAATGTCGCCTTAGTTGATATTGGGGCTGGAACATCTGATATTGCACTTACAGCCGAGGGAACGGTCCAGGCATATGGCATGGTTCCAATCGCTGGCGATGAAATTACAGAAGCGTTAAGTGACTATTATCTTCTCGATTTTCCTGAAGCCGAAAAGATTAAAAGACTTTCCCTTGAAACACAAAAGATTTCAGTAACAGATATTCTTGGTCACACTAAGGATTATACAAGTGAGGAATTATTTGATCCAATCAAACCAGCTATTCAATCGATAGCGATGTCGATCGCTGATGAGATCCTTCGTTTAAATGGTAAACCACCAAAAGCCGTGATGCTAGTTGGTGGAGGCAGTCAGACACCCTTTCTTACTGAGATGTTGGCTGATTCACTCAACCTTCCAAAAGAACGAGTGGCTGTCCGTGGCATAGAAGCGATACAGAATTTCTCTGCTTTAAACGAAGAGCTTATAGGTCCAGAGCTAGTAACGCCTGTAGGTATCGCCATTGCAGCAAAACAAAATCCAATTCACTATGTAAGTGTGAATGTAAATGGACGTGTACTCCGTCTATTTGACGCAAAAAAATTAACGATCGGAGACGCGTTTGTATCTGCAGGTATCGACGTCGTGAAACAATATGGGAAGCCCGGTATGGCTATTGTTGTTGAAGTAAATGACAAGCTCATAACCATTCCTGGTTTTCATGGTAAAGCTCCACAAATCACAAAAAATGGAGTTCCTGCCCTCATAACGGATTCGATATCTGAAGGGGATCACTTAATTATTAAACCTGGCCAGAACGGGACAGAGCCTGAGGCAACCATTGGCGATATCATTGATCAATCCTCTACTATCACATGTTATATAAATGGAAACCCTGTTGAGATTGCTACAGTTATTACAAGAAATCAAGAGCGTGTCGATCGTAATCAGAAGCTTCAGGATCGCGATACAATTAAAGTACAAGCTCTCTCTTCGGTAAAGGATTTGCTGCAGAATGCGAATATAGACCCTAGATGGTTTACGTCCATATCTGTTGACGTTAATCATAAAACGACATCAGTAACCAAACAACACACGTCTCTTTTAGTAAATGGGCGATCAGCTACATTAGAACAAACGCTTGCTCAAGGCGATCGTGTGGATGTCCACCATCCGAGCACAGGTGAGACACATTTCCTTGCGGCTGATATTTACGAGGCGTTAGGATCGCTTCAACAGTCACTTGACGTCACATTTAACGAAAAACCATTAAGCTTAACCAGAAGTTCAATCGAGCTTTACCGAGGAAGTGAGAAGCTATCAGCATCAGCTACTATTCATCCACATGATGTTCTAACAACACAAACAGCTAAATTAGAGCCTTTTATTATTCAAGATCTATTTGCGATAGCGGACATTACCATTCCAGTTGGGTCTAAACAAACCTTTAAGCTAACAATAAATCAATCTCCTGCTGAATTTATTAGTCCACTTAGTCAAGGCGACAGAGTGGAACTCACATTTGTATCGATATAAATAACCAGGCAAAGATCTCACCAAGCTAAATACAGTTTAGGGAGCTGGCTAAATTGGAGAGCATCTAAAGAAGGGGTCTCCACAAGATAAATAAACCTAAAAGAAGAACGGTCCCATGATAAGGACCGTTCTTCTTTTGTTTATAGCAGAAGAATTCAAGCCAGCCAAAAGAATAATTAGTGGCAAACGTAGAATTCTTCCAATTAGATTTTTCATTAAAAGTTTTTCTTTTCCTCTTCAAATTTCTTCTCTAAATCATCTACCTCTGATTTAACCGTTTCTGATACTTTTGAGCCTGATTCTTTAAGTTCCCCAGTTAAATCCTCTGTTAAAGCAGACAAATCTTCCTTTGTACTATCTGCTTCATTTTTGACAGTTGAGGCGACTTCTTTCACTTTATCTGCCACTTGATTTGATTGTTCAGATACAGTTTTAGCAATGTTTGAAGATTTTTCTTTAGCGATAGATGCCCATTCATTACCCTTATCGTAGGCAGATGAAGTAATTTCAGACGTTTTGGTTTTAGCAATCTGTGCTTGTTCACCTAGATCATTACGTAATTCCTTTCCGGATTTAGGTGCAAGGAATAACGCTGTTGTCGCTCCAACAATTCCTCCAATTAATGTACCAATCAGAAAGTCCTTCGTATTCATATCTCCCATGTTAATTTCCTCCTTGAGTTTTTATTGGTTCGTCGAGATGCTGCTTTCTTAGCTTAAACTTTGTATACAAATCAAGGGCTGTTGTCCCCCAATTTACAGCTTTTGCAATGTTTTCAGACTGCTCACCCACTTGAGTGGTAACGGAATTAGACACCTGTTTAATTGACTGATTAAACTGTGTCACTGATTGACCTAAGTCCTTAACAGATGTAAATAATGAGTTCACTGATTCCGTTTTTTGCTGAATGTCATCAGCAAGTCGATTTGTTTTATTCAGTAATTGCTCAGTCTCGATTGTGATTCCATTTAATTGCTTCTCCAGATTCGCCACCGTATTCGCTGTATGCTCCAAAGTACGATTGGCTGAACGTAACGTTCTGACAAGAAAAATAACTAAAACAGCAAATGCCACTGCAGCAATTAAGGCACTTATGTATAACAGTATTGCCCAATCCATGATTATCCCTCCTTCATACTCAAAGAATTACCCAAAATAAAATAAATTAAAACATATGTATTTGGATATATATTCGGCAGTTTTCTTAGATTCCCTTTACCTTATTCATATTATGGCTTTTTTTTATTAAATAAATCAACCTTTGTGTACAGAAAAGAATCTTTCCCAACTAAAAAAAGAGCAAAGAAAACTTGGTTTCTTTACTCTCATCACATTTTATTGCTGAACAAGATGTTCATATCTTTTTTGGAATTTCTGAATATCCCCAGCACCCATAAACAACAGCACACTTGAAGAATGCTTTGCTAGGACTGACACCTCATCCTCGTGTAATACTTCTGATTGCGGAACAAGCTGCTGCAAGTGCTCAATCGTTAAGCTCCCTTTATCCTCACGTGCCGAACCAAAAATATCACATAAATAAACAGCATCTGCTTTAGACAAAGCCGAAGCAAATTCGTCTAAGAATGTCTTCGTTCGAGTAAAGGTATGGGGTTGAAAAATTGCCACTACTTCACGCTCTGGATGCTTTTTTCTAGCTGCTTCTATTGTGACAGCTATTTCTGTAGGATGATGAGCATAATCATCAATTAATATTTGCTCACCAAAATGCTGTTCGCTAAATCTGCGTTTCACACCATCAAATGTTTGTAGGTGAGCAGCCAATGCTTCTGCTGAAACACCCTCATAATGACAGATAGCAATTACCGACAGTGCATTTAATACACTGTGGTTTCCGAATCCAGGAATGGTGAATGTTCCGTATAAGCTGTTACGAACATACACATCAAAAGTAGTTCCGTTTTCACTGCTCACTACATTATGTGCCTGAAAATCGTTATGGTCTTTGAAACCATAATATACAACAGGTACATTTGCATGGATTCTCTGAAGATGTTCGTCATCTCCACATGCAATGATCGCCTTTTTAACTTGCTTAGCCATTTCCTGAAAAGCATCAAACACATCGTCAATTCCAGAAAAATAATCAGGATGATCAAAGTCAATATTAGTCATCACACAATAATCAGGTTGATAGTTCAAAAAGTGACGACGGTACTCGCACGCCTCAAATACAAAGTATTTAGAGTCTTCTTCGCCCTTCCCTGTTCCATCACCAATCAAATAAGACACTGGATACACAGAGCCTAAGACATGTGATAGCAAGCCTGTTGTCGATGTCTTTCCATGTGAGCCTGTCACCGCCACACTAGTAAACTGATGGATGAATCGTCCAAGAAAGGTGGGGTATTCTTCAACCGCTATTCCTCTTTTTGCAGCCTCCTGCAGCTCAACATGCTCCTCATTATAGGCAGCTGATACAATGATTTGTTGATTTTCTTTTATGTTTGCTTTATCAAATGGTAAAAGAGGAATGCCTTTTTTTTCAAGAGGTTTTTGAGTAAAAAATGTTTTATCTACATCAGAACCCTGTACATTGAAATTCATATCATGCAATACTTGAGCTAAGGCACTCATTCCTGAACCTTTTATTCCTACAAAATGATAATTGCTCATAGGTAAGCCTCCCTGCTGCCTCTCACCATATACAAACTGAATCTAAGCAGAAGGTGAGAATAAGCATTCATTCAAATTTATTGGTCTTTTTTCTTTTATAGTTTAATGGCAGGCATGTCTTACTCATTCACGATTCCTATCCACTACTATATGTACCATGCTTGTAAAAAGTCTCTGACAACCAAGCTGCCATAACTGCACAAGCGTCCAACCTTAACCTATAATATAGAACTAGCTGAAATTAGACAAGGGTCTTATTGATTAGTTATTACTTTAGCTTAAGATCTCATCGATGGAAAGTTCATCGACCAGCACTTGTCGAGGTTTACTACCCATTGCTCCAGTAATTACCCCACGAGCTTCAAGCATATCGATTAAACGAGCTGCTCGGTTATAGCCAATTCGAAAACGTCGCTGAAGATTTGACGCAGAAGCGGTGCCCTGATTAATGACATGGTAACAGGCTTCTTCAAACAAATCATCTTCTTGTTCTGTATGCTCTACTGATTTCTGCATTTGCTCAACATCGAGAAGAAATTCCGGCTTCCTTTGTTTTTTTACATATGAAATGACATCTTCAATTTCTTCATCTGTTACAAAGGTACCCTGTACCCTGACTGGCTTTGGTGAACCATTCTCACTAAACAGCATATCTCCGCGTCCCAGTAATCGTTCTGCCCCATTCATATCTAATATTGTACGTGAATCGGTTTGCGACGATACAGAAAAAGCAATACGTGTTGGGATGTTGGCTTTAATTAACCCCGTAATAACATCTACTGATGGACGTTGGGTGGCTACTAATAGATGTATGCCACATGCACGTGCTTTCTGAGCAATCCGACAAATTGAATCCTCTACTTCTTGTGGTGAGACCATCATTAGATCCGCTAACTCGTCAATGACAACAAGTATATATGGCATGGCCGGCTTATCAGGCTGCTCAGAATACAATTCATTATAGCGGCTGACATCTCGGACACCCTTCTCACTAAACTGTTCGTAACGACGTTCCATTTCCGCCACCGCCCATTTTAAAGCAATGGTTGCCTGTTTAGCATCTGTAATAACTGGAGCTACCAGATGTGGAACATCATTGTAAGGAGCAAGCTCCACCATCTTTGGATCCACTAACAGTAGCTTCACTTCATCTGGGGTCGCTTTATATAAAAGACTAATTAGGATTGAATTAATACAAACACTTTTACCTGATCCCGTCGCCCCTGCTACTAAGCCATGTGGCATTTTACGTAAGTCTGTGACAATGGGTTGACCAGATATATCTAATCCTAACGCTACAGTCATCGGCGAAGTAGGCTGAATAAATACATCTCTTCTTAAAATTTCCCTTAGCCAAACTGCCTCAGAAATTTGATTCGGCACTTCAATACCGATCGTGTTCTTACCAGGGATAGGTGCCTCTATTCTAATTTCCTTTGCGGATAATGCCATTTTAATATCATCACTTAAATTTGTTACTTTATTTACTTTGACACCCCGTGCTGGTTGGATTTCAAATCTTGTGACAGATGGTCCCATCGTTGTATGAACAACCTTTGCATCTACATGAAAGCTTTGCAGCGTCTCTTCCAAAAGAATCGCTTGCTCTTCCATCCACCCTGTATCTTTTTCTTGCTTAACCTCAGGAAACCTTAAAAGCTGTATGCTCGGACTGGTATAACTGTTGCTTGCCTGAGTCATGGAAGTAGACGCTTGTTTATCCTTAGGCATCATTAATACATTAAAAGGAACACTGGGTTTTGCTTTATCTTTATGATCGTTTTTAGCTTGTCGGTTTTTAGTAAAGTCTACTGATGCAGAATGATCACTTTTTGCCCGTTCATTGTTTATCTGAGAAGAGTCACTCACAGCATCACTAGCTCTTTTTGAATCTATTATATTTTCTTCTAGAGGTTCATCTTGTTCAAGCTGCTCGTTCTGCTCATAATGAACCTCGTGATGCTCTTCCGGTATTGAATGCTCCATTTCCACTTCTACTTCTTTAATAACTGGCAGTTCCTCCATAGAAGTGTTCTCTTCTGGGTCACTATATGGCGCTTCTTGCATAGCGGAATGAATGACATCTTCGTGTGTATCTTCATGAGTTTCTTCTTCTGTTCGCTCCACGGGATCTGTTTGCACAAATTGAACATCAGATTCACTATACGTTTCTTCAATAACCAAACGCTCTGTAACAGCTTCTTCCTCTGGCTCATGAAGTGTTAACTGTGTCCTTTGGCTAGGTAGTACTTTTCTAAAGCCATGGATAGGCGAAGGAATAGCAGTTGGTTTAAAGTCTGGATTGTTAAACTTTTCTCGTTTCTGTTTAGGTGCGACCTCTGTGTTGTTTCTTTTTTGATCAGATTGAACTTGCGAACGATGTGATGTACGAACTTTCTTGTTCTCATCCTGATTAATTACTTTTCGATGTTGCATCAGTTGTTTAGCTTCCTCTTTCACTTCTGAAGAAACATACACACCATTAGTTTTTGCATATTGGTATGTAATTCGCGGACCACCTTGAGAGGGTCCTTGATTAGAAGCGTATGTATGGGTTGCTCTCTGACCGCTAATACGTTCAGTAGAATGATTCTTAGTAGACTGATTAGGGTTATTATTTTCTATTTCATTTTCATTCTCATGAACCTCTGCACCAAAAAAGGTTTGTTGGATCCATTTTTGTAAGCGTTGAATAGGCTCCATATCTTTGGTTCACCTGCTTTCTTAACACGTTCCGCCCCAAGAACAGGAAAAAGCCGGCAGCATAAGCTCTAGTAGATATCAACCTACATAGATCCTTTGCTAAACCAACCTTTTCTCTAGGCTGTTTTATTAATTGTAAATGATTCTCCGACCTTTGCTGAGGCTTCCAGCACAAGTATCCCTTTTTCTTCTGAAGCATTCGGAAGATTTAATTCTTTAGCAGAGCATATCATTCCGTTTGACTCTACACCACGTAATTGCGCTTTTTTGATGATAAGACCACTTGGCATAACTGCACCTTCTAAAGCAACCACAACTTTTTGATTCGCTTCCACGTTTGGAGCTCCACACACAATTTGAAGAGAGGTCGACCCTACATCCACCTGGCAAATGTTCAATTTGTCTGCATTAGGATGCTTCTCTTTTGCCGTCACATGACCTACTACAAAAGCAGGTTGTGCATTCTCACTAAGATTTACGTCAAACCCTTCGCGACTAAGCACGTCTTGAACCATCTTTATTAGTGAATCTGTTTGTTCCAGATTCCCGGCTCCTTGAATGTCCCCATATGAAGACGCATTAAAAATATTATATCCAATCGTTTCATTTGTATCTGCGCTGTAAATTCTTGCCACGTTTCCCTTACGTTCAAACGCCTTTTCTTCTATCTCAACAGGCGAAAGAGAAATTAGCAGTGTATCGCCAATCCCTTTAAGATTATAAAAAATATTCATTCGGGTGCTCCTTTATTCTGTTCTGTTCTCCATTATAACACAGGTTTTTTTTAAGTAGATGGACCTTTAGGTTTTTTTTGTGCCATAATAAATACCGGTTCAAGTTCTCCATCCTTCATAAGGAACGGTAATGCGGTAACTGGAACTCTTCCCTGTCCGAAGAAAGTTAAGGCCGTCTGAGCCATGACATCATATCCGGTATCATTCACCAGATCTACAAACATTAACGCATCTTGATGCGGAATAGCAACCCCCAGTTCGCCATGCACCTTTTGACCCATTCGCTCAATTAATGACTGATCTAAAATACGACTTGCTTCATATCCGTCTTTAGCATTCATAAAGTAAAACGTGTTACCAGCCACTTCCTGTTGCTTAAACGGTTGAGGTAAAGAACGCACATTAAATAACGCCGTTTCTCGTAGCGATTCAACGGTAAAGTCATTATCTTCTAATAAACTATAATCAATTAATGAATATGAATCTCCTAGATCAAGTGCATAATACACGCGTGTCTCCGCTGTATGCTCATGAAAAACAAGCTTCTTGCCTTCACTTGATTCCTCAGGGAAAGAAGCAGCTCGTATCACAGGGAAAATATGAGATTCATTCCCTTTTAAAACAAGCTTTTTCCTCATTGACTCAAGGCCAACTCGAACATAACGAACGGATTCCTCGACTCCTTGATAATCCTCACGTTCCCACTTTGCTAGCAATGGGCGGAGTGAAAGATTTACCCCTTTATGAGTAACTGTATCCTCTATGCGAAGAACAGCTTCTTTTTGATTATAAATAAGTTTCCATTCTGGATGCTGAAGCTCAGCTTCTATTTTCTTACGGAATTCTTGCATGTTCATACGAATCTTCCTTCCTTACATACAGTTCATAAATAAAATTGATTCTTAGTAAGATTCTATCATGCCTACGAGAACATGCCAAAGAAACTGGATGGGGCATGCTAAAAATCTTGGTTAGGTGTTTGGAATTCTTGATGAGTGGGAGTTCTACTTTCTGCGTAACTGCTGTGGCTCTTGGTGCTGTGCTGACTCTTCTTGGTATGCGGGGCTTCTTTCTTGGTATTGGGCGTTAGCTCTTGGTCAGGTGCTGGTTCTCCTTGGTGGGTGGGGCTTCTTTCTGGGTATTGTGCCATGGCTCTTGGTAAGGAGCTCATTCTTCTTGGTGTGCGGGGTTTCTTTCTTGGTATCAGACTCTGGCTCTTGGTAAGTCGCTCGTTCTTTTTGGTATGCGGGGGTTCTTTCTGGGTATTGTGCCATGGCTCTTGGTAAGGAGCTCATTCTTCTTGGTGTGCGGGGATTCTTTCTTGATATCCTGCTCCAGCTCTTGGTAAGTCACTCGTTCTTCTTGGTATCCTGCTCCAGCTCTTGGTAAGTCGCTCGTTCTTCTTGGTAGGCGGCGCTTCTTTCTTGGGATCCTGCTCCAGCTCTTGGTAAGTCACTCGTTCTCCTTGGTAGGCGGCGCTTCTTTCTTGGGATCCTGCTCCAATTCTTGGTAAGTCGCTCGTTCTTCTTGGTAGGCGGCGCTTCTTTCTTGGGATCCTGCTCCAGCTCTTGGTAAGGAGCTCGTTCTTTTTGGTATGCGGGGGTTCTTTCTGGGTATTGTGCCATGGCTCTTGGTAAGGAGCTCATTCTCCTTGGTATACGGGGATTCTTTCTTGATATCCTGCTCCAGCTCTTGGTAAGTCACACGTTCTTCTTGGTAGGCGGGGCTTCTTTCTTGATATCCTGCTCCAGCTCTTGGTAAGTCGCTCGTTCTTCTTGGTATGCGGCGCTTCTTTCTTGGGATCCTGATCCAGCTCTTGGTAAGTCACTTGTTCTTCTTGGTATGCGGCGCTTCTTTCTTGGGATCCTGATCCAGCTCTTAGATTGCGTAAATACTGTTTCCAATACCTCTCTAAACAAGCGGACGAAAATGGAGACCAATACCTGCGGGATATAAAGGTAATGAGATAAATCGACGTAGTCGATTTATCTCATTACCTTGCCTCGGGTAAGTGCCCCCATTTTCGGGAGCGGCAGCCGAAGAAACAAAACATTACCCGTCCTCTATTTCTTTACATCGATGTCATTTACACATAAGCATGGTCTCTATCTCTGGCTCTTGGTAAGGCACTCCAACACAAGCCAAAAAAAGACCTCTCAAAAATAACTTCTCAGAGGTCTACAATACAAGCTTCATTTAGTTACACACTTTTTGCTTCCGCTTCTGTTAAGAACTGCTCGATTTCTTCTTGTGTCTTTCTGTCTTTACTTACAAACCTGCTAACTTCTTCACCCTTTGCATACACCAAAAAGCTTGGAATGCCAAAAATACTTAACTCACCGCACAGATCGATAAACTGATCACGGTCTACATAATAAAAGCTAAAGGTAGGAAAGTCAGCTTCGATTCTTGGTAGAACTGGCTCAATTATCCGGCAATCTGGGCACCAATCAGCCGAAAACATAAAAACAGCTGTCTCCTGCTCGCTAATTTGTTTAAAATGCTCTAAATCTTTTACATGTTCCATTGTTATCTCTCCTCATTATTTCCCTTTGATAAGGCGTAGAGTTTCATATCTCCATCTTTAATATAACCTATTTTCCTCATGAATTCCGAGAATAACAAACTAAGTATGGCTGGTGCAATAAAATAAAAGATAAGAACGGCCGTTAAACTTGATGTACTAAAGCCCATATCTCGGAAAGTCATAATAGGTCCTACTAGTCCGCTTGTCCCCATTCCGGCGCCTGCTGGGATGTTAGTTATACCAAATCCTATCACGCCAATAGGTGCTAAAATGGCTCCGGCTAACAGTGGCGGAATAATAATGATCGGTTTCTTGACCACGTTTGGTAACTGAAGCATAGACGTTCCCATACCAAGTGGGATCAGTCCAGATAGACCATTGTCTCGATAACTACTTAACGCAAAGCCCATCATCTGAGCGGCACAACCTATGGTAGCGGCACCTGCAATCGGGCCTTCTAATTCTAACACCATCGCAAGGGCAGCGCTGGATGTTGGTCCTGTAATGACCAAGCCCATGAGCATCGCCACGAGTATACACATGAGCAGCGGCTGTTGTTCCCCTGCCCACATGATCGCTTGTCCAAGCGCTGTCATGGTTGTTTGAACGCCTGGACCTGCAAAAACAGCCGTGAGATAACCACTAGCCACCGTTACTAAAGGAACAAGGATAATGTCTATTTTTGTCTCACCACTAATGAGTTTTCCAAATTCTGTAGCGATGACAGCCGCCACAAAGCTCCCTGATACCCCTCCAAACTCAGCTCCAGCTGCACCTGCTACGACAGCCGATAAGACAACAAGTCTTGGTGCCTTTAAACCTAATGCTACAGCAGCACCAATCGCTGGTCCCATCATGCTCATTGCTAAATCTCCAACACGAATAAAGCTTTCAATACCAAACTGTTCGCCTGCCGTACTAATGATTAGTCCAATAATAAGTGTTGCAAAGAAACCAATAGCCATCTGCCCCATTGCATCAATGAGATAGACACGCCAATGAATATGTACGCCTTTTCTACGTAAAAAACTTCCCACTTCTCTCTCCCCCTGTCTCATACCATTCCCATCATACCGATACTTTTTACATATGACAAGACACTTGTTAAGTATTTTAAAAATGATTCTATAATTCTGATAATGGGTAAGGTATATTTAAGATAGATTAAATGGAAAGGGTGTATTTTATGGAACTGTCTGTTTATTTAGCTGGTGAGATTCATAGCTCTTGGAGGGAAGATATTAAACAATTAGTAAACGAGGCCAATCTTTCTATCACTTGTTACGGACCAATGGAGAACCATGATCGTTCTGATCATATTGGAGAAGAGATCCTAGGTGAGCAGCCTACTGCTATTCTAAAAGACGAAGCGGCTTCTAGTATTAATAATTTGAGAACTCAAATTCTGCTTGAGAAATCAGACGTAGTGATTGCTTTGTTCGGCGAATCGTACAAGCAATGGAACACAGCTATGGATGCATCAACTGCAATCGCTAAAGGAAAACCTTTAATTCTTATTCGCCCCGAGACATTGCACCATGCTTTAAAAGAACTATCTAATAAGGCTCAAGTTGTGGTAGAAACACCGGAGCAAGCAGTCGCTGCGCTTTCGTATATTTTTGAAGAAGAATAATATAAGACTGTAAAAAAACGTGGGCAAAGTCATCCTCAGATGTCTTTGCCCACTAATCTTTGTATCAAAAAAATTTTTACCGTGTCAACAAGTATTGACCATACAAGGCTTTTACAATATGACTGAACATCTCCTTACGAGAAATCCAATTGTTTGTAAAAAATCCAACCGCGCCTTCTCTTTTACTTGTCTCATACTCGTTTGAGATCTCATCCATAATGGTCCCTAATTCTTGACCTCTGAGTAGCTGAGTTTGAACCTCAGAAGGAACAGGGATACTGAGGCCACTCGCCTCCCAAATATGCCCCTTTGCATCAACCAGCGCTCCCCAATTACAAAGAAAGAGTTGCCCGTTATCACTCTCATGCACTCCACCTTCTAATCCAATGCCAAGATCTGTCTCTGCTTCAGCGAGTGCGGCTTTTGCACGATTTATCGCACCGGTCCTGGTTTCTTCGTTGGAAAAGGGTTGGCAGCTTACTCCAGAGGGAGCATCAATCGTGATGAAACGTAATGACTCACGAATGAGCGCTTCTTGAACAGCATGAACCTTTGCAGGGTTTTTAGTGCCAATAGCTACAAGGGACTGATTTATTAGCTGATCGCTCATTATGAGTGGCCAATGATTGAATCAAATGTTGACTGATCGGATGATTTCACAAGCTTCACCAATAACTCTTTTGCGGCTGCATAATCATCTACGTGGATAATAGAGCCTGACGTATGAATATATCTTGAACATATGCCAACAACCGCTGATGGCACTCCTTCGTTAACAAGGTGAACTCGCCCTGCATCTGTGCCTCCTGGTGAAATGAAATACTGGTAAGGAATATCATTTGATTCAGCCGTATCTAAGATAAATTCGCGCATGCCTTTATGTGTAATCATCGTACGATCAAATATACGCAATAATGCCCCCTTGCCTAAGTGACCAAAAGCATCTTTGCCTCCAGTTGCATCATTAGCCGGGCTTGCATCCAACGCATAAAATAGATCCGGATTAATCATTTGAGCTGCAGTTTGTGCACCTCTTAGTCCTACTTCTTCCTGCACAGTAGCTCCGGAATAAAGGACATTCGGAAGGCTTTCGTTCTGAAGCTCTTTCAGCAACTCAATAGATAAACCGACTCCGTATCGATTGTCCCACGCTTTAGCTAGAATTTTCTTAGAATTGGCAAGTGGAGTAAATTCACTTACGGGCACAATTTGCTGCCCGGGTTTAATACCTATTTTCTCTGCGTCTTCTTTATCATCAGCGCCAATATCAATATACATTTGTTTTAATGCCATTGGTTTGTTACGCTGGGCATCCTCTAATAGGTGTGGGGGGGTTGATCCTATCACACCGATAACAGGCCCTTGGTCCGTTATAATTTGAACACGTTGAGCGAGTAATACTTGGCTCCACCAACCACCTAACGTCTGAAACTTAATTAACCCTTTATCATTAATAGAGGTAACCATGAACCCTACTTCATCCATATGTCCAGCGACCATTACTGTGGGTCCACTTTCATCACCACGCTTGACTCCAAATATACTTCCTAGGCGATCCTGTACAATCTCATCCGTATATTTTGATAGCTCTTCACGAACAAAGCTGCGTACCTCGTGCTCAAAGCCTGGAGCCCCCTGTAGTTCTGTTAATGTCTTAAAAAGCGATAACGTGTCTTTATTCATCTAAAATTCCTCTCTTTCTTTCGATTCATACTCATACTATGTACTACCTAATCTACTCTCAGTGTATCGAATCTCTCCTTAAATTGCTACTTTTCTTATCCTGTCAACATCTTTTAGCTTTATTATGATATCCTCTAGGAGACGAGCTTTGCAGAGAAAGCGAACTACTGGTATGATTACAATTATTCACCCGTTGAAGAGAGGAATGAATAAAAGCATGAAGAAGCTATCGATTGGACTAGGACTTGGATTTTTATTAGGCTTTTTTCTACGCCCTACCATTACCAAAGAACGGATTTCACCTGAGAAAGCACTAAAAAAAGCAAAAGCTACGGCCTCTGCCCAGCATACAATTAGCGGCTCTTGGATTCACATGAACCCAGAAAAGGTTGAGCGCTTTGGTCTTCAATATGAGGTGTATCGTGGTGGCATTTCTACCTCTACTCCTGAAGGTACCGTGCAATTTGATTTTATTGTAGAAACTAAAAACGGCACGTTATTAGAACTAATTCAATCATAATTAATGAAAAAACCGAAAAATAAATGCTTTTCGGATGGAGCTTGTCGACAGCATCTCTCAATACTTGAGGTGGTTGATAGGCTTTTTTTTATGTATGACTGCACCATTAAAAAAAGCTTGCCGACAACGTTTAGTAGATGTTGTCGGCAAGCTTTAATGAGCACGTATTTTGTCCTCATTTCACCCTCTATATTTCGCTTCGCATCGATAAATTCTCATATTTTTCTTTGAGAATTTCTCCTCGTACTCTGTCATTACATTTCCTTCTATACCGCTCTCGTGTAAATTTAAGCTTACCTGATTTAGTATCATTCCATAGAGAGAGAAGCTGTGTAAGGAATACTCAAACAGTCCTTGATTGTCTGTTTTAAAATGAACTTCTCCTTCTTTCACAAGAAGGCGCTCATAAAGAGCTAGAAATGAATTATAGGTTAATCTCCGCTTTTCATGACGTGATTTTGGCCATGGATCGGTGAAGTTTATGTAAAATTGGTCCACTTCCCCTTCTGCAAAGAAATCGGAAAGATTGGATACATCTTCTGCTAGTAGCTTCACATTGTTTAGTCCCGCTTCTTCGACTCTTTCCATAGCTGTATATAAAACACTTTGATATTTTTCTACCCCTACAAACAGCGTATCGGGATGAAGCTCACCCATGCCTTTCAAAAACTGCCCTTTGCCTGTGCCAACCTCAACATGAAGCTTCTTAAATTCCCCGAAGTGGCTTTTCCACTTTCCTGCTATGCTTTGAGGATTTTGAATAACAATATGATCTCTCTTCATTAACTCCTCTACTGCCCATGGCTTGTGACGCAATCTCATAATAACATTTCCTCCAGATCAACCGTTTCGTATAAACGTGTATTTTTCGGACACATTAACACCATCATCCATAAAGGAGATTGGATATGGCCCTCTCAAATTCTCATAAAATTCAATTACTGTGTGACCTTTTACAAAATCAATCAGATGAACAGTACATGACAGATGGAGAAGCGCACCAAATTGAGCGGCTTCTGCAAAGCCTATCACGTGATCCTTCAATAAACCCTGGCTTATTACAAACGCTCCAGCAGATACAAGAGTCACACCAATTAGATAATCGACCTTTTTCACAGGATGTAAGCAACTGGGTCCATTCACTAAGCACTGACTATACGACAGGATAACAGATCATTTCTCAGGAAATAACATTCAAAGCTCATCCAATAAAGGATGAGCTTTGATATCTTATAAAAGAGTAATCAAGTAATCCTGAAATTTCGCTGCCTCTTCAGGCTGTCCTCTTTCGTAATGCCAGGTGATAAGCGTGATGGTTTGCGCAACCACATACCAGTGCATTCGATCCCTTAGAGAACGATCAAGCGTTATCCCGTAATGATCTAACCATTCAGCCCAATCCTGTTCGGCAATGTAAGAGTATAACAACAACCCAATATCAAGGGCAGGATCGGCAACCATTGCACCATCCCAGTCAATTAAATACAAATTATCAGTCGCATCATCAATAATCCAATTGTTATGATTGATATCACAATGACAGACAACACTTGGGAAGTCTTTTACCTTATGAATTTCTTGACCAAGAAACTCCATTCCCGCTTTTATGATCTTTGTTGTTAATCCTGCTAGCTCTGTTTGAATATGCAAATTCTCAAGCATTACCTCAGGAATGAGTGGCTCATTTCCAATTCGTTTGAACATATCCAATAATTCGCTTGAACCATGAATGGTAGACAGTAGACTCGCTACTTGGGAATCTTTCATTTGATGAGCCTTCAGTTCTTGACCTTTAACCCATCTTTGAGCCGTAATGACATCTCCGTTCTCTAAGCGTTTTGTCCAAAGCAGCTTTGGAACAATGCCTTCAGCTGAAAGAACAGCTAGAAAAGGTGAAGAATTGCGTTTCAAAAAGACCTGCTGGTCACCATGCCGGGCTACATATGCTTCTCCAGTTGCACCTCCGGCTGGTTGAACTTCCCAGCCATCTCCTAAAAACATTTCCAACCCATTCACCTTCAATTTCCTCTTCATTTAAACAATTTATACTCATTAAGTTAGTATAGCGTATTTAGTCCTATGAACCAAGCACGTTTCTATTAAAATCAACCTAAAATAAGCAGAGCTACTCTCATGTCTGGCTCTGCCAATTTGCTATTGATAACAAATCATAGTTGACAGTGGGTGAACCATAATCTGTTCCCCACGCAGTGAATACAATGGTACCAAAGAAGCAGCTTTTTCGTCAACGCAAACTTGCCATAAACCTTCAATTTCACAATGTAAAGCTCTAGATTCTCTTGATGCATTGTGTATAACTAAGATCCTTTTCCATTGATTTTTATTTACTGAATTAGGCTGCAACTGATAAACAATATACGTTGGCTCTGTTATAAGCCAAGTTAACTGACGGTTTATCTCTTCAAAAGAAGGGAGAGTAAAGACAGGCTGAGCTCGCCTAATTTGAATTAGTCCTCTTACGTAATTTACAAAGTGACTATACTCAGATCTTCTTGACCAATCTATTTGATTGATCCAATCAGGAGCTTGAAATGAGTTCTCATGACCAAATTTTGTTCGACAAAACTCTTGACCAGCATGTAGAAAAGGAATTCCTTGAGAGAGTAGTACGATACTTGTAATGAGCTTGTGACAGCTTTCAATTTCCTCCCTATTCTTAAGCTCCATTCGTTTGATAAGATGATCCCATAGAGTTTGGTTATCATGAACTTCTGCATAGTGAATAGCCTGAGATGGAGACACATACCGGGAAGGCCCACCACTAATGATTTCTTTAAGACTAGATGGTTCCACACCAGATAAAATAAAACTTTTGCTATTCACTGTGAAGATCGAGCCTTTTACCATATCACGAAATTGATCATCAAAAAATGATACAGCTGGAAGGCGGGCCGCTTCTTTTATAGTCGCTAATTGATCTGTTGGATGATGAGTTGGCATACGCCATCCTTCTCCAAGAAGTAAGACATCTTTTTTTAACAATTTTACTGCATGAACAATACTCTTCATTGTGTTGATATCAATAATGCCCATTAAATCAAAACGTAAGCCATCCACCTTAAATTCTGAAATGAGATAGCAAACAGAATCAGTTAGAAGTTTGCCGACCATCCGTCGCTCTGAAGCAAGATCATTCCCTACCCCTGTCCCGTTACTAATCAAGCCGTCTTCTGAATATCGAAAAAAATAGCCCGGCACAAGCTTCTCGAGCGAGGTATTCTCCCATTGAAACAAATGATTATATACGACGTCTATAATCACTCTTAACCCATTTTTATGGAAACTATTAACTAGCTCTTTAAATTCTTTCACTTGAGCGACTCCAGAATAAGGATTATCTGAATAGCTGCCTTCGAGGGCAAAAAAATGAGTCGTATCGTACCCCCAGTTGTAAGCCTCGTCTGGATTACTTTCTTCTACATTTGCAAACTTAAAAACAGGCATGATTTGTACGTGTGTCACACCTAAATACGCTAAATAGTCTAACCCTGTGCATTCACCATGAGGATTCGTTGTATTCACTTCTGTTAACCCTTGATATTTGCCTTTGTGCCGAACCCCACTAGCCTGGTCTTTAGTAAAGTCACGCACATGTAATTCATAAATGATGGCTTGCTCCTTCGGTAGTGACTCTACCTCTATATGTGGTTGGTGATTGTCACATTGATCTATAATCGCTTTTTGCCCATTTATTGAAAGGTATTTAGCATACGGATCCACGACAAGCTCTGTACGATCGACATGTGTAAGCAGATATTGATAGCAATAGCCTCGTATATCTTCATCAATCGTTATGCGCCAAACACCAAAACGATCACGTAGTAAAGGTAACACTTCCCCCGTCTGGTCATACCATTGTCGATATAATACTAACTCAACCCTCAGAGCCACTGGTGTCCAAACGGCGAAGTCACTTCGCTCTTTCAGATAACGCACCCCAAGATCGTTAGCCGCATAGTAAAATGTGGAGTCAAATTCTTTTGTTCGAACTACCTCATTAATAAATACAGGACAATGTTCATTGTTAAGAGCTACATACACTGGCTCTGCAAACGGAAATGGCACCTTAAGCTTTATCGTTACTTGCTCCCCTTCTGAATCCAATATGAATGTGGGTAGAACCTCTCCATTGCACAAGAGCTTAAAATGATTTATTTCTTCTACACATACTTTTCTAGAGCATCTTATTCTCACTTGTTCCATCGTCTGTAGGGTAGCATCCTTCAAAATAGAATTGACAGCACTCTGTTGGATTTGCTTCAATAAGAAAAGCTCCTTCCTAGCATTCGCATTAATCATTCACTTACATATCATAATTGATTAAAGGAATGATAAACCTATTCACGCTTACTTATACGCAATTCTTGCTTAGCCTATGTAGATAAAAAACTCAGGCGCTACTTTATTTCTGGTACTCATATCGTGGAGGGAAAATCATGACGCATTTAATACCTGATAATAGAGGTCGATTGCTGGTTGCCTGTTCAGATCAACCAGGCATTGTTGCTTCTATATCAAGCTACCTGCAGCAGCAGGGGGCAAATATTGTTCAATCCGATCAATATACTACCGATCCAGAGGGCGGCATGTTCTTTATGAGGATTGAATTTGATTGGTCAACTGAAAGAAACAGCTTTCTAGAAATTAAAGAAGGGTTCAAAAAAGTTGCCGCAGATTTTCAGTTTGACTGGAGAATGGAACAGGCTGTTCGCAAAAAAAGAATGGTTATTTTCGTCTCAAAGGAAAGCCATTGTCTGCTCGAGCTTCTTTGGAAGTGGAAGGCGAATGAATTGCACGTGGAGATTCCATTAGTGATTAGCAACCACGCAGATCACCAAAAAGAAGTTGAATCTTATGGCATTCCTTTTCATCACATCCCTGTAGAAAAAGGGAAAAAACAAGAGGCTGAAAAGAGAGCTATCGAGTTAATCAAGGAGCACGATATTGATTTTGTCGTTTTGGCAAGATATATGCAAATCCTATCTCCAACCTTTGTGCAAACCTTTGCCCATAAAATCATTAACATTCATCACTCCTTTTTACCTGCTTTTATTGGGGCAAATCCTTATGCAAAAGCATTTGAGAGAGGCGTTAAACTAATCGGGGCTACAGCTCATTATGTAACCGATGATTTGGATGAAGGTCCTATTATTGAACAGGATATTATGCGGGTAAATCATCGTTACTCCAGTGAAGACCTTCGTATAGCTGGTAGAAATGTGGAGCGTGTAGCACTTGCACGAGCGGTTATGTGGCATCACGAGG
Organism: Alkalicoccobacillus porphyridii; assembly: GCF_007293315.1. Classification (GTDB taxonomy): domain Bacteria; phylum Bacillota; class Bacilli; order Bacillales; family Bacillaceae_D; genus Alkalicoccobacillus; species Alkalicoccobacillus porphyridii. Next base: position 150,324 of record NZ_VLXZ01000001.1, read on the forward strand.
ACCGAGTTATTATCCATGGAAATAAAACAGTTGTTTTTTCTTAGACGTCCGCTTCTAGTGAAAGGGCGAGAGTATTTCCAAGGCGTGTCCTAGCACTTACGTTTCAACATAGAAGAACCGAGCGATTGTGTTGATCTCACACAATCGCTCGGTTCTTTTTATAGTACTATATCAGCTTCTGAAGTTCTTCATTTATATATTGGACTTCTACATTTGTCATTTCAGGTATAAGATGAATGAGATGGGCTCCTTCTGATTGTACGGGCAAGGAGAACTCTCCGTAACGTGTCATCCATTGGGATAAGGCTGACTTCAAACCTTGCTTCGCCTCTTTTACTGTATCACCAAAGCTGACACAGCCATCTATTCCTTCTAGCTCAATCATATATTCCTTACTTCCAAGCCAGTTTGGCACCTGTCGGAGATACCAAGTAAAGTCCTCTGGCTTTACATCGTAATATTGAAGATTGTTTCCCGCCCTCATTATTACTTATTCTCTCCTCTCTTTTTTTACGTGGACATCTCAATTACTCACACGGTCACGTTGAATCCAATTGTTTATTATACGTGCCCACATCTATGCTTTCAATGCTCCAGGAAATATTTTTAAGATGATGTCTCGTTTGATCTATTTGGTTCACAATACTTTAACAAACATTCTGCCGCTTTTACCTGCTGATATTTTAGAGGAACCTGTGATTGTACCAGCTTCATTTTCCAAGCATCGAACGTTCTTTTATCTAAGCATTCAAACTTTAGACCATTTGTTCGGTTATCTATAATGGATTCGGGGGCCACCACAAAGCTTTGTATCGGCAAATCAAGCTGATGATCAGCCAGTAGCTGATTAAGGATTTTCGCCATCCGTTCAAGCGTTGGGATTGGACTAAGCCTATTCCGCCTCTCTTGATGAATGTATTCTACCCAATAACGCTCTGAGGTAGCCTCAAATACACTTAAAGGGTCTCCCTTTAGTAAAGTTAAGCAATAAATCGCTGCCGGACTAATGACAATCACATCAAGCTCTATTTCTGCTCTTTTCACATACATGACTGGTTTATAGAACACAAAGCAATTATCAGGGAGCTCCAGTGCCAGCCATTTTAGCCACTTATCCTGACTTAGTTCAGCTAAATCGAACTGCTCACCTGGCTCATTCACTTTAACCCCGGCCCAAAGAAGCTGCATCTCAAAAATTTCTTGTTTGTACTGTTTTTTTAGCACCTGAAATGCATCTTCTTTTCTTTGTTTTTCATTTACAGCTGATTCTGAGGTAGAGATCCTTTTAACTTGGCTAACAGCTTTGTTCCATAATGTAAGGATAGAAGCTTTCTCGTTTAAGTCCTCATATTCTAGGCGCAGTCCTTCTGCAAACTCTCGCTGCCAGCTCTCCTGCAAATAGTGCCATCTCTCTTTTTTTATTCTTGTAAATTGACTGGGGTAACGTTGCAAGTCTGTTTGATATCTTGACTGACATTCTTTTATCCTAATAATATGAGCCACAGCTCCACCTCCCGTAGACTACTTGCGACTCATTTACTCGCGAGCTTTATTACACTATTTTACCACACTCACAACCTATTCGGTTCTTCACCTCAATAGATCAAACCACACCCATAAACTTAGTGGCATGAGGATTGAGACCATGATTGCACATAATGTCATCGCCACTGTGCTAACAGCTCCCTCTAGCTCACCATTTTCTAGTGCCTTTGCTGTTCCTATGGCATGTGAAGCACTACCAACGCCTACCGCTTGTCCAATAGGGTGATGGATACGACATAGATTATAGTAAGGATAAAGTATGGTACCAGTGAGTCCTGCCACAGTGACGAGGATAGCCGTTAATGAAGATTCACCACCTGCTGCAATAGCTAAGTCGACAGCCACGGCCATTGTTACGGATTTTGGTAACAAAGAGATAATGATCTCTTCATTTAAGCCAATTAGACTTGCTAAGATTAGGGCACTAACAACTCCAACCAATGACCCTATAGCAGTGCCAAGTAAAAGCGGTTTGGTATAAGCTTTAAGAATATGCATCTGTTTATAGAGCGGAAATGCAAGAGCAACAACTGCCAAACCAATTAATTGCTCCAACCAGCCTGCACCTCTATGGTATAGCTCAAAATCAATACCTGTGAGAAATATAAAAATAATTACAATGAGAGTGCTGGTTACTAAAGGTAGTAAAAATGGAGATGGGAGCCGAATATACAGCCATCTAGCAATCATGTATGCAAACACAGTTAATGCAGTCATCCCTACTAAAAGGGTTAATTGAATGATCATGAAGCTTCTTCTCTCTTTTTTGCTAACTTTTGACTCACAATCCCTGAGCAATAGATAACCATGATTGTACTAATGATACAAATGGAGATTAACTTAAAACCCTCTAACGTAAATAAAAATGGAAACGTAATAATTCCAACAACAAGCGGGATAAATAATAACGAAAGATGCTTTAATATAAATAAAGCCCCTGTATCGACATAGCGTACAGGTACGACTTTTGTGATTAATCCTATAAGTAATAAAATCATTCCAAGTAAACTCCCTGGAAACGGGATGTTTAAAAAACTTTGCAAAAAGTTACCTATAAATAAGAACAAACTGAGGACAACGAGATGAAAGAGGATTTGAAGGATATACTTCCCCATCAGGCATCACCCAATAACAGTTGATTTATCGGCCTATACTTAGGTTCTTTCTGAGGCGCAGTCTGGTATAAAAAGATCTTAGATACCTCAAATGTTCGTTCTGCAAGTCCTAAAGACTTATGACCGTATGGTGCCTGCAAATTCCACTTACGTGCAAGAGTAATATGTGGTTTAAAAGGTTTAGTATCTACCTCCAGCCCTTCTTCCTTCACACACTCCAGTACTTCCTGCTGCAATGTTTGAAGTGCTTCACTGAGTTGAAGTCCCAGCCAATAAATTCGTGGCTGCGTTAATTGACCAAATATACCCGTCTCGTCAATGTTTAGATGAAAGGGCGGGACGCTTCTTAGGGTTCCTTTGAGTTTCTTTAACAATTCCTCTAGACGTTCTGGAGCCACATCTCCTAAAAACACTAAAGTAAGGTGATAATCACTTGGGTGAACCCATTTCTTAAAAGCATCTGATGACCAAGTACCTTTCAAAGTGCCATGAATCTCTTCCTTAAAGGGTTCGGGAAGTGGGATTGCTATAAAATAATGATTTCGCAACTATTTTCCTACTTTCTAGCTTTTCAAATAAGCCGATAATCAAAACGGTGCAATTTCTCCATCTACATATGATAAACTATCTTTAGCTTTTGTTTAAAGAGGGAGTGTCAGAATGAATGTATTTCAAAATACAGCAGAACTTATAGGTCGTACTCCGTTGGTACGCTTACAACGTATTGCTCATCAAGATGGTGCTGCTGTTTATTTAAAAATGGAAAGTCAAAATCCTAGTGGTTCCGTTAAAGATAGAGCTGCTTTTTATATGATTCTTCAAGCTGAAAAAGAAGGTCTATTGAAGCCAGGATACACTATTATTGAACCAACTAGCGGCAACACTGGTATCGGTATTGCCATGAATGCCGCAGCCAGAGGTTATAAGTCTATCCTTGTGATGCCTGACACCATGTCACAAGAACGAATTAATCTATTAAAAGCATACGGGGCCAAGGTCGTATTAACGGATGGAGACGAAAAAATGCCCGGTGCGATTAAAAAGGCACATGAACTCGTCGCGTCGATTGAAAATAGCTTTATGCCCATGCAATTTGAGAATCCTGCAAATCCTGATGCCCACCGCAAAACAACGGCACTTGAAATAAAACAATCTCTTGATGGTATTGAACGCAGCCTCTCTGCTTTTGTAGCAGCCTCAGGCACAGGCGGTACCGTAACAGGAACTGGTGAAGAATTAAAAAAAATATACCCTGATATTTCTATACACGTGGTAGAACCTGCAGGATCCCCTGTATTATCTGGAGGAAAGCCCGGTCCACATAAGCTTGTAGGCACGAGCCCAGGATTTGTTCCCCCGATTCTTAATACAGACGTTTATCAAGAAATCCTAAAAATAAGTGACGAAGATGCCTATGACGTGACAAGAGCATTAGCACGAGAAGAAGGTATATTGGTCGGTCCGTCATCTGGTGCAGCGTGCTATGCCGCCTTAGAAGTAGCTAATCGTCTCTCACCAGAAGATACCGTAGTAGCCATCGCCTGCGACACAGGTGAAAGATACCTATCCACAGATTTGTTTGCTTTTGAGTAAAGGATGCATGAATTTTCGGGAACAGGCGGACATCAGTTGTTCGTCTGTTTCAGTTTGAGTAAGACGCCGTGACTCTTGGTCATTCTTCCTCTCTTCTTGCTCTTCTGCCCTTAGTCTTGGTAAGTCGCTCTGGCTCTTGCTAAACTGCTCCTTTTTGTTAATACCCTTCTCTGCGCCTTCTTAACAAACCACCTCAGTTCTTATTGTTAATCCTTCTCATCCTTATCATGCGCCACGTATCTATCTGTAATCAGCTAATTCCATTTCTATAGCTTTTTACCCAACACATAATTATACACAATTAAACACTTGCTAAAGTAGACAGGCTTTTATATAATATAGGCGTCTAGGGAAGAGGATGAATAGTCTGACTATAATCATATTACATTAGACTCATTCCTCTGATAGAGAGACACACATCCCTGACTTATCAATCATTAAAGAACCGTGCATGATGCAGGAATTCACTGCATACATTTAGCAACAGGATCTAGTCATGATTATGTATAAGGAGTGGTGTTTTGAAAACTTCAACTGATCGCATGCTGACTCGTATCAAGTCCATTTACCTCTACATTAAACAAAGGGGGACCGTCACGACGAATGAATTAGTTGAAGAGTTCGGAATTACTCAACGGACCATCCAACGCGATTTAAATGTACTGGAGTACAACAAGCTTGTGACTAGCCCAACTCGCGGTAAGTGGAGTACTACAAACAAAAAGACGCGAGTTTCGTAATTGAAACTCTATATGATGAAGAGACCGAGGCATAACAGTATGCCTCGGTCTCTTTTGCTTCATTTAAAATAATTGTAGCTCTTCTGATGTGAGCTCTCGATACTCTCCTGGTTTAAGCTCCGGATCGAGCTCTAGCTTGCCAATAGATTTTCGTCTTAGTGTAATGACTGTTTTCCCACGTGCTTTGAACATGCGCTTCACCTGATGGAATTTCCCCTCAGTAATCGTTAATTCTATATATGACATGTCAGCAGATTCAGTGATAACAAGCTCTGCGGGCTTTGTCATATAACCATCATCAAGTTGAACTCCTTTAGAGAATGCTTCTACGTCTTCCTCTGTCACAAGTCCCTCAATCTTCGCTTGATAACACTTGGAAACATGACGGCGTGGTGACATGAGGCGATGAGAGAACTCCCCATCCGTTGTTAATAAAAGCAGTCCTTCTGTATCTTTATCTAATCTACCCACAGGAAAAAGCTTATAGCTTCTCCACTCATTACTTAACAGGTCTAAAACTGTACGATGTAATGAGTCCTCTGTTGCCGAAATAACTCCTGGTGGTTTGTTTAGCATAAGGTATACTTCCTCACGATAGTCAACGAGATCTTCCCCTACTCTAATCTCTTGATCATTCGGATTCACCTGATATTTTGCATCCTTTATTACTTTATCATCAACAGTTACAAGTCCCGTTTTTAATATTTTTTTGACTTCTTTTCTAGACCCATATCCTGAGTCTGCAAGAAGTTTATCCATTCTCATGAATAGTAGCACCTCTTTATTATTCTTCAGACTTCTCAAACATGTACTCTTTTCGATTGGCTTTTACGCACAATACCAAGCCTAGAGCTAAACCTGCTGTTATTAATGAGCTCCCTCCATAACTGACAAAAGGCAAGGAGAACCCCGTTACTGGCAATAAGCCAACATTCATCCCGATATTTTGAAAGATTTGAAAGGTGAACAACCCGGCCACTCCTGCACAAACACTTAAGTCAAATTGACTAGTCGATTGAAAGCCAATCATAACAATCTGATACAAAAGAATAAAGTAAATGCAAATAAGAAAGCATGCTCCTACAAATCCGTGTGTATGACCAATGATTGAGAAAATAAAATCAGTGTGAGCCTCTGGTATAAAGAAGCTGTTATTATCCATACCCAAACCACTTAATCGTCCAGAGCCAACCGCACGCATCGCAAGGTTTACTTGATGCCCCTCATCAGCATATTCAGTTGGATTCAACCAGCCGTGAAATCGTCTCTCTTGATAGCCTTCTAAATAGACAAAGAAATATCTTTCTAGAAGGTCTAACCTTGTATGATATGTAAACACAAAACCAACGATAACTGTCACTGGTATGAATATAACAGGTAGAATCCAATTCATACTTATTTTTGAGACAATAATAATAGCCATAAAAATAGCAGCTATTTGCATTACGGTACCCATATCAGGCTGCTGTCGCAAGAGCAAAAGCACGGGTAAACAAACCAACCCTAATTTAACTAAAAGCCAAAGATCACTTTTCCACTTTGTAGACCAATCCTTATGCTTTTCAACTAAGTAAGCGAAGGTAAGAATCAGACAGATTTTTGTCAGCTCAGCAGGCTGAAAAGAACCAATAACAGGAAGACTATACCAACGAGTTGCTCCTCCATTGGTCATCACAAATTTCCCTGGCACGATAAGCAAACCAACTAATATGATGATTCCGAATGCATAAATCACCCACTGACTTTGCTTAATATAATCAATGTCTATGTATGACATGGCGATAACTAACAAAAACACCCCAATATAAATCACAAACTGTCTAATAACAAAGTTCCCATAGTATTGCTCTAATTGCTGCGCTTCATATATGTAAAAACAGCTAATCGCCATAAATAAGAATAATAAAAAAAGAATATTATAATCCAGCTTCGCCTTTACCATTCTAAAACCACCTTATATTACCAACTCCTTCTTTTATTATAGCTAGTTCCTTCTTGTTTGCCCAGTCCATTTTATGAGGATGATGTTTAAAGAAAAAAACAGCCGCTTTAGTTCGCAGCTGTTTCTTTGGTTTCAAACATATAGTGCTTTGTTCGCATGTTAACATTTAAGACAATGCCCATCGCCAGCATATTTGATAAGAGTGCACTTCCTCCATAGCTGATAAATGGAAGCGCTAGACCAGTAATCGGCATTAATCCAATCGTCATTGCGATATTTTGAAAGACTTGAAAGACTAAAAGGCCAATGACACCAGCCACTAAGTAAGAACCGTATAAGTTGTTGCAAGTTAGTGCAATCATAATCATACGATAAAATAATAAGAAATAGGTTACGATCAAAATCATGGCGCCAAAGAAACCAAACTCTTCACCAATTGCAGCAAAGATGAAATCCGTATGAATTTCCGGTAGCGTATCACTTTGTGTCTGAACACCCTGCATGAAACCACTACCATAGAATTGCCCCGAACCAATGCCTTGTAAGGCTAAATTAAGCTGATAGCCAATACCTGACGTATCACCATCCGGATCAAGCCAGCCGTAAATACGATCCAGCTGATGTGGCTGAATAAATATAGTGAAAAAATCAAAGTAATTGTTATGCAGCCATACTAGAGCAACAATTGCAAAAACAACCATAAAGAGTAGGAAGAATAAGATTCGCCATCTAATTCCCGACATAAGTAGCATGACTGCAATAATACTAGCAATAACTAGTGCCGTACCAAGGTCAGGTTGCTTTAAAATCAGGAAAAAAGGAGGGACACCTAAAGCAAGCACTTTTAAGAGAAGCACAAGGTCTCCTTGGATCGATGTATCTTTACGATCGATCGTTAATCTATACAGTAGGTGTGCAAGCGCCAAAATAAGAAAAATCTTCATAAATTCTGATGGCTGTATTTCTGTCACACCTAAATTAATCCACCGCTGAGCCCCATTTCGGTATACACCAAAAAACTCAACAGCGAGTAGTAGAACCATACCAAGTGCATAAACGGGTATGGTGAAGTTTTTGAAAAAGTCATAATCTATAAACATGACGCCAGCAATGATCACTGCACCGATGATAAACCAAATTACTTGGCGAATCACAAAGTAACTTGGATCCACATTATACTGACCAGAGCTGGTATAGATAGCAAGTAAACTAATACACATCAAGATAAACAGTAAAAACAATAATGTATAGTCAAGCTGTTGAAGGCTTGATTTTCTTTCCTGCATACTGAGCCTCCAAAATGTATGGTTATTCCTTTATCAGGCCGTTTGAATATCCTCATCATGTTCCTCTTTCATTCGTCTTTGACGAATGGTACTTCGAGAGATATTTGAAAGGATTGCAATTGAAATCATGGTCACTAATAGGGAGGATCCTCCATTACTCACAAGAGGTAGGGTGACCCCGGTGATTGGAAGCAACCCGCTTACTGCCCCAATGTTAAAGACAACCTGAATGGCTAATTGAAAAACAATCCCAAACGCCAGTAAACTTCCAAAAGGAGTACGACAACGAGTGCCAACTACAACTCCTCTAAATAGTAAAACACCATAACAGCCGAGTACAAATAGAACGCCCAGAATACCTAGTTCTTCAGCAACAATGGCTAGAATAAAATCGGTATGTGCCTCTGGTAAGTACTTCAGCTTCTGAACACTGCCTCCAAGCCCTGTTCCTGTTAAGCCGCCATGTGCAAAGGCTATGTAGCCTTGAATTAGTTGTAGTCCTTTGTTCATTGGATCTGCAAATGGATCTACAAAGGAGGTTAACCTAGCAAAACGGTAGGATTCTGAGACAGCTAATGCAGCGAACAATGATCCCCCCACTGCACCAAGTCCAACTAAATGAATCCATCTTGCTCCAGACAAAAAGATAATAAATAGAGTCACCAATAATAGTGATACAGCCGTCCCAAAGTCAGGCTGCCTCATAATTAAAACAAAGACTATACCAACAACAATCAGCGGAGGTAATACGCCACGGACAAAATTATGTATATAGACTTGTTTCTGTGAGTACACTTGTGCCAAATAAATGATAACACCCAGTTTTACAAATTCAGAGGGCTGAAGTCGAATCGGACCGAGCTGCAGCCAGCGCTGTGCTCCTCCACCCGTATCGCCTAAGCCAGGGATTAAGACCATTACTAATAGAAGTAGGGATACCCCAATAATTGCAGGTGAGAGCTTTTTGTAAAGCTGGTGATTTAAATGCATAAAGATAATAAACAAACCAGAAGCCAACACAAACCAGACAAACTGCCTCTTCAAATAGAAGTATGGATCCCCAGAAGCACTATAGATCCCTTCCACATAGCTTGCGCTAAACACCATCAGCACACCAAAAGAGGCTAATGCAAAGACTGTTATGATCAGCAACCAGTCATTATCTTTGATAAACGAATATTTCATTGCCTCCCCCACTTTACCCGAACATAATCAGTTCCTTTATTATAGCAGAGCCTGCACCAATGAAAAAGAGGATGAAGCTGTCATACCATGTTGAAAATTGTGCGTGATTGACGCAAATAATCTAATTCTTTAGTCGGGTCTCTTAAATCGCGGTCCAAGTACGATTTCAGCTAATCGGGTACGATATGCTAAAAATGCGTAGACAATGGCCCCTGCACTCGCTCCGAGTCCAGAAAGAATGTAGCTGTTAAACCTCGTTGTTAAAGGAAAAGTCAGACTTAACCCCGTTTCAATAACCATTACAGAGATAGCCATAATGACAGCAAAAGCGAGCATCCAGCCTAATCGTTTTAAGATTAATGCAAACGAAAATCCGGTATACTTTCCGATTCCCCATACTGTAATTGAAATCGCAGCTGTAAAACCAATATACGTAGCAAGAATGGCACCATTTGGTCCAATTGCAAGCATTAAGAACGTATTTAATAAAAGCTTTAATCCTAAACCAGCTACTAAAGCTGTGATTGCAAGCATCTGTCTATTAATGCCCTGCAAAATTGCCGCTGTTACGGAAAAAAGAGAAAAGAACAGTGTAATTGGGCCATACCATTGCAAGGTCTGCCCACCTATTGCTAAGTCCTCTAAACCAAATAGCGCAGCAAAAATCGGGTCAGACAAGGCAAATAAACCAACAGCTGCAGGAATAGAAATAAATAATATAAGCTGAAATGTTTGTGTAATTAATTGTTGTAATCGATTCGGATCATTTGCTGTATAAGCATTTGTAATCGTTGGTACAAGTGTAACAGATAAAGCAGTAGCTAACGCCATCGGAATTAAGACAATTTTATGAGCAGATTGTGTTAAAACCCCAATGTAATTCTCTGAAACCTCACCCATCCCGATTCTTGAAAGGGCACCATTGATAGTCATTGTATCAATTAGTTGAAAGAATGGGATGGCTAGTCCTACTATAGATAATGGAATGGCATAGCTAATTAATTCTTTATACATCGCTCTTAGAGGCAAAGGTTTTTCTGCCGTCTTTGTGCGCGCCATTCCAAGCATGTTCTTCCGGTTCTTGAATAAATAATATAATAATACGCCTAAACCTGCTAACCCACCAACAAATGCACCAAACGTAGCAAAGCCCACGGCGAGTCCAATATTTCCATCATATACATTCATAATTAAAAAGGCGGCTGCTAAAATAAATGCAATACGTACAATCTGTTCTATAACTTGAGATACAGCGGTTGGCATCATGGAATGACAGCCTTGAAAATACCCCCGTATCATACCCATTATTGGTACGATCAATAGGGCAACACTCACCATACGAATGGTGAAGATAATATCCTCATAGGAGTTTACTCCTGCCGCTTCATCCGGTAGGATCCAAGGGGTAATAACTGGAGCCATAAAAAAAAGCAGCAAAAAAGCAATCAATCCAGTTATACTCATCACAACTAGACCTGATTTAAATAATCGATACCCCGTATCATAGTCTCCAAGGGATTGATACTTAGAGACAAACTTAGAAACGGCTAAAGGAAACCCGAGCGTTGCTAAGCTTAAAAGAATTGTATAGGGTGTATATCCATATGAATAAAGCCCTAACCCCGTTTGACCAACTAAGGCAGAAAAGGGAACAACATAGATAAAACCTAAAATTTTTGAGACAAGTGTTGCCACGGTCAAAACCTTTGTACCGCGCATCAAATTTGTTTCTGCCATCTTTTCCTCCTGTGCCATCAACTGAAAAAACGTCTAGTATGAATTGTAGCATAGTTTAGATACAAATATTTATGACGATTCATGTAAAAAAAAGAGACGATGATCGTCTCTTTAGTGTTGACAGCACAAATGAATCTTAACCTTTGAATTCATCTGGCTTAAAGCCCTTTGAATTTGTTTTTACCGCGAAGAGTGAACCTCCTAAAGGATCTGCTTCATCTCCACTTGATGCAGAGGTAATAAATAGAGTTTGGTAATCCTCTCCACCAAACGCACAAGAGGTTACACATTTAGCACCAACTTCTATGGCTGCAAGTTTCTCTTTTGTGAGTGGATTGATTTGAATGACCTGCCAGCCATTATACATGGCGACCCAAAGCATGCCATCCTCATCAATTGTCATACCGTCCGGATGCCCATCGGTTTCTGGAAATGTGTAAACCACATCTTTGTTTGTAATTTCTCCCGTTTCTAGATTGTAGTCATACGATACAACCTGCTGTGTTTTGGTATCAATATAATACATACGTTGATGAGATACATCCCATGCTAAGCCGTTGGATATCTGAATATCTCCTAACACCTTTTCACACGTTAAATCTGTATCTACTCTATACAGGGCAGCATCTTTAGTTTGTCCCTCTGTTACCATCGTTCCTGCCCAAAACCGTCCTGCGGGATCACACTTTCCATCATTAAAGCGATGATACGGAACGGTTTTTTCAGGTGAAGCCACTTTTTCTAAACGATCCGCCTCAAAGGTATAGATTCCATCAGTCATGGCGAGTAAAAGCCCACCTTTCTTACGTTTGACTACCGCAGTAACCTTCTGGCCAAAGGAAAGCTGTGTATTTTCCTCGCTGGCTGGTGAGTATGTATTCAACTTACATCCATCAATATCTACCCAAAGAAGCTCCTCTTTATCTTCGTCCCAAAAAGGCCCTTCCCCAAGCTGTGCCTTTGCTTTCCAAACAACCTCTGCCTTCATCATAATTCCTCCTCAGTCTATTCATCTTTTGTTACTTTAATGTAATAAGTCCGGGTTCTGGGCCCGTCAAATTCACAAAAATAGATACCCTGCCATTGCCCTAGAATCATTTCACCTTCAGATATGATCACAGTTTGAGATGGCCCTACTGTACTAGCCTTAAGATGAGCTGCACTGTTGCCCTCCAGATGACGATAATTTTTATGTTCCCATGGGTACACCTCATCTAACCGCATCAACATATCGTGCTTTACATCCGGATCTGCATTTTCATTAATGGTGATGCCAGCCGTTGTATGTGGACAATAGATTGTAACTTGGCCATTCTTTATGTGAGAAGCATTTACCACATCTACAACCTCTCGGGTGACATCAATCATTTTGTCTCTATCTGATGTACGTAACGTCTTCTTCTCTAACACTGTAATCTCCTCCTTTTTTGTGAATAATGCTAATCTATTCCCTTTATCCTTATAATGAAAACGGTTGATTCATAATAAAAAAAGTCGAACGAAGTGTATGTCCCACACTCCGTTCGACTTTTTATTTAGGTTAATACCTGCTTAGATGATGCTTGTTTTTGCTGATTTTTCTTATGAATCTCTTGTAAGCGTTCAAACCCTTTATAAGCAATCCACATGTTCACATGTATGATAAAACTGACTCCAAATAGCGGGATGAGACCAGGTAAAAAGATTAGAAAATAATACGTAGAGAGTATACTCGCAAATAAGAAAACCATATTTGCAGGCTGTAGAAAACCAATAAATAAGGCTTTTTTTATAGTGGCAACCACGCCCTCTTGATAATGAACAAGAACCGGAAATACATACAGCAGCATCATGCCAAGAGAGATGCCCATGACAATCATCATAATATGAAGGACAGAATGAAATGTACCTTCAATATGCCTAAAGAACATAAAATCGATATACCAGATAAGAGAGAGAACCAAAATGACTAGACCGATTCCATTTGAGCGAAAAAACGATTGGCGGTACACAGACCAGAATGTTTTAAAAAGGAGGATTTCTTCTTCCCCTGCAGCTGTTTTTCTCGCGATCTCATAAACTGCTGTTGTACTTGGCATAAGTCCAAATACAATTCCACCAATTAATGTTCCTCCTACCCAATAAAGATTAAGCAAGAAAAAATACGTAATCCATTTGCAGAGATTATAAATCCCTGTAAACAGTCGATTCATCTCCATTATGACCCTCTCCTATCTGTTCAATCTATACATGTGTTGATGTTTGCTTTAACAGCTCGTCAATATGAACGGACTTTTTCTCCTTAACTGAGCGCCAAATAGCTTCACCTGTGGCTACGGCATAGCTTCCATCTCGGCTACCCGATAAGATCTCGTATGAACGCGTTGGATCAGGCCCCATAAATAAATCCTCTTGAATCACTGGATCCCCGCCTCCATGCCCACCTTCGCGTTGGACCACATGGATCGTTTCCTTCGAACCAAACAATGGGAAGTAATCAATGCTCTGTTCTTCAAACGGAAATGGAACACGGGATGGTGCGTGAATCTCTTTTGTTTCAATTCTTCCTTCTGTACCATTAATAGCAAGACGATAGCCTTCATATGGCAACGAAAAATTAATGGAGTAGCTTAACAAAGCACCTTGATCATAACGTACAGTCGCTGTGTAGGTATCTTCAATTTCAATCTCTGAATCAAATATACATTGATCTGGTCTGTAATTCGTATATTGATCCTTTCTGCTTTTATCTGATTGAATGTGATCATCCTTCACTTTCATACTGTTGCTTCTAGAATTCCAACGTGCATAATATGGACACTGCAGCTGCAGATTACAGGTAGCACACACACGACCGTCTTCTTTTTTAGGGTTATGAACGCTATCTTGCCCGTAATAATTTAGTGCCCCAAAAGCAAAGGCCTCTTTTGGAGTTTGGTCGAGCCACCAATTAATGAGATCAAAGTGATGAGAGCTCTTATGAATAGAAAGCCCACCGGAAAATTCTCGCTTCCGGTTCCACCGTTGAAAATAACTTGAGCCATGATACGTGTCGATGTACCAGTTCAGGTCGACAGAAGTGACTCTGCCAACCCTTCCCTCAAGAATCATTTCCTTAATTTTGGTGTGGAAGGGACTATACCGATAGTTAAAGGTAACCGTTACCTCCCCTTTACTTTTCTCTTCAGCATCCATAATTCGCTTACAATCCGCCGCAGTTGTAGCCATTGGTTTCTCTGTTATGACGTCTAAATCATGTTCAAGAGCTTTAATAATATAGTCAACATGGGTATCATCTCTACCTGTGACAATGATTACATCTGGCTTTGTTTCCTGAACCATAAGCTCAAATTCCGATTCCTTATACTCTCTTACATGTTCTATTTGCGGTAGCTTTTCCTTTGTTAAACGAAACCTCTTTGAATCATAGTCTAACAATCCTACTAATTCGGATGAAGCAGTAAACGTATTTAACATAGGTTGAATAAACATTCCAATCGCACGATTACTTACTCCACATACGGCATAACGTTTCATTCCATCGTCTCCTTACATAATTAAGACTTCAATCCACTTGTACTAATTCCGTCTACAATGTAGCGCTGGAAGATAAAGAAAATGATAAACACCGGCGCAATACTAACCGTTGTCATCGCAAACATAGCCCCCCAGTTCGTCACTGCACTTGGATCAGAGAACAGCTTTAATGCTAATGATACAGGATATTTTTCCGGTGTGACCAAATAAATTAATGGTCCCATAAAATCATCCCATCTCCAATAGAAGGAGAAGATCGCAGCTGTCATCATAGCCGGAACGACTAATGGCACAATAATTCGGAAGAAGATAGAAAATGTATTACATCCATCAATTTTTGCTGCTTGATCAAGCTCAGTTGGGATCGTTCTAATAAACTGCATGATTAAAAAGATGAAAAATGGTACTCCAAAAAAAGTAGGAAGAATTAATGGTAGGTACGTATCAATCCAACCAAATCCTGAAAACATTACGTACTGGGGAATCATAACCATCTCATAAGGCAGCATTAATGTTAACATCATTAAGACAAACCACAATTTTTTTCCGGTAAATTTAATTCTCGCAAAACCGTATGCGATAAATGTTGATGAAATAACGCTTCCGATTGTTGCAATGATGGTAATAACAAATGAGTTTCTAAAGAAGGTTGTAAACGTAATCCCACCAAATCCTTGCCATCCTTCTGTGAAATTATGAAAGGCCCATTCTCTAGGAATTAAGGTGTGTGCATCAACAAAAACGTCAGAGCTCTGTTTAAATGAACTCATGACCATCCATGCTAAAGGATAAAGCATAATTAATGTGAAGATAATCATTAAGACATGCTGAATAATTTTTTTAATAAACTTCTTGCGTTTTGTATCCATTGCTCATTCTCCTTCCTTTATTAATCGTTATAGTGAACCCATTTATCAGAGCTTTTAAAAATTACAGCTGTAAATACTGCAATGATAATAAGCATGACCCACGCCATCGCAGATGCATAACCCATATCAAAGAATTCAAAGGCACGGCGGTACATATACAGAACATAAAGTAATGTACTGTTCATAGGTCCACCATTTGTGACGATGAAACTCGGCGTAAAGGCCATGAATCCTTGAATCGTCTGCATAATCGTGTTAAATAGGATCACCGGCGTTAATAAAGGAATCGTAATTTTAAAGAATTGCTGCCAAGGCTTGGCTCCATCCACAGAGGAAGCTTCATAAAAAGTCTTAGGAATATTACGTAAACCAGCTAGGAAAATCAACATCGAAGATCCAAATTGCCAGCCATATAAGGCAACAAGCGTCCAGATGGCTGTACCCGGATCACCTAACCATGAATGTGTTGGTAATCCAATAGATGCTAAGACTGAGTTGAATGCTCCATCATTACCGAACAACTGTCTCCACATAATTGAGATACCAATGCTGCCTCCTACAACTGACGGCAGGTAAAGCATCGTACGATACAAACCAACGGCTTCAACAATTTTATTAAGTGCAACCGCTACCATTAATGCAAAGACAAGTCGAATGGGAACCGCTGTCCCCGCGTAAAGAAACGTAACTTTTAATGACTGTCTCCATGTATCATCTGTGGTGAACATTCGTTCATAGTTACCAAAGCCTATCCAGCTGTATTCTCCACCCATTCCATAGTCGGTAAATGATAGATAAAGAGAATAAATAATGGGATACATTGTAAAAGCAACAAGCCCAATAATAAAGGGGGAAATAAATGCATAACCTGCTGTTTCCTCATACCCTGTCCGAAGTCTTTTCGGGCGTTTAAATGGCTTATTAAAGCGAGGTTTAACGGGTACAACGGGCTCTTTTCCCGTTTGATTTTGTGCCATATTCTCCACTCCTAGCTTTTGATTTTATAATTTAAAGAAAGTGATCCAGTCAGTGATAAACTTGACAGGATCACTTCTCTACTTTAATTTCCTAAGATCATCTCAGCTGTTCTTCTAAATTCCTCTGCACCTTCTTCAGGTGTAAGCTGTCCATACATCACTCGCTCATCTACATTTTCAAGCGCTTGAAGCACTTCAGTAGATTCAGCTGGGAAATTAGTATCGATAGGAGAGCTATTCTCTGTAACATAATCGATATATTCATAAATCTTGGTTTCTACTTCATTTAGATCAGCTTGCATTCCATCACGAATTTCAGCATTGATTGGAACCCCTCTGTCGGATCCAATCGTCTCAAATACTTCCGCTGTGTTTGTAAAGAAGTCAATAAATTTCGCAGCTTCCTCTTTATTCTGAGAGTTTTCACTTACAGACCATAGCATAGCGGGCTTTAGATACATCGCCTGGTTGTTATTCTCTCCAGGTAAAACATTTAAATCAAAGGAATAATCTGCTGCACTCGACATAGTTACCACCTGATTTGACCATCTAAAATCAAATGGAGCCGTTCCATGGACAATTAATTCATCCTCAATACCTTGAATTTGTTGGACGACATCATAGCCTGGTGCTACACCGTCATCAACCATATTCTTTTCTAAAGTTAAGAAATCTGTTAATAATTGATCATCATCGTAGCCTAAACCTGTTCCATCTTCGTTAAATAAGGTGTGTCCCTTTTCTCTCAAGTAGTACTCAAAGATATTCTTTGGATCAAACGAACGCGTTCCGTACGTATCAAGTTCTTCATGAACCTGGTAGGCGATTTCTTCAAAGTCTTCCCACGTCCAATTCTCATCAATCTCGACTCCTGCTTCGTCAAGCATTTCCTGACTATAGATAACGGTAAGTGCATTCATTCCACTTGGAATACCTAATTGCTTGCCATCCTTCACTCCAGATTCCAGCACTAGTTCATCTACCTGGCTAACATCAATGGTTCCATCATCAAGAAATTCAGATAGGTCTGTTAATAAGTTCTGACTGGCATATAGATTTAAGTATTCTCCAAAGTTCTGTTGCATAATGTCGGGGAGATTATTACCTGCAGCTTGTGCAGCCATTCGTTCAAAGTAGCCATCAAACCCTGTGAATTCAGGTTCAATTTTCACATGAGGGTTCGCATCCTCATACATTTCAATGATTTTAAATGTCATATCATGTCGCTCCTGTGAGCCCCACCATGACATTCTTAGTGTTACCTGCTCGTCGCCACCATTACCACCATCGCCGCCACCAGTTGAATCAGTATTGTCGCCACCTGAAGCTCCTCCAGCACATGCGGTCATAATTAATGATGCAGTTAAAATTGAAGTAGTTAATCCAAACCATTTCTTTTTCATTAAGTAACCCCCTCATTTTTTGTAAGCGCTTTCTCTACCTGCTAATATAGTACACTATCTGATTTTTTGATGTAATCCAATTTTCAGATACTTTTTGTTCAAAAAACAGAGGTGACGTAAAAATGTCTATTAACATTCAAAATGCCCCCAAGGATTCGTTCCTTAGAGGCATTTTGACAAAGGTTTGAAACAAACCAAACTGTGACCGCTCAGAAAATTTAGATGATCCTTCTCCAAGATCTCCCTGTAGCTAAGAGGTTCTAACTTCTTTATACTCACTTGGAGTAAAACCAATCTGTTTTTTAAATACCTGGCTAAAGTATCTTGGGTTGTTTCCAAAGCCAACCATTTCAGCTATGTCTGCCACTTTAATGTCGTCTGACGTTTCAATTAATTCTACTGCTTTTGAAATTCTAAGCTTCATTAAATAATGGGAAAACTTTTCCCCTATTTCTTTTTTAAACAACTTACCAAGATAATCAGAATTCATATAGAATACATCATTTGATAATTGAGATAAGGATACATCAGTGTTGTCATAATGGGATTCAACATATTCGCATACATTATGAATAGTTGTACTTAGGTGTTTTTTAGCGGAGGTATAGTTTTCGCTCGTAACCTTTTGTGCTGCCTCTTTCAAGAACTCTTCAATTTGATTAAATGTATTAAGCCTTTGAAAGCTGGTTACTTCTTTAAACAGCTCATTCATTAGCTCATTTGATGCCTGCCTAATGATTGAAGTATAAAGCTCGAGACTATGGGCTTTTACGATACTAACGTCATACTTTTTCTCTGCTACGTATGAAAAATAGTGATCAAGATAGCTTTGAACCTCGCTTTTGTTTCCGCTTCTTATAAAGACTAGCAGTTCTTCATGGTTAAACTGTAGTTCATCAAATCGAAACGGCTGCTGATCTAGTGACCCCGTAGATATAATTCCTCCCTCACCTATATAAAAACGTTGAGCCAAACTCTGTAGCGCCTCTCTAAACAGCTGTCTTAGATGCGTGACGTTATTTTCCGAGCTTATGGCACTAGTAAAGCTTAGTTGATAGAAATAATTAAAATGTTGCTTTACTTCTTTTAATGTGGAAATTAATTGTTGATCTGGACAGCTTTCAATGAGGATGACGACTTTCTCTCCAATGGTAGTAGAAAGTAGGACGGTTTGTACCTGCTGTAACTCATAGGTTGCCATTTCCTTTAAAGCATAAAAATGTTCAAATTCCTCGGATTGATAACCGATCGTTCGGTCCTCTGGTTCATCAATAATCATGACGATTAATTTTAATGGGGCCACAATATCATCCGATCCAAACAAATGCTGAAAATGCCCCCACTCCTGCGCCCCAAATGTGTTATCTGATAAGACCTCCTTTAATACCTGAGTTCTTGCTTTAGGTAGAATTTCGTGTAATCTATTTTTCATTTTCAACACAAAATCTTCATCCTGCTTTTGTTTATCTAGGTTCGTTGTGACTTGCTTTAATGCTTCTTCGATCTTTTGTTCGTTTGATGGTTTTAAAAGATAGTGCTTTACTTCATGCTCCATCGCTGTTTTTGCAAATTCAAACTCATCGTGACCAGAAAGAATGATCCATTTAATCTTTGGATTAAGTGGATGTACACGTTTAATCAATTCAATTCCATTTAGTCCAGGCATCTTAATATCAGTAATCACAATATCCGGCTCTTTTTCTTGAATTTGCTCAAAGGCACTTAGACCATTCCCTGCCTTACCAATTAACTGAGTACCACAAGCTTTCCAGTTTACTAAAGCTGCAATACCCTCAAGAATATTAACTTCATCATCAACTAATAATACCTTGTACATCTACATCACTCCTTTACGGTAGGGAGAGTTATTGTAACGGTTGTGCCATTGCCCACTTCACTTTGAATATCTAAACCATATGGTTCTCCAAACATTAATTGAATACGCTCCATGATATTGGCGAGACCAATCCCGGACCGTTTCGGTTTCACACGCCCCTCATAAATGGCTTGAATCGTCTCCTGGCTCATCCCGACACCATTATCACTAATTAAAATTTCTATAGACTGATCATTTACAGTGAGCTCTACTTGAATGACACATTCGTCAATAATTTCCTCCAAGCTATGTTGAATAGCATTTTCTACTATTGGCTGGATCGTTAGCTTCGGTATGCGATAAAGATCTACTTCATCTGGCTGCTTCATTTCAAACGTCAGTCTTTTTTTATAACGGTATTTTTGTATCACCATATAATGATGAACAATATTTAGCTCCTCTTGTATGGAGATAAGCGGCTCTTTTTTACTAATGATTGTTCTCATCATATTTCCTAATGATTCTGCAATGTTTGAAATATCATTTTGCCGATTAACCTTTGCTAACCAATTAATTGAATCTAATGTGTTGTATAAGAAGTGGGGATTAATTTGCGCCTGTAAAGCTCGATACTCCGTTTCTTTAATAACAAGCTGCTTTGAATAATTTTCAGTTATTAACGTATTAATTTTCTGGATCATTGAGTCAAAATTGGTATGAAGCTGTTCAATTTCACCTGATGAATGCACACGCTTCTCATTTTCCATCGGTGTGAAATTCCCCATTTCTACCTGCTTCATTTTCTGAGTTAAATCTTCTAGTGGTTTAGAGATCGTTCGCGCCAGCTTACTACTAATAAGTATGATAATGAAGAGAATTAGAATAAATGATCCGATCATTAGCTGATTTAGTCTACTTGTAGACCCTGCCACTTCATCAAATGGTAAAATATTAAAATACATCAACTCAGAATGCCTTGAGTGTTGGGAGGTATAAAAGTATTTTCTATCATTCCATTCTTTAATTTGATAATTAGTATTAGTAGCTCCTTCAAGCAATGTCTCTGCCTCAATTGGAAAATCCTTTACATACATGACTTCATCGTCCTTCATAATGACAAAGCTTTTGTCAGAGGAAAGGTTGAGGGAATCAGAGATAAACTCCTCCATATCAATCGTAATAAAGACGGAGCCTAAGTAAGAAAGGCTTAAATCATTTAGCTTTCTCATTTCCCTTGTTGATACTAATACGCCCTCATCCGAAAGCGACATCCAAACATTTGCTCCACTAGCTGCACTCATTTCGTCTGTCCATTCTCTATCAATAAAGTCATTGATGGGTTGGTTACCAACTACATAATATTCACCTAGTGTATCAAGCATCTGAATAGAAGAAACATAACGCTCCTGAGAGTAATATGAATTTAACCGTTCTAATAAAAACCTCCTTGATCGATACACATCGTACCCATAATATTCATAGTTAATGCCTTCCATGTAATTCTGAATAACTGGATCCGTACTTATTTGGAATGACATTTGCTCAATTTTTTTTAATTCTTCATCTAATACCGTGGAAGAAATTTTTAATGTGTTTGCAGACTCGTTGTATACCTCTGTCTCATACACTGCTGTAAATACTCTAAAGCTAATGATCCCCATAATACAGAAAAAGACTAATTGTAAGATGGCAATAATAATAATCTTATTTTTTATGCCATGAATTCGGTTTAAACCCCACTCAATCATAGCGTACACCACTCTCATCAAAAGCTTATAAGTAAAGCGCTTACATTCACTTCATAGTATAACAGATTTTTTACATCAAAAAAGAGAATTCCTTTAATTATGACATTAATTGGCTACACTATTTAGCCCGCCCCTTCCCCATTTACTCTTTTAAGTGAAATTGTGATAGTATGATTAAAGCTATTTACTTGATTCGAGCAGGAAACACAAAGGAGATTCGGGAAATGTATGAGGTCATTGTTATAGGAGGTGGCCCTTCAGGTCTTATGGCTGCTGCTTCGGCTGCAGAACATGGAGCGAAGGTGCTTCTCATAGATAAAGGCAATAAATTAGGCAGGAAATTAGCCATCTCAGGTGGCGGACGCTGTAATGTTACAAATCGAATGGAGCGCAAACAGCTGATAGAGCACATTCCAGGCAATGGTAAGTTTATGCACAGTCCGTTTGCAACATTTGATAATGAAGATATTATCCAATTTTTCGAGGGACTAGGAATCCAATTAAAAGAAGAAGATCGCGGACGCATGTTCCCGGTTAACGACAAAGCTCAAACAGTCGTTGATACCTTGCTACGCCGCATTCAAGATTTACGAGTGACGATCTGGACAAATGCAGCCGTCAAAACAATTGATTACCTAGATGGAAAGGTTGACTCCGTTAAATTAATGGACGGACAAGTACTCAAAACAAAATCAATTATTGTGGCAACAGGAGGCAAATCCGTACCACACACCGGCTCAACTGGAGATGGATATCCATGGGCTAAGAAAGCCGGCCATACGATTACCGAGCTTTATCCAACGGAAGTTCCAATCACTTCAGATGATCCATTTATCAAGAAAAAAGCTCTTCAAGGTCTCTCATTACGTGACATAGAGCTCTCTGTTATTAATCCTAAAGGGAAGATAATAAAAACTCACGAAGGAGATATGATTTTTACGCACTTTGGCATTTCCGGACCAGCCTCGTTACGCTGCAGTCAGTATGTAGTCAAAGCACTTAAAAAGTTTGATGTCTCCTCGATTGAATTACGTGTAGATTTATTTCCTGGGAAGTCTGAAGAGGATCTATTTCAAGAGCTTTGGAAATCAGTCAAAGCAGAGCCTAAAAAACAGCTTAAAAATGTCCTCAAGGTTGTAACTCAGGAACGGATGCTGCTGTATTTGTACGAGCACCTCTCGATTCCTTCTGAGGCGACCTGTGCTAATATTTCTCATGAAGTTCTCCGACAACTGGCCAAAACATTGAAACAGTTTATCATACATGCTAACGGAACTCTTTCAATTGAAAAAGCCTTCGTGACGGGTGGTGGTGTGTCTGTCAAAGAGATAGAACCTAAAACCATGCACTCAAAAAAAGCAGAAGGACTATATTTTTGCGGAGAGGTTTTGGATATTCACGGTTACACGGGCGGGTATAACATTACCTGCGCCTTTTCGACCGGCTATACAGCGGGTAAATCAGCAGCTGAACGAGTGTGAACGTGTCTTAGCCCCCAACGATGTGTTGGGGGCTAAGCTTTTTTTAGGAGAGGCTTAATATATGATGAGTACGACAACGTCCAGGTCTATGTGCAAATGAAATTGAGGATTTTCTGGATAGAGGGTGACTCATAATTCTTTTGTTCGTCCGTCGCTCCCAAAATAGGGGGCACGCTTACCGCGGGAAGGTATTGAGCTAACCCGACTCCGTCGATTTATCTCAATGAACCTTTTCATCCCGCAGGTGTCGACCCTCCTATTTTGTCCGCTTGTTTTAGGGTAGGTATCAGTAATACTTTTCACACAATAATAAGGTCTTGACCGAGCCAAATCGGCTTACTAAGAAAGACGGCTTCTTCTCCAAGATCAATGTCCTCCTTACCAAGAGCCATACCTGCTTACCAAGAAAGACCGGCTCCTTTCCAAGACGAATGATCCCCTTACCAAGAGACACATCGACTTACCAAGAAGGACCGGCTCCTCTCCAAGATCAATGTCCTCCTTACCAAGAACCTCATTCGCTTACCAAGAAAGTTCGGCTCTTCTCCAAGTCGAATGCTCTCCTTACCAAGAACCACATCCGCTTACCAAGAAAGAAGGGCTCTTCTCCAAGTCGAATGCTCTCCTTACCAAGACCCACATCCGCTTACCAAGAAAAACGGGCTCTTCTCCAAGACAAATGCTCTCCTTACCAAGACCCTCATCCGCTTACCAAGAAAGAAGGGCTCTTCTCCAAGATGAACACTCTCCTTACCAAGAATCCATCTTTCTCCACAAAGGAAAATCCAATGCCTCATCGTAAAAACCCCGCAGCACCAAGAATGGTGCTACGGGGCTATATTTACTTATCCTACAACGATATTCACTAACTTCCTTGGTACGGCGATGACTTTACGTACGGTTTTGCCAGCCATAGCTTCTTGGACGGTTTCGTTAGCACGGGCAAGCTCTTCCATTTGCTCGCGAGAAGAGTCTGCAGGAATAACGAGTTTTGCTTTAAGCTTTCCGTTAATCTGGACAACAACTTCTACTTCGTTTTCAACGAGCTTAGCCTCATCGAATTCAGGCCATGCTGCATAGGTAACAGTCTCCGTATGTCCAAGCTTTGACCACAATTCTTCAGCTATGTGAGGAGCGATTGGTGAAAGGATTTTTACGAAGCCTTCCATTTGATCTTTAGGCAATGTTTCTTGCTTATACGCTTCATTAATATAAACCATCATTTGTGATATTCCTACGTTAAAGCGCAATTCCTTGAAGTCTTCTGTTACTTTTTTAATCGTTTGATGGTAAACACGTGTTAAGGATTCAGTGCCTTCACTATCAGTAATGATTGGGCTTATGTTTCCTGATACCTCTTCAATAAATAATCTCCACACTCTTTCAAGGAAGCGACGTGATCCGTCTAAACCATTGGTAGACCACGCAATGGTTCCATCAAGTGGTCCCATAAACATTTCGTAAAGACGCAAGGTGTCAGCACCATGAGATTTAATGACATCATCGGGATTCACTACGTTTCCTTTTGACTTACTCATCTTCTCATTGTTTTCGCCTAGGATCATACCTTGATTATATAAGCGTTGGAACGGCTCTTTGGTCGGAACCACGCCAATATCATACAAAAATTTATGCCAGAAACGAGCGTACAATAAATGCAGTACGGCGTGCTCCGCTCCTCCAATATACATATCAACAGGTAACCAATCCTTCAAAATTTCAGGGTCAGCCAAGGCTTCTGTATTATTTGGATCAAGGTAACGAAGGTAGTACCAGCAGCTTCCTGCCCATTGTGGCATTGTATTGGTTTCTCTTCTTCCTTTCATTCCCGTTTCTGGATCAATCACTTCTAGCCACTCTTTTGCATTCGCAAGTGGAGATTCCCCCACTCCAGAAGGCTTAATCTCATCCATTTCAGGCAGAATCAATGGCAATTGGTCTTCTGGCACAGTAGTGGTTGTTCCATCCTCCCAGTGAATGACTGGGATTGGCTCTCCCCAATAGCGTTGACGGCTGAATAACCAATCACGCAAACGATATGTTACTTTTTTCGTACCAACTGATTTTTCTTCTAGCCATGTAATGGCCTTCGTAATAGCCTCGTCTTTTCCTAATCCATCTAAGAAACCAGAGTTCACATGCTTACCGTCGCCAATGTAGGCTCCTTGTTCGATGTCTCCTCCTGCAACCACTTCACGAATTGGTAATGAAAAGGCAGTAGCAAATTCATAGTCACGCTCATCATGAGCAGGTACAGCCATAATCGCACCTGTTCCATAGCTAACTAACACATAGTCAGCAATCCAAACAGGGATCTTCTCACCATTGATTGGGTTGATTGCATAAGCTCCAGTAAATGCTCCAGATTTCTCTTTAGAAAGCTCTGTGCGTTCAAGGTCACTTTTTGTAGCCACCTTCTTTTGATAAGTCTCAACCTCATCCTTTTGCTCTGGAGATGTAATGGTTGACACTAGTTTATGCTCAGGCGCCAACACCATATATGTTGCACCAAATAATGTGTCTGGTCGCGTGGTAAAAACAGAAATAACGTCCTCAAATCCATCAAGCTGAAATTCAACTTGCGCACCTTCTGAACGACCAATCCAGTTTCTTTGCATATCCTTAAGACTTTCCGGCCAGTCAAGATCTTCTAAGTCCTCTAACAAACGATCCGCATAGGCAGTAATTCGTAAGATCCACTGTCTCATCGGACGGCGTTCAACCGGATGCCCACCTCGTTCGCTCAATCCATCAATAACCTCTTCGTTTGCAAGGACCGTACCAAGTGCTGGACACCAATTCACTGCTACTTCATCAACATAGGCCAACCCTTTGTTATAAAGCTGAATGAAAATCCACTGCGTCCATTTATAGTAATTAGGATCCGTCGTATCCACTTCACGATCCCAGTCATATGAGAATCCTAGCTCTTTAATCTGTCTGCGGAAGGTATCAATATTTAATTGAGTAAATGCTGCAGGTGCGTTCCCTGTATCAATGGCATATTGCTCCGCAGGAAGTCCAAAAGCATCCCATCCCATTGGATGCATGACCTCATACCCTTGCATACGTTTCATTCTTGATAAAATATCCGTCGCAGTCATTCCTTCTGGATGACCAACATGAAGCCCTGCTCCAGATGGATACGGAAACATATCTAATGCATAGTATTTTGGCTTATCACTTGCTGTATTTGTACGGAACGTCTTATTTTGCTCCCAGTACGCCTGCCATTTTGGTTCGATTTTGTTATGTGAAAAAGACATTACTTTTCCCCCTGTTAGTAGTTATGGTCCAGTAAGTTGTTAGCGTATGAGTCCGTTTGCATATAAAAAAACTCCCGCCCCTAATAAAATTAATTATCAGGGACGAGAGTTAGCTTCTATGCTTATCCCGCGGTACCACCCAGATTAACAGAGTTAGCCTCTGTTCACTCTTTACACAAATAACGGACGTGACCCGTTGAAGGTTACTACCCATTTCACCCTCAAGACTCGAAGGGGAGTTCAATCTACCTGTTCGGCTGGCTCGCACCTTCCGCCAACTCTCTGCATTCCCAGATACATCTACTATTCCTCGTTAACATCAACTTTTCTCGTATGAACTTACTAGTATTGTATGAAGTTGTCACCGCTCTGTCAAGCGACCGCTCAGAATGATTAAAAATAATGATTCTGCCTAGCTAGGCATGTGGTGTTTTTTTAATGGGTGATCATAAACGAGTAAGAATGGAATCGATAGAATCAGCATACCCACAAGAACATAAAACAATACGTAAATCGAGTAGACATCAACTATAAAGCCCCCTAATATTGGACCAAACATTCTTCCGACCATGGCTACACTATTAACTAGACCCTGATAGAATCCCTCTCTGCCATCTGGAGCTAACTGACTCGCCACTGTTGGAACTGCTGGCCAGATAAACATTTCACCAATGGTTAAAATAATCATTGCTGTCATAAAACCAGAGAACTGTGTAACTTGAGTCAAAACAAGAAAAGAAACGATAAATAAGATCACACCTGCAACCATCTGCGCTTTAATTCCCTGTATCCATTTCTTTATAACCAAAGATAAAAGCGGCTGGGCACAAACGATCATCAAACCATTAACCGTCCAAAATAAACTGTACGCTCCAAGAGAAAGACCCAAACCCTGGGTGTGGACCGACACGTTTGCCTGCCACTGAGTATAACTCATCCAACAAATAACAAAAGCTATGCTCACAAAAATCAAGGAGTGAAAACGAAAATGTCTCCTGAATGGAATGTTCTCTAATGGCTTCATTGTGTCATGACCTGTTGATTTGGCCTTTAGCTTACGAAAAGCAAATAATACAAATACAAATAAGCCCGCGTGCATCAGCGCATTTGCTTGAAAGACCGCTGTTAATTCATTAGCAGCTACCACTCCAATCAGCGCGGTACCAATTGATACACCGACATTTTGCGCGACATACATCGCATTAAACGGACGTCTACCCCCTTCCGGCCATAACGTTCCAGCTAATGCATATAAAGCTGGTGCCATCATCCCCGATCCGAATCCTACACCCATGAGCAACAGCATATAATAAGTAAAGCTATGAAAAAAAGCTAACAAACAGGCACTAATAGCAGCAGCAGTTACTCCAAGAACCAGGGTTCGATAGGCACCGATCTGATCAAATAATCGCCCTCCCAGCAAATTCCCACACACGCCAGCAGCAGAATTTAACATAAGTACAAATCCAGCTATCGTTAACGATTTTCCTAACTCTTCATGAATATAAATAGCATTCAATGGCCACAAAAATGAAATACCAGTGACGCTCATCGTCATGGCAATAATTAAAATCCATATGGACTTTGGCATATGTCTCTCTCCTGCCTTTATTAGTTACTCAAGAAGTAATCCTATGTCACTTAATGCTGAAAAGCAATTTATTTTCTTCCTTAGAATTAAAGTGGCTCTTCATCATGTCACATGATAAAATGAAGGATAAAAATATGCATCCATATTAATTGTTGTTTAACATAGGAAGGTAGATTTGATGAATTCAGCAGTACAACCGATTCCATCTCATTTTATAGACAAGCGCTATTACACATGGAGTGCTCATTTGCGAGATCATTTTGGCACCAAGGTATTTAAGGTTCCTCTTGATGCCGGCTTTGATTGTCCGAACCGAGATGGCCAGGTCGCTCATGGTGGCTGTACCTTTTGCAGTGTGAGAGGTTCTGGCGACTTTGCCGGTGATCGAACCGATGATTTAGTCACCCAATTTCATACGATTAAAGAACGAATGCATAAGAAGTGGAAAACAGGTAAGTACATTGGTTATTTCCAAGCCTATACAAATACCTATGCCCCTGTCGAAACCCTTCGTAATTATTTTGAAGTCATTCTGAAACAAGAAGGCGTTGTTGGTCTTTCCATTGCGACTCGTCCCGACTGTTTACCTGATGATGTAGTGGAATATTTGGCCGAATTAAATGAGCGCACTTACCTTTGGGTAGAGCTTGGCTTACAGACGGTTCACGAACGTACGGCAAATATTATTAATCGCGCCCATGATTACGAATGCTACAAGGAGGGTGTTGCCAAGCTTCGAAAGCACGGCATACGCGTATGCTCTCATATCATTAATGGATTACCACTTGAGACAACGGAAATGATGCTAGAAACAGCTAAAGAAGTGGCCAAGCTTGATGTGCAAGGAATCAAAATTCATCTGCTTCACCTTTTAAAGAAAACAGGTATGGTTAAGCAATATGAAAAAGGTCTAGTTGATTTAATGGATATGGATGAGTATATTAAGCTTGTAGCAGACCAACTCGAAGTCATTCCAAAAGATATGATTGTGCATCGACTAACAGGTGATGGCCCACCCGAGCTACTCATTGGACCGATGTGGAGTATGAACAAATGGGATGTTCTAAACGGAATTGAAAAGGAATTAAAGGATCGCGGTACATGGCAAGGGTATCACTATCAGAAAGAGTCAGGCCAATGAAGCTAAAAGGCATTCTTCCTTTTGCTCGCGAACTACTTGCTTCTGTTGTGACGGAAGGAGATACCGCTGTTGACGCCACGGCCGGAAATGGTCATGACAGCTGTTACTTGGCCAAGCTTGTTGGCGCAAAAGGACACGTCTATAGCTTTGATGTGCAGGAAGCCGCGATTCAAGCTACACACTCTCGAGTTCTTAATGAAGGCATAGCAGAACGAATCCACTTATATCATACTGGACATGAGCATGCGATCAATCATATTCAAAGTGAGCACCTTCACTCTCTAAAAGCGGCTATTTTTAACTTAGGCTACTTACCCGGAAGCGACAAGAGCATTACCACTCACGCAGAGACAACCATTGCAGCCATTGCTAATTTGTTTGGCGCAATGTCACCGGGGGGATTGATTGTTCTTGTTGTTTATCACGGTCATACTGAAGGTGCCATCGAAAAAGACGCCGTTCTCAACTATGTCGAGAACCTCCCCCAGGAGCAAGCACATGTGCTCCAATACGGATTTATTAATCAAAAAAATGCTCCACCCTTTATTATTGCAATTGAAAAACGCTAACCCAATTGAAAGGCAGTGAAGAACCGTGCCAAACTTAGATAACATTCTCGAATACAATAAGCATTTTGTAGAAACCAAAGAATACGAAAACTATCAAACCACTAAATTCCCTAATAAAAAATTAGTGATACTAACATGCATGGATGCTCGTTTAGCTGAACTGTTGCCTCGGGCGATGAATGTGGGTCAAGGCGATGCTAAAATTATTCGAAACGCAGGAGCAGTTATTTCACATCCATTTGGAAGTATTATGAGAAGCATTCTTTTAGCTGTGTACGAGCTTCAAGCAGAAGAAGTGTTAATTATTGGTCATCATGGCTGCGGTATGGCAGGCCTAGAATCAAAAAGCATCCTTAAAAAAGCAGAGCAGCGCGGAGTTGATATGAAAACAATTGAACCGCTTGAGTATGCTGGTGTTGACGTCAAACAATTTCTAACAGGCTTCGCTAATGTAGAAGAGAGTGTACATCATAGTGTTGGGATCGTAGAAAACCACCCACTCATGCCAAAAGAAGTTCCCGTACACGGGTTAGTGATTCACCCTGAAACAGGACAACTAGAGTTAATTAAAAGAGGCGACGGAAGATAAAAGGGGACAAAAGCTCTAGACAGCATTTTTCCAAAGATTTGGAGCGAAAACCAAGCAGCCTGGCTCTCACACCAAGAGCCAGGCTGCTTTTTTAAGAACTTTGAGCTTAACAGCAAGAGAAATGGCTCACTTACCAAGTGCTGATCCGCTTTACCAAGAGCTTTGAACTCAATACCAAGAGAAATGACTCTCCCACCAAGACCGATCCTCCTTACCAAGAACTATGAGCTTAACACCAAGAGAAACGGCCCTCTTACCAAGTGCTGATCCGCTTTACCAAGAACTTTGAACTCAATACCAAGAGAAACGGCTCTCTTACCAAGCGCTGATCCGCTTTACCAAGAACTTTGAACTCAACACCAAGAGAAATGACTCGCCCACCAAGACCGATCCTCCTCCCATGCCTGAAACAAACCAAAAACCCCGTCCAATTGACAATGTTTTTGTTTGTGATTACTTTATACATCAAGGGAACAGCTGATTAACGAACCCTACCGTATGTCGAAAGACTTCCTCTCGTTCGGGTTCATTAAATAACTCATGGTAAAAGCCTTCCCATTCTTTATAAGACTTATGGGTTAAAATTAAGTGATTAAACCATTCTTGGCTTGCGGCTTTATCCACGAGATAGTCCTCACCTGCTTGTAACAAAAGCAGTGGGATATTAGGGAATTTTTCTGGATACCTTCTTGTGAGTCGCATGGTTTTTTCTAGCTCTTGATACCAACGAGCTGACACTTTACTTACCTTTAAGGGATCGCGTAAGTAGGCCTCTACAACGTCCTGGTTACGTGTCGCCCGATCGGAACGGATACCCGAGTTCACACTAAAGGTCGGTGCCACATGTTGAAGCACTTTAGATGCCGCCTTTTTCGCTTTTGGAAGAGGATGGCTTAGATCTAGACAAGGTGAAGATAATATCAATCCATGAATAAAAGAATTATCTCGTTCCATTACGGTACGAATGGCAATTAACCCACCCATACTGTGTCCAAACAATAGAATAGGAAGCTGTTTTGTTCTTGCTTCATGGAGCCATTCCTCGACACTATCAAGATATTGCTGGAAAGTTTGTATATGGCCACGCCTGCCTCGAGTTTTTCCCTGTCCTGGCAGATCTCCCATGACTACGTCAAAGCCATGTTCATTCCATTTTTCTGCGAGCCAATAATAACGGCCATGGTGCTCTCCTGCTCCATGAACCATAACAACTACTCCCCTTGGCTCAGATACTTCCCATTTCCACATATCGTCCCACTCCTTGCCCCATGAAATCTCGGTGTTTTTACCTGCATATATACGTTATGATTAAGTATAGCGTTTTTTTTACGAGACTGAAAGGATGTGGAGTTATGATTTATACATATCTAAACAAAAAACCTCAAATTGCTGAGAGTGCATTTGTTGCAGATTACGTCACAATTACAGGGGATGTTGTGATTGGGGAGCAATCAAGTATATGGTTTCAAACGGTAATTCGTGGCGATGTATCTCCTACGCGAATTGGCGAAAGGGTTAACATACAAGATCAATCCATGCTTCATCAAAGTCCTGGCATTCCTTTAGTTATAAAAAATGATGTGACTGTTGGCCATCAATCCATGCTTCATAGCTGTACCATTGAAAAAAACGCCCTCATTGGCATGGGTTCCACTATTTTAGATGGTGCAATCATTGGAGAGGGTGCGTTTATCGGAGCTGGAAGTTTGGTTCCTCCTGGTAAACAAATTCCTCCTCATACGCTTGCATTTGGGCGTCCTGCAAAGGTGGTTAGAGATCTAAATGATGAAGATAAGGCGGATATGGAACGTATCCGTCGTGAGTATGTGGAGAAAGGTCAAATCTACAAACAAATGAAGACAGATTCAAAGTAACCACTAAAAAAACTCGGTTCCCCTTATAAGAGAATCGAGTTTTTTTATGTTATGTTATATAGATTTAAGCTCTGCTTGTTCCTTTAACACTGCTGCTTTATCTGTTTCCTCCCAAGGAAGAGATACATCTGTACGGCCAAAATGCCCGTATGCTGCTGTTTGTTTATAGATTGGACGGCGAAGGTCTAGCATACGAATGATGCCAGCAGGGCGTAGGTCAAAGTTCTGACGAATAAGCTTTACTAGGTTTTCTTCCGTTACTTTACCTGTACCAAAGGTATCTACTGCAATTGATACGGGTTGAGCCACACCAATCGCATAAGCAAGCTGAACCTCTGCTTTATCAGCAAGTCCTGCAGCAACGATATTCTTTGCCACATAACGTGCCGCATACGCACCAGAGCGGTCAACCTTTGTAGCATCTTTACCTGAGAAGGCGCCACCACCATGTCTAGCGTATCCGCCGTACGTATCAACAATAATCTTACGACCTGTTAATCCCGCATCCCCCTGAGGTCCGCCAATTACAAAACGCCCAGTTGGATTAATAAAGTATTTTGTCTTTTCATCAATGAGATTGGACGGTACAACCTGGTTAATAACATGTGTTTTTAAATCTGCCTGTATTTGCTCAAGCGTCGTTTCTGGATGATGTTGAGTCGAAATAACGATCGTATCAACTCTTGCTGGCTTGCCATGTTCGTCATATTCTACCGTTACCTGTGTTTTTGCATCAGGTCTTAAGTAGTCAATGATCTCTTCTTTGCGAACTTCAGCAAGACGACGAGCCAATTTGTGACTTAATGAAATAGGTAAGGGCATAAGCTCTTCGGTTTCATTGGTTGCAAAGCCAAACATTAGACCTTGGTCTCCTGCTCCAATTGCTTCAATTTCTTCCTCAGTCATTTGCCCTTCACGTGCTTCAAGTGCTTGGTCTACCCCTTGTGCAATGTCAGCTGACTGCTCATCAATAGATACAAGCACTGCGCAAGTTTCTGCATCAAAGCCATATTTTGCACGAGTATAGCCAATACCTTTGATCGTATCACGAACAACACGAGGAATATCCACGTATGTACTTGTTGTAATCTCTCCTGCTACAAGTACTAATCCGGTTGTCACAGATGTTTCACATGCCACCCGTGCATTTGGGTCCTTCTTCAAAATCTCATCTAAAATCGCATCAGAGATTTGGTCACAAATCTTGTCTGGATGTCCCTCTGTTACTGACTCTGATGTAAATAGTTGTCTACTTTTTAATTCTGCCATTCTAAAATCACCCTTCCAAATCAGTCTAATCCTTCTCTTATCTGCCTGTTTGATTAGATTGAGATTAAAAATACGCAATAAAAAACCCTATCCCTCTGTTCTGAGGAAAAGGGTTGAAATGTTGTCCTTTAACCTCTTATCGTTCAAGGCAATGCCTTGCAGGTTAGCACCTTTCCATATCCTATATGGTGGTTGCTGGGCTTCGCTGGGCCTGTCCCTCCGCCGGCTCTTCGATAAGATCCGTTCGCGAAAAAGTATATAACACAGGATGTGAAAAGTCAACAAGACAATGGTTTAATCACAGACATATGCCACACAAAAAGTATAGACTATTAAACTAAATGTGTTATACTAATTAGCATTAAATAGATTATAATTAGCCCATTCGAGAGGAGATTAGTATCATGAAAACAATGAACATTCCTGTTCACTTAGAACAACTTTTGTCCAGAACAGCGACAAAACACGATTTATCCATTGCCCAACTGGTAGAACGTTCTCTCGAGCGAGGAGAAGGCAAGCTGACATCATCTGGAGCTCTCAGTGTTGAAACCGGAGCGTATACTGGTCGTTCACCTAATGATAAGTTTATTGTAAAAGAACGTTCGGTTGCGGATAGGATTGATTGGGGAAAGGTGAATCAACCTATTGAGAAGCCTGTATTTACAGCTTTATATAAAAAGGTTTTAGCCCATCTGCATGAGAAAAAAGAGCTGTTTGCCTCACGTGGGTATGCAGGTGCAGACCAGTCCTTTCGTTTACCGATCCATATCATTAATGAGTTTGCATGGCACCAGATTTTTGCTAGACAATTATTTATACGACCAGACAACAGCGATCAATCACTGAGTAAAGAGCCTTTTACCATTGTCTCAGCTCCCAGCTTTAAGGCAGATCCTAAAGTAGATGGTACTCACTCTGAAGCTTTTGTCATCATCTCATTTGAAGAAAGGGTTATACTAATTGGCGGAACAGAATACGCAGGTGAGATGAAAAAGTCAATCTTTTCTATTATGAATTATCTGCTTCCGGTAGAAGAAGAGGTACTAACCATGCATTGCTCAGGAAATACAAGTTCAACTGGAGAAGTAGCTTTATTTTTTGGATTATCTGGTACCGGTAAGACAACATTATCTGCTTCTCCCGATCGTCTCTTAATTGGAGATGATGAACATGCCTGGTCTGAAGATGGCATCTTTAATATAGAGGGCGGTTGCTATGCAAAGTGTGTAGGACTAACAGAGGATAAAGAGCCGCAGATCTGGAATGCGATTAAATTTGGTACGGTATTAGAAAATGTTTCAGTCTCAGATGAAAATGGAGAGCCTGATTATCATAATGTCTCATTAACAGAGAATACGCGAGCTGCTTATCCTCTACATTATATTCCAAATGCTTTAGAGCCAAGTGTTGCTGGACACCCCACTACCATTATTTTCTTAACTGCAGATGCTTTTGGTGTTCTGCCTCCTATCAGCAAGCTACGCCCAGAGCAGGCTATGTATCATTTTTTATCCGGCTACACAAGTAAGCTAGCAGGTACAGAACGTGGCGTAACTGAACCAGAAGCAACCTTCTCGACATGTTTCGGTGCACCTTTTCTTCCGTTACCAGCCTATCACTACGCCGAAATGCTCGGAAATCTAATCAAAAAGCATGATGTGAATGTGTATCTTGTTAATACAGGTTGGTCGGGAGGTCCTTATGGGACTGGGCAAAGAATAGACTTACACTATACTCGTTCTATGGTGAGTGCAGCTTTAAATGGAGAGCTAATAGAAATTGAAACGATTCAAGATCCCATTTTCGGGTTGGACATCCCAAAACAATGCCCTGGAGTACCTGATGCCGTGCTGCAACCACGTACTACATGGGAAAATGTAAATGCATACGAAGAAAAAGCGGTAGAACTAGCAAGCAAATTCAAACAAAATTTCGCTAAATTTGAAGGAATAGCTGAAGACATTCTTCAAGCTGGTCCAAAGTAGATCCTGAGTCATACTGCTGAAATGCTATTAGGTGATCTAAGAAGAATTGGAAGGGTAACAGAGTTTGGCTGCTTCGTCGCCGCTCCCGAAAATGGGGGCACGCTTTCCACGGGAGTACCTGCTCTAACACTGGATACGTCGATTGACCTCAAATCGTAGCCAGCCACCTTTCCTGCTTCAACAAAAAAGACCCGAGCGGTTATGTTAATTAACATAACCACTCGGGTCTTCTTGAGATGAAAACACTTATGTCCCGTGCTCTAATAACCCTTCACCTGGCTCTTCATCCATTCTGCTGCGTTATGGAGAACCTTCTGCTGCTCTTTGATAGGAAACTGATGATGAAAGTTGTTAAAATACCACGATTCTACAGGCAACTCAGATGCGCGTAAAACCTTTTCTACAGCGTACGCATGCTCTATTGATACATGTTCATCTAATACACCGTGAATCAATAGGACTGAAGCGTTTAATGTAGGCAACTTAGAGAGTGGGGTTCGCCAATCATAGGATTCGGGAACCTTGTTAGGTGTACCACCGATGACTCGTTTAAGCATTCGCCGGAGATCGACACGCTCCTCATAGGTCAGAAACATATCAGTGACGCCATTCCAGCTAGTAACTGTTGCTACCTCTTCTCTAGCAATCGCAGCCCAAAACGCCATGACCCCACCTCTTGAAAATCCGATGAGATGAATCCCCTGCTCCGAATCAAAAGTGGGGATCGTCTTTAGTAGATCAACCGCACTTATACCATCCTCACGATCCTTCCCAGCAAAATCTTCATTTCCTTCGCCACCCTTGTTCCCCCGGTAAAATGGAGCTAAGACAACAAATCCCTCTGATGCCCATTGGATGATGCGTTGGACCCTTACCATGCCTACATTTTTTATTCCGCCTCTAAGATAAACTAAGCCTGGCAGTGATTGACTCCATGCAGGCTCTGCTAGATATCCCTTAACTCTTAACCCATCACTCAAATATGTTAACAAAAATAAACGAATATCGGGGTGGGGAGAAGGGATACGTTGTTTGTTAATAAGCACGTACGCCCCCTCCTAGATCAACCCTTGTGTATCTATGTACGAAAGACAGTGAGTAAGAACATGATCTTTCATAATAAAGCTATAATGCTCATCTTGACGCAAATTCTTCGGAAAATGGCTGACACAAACGGGCCCATCTGTTTCTAAATAGTCTTCTTTTGTTTCTAAAGTATGTATTTCTGCATAATAGATATTTTTACAAATCTGTTCTGTAGGAATCTGATATTGTCCAATATATCGAAGACTGCTTATGTCCGCTCCTGTTTCCTCTAGTACCTCCCTACAGGCTGCCTGTTCAGCCTTTTCACTTTTTTCAACTTTCCCCCCAGGAAACTCCAAGCCACGCTTTTTATGATTGGTTAACAGCCACTGATTTCTATACCGACATATCACCCACACATGCATAGGGTTAGCTGAAAAAGGGTGATCCTCAAAGGACAATTGCACCTCTCGCTTATAATAATCTAAAAACGTGTGCACTCTAATCCCCCATTCCTGCTTTTTATAGCAGTATACCCCTTATAGACGCTTATTTCTATGCTCAGCTCCGATAGAGTCCATGCTTATTTGGAAATTACATCGATGTAAAGAAATAGAGGGAGGATAATGGTTTAGTTTCTTCCTTACCTTAGCTCCAGTTACTCTTAATTGGCTTTTCTGGCTTAATCATCACAATTGTTAGAAGCAGGGATATCAAACAAAAAAGCGCATGAGAAAAGAAAATAACAAAATGGTTAAACTGAGCGAGTGCAGCAAAAACAGGTGGGCCAAGTGCCACGCCAACAAATCGCATACTGCTGTATAAAGAGGTGATAGACCCTCGTTGTTCTTGTCTAATACCCTCTGTCACAAAAGCATCTAAGCTTGGTAATGCTGCTCCAATACCTAATCCAGCAAGAAATAAAGCCGTCAGGAGGACATAGATATCCTCTGATAAGGAAATCCACATGATTGATATTGTAAGCAGGGCTAAGCCGAACACTGTATACCATTTCATTTTCATTTTATCTTGACCAATCAGTTTCCCTGACAAATAAGAAGAAAGGCATAGCGCAGCCAGAGGAAAAGCCAAAACGACTCCCTTTTTTATATCCTGGATACCATATTGCTTCTCTAAATGAGTGGACAAATAAAATAATAGCCCGAAAATCAAGTACATACATAAACCACCAATAAAAAAGACAATAAAAAGCCAGCGACCTTCTCGTTTAAAAATTTCCTTAATTGATTTAATAAACGCTTTGAATTTTTGTGGTTTTTTTTGGCTGGGTTGGATGTGAACAAAAAAGATAAGCAGGAGGATAGAAATAAAACAAAAAATAGGAAAAGAGAAAAAAGGAAGGTACCAAATAATTGAAGCAAGTATAGCTCCAAGGATCGGACTAATTACCTTACCAAAGGTATTGGATGTCTCAACTAATCCTAAACCAGCACTTACTTCTTTTTCTGTTGTGAACAAATCCCCAACTAAGGGAAAGGCAATAGGAGCAGCACCTGCCGCGCCAATCCCTTGTAGTAGCCTTCCTGCTAATATCCAGAAATAGGGGGAATCAAAACGCCATGCGGCCACACCAGCCAAGGTTCCTCCCGCCGCAGCCAAAATTAAACTTGGGATAATCACTTGTTTTCTTCCTATGTGATCAGATAAGTAGCCAGCGATTGGAATGCACAAAATCGCTACGATGGAATACACAGTGATGAGTAAACTAACTTGTAAAGAACTGATCCCTAATTTTTTTTCGATTGTAGGAAGGACGGGGATCAGCATTGAATTACCTAACGTCATCACAAGGGGAATCGATGCAATGGATCCAATTCCCCATATATTCTTTTGTTTCACCTCTCTCCCCCCTTAAACTCTCTGTTATTAGTCTTAGTATAAAATAAACTCGGGACTCTATTCACAACATAAAAAAAAGAAGCTGGCGAGAAATGAATCTTCACCAGCTTCGGTCATCTTCTTTAAAGCAGAACGTATTTTCCGCTTTCTTTAAGATCCTTATACACTTCATTTAATGTCTTGTCTGAATAGGAATCAAGGTTTTCTGTACGCTGTTTAAACCGCTCAAGCAAACTCTCCGTAGAATGCCCATCTGAAAGAAGGTCTTCCAGAACATCCTCCAATACATCATCACGCCCAAGTACAATGCGCCCTTTGAAAACAATACTATAGCCTTCACTCAACTCAGTAATTGTCTCAATACTTGTAATCATAGCTGCCGGATGATTATCTTTGCTTGTAATAATTACATTTAAAAAAACATGACGATTGGCTTGTTGTTCCCCTTCAAAAAAAGTCTTAAATTCCTTAGGAACCACGGCATCGATAAACCATGTTCGTTCACTGTTTTCCATATTAATAATCAACCCATCTGTAAGCGGAATGGCTTCCTGTCTAATCGTTTCATTATCTCCAGCTAACAAGTACAACGCATACAATTTAAAAGTCTTCACAAAGCACCTCCCGTAACAAATTAGTTACTTATATTTAACCACAGTGAACATCCGAAGTAAATCTGTGGCCTTTTTTGGCGAAAAAAAAGCAGCAGCTTCCAATGATGGAAACCCTGCTCGTACGACAGACACTAAGAACTTTTAACGTCCTTAAATAGTGTCTCGATTTGTTTTTGTTCGACCCACTTTAGAAACTTCTTCTCTTCTGGTGTCAAATCTCTTTGCAGCTTAGATTTGAAATCGTTAACCAGTTCTTCATATAAGTGATTTATACATGTCATGTGTAATGCCCCATTTCTATAAGAACTTAATAGTTAAGCATCGCGACTAATTACGCCATCCTCTCCATCAACTTATATTCATAAATGTGGACGATATGACTTTTTGGTTAACATGTAACTTCAACTTACATACCCAGATTCCTGCTTTAACTTTTCTGTTTTTTTCGTTAAATGGTCGGAGTCGCATAATATGAGTCCAACTTATGCAGTAAATGACGATCGACAAGCTCTTGATGAAGAAGCATGATAAAGTCTTCATTTAAATCCAGCTCTTTTGCTTTTACATACGCTTCCACCAACATATCATTATTTAAATTATCCATTATCCCTCCGACACACACTCCTATTTTAGAATTTGCTTTTGAGATAAGCTTGTTTCATTCGATTTAGCCCTTCTTCTAATGTCGCTTTTGGACATGCTAAGTTAAGGCGTTCAAAGTTTTCTGCTTCTCTTCCAAACGTCGGACCATGGTTAAGAGCTACTCTCGCCTCTTCAACTAACCATTTTTTTCGTTGCTCCGATGTTAAAGGAATCTCATTAAAATCCAGCCAAAGCAGATACGTTCCCTGTGGCTTAATTACGTTGATTTTAGGCATATTCTCTCTGATAAATTGAGCGGCAAACCGGTAATTTTCTTGTATATACTTCATCAGCTCTTCTAGCCACTCTTCTCCTTTGTTATACGCTGTTTCAGTTGCTAACTCGGCGAACGCATTCTGGCTATTCATGAATGTACTCTCTAAAAATCGTCTTAACTGCAGGCGAAGTTTATTATCCTTCACAACAATATATGAAGCAATAATTCCTGCTAAATTAAATGTTTTTGTTGGAGCCATACATGTGAATGTTCGTTCAGCCATATCTTCATTAATGGAGGCAAGCGGAATATGTTGATACCCGTCGTATAATAAATCAGCATGAATCTCATCAGAAATCACCAGTAAATCATACTTCTTGCAGACAGCCGCTAATGCTTCCAACTCCTGCTTGGACCACACTCTGCCACCAGGATTATGAGGATGACAAAACAGTAGCATCTTTGTTCTTTCTGTAATTGAAGCTTCAAGTTGCTCTAAATCCATTTTAAATTGGCCTGTTGTTTCATCTTGTTGAAGTGGGTTTCTTAGAACTGAGCGGTCATTCAATTTAATTACGTCATAAAATGGATAGTAAACTGGGGTTTGGATGACGATTTCATCTCCAAGATCGGTAAACGACTTAATGATATTACTAATTGTTGGGACGATACCAACTGTGTGGATCAACCATTTTTCACTAATCTCCCATTCATACCTACGCCTTGCCCAATTAACAATGGATTCATTCACGGAAGAAGAAGGAGTGATGTAACCAAA
Source organism: Alkalicoccobacillus porphyridii (assembly GCF_007293315.1). Taxonomy (GTDB): domain Bacteria; phylum Bacillota; class Bacilli; order Bacillales; family Bacillaceae_D; genus Alkalicoccobacillus; species Alkalicoccobacillus porphyridii. The sequence continues at coordinate 190,701 of NZ_VLXZ01000001.1, forward strand.
CACACCTTGCTGTACTCGTTCTGTAAGTGCATCAAGTACTGGTTGAGGAGCTTTGAAATCCATGTCTGCCACCCAAAGCGGTATCAATTCATCGGCTCCGTATCTTTTTACTACTCCATCCCACTTTAATGAATTTGTTCCTTTTCTTTCAATAACCTCATCAAACTGATGCATCCTGACACTCCTTCTTTCCGTCTAACAAAACCAAAAGCTGTTAGAGAAAATCCATAACTCTAATTCGATAAAAAGTTTGGCTTTTCCTTTTTATTCATCAAGGTTTCGTTCGACGAATTTTTTAACTATGTAATTGCTACTCATTTTACATGCTGCATAGTTTAAAAACAATTGTTTAGAACTCAGGCTTTTAAGGAATGGTAATCTCAGATAAAGTAATAAAAAGGAGAATGACATGTCAGGAAAACTATTTAATAAAAAGTATGCAGCACTACTTTTTATCCTCGCTTTTCTATTCATTTATATCGGTAACATTATACATGGTGTGAACCGCCCGCTACCTCATACAAATATTTCCTACGAAAGTGAATTAAAGCCGGTGTATGACCCTGTATTTCTCAGTGACATTACTCATCAGCAAATGGATGAGCAAATACTAGAACAAGATATATTTGAATACATCAAACAAATGATTCAGGAAGCAGATGACTGGATCGTATTTGATATGTTTTTATTTAATAATATATATCAAGAAGAAGAGAGCTTCCCTGCCTTAGCTGAAGAAATGACAGCTGTACTTATTCAGAAAAAACAAAGCAATCCTGACATGGAAATTACGGTTATTACAGATCCAGTAAATACAATGTATGGGGCATTTGAACCTGATTACCTTGCTGAGCTTCAAGATGAGGACATACCAGTTATTATTAGTGACTTGACGACTCTAAGGGATTCTAATCCTTTATTCGCAAGCTATTATAAAATGTTTTTACGTTGGGACACTCTAAAGTGGGGTAACTGGCTTCCCAACCCATTAGGGTCAAATGGCCATGATGTAAATCTCCATTCATATTTTGGATCTTTGAACGGAAAAGCTAACCATCGAAAAGTAGTAGTAACGGAGAATGAGGGCTTAATCACTTCAGGAAACCCTCATAATGCAAGCGCCTATCATAATAATACTGCGATTGCTTTTAAGGGGGAATTAGTATGGGATCTCCTCTTAACAGAAGAAGCTGTAGCTAACTATTCTGCCAATCGTACATTAATACCAAATTCCTTATCACAAACAGACGAAGCCCACACAGACATTTATGGACAAGTCTTAACAGAGAGTAAAATTCATAAAAAAGCTTTATCTATGATAAACGAGGCTGAACAAGGTGATACCATTTGGATGGGGATGCTTTATTTATCAGAATCCCTGATTTGTGACGCGTTAGTTGAAGCTGCACATAGAGGCGTTTCCGTTCAGATTGTGTTAGATCAAAACATTGAATCCTTTGGAAACCAAAAAATTGGATTGCCTAATAAACCGGTAGCGTATCGATTATTGCAGGAAGCGAATTCAAATCTGCAAATACGTTGGTATGAAACCGAGAAAGAGCAGTATCATCCAAAGCTTCTATTTGTCGATTCCACATATAATGCCCGGATCTTAAACGGTTCCGCTAATTTCACACGACGTAATCTTGAGGATTTAAATCTGGAGACCAACCTGTACCTTCAGTCTGATGCCGATGCAGACATAGCGAATGATATCCGAGAATATTTCCACCGTATTTGGAACAACCAGGATGGTCAATTTACGGCAGATTATGAGGAGTATAAGGATGAAGCATTATGGCTACGTGCACTGTACTCCATCCAAAAGCTTACGAAGCTTTCGACCTATTGAAACGTCGTCCACGGAATAAGGCACGCACCCGTGGGCGGGAAAAAGTCGTTTAAAAATGAGCTCATGCCTCGCTACAGGAGAAACCTACGCTCTTGTTTAGGATTAAACAAATGACCATCATTCTCATTTAAGGAAATCAAGGATGTTTTTGATTTGTAATAAGATTCATTTTAATTAAAATATCTCTTCTTCAGTGGTGCCTGGTATAATCCCCCAGGAGTCGGTCCCATTCCGTCCGCTGTAAAAGTGCATAAACTCACAGAAAAAATCAGATGGCTGATGTGCTCAACTACACTAATTACTAGGTTGTTATTTGAGAGAAAACTCAACCAGCTGAGCCAGAAATCTGAGACTCCTGCGGGATAGAAGAGTCCACTAAAAAGACTGCGAACGTTCTTTAACTTTAATTGTTTAAGGTCAGAACATTAGCGGAAGGAGAACCCGTAGACTCCTGCGGAACAGAACGTGTCTGAAGACATCGAAGTGGTGGTTTTCCACTTCGAGGGCTGAGGCCGTTCCCGCGGAAAGCGTAGGGTTCTCCTGTAGCGGCGCTATTTAGCTCATACTTACATGACTTTTTCAGTAACTTCGATAGAACCCGTCTGAAGACATAAAAGGGTCGTTTTCCATTTCAAGGGCTGAGGCCGTTCCCACGAAAAGCGAAGGTTTTCTGGCGGAGCGGCATTCAGATGCTGTTCAGGCGGTGATTACGGGTACGAAGGATTGTGTTGAAACTCGGCGTAGTTTATTCAACTTCAAATAAATTAGGACAATGTGCATATTATGCCTTCTGACTCAAGCTCATAAGTATGGTAAAATAATATAATCAGATTTTAGCAAAGCAGGGTGTTTAAATGAGCATTTTATCAGTTAGTAAATTAAGCCACGGTTTTGGTGACCGGGCTATTTTTCAGGATGTCTCCTTCCGTCTATTAAAAGGCGAACATATTGGGCTAATTGGCGCAAACGGTGAAGGTAAATCCACGTTTATGAATATTATTACAGGTACCTTAATGCCTGATGAGGGCAAGGTAGAGTGGTCTAAAAATGTGAGGGTTGGCTATTTGGATCAGCACACCGCCCTTCAGAAAGGCTTAACGATACGAGATGTTCTGAAAAGCGCCTTTCAATACCTCTTTGATATGGAAGCACAAATGAATGCCCTTTATGAAAAGATGGGTGAAGTGGATGCAGATAAGCTGGAGAAGCTATTAGAAGATGTTGGCGTCATCCAAGACACATTAACAAACAATGATTTTTATATTGTTGATACAAAGGTTGAGGAGATCGCTCGTGGTCTTGGCCTCGATGAAATTGGTCTGGATAAGGATGTAACCGACTTAAGTGGCGGACAACGGACAAAGGTGCTCTTAGCCAAGCTTTTACTGGAAAAGCCAGACATCCTGCTTTTAGATGAGCCTACAAACTATCTCGATGAGCAGCATATTACGTGGCTAACCCGTTATTTACAGGAGTATGATAACGCCTTTATCCTCATCTCGCATGACATCCCGTTTTTAAATCGGGTGGTGAACTTAATCTATCACATGGAGAATCAGGAGCTTAATCGCTATGTTGGGGATTACAATCACTTTTTAGAGGTTCATGAAGTGAAGAAACAGCAGCTTGAGGCAGCCTTTAAGCGCCAGCAACAGGAAATTTCTCAGCTGAAGGATTTTGTTGCAAGAAATAAAGCAAGAGTCTCTACTCGAAACATGGCGATGTCTAGACAAAAGAAACTTGATAAAATGGATGTCATTGAGCTTGCAAAAGAAAAGCCAAAGCCGGACTTTCATTTCCATACGGCAAGGACACCCTCTAAGTATGTATTTGAAGCGAAAGATCTAGTCATTGGCTACGATGAACCATTAACAAGACCTCTTGATCTCGAAATGATCCGTAACTCAAAGATTGCCTTAACTGGAGCCAATGGGATCGGAAAGACTACATTGCTTAAAAGCCTGCTAGGATTAATTGATCCTCTTGAAGGAAAGGTCATCCGTGGTGATTATCAGGAAATTGGATATTTTGAGCAAGAGGTACAGGATTCAAATAAGACATGTATCGAGGAAATATGGGACACCTTCCCGTCTTTTACTCAGCAGGAAGTACGCGCGTCTTTAGCTAGATGTGGCTTAACGACCAAGCACATTGAAAGCAAAATAAAAGTGTTAAGTGGTGGAGAGAAAGCAAAAGTTCGTTTATGTAAACTTATGAACAGAGAAACCAATATTCTTATCCTTGATGAGCCCACCAATCACCTCGATGTTGATGCTAAAGCTGAGTTAAAAAAAGCGTTGCAGGAATATAAAGGTTCCGTGCTAATCATATGCCACGAACCGGAATTCTATGAAGGCTTGGTGACAGATATCTGGAATTGCGAGGATTGGACTACAAAAGTTTTTTAATACTTGATTACACGCTATAAGGGGAGTCATCATGTCAGAACACACACCATTTTTAGTTGTTGAAGGACCTATAGGGGTGGGTAAAACCACCCTGACTAAATTACTAGCAGCCGAATTTGGCTTTGCTAGTCTTACAGAAATCGTTGAAGAGAATCCATTTCTCGGTAAGTTTTATGAGAATATTGAGGAATGGAGCTTTCAAACGGAAATGTTTTTTCTATGCAATCGCTATAAGCAGCTTGGTGACACCGCTGAAAAGCTTCAGGTTGGCGTACCTATTGTTGCTGACTACCATATTTTTAAGAACCTAATTTTTGCTCGTCGCACATTGCCAAAGGAGCAGCTTGATAAGTACATCCGTATCTACAATATTTTAACCGAGGGTGTCCCTGAACCAACGGCCATCATCTACCTTCACGCTAGCCTTCCTACGTTATTAAAACGTATTAATCAACGGGGGCGAAGCATTGAAAAGCAGATTGATCCAGAGTATTTAAAACAATTAATGTTCGACTATGAAGAGGCGATATCATCTATGGCGGCAATGTATCCGCATGTTCCAATTATTAAAATTGACGGTGATCAATTTGACTTTGTGGAAAGATCAAATGACCTTGAATACATATACCAATTAGTTCGAGAAACTACATAATAGAAGGAGTACTACCATTGAACCTAAGAGAGAAATATCAAATTCCTGATCATGCATTAATTACAGTCGCGGGTACGGTTGGCGTTGGAAAATCTACCTTAACAAAGGCACTTGCCTCAGAGTTAGGTTTCCGTACCTCTTTTGAAAAAGTAGACAATAACCCTTATTTGGACAAGTTCTACGCTGATTTTGAGCGTTGGAGCTTTCATTTACAGATCTACTTTTTAGCGGAGCGCTTTAAAGAGCAGAAGCTAATGTTCGAGCAAGGAGGTAATTTCATTCAGGATCGTTCCATCTATGAGGATACAGGTATTTTTGCGAAGATGCATGCCGATAAAGGCACAATGTCTGAGGTAGATTATACAACATATAAAAGTCTGTTTGATGCGATGGTCATGACACCTTACTTCCCTCATCCGAATCTATTAATTTACCTCGATGGCAGCCTTGAGGATATTCTTAATCGTATCCAACAACGTGGGCGAGAGATGGAAAAGCAAACACCTCTTTCTTATTGGGAAGAGATGTATGGACGCTATCAAAAATGGATTGCTGAGTTCGATGCCTGTCCTGTTCTAAAGATCAATATTAATGAGTATGACCTATTACAGGATCAGCACTCTCTTGAATCAGTCATTGCGAAAATCGGTGATAAAATTAGTCGTCCAGGGGCCTTGGCGAAATAAAATTTATTTATATACACAAAGTGGTTAGAACATAAGTATTAAAACTATTAGAAAAGCGGAACAATGTTGGAGTCTCTCCATTCATTGTTCCGCTTTTTTACTGTATGAAAATGAATGATAGTGGATGTAACTATAGAAATACACTTTGCATGCATAAGTAAATGAAGGAATTGGAGCGGATCTGAGTGTTGGTTCTTCGCTGTAGCTACCGAAAATGGGAGCACACTTACCAAGGGAGTACCTGAGCTAATCTGGCTCTGCCATCTTATCTCAATGAACCTTTTTATCGAGGTCACTGAAAAACGATCTTTATAAAACGGCGAACGTTCTTCAATTATTTAAGTTAGAAAGTTAGCGGAAGGAGAACCCGTAGACTCCTGCGGAACAGAACGCGTCTGAAGACATTGAAGTGGTGGTTTTCCACTTCGAGGGCTGAGGCCGTTCCCGCGGAAAGCGTAGGGTTCTCCTGTAGCGGCGCCATTCAGCTCATTCTTACATGACTTTTTCAGTAGCCTCCTGTTCATCCCGCAGGTGCCGTCCCTCCATTTCTCGTCCGCTTGATGAGTGGCAGGCATCAAGTATATAATAGATTTACACAACCAGAGTCTATATAACTAGAGCAGTATTAAACCTCTTCTCTTATTATTATGTGTTAGATTTATTTCTTTGCTCACTTCTTATAGAAATACTCTCCAGCTTGAATTTTTCCTCGAGATATATGTAACGGCTCTAATAGCTCCGCGTTTTTTGGTGGTTCCGGTTGTAGAGGATGATCTATGACTTCCCTAGCCCTCTCAACATCACCCTGCTTCGTATATTTAATGATACGTTCTAGTTCTTCCCTCAGTAAAAAAACAACACCTGTAGCTGCTGCGAGCTTCCAACAAGAATCAGTGACATCCTCAGCTGATGTAATGACCAAAGCCATGTCTGTTTGGTAAAAGCTTTTTGCTGCATGAATTTCTTGTACGGATCCTAAACCCAGCTTTGCTTGATATCGTTTTGCCTGTACAATGATTTTTTGATCTTGATCATTCACATACAGCATATCTGCTCCGTAATCCCGACTCTTTTTTGTTACAAAGGTGTCATAGCCATTTACCGCAAACAGTACCTGCAGATAATCTTCAAAGTCGTGACCAGACATTAAATCAATGTCCTTTAATGTAATTTTAGAAACATCATATTTTTTTCGTTTTGTTTTTTTTATGATATATCGTAAACATAATGCAATACCTATAACCAAAACAATCATAAGTAAAGAATTATTTATAATAAGGTCGGTAAACACGTCATTCACTCCTAAAAGTATCTGCGTTAATTATAAGGGAACGAATGAATTATACTACAGTTCATTGTTTCTATCTTTCTCTTTTTTCACAATCATAACTATCTTGACTCTAAATCAAAAAAAGAAACGAACATAGAATGTCCGTTTCTCCCTCATGTAAGATTATTTCAAGTCTTCAATAGAATTTACATCTTCCATGTATGTTGGAACAACTAATCCAATCTTCGCACCTTCAAAGTTTACTCCAAGATCAACGATTTGATCCTTGTAATCTTCATAATACGCTTCATGAGTTGCTGGTAACCATCCTGCTACCATTGCATCCTGTTCACCCTCTGCAATGGCTGTCCACATGAATGCACTTTCCATTGATGAAAGCTCTACATCATAACCAACAGATTCAAGTACTGTTTTTACAACGTTTGTAGAAGCTATTTCAGAATCCCATGAAACATACGCAAGAGAAACACTCTCACCGTTTACTTGATCTACTCCATCGGTCCACTCAGAAACAAGATCAGCATTTTCATCAACCCAATTCGCCGCAGCTTCTTCCGGATCCATGCCTTCCTGAATGTCAACCATTACAGCATTCATATCGTCTTCTGTCCAATAGAAATTATCTAGTACTGCGTTAGCCTCTGGCGCATCCTCTGCTAACCCTTCGCGAGTAAAGGTATGAATGCTCTCTTCACCACCGTAAACGCCTTCTGGATCATCTAGATATTTTAAGTCATATGCACCAAATTTCCAATGTGGGGTCCAACCAGTTACAACAATTGCTTCTTCATTAGCAATGGCGTTACCTAAAGCTTCTGTCATTGCGGCCCCAGAGCTTACTTGTAGTCCAAGATCTAAACCGTATGTGTCAATCGCTGTTTCAGTAGCAGCCATTATTCCTGCTCCACCATCAATTCCAGTGATTTCTCTAAGGTCAGATGCATCTACGCTTTCGCCATTAGAATCATCTCCAGCTGCAGTGTCTCCACCGTCTCCACAAGCTGCAAGAGCAAGAATAGAAGTTAATCCTACTGCCATACCTAATTTCTTTGCGTCCATTTTCATAATTGAACCTCTCCTTTTATCTTTATATATTTTAACTGATTCATTGAATCAATTAATGTCCTTGGTTTGTCTGACTATTAAAGATTTGCGTTGTACGGTCTAAGATAATGGCCACAATAACGATCGCTATCCCTGCTTCAAATCCTACACCCACATTGTTCTGACCAACCGCTGTGTAAACGGATTGCCCAAGTCCGCGGGCACCAATCATTGCAGCAATAACAACCATGGAAAGAGCAAGCATAATACTCTGGTTTACACCAGCCATGATCGTTCCTTTAGCCATAGGTAATTCTACTTTAAAGAGCTTTTGTGCTCCTGTAGAACCAAATGCATCTGCTGCTTCCACTAATTCTGTGGATACTTGGCGAATCCCTAAGTTCGTTAATCGAACGGTAGGTGGCATTGCAAAAATAACAGATGCGACTACGCCAGGAACCATTCCAATTCCAAAGAATGCAACAGCCGGTATTAAGTAAACAAACGCTGGCATCGTCTGCATAAAGTCAAGAATTGGTTTAACAATGCTTTCCACAATACTACTTTTGGCCATCCAAATACCTAGTGGAATACCTATAATAATAGAGATAAGTCCTGCCGTTAATACAAGGGACAATGTATCAATCATTTGACTCCAGTAATCTAAATTATCAATAAGGAGTAAACCAATAAGGACAAATAATGCAAGTCCCCACTTCCGCTTATGCAGAAAAAATGTGCCAATTACTATAATTAATATTAATAGCCATGATGGTGGAAGAGATAAGACATCCCCTATTGTATCCACACTCCAGCCGATAAAATTACGAATACCAGTAAAAAATCCGCTTGCCCCTCTTATCCATTCAACTAACGCATCAATCCAGTCAGCTAGTGGTAGTCGTGGTAGTATATCCATTAAAATCAACCTCGCTTCCAGACAGAGCACCCAGTACGGCTCCTCTTACAATAATGCCTCTTAATTTATTATCATTTACTACGGCTAGTGGAACTGGACTTGTAGAGACCTGTTCAAACAGATCTGACAATGTCGTCTCCGGTGTTACTCGAATCAAATCATTTTTAATAATGGATTCGATAGAGTTTTGTCCCGATTTAATTAGATCTGCTACTTCCTTAGCATGTACAATGCCTACTAATTCTTTATTACGCTTTGTTACAAAAATACTGGAAATGCCTGCATCCTTCATGCGTTGTAATGCCACACGAGGTCCATCCTTCTCATAATTAACTGTTTCCGGGCGGATCATCACGTTCTCCGCTGTAAATACCTTTGAACGATCCACATCTTCAACGAACTTCTCAACATAATCATTTTTAGGATTTTGAAGAATTTCTTCCGGTGAACCAATTTGTACAATGGCTCCGTCCTTCATAATCATGATGCGATCTCCAATGCGTAATGCTTCATCTAAGTCATGAGTAATGAAGATAATGGTCTTTTGCATGGTCTCCTGAAGATCTAGTAGCTCATCCTGCATGTCTTTTCGGATTAAAGGATCTAATGCCGAGAATGCTTCATCCATTAAAAGAACGTCCGGGTCATTGGCAAGAGCCCTAGCAAGACCAACACGCTGCTGCATCCCACCAGATAACTGACTAGGATAACTAGATTCATAGCCTTTTAGTCCAACTAAATTTAACGAAGTTGTCGCTGTTTCTCTTCTTTTTCCTTTAGGTACACCTTGCACCTCAAGACCATACTCTACGTTTTCTAAAATGGTACGGTTCGGAAATAAACCGAACTTCTGAAACACCATACTCATTTTTTTACGACGGGCTTCTCTTAGCTTTTTATCATCCATCGCTGCCAAATCTTCACCATCAATCATGACACTACCAGTTGTGGGTTCAATCAAACGATTTAATAATCTTACAATCGTTGATTTTCCACTTCCCGAAAGACCCATAATGACAAAGATCTCTCCATCTTGTACCTCAAAGCTTGCTTGGTTGACCCCTACAGTCATTCCTGTTTCTTTTAATATTTCATCCTTGCTTTTTTTTTCTGCAAGTAAGTCTAAAGCACGTTTAGGCTTTTTCCCAAACACTTTTGTCAGCCCTTCAACTTTAATTTTAGCCATAGACTAATCACCTCATTTGTCATCATCCTGTTATTATTCAACTTTTTAACTATACAGTTTAAAAATAAATTGAGCAATTTTCATATATTGGACATATCGATTGTATTTTATGTACAGTTTAAACTGTACGCTTTTAAAGTTAGTTATCCTTTTAAATCCTTCCGTATCCTCTGTAATCGTCTCCTATTAAACAGTTCTTCCGTCCTATCTTATCTGCTACACTTTAGTTGGTAAGAATGAAGGAGGTCACTAAACATGGAAAACCGTCCATCAGGTGAATGTGATCAGATCGAGCAAGCTCGAGAGATTTTTATCCAGGAGCTTGCTCAAAATATGCATCATTATGGCATCTCTGAGTCAATCGGGCGTTTATATGGAACCGTTTTATTTGCTGAACATCCATTAACATTGGATGAGATGAGTCAATCACTCGGTATGAGCAAAACAAGTATGAGTACAGGTATCAGAGTCTTAATGGAAGCTGATATGGTGGATAAAACCTGGAAAAAAGGTGTACGTAAAGATTTGTATCAGCCTGTCGATGACTGGTATAAGTCCTTTTCGACAGTTTTTGTGAAGAGATGGAAAACCTCTGTAGAAGATAACCTATTAGCTGTCCATCAAATGCGAGATACCCTCCTTCACTTAAAGAATAATGAGCACTTCAAAGCTAGTTCCTCCTCAAATGAGAGAATTAATACCGATTTAAAGAAACTTGACCATGCGGAGAATTACTACAAATGGTTATCCGAGGTAACAGAGCTTTTCGAAAGCGGGGAAATTTTTGATTTAATTCCTAAGAAATAAGACCCCCTCACAAAGTAAGTCTAATTACTCATCTTAATACCCTTATCTACAATAAATAAACCACGTGATCTCTTTATAGCGAGATCACGTGGTTTATTTATTTTGGGTAAAGATCTAATTACTGTGTAACTATTGATTGCAATACCTATCTAAATAGGTGGACGAAAATGGGGGCCAACACTTGCGGGATTAAAAGGAGGCCACTGAAAAACGATCTTTCTAAGACTAGGAAATTTCATCAATTGTTTAAGTCAAAACGTTAGCGGAAGGAGAAACCGAAGACTCCTGCGGAACAGAATGCGTCTGAAGACATCGAAGTGGCGGTTTTCCGCTTCGAGGGCTGAGGCCGTTCCCGCGGAAAGCGTAGGGTTCTCCTGTAGCGGCGCCATTCAGCTCATTCTTACATGACTTTTTCAGTGACCTCGATATAAAGATTCTATGAGATAAATCGACGGAGTCGGGTTAGCTCATAACCTTTCCTCAGGTAAGTGCCCCGATTATCGGGAGCGGCAGTCGACGGAGCAACACATCTTCCATCCTCTACTTCTTCACATCGATGTCATTTACAGATAAGCATTTACTCTATCTTACTAGTGCTAAATGATTTACACCTTTTTAAGAATAAATTGATTAACAATCACAACTGAAAATAGTAGCCACGAGACACTTAATAACATGCCTCCTACAATATCTGTAAAGAAATGAACACCAAGATAAATTCGACTAACTCCCATAAGAATTGGAATTCCGATGAATGTAATTATCACCACCACCCGTGCAACAGAATGTTTCATATGTAAATAAACTAAATAGATGATCACTCCACATAATGATACAGCTGCCATCGTGTGGCCACTTGGAAAGCTGAAGCCAGGCTGATCGAGCAACGGTAGAAAATCAGGTCTAGCGCGATTAATCAGCTGCTTAGATAGATTATTTAAAACAGCTGTTCCTCCCATTACAACGGCAGGAATAACGACAGGAGAAAGGCTTCGCTCCCTCCATACAAGCAGTACGATCAAGCATAATGTAAGCACAGCTATTACTTTGACACTACCTAACCAAGCTAAAAAAAACATGATGCTAGTAACCCAATCTAGTCGTAATGAAGGAATCCCTTCCATTAAATAAAGATCAATGGCCTGAAAGAAAGGTAATTCATATGTGAAAGTGAGTAAAATAAATAAACTAAATAAAACGATACTAAGACTTAACAGCGACCTATTTTTCATTAAAGACTCCCTCATGAATCATATTATGCTCTCTTTGAACGCATCCTACTTATAAAAGGATGGTTAAGGTTTGTTACCCAAAAGAAAGGGGTATAAATCAAACTATGCGAGATCGAAAAGACACAAATACATTTAATCATTTATCTACTAACATAAAAAGCTACAATCCAAGTAGTATTTTGATGATAAACAATCCAGATCAATTAAAAACGATTAAACACCGTTCTGTCAATGTACTTTTCCCAATATCCATCTTACAGGGTATGACATCTGCTGAGCGACATTTTATACTGTCAAAAATAACCGTTGTGGCCATCATAGTAGAAAGTGATGAGCAAGTCGACCTACTCGACCAATATATGTCCTCCTACTTAGATATTCAAGTGCTTGTTCTTTCAAGCAATTTAACTACTCTTCAAGGTTATCGTCGTTTACTTTGTGTGAAAGAACGCATTTGGATCTGTAACAATACAGAAGCTAAAGCAGAAGATTTAATTGCCACTATGAATCGTACGGGTATTCGCTCTATCATGCTTAAACCAAGAGACGCCGTTGATAATCTCATCCATTTTCATAAACACGCTTTTACTGTTTGGAGTGAGGGTAGAGACACTACAGACCTTCACCATTTAGTTCGCGCAGGTGTAAATGCTATCCTCGTTGAAAATGGTGATTATAGTTCAAAGCTAATCAGTGCGTATGAGCGCCTTCACATATTAGCTAAGCCGATCGTCATCGCACATCGAGGTGCTCCACAGCTGGCAGCTGAAAATACTCTTGATTCTTTTGAAAGAGCGTTGAAGCTAGGTGCAGATGTACTTGAAACAGATATTCGCAGAACGAAGGATGATCGGTTAATACTTTTTCACGATACAACAATCAACCGCACAACCTCAAGTAAAGGTCCGGTTTCAGCGTATACTTTTCAACAATTAAAAAAGATACACCCAATCATTGATGTAGAGTACTTTTTAAAATATTTCAAGAATGCTCATCCATTGCTTTTACTTGAAGTGAAGGAAAGAGACACGGTGGAGGATTTGCTCAAAATGATTACTTCGCTGAAAATGGAGGGCCGGGTACATATTCAAAGCTTCGATCCTCAAGTCTTATTAAAAGTTAGAAAACAAAACCCGGCTATAGGTGTTAGCCTACTATATACACCTTATAAGTGGTCCAAAAACTACTTGTCAACTAGGTTTGTCAAGGACACACTTGCGCAAACACACGCAGCTTTAAACTACAAAGTGAGTAGAAGAATGAACCAATTTGATCGGATTTTTTCATTTGAGGGAGGGCCTTCATTTGTTTGGACCCTTCAATCAAAAAAAGATGTAATAAGATTCTGGGACTCAGGCTCTTATGGGTTAATCATGGACTGTATCCAAGACATAACAACCATTCCTTTACAGCTTATGATAGACAAGAAACCTGAATACCAACAAGAAAACACCTGGATCATGCCAGAAAAAGCCGTTGTAGGTTTTTCTGATGGTTCAACAAAAAGAGTAAAGGTACAATGGTTTGCTCAAGGAAAGGAAGATTTTACTTTGTTAACACATAAGCAGCCTATCTTTGAGCCAACTTATGTGTTTTGTCTTTATCGATTTGAATTCAACGGACAAACCCGTTCACTGATATCCAAATTAATTTCACTAAAGCGACATTAAAATAAATTATGGAGAGGATTCTAGATGAATCAACAACTTTCACCTGACTCTGATCGTCGAGACCACCTCATCGCACGTATTATTGAACTTGGAGTCTTTAAATTAAAAAATCGCCACTTATTTGAATTAAGCATGGCAGAAATAGATCAATTATATACAAGACTTATGAAGGATCATGAGCAGCAACAGACTCAAAGCTGAGGAGATGATAAGTAGAGCCGAACCATTATGTGTTTGATGACATAATGGTTCGGCTCTATTGCATAAACCAGCGAAGTGTAATTCCGAAGCGGAGCTCACCTCTCCGGTTAAAAAAAGAAGAACAAAACGATGATGTTAGATCCAACTGATCGTTTCGCTCTTCATATAATTAAAAACATCCTAGACTAAGCAGAGGATTCTGGTATAAACATTAGATTATAATAGGGACGCAACTTCAATCTGATGCTCTGCCAAATTACGACGAAGCTCTTTCACAAAGAGTAAAGCATGTTGTCCGTCTCCATGTACACAAACAGTATCCGCCTCCAAAGGAATGGTACTGCCATCAACAGCTATAACTGTAGAGGTTGTAATCATTTGCAGGACCTGTTCCACTGCTTGTTGATCGTCTGTGATTAGGGCATTTTCTAAGTTTCGTGGCGTTAATGTTCCATCGGGCTGGTAGGTCCGATCAGCAAATACTTCATTTGCTACATTCAGTCCATATTTTCGCCCAGCTTTAATGAGTTCACTACCTGACAGTCCAAATAAAATTAAATCCGGATTAGCATCCTTTACAGCTTTAGCAATCGCTTCGGACATAATAGGATCAACGGCCGCCATATTAAATAAAGCTCCGTGCGGTTTGACGTGCTGCATCGTTACCCCATTTAATTTGCAAAAACCTTCTAATGCACTGATTTGGTAGAAGACAAAATGGTAGATATCCTCAGGGGTTGTTTGGATAGGACGACGGCCAAATCCAAATAGATCACTAAATCCAGGATGAGCCCCTACCCTAGCACCTGCTTCTTTAGCCAATTTAACGGTGTGGGCCATCGTATTATGATCGCCAGCGTGATAGCCACAAGCAACATTGACCGAGCTGACCAATGGGAGGATCTCTTCATCATTTCCTACTTTAAAAACGCCGTAGCTTTCTCCTAAATCACAGTTTAAATCAATTCGCTTCATATATAGACTCTCTCCCATCCGTTGATTCTACTTTCATCCCTTTTAAAGCAATCGCAGCTTTTATTTCAGCAAGATTTCTCTCGTTTTGTATATAAATTTGTTCTGCTTCCTGCAAGGACACTTCTTTAAACATGATCGTTTCGCCAGGTCTTAATTGTGCCAGCTTAGGAATATCAACAATCATCACTTGTCCAATTCGTGGGTATCCACCTGTTGATTGTCGATCGGCTAGCAAAATAATTGGTTTACCCCCTGGAGGTAGCTGAATGGTTCCAAGTGTAACAGCTTCTGAAAGTAACTCAAACGGCTCTGCCAACTCCATGGTTACATCTGTTTCAAGTCGATAGCCCATTCGGTCAGATTGGGAAGAAATCTGAAATTCTTCTTCAAAGAAAACGTCTTGACTTTGACTCGTAAAACGTGAAAAATGGGTACCTTTTAGCACTCTGATAACGGTCGGACGCTTTTGCTCAACTAAAGTATCGCTTACACGCCATGGCGGAGATAGACGGTGGGACTCTGAAGACAGTGTCTCTATAAACTGCTTAACTAATTTGGACATAGGATGCAGAGGAATGCGGTCGCCTTTTTGCAATGCTCTTCCTTCAAACCCACCAAATCCTGCTCTCAAATACGTGCTTTTACTTTCCATCACTCGTGGAACATTAAAACCTCCCGCAATAGCAAGATAGGCCCTGCAACCAGTCTTTAATGGTTCAAAATGAAGCTGCGTTCCACCTGCCACGTAAAAAGGTGTATTTAACTGAAGTCTCCTTCCATTCATAACAGGAAGCATGCCTCCACCAGTTACCGCGATGAGCCTGTCGTCCTCAAATGTTAAAGACGGGCCATTCATCGTCATTTCAAGAACGGCTTCACTTTCTTCATTTCCAACTAGCATATTGGCAATACGTGTTGATCGGGCATCCATAACCCCGGTCACAGAAACACCTTGACTCATAAACCCTACGCGCCCCAGGTCTTGTATCGTGGTCTGTAACCCAGGCTTACTGACTTGTATATTCATTTATTCACGCTCCTTTAGGCTATGGTACTCTTCTAAGGAGATTGGTTTAAACGTAACTATATGACCAGGCTTTAATAAGCTTGGCTCTTCACGATGAAGGTCAAACATTGTAAGAGGTGTACGTCCAATCAATTGCCATCCTCCAGGCGTCACCATTGGATACACACCGGTCTGCTTACCTGCAATCCCCACTGAGCCAGCAGGAATCTCAAGCCTTGGTTGCTTTTTTCGTGGAGTGGCAATTGATTCGTCCATCCCCCCGAGAAACGGAAATCCTGGTGCAAATCCAATCATGTATACATGATAGCTGCCATTTGAATGAATAGAAATAACATCCTCTACTGACAGTTGGTTATGTTTGGCTACTTCTTCAAGGTCTGGTCCTAAGGATGGATCATAACAAACAGGTATTTCGATTGTTTTGCTCTGCTGTGTATGCTGGCTATGTTGAATGGCAACCATTGTTTCTTCCAGTATGCCCCGAACGACATCACTTGGACTTAATCGATGATCTAGAATGACCTCGGCAGGATTATAAAAAACAGCTACACCTGTATAGCTTGGTAAACACTCAACAAATCCTGAAAAAGGAGATGCTTCAAGGAGATCAATAAAGGGCAAGATTTGTTCTTGCGTAGTTGGATCGATGTTATTTGCAAATTGAACGACCATTGTGGTTTCATTAAGTGAATAGATATGTGGTAAAACGAGTGTATCTCCCATGCTTATCCCCTCCCTCTATGTAATTGTTGTAATAACAAGATGCAATATTAGAAGTTACTCCCCTAAATCAATGCTCTATTTCATTATCTCCTTTAACTTCCCATAAGGATATCTATATCATTCCCTTTTAAGAAGCCGGTGAAAACAGTATTTTTAAACTCCTTTAATAAATCATTCAAAAAAAGGGTGAAAATCCAAAAGATTCTCACCACGATTCATCCTTATAGCTTTAAGTAACCGAGTGCTACTACTACGGCAAGTAAAACAGCAAAAACGATCCAAAACGAACCTGTTAGCTCTTTTCTTTTTGTTCTTCCCATAATAACTTCCATAATTCCTATTAACATAATTGCTAATACACCTTTGATAATAAAGCTTAGCTGCATATTATTAAAAAGCATACCTACACCAGATACAAGCATAATTATGTAGAACAAACGAACGATCATGTACACGATTTTTGAGGCTTTCTGTTTCCCCCAACGAAATAAGAAATAAGAAGCCAAAAACAAAAGAATTAGAATGGCCCATGATCCAGCATGAGATTCATAGAAAATACTATACAAAATAGCCACCTCCTTTAATTAATAATGTAGCTTGCTATAAATGTTCCTACTAGATGTATTATAGTATAAAATTATTTATTCGGCGCCGGTTCGTGCTTTGAATGAACGATTGGACTTTCTTCTAAGCGATGCAACCTTCGCTCTATTTTACGAAAAGAAACAAGCATAGAAATTCTCCAAGGCAGGATCATACCATACGCTAATAAGAAAAACATTCCCGATAATTCTTCAGGATTAATATCTTTTCCTAAAAACGCCCTAAACGCAATCCGTATTACTAAAAGTCCTAATAAAATAAACATAAAAGCTTTTGAACGCTGTAAATAAATTTGATGATTACGTATTTCAAACTTAGATGTCATAATAAGCAAAATCGAAAAAATCATCCCCACTGCAAGCGCTTCCGCAACTTGCAAAGGTGCAGGTCTTGTTGGTTCGTATAAAAACATTAAAAAACCGGTAGACATAAAGATAGGTGGTAAAATAATCTTCTTTAATGAGGCTGGTTTTTTTGCTGCTTTCATTCTAACAAGAAGTGCCACGCCACCCATTACAAAAGCCAACACGATCGGAATGAGGAGTAAGTTATTGTCCAACTTGGATTCCCCTTTTCAGTATAAGTTCACTTTATCTTACGTATTTATAAACATGAAAGCCTGTCCCTCTACACAGCAAATGTAGGGAACAGGATTTCCTATTTTATATACATTAGAATGAGCGAGTATCCAATAATTAATGCAAAAAGAATCGTAATATGATTAAGGGAATAGATAAACATCGCTGTAGCCCATTTATAATCACTCATTCGTTTGTATCCAGCTATTCCAAGGATCATCCAACCTAACGTAAGAACAAATGAGGTAATCGCAATCGTCTTACTAAAAGGAAAAAATAATACAGAGGATGCTAATAGAATGACAAGATAAACTAACGTTTGAATCTTTGTACGACGAATTCCTTTGATTACAGGTAGCATTGGTACCCCTGCTGCACGATAATCATCAAGCTTACGAATGGCGATCGCATAGAAGTGAGGCATCTGCCAAATAAGCATTAAAACAAATAAACCAATAGCCGCTGGATGATAAATATCAGGTGAAATCGCGGCCCACCCAATAAGCGGAGGTACAGCTCCGGACAAACTGCCTACCTCTGTATTATAAATAGTTGAACGCTTGGTCCATATCGTGTAAGGCACGGTATAAAGAAATAACCCTAGAAATCCTAGCAAAGCAGCTAGCGGGCTGGCAAACGCCAATAAGATAATACCAGTTATCGAAAATAATATACCTAAAATTAAACCGTTTTTCAGCGTCATAGAACCTGTTACAGTTGGACGCTTTTTGGTTCTTTCCATTTTAGCATCTATATCACGGTCATACAGGTTATTAAATGTACCAGCGGCCCCAATCACAAGCGAGCTTCCAACTAATGCTAGAATGATAGCTCCCATATGATTAAAAAGCGAACCTCCATGTATAAATAAAGCAAAGCAAAGCCCTGCAAACATAGCAAGTACATTTGATTTGATAATTCCTGTTTTAATCGTCTCAAACAAAATATCCGCATAATAGGATACATTTGAAACGGAAGTTGTTTGTGTTTGTTCTACGGTTTTCTCTAACTTCACACTTTTCATGAGGGACTCCTCTCTCAGTATAAAGACTCCGCCTAATAAAGCAAAGCCACGCCACTGATTTGCTCAAAAAAGAGTCTTTCTTGTTAATAGGCTCATTAATAAGTCTATCATAAACCTTCACAAATGCCAGATTCGAGAGGCACATTCCAAAAACCTGTCAAACCTTTGTGACTACTTTTTGACAAGATCGAGCATTCAGTTGTGAAAAACTTCACTTGCCCATTGTATTATACGCTCTTTTTCAATGAATGCAAGAAAAAGCCAGGCTAGGAAAGGTCTTTCTCATTGATTGGAGTAGGAGGGCTGGCTCCATTTAATGCCGCCAACAAATTGTCTGCAGCCAGTTGGGCCATATTGTGTCTTGTTTCATGTGTAGCCGAACCAATATGAGGTAAACTCACAACGTTTCTCATAGATAACAATGGGTGATCCACAGGAACTGGTTCTTCTTTATACACATCTAATCCAGCTGCATAAATTTTACCTTCTTCAAGCGCATGTATTAGGGCTTGTTCATCTACGGTGGCCCCTCTAGATCCATTGATAAATACTGCACTTGATTTCATTAGTTCAAATTGCTGATTTCCCATAAGCCCCTCTGTCTCTTTTGTTAATGGGGTTAGAAGACAAACTACATCCGATTGCTCCAGTAATTCCTCTAAAGAACAATACTTCGCTTGAAGTGTATCTTCTGCCCACTCATTACGTGAACGATTATGATACAAAATTTCCATATCAAATCCTGCATAGGCTCGCTTCGCCAGAGTTTGTCCAACTCTGCCCATCCCGATAATACCTAGCTTTTTATGATGAACATCGAGACCAAAGTGCTCTTCAGCGATAGAATCCTTCCACTCGCCATTTTTGACAAGCTGATCTAACTCAACAACACGCCTTCTCGTTGTTAATATCAACGCCATCATTGTATCAGCGACAGTATCATCAAGGACGGTGGGAGTATTCGTTGCGAGCACACCACGAGCGGTTAACTCATCGATAGCTAGGTTATCATATCCAACGGTTATATTGCTTACTACTTTCAAACGTTTTGCTTTCTCCAGTAGTTGTTTATCCACTTTTAGTCCAGAACCTAATACCCCTTCCGCTTCTGTAAGCTCTTTCATAAAGTCTGAATAATTATCATTTGTCAGTTTTTCATAATATGTAACATCACATTCTTTTTTAATTCGAGTTAATACCTCATCGGGAACTCGACTGTACACAATCACTTTCGGCTTCACAATATCCCTCCATGAACATTTCATCTCATATACTTATAGTATAACAGAGCTGGAGTTCTGGAAAAGAGATTTCTATTCAATTTATAAGAGGCTGAGGCAGAAGTGTTTTAGCTCTTCTATATCCAACAAGAGTTCATGGATTCAATACCATCAGATCTCAGCCTCTTATTTCATTTATTTTTTAAGTGCACGTTCAAGATCTTCGATTAAATCATCTGGGTCCTCTAACCCAATCGATAATCTAATTAAGCCGTCTGTAATACCTAATTCTTTTCGCCTTTCTGCTGGAATGGATGCATGAGTCATTTTCGCTGGAACCGATATGAGGCTTTCAACAGCTCCAAGACTTTCTGCTAATGTAAAATAGCTTAAAGAGGATAGGATTTTGCTTACTCTTTCTTCACTTCCACATTCAAAAGAAAGAATACCTCCACTGCCTCTTGACTGCTTATGATGCAGTTCATAACCAGTGTGTGTTGGGAGACCCGGGTAATAAACAATGGGTACGGTTGAATGCTGTTGGAGAAATGTTGCTACTTGATTTGCATGACTTTCTATCTCCTCCATTCGTACAGCGAGCGTTCGAATGCCTCTAATTAAGAGCCAGCTATCCTGTGCTCCTAATACCGCTCCAGTCGCATTTTGTAAAAAACCGATCTCATCTGCCAACGCCTTTGAATGGACCACAACTAAACCGGCCAATACATCGCTATGCCCGCCTAAATACTTCGTTGCGCTGTGTAGCACGACATCTGCTCCAAGCTGAAGCGGGTTCTGCCAATAAGGTGTGGCAAATGTATTATCAACGATTGTTAACAATCCTTTATCCTGTGCCCATTTACTTATGCTAGCTATATCTGTAATCGTTAGTAACGGGTTAGTTGGCGTCTCAAGAAAAATAGCTTTTGTATTATTTTGAAGAGTTTTTTCGACCTTATTTAAATCTGTTGTATCAACAAAATCAGCTGTAATGCCTTCCTTCGATAATACATTTACTACAAGCCGGTATGTCCCCCCATATACGTCCTCAGAGAATAAGAGATGATCTCCTTGTGAAAATAGCTTACATACAGTTGTAATGGCAGCCATACCCGAAGCAAAAGCAAAACCAGCATTCCCATCCTCTAGTTCCGCGATCAGCTTTTCAAGCGCTTCTCGAGTTGGATTCCCTGTTCGAGCATATTCATAATTAAAATCGCCTATACTTTTTTGTTTAAATGTACTCGATAATTGAATGGGAAAGCTGACTCCTCCCGTATGTTGGTCTTGAGGAATCCCTCCATGAATGAGCTTTGTTTTCCGTCTCATACTTCCTCCTCCTTGTAAATCCCTTTACTTAAATAGCGATCGCTACTGTCCGGAAAGATCGTAACGATATTTGTGCCTTTAGTCGCTGACTTCGCTTCAAGAAACGCCGCATGAAAGGCAGCACCAGATGAGCTTCCTACAAGCAGACCTTCGTTTCGAGCTAACTGTTCTACGGCACGGAATGCGTCCTTATCTGAGACTGTATAAATATGATCAATATCGCTCAGGTCCAAGAATGCTGGAATCTTCTCCATCCCGATACCTTCTGTTTGATGTGCTCCTGCTTCTCCTCCATTTAATATTGAACCTTCAGGCTCAACAATCACTGTACGTATGGATTCATTTCTTTCTTTTAAATAGCGTGCCATTCCAGTAAAAGTACCTCCACTTCCTGCACCAGCTACAAAAATATCTACTTTGCCATCTAATTGAGACCAGATCTCCGGAGCTAATGTTTCATAGTACGTCTTTGGATTCACAGGATTCTCAAATTGCATGGGACAGTAGCTATCGGAAATGGTTTTCGATAACGCTCGTGCATATTCAATAGCTCCTTTTATCCCCTGCTCCTTAGGAGTCCGAATGACTTTTGCCCCAAGAGCCCGTATCAGCTGCACCTTCTCCTGGCTAAAACCTTCGGGAATGATACAGCATATTGAAATAGAAGTCCCTACAGCAGCTAGGGCAAGACCAATACCTGTATTGCCCGCCGTTGGTTCAATAATCGTACCGTTTGCTGTAATATGCTTCTCTTGAAGTGCATGATGAATCAAATTAATTCCGAGGCGATCCTTGATGCTCCCTCCTGGATTCAAGTATTCTAACTTCGCAAAAATTCTAACGCCCTCTGGCAAAGGCAAATATCGTACTTCAATTAACGGGGTGTTCCCAATTAATGTATGAACACTTTGCTTACGCACTTACAGCCCCCCTTCACCATACATATATATATAATTCCTATCGTTTTTGTTACCTTTTTTGAGATGTAACATACATTAGCTTAATCAGATAGATTATGATTGGTGGGAAGATACATGAGTAAAGACTTCACAAAGCTTTTCGACATTTGGTCAGATACGTATGATGAAACCGTGATGGGCACGGATCCACAATACAAACAAGCTTTTGAACATTATGATGAAATTCTTCATGCAGTGGCAGAGCAAGCGGAGGGACATGTGCTTGAATTTGGCGTAGGAACGGGGAATTTAACGAAGAAGCTGCTCGATAAAGGACTCAACGTAACGGGAGTAGAGCCATCTAGCAAGATGATAAAAAAAGCCAAAAGTAAGCTACCTGCTAACTTTCGGTTGTTAAAAGGGGACTTTATGCAATTTCCATCTGTAGGGCATGTGGATACGATTGTTAGCACCTATGCGTTTCATCACCTCACCGATAAGGAGAAAGCGGTAGCGTTGCAGACATATGCAGAGTTATTACCCTTAAACGGCAAGCTTGTGTTTGCAGATACTATTTTTCAATCTGCTCAGGCAAAAAAAGAAATGATTGAGATTGCTAAAAAGAACAATTTTGACCGACTGGCTACGGATCTTGAGACGGAATTTTATACTACTTCTGCTGAGTTGATAAATATGTGTAAAACAGCGGGGTTTGACTTTACATTGATACCAAAAAATACATTTGTTCAGCTTTTGATTGCAAAAAAAGTGAGCACAGATCAAACGTAAGCATGATCACAGCCGAAGAAACCTTTCCTATTATAAAAGTTTAAAAACATACTAAGAAGCAAAGCTGAACAATGTTTGTTAAGCTTTATTATTGTAAATACGTATTACTACTTCGAACGCTTACCGCGGGAGTACCTGAGCTAACTCGACTACATCGATTTAGCTCAATGTACCTTTTCATCGAGACCACTGAAAAACGATCTTTATAAGACTGAGAACGTTCTTCAATTGTTTAAGTCAGAACACTAGCGGAAGGAGAAACCGTAGACTCCTGCGGAACAGAACGAGTCTGAAGACATTGAAGTGGTGGTTTTCCACTCAATGGCTGAGGCCGTTCCCGCGGAAAGCGTAGGTTCTCCTGTAGCGGCGCCATTCAGCTCATTCTTACGACTCTTTCAATGGTCTCCTTTTCATCCCGCAGGTGTCAGCCCTCCGTTTTCGTCCGCTTAGTGGTTAGCAGGCATCACGTTTGTGACAAATGACCAACTCATACTATAAATGGATTTTTTCACTTCAATAGTTAAGGGCAGGGTCGTGGATTGCGTAACATTCCTCTAAAGCGGCATTGTTCTTCGCTTTATCTTTAAGTTATCGTTCTTTGTATTAATGTCTCAGTCTCTAGCTATTTTTAATCTCTAAAACCTACATACTCCTCTACAATCGCTAAGAACATTTTGCCGATCTCATGCAGGGCATCTTCATCAAAGTCAAATCGAGGATGGTGGTGGGGAAATTGTGTATGCTCCTCGTCTGTTCGTCCGCCAACGTGGAAGAAAACGCCTGGTTTTTCCTTCAGATAATAAGCAAAATCTTCTCCTCCTAAGATCGGAGCGACAATAATCGGAACATCCTCTCCAAGATGCTTCTTTGTGATCTCTCTAACTTTTGCCGTCTCCGCTTCATCATTTACGAGTGCAGGATAGCCACGCGTGTACTCATATTGGTAGCTCGCGTGAGATGCATGACACAAACCTTCAACAATACGTTCGATCTCTCCCTCTATAAAAATCCTTGTATCAGGATTGTATGTACGAACAGTCCCCTCAATTTTTGCAGTATCTGCAATGACATTAAATGCGGTTCCCGATTGAAATACCCCTACGGTTACCACAGCAGGATCAATAGGATTTACCCGTCTACTAACAATTTGCTGTAGATAATTAACGATTTGACTACCTAAAGCAATTGAATCAACCGTTGTATGAGGTTTCGCCCCATGTCCGCCTTTTCCTTGAATCTGAATTGAAAATGTATCAG
Organism: Alkalicoccobacillus porphyridii; assembly: GCF_007293315.1. GTDB lineage: Bacteria > Bacillota > Bacilli > Bacillales > Bacillaceae_D > Alkalicoccobacillus > Alkalicoccobacillus porphyridii. Next base: position 215,073 of record NZ_VLXZ01000001.1, read on the forward strand.
CTGCTGCCATAACAGCTCCTTCTCTTATAGCAACTTTGCCTAAAGGAATATCTGAGGATACATGTGCACCAAATACTTTCTCTACTCCATCCAGTGCTCCTGCCTCAATCATCGACTTTGCCCCTCCTGGAATCAGCTCTTCCGCATGTTGAAAGATAAGCACAATGGTTCCTTTTAGACGGTGTGTTTCTGATGAAAGAACCTTCGCTACCCCAAGTAAAGCTGAAGCGTGACCATCATGTCCGCAAGCATGCATCACTCCATCTACCTCAGATCGATAAGGGACATCATTCTGTTCTTGTATCGGTAATGCATCAAAATCAGCTCGTAGCGCAATCACTGGACCTGCTTTATCCCCACGTATATAGGCTAGAACCCCATTTCCACCAACATTCGTTATGACCTCTAAGCCAAACCCCTTCAGAGTCTCTGCAATATAAGCAGCCGTTTTTGTTTCTTGAAAAGATAGCTCTGGATGCTGATGGAAATACCTTCTCCAATTTATTACCTGTTCTTTTTCCTCTTTCAGTTTATTAACTAATGATTCTGTCAATTTAACTTCCTCCTCTATCAAATGATATTCCTATATCGTACGAAGTTACTCTTATTTTGTCCAATTAAAGGTTTTAATTCATACTTTACATATAGGAATAGATTGTTTAATATGAATACAAAATAATCGGATAGTATATATTAAAAGGAGGATTAAGACGAGTGGGAAAACTTGAGGATGCCGTTGAAATCAGAAAACAACAACTCATTTCTAGGCTTTTGAAGCACCATATCTATAAACAGGATGGACATCAGTTGTATGAATTAACTCTCTCTGAAATAGAAAGAGTCTATTCAGCACTCTATAAACCTCTTAACGACAAAAAGCTAGGATAAAAGAGAATCCGTCACTGCTTTTTAACAAAAAATAGCCGAATGATTTGGTTAAACCAACAATCATTCGGCTATTTTTATCGCTATGTCCAAGGCTCTAAGTCAGTCTGCGCGCTTCTAAGACAAATGTTTTTGGAATACCCTTATCAAATGTGTCACTTGAAAGATTCGGTTCTTCCACCAGCTTAGTGATAGCTAGTCCACTTTGGGCTGCAGAAGTTACGATTTCACCGAGTGTCCATTGTCTCAGCAAGACCACAGGTGCTTGCTCTTCCCCATATTTTGAAAAAGCAACCTCCTGCTGTTTTAACTCTGTATCAAAGTAATTACCGGTTACTTTATGCTTACGTACCTTTGCGGTGCTTCCTCTAGAGGTAATTAGTTTTGTAGAAACTGGATGAAAGTCTCTAATGATACATTTACCCTCTGGCTTTAACATGGAGCGAATCATCTTAAAAAAGGGAAGTAAATCATCAAAATAATGTAATATCCCCATTTCCGCAAATACAATGTCGTAGAGATTTTCACCTTTAGCGGACAGGTTTAAGACATCGTCTAGTTGATAGTTGATGTTTACACTTGCCGCTTCCGCTAGCTCAAGTGCGTAGCGACGGTTGCCTTCAGAGAAATCTACTACCGTTACATCAGCCCCAAGTATGGCTAATGGAACGGCCTTGGTTCCATTTGATCCCATTAGATTCAAAATCCTTTTGTTGGTTACTGGTCCCAAATGCACTAATAATGTACTAAGCATTTGCTCTGGTTTTTTGACAATTCTACTAGCAGCCTCTTCTGGCGTACCAAACCGTTTAATCCATGCTTGATACGATTCTTCATTCCATGCTTGCTTGTTCTTTTCTGAGTGGTGCTCATTGTCTGTCATGATTTTCACCTAATTCTATGATTAAACTGTAGCTATGTTAAGTCTTTAATTAAATGATCATATGGATGCCCATACAACTGAAATTCATTGGCTAACAAAAAACCGAAGCGATCATATAACCGTTTTGCTTTCACATTATTTTTATCTACATTTAGGGAAAGCTGAGTATAGCCTTTACCAATTGCTTCTTCTTCAATAGCTTCAATGAGCATACTACCTATTTTTTGATTACGAAAATCTTCAGCAACTGCAATTGAATCAATGTAAAACTCATTCTCCATTGCTTCAGGTTGAATGGTTGGAGCTTCAACGTTAAACCACTCTGCTACTTGCATACTAAAGTTATGATCATAATAATGAGCATCCTCATAATGATAAACAATGGCAATGGCTGCAATTTGACCTTCCAGCTCACTTAAAAGAAAGTTATGGTAGCTGAATCGATTTCCTTCTTTTTGAAATAAGGATGCAAGAAAATCCAAGTATCTTTCTTTCGGGGTTTCACGAATGGATGCTAGATCAAGGGTTTCAAGTATACTATAGGTTAATTCGTTGATCTGTCGTATATCCTCTTCATTTTCAGTCTCGGTCGCAAACCGTATCATGATATGCCTCCATCATTCAAATTAATTATTTGATTTCCAAGCTACCTTCTATTGTGAACAAACGATAGAAGAGCTATTTCCGTTATTATATGCAAAAAAAGAATGCTTGACCACTATTTGTCCTTATCAACTAAAATAATAAATACAAGAAAAAAGACTAAGCAGGACGAAGGTTCTTGCTTAGTCTCATAGATTTATTCACTTGTTCCAACCATTTCAGATGGATCAGATTCCTGGCCATATAGATCAACCGTTGTCACATAATACGTATCTGCCCTGCCACCCTCAGGCAACGAGAAGCTTTTTCGTTCGTGAGCTGACAGACTTTCAACATGTTCAAACTGATCATCTTCCATTTCACGATAAATCCGGTATCCGGCAACATGTTCCTCTCTAACGGCATGCCATGTTAGAAAAGCACCCTGCACTACTACATTATCCGGCGATTCGGGAGGATCAACATCAAGCTCGATCTCTTCCTCAACAAGCTCTGCATACACAACAAGGCGCTCCTCGTGAGTTCCTTCATCTCGGTTAAATGTCCCAGAGCACGTAATCAAATTAAGATTTCTAGTATTCGCTGCACCAAATATATCTTGGATGGGTGCATTGCTTCTGTCGTAGCTCTCTTGATATTTGACTTCAAAAGTAAGCTCTTGTCCGTCCTGATCCTCAATAATAATTTCGTCTCCTTCAACTAAGTCTTCTAAGTCAAAGAAAACGGCCGGTCCTGTTCTACTGTCAACGTGACCAGCCATAACAGAATTTCCAATCGCACCTGGATTAGTTCCAGGTTCAAACCACCCTACACCATCTACATCCTCTGGAACGCCCATTTGCCCATTTTCTAGGATACCCACATCTTCTATATCAGCATCTACTCCAATGGAGGGTATACGAATGTGTGCTGGTGTCACACCTTGATTGCGTTGTTCTTCTTGTTGTTTAATTTGAGATTGAATGGCCTCTGCCTCTTCAACCACAGCTGTATCTAGAAAAGTAAACTCGGCATCAGAATCCTCATTTTGAATTACATTTTCTTCTTCAGACGGTGGCTCTAAATCAACTGTTTCAGAGGTGGTATTCTCACTTTCATCACTACCAACTACCATAGTAGATAGATCTAATGTGCCACCTGATGTTGAGGCTGTGCTGAAAGCCACTAAACCGATTAACAAAATACCTATAGTTAAAAAGGAAGTTAGCCATTTCATCTCATTTCAACTCACTTTATCCCATCTATTTTTGTTCTTCTCTCTTACAGTTTAATCTAGTTCATATACCTAGGTAACGAGAAGTTCGGGTATTGGGATCATTATTTTTAAAAATAATGATGAATAAAAAAAGAAATGAGGGATAAAAAGGAGGTCAATGAAAAAATTATCTAGAATTGAGCTCCTTTGCACCGCTACAGGAGAAACCTACGCTTTCCACGGGAACGGCCTCAGCCCTTGAAGTGGAAGTGCGCCACTTCAATGTCTTCAGACGCGTTCTGTTCCGTAGGAGTCTCCAGTTTCTCCTTCTGCTCATGTTCCCGATCAGACAAATGACCAACATTCCTATCTAAGGAAATAAGGATTGTCATTTGTTGATAAGAAGATTCACTATCATATAAAGCTTCCTTTGCAGTGACCTCGATATAAAGGTTCAATAAGATAAATCCACGTAGTCGGGTTAGCTCATTACCTTGCCTCGGGTAAGTGCCCCCATTTTCGGAAGCGGTAGCCGAAGAAACCTAACATTTTCCGTCCTCTATCTCTTTACATCAATGTCATTTACACATAAGCATGGACTCTATTTGTTATAATCTTACGTTAAAAAAAGTGGGCAAGGTCATCGATGACCTTGCCCACTTTTTTATTTTTCATTTAATTCTTCACAAGCAAGCTTTAATACTCCGTCAATTCTTTCTTGAATGTCAGACGAAATAATAAATTGTTCCTGGTCTGCTCGCTCAATATGAGAATCTAGTACATACGCACCGCTAAGAATATTAGTTGCTCCTAAAGAGGACAAGACTGGCTTAAGTGCATAATCAATGGTTAACAAATGACCAAAAGATCCTCCTAGTACAAGGGGCAACAATGTTTTTCCCTCTAATCCTTTTTGCGGTAGAAGGTCTAGATAGGTTTTTAGAATGCCTGAATAGGCAGCCTTATAAACAGGTGTTATCACAACAACCAACGAGGCTTGCTCCACCTTTACGTTAGCTTCCTTGATGGCTTCACTTGCAAAATTCGCATGAATCAAATCCTCGGCTGGTAGCTCATGTACAAAGATAGAATCCACATGGTGTCCCTCTTCTTTAAAGGCAGCCTCAGACTTTTGATGAAGAGCCTTTAATCTGGAACGCTGACTGTTCCCTCCATAAATAATTGTCACATTAGCCATTACAATCTCTCCTTTCTACGTATGTACATCCTTATGTACTCTTCTTAGCTATACATCATATTACGCATCTACTGCTTCCATAACTTCTTTAGAAGCTCTCTTGGTCACAGATTGACGATATTCATGTAGATCAACAAAATAACAACGAACCAAAGAATCTCCATTACTAAATTCATAAGCCTCGTCTCTTTTAAAGCCTAACCATTCATATAATTCTCTGGCCTTTTGCATAATATCTCCGGTATGAAGATACAAATAACTTGCTCCATTATTGGCTGCCCTGTCTATACTTTCACGCAATAGAGCCTGAGCTACGCCAAGACCACGTGCATCAGGGTGGACTGCCAGTAAGCGAATAACAGGATGTTTAACTGCTAGTTCCTCCCGCTGATAAGCCATCTCTCCAGAAGCAAACATTTGGATTGACCCAACAATTTGGTCGCCATTTCTCGCTACCAAAACCTCATCCAAATTAGGATTATCGAGTGAAACGGTTATGTTCTCCAAATATTCTGCCCATGCTTCTGGACTACGAAACACTTCTTCATATTGTTGGTAGCTATCTATTAGTAGTTGGGTTACTGTTTTTTTATCCTCTGGCTGTAACGACCCTACTTTAATAAAATCTGACATAATTATTCCCCCTTAGTTACATCTTTTAGTATAGATCATTCAACATCAGCTTTCTACAGATTAAACTTATACAAATCACTTCAAAAAAAATGAACTGTTTATAGAAAGGAATAAAAAATCATACTAAGACAGAAGCATATGGTACAAATAAAAAAGCCGAACAATGTCTGTTCAGCTTTTTTAAGTAGTTATAATACTTCTGTTGCAGTCTCAAGGTGTAACCTATAAATCTGGACCCCAATGAAGGGTTTCATGATAGTAGCGAAGTAGGGTCCAGCGATCACGAAGATGATACGCTTTTAAAAGACTTAACTGAATCAATTCCTCATCAATTTGAACATGGTCTGGATTCCAGCCTGCCAGACGAAGATCCTTTTCAACCTTTGCAACGTCTGGCAGTGAATCAATTAATTCAACTAAGCGAAGATTTTGCTCGGTTGGATCTTTTTCTAAGCTTGGTTTTACCATTTGTTTGTAATAATTCATAATCAGAAGGGTCGATCTTCCAATCTTTGCTCCGTGAAAAAGCTGCTTATGTCCATCCTCTATAAAACGCATCTCCCAATAATGAGATAAGTGATGCTCGGCGCCTGAAGCGGGGTGCGAGGCTCCAAAGGAAGCCATAGCAATACCTGACAGCACAAGTCCCTTCATCAGAACTTCAATGCCTTCTATATCACCTTGGCCGATTTTTTCAGCTACGTCTATACACGCTTCCATGGCTTCTCGAGTTAAGTCTGCGATGTCCTGATCGTATGCTTCCCCGGCTATTAGTGCGCCAGCTTTCCAATCGACGAGAGAAGTATGCTTGCCAATCATATCTCCAAATCCTGCTGCGATAAGAGGTGCAGGTGCCTGACTTAGAATGGTTACATCGGCGAATAGAGCAACTGGTGCAACCGTTTGATACGTTGTTTTTACACCCTTAATAATAATTGGGGCTCCTTTAGAATTAAAACCATCAACTGAGGGAGCTGTTGGCAGTGAGATAAATGGCTTTCCTATTTTAGCACTGACAAAACGCACGATATCATGAATGGTCCCTGAACCAACCGCTAAGAGACAGTCAGTTTCAGGTTGAACTTGAATCAAGACATCTACAATCGTTTGCTCATCGGCGATGATATCTCCTTTGTCATTGCATTGAAGACAGTGGATGCTTAGTTTAGAATTGGTTTCATTCAGATAATCTTCTACTTCTTTTCCGGCTGCCTTATACGTATTCTCATCTACAATCATGATAATATTTTTGTACGATTGACTCACAACATAGTCCGTCATTGCTCCAAAGGCTTTCTCTGCAATGATTATTGGATGAGTAGAATGCTGGAAGGTTGGACTTTCCATAATCTCATCAAATCGTTGTTTTAGCTTCATAGTTCACCCCTTAAGTCAGCCATACTGTTTAATATATAGTGAGGTTTGCTTCTTGGAGCGGCCTCCTCGGCTTTTGATGCCGTTGTATTTCCGGTTAAGACCAAAACGGTTCTCATCCCTTGCATGTTGCCCATTACAATATCTGTTCCAAGACTATCTCCTACTACCATGCATTCATGTGCTTCCAATCCAATTTGAGCAAGTGCAGCTTCAACCATAAAGCAAGATGGTTTACCGATGACTAATTCTGTTTTTTGTCCCGTAGCTGATTCAATGGCACCAATAAATCCTGCTACATCGATAGCGGGTCCATTTTCATCCGGATAGGTTTTATCACTGTTTGTAGCAATAATTCTTGCTCCGGCGGACGTAGCACGAAATGCTTGATTTAGCTCCGAATAACTAACCTCATCGTGTAACGTAATGACAACGAAGTCTGCTTCCTCCGGTTGATCTGCAACCATCACTTTGTGCTCAAGCATCTCATCTGTTAAACCACTATTTCCGAGCACCCAAACCTTAGCAAGTGGATAGTGTTTTTTGATAAACTGAGCTGTGACTGTTGAAGAAAAAATAACATCCTCTAGTTCTGATTGAATTCCGTGCTTTTTTAGCTTTTCCCATCCGGCACGCCGTGAATGATTCCCTCGATTGCTTAGGTAGACTACTTTTCTACCACTTGACTGTATGGCCTGAATAGCTTCATCTGTCCCACTAATTAGCTCCTGACCTTGGAATACTGTGCCATCTAAGTCAACCAGTACTCCTTTTATTCCATCAAACATTGACACGTCTTTCCTCCTCACGATAAGGAAGCTGGTCGATTCTTTGCTTTATCTGCTTCTTTGGCATTTCTGGATGCTTCTGCACGATTAGCCTTCATCTCATCAATGGACTTTGTCTTTAAACGAGCCGCTCCTTCATAGGACTTAGTAGCAAGTCGCGGTTGATGGTCTCTTCGTTCCTTTGCTTCTAAGATGCTATTCCGATACTGCGGCAGCCATTTTTCACCAGCTATCAGCATATCATCAACCATTTGCCAAATCTCTGGTGGAGAACACACAGCCCCGACTAATGGATCCATCATAAAGGCTTGGCGCAGCAAGCTGTCATCTCCATGCACTGCTGCCATGACCGCAAGCCTTTGAACAGAAATGCTTGCTTGGCATACTGCTGCACAGCCTAACGGAAGCTCCCCAACCTGTGGAACATTAATTCCATTTCGATCAACATAACCTGGAGCTTCAATAATTGCATCATCCGGAAGATTGGTTATGACACCACGATTGATTGTATTAAAATGTCCACGATAGACTCTTCCCGTCTCAAGCCCTTCAATGATATAGGAACCGTGCTCCTCACTGCGTTTGTCCTGACTATACTCATAGGCTGGCTCATTCATCCAATTAGGAAAATCCTCCATAAACCAATTTCTACCTTCAGTACACACACGCAAATACCCACCAGTTTCACCATTTATCCAGCTTCCTAAATCAATCCATTCCTGAATTTCTTCTGGTCGTTTTCTGTACCAGGGCACATATTCACTTAAATGGCCATTTGACTCGGTACTATAATAACCGAACCGCCTGAGGATATCTATGCGAACCTTTTCTGTCTGTTTATATTCCTCATGCGCTTCAAAGGCCTCAAGTAGCTTTCCTGTTAGATCCTCGCCTTGATGTTTAATCTGTATATACCACGTCTGATGATTAATTCCGGCACATACAATATCAATCTCTTCTTTCTTAAGTCCAAAGACATTCGCAATTTGGTTATGGCCACCTTGAACCCCATGACAAAGTCCAATCGTATGTACTCCACCAAATTCATTACAAGCCCAGGTGAGCATGGCCATTGGGTTAGCATAATTTAGCAATAAGCAATCCGGTTCCGCTACCTCACGAATATCCTTACAAATAGATAGCATTTCGTGGATTCCACGCTGCCCGTACATAATGCCTCCGGCGCTTAACGTATCACCTACGCATTGGTCCACACCGTATTGAAGGGGGATAGAGATGTCGGTCTCAAACGCCTCTAACCCTCCAATACGGACAACTGAAAAAATATACCGAGCGTCTTTTAGAGCCTCACGGCGATTCATTGTTGCCTGAATGGATATCATTCTACCATTCTCTTTTATATCACGTTGACAAAGCTCTGTTACCATTTGCAGATTCCTCTTGTCTATATCTGTAAAGGCGATCTCAATATCTGAAAACTCAGGGACAGATAATACATCTCGAAGAAGAGAACGGGTAAATCCAATACTGCCCGCCCCAATAAATGCAATTTTAAAAGACATTGTCAGTCACTCCTCTGCTTTTTCTTGTATCGTATCACCCCTTTATAGATAACGCTTTCATTTTTCTTACCTTTGGTTCACTGAATGTTTAAAATAATCACCTGCTGATTGCAAATGCTCCTTGTAACGTCCCTCTCGTCTAAATTGCTTTGGAGTAAATCCTGTCTGCTGACGAAAGATTGTACTAAAGTATTGCTGTGAGTTCATGCCAATATAATGAGGAATATCCGTAATGGATATATTTGTACGCAGAAGCAACTCCTTAGCCTTGGCCATTCGGTGATTAATAAGGTAACCGTTAACAGAGGTCCCCATCGCTTTTTTGAAGATTCGGTGTAAATACCCTGGATGAAGATGCACGGCATCAGCTACATCCTTCACACGCAAATCTCGATCATAGTTCTGATGCATGTATTCAATTGATTTCTGTATATACACATGCTGTTCGGGGGCTTCTTGAGTATGCACTGCTATTTCAGCCATACGAAGCAGGATCTGACTTAATAACAATTGTTCTGTAAAGGGAGATTCTCGATCCTTTCGATCTAACTCTAAAATTAGAGCATGTAAGCACTGAGAGATATCCGTTGAATCGTGAAGGAGCAAATAAGAATGTGGTGATTCTGTTAATTGCCTCAGAGCTTTATTTTCAGTTACAATGTCTCGAAATGATGGAAACACGGTTTCAAGCCCCTGAAAGCTAAATTCAATGTTACTCATTCTACACGATTTACCCGGCTCAACATGTAGTCTATGCGGTATATTTCCATCAATAAAAATAAATTGACCCTTTTTCAGCTTATGAGTATCCCCATCCACTTCAATTAGACAGGTTCCTGATAACACATACATAATCTCAATTGCTTCATGTGAATGAATAGACATCGTAAAGTCCTGCCATTCTTTATAATAGTAAAATCGAACCACAGGATAGTAATCTTCTTCTAGCAGGTGTTGATGATAGAAACTCATCCGAATGCTCCTTTCTTACATACTTTGAATGGGTTGAACGTTGCTTTTTTCTTATTCTGTTAAGTATATCTGGAACAAAATACGGAATCAAACAAAATACAGATGGGCTTTGAGCCCATCTGATTCTGATTACTTACCTAATCTAATAACATGCCACGAGGCTTTTGGTGCTTGCACCTGCAAATATCCGTCATTAACAGTTGAATGACCATTTGTATGTGGTTTAACCGGTTGAGAAATAGCTGTGTTCACCGCTTTTAAATCATCGTTTTCAAGCACAATATGCTCTTTAAGCTTATACTCTTCGAAACTTCTAATATCAACATTTACCTCTAAGCCTTCTTCAAGATGTCGATTTAACATAAAGATAGTCAGCTCATCTTTTTCTTCATTCCAGACAACCGCAGAGTCCAAATAAGGAACATCAGTAAATTCTTTTGAATCATATTTTGGTGACGATATAACTGGATGTAACGACGTGCCTCTTCCAAACACAGAAACATGCATGTAAGGATAGAAGATAGTCTGTCTCCATGCACTACCACCCGTCTCCGTCATAATAGGCGCAATAACATTCACAAGCTGTGCCATACATGCCATCTTCACCCGATCTGCATTACGTACTAACGTCATTAAAATAGATCCTACTAAGAGAGCATCCTCAAAAGTATACACATCCTCTAACTGAGGAGGAGCGACACTCCAAGGCTCAATTTCTCTATCTGCTTGATTGGAGTGAAACCATACATTCCATTCGTCAAAACTTAAATGCATTGTTTTTTTACTTCTTTTTTTTGCTTTTATGTAGTCGCAGGTTGCTACTACTGTTTTAATAAAGTCATTCATTTCAAGTGTTTTAGCAAGATAATTAGCTGTATCTCCTGACCGGTTTCCGTAATATTGATGCAAAGATAAATAATCAACCTCTTCATACGTATGATCTAGTATCGTTGCTTCCCACTCTGGAAACGTTGGCATCTGTGCACTTGAACTTCCACACGCTACTAATTCTATGCTCGGATCCACAAGTCTCATTGCTTTAGCTGTCTCTAAGGCAAGCCTACCATATTCGTTTGCTGTTTTATGACCCACCTGCCATGGTCCATCCATTTCGTTCCCAAGGCACCATGTCTTAATCTTATGTGGTTCCTTATACCCGTGATTACGTCTTAGATCACTCCAATAGCTACCTTTAGGGTGATTACAATATTCCAGTAAATTCCTTGCAGCATCAATTCCTCTAGTGCCAAGATTCACAGCCATCATTACCTCTGTGTCCGCAAGTCTTGCCCATTCTGCAAACTCATTGGTCCCCACATAGTTAGGCTCGATAACCCTCCAGGCTAGCTCTAATTTCTTAGGTCGTTCGGATATTGGGCCAACTCCATCCTCCCAATTATAAGCCGATACCATATTTCCACCCGGATATCGTACAATTGGGACCTGAAGTTCCTTAACCAATTCTATAACATCCGTACGAAACCCCTCTTCTGTTGAGTCCGGATGATCTACCTCATAAATCCCTCCATATACGGCTCTTCCTAAGTGCTCAATAAATGAACCATACAACCTCTTATCAATCTCACCAATTTTAAATTCTCGATCCACAGTCATACGAGCTTTTAATTGTTCCGCCATTGAAGTCATCCTCTCGTTATTTAGATAGCGCTTACATTTTTATAAATATCTATTACGCTCTATATAGTCATAATACGACTACATAGGCCTTCCGATTATTCCGTAATGCATATTAACTTAATAGATGTAATTGACACTATTACGAGGCATTAATTGCTTTTATAAAGACCCTCCCTTGAAGTCATTAAAAGTATACAAACCTATCCCCCGCTATCATAGCATGAATATACGCCCTAATAACATTCTATTCTAAATTTATTGATTATTATAATAGATTTATGAATTAAAAACCAGTAAGACTAAAGTATATCTATAATTAGACAGGCTACTTCAAACACTAATAAAAGTAATTGCCATCCTACATTTCTGTATGCTATAATCATTCAGTACCGCTTACATATTACAGAATTGGGGCCTTAGCTCAGCTGGGAGAGCGCCACGCTGGCAGCGTGGAGGTCAGGGGTTCGAGCCCCCTAGGCTCCATCTACGAGAAACCTTAATGCAAGCACCTTTCACTTAGTGGAGGGTGTTTTGTTTTATTATATTATGTTTATGCGGAGGCGGATTGGAGGCAAACTCATATTTTTATCAGTTTTCCACTTTTTGGAAACTTTATCTTGTTGCAATGCGCAAATCATAGTATCATTGCACTAGATTATAGAAAAATATGGGGGAATAATATTTGCAAACTTTAGGTACTTTACTAGGCCTTGTTGCTATTGTCTTGATTGTCACTGGGATTATCGGAAATCGGAAGCGTAAAAAGAATGGCGAAAAGAAAAACAAGCAAACGTGGATTGGCATTGCTGTCTTTGTCTTAGCATTCATTGTCACACCCGTTTCACCAAATGAGGAAGCGAACGCTGAACCTAAAGATGATTCAACGGAAGAAACTAAAAAAGAGGAAGTAAATGAAGAAGATGTTACTGAAGAGGAAACTACTGAAGAAGCCACAGAAGAAGAGGATAACACTGAGGAAGTTGTAGAAGAAACTGAATCAGAGCCTTCTATAGAAGAAAGAATTAATGCTATTGCTGATGACGCGTTTTCAGGAGTAGATGAGGTATCATACAATGAAGATAACAACTTTGTTCTATTCAGAGTACAAGGACCAGATAACCTTACGATTAATATGACACGGAAATCTTGGTACATAGCTCAATTGGATACATTAGAATCCTTAGAAGGTGTTGAGGGAATTGATACAGTTGATTTCAACATTCTAACGACTCTTGTTGATCAATACGGAAATGAAAAAGATGAAATTGCAATGACGTCTTCATTCACTGCTGATACAAGAGAAAAAATAAATTTTGATAATGTTTTATTCGATAATCTTCCTAATATCGCTGATGAATATTGGCATCACCCAGCCATGGAGAAATAAAGAGCCTTAATTGGCTCTTTTTTCTTGTTGCATACAGAACGTACATTCTCATACACTAAAGGTAATTATGATGATGAGGGTTAGCCTTTGGTTGTCTCCGGTGAACCTATTATTCCCGAGGCGTATTCATATTTATATCACTTTGTTATTTAATAAATTGGATAATTTATCTTGTTGCATAACGTAAACCATAGTAGTATTTACTTATAATATGTAAGACTATGGGAGGAACACCATGCATACACATGAATCTATTAAAAAGCGTTTTGAAGAAGTTGGTGTAACAGGTAAATATGGAACGAAGAAGGAAATCAAAGAACTTCCTAAAATTCTGACAAACGACGAGATTGTTAATTATGCAACTAGCGGTTTCCTAGGGAGCAGTACTTGGTTGGTTGTATCTACTAATAAGCGCGTTATCTTCTTAGATAAAGGTATGATATATGGACTAAAACAAAAGGAAATAGCATTAGACAAAATTAACTCTATTGCCCAAAAACGCGGTATGTTGTTAGGAGAAATTCACATATGGGATGGTGCAGAGTCATTCAACATTACTCATTGTGATAAAGGAACCATACAACCATTTATAGACGCTACTAATAAGGCCATAGATGCTTTGAAAACCACTTCATCTACTGTAGCAGCTACAACGGAAACAAGTGGATTTTCTAAGATAAAAGAGCTTAAGGAATTACTTGATATGGGTGCTATTTCAGAGGAAGAGTTTAAAGCACAAAAAGAAAAAATTCTAAATTAGACGGTGACTCATGCGTACATCATTTTAGATTTTTTATATCTTTGGTAATGTTAAGTCAGTAAACAATGGAACATACGCAAAGCTCGTAGTGAGGCGGGCGGTCAATCACAGTTTTAATAAATTGTTCAGATGAGCCTATAATGGCTCATTTTTCTTATCGTATATCGAACATACATTCCCATATACTGAAAGTAATTATGATGATGAGGTGAACAATCATGAGCAAGGTTATCTTTCTAGTTGATATGAAAAGCTTTTACGAATCTATAAAGTGGCGAAAAATCCCGATCATTTAACATGTTCCCTATTAAGTTTATGTTACGTATTAAATAATCAAGAATTTTCCTTTCAAGAGTATGTTATACTAAAATCCAACCATATTATGGGAGGTGCATATGCCGTATCTACAAAAAAGAATTCAGCAAATCAATGCCCTGGAAGAAAAAGATGCTCGGCCTCTTTTAAAAGTGATTTACAGTCAATTAGAGATTAACAAAAAAGCTACTGTGAACTTCAATCCAAATGAGTTTGCACAGGACATACGATCACTTCTTGATGAATATTCAGAAGATGAAATTAAAAGCTAAGCATATTAATGGTTTTTGAAAATATCGGGTAACTTATCATAATAGTGGTCTAACTCTATAGTTTTTCGAAATTATTTAGACTTAGAGCTTGTTACCCGAACCTTACATATATAAAACTAGTGAGCTTTATATTTTTCTTCTCCTTATTTACTACTACATTCTAATTTCCTGCATTGTCTTCTCTTAACCATATCATTATCTGTTCAGATTGATTCTTGAATAGACCTCTTTGCAAAACCATCTAACCTTTCCTCCTTGAGTCATAAGTTAACCTTCACTCCTTGACTATTTATTTTGACATCTCATTCCTTAGATCTTGAAATTTTTAATATCACTTGTAATCATGTAAAATTATATTATACCTAGGAAGGGAACTATTTATATGACAAACGATCTTACACTCTACAATTATTTTATGGATAGATTAGATAACATTACAGAAGATTGGTACGATTCTCTTAACACTGAGGATAATGGAGTATATTCTTCTACGTCTAATAAATCAATTGAGATTTTGAAAGAACAAAACATGAGTTTTCACATTAATTTCTTTAAGGTTTTCTCAACTGAGAGAAGTCTTTTTTTTCTGGAAATGAAAGACTGGATTAATCTCATTTCAAATGATGAGGCCCATCTTCACACATCTAATTCTTCTATAATTAATGAATTCCTTAGAACTCAAGAGCAATATTTAGAAATTTTATATGACTTTTCAGTTGAACACTCGACTGTTACTTCAATCGAAATTAAAAAGTATAGAGAACTAATCTTAGAGACAATGCGTACAATTATCGTAACTATCACAGATGAATTTGAGAAAAACCAAAAAAACCTTTTGAACTCACAAATGCAAATGATAACTGAACTGAGTGCTCCTGTTATTCAGCTGACTACAAAAACAGGTATACTCCCTTTAATTGGCGAGATTGATACATATCGTGCTAGCATTGTTTTTGAACAAGTATTGAATACATGTTCAGAGAAAAAGCTATTACATCTAATCATCGATTTATCAGGAGTTCCGATTATTGATACCATGGTAGCAGGGAAATTGTTTGATCTTATGAACGGACTCCAGCTACTTGGTGTAGAAGCTTCGTTATCAGGTGTTAGACCTGAGATAGCGCAAACTGCTGTTCACTTAGGTATAAAACTAGATAGAGTGAAGGTTTATTCAAGTGTTGACCAAGCCATTGCAAATGGCATATTAAATTAGTCATCCAGGCAGACATAGCTTTTAATACTTAAAGAAGTTCTTTCACCTTCTAAGATTTTACAAAGAAAAAACATGAAGATCTTTTAAGATCTTCATGTTCGCTGGAAAAGAGGATTTTTTATGCTTCTACTTTATCCTTTTGACTGAAGTGAAGTGGTGGCGGAATCATCCATCCTTTTTCTTTGATAAGATTTAGATATTTAGCTCCGAGTGCTGCCTTACTTGTGTGAAACTGTCCAAACATCATTGCAATATCTTCTCTAATGGATTGACCCATAATTCCACTACACGTTACTAATCCAGCTGCAATTTTCTCTGAGGCTGATATCGCTATATCCGGATCTGCTAACTTCGCACCTACAGGAATATCATTTACATCTACTTTGGGAGGTTCTGGAGCAGATGGTGGCACAGCAACACCATTTTCTAAAAGTAACTCAGATACCTTTTTTACTTCGGATTGACCTAATTCAATTGATTCCTTTAACAATTTCTTTAGGTCACTATCTCCTGCATGATTTAATAATACCTGCGCTTCAGCAATTGCTTTATTAGACATCATGACAAAATTCCAAGTACTGAATACTTCTCCGTAATGCATTGGCTCTTCTTTTGGATTTCCTGATAATATGCCCATTTTGTGCCCCCTTTTTTTTGATACTTTAAAAGGGTTTGCTTAACCACTTCATTCTATTCTAATTACTTTTAGATAACATAAAAAAGAGGACATGGATGAATTCACGCCCTCTTTATACCTAGAGACAATAACTGATTAGAACACTATGTAGAGTGGGTCAAACACCCACTCTTTCGCACTAAAAATTTACTTGCATCTCTGTTTCTTCGATTACTATTTCTAATTGTTTAATTTCTTCCTCGATTGTTGCGGATAGATGACTTTTATCATTCGGCATTTTCCCCTGTAACATCTTGAGGAATTGAATATCACGTTGAAATAGCTCTCGATCTATGTGATTTAACATAGATATCCTCCTCAGATTGGTTTGGTCGATACCTATGTTTTTATATACCCTTAATCAAGCCACGAAAACTTACTAGCGTATTCAAGCAGGTTAGGGCGAATTTCAATTAGGCTCTGTATGATCTTTTCGTTCCTTTTCATCTCGATCTCGGTTTTGTTTTGTTTTTTCTTGTTTCTCAGTGTAGCTTCTCTGATTTGCGGTGTTCTGAGGGTAGCTAGTATCTGTGTGATCCTTTCGTTCCTCATCATCTCGATCCCTATTTTCCATCGTTTCTTCTTGTGCATCTGTGTTACTTCTTTCCTCTTCTGATTTCGGCTCATTCACGGTCTTTTCTTCTCTCATTTTTTTATAGTCGGAGCGTTCGCCATGCCAAATTAAATCAAAGATTGCTCTCCCATTTGTAGGCTGACCATCCGGCAAGTAAACAGGAATGACATCAAATAGGACAAAATAAAAGCAATAGAACACAAAGGTGGTCCAAAATATATTATCTGAGAGAGTTCCTTGTAAAATTAGCCAATTCACTAATATAGCACAAAAAGAAGTTGTTAAAATTGGAGAAATATAAATAAATGCGTGCCAAAACTTTGTACTCGGGCGTAGTTCATCATATTCCATCCAGCTATACATAAAAAAGTATCTCCTTACTTCTAACGTATGCCATTTAAAAAGTGTTGGTCCACTGCCAACAATAAGCTTTTTATTCGTCCCTCCGAGTAATGTCGCTGCAATATAATAACCAGACTCCCTAATTACGGTGACTAGGGGCAGAATAAATAGCGCAGCCATAAACAACCTTAACCAATCCATCAAACTAAACAAAGTCCTCCCCCTCCCATTATTATTCTTTATCTATGTGGGTCTTAACCGTAACGAAAAGCCCCCCAATTGGAGAGCTCCATCGTTAAAAATGGTTTGACATTCCTATGCCTTCTTTGCAACTTTAATCTCATAATCACCGATGGTTTCATTTTCTTTTATCAGTTGACCTTCATTTACCATGCTATCAATGATTTCAAATGCTTCAAACGACTCTAAATTTCTGGATTGAATGATCTCTTCAGCTACGTCTAGTTTCGATGTATTTCCTTTTTGGACAATCTCTATAATCTCTTCCTCAATATTGTGCTTGTCTGCCATCATCATAACCTCCGTTTTTTTCATCTAGATACCCTTTTTAGAGAGGGCAAAACCAATTTTATTTATGTTTTATCCCTCTCGCATCAGGGAATGTAGAGATAGACGAATTAACTAGGAGGAAATCATGAGCGTGACAAGCAGCAAATTATTAGATGGTATTATTGCCGGGTTAGTTACGGCTGTATTATTAGCAATGAAAGATCTTGTTATCTATCAACAGGTGAATTGGACTATCACTTTAGCCATTGCGGCAACTGCGTTTTTATTGTGGTCTCTTGCACTTCCGTTGTTAAGAAAGCAACTTAGTAAATCAAGTAAAAGAGTGGCAGGATAATAGCTATTGACCTAATTAACTTTATTTTATTTTTTTCATTTCCTGAGAAAGCTCAAGGGGCTCCACTCCCCAAAATACAATAAGACCATTTGCGTCTTCCGCAAATGGTCTTATTTAAAAAATAATATTAAGTAGCAACCAAAATCCAGCTCCCGCTACACCTGCAAGAAATGATGTGATTACTGTTTCGAGTTGAAGTTTTTTGTGGTTTACAATATCAAGAATGATCCATCCTAAAAAGATAGCCACTCCAAAGATAATCGCTGTGCTCATTTAATTCCCCGCATCCTACATTTTTCATCATCATACCAGTTGATTCTGATTATGACAACTTCATCATGGAAGAAGAACGGTTTCGACCTCTTTTACTAAATTCTCAGCAATAGGTACGTATTTATCGCTCACATCTCCATCCTTATTTACCGGCTCTTGAAACTGATTAATTAGGCCGCTTACCTGGATAGGGACGGTACCACTGGATATATTGTCATCAAGGTCTTCTTGGTAATTATGCTTTAATATAAATGGTGTATCCAGAATCACGGTTGTTCCCTTTTGTCCAAGCTCTCCATATTCAGTGCGAAAAGGGACACGGAGAAAAGTATAACCCTGATCTTGATCAATGGTATAGTCAAAATATCCATGATCATATTCCCAATTACTTCCGATTGTATATCCGAGGGGTTTTAACAGGGCTTCTAATGTCTCAAATTTAAAGGACTTTCCTTCTATCGTTGACTGTATGGGAATCATCGTCATAGGCTCCTTTATCTTTACATCTGTATTGTCATATTAGTATGTCAGCTATGCTAGAAAATATGTAAGGGTAGGTAGATGGGATATAAGGTGTATGTATTTGAGAGTGTAGGCACTCTCTCACGTCAAGGGGGGGGGGAGCGTTTAATGGAGCGAATTATTTAAGACATCTTCTAAAAAAAGAATGTCGTATTGAATACATTCTTTAAGTGTGGCGTTGGTGGATTCTAGGTACTCAAGTTTCAGTTTACTTAGTTCACGTGTAAACATAACGATGTCATGCTCTTCAATCATACTTGTACTCTCCTATTTAGAAAGACTATAGTTCGTCTATTCCCCGTAATCATTATTTTACACATTAATTTTAACTAAAAACCTTAAATATATACATCCTATTAGAAACTGCTGGTCATTTACTATACACTTAGGATATGATGTTTTTTTAACGGGGGTTATTTATAAATGAAGAAATACGCCGAAGGAATTGCGATTATTTTTGGATTAATTATAGGTATGGTTGTTGGACTAAGCACGGGCAACATTGCTCTTGGGATAGGTGTTGGTATTGTTGTCGGAGTGGTTGGAACAGTGTTATTGTCAAGAAAGCAAAATAGTTAAGTACTTGATAGGACAGAATTGTATTTTCGCTACAAGAAGAGCCGAACCATTATGTAAACACATTGTGGTTCGGCTCTTGTGTTGATTAGTTTATGTTTGGTAGGACCGAGCTGGTTCAGTTCCAGCCAGTCTAATTAAAGACGTTTTTCTAGCTCTTCTCTTTCTTTCTCATATCCTTTTTTTCCAAGTAAGGCAAACATGTTTCGCTTGTAATCTTCAACCCCAGGCTGATTAAATGGATTTACTCCAAGTAAATAACCACTGATTGCGCAAGCTTTTTCAAAGAAATAAACAAGATATCCAAAATGATATTCATTCAGTTCAGGGATGTTAACCACTAAATTTGGTACTCCGCCATCTGTATGAGCAAGCATCGTTCCCTGGAAGGCTTTTTTGTTTACAAAGTCCATCGTTTGACCTGATAAGTAATTTAATCCGTCTAAGTCCGCTTCAGCTCTATCAATCGTAATTTCTTCACGCACCGTTTGCACATTTAAAACCGTTTCAAATAAATCTCTGCGACCGTCCTGCACGTACTGCCCCATTGAATGTAAATCAGTAGAGAAGTCTACGGAAGCAGGGAAAATTCCTTTTTGGTCCTTGCCCTCACTCTCTCCAAAAAGCTGTTTCCACCATTCAGAAACAAAGTGAAGAGATGGCTCATAGTTCACAAATAACTCGATCGTTTTCCCTTTATTGTAAAGAAGGTTTCTGATAGCTGCATATTGATACGCTTCATTTTCTTCTAGCTTAGGGTTGCTATATGCCGTTCGAGCTGCTGCTGCACCCTCCATCATCGACTGAATATTTAATCCGCTAGCTGCGATCGGAAGTAAACCAACAGCTGTTAAAACAGAGAAGCGTCCGCCCACATCATCAGGAATAACAAAGGATTCATATCCTTCCTCCGTCGCTAGAGTCTTTAGTGCACCGCGTTTACTATCTGTCGTAGCGTAAATTCGTTTACGTGCTTCGGCTTTTCCGTATTTCTGTTCAAGGAATTCACGGAAAATCCTAAATGCAATCGCTGGCTCCGTCGTTGTGCCTGATTTAGAAATAACGTTCACAGAGACGTCCTTATCTTTTAGAAGGTCAAATAGATCCTTAACATAGGTAGAGCTGATGTTTTGCCCTACAAAAAAGATTTGAGGAGCTTTGCGGTCTTCTGCTGTAAGTGTGTTATAGAAGCTATGTGTTAGAGCTTCAATTGCTGCACGTGCTCCAAGATAGGAGCCGCCAATCCCTACAACTAGCAATACATCGGAATCCTTTCTGATTTTTGCTGCTGCTTTTTCAATTCGAGAAAATTCTTCTTTATCGTAGTTTACAGGCAAATCAATCCAACCTAAATAATCACTTCCGACTCCAGTTCCATTATGCAAAGAGTGGTGTGCTGTTTCAACAGCTGGTGCAAGATTATTCACCTCTTGCTCATTAAAAAAATCAAGTGCTTGCGAATATTGAAATGACATGTTCTCCATTTAGTGAAGAACCTCCCTTACGTTTAAATATGTATATAACCACTTTACCGAACACACGCACAAAAGACAAGCGCTTGGTTCTCACAAAAAATGGGCGGGAATTTACCCCGCCGTAAAAAAACTCCACTATTCATTTAAAGCATTGTTGATTAAAGAGCCGCAGTTAAAATACGCTGCACATCTTTTTCCTGTAGTACAGCATAATTACCAAATTGACCATTCTCAGCCGCGATTCCAGACATACGCTCGATTTGACTCTCATCGATGTCGTAATCAGCTAAACGATTTGGTGCACCTAAGCTTGACCAGAATTCGCTTAACTTCTGAATACCTTCTTCAGCAATCTGCTCGTCCGTTTTTCCTTCAGGGTTTACTTGAAGAACGCGGGTAGCAAGCTGTACATGTCGGTTTAAACCAACACTCATGCTATTTCGAAGCCAGTGTGGAAAAATAATGGCCAGCCCACCTGCGTGTGGAATGTCCGAGATAGCCGAAACTGCGTGCTCAATATTATGAGAGCCCCAATCTCCTCTAGCACCCATTTGTGTTATTCCGTTAAGAGCCATCGTCCCACTATAAAGAATGGTCCCTCTGTGCTCTAGATTTTCTAGGTTATCCAACAGCTTAGGTGCTGTTTCCATAACAGTTAAAAGGATGGATTCGCAAATACGGTCCTGTAATGGCGTATTTTCCACCTGATGAAAATAAGCTTCTAATACATGGCTCATCATAT
Source organism: Alkalicoccobacillus porphyridii (assembly GCF_007293315.1). Lineage (GTDB taxonomy): Bacteria > Bacillota > Bacilli > Bacillales > Bacillaceae_D > Alkalicoccobacillus > Alkalicoccobacillus porphyridii. The sequence continues at coordinate 236,760 of NZ_VLXZ01000001.1, forward strand.
CAACGATACCATACACCGTCTGATCTTGAGGAACACTCACTGTGTTTTTGGGATCAAGGATAGAGAATGTCGGATAAGAAAAAGGACTGCCCCAGCCAACTTTTTGATTTGTTTCCCAGTTGGTAATTACAGAACCTGCGTTCATTTCGGATCCTGTAGCTGCCAAGGTAAGAATTGTACCAAAAGGAAGTGCTCCAGTCGCCGTTTCTTTTTTAGTAATAATATCCCAGATGTCTCCATCATATTGTGCGCCTACAGCAATAGCTTTCGTTGCATCAATCACACTTCCGCCGCCTACAGCAAGAATAAAGCCTACATTATGCTGTTTACATAGTTCAATTCCTTTTCGTACGGTTGTTAAGCGTGGATTTGGTTCAACACCTGCTAGCTCAATGACCTCAGCATTCACCTGCTCTAATTGTGAAAGAACTCGGTCATATAGACCATTTTTCTTGATGCTGCCTCCACCATATACAAGTAAAATGCTCTCGTTTTTAGGGAGCTGTGTGGCAAGTTCATTTGTCTGATCAATTCCGTAGATTAATTTCGTTGGATTATAAAACGTAAATGCGTCCATTCTGTTACGCCTCCTCTGCTTTCTATTGAATATCCTAATCCAGTTCATAATCATCTGTAAAGAAACTTGCTCTGTGCTATTGTACTCACATTTTTGCGACTCACACATTGTTATGCATAATTTCCTCTATAGTTCCTCATTCTAAAGGAGAAGCACACCCTCACATCGATGGTTGTGCAAATCCTACAACAACGGAGGTGATTGATGTGAGTGGCATTCAACGGACTGCTCTAGTTCTGGCTATTATTGGGGCAATCAACTGGGGACTTATTGGTTTTTTCCGATTTGACTTAGTCGCTGCTTTATTTGGTGGTCAGGCAGCAGCATTTTCAAGAGTGATTTATGCTTTAGTTGGTCTGGCAGGTTTATATTGTATCTCTATTCTGTTTAAGCCAGATGAAGAAATCGAGCGTATCCCTGAAACAGAACGTTAACGGATATAATGGCATAGAGGTGTACCTTGGTGCGCCTCTATTTTGTTAACAAAAAAAGAACCTCTACCGATGTAGAGATTCTTTTATTTCTTAATCCTTATTTCTTTGCACGTTTGTTAAGATCGGCTTGGATCTCGTTAGACTGCTTTAACCATTCTTTAAGCTTGTCTTCAAGCGTGTTAAAGCCTTGTTGTTTTTGTTGCTGAGCTGGTTTACGTGAACCGCCACCACCGTAGCTTCCACCGCCGCCGCTTGGACGTGGCTTGCTTGCCGGACGAGCTGGTGCTTCTTGAGTTGCACGGATAGATAAAGAAATTTTTCCTGAGTTCTCGTCTACAGAAATGACTTTTACTTTTACTTCATCTCCAACTGTAAGGACATCATTAATATCCTTAACAAAGCCGTGAGCCACCTCCGAAATGTGTACTAACCCCTGCTTCTGCTCATCAATTGCAATAAAGGCTCCAAACGGTTTAATACCCGTAACTTTACCTTCAATGATACTTCCTACTTCATAATTAGCCATGCACATACATCTCCCAACTATTTTTTAACCTTTTGATTTTAACATAGGTTTTGAAATTATGCAAAAAGCATTTAAAGACTAAAAATTATTATAATTACATTTTTTTCATTGCTTTTGCTACCCTGAGTCTATTGGATTTTAACCAAAGCTTTTTGAAAGAGGTATACCAAGTTAGGTTGTTCTATACTCGCTCCCTGGATGAGGGCACGCTTTCCGAGGGCGGGCGTTGAACTAAACTGGCTTTGCCAGTGTATTTCAACCCTGCCCGTAATTCCCTTCGGAGTCGGCCACTCATCCCGTCCGCTAAGTTAAGATATTATCCAACAATTAACCCCCACAGGATCCTAAACCTCTTTATAGAAAACTTGTCCACCTTTTATGATTGCTTCTTGGAGGTCAATGTTTAATTCTTGCTTTAATTGATTTAGCTTATAGGCTTGGCGTGGTTCGATTAGTGTGTATACTTGCCCTGATTGACCGGCTCTTCCGGTTCGGCCGGCTCGGTGTAGGTAAGAATCTGATTCTTTTGGTGCATCTAGTTGTATGATATGTGTCACTTCTGTTACATCTAATCCCCTGGCAGCTAAATCCGTTGCGACAAGAATATTTAATTCGGACTTCCGAAAAGCGGTTAGAGCTTTTTCTCTTTCTACTTTTGTGCTTTCAGATGACAAAGAGGCTGCTTTTAACCCTCGATACACTAATTTTTCCGTTGTTTCAACAAGTCGCTCAAGCTGGTTTACGAAAACAATTCCTCTTTGGATGTCTTCTGCATGAATGAGCTTTCGCACCGTATCAATTTTATCCCGTGCCTCTGTTTGTATATAAAAGTGTGATACCGACTCTTGGTTAATGTCTTCTCCATCTGCTTCAAGCTCAATTGTGAATGGTGCAAACCCTTCAATTTTTTCTTGTAGACCTTGAGGGATTGTTGCTGAGACAAATAAGAACTGCTTGTCTCGCCCAATTCGTTTTGAAATTTCAGTAACAGCTGACCAGGAAGTTGTCTCCCCAAGCATGCGATCTGCTTCGTCCACGGTAACCGTCACAACATCTTTTAGTTTTAATTTCTTTAAGTTAATGAGCTCTAATAAGCGTCCAGGTGTGCCAATCACCACTTGTGGTTTTTGCTTCTTTAGCTTTTCAAGCTGGCGGTTAATGTTAGCTCCACCAATGAAAGCAGCCACGTGAATAGGTTGATCCGCTACAAGTTGTTTAGCGACTTCATATATTTGCATGGATAGCTCTTGAGTTGGCGCTAATATGATAACTTGTAGCCCTTTTTGAGTAGCATCTAAACGCGTGAGAGCAGGGAGTAGATAAGCTAATGTTTTCCCCGTACCCGTTTGAGAGCGTGCGATAATACTTTGACCCTCAAGAGCTTCGGGAATCATTTTCTGTTGAATATCCGTCGGTTCGCTAATATTCATTTGTGCCAATGCTTGTTTTACATACTTGGGTAATACATCAGATTGAAATAGATTTGTCATGAATCCTTACTCACACCTTTTATTATTTATCTAACGAGCTTCTCTTCTCATTGAACGTGCTTCATCCTCTGTCATCATACCGAGTTGATTGATAAAGCTTTGCGCAAAAGAACCAAAGCCTTCTTTCTTTGTCTCTTGAAACGCTTTTTCTGCAGCCACGCCATAATATGAAACGGCTGATGCAGCTGTTTCTACATCATCCTTACGGTCTGATACGGCTGCAAATGCAGCAACGACTCCACCAAGTAAGCATCCTGCTCCAACAATTTTGGTTAGCCACTCATGTCCATTAGCGATCGTTTGTACGTTTGAGCCGTCTGTAATCACATCAATATCACCCGTCACTACAGCAATACATTGGTACGTGTTTGCTAACTGTTTGGCTACCTCCAGCTTGTCTCCTTCTAGAGACCCATCGACCCCTTTTACAGTGCCTTCTAATCCTAATAAGGCTGCCGCTTCACCAGCATTACCACGTATGATTGTAACGTCCACTTCCTCAAGTATCTGATGGCAGATTTGAGTACGAAAAGGCGTAGCCCCCGCTCCAACAGGGTCTAAAATAACCGGCTTCCCTGCTTTATTTGCGGCTTTTCCTGCAAGAATCATGGCATGAGCCAGTTCAACAGAGGGTGTACCAATGTTTAATAACAGTGCACCCGCTGCACCCGCCATATCCTCTACCTCTTCCTTTGCATAGGCCATAACGGGGGAAGCACCTAAAGCTAACAGTCCATTGGCTGTAAATGTTGTGACCACCATATTGGTCATACAATGAACCAACGGATTTATTTCTTTCACTTTATTCAGCACATCTTTTACCTCCTGTCATTCACACGGAAAGAAACCGCTTATTAGACTACCCTAATAAGCAGTTTTCTTTACTTATATTTTGTTAAAAAACGATCCAAACGCGTCATTGCCTCTTTAAGGTGATCCATGGATGTGGCATAGGAACAACGAATATAGCCTTCTCCACCTTCTCCAAATACATGCCCCGGAACTACAGCCACTCTTTCTTCAAGAAGTAATCGTTCAGCAAATTCTTCCGAAGTAAAACCCGTACTCCCGACTGAAGGAAAGGCATAAAACGCTCCACCAGGTGAGTGGCAAGGCAATCCAATTTCTGCAAACGATTTTACAACATAATTTCTACGTTGCCTGTAGGAGTTTCGCATTTGCTCTACATCTTCCATGCCATTCTCCAATGCCTCAATCGCACCATATTGAGCCATAGTTGGCGCACACATTAAGGTGTATTGATGAATTTTTAACATAGCTGCTAAAATATCAGGAGGAGCAAGAACAAAGCCAAGACGCCAACCAGTCATTGCGAACGCCTTAGAGAAACCGGAAATTAAAATCGTTCGATCTTTCATTCCATCCAATTCTGCGATGCTACAATGTTCTTCATCATAAGAAAGTTCAGCATAAATTTCATCTGAAAAAACAAGTAAATTATGTTCGTTTGCGAGTGCCGATAGTTCCTTTAATTCTTCTTTGGTCATCGTCGAACCTGTAGGATTGTTTGGAAAACAAATCATAAGCGCCTTTGTTCTTGGAGTGATCGCCTCTTTAATTTGCTCTGCTGTCACCTTAAATTGGTTCTCTACGCCCGTACGAACTGGAACGGGAACCCCTCCAGCCATAGATACAAGTGAACGATAGGATACAAACGTTGGCTCCACAATAATCACTTCATCCCCAGGGTTCAGAATGGCACGCATACCAATATCAATGGCTTCACTAGCACCTACAGTCACCAAAACCTCTGTTTCAGGATCGTAGCTGACTGAAAAACGATCTTGCATATAATCAGAAATCGCTTTACGCAATTCTATTACGCCTGCATTAGCTGAATATGAAGTAAATCCTCGTTCTAAGGAAGATATGCTCGCCTCTCTTACCTTCCATGGCGTGACATAATCTGGCTCTCCTACGCCTAGTGATATCACATTCTCCATCGTGGAAGCTAAATCAAAAAAACGGCGAATGCCAGACGGAGGAATTTCTTGAACACGCTGTGATAATCTAGATGTTTGATTTATACTAATTGAACTCATGGAGACACCACCATACGACGATCTTTATCTGGTTCATCAAAAACCACACCATCATGCTTATATTTCTTCAACTGAAAATGAGTGGTTGTGGAAATAACAGAGTCAATCGTTGATAATTTATCTGATACAAAGCGCGCACTCTCAGACATTGTTTTGCTTTCTATCACAACGGAGAGGTCATATGCTCCTGACATTAAATACAATGCCTGAACCTCAGGAAATCGATAAATTCGTTCAGCCACTTCATCAAAACCAACTCCGCGTTTTGGTGTTACTTTAACATCTATAACTGCTGTAATCCCTTCTTGATCACGGACTTTTGCCCAATCAATGACCGCCGAATAACTGAGGATCACTCTTTCTTTTTCCAGCTCAGCTAGATATTGCTTTACTTCTTCTTCTGTAGCATCTACCATCTTAGCTAAGATCGGAATTTCTATTCGACCATTTGATTCTATAATTTGAAGGATTTCAATCGCTTTTGAATCCATTTGTATAACTTCCCTTCCTGCTCCAGAATGTTACCGTTGGTTTTTGTATATCATAACATAGCGGACAATTTGGAACGAACACTCTTTATGACTTTTTAATCTTTTATATAGTTACTTGGAGGTGGACACAATCGAAAATACATCAAATACCAAAAATAAAACAGCGTTAATTATAATCGATATGATTAATGCGATGGACTTTGAAGATGCGAATGATCTTTATGAACATGCTTACCCGTGTGCAGAGCGAATTGCGGAGCTTAAAAGAAGAGCCAAAGATGCCGGCATCCCGACTATTTATGTAAATGATAATTACGGTCGGTGGCAGTCGGATTTTAAAGAGATTGTGGAATATATTATTGAGGAGGACAAGTTAGGCAAATCGATTACTGAGCTGCTGAAGCCAGCTGAAGAGGATTATTTTGTCTTAAAGCCTAAATTCTCTGGATTTTTCGCCACCCCTCTCCACCTTCTTCTAGAACACTTAAAGGTGGAAACGGTCATTTTAACTGGCGTTGCGGGAAATATGTGTGTACATTTTACAGCAAATGATGCCTACATGCGAGATTACAAACTCTATGTACCAGAAGATTGTACAGCTTCTAATACTCTCTCAGCAAACAAAGAAGCCCTCCACCTAATCCGAGATGTCCTAAAAGGCAACATCACTTCATCCACAGAGCTTAGGTTTAACGGGGATACAACGGAGGATATTCAGGAGCAAGGTGGGAAGAAGGAATAGTTAGAGTCAATTAGTGCTTGCTAAATCAAACAAATTCTTGTGAAAGAATGTTATGTAGACGTTAGTGTCATCTCTCATACACTGATCACTTTACCTGCTACTCTCACCAAGCGGACGAAAATGGTGGCCTAGACCTGGGGGATGAAAAACAGGCCACCGAAAAAGTCATGTAGAAATGAGCTGAATGGCGTCGCTCCAGGAGAACCCTTCGCTTTCCGCGGGAACGGCCTCAGCCCTCGAAGTGGAAAACCGCCACTTCGATGTCTTCAGACACGTTCTGTTCCGCAGGAGTCTACGGGTTCTCCTTCCGCTATCGTTCTAACTTAAACTATTGAAGAATGTTCGCAGTCTTATAAAGATCGTTTTTCAGTGACCTCGATAAAAAATTCATTATTGAGATAAGGTGGCGGAGCCAGATTACCGCGGGTACTCCCGCGGTAATCATGTCCCCATTTGGGAGCGCCGGACGAAGAGCCGATACTCAGATATTCTCCAATTACTTATGCATGCGAAGTGAATTTCTGGAACAACCTCCTCGCTCATTCATTTTATGCAACAAAAAAAGCTGAACAATTAAATTGTTCAGCTTTTCTAATAGTCCCAACCAAAAGACTCTTTATTTGTAGATTTCCTGTAAGGAATCTTTATCCTGCGATAACCAGTATTTCATTAATTTCTTTGATCCCTCTAAATCATGTAACTTCGCTTGACCGCATTGTTTTTCTGTTGCAGCAGGAACTTCGTCAATCTTTACCGAATACTCCATAGTCTTCTCAAGCACATCAATAATCTCACTCACTGTTGGAGTTCCGTGCATAATAAGGTAAAAGCCAGTTTGGCAACCCATAGGAGAAAGATCAACCACATCAAAATGGTCATACTCTTCAGCAAACCGTCGGATATTTAATGCAAGCAAATGCTCCATCGTGTGAATAACGTCCGGTTTCATTGCGCCTTTATTTGGCTGCATAAAGCGGATATCAAACTTCCGAACCTCACCATCAGAGCCTACCTTAATTGTGCCACAAGGACGAACAAATGGTGCCTTCACAATCGTATGATCTAGCTCAAAGCTTTCCACTGTTGGCAAGCTAATCACTCCTTTAATATGATTTCATCAAGTATATCTAACCCGTTTCCATTTGTCATTGGTCTTGCTTCAGAAAGCTGGTCTCTTCCTTGTCGACTTGATGCAGATCCGTAAAGCTCTTAAGTTCTTCAATATATCCATCAGGCCTAAAGCGGTGAAGCTTTACTCGAAACCCTTTATGCAGCTCTACTAAAGCTAGGGTCTGGCGAATGGACGTAATAAACGTGATTCGTTTCATAGAAGATGCAGGAATCTCTCTATTTAGTGCTCTGAGACCTGCAAGGTACCAAGAAAACGTAATACTGTTCTCGTTAATAGACAAAGTATAATGTGAGAACATAATCACAGCAAAAATAGCAGCAACCACCACAGCCAGAAGCTGGTACACTCCGTCTAAGAAAAACGCATAAACCAGTGAAGTAATTAGTAACAACAACCACAGAAATTTAGATTCTTTCGCCTTATACATAATAGGTAACCTACTCCCCCTATCAAAATCAGTCAACGTCTATTATACAGGAGTTTAGTATCATGAAAAGAAGGGGATTTATTCAAAAGAGCTATTATAACTTATTTTTCAAAGGATGATGCATATGAGAAGGCGCTCATTTTCTAAACAACTGATAACTAAATTAAAAACAGATCCTATTCCAGATTGGTCCGCCACACTTGCTTACTATTTTATGCTCTCTATCTTTCCATTAATCATCTTTTTACTCGCCATTGTTCCGTATTTCAACCTAGATAATACGGAAATAGAAGGTTTTATTGGTGATTATCTACCCGAGGAAATTGCTACGCTTTTCTCCTCAACGATCATTGAAACAGTAAACGAACCTTCTGGAGGCTTGCTCTCATTCGGTATCTTAGCTACCATTTGGTCCGCATCTAACGGTCTTAATGCACTTATTAGAGCGATCAACCGCTCTTACGACATTGAAGAAACGCGGAACTTTATTAAATTGCGGCTCTTTTCCATTATTATGACTGTTGGTATGATTGTCACAATTGTTATTACTTTGGTTATGCCGGTTTTTGGCAATGTTATCATTGGATTCTTAGAGAGCTATATGGCTCTACCTCAAGAAACCTCTTCTTTCTTAAATGTCCTGCGCTATGTGATTGGCATTGGCTTTATGATCTTGCTGTTAACTTTGCTATATTGGATCTCTCCAAATGTAAAGCTACGAATTAAAGAGGTTATTGTTGGAGCAGTTGTTGCTACATTGGGATGGCAGCTAGTATCCTTATTCTTTTCAATCTATGTAAGCAACTTCGGTAACTATTCAGCCACTTACGGAAGTTTGGGTGGTGTCATCATCCTCATGCTTTGGTTCTTTATCACAGGAATTATGCTGGTACTTGGAGGTCAGATTAACGCTGTCATTTACCAACGCAAACGGTTCCTCTAAAAAATATTTTGTATTGATGTATAATTTCTTTTTCAATGGGAAACGATGGTAGCAGATCGTATCTAGAAAAAGGAGTTGTAAAACAATGAATAAATCAGAACTTATCTCTGCTGTTGCAGAACGCTCTGAGTTAACAAAAAAAGATGCTGGACTCGCGATTCAATCAGCTTTTGATATCATTTCTGAGTCGCTTGAAAAGGGTGAAACCGTTCAGTTAATTGGGTTTGGAAACTTTGAAGTGAGAGAACGCGCAGCCAGGAAAGGACGTAACCCTCAAACAGGGGAAGAGATTAATATTGCTGCTACCAAAACTCCTGCTTTTAAAGCCGGAAAACAATTAAAAGATGCAGTAAAATAACAAACCGTCCATTGGATAAGGATTAAATTCCCACTGCTTGAATACAAATAAGGAACGCTCCATTTTTTGAGCGTTCCTTATTTTAGTTGTCCATAAACAAGCATGTTATTGCATTATTTAGCGTGACTTGTTACAAGCTTTGTCAGTGTACGAGCCATTACACCTGTTGCACCAGCAGGTCCATTAATAGTTGGCTTGTCCTGCCAAGCTGTTCCGGCGATATCTAGGTGTACCCATGGTGTATTTTCTACAAATTCACCAATGAATAAGCCAGCGGTAATGCTTCCTCCCGCTCTTCCTGGAGAATTATTCAAGTCAGCCACATTACTTGTTTGTAGCATCTTTTTGTAAGGTTTATGGTTTGGAAGTCTCCAGATCCATTCTCCTGCCGCTTCAGACGCTTCGTTTACCTTTTGCATCCAGCTATCGTTATTACTGATGGCTCCTGTTGTGTAATCGCCTAGAGCAACAATCACTGCTCCTGTAAGAGTGGCAACATCAACAAGATAATCGACGCCAAGCTGTCGTGCATAGGCTACACCGTCTGCTAGGATTAGTCTTCCTTCAGCATCTGTATTTCGAATTTCAATCGTTTTTCCAGTCATGGTTCGAACAACGTCCCCAGGCTTTAAAGCGGAGCCATTAATCATATTCTCAGCAGAAGGGATAACTGCAACAACATTAACCGCTGGCTTCAATTGACCAATTGTCTCCATAGCACCAAGAACGGCACCTGCACCACCCATGTCCATTTTCATTTCGTGCATACCTGCAGCTGGTTTTAATGAAACACCACCTGCATCAAAGGTCATACCTTTTCCAACAAGACCAATGGCATTTTCCCATTTATCAGTTCCTTGATAGGTTAAGATGATCATTTTAGCAGGCTGGTCGCTTCCTGCTGTTACCGCAAGTAAGGCGCCCATGCCCAAACGTTTCATATCCTCTTCCTCAAGAACCTCAAGCTTAAAATCATAGCGCTGAGACAGCTTTAATGCTTCTTCAGCTAAGTCTGTTGGAGTTAATAGGTTAGCTGGCGTATTGACCAATGTGCGCGCATAATTAGTACCTTCTCCATAGGCTTTTCCTTCTTCAGCAGATGCTACAACCTGCTCATTGGATTCTGTATAGAATGTAACGGCTTCTACCTTTTTATCCGGTTTATTGGATTTGTCTTTGTAATCAACAACTTCATATGTACCTAACTCTAAACCTTCTCCGAATAAAAATGCCACCTCTTGTAAAGAAATTTCATCTGTCACAAAAGCATCCAGACTAACAGCAGCATGACCAACGCGGTCCTCTTTCAGCTTTTTGCCGACTTTGCCTACTAACTCACGAATGACTTCTGCATCTAGATCTTTCTTATCTCCAAGTCCAATAGTATAAATGGTTGGAGTTTGGGCTTGGTTGAATGTATAAAAAGAACGAAGCTCTCCTTTATCTGAAGAAAGCAATTGTTTCTTTTTTAGCTCTGTTAATTGATTGTGGATAAGCTGATCTAATGCAGCACCACCTGCATCAAGTTCCTTATTTTTTAATAAGCCAATAACGAGTACATCATGTGTAGATTCTTTAGTAAATTCTTTTGACTGTGTAAACAAATAAACTCCTCCTTTTGTTACTTTAGTATAACATGTTTTATGCTAAAACAACGTGCTGTACATCGCAAGCTCCCTTTTTAATCTAGTTATGGTCTGTGTTATAATATAATTGAAATTGTTAGTCTGTTCTGAGGAAAGGACGTTATTGCCAACATGGAGATTTTTCAAAACTTCCCCTTATGGTCTGCTTTAATTGCAATCATTGTGGCGCAATTTATTAAGATTCCATTAGCTTATTTCGCCACTAAGAAACTTAATTTCGAATTGTTTACTAGCACAGGAGGCATGCCAAGCTCTCACTCTGCGGCTGTCACTGCCCTTTCTACCGCAGTGGCTATTGAAATGGGTCTTGATTCTCCAGTATTTGCGGCAACGGCTATTCTCGGTATTATTGTTATGTTTGATGCGACAGGTGTCAGAAGGCATGCGGGTTATCATGCAACCGTCTTAAATCAGCTTGTTGCAGACTTTAACAAACTGGTTGATGAAGTGAAAACCTGGCCAAAAAAAGAAGACGCAGAGAAACTTAAGGAGCTACTCGGGCATCAACCAATTGAAGTGTTTTTTGGAGCATTGCTAGGTATCTTCATTACGCTAGGCTTGTATAACTGGATATTTTAATAATCAATCAAAAAAAAGCAGCGAACATCAGATATTGATGTCGCTGCTATTTTTTTATGGATCAATTTGCCCTCTAAATACTTGAACAGCTTCAGCCTCATTCATAGCCACAAGCTCTTCCTCTGATAGCGTACCTGTTCCTTCTTCGACAATAAAGACATCAAGCTCTTTTTTGCCCCATCGCTCGTAAACATCATCAACGGTATGATAATACAGATCTATTTTATTTCCTTTGATTGCTGAGCCAGTGTCAGCTACCACTCCATATCCATATCCGGGAATGTAAAGGACCGTCCCTATGGGAAACAGATTGGTATCAGCGGCAATCGTCGAATAGACATCTCTTGTAACCGGTACTCCAGAATATGTAATGCCATAGGCCTCGTCACTTGGAACTTTTCCAGTTGATTCATAGCCTGCTGTGTAGCCAGTTGCTTCCACTCTGTGTACTGGATATCTGCTCCAATCTTCTGCAAGATCGAGGCTATTCACTTCATTTGGTTCGGCTTCAACTTGGTTTGACAATGTGGCATGAGCTGTTTGATAGGAAGGTATCCACTTAGGTGAAAGAGCTAGTTCCTTATGACTATGGTGAGCCACAGGATACACGACCTGTTCAGACTTAATCATTTGGTTAGATGTCCACGTTTGTAAATGCTCCAATTTAACACCAGAAATAGTTGTAAAGGTCGACCATAAAGCAAGCATGACCAGCACACTCATGAACATACGACTTAACAAGCTTCTAGATGGACCGTTCGTTGGTCGATTCAAGAACACTCACTCCTCTCACAAAACAGCATCTCCTAAATAGAAGAGAAGTATTCATGTGAAAGAGGGGAGTGCTTACCTAAAACATCTGATAACCGCGGACACGAAGCATTTTTATAACGATCCCTGCTACAATTGAACCAATTAATCCAAATGACAGGACAAGGTGATCTACTAATTTTAATTCAACCAAAGCTGTCCCTAAATTCTGGATCTCTAGCATTGGTTGTGTTAGATAACTGCCAAAAGGGCTCTGATTTACAATAATCAGAACAACAATTGGATAGATAAACGCCATAAGCCATGTAGAGCGTAGCAACATATTTAATAAGAAACCGATTCCAAAGAACATTACTAAAAAAATCAGCATCGAAAGAACTAACTGTGGAATATTCATTACCATTCTCACCCCTATCTACATCTTACAGTTTACAAAACCCCTTAGAAGAGAGTCAATCTAGTCTTTGACTTTGTCACCTCTTCAACACATATAAAGCCCGGGACATCAAATGATTCCCCCGGGCTCTTTTTAAACACGAATATATGAGTAGAAAGATTGTATAATTCCTGTATTAAAATGGTTTTTTCCCTTTTTTAAGTACAAGTCCAACTCCACCTAACATTAACAGGTAACGGTTATCAATCATTTTCTTCATAAAGTTTGCACTTCCACCATAAAGCTTACGAGAACCAACAGCACCAATTGCTTCTTTACCACCAAGTGACGCAACAGTTCCTTTAATATCAGGCTTAAATGATTTTAGATCTCCACCACTTATTAATGACTTTAAGTTCCCAGCACAGATTTCAGCCATTTGCATAGCAATTTGTGCAGTTGGTGGGTAAGGACGATTAATCTCTTCATTAATAACTAACGCACAGTCCCCAATGATAAAGACATCGTCAAATCCAGGAGCACGTAGATCAGGCTCAACCTTCACACGACCACGCATATTCTCAAAACCAGAGCGATCGATAATTGAACTTCCACGTACACCAGTTGCCCAAACTACAGTCGCAGCTTTAATCTCTTCGCCTTCTCCAACAACAACACCAGAAGCTGTTACTTCTTTAATCGGTGTATTGATCTTGAACTCTACTCCGCGGCTCTCAAGAAGGTTCATCGCATATTCGACTAGCTCAGGATCAAATCCTGGAAGAGCTGTTGGAGCTGCTTCAACCACGTATAGCTTCACTTGATCACGTGGAATGTCGTACTGCTTACAGAGCTCAGGAGCACGCTCAGAAAGCTCACCAATAAATTCAATTCCAGTAAAACCAGCACCAGCTACAACAAACGTAAGTAGGCCTTCTTCTTTTTCTTTTTGGTTGTTATATTTAGCAAAACAGTTTTCAATATGATCTTTAATTTGACGAGCGCCATTCACTGTCCACTTGCTATATGCATGCTCGTGTACACCTGGTACGCCAAAGGTTTCAGCTTCAGCACCAAGGCCAATAACTAAATAATCATAATCAAGCTCTCCGTCTTTAAGCTCAATCTTTTTCTTTTCAGTATTGATTTCAACTACTTCATCTTGAACAAAATTAATCTTGCGGAAATCAAGAACACTGCTGATAGGCATTCTTGTTTTCTCTGGAAGCATGGTTCCAGCAGCTGGCTCATGCAACCAAGTCGTTTGATAATGATAATCGTGCTTGTTAACTAGCGTAATCTTTGCTTCATTATCATCCATTTTCTTCTGAAGTCTTGTTGCCGTAATCATTCCACCGTACCCTGCTCCGAGGATCACAATATGTGGCTTATTCACAATATCACTTCCATCATATATTTTTTAAAGCATTTCTTGTGATCTATTTCACGAACAAAGATATATCTATACAAAAATTGACCCAAAATAGACACAATTCACCTACATACTATAATATTCGTTTTACTTAGACATTACAACACTTTTTGTGTGAATTATGAAAGATAGTCTTACATATGTTTGATCGATTTAAAATTTTAATGAAAAAGATTCTCAACCTTTGTTTTTCCTAGGAACTACCGCTATAATGGATAAGGCAGATAATATTCGGAGGTGTCCATTCATGTCAGAGCAAGAAGATTTATTTGACATTACAATTATCGGAGGAGGGCCAACTGGTTTATTCGCGGCGTTTTATGCTGGTATGCGTAAAGCTAAAGTGAAAATTATTGAAAGTATGCCACAATTAGGTGGACAGCTTTCTGCTCTCTATCCTGAAAAATATATATATGATGTTGCTGGCTTTCCTAAAGTCAAGGCACAAGATTTAGTTGAGCAACTAACCTTACAAGCACAGCAATTTAATCCTGAAATTGTTTTAGAGCAGGCTGTTAAAGAGCTTACTAAACAAGAAGACGAAACCTTTATTATTCAAACTGATAAAGAAACACACTATTCAAAAGCTATTATTATTACAGCCGGAGCTGGAGCCTTTCAGCCTCGTCGCCTTCAATTAGAAGGAGCAGAAGCCTATGAAAATACCAACCTTCATTACTTCATAAAAGACCTTAGCGCTTTTGCTGGTAAACGTGTCGTTGTTCTAGGCGGTGGAGACTCTGCCCTAGACTGGTCTCTCATGCTTGAACCTCTAGCAGAAGAAGTCACGATCGTTCACCGCCGAGACAAGTTCCGTGCCCATGAACATAGCGTCCAGCTATTAGAGCAATCAAAAGTAAATATTCTTACCCCATATGAGATTACAGGACTTAATGCCGACAATGGTGTCATCACCCAAGTAGAGTTAGGCGAAGTGAAAGGTGAAGGCAAAAAAACCATTGATGTTGATGCATTAATCGTAAACTACGGTTTTGTTTCCTCCCTTGGCCCCATTAAAGATTGGGGCATCGAGATAGAGAAAAACTCTATTCTTGTAAATACAAAGATGGAAACAAATATTAAAGGTATTTATAGTGCTGGAGACGTATGTACGTACGATGGCAAAGTTAAATTAATTGCAACAGGCTTTGGTGAAGCACCAACTGCTGTAAATAATGCAAAAGCCTATATTGATCCAAAAGCTCGCTTACACCCAGGGCACAGTACAAGCTTATTTTAGAATTGAGATCTTGTGCTGGAGATAGGATCATCTCCTTGACAGCTCTTATTTAAGAGGCTGGGCAAAAGAATTATTACTAATCTAAAAGCTGAAGAATGTTGGAGTTTCTCCATTCATTGTTCGGCTTTTTTTATTGTACAAACGAGGGTAGATATCGCTCCAGAAATTTACTCCGCTTGTATAAATAAATGGAGGAATTGGAGGATATCTTAGTGTAGGTGTATCGCTGCCGCTCCCAAAAATGGGGGCACGCTTACCGCGGGAAGGTAATGAGCTAACTCGACTCCGTCGATTTAGCTCATTGAACCTTTTCATCCCACAGGTGTGGGCCCTCCATTTTCGTCCGCTTGTTGAGTAGCAGGTATCAAGGATATGAGAGATGACTCACGCAGAGTCTACGTAACTTTCCTACATAAGAAGTTGATTTTAACATGAAGGATGTAGCAAGGGAGAGGCCGGCCGTTCAACTTCTAAAGAACCGCACATGACGGTCCATTCTACAGCAGTTACATCGTTCGTCTTTTTATCAGTAAGATATAGTTCTTTGTAGTTCTGTCCCAGTCACTTTTATGACCGTACCTGCGTATAACCTGATATTCGTCGCAAATGAATTGCTTCCAACGCGTTGTTGTTTCTTTTTACGATGTATCTGCCTTGTTTGCGATGTATCTGCTCTTCTTTCGATGTATTTCGGTCTCCTCCCGATGTATCTGCTCTTCTTCCGATGTATTTCGGCCTCCTCGTGATGTAACATCCCAGTTTCCTACTAGCTATGCAAACATCATTATTGATAGAGAATGTTGCGGTGCATTTAGGAATCGCACAAATTTTCTTAGTTACACTCAATTTCAAAAGGTCTTTCGCCACCCACCCATACGCAAAAGAAAACCCCACCAAACATTTGGTAGGGTTTTCGCTCGTATTTTATGTTAAAACTTGAATAATTGGATGATCCGCTTCTAAGCCCGTTACTTGAACAAGTGCTGCTTTTTTGCCTTTTTCTTTAATAAGCTTTTGAAGCTCTTGGCTTTCTGTGTCATCTGCGACATCAAAATGGAGCGCAGCTTCAATGACTTCTAGTAGAACTGTAGGGGTTTGGCCTTGGTCAGCAAGCATTCTTGCTGGTTTGATCAAACGATCATTAAAACCAAGCTTTCGAATGGGGCCTCTGCCTACACGAACAATGTCATCGGATAGATATGGATTTTCAAATCGTCTGATGATCTTTTGAATATAGGCTTCGTGTTCTGACTGATCAAAACCATATGCCTGAACCAATACTTGTTTCGTTTCGTTTAGTCCAGCTTGCACCTTTTCCTTCACTTCTGTATCTTCCATCGCTTCTTTTATTGTGGTTAAACTTTTAGCGTACCCAAAATAAGCAGCTAGAGCATGCCCTGTATTCACTGTGAAAAGCTTGCGTTCAATAAATGGAATTAGATCATCTACATATGTAACTCCTTCTATAGATGTGTTAGCTCCCTTTAAAGATGGTTTTTCTACAACCCATTCGAAAAATGGTTCGACTGACACCGCAAGGATATCTTCATTTTTTTGATTAGGTACAATACGATCCACTGCTGCATCCGCAAAACCAGTTGCTTCAATTATTGCAGCCCACTCATCGTCTGGGATTAGATCCTTTGTGTATTCTTTTAATGTAGATGTTGCACGAATAGCATTTTCACATGCGATAACATCTAATGGTTTATCATTGGCAGCACGCTGTTGTAATCCTTTAGCAAGCGTTGGAGCGATGAACTTCAAAATAGCTGGACCCACAGCTGTTGTAACTAAGTCAGCTGTGGCAATTTCCTCGATAAGTGCTGCTTCGTCCTCACTGCTATGCAAACCCCGAACACCTGTTACATGCTCCTGTCCACCTTCTACACTAGCAATAGTAACAGTATATTCTCCACGTTTATTAAGCTCTGAAATGACTGCTTCATTTACATCTGCAAAAACAACCTCATAGCCTGCACGACTTAAAAGGGCGCCAATAAATCCGCGCCCGATATTACCTGCTCCAAAATGTACAGCTTTCATTATTCGTTCACCTCGGAGAAAAAGTTAAGAACATCCTCTGATGACGAAGATTGTAGAAGCTTCTCCACATTTTCTTCTTCTGAACATGCAATGGCAATTTTCGAAAGAATTTCAAGGTGTTCATTACCTTTTCCAGCTATCCCAATAACCAAGCGTACATCATTTCCGTCCCAGTCAATGGCTTCATCATATAGTAGAATTGAAATTCCAGATTCCTTTACTTCCGTTTTTGCTTCCTCTGTACCATGTGGAATGGCAAGCATATTTCCCATATAAGTTGAAGTTAGCTCTTCACGTTCATGCATTTTTACTACATATTCAGCAGATACATATCCACGTTCTGAAAGGATATTACCAGCCTCTTGAATAGCATCCTTTTTAGTTTTGGCCTGTGCATGTACAACAATATTATCTTGTTTTAAAATGTTATTTGTCATGATTTGTGCACTCCTTTTTGTAATAGCTTTTGTATATATTCAAAACAATGCTGGCTAATTAACTTTTTGATCTCTGCTTCAGAGCCCATTTCTACAATTCGCGTATGCTCCTCACTCGCTATCAGCATGACACTTAAGCTGCTTAACATATCTAACAGCTTTTGTTCTGCATCCAGTGGCGCTAGCATTAAAATCACGCGATTTACATCAATAGGTTGGTCTCCCATAGATGCTAGAGATTCTTCTTTATCTAGCTGCAACATTGTAAAGACCGGTTTGTTTACCTCAGCCGTTCGGGTGTGAAAGAGGGCAAGTGAAGTATCAGGAATACCTAAACCGCCTAATCTTTCTCTCTGTAACAATGCTTCAAAGACAGGCACTGCATCTGATAGCGTACCTGCTTCCTCTAATTCTGTGCAAAGCTGTGCTAGGCTCTCATCCAATACTTTACCCTTATTTAGGGCAAATGAATCTATAATTAAGGCAATATCTCGGCTAAGGAAGGAGAGCTGTTCAAAAAAAGCTTCAGGAATCATCTCTTCCATAAATTGATATTTGACTGAGTTTTTATGGCTGACAATCGGGCGCTTTTTCTTTAGTGTTTTGATATGCTGCCTGATTTGTTCTGTTTCTTCTTTAGAAAGAAATGGCTTAACTAAAAAATACTGCTCTGATTGTGGTAAGGGAACAGTAGAGATAATTAGATCGTAGAAGCGAGCTTCCCTCTTTTTAAAATCAAAGAGTGAAATATTATCAATTTGCTCGATTTCCGGAAATTCTTTTTCTAAACGACTAGCTAATAGCTTAGACGAACCAATCCCACTTGAACAGATGACCATTGCTTTTAGCGGATTTTTTTGCTGTTGCCTTTCCATTGCTGATCCAAAATGCATCACAAGAAAACCAATTTCTTCTTCTGGAACCTCTACCTGTTCAAATACCTGATGTACTACGTCTGTTACATGGTTGTACAAAGTTGAATAATTCTGTTTAATCCTATCCAGCAGTGGATTATGAATTTTCATTCCTTGGTTCATTCGATAAAGAGCTGGCTCTAAATGAGCGATAAGTCCAGAATAAAGAGAATCATCATCGAAGACAAGCTGAAGCTGTTGCTCCATTTGTTTAATTAAGCGATCAGCCAAATAAGAGAGCTCTGTATAGTCCTTATGATTAAACAAATTATAATCACGTTGAACCTTGGCGCCACGCAAGTGCATCACGATGTAGCCAACTTCTTCCTCTGGAATCTGAATCGAAAATATTCCTTCTAACGTATGTGCCAGTCTTACGGCTAAATCAAAAACAGGCTCACTACGCAAGCTATCAAGCTGTTCACTAGCCATTTGTACATTCTCGCCCTGCTGAATTCGCTCAATAGCCAACGCAAGATGTACGATTAACCCAATATAAGATGAGTCCGCCATCTGACCATTTGAATGAGTTCTAAGATCTTCTACTGCATGCTGAATTCGTTGAATCTTTGTTGAGTCAACAATATCAAGGAGTCGCTCTGAGATCGATTCAGTATACGAATCAACCGCGTCATCCTTATCCAGTGAACGATAAAAACTTGCCTCATTAATATTCTCAGTAATTAAGCTACTGAGACTTCTTCTTATATTGGTTTCACTTCCTGAAACTTCAATCCCATATCCACGTCTACGTATTAAAGTCAATTGAAATGAAGATAGCCATTCCTCGACTTTCGTCAAATCATGGCTCACTGTTGCAACTGTTACATTCAATTGTTCGGCAAGCGTAAATAGTTTAATAGGCTCAGGCTTTTCAAGCAAGGCTACAAGTAAAAGCAACTGACGCTCTTCAGGTGTAAATTCATTTGGCTCTAATGTTGCCAAATCATCCTTTAAACGCCTGAGGTCAGCTGCTAATCCGTGAATATCATAACCCTTCGATGCTTCTTTATGTAAAGTGAGGTTATAATCTGCCATAACCGCACTCAATGCTTTTAAATCCCGTTGAATTGTTCTTGTACTAACATCAAGTGAAGAGGCAAGCTCACGTAAATCCAAATGCTCCTCGTTCGCAAGCAAGAGCTTGAGTAACTGTCTTTCTCTAGCTGGAATATACATGAGCGCCTCCTCCTTTTGTCTTATTTCAAACGATCAACGAATTCATCATACTTTGGACTGTTCATAAAGTTCTCGACAGAAATATGCTCAGCATTTGGTTGCTTTTGTTTCGCACGATCTGTTAAGTCTTTATGTGTAAACACAACATCTGCATCATCTGGAATATTACTGATAGATGTGTTCGTTACCGCTACATCTAGCTCAGCTTTTTTGACTTTATTCTTAAGAATAGATGAACCCATGGCACTTGAACCCATGCCAGCGTCGCAAGCAAAGATGACCTTTTTGATCTCATCTTTAGACTTTTGACCACCAGCTGCTTCAGCAGATGATCCGCTGTCTCCATTTTGAAGATCTTCAACAATTTCATTATAACGCGGGCTGTTCATAAAGTTCTCAACTGATACATGGATTGCATCAGATTTCTTTGATTTAGCACGATCAGTTAAATCCTTGTGTGTAATGATAAGATCCGCATCATCAGGAATATTGCTGATAGATGTGTTTACAACTTCCGTATCAAGACCGGCTTTCTTCACTCGGTCACGCATGATGGAAGCTCCCATTGCACTTGATCCCATTCCAGCATCACAAGCAAAGACAATTTTGTTTACGTTCGCGTAAGAAGCTGTGTTTGAACCTGAAAGAGTTGAAGAAACGCTGCTCTTTTTACCTTTCATTGCTTCCATTTTACTTGTTGCGTCAGCAATATTTTCTTCCTCACCTTTACGGTCGAATTTCAAAATTAATGAACCGATTGCAAAGGATACAGCTGTTGCAGAAAGAACACCTGCAAGAACGCCTAAGTGGTCACCCTGTGCCGTTAGAAGCATAATAGGAATAATACTTCCTGGTGAAGCTGGAGCGACTAGACCTACACCAAATATAGTGAAAACAAATACACCTGTCATACCACCAAAGATAGCTGCAAAGAACATTAAAGGCTTCATTAGTACATACGGGAAGTAAATCTCATGAATCCCACCAAAGAAGTGGATGATTCCAGCTCCGTAAGAAGAAGCTTTAGATGCGCCTTTACCAAAAATCATGAATGCAAGAAGAATTCCAAGACCTGGTCCTGGGTTAGCTTCTAATAAGAAGAAGACAGATTTTCCAATATCACTTGCTTGCTCAATCGAGATTGGTGTTAAAATCCCGTGGTTAATTGCGTTATTTAAGAACATAATTTTTGCAGGTTCAATGAAAATACTTGCTAAAGGAAGTAGGCCCCATCCAATAATTGTTTCAGCACCAAGTCCCATAAGCTGAGTTAAGCCACCTACAAGTGGTGCAACTGCTAATGAACCAAAACAAGCAAGAATGGCCGCAAGGATACCGGCAGAGAAGTTATTAACAAGCATTTCAAAGCCTTGTTTCACTTTTCCATCTAATGCTTGGTCAACCTTTTTGATTAAGTAACCACCTAGTGGACCCATAATCATTGCACCAATAAACATTGGTACACTTGTTGCCGCAATGACACCCATTGCAGCGGTTGCACCCACAACCCCGCCTCGGAAGTCGTGAATCATGCGTCCACCTGTATAAGCAATAAGTAAAGGCAATAGATAGAAAATCATTGGTTCAACCATATCACCAAGGAATGTTATACCTAATGCTTCACCAAAAAATGCGTTAATTGCAGTAATTAAACCCCAGGCGATAAATGCCCCGATGTTTGGCATGATCATGCCACTTAAGTTACTGCCGAACTTTTGAATCTTTGAACGAATGCTGGTCTTTTCAGCCATCACTGTTCCCCCTTTTTATAATGTAAGAAATGATAAGTACGACTTATGTCCTTATTTTATATGCTTGTAAACGTTCCCTTCAACTAAATGTTTACATAGTTTCGTCACATGGGGCTGCGACAAGATTAAATAACTTAGTAGCATACTTTAAAAGCTAGCCTAACTATGTTACCTACCCTTTCCCTAATCAATCATGAAAAAAACCGCCTAACACATATAATGTTAAACGGTTAATGAATTATTATACTTAGCATTCTTCAGGTGTTCCAGTGTTTGTAGCTGTTTTAAAGGATGTACCACAGCCACATGATGCAATAGCGTTCGGATTATCGATCGTAAATCCTCCGCCCATCATGTTTTGTTTATAATCAATGACTAATCCTTTAATCATTGGTGCACTCTCTTTATCAACAATAACAGAGAGCCCATTAATCTCGAGTTTTGTATCCTCGGGAGCCTGCTCATTGTCAAAGCCCATACCATAAGAGAGACCGCTGCACCCGCCACCTTTAACTCCTACACGAAGCATGAGTGTATGATCTTCTTCAGCTTCCATCATCTCTCTAATGTGACCAACTGCCGCATCAGTTAATGTAATCATGATTATCCTCCCATCACTTCACTATATTCACATTATAGTACGATGGGTGTCTAATCTCAACCAACCTGCTTGCTCTTACTGTTTTTTAACATTAGACTAGTATGAAGCTTGTCCAATTCTTGACTAAATAAAAGCACCTGAGGATGATTTAATCCAAGTCGTTTAGCAGCCTCTTGCATTTTCTCTCTCGTTTTTTCAATCTGTTCTTCATAAGAAAATTCATTTCCAAATGAAAGACACACGATGCTTCCCCCTTTTTGTATAAACCATTAAAAGGAAATCCATTTCTTTTAGTCTACTAAAATATACCTATAGACGCAAGTGATGAACGCCAATAAATTATATACTTGCACTTTTTTTTATAAATATTCAATCATTCAGAATGCTAGGATAGAATGCGCATGTCTTTTAATTGGTAAGCAACGGTAGTATAATAGTGAAAGATTACACAGTATCATAAATAGTTAAATAGATTGTAATCCAGCTGACCTACTAATCGGTCAACTAGAGAGCAGGAGATGAATGTAATGAGTATCTTATTAAACGATTCAAAGCTTGAAGGTATTAAGGAAAAAGTCGTCCATGGCGAAAGATTAACGATGGAGGATGGTCTTTACTTATTTGACACACCTGATCTGCTTGGAGTTGCACAGCTTGCAAATCAAGTCAATCAGAAGAAAAATGGGGACAATGTCTATTTCATTCAGAACATGTACATTAACCCAACGAACGTCTGTGAGGCATCATGTAGCTTCTGTGGGTTTAAACGTAAACCAGGACAAGAAGGCGCATATACAATGGATTCAGAAGCGCTACTTAATTATGTAGGTGAGCGTTGGAATGACAATATTCGTGAATTCCATATTGTTGGTGGGCATAACGTCGAAGTAGGTTTTGAATACTACCTTGATACCATTCGTACATTAAAGAAGCATTACCCAACTGCCACTGTTAAAGCCTATACAGGTGCAGAAATTGAATTCTTCTCACGTATTTCAGGCTTGAGCATGAAGGGTGTACTTGAAGAGCTTATTAAAGCAGGACTTGATACACTTCCTGGAGGTGGCGCTGAGATTCTTACTGAGAATTACCGCGCTAAGATGAGTCCTGACAAAGCCTCTACAGATCAGTGGCTCGAAGCACACGAGATTGCACATGATCTTGGGTTACGGACTCACGCGACCATGCTATACGGTTCTATTGAGTCTAAAGAAGAGCGTCTTATTCATATGGATCGTTTACGTCAGCTTCAAGACCGCACAAATGGCTTTATGGTATTTATTCCACTTGCGATGCAGCCACGTAGTGTGAAAGCAAGTCTAAAACGCAGAACATCAGCCTTTGATGATATGCGTACCCTGGCTATTAGCCGACTAATGCTTGATAACTTTGATCATATTAAGGCTTATTGGATTAATATTGGTGTTCAACTTACACAAATGGCTCTTACATTTGGTTCAAGTGATATACACGGTACTCTTATTGAAGAAAGAATCTCCCATTCCGTGGGTGCTTTAACTTCTTCAGGAATTACCCGTGATGAACTGATCCACTTAATTAAAAGTGCCAATAAAACACCAATTGAACGTGATACATTCTACAATGTGATCAAAACCTATTAAGACACATATTTTCATAACAAAAAACAATCCGATTCATACCAGATCGGATTGTTTTTTTATTTTTCGTGTCGTAGTTAACCTAGCCATACCCCTTCGCAGATTGTTTCTGCTGCCCCATTCATTAAGACATCTCCATTTTCTTTCCATGTGATGTGTAAATCTCCACCTAATAAATGAACCTTTACTTCTTTTCCTTTTTGCGAGAATCCATTAAGAATAGTGGCAACAACCGCCGCACAAGCTCCTGTTCCACATGCTTGTGTTATTCCCGTTCCACGCTCCCACACACGGAAATGAATTTCGTTTTCGCTGACAACCTCTACATACTCAACATTTACCCATTCAGGAAAACGGCTGTGCTTTTCTAAGGCTGGGCCTACCACAAGCAATGGGATGCTCTGAATATTATCCGTGAATAGTACAGCATGAGGATTACCCATCGATACAGCTGTTAAATGAATGTCTTGCTCATTAAGTTGAAAAGGCTCATTTACAACTTGGTCCTTCTGAGAACCAATCATGGGAATCTGGGACCGATTCAGTCTTGGTGCGCCCATATTTATTGTGACCGTTGGGACCTTTTGATTCTGATCCGGGTGCACGGTCGCTTCAACAAGTCCTCCTTTTGTCTCAATCTTGAAAACCGTTTGAGATACATAGTTATTTTCATAGGCAAACTTAGCCACACAACGTAAGCCATTGCCACAATTCATCGCTTCAGAGCCATCGTTATTAAATACGCGCATACTTACATCAGCAATCTCAGATGGTCCAATTAAAATCATGCCATCCGATCCAATGCCTGTATTTTTATCTGCTACCTTTATTGCCAACTCAGGTAACGTTTCTTCGTTAAGATCTTCTTTAAAGAGGTCAATATAAATATAACTATTTCCTAGTCCGTGCATTTTCGTAAAGTTCATGATTAGCGATCCTCCCGCAACGGTTTATTCGTCCAAAAATAATCTTCATCTGCCTCAAGGATGGTTAGTCTTCCATGACAGCAAGGCAGATTCAATTGTTTTTTTATGCCGTCTTTTGCATCATTTAAATCTCTTATTTTCATGTGCGTAAGTACCTGGTCGGCCCCGCAAAACGGACACTCATGCAAATATATATCCTGGTATTGCTTATCATATGGCCATGAATGTGAAAAAGGTATAACTGGCATCTCAAGACCCTCCTTAGATATCTCACAAAAAAACTTCTAGTCGCCGCTAGAAGCCTGTGAATCATATATTTGGTTAAAACATTGGGTTCTCTTCCAAGAAATCATAAATATTCATAACAAGCTCTTCTGCGGTTTCGCCGGAAACATATTCACCATTTACTAATGCAAATGGCTCCATTGCACAAGCGCCACAGTGACTTAAGCACCCATAATCAACGATATCCAGATTAGGGTCTTTTTCGAGCTGTTCCATTGCTTTTTGCGATACACTCGCCAAATTACTGAAACAGAACTCTATAATTGGTCTCATATCTTCACCTCAAATTTCTACCTATAGACTACCTTTTAGAAAAAAAGAAGTCAATGAAGAGAGCTGTTCCAAAAAATTGACCTTGTTTTCAATAATGATGGTCGGTATAATTTAAAAATGACCGGGGTCATTTAAGGAGAGACACAATTGAAACAGCAAGACAAAAAAGTAGAAACGATGGAACGAATTGAAAACGCTGCATTACGTCTATTTAGGGAAAAAGGCTTTGACCGTACAACTGTTCAAGAGATTACGACCGCAGCCAAGGTAGCAAAAGGCACGTTTTTTAATTACTTTCCTACAAAAGAATCGATCATGCATTCCTTAGCAAAAGAACGATTAACAAGTGTGATGAAGCATATTCGCCAGTATCCACGAAATCAGCTTCAGCTTTCTAAACGCATTCATTCCTATTTATATTTTATTTTAGATGAATATGATCAGCATCCTATGCTGACCATACAAATCTGGAAATACGTTTTGGATGAAGAACAGCTTCTACTATCACATTGGAGAGACATGCTTGATGCGGCTACCTCAAATGGGGAATTGAATACTGACACAGATACAGAGCTTTGGTCTCATATTATCCATTCTCATGTGTCTTACGGAATTCATCTATACTCTAAAGAACCATCACGGTCTCAACTGTTAAATCGCGTAATGACTTTGGTCGAAGCAAGCTTAACAGCCATTATTGCGAAAAGGAGTACATTTCATATGGAAAAACTAGTCATATTAGGCGCAGGCTACGGCGGAATGCGTGTAATGCAACGTTTATTGCCGAATGATTTGCCTGATAATATTGAAATTACTTTAATCGATCGTTTACCTTACCACTGCTTAAAAACAGAATACTATGCACTCGCTGCTGGCACAGCGGCAGATCACCATCTACGTGTGGCTTTTCCAGAGGATCCTCGCTTAAAGGTGACCTATGCCAACGTCACATCAATTGAGCTAGATAATCAACTGATTCACTTAGAATCAGGAGAAACCATTGATTATAACAAGCTAATTATCGGACTTGGGTGCGAGGACAAATACCATGGCGTTACCGGAGCAAAGGAATTCTCATATGGTATTCAATCAATGGAAGCAACAAGAAAAACCTACGAAGCACTCAACAATGTGCGACCAGAAGGCGTTGTTTCTATAGTTGGTGCTGGCTTAAGTGGAGTTGAGCTTGCCAGTGAATTAAGAGAAAGCCGTCCTGATTTAACAATCAAGCTCTTTGACCGTGGGGAAATCATTCTATCTGCCTTCCCTCGTAAATTAAGTACCTATGTACAAGGCTGGTTTGTAGATCATGGTGTCGAAATCATTAACAAGTCCAATATAACCAAAGTTGAACCAGATGCCATCTATAATCATGACGAACGTATTGATGTAGATGCCGTAATCTGGACTGCTGGAATACAACCAGTGGAAGTCGTCAGAAATCTAGATGTAGCAAAAGATTCATCAGGACGAATCGAGTTAACTCCTCAGCATTTCCTTCCAGGAAACGAAGACGTATTTGTAGTTGGCGACTGTGCCAGCCTGCCTCATGCACCAAGTGCGCAGCTAGCAGAGGGGCAGGCCGAACAAATCGTACAAATTCTGAAAGCTCAATGGAAAGGGGAAGAGCTCCCTGAAAAGCTTCCGCGCATTAAGCTAAAAGGTGTACTCGGATCCCTCGGCAAGAAACACGGCTTCGGCCTCATGGGAGAACGCACCCTACTCGGCCGCGTACCTCGCGTCCTAAAAAGTGGCGTGTTATGGATGTATAAGTATCATTCAGGTTAATGAATAAGCTTAAAGAGCTTGTGAGAGATGATCTCTCGCAAGCTCTTTTTGGTGGGGGGCTGGTTCTTCTTGGTAAGGGGTGGGGTGCTTCTCTTGGTGTTCGGCTCTGGCTCTTGGTGGGGGGCTGGTTCTTCTTGCTATGCTAGTCTTCTTTCTTGGTAGGGCGCTCCAGCTCTTGGTCCGGAGCTCGTTCTTCTTGCTATGCTAGGCTTCTTTCTTGGTAAGGCACTCCGGCTCTTGGTCTGGTGCTCGTTCTTCTTGCTATGCTGGGCTTCTTTCTTGGTAAGTCGCTCTGGCTCTTGGTCTGGTGCTGGTTCTTCTTGCTATGCTGGGCTTCTTTCTTGGTAGGGCGCTCTGGCTCTTGGTCTGGTGCTCGTTCTTCTTGCTATGATGGGCTTCTTTCTTGGTATGCCACTCCGGCTCTTGGTCTGGTGCTCGTTCTTCTTGCTATGCTCGGCTTCTTTCTTGGTATGCCACTCCGGCTCTCGTTCTTCGTACTATGCTGGGCTTCTTTCTTGGTATGTTACTCCAGTCTTGAAAATTTACTCGCTCTTCTTGCTTTGCAGAGCTTCTTTCTTGGTGTACTCCATTATTTTGCTTCAGGTATTAAGGCTTCAATCTTCTTGGAAATCGACTTGAGATTTGGATTACCTTCTGCTACGACTTCACCATTTAAAATAACAAGTGGATAAAAATATTCGTCATTTAGAATGGCTTTGGCGTATGATTCTTGCTCTTCTCCCACTGGCTTTTCGATATCGACGTACACAACGGAAAGATTAGCTTCTGGAAATTTTCTATTTACTGCTGCTTCTAACCATTCCTTCGTTTCTAAGGCACTTGGCAGATGCACGCAGCTTGCACACTTTTGTTCTGCACCGTATACTGTCATTATAATTCCCAATGTGCTCACTCCCTTTTATATGAAGAGTACCTAAAAAATCAGTATTATTCAATAAAAGAACCCGCATTCCATGCCCATTTTTCATAATCTGTGAGAACATTTCTCAAAAAAATCGTCCGTGATGATGGATTTTTTTTGTTTGGGGAACTATAATGAATATAAGAAAGGAGTGTTGAACCATGGAAACAAGTACTGATATGATAGAAGAAGTACAAGAAGTGTTGGAAAAGCTTCGTCCATTTTTACTCCGTGATGGTGGAGATGTTGAGCTAGTTGGAGTAGAGGATGGTATTGTACGTGTTCGTCTACTAGGAGCATGCGGTTCATGCCCAAGTTCAACGATTACGCTAAAAGCTGGTATTGAGCGTGCTCTTCTTGAGGAAGTGCCAGGAGTAAAGGAACTTGAGCAAGTATTTTAATAAAGCAAAAACGCCTGGTCAAATGACCGGGCGTTTTTTTTTACATCATAAATTGATCATACATTTGTTCAGCAGCTTCGTAGGATTCAAAGATCGCGTCATCTTCTTCAATGGGATGATAATAATCGTAAAGTAGTAACGACAAAATTGATGGTTCCATCGGATCACGCGCAATCGTTGCTTCCTGTATCGTTGCCACAGTTGGCGTGTGAGGATTTCGGTAGATAATATAAACGGACTGCCCTTCGTATAAGCTATTCACATCTAACATTTTATCCACCTCCAGCCTAATTGAATTCAGCCGTAGTATATGCAGTCATGCTAAATGTATACCAAAAATTTTTAACGATTACTATTCGTCACGAGTTGGACTCCTTGTTTGGCAGGGGTCAGAATGTCGATCTCCATTCCTTCGAACGCCTCACCAATCATAGTAGCTACACTTGATCCTCTGCCCTTTTTTGTGATACATAGGATGGTTGGTCCTGCACCACTTAAGGCTGCTCCATAGATCTCTTTCTTATCAGCTGCAAACGACAACACCTTGTCTAATAACGGAATCAAATGCTTACGATAAGGCTGATGATATAAATCTTTACCCATCATTTCTCCAGCGACCTTCCAATTTCCCGTTAAAATAGCTGCGGTGAGGACATTCCCGACACTTCCGGCTTTCACCGCTTCAGGAAAAGAGAGCTCACTAGGTAAAACACTTCTGGCCTTTTTTGTCATTACTTCTTCCTCTGGTATGAGAAATACTAAATCAAGCTCTGGCGCCTCAATAGGTAATACATGCGTAGACTCATCACTATGTGTTCCGATCACTATTCCACCATACACGGAGGCTGCTACATTATCGGGGTGACCTTCCCAAAGACTGGCCAGCCTTACCTTGTATGATGGCGAAACGGGCTTTTCATAAAAATAGCAGCCAAGTTCAATTCCTGCCACAATGGCCGCGGCGCTACTGCCCAGTCCTCGTGCTAACGGAATGTTACTTGTCATCTCTACATGGCAAGGTGGAATCGTAATGCCTAACTCTTTTCCGGTATGCTTAGCTACTTCTGCGACGAGATTGCTTTCATCTGTCCGAATTCCAGCTAAATCTTTTGAGTGGGATGAAAACAACCATCTATCTGCTGTGTGCACCTGTAACTCCAGATATCTACTCACAGCCATTCCAATCGAGTCAAATCCCGGTCCCAGATTTGCAGTACTGCCTGGGACCTTGATTTGAAATGATAAAGACTCCATTATAGAGCCACACCCTGTTTTAAATGAGCTAAAAATCCATCTTTTTCGTTAGGCAGCTGAGTCGGTTTTACCTCTACACTATCAATCGCTGTGGCAGGATCCTTTAATCCATTACCGGTTAGGACGCAAACAACCTTTGATCCTTGCTTTATTTCACCTGAATCAATTTGTTTTTTTAATCCTGCGAGCGACGCGGCCGATGCCGGTTCAGCAAACACACCTTCTTTTGTGGCGAGCGTCTGGTAAGCATGAATAATTTCCTCATCTGTTACAAAGTCAATTTTCCCATTGGACTCGGAAGCTGCTGCTACTGCCTTGTCCCAGCTTGCTGGATTCCCAATACGAATTGCTGTAGCAATTGTTTCTGGATCACTAATGACCTCGTTACGAACAATTGCTGCTGCCCCCTCTGCTTCAAAGCCTCTCATTTCGGGAAGCCCTGTTCCTTTTGCCTCGTGGTATTCTTTAAAGCCTTTCCAGTAGGCTGTGATGTTACCGGCGTTACCTACAGGAATACATAGAACATCCGGCGCCTGTCCAAGCGCATCACACACCTCAAACGCAGCGGTTTTTTGTCCTTCAATTCTATAAGGGTTCACTGAGTTTACAAGAGTGATTGGCTCAACCTCACTAATTGCTCGTACAATTTCTAAGGCATGGTCAAAATTCCCTTTAATTTCAAGGACTTCAGCTCCGTACATCACAGCCTGAGCAAGCTTGCCCATTGCAATTTTCCCTTCTGGAATGACAACAATACAACGAAGTCCAGCACGAGCACCATATGCGGCGGCAGCGGCTGATGTGTTACCTGTGGAAGCACAGATAATGGCCTTACTTCCTTCTTCCTTTGCCTTGGCTACAGCCATAACCATGCCTCTATCCTTGAATGAGCCTGTAGGATTTGCACCTTCATACTTTACGTGAATCTCTACTCCCCACTCTTTTGAGAGTCGCTCAAGTGGCACAAGTGGAGTATTCCCTTCTGATAATGATAAGTTTGGCGTTTCATTCGACACCGGTAGATACTCCCCATATTCCTTAATTAACCCCTGCCAGCTACTCATCTTAATTTCCCCCTTCTACACAATAACTACTCTCAACCGATTCAACGACATCGACCTGATTTAACCGTTCTAAAAGCTCTTCAAATGTTTGCTGGCTTGTTTTATGTGTCACGATAATAATTTCCGCTAATTCCTCGCCCTCGACTGGTAATTGCAGTAGCTTTTCAAAGCTCACTTCATATTCTGCAAATAAAGAAGTGATCGCTGAAAAAATACCTGTACGATCAATCACTCGTAAACGAATAAAATATTGCGTATGAATTTCATCATTAGCTTTTAATTGCTTTGCATTCATTGGAGCAAGAGTACTCTTCCCGTTGATTCCTAACCTCATATTTTTCATGACGGTTACTAAATCTGATACGACGGCCGTTGCTGTCGGCAGAGATCCTGCACCAGGGCCATAAAACATTGTTTCGCCTACAGCCTCTCCATGAATATAAACAGCATTATATTCATTGTGTACAGATGATAAAGGATGCTCATTAGGTAACAATGTCGGACGTACGCTAACATCGATTTTCCCTTCTGATCGATCAGCAATTCCAATGAGTTTAATCGTATAGCCTAAACGTTTAGCATAGTCTAAATCAATATCTGAGATTCCACTAATGCCTTTTACTTTCACATCGTCAAGACTAACAGGAGCAGAGAATCCAAGGGTAGCCAGGATGGCCATTTTTCTCGCTGCATCTAGGCCTTCCACATCAGCCGTTGGATCACTTTCAGCAAAGCCTAGTTCTTGTGCCTGCTTTAGAACGTCATCGTACGAGCTGCCATACGTACTCATTTTTGTGAGAATGTAATTTGTGGTGCCATTAACAATGCCCATTATCTTTGTAATACGATCTGCAGATAATCCGTCTGACAAGCTGCGAAGAATCGGGATACCCCCTGCTACACTTGCCTCATAATATAAATCACAGCCATATTCAGCAGCCTTTTCAAGTAAGGTAGCTCCATGGATGGCCATTAAGTCTTTATTTGCTGTAACGACATGCTTTTGTTGACTAAGAGCTGTGATGAGCCACTCCTTTGTTTGCTCAACTCCACCAATGACCTCTACAATGACATCAATCTCATCATCTAACAAGACGTCTTGTGGATCCTCTGTTAACAACTCATCTTCAAACGAATTTTCCCGTAGCTTCTGTTTATTTCGTACGAGAACCTTTTTTATTTCAACTGGACAGCCTATTTGGTGCTGCAGTTCTTTCTGGTGGCGAGTGATAATTGAGGCTACACCCGTTCCCACTGTTCCTAAACCAAGTAATCCTACCTTCACTGACTCTGCCACATCTTCCACTCCCATCCATGCTCTTTAAAAATACAGTTGTATATATATAAAGGACATTATAGACTTGATTCGGATCGAAAACAAGAACCTAGCAGAAGTTTCATAAAGATCTGACTTTTTATACAAAAAGTCATTCCTAACACAAGACTCTAACCCATTGAGTGTGTCCAAGTTTATGTGTAAATGAACTCGAGGTTTTTTTGATAGAGGGTGGCTTATGATTTGTTTCTTCGTCCGTCGCTCCTAAAATAAGAGGCACTTACCCGAAGCCACTGAAAAAGTCATGTAAGAATGAGCTGGATGACGCCGCTACAGGAGAACCCTTCGCTTTCCGCGGGAACGGCCTCAGCCCTTGAAGTGAAAGTGCGCCACTTCAATGTCTTCAGACTCGTTCTGTTCCGCAGGAGTCTACGGGTTCTCCTTCCGCTCATGTTTTGACTTTAACAATTGTAGAACATTTGCAATCTTAGAAAGATCGTTTTTCGGTGACCTCCATTTTCGTCTGCTTGTTTTAGCTAGGCTTTAGTATGAATATTTATAATGAATTAACCCTAACCAATTAGCACAGTCCCACCAAAAATAAAAAACCCGAACGAGGACATCAAATATGTCATGGCTCAGATTTTATGGTTTTTGTATAATCTTCATACTTCTATATCTCAAACTCCATACTCATAACCAATCAACCCGTGGGAAGCCAGTTGGAGTATTGGGCATACTTCTCGTTTCAGCAAATTGATACAAAAATTGCTCATTTGTCTTTTCGTCCTCTATGAGCTTTAAAAAGGAATGGCCAAGCTTTTGCTGATCCATTGGAATTTGACATCTATAGTAATCCTCAACGACTTCAAAGTAATGAACAGGATACAAGAGTCGGGCAAATATGAGTCGATTACAGCCACTAGAAATGCCTTTGGTTCGCTGATAGCCCTGTAAAAACCCTTCGGCATCACTCCAGCTCCGTTCTCCAATGACATGACTTCTCCTACTTCGTAACCATTCAGCTAGGTCTCGGGCTGGATGATCATAAATTAAGGATGTAGGTGGCTTAATGATCCCTCCATAGGAAGAAAGGGGGATCCATGCATCATGGGAGAATCTACGATGACATAGAGTTCCCGCATAATGCTCCTCCCCATTGCCGTCCATGTCCGTATCGACGGCATACTGAATCGCATTTTCAGATAACCCCATAAAATAGGGGTACGTCGTCAAAAAAGCCTCGTCTACCACAGTGCTTGGCCCCTGCATATATAATTGTTCATACCAATCTTCAAGCTGTTCAAGTCGAGTCGTCCAGATCTTCCCCCATTGACCGACTAAGCTTCGACGGCCTAGCTTTGATTGAATGGGTCTGCTAAATTCGTGCCAAGCTGCTAACTCCTCGCCCATTGAGCGCGCGTCTTGGGGATATTTCCTCAGCCTTACCTGTTCTGGATGCGGGAGCTTACAGAGATACGTTTCTACGCCTTCGATTAATCCCGCCTGCGCCCCATGAACAGTAGGCACAAACTCGGGTATGGTTGAATCTCCCGCCTCTCTTAAAAACGAGACAAAGGCAAGAATATCTTGTTCATCCGAAGCACTTTCATCTCTAGGGAACAATATATAAGCCGTCCCCCCTGCTTCAAAGCATTCATACCCACTCATTTTAAACCGTCGCTCACTATATAACCGATAGCTATCATATATATTCCGCTCAAACACAGGCACCCTCCTCACGCACAATTCCTTATAAGTAGTCTATGACCCATTCGCATAAAATGTGTACATCAATCGTAGACTAGAATTAACCGCTTTGCTTTGCCAAAAGGAGAGATGT
The DNA here is from genome assembly GCF_007293315.1 of Alkalicoccobacillus porphyridii. GTDB lineage: Bacteria > Bacillota > Bacilli > Bacillales > Bacillaceae_D > Alkalicoccobacillus > Alkalicoccobacillus porphyridii. Next base: position 270,566 of record NZ_VLXZ01000001.1, read on the forward strand.
TATGAAACCAAGTAACCCTGGTGAAATATTAGAGACGAAGGCACGCGAATGGTTGCTAGCAAGAGGTGTAACAATTGAACACATCGCTGAGCTTGTTCATTTTCTTCAAGTCCAATATCATCCACAGTTAACGCTTGAGCTCTGTAAAGAAAATGTGGAGCGAGTTGTTTCAAAAAGAGAAGTTCAAAACGCAATTCTAACTGGCATTCAGTTGGATATATTAACCGAACAAAATCAGTTGGAAGCTCCCCTTCAAGAAATACTCGCTCGAGATGAAAGCTTATATGGCATTGATGAAGTCATTGCCCTTTCCATCGTCAATATTTATGGATCGATCGGGTTTACGAACTATGGCTATATCGATAAGTTAAAGCCTGGGATCCTAAAGAAATTAAATAATAAAACGGATGGTACCTGCCATACTTTTCTTGATGATATTGTTGGAGCGATCGCTGCAGCCGCCTCTAGCCGACTAGCTCACAGTACCGATGCCAAACAGTTTACTCAAACAGAGTCCACTCAGATAAAGAGTGATGAGTAAACGTTGGTTTAATATCTACCAAGTTCACTTGAGCTGCCGTTGTAACCCCAGAAAAAACAAGCAATGTATCTAAGCCTGCCTGTATGCCCGCTAAGATATCCGTCTGGTAATTGTCTCCTACCATAATCGTGTCCCGTGGATCAGTGCCAAGTACAGCAAGTGCCTGTTTCATCATAATTGCCTCAGGTTTTCCGACAAATAGTGGTTCTGTTTGAGAGGCAGTGGCTATGGCTGCAACGATGGAACCATTCCCAGGTACTAAGCCATCCTCACTTGGAATGGCTTTATCTCCATTTGTAGCAATCAATTGTGCGCCTTGCTGGATAAGAAGAGATGCTCTTTTTAGCTTTTCATAAGTGAATTCTCGGTCAAGCCCCACCACCACTGCATCTACCTGCTGATCTGTTTCTATGTGGCCCGCCTTTTTCAAAGCTTGCTTTAACCCTGATTCTCCCACAATATACGCCCGCGTTTGTTCACTCAAGTAGGAGGAAGCGGCCATTCCTGAAGTAAAGACTTGATGAGGTTTTACGGGCACACCAAATCCTTGCAGATGCTCAGCAACCGCCTCTTGAGTTTTTGTTGAGTTATTCGTTACAAATAAATACGGCAGTTGCCTTCTCTTTAATTCATGCACGAATTCCACCGCCTCTGGAATCGCTTGTCCTCCTCGATACATGGTTCCATCTAAATCAAGTAAATATCCCTTGTAACCCAATGAAATCCCTCTCTCACAAATAAGCCGCCCTAATTGGACGGCTTTATATTTTTATTATTTTGTATGATGTGTTTCTTTATGAATGGTATATACACAGTGCGCGTCACCATTTTCCGCCATACACGCGTTTCGTTCCACCTGCTTGGTACCTAAAAGCTCCTGAAATAGTCTCTTTTCACAGGAACAAGCTACTGGATAAGATCGTGCCACCTGAGCAATTGGACAATTATACTCAACAAATTGATAGGAGCCGTCTTTCTTTTCATGCCACTCTACCATATATCCTTGTTCATTTTGAATCGTAGCTAACGCTTCTATACGTTCCTTTAAGCTTCCATTCACACGTGTCTTATAGGTTTGCTGTAAGCGATCATGACGCTTCTCAAATAGCTGATTCACTGATTCAGCTCCGTACAATGCACGCAAATCATCAAGAAACCCTAGTGATAACTGACTATAATTACGCGGGAAGCTTTCTCTTCCCTGATCTGTTAAATAATATTTATGAACCGGCCGCCCCATATTCTGTTTAATTGCACGCGAAGTTAACAATCCTTCTTCTTCTAATCCTTTTAAATGACGTCTTACAGCCATTTCAGTTATGTTGAGCTTAGCCGCAAGCTCCGCTGTAGTAAGCTCGTGCCATCGCTTTAACAATGTTAATACGGTTTGGCGGGTTGAAGCTGTTTGATCTCCCATTCCGTCCACCACCTTACGTTTATTGTAAGCGATGGATGTACAATTTGTAAAATATCTGAGCTTACTCGGACTGTTCAGGGAGAAAGGCAGACACTGGACCTAATTCAGTCGTAAGATAATGTCTGATCGCTCCGGGAAAAGCAACCAATGCCTCATATTGATGATGAAGCAACTGAGCTAATTGCTGGTGGTTTATGCTACCAGAGGTTTGAATGATCTCTTTTCTGCTTTGCAAAATTTGTTTCAGTGATTCGCCATCCGTTTCGCTAATCACTTTTTCATCCATTAGAATGTCTACAATATCCGCATAACTACCTGGGTCTCTCATAATAAAACCATCAATCATATTATTGCCAACATCAATAATCGATTCAATGAATAAATAACAGACTCTTTCCAAAGCAAGCTCTTCTACTTGATCCTTGGGTTGCTGTAGCTTTTTTACGAGTGGGAACAGGGATTCCATATAATTTAATGTATTCTCAATGTTCGTACGATCAACAAAATACATGTTGTCTATCCTTTCTCTTATAAGCCTTGGGTATTTTCGTTCACATCGGGCAACTTACTGTATAAGGGGGTGACAGCTTGGCCAAAAAGAAAAACAAGCCAACCTATCAAGATTTTAAAAATGTGGAAGATATGCATGCGTATGTAATTCCTGAAGGTACGCCGGAGGGTCCTTATGGTTCACCAATCGGACGCAATACTCCAGTACAAGGAAAAAGCACAGAGTGGGAAGAGGATCAGCGAACCTACAGTGCCTTTAATTATGTAAATAAAGACTTGCATCAGCATACACCAAGAAAATATCCCGGTCACCATCCTCCGCACGACTCTTAAGCTTCCGTTTCAATTGAGGGCTTCTCCTGCCCTTTTTTTTGTTTATTTTTTCCTTTTTCAGAGCGCTTTTTTACTCGTTTCACAACAAAATAGGCACATCCAAAATTACAGTATTCATACAGATAATCAGGCAATGTGCTAATTTTTGAATCATAGGTTGATTTCTTGTGTTTGTCCTCAAAGAAACCCCTTAATCGAAGTTGATTATAACCCCAATCTCCAACAATATAGTCATATTTATTTAGAACGTCACTATAACGTGACTTAAATGCTTCTTCATCCCAGCCTTCTTTTACATCTTCAACCACTTCAAATTGAAGCTCTTGAATATTGACCATAGCACACACCTCTCATGCTCTTTTTTTCATTGTATCATACGCGTTAAGATGCAGGAAAGGCAGACAAAAAACAGATAGCTGTACGTTTGCATCAGCTATCTGTTTCTGAACTATTTAACATAGGATTCATTCTGTACCTTTTTGGCTTCTTCATTGACTTGAGCCTGATTCACCTGCTCGTCCGCATGATAAGAAGAGCGAACAAGTGGGCCAGCTTCACAGTGACTAAATCCTTTGCTCATCGCAATGTCTTTAAGCTCAGCAAATTCATCAGGATGATAATATTTCTGTACCTTTAAATGCTTTTTGGTCGGCTGCAAATATTGTCCAATTGTCATGATATTCACGTTATTAGCACGCAGATCATCCATCGTTTCAATAATTTCTTCCTTCGTCTCACCCAGACCAATCATTAAGCTTGATTTTGTCGGGATATCCTCATGCATCTCTTTAGCTCGACGTAGAAATTCCAGCGTACGTTCGTAGGTTGCTCTAGCTCGAACTCTTGGAGATAAGCGGCGTACCGTTTCAATATTATGGTTCATAATATTTGGTCGCGCATCCATAAGTGTTCGTAAGCTCTCCTCATTTCCAAGCATGTCGGAAGGAAGCACCTCAATCGTGCAAAACGGATTCTTGCGGCGAATGGCCTTCACTGTTTCTGCAAATACGGCTGCACCGCCATCCTTTAAATCATCACGAGCAACAGCCGTAATCACAACATGCTTTAAACCCATGTCACTAACTGAATCTGCTACGCGTTCTGGTTCCTCTAAATCAAGCTCTGTCGGTAGACCCGTCTTTACAGCACAGAAACGACAGGCTCTTGTACAGATATCACCTAAAATCATAAATGTTGCTGTTTTTCTTACAGCCCAGCATTCATGAATATTCGGACATCTTGCTTCCTCACAGACGGTATGTAGTTTTTTTTCGCGCATCATTTTTTTAAGGCCGGTATAAGATTCATTTGTATTTAATTTAATTTTGAGCCACTCTGGTTTACGTATGTGGTCCTCTTTTTTTGCCAACTCCATCCACCATCCTTACTATTCATATCTAGTTTTATCCTTATTCTACTTTATCATGTTTGCAGCCATTTAGACAAATCACCACTTTGTATAGAATTCCCAAAGTTTCTCTGCAATTTTTTCAAGGGATTGGTTCACACTATCAACAAATCATATTGTTTGAAAGGAGCAGATACACCATGTCTCGCTCACGAATTTTGCATGTATCAGTAATTGTATTTACCTGCCTTGGACTGCTCCTTCCTCAAACAGGGACGGCTGCCGAGCAAACGGATACAACCTATGAAGATCGATTCACTTTATACAAAAATACCGAAGCCCTAACAAACGTGCCATGGTATTATTTAGCCGCTGTTGATACCTATGAACGGGGATTACGTAAAGCCTTACGTGATCGAGATGAAGCACAGGGCCTTATTTCTATTTTCTACTCACCTTCACAGTGGGCTGGTCCATTAAATCCAGAGCTAGAGGATACAGATCCACTGTCGATAGCTATGTTCGGGGGACTTGGAATGGACGGTGACGGCGACGGGAAAGCCGATCGATTTAACGATGCCGATATTCTGTACTCTTATGCGCACTTCCTTGAAAAATACGGTTTTAAAGAAGAAGACATGCGGATCGCTCTATGGGAATATTACAAACGCGAACAATCTGTTTCCATCATTCAATCTCACGCAAGAGCTTACAAAACATTTGGCAGACTCGACTTACATGATCATAGCTTTGTGATGCCACTCCACGCTACTTATAGCTACCGCAGCACGTGGGGAGCAAAAAGAGGATGGGGCGGCAGACGAATGCATGAAGGGACGGATCTATTTGCCGGCTATGGCGTACCCATCCAATCCACTTCCTATGGAACCGTTGAACTTATCGGCTGGAACAATTACGGGGGCTGGCGTGTGGGTATCCGAGACCTCGATAACATTTATCACTACTATGCTCATCTAAGCGGCTTTGAAAAAGGCCTTGAAAAAGGAGACGTCGTCAAGCCCGGTCAAATCATTGGATATTGCGGCAGCTCCGGCTACGGAAAACCAGGTACACAAGGCAAGTTCCCTCCCCACCTCCACTATGGAATGTACCGTGATAACGGCGTCACCGAATGGTCGTTTGATCCTTATCCATTGCTGAAGAGCTGGGAAAGACAAGCTTATAAGGACCGGAAGAAGTAGAGCAAGGGGGAGGTTTTCTTGCGAGATGCGGTGGCGGTTAATTGGCATGCGGGATGCTCTTGCGGCATGCGGTGGGGCTCAATTGACATGCGGCGGCTCTCTATCGGCATGCGGGCTCTTCTATCGACATACGGCGTCCCTCTATCGGCATGCGGGCTCCTCTAGCGACATGCGGCGTCCCTCTATCGACATGCGGGCTCTTCTATCGACATGCGGCGACTCTCTATCGGCATGCGGGCTCTTCTATCGACATGCGGCGGCTCTCTACCCACATGCGGGCTCCTCTAGCGACATGCGGCGTCCTTCTATCGACATGTGGGCTCTTTTATCGACATGCGGCGGCTCTCTATCAGCATGCGGGCTCCTCTAGCGACATGCGGCGGCTCTCTATCCACATGCGGGCTCCTCTAGCGACATGCGGCGTCCCTCATCACATACTAAGGATCCTACCCAACCCTCAAAAAAAGGATAAAACGGACGATGTCCATTTTATCCTTTTTTTCTTTTTATTTATTTTCTGCCTCACGTCGTTTTGTTGCTTTTTTAGCGTTTACTATGCTGAATACTAGCCCGCCCCAGATAAGGGTGGTGCTAAAGATCAGCATGACAATGGCACTTGTACTCATTAGTCATCGTTCCCTTCTCGCTGAACCTGCTCAACGGTAAGCTTATTTTTACCCGTTTGCCATTTAAATGCTGTCACTACAAATCCGAATACAACAGCGAGTACGGCTACACTCCAACCAAACGTAATTAGAAAACCTGTTGGCAGATCCTCATAATTTGATGTTAGGTTTGTATAGAGATTTTGAACAAACATAATTCCAAGAATAACAGGTGTTACAACCATCAGGCAGAAGGTCCACCAGCTACCGATACGGAAATCAGAAACCTGGTTCGTATGATCCTTGATTTCAGGGAGCTTTTTAAGAACCCAGCCCATAGCGACAACCGTAACTAGACCTGAAACAGCGATACCGAAGTTGTTAATAAAGTAGTCAACCGCGTCAAGGACATTAACACCGTTTTGTGTAGCATATAGAAGCGAGATCAATGCTGATAGCCCGCCCCCGACCATTACTGCTTTTGTACGAGATACATTAAACTTATCTTGGATACCCGCCACGTATGTTTCAACAATAGAGATAAGCGACGTAATCCCTGCAAGTACTAAACATCCAAAGAACAGTACACCGAAGAATTCATTGAAACCTGGGAATGTATTAATAATCTGCGGGAACACCACAAAGGCAAGACCAACTCCGCCATCTGCTACCTCATCAATACCTAAGCCACTTTGAACAGCCATAAAACCTAATACCGCAAATACACCTATACCGGCAAGAATCTCAAATCCAGAATTACTAAATGCAGTGATAAAAGCATTATTATTAATATCAGCCTTTTTAGGTAAGTAGCTCGAATAAGTAATCATAATCGCAAATGCTACTGATAAACTAAAGAAAATATGGCCATAAGCCGCCACCCAAACAGTTGAATCCAACAAACCTGACCACTCCGGTTTAAAGAACGCATCTAATCCTAGTGCAGCACCTTCGAGTGTAAGTGCACGAACAACAATACATAAGAACATGAAAATTAAGGCAGGAATAAGAACACGGTTTGCTAACTCAATTCCTTTTTTGACCCCTTTAAAAAGAATGCCCAAAGTAACAACCCACACCAGTAGTAATGGGAGTAGTACACCTGGCACAAGTGAGCCTAAAGTTCCTGTAGTTTCTGTTGCTTGTAAAAATTCCGTCATTAAAAATGTTCCAGGGTCATCACCCCAGCTTAAACTAAATGAAAAATAAGTATAAGATATCGCCCAAGCAATAATTACTGAGTAGTAAGTGGAAATGACGAAGGCTATCCCAACCTGCCACCAGCCCATCCATTCTGCTTTTTTATTAATTCGTGCATAGGTTAGAGGTGACGATCCACGGAATCGTTGCCCCATTGTAAATTCCATGATTAGGATCGGAATCCCCGCTGTCAGTAGCGCAAATAAATAAGGAATGAGGAAAGCCCCTCCCCCATTGTCATACGCTACATAAGGAAACCTCCAGATATTACCTAGTCCTACCGCAGAACCAATTGCTGCGAGTACAAAGCCCGCTCTTGATCCCCATTGTTCTCTTTCTGCCATTCTCTCTAACTCCCTTCGACTCTCTCGACAATATTCGACCACTTAGTCAAAATGATCAGATAATTTAATTGGATAATAACTCAGAAAATTCAATGACTTCCCTGCACATTATTGTCAATTATACATTATAGGCTTGTCATTTAAAGAATGTCAAAGTTAGTTCTATCCATTTTGAAAAAAGAATATAGAGAGGTTCTCCTCGCAGAGTACCAATCTCTACACCCTAACTCTTTGAAAACAAAAAAAGCTTGTCGATACTCTCCCGAATGAGAGCTTATCGACAAGCTAACTTGCGTATATTATTCTGACGTTTTTCTAGCTTGTAATCTTTTTATAATCCATGCTGCGATGAGCAGGAGAGCAATCGATACAATCACTGCTACAATCGTTCCTGCAAAAGGAAGAACAATGTAGCCGACTAGAGCCGCTGCGGCGGCAAGTAGTGCGTATGGAAGCTGTGTCATAACATGGTCAATGTGATGGCTTCCTGATCCAGCAGCTGAGAGAATCGTTGTATCAGAGATCGGTGATACGTGATCCCCAAAAATGGATCCGGCGAGAACGGCCGCAAGCATTGGTAATAATAATGTGCTGTCTACATTTGCGCCCATGTCACCGGCAATCGGTAACAGAATGGCGAAGGTGCCCCAAGATGTTCCTGTTGAAACAGCTGAGATACCGGCGATCACAAATAGCATAACTGGTAGTAGATATGGTGGTATGCCGCCTTCTACTAACGAAGCCAGGTAAGCCCCTGTTCCAAGATCACCAATAATCGAACTAATCGTCCAAGCAAGGATCAATATTAAAACGGCAGGCATCATGGACTTCACACCAGCAAGGGAAACGGTCCAGACGTCCTTTGCTACTGGTTTTGTCAAAACTGTACAGATTAGAGCGGTGAGCATTCCAACAATTGAACCATAAAGTAACGCTCGAGCGATGTCTGTATATTCAAGAATAGACATGGTCGTAACAGCTACACCATCAGCCTGAGCTCCTGATATTCCCGTACTTATCATTAATCCAACAGTAACTACAACAAGTGCAAGAATCGGCGCAATTAAATAGCTGATCTTACCCTTTTGTTCCCCGGCGCCTGTTTCAGCAGAGCCTTCTGGTTCACCTTTTTCAAGATCATAAAGGACACCCTCGCGTACTGCTAGATCCTCATGCTTTTTCATTAAACCAAAGTCAAACTTATACAAAGCAACGATAAATACCATAGATAATGCAGTAATGGCATAAAGGTTCATAGGAATCATCATCAGGAACGCTTGGAAGGCACCATACTCGGTCACCTGATTATTTTCAAAAATCTCAGCTATAAATGTAATGATATACGCGCCCCAGCTTGATAATGGAGCAATGACACAGATTGGCGCAGCCGTTGAATCCACATAATAAGCGAGCTTTGCACGCGAGATCCGATGTCGATCCGTAACCGGTCTACTGACGTTCCCAACGGTTAAGCTATTAAAATAATCATCAATAAAAATGATAAAACCTAAAACAATCGGAAGAAGCTGAGCGCCTCTGCGTGTTTTGATTCGTTTAACCGCCCATTCTCCAAAAGCCGTACTCCCACCAGAGAATGAAATAAATGAAGCAACCATCCCTAGGAAAATAAGGAACAATAGAATAAAGAACTCCCAGTCATTGATGGCAAAGCCACTGTCAGCAATTCCAGAGAATATGCCGCCCACGGTGACTGGCTCAGCTACATCATAGCTAAAAAATAAAGAGCTAAGAATATGAAGCAGTTCTACACCTGCTTTTGGCACTGAAAAGTCATATAGCATTAATGCCCCAACAATAATGCTGACTCCTAATGAAAGTAAAACCCTACGAGTTAGAATAACCAAAATAAGGGCAAGAAGCGGAGGAATAATTGAATAAATATCCATAAAAAAATGTTCCTTTCTATTAGAAAAAATAAAAACCACCATGGCTATCCATGATGGTCTAAAAGCAAAAGCACCAAAACATTCATGATAGTCCTCCACAACCAAATGGCTGTGACAGTCCAGTATTTATTCAACACTGACCCAATGATATCCTGTTGCATAAGATATCATTTCGGCGAAGCTTCCTTTCAATTATTCTCATAGCTGCCGCTCAAATAACATACTGATAAGGTTCGCGCCTCTACCTCATGTAAAATGAGGCTTTTCCTATTAAATTTGTAAGTCAACCTGTCAATCCTATCACAGAAACAATCGTAAGATCAATAGGATTGTGTAAAATTCTATGGAGAGGATTCTTCCAATTCTTCATTTTCCTCTAGCTGCTCTGGAATGACGACAGGTGCAGGCATAATAGCTCCGCCACCGCCCTCCATATAGTAGTTTGGCACGGGCCCGGTAATGACGGAGAACCCAACTGGTAAGCTAACGCTAATAGTATCAGTTGTGACAGCAAAAGGGATAATTACTTCAACATCAATATCTATATCAATATAGGCGGATATTCGCGTACTGTTGATGTTCACTCGTTCTACTTTATCACTCATATTCACCTTTACATGACTAATAGTCTGAAAACGCACGGGGATCGTTGGACCAAGATCAGCGAGTAATGAATTATTTAACGCACGACCGATGGGAATTTCATATAGAATAGCACTCTCACCCTCTACTACTTTTTCTCCCTCGCGATTTAAATGTCCTGCTTTTAACAATTCTAATTGGTCGTGTACCTCTGCTAAGGTCTCTCCCAAGATCCGGTTATATTCCCCCGCATCAAAATTAAGCATCGTTACATAACCGGTATCATCCTTTTCTACAACTAGCAGCTCATCCATATCAATGATTTGGCCTAATGTATTGGTTAACGCTCCCTCAATGGAATGAGTGGCGATATTTTTTAGTTCCATTTTGGCAATTTGAGTTAACACGGGGCGTATTTTCTGATCAATGAGCCAGATTCCCTGATAGGTCATTAGTGTAAAAATGAGTGTGGATAGCAGCAGGACATACCGAAAAGGCAACGGTCCTTTTTGCTTTTTTCGTCTAATCGGACGTCTATTGAGCATGCCAAATTCCCCCTCCTGTATCATCTCTATGCAGGGAGAAGGGGGATTTGACCTTTTATCTTTGAACAACCTTAGACGCGGTCATACACCTCATATGTATGCTTGTGTTTATTCTTTTCATCTACAACGCCTTCGCGACTGGATACTAGCTCCCAATCTTCTTCTGGTACCTCAGGGAAAAAGGTATCTCCGCCAAATACACCTTCAATACGTGTCACATACATTCGATCTGCTTTGTCCATAAATAGTTTGAATAGCTCGGTTCCGCCGATGACAAAGTTCTCTTCACCTGGATCGAGTAAGGATTCTGCTTCTTCTACTGTATGTACAACCTCGCATCCGTTTGCTTCGTATCCTTCGTTCCGTGTAACGATGATGTTTCTGCGGTGAGGCAAGGCTTTTTTATCGAGTGAATCAAAGGTTTTGCGCCCCATGATAATGGTGTGGTGTTTGGTTGTGTCTTTAAAAAATTGAAAATCAGCTGGCAGATGCCAAGGCAGGTCGTTGTTTTTGCCAATTGCTCTTTCTTCGTCCATTGCGAAAATAAATGAGATCATTGTGTTCCTCCTAAGATATGTAGTATGACTTGTCCGGAAATCTTGGCTCTTCGCTTTCGCTCCCGTATTTTGGGGCATGCTTACCGCGGGCAGGTATTGAGCTAATCTGGCTCTGCCATCTTATCTCAATGAACCTGTTCATCCCGCAGGTGTCGGCCCTCCTATTTTGTCCGCTAGTTAACAGAATCAACTTTTATAATGATGAAAAACAAAAGCCTACTGATTGTCTTTCATTCCGTGTAACAAGAGCATGGCGTCTCGTCCGATGGTGCCTTTGATTACGCCTAGTTCTTCGGCGGCGTGGGTGACGGATTCGAGTGGGGCATCTAGGAGTTGTTCGATGGTGCGGACACCTACTGCACGTCCGGCGAGGATGCCTCGTTCTTTAAGCTTTTCGTTTAATAAGCCAACATCTAATGCCCCACACATAATATACCCATCACTGCCGGTAACCGCCATAAAGTTTGTCTTTGGCAGCTTCACTGTAATTGCAGTAAATCCTACACCTTTAATGGTAATTGGCTGAACTTCAATCATGCAGAACACCCCTTTCCCTTCATCCTATGGATACGCGGGTAGGTGTGTTCCTACATTTATAGCTGATTCAGCTTCCACGCGAGGATGTCGCGCAAGAATTCTGGCATGAGATATGTTTTATCTTCAGCGTCAGTTAATTCAGGATACAAAAATCCAAATGTGTACATATCAAGTGTAGCTAGTTTATATTCAGCTTCTAGATCCAGAGGCTGACCCAGGGCAGAAATCGCTGTGACCCGCTCTTCATTTTCTGGATCGTATTCAACTTCAATGCCTGTAAAGATCATTTTTCCAAGTACTTGTCCTCGGAAGCCAAAGCCCTTAAGCTCAAGGTTGATTAAGTCAAAGCTTGCGGCTCGTTCAACGGTTACACGTAGCTCTTCCCCCGTTACACGAATGATGCACGGGTTAATAGGGTGCGGACAAATTCTATGAATTTCTCCTCTTGTGAGTTGCCCTTTTGGTAAATCACTAAGAAGAACACCAGCATTTAGCATCCCAATTGACTCTCCGCACCATTCCGTCACTCCATCACAGAGGAGCCGGGTGGCCGTCGTTTCTTTATACCAATCAACCGGTAATGTTTCAGGCAAAACAGCCATGGGTTTTTCTAAAATATGATCCGCTTCATGTTTAGCTTTTTCTAAATACTCTTTTGAAGCTGGATCGGCAGGCAGGTCTTTTGTTTCATGTAAAACGGCCGCTGTGCTTAGGAGCTGATTTTCTTCCGTTAACGTTAATGTAACCTCCCCGAGAAAGTGGCCGTGCTTTCCGGCCTGCACAATCAATGTCTTATTTATCCGCTCGCCTTGCAAAAGCACGTGATGAGTATGAGCACCAACAATGACATCAATGCCTTTAACCTCTTTAGCAATCTTCTCATCCTTAAACATGCCCAGATGAGATAATAGGATCAGCACATCTACCTGTGGCCTTAATTCGTCTACATGCTTTTGGATACACGTATCTAGGTCAAGGACCGTCCAGCCTAATTTCTCATAGAAGTGCGAAAGCGGCGCCGTTACACCAAACAGTCCAACCTTCACCCCATTATCCATTGTTCTTATGGTAGAGGGGCTTGACCACGTGGTTTGCTGGCCCTCTTCATCTAATAAGTTTGCAAGTAAAATTGGGAATGTTGCTTCCGGGTAGAGCTCATCCAACTGCTCCTTAGAAAATGTGACACCTTCGTTATTTCCAATCGTTGCGTAATCGACTCCTGCAATATTTAACAGGGCAATATTTGCCTTCCCCTCCGTTGCTTCTGTAATGGGGTGACTGCGATCGGCATGATCACCTAACTCTAAAAACAACGTGTCCTTCGTGCGATGTTCCTTTACATATCGAACAATTCCCGGCCATTGCCGGAAATCACTGTGAATATCATTCGTATGGAAAAGAGTGAGATGCTTTTGTCCCATTACGTGATCCCCCTCTATGTCTTTCTTTCTCTCTTTACCCATTTATCCCTTGAAAAATGAGGCGAATTGCGATTAACACCATAAAAATTCGCAGAATAAATATCAATCGATCACTCGAGATTCGCCGGTTAATTGCTGCGCCCAGCTGCCCACCAAACCATGCTCCAGGAACAAGCGCTAATGCATATAACCAGTTCACATGTCCTGCTGCCATGTGCGAAATCGAACCAATAAAGGCGGATACTAATATAACAAACATCGATGTTGCCACAGCCACATGAGCTGGGAACCCAAAGAGAATAATCATAAATGGAACCATTAGGGCTCCCCCACCAACACCAAACAAGCTTGAAATAATCCCAACAAAGAAACTAAGGACTACGGCAAATACCGGCTGATAGCCATATGTAAATTCATTGCCTTCTCGATCAAGCACCGTTCGTTTGTAACCTTTTGGACGTAATGGCATCGGCTTTAAATACTTTCGAATAAAAAAAGTGAAAGCAACCACTAACATAAAAAAGCCAAAATACATTAGAAAATCATCGGTGTTTACGGCTCGGTTGATGACCACACCACAAATTGCCCCTGGAACGATGCCAATAGAGAAGATCGCCCCACTTTTAAAATCAATCGTCTTTTGCTTTGCATAGGCAATCGTCGAAGAAATACCTGTAAAAATCATAATTAATAAGGACGTACCTGCAGCCACCTGAGGCGTAACATTTTGCAAAATAGGCAGCACACCATCTAACAAAAGCAAGGAAGGGACAACGATGATGCCTCCCCCAAGTCCCATTAAACTGCCGAGCGTACCCGCTACCAAACCTACAATTACTAGCAATAACCAACTCATGCTGACAACCCTTCTTCTACATTCAGATCAATCAAACAAATCCAGCTGACGCGGTGCTAAGCCTTGATACGAAATTCCTAACGCTTCAATAAACTGCTTCGCATTATCCGCGGCATCTCCACCAGAATTATTATTAAACACAACATAGATATCTTTACTTTGTTTCTCTAATTCTAATACATATTGACGCCATTCTTCCAGTTCCTCTTTATTATACCGATAAAGATAGCGAACCTCACGCCATTTGCCATCCTTTGTATCATTCCAGCCATAGACATTCCGCCCGTGTAACCGAACCAAGGTTTTGTCTGGGTGCGTTGGATGAAGCACCGTTGGAATGGAGCCATTCCCTGCCTGCGGTTCATCACAGATCGAATGAATCCAACCCTCCTGCTCCATAAATTCAAGCGTACGCTCACGCATGTCCGCGCGGAACCAGCTTTGATTACGGAACTCCAAAGCAACCGGAAAATCACGCAGCTTCTCCTTCACATAGCGTACCCAAAGAACATTCTCCTTACGACAATCAAACCAAGGTGGAAACTGACAGAGCACCATCGCAAGCTTTGAACCCAGCGGCTGAAGAGAGCTAATAAAAGCTTGAAACATCGCCTCGCGATCCTCAAAAGGGCCAAAGTCTGAAATATGGCCCGTCATGCCTTGATAAGCTTTGACAATAAATGAAAAAGAGTCTGGCGTTTCAGTTGCCCATTTTGTCATCGTTCGCTCCGGTTGAACTGCATAAAAGGAAGAATCCAGCTCAACAATCGGAAAGTACCCCGCATAGGTGATGAGCTTCTCAGAGGCTGGTGTACCTTCATAGAGCGAATCATGATCGCCCCAGCCCGTTAACCCAATGTAGATCATACGCGTAACTCCTTTGTGCTATATATAGATAAACGAAAAGCGAATCCGCGTGGACTCGCTTTTGTAACTGACATGCCTTAAGAGCTTCTGTTTGTATTTAAGTTTATCATATTATGGTTTGGGTGGGGGAGCAAGACTCTAAATACTCAATGCGGGCTCCTGGCTTCCGCTCCCGAAATGAGGGGGACTTACCTGTGGTCAGGTATTGAATTAATCTGGTTTTGCCATCTTATTTCAATGAACCTGTACCTCGAGACCACTGAAAAATTCATGTAAGAATGAGTGGAATGGCGCCGCTACAGGAGAACCCTACGCTTTCCGCGGGAACGGCCTCAGCCCTCTAAGTGGAAAACCACCACTTCGATGTCTTCAGACTCGTTCTGTTCCGCAGGAGTCTTCGGGTTCACACCCGCTAACGGTATGACTTAAACAATTGAAGAAATTTCGCAGCTTATAAAGAACGTTTTTCAGTGACCTCCTGTACTTGCCGCATATGTTGACCCTCTCATTTCGTCCGCTTGTTATGTGGGCAACCTACAATAAAAAAAGCATGTATTACTTAACCAAGTACAATTAAAATAACTAGTAATATCCTTTATATGTGTTAAAATTACATAAAATGTATCTACCCTAGGAGAGCTATGAATAGTAAACCTGCCAAAACAAAAGAAAAAACCGATCAATCTCACTGGGTCCATTTAATGATTGAAATTTTATTGTTAATTCCTCGCCAGATTATCATGCTGTTCAGATGGCTATTTAATCTGCTTTCTTAGAGCATGTAGCTATGATATAAAGATAATCAGTGATAACACCAAAACACATACTGCAATGTCACGTTCATTTAATGTTTCTTCCTCTACTTTAATATCTCTTCTCCAACGTAGAATATCTTGCTCTTGATGCTTAGCAATGATCTTGTTGCTCTCGTTTTTCAGCTCACAATAATTCTTTTGATGCATGAAAGGCTTATTCACATGATAGATTACTGTATCGTATTTGACTTCGTATTCGGTGATACCACGCGATAGCGTTTCTTTTGCTGAGGACACTAAAAACAATGAACCAATCTCTTTCTCTTCATTTTCATTTAACTCAACTATGCCCCAACGTCTTTTTCCGTTCTCTGTTTTTCCTTCAATAATCTTTATTCTGTTCTGTTTGTACTTAACTTCGTATGATTTATTACCCTTAATACGACCCAAAAATCTTGTCGCTTTTAAATAGCCAACCTTCTTTTCAGATTCTACTAGCTTCTGCTTAAAGAGCAGAGGGATAAAAGGAGATTTAATTGAAATAAGCATATTTTACAACCCTTTATAAACATGACGTCTTAAGCTAAGGTAATTACTGTTTTTCGAACAACAGCAATTGCTACGATAAAACCGATAAACACTAGAACCATTGTCACAGCGCTAGCTATAGCTATAATTTCGATGGATACGGTGAAAAGTAACACGAACAGAAGCAAATTAAAAATCATACCCAATCCTATAGATGGAATAATCCAAGCAAGAAACTCACCCACGTACATACGCCGTATCTCCCTCATTCTCCAACCAATATCTCTTAACGTTAATATCTCCTCCTTACGAATCAGGAGAAAGGACGAGATGCTTTCTATCATGGTTGTAATCACCAGATATATGGTAGCTAGGAGAACAACACCAACTAAGAAAAGAATCATATCATTTATGTGCATGCCGAGATTCGTTTGCCCTGTGTTTTGGCTTGTTATGTAGAGAGCCCCGAGAACAAAGTTCACTAATAACGCGGCACAAATTAACTGAATAAAGGAGATCGAGATCAGCTTTTTATAAAATGAAAGATTTCTGAGCCATAGCTCCTTGAACTTGATTCCCTTCAGCGCATTAAAAGGTTTACGTTTCATAACCACAATATTGATCCAGGTCACACCCAATGTTAACACAAATATAGTTCCAAAAATCGGTAGCGTCAACAAACTGACGATCTCAAAAGAATAAAAAGCGGCAAGAACGATTCCACTTGTTAGCGCGGCAAAAAGAATTAAAAGGACATTCTCCAACAAATGAAACTGCTGAATATGACGAGTTGACCAGCCTAAATCCAAAAGAAGCGTTTGCTCCCCCGTTTTTGTGTACTTTCGAAATAAACTGTGATTCAAAATATACAAAAAGCTAATTACGACAAACAACCCAGCAATCAGCTGATTGGTTGTATTCCAGCCTTCAGATATCGTTGCAGCTGCCCCTAAGCTAGTCCACGATTGTTCCACAAGTCCTATGCCCTCAACATCCAAAGTAACAACGGATGGCGAGGCACCTGCCACAACCGTAATATCATAATCACCAATGGTTGTTAAAGCAACAATCACCTCATTAATTTTCTCCACAGCATCCTCATTATAAGCAGAAATACCACTTACCTTTAGTCGAATCGCATCAATGGGATTTTCCCCCTTAATATAAGCCGCATCCTCAAGTGACATGATGCCATGTGCAGGGGAACTGACAAAGCTTCCAGGTGTAATCGTTTCATGCAATGTGACCCCGTCCACCGTTACAGAAGGAGCCTGCTGATAGATACCTAAAGGGCTGGAGGCGATTGAGTCTTGGTAGGATTCTGTTGTGAAGGAGCCGACGGGATATAACAAGAAGGGAATATCTTCCTCTTCTCCTGAAGCATAGTAATCCACCGTAGATGCTCCGTGTTCTTCTATTTCTCGATAAGTAGGGATACCTGTTTCTACTCCAATTTGATGAACTTTCATGTTGCCATCATCAAGCAGATTATAATCTATCGGTTTTGTAAAATAAAATCTAGAACTTTCTGTTACCCCAAAAGCATAATTAAATTCTTCACTAAACGTCCCATCATAGTTATAAGATAAGGGTTCATAATAAAATGGATTCATGAAATCACTTAATGACACTTCATAAGTCTCAGTAGATCGACGTTCAATATCCGATAAGATCTCAGGCATTTCCTCCCAATAACGGTCTTCCCCGAAAAATAATGGGTCTTCTTCTTTAAGATTAAAATGCTTTTTTAAGGAAAGGGTTTTACCACTATTCCAACTAATATCAGTGAGGCGAGCTTTTCCTTTTAACGGAATCTGAGAATCTGATAAGTATATGATTGGAATATCTTTAGCCCCTAAATCCCCGAACCCCATTTGAAGATCTGGCGGAATGGGGTTTTGAAGAGCAGAAAGATTGACCCTTGAAAGCTTCTCCTCTTCTTCCTGATCAACTCCAACTGTAAGATGATACGTAGTGGGTACGACAAATTCAGGTTTCATCCCTGCCACCTTTGTCGAGCTTCTATTCTCACCATAAAAGTCAAACCCTTCTTCATACTCGTCTTGCTCAAGCATATAGAAGAATCCACCTTCGTCAAGAAGTGCGTACTCATTTACTCCATCATAGGTTGAAAAAGCAAATTCAATATAACTACTGCTAGAGGGATAAGCCAAAGACAAGGTCTTATCTTCTCCAGTAAAATACCCAAGAGACGCCACAGGTGCTGCAATTTCAACACTATCTAGGTTTTTAATCTCTTTCCATTCTTCAATGGAAATTCCACCATCCCCATAATTCAAATAGTTCTCTTCTACTTTCCCTATAGATTTCTCGATTTCCGTTTGAGCACCTTCGGGACGAATGAGTAGATCATAACTTCCTCTGGCATACTGCTGAATATTGTCCTCAACATTGGTTTGAATATCAAAAAGAGCAGAGATCGTCATTGGCGCAGCGATAAAAATGGCTGCCAAGGAAAAAAAGATTAATATCGAAGCTCGCTTGTTATTTTTAATTGATTTCCAACTGTACCCAATCATGTGGATGGTGCTCCAGTATGCACAACACCATCATGGAATGTATGGATGGTGTCTCCTTTTTGTGCCACCACCTCATCATGTGTAGCTAAAAGAATGGTTTTTCCTGTACTATGTATTTTACTTAATAACTCTAATATCACATCTCTATTTTTTGAATCTAAATTTCCAGTTGGCTCATCGCATAAGAGAATGGGAGGATCAGATAATAGAGCACGAGCAATAGCGACTCTCTGTTGCTCTCCCCCTGATAGTTGCTCGGGAAAATGATGGACCCGATGATCTAGCCCTACCTCTGTTATTAACGCTAGTGCCCTTTGTTCAAGCTGCTTTTTTTGTTTCGTATATGGGACTAACGGCAGCATCACATTTTCTAAAACCGAAAACTGCGGCAGCAAACGAAATTGTTGGTAGACCGTAGCGACCTGCTTACGCAAAAAATCATGTCGTTTCTTTAAAGGCATTTCGTTAATATTCGTTTGATTTATAACGATATCACCCTGTGTAGGTTCAACCGTTCCTGATAAAATTTTTAAAAGAGAGGTCTTGCCCGAACCTGAAGGGCCCACAAGTGAAACCCACTCCCCTTTACTAATCTGAATAGACAGATCATTTAAGATAGGTTGTTCTGAAGAAGGGTAGGTTAAATTTATTTGATTTAGTTGGATCATTTCCATGTCTCCCTGGGGTGTTTTTTTATAATAGTTTGAACTACTAAAATTATTGATACCAACAATCGTTTTAGTTTTTATAGATAGCTATGTGCCTCCTCCACCTCAAATAATCCTGACTCTCTTAGAAATTGCTGCACGGTATGAAGATGAGCAGCTCCAATGACAAGAAAAATCCGTTCCTCGTTTGATTCAATAAGCTTTGTTAGATTAGCATAGATAATTAAATTCCGTTGATACCACCAGCGTAGCCAATCCACGCCAATATAATGTTCCCAGTCACCAATTCTGGCAATATGCATGTAGATCTCATGATCAGATTGAATAGAGCGAGCATCATTCATATGCCTATACCAATCAAGAAGATTAGTTCCAGATCCCGCATGCGCTTTTTGGACGCTCTGAATCTTTTCTGTTAAGAGATGATTCAATTCGGACTGATTCTCTTCTGCCCAATCTAGTACATCACCGAGCGATTTCTGCTCTGGAAGGAGATCCATCCAATCGATGCGTATACTTTCTCAAGCTCCATAGCCCTAGCCAAACGAAAACCTATTTGATGAATCTCATTAATAGGAAGCTTCCAGTCATCGTTATGTAGATATTGCTGGTATGCCTTATCGATTTCCACTTGTCGTTTTACCTCGACTTCAACCGAAACCTTATTTGGTTTAAATGCCGCCATTCTCTCAACTAGTAGTGCAATCTCACTTTCAGCCTCAGGCAATAAGCTATGTCCTGAGTCCGTTTTTTGAGAAATGGAGTCTAGACCCTCATGCATATGAAATGTACCTAGAACAAGTACTTTTGGTTTTATCATCCTTTCACATCCTAACCTAATTCATTTATGAATCCCCTTACATCTTTACAAGTTACAACATTTCGCGATATCTCTAATACTACTATTACTTGAAGATATTACAATATTTATTTACAGAACAAAAATAGACGATTACTACTTACATCAGATAATAATTAGTATATAATGGAAGCTGTTTGGATAGTTCATTGATGTAAAGGAGTTTTCAAGTGAAAAAGGTGGCCATTACTTTATCAGCTATGATGATCATTGGTTTATCTGTTGGCATGCTTATGCAGCAAGAACCTATGACTTCATTACCTGCACAGACTCAATCAGAAAAGCTAGCAGAGCAGGTTCAAGAAACAGAGCAGCAAGAACAAGAACCAGTAATTCCCGTTACGGATCAACCAGCTGATTATTCTATTAATGATGAGGAATTTCTAGTGACCTTTGATCAGGGAGAGAATTGGATTCAAGTCCCTATCGAACCACAAACCCTGTTTACTGGCGAGTATACTGGCAGTCAAGAGGAGTTAATAAACGATAGCTATGTATTAACGAAGGATCGAGCGGTTTTTCTATACGCTGTTCATCAAACGAGTGGCATAACTGTTCATACCATATCAACAACCGATCAAGGAAAGTCCTGGCAAGAGACACCTATTAGTAATATTGAATCTAGACCTACTCTACGTTTTCGAACAATGGATCTATTAAATGAAAAGTTTGGATATTTAATTTTCTCAGGAGAACGCACGATGTCTAGTGAATCGGGTTACGTCTACCTAACGAATGACGGTGGCGAAAGTTGGACGTTAGTTGGTATACCTGACACGATCCGACTTATAGCAGGTGGAGGCTTTATCAATGAAACTACTGGATTCCTCTCCTATGGCACTATTAACCCTGATGCTCCTGACTTGTATGTAACAAATGATGCAGGCACAAGCTGGACATCGGCTGACATTCATGTTCCCGAGGAATATGGAGTGATCTTTGTTCAAGCGGAAGTACCTTTTATACGCGATAATCAAATGGTTCTGCATGTGAATCAAGGTCCAAACGGCGATTATTTGGGTGGTCGAGTGAAGGGCGAATTTCATTCTGAAGACGAAGGCTTAACGTGGAAATTTGTTAAGGAGGTAGAGCCAGATGAACTTCCTTAAAAAGCAGCGAAACCTCTTCGCAGCGTGTTTCTTTTTAATGTCTCTTGGACTCTTTATTTTACAAATGGGTTACCTCTTTCTACCTAACTTAGTAGGAAGAGAAGTGGAATATATTCATAATCAACTTTTCTACCTTATTAATATTGCTTGCATCCTTAGTTTAGCTATTTCCTTTCTTCTTTATTTTCAACAAACAAGAAAATGGCTACTTATTGGTGGCAGCGTCTTTACTTTATTCATTGTAGTAAACACCTACCTCATCTACACAACCAGCCAGGAGGTAAACAATATCGTCAGTCTCTCACCAGACGGGAAGCATACACTTGTATTGAAACAGGATAAAGAACAGGGAGACATCATCTACTACCGAGAGTACTATACTATTCTAGCAAGACCCCTTCAAAGAATCTCTGCAAGTGAACATGAATTACAGGTAGAATGGCTGGCAAATGACGTAGCTGCTGTCACCTATCAAGATCATAATCAAAACATTCAACAACACATAGCCACGTACGGCGATCGTGGCGACGGAATTTCCTACTACTATGTCAGCTCCGAAATTTACGGTGAATGGCAAGATGGAGAAACAAGAGTAATCAGCGGCCCTGAAGGCATTTCAGTAGAAGACAATGGCGAGAGACAAACTTTTGCATGGGAGAACATCCAGCAGCACGGGACATTAGCGATTGTTTTGAGCGATGATGAGCACAATGCTGCTTGGACGATCGCATTAGCTGAGAACTTTGAGATAAGTTCGAATGCAACTGTGGAGCAGCCTGGGGATATTCGGGTTTATAAGGCCACACTAGGTGATGCTGATGTAAACACTCTTGAGAGGTTTGGAAATTGATGGACATATCTTTTGTCTTATGACCAAAAATATTTGAGAAAAAGCGAGTCCTATGGGGCCCGCTTTTTCTATTGTTATATTGCCAACATAAAAGCCTAACTTATTAAAACAGAACCTAAACAAGTCCCTATGTTAGAACTTTAAGGCATTGAGTAAGTCACATTGAAAGAGGATAGCCTTGGCATTGCAGTCGACCGTCGTTTATAAGATCGTTATAATGAAGGCGACAGCTTAAAATGATCAGGAGGTTTTATAGTGAGCTCAATTCTCAAAGAACTTGAATCACATATTAATCACCACCAAGCTATTTTTAACGGTACATCATTACATTATGTTACAGGAGGATTAGAAAATGGACCTGTTTGCGTTTTGCTTCATGGGTTCCCACAGAATTGGTTGACTTGGCGTTATGTCATTCCAAAGCTTCTATCCACCCATAAAGTTATTGCCATTGATTTAAAAGGATATGGAGAATCTGATAAGCCGAGTGATATGGAAAGCTATGATACTAGTATTGTTGCGAATGAAATACACGAACTCTTACAGCATTTGAAAATCAAAGAAGCACTAATTGTCGGACATGATCGTGGGGCCAGGATAGCAAGAAGGCTAGCTTTAGACTCTCCAGATGTAGTAGCTGGCCTTATTTTTATTGACATTATGCCAACAGAATACATTTATGGAGACTTATCAGCAGCTGATGCAGCGACAAAATACTGGCATTGGACATTTCAAGTGGTTAACGAGCTTCCTGAGGAACTAATTAAAGACAAAGAGGAGATCTATCTAAAATTTTTATTAAGTAGAGGTGATGGTTTATTTAATTTATTGCAAAGCGATGGAGCATGGGAAGCATACTTAAAATCATGGATGCAACCAGGTGCCGTTTTAGGTGCTCTTAATGACTACAGAGCAACTTATCATATTGATCTGCCACGTTATGAGATTGAAACAGCTTCTAAAAGGATGCTTAATAAAAAGACACTGATTCTATGGGGAGAGCAAGGAAACTTACACGGTTTGCCTGTTCTAGATGTGTGGAAGCGCTCAATTACAAATATTACTGGTCATCAAATATCTGGATGTGGCCATTATATCCCCGAAGAGAAACCGAATGAATTGGCAAAGCACATTAAACAATTTTCAAAATCTATTAACTGGTCAGGATAAACCCGTAAACCTTTTTCCTTCTCCAAATGACTTCCAAAAAAAAAGCGAATCCCAAGGGATTCGCTTTTATCATTACATATTAACCAATTGAACCTTCCATTTCGAACTTGATCAGACGGTTCATTTCAACTGCGTATTCCATTGGTAGTTCTTTTGTGAATGGCTCGATGAAGCCCATGACGATCATCTCTGTGGCTTCTTGCTCAGAGATTCCGCGGCTCATGAGGTAGAAGAGCTGGTCTTCGGATACCTTTGATACGGTGGCTTCGTGCTCGAGTGTAATGTTGTTATTTAGGATCTCGTTGTACGGGATCGTGTCTGATGTGGATTGGTTATCCATGATCAGGGTGTCGCACTCAATCTTGGATTTTGATCCGTCGGAGCGTCGTCCGAAGTGGCAAATTCCGCGATAGGTTACTTTCCCGCCGTGTTTAGAGATCGATTTTGAAACGATAGTGGATGAGCAGTTTGGTGCTAAGTGAGATACTTTTGCACCAGCATCCTGGTGCTGACCTTTGCCTGCGATTGCGATGGAAAGGATTGTACCTTTTGCTCCTTCGCCACGCATGATGACAGCTGGATATTTCATTGTTAGCTTCGAACCGATGTTACCGTCTACCCATTCCATGGTTGCGCCAGCGTCTGCAACTGCACGTTTAGTAACGAGGTTGAAGATGTTTGGTGCCCAGTTTTGAATGGTTGTGTAGCGGCAGTATGCGTTGTCTTTAACAATGATTTCTACAACGGCACTGTGTAGAGAATTTGTTGTGTACACAGGTGCTGTACAGCCTTCTACATAGTGTACGGAGCTATCTTCATCAGCGATGATCAATGTACGCTCAAATTGTCCCATGTTCTCAGAGTTGATACGGAAGTACGCTTGTAGAGGCGTTTCCGTTTTTACCCCTTTAGGAACGTAGATGAATGATCCACCAGACCATACGGCTGAGTTCAGTGCTGCGAACTTATTATCCGCTGGAGGGATAATCGTTCCGAAGTGCTTTTTGAAGATGTCTTCGTTTTCACGAAGAGCTGAGTCGGTATCTTTGAAGATGATTCCAAGATCCGTAAGCTCTTGCTTCATGTTGTGATAAACAACCTCAGATTCATACTGAGCGGATACCCCTGCAAGATACTTTTGCTCTGCTTCAGGAATACCAAGCTTATCAAATGTGTTTTTGATTTCCTCTGGTACTTCATCCCAAGAGCGTTCTGTTTGCTCAGATGCTTTTACATAGTACGTGATATCATCAAAGTCTAGCTCTGAAAGATCTCCGCCCCATTGTGGCATCGGCATTTTGTAGAAAAGCTCAAGTGATTTAAGACGGAAGTCAAGCATCCATTGAGGCTCTTCTTTCATGCGAGAGATTTCCTCAACGATCTCTTTTGTTAGGCCACGACCTGAACGGAAGATCGAAACATCGCGATCCGAAAATCCATATTTATATTCACCAATATCAGGCATTTTTTTTGCCATTGTGAATCCCTCCTAATGAGAATCAACTTGCTTATTTTTCTTGCTCGTTCAGCCCTTGTTCCATTGCCTTCCAGGCAAGCGTCGCACATTTGATGCGTGCAGGGAATTTAGCTACGCCCTGCAGCGCTTCTATGTCACCCAAGTCAAACAAGTCTTCATCGTATTCCTTACCCAGCATCATATCGGAGAAGATTTTGGACATCTTTAATGCTTCGTTCACTTTCAGGCCTTTAACGGCTTGAGTCATCATGGATGCAGATGCCATACTAATCGAGCAGCCTTCTCCTTCAAATTTAGCTGTTTCGACCTGTCCATCCTCAATTTTCATCTGGATTTGAACACGGTCTCCGCAGGTTGGGTTATTCAAGTTTACTGTAAGTGTATCATCTGATAGCTGCCCAAGGTTACGTGGGTTCTTATAGTGATCCATGATAACCTGCCGATAAAGCGTGTCAAGATTATGAGTAGACATCACCGAAATACTCCTTTGTTTTAACTAACCCATCTTTTAAGGCGTCGATATCTTCCTCTGTGTTGTACACATAATAGCTAGCACGTGCTGTTGCTGATACGTTCAGCCATTTCATTAAGAGCTGCGCACAGTGATGTCCCGCTCTCACGGCAATACCCTCTGCATCAAGTACAGTTGCTACGTCGTGTGGATGGATATCATCTAATTGGAATGTTACAACTCCTGCCCGTTTTTTCGGACCAAAGATTGTTAGTCCTTCAATTTCTGATAATCGTTCAAAGCTATATGATACTAGTTCCTGCTCATGCTCTTCAATGGCATCGAAACCTAGATCTTCTATAAAATCAATGGCTGCGCCGAGTCCAATCGCCCCCGCAATGATCGGGGTTCCGCCTTCGAATTTCCACGGTAGCTCTTTCCATGTTGATTCATATAAACCAACAAAGTCAATCATCTCTCCGCCGAATTCAAAGGGCTCCATGTTCTCAAGCAAATGCTTCTTCCCATATAATACACCGATTCCTGTTGGTCCACCAAGCTTATGGCCTGAAAAAGCAAAGAAATCGCAATCCAAATCCTGGACATCAATCTTGATGTGGGGTGCACTTTGCGCTCCATCTACCACCATGATCGCTCCATTTTTGTGAGCAAGCTGAGCTAGCTCTTTAATTGGATTGATGGTACCAAGTACATTTGAAACCTGCATCACAGATACAATCTTCGTATTCTCAGTAATGATGTTCTTCGCTTCTTCCATATCAATGGTCCCATCCTCAAGTAGCGTTAAATACTTGAGAGTTGCACCAGTCGCCTTAGCCGTTTGCTGCCAAGGGATGATATTACTATGATGCTCCATTGGCGTAATGACAATTTCATCGCCTTCAGCCAAATTTGCTTTCCCATAGCTTGAAGCCACCATATTAATAGCCGTGGTTGTTCCGCGAGTGAAAATGACTTCTTGAGTTGACTCAGCACCAATGAATGTTCGAACCTTATCTCTGGCTCCTTCATATTCATCTGTTGCCATAGTGCCAAGTGTGTGAACGCCCCTGTGAACATTTGAATTATAGCGTCTATAATAATCATCCAGCTTCTCAATAACCGTGTAGGGCTTTTGAGAAGTGGCTGAACTATCTAAATAGACAAGAGGTTTGCCGTTCACATGCTGGTCAAGAAGCGGAAACAGCTTCTTGATTTCCTTTGCATTCATTACTTAACTTTCCTTTCGATTGCTTCACGTAAACGATCTTTTACGGATTCAATCGGAAGTTCATTGACAACAGGTGCCAAGAAACCATGAATGACTAGACGCTCTGCCTCATGGCGCGGAATGCCGCGGCTCATTAGATAGAACATTTGCAGTGGATCAATACGGCCAACAGAAGCAGCATGTCCAGCTGTTACATCATCTTCATCAATCAATAGAATTGGGTTTGCATCACCACGTGCTTTTTCACTAAGCATTAACACACGTTCTGTTTGCTCACCATTTGATTTTGTTGCACCGTGCTCAATTTTAGAAATCCCGTTAAAGATAACGGATGCTCCTTCTTTAAGAACACCATGCTTCAAAATTTGCCCATCAGAGTTTTTGCCGTGATGGAAAACGGTTGTTGTGATATTTTGCTTTTGCGTGCCTGTTCCAACTGTTACTGACTTCGTATCAGCTGTTGAACCATCACCTACAAGATGTGTTGTGTTCTCATATACAGTATCACCATTGTTCATCAATCCAAGTGCCCACTCTAAACGTCCATCACGAGCTACATGACCACGACGTACAATATAAGAGGTAACCTGATCGTCTAAATTATCAACTGCACCAAAGGAAACACGCGCATTGGCTCCAACATGGACCTCAGCAATGATATTCGCTTGAGCTGCTTTATCACCTGTTGTTGCATAGTTTTCAACGTATGTGACAGAACTATTATCTTCAGCCACGATGACCACATGGTTAAACAAACCGCCATCTGCTTGGTTCTGAGCATATACGGCCTGAAGCGGCAGCTCAACTTCTACGTTCTTTGGTACGTATAGGAAAACTCCACCCGCCATAAGTGCTGCGTTAATAGCAGTTAAACGGTTTTCCGTTGCATTCACTACATCAGTGAAAAGATATTTCTTTAGAAGATCGCCATGCTCTTTCACAGCGGTTTTTAAATCAGTGAAAATGACACCTTTCTGCGTAAGTGCTTCAGAAACCTTACTGAATGTTGTATCACCATTTTCCTGAACAATCACGTTCTCTACATCTTTCTCAATTAATGCCTGAATTCCTTCTGGCAGTGCATCAAGAGTGGAGGCAACCTTATTGTCTACGATCTCATGTGTAAATGATGTAAAGTTCCATTTTGTAATTTTTGTTTTATCTGGTTTAGGCAGTTCAAGTGATTCTACTTGAGACACTGCGTTCATTCGTAATTCATTTAGCCATTGTGGCTCATTTAATTCTTTTGAAAGTGTTTGGACAGCATCCTGCCAAACCTGTACATTTGTCTCAACTGGCATATTTTACCCACCCTTTATCGTTGATCTGCTTTATTTTACGCTTCCTGATTTACATTAACACGCTCGTCTTCAATACCAAGCTCTGTTTTGATCCAGTCATAACCTTCTGCTTCTAAACGCTCTGCAAGCTCAGCTCCGCCGGATTTTACAATACGACCTTGCATCATAACATGGACTTTATCAGGAGTGATGTAGTTCAACAGACGTTGATAGTGAGTAATGATTAAACAGCCGAAGTCCTCGCTGCGCATTTCATTTACACCTTTAGAAACAACTTTAAGTGCATCAATATCTAGACCAGAATCAATCTCATCTAAGATAGCAATCTTAGGCTCAAGCATTAATAGTTGTAGAATTTCGTTACGTTTCTTTTCCCCACCAGAGAACCCTTCGTTTAGGTAACGCTGAGAGAATGATTGATCAATATCAAGTGTGTCCATTTTGCTATCCATTTTCCGGATGAACTTCATGAGTGAGATTTCTTCGCCTTCCTCACGTCCAGAGTTGATCGCAGAACGAAGGAAATCAGCATTTGTAATACCACTAATTTCACTTGGGTATTGCATAGCAAGGAATAGACCTGCTTGCGCACGTTCGTCTACTTCCATTTCTAAAACATCTTCCCCGTCCATAAAGATGGAACCGCTTGTGATTTCATATTTCGGGTGACCCATGATTGCAGAAGCAAGAGTTGATTTCCCTGTTCCGTTTGGACCCATGATGGCATGAATTTCTCCGCCCTTAACCTCTAAGTTAAAGTCTCTGAGAATGTGTTTACCTTCTATCGATACATTCAAATTCTCAATTTTCAAGTGTGATGCTGCCATTTTCACTACCTCCAATTTATATGCTGAGCTGATCATTCATGCACAGCCATTCAGTTTTACTTATTATCATTCTATTCTCATTCTAATCTTATAACAAATCCAACCTGAGTTCAAGGAGTCGGACCTATTCCCGAAACTTCATTATAACAAAAAAAAGAGCAACACCAAAGGGTGCTGCTTGAATGAAGAACCAGCCTACTGAAATGCTTGATCTGATGAAGGTGGCTTTAGCTTTTGAATCGCTTCCTGCACCAGGGTTACACCTTGACTCATCGCCGCTCCCCCACCAAAAGCAGCAGCTACACCGACAGACTCAAGAATCTCATCCTCACTACAGCCTTGGTCGAGACAACCCTTTGTATGATAGATAATGCAATACTCGTCTTGAGAATAGACACTAATACCAAGCGCAATCAGCTGCTTTCCTTTTTTGCTCAATTTCCCTTCTTCAAAGCAGGTTTCCGTGAACTTATTATAAGATTTTGCGATATGTGGCAGTTTCTCAGTGAATGAGCTTAAGCCCTCTTTGTATGTGTGTAGCGCTTCTTGAATCGTATTATCCTGCTGCGATTGCTGTTGATCCATTTTTATGAACCCCTTCCAACTAGCATAGTATGTCAGTAGTATGAGCATTGGTGCGGGAGGTTATGCGGTGGAAAAATGACAAGATGATGATTGGGGAGTTTTTTAGGTTGGTGGCGAGGGATGGGGCTTGGTAAATTAAATTTCCTCTTGCTAATGGGGTAGGTGGTCTTGGTAAAGGAAGTAGGAGCTTGGTTTTGCCCCCTTTCTTCTTGGTTACATCATGATTGTTCTTGGTATTGAAGGGTAGAGCTTGGTTCTTCTCTCTTTCTTCTTGGTGTTTATTCCGTTTCTCTTGGTAATACCCTTCCTCTCTTGGTGATGAGATCGGGGCTCTTGCTATCGTAGGTAGGAGCTTGGTTCTTCTCTCATACTTCTTGGTGTTCATCGCGCTTCTCTTGGTAAGGCACTTTTTCTCTTAGTAACGTGCTCGTTTTTCTTGCTGTGCTGGGTGATTTTCTTGGTAGTTTGATTTTTCTTCTTGGTAAGGTCCATGCACTTAGTTCCTCGGGTTGCTAGCGTCCGTGCCGCGTGGGTGGTCTTGGTAAATCAGAATTCCTCTTGGTTTTGAGGTGGTTGTTCTTGGTAAAGGGGTTAGGAGCTTGGTTTTGCTCCCTTTCTTCTTGGTTACACCCAAGTTGTTCTTGCTATTGAGGGTATGAGCTTGGTTATTCATCATTTCTTCTTGGTTTTCATCCCACCTCTCTTGGTAAGGCCCTTACTTTCTTGGTAACGCGCTCGTTTTTCTTGGTGGGCTGAGTGTGTGTCTTGGTGGTTTGATTTTCTTTTTGGTAAGGCGCTTCCTCTCTTGGTAACTCGCTCTTTCTTCTTGGTATGCACTACTTCCTTCTTGCTCCCCCACCTCTTGATCATGCCCGCCTCCAAAACTAACTAAAAAAGCTTGCCGCTTCTCTCACACAGTGAGAAATAGCGACAAGCTTTTAGATTATTCGCTTACTGGAATGACAGCACCTTCATAATTTTCATTAATGAAGTTTGTGATTTCTTCTGAGTGTAGGACTTCGACTAGCTTTTGAATGTCTTCACGATTTTCGTCACCAGCTTGTGTGACCACTAGGTTTGCGAATGGATTATCCGAGTCGCCTGCTTCTGTGATCAGACCATCATTTGTAGGGTTTAGATCAATTTCAAGTGCATAGTTTGCATTGATAATGATCGCATCGCCCTCATTGTTCTGATACGCTTGCGGAAGTAGAGCTGGCTCAACATTATTCACAAAGTTTAAGTTCTTAGGATTGTCTTCAATGTCATCTAAAGTTGCTTCGTAACCAACACCATCAGCAAGTGTAATTAATCCGCCTTCAGCTAACAGATTAAGTGCTCTTCCTTCTTCAGCTGAAACGTTACTGAAAATAATCGTTCCGCCATCTGGAATATCGTCAACGCTATCAAAATCCTGAGAATAAAGGGCGAATGGCTCAATATGAATCGCTCCAGCTACTGCAAAATCATA
This sequence comes from Alkalicoccobacillus porphyridii, assembly GCF_007293315.1. Classification (GTDB taxonomy): domain Bacteria; phylum Bacillota; class Bacilli; order Bacillales; family Bacillaceae_D; genus Alkalicoccobacillus; species Alkalicoccobacillus porphyridii. The sequence continues at coordinate 301,160 of NZ_VLXZ01000001.1, forward strand.
GCCTTCTGCTTCAATTTCTGAATCAAGGTATGGCTGATGCTGGAAGAAGTTCGCATCAATTTCACCTTCGTCTAATGCGATGTTTGGTATTTTATAGTCTTGTGCAATGGTTACATCAAGCTCAATGCCTTCCTCTTCTAATAGAGACTCCGCTTCTTCTAAAATTTCAGCGTGAGGAGTGTTTGAGGCACTAATTCTCAAAACAGTTGTTTCTTCGTCACTTGCGCCGTTATCTCCGCTCGTTGCGTCCCCACCATCATCAGATGTACCGCAAGCGGCTAAAGCCAATACTAGACCTGCTGTTCCAAGCGTACCAAATAATTTCTTTTTCATGTTTCTTTCCCCCATCCTTTTTTATCGTTTATCTGTGATATATGTGAGAAAATCGCCAATCCACTGAATGATAAAGACAATCAATAGAATTACGATTGTTGCCACCAACATAACGTCGCTGTTATTTCGTTGAAAGCCTTCCTGATAGGCGAGTGTACCTAATCCGCCTCCTCCAGCTACTCCGGCCATGGCTGTATAACCGATTAATGCAATAGCTGTCACGGTAATACCTGAAATAATAGCAGGAGTTGATTCTGGTAATAGCACTTTAAAGATAATGGTTGATGATGAGGCGCCCATTGATTGGGCAGCTTCTATCACGCCTTTATCAATCTCACGCAATGCAATCTCAACCATCCGTGCATAAAACGGTGCAGCGCCAATGATCAAAGCAGGTAAGGCGGCTGTTGGACCAAGCATTGTCCCAACCAAAAATTTAGTAAAAGGGATAATGAGAATTAATAAGATAATAAACGGGATAGATCTTGTGATATTTACATAGGCCGCAATGATGGCATTTAAAGGCTTGTTTGCCCAGAGACTATCTCTTGAAGTTAAATATAACAGTAATCCGAGCAGAATACCAAGAATAAATGTAGCAAATAGAGAAATTGACGTCATATATAGGGTTTCATATGTGGCTTCCCACATTCTATCCCATCTTACATTCGGTAAAAGTGATTCAATCACGGCGTAACACCTCCGCTTTTACTTCTTTATCATTCATAAATGCTAGCGCTTTTTGCTTTTCAGTCTCATCGCCCGTTAGTTGAATAAACAACGTTCCATAAGAACCACCTTGGACCTTGGTTATCTTTCCATGGATAATGGAGACATCCACTTGGAACTGGCGAATGAGCTGGGAAATTAAAGGCTGCTCTGCATTTGTGCCTGAGAAGGTTAGTTGAACCACATCTCCGTCCTTTGTTTCGTTCAAGATATCCTTTATGGTTTCCTCTGTATCATCCTGCTCTGTAATTTGTTTAAGAAATTCCTTTGTCATTTTTTCCTTAGGGTTTTTAAACACATCAAGTACAGGACCTTTCTCAACGATCTTCCCGTTTTCCATGACGGCAACCTCATTACAAATCTTGCGAATGACGTGCATTTCATGGGTAATTAGTACAATCGTTAGGTTTAGCTTTTGATTAATATCTACTAACAGATCTAAAATCGATTCCGTGGTTTTTGGATCAAGTGCTGAGGTTGCCTCGTCACACAGGAGAACCTTTGGATTATTAGCCAATGCTCTTGCAATACCCACACGCTGCTTCTGACCACCACTCAGCTGTGAGGGATAGCTTTTATCACGGCCTTCTAGACCTACAAGCTGTATGAGCTCCTTGACGCGATTGTGTTTCTTTTCACCTTTTACCCCTGCAATCTCTAGAGGAAAAGCGATATTATCATAGACAGTACGTGACCAAAGAAGGTTAAAGTGTTGAAAAATCATACCCATACCTTGGCGTGCCTTTCTAAGCTCTTTATTGGTTAACTTAGAAATGTCCTGTCCATCTATTTCAACTGCGCCATCTGTTGGGCGCTCAAGCATATTTAGTAAGCGTATCAGTGTACTTTTACCAGCACCACTATAGCCAATGATACCGAAGATGCCACCTTTATTAATGGTGAGATCGACCCCATCAACAGCTGTTACCGCTCCGCTTTTTAAGGCAAAAATTTTCTGTAATCCTCTTAATGCAATCACTTACTGCTCCCCACTTTCTAATCACCTTTATACAACAAAAAAACCTTCCTGCAGATAAGCAGAAGGTTTCATTATATCCCTCTCTCATCTGCCAGAGTGAATCACTCTGCTGGATTTAGCACCTGCAGAACAAATTAATGTTCCGTGGTTGCCGGGCATCAAAGGGCCAGTCCCTCCGCCACTCTCGATAAGAGTATATTTAATTATCCATAACATTATTTATTGAATGCGAGAATCATAGCACGGGAATGACTTTTGGTCAATCTTTTTATACGGTCTTTTGAACTGGTACATTCTTCTGACGTCTGCTAAAAACAAAATAAAAGTAGATGGAGCCAATTAAATAGAGGCCTGCTGTAATAGAAAAGACAATCGCATAGCCTGTATAAGAACCATATGCGAGGACAATCCCCATTGATACGGGACCCATGACAGCCCAACCAAGCTGAAAGACCATCTGACCAAGCGAATTAGCAAGACCACGCATAGATGGGTCCACTAGCCGCATCATCAACGCAGAGTGTATCGGGTTTCCGGCGTTCATCAAAGCTTGCCTGAATAAGAAACCAATCACTGCTAGCCAGAGTATTTCTGTATACGCACTTAAAAGTAGGAAAGGCAAGGAACCAAGCTGAAGCAGCACCACCGCTTTTACTTCTCCAAATCGCTTCACTACACTTGGACCAATCAGCAACGCCACTGCGGTCATGCCTTGCCCCAGTGCTAGGATAAATCCTACTAACGAATAGCTAATGTCAAAACGATCCGTAAAATATAAATTTAAGTAGGGGATAACTAAACCAGATCCAAACCCAATTAATAGACTAGCGATCGCAAATAAAACGATGAGCTTTAGTGATTCTGCTTTTTCCTTCATCTGCTTAAAGCCTGCTAGACGTCTTGTTAGAATATGCTGTAGCTTACGTTCTTCTTTAATTTTAAATAATGGCAGTAATCCAAAGCACACAATTAAAACGCCAAGTAGAAGTGTGATACGCACACTAGAAAGCATGGAGATCCCAAACCAGGCATGAAGGGCATCTGTTGATAATCCACCGAATAGATTCCCAATGACATTCGCCGCCATCATAAATGCTGCGTTTAAGCTAAACAGATGAACTCGCTCAGATTCCTTTGAGTTCTCTGCCAATAGCGGAATGGCCGTCACCTGAACAAAGGCCATAAAGAACCCCGTAATAAACGCTCCTACGATCAAAAGGTCTTCCGCAACTCCGATACTTCTAAACAGTAAGCTAGCGGTTACAAGTAATGAACCAATGACGATGAGCCGCTTCTTCCCAAGGCGATCACTCAACAGACCGACCGGCAGTAAGGCAATCGCCGTAGCCGTTGCCTGCATCGCGATCACTCGTCCATTCACATCATCGGAATACCCTAGTTCTCGTATGTAATAATTATAAATCACCATAAAGATACCCATCCCGACATTTAGTAAAACTGATGCGATGAGGAATAGACGTATATTTTTATTATATCCTTTTAACTTGCTTGACCAATCTTTTGTAAATTGTGCCATCTATGTTCTCCTGAACTCTCATGTATATTTCGCCACCCTAAGTAACTATATACGAACTCTTTCAGGAATAGAAGGCATATGCATTAACTTTTTTAACAAAAAAACGAGCTCCTACATGTTATCCACGTGAAGCTCGCTTTTAAAGAAGAATTAATCTTCTTCGCTGATCATGGTGTTGTACTCATCTGCTGACATTAATTTGTCTACATCTGAGGCATTACTTGGCTCTACAACAATCATCCATGCTTTCTCATATGGTGATTCGTTCACAAACTCTGGAGAGTCATCTAGATCCTCATTAATTTCAACTACTTTTCCACTAACTGGAGCATATAGCTCAGAAACCGTCTTTACGGATTCAACACTTCCAAAAGGCTCGTCCGCTTCGATTTCGTCTCCTACTTCTGGAAGCTCAACAAATACGATATCTCCTAGTTCGGATTGAGCAAAGTCAGTGATTCCAATTCTAACTTTGTCCCCTTCTGTTTTAACCCACTCATGTTCTTCTGAATACTTAAGTTCTGCTGGTAGCTTACTCATGACTAAATCCCTCCATCTACTTGTTCAAATCTGCATTCATTATAACTGAACTTGCTCATAAAAAAAACGAGTTAGTGCCAGTTTTGTTCAAATTCTGCTTCTTTAAATCCTACAGTGACCTTTTGTCCATCCGTAGTGATTGGTCGTTTAATTAGCATCCCGTCAGACGCGAGTAGCTCTAACATCTCCTGTTCACTCATCGTTGCAAGCTTATCCTTTAGTCCTAATTCGCGATATTTTTGCCCACTCGTATTAAAAAATTTCTTAAGCTCTAGTCCGCTTTTTTGATACAAATCCTTTAATGTGGCTGCTTGCGGCGGGTTTTCTACAATATGTACTGCTTTTACATCGACTTCGTGTTCCTCTAACCATTTCTTCGCTTTGCGGCATGTTCCACACTTTGGATAATGATAAAACGTAACACTCATTCTCCGCCAACCTCCTTTTGATTCATCCTTTTTATTATGTCCGATTTTAAATCACTCCACAATTGAAATGCATTTCATGGATAAAATCAGCCAACTTATTTCAAACTAACCATGCAGGACATACTTTTGTTAGGAGGATTGATTATGCAACAACAACCAGGAAACGGGATGCAACAAAATCAACAACAAGGATTTATTTCAGAACCACCACAGGTCATTTCAAACAAAGACCATCTTTACCTTAATGACATGCTGTCATGGAATCTGCTCGCAACAAAAAAAGCCTATTTCTATGCGGAAAATTGTCAGGATCCCGAAATCAAAGAAGCGATTTCACAGGCCGGTCAAATGCACCAACGCCACTATGAACGCCTACTTACCCACCTTAAACCAACCACCGAGCAGCCAACTGTTCAATAATGTGAAAAGGAGACACTCATGAAAATTCAAAATCAAGAAGTTCAATATCCTAAAAACACACACATGACCGACCGTGAATTTATTACAGACATGCTCACAACCGAAAAATACATCACATCCGCTTACGACATCGCTGAAAATGAAGCCAGCCACTCCCAGCTCTACCAGGACATCAACATGATCTACCAAGAGTCTCAGGATTGCCAGAGACATCTATACACACTCATGTTCCAAAAAGGACTATACGCCATCGAAAGCGAGTCCCCACAAAAGCTGCAGCAAAGCTACCAGCAATTCTCCGGCTATAGCAACCAGCTTCCCTATACAAACACACATTAATTTTTTGAGGAAGATGAATTGTGAATGAGTTTATAACAGTATTCTGAGCAAAGTGACCAGTGACGCTGGTTGCTTTGTTTTTTTGTGTCGTGGTTTTTAGCTTCCTCGCGATGTATTCCGCTTTTCTTTCAATGTATTTTCTGCTCCGCACGATGTATCCGCTCTTCTTCCGATGTACTTCTGCCTCCGCGCGATGTATCCGCTCTCCTTCCGATGTATTTCTACCTCCTCGTGATGTATCCGCTCTCTCTTCTTCCGATGTATTATCTACCTCCGCCTTTCACTTATAATATTTCAGCTCTTATTCTCTAATATCTGTTCCCTAATTATTTTTTCAAAAAATTTCAAATAACCTATTGACAATTTCTACACACAGGTTCTATAGTTAGTTACATGAGTAATGAACCAAGGAGGTTAATATGACTCAATCATTTGATGAGGGTCAGCCGATATTTCTGCAAATTGCTAGACGAATAGAGGATGACATCATTAATGGCGCAACAAAAGAAGGAGAGCAGGTACCTTCTACAAATCAATTCGCCAAACATTATCAGATTAATCCTGCTACAGCAGCAAAAGGCATAAACCTTTTAGTGGAACAAGAGATTTTATTTAAAAAAAGGGGTGTGGGTATGTTTGTGGCCGAGGGGGCAAGGGACCTTCTTGTGAAACAACGTCAAATTGAGTTTTATCAGCGATATATAGTGCCTTTATTACAGGAAGCTGAATACCTTCAACTGAGTAAGGATCAAATTAAAAAAATGATTGATGAAGGGGGAACTATCTAAATGTCTTTTCAAGCAACGGTTCAAAATGTCTCTAAGTCTCTTAATAAAAACAAAGTCCTTTCAAGTGTCTCTTGCTCCTTTGAAAAGGATGTAATATACGGGTTACTCGGAAGGAATGGTGCTGGAAAAACAACACTCCTTAACATGATTTCTGGTAAATCTCTTCCTGATGAGGGCTCAATAAAAATTAGTGGCCAAAACCCTTTTAATCATGAACATTCCCAAAAACAAATTTGTTTCATTCGGGAAAGTCAGAATTTTAAACCTACTCTGTCAATAAGGGCGATCATAAAGATGATGCCAGCATTCTACCCCAATTGGAACCAACATAAAGCAACCGAATTATTAGAGCTTTTTGAGCTCCCTCTAACAAAAAAGGTATCACAGCTTTCAAAGGGAATGGAATCTGCACTAGGCATTACAGTAGGTATCGCCAGCCGTGCACCTCTTACTATTTTTGATGAACCCTATATTGGGATGGATGCACATGCGAGGGATGAATTCTATAAAGAACTGCTTGATGACTACACAGAGCACCCTCGTACAATCATCCTATCCACACATCTTATTGATGAAGTCAGTGACTTATTTCAAGAAGTATATTTTATGAAAAAAGGCGAAATCGCTTTGCATGAAACAATTGATAATCTGCAACAGAGAGCCTTTTTAATTCATGGTCCTAAGGATGCGATAGAATCGCTTTATCCTAAAGGCCACGTATTAGATAAATCGAATTTCATGGGGGATTATAGCTTGACTCTATATGTACATGAAGATTCACTGGATGACTTTTCAATCCCCACAACGTGTAAAAAACATAAGCTTTCACTTCAGCAGCTTATGGTATACCTAACAAATCACAAGGAGGAGAACTCACTATGGGTCAAGTAATCGCTCAGCTTCGCTTGCATTCATCTGAATTAAAGCTTAACATTACAATCTTTTGGACGATATTGGTTTTAGTTGTTATTGGTTTTTACTCAATTGCTGCTATCTTTGGTGCCGTGAGTATGTTCGTAATTACAAATGTCCCCATCTATGTTTTCATTGCTATTACAGCTTTCCGCCTAGTAAAAGATGATTTTGGTTACTCCATACACCTTGGATCAACAAGAAATCGTTTTGTGTTAAGTAGTATGATGTACATTATTGCTGTATCTTTGCTATTCAATATCTTTAATCAATTATTATTATTTACCATATCGATACTACAAGGAAATCTAGTCGGGCATTTTTTAACTACTAGTACATGGTCCTCTCTTCTTAGTCAAGATACAGGGACTTGGTCTGTTTTCTCTAATCAATATATGAGCTATCTTCTGAATTTCGGATTAGACTTACTTCTTTCTATCTTTTTTGGCACCCTCTTATATTTTTTAGCGAGTTTATTGTATCGCTTTGGTCAGCTAGCCGTTTACCTAGCATTACTAGCCATTATCTTGGTTTTATTAATCCCTCCTGTCCATAACGAGCTTTTTGATCACATTGTTTTGTTTCATCGAGGTACTAACCTAACAATACTTTGGGTCGTTATGGCTTCCACTATTCTTATTCCGTTTCTAAGCTTATTCACTCTATCAAAAGCCTCTGCCTCATAACAAAAAGCAGGCAAATCGCCTGCTTTTGAGACTTCTTACTGCGGTGATTCCACCACACCACACGCTACTCGATCTCCAGCATCACCAGTAGATAAAGACTCTTCATCTGGTCCTGGCTCTTCTTGGTCATCTGATTGGTAACGATCCGGGATATGTCCATAATTATCTGGATCAGCATGAACCATCACAGTGGTTTCATCAATTAACTCTTCCGTCGTTACACGGTCAAAGCTAAATGTCATTTGAGCCGTTCCATCTTCATTTACAAAAAGTGCAGGCATGTCCCCCGCATGGTCACCATGTGAATTTCCATCTTGATCATAATGCCCTTCAGCTGAAGTAAATGCACCCTCATCATGCTCATGATCACAAGCAGGTGCTTCATGTATGTGGAATCCGTGGAATCCCGGTCCAAGTCCATTTACGGAAGCTTCTACATGTAAGTTACCGTCAGGGGCTCTAAGAAAACTAACTAACCCTACTGAATTCCCCTCATCATCCATTAGCTCTGCTCTAGCTTCTTCATCCTCTGTCTCTGGTATCGCTTCAGGCGGATCAGCCGGAGCTCCGGTTTCAGGCGCTTCTTCATCGCTACCACAAGCCACCAGGATCACACTTAAAATCATTAAAAAGCTCAATTTCATTTTCATGATGTAGACCCCTTTCCTATGTTGTCCTTCTCTATTACCTTAGGCCAAGGGGTATAAAACATCTTTTCGTATTGGGAAAAAGACGTGAGCGTCCAAAAAAAGTCCAACAGGCTGTCATAGCAGACTTGTTGGACCTTACTAAACGCTATTTATTTTAACTAAGAATTTCAGATAATGGTGGAACCACTTGTTTTTTTCGTGAGACAACTCCAGGTAAACTCGCAACATGGTTGTCCAGTTTCACTTGAAACGCATTTTCTACAGCTTCGGTTGATGCTCCAAGGGCCAACACAACTGAATCATTAGCAAGAATATCTGTAATCACTAGCACAAAAAGATCCAAGCCTTTTTCTGCAATGACTTTTTCCACTTCTGCTTCAATCTCTACTTGGCGAGCGACAACATCCTGAACATCCACCGTGTTTACTTGAGCAATTTCAACTTCTTTGCTGCCCATTGAGAACTCTTTTGCATCGATCGTGATTAGCTCTTGAACTGTTTTCTGACTTAGGTCTGCTCCTGCTTTAAGCATGTCCAATCCGTAAACCCCGGCATCCACACCAGCAATGACTTCAAGTTCCTTCGCTGCCGCTACATCTTGATCTGTGCATGTAGGTGATTTGAACAGAAGGGAATCAGAAATAATAGCCGAGAGCATTAATCCTGCCAACTCCTTTGTTACAGTCACATTGTTTTCTTTAAACAATTTCAAAAGAATAGTAGCTGTGCAACCAACCGGCTCCGCACGATAATAAAGTGGGTCATTGGTTTCAAAGTTTGCAATACGGTGATGGTCAATCACTTCTACCACTCTGACATCATCTAGATCATCTGCACTCTGCTGCTTCTCATTATGATCAACCAGGATGACTTCTGATACTTCATTGGCAACCGTATCAACAAGACGAGGCGCCTCCGCATTAAAGTAGTCCAATGCAAACGCCGTCTCCCCATTTACCTCACCAAGACGAACAGCCTCTACATCTGCTCCAAGCTGCTTCTTTAAGGCTGCATATACAATCGCAGATGTAATCGTATCTGTATCAGGATTTTTGTGTCCAAAAACAAGTTGTTTGCCCATAAGTCTCTCCCTTTTATCCGTAATAAATATTCCCATACGATCATACCAAATCTTTTCCTTTAGGGAAACATCCAGTGATATAAAACACGGAATGTCTGGTCGGGATACTTGTCATTTTGATGGATCTAGGTTTTATTCTGTAGCATGGCTTGTTACACTTAAGACACAACAATTAAAAATGGGAGGTCTTCATGAAGCTAACACTGTGGTTTATTGCTGGAATTACTTCAGGTATATTCATACTAGCTATTCTGAGACGCTTTGGCCTTAATCCTTCAATCGCCCCGCTATTATATGATTTGTTAGGTGAACCAACGCCCATTGTGAGCACTCTGATTATAATAGGAATTGTGTTTTTCACATATATTGTGTATAAAACTCTTTATACAACTTATTTGAATAACAAATAACACCTAACCCAAAAGGTAGGTGCGTTCATTTCAGTATAAAAAATAGACCATCCCTTGAGACCACAAAGTTCTAGGGTATGGTCTATTCCGACCTTACAGAGCCAACCTCTTAATGAGGTGGTTGTACAAGACCTTGGGTGGTCGAACACCCAGGGTCTCTTTTTATTCTAATCGCTTAATACCTTTGTTACCCCACTCTTCCCTTAGTACCGCATAATAATACTCGTCCCACCATTCACTTCCACTCGGAATACACTTCTTAAAATGTCCTTCTCTTCTCATCCCTATCTTCTCCATGATTTTGTAGGATGCGTGATTCTCTGGCTGGCAGGTGGCTATGATGCGATGAATATCCATGTTAGAGAACGCAAAATGAATGACCGCAGCTGCGGCCTCAGTGGCATAGCCTTTGTTATAAAATGATGGATGAAATACCCAGCCTATCTCATAGGTATGTCTTCCGAAGTATGGGAAGAAGGAAATATGTCCAATAAGTTGGTTTGTATCCTTTATTGTTACAGCGAATTGCTTTGCATCTTCTCCTGAATGATCCTGCACAAACTGTTTGGCTGCCTCTTCAGAAAATACTTCTTCAGGTAAGTAATGCATGACAGTCGGATTGCAAGTATAAGCGTGTACATCTTGCCAGTCCGTTGATTTGAACGGTCGAATGGTCAGTCTCTTGGTATGAAGGTACATTCTATTTTTCCCTTTCCACAGTTACTCGGGCCAGTGTTTTGGTCTTTGTACATGCCCTGGCAGCTTGGTTTTGCTATTTCCTCTGGCTGCGTTTACCTGTGCTTGCGTTAAGAAAATCGTATCTCGTAAGTCAGCTCTACTAATATTTGTATCACGCAAGTCGGCACCTAATAATTCAGCTGATCGCAAATTCACCCCTCGTAAGTCAGCAGCAATCATAAGTGCTCCTCTTAGATTGGCACCACGTAAATCCTGCTTTCTACAATCAGCACCAACAAAATCGACTGATTTAAATTGATTTCTATTTGGTCTTTTTTGACCTACAAATTCTCCGACTAACCTTAACAAAACGCTAATATCACTCCGTAAGCTGGAAACATCCAGCTTTAATAAAGCAGAAGGTGGAAGAAGGGTACATCCTTTTATTTCCTCATATGCCTGCTGTAGCTCTTGGTGAAGGGACTTGGCTTCTTTTCTCAACAATGCCTCATCTAAGTAATAAAGTATTTCGTGGAGCTGTTGCATGATAGGAAAAACAGCAAACATCTCTTCAGCCGTCTCGGGTTGATCCCTCCAACTAACACCTTCATACGTAAACTGAGATACCTTCTGTCCCGCTCCAAAGCATTCATACACTGTACATCCCTTATAACCATGCTCCTGCAAGGCCGTATGAATACGACACTGATAATTTGCCTGTAAGTTCTGACACGCCGTACCAGCAGCCTTGTCCACGGGAAAATCAGCTGATCTAGCATACGGTAAAGCCACACAGCATAAGCCAAAGCATTGGCTGCAATCAGAAAGAAGTGTATTATTTATTTGTTTATGTGCAGAGTTAGACATCATAACACCTCACTTATTGATCGTTTCAAAACAATCGCTTATTCTTATAAAATAAATAAATACGAGGAGGTTTCGACATGACTGATCTTGAAAGAAGAATAAATAAAATTAATGTAATGTAGCCACAAGATGCAAAAGCGTTATTAAAACTACTATGTGCAAATTATGATATATTGCAGCATTCAGAAGATGAGCTAAATCAATTAGTCGAGGAAGTCATTTCATGGATTGATCAATTACCATCATAATCTTTGAACAAGCTATTTCTCTAACAGTAGCCTTTTGATTGTTTTTATTTGCCCGCGATGGCTTATTTCATCTTCGATCACATGAAACCATAAATAATAGTTATTATGATAAACCCCATTATCCCATTTCTTTTCTTCAAATAACCAGCTATCTTCAATTGATTTAAGATAGGTTAGCGTATTTTTTCTAACCTTGTGTAATTCCTCAATATAGTAGTCTACAGGACGATCCTTTATTTCTTTTCTTGCCTTACTTCCTAGCTCTAAGGCGGTGCCCCATTTTCGATATTCTTCTTTAGTTAAATCTCGAGTTTCAAATGAAATAACCTGATGAACATACTCTATCGATGTAATATGAGCGAGCAATGCACCAATTGAATTTGATTTCTCATTCGCTAAATAGTCTAATTCGTGTTGAGCTAAATCAGTGATTTCACTAACTGTGACCTCTCTAGTGTGCTCAAGCATAGAGACAAGCTCCCCGATCTTATCCGTGTAATGCTTTTTCGTTTTTATTCTGTAATCAATCATCTGTTACCCTCCCATTCACTGGTAAGATAACGATAACAAAAAAACGAAAAAAACAAAGACTGATAATCGTTACGTATGTGTAGTATACTTTAATTAAGAGTACAAGATTGGACTCTGTTGAAACAACTGACTACATTAATTCTTCTGATAGATTTGTATGATCTCGTGACCAAGCGAGTTATCCATGGTAAATATATTTTCTAAACAAGTCATATATAGTATAAACTGAATCTCTGCTCCTTTTTCTTCTTTTGTCCCTTAAAAGGTAATCGTTCTTTCCTGCCACCTATGTAAACCCTAACCATCAATCGTCCAATGAATGAGTAATCCAGCATGAGCCAATCCCCCACCAAATCCATACAATAATAATTTGTTACCCTTTAGGATGCTTTTCTTTTATGATAAATAATAAGCTGATAATAAGTTAGATACACGGATCTTAAAATATTTATAAATTCGTTACTATTAGTTTGATTGAAGAGCATTTCGACAATCAAATCTCCACATTTCATTTGAATGAGTTTGCACTAGACATTTACTGATTAAGCTAACCCTACGTACCAGCTAAATAAATCATTAAACTTATGATCACTCTTTAATTCAGGATGTCTTTCAACAAATATACAGTAAATCTGTAAATATGCAGGAATTGCTTTTTTAACTATCGTATCTTCATGTAAATCAAATAAGAAATAACTACCTTGGAATCTTAATAGAATATAATCTTTATCTTCCTTTAGGAAACTAGTTTCTTTTTCTTCGGTCAAACTGAATTTTATTGAAGGTAATTTTTGAGAAGCGTATGCTTCAATTAGAGTACCTTTTGTATAATTAGAATTTCTTGACGTCCCTAGACCTATTTCTATTATGTTTTTTATACATATCATTAAATTCTCCTCCTTTGTTTGATAAAGGTAGGAGTAAAGAGATTTATTCATATATAAAACTCTTAACATATTAGTAATATCTTTCGCTTCTCGCTCTTTTCTTTCTAATGCTGTCTTGTAATCTCTAAAATCTTCTCTAATTTTTAGGATAATCTCCTCATTTTCAGAATTCAATATTTCACTATTTAACTTACCTAATTTAACTTTAAATAATTTAGTTATGTGAAATTTCATTATATATATTGGTGTCTTTCCAGTCATTAATATATCATGTGCCTTATTAATTAATATGAACAACTCTTTATCGCTCGTTACCATTTCATTCTTATTGTTAATTTCAATTATTAAATGTTCCGATTCTTCATTCTGCTTATCTCTAGAATTTCTATCTAAACTCCCAGTCAGAAGTTTATCTAAATTCTCTAAATCCGATTTTATTTCGTTTAGTTTATTATTTTGGATTTTACTATCTCCAACCAAATACTTAACTTTTTCATTAGTTGATGTATTTAAATGTATTGAAAAAATCACATTAAACTCTTCGTTATTTATAATCTGAGATATAAGTTCTTGTCTCGTATAACTGAATATTTTAGTTTTAACCCTGTTCTCATAGATTTCTGATTCAACTTTAAATATAGATAAAGCTAGTTCAATTAAATCTTCTTCAAAGCCTTTTTTATTGAAAGTACTTTTTTCCAGATTATCAAGTGAAGAAAGATAGCCTAGTGCTTTTTCTACCTCTACAAATGGATTTGATGCTTCAATGATACTTTCTAACTTTTTATCAGATTTCTTGTTAATTTCTTTTAAATAATTTGCTACCCATTTACTTTGATCTCCCTCTTTATCTACTATCTCAATTACCTCAGAGTTTATTCTTTTTAAGGCTTTAAAAACCGATCTATATACTCCTCTTATTAGTTCTAGATTCAAGTTTCTTTTTTCTTCGTCATTTTTAATTATGAATTTATTTAGTGCATTATCAAAAACTCTCTCAATTGGCTCTTCTATTATTTTTTTCTCAACTATAGAAGTAATTGCCGATCCTAACATTCCAGTTATAACAGATAAGCCCAACATATATTCCCCTCCAATGGTATATATAATAAAGCGCCAAGATCCTGTTTAAGGATCTTGGCGCTTTATTATATAATGGAGACGGTGGGAATCGAACCCACGTCCAGAAACAACGACACTTACGCTTCTACGAGCGTAGTTACTGTATTAGCATTTCGCCGTCATCTCGGCCCAGTAACAGGCTTTGATACGGCTAGCCCGATTATTCTCTTCCTGCCCCTTCAGACTGCAGGGGAAAGGCGTAGCCCACTATAAGTGAGTCCCAGATCCTACCACATGGGCGATGGAGGGTGGAACCGCAAAAGAGCTGTTACGCTGCTACTGCGAAGTTGTTGTTTTCTTTGCCAGTTAATTGGCTTTGGCGTTTTAACGTGGCCGACCCCCACGGCTCGCAACGCAAGCACGACCTGTTCCTGTCGAATCCAAAACGTCCCCGTGTCAGAAAAAGTTCCGAGGTTTTTGTCCCTCAGAACTATAATGATAACACAAAACATGATGTAAAGCCAGTGTGAGTCAGCCTTTCATCCGTTCCCTTAATGCGCGTTCTACGTCTCTTTTAGCATCCTGGCGCTTTAGGGTTTCACGTTTGTCAAAGTTCTTTTTCCCTTTTGCCACGCCGAGTAATACTTTGGCAAAGCCGTTTTTAATATACACTTTTAGTGGCACAAGGGAGTAGCCCTGTTGCTGGGTTTGTCCGATGAGCTGGTTGATTTCTTTTTTCTTTAAGAGTAGCTTACGAGCACGTGTTGGCTCGTGGTTGAAGCGGTTGCCCTGTTCGTATTCTGAAATATGAGCGTTGTGCAGGTATACTTCGCCATTTCGAATACGGGCGAATGAGTCTTTTAACTGCATACGGCCAGCACGCATGGACTTGATTTCGGTTCCTTGAAGTACCATTCCGGCTTCGAAGGTTTCTTCTACAAAATAGTCATGACGTGCTTTTTTATTTTGTGCTATTACATTGTCATCAGTTTTTGGTTTTGCCATTGTCCGCACCTCAATTTGTCTTCGTTTATCTATCTTAGCAAAGGCTTTGAGTGAACGTCAATTAGACACTGTTGGTGTTTCTGGGATATAGGTATGCTCATGCAAGAAGTTCTAGCTGTCGCTCCCAAAATCGGGGGCACGCTTACCGCGGGCAGACATTGAAAAAGTCATGTAAGAATGAGCTTACTGGCGCCGCTACAGGAGAACCCTACGCTTTCCGCGGGAACGGCCTCAGCCCTCGAAGTGGAAAACCACCACTTCGATGTCTTCAGACGCGTTCTGTTCCGCAGGAGTCTACGGGTTCTCCTTCCGCTAACGTACTGACTTAAACAATGGATGAACGTTCACAGTCTTGGAAAGATCGTTTTTTAGTGGCTTCCTCTTCATCCCGCAGGTGTCGGCCCTCCGATTTTGTGCGCTTGTTATGAGAACAGCATTAATAATCCCCCACACCAACTACTTCTTCTTCCGTTTGCCTTTTTTACGCTTGGCGCCTGGTGCGTTTTCGTAGAATGGTTTTTTCTTTTTCTTGCGGCCACTTGAGCCTGAGGAGTCTTTGTCTTTTGCTCCGGATGTTTTTAATGGCTGGCGTCCTGTTTTGCTTGAGCGTGGTTTGCGTTTGCCGCCATCAATGACTTTTGGTCGGCTTTTGCTTTCACGTTTTGGACGTGCTTTCATACCAGTTAGTTCAAAATCAATGGATGATTCTTCTACGTTTACTTGAACGACGCGAATTTCAACTTGGTCGCCTATACGGAAGACCTTGCCTGTTCGTTCCCCAATCATTGCATACTGCTTCTCATCATAATGGTAATAATCATCGGTGAGGTAGCTGACGTGAACAAGCCCTTCGATGGTATTCTCAAGCTCAACAAACAAGCCAAAGTTGGTTACACCACTAATGATACCTTCAAACACTTCGCCAATTTTGTCCTGCATATATTGAGCTTTTTTTGCACTATCTGTGTCGCGTTCAGCGTCAACTGCGCGGCGCTCCATTTCTGATGAGTGCTTTGTAATCTCTGGTAAGCGCTCATTCCAGTGATCCTGAGTCGCCTTGTCCACTTTTCCACGGATTAAATATGTTCGAATTAAGCGGTGAACAATTAAATCCGGATAGCGGCGAATTGGTGATGTGAAATGAGTGTAAAAGTCTGCAGATAATCCAAAGTGCCCGAGACTATGTGGATCGTATTTTGCTTGCTGCATGGAGCGAAGCATAATTGTACTAATGACCGCCTCTTCAGGTTCCCCTTTTACTTCAGTTAAAAGCTTCTGCAGGGCACGTGGATGAACGGTATTCGCTGTTCCGCGTACCACGTAACCGAAGTTTGTAATGAACTCTAGGAATTTCTCCAGCTTTTCCGTCTTAGGGTCTTCGTGAATTCGATAAACAAAAGGTAAATCCATACGGTGGAAATGCTCTGCTATCGTTTCATTTGCTGCCAGCATAAACTCTTCAATCAGCTTCTCAGCCAGTCCACGTTCACGAATGACTACGTCTACTGGTTTGCTTTCTTCATCCACTAATACCTTGGCTTCTTTAAAGTCAAAATCGATGGCGCCGCGCTCGGTTCTTTTCGTGCGTAAGATTGCTGCAAGCTGCTCCATTTCTTTAAACGTTGGAATTAACTCCTCATAACGTTTGCTGACTTCATCATCCGTTCCAAGTAAAATGGAATTTACATCCTTATAGGTCATTCGCTCTGTTGTGCGAATCACACTTTCAAAGATGTCGTGGTTCACCACTTTTCCTTTTTTGTCAAACTCCATTTCGCACGAGAGCGTTAATCGGTCTACTTGCGGGTTTAAAGAACAGATGCCATTTGAAAGTCGGTGCGGAATCATAGGAATCACTCGGTCTACAAGATAGACACTGGTTCCTCTTTCCGCCGCTTCCTTATCAATAGCTGATCCTTCGGTTACATAGTGCGTCACATCGGCAATGTGAACACCAAGCACGTAGTTACCGTTTTCAAGCTGTTTTACCTGCACAGCATCATCAAGGTCTTTTGCATCGGCACCATCAATTGTAACGATCGTTTCACCGCGTAAATCTCTGCGTCCCGCAATGGCAGCTGGATCAATTTCATCTCCAACCTCTTCAGCCTGCTGTAATGCTTCTTTAGGAAATTCTAGCGGAATGCCGTGTTTATAAATGATGCTGAGAATATCCATACCTGGGTCATTTTTGTGACCTAGAATTTGTTTAACCGCACCCTCAGCGCCTGAACGATTTTGGGGGTATTTTGTAATTTCAATAACGACTTTATGCCCGGAAACAGCACCTTTTTCTTTACCTTTTGGAATCAAAATGTCATCGGGAATTCGTTTATCATCCGCAATGACCATTCCGTATGCTTCATAATCTACATACTCACCTACGATATCGCTTGTGCCTCTCTCAACGATACGGATAACCTGTCCCTCTTGTCTTGAACCCGAATTACGCGAATGCAGTCTAACAAGGACGGTATCTCCATTCATCGCACCTTGCATATCTTCGGCTCCGATGTAAATATCCTGTTCTTCCTGCTCTTCAGGTATGACAAAGCCAAAGCCTTTGGCATGTACCTGTAATCTACCTCGAACTAGGTTCATCTTTTCAGGCACGCCATAGCGGTTCGTTCTAGTCTGAACTAAAATGCCTCTACGCTCCATCTCATTAAGAGTTTTAACAAGTTCTTTAAATTCCTCACTACTTTGTGTAGGGAACACAACTTCTAACTCTGAGACAGAAAGGGGCTTTTCTGCTGTGTCTTTAAAATAATGTGTGAGTTTTGTTATTTGTTCTTCATTCATGTCTGTCTGACTCCTTTCATCTCTCTCTACTGTGTCTTCCCTTTTAGATCTATTATTGTTCCCAATCACATGCTTCTAAGAAGTCTAAGATATCCTGATGGAGCTGCTCTTTCTCATCGCTTAGTGTAATCACATGTGTGGAGTGCTCGTACCATTTTATTTGCTTACGATCTGACTCCGCCTCGTCATGTATAATGTTGGCGCTATTTGTATCAATCATTTCGTCATTTGTCGCTTGAACAACAAATAATGGCGAATAAATGTAATCTAATTGGCTACGCACATCGTTCATTAACTCTTTGAGCTGGAACAAGGTATCCATTGGAAGCTGCTTGAAAGCAGACATTTCTTCTTGAATCGTGTCTTCTGATTTTTGCTCCCTTTTCTTATAAGCTTCTGCATACTCAAGCATTCCCTCATAAATCGCGTCTTCCGTACGTGCTTTTACAGGTGCACACATAGATACGATACCCTTTACAGGTAGAGTGTAACCGATTTTTAAGGAGAATACCCCTCCAAGCGATAATCCGCAAACCGCTATGTCATGATATCCTTTATCTTTTAGTTCATTGTAGCCATCTTCAACGTCCTTCCACCAGTCTTTTGGTCCGGTTTGAACAAGTTCCTCTGGTGGAACCCCATGCCCTTTATAAAGTGGTGCATAACAAGTATAGCCTTCTTTCTGGAGAAATCGGCCAAGCATCCTTACATCTGCAGTGGTTCCTGTGAACCCATGCAGAAGTAACACAGCTTTATCGCCTCCTTCAAAGAAAAAAGGCTTAGGTGCTACTAACTTCATCTAAAACATCCTCTCTATCCTGTGCTTCCATAAAAAAATCGTGAATGTATCCTAAGAGCTGACTTTGCTCAAAGCCATGACAAATCATATGTCTGCCATCCTTCAGATAATAAATGTGCTTCTCTTCGGCTGCAATATTTTTAAATAAAAATTCCGAGCTTCTTCTAGGTACAAGCGCATCTCGTTCTCCTTGTATGATTAAAACAGGAGTTGTTACATGTCTAATGTACGGTCTTATCTTCTTAACAGCGGTCATAAACTGACGCAGAGCATGCATCGGTGTGTGTATCACTTTATAACGGTATAGATCAACCATTTGATCAGGACTAGATTCCCCTGTTATTTGAGTATGAACCATTTCCTTAATAGAATCCATTAACATAGATGGATTAAGGTAATAGGCCGCCGCATTAAGCAGAACCAGTTTTTTAATCGGGTATTTTGCTGCAATGTAACACGCTAACAAACCACCCATGGAAAAGCCAATTACATACACTTCATCGCATCGATTTAATAGCTCTTCTGTTGCAACCTCGACCATATATAGCCATTCCTGATACGTCACCTGGCGCAAATCCCCATTAGGCCCATGACCAGGTAAGGTCGGAGCATAAACCAGCCAATCCTTTTGTTTGCGTAAAGACTCTGCAATCGGTTCAACTTCCCACGGTTCACCTGTAAAGCCATGAATACAAAGACACCCTTTCAACGCTGCTCCCTCCTTATTCTTACCTTATCTTATGATTGACCTACAGCCTCAGCTACTAATTGATAAGATTTCTTTCGATCATTCGCATAATGGAGATTACACAAAATCAAAAATTCGTTTATTCCGTATTGTTCAGCCAAAATCATAAGCTTTCTACGAACGGTTTCCTTTGATCCAATAATCATTCGACTGTGATTATGTATCATTCGCTCTTTATCTAGAGCTGTATATGGATAATTAACGACTTCTTCAGGGCTAGGAACTCGACTATCTATGCCCTTCTCTACCTTCAGAAGCCAGAGATCCTGAGTTTTGGCAAGCTCCCACGCCTCTTCATCTGTGTCAGCACAAATTATAAAAATAGCGGCCATGTCTTGATTATTCGTATTGGGACTTGCCGCTTGATGAAATACTTCAAAGGCCTTAGCTCCCCGTTGCGGCTTAATAAAGTGCCCAAACACAAATCCAATATCATGATCAGCCGCGAGCTCTGCACTATTTTCACCAAGACCAAGCAGCCATATTGGAGGTGGAGACTCAACCTGAGGCACTGCCTTTACTCCAGAATAAGCATGTGTATTTGGTAGCTGATCTCTTATAAAATAGACCAAATCCCGAAGCTTCCGATCAAAATCCTCCATTCCTTTAGGTTCTCCATCCGATAAGGCTGTTTGTATTGCTCTATTGCCTCCAGGCGAACGACCTATTCCGATATCAATCCGACCTGGAAATAAGGCTGCGAGCTGTTTACTAACCTCCGCCACCTTGTAAGGACTGTATTGAGGTAATAAAATGCCACCCGTTCCAATTCGAATATATTTTGTCGAAGCAGCGGCTGCTGCCATCAAAATTTCAGGCGCACTGCTTAACATCCCTTTAGTTCCATGGTGCTCTGCAAACCAATAACGAGAGTAGCCAAGTTGCTCAGCCAGTTGAACCATCTCTAATGTTTCCTTTAGTCTGTCCTCCACAAGATGGCCCTTTGACAAAGGGATTTGATCGAGGATACCAAGCTTTATCAATGTATCACGCCCCTCCCCCTTATTGTATCCTTTTTCGTTTAGATTCCCTATTATTCGGCTTTTAATCCTGTACATTAATCATAAAAAAAGAACAATCAGACTGCTATTTGCTTGTTAAAATGCCGGGCTTGCATGGAGAGATGAGCTCCTCGCTTGTCGCGGTAAAGTTCATATTTTTGTGTAAATACTGCTTCCAATACCTATTTAACAAGCGGATGAAATTGGAGGCCACTGAAAAAGTCATCTAGAACTAAGCTCATGTGCACCGCTACAGGAGAAACCTACGCTTTCCACGGGAATGGCCTCAGCCCTTGAAGTGAAAGTACGCCACTTCAATGTCGGTCTGCCTCGTTCTGTTCCGGAGTCTCCGTTTTCTCCTTCCGCTCATGTTCCCGATCAGCCAACTGACTAACATTTCCATTTAAAGAAATGAAGAATTTTTTGTTTAAAAGAAGATTCACTATCATCCTTAGCTTCTTTTACAGGGACTTCGATAAAAAGGTTCAATGATATAAATCGACGTAGTTGAGTTAGCTCATTACCTTGCCTCGGGTATGCGTACCCCATTTTTGGAGCGGCGTCGAAGATACAAAACAGTATCCTTCCTCTATTTTTTTGTTTGAACATGGACTATATCTGGAAAGAGGTAAAGTCCTTCTGATTGCATAAATACTAATTCCAATATTCATCTAATAAGCGGACGAAAATGGAGGGCCGACACCTGCGGGATGAAAAGGTTCAATGAGATAGATCGACGGATTCGAGTTAGCTCATTACCTTCCCGCGGTAAGCGTGCCCTTCATTTTCGGGAGCGGCAGCCGAAGAAACAAAACTAATTTACGCACATGCATGGACCCTATCCTTGTCGTCGGAGCTGCTTGACTCTTGCATGTAAAACATAAACTTTCCATTCCCTTCAACCAAAAAAAGCTTGTCGACAAAGTCGACAAGCTGAAAAACGAAGGGCTACTCACTGTATTTTAGCTTACGTTATACGTTTACGATGCCCGCCTCAATCTTAACTTCTTTTGGACGGTACACTGAGATGACGTCGCCTTGTTTATTGGTCCGGAAAAGGATTGAACGTTCTTCCTCCATCACAAAGGAATACGATTGATTGTTTTCTGGATTTGTGACTTCAATTTCTGCTTCCCCTGCAAACTCGGAAACAAAGATATAAAGATCACCCTGATCATATGACAATCGGCGGCCGTAAATTCCAGGGTTCTCGGCTCCCTTGCTCCAAATTAGCTCTTCGGAAACGCCTGCCTGATTTAGAGCATATGCATAAAGGGCTATAACGGATTCAAGTCGATTGTTTAATTCAATCGGGAGAGGACTCCAGATAAATTGACCGTCTCCTATAGAAGTGCTAATCACTTCATTACGGGTAGACTCCACTAATGTTTCTTTTGTCAGTTCAGCAATACGACGTGCACCAAAGCTGACAGGATAAGATTTTCCGTCAATTACTAAAGCTTCTTCTCTAAGAACATTGCGGCGTTCGGTAGCTCCAAGTTCAACTAATCTAGCTGATTCCTTCCAGCCAGCATTAAGTCGTAATGGGCCAGTATAAAGTACCGTTCCACCCTGTTCTGCATAAGCAATCAGCTTATCAAAGGCTTCATCACTGAAGTTATGTGCACTTGGTACAATCACAAGCTTAGGTTGATTTTCTAATAGCTCATCTAAGTGATACTCACCAAAGCCACGGGCATGAGTATTCATCTCATAGGAAAGGGTACGAATCGTTTTAGATGTAGCTTCAAACGCTAATTTACGGCTTGAGAAATCGTTTGAATATGGATAGACCACAGCCACTTCTTCCAAGCTTCTATTCACAAACAAATCCTTAGACTCATTCATAAAGGCACCAAAATCATACGATACATCTGCCTCAGGCTTTTCAGTGCCGTCTGCTCTTAATGCGCCAATGTTTGATTCGTTTACATTGTTCATGTAGAAGTTTGTGTTCCACAGCCATTGTACAGCTCCAGCGCCACCAGTAGAGAACGCATAGGCATATTTCCGTTCCAAAATGTTTCGAAGCTCTTCTTCAGAACGTTTTGCCATTCCATCCGGCTGCTCAAGATACATAATACCTGTTTCTTGAACTAGATTTGGTTTGTTAGCTGTCTTAGTGAAGACACCGTCCCAAACCAAGTGGTCCTGCTGCCACCACGTATGGTTCGTCGTATAATCTACTACCGATTCATAGAAAAACGGAGTAGGACGCTGTGATACTAACGCTTCATCCTGACCTACCGTTATTAAGCGGCCCGGATTGGTTTCATGAATGGTCGTAGACAGCTCAGCCGCCCAGCGATTGTGCATGTCCATTGTGAACAATGTGTAATCAAGCCAAACAAGGCTTTTACTAGGATTTCTCATATCCTGTACATCAAAGTTCATGTCCTCTGCCTCAGGAGTGGTAACCGCCGAAAAGTCTGGCAATTCAACAGATGAATAGTTCCAAGCTTCCTGTAGCTGACGAATGGTTTGATACTTTTCTTTGACCCACTCTTGGAATGCCTTTATTTCAAATGGGTCTCTTGCTGATTTTGGTCCTGAAAAGATTCTCTTAGGGTCAAACATAGACGGTTCATTAATTAGATCCCAGTGCAGATGTGTTGCTTGCGTATAACGAGACGTGATTGCCGCAATAAAACGTTTTTGAGCCTCTACACTACGTGGGTCAAGATATGGATTCTTTCCTTCCCATAGCTCTGGAGTAAAAGCAAAGAAGGTGAAACACAGATCAAGATCATGCTTTTTCGCCGTAAGTACAAAGGCGTCTATAGCGCGAAGGACCTCTTCGTACGGATGACCATCCACATACATGATTTGTCTCCAAGCCGTCCAAATTCCAGAACGGATATGGTTAATTCCAGCATGCTTCATTTGCTCCATGTCCTGGTCCCACACCATAGCATTTGGCATAAACAAAAACTTTCTAGCTACATCTGAAGTCATGTACGTCATTCCAACGATTGGGAAAGGTTTACCGTCCTTTTCAAAGTAATCACGTTTTGCGACTAAAGGAGACCCTTCCTGTAAAAGGCTTTCTGAAAAGCCCCAGAATCCCTGGTGGAAGTGGGAAATTTCACCCGCTGTAGATGAAGCTTTGGCATGTATTGTATAGAAGCCTTCTTCCACCTGAAACGGTAATGTGCGTCTGATCCAAGACCATTCTTTTGATTCATCAAGTGCAATCACCTCTTGATAAAGAATTTCATTTGATCCTTCCTTTAATACGTGCAGCTCAAATGTCCACTGTTTGCCTTCGCTTTTTTTGTGCTGTAGCGACAAGCTTTGAAGCTGTATGGAAAGGGAAGGCACTTCTTGAGGATAGTAGCTTGCATATCCCGGCTTCAACCAAATCTCCGTTACTCCTTCTGCAGCATACCAAGCAAGGGTAGTGAGAACTTTCTCACCCATCTTCCAAAATTGTTCATCTAAGCGTTGGTTTAAGAAAATCCATCTTCCACCCGCAAATACACCTTTTGTATTTTCAATAAGGACCACTGGAGCAGAAATATCTCTTCCATCTGAAGTAAGCCCTTTAAGTAGTGGATAAATATGCGCATCCATCGGACCACTTGAACCATTTTCATGTGGCTGATCATCTTCTTTTGTAGGGTGAAGAACAAAGCCATAGGTTGGCTGGATAGAGAAAGCATCTTCTAAATCCTCCAATAATGGGCGTTCTGCAACACTAATTTGCTGCTCAACCTTCGATGTAGTCACCTCTAACGCCTCATGAATGTTCAACTGCTGATGGTAAGCTGTTTGTTCAACCTCTACTTTCCATTCACCCTGTTCTTTATAAACCGGCTTTCTAAATGGAATGTCACCCGTGTGAACAAGCCCGCCTCCACCTTGTAAAAAGGTAAGGATAAGTGACCATACGTCTTTTGGAAAATAGGAACCATGCAAATTAACAAATGTTTGATAATGTCCACTTGCTAAAGCATCAGCTAATTGTTCTGCATTGACAACTTGATCGGTTAATCCAGACAAGATATGTTGTGACGGTCTCACACCATCATAAGGGAATGTATCATCATAGAAGAATAAGTAACTCATTGGTAGAACTCCTTCACAACTAGTTTTTAACAGCGCCTTCTGTTAATCCTGCAATAAAGTATCTGCTAAAGATAATGAAGACGATTAAGATTGGTAGAGTAGCCATAAATGTTCCGGCTAAAATCATTGAATAATCGGTATAAAAAACATCATTTAACGTTCTTAATGCGATTTGAATGGTATGGACACTACGATCCTTAAGTACTACTAACGGCCATAAGAAATCATTCCATGTGTTCATAAAGGTAACAATTCCTAATGTAGCAAGACCTGGTTTTACAGTTGGCAGGACAATATTCCAATACGTACGGAATGTACTGCAACCATCCATTCTTGCGGCTTCAAGTAGTTCATCTGGGATTGATGAAGAGATATATTGTCTCATCCAAAACACACCGAAGGCACTAACCATCGCTGGAACAATAACTGCCTGAAGTGTATCAATCCATCCTAACCAACTTATGATCATAAATGATGGAATTAGCCCCAATTGTGGCGGAATCATCATCGTAGCTAGAAGGAATACAAATAACATATTTTTCCCTTCGAATTGTAGCTTTGCAAAAGCAAATCCAGCTAAAGAACAAAAGAATAAAACGGACATTGTTACCGCTGAAGAGATAAAAAATGAGTTAAACATGGCACCAAAGAAATCTATTCTATCAAACACATTCATTGCATTCTCAAAGAAATGTGTTCCTGGGAGCATGGCTGGCGGAAATTGATTAACCGAGTTTGTCGTATTAGAACCAATGACAAACATCCAATAAAATGGAAATAATGATAAGAGTGAACTCATTACCAAGAAGACATATAATAGAATCTTTGGCAGCTTTCTTTGACCTACTTCTTTCATAATCGCGCCTCTCCTTCCTGCCTTACGCTGACTTAATACGTTTCGTTAAGATCATGTTAATGATGGAAACCACAATAATAATAAGGAATAGAACCCAAGCTATGGCTGCAGCATATCCAAATGAGAAGCGTTCAAAAGCTTCTTGATATAAATATAGAGTCATAGTTAAGCCTTGAGACTCCGATCCAGCTCCAAAGATCAATGGTTCTGTAAAAATTTGCATACCTCCAATGGAAGACAACAAAACAGTAAAAATGATAATTGGACGTACCATTGGGATCGTGATATAGAAAAACTGTTGAATTTTATTAGCCCCATCTATAGTGGCAGCTTCATACAAGTCTTTTGGGATACTTTGAAGTCCAGCTAGATAAATAATTGTGTTATAGCCGACCCAGCGCCACATGACCATTAAGGAAATAGCCACATGTGTACCAAAGTATGACCCCTTCCAATTAACAGGATCGATTCCTATTGTGCTAAGTACATAATTAATAATTCCATATTGAGTACCAAAAATAGCAGAGAATACAATGGTTACTGCTACAATGGAGGTTACGTTTGGCATAAATACAGCTAATCGAAATAAGCTCTTTCCTTTTAGGAACGCTTGATTTAATAAAAATGCTAGCACTAAGGCTACAAATAACTGAGGAATTGTTGACAGTGCCCAAATACTAAAAGTATTTCCTACAGCCTTCCAAAACAACGGGTCATTTGTAAAAAGCCCAACATAGTTCGCGAAACCAATAAACTCTCTTTCTCCTAGTATATTCCATTTGTGAAAGGATAAATAAGCTGTAAATATTAATGGAAATAGGCCAAAAACACCAAATAATAAGAAAAAAGGTGAGATGTATAAATAGCCGGAAATACGATCCTTAACTCGTTGATTATATTTTCGTTTCTCTTTACGCGGTATGGTTGGACTTTGCTGCACATCTGATTGCGTGCTCATGCTCTTCACCCTTCCTTAATGTTCATAAGAAACAGCGTAAGATTCCTCCTACGCTGTTATAAGGCTTTGTTAACGTGAAACCTGTCTATCGACTTCTTGAAGAGCATTATCCCATGCAGCTTCAGGTGTTGAATTTCCATCCGCTACAGAACCTAGTGCATCCTGCATAATGGTATTGATAGGTGCAGTCATTGGAGCACGATATACATCTTGAACCAATGTAGCTGCCTCAGCGTAAATACCACCAATATCGTTACGGATAAAGAATTCATCATTTAATTCTTGAATAGCTGGTTCATCGTAAATTCCAGGAGTTGATGGGAAGTTGCCATTCTCTTCAAAAATGTCTAGTTGATTTTCTGGAGACATTAACCAAGTGATGAAATCATATGCTTCCTCTGGATGATCACTTTGTTTAGGAACAGTAAGGAATGATCCTCCCCAGTTTCCAGAGCCCTCAGGCATTAATGTGATATCCCAAAGTCCAGAAGTGTCAGGTGCGTCATTTTTGATGTTTTGAAGCATCCAAGGTGGTAAGAATACGGTTGCAAAATCTCCATTAGCTAGCGCTGCTCCCCACTCAGGTGTTTGTCTTTCAATGTTCATTTGAATATCAATCGCTTCGATTGATGTATCCCAAGCTTTGATAATTTGTGGGCTATCTTCAAGAATTAATGTACCGTCTGTTTCAAAGTACTGCTTATCTCCTTGCTCTCTAATAGCAGAGTACATATCAGCCACATCACTAAACATATAAACGCCAGTTTCGTCTTTTAACTGTCTACCAGCTTCAATGTATTGATCCCATGTGCTTAATACTTGAGACACTTCATCAGGATCAGTTGGAAGACCAGCTTCTTCAAATAAATCTACACGATATGCCATTGCCATTGGTCCGATATCAGTTGGAATCCCAATAACTAGTCCATCTTCAGTTGAAGCTTGTTTCCATTTCCAATCTAAGTAATCGCCTTCAAGATCAGCTGCACCATACTCTGATAAGTCATAGAACATATCGCTACTTTCTTTAATTCTCTCTAAGTAACCTTCATCCACTCCAGAGATATCAGGTGCTCCAGATCCTGCTGCTAAAGCTGTGATCAAATTCTGGTGAGCATCTGCATATTCAGCTTCTTGAATGTTGATTGTAATACCAGGGTTTTCATCTTCATATTGTCTAGCTTTCTCTTCAAAACCCATCCCAGGCCAAAGCCACATTGTTAATGTTACATCGTCGCCATCTTCACTTCCGCCTCCAGAAGAACTGGAACCAGATGAACATGCAGCTAAACCTGCTACCAATCCCGCCGTTCCTAAAACCAACAATGATTTACGAGCTAGATGATGCATACTTACTCCCCCTATAGTTGTTAGTATTGTTATTATAAAAGTTATTTACAAGTAAAAAGATATCACTAAATCACGAGAATGTAAACGCTTAATTTTATAAAATATAAAAAAAGCTGGAAACCCCAGCTTTAATCACGTTTTGGCTTATCAATCGATTCTTTTATATGCATATCTCCAATAATCAAAATCTTTTCTGGTGGGTATTCAGTATGCTGAATCCTCCACACTAACCGATCAACAGCTCTTTGACCGATTACCTGTTTTAGTACCTGCACTGTAGTCAGAGAAGGTGTCTTTCCTTCTTCTTCGTCTAACATATCGAATCCAGTAACCGAAAAATCCTCTGGAACCTTGTACCCGTTTAGCTGAAACTGATCAATTACTCGTCTAGCAATGTGGTCATTTGCACATACAAAAGCTGTTGGCAGGGTCTTTTTACGCATCATTTCATTTATCTTTTCTTGTAAATAAATCTCGAAATCATCATTATAGCGAATATCAATGAGTGCATTTTCTTTTGTGCATTCATCAAATCCAGCTTGCTCCATAGCTTTTCTAAAGCCCATCCATCGATCATAAAAGCTGCGAGAATAATTGATTTGGCCGACAAACATTATTTGCTTATGACCTAAACCTATTAAGTGATTGGTCATTCTCTCTACTCCATTTTGATTATCCATAAAAATACTATCTGCCTGCATGAGCTTATCTTCATGATCAACCATAACTATAGGAAGTTGATAATCAGTAAGGGAAATAAGTGTTTGTTCGTCCAGAGTTCCCACAGTAATAATGCCAATCAAGTTTGTCACATCTACCTTTTTTGTCAAATCCATTTCACTCGTAATGACGATCATACCAGCTTTTTTCGACTGAATACCAACTGAAAGCCCTTGAAAGACAGCTCCCCAATACGTATAAGAGATACTCTGATATTCGTAGTTCGGCAGTACAACTAAAATGTATCCATTTTCGACCTCTATAGATCCACTATTAGATTGACCATTACCATTTTCTCTTTCCTTAAAATAACCCAACTGCTTAGCAGTAAAAAGAATTTTTTGCCTTGTAGTTTCACTCACTCCAGGCTTACTATTTAATGTTTTTGATACCACATATTTAGAAACCCCTACAGTATCAGCAATGACCTGCATGGTTATTTTCTTTTGACCCATTTCCCCCACCACCTGACAACGTCTTTTGTTAGCTTTGTTAGTATTATAACAGCAAATGTTATTAAGTACAGTTTTTAATTATAAGACGGAAATGATTAAATACAAAAATGGAATCGTTATGATTAGTAAAGCGGTATTAATAATCCAGTTAGAATTAGCTAGCTCCACATCTAATTTGAAAATTTGCGGAGGCACTAATGAGGACACCGCTGTAGGCATGACTGTCAGCACTAAAATCACTTGAATTAAATAGCCGTCGTACATCTCACCAAGACCCAACAAAAGAGCAAGACTGATCACACAAACTGGCACGATCACATTTTTTGCTACTGATAGTGAAAGTCCTAATTTGAGATGCTTCTTGACTGAAGTCAATCTCATTGAAAAACCTACTGGAATAAGTAAAATAACAACGGAAAGAGGAACAAGAATTTGATTCAATTCCCCATACCCATCTAGCCGCTCCCAAGGGGATAGATTTAGCAGACCACCTGTAATGACCGCACAAAATGTAATCATGATAAAAGGATCTTTAAGAATCATATGTACTCTAGACTTTAATGTCTCATCTGATTTCTTCGCCTGACCAAAGCTCTTCGCTATAGGATAGCACACAGTATAATAAAACAATTCCTCGAAGAGCCTGAACATGACAACGTAGGCAAGACTTTCTTCCCCTAGTAATAAGACACAAAATAACGACCCAAAGCTGCCTAGATTAATGAAGGACCCCGTCACAAACATCGAACCCGTCTGAGCTCTTGAAAGTTTATTATATTTTGATAGGAAAACACCAAATAATCCACCAAGCATAATGGTGAAGATGCCTAGCATAGGAAGATAGATAAGATTAGGATTAGTCAATTCAACATACCAAAACGCACCGATCAAAATAATCGGATTAATACCCAAAAGAACCACTCGAATACATATGGATAAGAACTTACTTAACGGAAACCAGCCTGGCAGCCTTTGTGTATCTGCAAACATTCGTAACATTCTTCCTAAAACTAGACCAATGGCGATCATTAAAAAAGCTAAAATAAATTGACTAATGCAAACCACCCCGTTTTTAATAATCAAAAGCTGTTTAAATGTAGTATCATAGATTGTGAAAGGAGTTGGTTGCCTTTGAAAAGTGCATTATTAATGCTAGATGTTCAAAAAGGTTTTGTTCAAGCGGGCTCTTTTGACACTGAAATTAATCATATTACAGATATCGCCGAATACTTTAAACAGCGGAAATGGCCAATCTATGCAACAAAACATTTTGATTCGTCTAGTTCTAGCTATATACCAGCCGGTACAGACCTGGCCGAGATTGATCCCCGAGTAGTTGCATACACAAATGAAATTCTCTTAAAAGACCAACCTAGCGTATTTAAAAATCAACTACTAGAAGAATGGCTCCAAAAAGAAGCTATCACAGATCTTGTCATTGTTGGGTTTAACGTTGAATTTTGTTGCTTGTTTAATGCCATCATCGCTCAAGAGAAGGGATACTCCGTTACCTTTATAGAGGACGCCTCTGCGACCGTAAACACGGAAACAACCTACGACATGCCAGGACTTGACATTCGAGATTTTATCGCAACTATTCTACATTGGTCTGGAACAGTAAGCGTCATGGATACAGAAGAATTTATTGAAAAATAAAAAGGAACCACTCCATTCATCTGTAAATGATGGGAGTGATTCCTACAAGCATTTATTATAAGAAGTATCCAAGAGTTACAGATAAAAGAAAAAACGTGACAGCCAATACAATCGTTGCTCTATGTAGAACGAGATCGACTCCGCGGGCTTTCTGCTTCCCTATTAACTGCTCAGCTCCACCAGAAATGGCACCCGATAAACCAGCGCTTTTCCCAGATTGAAGAACTACAACCGTAATAAGAGCAATTGAATTAATTACTAATAAGATCATTAACGTTAACTGCAAAACTCACACCTCCATGCACATCTTGCGCTAGTATAAACTTACCATACCATTGCGGCTTAAGCAATGTCATTACTAGAAATAAATAAAATCGTTGAGATAATTATAAGTGTATTATGCCTTTCTTCGATAATTCGATTTAGTCCGAATTTATGTGTAAATGGATCTGTAAATTTTAAGGAAAGAGGGCTGCTTTGATTCATTTCTTCGTCCTTCGCTGCCAAAATAGGGGGCACGCTATTTACACAATAATAAGGACTTGAACGATAATTCCTCTTAATGTGCGTATTACCGCCATCATTTCCCGCGCAATATTTTAGAGCTGTCGAATGAGTGGGTTGAACTGTCAGGGCTAGGCTCTTTGATTTCTTCTGCTTGTTAGGGAGAAGGTATGAGTCACATTTATGATCTATCACAGCAGGACCGGAAATGTTTTGTTTCTTCGGCTGCCGCTCCCGAAAATGGGGACTCGCTTACCGCAGGAGAACCCTACGTTCTGACTTAAACAATTGATGAGAGTTCGAAGTCTTAGAAAGATCGTTTTTCAGTGGCCTCCTTTATATCCCGCAGGTGTCGGCCCTCCATTTTCGTCCGCTTATTTAGATGGGAATTGGAGTCAGTTATCACACAATAATAAGGACTTTACTAGTGTCTAAGCACTTTTACAAGAAGTACTGCTTCCTTTCCAAGAGCTTCACGCTCCATACCAAGACCCAGCCACGCTTACCAAGAAGAACGGCTTCCCCTCCAAGAGCTTCGCGCTCTTTACCAAGACCCAGCCTCACTTACCAAGTAAAGTGGCTTCCTCCCCAAGAACACCACGCTCTTTACCAAGACCCATCATCGTTTACCAAGAAGAACGGCTTCCTCTCCAAGAACTCCACGCTCTTTACCAAGACCCAGCCACGCTTACCAAGAAGAACAGGTTCCTCTCCAAGAACTCCACGCTCTTTACCAAGACCCAGCCTCACTTACCAAGAAAAGCTGCTTCCTTTCCAAGAACTCCATGCTCTTTACCAAGACTCAGCCACGCTTACCAAGAAGAACGGCTTCCTCTCCAAGAACTCCACGTCCATACCAAGACTCAGCATCGCTTACCAAGAAGAACGGCTTCCTCTCCAAGAACTCCACGCTCTTTACCAAGACCCATCATCGCTTACCAAGAAGAACGGCTTCCTCTCCAAGAACTCCACGTCCATTACCAAGACTCAGCATCGCTTACCAAGAAGAACGGCTTCCTCTCCAAGAACTCCACGCTCTTTACCAAGACCAACCCACCGTCTCACTGAATCCATATAAAAAAGCCCCTAAGGAGTCATCCTAAGGGGCTTTTATTTGCGTACTTATTTAGATAGGTTGTAGAAAGACTTACGTCCGCCGTAGATAGCTACGTCAGCAAGCTCGTCTTCGATACGAAGTAATTGGTTGTACTTCGCTACGCGGTCTGTACGTGATGGAGCACCCGTTTTGATTTGACCAGCGTTTGTTGCAACTGCAATGTCTGCGATGGTAGCATCTTCTGTTTCACCAGAGCGGTGAGAGATGACAGCTGTGTAACCAGCGCGTTTTGCCATTTCGATTGCTTCGAATGTTTCTGTAAGTGTACCGATTTGATTCACTTTGATAAGGATTGAGTTAGAAATTCCTTTTTCAATTCCTTCAGCTAGCTTTTCTGTGTTGGTTACAAATAAGTCATCTCCAACAAGCTGTACTTTGTCGCCAAGCTTTTCAGTTAATAGCTTGTGACCATCCCAGTCGTTTTCGTCTAGGCCATCTTCAATGGAGATGATTGGGTATTTAGATACAAGCTCTTCATAGAAGCCAACAAGCTCTTCAGATGTGAAGACTTTACCTTCTCCTGAAAGATGGTATTTACCGTCTTCTTTATTAAATAGCTCTGAAGAGGCAACATCCATTGCTAATTGAACTTCTTCTCCTGGCTTGTAGCCTGCTTTTTCGATGGCTTCAATGATTGTTTGAAGCGCTTCTTCGTTTGAAGATAGGTTTGGAGCAAATCCACCTTCATCACCTACAGCTGTGTTGTAGCCTTTTGATTTAAGAACAGCTTTAAGGTTGTGGAAAATTTCTGCACCGATTTGAACGGCGTGCTTAAAGTTTTCTGCTCCCACTGGCATAATCATAAACTCTTGAATGTCTACGTTATTGTCAGCATGCTCTCCACCGTTGATGATGTTCATCATTGGTACTGGTAGAGTTTTAGCGTTGAATCCACCCAGGTATACGTAAAGTGGTAATCCTAGTGCTTTTGCTGCTGCGTGTGCAACGGCCATAGATACACCAAGGATTGCATTCGCTCCTAGTTTTGCTTTGTTCTTTGTGCCATCAAGCTCTAGTAAAAGCTTGTCGATACCAAGCTGGTCTAGTGAATCTTCACCAATTAATTCTGGTGCAATGATATCATTAACGTTTGCTACTGCTTGAAGAACTCCTTTACCCATGAAGCGGTCTCCGCCATCGCGAAGCTCTACTGCCTCATATTCTCCTGTGGAAGCACCACTTGGTACAAGTGCACGGCCCCATTCTCCAGATTCTAGGTAAACTTCTACTTCTACTGTTGGATTTCCGCGTGAATCAAGAACCTCACGTGCATGAATATCAGTAATCATAGTCAAGCTAATCATCTCCCTTTTTGTTTGTTATTTAATTAATGTTTGTCCCGTCATTTCTTCCGGCTGTTTTGCATCAAGTAATTGAAGAAGGGTTGGTGCAAGGTCTGCTAATTTGCCATCCTCACGTAGTGTTACTCCTTTTTCAGTTACAATCACTGGCACACGATTTGTTGTATGAGCCGTCATTGGCTTGCCCTCTAGAGTCACGACTTCGTCTGCATTACCGTGATCAGCAGTAATAATTGCAGCGCCGCCTTTTTCATGGATGGCATCGACTACTCGTCCAAGACACTCATCAACTGCCTCGATCGCTTTAATGGTTGGTTCAAGCATTCCTGAATGTCCTACCATGTCTGGATTTGCAAAGTTTAAAATAATCGCATCATGCTTCTCAGCCTCAATCTCAGCCACCAACGCATCTGTTACTTCGTAGGCACTCATTTCCGGCTTTAAGTCATAGGTTGCTACTTTTGGTGAATCAATCAAAATTCGTTCTTCACCAGGGAATTCCTGCTCACGTCCCCCACTAAAGAAGAATGTTACATGCGGGTATTTCTCCGTTTCTGCAATTCTTAATTGACGTAGGTTCTGCTGCGACAATACTTCACCAAGTGTATTATCAAGATTTGTTGGTTTGAAGGCTACAAATCCGTCAATAGACTCACTGAATCTTGTCAGGCAAACAAAATGAAGATGCTTTGGAAACTTATCTCCACGTTCAAATCCTCTGAAATCATCGTTTGTAAATACCTGTGATAGCTGAATGGCACGATCAGGACGGAAGTTAAAGAAAATAACGGCATCCTCATTTTGCACTGTAGCTACAGGCTGGCCTTCTTTGTTCGTCAACACAGAAGGAATAACAAACTCATCATAGATTTCGTTTTTATAATTGTCTTCAATCACTTCATACGCACTGCTGTAAGATGGTCCTTCACCGTAAACCATGGCACGGTAGGATTTATCAAGTCGATCCCAACGCTTATCACGGTCCATAGCATAATAGCGGCCATGTAATGTAGCAATCTCTCCAATGCCGATCTCATCAAGCTTTGTTTGAAGGGACTTGATGTAGGATTCGGCAGAGGTAGGGCTCACATCACGACCATCTAAGAAACCATGAATATACACCTTCTCTAGGTTCTCTCTCTTAGCTAAATCTAACAGAGCAAAAAGGTGATCAATATGGCTATGAATTCCACCATCAGAAAGTAAGCCATATAGGTGAAGAGCTGTTCCTTTTTCTTTCACATGATTAATCGCATCTAAGAAGGTTTGGTTCTCAAAGAACTCCCCTTCACGAATAGCTAAATTAACACGTGTTAAACTTTGATACACAATGCGTCCCGCACCGATGTTTAGATGACCTACTTCTGAGTTACCCATTTGACCGGCTGGTAATCCAACGGCTTCCCCATCCGCTTTAAGCGTTGCGTGGGGGAATTCATTGTGAAAACGGTCATAATTGGGTTTGTTCGCCTGCTCTACCGCGTTGCCTTTGGTCTCGTCCCTTAAACCAAAGCCATCTAGGATAATTAGAGCAACGGGTTTCTTACTCATTTTACCGCCTCCAGAAGCTCTAGGAATGAAGCTGGTTCAAGACTTGCTCCTCCAACTAAAGCTCCGTCAATATCAGATTGCGCCATGTATTCAGCAATATTCGCTGGTTTTACGCTACCGCCGTATTGAATACGAACAGCATCTGATACTTCATGCGTAAATGCTTCTGCGACCACTGTACGGATATAACCGCAGCCTTCGTTAGCATCCTCTGAAGATGAAGATTTCCCTGTACCAATTGCCCATACTGGCTCATAAGCGATCACGGTTTTCTTAACCTGTTCTTCAGTTAAACCAGCAAGACCTTTTGTAATCTGCTCATTTAGCACATCATTCGTACGATTTGCTTCCTTCTCTTCTAACGTTTCACCGCAGCAAAGAATAGGAATTAGACCTTGTTCGTGAGCAGCATGTACCTTTTTGTTAATAAGCTCATCTGTTTCACCAAAAAGCTCACGGCGTTCAGAGTGACCAAGTACAACATACTCTACCTTTAAGTCAGCAAGAGCAGCTGGGCTTGTTTCTCCAGTGAAAGCTCCACTTGTTTCAAAGTAAGCATTTTGCGCACCAATTTGTAAATCCGTTCCTTCTGCTGCCTGAACAAGGCTATGAAGGAAAAGGGATGGTGCACACACAACTGAATCAACCGCATCTGCGTGAGGAATCTTGTTTTTTACCTCTTCAGCAAACGCTGTTGCCTCAGAAAGGGTTTTGTTCATTTTCCAGTTACCTGCAATAATAGGTTTACGCATGCTTCATCACCTTTCGTAATTAATTACTTTTTATCTGAAAGGGCCACAACACCAGGAAGGTCCTTACCTTCCATAAACTCAAGTGATGCGCCACCACCAGTGGAGATATGACTCATTTTATCTGCTAGTCCAAACATTTCTACTGCAGCGGCTGAGTCTCCCCCACCAATAACAGAGTAGGTGTCTGTGCTTTCGGCAAGTGCTGTCGCTACTGCTTTTGTTCCACCTGCAAAGGTCTCAAGTTCGAATACACCCATTGGACCGTTCCAGATCACAAGTGCAGAGTCTGCAACGACCTTTTTATATGTATCCTGTGTTTTTGGACCAATGTCCAGAGCTTCCCAGTCTGCCGGAATTTCGCTAATTGGAACAATTTGTGTGTTCGCATCGTTAGAGAAGTCATCAGAAACGATAACGTCCTCAGGCATATAGAAGTTTACACCGTTCTTTTTTGCTTTTTCCATAAAGCTTTTAGCTAGGTCGATCTTATCTTCTTCTAGAAGTGATTTTCCTACTTCATGACCAAGGGCTTTTACAAAGGTGTAAGCAAGTCCTCCACCAATGATTAGGTTATCTACTTTGTCTAGCAAATGGTCAATAACACCAATTTTGTCCTTTACCTTCGCCCCACCAATGATGGCTGTGAATGGACGTTTTGGCTCAGTTAATGCTTGACCAAGTACCTCAAGTTCTTTTTCCATTAAGAATCCAGCGGCAGAAGGAAGATGTTTGGCAATGCCTTCGGTTGAAGCATGAGCACGGTGAGCTGCGCCAAATGCATCATTTACATAAAAATCAGCTAATGCTGCAAATTCTTTTGCAAGCTCTGCATCATTTTTCTCTTCTCCAGAATAAAAACGAACATTTTCAAGTAATAGTACATCGCCATCGTTCAGCTCGTTAACAGCCTTTTCTGCTACTTCACCACGAGCTTCAGTACTTGAGGCTACAGGCTTGTTCAATAGCTCAGACAATCTTTCAGCTATAGGCTTTAAGCGAAGCTCGTCCACTGCTTGTCCTTTTGGTCGACCCAAATGACTGGCAAGGATGACTTTAGCTCCTTGTTCTACTAGGTGCTTAATCGTTGGGAGCGCTGCTTTGATACGCGTTTCATCGGTAATAGCTCCATCTTTCATTGGTACATTAAAATCAACACGAACAAACACGCGTTTTCCAGTAAGTGTTACATCCTGAAGCGTTTGCTTCTTCATGAACATGCCCTCCTCATTCTTAAAGTGTTACAAGCGGAAAGAGGAGTCAGATGTTAGACCCTGCTCCTCTTAAATATTCCGCTTGCTCCATTATAGCCCTTTGCTTGCGATGTATTCAACTAAGTCAACGACACGGTTTGAGAAGCCAGTTTCGTTATCATACCAAGAGATAACCTTAACCATGTTGCCTTCCATAACCATTGTAGAAAGTGCGTCGATTGTAGAAGAATGTGTGTTGCCATTGTAGTCATGAGATACTAATGGCTCTTCAGAGTAACCAAGAACACCTTTAAGTTTACCCTCAGATGCTTCTTTAAGTGCTGCGTTTACTTCTTCAGCTGTTACTTCTTTATCAAGCTCAACAACAAGGTCAACTAGTGATACGTTTGGTGTAGGTACACGCATTGCTGCACCATTAAGTTTTCCTTTAAGCTCTGGAAGAACTAGAGCTACGGCTTTAGCTGCACCAGTTGATGTTGGAATGATGTTCTCAGCAGCTGCACGAGCACGACGATAATCCTTGTGTGGAAGATCAAGAATTTGCTGATCATTTGTGTAAGAGTGAACAGTGTTCATTAGTCCACGACGGATACCAAATTGATCGTTTAATACTTTAGCGAAAGGCGCTAAGCAGTTAGTTGTACAAGATGCGTTAGAAATAACGTCATGATTTGCTGGATCATATTTGTCTTCGTTTACACCTACAACGACAGTGATATCTTCATCAGAGGCTGGTGCAGAGATAATTACTTTCTTTGCTCCTGCTTCGATGTGCTTCGCTGCGTCTGCACGTTTAGTGAAGAAACCAGTTGACTCAATAACCACTTCTACTCCGTGCTTATCCCATCCAATTTCAGCTGGGTTACGCTCAGCAGATACTTTGATCTCTTGACCGTCAACAACAATCGCGTTGTCTTTTACTTCGATGCTTACATCCAGGTTCCCGTGAACCGTGTCATACTTTAAAAGATGAGCAAGCATGTTTGCATCTGTTAAGTCGTTGATTGCTACTACCTCTACGTTAGGGTTTTGAAGCGCCGTGCGGAATACATTACGTCCAATACGTCCAAAACCATTAATACCAATTTTCGTTGCCATGTTGAAATTCCTCCTGACATAATTTAAAAGCTTAATCTATCAAAAAGAGCATTGCTCTTTTCTCCTACGTTGAGTCTTACAATTGAAGCAATTTTCTAGCAGCAGCTTCATCTGTGATTAATACATCACTCGGCCTATGCTTGGTGTAAGCAGCTATGGCATTTGCTTTTGATGCCCCACCTGCAACAGAAATAACATGCTTTCCAGTGTCGAGTTCATCTAACTGCAAACCGATTGTGCGCTGGCGGTGAATAATCTCACCACTTTGATTAAAATAATAACCAAAGGCCTCTGCTACTGCGTGTTCCCTTTTTAATTTCATCATAAACGGCTCTTCTGAGCTTCTTCTAGCTGCCATTCTCGTAGCATCACCAATTCCGTGCATGAGAATGCGAGAGGTTTTGATTAAATCAAGTATTTCCTTTACAGAAGGCTCTTGGATCAGTGATGCATAAGCCTCTTCACTTAACTGATCCGGTACATGCATCAATCGGTATTCTGCCCCAGCTCGATCAGCAAATTCTGCACTAATGGTGTTGGCTTGATTTTCAACCTTCTCACCGAGGCCTCCACGCGCTGGTACAAAGATACATTGACTTACCTTTGGATCAGGTGTCATCATTTGAGCAACTGCCGCAAGAGTTGTTCCACCCATAACCGAAACAACAGAATCGGGTTCAATAATAGCCTTAAGCTCTTTCACACAAGCCTGGCCCATCTCCTGTTTCACCCAGTCTTCTTCATCACTGTCTCCTGCTACAATCACAGCCTTTGCAACACCCAGCTTTTGTTCGAGCTTTGTTTCAAGCGCGCTCAAACCCAGAATCTCCTTCATAAGATCCTCAAGTTGGACAAGAACAGTTTCTCCTTCTCGCGTTAAGCTCATACCAGCCGTTGTAAATGAAACTAGGCGCTGATTCTTCAGGAATGTTACTTCACTGCGTACAATCCGTTCAGAAAGCTGAAGATTCACGGCAAGGGCTCTTCGTCCTATTGGCTGATGTAAAAAAACAAATTGCATCAGGCGATAGCGCTCCTGCATAACCTCTACCAATTCTGGCACAAGCTGCTTTTGCAAAGTAACCAAGCTCCTCATCATCAGCAGCACCTCTTCCTTTAACGGGACATAAAATGTCCCTCATAGACATTTTACGTCCCAATGAGAGCAAATGTCTACTTCACTTCATATCATATCAATTGTTCACGACATTGACAAGTTTTTTGCCTGCTTTTTTACAGGTACAAATGATTACGTTTTTGGAAATGAAGAACGCAATTTGCTTGTTGAAAGGATGCCTTCATCAATTACCTTTCCATCCATTTTAACGACGGGAATTCTCCACATATATTGTTCTAGCAATTGGTCATCGGAATAGATATCGACATATTCTAATGTAAATGTAAATTCTTTTTTAAGAGATTCGATGGTTTGCAGCCCTTTATCACAAATTGAACAGTTTTCCTTAGAATAAAAGATTAGATGCATGATCTTTGTCTCCGTTTCATACGTATTATGTTTAGTATAGCAAAACTCAGCGATTGACGATAAGCCGGTTTAACATTTGAATAAATCGGAAATGATTAAAGAAGGGTTTTTGCTAAGCGTAGGGAATTAATAAAAGAGAAGGAGTGTATTTTATTTGACCTTCTTTGACCTAATCGGTATGATGTACATACAGCAATTAAATCTAAGCTGAACTTACTTAATTTAACTACATTTCACAGGAGGAATGAAACATGAATCTCATCCCTACAGTTATTGAACAAACCAACCGCGGCGAGCGTGCCTATGATATTTATTCTCGTCTTTTGAAGGACAGAATTATTATGCTAGGAAGCGCGATTGATGATAACGTCGCAAATTCGATTGTGGCTCAGCTTTTATTCCTACAAGCAGAGGATCCAGATAAGGACATCTCACTTTATATTAACAGTCCGGGTGGTTCTATCACGTCTGGTATGGCCATTTATGACACGATGCAATTTATCAAGCCTGATGTATCAACCATCTGCATAGGTATGGCTGCTTCAATGGGATCTTTCCTATTAGCTGCAGGTGCAAAAGGTAAACGTCTTGCTCTTCCAAACAGTGAAGTTATGATTCACCAGCCATTAGGCGGAACACAAGGACAGGCTTCAGATATCGAAATCCATGCTCGTCGTATCATTGAGATGCGCTCGAAGCTAAATGAAATTCTTTCTGAGCGTACGGGTCAAACGATTGATATTATCTCTCGTGACACAGATCGTGATAACTTCATGACTGCTGAACGTGCCAAAGAGTACGGCTTAATTGATGAAGTTATTGCTTCTCAGCCTCAGAAATAATGACACAAAAAAAGACGGCCATTGGCCATCCGAGCTTGCCAACAAGTTAACTTGTTGGCAAGCTTTTTTGATTTGTTTAGTAATTGCATCCAAGTCAACAATTGGAGACGCTTTCCGTAGGCACGATAAAAAACCTGGTTTGGCCCGCTGCTATCACCCCTGCCCTTCTCTCCAATCGCAGTCTGTTACACTTTATGCTTGGTCTGAAACATAAGCTACTAGTGCGTCTAATGCTTCTTGTTCGTCGTGTCCATCTGTACTGATTACGATGGATGCGTTATGTCTGATAGCTAAGCTCATGATTCCCATGATACTTTTTGCATTTGCTATTTTTCCGTCTTTTTCAATGTTAACATTTGATGAAAAACGATTAGCTTCCTGCACAAACAATGCGGCCGGGCGAGCCTGAAGCCCTCCCTTTATGGCAACTGTTACTTCTTCTTTAAGCATATACATATCCCCTTAGCATTTAATTTTTCAAAACTTCACCGTTTCGTATCTTTTCTGCGACTTCATCTATTTTTTTTAATCTATGGTTAATTCCTGATTTACTGACCTTGCCGCCCTCAAGCATATCCCCAAGTTCTTTTAATGTAACATCTTGATGGGTCAGACGTAATAAAGCAATTTCGCGTAGCTTTGGCGGCAACTGCTCTAAGCCAATCGTTCGTTGAATAAGGCGGATATTTTCGACTTGGCGTAATGCCGCCCCAACTGTTTTATTTAAGTTTGCCGTTTCACAATTGACTAAACGGTTTACAGAGTTGCGCATATCTTTTAAGATACGCACATCTTCAAAGTAAAGTAATGCTTGATGAGCACCAATAATACTAAGGAACTCGGTGATTTTTTCACTTTCTTTAATGTACACAATATAGCCCTTTTTCCGTTCCAGTGTCTTTGCTCGTAATCCATACTCGTTCATCAGTTCACAAAGAGAGATATTATGCTCCTCCGAGGAAGAGAATATCTCAAGGTGATAGGACGAGGTTTCTGGGTGATTGACTGACCCTCCAGCAAGAAAAGCGCCACGCATATATGCTCTTTTTCTTTGCTCTGTATCAATCACATGTGGGTCAATCGTTCGTATGATTGTAAAGCCTTCACCCAAAATACCAAGCTGTTCCATCAAAGCTTGTGCACCTCTGGATACTCGTACCAGGTACACATTATTTTTCTTTAATCGCATTTTTTTTCGAACTAAAAGCTCGATAAATGTATCTGGAAACACTTGCTTTAGCAGTGTATAGATGCGTCTTGCTATGGCTGCATTTTCCGTTGT
Source organism: Alkalicoccobacillus porphyridii (assembly GCF_007293315.1). GTDB lineage: Bacteria > Bacillota > Bacilli > Bacillales > Bacillaceae_D > Alkalicoccobacillus > Alkalicoccobacillus porphyridii. Next base: position 342,827 of record NZ_VLXZ01000001.1, read on the forward strand.
TATATCCAGCCCTACTTGCTGTCGACCAAACGAAAGCGAGCCGTTCATGCGAACTAAGGCAGCCAATTCAGCTGAGGCAAATGTATCGGCAGGTTCCAGCTGAGTCAGTTCTTTTTTTACTTTGGCTGCAAAGGACATCTTCGCCCACTCCTTCCATTTAAGTCTGTATTAACAATTAAGTTTATAGGGTCCTGCACTTAAAATGGCTTCCGAGACCTTTTTAGCATGATGTCGAAGCTGTCCATCCTGTTCGAGCACAAAATGGTCTTTAATCACCTGCACACCAAGCTTGTTAAGCTCCTCTTGATCAACCATTACGGGAAAAGCCATTTCTTCTGCATAGCGTTCCATAACTTGATCGGAAATTGTAGTTCCGTTCACCAAAATATCATCGACTAGCCCTGTCCCACAATGTGAAATGATGCCTTTTAAATGATCGGCGGCACTGTAACCGTCCGTTTCACCCTGCTGCGTCATCACATTACAAATGTAGACCTTTCTCGCCGTCGAACTCTGAATCGCCTCTGCTATTCCTGGCACCAATAAATTCGGAAGCACACTTGTATATAAGCTTCCTGGCCCTAAGACAATCCAATCTGCCTCTTTAATTGCTTGCAGACTTTCTGGTAAAGGGTCAATCTGTTCAGGAGTAAGAAAGACTCGTTTAATCGGTTTTTGAACGGCAGGAATCTTTGACTCTCCTGAAATGATCGAACCATCCTGCATTTCAGCATGCAGGACGATACTTTGGTTTGCGGCTGGTAGAACCGTCCCACGTACATTTAAAACACGGCTCACGGCCACAATTCCTTGATGAAAATCTCCAGTAATGGACGTCATTCCTGCAAGAAGTAAATTCCCAAGAGAGTGCCCGGACAATCCACTACCATTTGTAAAACGATGTTGAAATAACTCTTCGACTAATGGTTCAACTTCTGCAAGTGCTGTTAAGACGTTTCTAACGTCTCCCGGAGGAGGAATATCCAGTTCTTTCCGAAGAATGCCGGAGCTTCCACCATCATCAGCTACCGTAACAATGGCTGTAATATTGACAGGGTACGTTTTTAGTCCACGTAATAACACGGATAAGCCCGTCCCGCCACCTATAACTACTATATTACGCTTCAAGAATGGACGCCCTTTCGCTTGGAAATATCTCGGTGAGTTGCATGTACCTCGTAGTCCTTTGAAAACTGCTTAGCAAAATACTCGACCAATGTGACCGATCGATGTTGACCACCCGTACAGCCGATGCCAATGACTACCTGGCTTTTTCCTTCTCGTTTGTACTGTGGCAGCATAAAATTCAAAAGGTCCGTTAGCTTTTCCACAAATTGCTGAGTCTCTGACCATTTTAGGACATAGGAAGAAACCTCTTCGTCAAGCCCCGTTTGCGGTCTCATATGGTCAACATAATGAGGATTAGGTAAGAATCGAACATCAAAAACTAAGTCTGCATCAATAGGAATACCATACTTAAAACCAAATGACTGGAGCTGAACTGAAAAGGATTGTTTAGCATCAGAAGAAAAACGTCGAATGAGTCGCTCTCTAAGCTCAATTGGCTTAAGATCTGTCGTATCAATAATAAATTGCGCTCGCCCTTTAAGCTCTTCAAGCATTTCCCTCTCTAATCGAATACCCTCAAGTGGTAATCCGTTTTTAGCAAGTGGGTGTGTTCTCCTTGATTCCTTATAGCGTTGCACGAGTTTATTATCCTTTGATTCAAGAAAAAGTATTTGAACGTTTGGTTTGCTGTTTCCGTTACTTAGCTGATCTACGGCTTCAAATAAATGATCAAAAAAGCGCTGCCCCCGTAAATCCATAACTAAAGCCACTTTGTTCATCTTACCGCTGGCACCCTCAATTAAATCAATAAATTTTGGAAGCAGTGCTGGTGGGAGGTTATCAACACAGAAATAGCCCAGATCTTCAAAGCTCTGAACAGCTACCGTTTTCCCCGCTCCAGACATTCCTGTTATGATGACGATTTCAATTGTATGATCTACCTCTCCCATAAAAAACACCTCTTGTTAGTACTTGATATTATGATTTCACCGTAGGATCTGAATCTATCCGTGATCGGAGAAGCTCATAACTCGGTGAGTAGTAAAAGGTTCCGAACATGATACCCTCACCGTGTAACGAGTGCTGCATTAATTTTCTGTCGCCCTCAGCCATAGGCAGGTTATTTGTTTTATCGGTATCCCACCATTTCAGCTCACCTTCTGGAGAATGCTCAAGCATGGTTCCTGAGTAATCCGTGCCCTTAAAGGTAAATAGCATCCATTCCGAGATAACCTTACCATCTTCTTCTATAACCATCGTGTAAACTCCTGTTAATTCAGGATTTTTTACAGTAAAGCCTGTCTCTTCTCTACATTCTCTAATAGCTGATTCCTTAATGGTTTCGCCTGTCTCCATCTTTCCACCTGGAGCCACCCACCAGCCACGACTTGGCTTTTGTAGAAGCAAAACCTTGCCATCTTTTATAACCGTGCAATTTGTTACTCGCTGCAATCAAATCACCTCAATGTCTTTACAGTAATAGTATACATTTATTTTGAGACTGCTACAATTATTCAGAAGCCTACTCACTCTTCCATTTGCACAAAAAAAGGGCACGAGCTCCAAAGAACTCGTGCAAAAGATATATAAAAAGGGGGTCAATTACTTAAACATAGTGTAACAGTTTTATATTTCATGATTGTTACAGAATGATTAAGAGCGAATTACGAAACCCTGTCCCTGCAAGGGTTTCAGAGTCCCCCATTTTTGAATATTGCCTAAAACATAGTATCTTTTATCCTACATTTTATACAACAGTTTGACATTTCGTCATGGTTTGACTTTTTCAGCAAGACTTTCGATATAGTGTTGCACATTTTGAGCGGCGATACTTCCGTCACCTGTAGCTGTCACAATTTGACGTAAAGATTTTTCGCGAATGTCTCCAGCGGCAAAGATACCAGGAACCTTTGTTTCCATCTCCTCGTTTGTCACCACATAGCCTTCTTCATTAAGAATACCTAAATCCTTAACACTTTCATTTAATGGAAGCATACCAATGTAAATGAACACACCATCTGCTTTGAACTCGGACTCTTCACCCGTTTGCGTGTTTTTCAGCTTCACACTTCCAACCTTACCATTCTCTTCTTGAATCTCCGTTACAACCTGATTCCAAATGAATTCTACCTTTTCGTTGTCAAAGGCGCGTTGTTGAAGAATCTTTTGAGCTCTAAGCTCATCTCTACGGTGAATAACTGTCACTTTAGAAGCAAAGCGAGTCAAATAAACGGCTTCCTCAACAGCTGAATCGCCGCCACCAATGACAACAAGCTCACGATTTTTAAAGAATGCTCCATCACAAACCGCACAATAAGAAACACCACGTCCACCTAGCTCTTTTTCACCAGGCACGCCAATTTTCTTGTATTCAGCTCCTGTAGTTACAATGACTGCTTTTGCTCTATATTCCTTTGAACCGGCAATGATTCGTTTCGTTTCGCCTTCATCAATAATCTCTTTAATATCACCATAAGCATATTCAGCGCCAAATTTCTTCGCATGCTCAAACATTTTATTTGAAAGATCAGGACCTAAAATATGGTCAAACCCAGGATAATTCTCTACTTCTTCTGTGTTTGCCATTTGACCACCCGGAATACCCCGCTCTAGCATTAAAGTACTTAACTGTGCACGAGAAGTGTACACCGCAGCTGTCATACCCGCTGGTCCAGCTCCAGCTATTATTACATCATAAATGGTTTCTTCGCTCATTATAAATCCTCCTGAATTACACGTTCTCAGTCGTGTTCATTAATCACGCTCTTTAAGGTAATCGTAACGAAATCAATGAAGTGTGTCTATCAATTTGCTCATAGGTATTATGGCCACAAGCGGTAGTTTACATCCTTTTGTTGAAGTTGTTCAAAATGCATTACGCGTTCTTCACTTTTATCGAACCCGTTTTTTACAGCTTTTGTCCACAGTGTCTTCGCACGCTCTTTGTAACCGAGCTGGTACTTTGCCACGCCCCTGCAATCATATAATTCAGGGTCTAAATCAAAGGTTAGCGTATCGACCTCACTTAACCTTTTTTCTGCTTCATGGTATTCTCCCAGTGCACATAGCACCCGGGCAACCTTTAAGTAATGATCCGCATCAATCGGGTAGACCCGGCGAAGCATTTCGGCATATCTCCCCGCTTCTTGAAGATCTCCCATATCAAGTGAAAACAACGCAACGTTAGCTAACGCAAACAAATTACCCTGATCCTCAGAAAGAACCTTTTCTGATATATCAAAGGCTTTTTCTTTTTGACCCGCACGAAAATACGCTTCCGCCAAGTGATTATAGGCCGTCCAACATGTCGGATGATCCTCAATCATTTCCTGTAAGACCGGAATGGCTTGATCAGGTTTATTTTGTTTTAAAAAGGATCCCGCAGTGGCATGCCCCGAGATGAGGTCTTCAAAATCCTCGGTCTCCTCATCCACCTCATCGTATTCCTCTGTCAGCATCTCTAGTAATTCCTCAGCGCCTTCCAGACGATTTGAAGCAGTAGTGCTTTGTAAATACGTTCTTACCTCTTGTTCGGCCAGATGAAATTGCCCAAGATAGGCATAATTGTTGGCCATAAAAAAATGGCACTCGGGATGCTGACCCTCTGTTTCAATCAACACATCTCTCAAAATGTCATTAGATCGTTCGTATTCATTCAGCTCCGATAAAACAGCCGCAAGCTGAACTTGAAAAACAGGCTCTTTATCTGTCAGCTTCACGGCACGCTCAAACAAGGTAACTGCGCGCTTTAAATTCTTTTTCTTATATGCATCAATGCCTCGGTGAAAGAAGTAATCTCCATTTTGAAGAAAAGGAATAACCTTAGCATGTTTTTTTCGATAAACCGTTACATCCATATAACGTGTGTTCCCTCCAGATGTCTACTATATGCTTGTCCAGTATACATCATATGCATAAAAAAATGGAAGGGAGGCGGGTTGATTTATCGACAATTTGATTAATGGAAATGATAGGAATTATTACTTCTGTTCCTCTGATTGCGGGGGAGACGTTTAATGTAGCATTTTAATCAAACCAGAGAGTCCCCTCATTTTCCATAAACCTTATTACATCCACATAAAAAAACAAGGGAACGGCCATCGCCTCCCCTTGTTCTGAGTCTTTCTATTCATGCCTTGCTTTCAAAATATCTGTTACTTCACTAAATGAAACCTTCTGCTCACGAAGCAACACAAACAAGTGATACAAAAGATCTGCTGATTCGTTGGTTAACTCTTCACGATCGCGGTTTTTTGCTGCGATGATGACTTCAGAGGCTTCCTCGCCAACCTTTTTAAGAATTTTATCCACACCTTTTTCAAAAAGATAGGTGGTATAGGCTCCTTCTGGCATCTCGGTTTCACGTTCAGCAATAATACGCTCAAGTTCAGTGAGAATTGCGGCTGAGTTTGTTTCATCGGTTGAAACTTGCTGATTTAAGAGGGAATCTGAGAAGCATGTATAGTTCCCTTTATGACAAGCGGGACCTGCGGGTGTCACTAAAACCAGTAGTGCATCCTGGTCACAGTCGTAGCGAATACCATGAATGGTTTGAGTATTTCCTGATGTCGCTCCCTTGTGCCAAAGCTCTTGTCTGGAACGGCTATAAAACCATGTTTGTTTAGTATCAATCGACTTTGCTAAAGACTCTTTGTTCATATAAGCAAGGGTTAAAACTTCTTTACTTACAGCGTCTTGCACGATTGCCGGCACGAGGCCACGGTCATCAAATTTCACAAGATCTAGATTCATCGAATCGACAGTCCTTCCCCTTTTAAATAGCTTTTCACTTCGGCCACAGAGGTTTCTTTATAGTGGAAGATAGAGGCTGCCAGCGCCGCATCTGCGTCTGCATCGGTAAAGGCTTCAAGGAAATGCTCTTGCTTACCTGCTCCTCCAGAGGCGATCACCGGAACTGAAACCACTCCGCCTACTTTTTTTAGCAATGGCACGTCAAAACCAGTTTTCGCGCCGTCCTGATCCATACTCGTTAATAAAATTTCTCCTGCGCCCAGTGAGACGGCGTGTTTCGCCCAATCAGCCACTTCCCATTCTGTTGGCTTTCTGCCTCCATGGGTATAAACACGCCATGACCCAAGCTGTTCATCATATTTTGCATCGATGGCGACCACAATGCACTGAGCGCCAAAGAAGTCAGCACCTTCTTTAATCAATTCCGGACGTAACACGGCAGCCGTATTCAAGGATACTTTATCTGCGCCAGCACGCAAAACTCGTTTCATGTCTTCAAGTGTACGAATCCCACCACCAACGGTAAACGGAATGGCAAGCTTACCTGCAACTTCCTCAACTACTTCAATCATCGTTTCGTGCCCTTCATGAGAGGCAGAGATGTCAAGAAAGACGAGTTCATCGGCACCTTGGCCATCATAAAAAGCTGCAAGTTCCACAGGATCACCAGCATCTCGTAAGCCAACAAATTGAATACCTTTTACAACGCGGCCTTCTTTCACATCAAGGCATGGAATGATACGTTTAGTTAGCATCTACTTACCTCCCTCTCTGCAAGGCTTCTTTAAGCGTGAACTGATTCGTATAAAGCGCTTTGCCTACAATTGCTCCTGCAATACCAGAAGCTTGCTTGGCAGCGAGTTCATCCAAGTCCCGCAAAGAACTGACTCCACCTGAGGCAATAACCTTGGCACCACTTGCTAAAGCTAGTGCTTCAATGGCTTCAGTATTCGGCCCTGATAACATGCCGTCCCGAGCGATATCTGTAAAAATAAAAGTCTTCGCTCCATACCGAACCATTTCACGAGCGAGCTCTTCTGCTTTAACTTTCGAAGTCTCAAGCCAGCCTTCTGTCGCAACATAGCCATTCCGAGCGTCAATGCCAATTACAATTCGTTCTCCGCCATATGTAGAGAGCATTTGCTTTGTAAAATCCGGATTTTGAACGGCCACACTTCCGAGTATGACCCGATCAACACCGTGATCGAGATAATACGCCACATCCTCAGCTGTTCTGATGCCACCACCAATTTGCACCTTAGCATCAAGCTCCTTGGCGACACGAACGACATGTTCATGGTTTACTCGTTTTTTGGCTTTTGCCCCATCAAGATCAACCATATGAATCCACTCTGCCCCTGCATCAACAAAAGCTTTCGCCATATCAAAAGGCGAATCACCATACACCGTCTCTTGGTTATAATCGCCTTGAACAAGACGAACACACTTACCATCTCTCATATCAATTGCAGGGTAAATGATTGATTCATTCATGAAAGCTTCACTCCTTTTTCAACCAGCTCCCCAAAGTTAGCAAGTAAATCCATGCCCACAACACTACTTTTTTCCGGGTGAAATTGTGTACCAACCACTGAGCCTCTACCCACAATAGCTGGGACGTCCTGATGATAGTCAGAGGTCGCGAGCAGTATCTCACTATCCTCCGTTTGTACCACAAAGGAGTGAACAAAATACACGTGACCCTCTTCTACCTCATGTAACAGAGGGTGTTCCTGGTGAAACTTCAACTGATTCCAGCCCATATGTGGGACCTTATATGTCTGTCCTGCTTCTGACTGTCCTGAAAATTTAACGACCTTCCCTGGTAGCAGGCCAAGACCTAACGTGTGACGATGCTCCTCACTTCCTTCAAATAGAAGCTGCATGCCGAGACAAATGCCCATTAGCGGTTTGCCATCAGTAGCCCACTGGCGGAGAAATTCACTTTTACCTGTTTGGTTCAAAATATCCATTGCATCCGGAAACGCTCCAACTCCCGGGAGCAGCAATCCATCTGTGTTTTTTAAAACCTCTAGATCTTCTGAAATGATATAGGGAAGGTCAATTCGCTCCATCGCTTTACTGACGCTGTGCAAATTACCCATGCCATAATCAACAATGCCAATCATCTACAACATTCCTTTCGATGAAGGTACTCCTTTTACACGCGGGTCGATAAGTGTCGCTTCATCCAATGCGCGTGCCAGTGCTTTAAACACCGCTTCAATCATATGGTGTGTGTTATGTCCGTAATGAACGATAACATGGAGGTTCATACGTGCCTCAAGTGCCAGCTTCCAAAGAAATTCGTGTACAAGCTCCGTGTCAAAGGTTCCTACTTTTTGTGAGGGGAATTCTGCTCTAAACTCTAGATGCGGTCGGTTGCTGAGATCCACTACCACTTGAGCCAGTGTTTCATCCATTGGGATAAACGAATTCCCATAGCGTTTTATCCCTTTTTTAGAACCAAGCGCGTCTTTGATCACCTGACCCAGACAAATACCAATATCCTCAGTGGTATGATGATCGTCGACATCTGTATCTCCATTTGCCTGCACAGATAAGTTAAACTGTCCATGCTTAGCAAATAAATCCAACATGTGATTCATAAAAGGTACGCCCGTATCTAGATCGGTTGTACCATCTCCATCTATATCTAGCGAAAGCTTTATTTGTGTCTCGCCTGTATTACGTTCAATCTCTGCATGTCGTTGTTCTTCACTCATCCGAATCATCTCCTAAACGTATCTCAACCGCACGGGCATGTGCTTCTAGCCCTTCTAAGCGAGCAAGTGCTGTAATCGAATTCGCTTGAGCAATCAGTGCTTCCTTTGAATACGACAGAACACTCGATTTTTTTACGAAGTCATCAACAGTTAACGGACTTGAGAAACGTGCCGTTCCCTCTGTTGGTAATACATGATTGGGCCCAGCAAAGTAATCTCCAACAGGCTCCGTTGTATAAGGACCTAAGAAAATGGCGCCTGCATGACGAATTTTACCTAGCTGATCCATTGGATTCTGAACGATGATCTCCAAATGCTCAGGAGCTATTTGATTCACTGTACGAATGGATTGCTCAAGGTTTTCAGTCAGATAAATCACACCTTGATTTTCAATCGAAGCTCGAGCAATGTCTTCTTTTGGCAAGGACTGAAGCTGATATTCAACTTGCTCTGATACAGCCTCTGCAAGACTCTTTGAATCTGTCACTAACACAGCTGTTGCTAGCTCATCGTGTTCTGCCTGAGAAAGTAGATCAGCGGCGACATGAGCGGGAATCGCTGTCTCGTCAGCAAGTACCGTAATGTCACTTGGTCCGGCAATCATATCAATGTCCACCACACCATACACGGCACGTTTGGCTAAGGCCACATAAATGTTACCTGGTCCCGTAATTTTATCAACAGGTGCAATTGTCTCTGTTCCGTATGCTAATGCTGCTACCGCCTGTGCGCCACCGATTTTATAAATCTCTTTGATCCCTAGCTCATTCGCAGTGACAAGCACTCCAGCTGGTAACTGACCCGTTGATAGCGCTGGTGAGACCATCGCTACCTCTCCAACACCAGCTACCTGTGCTGGCACTACGTTCATAATGACGCTAGAAGGATAAGCCGCCTTGCCTCCAGGAACATAGACCCCTACCCGGTCTAACGGAGTTACTTTTTGACCCAGTATTACGCCATCTGGTTTTGTTGTTAACCATGATTGTGAAACCTGTCGTTGATGGAAGTCACGAATGCGCTCAATGGCCTCACGAATGGCTTCGACGACATTGGGTTCCAGATCATTGTAAGCAGCCTTTATTTCTGACTGCTCCACTTTAAATTGGTTCAAGTCTACCCCGTCAAGCTCCCGTGTTAAGGAGAATAATGCTTCGTCCCCTTGCTCACGAACTTGCTTAATGATGCCGTCAACGATTTGCTGTTCTTTTTCTTTACCTGCTTCTACTGTTCGTTTAACCGTAAACGCTTCATCCACTTTAACAATTCGCATATTTATCCTCCCTCCACCACGTCAAACAGTCGTTCTACCATCTTATCAATTCGTTCTGCTTTCATTCTATAACTAACTGGGTTCACAATAAAACGTGAGGTAATTGGCTCAATCGTCTCCAGTTCAACGAGTCCATTTTCCTTTAAGGTTTGTCCTGATGAGACGATATCAACAATCCGATCAGCAAGTCCAATTAACGGTGCGAGCTCAATCGATCCATTTAGCTTTATAATTTCAACCTGTTCTCCCTGCTTCTTAAAATAATGCGCGGCGAGATTTGGGTATTTAGATGCCACCTTAGGATTAATGTCTTTTTTTTGATATCCCGGTAAACCAGCTACTGCCATGTAACATTCACTGATTTTTAAATCGAGTACTTCATAGACATCTCGTTCTTCTTCAATCATAACATCCTTCCCCGCCACACCAACATCTGCTACACCATGCTCAACATAGGTTGGTACATCCATAGGTTTGGCAAGGATAAAACGCAATTCTTCTTCAGGCACTTCAATAATTAGCTTTCTTGAGTCCTCAAACTCATCCGGTAGATTATACCCTGCCTTACGAAGAAGCTGGACGGCTTCTTCAAAGATGCGCCCTTTTGGCATGGCCATCGTCAAAACATTACTCATGGGCTGAATCACCTCGTTTAGATTTTCCAATAACGTAGATAATTTCATCATACTCATCACTCATTTGATCTACATTATCCACACCAGCCAAGTCTTGAAGGACAACAATCTCTCCTTCTGAACGAAGCTTTTGTGCTCTCTCAATCGCTTCATTACGGCGCTCACGACTAAAGATGACGCATTGTCGCCTTTCAGGTGGCACCGTTTGCCCTATGGCTTCTGCTAACAAATCTAGACGCACACCAAAGCCAATGGCCTGTGCTGGACGATGAAACTGCTGTAGCAACTCATCGTAACGACCACCACTTCCAAGTGGCACACCAAGCTCCTGACTGTAAACTTCAAATACGGTGCCGGTGTAATAACTCATATGCAAAACCAAATTTAAGTCGATCGTAATATATTGGGATAAGCCGTACTGCTCTAAAACATCCCACAATTCCCTTAACTCTCTAAGAGCCGCCTGACCTTGCTCTGATTCTGCAAGCTTTTCTGCTTCATTAAATAAATGCTGGCCCCCACGAAGCTTAAGTAAACCTTCCAACCTTTTTTTATCTATAGATGAAAGGTTTAAGCCTTTAATATGTGATCTAAAACCAACATAGTTTTTTTCGTAAAGAAATCTCCGTAAGAGATCGGCTCGTTCTTTATTTCCTACGATATCTACAAGCAACGCATCAACAAATCCAACGTGCCCGATTGCTAGCTTAAATGACTCCAGTCCAGCTCGTTTTAAAGATTCAATCATTAACGCAATCGTTTCTGCGTCTGCGCTAACAGTCCCATCCCCAATTAGTTCAACACCGATTTGCTCAAACTCTGCAGGTCTTCCTCCCTCGTGCTGCTGGGCTCTAAATAAATTAGAATGATAGCCAAGTCGTATTGGATATGCTTCAGTTTTTAAACTGGAAGAAACCAATCGAGCAATCGGTGCTGTCATATCAGGACGCAAAACAAGCGTATAGCCCTGACTATCCATCAGCTTAAATAATTGCTGATCTAATATAGCAGATGAGGCACCAATCGTGTCATAATACTCAACCGTGGGTGTTTCTACCATTTGATAGCCCCACTGCTTCATTTCATTTACTATTTCCGTTCTTAATTGTTTTTTTGTTTCATATAACTCTGGCAATGTATCTCGCATGCCAAGAGGTTTCTCAAACATGAATAACTTTGACATTGTCTTACGCACCATCCTTAATTAGTTAGCCTATTATATCACAACGAGTTGCTTTAGTTCGCTAAATCAATAGCGAAGTAAAGTGTTTGTTTATAGTTTACATGCCTGATATTCCAGCGTCAACCATTTCTCATCGGAATTTAAACCATAAAAAAACCCGATGAGCATCACTCAACAGGTTCTTTGCATGTTACGTATCTGATGGCAGATTCCGCCATAATAGCTGCCCCCATTTGTAAACAGTCTTCATTCACATCAAAAATTGGCGTATGAAGATCCCGATTCATACCATCCGAGAACCCACACCCTAGAAAAAACATCGCTCCAGGAGCTTTTTTTGTCATATAGGAAAAGTCTTCCCCACCCATACCAAAAGGAGCATCATGAATGATGATATCTGGGTATAGAGTCGTTACCGTCTCCTTTAAAGCTTGATTAATCGCAGCATCATTATATAAAGCAGGCTCTCCTCTAGTTACGGTACAGTCTCCCTTCCCTCCTAGCTGATCAGCTAAATGAAAACTTGCTTTTACATGGTCGTGTAATTGCTCACGTGTCTCTTCGTGATAGGCTCTAATGGTCCCTTCTATCAACACCTTCGTTGGAATGATATTGCTGGCATGCCCTGCTTCTATTTTTCCTACACTTATAACGGCAGGGTCTAAAGCGGAAATACGTCGGTTCACAAGGCTATATAACGTATCCAGCACACGGCTCATCATCCAAATGGGGTCCGTCCCAAAATGAGGATATGCCCCATGACCACCCGTTCCTTCAATAGTTCCAGAAAACACATCTACACTTGCCATGCTAGCCCCGTCATGAACTTGCATTTCACCAACCGAGAGCCAGGGACACATATGTAAAGCAAGCACAGCATCTACCTTTTCAAGCGCTCCTTCCTCTATCATATACACAGCACCTGAGCGACCAGATTCATCAATGGCCTCTTCTGCCGGCTGAAATAAGAATAGAACAGTGCCTCTCCAATCGAGCGCCCGTAGCTGATCCGCTATAATATGCACAGCCCCTAGTAGGATGGCTGTGTGGGCATCGTGGCCACAGGCATGCATCACCCCTTTATGCCGTGATGCATATTCACAAATGTTCTCCTCCTCAATGGGAAGGGCATCGATATCTGCACGTAAAGCAATGGTTGGTCCCTCTCCATTAGAGAAGCGACCGACCACACCATATCCAGCGACACCATTTTCGATAGATAAGCCAGGTATCTCAGCCAACACAGAGGCAATGTATTCTCCCGTATACTTCTCTTGAAAGCTTATCTCCGGGTGCTGATGAATGTATCTACGCCACTCTATTAAACGATCTGACATCGCCTCAGCCATTTGAACGCTTGCGTGCTTCATCCTTCTATTTTCAGAAGCAAGCTCACTGCTTCTATCGCTTGTTTAAAATCAGCCACAATATCCTCTCCATCCTCAATCCCACACGAAACTCGAATCAACCCTTCCGGAATGCCCATTGCCGCCCGCTCCTCTGGTGTACATTCAACATGACTCGTTGTTCTCGCCGGCCCAACGGTCGTCTCGACTGCACCTAGATTGGCTGCCCGATTGGCATATTCGAGCTTTGGAAGTAGCTCACGCACCGTCTCAACTCCACCCTTTACTGCAAAACTCAACATGCCGCCAAATCCCCTCATTTGCTCACAGGCGATCTCGTGGTTAGGATGAGTAGGTAACCCTGGATAATAAACAGATTCAACTAAGTCCGATGTCTCAAGAAATTCTGCTAGCCTACCCGCATTTTCAGCCTGACGCTTCACACGAAGATCGAGCGTCTTCATGCCACGCAGCAGTAAATAAGCAGCCCATGGATCCATAGTCGCCCCATTAATTTCCCGATAGTGATAGATAGATTCAACTAAGGAAGAATCGTTTCCCACAACCACTCCACCTAAAGCATCTGCGTGCCCCCCAAGAAATTTGGTCGCACTATGAATGACAAGATCCGCTCCAAGCTCAAGTGGTGTTTGATTAATCGGTGTGGCGAATGTATTATCTACAACCACCAAGGCACCCACTGCTTTTGCGGCTTCGGCTGAACGTTTGATATCCGTAATTTTGACGGTTGGGTTAGTTGGCGTTTCAAGATATAGCATGTTACAGCCTTTTTGAAGCTCCTCTTCTATTTGCTGATGATTACCTGTTTCACAAAAGACAACCTCAATTTGTAGCTTAGGCAAAAACTCTGTAAATAGCTTATTTGTTCCTCCGTACGTATCTTTAATTGTGACAACCTTATCACCCGGGAACAAGAATGTATAAAGCGTATTGCTAATAGCTGCCATGCCCGTTGAAAAGCTTGTACCAGCCTCTGCTCCTTCAAGTGCTTTTACCTTATCCTCAAATGCCTGAACGGTTGGATTTGTGTTTCTACCGTATATATGGCCCTTCTTTTTGCCAATCGCTACATCATACCACTCGTCCATATCATCGTAGCCAAATGCTACACTTGGTATGACCGGCACCTGAGTAGCACCGTGCACTAAATAGTCTTTTTCGCCCGCCCAGACGGCTTTTGTTCCAATTTGAGCTTGATTCTCTTTTTTCACATGAACCTCTCCCCTCGGTGGTTATTTCGTATATTCATAGTAAAAAGGCTCTAGATTAAGAGCCTTCTAGCTATTAAGAAAAGCCTTAATGATAAAAGAAAATGTTTGATTAATAGGTGTTTTCTATGACTAGTGCTTTGACATAAGTGCCTGTAAAAAATTAAGATGCGGAGTGGATAGTCGGATGCTTAATGAATAGCTCCCGTGAGAAGTTAGCTAATGTCTCGCATCCCGTTTTTGTTACGCGGATCGACTCACTTAGTTCAACGCCGAAGCTATCAAACCACATGCCTGGTATGACATGAAAGGTCATGTTTTCTTGAATAACGGTCTTGTCTCCTTGTCGCAGGCTGGCGGTGTGCTCGCCCCAATCTGGCGGATAATTCAGCCCCATTGAATACCCAAGCCTCGACTCCTTCTCTAGCCCATGTTTGGCAATACTTTTTCTCCAGACCGCTTCTACCTCCTCGCATGTTACTCCAGGTTTTACAAATTGGAGGGTTTCATTTAGCCCTTCAATGACAATCTCGGACAATTCTACAACCTGCAACGCTGGCTGCCCTACAACTAACGTGCGTGCTAAAGGACTATGATAGCGTTTATAACAACCGGCAATTTCCAGAATCACTGTTTCACCTTGTTTATACGTACCATCCGTCCAAGTAAGATGTGGAGCCGACGTTTTAATTCCCGAAGGCATCAAGGGGACTATGGCCGGGTAATCCCCGCCATATGCTTCTGTTCCAGATATTTGCGCATGGAAAATGGTAGCCGCTACATCACATTCTCTTACACCAGTCTGAACAGCATCAATGCCAGCCTGCATCGCCCTCTCAACAATCGCTCCCGCCCGCTTCATGTATTCAATTTCCTGATCAGATTTTATGATTCTCACTCGATTTACTATATTTGTACCGTCTTTAAATGAAGCGTTTGGAAGATGCTGCTTAAGATGCTCCATACAAGCTGCTGTAAAATAGTAATGATCCATTTCTACAGCTATCGCTCGATTAGACTGACCAATTTCAGTTAAGATTTGAGCCACAAAATCCATCGGGTGCTTTGGTAAAGACTGAACATATTCATCAGGGTACGGAATAATAAAATCTTGATGCATCCAGACTGTCAGCTTTGCGCCATTCGCATCCTGCGAACGTCCAAGCCATATCGGCTGTGCTTCATCAATAATCACAATTAACATCTGATGCACATAAAAAGACCATCCATCATAACCAGACAAATAATTCATATTTGCCGGATCACTTATAAGAAGAACATCTATCCCTGCTGCCGCCATCTTCTCTTTTGTTTTACCCAATCTCTCCTGATATTCTTCCAATGTGAATGAAAGCATCGCCATTCCTCCTTAAAAATGCCTGGATCATCAAACATACACCCTGTTTATTTAATTGTTTGAATATTTAAAGTATATGCAATCCACCTCTGACTGTTCAATACGTAAAGTGTAAGAAAATATCAGCCCGATTGTAGTCAGATTAGCTAATCCAATAGAATGAAAACGTATACATTTTTAAACAGTGCAGATAATCTAACATGGTGTGAGGAGGTTGATTAAATGTGCGGGCGAATCTCTGGTGGGGTGCTTTGATTCTTGGTTGGGTGCTGAGGCTTCTTTCTGGGTATCAGCACTGGCTCTTGGTATTGCGCTCATTCTTCTTGGTATGCGGGGCTTCTTTCTGGGTATCGAGCTCGGGCTCTTGGTGGGGTGCTCGTTCCTCTTGGTATGCGGAGCTTCTTTCTGGGTATCGGAATCTGGTTCTTGGTTGGGTGCTCATTCCTCTTGGTATACGGCGCTTCTTTCTGGGTATCGAGCTCGGGCTCTTGGTTTGATGCTGGTTTTTCTTGGTATGCGGGGCTTCTTTCTGAGTATCGGGTTCCGGCTCTTGGTTAGACGCTCGTTCTTCTTGGTATGCGATGCTTCTTTCCGGGTATCGCACACCGGCTCTTGCTTTGACGCTCGTTCCTCTTGCTATGCGGGGCTTCTTTCTGGGTATCAAGCTCTGACTCTTGGTTTGACGCTCGTTCCTCTTGCTATGCTGAGCTTCTTTCTGGGTATCGGGTTCTGGCTCTTGCTTTGGTGCTCGTTCTTCTTGGTATGCGGCGCTTCTTTCTGGGTATCGGGCTCCCGCTCTTGGTTTGGTGCTCGTTCCTCTTGGTATGCGGCGCTTCTTTCTGGGTATCGAGCTCCGGCTCTTGCTTAGACGCTCGTTCCTCTTGGTATGCGGGGCTTCTTTCTGGGTATCGAGCTCCGGCTCTTGGTTAGGAGCTCATTCTTCTTGGTTTGCGATGCTTCTTTCTGGGTATCGCACACCGACTCTTGGTTAGGAGCTCATTCCTCTTGGTTTGCTGAGCTTCTTCCTTACCATCACGCTCCAGTTCTTGGTTTTACGCTCATTCTTCTTGATATACCCCGCTTCTCCCTTGCTATCGCACACCGGCTCTTGATAAAATCCTTTTTCCACTATTCCCTAATCTTCATCCACTCATTTAAAGTTCGCTCACAGGCTGCAAATCCCATATACGGATGCTCAGTTCTAATAAAAAGACGTCATCGGGGTTAGCCAGGGATAGTCCCGTTAAGGCTTCTATTTTTCGCAGTCGATATAATAACGATTGTCTATGCAAGTGAAGGACTCTGGCTGTTAGGCTGACTTTACTCTGGTTGCGGTGATAGGTTGTGAATGTATGAATAAGGTCCATATTTCGTTGCTGATCATATTTATATAAAGGGGTTATCACGCTTAGGATGACTTCTTTTAAATCATCATAATTTGCCATTGCTTGTAAGACTCTGTCTACTCTTGTTTCTGAATAAAAAACTTTTCTAGTGAGGTCCCGTCTTTTTTGACCGATGTCTAATGCTTGATTGGCTTGCTCATAGCTTTTGCTAAAGGAAAAGATGCTGTCGCTTCCGTCACCGATGCCCCACATCATATGTACACCGGGGAATAAATGAGCGAATCGACGGTTTAGAAGATCAAGAAAACTGTTGATCGTCTCTCGACTTGCTTCCTCAGGTACCTCAAGAAAAATAATGACTTGATTGGCCTGGAAGGTGGCCATTGCCTTACGCTTTATGGATTGGGCTGCGTGATTTACTTCTTCTTCAATATAATGGGCCATACTTTGCGTCCATTCCAAATAAGAGGATTGAGCGACTTCTTCGTTAAATATTTCTTTCATCTTTTCTGGATAGCCTACGATGGCTTCATAGGAAAGCTCTAAATCATAGCCTAGCTTTCTTGCACGGGTTATCATTAGCTCATTTGACTCTATTTGATCCTTTGCTAATTCCCAGACAAAATGATTTTTTACTTTTGACTCCGCTTCGAGTAGAGCGTTCTCTTTTAAAAACCAAAAAGCTGCTGCGGTTGCGGTATGCTCTAAAGTAACACAAACCGAAGCGGAAAGGGTATCTTGATTCTCTGCTAATCTTTTGTACACGTAGCCCTGAACAAGGTTATTACTTTGAATAATGGGCAATCGTATAAATGCACCTTTTTCACTCTCAATTAATTCTACTTTTACTAAGAGCGGGTGATCTTTTTGCTCGAGTGGTTTTACTAAGTCTTCTACTTCGCGAGAAAAAAAGCTCTCCCAAAACGTTAACTCTTTATCGTTGTTTGTCCCTTTAATCGACCCATATAAATCAGTCATATACACATCAGCTTGGATGTGATTTGCCACGTGGCTAGCTAGCTTTGATAAAGGCGCCCCTTCCAAAACCATTGATAGCAATTCCTGTTGAATCGACTGCAGCTCAAATAAATACCCTTGTTTTAGATCGGTAATTCTTTGTGTGATGGCTTGTGTGACATCTGCGAAACGTATTTCCCACGGCATAAGTAGAATAGGGAATTCATACTCTTCCCCAAGCTCAATGCAGCGATCACACAGTTCATATATGTATTTACCTGTAGCAATCCCTAAGCCGGCAGCGCCTGATTGGATCACATCATGTACAAATTGATAAAATTGATGTGGCGTATCTGCATAACTGATGCCTGTTGTTAAAACCATTTCATTTTTCCGCACGAAGTTTTCTACCGGTGCTTCCGTGATGGAAACCCACTCCACCATCTGCTCATCTAAGTGTGCTGAAGCCGTTTTGACCACTGCCGGCTCCATAATATCTAGCTCCATAATTTCTTTCATCGTCAATACCATAAGTTATCCCCCCTACGGCCCTATTTCCTTATATATTACTTCTTTTTTAAAATCCTTTTTTCCTCTATTACAGCTCATTCTAGTTATTTTTTGATTCAAAAAAAACACTACGGAGCATGCCGTAGTGCGAGTTAGTTTATTCATTTTCATTTAAGAGGCCCATAGATCCTATTCTTTTGGAAGCTCTTTGATCACTTGCATGGGGTTGCCGCCAACAAATGTATAGGGCTCAACATCACGGTGAACTAGAGTGCCTGCTGAAATGACTGCACCATCTCCAATCGTAACGCCGGGTAAGATTGTTGTGTTCGCTCCAATCATCACTTGATCCCCTATGATAATGTCGCCCAGTCGGTATTCCTTGATGAGATATTCATGGGCCAAAAGCGTTGTATTATAGCCGATGATCGAATTCCGGCCAATTTGAATTTTTTCAGGGAACATGATATCCATCATGACCATTAAGGCAATGGCGGTCTCGTCTCCAATTTTCATCCCAAGCCCATGGCGATATAGCTTGTTCTTCAAACGGAGCCATGGGGTGTACCTAGCTAATTGGATCACGATAAAGTTTCGCATCACTTTCCAGAACGGGACTGTTTTGTAAATGTGCCAGAGAGAATTCGCCGATGAAACAGGATAGCGTTTGGTTTTCCTGCTCACTTTTGTGTCACACCCACGATGTCCAAAAGGTCATCCATGGTTTGTAGGATGTAATCTGGCTGGTACGATTTCAGGTATTCTTGACCTTTAATGGCCCATCCAACGGCAGCCGTTGTGACACCTGCATTCTTACCTGCTAGAATATCATGTGAGTTATCACCAATCATGATAGCCTCTTCTTTTGTTGAACCTAAGGCAGCAAGTGCTTTTTCAATCGGCTCTGGATCTGGTTTCGCTCGCGATACATCATCCAGCCCAATGACAACATCAAAGAAGAGATCTAATCCTTTTAATTTCAAGCCCATTTGAGCCGTTTGATTTTTCTTTGTTGTGACAATCGCAAGCTTATAGCCTAGATCATGTAATTTCTTTATCCCTTCATATACACCTGGATAATCTGTCACTAATTGATCATGAAACGTGTGATTATGCGTACGATATACCTCAACCATTTCCTCCCATTTTTCAGGATCTATCATTTGAAAGGTATCTTGTAGAGGCGGACCGATAAATGGCAATACCGTTTCACGCGTATATTGATTTGGACGGTACTTGTCCAATGTGTGTAAAAAGGAGGCAATAATTAATTCATTGGTATCAATTAATGTGCCATCTAAATCAAATAGTAGGGTTGTTTTTTTCATAAGACGATCCCTTCCTAACTATCTTTTTATTTTCCCTGTACTCTCCAAATAGCCTGGAGGATTAACCTTGATTCGTCGATAGATGATTAATGCTAAGGAACCAACTATCAACACCACTGATAATAGTTGCGCGACTCGAAGCACATCACCAATTAATAGATAATCTAATCGAATACCTTCGATGAAAAAGCGAGCGATGGAGTACCAAATCACATAGAAAAGGAACAGCTCTCCCTCGCGAAGATTCACACGTCGCAACCATAATAAAATGGCCACACCAATAAAGCTTAGAACCGACTCATATAGGAAGGTCGGGTGATAATAGGTCCCTTGAATATACATTTGATCAATGATAAACGCAGGAAGCTGGAGACTTTCAAGGAATTCACGTGTAACTGGTCCCCCGTAAACCTCCTGATTGATAAAGTTCCCCCAACGACCAATGGCTTGACCTAATAAAATACTAGGTGCCGCGACATCTGCAAGCTTCCAAAAGGAGACGCCACGTGCCTTAGCAAAAATAATTGCTGTAATAACCGCTCCGATAAGCGCACCATGTATGGCGATACCACCCTCCCAGATATAAAACATCCGAACAGGATTGTCCGCAAATTGATCCCATCTAAAGATGACATAATAAATGCGCGCACTAATAATAGAGATCGGCAGCGCAAATAATAAGAGATCCGCAAATATATCCTTTGGTAACCCTCTCTTGACTCCTTCTCTTGAAGCAAGGATGTAACCTGCCAATACACCCAAACCGATAATGACTCCGTACCAATATATTGTGAATGGACCAATATCTATAAAGACTCGATTAATAGCTTGTATATTTTCATCCATATTTATAACACCTCAATTTTCTAACGGCGTTTACACGCTTTGTTTAATATTCGTCGCGGTCTCCATCTTGTATGACTTCTGTTAGACGCTCAGAAAATTCTTGTGCTGCATTAAATCCTAAACGCTTTAAACGGAAATTCATTGCTGCCACTTCAATAATAACAGCAAGATTTCGCCCTGGTCTTACTGGGACTGTAAGCTTTGGAATCTCTGCGTCAAAGATTTTAAGTGTTTCTTCATCGAGCCCTAAACGATCGTAGGCCTTGCCCTGATCCCAGTTCTCTAGGTTTATACAGAGGCTGATTCGTTTAAACGGACGAACAGCGCCAGCCCCAAATAAAGTCATGACATTAATGATACCAAGTCCACGAATTTCGAGCAGATGTCTAATCAGTTCAGGTGGGTGACCCACTAATGTGTCTTCATTTTGGAGTCTAATTTCCACCGAATCATCTGCTACTAAGCGGTGGCCTCGTCGTACTAAATCTAGGGCTGTTTCACTCTTACCAACACCACTGCTACCCGTGATCATAACACCGATTCCATAGATATCAACTAGCACACCATGCATCGCAGTTAAAGGAGCCAATCGTCCCTCTAAGAAGTTTGTGAGTCGACTACTCAGCTGCGTTGTGGTGTGAGTCGAACGAAGCACAGGTACGCCAACCTCTTCTGCTGCCTCAATCAATTCCTTTGGTGCTTCAAGTCCTCGCGAAAGAATAACTCCCGGCGTATCGTATGTACATAATTTAAGCATGCGTTCTTTTTTTTCTTGATCACTTAATTGTTTAAAAAAAGAAAGCTCCGTGCGGCCAATTAATTGCAATCTACGAGCTGGGTAATAGGTAAAAAAACCAGCCATCTCTATTCCAGGTCTGGAGATATCACTCGTGGTGATTGGGCGATAAATCCCTTCCTCCCCAGCTACTAGCTCAAATTGAAACTTTTCTAAAATATCATTTGCTGTTACCTTAGCCATGTTCTTACTCCCTCCAACAAGCATCATTCGTTGACGATGTACAAACTCATTTTAGCACGTTTTCTCATATAACATTCATGCCTTCATTGATTTTACCGAAAGTGTAACTGAAAAGACAATCATTATCAGCTTTATATTCATATAAAAAGCCCGCTATCCCTTGTAAATGGAATAGCGGGCTAATGTCTATGATCGGTTTGATTGAATTGGATTAATCAATAACGTCTGGAAAATCGTTAGGATGATCGAGGCTAGTAGGGCTAATCCAAAGCTGGTGATCACAAAGGCGTCACCCATTAACCACGATGCGATGGACAAAGTCACACCGTTTATAACAAGCAGGAAAAGACCTAATGTCAAAATCGTAGCTGGTAAGGTTAACAGGATAAGAATGGGACGAATGGTCACATTTAAGATCGCAAGAATAAAGCTAGCGATAAATGCTGCACCATATCCAGACAACTGAATACCTTCAAATAAAAAACCTATGAGCATTAGAACAAAGGCATTTAAGATCAGGCTGACAATAAATTTAATCATCAGATGACATCCTCTTCATTTGGTACAACAAAAGCCATAACAAGATAGATAATAATTGGCGTACCTGAAGTAAAGATAGCAAGCAGCACCCATATAATACGAATCAATGTCGCATCAAGATTAAAATGCTCTGCTAACCCTCCACATACACCTGCAAGCTTCCTGTCATGCTGTGATCTATATAGTTTCTTCATATTTGCATCACCTTTTCTTTTCTATATCTGCCTCGTCAAACCCCATCACGTTATGCTAAATCTTTTGCTTTAATAGAACCTGTATTTGTTACCGCACTTACTTTTACACGCGGCGATGAACTCGAATTCCCTACAAAGTGAAGCAATCGGTTTGCAAAGTCTTTCTTTTCTTCAAGAACCTCATAGTCCACCATCTCATTTGTAAAGCCACCAACATTTGTTTTAAACTTTCCTTCGATTCGAATCTCTGGATTTACTTTTACATGAATGGTCCCAGTGGTGGTTTTGAGTTCAGCAAAACCGGCTTCGTCCAGAGAGTGTAGCTCATAGGTTAAGGTGCCGTTAATAGCTTCAATATCAGCGTCTTGTACCTTACCACTTACATAAACTGTTCCATTTAATGTTTTAGCATCAACTAAATGAATGTTTGAATCTCTCAAATGGATGCTTCCATTCACTGTCTCGACATTTGCTTTTTTTGCACGGACAGAGGTAAATGAGAGTGCTCCATTTAGAGTGTTCACTTCTAGCGTATCCACACTCAAATTAGAAGATGAGATCTCTCCATTAAAACTATAAAGCTTTACGCGATCAAAGGTAGATCTAGGAACATGTATAACGGTTTTAATTTTTAATGATTTGATTTTCGAACGGAACTTCAACGTCCCATCCTCGACCGCAAAGGCAGTTTCCTGCAAGAAGATGCGTCTCGCTTCTTCTGTGTCCTTCACACGATAAACCTGTGCTTGGCATTCCACTCGGATATCCGGTTCTTCCCAAGGAACCAATTCAATCGATCCGTTTTCAAGGGAGACATCAATGACACTTGGTGTTTCATTGCGATGATGAAACACATGGTCCACTACGACATGAGAGCCGAAATTAAAGTCAAAGTCAGCATCTTTAATCTTTTTAAAAGCGGACTCTACAAAATCTGTAAATTTTGTTGCGTAATTTTCCGTTTCCGATTTAGCTTTTTGTTTGTTTGACTCATTTGCTTTATCCCAATTTACCTCGGTCGATAAGCTGGTGGAGCTGGATACAGACTCGTCTTTTTCAATAGCCTGAAGTAGTTTGATACCTTCTTCTGCCGTGACTTTACCATCTTCAATCATTTTCAGAATCATCTTCTTCTCTTCCATGCTATCACTCCTTCAAGTATGTTGGGTTTTACACCAAATTGGTTCTTACCTGTTATACGAGAAACGAAAGAAAATGTTTCAAAGATTTATGATTGTTTCTGAAGTTCCTTTTGTGCTAGTCTTTCACGCATTCTTTCTTTATCACGAGTTAGAATCGGCTTTAAGTATTGTCCAGTGTAGGACCCTTTCACCTTAACGACCTCTTCAGGAGTACCTTGGGCCACGAGTTGGCCACCTTTATCTCCACCCTCTGGGCCAAGATCAATAATGTGATCTACCGTTTTAATCACATCAAGGTTGTGCTCAATAACCATAACTGAATCTCCGTTATCAACTAGTCTTTGCAGGACATTTAGCAAGTGACCAATATCTTCTGTATGAAGACCCGTTGTAGGTTCATCAAGAATGTAAAGAGTACGCCCTGTAGCTCGTTTATGCAGCTGAGAAGCTAGTTTTACTCGTTGAGCTTCTCCGCCAGAAATGGTAGTGGCAGATTGACCAAGACGAATGTAACCTAGACCTACATCCACAAGCGTTTGAATCTTTCTTTTAATCTTAGGCAAATTAGTAAAAAATTCAAGCCCCTCTTCCACAGTCATTTCCAGCACATCTGCAATGGTTTTCCCTTTATACGTAATCTCTAATGTCTCACGGTTATATCTTTTTCCTTCGCAAACCTCACAAGGTACGTAAACATCCGGGAGGAAATGCATCTCAATGCGAATAATTCCATCACCTCGGCAAGCTTCACAACGCCCGCCTTTTACATTAAAGCTAAATCGTCCCTTTTTGTAGCCTCTAACCTTGGCTTCGTTAGTCATTGCAAACACATCACGAATATCATCAAATACACCCGTGTAGGTCGCAGGATTTGAGCGTGGCGTTCTACCGATAGCAGATTGGTCAATGTCTATCACTTTATCTATTTCTTCGATGCCCACCAACTCTTTATGCGCACCCGGCTTGTCTTTAGAACGATGAATCGCCTGAGCTAAGGATTTATGCACAATCTCATTCACAAGTGTACTTTTCCCAGAGCCAGAGACACCGGTTACTGCAGTAAATACGCCAAGTGGGAAGGTAACGTTGATGTTCTTCAAATTATTTTCTGAAGCGCGTTTGACCGAGAATGATCTACCTGTTAATTCTCTGCGTTTTTCAGGAACAGGGATAAACTTCTCCCCTGACAGATACTTTCCGGTCAATGAGTCCTGGTCTTTCATAATTTCCTCTGGCGTTCCTGCGGCGGTAATTTCGCCACCGTGTACACCTGCTCCTGGACCAACATCAATGATATAATCTGCCGCGAGCATCGTATCTTCGTCATGCTCTACCACGATTAGTGTGTTACCAAGATTTCGCATATGCTCAAGTGCACTAATTAACCGATCATTGTCTCTTTGGTGTAGTCCAATAGAAGGCTCATCAAGAATATAAAGTACTCCCATTAAAGACGAACCAATTTGAGTGGCAAGCCTGATTCGTTGAGCCTCGCCACCAGACAGTGTACCGGCCGCTCTTGAAAACGTTAAGTAATCCAAGCCCACATTAATTAGAAAGTCAGATCGATCGTAGATTTCCTTTATAATCATTGCTCCAATGGACTGTTCCTTTGGAGTTAATTCAAGATGAGTAATAAATGACTGCGCATCTTTGACTGACATGGATGTAATTTCACCAATATGCTTATCATTCACCTTCACAGCAAGGGCTTCTTTTTTTAAACGATAGCCTTTGCAGGTCGGGCATGGTTTTTGACGCATATAGCCTTCCATTTGCTCGCGAATATAATCTGAGCTCGTTTCATGGTAGCGTCTAGAAATATTTCTCAATACACCTTCAAATTCAATCGTATTTTCGCGGACTCGACCAAATTCATTTTCATAGTGAAAAAAGATCTTTTCTTTGCCACTTCCAAGCAGAATTTTATCCATTTGTGTAGCAGGTAGCTTTTCGACCGGTGTATCCATATCAATACCAAAATGATCGCAGACCGCCTCTAATAACTGCGGGTAATATTGTGAGCTAATTGGCTCCCAAGGGGCGATTGCATGCTCTCGTAATGTTTTGGATCGATCTGGAATCACCAGATCCTGATCAACCTCAAGCTTTGTTCCAAGACCATCGCAGCCACCACACGCACCATAAGGACTATTAAATGAAAATAGACGAGGTTCAAGCTCAGGGATAGAGAATCCACAAATAGGACAAGCATAATGCTGACTAAACAGAAGCTCTTCGCCATCAATCACATCAACAAGGACTCGACCATCCGCAAGCTGAAGCGCCGTTTCTAGTGAATCAGCAATTCGGCTATTTATGCCTTCCTTCACAACAATACGATCTATAACCACTTCAATCGAATGTTTTTTATTTTTTTCAAGCTGGATTTCTTCAGCTATCTCGTGCATTTCCCCATCAATTCTTGCACGCACGTACCCTTGTTTTTTTAAGTCCTCCAGTACTTTTACGTGTGTTCCTTTTCTACCGGAGACAAGGGGAGCTAGAATTTGCATCTTTGTTCTTTCAGGGAATTCTAGTAAACGGTCTACCATTTCCTGAATGGTTTGTGAAGAGATTTCAGTGCCATGCTCCGGACAAATAGGCCGCCCAATTCTTGCATATAATAGACGCAAATAATCATAAATCTCTGTAACCGTACCTACTGTTGAGCGTGGATTTCGACTGGTTGTTTTCTGGTCAATCGAAATGGCAGGGGAAAGCCCTTCAATTGAATCCACATCTGGCTTGTCCATTTGACCTAGAAACTGCCTCGCATAGGCAGATAAAGATTCAACATATCGCCGCTGTCCCTCTGCATAAATCGTATCGAAAGCCAGGGAGGACTTTCCTGACCCGGAAAGCCCCGTTAATACCACTAGCTTATCTCGTGGAATTGTTACATCTATATTCTTTAAGTTGTTTGATCTAGCACCTTTAACAACAATATTTTCCTGTGCCATACCCTCACCCTTCCGCTTTCATTTGAATAACAACATCTCGTAGCTCTGCAGCTCTTTCAAAGTTAAGATCTTTAGCAGCCTGTTTCATTTCTGCTTCAAGTCGCTCAATCATTGCTGCTTTGTCCTGTTTACTTAGCTTCGTTTTAGGGGCCGTTGGTGTATTATACTCTACGCCATCCTCAGCTGCATAGGTCGCTTGAATAAGCTCCGGAACTTTTTTCTGAATGGTTTGAGGGGTAATTCCGTGTTTATCATTAAATTCTTTTTGTAATGTACGCCTTCTCTGTGTCTCATCAATCGCCACACGCATAGAATTTGTAATCTTATCTGCATACATAACAACATGGCCATTTGCATTTCGAGCAGCACGACCAATCGTTTGAATTAAAGATCTCTCTGCACGTAAAAATCCTTCTTTGTCCGCATCTAATATTGTCACAAGGGAAACCTCAGGAATATCAAGGCCCTCTCGAAGAAGGTTGATTCCGATTAAAACGTCAAATGTTCCTAATCGAAGCTGCCTAATAATTTCAATACGCTCGAGTGTTTTAATTTCTGAATGAAGATAGCGTACCTTAATTCCGAGCTCTTTGAGGTAATCTGTCAGATCCTCTGACATCTTCTTTGTTAATGTAGTCACAAGCACACGCTCGTTCCGATCAGACCTCTCTCGGATCTCTCCAACCAAATCATCAATTTGCCCTTCAATTGGACGTACATCAATAGTAGGGTCAAGTAAACCTGTTGGACGAATAATTTGCTGAACCATCTCTGGAGTCTTTTCAAGCTCATAGGGTCCAGGTGTGGCAGAGACATACACAACTTGATTAACCTTATTCTCAAACTCTTCAAACCGAAGCGGACGATTATCTAAAGCTGAAGGCAATCTAAATCCATGATTAACTAAAATTTCTTTTCGTGCACGGTCCCCATTAAACATCCCACGCACCTGTGGTAATGACACGTGAGACTCATCCATAATAAGTAAATAATCTTCAGGTAAGAAGTCCATCAACGTATACGGAATCGCTCCCGCTTCACGTAATGTTAGATGGCGGGAGTAATTCTCAATTCCCGAACAGAATCCCATTTCGGCCATCATTTCTAAGTCATAACGTGTACGTTGCTCCAAGCGTTGTGCCTCGAGTAATTTCCCTTCCTCTTGAAGATTTTTCAACTGCTCCTCAAGCTCAATTTCAATGTTTTTCATTGCTAGCTTAAGCTTTTCTTCACGAGTGACGAAGTGAGAGGCTGGAAAGATGGCCACATGCTTTCGCTCACCCTTGACTTCACCCGTAAGTGAATCGACTTCAGTGATCCGATCTATTTCATCACCAAAAAACTCTACACGAATACATTGTTCATCACGAGAGGCTGGAAAAATCTCGACGACATCTCCCCTCACTCGAAATGTACCTCGTGTAAAATTAATATCATTGCGGTCATACTGGATATCCACTAATTTGCGCAACAATTCATTGCGATCTAGCTCCATTTCCACTCGTAGAGAAAGAACTAAATCTTTGTATTCATTTGGGTTACCTAAACCGTAAATGCATGAAACACTCGCCACAATAATAACGTCATTGCGCTCAAATAATGAGCTCGTTGCAGAGTGACGCAGCTTATCTATTTCATCATTAATACTTGCATCCTTCTCTATAAATGTATCAGAGCTCGGCACATAGGCCTCCGGCTGATAATAATCATAATAACTAACAAAGTACTCCACTGCATTATTTGGAAAAAACTCTTTAAATTCACTATACAGCTGACCTGCAAGTGTTTTGTTATGAGCCATAATCAGCGTTGGTTTATTTACTTGTTTAATTACATTGGACATTGTAAAGGTTTTTCCCGTCCCTGTTGCACCAAGCAATGTCTGGAATTTCTCTCCCTTATTCAGTTGCTCTACAATTTTCCGTATAGCCTCGGGCTGATCACCCTGAGGCTCATAATCAGAAACGAGTTCAAATTCTCTCTGCTCCACAAGCCAGCCTCCTATTATCGAACATATGATCACATAAAATTAGTATAGCATAAACTCCTAAGTCAAACACAAAAAAAGCGAACGTTCGTACCCATAATTGTAGCCAATGTTATCCAGCTTGATACAAGCTTTTTCTACCTATACCCGTTTCACTCACTTATAAAAATGGCAAAACTTTTTACTGGACGAATCAAAGATTTGGGGCTATGATATGAAATATTAACTAACCAAAAATAGAATATGGATCTTCGGGGCAGGTGAAACTCCTGACCGGCGGTAA
Source organism: Alkalicoccobacillus porphyridii (assembly GCF_007293315.1). Lineage (GTDB taxonomy): Bacteria > Bacillota > Bacilli > Bacillales > Bacillaceae_D > Alkalicoccobacillus > Alkalicoccobacillus porphyridii. Next base: position 371,471 of record NZ_VLXZ01000001.1, read on the forward strand.
GTTTTTTAAAACAAGCCCGCGACTCCATGCTATATTAGCTTGGACTGATCTGGTGAAATTCCAGAGCCGACGGTTAAAGTCCGGATGGGAGAAGATAAGAGATAGGAACATCCTTTTAGGTGTGCCTATCTTTAAGATGCATGAATGACTTTTTCTCTTTCTGACCCGAATGCAAAGTAACCTGATCGGGTAAATCAGAACGAGAGGCATTCATGTATTTTTTTATATCTTTACAGATGATCCCATATTCAAACTAAAAGGGGTTTGAATAATGGTAGGAACAACATTAAAGTCTAAGAACACATTTTGGCTAATTGTGATCGGAGCAGCATTTTGGGGAATTAATCCGTTATTCCGCGTGATGCTACTGGATACATTAACCTCCGCTCAAATTGTGTTCATTGAACATCTACTATTAGCGTTTATTGCCGTACCTATTATATGGATAAACAGGCATGAGCTAAAAGGATTAAAGAAAAGTCATATCGGTGCATTGTTATTTATATCATGGGGTGGATCTGCACTAGCTACCTTACTTTTCACCGCAGGATTAACATATGGGAATATTAATGCAGTATTATTACTTCAGAAAATGCAACCACTGTTCGCCATTATATTAGCACGCTTTTTACTAAAGGAAATGCTACCGAAGCATTTTGCCACACTTGTATCTGTTGCACTTATTGGTACGTACTTTTTAACATTTGGATTCTCTTTTCCAATAGGTCATGTAGGCGAAGTCATTCAAATGGGAAGTTTACTCTCACTGGCTGCTGCTGCGTTGTGGGGCGGGTCTACGGTAATGGGAAGAATATTGCTTAAACAAATGAAGTTTGAAACGGTGACTTCATTACGGTTTGTCCTTGCGATCCCATTCATTACAGCGGTCATGCTAATTCAGAATGCAGTTTGGAATATACCAGCTGACTCTACGGCATTTACATTAATCGGGATTAACCTATTATTATCTGCTCTACTTCCTGGGCTGTTCAGTATGTTGCTTTATTACAAAGGGTTAACCAACACAAAAGCATCTGTCGCAACACTTGCAGAACTGAGTTTCCCAATGACAGGCATGGTTGTAAACTGGTTTGTTTTCCAGGAAAGCGTGACAATTGCCCAGTTTACAGGGTTTGTGCTCATATGGGTTGTTCTATTTACGATTTCAAAGCAAAAAGAAATTATTGCACCTATCGCTAAAGAACAAGCGCCGATATTATCGAAAACATCATAAAAATGCGTTCAGTGCTTTCAGCTTGTCGAGCTTGTCACCATGGTGGCAGTCGACAAGCTTTTTTTATTTTAAAGTAGTGTGGGAGTTTGAACAGGTTTCGTGCTCTGGGTTCTTGGTATTGTGATGGTTCTCCTTAATATGCGGCGCCTCTTTCTTGGTATTGGGCTCTGGGGCTTGGTAACGCGCTCGTTCCTCTTGGTATGCGGAGCTTCTTTCTGGGTATTGAGCGTTGGCTCTTGGTTTGGTGCTGGTTCTTCTTGGTATGCAAAGCTTCTTTCTGGGTATTGAACTCTGGCTCTTGGTAAGGCACTGGTTCTTCTTGGTGTGCGGGGCTTCTTTCTTAGTACAAGCTCTGGCTCTTGGTAAGGCGCTCGTTCTTCTTGGTGTGCGGGACTTCTTTCTGGGTTTCGGGCTCTGGGGCTTGGTATGGTGCTCGTTCCTCTTGGTATGCGGGGCTTCTTTCTTGGTATTGAGCTCTGGCTATTGGTAAGGCGCTGGTTCCTATTGGTGTGCGGGGCTTCTTTCTTGGTATTGAGCTCTGGCTATTGGTAACGTGCTGGTTCCTCTTGGTATGCGGGGCTTCTTTCTTGGTATTGAGCTCTGGGGCTTGGTAAGGCGCTGGTTCCTCTTGGTATGCGGGGCTTCTTTCTTGGTACAAGCTCTGGCTCTTGGTAAGGCGCTCTTTCCTCTTAATATGCGGAGCTTCTTTCTTGGTATTGAGCTCTGGCTCTTGGTATGGTGCTGGTTCTTCTTGGTATGCGGGGCTTCTTTCTTGGTACAAGCTCTGGCTCTTGGTAAGGCGCTCGTTCTTCTTGGTGTGCGGGGCTTCTTTCTTGGTATTGAGCTCTGGCTCTTGGTAACGTGCTGGTTCTTCTTGGTGTGCGGGGCTTCTTTCTTGGTATTGAGCTCTGGCTCTTGGTATGGTGCTGGTTCTTCTTGGTATGCGGAGCTTCTTTCTTGGTATTGAGCTCTGGCTCTTGGTATGGTGCTGGTTCTTCTTGGTATGCGGAGCTTCTTTCTTGGTTCCGTAGTCTGGCTCTTCATACTGCGCTCGTTCTTCTTGCTGTGCAGAGGTTCTTTCTCAATAAAAGCTCACTCCATAAACATAACAAAACGAGGGTCCTCGCAGGGACCCTCGTTTTGTTATGCGTAATAGTTGATCGCTGTTTTTAATGCTTCGCCTTTGTGTATGGGGGCTCCGAAGTAGACGAGAACGGCTTCGAGTGCGCCGAGAACGGCAAGTACATTTTCCCTTCTACAGCTATAGCCCATCGTTCCAATTCTCCAGATCTTTCCGTGTAAGGGACCAAATGAGCTTGCTATTTCAATGCCAAACATGTCTAGCAGCATTTTCCTTACGGCGTCTGCATCTATTCCCTCTGGAACAGCGATACAGGTGACGGTTGGCAGCTTCACATTGGGGTCTCCAAATAAACTTAAACCCATGGCTTCTAGACCAGCAACTAGTGCTTTTTCATGATATTGATGCCTAGCAAAGCGCTCGTCGAGTCCTTCCTCTAAAACGAGTCGTAGTCCCTCGCGTAAGGCATAGAGCATGGATGTGGCTTCTGTGTGATGGTTTAATCTTCTTGGTCCCCAGTAATCCTGCAGCATGGTTAGATCAAAATAATTGCTTTTAATATAAAGTGAGTTCGTCTGTTGAAGCTCTTCTTCTGTTGCAATTCCACGTTCTACTTTTTTCCTTAATGCTATTCTTTTTTCAATTCTTTCATTATAGGTGAGCGGGGCCATGCCCGATGGTACGGAGAGACACTTTTGTGTTCCCGCGATTAATCCATCTATGCACCATTCGTCTACTCGCACATCTACTCCACCAATTGAAGCGACGGCGTCTACAATAAATAACACGTCTTTTTTGCGACAGGCCTCTCCTATATCTTTTAGAGGCTGCATGCGTCCAGTAGAGGTTTCGGCATGGACAAGTGCGACGATATCAGGTTGCTTATCATCGATGGCCTGAATGATCTCTGCCGGTTCAAAAACCTTCCCCCACTCTTGCTCCAGAATGTCCACCTTGGCCCCATATCTCTCACATATTTCAATGAGCAAATTTCCAAAGCGGCCATAGACAGGGACAAGCACTCGATCACCGGGTTTGATTACGCTGCACAGCATCGCTTCGATTCCTGAACGGGAGGTCCCATCAACAGGAAAGGCCCACTGATTTTTCGTTTTAAATAATGAACGGAGCATGCCCATCACTTCATTCATGATGCTAGTAAAAGCTGGATCAAATTGTCCAACGATGGGGGTCGACATAACTCTTAGTACTCTTGGATCTACTTCAACCGGCCCAGGAGTTAGGATCGTTCGTAATGGTGTAGATAAATCCTGATACATCTCCTCGTCTCCTCCTTATTCATAAGCAAGTGTATAAAGCTGTCTTTTTAATATTTCTACGCCTTTCTCTAGCTCTTGCCAATGGGTATATTCTTCGGGTGAATGACTTATGCCTTTATGGCTGGGAACAAAAATCAAACTTGTTGGGCAGAATGTTCCAAATACCTGAGCGTCATGACCCGCACCGCTTACCATAACATCGTAGGAAAAACCGGCTTCCTCCGCTTGCTGACGTGTCAGCTGTACGTGCTTATCACTGAGATGCACAGGCTTTATATTTAGCCAACGGTTGATATCCATTTGCATGTTTTGTTTTTTGGCTATTTCCCTATAATCAAAGACGATCTTCTCAAAGGCATCTAAATAAGCAACATTAGCATGGCGAACATCAAGGCTACATTCAACCCCACCTGCAATTACATTAGGCGTGTTAGGAGAAACAACTACCTTGCCAATGGTAGCCACTAACGATTCGTCCAAACGCTCTGCTTCCTCTGTGACGTGGGTAATAAATGCCGCCGCTAGCCGGAGTGCATCTTTTCGCATCGACATTGGTGTGGTGCCCGCGTGATTGCTTTCTCCTTGAAATTGCAATGTATAGCGTCGTTGACCAACAATATCCGTGACAATACCGATCTCTTTTTGCTTTCTTTCTAACATCACACCTTGTTCAATATGCACCTCTAAGAACGCCTCAATTTTTTCTTTCTCCTTTAAAGCCAATGTAGGTTGGCCAAATCCCGCTTGTTTCATCGCTTCCTCAAGGGAAAACCCGTTTGAATCCAACAAGGCCTTTGCCTCTTCCAACTCAACTTGACCCGTGACCCATTTTGATCCCCAGAAGGTAAAGGGGAATCGACTGCCTTCTTCTTCAGCCAATGATACCACTTCTATTGTTTTTTTCGGGGGACCATATTTTAGATACAGCAAATGAGCTGCTAGCATACTCGCTAAGATTCCATAGGCTCCGTCGTATTTCCCTCCATCTATCACCGTATCAATGTGAGATCCTGTAAGTATAATTGCTTTAGGCTGTTCTCTACCTGGATATCGCCCAAAAAGGTTCCCGACTTCATCGAACCTAACTTGACATCCGTGTTGAAGCATAAGCTCTTTCATCGCTTCCTGAGCTCGTTGCCAGGATTCGGAATATAGTAATCGTGTCACACCACCGTTTTCCGTTTGCCCATAAGTGGCTAACCATTCTATCCAATGACTTATTGAAGGTTGATCAGGAATTGCATCATGTTGTGCTATGGTCGTCTACCTCCTTAGCATACCGTCTATAGTGAACATCGTATCTTTTTTCTCAGCTAGTTACATTGGTGATTTTGCTAAATATATAGTGATTTTTTATATAAAGTTACTAAAGCATAAAAAAGAGACCTTACCATATGCAAGGTCCTCTCCTCTGTATCAGTCAGTTTGCTCATGTACTTTTGAGATGCTCTATTGAACGAATGATCCCGCCATAGCCTGTGCATCGACAAAGGTTACCCGAGAGAGCCTCTTTTATTTGTTCATCTGAAGGCTTTTTAACAGACCTAAGCAAGCTCGCCACTGCCAACACCATACCTGGAGTGCAGTATCCACACTGGAACCCACCCTCCTCTAAAAAGACTGTCTGTACAGGATGAAGCTCATCCTCCTTGCTCAGCCCTTCAATTGTTGTAATTTCTGTGTCTTGCATTTGGTACGCCATCGTTAAACATGCGGCTCTTAGCTCACCATTAATAAGCACCGTACAGGCTCCACACCGGCCAATTCCACATGATATCTTTGTCCCCGTTAACTGGAGATCCTCTCTTAATACATCCACTAAACGAGTAGCGGGCGCCAAATTCATTAACATGTGTTTATCGTTGATTGTACAGCTTATTTGTATAGTCTCAGTCTGCTCTCTATTCTTGTGTATGCCATCTGATGACTTACTCATGGTCATTCCCTCCTTTGAGCTGCTTTAACACCCACTCGGGAGAAATAGGAAGCTGATGAACCCTTACACCAATGGCATCATACACAGCGTTAGCAATAGCCGGTGCCACGCCTACAGTCCCTATTTCTCCTACGCCTCTTGGACCATATGAATCTTGATCAGGTAACGTTTCAATAGGAATGGTCTTCATCGCTAATGGAACATCACTTACGCCTGGCATCAGGTAGGTGTCAAAGTCGGTTGTAAGATAGTGACCATGTTTCATGATGGCTTCTTCCATCAATGTATATCCAGCAGCCATCACCCCTCCGCCTTCAATTTGACCAATATATCCATTCTGGTTGATGACAGGTCCTGCCGCAATGGCTTGATCAAGCTGTGTAAGCCTGACTTTTCCGGTTAACATATTTATTTCGACTTCAGCCAGTACGCCACTAAAAGAATACAAAAAATGCCCGCCTTCAATCGGGTCAGGAGATGTTGGAAAATCAAAGCTTGTTTCAACTTCTAGCTTTGGTTCTATGCTGCCTGCTAAATCTAAATAAGTCACTACAGGTTGGTCCCCCTTTTCGTGGATAAGAAAAATACCACCACCCCCCATACGGAGCTCTGATTGGTGAATACCAGATAGGGTTGCCGCCTTCTCAATCAGCTTTTGTTTAAATGGATTCTTGAGGTTCTGTAAGGCCTGCCAAACCATACTTGTACCACGTGAAGCCGTTGTTGAACCCGACGCAGGGACATGAGATGTATCTCCTATAACAATAGACAAATCATCCACTCCACAGCCTAGCTCCTCCAGGACAATCGTTTCTATGACGGTAAGAATTCCTTGTCCCGCTTCTTCAAAGCCAAAGGCCATTTCGATCTTACCGTTACGCTGTAAGGACAACCTCCCCCCAGCTGGATCCAGTCTCCCATAACCGAGACCACCTCCATGCATAGTGATAGCCGTGCCGACCCCCGTTACAACATGCTTATGATTGGTGACTGGTTTTGAATGCTGATTTTGAAGATTTGAAATTTCTTCTAGCACGAGGGCTGCACCATTTGTTTCAGCAATTCGCTGTCCAACTGGTCCAACGTCTGATGGGTTTCGTAAATTCTTCCGCCGCATCTCAATTGGGTTGATGTCTAACGCATCAGCTAATCGATCAATTTGACCCTCTAATGCAAACGTAACCTGATTCCCACCAAACCCTCTAAATTCTCCAGCTACTCCGTTATTGGTGAGAACAGACATGCCTTTTGTCCTGACGGAAGGAATTCGATATGGTCCCGAAGCATGCTCAACAGAAAAATCCAGAACAGCTGGACCTAACGTGGAGTAAGCTCCTGTATCAGCAAGAATAGAGGTTTCATGCGCCAAAATGTTTCCAGCTGCATCTGCTCCCGTCTTCATAGTAATCGTCATGGGGTGTCGTTTGATGCTTGAGCGAATCGACTCGCTCCTCGTCTGGTGTATTTTAACGGGTCTTTTGGTTTTCAAAGCAAGTAATGCGGCATAAGGCTGGACATTCAGTTCATCCTTTCCCCCAAACGACCCACCCATAGGGGAGGAAACAATACGAATGCTTTCCTGGGGCAGATTCAGTATACGTGAAAGCTGGAATTGATCCTTAAACCCATGCTGAGTTCCGATATACACGGTTATTGTGCCGTTTAACTCCGGAACTACGACGCCCCCCTCTGTTTCCATATATCCATGCACCTGACGTGGTAGCTCGTAGGTTTCCTCTACAATGACCTCACACTGTTGAAAGGACTGTTCGACCTCTCCGCGTTCGTGTGAAGCTTGGTGCAAGATGTTTCCGCCTGGATGAAGGGCAAGTGCATCTGGAGCAAGAGCTTTTTCCATTGAATCGATCACAGGCAACACCTCATATTCCACCTCAATACATTGTAGTGCGTAGGCAGCAAGCTCTATTGAATCTGCTGCTACTGCTGCCACGGCGTCGCCAACATAGCGAACGACATCATGACAGAATACAGGTTGATCAGGCATAATGATGCCAAAACCATTCAATCCCGGCACATCTTTATGGGTGATGATTGCGTGGACACCTGGTAGCTGTTCAGCCTTATCAGTCGAGAGTTTGATGATTTTTGCATAAGGATGAGGGCTTCGTAGAATTTTTCCATAAACCATGTTCGGAACATCCAAATCAGTTAAATAGTTGAGTGTACCACTCACTTTTTCTTTTCCATCCGGCCGGCGTCTATTCCGCTTTTCTTGTGTATCGAAGCTCATCTATCCACTCCCCCTCTTGGTCAGCCAATTGACTGTGCCGCATCAGATAAACTCGCACTTATAAGGTTAGCTGCTACCATCGATTGGTAGTCTCCCGACGTAAAGTCATTGCCTTCAATGACTAGTTCGTTTTTAATCAGTCGGTGTATTTGTTTTACAACAATGCTTTTTACCGCTTGCTGCATCAAAAGACTCTCACAGTTCGTTAATCGTTGGGGGGAGTGGTCTCCTCCTCCAACGGCCAATCTTGCATATACGATTTCACCTAACTCATTCCATTTGATGTATATACTCACGGTTAATGTAGAGGGAACAAAGGCTTCTCTGCGTCCAAGCTTTTCAAAAAAATACATTTCGCCTGCGGTCTTATTTGGTACGGGCAGATGAATGGCTGTAATAAGGACAGGAGAATTTAAGGGGGTAGACATGTATTCAGAAATAGGCACCAGTTGATAGCCCGTTTCATGATACAGAGTCAGCTGAGCATCTAGTGCTAATAGAGCGGGGATAATATCGCCTTTACGGTAAGCGATATTGCCTCCCACGCTAGCCTGGTTTTGGATCGCACGAGCGCCAACTGTTCGTAATGCCTGATGAAGGATCGGAAACATGGACTGAATGTCAGGGTTTAGTGAACCAGCACGTAGCCTTACTCCTGCTCCAATCGTTAGTTGAGAGCTCTTCTTCTCATGAGCCACTTCTTGAAAACCTGTTATAAAATCAAGACTAATTAAATGCTTGGCCATGAATCCTGTTTGTTCTCTTCGTAGCTGAATGAGTGTCCCACCACTCACATATTCTGCATCTTCCCCGTATGTTTGTTTTAAGCTCCATGCCTCTTCCACACTTTGAGGAGTCCACACCTTGATTTGGTTAGTAAATAGTTGCTGCATGAGTGGTCCTCCCCTCGTCTAAGCAATAGCGCGTATATACTTCTTTTGTGTCAATATCCGCTAAAATCTTTGGATCCTTATAGTCAATATACATTCCCTTTGGAAGACGGTACGGTCCTTTGATAAGGACTCCGGCACCCTTATCGCCTCGTAGTTGTTTGATTACGGTAAAAGCTTTTTTTGAAAATAAAACCGGTGGCTGTGCAATCCCCTTAAAGCGAGAAGCCACAAAATCCAACTCGCCATTGTTCTTAAACATCTCGAGGAGGGCATTAATGGTATTTGTTTGAATAAAAGGCTGGTCTGCTAGTAACACAACGATTGCATCAGCTCCTTGCCTTTCCGCTTCCTCAACGCCACAGCGAAGAGAATGAGATTGACCTTTTATAGAATCCCTGCAAGGAATGAGTGAATGACCAGCAAATGTTTGTGAACGATTATTCATAGCCGTCACAATCTTTATGCTTGTTAAATTAGACATGGCCGCTGTATCAATGACTGTCGAGACCATAGTCCGTTTTCCTACTGGAAGTGAAAGCTTATCCATGCCCATTCGCCTGCTTTGACCCGCGGCAAGAATGATTCCAATAACCTTCATTGAGCTAACACCTGCTTAGCTTGGGGAATTGTACGATGAATTTGAATTAACTGGGCAATGATGCTAACAGCTATCTCTTCTGCACCCTGAGCGTTAATTGAAAGTCCCGCCGGAGAACAAACAAAGTCGGGCACCCCCATACCATGAAAAAGACGAGCTGTACGTTTTGAAGAGCCTAAAATACCAAGGTAGCGAATATTCTTTTGTTTGAGTCGTTGAATGAATGTTTGATCATGGTGAAAATGGTGGGACATGACGACGATAGAATCCGTGGAGTTAATGGATAACAATTGGATTAATTCTGCAGGGAATCCTTGAACAAGCTTTTTTGCACTGGGGAATCTTTCGTTATTGCAAAGGGCAGGGCGCCAATCTGATACCCAAACCTCAAAGCCAATCTTGGCCGCCATTGAGACTAGTGGCCTGGCGTCTTCACCTGCACCAAATACGATAAGTCTCGGCTTAGGCAATACACGCTGGACATAAATGGGCTCTATAAAGTCAGATGTATTGATCCCCTTCAAAATAAGAGGATCGTGAAAACATTGAGCTAGCTTTGTAATGTCGCTAGTTGCGATTGAAGGTTTAGAGGCTAACACTTCACCAGAATCTAGTAAAAACAAATGACCTACACTCGTAATCTGCTTAACGATTAAAACAGACTGTCCACGATCCAAGCATTCTTTTACCTTCCTTAGATCTTGGACATATTGTTCGTCCAGCCGCTCAAGCAAGACGTGAATCGTGCCATTACAGCCCGCTCCGGCTCCATAGGAGAAATCACCCTCTTCGCTCATATCATACGTTAGCTTTCGAGCGGTTTCCCCTTGGAGTACGCGTGCAGTAAGATCCTCCTCTAAACAACCAGCGCTTAAGATGCCGAACCTCTCTCCATCATGCTGAATAACCATGGAGGCCCCTTCTTTTTTGTAGGCTGATCCATCTACCTGTACGATAGTTGCCAGAGTTGCAGGATAGTCTATCCTTTCCAACACATCTAAAATGGTATAAAAATCGTCCAAGCAAACCACTCCTTTTTTGTTAATAGCGGTTTAACTTCCGCGATAAACCTGATACCCCCATGGAGATATGAGCAACGGGATGTGGTATTGATTCACGTCTTCAGATAGAAACACCCTCGTAACAACAACTTCGAGAAAATGTGGTCTTTCAAAAATGAGCTGGTTCTTGCGAAAATATGGACCAACGGAATAGTGGAATTCGTATTCTCCATCACGAAATTGTTCTACATTCACAAGCGGCTGATTCACACGCCCGTCTCCATTCGTTTTTATTCTCGTCAGATGTTCTTTATGCGACTCAGATAGGACATAATATACATTAATCTCAACCTCTTCAGCTGGACAGCCGCGTGACAAATCTAAGACATGTGTGGTCACTTCTGTCATATTAAGACTGCCCCTTAGCTATTTGTTCAAGCGGTTCAGCCATTATATCATCTCTTTTGACCGTAAAGGTTTGAAAGCCATACGGTGGTCTTGGCTCTGTGAAGACCTTTCCATCAGAATCTGGAATGTCTTCTACAATAAGATCCCATGTATGATTTTGCGATTGAAATGAGACGTCTCGTAATGACGGAAAGCGCGTGAGAATTTCACACCCTAAGACGTAAATAAGATGCTGAATTGATTTTGTTTTTGTTTGATGAAAAACAGACGTTATCAGATCGCGGACTTGTTCAGATGCCACATAGACTTTCGGGTTATCACCAAGCGCCTCATGCTCATGCTCGTATGTCCAATCCAGTGTTAAATAAACAAATAAGGGACGATTGGAATCCTCTGGCAGGGTCGTATATTCGTCTCGGATAAAGCCTGAAAACGAATTGCCCTGAACTTTTATTAATTCGAGGTTTTTAAGTCCACTCTTCTGGTTTACCAACGTGTAACCAAGTGTAGAACGCTCCATTTTTACGAATGCGGTGGAGTGGTCATTATGAGACTGCTTAAAAACAAGAGAGCTCTCTTCCCTGGCTTTATCCCCTGTTAAAGCAGATGTATTTTCAAAGCTTAACAGATTGCCTGCTAACTCCACCGTTGATATATGTGGGTATTGATCTAGAAATGCTCTTGCCGTAAAATCCAAAAAGCCTTCAAGTGTCGCACCATCATATAAGCCAAGATGACGCTGAATAAAGTTCTTCATGGAATCGGTGGCTACAACCAGGCTGTTATCTCCTTCTGTAAAGGACGAGAGAAATGCACCGCCTCCAATTGTCACCTGAATATTAGTAGCAAACAATATGTTTGATCTACCTGTAAAATCTGATTCCGGAATGGTTAATACGCCTGCCAAAGGCTTAAGATAGGTTCGATAAGCCAACACGTTTCCCTTTCCGTACGACAATCCTCTTTCTGACTCTCCCATCAATACACCTCTTTTCCGATTAGTAGAAATGAAGGTTATTTATACTTCATTTTTGGCTAACTCTAGACTCTTCAGCCACTGCCCCGTTCTCGAATGAATGGGACCATCTTGCCTAGTAAATACTCGCTGACCTGATGAAAAAACCTGTTCAACCCTTGTTGAGAACTGTTTCCCCGTATACAGCGATAAAGGGTGTTTTGCGTAATAATTATCAAGCGTCACCACATGCTGATTCATAGAAACCATCACAAGATCAGCATCCTTGCCTTCTGCTATGTCGCCTTTTCGATCAGCTAAACCGAATCGTTCCGCGGGCTTTTTAGCAGTCCATTGCGCGACGTGATGAAGATCAATCTCTTCATCAAGAGCAAACTGAAGGGCAGCGAGCAAGGTGCAGCCACCACCGTTAATTCCACCCCATGCTTCAAATAAGGAATAGTTCTCTTCATCCTTTAGTTCCGGATCGCACGGAGAATGATCAGATGTTAAAAAATCAACCCTACCCATTTTCATTGCCGCCCTCAACTTTTTATGATCTGAGATATGACGCAATGGCGGGGCACATTTTGCAAGATTCCCTTTTTCATGCAAGTCCTGATGAGAGAATAGAAGATAATGTGGACACGTCTCAAGCGTCACATCCATCCCCTTTTGTTTGGCTCCTTCAATTACAGCAACAGCCTCGACGCTACTAATATGCACAAAGTGTAGGGGACAGCCGGTGATGGAAGCATAATGTAGTGCTCGTTCCACTGCTTCAACCTCTGCGGCAATTGGTCTTGATTCTAAATAATCATCAGCCGTTACTTGTTGATGTTGGCGTTTCTGATTTGTTAAAAACGTCGTCATCGGACCACTCTCTGCATGCAAAGCAAGCACTTTGCCAAGCCCTGCTATATGGCTCATACCAAGTAAGAGCTCTTCGTCATTCACTGACTCAAACTCCTTATTTCCAGTGGGAGAAAGAAATGCCTTAAAACCAAGGCAGCCTGCCTCTGCTAAAGCAGAAAGCTCATGAGTGTTGCCCGGTACAAGTCCAGCCCAAAGCCCAAAATCAATGATAGATTTCTCCATACCGAGCTGTGCTTTTGTAACTAAAGCATCCTTTGTTGTTGTTGAGGGTATGCCATTTAACGGCATATCTACAAATGTGGTAACTCCACCAGCTGCAAGCATCTCCGCTCCGGTTTTGAAGCCTTCCCAATGAGTCCGCCCTGGTTCATCTAGGTGAACGTGAACGTCTATCGCACCTGGAAAGACATACATGCCACTCGCATCCACTTCCTCTGCTGCAGTTTGACTAATAGATGGTGCAACCTCAGCAATAGAGCCATTCTGGATACCTATCTCAGCATGTAAGATACCTGTATCCAATACCACTGATCCATTACGAATAATAACGTCATACATCTTATTTCCCCCTAAAAACATCTAACCTATTGAAATATATTTATCGTAGCATCCTCACCGCTAGAACATTTGTCCAGGATAAGAAAATCTCACACTGTTTTTTATGAACAAAGCGCTTGCAGTCGAATATGAGCAATTTTATGAACCTCTTCAATAGCAGTTGAAAATTCTTCCTCCGCCGAATTCTTCACCCGCGATTGCATTTGTTGATAGATGGCTGCTTTGTCCATGCCTTTCACTGCAACGATAAAAGGAAATCCAAAGGTATCCATGTACGTTTGGTTTAAGCGCAGAAACTGGTCATATTCTGTAGATGTTAAGTCTGTCAGCCCAGCATTTTGTTGCTCTTGCTTAGACAGATCCGTCATTTGAATACGCTCCCCTAGATTCGGATGCGCCAGAAGCAGCCTCTTCTTTTGTTCAACAGATGACTGGTCTACGATTTCCTTCATTTTTGCTCGGAGCTCCGAAACGGATGAGTACGGCCTATGCTCCACCGCCAGCTCAGCTACCCACTTTGAGTGTTCATAAATACTAGATAACGTTTGAACAAACGCTTCGTCACTCGCACCATTTAATTCCGTCAGTGTCACCATAGCGATTCCTTTCCATTCTGGATTTCTATTAGTTTATAAGCATCGAGCTCTAAGGTCATTGGTTATAATCACTAAATCTTTAAAAAAAACAGGCAATTCTTCCAGTCAGGAGTTCACTATGCTACCATGAAGGATATAGAGTACAAAGGCTCGGAGGGAAGAAATGAAGCTTACTACCTTACTGTCACAAAAACCATTTTCTCAGCTGAAAATATTGGCTGGTCATAAAGGACTGCATCAAGAGGTCAATCATGTGACGATGATGGATGCGCCAGACATCATTCCTTATCTCAAATCGAATGATCTTCTGCTGACAACCGGTTATCACTTAAAGGATCAGCCGGAGGTATTTACTGAGTTAATCAAGGAGATGGCCAACCTCCACTGTTCCGCTATTTTTATAAAAACGGAACGATTTTTGCATACCCTGCCCCAATGCGTATTGGAGACAGCTGATCAAATGCAGTTCCCTATTATTGAGCTACCTGAAGAATGGTCACTTGGTGATACCATGAATCAATTGTTAACGATTATTTTAGACAAACGAACGAGTGAACTAAGACATGCCATTGATACACACCGGCAATTCACTTCCCACATCATGAATGGGAATGGTCTAGTCGCACTTATGAAGCATCTTACTCAGCTATTGAATCGTGAAGTCATATTAACCAATCCATACATTTCGCCTATCGCAGGTAAGTCTGATCTGCTAGACCAGCTACCTTATATCACCGAGCTTGCTCAATACGGATACTTATTATTGCCACACTCTACGGAAGTTTGTTTTTCAGATGTTCAAACTCAAACCGACTACACCGTTTACCCTGTTCATAAACATACCAATCAACCCGATCTTCTCTTTGTGAGAGGAGCGATTTCCGAGTCAGACCATGTGAGCCGTCTCATTATTGAACAGGCGGTCAATGTGCTTTCCTTTGAACGATTAAGGGAAGAGGCCATTAAACAAACAACACGAAGAATACGAAATGAATTTTTTGCAAATTTTCTCGACCAAAGCTACACAAGTGATGAAGAAATGACAAATAAAGCAAATGAATTCGATATGCCCGTAGATCAGGAATATATCTGTGCAGTTGGTGAAATGGATCCACAGAATGAATTTTGGAACTATCAAAGCCATCACAAGGAATTGGATCAAATTTATGATTTCCTTGAAAATGAATTGCAGTCCTTGGGTGTACCATGTTACTTGTTCACGAAAGGAGGGCAACTAATTCTTTTAATTGCAGTCAATGATCTAACGGAAGATGTGCAACCATTCTGTGCTTCTTTTCTTGAGCTACTTCAATTAAGGTTATCTCGCTTTTACCATCTTACATTGTCATTTGGTGTTAGCCATGTTTGCCCTTCCTTTCTTGCCGTACATCAAGGGTATCAGGAAGCGCAAAAAGCCTTTCAACCAGCAAGTGGGTGGCGACAGCCCTCCTCTATCTATTTTTACCAAACCACCGATATTAGCGGTTTATTAAGGTTGATCCCTGAAAAAGAACTTTCTTCTTACTATGACCAAACCTTTAAGCAGCTCAAACTCGATCAACTTGATGAAGATAAAACCCTCCTACATACGCTGTTTATGTATATGGAGTGTCAGTGTCAAATATCAGAGACGGCGAAACAGCTATTTGTTCATCGAAACACTGTGGTGTACCGACTCGAAAAATGCGAAGAACTCCTAAGGACCTCTCTAAAAGATCCCGAGTTCACCCTACAAATTCGAACAGCCATGAGAATAAGACAGATCATAGAAGGATAAGAAACGATGCTAGGGTACGTATTTAGATATAAAAAGAGCCGAGTGACATCATCACTCGGCTCTCGCTTTACGCTCAGGTCCTATTCCTTAACTGCACGCTTTTTCATCTTCATTAATAATTCATATACTAAAGGCACAATTAACAGAGTCAATAAGGTTGAACTTGTTAACCCTCCAATCACCGTAACTCCTAGTCCTTTAGAGATTAATCCGCCACCTTCAAACCCAAATGCGAGTGGTAATAGGGCTCCAATGGTTGCAAGAGCGGTCATTAAAATTGGTCGTAAACGAGTTGATCCTGCTTCAAGCAAGGCTTCTCTTGTTGAAAGTCCCTCGTTTTCCTGATGAATAACACGGTCAATTAACACAATAGCATTTGTCACAACAATTCCAATGAGCATTAATGCACCAATCATGGATGATACACTAATGGTTTCACCAGCAATTAATAGAGCGACCAAGGCTCCAATCACTGTGAATGGAAGGGAGAAGAGGATGGCAAAAGGTGCAAGTCCTCCTCCAAAGGTTAGCACAAGCACAAAGTACACGATGGCTATCGCCGCTAGCATCGCAAGGCCTAGCTGCGTGAAGGACTCTTCGATATCTGCTGACACTCCACCCATCGATACGTCAACACCACTTGGCAGGTCTAATTCATCCAGCTCTGCCTGAACCGCTGATGAGACTGCACCGACATCATTACTAGTGATGTTTCCTGAAGCATCTGCGTAGATCTCGCCATTACGTCTTGTAATTGTATCTGGTGTTGTTCCTTCTTCAATTGTTACAAGATCACGAATCTCTACTTCTTCTCCTAATGCAGTAAGAATCGTACGATCAAGCAGTTCCTCAATGGATGCATAGGATTCTTCTTCTTTTTCAACAAAAACGTCAAGCTCTGCGCCTTCTTCGTTAATTGTTGTTAACACTTCTCGTTGCCCATAGTTAGAAAGCGTCATCCCAACCTGCGCTGCTGTTAAACCGTTTCTGCTAAGCTCTTCAGCATCTGCAACGAGATTGTATTCTTCGTACTGCTCAGATAAACTCGTCTCTACATCTGATAAATCCTCTTGAGCGGCAAGTAGCTGTTCTACTTCCGTGACCACTGGCTGAATGACTTCAAGTGATGGACCACTAACTTGAACGGATAGTTCACTCGATGCCCCTGACATTTCCGAAAAGTCTTGATTTGCCCACGTACCCTTGTCAGAAAGAGCCGTTAATTGATCCATAACCTCGTCTTTTTCAGCAGCAAATCCTACAAAGTCATCTGCATATTGAATGTAAAATATAGAAGAGTTTGACGGCCCCATACTTAACGGGTTTTCTCCACCAATAGATAACTGTATTAACTCAATGCCCTCTCGTTCTTCAAGCAAGGTTTCTGCCTGACCCGCAAGCTCTTCAACTTCATCAGTTGTCTGACCTGGTTCTGGATTAAATGTTACATACATTGCTTTTTCTTCGTCAGCAGGAAGGAAGCTAACACCTACCGCTGGAACTAAAAACAAACTGCCAACTAATAACGCAATGGCCACGAGGGACGTGATCCACTTATGATCTAAAGACCAATTTAAAATACGTTTATATGCATTCGCTAATTTGCTTGGTTTCTCAGCATGCGATTGATTGGCCTGACTTAACCCTTTTTTAAACATTGAATGAGCCATCATCGGCACAATCGTAATCGCAACTAAAAGCGAGGCCAAAAGAGCAAATACAACGGTTAAAGCAAACGGCAGAAATAGTTCACCAACCATTCCTTCCACTAACCCTAAAGGCAAAAATACGGAAATGGTCACAATTGTTGATGAAAGGATCGGCATAAACATTTCTTTTGTGGCATCAACAATTAATGCTTTTCCTTTTAAAGGTTCACTAGCCATGCCCATTCGTCTAAATATATTCTCGATGACCACAATAGAGTCATCTATCACTCGACCAATTGCAACGGTCATAGCACCTAATGTCATCACATTTAGGGTAATATCCATTTGATTTAATAGTAAGATCGCAATTAACAAGGATAACGGAATAGAAATAACCGAAATCAGCGTTGTTTTGAAATTACGTAAAAACAAAAGAATAATGATCATCGCGAACAAAGCGCCAAACAACGCTTTACTAATCATGGTTTCAACCGATTCTTTAATTGGTTCACCCAAATCGAGCGTCGATACAATCTCTAGTCCAGAATGCTTCTCCTCAAGCTCACTGGCAGTCTCCATTGCTCGGTCCACAACATCCACTGTATTTGCATCCGCATTACTTACAATTTGGATACCAATTGCGTCCTTGCCATTTGTTCTTGAAATCGATTGAGATTCATTTACAACTTCAATATTCGCAAGTTCCCCAAGCGTAACCGTGGGAATATCGAAGCTTGCCGGTAGCTCAGATCCTACTGGTGTTTCTGGATCGATCTCTCCACCAGGAACCATCTCCTCAGCCCCCGGCATTACCTCAGGGCTGCCACCCAAACTTACAGGAATCAAAATCGCTTCTAAATCCTCAACTGTGTGAACATCTCCATCTATAACAACTGACTGCTCTTTGTCTCCAAATGTGTATAAACCAAGCGGAAACCTTATATCAGATCCCTGAATGATTTGAAGCACTGTCTCTTCATCTAAACCGTTCTCAGCTAGCTCCTCTTCATTAAATTGAAGTTGAACTTCCTTTACCGTTTGCCCACTTAGACTAACAGAAGAAACGCCATCCAGCCCTTCTAGAGCAGGAGCTACTTCATTTTCAACCAAATCCGTTAAATCTGTTAATGATTCTTCACTCGATGCACTTAATGTTAAAACTGGAAAAGCGGATAGACTGAGTCGAGAGATGCTTGGATCTGACACGCCTTCCGGAAATGATTCTCCATCTAACACATCTTTCACTTCAGTTAACGCTTCATCCATATCCTTGCTAAATCGATATTCAATTTGTATGGATGATGCATTTTGGAAAGAACTCGAAGTTACATTGGCCACACCATTTAGGCCTTCAACCTTCTGTTCGATTGGCTCTGTCACCTTATCTAATACTTCTTCTGGTGTAGCACCAGGATAAGTAGTTGTAATCGTAATGATAGGTGTATTAATATTAGGTATTGTTTCCATTTTCATATTCAATCCAGAATAAAGTCCAGCTGCCACTACCATGATTGTGAGTAGCCATAAAGCAAACTTATTCTTTAAAGAAAACTCAATGATCTTTTTCATTAGAACCCCCTCAGATCCTTTAATCTTGACTTATTTTCAAAAACACATATACAATATGACCATACAGTCAATATTCTCTTATATTATTTGACCGGATAGTCATTAGTCAAGTAAAAAATGACAAAGGAGCTGAACCGTCATGTCTGAAAAACCTCAGCTAATTATTGAAAACGCCATCAAGCTTTTTTCAAAAAATAGTATATCCTCAACATCTATTCAAGATATTGCTACAGAGAGTGGCATTTCTAAAGGGGCTTTTTATCTTCATTTTAAGTCTAAGGATGCCCTACTTGTTGCGATTATTGACTATTATTCAAATATGATTACTGAAACGATTCAAACAAATGCTTACGAAAAGCTAACGCCAAGAGATCAGTACATCCATAAGCTAACCGACCTTTTCTCGTCTATTATTAAACATAAAGATTTCATTTTGGTTCAATTAAAGGAACCTACCATTCCTTTAACCGAAGAGATGACAAGCCAATTACGAAAGTTAAACTTCAAACTAACGCAATTTCATCAGTCCTATCTACTCCAGCTATATGGGAAAGAAGCTAAATCGATTAGGTGGGATTTGACGTTTATGATTGATGGCATCTTCCACTCATATCTGAAGTTTTTAATTTACGCTCCTGTGATAGAGGTTCGGCAAATGGTTGAGTTTGTTTTAGGTCGAATTGATTCAATCGCCCAAAACCTTTCAGCTGAACATGCGTTATTATCAGATGAACTTATAGATCCTTTTTTATCTGATTTCTTTGATGAACCTTCTCAAAAGACTGTAGCATTGGCTCTTTCCGAGATTCGATCAAGCATTTCTACTTTAGAAAATAAGGAAGAATTACTCGTATCCATGGAAATATTAGAAGAGGAGTTAGGACAACCTGCACCAAGATTGCCCATTATTCAGGGGATGCTTCTTAACTTGCGAAGTGAAGAGGTTTTACAACCCGCTATCCAAAAGCTAGTTTTACATTATCAGCTCAATGACTCATTGTTCACTGACTAACCGGTCATAGCACTTACTATCTTTTTATAGAAGCTATGTAAACAATCCAAAAGGCGAACGTCCCTCTAAATGGGATCGTTCGCCTACTGTTTTTTTGACTATTTATATTCCTACAATTTATGTTACGGAGTTCGATAACGTTTTATCTGTCTTCACTAACAGTACTCCTAATTGATGGTGTTCACTGTCATACAGCGCACCTTGTTCAAAACGAACCTCCTGATCATAATCAAGGACATCCAATTTACAAAATGCCGAGTTCTGCTGAAGAGCCTCGTAAAAGCTTGTCTCATCCGAAACATGTTGGCCATTTACTTTTACTATGGTTTCTCCTATTTCTAAATTCATTTTTTCTGCTAAACTTCCTGGCAACACACCTAAAATCGTACAACCGTCCGTTTTCTCTGCAAAAATAGCGGAGCCCTTTGCCTGTAGATAGGTGGTACGCTGCCAAAGAAACTCTCTTCCTAAAATTGCTAGGATGGCAGCTACTAAAGCAAGCCACGAAACATACATTGTACCAACCGCTACTGCTAGTAAAATCAGTCCTAATATGACCACGTCCCTGCCCACTTTCGGAAGAACCGTCATTGGTAGAGTAGATGTTAGCTTTTGTTTAAATCCAATTAAAAATGGAAGGAGCAGCGGCTGAAAGTCCATCCCAAAAAACGGGATCACCGGCCAGAAATCTAAGGCAGGGATAAGCCCACCAGGAATCAAGAGAACAACAGGTACAATCCACAGTCTTTCCGCTAGGTGAAAGCCAACCCATCTGCCTCTAGTTGCTCTCTCAAGTCTTGGAGAGGTGTAGACTGCCCCGTTTCGATTAATTAAGAGTCCTTCTGTTAAGATTAAAGCTCCCATTAATACGACCAAGCCCGGTAGAACCGTTTCTATATGTACAGCTGAGTAATAAGGAGCCACCCATTCAAATTCTCTCATGAACGGTAATAATGTGATGATGATGATGGTTAGACCTAATGTATAAGAGGGGGATAACCACCGCAATTGTAAGGTTAGAAATAATAAGATGTAAGTGACCGCTATCACTAAGAGTACCGGCCAGCTTATAACAAGTCCTATTAGAATAAAAAGTACGGACAAGATGATACCGGCTACAAGTGAAGACCAAAAGGGAACCACGACATCAGCCATCCGACTGTACACCCGTGTATGAAAAAAAGAACGTTCTTTTTTAACTCGTCTTGTTGCCATTATGTATAGGGTTAGTAAGCCAACATACAAGAGTGGATGGGCAAAAAAACTACCAAACGCAAGTAATATTGAATTGAGTATATCCATTAACGACCTCCCCCAGCCTCAAAATCTACCTTCCCCAATAAAAACCAAGTAAGGCCGTCTTACAATGGAAGCATGCTCCGCATAACCTGAATGCAGGAGCATGCAGAGACATAACCTACTTTCCATAAGAACAGCCTTACTCAATAAGTCTTATTATCTTCACAGAAAAAGCGTTTTAATTTTGGTTTCTTTGTTCAACTGCTAATTCAATGGCTCTTTGCAGTTGGTTATCATTTTCAGGCTTACGAATTTCTTCGACGATTTGCTCCTGCAAAGCAGTGGCAGTTTCCTGATTAATTTCACCTGTTACTTCAATACCAGCATCATTTTGAAATGCTTCAATGGCCTCAACGGTTTGCTGATCAAAGTATCCATCTTCCCGTCCAGGATCAAAACCTAAGCCTCGAAGAATAAATTGTGCATTCTTTACTTGTTCTCCCAGACTATCAAAAGCAATGGGATCGTCTCCGACTGAAACTGCCGTCGAAGTGAAATATTCAGGCTGCTCTTCTTCAATAGTTGGTGTGACACCTTCTTGATTAATATTGTTTCCATCTGGTGTTAACCATCTCATCATAGTCAGCTTCAGATCACTACCGTCACCTAAATCAACCGTTTGTTGTACGGTACCTTTACCAAACGTAGTTGTACCTACTAAATCATACCCACCAGACTCCTTCAGAGCTGCAGCAAGAATCTCAGATGCAGATGCACTTCGTTCGTCGATTAATCCTATAATCGGGTAGTCTTTGGCATCATTTAGCTTTGATGTGTAGCTGGTACGAGCACCTTCACGATCTTCAATTTGCACAACAGGTTTACCATCAGGAATTAATTCATCTCCTATATGCTCCACTGCATTTAAATACCCACCTGGATTACCTCTCACATCAACTAATAAAGCATCAATACCATCTTGCTCAAGCTCAGCAAGCTGCTCTCTAAAGTCAATCGCTGTATCCTCAGAGAACGACGTAATTTCCAGCTTACCAATGGTTAGACCGTCTCGTTCAAATGTTTCCGTTCTAACCGTTTCAATTGGAATGGTATCACGCTCAACAGGGACCTCAAGTAGCTCAGATGAACCATCTCGTTCAATGGTTAAACGTACGGTTGTACCCTTTTCGCCTCGAATTAATAATACGGCTTCGTTAACGGACAGTCCCTCGATATTTTCTCCATCAATCTCAATAATTCGATCATTCGCCTGTAAGCCCGCTTGCTCTGCAGGAGATTCCCTAAATGGAGAGACAATCGTCACTTTTCCGTTAATCATACTTACTTCAGCACCAATTCCCTGAAATTCGGACCCAAGTGATTCAACAAATTCATTCGCTGTTTCTTGATCCATATAATCAGAAAATGGATCTCCCAGTTCCCCTACCATTCCTGAGATAGCACCTTCAATTAACTTCTGTCGATCTACTTCCTCGACATACTGGCTTTCAATTGTTTCTAATGCCTTTTCGAACTTCTTCATAAGCTCATCGTCGTCTAATTCTACAACCTCTGTTTGCTCACCATCCCCGGACCCTTGGAGGATCGGTGTTGCCTCTGAGCTAAACATCCCTGTAAAAATATAGCTTCCGGCACCTAGTATTGCTATAAGTAAAACAACAATAAACAATCGTTTACTGTTCAAGTTCACCACTCCCACTATTTAAAACATCACGGTACTCGCTCATTTTATGCTCAGCTTGTACTGATTATGTCGCTTCTCGATTACTACCATTTTAGACGTTCAATAGTTTGAAGTCAAAGCTGTTTTTCCAGCTTACATGTAATTTCATATTCGATCGTTAAACACCTTAGTTTAAAGAAATATAGCTGATGAACGGCCGTAAGTCGATTCGAATTCTCGTGCGCCTTCACATGAAAATATTCTTCTATAGGTAAACGCAATGTCCAATTACCAAACATCGTAAGGTACACGCCTTCGTCCCCTAATTGATTCTTTTTTCTAAAACTAGTTAAAATTAATCCATTGTTAGAATCGTGCTGAGGCCGCAATATACCGGTCATTACGGATCCAGGTAATGGAAGAGCAATATCCATATATACTTTTTCATCTGTTTGATAATAAGCATAAAAAGCCACAAAGATTTCTTTTTCTGTTGAATGATCTTGACGAATCCAGGCTCTAACTGGATGTCGACCGTCAATTGACTCATCTATGTTATAAATTATAGCTTTCATTCTCTGTTTCATAGGATGCTTTCGATTAGGTTGCAGATGGAGCTGCGCTATCTTACCAGTAACAAAAGAATAGATGTGCGATAGCGGTTTATACACCCCATGCCAAGAAGTAACAGCCACCATATCATAATCATTGGTGTTCTCATAAAATTGAAGAATACGACGATCAACAACCTCTGAGTTAAAGCTAGGCTGATTAAAAACCGAGAAGCGATCTACAAGTCCAGACACAGCTCGTTCTTTATTTAATATGCGACTTTTCTCAAGAAACCCGTTACCTATCTTAAAGCCTCCACGTAATTGACTGAGTCGAAACTGTCCAAAATGAAACGGTGGTTGCGGCCTCAACAAGCTCCAGCCAGCTAGAGTTAAAAAACTGTACCCAAATGCTTGAACATATCCATGATATCTAACCATCATATCAATAGCGATGTAAGAGTTTCCAAAAGAGATACCCGTGCTATAAATCACAGTTAAAAGCATCGCTGCCACAGATAAACTAGCAGCTAACCCAACGAAAATCCTCGCAAGTATTATCCCTTTTTGAGTTAACATCAATCGAATGCTTTCTATTGCTAACCACATCATCATCGCTGTATAAAAAACAACAAAGCTAATATCAAAGATACCACCCAAGGTAATTCCCAATCCTACGAGGATCGGCCCCACTATGATTCCTGTTGTTAAAAATACAAACCCTTTTATTCGAATGTTTAGTGCAGCTACATAACGCCCAAGCATACCAGCAGCAATAGGGACAACTAAACTCGAGTAATGGAAATGAACAGCAGTTAATAACACAATCACAGGAGAAAAAGGCAGCCCCTCAATGCCTGACTGACTTAGCAGCAGCCATAACCCACCTGCGGGCATATATATGAACGCTGCGTCGATTGCATTCTCCTCAGCTCGTCTAAAACCCCTGACCGCCGCTCTTGAGAAACCTTTAGCGGCCGCCCATAGGGTGTAAGCAAACCATACACTTGCAAGAATCGCAGCATAAAGTCCAGGCTCAATAAGTAAGCTAATTGCACCTGTAAGTGAAAACAGAGGCTGCATCAATAGAAAGGCATCATGTTTCTTGCTTCTATGATAAGCAAGCAGCAAAACCATCGGGAATAAAACAAGAATCGAAAAAGATAATAAAATATGAATAGAGGTTGGCATCAACCATGCTAGGATAATCCAAAAACCAAACCCTAAAATCCATTGTTTCTGTATCAAAAGCTTCCCCCTGAATTATGTATTCGTATAAAATAAGCACTATCTACACCATGATTGTATCATCCTTAAGCGGAGATCAAAAATGGTAGATAGTGCTTGTCTGCTTTTATATGAGATTAATTATCTAGATACATAGTTTAACGGATTAACAGAGTTAGATTTTGAGCCATTCCAGCTTCCTTCATGAACTTCAAAATGAAGGTGAGCACCAAATGATTGCCCTGTATTCCCCATCAGTCCAACCTGTTGCGATGTTGAAACTCTTTGACCAGCACTTACGTCAATTCGATCAAGATGGGCATAAAGAGTAGTGACTGTGCGACCATCAACCACATGAGTAATAATGACTGTGTTACCGTACCCATTCATCCACCCAGCAGAAGAAACAGTTCCTTCTCTTGAGGCAACAACCGGTACATCACCAGTACGTCCATTTTTACCAAAATCGATTCCGTGATGCATTTTACCCCAACGCTGTCCATAAGTTGATGTAACAGAACCAGTTGTTGGTCTAACGAATCCACTTGCTGAGCGTTGCTCCGTTGTTTCGTTTTTCACCTGAGGAGCAGGGTTTGATTGTGAAGAGCTTGAACCAGAACTTGAGTTTCCGCTTCCACCACTAGAGCTACTTTGAGACGCTGTGCTGTTACTTGTAGCTTCTTCTTGCTTAGCTTTTGCTTTTGCCGCTTCCTCTTGGCGTTTTTTCTCTTCTTCTTCCTGACGTTTCTTTTCTTCAGCTATACGCTGTTGTTCAGCTTCCCACTCCTTAAGCTCTTGCTCAAAAGCAGCTTCTTGCTGGCTAAGAATTTGATCTTCGTTTTCAATTTCACCAAGTTCAGCTTCTAGCTCGTCTTCCTTATGTTGAAGGTCGCCACGTTTGTTGTCCTTTTCAGAACGTTGTACTTCAAGATCTGCTTTTAGATCTTCTAAGTCTTTTAGATGCCCTTCTAAATTACTAAGCTCTTGTTCTACCTCTGCTTTAGCAGCTTCTAAGGCTTCATGATCAGCAACATGTGCATCAAGAATTGATTTATCTTGAGTTGCAATAGTACTTAGTGCGTTCACACGGTCAAGTAAATCACCAAAATCTTTTGCCCCTAAAATAACTTCAAGGTAATTTACTTCGCCACCTGATTTATACATCGTATTAGCACGATCTTTTAATAATTCGTCGCGTTCAGCAATGCGTTCTTCAAGTTCAATGATTTCTTCTTTTAGCTGTTCAATGTGAGCTTCTACTTCCGCAATTTCAGCTTCTTTTTCTGAGATTTTCTCAGCAGTTTCAGCCTCTTGTTTTTCAAGCTCACGAATTTCATTACTTAATGCTTCCATCTCTTGCTTAAGCCCTGCTACCTCAGCTTCTTTTTGGTTTGCTAGCTCTTGATTTTGTTCGCGTTCACTTTGCACATCAGCAATCTTATTTTTAATCTCATCATTTGCTAAGGCTGAGTTTGTTAAACCACCAAACCCAACCGTTGAGAACGTAATTGCTGCAGCTAGTGTCACATATCCTACTTGCTTCTTCATTAACTCATTTCCTCCTTAAGGTATCTGCACAATAATTAATTTTGGATTATACTTTCAGGAATTTCCGTACGGACATCGTACTGCCCCAGACTCCGATAAATAGCCCAACCGCTAACAACAACAATGCGATTTGTAGCATATATGGATAAACTGGCAACAAGGCAAAGAATTGACCTTCAATCTGCGATCCGTAATTATCGTATATATAACTATAACCATATATCACTAGTAGAATTGGTAGTAGCGCACCAATTAAACCTAACAGAAGTCCTTCTACAAAAAACGGCCATCTGATAAAACCATTTGTTGCTCCTACCAGTTTCATAATTCGTATTTCTTTTCTTCTGGCAAGTATAGTTAGCTTAATTGTATTAGCTATGAGGAACATAGCGGTTAGCATCATCGCCACAACAAGCCCAAGTCCAATATATCGACCAACATTTGTTACCTGCAAAAGTCTTTCTACAACATCTTGTCCATAATTAACTGTGTCAACGTAGCCAAGCTCTGAGATCTCGTTTGCTACGCTCTCTATTAGCTGTGGACTATTTGCTTCTACGACAAACATGTCGTTAAGCGGGTTTTCTTCACGAACGGATTCAAATGCTTGTCCTCCGTCTCCTAAACTATCAATTAAATTAGATAAGCCTTCATCTTTCCCTAAGAAGGTAACACTTTGTACATCGCCTATTTCTTCTATGTTTGCTCTTAACTCTTCCTGCTGTTCTTCATTCGCCGTAAGCTCTATGTAGGTTCTGATTTCAACATCATCTTCAACCTGAGTGGCCATATGGTTCATGTTCAGAATAAGCAGAAGAAACATTCCTACTACTAAAAGCATGACAGCAACTGCACTGATGGATGCAAAAGTCATCCAGCCGTTACGCCCTAAATTCTTAGTTCCTTCTTTAAGATGGCGGCCGACGGTTCTAAACTTCATAACCGTAGTTCCCCCTTAATTCATCACGGACAACCCGTCCGCTTTCAATTGCAATAACTCGTCGTTTTAATGTGTTTACAATGCTTTTATTATGGGTAGCCATAATAATAGTGGTGCCGCGGTGACTTATATCGTCTAAGATATCCATAATCCCCCACGCTGTATCAGGGTCAAGGTTACCAGTGGGCTCGTCCGCAATTAAAACCTCTGGGCGATTCACAATGGCTCTAGCAATAGCAACTCGTTGCTGTTCACCACCAGATAATTCATCGGGAAGAAATTTAGCTTTCCCTTTTAGCTTTACGATATCGAGTACTTCCATGACTCTTCTTTTAATAGAAGTTGAGGGTTCTTCGATAACTTCAAGTGCAAAGGCTACATTTTCAAAGACCGTTAAAGTTGGCAACAGCTTAAAATCTTGAAATATGACACCTATTCTTCTTCTTAACTTAGGAACATGCCGTTCTTTAATGGCATTAAGCTTGGTTGTGTCAATAATGACATCACCTTTAGTAGCTTTTTCTTCTCTATATAGTAATCGGATAAAAGTAGATTTACCAGCTCCACTTGGTCCAACTATGTAGACAAACTCGCCTTTTTCTATTTTAAGGGTCATTCCATTAATGGCTTTAACATTGTTTGGATAGACCTTCCATACATCCTTCAATTCAATCATACATTCACTTCCTTGCAGTCATGCTTAAACCTTGTGTGTCATTGTAGAAAAAACACTAATTGTAAAAGCTCTTGTCGTAATGCACGTTTATTATAACATTCATAGCCGAAAAGTTTTATTACAGTTTTATTTCAGTTTATGACATAAAGCGATTGTTTTTATGTAAATCCTTACTTTTTTCAGGACTAAACAACTGTGCAACATGGCCGACTTTAAACATCCTTTATATTAAATAGTAATAAATACCCATTAAATTTTTCGCATAAATCAACACAATCTGATACTTTCATGTCATTTAATGCGGCTCTTTAAATCCTTCTCCAAGGACTTCTGTTGCATTCGACACTATGACAAAAGCGGTAGGATCCGCAAGGCGAACGACTTCTTTTAGCTTTGTTACTTCAGTTTGATTGACTACGCACATAAGCACGGGTCTTTCTTCATTAGTATAGCCGCCATATCCACTTAATTTTGTAACACCACGATCAATATCTCGGATAATATATTCTTTCACAACTTCTTCTTTTTTTGAGATGATGTATGCTATTTTTGCGTAGCCAAAGCCCATTTGCACGATATCAATCGTTTTCCCTGTGACAAAGAGGGAAATTAACGCATATAGAGCCAGCTCCATCCCAAACACAACAGCTGATGAAATGACAACAAGCCCATCTATTAATGCAACACAAAAACCGGCAGTGAGCCCTGTATATTTCTGTAAGATCTGTGCAGCAAGATCTGTTCCTCCAGTGCTAGCTCTTGCTTTAAAGGCAAGTCCTAATCCAGCTCCTACTCCAATACCACCGAACAGTGCTCCTAAAAGAGGGTCTGTAAATCCTACATCCCAATCTCGCGTTAAAAAAACTACCAATGGCAAAAAAAGTGTTCCGGCAAGGGTCTTTGTACCATAATTAAGTCCGCCCAGCAAAATAAGCCCAGCTAGAAATAATGGAATGTTAAACGCCCATTGAATATATGCCGGCTCTATACCTGTGAGACTCGTTAGAATGGTACTAATACCACTAACTCCACCTGGTGCAATTTGATTAGGTAGCAAAAACAAATTAAACGCTATCGCTACAATAGCAGAGCCCGTTAAAATATATAGGTAATCTATAAGCTTTCGTTGTACCGAATTCATGTTGCTGCTCCTTCTATATGTATCACATAATTATTAAAAGTCCGAAAGTAGTATAGCATTGCCTACTAGAGCTGTAAACGCGCCTTTGGTGACGCGTTAGCATGGTAGTGTATTACTAGTTTCACCAAACACTCCGAAAATCAGACAGAAGTAAGAGTGACAACCTCTTCAATTTCAGCCTGTCACTGTTATTCCATAGTGAACGGCTACCCATTTATGCGTAAATGAATCTAAGGTTTTATGAATAGAGGTCTGCTCATGATTCGTTCTTCGTCCGTCGCTCCCAAAATAGGGGGGACACTTACCGCGGGAAGGTAATGAGCTAACCCGACTCCGTCGATTTATCTCAATGAACCTCTACATCGTGGTCACTGAAAAGTCATGTGAAAATGAGCTGAATGGCGCCGCTACAGGAGAACCCTACGCTTTCCGCGGGAACGGCCTCAGCCCTTGAAGTGGAAGGGCGCCACTTCAATGTCTTCAGACGCGTTCTGTTCCGCAGGAGTCTTCGGGTTCTCCTTCCGCTATGTTCTGACTTAACCAATTGATGAAGGTTTACAGTCTTAAAAAGCTTCTTTTTCAGTGCGCTCCTTTTTATCCCGTAGATGTCGGCCCTCCTATTTTGTTCGCTTATTTTAGATAAGCATTGAGATGATTATTTTTACAATAATAAGGACTTGACCAGACTCGTGCTTGCCCGTAGGAGCAGGATTCTAGGATTCTGGCTACTCTAATTAAGTGTTACTCACTTCAGGTTAAGTTTCAGGTTAATACATGTAGACGCTGAATACGTCAGTTCACCGCCCGCCCGCGGTTACGTGCTCTATCCAGGGAGCGACGCCGAAGTCCTAATCATAAGACCATACTCCATAACTAATAGTAACTTGTTAGCATAAGCTTTGAAAACCGCAATCATACCAAAGCTAAATTCCACATAAACTTAACCCTCCCCCCTCAGCGGACGGGATAGGGGCCGACTCCTAAGGGATTTACGGGCAGAGTTGAAATGAACTGGCGCCAGCCAGTTTAGTTCAACGCCCGCCCTAGGAAAGCGTGCCCCTATCCAGGGAGCGGCGCCGAAGCCTCCTTCATAAGGTCATACACCGTAACTAGTGCAAGTGATAGCTAATCAGACTTTTAAAACTGCGATCATACCAAAGCTATACCCCCTCAAATAACATGATCCTCTCCCTAAGCAGATGGAATACCTAGAGGGAGAAAGTGCAGAAGCTCTATATATAGAAGGACTCCATTAAAAAAAGCCTGTCGACACTTATACTTTGTCGACAGACTCAACATTTTATAGAGCTAAGCTTGAACGAAGGTATGCATCAATAAATGGATCAATGTCGCCGTCCATAACCGAGCTAGTGTTACCTATCTCATGGTTTGTGCGATGATCCTTAACCATACTGTACGGATGGAAAACATACGAACGAATTTGGCTTCCCCAGCCAATGTCTTTCTGTTCTCCTCTAATTTCAGCAAGTTCCTGCTGCTGTTCTTCAATCTTAAGCTGATATAGCTTGGCTTTCATCATCTTCATGGCTTGTTCACGGTTTTTAATCTGAGAACGTTCATTTTGGCAGGTAACCACCGTGTTTGTGGGTAAGTGGGTAATTCGAACAGCTGAATCCGTTGTATTGATATGCTGACCTCCTGCCCCGCTTGCCCTATACGTGTCTACCTTTAAATCCTCTGTGTTAATCTCAATCTCTACATTCTCATCTAATTCAGGCATGATTTCACAAGAAACAAAGGAGGTATGTCTGCGTCCTGAAGAGTCAAAAGGAGAAATTCGCACAAGACGATGAACTCCCTTTTCAGCTTTTAAATACCCGTACGCATTATGGCCCTTGATTAAAAGAGTGACACTTTTCACCCCAGCTTCATCACCAGGCAAATAGTTCATTGTTTCTACTTTAAAGCCTTTTTTCTCCGCCCATCTTGTGTACATCCGTAATAGCATGGAGGCCCAGTCCTGTGACTCTGTTCCGCCTGCGCCCGGGTGTAGTTCAAGGATGGCATTATTCCGGTCATAAGGCTCACTTAATAAAAGATGAAGCTCGAATTGGTCAATATCTTTGATGAGCTGAGTTACACCTGACGCAAGCTCCACTTCAAGCTCTTTGTCGCCTTCTTCTTTTACTAATTCATAGGAAACCTCAAGATCCTCATACGTAGTTTCCATTGCAAGGAATTTATCTACCTGTTCCTTTAATCCATTTGATTCATTAATAACCGATTGAGCAGCATCTTGATCATTCCAAAATTCAGGATCTGTCATTTTCTCTTCAAGTTCAGCAATTCGCTCTTGCTTTTCATCTAAGTCAAAGTGACCCCCTAAAGTCTACAATACGCTTCTCAATTAAAGCCAACTCTTGCTTGATTTCCGTCATGTCCATTGCTTTTTGACCCCCGCAATTACCGTACCTGAATCTTATTGATTTTGGCCGCAGCAATTTTTATATTTTTTTCCACTACCACAAATACACGGATCATTTCTTCCAATGACCTCGCCCTTTTGAATTGGTTTTCTTTTAGGCTTTTTACCTTCTCCATCCACACTCTGTTGTACAGCTTTTCCTTCAGCCACCTTCTGGCGCTCAAGATTTTGTTGCACTTGTGCTTTCATAATGTACATAGAAACTTCTTCTTCAATATCAGCAATCATCGCTTCAAACATTTCAAAGCCTTCAAAACGGTATTCTCTGAGTGGATCATTTTGACCATACGCGCGTAAATGGATTCCTTGGCGTAGTTGATCCATTTGGTCAATATGATTCATCCACTTACGATCAACCGTACGAAGAAGAATAACCTTTTCAAATTCTCTCATATGCTCTGGCGTGAACTGCTCTTCTTTAGCCTTATACGCCTGAAGAACTTTTTCCGTCACAATCTCAATTACTTCTGGTGTATCCTTACCCTTTATTTCACTTTCAGTAAGCTCACCCTCGGTTAGGAGCTGCGTATTCATATAATTAGCAATGGCTGAAAGATCCCAATCCTCTTGTACTTCACTTTCAGGTGTATGAAGTGTGACAATTCGTTCAATCACAGATGTCATCATATCTTCAACGATTTTACTTAAGTTATCAGATTCCAAGAGCTCCATACGCTGCTTATAAATAATCTCACGTTGCTCTCGCATGACATCATCATATTGAAGAATCTGCTTACGAGCATCAAAGTTATTTCCTTCTACTCGTTTTTGCGCGGTTTCTACAGCTTTAGAAACAATTTTACTTTCAATTGGCTGGTCTTCTTCCATTCCTAAGCGTTCCATCATCGTTCTCATATTATCCGAACCAAAGCGGCGCATTAACTCATCTTCCATTGATAAATAGAATTGTGAAGAACCTGCATCCCCTTGACGTCCAGCACGTCCACGCAGTTGATTATCAATACGTCTACTTTCATGTCGTTCCGTACCTAATACATGTAATCCACCAAGCTCCAAGACACCTTGTCCTAGCTTAATGTCTGTACCACGACCTGCCATGTTAGTCGCAATTGTAACCGCACCTTTTTGACCAGCATTTTCAATAATCTCAGCCTCACGCTCATGGTTTTTCGCATTAAGAACATGGTGCTGAATTCGGCGCTGTTTTAAGTACTTTGATACAAGTTCGGATGTTTCCACACTAACTGTACCTACTAACACAGGCTGCCCTGATTTATGAAGCTCTTCTATCTGTAACACAACCGCACGGAACTTTGATTCCATGGTTTTATAAATAAGATCTGCTTTATCATCACGAGCAATCGGACGATTTGTCGGGATCACCATAACATCCATACCGTAAATATTTCTAAACTCTTCTTCTTCTGTTTTAGCTGTACCTGTCATACCAGCTAGCTTTTGGTACATTCTGAAATAGTTCTGAAAGGTAATGGATGCAAGTGTCATGCTTTCCTTTTGGATCTGCATGCCTTCCTTCGCTTCGATCGCTTGGTGCAAACCATCGCTGTAACGACGCCCTTTCATTAAACGCCCCGTGAACTGGTCGACAATGACCACTTCACCATCTTCAATCACATAATCAGAGTCGCGTTGCATTACCACATGTGCCTTTAAAGATTGATTTAAATGATGATTAAGCTGAACGTGCTTTTGATCATAAAGGTTCTCAATACGGAAGGCTCGTTCTGCTTTATTGACACCCTCTTCCGTTAACTGAACCGTCTTCGCTTTTTCATCAAACGTATAATCTGTTTCTGCTTTCAGCATACGAATAAATGAGTTCGCCTGCACGTATAGCTGAGTAGTACGTTCCACAGAGCCAGAAATAATGAGTGGTGTTCTAGCCTCATCTACCAAGATGGAATCCACTTCATCGACAAGAGCAAAGTACAGCGGGCGCTGAACCATTTGTTCTTTAAAAAGCACCATATTATCACGCAGGTAATCAAAACCTAACTCGTTATTTGTACTATACGTAACATCCGCTGAATACGCTTCTTGCTTCTCTTCTTTGGAGAGACCTGTCTCATTTAATCCAACTTCAAGCCCTAAAAACTTAAAGATTTCTCCATACTTTTCCATATCACGACGAGCTAAATAATTATTAACCGTGACAATATGAACTCCCTTTCCGGCAAGTGCATTTAGATATACAGCCATCGTACCGACTAGGGTTTTACCTTCACCGGTTTTCATCTCGGCAATATTTCCTTGATGAAGAGCGATGGCACCGTGAACCTGTACACGATATGGAAATTCGTTAATTACACGTCCAGCAGCTTCTCGAGAAACAGCGTAGGCTTCAACCAAAATGTCGTCTAATGTTTCACCGTCTTCTAAACGCTTTTTAAATTCGTACGTTTTATTTTGTAATTCGCTATCAGATAGCTTTTTCATATCATCTGCAAGAGCTTCGACTTTCTCAACCAAACGCTCATTTTTTTTCAGTTGCTTTTGACTTGGATCGCCAATAACTTTCTTTAATAAACCTATCATGGAACTCGTCCTCTCTTCCTTTGCCCTACTAAATGTAATAGGCACCTACACACTACTTAATGCCCATTTTATCAGTTTAAACGGAGCCTTACAAGATGAAGCAGCACTTCGACATCGATTGTCAAGAGAAAAAAGAGCACGGGATCATCCGCACTCTTTTCTCTCGACTATTATTAGGCCTCTGGCTCAATCAAACCGTATTTTCCATCTTTACGACGATAAACTACATTTGTGTCTCCGCCTTCTGCGTTGGAAAAAACAAAGAAATTATGACCTAGCATGTCCATTTGAAGAATAGCCTCTTCGGCATCCATTGGTTTTAAATTAAAACGCTTTGTCCGAACCACTTCTAGATCATCATCCTCAGGTTCAACTTCCTCAGAACCTTCAAGTGGCTCAAGTTCATTTTTAAACATATATTTCAGACTGCCTTCTTGTCTGAATTTACGATTTACTTTTGTTTTGTGTTTACGAATTTGCCGTTCGAGCTTTTCAATGACTCTGTCAATAGCTGCGTACATATCGGAGTGGGTTTCCTCTCCACGCAATAAGAGCTGTGGCATTGGAATGGTAACCTCAACACCTTGTTGGCTGTTAATCACTGATAGCTTGACATTGACATCCGCAACCGGAGTTGTGTCAAAATAACGCTCAAGCTTGCCTACCTTTTTTTCAACGTAGTCACGAAGAGCTGGAGTTACTTCGATGTTCTCACCACGAATATTATAATTCATTAAGAACGCCTCCTTTATATGTATAGATTAACATATTCCCTTAACAATTGCTCTTATAAACCTATTTTTATCTTTATATTTTTACAAAATAAAAAAACCTGCTCGAGAGCAGGTTTTTAATTATTTAGCCATTATTCATTTCCTAAACCCAGGAATGTGAATTAAAGCTTTTCGACGTTTGAAGCTTGAGGTCCACGAGCACCTTCAACGATTTCGAACTCAACTTCTTGACCTTCGTCAAGAGATTTGAAACCTTCTGAGTTGATTGCTGAGAAGTGTACGAATACGTCATCCCCATCTTCACGTTCGATGAAACCAAAACCTTTTTCTGCGTTGAACCATTTTACTTTTCCTTGCATGCTTCACATTCCCTTCGTAACTTAATTCATGTGGTCTTTCCACGTTTTAAATATATCAGTGCAGTATATTAATGTCAAACGCTTCACTTTACGTGTGCTCGTCAAAGTTTGATGATTTCTGACGATTCATATCACCTTATTTGTTAACGCTTTCTTTTAAATCAAGGGTTTACGTAGGTTTTTTGATTTCTTTAGAGTGTGTTTATATTTATCAAAAATTGTCGAAAGATTTTCAAAGATTGTTAGATTTTAAGGTTGAAAATATTAATTGGTTTATAATGGGTCTGATTAATATTATATTCCATGTTACAAAATGGTTTCATTTTCTAAAGATTAGGGAATCAGTGACAACTGGTGTGTATATTTTTTTGTATTTTACAACGGGGAGTGATTTTGCTTGAAGAAAGTAAAATGGTTAACAGTCGGGTTAGTTTGTACAGTGGCACTTGTTGCATGCGGGAATGAAGATGCTTCGACTGAAGAGGCAAATGATACAGAAACAACTGAATCATCTAGTCCAGAAGAATCTACAGAGGTAGACACGGGAGACTCGGAAGAAACGGGAGAAGAAGTGAGTAATGAAAATGATGCTCACACGATTCTGGAGCAGTCTATTGCGGCAATGGAAGATGTGAACAGCTTCAGTATGGAAATGAACACAGAGCAGACTATAGAGATGGATGGCGAAGAGCCAATGCTAACGACCTCCTCTGTTACAATGGATGGCGTACAGGATCCGTTATCTTTTTATCAATTAATTGTTTCATCAGATCCTTCTTCTGGTGAAACATTTGAAATGGAGCAATACTATGTAGATGGCGTCATTTACATGCAAGACCCTATTGATGATCAATGGATGATGATGTCTGGAGACGTATTAGGAATGGATGATCTTGAAGACTTAGAAATGTCACCAGAGGATCAGTTAGACGTTCTGATGGATTTTGCAGAAGAAATCACTGTTGAAGATGAGGGCGATCGCTACGCATTAACTATTAACGGATCTGGGGATGAATTGATGGAGTTGGCTAGAGAATTAGCTAATGCCGAATCAGACCCTTCTATGCAAGATGATATGGACCAGATTTTTGAAGGAACAGAGATTAGTAAACTGGATTACGTTCTATATATAAATAAAGAGACGTACTACCAAGAGGAAATGCATATGGAGCTAGAAATGACTATGGAAGCAGAAGGTGAAACCATTACCATTAGTCAAGTATCTGATAGCCTATTTTCTGGTTTTAATGAGCTTGAAGAAATCGTTGTCCCTGATGACATTCTAGAAAACGCTGAAGAAATTTCTGAAGAAGAGATGGGTGCAATTGAAGGCGAATTTGAAATGGAAGAAGACGATCAATAATAATGTGAGAAACGGGCACAGGGTGTCCCGTTTCTTTTTTTGTGTGCATGTTGTGGTGCTAGTGTAGTGACTAGGTGGCCGACTTCTTGGTAATGAACATATCTTTCTTTATTATGGCCTCATCTTTCTTAGTAAGACACTCTGCCTCTTGGTTACTAGTTCATTCTTCTTTGTAATACAGATATTTTTCTTGCTATCGCTTGTTCCTTCTTGGTAATACACCTAAAGCTCTTGTTAACCATCCCACTCTTCTGAGTAAAGTATCTCAGCTCTGACTGTGTCCAAGTTTATGTGTAAAAGAATATAAGGTTTCTATGGATAGAGGGCGGCTCAGGATTCGTTCTTTGATCGCTAAATATAGGGAGCACGCTCTCCGCGGGAGTACCTGAGCTAATCTGGCTCTGCCATCTTATCTCAATGAACCTTTTTATCGAGGTCACTGAGAAGCAATCTTTATAAGACTGCAAACGTTCTTCAATTGTTTAAGTCAGAACGTTAGCGGAAGGGGAACCCGTAGACTCCTGCGGAACAGAACGTGTCTGAAGACATCGAAGTGGTGGTTTTCCGCTTCGAGGGCTGAGGCCGTTCCCGCGGAAAGCGTAGGGTTCCCCTGTAGCGGAGCCATTCAGCTCATTCTTAAATGACTTTTTACACAATAATAAGGACTTCAGCTCAGCTCTTGGTTAACCGCTCAACTTTCTTGCTCGCTACAACAATCATAAAAAAAGCTTGCCAACATTCTCGTTTAACAAGAATAAGTTGGCAAGCAGAATCAGCATCATCACTTATTATGCCGTATCCTTTTTATACTCCACGTTTATCAAAAAAGGCTCCATCCGTCATACCTTCGTATGGTTGCTCATACTTACGGCCAGTTTCTTTTTTAATTTGAATTTGTTTCAGATCTCTTCTAATCTGATTTTGCAACTGGTGAAGATTTTCTTGAAACACAGCGTTCCTCTTAACTAGTTCGTCCCGAATCTCAAATTCAGAAGGGTCAGTCGTATGATCTGTTAGCTGTTCAATCAACTGACCCCTTTGCACTAACCAGGCATCCAGTTGATTAATAAATTCCATTCTTTCATCATCATCAGCTGGCAGACCTTGTTCCACATGCTTTTGTAGCTCAGCAGTTTGGCTAAGAAGCTGAGTTAAGATGGTCATTAGGCTTTTCCGCCTGATCCATGTCGGTTTTGACGATCCAATTGAATAGCTTGTTTCCATGTATCGCGAAATTCTACGACTAGACCTTCTGCATCTTTTAATGCCTGTTGATCATTTTTAATATTGGCATCAATTAGCTTTGAAAGGATGAACTCGTACATTCTAGACATATCCTTTGCCAAGTCCGTATCGAGTTTTAATGTAACCATTAACTCTCTAATAATATTCTGTGCTTTTGTTAAATACACATTCCGCTTCTCTACATCCTCGTTTTGAATCGCGGCTTCTGCTTGATGAATAAATTTTAGACATCCATTATAAAGCATAAGGGTTAATTCCCCTGGTGAAGCTGTATTTAATGCATTTTGCTTATACGCAGACTGCATAGTTGATACGGTCATTTATTATTCCATCCTTTCCCTATTAGCCATTGCCAAAGAGCTGAGCCATAAGCATATCGCCTTGGTTATTCGCTCGCTGTACAGCGGCTTCCATAGCATTAAATTGAGCCCAATATCTTTTTTCTTTTTGTTCTAATCTCATCTCAAAGTTCTGAATACGTTTTTCTATGTCATTTAGCTCGCGCCCAATTGTGAATTGATGATTCTGAGC
The DNA here is from genome assembly GCF_007293315.1 of Alkalicoccobacillus porphyridii. Taxonomy (GTDB): domain Bacteria; phylum Bacillota; class Bacilli; order Bacillales; family Bacillaceae_D; genus Alkalicoccobacillus; species Alkalicoccobacillus porphyridii. Next base: position 409,346 of record NZ_VLXZ01000001.1, read on the forward strand.
GTAGCCTGCGCCACCGGCTCTTTTGGATATTGAATCAACGGTTGTAGAAATAGAGCTTCGTAATCGTCTCGCTAACCCTTTTTCTGCTGTTGTTTCCCCATCTGCGTTAAAAAGATCAAATACCCCATCTGGATCTGCTTCAATGGCAGCTCGGAGCTTGTCTTCATTAATCTCCAATTTCCCTCTAGACATATAATCACTAGAAGTCGTAATGCCTATTGTAGCTAGCTGAGTAAATTCACTGTTTGTGCCGAGTGTTACGGGTGAGTACAACCCTGAACGCATTTGATCAAAGCTACCTCGTAAAAGAGGATCATTTCGCAAATGACCGGCTCTTGCCTTCTCATCCCAGCGCTCAGCTTCTTTTTCAGATAAGCCATCTCGTTCTTCCTGTGTGAGCGGTTCAAAGTCACGACTACGCGACTCTGTCAGCTTTCCATTTACATGATCGAGCAACGCATTATATTTTTCCACAAAATCTTTTATTGTATCTACCACGGAATCAACATCGGTGGAGGCATTTAAAACAACTTCTTGGTCGAAGGTATCTTTTAACGTGACAGTCATGCCACTAATGGTGAATGAATTTGTGCGGCGCTCTGTTTCTAGTCCGTTAACTGTGAAGGATGCGTTGGTTCCCTTTGTTTCATTACCATCCAGTTTCAAAGTCTCTGTCATAAAAGAACCAACAAATGTCATTTCTTTTCCTTCAGTGTTATAAACTCCTGTCTCTTTTCTTGTAACAGAGATTTTACCACTATGATCGTCGAAGAACATGTTAACACCGACATTAGAGTCATTGAAGCTTTTTATAACAGAATCGAGTGACTGTGAATCTGTAAATAGGAAACGCCCTCTGACCGTCTCACCATTTGCATCGACCGTATCAACACCAGCCGCTGTATAGCGTTGCTTATATTCAATGGTGATATTTTCTTCAGGTTCTTCACCCTCAGCAAAGGTAATCTGTCCGGTCTCTGCATTTAAAGTATAGTTAGTATAAACCCTGCCCTCAGCACCCCTAACTTCTACTTCGTGCACATTCCTAACACCAATGTTAAACACACGCTGTGGCTTCTGTCCTTCTGCAGGCTCCTTGTATGTAAAAGACTTTTCAGCACTCTCAGCTGCATATGTTACATCAACCGTTGTTTTAGCGGTAACTTCTTCAGCAAAGGTTAAGGTTCCATCTGCAGCTACGTGTACCTGTCCTTTCGCTAGGTCTATTTCATCTCCCGTTACTACCTCTAATGTTTTTCCGTTGACCTTCACGACGACATCAAACGTATCTCCCTCAGCAAGAGGATTGGCTTTTAATTGGGTTTCTCTAGAACCCGATTCGAGTGTTAATCTCTCTGTTTTAATCGCACCATTTTTCCAAGTTATCTTGTTTTCAAACGAATCATTTAAATCCTTTAAAGAGGATGTCGAAGCCAGTTTTTCAGACTCACCAAAAACCGATCCCTCACTCGCATTCGTCGCAGCTGTAGCTAATTTTGTCACTTTCGAAATCGAAAACGATGTATTCCCTATATTCGAGCTTGCCGTAGCTGTTACTAAATTCGAATTAGAGCTTTCCACCTTGCGTTTTTTCATGACCGAGCTTCTCATTAAATTATCAAAAATGGAGTCGCTAAATGCACGTAGCTTCAGGTTGATCTCACGGTAATCTTCCATTTTCCATTCAAGTTTCGTCTGAGTCCGTATGACCTTATCTAACGGCATACGCTCAGCTCTCATTAAATCCTTAACAATTTGGTCGATGTCCATTCCCGTGGCCATCCCTGATAAACGCATCATTTATTCCCTCACCTCAAATAATAGTCTTTCCTTTTATATCGACAAAACATCTCCGTGTGTTAACAACAAAAAAAGGAGCGAAATCAAGCTCCTTCTTTTTTAAATCCGTTCATCTACAATTAACCCTGCATTTTTTAGCATGGAAGCGACCATATCTAAAAATTCTTCTGGTGGAATCTCCTTAACAACCTCTTTTGTTTGAAGATCCACCACCTGAACATAAATACGGTCCAGATCTTTATGAAGATTAAACTTAATAGATGTAGGAGTGGTACTTAAAAGATCATTCATACTCTCAATTTTATGTTCTAGCGTATCAAGACTGACTTCACGTCCATCTGACTTCTTAGGTTCTTGACTTGTCTGTTGCTGGTTTGTTTGTGTATTCGTTTGTGGATGTACACTCCTGCTAACCGTATCCAACATTGTTGATTTTATCTCCATACATTTCTCCTTCTCTTCATTTTCATAAGTTCCTGGAAGCTTAATTACTTCTGATATCGACCAGTATCCACAAAAAATGAAGGCGGAGTAAGGATTTAGCTATTGTTTTGGCAGGAAGTTCTTTAATCCCTCGATAAATATTCCTTTTGCTGCTTCTCTATTTTCTTCCTGTATAGATAGATATACTTCTTTCCGGTGAATATCTATATGTCGAGGAGCTTCAATCCCAACCTTTACTTGATCTCCTTCAATGGACAAAATAGAAATGGCAATGTCTTCACCAATTTGAATTTGCTCATTTTTTTTACGGCTTAATACGAGCATTTTATTTACTTCCTCCCTCTGTCACCTCTTGAAAAATACGGTGTTTGGTATGGTAGATTGAATCATTGGTGAAAAACTGTTTACCCCGTTTGTTTTCTGTATTAATGACAATAGGGGCTTGTAGATTAGCTGTTGTTAGGTGGAATGGTTCCTGAACAGTCAATAATACATAGACAGCAACGTCTTCTTCTTTAGCTATGTCTAACTGCTCTATCATCGAGTCAGGCAATTGAAACTGGTACTGTGGAACATATTGAAAAGGAGATACTGCTAAAAAAGCAACTTCTGCAGATTCTGTTGATTGAAGGACAAAAAAAGGAGTCCCCTCTTCAAATGGAAGCAGCACATAACTCTTTTGTTCTTCAAATGCTGGCAAGCCAGAAGGTAACGTTATGACTTCATTATCCTTTATCATCATTTCCCCAAAATATTTAGTTTGAATGTGCATCTCTCTCATCCTTTTTTTCATAGTAACTTAAGTATAGGGACGGTTAGTCTTTTAAATCAAGAAATAGTCTGTTATTTTATATAAATTGTAAATAGATAAAACTTAAAACAAAAAATGTATTTTCCTTAAAAAAGTTGAAGGGTTTTGTGGGATTGTGTAGAAACTGTTACTATAGCCCTGCAAAAACTACGTTACCAAAGGAGTATCCTCGTGTTAATTTCTCCAACTTCAAACCAAAAAATGAATGAAACCGTCTCGATCCTACATGATTGCTGTACTTCAAGTTTAGTCAGTCCATATAAGTATGCGCCAATGTTGACTGGCGAAAGGCCAGAGTCTTATGCAGCCCATCATCTATTGGTACAGTGTGAGCAACAAGCAGATCGCTTAAAGGTTCTCATTCATGTCACCAAAACCTTGTATAACAGTCCACACTTTATTGCTTATCTGTCTTCCGAGCTATCCTCATTAGACAGAGTCTACTCACAACTCCCCAATATTTGTGGATTACTCATCTATGACCCCACCCACTGCATAACTATTCGTGCCTTTAATTCAAACGCCTCTAATAGTCAGATATGTGTATACAGTATCTATCCTTTGTTCTCCCCGGAAATCAATAGCTTCTGTTCCACGCCACCAAAATGGACTATTACATCTGAGAGAATAGTAGGTAATAAGAGCCACACTTATATGTTTGATAACTTACAGCTCCAAGCAGATTCTATTATTCAGACGGTTTCAATGTTTTATCTATCTCATCTCAAGGGCTAAGAGATACAACATGTTCTTTCACAAAGTTCAGTATGATCTCTATTTTGGTTTGAAAAGAAGAAAAGCAGCCGTACCTCTTGCGGCTGCTTTTTCTTATACATGTTTCTCAAAGGTAAAGGAGATGGCAGGCTTCTGAACCACCTGCGTTTTTACCTCCCATTTAGGTATTCGCAGGTCTAACGAATTTGCATTCATCTCTATATGAAGCTTCGAATCAGGGGCTATCACTTGGAGATCTCCTCGCTCAACGTGAATTCGAACACGATCTACTGAATGGGGCATGTATTGGATTGTACTAGCTGGGACTTCAGGTGCGAGCTTCTGCTTCGTAAGACTAGCTACAGTAATCCCGCGTTCAATCCTTGCAAGTTGATTCCCCTCATGTGCCTTATCAGCCGCATAGTTCATTGCTGCAGCTTTACCTTGTTGGGCCCATTCCTTCGTAAGTTGAGTAATCTTCTTTAGGTTCGCTTCTTCAAATGCCCTTGATTGGTCTATAAAAAGCTTCGCAGCTTCAGAGCTTATACTAAGAAAATCAGAACCCGTTTTGGTTATTGTCATGTTAACAAATTCTTGGTTTATCGACATTGGCGGCCTAGACGTTTCAGTCTTTAATACTGCAGGAGTTGTTTGAACAAAAAGCCTACTTGTTAACATAAGCGATTACCTTAGAAAATCAAGTAACGATGGCTGCATAATACGTGCCCCGACCGAAAGAGCCACTCTATGAACATTCTCAGCTAAAACTAGGTTCATAATGGTTTCTTCGATATCTACATCCTCGTTCTCAGTCATCATCTTTTGCAGGCTTGCATGTTGGTCATCCAATCTGGAAACCATCATTTCAATTCGATTGAGGCGAACCCCTACCTCTGATTGTTCAGCCACTACATTTGTATGATGCTTATCAACAATGGTAATAAATTCGGAAAGCTCCTCCCCTGTTATTTCAGGGTCACTTAACGCTTTTTCTAGACGAGCAAGATCGCCAAAGAGAGAGGCAGAAAAAACGTGGCTTCCTTTTACGTTAACGGGAATCTTAACCCCTTTGTTTACCTCAATATATACATCCTGTGTATTTGTAGAGATCGCGGTATTTTCCACAGTAGAGAGTTCATTAGGATCTACCTCTAAATCTACAGAGCCAGTTATAGGATTCGTATAGGTCACCGAAACATTTTCATCTGCAGAATCAAATCTCAGAACAATTCGTTGGTCTATAGGCAGATTCTCTTGATCTACCTGACTTACATGCTGAAAGACCATGCCCGCTTCATCCGGCATGTAACGAAAACTTTCCCCGTTATACACAATCGTATAATCAGATAAATCAGCCCCAGTCTCTAATATGGGAGCAATTCCCGGTTCAACGACTGCACCATTTTTAAACGGTGGATTGTCTGTATTAGCCCCATTAAATAAGTAGCGATTGTCGACCTTTGAATTTGATAAGTCCTGCAAATACTCTGATAGCTGAGCTATTTCCTTTGCAACACTTTTTCTTTGGTCTGCATCATACGTATCATTTGATGCTTGAACAATCAGTTCTGAAATTCGTTTAAGATTCTGACCTGTCTGATCTAGAATTCCTTCCGAATGATCTAACCAGTTCTGAGCTTCATTAATGTTGCGCTTAAATTGACTTGCATCGGATAAAGCTTGACGGTGTTGCAGGCCTTTCATGGCAATAACGGGATCTTGAGAAACGCGTGTAATCCGCTTACCCGTAGTAAGCTGGTCCTGCAAACCACCAAGACGCTGATAGCCAAGATTCACATATCTCATCGTGTTAGCTGAAAGCATTTGCTGTGTTACTCTCATTTATATTCCTCCTGTCTATCGACCTACTACACCCATTCCATTAATAATACGGTCTAACAGTTCATCAGCCACTGTTATACTTCTCGCTGCTGCATTATAGGCGTGCTGGTATTGAATCATCATCGTTAGCTCTTCATCCATTGATACGTTACTTACTTCTTGCCTTCTATTATCAATAGAGAATAATAATAAATCCGAATTGACATAGTTCTGAGAAGCTTGTTTTCCTTTCGCCCCTAATTCACCAATAAAGTCACGATAGAAGCTTCCGATTTGTTTTGTATTTTCACCAAACGCAACCTTAACATCACGTATTTCTGATATTAGTTGTGCGTTGGTATGATTACCGGTCAGGGCTTGTAGCGCTCCTGGTTTAAAATGATCTTCGTTCGCAAGATACTCTCTAATTGCCGCATAATCAACAGGCTCTGCCTTTAGATATTCTAAGTATTGAGATTTATCTTTTAATGCATCCAGATTCACACCCAAAGAGGCAATATTATCGGTATTTGCAGCTATTGACTCGTTTAATTTTAGTGTGAAAGGAATTCCTTCACTAGAAAAAGTAAAAAACTCTCCCCCAAGGTTCATTTCCCCATTACGATCTGGATCAGTGTAACCAATGCCATGTACAGCGTTCACCTCGCGTGCAAACGCACCAGCAACCTCCTGAAGCTTTTCTAAAGCCCAGACATAGCTACCAGTGGCAGATTCATCGTCCTCACTGTTTTCAAGATAACCAAAGGCCTCAATTAATCCTTTCATCTCTCCTTTGGCAAAGTCTTGAAAACCCAGAGGTGTGTTCTGAGTATCATTCTCGATGACCAGCTCTGACACGGCTCCGTAAGATGAGTCACTATAATTTATACTTAGCTTCGCTACAGCTTCAGGATTATTAAAGGTAACAAGTGGTGGATCAATTCTAGTTCCATTGGCTCCAATCATCGTAATCGTAGCCGCTCCCTCAGCAACCTTACTAGGCTTGCCTCCACTTGCTGATCGTTCCACCGAAATATTGACTAAATTTGAAAGCTGATCTATTAATATGTCCTGTTTATCATACAAATCATTTGGAACAAATCCGTGTGGCTCCACACTACGGATTTGTTGGTTAATATCATTGATGGATTTTAATAATCCGTTAATTTCTCGTTCGGTAGCCTCAATTTCTTCCTTTAGCTGCCCTCTTGTTTCAACTAAATCTCTAGCCGTACTTGTGAAGCTCTCCGCAATAATGTTCGCTTCTTCTCTGAGGACACTTTTACTTTCTTTACCTGAGGCAAGATCACTCCACGCATTCCAAAACTGATTAAGCTGTTTGGAAATATTGCTTGAACGCGCTTCTTCCTCAGGGGATTTGAACGTTTCATTAAAGATATCCTCCATGCGTTCAAGCCCTTTATAGGAGGCATGCCAATAACCCGATTCGCTTGCTCTGCTTCGAAATTGGACATCTAAAAACTGGTCACGTACCCGTTGAACAGATGACCCCTCAACCCCTGTTCCAATTTGACCTGGGATGGCTGGTTGATTCATTCCTGGATTAGGAAATGCTGTAGTAGGACTTAAGTTCACCCGCTGTCTCGAATAACCAGGTGTATTGGCATTTGAAATGTTGTGACCTGTCGTCTGTAATCCGTAGCGCTGGGCATTAATAGCTCTTCTTGCTGTTTCTAAACCAAAAAAAGTTGATGACATGCCTTCCTCCTTTTACCTTTTTGACACTCTATGCTTTTGAATCAAATATCGATCGATTAGATTCTGCTGCCGTTTCACTCTGATTTCCTGTGTATTTGTAATCATCCACAGAAGGTACCAATACATCTAAGGAAACATGTACATACTGCAATGCATCTTCTATTAATAACTGATTTTGCTCATTTTTTTGTTTGAGTAGAGTAACTTCTTGTAACAGTTGCTGATACACATTAAGCAATGGCCCTTTCTCATCTTCATCAAGCAGCTCTAACACTTTGCTTATAGTTTGGTCTTTTTGAGAGAGTTGTTCTGTCACCAATACCTGACTAACTTGCTTAGCTCGTATCCCCTCTAACACCTGAAGACGGTGCACTGCCTTATTCTCTAAACGTACGATCGTGTCGAGATTAGAAATATCCTGCTTTAACAAGCATTCCTTTTTTTGTTCGGCTAGCTCATTTAGCGTGCGATGCACTTGCACGAGCTCGGTTAAAGTTGAAAGAAGCTGGTGTAATTCCATTCATTCTTCTCCCTCTCTTATTTTTTCCAATAATCATAAAAATGTTCAGCGGTCTTTTGGGCATTGACTTTGTACTCGCCTGCTTCCACCTGTCTTTTGATCTCTTCCACTCTAGCTGCTCTCGCTTTCTCAACATCCTTTATTCCTTGCATATCAAATGCTTCTGTCGAGATTTCAAGCTTGTCTTTACTTTGCTTCGATGACCTCGACTCCTCTTGATGAGTAGAGTTTGTGGTTCGGTACGTAGACGGCTGTACCGATGTATATGGATTAATTTTCATTTTTTAAATTCCTCTCCTTTATATCAGGCAGGTTCAATTCAATGACTAGTTTATAGGAACTGGTTTAACCGACTTTGCTTCGTTCGATTGGGATTTGTTGACGATTTCGTTGACTCCTGTTCAGTTAGGGAGGCAATCTCTGCATTAAGCTCCCTCTGACACTGCGCGCAAAGTCGCTTTGATTGTATCATGTTTCCACATGATTCACAGGGATAGCCTAAGTTTGGGAAGGCTGCGACTAATAAGCGTCCTTCTCGAATAAATTGGCGGATCGTCCGTTCTTCTACTCCTGTATGCGCACACACATCAAGCATTGTGGCCATCCTATGATCTTTTTGCCTCATATATCCTGATACCAGCTTAAAGTCCTCTTCTTGCTTTTTGTAACAGGATGAACAAATTGATCGGAAGGATTGGACATATAAAGACCCACACTTAGAACAATTCGCTAATTCACTCATACATTTCTCTCCCTTATTCCAGCTACCTGGCTACCGTTAATGATGCAATGACTTCTGCACCCGCTTCTTTTAAAGTTCTTGCGGCTTGGCGCACGGTTGTGCCTGTAGTATAAATATCGTCTATCAGCACTACTTTTTTTAGTAGGTCTTTTTCAGGGATTTTCTCTACATAAAAAGGACTATCTTTTACACGGGCAATCCGGTCACTTCTCGTTCGTTTACTCTGCTTCTCACTAGCTAATCGATGAAGGATCATTCGGTTACATGTCCAAGACTGAGTCATTAATTCCACTTGATTAAATTCCCTTTCTTTAAGGCTATCGAAACTCAAAGGAATAGCTACAACAGTGTAGGAGCGATAGTACCGCTTATATAGTTGGTATAGCTTAGTTGAAAAGTAAGTAGCCGCTGCTGCATCTCCTCTAAACTTAAATTGTACAAACCAGTCCTTTAAAAATTCATTGTATTCAAGCAATGAACGATTCTCCTGAAGTAATCCTTTTGACTCGGTTCTTTTATCCCACCTTATACAATCAAAACAGATCTGGTCTTTTTGAAGACGATGGCTAATTTTGTTAAGTGAGCGTGAACACAAAAGACAGTTTGGTTCACCTATAAATTCAAGATTTCCTTCACAGGCATAACAAAGTGCAGGTGGCTGTTTGTGAAAGAGAGCGGACCAACTTGGTTGTTGATAAAATGTGTGCATACACTTTAAACACTTCATTCTCCACTCTCCAATTCGTTCATTTTTTTGATGTGATTTTTGGCTGCTATCATGGCATCTGTTCTTCCATAATGAAAAAACACAGCGTCTCCTTGAGGAAATTGTTTGTCTCTGCCTACCCTACCAGAGATCTGTACAAGGGCTGCTTCTGTAAAAATATCAGCTTCCGCGCCAAGTACACCTATTTCGACTTTGGAGATGGTAATACCTCTTTCAAGGATGGTAGTGGTTACAAGTAAGGGGATGGATGAATCTCTAAAGGATTGGATATGAGTATGTCGGTCCGGAGCATCTGAATGAACGGCTGCATGCGGAATGCTAAGAGAGGTTAATATGGCTGACACCTCGTGCAGTACTTTAATGGAGGGTACAAATAATAAAGCTGGAATCCGCTTATTTACGTGAATAACAACCCATTGTTTAATAACCTGAGGCAATCTTTGCTTACGTAAAGACTTTCTCCAATTTCCACACCATTGCAAACGGGGGACTGGTAAATCATATCCATGGTAGCGTCGGGGAATTCGAACGACCTCTAATCCTTTTGAACGTAGTAAGGTTTTGGATGGGGTAGCACTTAAGTACACTCTGGAGGCATGTGGGGCTGCTGCTTGATGCACCCCGTATTGAAGGCTTGGATCAAAAGAAAATGGGAACGCATCAATTTCATCAACAATTACAACATCAAATGTACGATAAAAACGTAAAACCTGATGAGTGGTTGCAAGAATTAGTGAAGCAGTCGTGTCCTGCTTTGTATGCCCACCATATAGCGCAGCCTGTTCTACATCTGGGAATGCTTGCTTAAAACGAGGGGCGAGCTCCTTCACAACATCCGTTCTTGGAGTAGCGAGCAATACTCGCTTAGCATCCAATAACGCTGACTCAATTCCTCGAAAAAGTACTTCCGTTTTGCCAGCACCACACACAGCCCAAACCAAGATAGAACTCCTCTCCTTAATAGCTGAAATAACTTGATCTGATGCTTTTTTTTGACCAGGAGAAAGTGTACCTTCCCATTTCAGGGGAGTAGATGGGATTTTCTGCATAGGAGAAGGCGGTTCTAACCATGTTAATAGATCAGTTGTAGTAGAGATTTTTCCTAACGAGAGGCAATGGCGGCAGTAATGAATAGGGGCATCTGAAAAGGGTGATGGGTGATTTGCAAATAATGAAGGGTTTTGATTATTACAGCGTTTGCAGGTGAGGTAAGGGACTTTCCCGGAAAGACCTGGTTCAACTTGAATATAGCCTTGTTTTTCGTGTTCAAGTATAATTTCTTGGTCAAAAGGAATCTCTTTCCGTGTAAGCCTACGGCCGCTTAAAAAACGGCGCAAAGGCTCCCACGGAACAGACGAGAATCGAGCTTTAGGGCATGGGCATCTCCATCCTTTACTTATTAATGCCAGCTTACTCCAATACTTCCTTCACCTAAATGGGTACCGATGACTGGCCCAAAGAAGCTAATAGATATAGTCACATCTGCATACTGTTCTCTTAAAACAGAGGCGATTTCTTCAGCTTTTCCAACTCGATTAGCATGAATAATCGTAATTTCTGATAGCTGCTTGCTATCTCTATCCTGCTCTAACAAATCAAAAATACGAGAAAGAGCTTTCTTTTCAGTTCGTACTTTTTCAAATGGAACGATTTTGCCATCAATAAAATGAAGGATCGGCTTGATCTTCAGCATATTCCCAACAATTCGCTGGGCTCCACTTAAACGCCCTCCACGATGTAGGTGATTCAAATCATCCACCATAAAGTAAGCTCGCACGTGGTGTTTAAGCTCCGTTAAGTGCTGAACAATTTCTTCTGCACCTTGTCCCTCTTCGGCAAGCTTTGCAGCAGTTAACACAAAGTACCCTTGAGGAGCACAACTAATCTCTGAATCAAAGCCTATCACATGTATGCCATCCACCATCTCAGCCGCACTTAAAGCTGATTGATAGGTGCCACTAATTTGAGAAGAAAGATGAATGGTAACAATTTCTTGATACCCCTTGTCTCTAAGAGATTCAAACAGCTGCACAAAATCTCCAATCGCTGGTTGGGAAGTTGTTGGCAATGTTTCGTTCTCAGCCATCTCCTGATAAAAAGCATCTGTTTTTAGATCTACTAGCTCTTGGTAAGATTCATTCCCTAGTACAACATTTAAGGGAATAACATGAATTTCTTTTTCCTGAGTAAGCTCCATTGATAAGTAAGCCGTGCTGTCTGTCACAATCGCTGTTTTTTTCATATGGTTCCTCACTTTTCCAAATCCTAATCTCTTCCTAATGTACCCTGATTCTAAGTTAGTTTCAAGAGTTGTCTTTCTTTCATTGGAACGTTTCTTGCTCTTGGTGGGGTGCTCGTTCCTCTTGCTATGCCGAGCTTCTTTCTTGGTACTGTGGGTTGGCTCTTGGTATGGTGCTCGTTCTTCTTGGTATGCGGAGCTTCTTTCTTGGTAAGGTAGGTTGGCTCTTGGTATGGTGCTGGCTCTTCTTGCTATGCGGAGCTTCTTTCTTGGTATCGTGCTCCGACTCTTGGTATGGAGCTCGTTCCTCTTGCTTTGCACGGCTTCTTTCTTGGTACCGTGCTCAGGCTCTTGGTGGGGTGCTCGTTCCTCTTGCTTTGCACGGCTTCTTTCTTGGTACCGTGCTCAGGCTCTTGGTATGGTGCTCGTTCTTCTTGGTATGCGGAGCTTCTTTCTTGGTACTGTGCTCAGGCTCTTGCTATGGTGCTCGTTCCTCTTGCTTTGCACGGCTTCTTTCTTGGTACCGTGCTCCGGTTCTTGCTATGGTACTCGTTCCTCTTGCTTTGCACGGCTTCTTTCTTGGTACCGTGCTCCGGCTCTTTATATGGTGCTCCGGCTCTTGGTCGGGTGCTGGCTCTTCTTGATATGCACCGATTCTTTCTTGGTTTTGCACTATGACCTATTTCTACAAAAAAATCCGAACATCAGCGTATACGCCATGTTCGGATTCTGCTCTCCTAAAGAGCTTTTTTAAATTAACTTATCTTACAACCACATAACCTTTTTTAATTGCTTCGACTACTGCTTGTGTCCGGTCATTTACGTTCATTTTCTGTAAGATATTACTGACGTGGTTTTTGACTGTTTTTTCACTGATGTACAAGGTTTCACCTATTGCACGGTTACTTTGGCCGTCTGTCATAAGTTGTAATACCTCGCACTCACGTCGCGTAAGAATGTGCAACGGTTTACGATATTCTACTTCTCTGAAGCCAATGGATTCTTCATGTTCCTCATCCTCTTTAGCCAGGCGACGATATTCTTTAATTAAGTTATGTGTAACCTTTGGATGAATATACGCCCCGCCTGAAGCTACTACTTTTACAGCTTCAATTAATGCTTCTGCATCCATTTCCTTTAATAGATACCCTGATGCACCTGTCTTGAGGACATGTGTAACATATGTCTCATCATCATGTATAGAAAGTATGAGAACCTTAACGTGCGGGAATGCCTTGATTAAGTCTCTTGTAGCTTCTACACCATTTAATTTTGGCATATTAATATCCATTAAAATAACATCAGGACTATGCTGTCTAACTAAAGAGACTGCATCTTCCCCATCTTCTCCGTCGGCCACTACTTCAAAGTTGTTCTCCAACGCAAGTATTCGTTTTACCCCTTCTCTAAATAGCTGATGGTCGTCAATGATGACAATCCTTATGTTTTTTTGTTCTGTTTCGTTCATTGGTATCACCTCTCTGGAACCCAGTAATAGTTGTTGTTACATTTAATTTGTGCAGATTCTTGTTGTTATACTAATTAATTGGAATATGGATAAAAACGGTTGTGCCAGAATTCAATTTTGAGTGAATTTTAAGTTCACCTTTTAGCATATTCACTCGTTCTTTCATACCAAGTAAACCAAATGAACCCTCAACCTGTTGAGATGTATCAAAGCCTTTTCCATCATCTCTTACAATCATTATGACCATGTTAGGTTTTATTTCAATCTTAACTTGTATCTCAGTTGGTTCTGCATGCTTTAAAGCATTTTGAACCGCTTCTTGGATTAATCGGAACATGGCAACTTCAAATTGCTGAGACAGGCGATGTTCTTTTCCGAAATGCCTAAACCTAACCGGGATGTTATGTCGTTCTTCAAACGTAGTCAAGTACTTTGATAGGGTAGGGACAAGTCCAAGGTCATCCAGCGCCATTGGTCGCAGATCATAAATGATTCTTCGGACTTCAGCAAGCGAAGCTCTGACCATTTTTCTTAAATCCCTTATTTCGACTAATGCTGCATCCATCCCATCTTCCAAAAAAACCCGCTCAACTAATTCTGAGCGAAGAAGAACGTTGGCCATCGTTTGTGCCGGCCCATCATGAATTTCTCTCGAAAGTCTTCTGCGTTCTTCTTCTTGTGCTTCAATAATTTGCAAACCAAATGCCTGCTTTTCTCTCGCGTCCTTTAAAGCTTCACCCACTTGCTTTAAATCACTTGTGAGAAAGTTATAAACAACGGTCATCTGTACAGCCAATTGTTCTGCATGCTCTATGGTTTCATTTAGACCTATTAGTCTCCTTTCAATATCATCTCGCTTTTCTCTAAGCTGCATCTCTTCTTGCTGCAGAACAGCTAGCTGAACCTGATATTCATTAGCTTGTTCATAAACAGCTCGGACTTCTTCACTACTATATCGGTTAAAAGCACGACTAACTTCAGCTAATCGATTTCTAGCAAATTTTGAGTGCATTTCTGTTTTATCATGTCGTTCAATAATATCAGCTACCTTAATACGAACATCCTTTAGCTGACTTTGCAGCGTTTCATACTCCTGCCTCGAAGTTTCTCCAATATCAAAAATCTTTTCTCGGCTTGAACCAACCGAGTCTAAAGTATGATTAATAATGTCATCTAGCATCGTTTTATTTGCAATCAGAAGTCTCACACACCTTTAGCGCTTTAAAGAAATCAGTAGGTCGTTATGCCCGTCCACGTTTCTTGCGCCACTCAACTTTATTAGATATTCTAATCATACAACACTTTAGTAACAAAATGCTTTTGAATTTCCTTCCATAAATCGAATTTATTAGTCTTTATCTAGTCGTTTTAACAGTGTAATCGTAACAGACCTTTATTACATAGTGATTTCGCCTATTTGTAAAACTGTGAAAAAAAAGAGGAGAGTTTATATGCAATTTACGTATCTAACTATAAAGGAAGAGGGATCCCACGAGATAACTATTCAAAAGTCCCGCTTTATCTCACACTTTAAGCGCACTTCCTCTGAATCAGAAGCTCAGTCCTTTATCTCAGATATAAAGAAACAATATGCTCATGCCAATCATAACTGCTCTGCCTATGTAATCGGTGAAAACAATGAAGCGCAAAAAGCGAATGATGACGGCGAGCCGTCCGGAACAGCCGGAGTACCCATGCTTGAGGTACTGAAAAAAAAGAATCTACGAAACACAACCGTTGTGGTAACACGCATTTTTGGTGGTATAAAACTTGGTGCGGGAGGTCTAATTCGCGCGTATGGCCGTAGCGTGAGCGAAGGGATTAATGAAATAGGTCTTACACAACGACTTCTTGTCCAACAAATAAATGTATGCTTTGACTACGGGTGGTTAGGGAAGTTAGAAAATGAATTTAGACAATCCACTTATGTGTTACAATCCATTGATTATGCAGAGGATGTCTGTGCACGTCTGCTTGTAAAACCTGATGAACTCCTTGAGTTTAAGGAATGGGTGACCAACCTGACAAACGGTCAGTCGACAATTAAGGAAGAAGGCGCGACGTACCTAGAACTGGATGTTCCTTCTACCCCTTCTCACTAAGGGTTTTAATCATAATTCTGACCGCTTCTTCCAAATCTCTATAAGCTAGACTAGGTTGCTTGGATTGACCCATACTCATCTCATGGGAGAATGGAATGTGAACAAATCCAGCGGGAAGTGAGCTCCCTCTTTTTTCTAAGTCATGCAACATACAGTACATGACTTTGTTGCAAAGATACGTACCCGCAGTATTTGAGATAGTTGCTGGCAGCTGATGCTTATGTAATGCATCAACAAATGCTTGAATAGGTAATGTAGAGAAATAGCCAGCCGGTCCATCGGTCACTATGGGTTCATCCTCTGGGGTCACTCCTTTATTATCTACAGCCCCACCTTGAATGTTTATAGCGATCCTCTCAGGCGTAATATTGGTTCTACCAGCAGCTAGCCCAAGCATTAGAACTGCATCAGGTTGGATTTCCTTTTCTGCTTCAGCCAGCGCCTGATAGGATTCATCAAATGCAACAGGTAGTACCTTACCTTGAATGTAATACCCGCCAATTGTCTCCTGATCTAATTGAGCGACTATTTTTTCTGTGGGATTTGAGCTATGGTCTAAAAATGGTTTAAACCCCGTTAGAAGAAGCGTTTTCATAGTTTCTCCTTTCAGTATGCATGTTTATGTAAGAAGTTGAGTATTCCTTATTCTAAGCCTGATTTCAGTTAAAAAGCAAGCGCTCTGTTATGCATAACCATAAAATAATAAAACCGCGGAATCTAGTATGATCCCCGCGGCTATTACTTTTATATCGATTTACTGTCAAACGCGTCACGTAAGCCATCCCCAATAAAATTGATGGCGAGAACTACAAGTAATATCCCCAACCCTGGAGGTAGCCAGGTTTCTGGATTATTACGAAGGACCCTAATGCTCTGTGCTTCAGAGAGCATGTTCCCCCAGGTTGGTGTGGGTTGTGGAATTCCAGCACCAATAAAACTTAAACCGGATTCCACAATGATCATAAACGCCATCATGATGGTCGCATTTACAATAATTGGCCCCACAGCATTAGGAATAAAATGCTTGCGAATAATACGGAAATCAGAACAGCCAATACTTCTAGCACTAAGAATAAATTCTTTTTCCCTTATAGAAAGGAACGTTCCTCTCAGTACTCGCGCAATGTTTGGCCAACTAATTAAAGCCATAATCATAATAAAGATGGTAATACTCATTCTCTCTAATATGGCTACTACGGTCAAAACCATTAAGAGAAATGGAAATATGAGGATAAGGTCGGTCAATCTCATAATAAGTCCATCCACCCATTTTCCATAATAACCAGCAATCGCTCCTAATGTTCCACCTACAATAACTGTGGAAAGCATAGCGAAGAATCCAATGGCTAAAGAGATTCTTGCTCCATACACAAGCCGTGAGAAATTATCTCTGCCCGAACCATCTGTTCCTAAAATATGATCTGCACTCGCACGCATTTCTATATTTAACAGATCGGATTTGGTAGGATCATGCGTTGCAATGACATCGGCAAAAATGGCGATGATAGAAATGACTACCATGATAATCACTCCTATAATAGCGAGTTTATTCCTCATAAATCGTTTTAACGCTAATTGAAAGGGACTTAGACTTTTGCCTTCTTCTGGTTCTTGGTTCGCTACTGTTATATCAGGCTGTCTTGAAAGTTCAGGCTCCATCTCATTTCACCTCAATCATAACGAATTCGCGGATCCGCTACCGCGTAAAAAATGTCTGCCAATAAGTTACCAATCAATGTAGTCATTGCGAGAATTAAGTTGATGCCCATAATGACAGGATAATCTCGATTGGTGATGGACCCTACGAATAACGTTCCAAGTCCCGGATAATTAAATACCGTTTCAACAAGTACGGCTCCACTTAAAAGCGTACCAAACTCAAGTCCTAATAAAGTAATAATTGGAATTAACGCATTACGTAAAGTGTGTTTATATAGAACAGAACGATTTCCGAGTCCCTTCGCTCTCGCAGTACGAATAAAGTCACTGCCACGAAGCTCAAGCATTTCTGTTCTCATATAACGCATATAAATGGCTGTACTAGCTAAACCAAGCGTAAAACCTGGAAGAATTAAATGTCTTAATTTACTCGCAATGTAATCAATGCCCTCTAAGTTAGGTCCAGAGATCGATCCTTGAGAAGGTAACCAACCAAGCCCAAATGAAAATATGTAAATGCCTAATAATGCAGCGAAAAAGTTCGGAACAGCAAGGCCTATAAATGCAAAGGTGGTTGCTGAGTAATCGGCAATAGAGTATGGTTTTCTACTTGAGTAAATGCCTATAGGTATAGATATAATAAGGGTAATAAATAATGAGAAAACGGATAAGTAGAGCGTATTCTCTAACCTTCCACTAATTAAATCCGAAACAGAGCGTCCTGTGTGATGCATAGACATTCCTAAATCACCTGAAATGGCTCGGACAGCCCAATTGTAGTACTGAATATATATAGGATCATTTAACCCTAATGCTTCGCGCCTCTCCTCCAAAATCTCTCTCGGGATATTTGGATCTAGGTTTTCACCACTCAACGCGTCACCTGGAGCAAAATAAGCCATCATAAAAACAACGATACTCGCTAATATAACCATTGGAATGAACTGCAGCACTCGACGGATAATATATTTTGTCACCTTACACACCTCTCTTATAATGAAGGACGTATGGTCGCTACCATACGCCCTCCTTTATCATGCGTCTATTCTGTCCACTGCCATAAGTGAGTGTCATGTTTAAAAGTAAATGGCTTAATTGTCACACCAGTTAACTTACTGTTCCAAGCGTGAATTTCGTTCTCTGAATAAATTGGTAGAACAGGTAACTCTTCAACAAAGTTCTGTGCCCATTCAACATATTTCTCTTGACGGTACTCTTGCTCAAATGCAAATTCTGGATTCACTGCATCATCTAATAACTGATCAGATGTTTCATTTGCCCATCTCGCATAGTTATATGGTGCGTTTGATTTGTATAACGGACCTGGATCTGGGTCACCACTGCTTAATGACCAGCCTGCAAGGAATAAATCAAAGTCAGTATTATTGGCCTCAATTAAATCAAAATGCGCTGCTGCTTCACGCGGTGTTCTAAGATCAACTTTCAATCCAACTTCTTCAAGGTTTTCTTGAATGATTGGCGCCATTCTTTCACGTGTTTCATTCCCAACTGGATAGTCAAGGTTTAACACAAATTCATTTCCATCTGGATCTTCACGGAAGCCATCATCATTCACATCAACATAGCCCGCTTCATCTAGAAGCGCTTCTGCTTTTCCAGGATCATATTCGTATCCTTCGATGGCATCAGGATTGTATGCCCAAGAACTTTCAGGGAATGGAGCGTCTAATACAATTCCACGTCCGCTAAGTAAACCATTACCTGCTTCTGGATCCCCAACTACAGCAGCACGGTTAAAAGCATGAGCAATAGCCTGACGTAGTTCTTTACTTTGTAGCTTTTCATTTACTTCCCAAATGCTTGAATCATTTAATGGTGCACCCTCATCATCAGGACCGTGGTTTAACTTAAAGCCCATATACTGATAGCCAAGCTGAGGTTGCTCAAACAATTCAATTCCATCTAAAGCCTCAACATCTGCTGCGTCCTGTGGAGCAAGATCACGCGGGATGTAATCTAGCTCACCATTCTCAAGCATACCCGCAGCAACGGATTGCCCAACAATTTTCCAAGTAATCGTATCTAGATGCGGAGCTCCCTCATAGTAGTCCTCATTAGCCTCAAGAATATATTGTTCACCCTCCATATACTCCTTTAACTTAAATGGACCCGTTCCAATTACAGCACCACCATCTCGTGATTCAGGTACTTCAGGAATTTCTCCAACTGGGATATCTGCAAATACATGCTCTGGAAGAATTGCAATCGCCGTATCAGCTAGAGCCTTTACATTAGGTTCAGCAAACTTAAAGGTAACCGTGTAATCATCAACCTTTTCGACTCCTTCAAATTCATCCACATCGCCAGAACTATATTCTTCGTATCCTACTAAACTATTAACATAATCAACTCGAACTCCACCAGCGCCTACATATTCCGGATCTGCAATTGAAGTAAAGGTGAATACAACATCGTCCGCTGTAAAGTCTTCGCCATCATGCCATTTTACATCCTGACGTAAGGTGTAAGTAAGTTCAGAGTTATCATCATTAAAATCCCAGTCCTCAGCTAACCTAGGGATAAAATCAAAGCTCTCATCCTGAGACACTAATCCCTCATGTGTAATATCTAAGATGTGTGCATCATATAAAGCTGTATAAAAAATAGGGTTGAATAAATTCTCAGGAGCAGAGAACATGGCTAAATTGACATTCCCACCTTCAACAGGATCACCAGTAGACTCTGTTGTCTCTTCTCCTCCGTTATCTGTAGTACCTCCATCATCGGTTGATGGACTATCAACCGCATTCCCAGAGCAAGCCCCTAGTAGAAGTCCAACAGATACCGCGCCACTTAACACATATAATGCTTTATTCTTTTTCATGAAATCCCCCTCACTATTTTTGGTTAAAATATTTGTAATTACTGTATACTAAAGATCGTCCCCTTCACCTCACCCCCTTAAAATGGAAATTATTCACTTAGCTATAACTGTTTGAGCCGTATAAAGATGACAGGCCGTCATTTGACCTCTTTCATACTCAGTAAGTACAGGTCGCTCAACTTTACAGCGTTCGTGAACATGCGGGCATCTAGTATGAAAGGCACAGCCTTCAGGCGGATTAGCTGGGCTAGGTAATTCTCCTTCTAACGCTGCTTTTTCCCGTTTCATTGTGACATTGGTTGAAGGGACCGCGGCAATGAGTGCTTGTGTATATGGATGCATGGGATGATCGTAAATTAAGTCTTTATCAGCGATCTCTACAATCCTTCCTAAATACATAACGGCCACCCGATCGCTAATATGCTTCACCACACTTAGATCATGAGCAATAAACATATACGTTAAATTAAACTCATCTTGAAGGTCCTGCATCAAATTTAATACTTGTGATTGAACAGAGACATCAAGTGCTGATACAGGTTCATCCCCAATAATAAATTCTGGTTGCGTACTTAGCGCTCTTGCAATTCCGATTCGTTGTCTTTGACCACCCGAGAATTCATGAGGGTATTTTGAATAAGCTTCTTTTGGCAGTCCTACCTTTTGTAGCAATTCGATGGCTTTCTCTTTTCGTTCGTTTCTATTTGTAATAGTTTTATGTACTAATAAAGGTTCTTCTATTAATTCACCAACACTCATTCTTGGATTTAAGGAAGCATAAGGGTCCTGAAAAACCATTTGCATATCGCGTCGTAGCTTTCTCAAACCAGTATTTTTAATCTTGGCAAAATTCTGATCACGATATGTAATTTCTCCTTCAGTTGGATCTAAAAGCTTGAGAACCATCCTACCTAATGTTGACTTACCTGATCCAGATTCACCAACCACTCCTAACGTTTCGCCTTTATATATGGTGAAACTTACATCATCTACAGCTTTGACATCACCAACTTTCCGCTGTAGCACCCCCCTTTTTATTGGGAAGTATTTTTTTAATCCCTTCACCTTTACTAGTTCTTCCTTTCTTGTCATACACTCACCGCCTCTTCTTTATACAATACACATCGAACAGTGTGATTCACTGTTATGTTTAGAAGGTCCGGGTTTTCTTTGGTACACTCATCCTTAGCATGTGAACATCTGGCTGCAAAGCGACATCCATGTGGAAAACGATGAGCGGGCGGTACACTTCCTGGTATGGCATCAAGACGCTGTTTTTGTTCACTGTCAATTTTCGGCATACTATTTAATAACCCAACCGTGTATGGATGCTTGGGTTCAGTAAATAAATTGTATGCAGATGCTTCCTCTACAATTTGACCTCCATACATAACTAGCACCCGATCGGCCATTTCAGCAACAACACCCAAATCATGAGTAATCAGTAAGATAGATGATTGAAATTCTTCCTTTACCTTTAACATCAAATCAAGGATCTGTTGTTGTATCGTTACATCTAACGCCGTCGTTGGTTCATCTGCAATAAGTAACTTAGGATTACATGCCATGGCTATGGCAATCATCACGCGCTGTCTCATGCCTCCAGATAGCTGATGCGGGAATTCTTTCAGCATTTCTTCCGCTCTACTAAACCCAACAAGCTTTAAAAGTCGAATTGTTTCCTCTTTCGCTTGCTTCTTAGAAATATGTTTATGTTTCACCAGCACCTCAGAGATTTGGTTACCGATTGAGAAAACTGGATTTAAGGAAGTCATCGGTTCTTGGAATATCATTGACATCTCATTTCCACGAATTCGATCTAGCTTTCTATCTGGAAGACCGATTAGCTCATTTCCTTCAAGCTTTACAGATCCTTCTATCTTAGCTGGTGGTGAAAAAAGAAGTCCCATAATCGTAAGAGAAGTAACACTTTTTCCACTCCCAGACTCTCCTACTACAGCCAAGGTTTCTCCTTTATTCACACGAAAACTTACACCGTCGACAGCTTTTACTTCTTTATCTTTACTTACTTGGAAATAGGTCTTTAAGTTCTTGACCTCAAGAAGCGGCTCTGCCATCTTGTCCCCTCCTGTCTATCTTAAGAATGAGTAATATATGAGAACGAATCCTTATATTGTTTTAATTCAATACTTAAATCAGAGGATATAATTCCTTCGATAGAAGCTAATTGATGATTAACAAATGTAATTAAATCATGCTTATTTTTAAAATAAGCTTGTACAATCAAGTCGTATTGACCGGAGAAAGCAGCTACAAATCGCACCTCCGAAAATTGACTTAAAATACCTGCAACTTGGTCCTGATATCCCAATTGTGTTTTCACCCAAATAATAACCTGCACTTTAAGACCCAAACTAGTGGGATCCATATGAATGATAAACTGGAAATACTTTTTATTCAGCATTTTCTTCACTCGGGTTCGTACCGTTCCTTCACTAATTTTGAGGTTAGCTGCAATTTTGGTATAGGCTACTTTCCCATCTGTTTGCAGGTGCATTAATATCGCTCGATCAAGCGCATCTATTCCTTCCATAGAACCCCCTCTCCAGTTAAAAATATTCAATTTTTAACAGAATCTTTAATGTTTTTTAAATTATAATAGATTTTCACATAGTACGCAATATTCTTTTTATTTAAATAGTTTTTTTATGAGAAATTTTCTGACAAAGATTTTTATAAAACTTCTAATTCGTACTGAAGCTATTCCGGGACTTCGAATAATGAGGCTAGGTGTAATCAAACATTCGAATCTTAATGTTATGTAAAGTACGAATAATTAATGATAGTTTCTTAGAATACTAAAAAGAGCCTGGCAAATGCCAAGCTCTTAAAACAATTTAACTTAGTTAGCTGTTTCAGCAGAATCCGCTGTTACACCTAGCTCGTTAAGGTACACTTCTGTACCAGATGCTCTGAATGGCGCAAAGTTAACAACACGGTTATTAACAGCCGTTAATTCAGAACGATAAAGAGTTGGGAATGCCGGTACTTGCTCAACCATATATTCCTGCCACTCTTTGTAGATTTCTTGTCTTCTTTCAATATCAAGTGCTTCCTCAGATACACCTTGAGCTAATAACTCATCGTTTCTTTCATCTGTCCAACGTGTATAGTTATAAGCTGCTGAGCTCCCCCATAGTCCAGTCGGATCGACATCAGAGCCTACACCCCATGCACCTTGGTATACATCAATTTCCTGATCTGCTGCTTCAAGGCGATCATAGAAAGTATTAAATTCTTGCAAACGACCGTCTAACAATTGAACATTAATTCCAACATCTTCCCATGCTTGCATATAGTAGGTAGCAATTGGCTCAGCTGTATCGCCTCCGCTCATTGAAGCGAAATTAAGAACAAGCTCTTCCCCATTTGGATCTTCACGGAAGCCATCACCGTCAACATCTTCGTATCCAGCTTCATCTAGAATACGGTTAGCTTCATCAATGTCTTGAGTATAGCCTTCAATAGACTCATCATAGTAATCAGGGTGAGAAGGCGCTAATAGTGTGTTTGCTCCCCATCTTAAACCATCATAGAAATTCTCTGCAACTCCTTGGTTATCAACCGCATAGGCCATTGCCTTACGAAGGTTAATATCTGAAACAGCTTTGTCTTCATCAAACACGTTTTGGTTATCTTCCCACGTCCCCATTTGGAATCCAATATACGTGTATGCAAGGTCAGTAATACCTAGGAATTCTACGTTTGTAAGTCTTTCATAGTTATCTGCATATTGATCTGCTGGATAAACGGCAATATCTACTTCACCGTTTTGAAGGGATTGGCTGATAGTTTGAGGGTTAACCACACTTAGAATAACCTCATCCAAGTTAGGCTCTCCACGCCAGTAATCTTCATTTTTAGAATAAACAACTGCTTCCCCAGGAGTAACAGATTCAACTTTAAATGCTCCATAACCAATCGGATTCTCACGTACTTCTGGTGAAGATTCCATATCAGCTACTTCAATATCTTCAAATATATGCTTCGGCATTGGATAATCCCATACACCTGAAGCTAATAGAGAAGGACTTGCTTCAGTGAATGTAATTTCAAGTGTTTTTTCATCAATGATATTCAAACCTGAAATGTCATCTGCATCACCTGCACGGAATTCATTGAATCCCTGTACATTTGACGCTTCTGAAAAACGTGTGGCTGGATAATCAGGATGACCTAATACTTCAAAAGCAAAGACCCAATCTTCAGCTGTAACGGGTTCGCCATCATGCCAGTTAAGATTCTCATTAATGGTGAATGTGAATACATCCCCATCATCATTTATCTCAAATGTAGCAGCCCCCTCCTGTGTATAAGTGAAGTTCTCATCTACAGCAAGCAAGTTTTCATTAAACCAGTCAATGACTTGTTTATCAAACGTCCCTTGATAAAAGTTAGGGTTTAGTGTCCCTTCAAAAGGTGTGTCCGTTACAAGTGCTACATTAAGAGAGCCACCCTCAATCATTTCCTCGCCATTTTCCCCTTTTATCACATCAAAATCATCGATTGAGAATAAATCGTCCCCTGTTTCCTCCGAATCTCCACCAGTAGATCCGCCACCATCTGTTGAACCACCTTCAGAACCGGAATCCCCACTGCAAGCTGCAAGTCCTAATAGCAACGCTGTTGTTGAAGCAAGAACAACAGTCGATTTCTTGATCTTACTAGCACGATTAAACTTTTTCATAATATTGACTCCTCCTTTTAACCTCTTCTTTGTTTTGCATCGGTCGCACGCTTAAGCGCTTGTCCGACATTATTTATACACAGCATCAATACAAAAATGAGTAAAGATGCAGGTAACCAGATCCATGGGCGATACTCTAAGACTTGCGGGTTTCTTGCATAACTGACTAGTGTTCCTAGGCTTGGAGTAGACTCGGGAAAACCAAAGCCTAAAAATGATAAGCCAGATTCAATACCGATGTTTGCTGCTAGGTTTAATGTCATCGTTACAATGATTAAAGACATCACATTAGGTAATAGATGATAAAACATGATTTTTACATGTGATGACCCTAAGGTTCTTGCAGCATGAATATATTCTTGAGCGGATTCTTGCATGACTTTTGCTCGAATAATACGTGTTATATGCATCCATAAAAAAGTCGACATAATCAATGAGAAACTAAACACATCGTATGATGAAACAATAGTTACCGCTACAATGATGATCATTAGTGAAGGTAATGATTGGAAGAAATCCAGAATTCTCATTAGAATATTGTCAGTCCAGTTACCGAAATATCCTGCAATTAAACCAACTAATACTCCCACGGTACCACTAAGTAACGTTACAAAAACTCCAACCTGTAGAGAGTTTGCCGTACCTATTATTAATTGACCAAAAACATCTCTACCACCATAATCGGTTCCTAACCAATATTCAGCTGATGGAGGCTCGTACATTGCAAACAGATCAACTCTAACTATTTCTGCTTGATCTAGAATTGCTGAAGTAATATATACAGCTGATGCTAGTATGACAACAAGTAAAAATGATATAAACGCTATTTTATCGCGGACAAGTTCCCGCCAAATTATACTAATGCCAGAAGGAGATTTTTCTTCCACTGCAATATCTTTTGCCACAACCATTCACCCCTGCTCTTTTGTGAGTTTGTTATTTAATTCGTATTCTCGGGTCAACTATGCTCATAATAATGTCTGACAACAACCCGCCTAAGATATAGGCTAATCCAAATATTAGAACCAGGGCTGTTACCACACTAAAATCTCTCGATGTAATAGATTGAACAAAGAGCTGTCCCATTCCAGGATACGAATAAATAGCCTCAACAAAGACTGAGCCGGAGATGATCAGAGTAATTTCATATCCAAAAATCGCTGCAATTGGCATTAATGAATTTCGAAATACATGATTATTATAAAGTCTCTTATCAGATACACCTTTTGACCTGGCCAAACGAACAAAGTCTTTTTGCTTTGTATCAATTATCTCACTACGTAGATACTGAACCGTACTTGTAACACCAATAAGTGCAATCGAGAATGAAGGCAAGATTAAATGATTAATTTTGCTAACAAAATAATCCCAGGTCCCTGGCACTAATCCCGGAGATACACTTCCTCCAGTAGGGAACCACCTCAACATAAATCCAAATACTAGTAACATAATTAAAGCAAAAATGAAAATAGGTGTAGCGAATCCAACATAGGTATAACCTGTTATGATACGATCTCGAATTGTATCGTGGTACTTTCCACTAAAAATTCCTAAAGGAATACCCATAAGGTAGATTAGAATTGTTGAGAATAAAGACAACCATATTGTGTTCCACATCCGAGCTTCTATTAAATCGGCTACTGGCACTCTTTGTGAGAACGAGCGACCAAAATCGCCATGCAAAGCGTTCCAAATCCAGTCCTTATATTGAACATACCATGGGTTATCAATGCCCATTCTTTCTCTAATTTCTTGAATTGCTTCAGGTGAAAGATCGGGATCACCAATCAATCCTGTCAATGCATCTCCAGGCATAGCTTGAGCCATTAAAAACACTAGAATTGAAAGCATAAAAACCTGAGGCACTGCAACGAACAATCTTCTCACAATAAATTTCCACATATCAGTCAACCTTTCCAGGCATCGCAGCTAAATGTGTATCTGAGATTCGCCGCAAATCAAAAACCTGTCCTTCATCATCAAAATAGTCATTATATGATTGAGCGTACTGCTCAGAGACTTCTTTTCGAAAGGCATCTCGATTTTCTCTGTTCTCCGGATCAATATCAGGAATCGCTGAGAGTAGTCTCTTCGTATAGATGTGTTGAGGATTATTAAAGATATCATCACTTGTGCCCTCTTCTACAAATCTACCTTTATACATAATACCTATTCGATCACAAATATGACGAATAATCCCTAAGTCATGACTAATGAATAGATAGGTTAGATTTAATTCTTGCTGAATATCTTGTAGAAAGTTAAGTACCTGGGCTTGCACTGAAACATCTAAAGCTGAGACGGGCTCATCAGCAATGATTAGCTTTGGTTTAAGAGCAATGGCTCGAGCAATCCCAATCCGTTGCCTTTGCCCACCAGAAAATTCATGTGGATATTTATATATGCTCTCTGGATTCAAGCCTACCTTATCTAATAAATCTTTAACCGCTGCTTTCTCTTGATCTCGAGTGAGCTTTTCAAAATTCCGTAACGGTTCAGAGATTATATCTATTACTCTTTTTTTCGGATTTAATGATGAATAAGGGTCCTGAAAGATCATCTGAATATCCTTTCGAAAATCAAATCCACCCTTTAATCCCTTGGAAATATCCTTTCCATCAAAAAGTACCTGTCCAGACGTAATTTGATTTAATCCAATAACTGCTCGTCCAGAGGTTGTTTTCCCAGAGCCCGATTCACCAACCAGTCCGTAGGTTTGGCCAGGTTCTAAGTTAAAGGAAACACCATTTACAGCTTTCACATGACCGACTGTCCGTTTTAAAATACCTGCTTTAATTGGAAAATGTACATTTAAATCCTTAACTTCCAGTAACGCCATTGCCAACTGCCTCCTCAACCTGATCAGGGAATTCAAAATGCTTGTAACACGTACACCTCACAAAGTGTCCAGGTGAGATTTCATTCAACTCTGGATGCTCTTCATGAGCTGATTCTGATATCCAAGGGATTCTCGGAGCAAAGCGACAACCTGTCCGCGGAAGCTTTTGTAAGGAAGGCACCATCCCTTGAATGACATGTAATTTAGATTTAGCTTCATGTCCGTGAGGTACTGAGTTTAACAATGAACGAGTATAAGGGTGTTTGGGATTTTTAAACAATTCTTTCACTGGCGCAATTTCAACAATTTGGCCCGCATACATAACAGCTACCCTATCTGCCATTTCCGCCACGACACCAAGATCATGCGTAATTAAGATAACTCCACTATTGGTCTCATTTTTCAGTCTTTTTATTAAAGAAAGAATTTGTGCTTGGATTGTTACATCTAGCGCTGTAGTAGGTTCGTCTGCGATAAGAAATTCCGGATCGCACGCAATAGCTATGGCAATGACAATACGCTGTCTCATCCCACCAGATAACTCATGTGGATATTGATTGTAAACATATTCCGGACGAGGTATGCCTACTTGATTAATAAGATCAAGAACTTTATCTTTTCTCTCTTTTTTCCCAAGTCTAGTATGCAAATAGAGCATCTCACTAATTTGCTCTCCAACAATTTTTAATGGATTTAATGCGGTTAAAGGATCCTGAAAAATCATTCCAATTTCTTCGCCGCGCAATTTGTTCATCTTTTTCTCTGAAAGAGCCGCAATATTTTGATCTTTAAAATTAATCTCGCCTTCGATCTTTGAATTTAACTTGTCATGAAGACCCATAATTGAAAAGGCCAATGCACTTTTCCCAGAACCTGATTCTCCTACAATACCGAGAATCTCATTTTTATTTACACTTAATGAGACATTGTCAACCGCAGCGTAGAATTGATCATTAATACGAAAAGAGGTTGATAGATTCTTTATATTTAGTAACCCTTTATCCAAGTAATCCACCCCGATATTTATAAATGTGGTTATTTTCAAAAAATTTAAGATTCAGTTTGAGCCATATAAGAAAATGTATCCTTATACTGTTTCAACTCTATGCTGACATCAGCTGATACAATCCCGTCCAGCTTTGCTAATTCTTTGTTAACAAAATGAACAAGATCTTCATTACTACTAAAATAGGCTTGTAATATTAAGTCATGCCTTCCCGAAAATGCTGCTACAAATCGTACTTCAGGATATTGATTTAAGTGCCTGGCTACGGCCTCTTGCTGACCAAGCTTTGTTGTGATGCCAATAATAGCTTGGACGTTCAGCCCAATGGCATTAGGATCAATGTGGATAATAAATTCAAATACACCATCCTGCAGCATTCGATTAATTCTCGTTCGAATTGTACCTTCGCTTACTTCAATTTGCTTTGCAATTTCCGTATACGGTTTTTTACCATTCTCCTGAAGTAATTTTAAGATGGCAAAATCAACAACATCCAGCTTCACCATAAACCAACCTCTTCGCACTCATATATTTAGTAAAAAAAACATTCTAGGATTACGTTTTAATAGAATTTAGCGAGATTTTTTTGCAAATTTCGTAAATTTATTATTTTTATTATAAAAGAGACCTCCAAAGAATGCAATATTCAATCTTTTTAAAATAATATTTTTTTTCGGTAGATTATCTCCCACTGTTCATCTGACTGATGTAATTCGTAAATTTTTATAGGTATTTATAGGAAAATCAATCAGAATCTTTTAAATTACGAAGAATTATTACGAAATTTACACTTCCTCATTTAACCTACTCAGCGAGAAAAGCTATATTACAAAAGAATTTATTTGTAAAGGCAATTTTAGTAAAGCTCTCTCACCTCTGATCACCAAAATACACGTTTTTTCGACTAGTTTCTTCATTATAATGGATTCGCGTTTTTGAAGAGATTTTGAACTACTAATATTCTGGCTAATTTAGAGATTTTTATCTCGATATTTAGAAAGACTATAATACTAGTTATATAGAACTGTTTTATAGAAAAAATCGAAATTTGTCATATAAACTCTTAACTTTTTACCCATTTACACCGATAATAAGCTTAGGAAACTGGTTATTTGGTTTCCTATACTAATTTCCTATGAAGAGGTGAGATTCATTAAGATTTCTCATGTAGTTGCAGGTACTTCACCCATTGCTTTAGCTGTTATGATGTCTTCAGTACCTTTTCAATCTGCCTTAGCTAGTTCAAATTACAAGGTTATTCACTATGATCTAGATTTTAATCAAGTCGTCGAGAAGCAAGTGAAAGCAAACGCCCAAACAGATAAAAGCTACAATGTTTATATCCATTCAGATGGAGTCAATTTAGATTCAGGCGGTAAGACTGGAACATCTAAGGGAGCTTGGAATGTACGTGGTGGTGCCGGTAGTGAATCGTGGAAGGTTGGACAAACTTCCAATGGTCAAAAGCTGACTATTCTTGGTAGCAAACAAGCACAGGACGGTTCAACTTGGTATCAAATTCGCTATGACCGCTCCTGGAAAAATGCTAGCCCAGAGGATGTAGCACATTATCTAAATCCAAATAACTTTAAGCCTGGAACAAGCAGCTATTATCAATTTCTTAATTTAAGTGAAACAGCCAACTTAAGCGCCCAGGCTGTTAACAATCAATTGTTAAATGGCAAGGGTTCTTTATCTGGAACAGGTCAAGCATTTATTAATGCCGCAAAGACCCATGGAGTAAATGAGATCTATCTGATCTCGCACGCATTACTCGAAACTGGAAATGGAACGTCTAAACTTGCACAAGGAATTAATTACAACGGTAAGACCGTTTATAATATGTACGGGATTGGAGCTTTTGATGGAAATGCAGAGCAAGCTGGAGCTGCCTACGCCTTTCATCAAGGCTGGTTTACGAAGGAAGCTGCGATTATCGGTGGAGCACAATTTGTCGGAAATAACTACATAGCAAAAGGACAAAACACGCTCTATAAAATGCGATGGAATCCCGACGCTCCAGCTACTCATCAGTATGCAACAGATATTGGTTGGGCTGAAAAACAAACCTCTCGAATGGCGAGCATGTATAGCTTAGTTGATGACTACACGCTCCATTATGAGATTCCTCAATATAAGAACCAACCAGGCACTACACCAGACTTCTCTAATATCGATGAAGGGCAAAAAAAGGATAGCACTCCAGGTGTAACAACCGCTAACTTAAATGTGCGCTCAGCACCAAGCACTAGTGCAAATCGCCTCACCCTGCTTGCTAATGGCACCAAGCTGACCATTATAAGTAAACAGGATGGCTGGTATCAGATTAGTGCAAATGGTGTAGATGGCTGGGTTTCTGCTGAGTTTGTTAAAGTAACTGCTACATCTGGAAATCCTCCTGCAAACAATGACGATAAAATTGAGAGTGGCAACGGATCACATGAAGTTATAGGCACCGGTACCACAACCGCACGCCTAAATCTCCGTTCCTCTAATAAGATTGAAGCGAATAACATTGTCACAACCTTAAACAATAATCAAAAGGTCGATATATTAGAGAAAAACGGTAGCTGGCTTAAAATAAGTGCGGCTGGTAAGGTCGGATGGGTTTCTGCTCAATATATAAAAACAGACAGCTCGAGCACCACACCAGCTCCTCCGGCTCAAAACGTTGATAAGGTCACTGGAACTGGTACTACGACCGCTCGTCTCAATTTGCGCTCCTCTAATAAGGTTGAAGCGAATAATATCTTGACTACTTTGAATAACAATCAAAAGCTTGAGATTCTTGAGAAAAATGGTAGCTGGTTACGTGTGAAAGCCGCGGGACAAACTGGTTGGGTTTCCGCTCAATATGTGAAAATGGACGGATCGAACACCACCACACCGACGCCTCCAACTCAGAATGTTGATAAGGTGACAGGTACGGGAACTACTACTGCTCGCTTGAATTTACGCTCTTCCAATAAGGTTGAAGCGAATAACATTATTACTACTTTAAACAACAACCAAAAGCTTGAGATTCTTGAGAAAAGTGGTAGCTGGTTGCGTGTGAAAGCAGCAGGACAAACTGGTTGGGTTTCCGCTCAGTATGTGAAGACGGATGGCTCGAACACCACTCCAGCTCCTCCAACTCAGAATGTTGACAAGGTCACTGGAACTGGTACTACGACCGCTCGTCTTAACTTACGCTCGTCTAATAAGGTTGAAGCGAATAACATCCTGACCACTCTGAATAACAATCAGAAGCTTGAGATTCTTGAGAAAAGTGGCAGCTGGCTTCGTGTGAAAGCCGCGGGACAAACCGGTTGGGTTTCTGCTCAATATGTAAAGACGGATGGCTCGAACACCACTCCAGCTCCTCCGGCTCAGAATGTCGGTCAAGGCACTGGAACTGGTACTACGACCGCTCGTCTCAATTTGCGCTCGTCTAATAAGGTTGAAGCGAATAACATCCTGACCACTCTGAATAACAATCAGAAGCTTGAGATTCTTGAGAAAAGTGGTAGCTGGCTTCGCGTGAAAGCCGCGGGGCAAACCGGTTGGGTTTCCGCTCAATATGTGAAGACGGATGGCTCGAACACCACTCCAGCTCCTCCGACTCAGAATGTGGACAAGGTAACAGGTACGGGAACTACTACTGCTCGCTTGAATTTACGCTCTTCCAATAAGGTTGAGGCGAATAACATTATTACGACCTTAACCAACAATCAAAAAGTAGAAATTCTTGAGAAAAGCGGCAGCTGGCTTCGTGTGAAAGCTGGTGGGCAAACCGGTTGGGTTTCCGCTCAGTATGTGAATACCGGCGGCAATCAGGTGTCTACAGCTAAACCTGCTACAAACACATCAAGCACTGGGACCACAACTGATCGTCTCAACCTTCGCTCTTCAGCAAGTGTTTCAAGCGATAATTTTATCGTTACGCTTGATCGGAATACAAATGTTGAAATTCTTGAGAAGAATGGCCAATGGTTAAAGGTTAAAGCCAATAACAGAACAGGCTGGGTCTCTGCTCAGTATGTAAAAACAAATTAAAACAATTGGTTTTTAAAGAACAAAAACAGGAGAAAAAGACATGTACTTGTCTTTACTCCTGTTTTTTTAAGATTATTGTCTAAAACGTCTTGGTACATTCGTTTAACTTCTTGGGACTCTTTTAAACCAAGATAGAGTTATACTTATATGTAAATTACAACGATGTAAAGTGTTTCTTCGGCTGCCGCTCCCGAAAATGGGGGCACGCTTACCGCGGGAAGGTAATGAGCTAACCCGACTTCGTCGATTTATCTCATTGAACCTTTTCATCGAGGCAACTGAAAAACGATTTTATTAAGTCTGCGAACGTTCTTCAATTTTTTTAAGTCAGTACGTTAGCGGAAGGAGAACCCGTAGACTCCTGCGGAACAGAACGCGTCTGAAGACATTGAAGTGGCGCCCTTCCACTTCAAGGGCTGAGGCCGTTCTTGCGGGTGCTAGGGTTCTCCTGTAGCGGCGCCATTCAGCACATTCTTACATGACTTTTTCAGTGGCCTCCTGTTCTCCCAGCAGCTGTCGGCCCTCCAATTCGTCTGCTTGTTATAAAGACGTATATTTTTGTATACAAAAAAAGCTCTGCGTCAAGGATGCCTTCTTTAGCAAAGCTTTTCACTATTTATTAATCAAGTTTTCTAAGTACCTGCATCTTCTCAAGCGCAGATAACAACGGCTTTCGTTTCTGTCCAACTAAACCAATCATTTCTGCAAATATCAGCGTAATGAACAGGACAACAACCAAAATAACTAATGAGATCCAACTTGCGGTTTGCGAGAATAATACGGCTGTTATGCCGAACATCAAGCTAATCCCATAAATAATCAAAACGGTTTTTCGATGCCCATATCCCATCGCTAGCAAGCAGTGGTGAAGATGCCCTTTATCCGGTGTACCAATACTCTGATGATTTAACGTTCTGCGAATAATGGCAAAGGCTGTATCAATAAAAGGGACAGCAAGGATTAACAAGGGCACGATAAGGCTAAACAAGGTCACACTTTTAAATAACCCAAGCATGGAGATAACTGCCATTGCATATCCTAAAAACATCGATCCTGTATCTCCCATAAAGATCTTAGCCGGATGAAAATTAAACAATAAAAATCCACTTGAACTTCCTAGTAGAGCTAAGGATAGTACAATGACTCCCGCGTAAGCGATCGGATGTGCAAAAGCCATCACAATCATTGTTAAAACGGCAATAATCGTTACCCCTGCCGCTAGTCCGTCTAATCCATCAATTAAATTGACTGAATTAATGACAGCTAATATCCATAAAACCGTCACTAAATAGCTAAATACACCAAAATCCATATTTCCAACAAACGGCATTTGCATGAACTCAATACGTAAGCCCGACATCGCTACAATCGAAGCTGCACCGATTTGGCCAATTAACTTTGATTTTGCTCCTAATGTAAAGCGATCATCCACTAAACCTACAATCAAAAGGACGAGGGCTCCCAGAATAATATATAACATGTCATCTTGTGTTGGTCCGAGCATTGGCCAAAGAACCGCAACCCCAGCTGCCGTACCAAGAATTATGGAGACTCCACCCATTCGAGGCATATTTGCTTGGTGTACTTTTCGATGATTCGGTTTATCTACAAATCCCCATTTTCGAGCAAGCTTCATTACGACAGGTATAGAAGCAATGGTTACTAAAAAAGCTGTCAATAATCCTATTATATACATTTGCACCATAAGTAATCTCCTCAGAACTTTGGTTTCTGGTTGAAACATTACCTCGAGAATATCAGAATAAAACCCTCCTGTACGCTGATTTACAAAGGCTTAACAAAGGATTTAGAATAGCTTATTTCCCACTATAATTTCTTAAATCCATGCCATGCATAGCTTGCAAATACAAAGCAAGCTCGCAAAAATGGAAGCCCCTCGTGATGTCTATAAATCATCCAGTTCCGTTTCGCTGTTTTCAGTTTGTTACTTGATATGGAATTTGTTACTTTCCGATAAGAAGCCAACTCCATATCAAGGCCATGCGCTTTTCTGCCTTGTTTTAAAATATTTAACCACAGCATAAAGTCTTGTCTCGTTCTTATTGTGGGCATTTGTACTTTTCCTAGCACTTTAATATTTAACATAACTGTCAAACATCCGATAATGGTGTTTTTTAATAAGGACTCATAGGTTACGACTTCCGGTGCTCTAATTACTTTTTCCCGCTCTTTCCCGTCTTCACGTATAATTCTATAGCTGGTAAAGCTAAACACATATTCATTCGTCTCCATAAACTCCACTTGTTTCTCAAGCTTCTGTGGGGCCCATAAATCGTCACTATCAAGAAAAGCCACATATCTTCCATTTGCCATCATGATTCCTGTGTTTCTTGCCCCTGCAGCTCCCTGGTTTTCCTCGAGCAAAATATGTTTAATTCGTTCATCCTTTTCGGCAAAATCCCGGGCAATGGTTATGCTCTGATCTGTAGAACCATCATCCACTAAAAAGAGCTCCCAATTTGAATAGGTCTGGGCCAAAATGGATTGAACCGTTTCAATCAAAAACCTTTCCGAGTTAAATACAGGGGTAACAATGGATACTAATGGATTCATGGTTCTATTCACTCCCGGATGCCGTATTCATATCTATGGCTTTCCACACATCATTTATCTTCTTATAGGTCACTTCATTATGACTTTGGCGAGGCGAACCCCAAATCAACGTAATTTGGTCAGCTACTTCATCCTCAACAACTGGACTGACAGCAGTATCCACGCGAAGGAAGGATTCAATCTCAGTGCTTTCATTCTCTTCAAGCCAAGTGAGACTCTGTTGGAGTAGTTCCCCACCTAAATAAGAGTGCAGTTCATTTTCCATTTCACTTAAAGGGGCTTGCTCTTGCTGTAGCTGTGTAAGCTTAAAAGCCGTAGCATTATGAACCATACGTATCGCCATAATCTCTTCGTTATCAGCTACTACGGTTTCTTTTTCTCCCGAGGCAGGTTTTTTCTTCCCTTCATCTAGGAAGAAAAATCCGCTTATAAATAGGGTGATCATCACGATAGCGGCGATTCGTTTTACGATTGGAAGCATTGTCCTTCTCCTCTCCAACACAACATAAAAAGGGGATAAAAAGCCACGGCACTATGCCAAGCTTTTTATCCCCTCACTCACTTATTGATAGAATGAAAAAGTCTCCCCCAAGCCTTTTTCAATATCAATTTGTGGTGTCCATCCTATAATCTCTTTTGCTTTATCATTTAGTAAGTAGCTATGCTTAATATCTCCTTTTCGTTCTTCTTTTATTTGCTTTTTAAATTCAAATCCGGCAATTCCCTCCATTAAGCTAATGGTTTCTAAGAGTGACGTTGCTTTTCCAGTGCTTATATTAAACACATCGTTAAAGGATTCATTACTTGCCATAAGATTTGCTGAGGTAATATCAGCTACATGGATAAAATCTCTGGTTTGTTGCCCATCCCCATATAACGTAAACGGATCATGCTTTAATGCACAATTCATGAGGACACAAATCACTCCGCCCTCTCCTTTAGGATCCTGATATCTTCCGTACACATTTGCATAACGGAAAATGGTGTATGGAATATCATATAAATCTGAGTAAATACGAATGTAATCCTCTGGTGTGAATTTAGACATGCCGTACATTGATAATGGTCGAATCGGATGTTTCTCATCTACCCCAAGATACTCGGGCGTCCCATATACTGCCGCTGAAGAAGGATAGATTAGTTTACAGCCTGGCACTTGCTTACAGGCCTCTAGAACATTAATCGTGCCGAGTATATTGATAGACGCATCCTTGCTTGGATCTTTTAATGCAGATTGCACGTCGATTTGTGCTGCATGATGATTAATTAGGTCTGGTTTTTCTTCTTTTACAATGGAAATAAATTCTTCATCTCTGATGTCTATTCCATAAACCTTGCAGCCATCAAGCCATTCGATATGTTGATTAGCGGCTTTAATATCCACGACGACTACCTCATCACCTCGCTCTAAATAGGCTTCAACTAAGTTTCTGCCTATAAATCCCGCTCCCCCTGTGATCAATACTTTCATAATTATCCCCTTCAATACTCATTTTTTTACGTCCAACGGAATCATAGTAAAATCCCTTTTCTCTCATCTCCACTGGATCAAATACATTTCGCCCATCAATCAAAATTGGATCTGTTACCTTAGATTTCAGTACATCTAGATCAATTTCTTTAAATTCTTTCCAGTCTGTTAAGATAACCACTGCATTCGCTTCTTTAACCGCTTCCTGCCAACTTTCTGCGGTATCGACATAAGGCATTATTTTCATGGCACGATCCATCGCTACCGGATCATACGCTTTAACCTTTGCGCCTTTTTCTAGTAACATCGGAATAATATCAATGGCTGGCGCCGCTCTCATATCATCTGTATTTGGTTTAAAAGCTAAGCCTAAGACTGCAATGTGTTTACCTTTAAGACTATCTGAGAAAGCTAGCTCAATCTTATCAACAAGACGTTTTCTTTGCTCAAAATTAACTTTTTCCACTTCAGGTACGATTTTTAGATTGTAGCCTGCTTCTATACCCATTTGAATGAACGCCTGTGTATCCTTAGGAAAGCAGGAACCACCATATCCAATGCCCGCTCCTAAAAATGCGGCACCAATACGAGGATCAAACCCCATTGTTTCAGCAACCTTAGTTACATCCGCATCTAGCTTCTCACATAAATTTGCTACCTCGTTAATAAAGCTAATCTTTGTTGCTAAAAACGCATTAGCAGCATATTTGCTCATCTCTGCCGTTTCAATATCGGTCACAATAAGATGAGTGTTAAAAGGTGCATGGAGATTTTTTAAATACTGTGCAGCCTTTTCTGTTTCAACACCTAATACTGCGCGCTCCATATGCATTGTATCATGAATAGCAGAGCCTTCGCGAAGGAACTCTGGATTCGAGGCAACATCAAAAGGAATCTCACCACATTGTTCTTTTATCCATCCCTTTACTTTTTGACCTGTTCCAACTGGCACCGTACTTTTTGTCACAATAACTTTATATGAGGTTAAATGCTGACCAATCTCTTTGGCCACAGCCTCAATGTATTTAAGGTTCGCTGATCCATCCTCGTTAGCTGGTGTTCCTACAGCGATCACAACGATTTCGGCATCTTTGATGGAAGCTGAAAGCTCCTTAGAGAAAGACAATTGATTTTGTTTGATGTTCTTTTGTAACAATTCCTCAAGACCCGGCTCATAAATCGTTGCTTCTGCCCGTCGAAGCTTATCGATTTTTAACTGGTCATTATCTACACAGACCACCTGATGCCCAATATCACTAAAACAAACACCTGATACTAATCCAACGTAACCTGTTCCGACGACACATACCTTCATGAAGAATCTCCTACCTTTCGTACTTGGAGTTTGTTAGTCTCATTCGTCCATTGTGGTTGCAGGGTAGCTCTTCTTCCAAGTTCAGCGCACAATATCGTCACCATAACAATGAGCCAGAACCTAGGAGACACAAAATCGGAACGATATAATGAGGTCACTCCTAAGTGGAACCACAAAATGACGCCATACACATAATAACTACTTAGCTTTCGTCTTCTGTATAGATAAAAAAAGAACAGAATAAATACTATGAGAAAAATAGTTCCACCAATTAGACCATGCTCAAAGAGAAGATCAACAAATACATTATTAGAGGTAGAGCTTAAACGAGATCCATAGGACAGAAATTTTGTCTTTGCTAAGAAATCATAACTACCTGGTCCAAACCCGAATAAGGTGTTCACCCATGAAAAGTCTGTTAGCCAGACAAATGGATAGACAAGCATATACAAACGGCTGTGGCGAGTAACATCAAATAACACATCAAATCGACCAATAATTGGCATAAGCAGTCCAACAAATAAACTCCACTTCCAAACAATTGACGCTATTAATGGAACTGTTAATGCCCCCATCGTTATAAGTAATTTCTTGATAGGGATCATCTTAAGACTAATGAACAGCCATAATACAAACAAACCAACGATAACAATATTGGCATACCCACTTACTGAAAATGAAAAAAACAAAACAAATACAGCGGGAAGGAAAAGCTGCCAGACATATTTTGTTTTACTCTCAAAGATCATAAATCCTATGATTAAGCCGTCAATTAAGAATGGAACAAGAAAACTTGGCTCTTCCGTTAAAGAGGTTAACCTAAAGTTGATTAGTACATCAGAAGATACACTATGCACAGCCGACCTCGTTTCAAAATCAGGTGCTGGATATCCAATTAGAAAGTGTAGGAACTGCCAAACTCCATAAACAATCAGAATATAAATGCCCGCCGTATAAGATTTTCCAAGAACCTGTAGCTCTCGTGTATTCATCTGTTGAATAAGCATTAAAAAGATGAGGATGATACACATATACAGTGTTCCATTAAGAATTCTACGGATCATCGATGATTGATAATATTGGATAAATTCAGCTGAGTGCATCACCGTTAAATTATAGGTGGCAGCCATCACCGCTAGAACTGCGGGAATAAGTAAAGCTAAGACAACCCAACTAGATGGATTTTTTAGTACATGTCTCAAAGAATGACGATGCTCACTCCCCCAGAAAACGAGACCAAGTAACACCACTGTTAGGGAGCTTATTAAAACGGATGTTGCAAGTGGAAAGGCGTTTTGATATGCACTTACAACAGCAAATGGCGCTAAAAATGCAAAAAGCGCTAGCGTTCCCCAAAGGATGAATGTTTGATATTTATTAATCGTTTTTTTTAACGTTAAGATCATAGTCGAATTCCCTCGTCTTTTAGGCTTTCATTATCATAACACGTGTAAATCACCACTTTTGTTAAATGAAGGTAAAGATTTTATAAAGATGGGACGAACTGATGCAATCCTATGCATCCATGTTTGTATCGTGTGTGCTGCATTTGTTATAGCATGACCGGATTCAATTGAAATAACCATTCACTTTGATTCGTATTTACAATCTTAATATTTACATTTAACCAGTTGCATCCACAGTAATAAAAGCTATAATAAAGTCGAAATCACGATGGAGGGGTTGCTATGAAACGTTTAATTGGTTTAAGTGTTCTTTGTAGTATGTTTTTTCTTACTGCTTGTGGAGAGCAAACATTAACCATTCGAAGCACATTAGAAGGAGATCAGTACATACGTAACAATCTAGCGACTCTAGATCAAGAGGATTTCTCACAATTAACTCCACAGGGTCAGCCTGTGAAAGAAGAACAGCTTACTCAATTTAAAAAGGTTCTTGAAAGTAATCCACAAACAAGGTATTCA
Organism: Alkalicoccobacillus porphyridii; assembly: GCF_007293315.1. Classification (GTDB taxonomy): domain Bacteria; phylum Bacillota; class Bacilli; order Bacillales; family Bacillaceae_D; genus Alkalicoccobacillus; species Alkalicoccobacillus porphyridii. The sequence continues at coordinate 448,830 of NZ_VLXZ01000001.1, forward strand.
CGATACGGTGATGGGTTATATCGTTATAGTTCCTCGGGTGAGTTACTTTATTACACTAAATGGGAGGAAGTAGACGGCAGTCACAAACTAACTACCCTCGAATTTCCTCCTAGTTAATATTCAAAATAAAAACGGTCCTTAGAGTCATCTAGGGACCGTTTTTAAGTATGTCCAAATGGTAGTACATAGAGCTCCATTATGATATGGGATATAGTGAGGCTTTTGTGGCTAATAGAATGAATTTAATTACTTCTTTTCTATTTGTAGCGCTAATCTCACCGCTTTTATGTATGTGCTGAAAGGTCGTTTTAAATGAGGGATTTTCTTGGCAAAAAGAACTGTCAGCATCAGCATATCTATGGGTTTGTTATAGAGCACTGCAAAGAGTGCGCCTTTACTAATCATCGTTTTTTCAGCTAATCTTGATTCATGAGTTGGTTTTAAATGATAAACAATAGGCACTGGAATATAGCTTATTTCATAGCCTGCTCTTTTTAATCCAACTAAAAAGATATTTTCTTCTCCGCTTGGATGCTCTGCACCTAAACCAAACCTCTCATCGAATCTCAGATAACGCTTATCCACATTTGTCACATGAACAAAGATTTCGATCGATGATTTCCGAAAGAGATCCTTGGTACTAACAGAATCCTTTTTTTGTAGTGGGTAATTTTTATAAGACTGTTGGGAAATAGGATCATAAATTTGAAAGCACACAACAGGCTTCTGATGATCAAGGAAAAAGCGCTCTACCCGCTCTACCATATCTGACGGATACCAGCAATCATCATCAGAAAAAGTGACATAATCACCTTTTATCATTTTGAGCCCTTCATTTCTAGCATATGATAACCCTCTTCGATGAAGCGTCACATGCTGGTACGAAAATGAAAATGTCTGTAATAGCTCGCCTACTTTTTTGTGATGGTCTTGAGAAGTGACAATAACCTCAAATGATTGATTCGTTTGTTCTTCAAGACTTTTACATAACCTTCTAAATTCCTCTACTCTCTGACCAAGCGTAGGTATGATTATACTGAGCATATCTCGTTCTCCCCACTATTTATTTAGTAGCAACCGTTCATATGCATCTAAGCAATGCTCTAAACTAAATTGATTTGCTCTTTCCTTTAATTCCTGTTCTGGAGGATGTGATTCAAGCGTTGCAAGCATCGCTTCAGCAAGCTGATTCTCAGCTCCCACTGTCACTAATCGTCCATATCGCCCGTCATCTAGGATTTCTGCTGGACCGCTTGGACAATCAGTAGATACAATAGGTGTCCCCATCGCAAGAGCCTCAACCAATACATTGCCAAAGCCTTCCCAAGCGGAAGATAACACAAACAGCTTTGCTTTTTTCATATATGGATATGGATTTGAACGGAATCCAATAAAATCAACAAGATGATCGACTTTCAATTGATGAGCCTGCTCAATCAGCTGTTCCCTTTCTGGACCATCACCAACAATGATTAATCTAAAGGCCGAATTCTTTTTTTCGATATAGCTCATGGACTGAAGTAGTGTTTGATAATCCTTTTGAATATGCAGCCGCCCTACTGTTACTGCTACCTGGTATTCATTCGAGAACCAAGGATGTTCCACTTTTTCTGCCCCTTTTTGCATTAATGCAGGTGTAACTACCGGGTTGTAGATTACATGCACCCGCTTTGATGGTACTTTTGAAATACGTTGAATGTCGTCCGCCACCCCCTGTGAAACCCCAACGATATGAGTAGCAAAACGATATAATAGAGAGACGCTTCTTTTTACCTTGTTAAATGACGGCTCTCTCCTAGCTTGCTCCGTCAGATTTACACGACAGCTAACAATGGTTTTGGTTTTTGTACCCGATAATAGATTAGCAAGTAGCACAACTGAATTAATATAGTCTTTAGCAGAAATGATTGTGTCAGGTTTCTCTGCCTTTAAATAAGAGCGAATCGCTCCTACACTCGAGCGAAGATTAGACTTGTTCAGATCAATAATATTGATACCATCGGGAATATCCTGCACATACTCACCCTTAAGCTGAATAACCAGCAAATCAACTACGTACCCTTTATTCAGAAACCCCTCTGCTAAATGCAGAGTCATTCGCTCTACTCCTCCGCCTTCAAGCGAATACAATATAAAGGCAATCTTATTCATGCTTACATCTTCCTCTTATTATGTAGTATTCGGTGGGCATGCCTCCGAATCTGTAAGGTATTTGTCAACCACACAATACCTCCGTAAACCATTAATGCTATTATTAGCTGCACAGAAAGCCATCCAATACCTATAAACGATCTTAAAGGCCATAGAGCGACGGTCATACCTACAACCGCTAACAAAATCTTTACAAAATCTTTATATGGAAATGGAAATGTTCGCATAGGTATCCTCATGAAAAACAGACTTAGGATAATAGCGATTGCATACGCCGTAATGGTCGCCACCGCTGCTCCTACTAAACCTAATGGCGGAATCAACCAAATCGTTAAGGCTACGTTCAACACGGCTGCAATCAATACCGGAAGCAATTGAATAGACATATTTTTATGTAGATGAAAAATAATATCCACAGAATAAAGTTTAAAGCCTTTCAAGAAAGCACCAACCGCAATAAATGGCATTAATACTAACGCATCCTCTCGAAAGGCTTCACCCAGCATAAGAGACACTGCATTTGGTGTAATCAAAATCATCCCAGCCATTGCTGGTAATGCGATAAGCAAAAGCAGTCCTGTATTCTCCTTTACCTGGAGAAGCGCTTCTGCCTCTCCTTTGGATTCCATTGCTTTTAATGCAATCGGAAATGCAGCAAGATTAATCACCATCATCAGTGTGAAAATCGTTTGTTCAGTCAAATCATAGGTCGCAGAGTACGTTCCATTTGCTCCTACCCCCATCATTGCACTTATAATAAATCGATCTGAATTATGAATAACAACCGCTAACAATAAAGTGATAGCAAGTGGCAAACCATAGCTCGCAAAGCTTTTAAGCAAGGACGTATCAAATTGTTGAAGATGCATACGAAGTTTCCACCTATTCAAAGTAGGCCATATCAAAGTTACAGCAAAAGAGAGCACAAGCCCCCATAAGAGCCCTAATTCAGCAAAACCTGCAACAATAAGCACCACACCAAACAGCATGGACAGAATCGATCTAGAAAAAGCTAAATACCCATATAATTGAGGATTAAATTCAGAGCGAATAAGACTCAGGTTCAGCTGATACCAGGATTGACTCCATGATAAGACAAAAGCAAGTAAAATGTGGACCCAGCTTAAATTCTCCATAAAGAAATATAAGGGCAAAGCCAAAAAAGTCGTGGCCCCAGCTAACAGTAAAAAGGTCAGTTTCACTGTCTCCATTAGCTTCCTTTTTTCTTGATAGCTCGCAAAGTATCTTAGGAAGCTTACCTTTAACCATTCAAATACAATGGCATTCATCATGGCGGCAATCGCAAAAACGAGCGCGTACGTGCCATACTCCGTATCACTTAATAACCGTGTATATACAGCAATAGCCGCAAAGCCAACCAAAGCTGGAGTGCCATGAGATAATAAATACGCAAATGCGTGTCTAGCTAGCAACAGACTTCCCCCTCAACAAACATCCTGATGTCTTACAGTATGGTCACAAACTGATTGTAGCAGAATTATTTCACAAAAAAAAAGCACCCCCCAATTAGGGAAGTGCTATCACTTTACAAACTTTACATAAATAAAACATTCACTCTTATGGCTTTAGAATGTCCTCAAGCTGAAGGTATTCCTTCATCTTTTTAATTAATTCAGGCTTCAAATCATCACGTTGCATAGCGAATTCAAGCGTCGTCATTACAAATCCAAGCTTCTCCCCAACATCGTAACGTTTGCCTTCAAAGTCATACGCATACACGGATTGCTCTTCATTTAAACGCTGAATCGCATCAGTTAATTGAATCTCTCCACCTGCACCCGTCTCTTGCTTATCAAGGTATGTAAAGATTTCAGGCGTAAGAAGGTAGCGCCCCAGAATAGCAAGATTGGACGGAGCTGTGCCTAATGCCGGCTTCTCAACAAATTGATTTACTTTATAGAGGCGGCCATTCTGGCTCATTGGGTCAATAATCCCGTAACGATCCGTAACGTTCTCATCCACCTGCTGGACACCAATCACAGATGAGCCAGTCTCATTATATTGATCAATCAACTGCTTTAAGCAGGGCTTCTCATTTTGAACAATGTCGTCACCAAGTAATACCGCAAACGGTTCATCGCCAATAAATTTACGCGCACACCAAACAGCATGTCCTAGACCTTTAGCTTCTTTTTGACGAATGTAGTGTATATCTACTTTTGACGCTTCCTGCACCTTCTCAAGAAGCTCAAGCTTTTGCTTTTCAATTAAATTCTGCTCTAATTCAAACGCATGATCAAAATGATCCTCAATCGCACGCTTACCTTTACCCGTTACAATAATAATATCTTCAATTCCAGATGCAACCGCCTCTTCCACGATATATTGAATCGTTGGCTTATCGACTATCGGGAGCATTTCCTTAGGCATTGCTTTAGTAGCCGGCAGGAATCGTGTTCCTAGACCAGCTGCTGGGATGATGGCTTTTCTTACTTTCTTCATGTCGTACCTCCTAAAAATGAGTGCAATTTCTCATACAATTCATCATACCATAATTTCTTATTCAGACAAATATCCTATATTCTTTCATTTCCAAAACATTATTTAAATATCTCTTTTAAGATCTTATGAGAGGATTGACCATCATCTAAATGACAAAATCGTTGACGAAATTGATCTCTACGCTCTTGATATTCACTAGTAATTTTATTTAAATCTTTGATCGAATGTATAATCTCTTCCGTTGTTTTAAGCAAAGGTCCTGGAGCTTCTTTTCTTAGATCAAAATAAAATCCTCTTAATTCATGCTGGTACTTGTCCAGGTCATAAGTATAAAAAAGAATGGGTTTGTTTAAAATGGCATAATCAAAAAAAACGGAAGAATAATCTGTAACCAATAAGTCTGAGAGTAGATAAAGTTCAGCAATATCTTCATGATCAGACAAATTAAAAGCAAAATCCTCGAGACCTTCAAACGAAAGCTTATCGGCAATCAAATAATGCATGCGTAGTAGGACAATATAGCTTTCACCCAATGATCGCTTCATTTCATGAAGATCCAATTGTAAATCAAATCTGTACTCCCCTTTACGATGATATTCATCATCTCTCCACGTAGGTGCATACAGAATGACTTTTTTTAAAGGAGGTAATTCTAGTGATCTTTTTAGTTGTTGAATGGAGGAAGGTAATCTTTTTTCTTCATCAAAAAATAGATCATTTCGTGGATAGCCAACCTCGAGAAGGTTCTTTTTATAATGAAAGGCTCGTTTAAAAATTTCGCTAGAATAAGCATTAGGGGATAGGAGGTAATCCCATCTCCCGGCCTCGTGATAGAAGTTTAATTTATAGGTTGTCGTAGTGGTTCCTGGCATATAAACTTCTTTCATATCAGAGGCTAACCGCTTTAATGGTGTGCCATGCCATGTTTGTACATAAATCGTACCTTCACGTTTGAGCACGTATTTCGGAATTCTTGAATTTACAATCCAGTACTTTGATGTGGCCATGTAATAGTAGTATCGCAAGCTAAACCGTTTTACTTTTGTTGTCTTATCATTCATATGCTTAGATGACGGATCATTAAACACCCAAATACATGTGTATGATGGATCGAGCTGTTGAAGCTCTTCATAAATAGAGCGGGGGTTACAAGCATAAGATCGCCCTCCAAACGCTTCAAATACAACTTGCTTCTCTTTAAGTGGAAGCTTTGAAAAAACATGATTAGCCAACTGTTGATATAAAGCCGATCTACTGGTAAGTGCCTTTCTCCAGCTTGAAAGAGAATATCTAAGTTTAGCCAACTTCATTGTCTTCTGCGGCTTCCCTTGGACGTGTGCTTTAATTTGAAGTCTACCAATCCTACCACTGTTTTTTAGAACCTTATCATGACAGTTCATCAAGACTTTTCTCAATTCATCAAAAAGTTTTTCAAAAGAGGTTGTATGATTTAACATCCATTTAGAAATTTCATTAAAGTATACTCTCAAAAAAGCTCTTTCAATTAGAATTTCTACTTCTTCTAAAGGGGTCACTCCCTGCACTAGCTTTTTACTATACTCTTTTCTTTTAGAGAGAAAGAGTAAATACTCATCTATATAATCAGTCACGGGAATTATACTGAGTGAAGGTTTATTTACAGGGTCTAGGCACTCACCCCGAATGTACAAAGGAGCGTCCACATATAATATGGTATTTGTTTGATTTGCTGCTCTAATGATAAAATCAAAATCTGTATAATAATGAAAACTTTCATTAAAGGAAAGCTCATTCTCTATTAAAAAACAACGCTTGTACAAAATACTTGAAGCTGAACGTCTAGAACATATTTTTAACCGTTTATCTCCTTCCCAATTTACCGTTCTAATACTTTGATACTCAGTAGTCCTCATATTTCTCTCGCTTTGAACTCGTAAGGCGATCATCGACAATGAATTGATATCACTCGTGACAGCAAGTAACGATAAAGCTTGAGGAAGAAGGTAATCATCTGCATCCAAATAAAAAACAAACTCTCCATTAGCCAGTTGTAACCCCTTATTCCTAGCCTTAGCCAATCCTTGCTGCGTTTCAAAGCGTATAGATTTTATTTCCTGAGCATATTGCTTTGCTTCATTAATGATCGTATTGCTAGCATCAGTAGATCCATCATCGATAATAATTAGTTCAATGTTTGGATACGTTTGATCTAACACCGAATGGATACATCGACTTACTTGCTCTACCTTATTATAGACCGTGATAATCACACTAATCTTTTTTAAAGTGACATTCATTAAACGACACCACCCTAATAGATATTAAAAAAAGCCCGCGCTTATTTATACGCAGGGCTAACATGTATTATCCATTATCGGTCATATAAAGTTCTTTTTTTATTTTCGGAGTAGAAATACCCGATGTTCGTGGTAAATAAATTACTTCACAATGCTCTTTGAGGAAATCAAACTCACCTTTCCAGTCATCCCAAAGTCATTCAGGTCCTCTAGAAACGCTACTTAAGTTATCTATTAGTTTGATCCACTCGTTGAATATCTTTTTCTCAGAAAATTTGTTGTATACATTTTCAGCAGCCTTCGTGCCCATTCGTATTGCAGTATCAGGGTTTTCCAACCAATAATTCATCTTCTCTGCTAGCTCATTAACATCCCCTGCATTTACAATATAACCGTCAACATTATTTTCAATAATGTCTCTTGGTCCATAATTTAAATTATAACTCACTACTGGTGTAGATAAACTCATTGATTCTCTTAAAACCATTGGAGAACCTTCAAAAATTGAAGTCATCACAGTAAATAGCGATTCCTTTAATCTTAAGTTAACTTCATTTGTATACCCATATAATTCGACATTGCCTTTCATCTTTTCTTGAATTATAAAATTATTTAAACTCTCTTCTTCAGGACCTTTTCCAAATAGTCTTAGTTTACAATTTGGATGTTTTTCTAAAACTATTTTAAATGCTTTCAACAGATCAATTAGGTTTTTTTGATAATCAAAACGACCTATTACATTAATTAAATTTGCACTTTTCTTTATGTGCGGAGCATCTATTTTAGATAGTGCATTTGGCACGACATAGAGGTTGTCTATATCCGCAAAATCTTTCTTCACATCATAATATTGACTATCCGTTAATAAAACAATAGCATCCAATTTCTTATAATGACTAAATAGATTCTTGAAATTCCCTTTAACTTCAGCGCCATAGGTGTAAGGAGCAGTTAAATGATTACTATGAGTTGTCGAAATCTTTGTTACTTTTTTATTATCAAGACTTACAAACATATTAGTTAATTCAATAGAATCATTGATTATCACAGGTTTTTGCAAGCCAAATGACATGATCTCTTCTAAAAAGAATTTTTGAAATTGATTTAGTGCGTTACCATTAAAAAATTTAGCCTTGTTATTTTTTCTATTAAACAAAAAAATCAGACCTGGATATCCAGTGGTCAAATCATAATCAAAGGTGAGATAAGCAAAACCATCTAGGGTGAAATAAGTCTCAAATTTAATTTTTTTCTCATCAAGTGTAAACAATTTTGACCTCATTTTATAGCCTGAAGGGTGGAATTCTTCTCTTCTATATTCTTTTTTATCATGCGTAAAGTAGCTAATATATTGGAGTATCCCTGACTTGTCCCATTTCTTATATTTGAAATACTCTCCATCCTCAGTAAAATATCTTGCATGATGATGATTCTCGTACTCTTCATCGTGAATTTTAGAGTTAGGTTCTTCAAGATCTAAGTCAGAAGTAGTCGTGATCTTAGAGGTCAATGTATTTAAATCTCTGTAATAATCAAACATATTTATCGTATTCACATGCTTTGATAACCTACCATTTTCGATTAAGCTTTTATATATAGATGGTAGATTCTTTTTAAATGTTAGCGAAACAAGATTACTTGATAACCCATATTCTAAAAAATACGAGGCTCTATCGAGAATTACCCTTGTAATCCCTCCTCTTCCTACATCTAAATCATTTATTAGCATATATACGTTTTTCACCTTATTTCACCTCTTTAAGCATATGAATACTAGATTTAATTTCTGGCGCAAATATGTTTGTAAAACATCTCTAGCGCCTCTTTGTTATATTTATCATAATCAAATTTCTTCCTATTCAGTCCGTTCTTCACAAAAGATAACATCCCTATTGAAAGTTCTTCAACGCTGTTACCAACTAAATGCCCATACCCACCTTCTAATACACTCCTTACCCCAGTTACATTAGTTCCAATAACAGGCTTGTCTAATACCATTGCCTCCATTAAAACCAATCCTTGTCCTTCATATTCAGAAGATAATACGAAGCAATCACAGAGACTTAGTAAGCCGTACGGATTACTAAGCTGCCCTGTAAGAATAACATGATCAGTTAAGTTTAACTGTTCAATCCTTGATTTCAATAATTCTTTTAATGGTCCATCACCTACTAAATATAATCTACTCTTAGGGTAAACTGATATAACGTCTGAGAATGCATTTAATAGCTTTTCTTGACCTTTTTCAGGAGAAAATCGGCCAATACTAATAAAATTTATGTATTCGTCAGAGGGTACATTAACTCCATACAAATTAAGAATATTTTTCTCATTTAATTGAGAATCATCTGTAATTAAAAATGTTTTACCAGCATAATTAATAAAGTTTTTATTGTCTTTAATTTCAAGAATTTTTTTTGCATTAATCACGTTATTAACATAAACCATTTTATCTTCGCTTTTAATATAAGTTTTTAAAGAGATTTTATTCGTCTCATTTGTGGATTTTGCAACTGAAACAATTTTGTCATAGAAATCATAAAGGGAAAAAATAACTTTTAAATTATGTTTGTGTTTAAATTTTCCATTAACCTTTTTCTTGTACTCTTCCATCATATCATTGTGAAGATAAATACTATTTCTATTAAAATCACCAAACGCGAATAGCAAAGACCAAAATTTGTTATAGCCACCAAAATCAATTCCATAATTAAATGTTGCATCTCCTATTAACCGCCTAAGCTCCCTTTTATAAGCGCGGACAGGTAACTTGTCTTTCATGAATTGGGAGTTCACTCCTCTTCGCATAACAAGCTCATGCCAATAAGTTTCTTTGATCGTTCGATTAAAAACACCAGGTCTAAATAGTATATGAACATTTGGATTTAATCTTTTTATGTTTGGAAATTTGTCCCTATGATTATTTGAGTTATCAATAATCGCTACCTCATATTTAGAGTAATCAATATTATCCATAAGGTTAATGGCAGATACAGTAATTCCATTGTTATAAAAACCACCACAATAAAATAACATTCTTTCTTTTTCTGTTTCGGTTTTTATTAGTTCTTCTAAATGTTTCCCATGGAATATAGTTTCTACTAGTTTTTTAGCTTGAGTTCCCTTATCGTTATAACAAAACCTATCCAAAAACTTCTCATAGTTATCAATATATTTTGAATTATTATTCTTTAATGAATGAATTAATTCTTCTCTATTAAAGCTAACTGGTCCAGGTAATGAATCAATTTCGAAATACAGACCTCTGGAATTTTGATAAGAATTAAGATCCTCCATGTAAAAATAAATTGGTTTCTTAGTAGGTAAATAGTCAAAAAATATACTAGAGTAATCTGTAATTAGCATATCAACTGCTGCTAGTAGTTTATTAGTATCGTAAGAGTCTGGAACACATAAATGGTCTAAACCTTGCTCTTTAAAGAAGTTAGTCGTAAAATAATGAGCTTTTAATAAAACTACATGGTTATCACCCAAGGATGTTTGAATAGCTTTGACATCTTCAAGCAGGCTTAGGCTTGTATCATATTCTTTACCGACTTCCCCTCTCCAAGTAGGAGCGTATAAGACCACCTTTTTTTGTAAATCAATATTTAAATCTTGTAGCACTATAGCTTTATCAGTATTTAATGTTAAATCAACTCTTGGATACCCAAAATCAGCAACCTTTCCTGGAAAGAGCTCATAAACGTCGTGAGATTTTAATAGCTTTTTGTAAGTAAACTCATTAGGGCTGACTAATAAATCTACATGCAAAAGGTTTCTCTGGATATTCATATGTCCAGACATACTTCTATTATTAATATCTATACCTAATGTTTTTAAAGGTGTGCCATGCCAAGTATTAACATAGTATTGTCCCTCTCTTTTATAGAAGTAATAAGGAAAAGAGGTATCATTCAGTAAATATTTTGCTGTAGCAAGATATTTCAAATAATTTTTATCATCAACGGATACAAACTCAACATTTCCCATTGAAGAAATTTCATCATAATGAGGATTATTCTTGTCATTGATTACCCAGACATGTTTAAATCCTTTTAACCTATTATCATTGATCGCCTCTAAAAATATGGCATATATATTTCCAGTCATATTTTTTCCATGATAAGCTTCATACATTATTGTTTTATCATTTATAGGTAGCCTCTCAGTGTATTTCGTGTAAATAGACCGTATTTTTGATCTGTCTTTTAAGATATACTCAACGATAGGACTCACAATAAATTTAGTACGCCTCTTTAATACATGTAACTTCTTCTTTATATTCATAATTTTGTATTCACTCCCATACCAATAATGCCCACGTTTTATAACGTAGGCATAAAGTTTAATTCTTATCAGCTAGATATATTTCATCTTTAATCTGTGATGTTGAAATTCCTACTGTTCTTGGTAAGTAGACAACCTCACAATAAGGTTTTAAGAAGTCAAACTTACCTTTCCAGTCATCTCCCATCACAAACAAATCTATATTATGTTTTTTTACATCGTTTATTTTTTGATCCCAATTTTCTTCTGGTATTACTTCATCTACATACCGGATAGCTTCTAAAATCATCTTTCTATTTTCGAAACTATGATAAGCCTTTTTATTTTTTATCGCATTAAATTCATCAGTTGAAATAGCTACAACAACATAGTCCCCTAGATCTTTAGCTCTTTTTAATAAGTTGATATGTCCCCAATGAAGTAAATCATAAGTTCCATAGGTAAGTACTTTTTTCAAGAATCCCCCTCCTTGATTCAGAAAATTACAACACCTCTTATTGTAACATAAATTAATATCAAAATTATTTCATTTCCTCCATTTGCTGTGGAACAATATACAAATTAATTGTTCAAATTATAACAGATATCTTAGTCACACTAAATGAATATTACTAATTATCCTTTATAAGTTTTCTGATTAAATTGTCTTATTTCCCATAAAAAAAGTCCGCATTCTCTCCATGCGGACTACCCTTTAATTAACTACTATCATTCATATAAAGTTCTTTTTTTATTTTCGAAGTAGAAATACCCGTTGTTCGTGGTAAATAAATTACTTCACAATGCTCTTTGAGGAAATCAAACTCACCTTTCCAGTCATCTCCCATTACAAATACGTCAATATCGTTATTTTGAACGTCTTGAATCTTTTGATCCCATGTTTCTTCAGCTATGACCTCATCTACATATCGGATAGCTTCAAGAATCAATTTTCTACTCTCAAAGTTATAGTATGCTTTCTTATTTTTTATCGCATTAAACTGATCTGTCGATATTGCCACAACTAAATAATCTCCGCATTCTTTCGCTCTTCTTAGTAAATTAATATGTCCTCTATGAAGTAAATCGAAGGTACCGTATGTGATTACTTTTCTCAATGCAATCCCTCCTTTCCTCTCAAAGCCAGTCCTATTGTTTATGCCTATTTAAGAATTTCCGACCAAATCTCTGAACCATTTTTAGTTTTCTATACCTTCTCCACAGTACCTTGACCATATCAGAATGCCTAAACACATCCAAAAAGCTTTTTTGTTTATCTATATCTTTTTCTTTATGCATAATTTCTTTAAATATTCGTTTACTATTATCGCGATCAACAAATTTGAAATATTCATTTCTTTTCTGAGCAAACTCTGGCTTTTCAATGAAACCATTTTTTGCTGTACTATCAATAGAAGCTATTAAGTCCTCTGGATTAAAAACCGCTTCACCAAAAAGTTCTTTATTTAAATCCATATAGCTACCTTGAAAATCTGTATACTGATCTAGATCAAACTGAAAAAATATAACGGGTTTCCTTAGGTAATACATCTCCCAGCTCACACTGGAATAATCCGTGATAAGTAGGTTTGCTTTCATTATTAACTCATTTACTTTCTCTTCTCCAAATTGAAAAACTCGTACATGCTCACTTGATTTTGTAAACGTTTTAACATATGGCATAAATTTTGGGTGCACGTAGAAATTCAATAAGAGATTATGCTCTGAAAGCACCTGATGCAATTTTTCCGATTGTAACAGTGAGTTGTACGCGTGAAAATAATCAGACTTAACAAAATCAGTTTCTTCTACTTCTTCCAACCAATTTCTCCACGTAGGCATTAAGAGTATTTCTCTTTTCTTTCCTACTTCCAATAGGTTTGTTTTATCTTCTAAAACGTCCCATCTTGGCAAACCGGTAACGATTACATGGTTATTGCTATAACCGAAATATTTAGTAATGATGCTTTTCTCATAATCGGATGAAGCAACAAAGAGTTCCGCTGAATTCTGAGTATTGTAATCAAACGTACTATCTACTTTCTTTAGGCCAAGTACCCCATGTTGTAGAAAAATATATTTCTTTTCAGTAACGAATTTTTTAATGACGCCTTGTGAAACACGCCACGCGTAACCATGACCTTTTGCTTCAGATGAGATAATCATTTTGGAGGAAAGAAGCAGGACTAGGTGCTTAAAAGACATAAAATATACAACACGATCCTTATATTCATTTACATTCTTTTCATCCAGAGCGCCCTTTTTAATTACATAGTACACTTTTCTTTGCGGATGGTTCATATAACAGTATCGAAAGAAATAAAAGCTATTATCCTGTGCCGTTTCAGAGAATTTCTCATGCACCAACCAAACGGGCTTCCGTGAAAAGAATTGATAAAAAAAGTGGTAATAAAAATAAGCTGCATACTCCGTCCACTTATTCTTTCTTTCTTCATACTCCCCTTTTTTACGATGCGTAATACTTAATCCACCATTCACTGTAAGGTAAGGATAAGTCATATATCCTTGTTCATCTACTAATGTATATTTGAACATGAAATGTCTAAGCTTTTTGATAACCCCGTAATGATCGCTATAGATTCGTATATCTCTATCTCCAAGATGATCCATCGAAATGGAAGCATAAAAGTCCCAGTAAAAAGGATCTAGATCAAGTTGATTTAAATCAACCACACTCGTTACTTTTATTCTACCATTTTTAGTTGTTACTTTTTTATTTGTCTGCAGTTCAATAATACGTTTATGTTCATTTCTTTCAATAAGTCTTAAGCCATTAAAAGTTATAGCATTGCTATCTACTAATGCAATACTAACTGTTAAAGTCATAATTCCTTTTTTCATTTTTAATGAATGAATAGATACATCGGCAGGTGCTTTCAGCTTAAAGTATTGTTGTCTAGTCATAAAGCTAACAGCATATACTCTTGTTTTCTGTATAATCGGCACTGCACCTATCTCATCTGTAAGTTCATAAAAACCGATATATCTGTCAGATCTAGTCGGTAAGCTAGCTTGGTATAACCCAACTTTTCTTTCTTCAATATAGTTAATATGCCGCTTCTCCGCATGGAGAATCCAGGTAGTTCCTTTGGATACAATAAAGTTCGTTTGCTCCATTTCAATAGAAATAACCGCTATATTGGCTTCTAAAATAAATGTATTCCTAAGATAAAGTTTCTCTTCACTAGATTTTCTCTTCAAAAAGAAAGTCCAGTCCTCAACTGCGCCCATTTCATCTAAAGATACGTGGAAGCTCATACATTGTTGAGTCATGGTCAAGTCTTCTGCAATTAATTCACCACTAATTATATGATCAGGTCGGTTTGATTCCTTTACTTGTAGTTTAAAGGAGGCTGTTTCACTTATAGATATGTGCTCATACCTAGTCGTTTTTAAAGCGTAGCCTTCCCATAGTCTTGACGATTTTTCATCTATAAAAAGGTGCACTTGTTCTAAAATACGCCCTTCTTTCCTTTGTAAATAAAAAGAACACTTGCCTTGTAAGAAAGAATAACCTTCTTTCTCGATGACCAAATCTTGATTCTGAAAGATAGCTGGCATCTCATAGCGTTCACCATATTCATTTTTAATAATAAGTATGGTTTTTGAATGCCATTGTTTAGACAATGTAACTTGCAGCCTAAGCTCTTGATAATTATCTTTAATGCCTTCAATTACATATTGGTATGTGACAACATTATAGGCTTTAGACTCAAGTATATCTTCTGAAGCGTACCTCAATGAAACCCCATAATCCTCTGTTAGATATAATGTGCAGTTAAGGTTTTTTCCTACTTTGTAAAAAGGAATGTAATATCTGGTCTGTTCATTTGAAACCGCTTTAGCATTAAGAGAAATTCTGGACACTTTTCTATTACGCCCTTTTTTCAAATAAAAGTCCCAAATACCCGCAGTTAAGTGGTTAAGTGAATTGGCTTTAATACTTGTTACTAAATTAGAATCTGTTTGAGTGAAATCAACTTCCACATTTATTGTTTTTTGTGTTTTTCTTTCTTTCAGTAGAAGTTGAATAGTTGAACAATCCACTTCATTTTGTAAGGACCATTTTAAGGTTATATATTGTCCATCCCATTTCACATCATCACAGAAAAAAGAACTCATAACTTCACCTATTTTCTAGAACATAGCAAGCATTTGCTTCTTTATTTAAAGGTTTTAACCGTTACTATAAACCTCAAGATTACTTTAAGAACAAGAATGAAAACAAAGAGTAATAAATAAAATGGAGTGATTTCAATCGTTATTAATAACTCCAGTAACGTTAATATAACCAGTGTTAAAAAGAACCCAGGTAAACCTAAAATAAATCCTGCAAACTCATATACAATTGATTTATTTCTAATTTTTTGGACTGGATCTTGCTGTTCATTTGCTTGTTGATGCGTTAAATCAAAGGATAATGGCAGTAATAGTGACATTATCACACTAACCATAACTAAATATAATATAATAATGGCTAAGTTACTCAAAACTAAAGCATCTGTCATTAATAAGAACGTTACTACAAATGAAAGAAAAACAGGTAAGGTTGCTGCCCGAATAAGCATATCTATAAAAAAACCGAGCTTTGAGGTTCTTTTAGTTAATCTAGCCAATTCTCCATCCACACAGTCAAACAAATACCCAATATTATATGATATAAAGGCAAATAAGAAGCCAAGTGGCGTTGCAAACATAACTAATAAACCAGATAATAAAACAAAAAATAAACTTAACCAGCTCACCATATTCGGAGTGAAATTCATTTTATTAAATAACAAAGTAAAATATATAGACATTCTTCTTAAGACATACCACGACCAAAGATCTTCTTTAGCACTATAAGGTTGAACCTTACGCCTTAGCTCTATTATTTGTTTTGAATCAAAAAAGAATGTAGATAACTTCTCAGAAGCCACAGTGACAATCTCCTCACTTTTGTTTTATTCTTTGCCACCAAATACTGCTTCTACCGTCTTTTTCGCAGATTCGCCTTTTTCAAGGTAACAGAAACGATCTATAAATGATGCCATCTTTTGCTCTTGTTCCGGATTTGAATCATCATTAAACTTTTGAATTTCATCTATAATTTGCTGAGTATTCATTACTAAGGGACCTGGGGCTTCCTTCTCTAAGTCGAAATAGAACCCTCTGATTTTCCCACGGTATAGTTCAATGTCATACGTAAAAAATAACATCGGTCTTCTAAGGATAGCATAATCAAAGAAAACAGAAGAATAATCGGTAATTAGTACATCCGATACTAAATATAAGTTTGTTATGTCTACGCCTTTAGAATAATCAAAGACAAAGCCTTCAAACTCACTAATATCTAATGACTCTGAAATAAAAGAATGCATACGAAGAATAACTACATATTGAGACCCAAGCTCCTTTTGAAGCATCGAAAGATCAAGCTGAAGCTTAAATTTATATCTTCCTGGTTCATAGAAGTCATTATCTCGCCAAGTAGGTGCATACAGAATGACTTTTTTTGACTTAGGTAGCCCGTATTGCTCCTTTAGTTTAGAAATTTCTTCCTCATGATTTAAATTGATTAAATCATCATTTCTAGGGTAACCCTTTTCAATAATTTCTCCACTATAATCAAAAGCACGTTTAAAAATCTCACTAGAGTATTGATTTGGCGAGAGCAAATAATCCCAATGCTTCGCTTCTTGATGAAACCCTTCAATATAGCTTTTCCTATCAGTCCCAGGCATATGAACTTCTTCCATATCGGCAACAAGCCTTTTAAGAGGTGTGCCATGCCAGGTCTGGATATAGATATTGTGCTTCGGTTTTGGTACCCAGGAAGGCATACGGCTATTTGTTACCCAATACTTGGCACGTGCCATCTTAATGAACCACTGTAGTGATAACCTTCTAATATAGGGAATCCCAGCATTCTTAAAAAACGACTCCTGACCTTTATTAATACTCCAAATTAATTCATAACCCTCACTATGTTGATTGAGGTATTCATAAATCGCTCTAGGATTACAGCTGTATTGCTTTCCTGAAAAGCTTTCAAACATAATCAGTTTATGTTGAACGGGTAGTTGTGCTGCTGCTAAAAAGACCCATCTTGAGACCTGTCTTGAAAAAGGATGCTGCTTTAACTGTTTCAGCAATGCCTTCATTATGCTTCACCTTCTTTTCCTTAATTCAAAAGAAACCTCTCTCACCCAAAGCCTGTGAACAAGGCATTGTATGAACAAGAGGTTATAGGCCTATCTATAGTCTTCTTGCTTCTTAGAAAACATCCTGATTTTCTTAGCGGGTTTCACTTCACCCTCAGACTTGGCTTTATTAATAACCACTAGCACTGTGCGTAGTAGAATAATATAATCAAGCCAGAGTGAATAATTACGAATGTAATGCAAGTCAAACTTTAGTTTCTTATCAACATTGGTTGTGTACTTACCCATTACTTGTGCATAGCCTGTAATTCCAGGCTTCACTGTGTTACGGTAGTTAAACCATTTATTATCCTTTTGAAACTGATCCGCAAAAAAGTCGCGCTCAGGTCTTGGTCCTACAAGTGACATATCACCAATCAACACATTAATTAATTGAGGTAGTTCATCTATCCTTGTCTTACGAATGAATTTACCTATCTTCGTAATGCGACGATCTCCAGATTGAGCAAGTGTTGGCCCCGTTTTAGCTTCCGCGTTTTCTACCATGGAGCGAAACTTTAATATATGAAACTGTTTATGATCTTTTCCAATTCGCTCTTGCTTAAAGAAAATAGAGCCTCCATCTTCTAGTTTAATAGAAAGAGCTGTAATTAGAAACACGGGTAGTGTAAAGATCAAAATGGCTAAAGAGAATACAATATCAGTTAATCTTTTCATAGCCAATTGAGCAAGTGGCAACGTAAACGGTTTAACCTGCATAACCATCGTATCATCAAGTGTAGTAACGGCTGTATTCATAACAAGTAGATCATTAACCGTTGGTACCACATATACTAACTTGTTATTTTTCATTGCATGAAAGATCAAACGATTCTTTTTATCCTCTTCAAGGGAATTGCTTAGAAAAATAAAATTATAGTTTAATAACTGTGCTTTTAATTGTTGAACATTCGACTTCTTGTCAAAGTACTTAACGTTCCCATTATGAGATAGAAATTTAGAAAGATTATCTTCAATCTCATCAAACTCTGACTCGTCACCAATAAACATTAGCTTTCCTTTTCTAGAAAGCTGATTGTACTTCGTGTAAAGCACCTTCCAAATGAGCAGCATTGTAAAGGCAAATATGTGCGCCAATATAATAACTAAACGAGGAAGGCCAAATTCTCTAAATAAAAACGAAGCAGTCATAGTTAGTAGCATAATAAAAGTCAAGGAAACAGCTAACTTCCGCACGATATCCCATACGTCATATTGTACAAGACGGTCCACTTCATATATACAGATAAAAAGGACACTTATAAGGAGTATCCAAGGGATAACGGACATAAACGCTTCGATGTTTCGCGGAGCAATCTGTTCATAACGCACAGTGAAAGCAAGTACATACGCCACAATTATAATAAAGAGGTCCACTGCAATGATGAAACCTCTGGCAAATTTATTAGGAAAGATATTTGGCATGTAAATAACCCCTAGATTCATAGTCTAAGGGTTATTTTAACACACTCTTTAAAAAAAGCCTCTTTATTTTTACATTTTACACTAAAACTTCACAGTTCTTGATGATTACTTTGATTCGTATAAATCAATCATTTCTTGAATATCGCCCTCAGCTTCAACTGTGCCTCGTTTTAGTACAATCGCTCGGTCACACAGCTTCTTTAATGGTCCCATACTATGGGAAACAATAACAATTGTCCGACCCTCAGCCTTCATCTCGAGCATCTTTTTATTACACTTCTCTCGGAAATCTTTATCTCCAACAGCTAGTACTTCATCAATCAAAACAATATCCGTTTCGATGTGTACAGCAATCGAAAATCCAAGTCGCGCTTTCATACCTGAGGAATAGAATTTGACTGGAGTGTTAATGAATTCACCTAATTCTGCGAAATCAATGATAACAGGTAATAATTCTTCAATTTGCTTTTTCTTGAGCCCATAAATAGCACAATTCAGACGGATATTTTCAAGTCCGGACAAATCCCCACTCAAACCTGCACTTAATTCGATTAGAGGCATGAGCGACCCATTTAATTGAATTGAACCAGAATCAGGGACGATAACACCCGAGATCACTTTAAACAATGTACTTTTCCCGGCGCCATTTTTTCCAATGATGGCGTAGCCCTCACCCTTTTTAACGGTGAAAGAGACATCGTTAAGTGCTTGGAATTTATCAACTGTCTTTTCTTTCTTAAATAAAGAGATCATCTGACCTTTTAGCGTTTTTTCTGTTGGTTTTCGGAATGCCTTTTGAACATTTTTAACTTCTATTGCGTTACTCATCCTACATCACTTCCCCGATTTTTCGACTCATAACTCTAAAGAATCTCCAACCAACAAAGAAGATAACGATAGAGAATACGACAGTATAAGCGATCATTCCAAATGTAGGGAGTAATTCCCCACCGTGGAAAATCCAACGATAGATACTTAATATTGTGACCATCGGGTTAATCTGAAAGATCATAAAATATGATTCGCCCAGTTGCTCTTTCACTTGAATTAATGGGTACATAACAGCTGACATATACATCCAGCCCCTCATTAAAAGCCCAACAATGAATTCAATGTCCCTAAAGTACACATTAATACAGGAAAAGAAAAACACAATTCCTAAAAGCAGCATGGTTTGAAGTAAAATAACTAAAGGTAATACAGCCAGTCCCATTAAAGGGATAGAGCCATTTACATATAATGAATAAGCAGCTACTAGGATTAACGATATCAATAGGTTAACCAAGCTAGAGAACGTTATTGTAATAGGAAATAGTTCTCTAGGAAAATACACTTTCTTAATAAGAGAGCTATTTGACGTTAAGCTCTTTGCGCCTCTAGAGACAGCATGCTGTGTATACATAAAAGGGATTAACCCTGTAACAAGAAACAACGTATAGTTGTCAATTGTCACTCTAGCAATAATACTAAAAACTAATGTAAAAATTAACATTAAACCAAGAGGTTCAAGCAAAGTCCAGAAATAACCAAAGAAGGTGTTTCTGTAACGAACTCGCAACTCTTTATGCACAAGAAAATATAAAAGCTCTTTATATTGTAGAATTTCCTTCATCAGATCTCAACCTTACCACTTTGAACTTAACACATGAAAGTTATATCATTATTTGTTCAATTTGTCACTTACCGTTTTCGTCTATTCCATCTAAATCGCCAAAATTCTTTCTTGAAAAATGCCAAAAAATTACCTAAACCTCGAAAGAAATGTAAACAGAAAAACGTACAAACAGTAGGAATTAAATACTTAACTCCTTGCTGTTTAACTAACCCGACACTCGCTATCGTTGCAGCGGTAAAATAAAGAAAGATTACAACCCCGAGTACCCACCTAAATGGGGAAAAGAAAAAAGAACCCAATAATACTAGTAAACCCATTAAAAAAGCTATCAGAGGAGCTTTATGTCTATTCCGTAAGCTTCCCTTAACAGATTGATCAGCAATAATGTTCCATGTTCCGTCACCTAATGATTTTTTAATAACTCCCTTTAGAGTGGGACGAACATAATAAGTCGATTTTATGGAGGTAGACATATAAAATTGCATTCCCTTGTCTTTCATTCGTTTATGAAATTCAATGTCCTCATTTCGCTTAAGGCCTTCTGTAAAGTAGCCAACTTCATCAAACACCTTACGTTTATACGCTCCATAAGGAACAGTATCAACAAAACCTTCCCATATTCCAGTTGTCGTACGAAATTTAGAATTTCCAACACCAAATTGATGGGAGAAGACATATTGATTAATTGTTCCTTGAAAACCCGAACCTTTTGACTCAATGATACCTCCAACACAATCTACCTCTGGATGCTTTTCAAGAAGCTCTAAGTATTTCTCCAGGAAATCCTTTGGAATAGAAGTATGGCCATCCACACGCATGATGTAATCACCGCGAGCCTCTTTAATTCCAATATTCCATCCTGGAGGTAACGTTTGCTTAGGATTTGTCAGCAATTTAACCGTTTGAGAATGACTTTCCAAATAAAGTTTCACCTTTTTTACTGTGGTGTCAGTGGACATTCCATCAACAACAATGATCTCATACAACTGCTTCTCTATGGTTTGATTCAGTAAATCCTCCAACAGCCTAGCAATATAATTCTCTTCATTTTTAGTTACAATTAGCACACTGAGTTTTACCAATGCATTTTTCTCCTTTTTAGCCACGCAACGCCATAGTTAAAGCTTCATGATTTCCTTGTGAACCCTCTCACTGTTATTCTGATCGGTATATGGGTAGAAATTTTCGACTCTTTCTTGGTACTTTTGTGACATTAAACAATCATTTTCTAATAGATGTATCACACTTGATACCAGAGCTTCATGACTTGTAACGATATCGCCAAATCCCATTTCATCATATGAAAAATAACCCGACTCATTATCCCAGTTACCTGTATCAAAATGATAATACAGCATAGGTTTTTTCATATAGGCAAAATCAAAATAGACAGATGAATAGTCAGTAATAAGCAGGTTCCCTTTTGTTAAGATCGATGAATAACTCTCTTCATAAGGAGCTAAAGTAACATTCTCTAAATTGAAGTCCACTAGCTGCTGTCTGATGGACGGGTGTGGTACAAAAACAAGCTCATAACCGTTTGCCCTCGCATAACTAATAACTGTTGGATCGTTGAGAAATTGATTCCACCTCTTGAAGTAGTCCGATTCTTTAAATGTTTCACTGTAAGGTCTCGCGTTAATTTTGTTGGAGAATTCATTGATAAGATGTTGTCTCCAAGTAGGCATAACTAAAATTTTCTTCTTTACACTTGAAGATGTATCAGTTAATCGATCAAACCTTGGTAATCCCGTTAATTTAACTTGTTTGTCAGTGAAAGAATAGTTTCCGCCTACAATCGAGTCATACTCTAATTTGGCAGACGTAACAAACAGTTTAAAGTTTTTATCATAGCGCTTAAGCCAATTAGACATATCATCTTTAATAATTCCATGCTGTAAAAAGACAAACTTATATTCTTTTAGGTCTTTAAAATAATTTTCTGTCCCGGTAAAAGGCTGATAGATAAATCGATCACAGTGAGTAGAGATCAATTTATCTGCTAACAAGAATAAAAATTTATGCTTAGCCGTTTTATAGCCTATAGGATTAAATTCTTTTTGAAGCCGAGTAAAGTCCGGAGATTGTTTATCAAGAATAAAATAATTCTTAACATTCGTTTCTTTAAGTCCGTTGACGTACCTCATAAGAACTTCAGCGCTATCGTCTGCTTTATCAATTCGATCCATATATAAATGAATCGAGTGTTTTTTGTTACGCTTGATGGTTCTAATCAAAATTCTTGTTCTAGATATTTTGTTGTAGTTCTTAATCTTGTTTTTCTTCATTTCTTTTTTTATGGCTAGTTCTCGCTTCATCATATTTTGATACGTATACGGAAGGATTTCAAACTGTTTGTTTGTATGATTAAATCCAATCATGTACTGGTTATTAGCGACGATATAAGAATTTGTTAATTGATGCGATAACCTAGCTGAAGGGGAGAATTTTAAGTCTGCACGCGATTGTATACCTTCAACTTCTAATATAACTTGTATACTTGTATTGTTTTTTATCTTTTCAAATGGTATCTCGAATTCAAAACCTTTGAATGTATAAATAACCTCTCCTACCAAAAAACGATTCTCTAATGGAAATGGGAATTCTTGTGGTAGATATATTTCATTGTTAGAATCCGTTATAAAGACTTTCATATTTTCCTGTGGAAGTAGGGAGCCAACTCTTCCAACGACCTTCAAATTACCCTCTTCAATTTCACACAAGTCGATATTTAAATGTCTCTGAGTGAGAGAATCGACAACCTGATCATTATGATCAATGACCATTAAATCTTTAAAGCCCTCTGAATTGTTTAGTACCTTAGTACTGTAAAATCCTTTTCTTACATCAAACTTTCCTTTGGTCTGCTTCATTGTACAAACTGCATGTTTCTGGTACCAATTTAAATACCTCTGACCCACGATGACATCTTCATCAATGTACTGCAGAATGTCAATTATTTTAGAATAGAATTCATCAAGATCTGGCTTAAGAACCTCGGGAGTTTCTTTAGATCTTAGCCGCCACTGCAAATCATACATTATGACATTTTGAACATATTTAGGAACATACCCATATAATTGATTGTATTTTTCTAATTTAGTAAGCAAGTACTTACCAAAGAAAGGCAAATAATAATCATAAGACTCTTTACTTGATTGCAAGGCAGATGTACCTGCTACTCTCGCTCTATAATTATATTTAGTAGTATTTAAAACACCGTAACGCTTTTTTTTCATAACAATATCTATTAAGAGAGAGGCATCTTCTCCAAATTTTTGGCCTGGAGTGAATCTTAAATCTCCAAGACCCTCTGTACGATGAATAAATGTCGATCCAGATTGCATTACAAACTTATCCGGCTCTAATGTAACATCAATAATCCTTGATTCTTTAAACTTATAATGGAGCATGTGCGGACCCTGTTTGCCTTCAAAATAAATTAACGGAATGGCCACTACATCAATGTCTTCCCCATGTTCATTTAAGAAACCCCATACTTTTTCTAGGGTATCCTCATCAAAATAATCATCAGAATCAAGAAAGTTTATATACGTTCCTGTAGCTAGCTCAATTCCTGTATTACGTGCCACACTAACACCTTGGTTTTTTTGTTTAGTATAGATTATATTTTGCGGATATTGTTTTGAATATCGTTCACAAATCGCTTCGCTATTATCTGGACTTTCATCATTCACTAGTATTAGTTGAACATGCTCTTCAAACCCTATTGTCTGATTTATTAAACTATTAATCGCCTCTTCAAGATAATCTTCTACGTTATATACAGGCATTACAACGGAAAATAAAAATCTTTGTTGTTCCATGTCAGTCCATCCCTTTTTTATATCATTTCAAATGCAGAAAGAAGCAGACCTTTAGCCTACTTCTAACCACGACAACAATAGTAGAAATATGATCTAATTATTGTCATTTGACAATCCCATTATTTCCTCGTATGCACGCTTACTATTATTTTGATCCGTGTATTCGTAAAAAGAAGTCACACGGTCAAGATATTTTTCTTCCATGTTCGCCCCTTGTTCCAAAGTATTAATAATATCTGTAACAAGAGTATTGTGGCTACCCGTTATCTCGCCAAAGCCCATTTCTCCATAAGAAAAATATCCATTTTCATTATCCCAATTTCCTTGGTCAAAGTGATAGTAGAAAACAGGCTTTTTCATATATGCAAAATCAAAATATACAGATGAGAAATCCGTCACAAGAATGCTACCTTTTTTCATAAGTGAAGAGTAACTTTCTTCATAAGGAGCCACTTCAACCTTATCTAGTTGAAAGTCATCGAGTTGTTGTCTGATGGACGGGTGAGGGACAAAGATCATCTTATATCCCTGTTCTTTTAAATACGTATGAAGATTTTCATCATTAAAGAAATTATTCCACCTGATAAAATAATCAGAGTGCTTGAATTTGTCGCTATATGGACGACCATTAATACTATGAGAAAACTCTTCTACAATGTTCTGTCTCCATGTAGGCATAACTAAAACAATTTTTTCATCATTTTTTGATGTGTCAATTAACCGATCAAATCTTGGTAAACCAGTTAATTTAATTTCATTGCTTGTGTATCCATAATTCCCATTAATAATCGAATCATATTCTAATTTTGAAGAAGTGATAAATAAAGAAAAATTCTTGTCATATTTTTTTAACCAATGGGACATGTCATCTTTGGTAATGCCATGTTGTAAAAATACAAACTTATATTCTTTTAAATCTTTAAAGTAATTATCTGTACCGGTGTATGGTTGATAGATAAAACGATCACAGTGAGTTGAGATTAAATTGTCAGCAAGCAAAAAGAGCAATTTGTGAATATTACTTTTGTAACTAATTACTTTAAATTTATCTTTTAACCTGCTGTAATCTGCTGAGTCCTTATCTAAAACAAAGTAGTTTTTTTGTTTATCAGTGTTCTTATTTTGTTCAAAATAAGTCATTAACACTTCTGCGCTATCATCGGCTTTATCAATTCGGTCCATAAAAAGGTTGATTGGCGTTTTCTTAAACATCTTTAAGATTCGAACGGCGATTCTCATACGTGAGATTTTTTTAAAGTTTTTTACTTTTTTTCGACCCATCTCCGCACGATATTTTCTTTCTTTTTTTAACATATTGCTCAAACTGTATTTTCCGATATCAAACCTATTCTTTTTATGATTATACCCAATCATACAGCTGTTGTTATAGACTATATACGAGTTTGTTATTTTGTTTGATAATCTAGTTGAAGGTGAAAATTTCAGTGAAACTTGATGAATAACATTCTCAACTTCTAGATAAACCTTAAGTGTACTTGTTTCTTGAATATCAGTAATTGGGAGTTCAAATTTAAAGCCATAAAATTTATAAATCACCGAGCCTGTCATGTAGCGATCTTCATTCGGAAAACTAAACCTTTCTGATTGATACATTCCACCCTTGGAATCCTCAATATATACTTTCATTGTGTCTTGAGGAAGTAGAGAACCTACTCGACCTAAAATTAATAATTTCCCATCCGTCACTTCAAATAAGTCTATTTCTGCAGATCTGCCATCTAGTTTATCTTTTATTGATCCTTGTTTATCAATGACAACTAGATCATCAACTCTCTGTTTACCTTTAATTAACATTCGTTTTTTTGTTTTATAATAGCTGTCTCCAAATACAAACCATTTGTTTGTGTCTTTCATTGTGCATAGGGCATGCTTTTGATACCAGTTCAGAAAATTTTGTTTCATAATGACATCTTTATCAATAAAATGTAACACTGCTAAAACAGCATCATAGTATTCATTCATTTTATCTTTAATAACTTCAGGTACTTCTTTTAGCCTTATTCTCCATTGAAGATCATACATGATAACGTGCTGAACATATTTAGGTACCTCTCCATACACTTCAGCATAGTGCCTTAGTTTAGGCATAAAGAATTGCTCAAATATAGGAAAGTAGTTATCATAAGATTCTTTACTGGATTGAAGTGCCGATGTTCCAGTTATTCTAAAACGATAATTATAGTTTGCATCGTGAATAACACCATATCTTTTTTTCTTCATGACGATATCTGTCATTAAAGAAGCATCTTCCCCAAATTTCTGGCCTGGGTTTAGCCTTAATTCTCCAAGCCCATCCTCTCTTTTAAAGAAAGTAGATGCACCAGACATTTGTATAAGATGTGGCTCTATCTCTACATCGATAACTCGAGTGTGCGAGAATTTATAATTCAACATGTGATTTCCAGTTTTCCCTTCAAAAAAGACAATGGGAATCGCTATTAAATCCACTTCATTCTTGTATTCATCAAAGAAAAGTTTTACTTTTTCAAGAACATCTAAATCTAATGTATCATCAGGATCTAGGAAATTTATATATTCCCCAGTAGCAAGATCCATCCCTCTGTTTCTAGCTACACTTACACCCTCGTTCTCTTTTTTAATATAGACCACGTTTTCGGGATATTCATCTGCATACTCCAAACAAATCTCTTCGCTATTGTCAGGGCTCCCATCATTAATGAGAATTAATTGAACATTATCTTCAAACCCAATTGTTTGGGAGATTATGCTATCTATAGCTTCTTTTAGATATTCTTCTACGTTATATATAGGCATGACGATGCTAAATAAATAATTTTTCTTTTGCATAATCTATATTCCCCTTGCTTAATAATTGATTTCATTACTGGGTTCCGTAAAACATACCACATTTCATGCTATCATATTTTCTACCCTTAAACTATGCCATTTTTAACCTTATCTTTACGTTCTGTTTACATTTTTCTATTTTATTCGCTAAAAAAGTCGAAGAATTATCTAAAATTCCTTTTCAAACCAATATTCAAGTTATATAATTACATATTGTTAGCTTCATCTCGTTGACATATTTCTACATAGAGAGGAATGCATTCCCCTGAAGAATCTTGCTTTTATTTCTACAATTATTTTATCTTTTGTTCTTATTATTTTTGGCTATATATCCTATCAAGATAAACTCGATCGACTTGCGAGTAGTGGGTCAGAATCTCCATCCACTCTAACGTCTCCAGAACAAACTGAGTCGGAAGGGTCTAATGAAGATGTAGAACAAGTTGATGGATTGTTAGGGCAAGTACTGAACAATTCTAATGCTGACACAATCAACATTACTTTTTTTGGCTCTGAAGCGGTGGACACAAGTGAAGATGGAACTCTGACATGGCCGCAACTTCTTGAGGAGGAGCTTGAGCTTGATACAATTCAAGTGGAAACAAACGTAATAACCGTTGGTAAAAAATCAACTAGAGATGTGTTAGATTCATCTGAATTAGATTTGTTATTAGAATCTGAGGCAGATATAGTCTTTGTTGAATCATTAACATTAAATGATAATAGTTTTGCTCTTCCTATTGAAGAGTCGGAAGAGAATTTAACATATATTTTAGAAGAATTGACTGACGTTTCTCCTCAATCAGAGATTATTTTGTTACCTTCAAATCCAGTTCCGACCCCTAATTATTATCAGCGACAAATTGATTCTCTAAATGACTTTGGTGAAGAAACCTTTGTGAATTATGCTAACCACTGGAATGAGTGGCCTAACTTTACGATCGAAGACCTTGATGGTTATGTTGAGAAGGGAATCCCCACTGAAGAAGGTCACCAGCTTTTAGCAGACTACATGATGAACTTCATTACCGAATAAAAAAGAAGCCCGAATCGGGCTTCTTTTTTATTCTTAAACGATCAAGATATAGTCTAACTAAACCTTCGATCTTATTTTTATTTTAAAGAATCAATTTTCAGCCTAATGCGTTAATTTTTTCGCAAAAAATACTTGTCCACATGACCAAAAGCGGGGGCGACGCGTTTTTTGTCGTTTATGCACAACCTGTGGGTAATATCTATATATTGATTTTTGTATGTTTATCTTATACTATATGTGGTATAGTTCATGTACATAAGATTAAGAACAAGGAACGTGATATGACATGCAAATCATATACGATTCAAAAACAGGGAACGTAAAACGGTTTGCTGATAAGCTTCCGTTTGAGAACAAACAACCATTACAACATGATACTCACATAAATCAGCCGTTTATTCTTATTACGTACACAACGGGGTTTGGAAATGTTCCGGAAAGTACGGAGGATTTTTTGAAAGAGAACGCAGACTATCTGGTTGGCGTTGCAGCAAGTGGTAATCGGATCTGGGGAGCCAATTTCGCGAAGAGTGCAGATACCATATCTGCGCGATATAACATTCCTATCTTTAGGAAGTTTGAGCTGAGCGGAACTTCTTCAGATGTAGAAACATTCACACAGGAGGTCAATGATGCTACTACAAAAACAACAAAACAGCATTCCACAATGGGTTGAACTGAATAACCAAATTATGATTCGTAAAGAGGGCCAGTTCCAATTTGATAAGGACTTGGAGGCTGTCCACAGTTATTTTGTTGATTACATTAACCAGAACACGGTTTTTTTCCATGATCTTGAAGAGAAGATTAAATACCTAGTGGAAAACGATTATTACGAAGAGCATGTTATTGACCTATATACGATGGAAGAGATTAAAGAGGTCTTTCAAACAGCCTATGAAAAGAAATTCCGCTTTCCTTCTTTCATGAGTGCTTTTAAGTTCTACAATGATTATGCATTGAAAACAAATGACAAGAAAAAAATTCTCGAACGCTATGAGGACCGAATCTCCATTGTCGCTTTATTTTTTGCTAAAGGGGATACGGCTAAAGCTAAGCAATATGTAGAGACAATGATTAAACAAGAGTACCAGCCGAGCACACCATCGTTCTTAAATGCCGGTCGTAAGCGTCGCGGAGAGCTTGTTAGCTGCTTCCTTCTTGAAGTGAATGATTCTCTGAATGATATTTCTAAAGCAATTGATATTTCCATGCAACTTTCAAAGCTTGGCGGCGGTGTTTCTCTTAATCTTTCAAAGCTTCGCGCTAAGGGTGAGGCAATTAAGGATGTAGAGAATGCTACTAAAGGTGTAGTAGGTGTGATGAAGCTTCTTGATAATGCCTTCCGCTATGCAGACCAAATGGGGCAGCGCCAGGGTTCAGGGGCCGCTTATCTTAATATTTTTCACAGTGATATTAATGACTTCCTTGATACACGTAAGATTTCAGCCGATGAAGATGTTCGTGTTAAAACACTTTCAATTGGAGTCGTTATTCCAGATAAATTTGTTGAACTAGCTCGCGAGGATAAGGATGCCTATGTGTTCTATCCACATACGATCTACAAAGAGTATGGACAACATATGGACGAAATGGACATGACTGCAATGTACGAGGAGCTTGTGAACAATCCTCGTGTACGTAAAGATAAAATCAACCCGCGTCGTCTTCTACAGAAGCTAGCGATTTTGCGCTCTGAATCAGGCTATCCTTATATTATGTTTGCCGATAATGTGAATAATGCTCACGCCAACAATCACATTAGCAAGGTGAAGTTTTCTAATCTATGTTCAGAGGTTCTTCAGGCCTCACAGGTTTCATCTTACGGGGATTATGATGAAGAAGATGAAATTGGTCTGGACATTTCTTGTAATCTTGGCTCTATTAACATCATGAATGTCATGAAAAATAAATCTCTCGAGCAAACGGTTGCCATTGCGACGGATTCACTGACACATGTTTCAGTGACGACTAATATTCCAAATGCACCAGCCGTTCGTCGTGCGAATAATGCGATGCGTTCAATTGGTTTAGGGGCGATGAACCTTCATGGTTATCTTGCTCAGAATCAAATTGCCTATGAAAGCGCGGAAGCAAGAGATTTCGCCAATACGTTCTTTATGATGATGAACTTCTACTCTATTAAACGTTCAAATGAGATTGCTCGAGACACTGGCGACACGTATTATGAGTTTGAAGGCTCAACCTATGCAGATGGTACTTACTTCGAGAAG
This sequence comes from Alkalicoccobacillus porphyridii, assembly GCF_007293315.1. Taxonomy (GTDB): domain Bacteria; phylum Bacillota; class Bacilli; order Bacillales; family Bacillaceae_D; genus Alkalicoccobacillus; species Alkalicoccobacillus porphyridii. The sequence goes on from NZ_VLXZ01000001.1 coordinate 479,158, forward strand.
TATCTAACAAAGGACTACTCTCCACAATTTGAGAAGATTGCTGCTTTATTTGAAGGCATGAGTATCCCATCTAAAGAAGATTGGGCAGAGCTAGCAGAGAATGTGGCCAGACATGGTCTTTATCATAGCTATCGTTTATGTATTGCACCAACTGGTTCAATCTCTTATGTACAATCAAGTACAGCTTCTGTTATGCCAATCATGGAGCGTATGGAAGAGCGTACCTATGGTAACAGCAAAACCTACTACCCAATGCCAGGACTAACTCCATCCAACTGGTTCTTCTATAAAGAAGCCTATGATATGGATATGTTTAAGGTTGTTGACATGATATCAACCATTCAAGAGCACGTGGATCAAGGCATTAGCTTTACCTTGTTCCTAAAGGATACAATGACAACACGTGATTTAAACCGAATTGATATATATGCTCATCACAAAGGCATCAAAACAATCTATTACGCAAGAACAAAGGATACAGGGCAAGAAGGCTGCTTATCCTGCGTCGTTTAATTAGCACGAAACCAACCATTGTTACTTTTGGACATTAGCCCCCTCCTGTGATGGGGGCTTGTCTATGAAAGTTGCGACAAAAGGAGACACAAAATCATGGATAGAGTATTTGACGCAGCGAACTGGTCTAAGCATGAAGATGATTTCACGCAGATGTTTTATAACCAGAATGTTAAGCAATTCTGGCTCCCAGAGGAAGTTGCCTTAAATGGTGACCTACTTACGTGGAAGTATCTTGATGATGCTGAAAAGGATGCCTATATGAAGGTGCTTGCTGGTCTAACATTGCTAGATACGGAGCAAGGAAATACGGGTATGCCTATTATTGCAGACCATGTAGAAGGCCATCAGCGAAAAGCCGTACTAAACTTTATGGCGATGATGGAAAATGCAGTTCACGCAAAATCCTATAGTAATATCTTTATGACACTAGCCCCTACCGAAACCATTAATGAGGCATTTGATTGGGTGAAGGAAAATCGCTTTTTACAAAATAAAGCTAAAATAATCGTAGGTCTCTACGAAGATATTAAAAAGAATGACGATATCTCCTTATATAAAGGCATGGTCGCTTCTGTTTATCTTGAGAGCTTTCTTTTCTACAGTGGCTTCTACTACCCACTTTATTTCTATGGACAAGGTAAGCTTATGCAAAGCGGAGAGATTATCAACCTTATCCTTCGTGACGAAGCCATTCATGGTGTATACATAGGTCTACTGGCACAAGAAATTTATAAAAAACAAACGCCTGAGACGCAGCTTGAACTTCAAGCCTTCTCCATTGATCTATTAAAAAAGCTCTATGAAAATGAGCTTGCTTACACGGAGGATGTGTACGACCAGGTTGAGCTATCGTATGATGTGAAGAAGTTCATACGCTATAACGCGAACAAAGCATTAATGAATCTCGGCTTTGACGGCTACTTTGAAGAGGAAGAAATTAATCCAATTATTCTTAATGGATTAAACACAAAAACAAAGTCACATGACTTTTTCTCCATGAAGGGGAACGGTTATAAAAAAGCAACCGTTGAACCAGTAAGAGATGACGACTTTATTTTCGAAACGCAAGAGCAGGCCTAGGCCTCTCCTGCGTTTTACCTTTGTTATACATAGAAAGGACGTTGAATAATGGGAAAGATGGACGAGCAAATATTAGTAGCACCACGAGAATTAGTGTTTCAAGCTGAAACCCTTACCTTTCAAGGTCTTCTTGGAGAACAATCACAAACGGAAGCCATTATGAACCAACTAAAGCAAACCTACCGGGAAATGCGACGTGGCGATGCCGAGGAAGATCCAAGCTTTAAGCAACCAATCCCCTACGTTGTCATTCGACGTGGTTCAGAGTTTTTTGCCTATGAGCGTTTAGCTGGGGGCGGAGAATCTAGATTACATAATAAGCTGTCCTTAGGATTCGGTGGCCATATGAACCATATTGAAGCAGACAGCTTTGATGACGTGCTACGTATCAACACAGACCGAGAGTTAAACGAAGAATTACATCTGGCTGAGGCGGACAAAGTATCTATTCAAACGATAGGCTTAATCAACGATGATGAATCTGAAGTAGGTCGTGTACATATTGGGATCCTCTCAGTGCTTGATGTAACAGAAGGCGCTGAGGTAAAAGTAAAAGAGACCGAGCAAATTGCCGGTTACTGGATGAGCCTTGATCAGTTAAAAGCAAAAGACAAGTATGACCGGATGGAAACCTGGTCTCAGTTTGTGGTGGATCTTTTAGCGAAGGAATAGATGTAAGTAAGAAATATTAAAAGGAGTGAATCAATGCTATCCCAGGCATCACAAATAGAGCAGCCCTTTAAAAAGTCCCCACATCTTAATGGCTAAGATACGGGGACTTTATTTTGTTTCCACTATCGTTTAGGTGCTCTATATCCTGCTTTTTCGGCTTCTTCCACTGAACAGAAGTGTTGAGCAACATTTTTGGTTTGCGCATAATAGGTGCTCCCAGGTACATGATAAATCCCGTTCACGCTTCCTTTAATGTCACAGCTAGCTTGTCCTTCCGTATCATTGCTTGTTTGTTCTGAGGTCGATCCTGAGTTCTGAGCACTAGAGAGAGCTTCTTTATGCTCAGCTTCCTTTGTCTGAATTTCTTCCTGCAGTGTTTGTTTTTCTTCCTCAAGAGAAGAAATCTTTGAAGTAAGCTCTTCATTTTCTTTTATTAATTCTTTCTTTTCCCCTTCAAAAGCTTCATTCTTTTCATGGAGAGCTTTTTTCTCTTCCTCAAGCTTTACTATCTTTCCTTCTAAGTCCTCAACCGATTTTTTGTCTTTTAGCTCTTCTTCAAGTTCAGTTAGCTTGTCCGTTGATTCAGTAATGTCTGTTTTAAGCTGTTCGTTTTCACCTTGAAGTTCCGTTATTTGTTGCTCTTGCTCTTGTGTTAACGTTTGTAATTCTTCTAAGCTTGGACCAGCATTAGCAGTTGACTCACTGCCACATCCACTTAGTAAAAGTAAAACGCTAAACAGGGCAACAAAAGATGATTTCCATGTTGTGTTCATAGATGTCCTTCCCTCTTCTCCTATGTAATGTAAATTAGTACTTTTATATCATAATACAGGCATTGTTATATTCCTATAGTTTCGACAATACCAGTCATCGTTCGATATAAAGAACTTATACCGAAACAAAAACGCACAGGAAATATATCCTATGCGTTCATCCATTATTCCTTTGGCGCTAACTCAACAGCAGATTCAATCGCTGCCAGCATGCTACGTGAATCTGCTATATTTTTTCCAGCGATATCAAATGCTGTTCCGTGATCAACCGAGGTACGGATAATTCCGCCTTTTAATCCTACGGTGATGTTCACCCCTTCTTCCAGACCTAGCACTTTAATTGGCACATGCCCTTGATCGTGATAGCAGGCAACCACGATATCAAAGTCGCCACGTACTGCACGAAAGAAAAGGGTGTCGGCTGGATGCGGGCCCGATACGTCCCAGCCTTTAGCTTGTGCTTTTTCAATCGCTGGGATTAGCTTTTCTTCCTCTTCCCCGTTTCCAAATAAGCCATTTTCTCCAGCATGAGGATTAATACCACATACCGCAATACGCGGCTTTTTAAAACCTGCCTTAGTTAACGTACGATGAGCAAGCTCAAGTACGGTATACGTCCGCTCGGGATTAATTGAACTGATGGCATCGAGTAGTCCTTGGTGAGTTGTTAGGTGAATTACCTTCAACTTAGGAGAGGAGAGCATCATACTATAATCTGTTGTCTCGGTGAGCTCCGCTAGAATTTCGGTATGTCCCGGATACATATGTCCGCCTTTTTGCAAGGCCTCTTTATTTAATGGCGCTGTGCAAATCGCTTGAATCTCTCCTGCCTTTGCAAGCTCAATTGTTTTTTTCAGGTATTCAAATGCGGCATTCCCAGCCTCAGGTGATACCTGACCAAAAGATAGGTCGGCTGAAAGCAAATTTAAATCAATAAAATCTATGGTTCCATGCTCAAATTGTGCTTCAGATACCTCAGTGATTTTATGAAGCGAGACGTTTGCTCCTGTTACTTGAACGGCCCGTTGAAGAATTGATTCGTCTCCGATTACAAAAGGGCGAGACTGTTGATATACCTGTTCATCTAAAAGAGCCTTAACAATGATTTCCGGTCCGATTCCAGCTGCATCACCCATCGTGATTCCGATTTTAGGTTTTGTCATACACGTTCTCCTTCAAATAGATTCAGTGCCTTAACCATGACTTGTTCCGTCCCGAAGTTCCCTGCCTTTGTTATGACAAATAAATCAGTGGTCTGGTCAATTTGTCCGACCGGTACGCCAGGTTCAAGCTCTTCAACAAGATAGAAGGTCGAGGCTCCTAGTTCTTGCATGATCGCAAAGGCTGTGTCGCCTCCAGTTAAAAAGGCTAGCTGGATGTCTTGTTTTTTTAATATAGCTGCAGCCACCTGTCCAAGCGCCTCAGAAACAACCTCACTCACTTCAATTTCAGTTAAACCATTCTGCCTACCAATCTCTTGCGTCCTTTGAACGTCATTGTTAGAAAAAAAGGCAATACGCTGATTTGATTGAAACGCTTGTTCAATCGCTTCCTGAGCACGCTTTAGTTCTAGCTTCTTTAACATGGGCCCAGCGACAAGATCAAATGAATTCAGTTCTATAGGTGTAACGTCTGTCTCTTTTAATAAGAGCTGTAGCTGCTTACGTCCTGCCCCACTCACACTACCCACCACGTAGAATACATTAGAGTCTCCTGATGGTAATTTTTTTGATGGTGCATGTTTATCAAAACGAATGCTTTGTGGGAGGTGATTCATTAAACCCGCAGACCCAGCCCATAGCACAGTGCCACTCCATGTAGTAGCCTGTTCTACTAGCTCTCTGAGATCGTTCTCTGTTATGGAGTCACAAACAATATATACGGTCCCCTCAGCTTTCCATTCAGCGAGCTTTGCCTGTACATGGTCGGTGCCAAGCTGCAAATCCTGTCTGCTTAAAAGACCTACCTTCTTCTCTGTCTGCGTTTCAACTAATTGTGGAATATACGACTCAGTCACAGGTGTTTTTGGATCCTTCGCAAATTCGGTCTCAGCTAACTTCACACCGTGTACATAATGAATGCCTTGGATAATTTGCCTTCCTTGATCCGGATAAGACGGAGCAATAAAAACAAAGTCACACGGAAATACATCAACTAATGCATTGAGTTCACTTCCAACATTCCCACGCATCGTGCTATCCATTTTTTTGTAGATAATGCTTGGTTCACTTTGAATAATTTGTTCGCTAATATCCTTTACCTTCTGATAAGCTACTTCAGGTTTTAACGCTCGGCTGTCTGAATTATAGATACATACTTCCTGGTCTTGTTCAGGCTGACCATTGGCATCAATCATAACCGAAACCTCTAAATCAAACTTCACTAGTTGAACGCCACAATCATTTGCACCTGTTAAATCATCTGCAATCACAGCAATCTTCATCTCTTTACACTCCTTAAGACAACAGCTTTTTGTAGATGGATTTAATATCTTCAACAGGTACTGGCTTAGGATTGTTATCCATTAAACGTTTTACATTAAACGCTGCTTCTGCTAACGACTGTAGATCATCCTCTGTCACACCAAACTCGGATAGGTTTTGGGGAATGTTCAGACGAGCTGTCCACTCTTTAATTTTCTCTACAACCTTAGTTGCCGCTTCTTCATTTGATAGATTAGCTGTGTTAATGCCCATCGGACCGGCAACCTCTGCTAATCGATCAACAATCGAGTTCATATTGTATTCCATAACATGCGGAAGAAGCATTGAGTTTGCTACACCATGAGTCACATGAAATTTTCCACCTAGTGGATAAGCTAACGCGTGTACCGCAGCTGTTCCTGCAGCTGTAAGGGCCATCCCACCATAAGTTGCGCCAATTAACATCTTTTCTCTCGCTTCAAGGTTATCACCTTCATCATAGGCCGTTACAATGCTTTGTGAAATTAAACGAATGGATTCTAGTGCAAAGGTGTCGCTAATATAATTCGCTTTATTAGAAATAAACGATTCTAGTGAATGGGTAAATGCGTCCATGCCCGTTGCTGCTGTAATTGGTTTTGGCAAACTAACCGTTAACACAGGATCCAGGATCACAAGCTTCGGAAGTAGGTGCTTACTAACAATCCCAATTTTTAATTCTTTAGCAGGGAACGTGACGATCGCATTAGGAGTTACTTCTGATCCAGTGCCTGATGTTGTCGGTACAAGCACAGTTGGCAGCCCTTCTTTTTCAACTAAATCCGTACCGAGAATGTCTTCAAGCAAGCATTCATTTGTGATGAGCACGGATAAGAGCTTGGTGCCATCAAGCACACTCCCACCACCAAGACCAATTAATACGTCATAGCCTTCTGTTTTGATATTGTGGTAAATGCCTTCAATATTTGCATCTGTTGGCTCTGGTTCAAGCTCAGTATTCACATCAACTTGAAGTCCTTCATCTTGTAGCTCAGAAATGATTGTCTTAAAGAAATCAAGATCTATGATAAAAGGCTGTGTAAGAATAAGGACTTTGCTCGCTTGCTTTGAAATGGACTTAGCTTCCTTTGCAATGTTCTTAATAGAATCTACTCCAGCAAGAATTCGATCAGCTGATTGAAATTGATAGTTTTGTAGCATATTTTTTTCTCTCCTTAGTTAATAGATTCGTAGGATTGAACCATCTTTTTTATATTCGTAACGGCTTCTTCATTCACTGGTTTGATTGGGCTTCTTGGAGGGCCAACCGGAATACCAAAAAGCTCTGTTGCTTTTTTAAGCGGGGCCGGTATGGAACCAAGTGCAAATGTATCTCTTAATGGCTGTAAAGTCTGTTGTGCTTCTTCTGCTTTGTCTAGCTCACCATTCTTCCAAGAATCATAAATTGACACAACGACCTTAGGTAAAGCATTAGCCGTAGCTGCCACGGCTCCTTGGCCACCCGCCTTTAACGTCTTAAGAATGAGTGAGTCGGTGCCAGCAAATACACTGAAATCTTCACCCTTTGCTACTTCAATGTAGCTAAGAATCGTATCAAAATTTCCACTACTATCCTTAACACCGATAATTTTAGGGTGACTAGCTAATCTCTTAACCGTACTCGCCTCCAGATTTACACCTGTTTTTGAGGGGATATTATATAGAAGTACTGGAATAGATACCGAATCGGCAATCTCTTTAAAATAGTAATATAGCTCGTCTTGTGTGGGTGGAATAAAATATGGAGTAATCACTGAGAGTACATCTGCGCCAATCTGCTCCATTTTCTGGGATAGCAGGATTGCTTCAGCTGTATTATTACCTCCTGTTCCGACCATAACGGGAACACGCCCGGCAGCTTCCTTTACGAGGATCTCTGCTACGCGGACTTTTTCTTCTGTTGTTAAGGCATGAAACTCACCATTTGTTCCTAACGCAAACAATCCATGAACACCAGATTTAATTAGGTGATTGGTTAATTGTTTTAATACTGCTTCATTGATGTTTTCTTTTTCATCCATCGGGGTTAATAAAGCAGGATAAATTCCTTTTAATTCCAAGAGGGTCCACTCCTTTTATGCGTAATATATAACGCTTTCAAAGTCAGTATACGATCACTTGTTCATAAAAGCAACATATAATAATTATTTTATTATTTCGTTTCAAATTTAAACAATAAATAAGGGTGGCGCCGCTACAGGAGAACCCTACGCTTTCCGTGGGAACGGCCTCAGCCCTCGAAGTGGAAAACCATCACTTCGATGTCTTCAGACTCGTTCTGTTCCACAGGAGTCTACGGGTTCTCCTTCCGCTCATGTTCTGATCAAACAAATGACGAATGTTTTCTATTTAAGGTAATGAGGCCTATTTTTTTGTTGATAAGAAGATTCACTATCATTTAAAGCATTTTTTTCAATGGCCTCCTGTTCATCCTGCAGGTGTTGGCCGAAATCTGTGTAAAAGCTATGGATTTAACTCCTAATTAAAAAAAGTGAGTAAAGTCATAGATGACCTTACTCACTAATCTTAGTATGGTTGGAAGATATAAATGATGTTCTTAGACAATGGAGATACATAAGCATCAGAGGAATACACATATGCAGTAATATCCCGAACCCCTCTTGAATTTTTCACCCTTAAGATGGGTTCACTTTATTTAGCCTTCTCCATAGTGTCGTTCGATTAATTCCTAAGCGTTTGGCTGTTTTGGTTCGATTTTGTCCTTCTTCATTCCAGATCTTATAGATAATTCTACCTTCAATGTCTTCTAGCGTTCCAGATAAATCAATGGAATAAGGGGAAGATGACCCGTTTTCATTTTTTAATGCCTGTTCTAATGATTCACGCTCAATATATGGGGTGTTTGTTACCGCCACGCATTCTTTGATCACTGCTTTAAGCTGATTTACATTCCCTTCCCAGCTTTGCTCCTTCAATAGCTCAAGGGCTTCTGATCGCAGTCCAACAACCTGTTTTCCAAGCTCTAGATTAAATTCATGAATGAACGATAATGCAAGTACTTCAATGTCTTCCTTTCGCTCAGCTAAAAGCGGAATATCAACTTTGACGGTAGAAAGTCTTTCAAAGAGCTCAGCAAGAAACTCTTGATTTCTAACCGCTTCCTCCATATCAATATTACAGGTTACTAAGTAACGTACGTCTTTTGGTTGAGTATTTATATGGTCTAAAAGCTGCTGTTGCATCGCATGTGTTAGCCTTTCAATATTAAGTAAAAGTACCGAATAATCCGAGTCTAACGTTAATTGTTCAAGTGGTATATTCTGGGCTACTCGCTCACAATGTAACACAGCAAGAGGCGTTGTAACTTCAGACGATTCACTAAAATGTATAAAATGCGCAAGGCTTTCTTTCCCCGTACCAACAGCACCGGTAATCCAGATATTTCTTACATCTTGATGGTAGCTCTGGGCTTGCTCAATAACCCTTTTTAATTGATCGTTACCGGTTGTTATGAACGTTTTCATTGTTCGAGAAAGCTGCCAGTTCGGATCAACAATGTTTACACTTTCATGTTGATTTACATGCTGAAGATCACTTTCACGGCATGTGATAGCGACTAATTCTTGATCAAGCTTCTCTAACTCAATATCTAGATAATGCCCACTGTGTTCTACAAACGACTTGTTTGATCCTGTTCGTTCCATTCTCTCCACAGCCATTAACACAACTTCCTCTGGCCAATTATTCGCCTGCTGAAGCTGAACAAACCTCTGATTTGAATAGAGAATGTGGTTATCCTTAGATAGGATAGCTACAGCTTCATTAGAATGTTCAACATAGAGTTCAATCGGTTTATACGAAGATTTCACTTCTTCCAAATGATTAAAAAGCTTCCTCGCCTGGTCGAAAGCTTTTTTGACACTTTCCTCTCCAGAGGTTAATAGAAATCCATTGAGGCCAATAGATTCTGCCTTTTGAACAGCAATCACATCTCCCACCACAACCTCATAGTTCTCACGCTTCATTTGTTCTAAGCGTTGTTGAACCTCTTCTTCACTATTAACGGCATAGATAGAGATATCAATATCTAAAATGTCACATATCGTTTTAGCACCATTTGCAATTTTAGAAAACGCTATCAAACCTTTTTTACCTTCATAATCCTTAATGAATGTGAGGATGCGTAAGATATCGTATCCTGAAACCTCAACTTCAATTACAGGTACAGATAACTCCCTTTCCACATAGGAAGCCGTTCCTCCTCTACTAATTATGATATCTGCTTGATTGTGCATAACCTTCCTAGACAATTCTTTTCCCTTACAGAAATCTTCATGTTCAACATCAAAATCACACTGATACTCTTCTCCAACTTTTTTAAATATTTCTTTCAGTCCCTCATAGGGGGCAATAGCAAGGATTTTCAATCTTACCAGCTCCAAACGTTGCATATGTAAACAAAATTATATCATATATCCTTTATAAGTACTTCCATATCTACGCATAGAGTTTAAAAGAAAAAGCACAGGAGCACTGCCCCCGTACTTATAGCATCCCACTCAATTCATAAACGTCCCACCATTTACATTAATCGTTTGTCCCGTAATAAAATCCGCCTCATCCGACGCTAAAAAGCGCACGACGTCCGCGACATTTTTTGTGTGTCCGATTCTCTTTAATGGAATCTTCTCTACTACTGTTTCACGATATTCTGGTGTCCATTGCTTGCTCATATCTGTTTCAATTGGCCCAGGGGAAACTGCATTTACATGGATATTATGCTTTGCCATTTCTTGTGCCAGGTGCATGGTTAAATAGTTAACTCCCGCTTTAGATGCACCATAGGATGGCGCTGCATTTTTGTGCGGCGTTTTTGATGCGGTTGAACTAATATTTATAATCTTCCCTGCTCCCTGCTTAATCATAGCAGGCAGGACAGCTTTACTTAAGAGAAAGGTTCCAGTTAGGTTAATATCAATGACCTTTTTCCAATCCTCAAGTGTTGTTTCCAATGTGGAATGTCTCATATTAATTCCCGCATTGTTTACTAGAATATCAATTTGACCAAAACGATCTAGCGCAGCCTCTACAAGTTTTTCTGCTGTTTCAGGTAAACTTGCATCCCCAGCCACTTTTATACACGTTCCACCATTTGACTCTACTTGTTCCGTTAGTTCTGTCAATAGCGCTTCGTTTGTTCCATTAACCACAATGTGTATTCCTTCTGACGCCAAACATAATGCAATGCTTTTTCCGATTCCTCTACTTGCTCCCGTGATAATAGCAACCTTATTCTCTACGCCCATGATATCACTCCAAGTTATCTTTTTTAAAATTACACTTAACAAGTGTTGTTGCATTCATGAACACCAGTAAAAAGAGCTTAACTGACATTATGTATATTCTCCCTAGTATTATAGACCCTTTTTCAATCAAAATGTAAGCATTAACAAAAAAACGTTGAAATTTATATCAATATAATCATATAATAAACGAGCATTCATAAAAAATATGTCGAATCGTTTATTTTTGAAACGCATGCATGAGGTTAATAAAAGGAGTGAAACGATGAAAGTTATTTGTACATCCCCATCATTTGCAAAATATTCAAATCAACCCATAGATCGATTAAAGGAGGCTGGTATCGAGCTCATTCGTGTCCCTGCGGATATTGATCAAGATACATTCATTGAAGCGGCAGCAGATGCAGATGCGGCTATCGTGGCCTTTAATGAAATAAATGAAAGCGTATTATCCAAACTCCCTAAGCTAAAAATCATTTCAAAGCACGGCGTCGGTGTGGATAACATTGACCTTGAAGCGACTAAGAAGTATGGAGTCCTTGTGACAAATGTGCCTAATGCCAATAAGCATGCGGTAGCAGATTATAGCTTTAGTCTTTTATTAAGTTTGGCGAGATTAATTCCTTATGGTAATCAAAAAACAAAAGCGGGAGAATGGCCACACCTTTTCGGTTCAGATATCCACTCAAAAACTCTTGGAATCATTGGACTGGGTGCCATTGGTAAAGAAGTAGCTAAACGATCAACTGGATTTCAAATGAACGTCCTAGCCTATGATCCTTATATTGATGAGACATATGCCAAAGAAAACCAAATACAATCCGTAGACTTAGAAACTCTTCTTAAGGAGAGTGATTTCGTTACTTTACACATGCCTCTAATAGAACAAACAAGGCATTTACTAAATGCTAATCGACTCAACATGATGAAAGAGACAGCTTTCCTTGTTAATGCTTCACGAGGTGGCATCATAGATGAAAGTGCACTATATGATGCTCTTTTAAATAAACAAATCGCAGGTGCAGCCTTAGATGTATTTGAAAATGAGCCTGTTAAAGAATCACCTCTTTATAGCCTTGATAACTTTGTTGCCATGCCGCACGTGGCTGGATACACACCAGGCGCTATAAATATTCTCAGTGAGGTCTGTGTGGACAACATTGTAAGCGTTCTAACCTCCACAGATCAACCGAAACATATAGTTCACTCATCTTAATCTGAAGGAGGACCATCACCATGATGAAAAAAATTGCACTGACACTAGTCTCTATTATCTTCTTAGCTGGTTGCCAAGATTCGTCAAACCCAGAAGAAACGGAAGCTATAGATACAGATGTAGAAGAATCCGAAAGCGTTTCAAGTGGAGCTTTTCCAACTAGAAATATTCGTTTTGTTGTCCCATACGAAGCTGGTGGAGGAAGTGATGTCACTGCTAGAAAGCTGGTTGAAATCATTTCTAAGCAAGATTTATTACCAGGAGCAGACCCCATTGTTGTAAATCTACCCGGTAGTAATACGAGAAGCGGCCTAGGAGAAGTATTAAATGCAACTCCTGATGGTCATACCGTGCTTTTGCATCACTCATCCTTAAATTCTATGAACGCGTTAGATATGATAGATATCTCTCATGATGACTTTCAGATTGTATCCCAAATCGCAGAAAGCCCTCTTTTATTAGTTGGTTCTGGGGATTCAGATATGAAGACATTTCAAGAATATGTAGATGCCGCTAGAGAGAACCCGCGCTCTGTACGGGTTGGGTTACCAGGACTCGGCCCCGTATCACATTTGGCTTACGAGTATTTCACTCGAGTTGTCGATATTAACGAAGAGTTTGCGATTGTACCTTATACAGGTGGGGCTGGTGCAACAACCGCTCTGATGGGTGGACAAGTAGATATGCGAATGTCCGCTACACTTGATGCAGTGAATTATGCCGAGTCTGGCGATATCATTCCATTAGTCACCACAAGCTATGAGAAGCACCCTCATCCATTATTAAGTGACGCCGCATCAATGAAAGATCTTGGAATCGACTTTGATTTAAATCTGATGTATGGCGTGTACGCTCCAAAAGGCGTTCCTGAGGACCGTCTTGAATTGCTTGCTAGTGCAATAGAAGAAGCTGTAAATAGTGAGGAATTTGCTGACTTCGGTGAAAGAATGGGCATGGAGCCACTTTATCGTGATGCAGAAGAATATGCGGAGTATCACGACCGCCACCAAGCCATTTTTGATGACATTGCTTCCGATGTTCAAACTGAATAGGACGGAGAGGATTTAATTATGAAACGTTATATTGTTCAAATTATGTTTATCGTATTTTCCGCTTTACTATTTTTGAACGCTCTTACTTCGGTAAGAACGTTAACGATACGCGAGGATTTGCTTAACCAAAGAGATTACATGTTAATTGTAGCCTCTCTTATTCTACTCATTTCACTTTTAAGTATCTTTTTTGAATGGAGAAAAAGTCGTAAAACCAATGAAAAAGACACATTGCCCGCGTTTCATATTAGCAAAAAAGTCATCATCATTATTAGTGCTACTCTGCTATTTGTTTTAGGTGCGACCTTTATTGGATTCTTTACATCGACTCTACTATTTATCTTTGCTATTACTGTTTATTTAGGTGAGTTAACAAGAAAAAATATAGTAAAATCAGCTTCTTTTGCTGTTGGCTTAACCGTTGTTTTATATATTGTATTTGATATCATCAACGTTTATTTTCCAAATACGTTGTTGATTTAGTCAAGGGGGAAGAAAGCATGGATATTCAAACGGTATTTGGAATTTTTCTTGAGATTGTTACTAGTTCAGCTATCTTATATATCCTAGCAGGGACTGTACTTGGGGTTATCTTTGGGGCGCTTCCTGGCTTAACTGCAACACTTGCCATTGTTATATTACTACCTTTCACATACGGAATGGACCCTTCATCAGGTATCGCTATGCTGATTGCTGCTTACATTGGTGGGATATCAGGTGGGGTGGTTGCCTCCGTATTAATAGGGATGCCTGGTACACCCTCATCCATTACAACAGTGTATGATGGGTATCCGATGGCAAAGCAGGGTCTCGGCGGTAAAGCATTAGCTATTGGAGCCACAGGAAGTTTAATTGGATCTTTAGTATCCTTGTTCTTCCTAGTCACTCTAGCACCACAGCTTGCAGCTGTTGCACTGCGATTTAGTCCAATTGAGTACACGATGGTTATATTATTTGCCTTTATCACAGTAGCCGGCTTAACTGGGAACTTTCTCAAGAGCTTACTCGTCTCTATTGTTGGACTTGGAATTGCGTTAATTGGCTTTGATCCATTAAATTCAACTGAGAGAAATCCTTTTGGTTTGGAGATTTTCGCTGGGGGGATCACACCTATTCCTGCCATGATTGGTTTATTTGTAGTCTCAAAAGTGTTCATAGAATTAGAAGGTGGTACTCAAAACACAATTATTCCGAAGATCTCTTTAAAAAATATCTATCCAAAATTTAAAGAGTTACGTGCTTCATGGACAAACTACTTACGCTCAAGTCTTATTGGAACCGCCATTGGTATCTTACCTGGAATTGGTGGTACTTTAGCTAACTTCGTGTCCTATGACCAAGCGAAAAAAGCAAGTAAGGAACCAGAAACCTTTGGTAAAGGAAATGTGGATGGGCTGATTGCTTCAGAGACAGCTAATAATGCGGTTATTGCAGGGAATCTTATTCCGTTACTAGCTTTAGGAATTCCTGGGGATTCCGTCTCGGCTATTCTTCTTGGAGGGCTACAGATTCAAGGTCTTCAGCCTGGACCACTACTATTCCAAAACCAGCCTGAATTTATCGTTAATCTATTTATATCCTTTTTCTTAGCAGTTATTGCTATGTACGTATTTATGATGACGATTGGAATGCGGGTATTTCCAAAAATGCTTGCATTTAAAAAGATGTATTTACTGCCTTTTGTATTAGTAATGAGTATTGCTGGCGCTTATAACATTGGCTATCGTGTAGAAGATATTTGGATCATGGTGATCTTCGGGATTATTGGCTATCTATTTCACAAGCTTGATTTCCCTACATTGCCTATTGTTATTACGTTGCTATTGGGAGCTACATTTGAGATGAACCTCCGTACATCACTCATTTTGACTGAAGGAAGTTTGGTTCCATTCTTCACTCGTCCCATTTCACTCATCTTTGTTGTCTTAACCTTGATTACCATTGCATTTATTATTCGCTCGACGCTGAAAGAGAAAAGATTACAGAACAAAGCAAGCTAACTTAACATGAAAAAGCTTAACAATGTAGGAGTCTTTCCATTCATTGTTAAGCTTTTTGTTTGTTTACAATGTGTGAAGATGGACCGCTACAGGAGTTCTTCACTTTCCTAGGCGGACCAAGAAACCAAACTTTATCCTTCCTCTACTTCTATACATCCATATACCTTATACAATAGCAAGACTCTATATTACTTCGCAAGTCGCTCAATCACCGATGCTAGCAGCTCTGCTCTCTCGACGAGTGTGTCGATTTCTAGATACTCTCCTTCATTATGCTGCTTTCCGCCTTTGGGTCCTAAACCGTCAACGGTTGCAATGCCCATTGCTGAAGTAAAAGAGGCATCTGAGCCGCCACCTGTTGAGATATCTGTTATTGACAATCCAATTTCTTCCCCCACAGCTTGAATGGTTTGCAGAAGCTCAATGGTTTGTTCGTTTTTCTCCATGGGTGGGCGCTCAATCCCACCCTCTAGCTGAATGGTTGTCCCTTCAACTGTCGCCTTTGAACAGATCTCCTTAATGGACTGATCCAGCGTATGAGCCTGCTCCATCTGAGATATACGAATATCAATCTCCGCTCTTGCTGAGTCCGCCACTGTGTTAACCGCAGAACCACCCTCGATTAAGCCGACATTTACACTGATGCCTTTATCGTGATCACTTAACTGATGAAGCGCAATCACTTTATGCGACAGCTCTTCAATCGCGCTTCTTCCCTTTTCAGGTTCAATGCCAGAATGCGCAGCTATGCCTTTTACAGTTAGTATGTATTTCCCTCCACCTCTTCTAGATGAAACTAATGAACCATCTGTTCGAGCAGGCTCCATAACCAAAGCATAGTCCATCCCTTCAGCCTGTTCCTCTATGAAATCACGACCTACCGGTGCGCCAATTTCTTCATCACTAGTAAAAAGGATTTTAACAGCCTTTATAGCTTCGCTGCTTTCATTCGCTAGCGCCTTAAGTGCAAACAAGGTGGTGACATGACTTCCCTTCATATCAACCACACCGGGTCCATATGCGACTCCTTCTTTGATGTTGAATGGCCTTTCGGAAGCAGTGCCTTTCGGGAACACGGTATCCATGTGAAGTACAAGTAAAATGGATGGCTTCTGTGCTTCTTTGTGAGTAACAATTAATTGATTTCCATAGTCTTGAATATCTCTTACTTCTACATGAAAGGGCTCACGCTCAAACTCGTCCTTCAACATGCTAGCAACCTGATCTACGCCCTCTTTGTTGTAGGATCCACTATCTACATTAACGAGCTTCTCAAGAAGCTTCAGCATTTGATCTTGCTGACTTGTTAAATACTCCTTCATTCTGCACACTCCCATCTGATCTTCCTCTCATTCTAACATGCTCGAATGAATAGAGAAAAAAAAGACTATTCAAGAGGAGTTGTTACTACCACTGAATAGCCTTACATTTGAAGAAGATGCTACCTTATAAAAAACTCATTGTAATCTTAACCCATCCAATAATTGCTAACCATAGAGGCATACTTAGTAGCGTCCCCCAGAGAATTCCTTCAATTAGGTTACCTTCATACTCCATTATGCGCTCCCCCCTTTTTAAGGAGTTTAGTCAATTATATGCAATACTATTCATGATGTATTCGCTTTCATTTGATAGATTCCTTTCTTTATCTAAATTTTTTAGAGGGTTTATATATTTTTTCCGGCCTACCTACGACTCCATAGGTAACATCGCTATGTGCATCTCCCCTGTCTACTAATGCTGCTAGATATCTCCTCGCCGTAGATCGACTAACCCCAATGGCTTCTACTACTAACTCTGTTGTAGCTTCGCCCTTCTGGCAAATTAATTCTAGAATTTTTTCGTAGGTAATTGGATCAATTCCTTTGACATAGGGAACATGCTCTGCCTGATGCTCAGTACCTATGTTAAAAAGCTGATCAATGTCCCCTTGATCTAGTGTCTTCTGTTCATTTGTCAGTGTCGTAATATCCTTACGAAATTGCTTATAGCGTATCAGCATATCCTTAAATCGCTGAAAAATTAAGGGTTTTGTCAGGTAATCAAAAACACCAAACCGTAATGATTCTACGATCATACTTGCGTCCTTCTCCGCCGTAATCATAATAACATCCACGGTAGGGTACGCTAACTTTAACTCCGGTAGAAACTCCACCCCATGCATATCAGGTAAATAAATATCTAATATCACTAACTGGGGTTGGAGTAATTCTAAAAGGGTCTCTGCCTCATCCTTTGATTGAGCGATGCCTACCACATTAAATTCATCCACTTTCTCAACAAAACGTTTATTTATTTCTGCTACTTTTACGTCATCTTCTATTATTAAGACATCAATCATACTGTAGTCACCGCCCGATTTAAACTTTTATTTTGTTTGTGATTGATGCATTGGAATGCTGACTTTAATGCAAGTAACAGCATCAGAATCCTCACAATGTGTAATCGTTCCATCCACTTCATCGAGCATGTGGTGAATAATTCTCATACCGTACCCGTGATTTTTTTGTTCTTTACTAGAATACCTTGTACGTAAGAGGGACTCAAATGAGTGCTCACTAAATCCTATCCCCCAGTCGCAAATGGTCATCATCAAGGCTTGATCCTGCTGAGTAAATGAGATGGTTATTTTTTTGGATTTAGCCTCTGGTTTAAGAACAGCGTCCATAGCATTGTCTAATAGGTTCCCAATGATTGTTACTACCGGTCGTCTGAGGTATTGACTCAGGCTCAAAGTGTTAGTAGGAAGTTGAATTGTAAAATCAATGCCTTTTTCCTCCGCTTGATGCTGCTTCCCGATAAGCAGAGAGTGTAAAAGTGGATCTACACGTTGATACTTAAAGGCCTCTGTCTTTTTCAGTTGTTCTTGTGATTCTTCTTCAATATAATCAATGGCTTCTTGATAAGATTCCAGTTGTAGAAGACCAGAAAGCACATATAGCTTATTCGAAAATTCATGGGTTTGAGCTCGTAGCGCATCCGCATAATTTTGGGTTTGACTCAGCCGTTCCGTTAATTCATTCAGGTCTGAAATATCTCTCAAGCTAAAGACGGTGCCCATCCACTCTTTCCCCTTATTCCAAATTGGTACCTTTTGAACGACTATCCCTTTGGTCATCGTAATGGCTGGTTGAGTATGGCTAGTCCCATCGCTTTGTAATGATAACTCTTTTAGTACAGCCGAGTGATCAACCACATCCATCGACATCCCCATATACTCTTGCTCAGGATCTAGTTTTAAAAGCTTTCTTGCACGAGCATTTAACAATGTAATCTCATGATGTTGATTAAAAGCAACGATCCCTTCTCCTACCGATTCAACTATGGCCTGCTTTTCTTGATACAGGCGGCCAATTTCATTGGGTTCCATACCTAACGTTGCTCGTTTCAGACCTCTTGTCACAAATAATACGCCTATTAGTCCAAGGATCACTGTGCCAATTCCAATTAAAAGAACTAGTCTTTCATACATTTGAGCAGTAGCTTGAATGCTCTCTGCTAGAAAACCAACTGAAACAAAGCCTACGATCTCCTCTCCGTTCTTAATGGGGGCTTTACCTCTGATAGATAAACCTAAAGAGCCCTCCGCTTTAGAGATAATAGAGTGACCATCATTTAAAACCGGATCGTTATCTCCACCTACAGAGGGCAGCCCTACTCTTGAAGGATCTGGGTGATAATATCGAATCCCCTGTTGATTAGCGATGGTTATAAATTCGGCCTCGCTCACTTGAAAAGCATCTGTTGCCACTTGGTACATAGATGATTCAGGATCCTCTGATTGGAATGCTTCAATAATCGTTGGGTTTAAAGCGAGGGTCTCCGCAACATCTAAGGCACGTTGTCCAATTTCTTGTTCTAATGCATCCTCAATAATTCTCTGAAAGGAAATGCCTAAAATACTAATGATGACTAAGATTAAACTGAATATTAATAGCATTAGTTTATACTGAAATTTCAACTTGGGGTCACTCCCACTTACTCGTATATGTTTTCTTAGTATATCATTTTATTCTTTTTTATTTCGACACACCAAAAAAGGAGAGTTCCCGCTAAGGGACTCTCCTCCTTCTGAACCGCCCAGGCCATGTGGCCGTCTAGTAAATAAGCAGGTGGTTCATCTTGCTGCAACAGTCTGCAGCTGGGTCAATCATTGTACATTCAACCTTCACTGAACCACCCCCTTTCGATAGGTTCATTATACGTATAGCCACCCTTAATGTAAAGACTTATTTTTCAGAATAATTATATAAATTAAATCTTTTTTTAAATAAATGGTTTAACTATATAAGAAACTGGGAACTATGCTAAATAAGATCTACATTTCCTGATCAGAATATAAAAAAAGACAAGGTATGTCCCTGTCTTTGTAACGTATTTGCTTAACGTACTAAATGTTTAGCGAATCGGTTTAACGAATAATTTAACTCTACCACTATAATATGAAACTCTCGAATTGAAGTCAACCTTTAATTCGAGAAGTTCTATCATTTTCTGACAGGAGTAGATTCACTAAAGGGCGTAACCATGTTACGGCCTTTTTCTGTTAGTGCCAAACTAGGCTTTACCTCTCCTGTGCTTAAATCTTTATTAATTGTATCTATTAGCTTTCTTACTTTTAATAAATCAATCAACTCACTTGCAGAATTTGCCGGAATTGAAAATTTGAGAGAATATTGATTTCGAAGCCACGGCGCACCAAGATATAAATCACTATCTCCATATTTTTTCTCCCATTCGTCAATAAATAGAAGAGATTGATCCACATAACCATCCAATTCATATTCTTGTTCCTCTAGCTTTAAGAAAGAGCCAAGGTCTTCACTATGATGAGAATAATTTGTAATATCAGTATGTTTAGGGGCTGCATCTGACAAATAAAATAATTCCACACGTTTCCCTTTATACATCAAACGACTCATAATTGGAACCATGTCACTATCAGCCGTTACAAACACGTAGCAGGAAATACTTTCATCTTTAAATGTACTCTCAATTGCATCTATACATAGCTCAATATCCGAAGAGTTCTTTCTGGAATCTCCATCCTTATCATTAGAGTACACATGCTTAATTTGAATCCGTTGTTTTTGTAAGTCCGTTAGACTGGAGCGAATTCTTTGAAAGTCTGCGTAGGCTCTAAATGTTCGAACACGATCCTGCCCGTACCTTTCCCAAAGGCATTGAAATAAATTTTTAGCCTTCTCTTCATGATTAGGATTATGGTTATATCTGTTCATTAACGTCCAATATACATTATCATAGTCCACAAAAATGGCTACGTTATCATCTGAAGGCTGATACTCTTGTTTTGTTTGCAGCAATGTATCCAACTTTCTTATAAATTGTTCATTCACTTGTAAATTTGAGTTTTCCATTTTGGAATGCTCCCTTCTTTCTCCTCATTGTTCGTTACAATTCCCTTTGAAACCTACACATAGGCCTTTTGGCGGCTAATCGACTATTTCCGGGGAAATCAGCTAATTCTCGTGCTATACTATTTTTCATTTGTTTCTTTCCCCCTTTCATATTATATAGAGAATAGTTTCTTACTATATTAATAAAAGCCAGCACATGACATTTTATCAATGATATAAAAGGCTGCTTTATGACTATTGCTACCTAGTTTACCTTTTATCAATGCCTAGTTACATACATGCTACTTCAATTCTTTCCAATAAAGATCATAGAGATACCTACCCTAGTATTATAGGAATCCAAAAATCTTCTTCTAACAAACAAGGAACCTCCCCTCACTGAGCTGGTCCCTTGTTTACATTAGCCGTGAACCCCTTTTTCTTCATTTAATTTGGTGATTTGATCCATTTGTTTGTCAGTTAGCTCAAAATCAAAGATGTTTGCATTAGATTCAATTCGTTCTTCCTTGCTTGATTTTGGTATAGGAACGATCTCTCTTTGAATATTCCATCTTAAAATGACTTGTGCCGTATCCTTATCATAATGATCAGCAATCTCTTTTAAGACTGGATGATCGGTTAGCCTTCCTCTCATTAATGGCGACCAGGATTGCAGAATAATATCTTGCTCCTGACAATATTGGTGAAGCTTTTCTTGAGATAAAATGGGGTGACATTCAACCTGATTCACTACTGGTTTTATGACCGCAGATTCGAGTAATGTGTCCAGTTGATCCTCCGAAAAATTGCTCACACCTATGGAATCTACTTTGCCTTCATGAACAAGTTCCTCCATAGCTCGCCAGCTTTCAGCATTTTCTTTGGCAGTTCCTGGCCAATGAATTAACACGAGATTTATTTTACCTAAACCCAGCTTTTCATAGCTTACCTCTAAAGCCCGTTTTGTCTTTTCATAACCAAGCTCTGTTTTCCATACCTTTGTAGTTACATAGATCTCTTCTTCTGGTATACCTTGTACAACGGCTTCCCGAATTGCACTTCCCACTGCTCGTTCGTTCTCATACATTGCTGCTGTATCAATAAGCCGGTAACCATAGCGTAATGCTTTATGTACTGAAAATGAAGCTTCTTCATCCGTCATTTTATAGACACCAAGACCAAAAATGGGAATACGATGGCCGTCTGAAAGTGTTAAAGTCGTTTGTAGTGATGTCATGATCGAACCTCCTATACTGATTGTGTACGTTATATCTATTCTATTAATACCCTTTCTTCGGAAACAGTAACATCTTATATCCTCTTTATTCGCTGATCTTTTGGCTATCCCTGCACAAAAAGAGACGTTAAGCATCACTTAACGTCTCTAATCTGTTTTTTATTTTGTTATCCAGTCCAACCAGTTACTTGTGCATAAATGAGAAAAACTGTTCCAACACCCATATATATAAGGAATAATGGTAGAAAGAACTTAATCCATTTACTCCAGCTTACACCTGCTACTACAAGAGCAGCCATAAAATATCCTGAGGTTGGGAAAAGTATGTTGGCAAAGCCATCACCGAACTGAAATGCCAAGATAGCAGTCTGTCTTGTTACACCAACAAGATCAGAGAGTGGAGCCATGATTGGCATGGTTACAAGGGCCTGTCCACTGCCAGATGGGATAAAGAAGTTTATCACTAATTGAACAACCATCATTCCAATGGCACTTAGAGTGCTTGGCAGATGACCTACCACAGAACCCAATCCATATACGATTGAATCCATGATTTGACCGTCTTCTAGAACAATGGCTACAGATCTAGCAATTCCAATAATAATCGCTCCCATGAGTACCTCGCGAAACCCCTCTGTAAATGCCTCACATATTTTTGTCAATGATAAACCGGCAATGAATCCAACGATAATGCCCATAAAGATAAACAAACCAGACATCTCAAGCATAAACCATCCTAGCTGAGTTACCCCAAAAATTAAAATAGCAAAAAAGATAGGTAGCGTGGCCATTGCAATAAACTGCCTTTGATTCATTTGCTTTGCTGGTTGCTTTAATGCATCCTTATAGGTTAATCGTTTCTGTTCATCTTCATCAAAGGTGAAGCTATCTTTTGGACGTTTCTTCACCCGTCGCGCGTACCTCATGACATACATGCTCCCAATGCCAACAATAATTATAAGCACTAATACCCGTAATCCAAATCCGGAATAGGTTTCGAGTCCAGCAATCTGCTGTGATATACCCACTGTTCCCGGATTCATTACCCCTGCTGTAAAACCTAGAACGGTTGATATTAAAGCGATAGCTGTTGCAGTCATCGAATCGTATCCTAATGAGACACATAGAGGAATTAATACGGGAATATATACTAACGCAAGCTCTGGCGTTCCAATGGTGGTGGCTACTGCGGCAAAAACAGTGATAAGTACTGGAATGATAAGAATACTCTGTTTTTTAAATTTACGAGCAAGCCTGTCTACACCAATTTCAATAATCTCCGTGCGCCGGAGCACCATAAACATACCGCCAATAATAAACGTGAAAAATATAATTTCACTTGCGTCCGACATACCACGTGGGATAGCTAACATAAAATCCATGAAGGATAGCGGAGAGGCTTCTATCTCAGTGAAGGAATTTGGATCAATGGATTCTCTACCATTTGGACCATCCACTCGCTCAAATGATCCAGCGGGAATGATATACGTTAAAATGGCAGATAAGCCACTGATCATAAATAGTAAGACATAGATATGAGGTATCGTCCACTTTGATTTTTTTGTTGTTGTAGTTGGTGAAACCTTTTTCTCTGGCTCCATTCTCGCACCCCTCTGCTTTGTAATAGACCTTATTGTAGCCTAGCGATGTGGTGCACGCCATTGTCTATTATAAACAAAACCTTAGAGGTTCTTTGGCGTTTTTATTATAGAACGTGGAGAAATAGCAAAAAGTAACCTGACCCAGTCTTGATACTGTGTCAGGTTACTTAACAATAAAAATGAATGATTCTACTATCTATTGATTTACGGATGGTTTCTTTCTACTAAACCACTTCATTAATAAAGGAGATAAGAGAGAAAGAACCGTTAGAATCGATAACACAATCGTGATGGGTGAAGCAAAAAAGATACCCGATAGATCATCTGAGATAATGAGACTGCGACGGAGATTCTGTTCCATCTCATTACCAACGATCAGCGCCAGAATCATAGGAGCCACTGGATAGTGTAAGATTCTCATCAATAAACCAAGAATGCCAGCTATGATAAGGATATAAAAGTCTATGGTACTGTAGCCTAAGGTATATGCTCCTATGAAGGATAACATGAGGACCAAGGGATAAAGAACCTTCGGAGGCGTATCAAGTAGCTTTACAAGCATGCCTACCATTAAAATATTTATAGCTACTAACAGAATATTACCAATAAGCATACTGTTAATCAGTGTCCATACAAGATCCGGACTATTTTCAAATAATAATGGACCCGGTGTAATTCCGATCATGATAAGGGCACCAAGCATAACAGCTGTCGTTCCAGACCCTGGAATACCCATTGTTAACATCGGGATGAGTGAACCTACAGCTGCTGAACTATTAGCTGATTCAGGTGCCGTTAATCCCTCAACAGCCCCTTTTCCAAACTCATCGGATCGTTTTGAGATTTGTTTTTCGGTGCTATAAGCTAATAAAGAAGAAATCGTCCCACCCGACCCAGGCAGTACTCCAAGAAAGAAGCCTAAAGGTCCCGCACGAAGAATTGGACCTCTTGAGCGTTTCCATTGTTCTTTCGTAAACCACTTCTTCCCAATGTCTCGCTTCGTATCGCGTTTCGGTTTATTAATCGTTAGCATATTGTAAAGAACTTCCCCTAATGCATAGATACCAATGATTATAATAATAAAATTAATGCCATCTGTAAGATGAGGAAGACCAAAGGTAAATCGATGCACACCAGATTGCAAATCAATACCAACAGTACTGATAGCAAGTCCTAAAAACATGGAGATAAACCCTTTTGTCATTTGCCCTAAAGAAAGTGACACGACGGCAGACAGGGTGAATAGGAATAAAAGAAAATATTCTGACGGCCCAAAGTTTAATGCAAAGCTTGCTAAAGGCGCAGCTAAAAAGATAAACCCAGCAATAGCAATAAGTCCACCTATCAGTGAAGCCATTGCCGCTATGGACATCGCCTGACCTGCCATCCCCCGTTTTGTCATTGGATAGCCATCAAAGGTGGCGGCAATTGAGGATCCATCACCAGGTGTATTAATAAGAATGGAACTTCTTGAGCCCCCAAATAAAGCACCATAATAAATGGCTGCCATTAAAATTAATGCGCTCACTGGATCCATGCCAAATGTTAAAGGAATGAGCACAGCCACCCCAGTTGCTGGTCCTAGTCCGGGTAAGATGCCGACAATCGTCCCGAGCAGTGCGCCAAAAAGCAACCATAGCAGATTCATCGGCTGCAGGGCGGTTAACAGGCCCTCGTATATCACTTGAATATCCAAAGAATAAACACCTCCAAGTAAGAATCAATTTTTACGGTAAGCTGATATCAAGCAGCTGTGTAAAGATGTACCATGCTGAAAATGAAAAAATCGCTGTTACAACTAGATTTAGCACCCATTTTGTTCGACCGTTTAAATAAAACAGAAGGGCTCCCAAAAACAATACGGTTGCTATTAAAAAGCCAACGATTTCAAAGATTGCTGTATACATCACACATAATGCCAGAATGACACCTATAATTTTTAATAATTTTGGATCTAGAAGTAACTGTAATTCTTCGTTTTCTTCTGGTTCTGATCGTTTTAACTGTATAAAATCAACGACACTAAAGATGAACAATCCAATGCAAATAAATAATGGAAAATAAAATGGTCCATATGGGTCGCCCAGGTTTGCAGTAGGTAGCCGCATAATCAAAAAAGCATAGCCTAAACTAACCACGATAAAAAATACAGGCATTGAAAGTCTTACGGTATTCATCTCTTTACACATCCCTTCCTTCTTTTATTCGGGTGCCAGTCCTGAGCTACGAAGAATGTCTCCAAATACCTCATGCTGTTCATCCAAAAATGCTTTTGTTTCTTCACTATTCATATAAAATCCTTCCCAACCATTTGTATCTAAAATGTTGTCCCATTCTTCGGTTTCAACCATTTCTGTCAGCATTTGATCCCATGAATCAATTTCATTTTCATTCATATTAGGTGGGCCCATTAGCCCTCTCCAGTGGGGAAATACTACATCAACACCTTGCTCGGTCCACGTTGGAACATCAGGAAATTCATCTACGCGCTCATCAGATGTAATGGCGAGAATTCGAACCTCATCAGCTAAATACTGTTCCCTCATGCCTGAAATGGAGTCCACCCCAATATCAATATGACCACCAAGCATGGCAATCATCGTGTCTCCCCCACTGTTATAAACGAGAAAGTCTAAATCCTTTGGATCAATGCCATACTCCATTGCAGCTTGTACAAATGAAAGATGGTTTCCACTTCCAAGTGATGGAGATACGCCAATCTTTAATGATTTAGGGTCCTCTTTCAGCTGCTGCATCATATCTTCCGCATCTTCCACTTCTGAATCGGCTCTGACATTAACCGCTAACCATTCCGTAGAAAGAATAGATATTGGCGTAAAGCTCTCATATGAAAGCTCACTTTGTCCTAAGAGATAACCCGTCATAAGTAGGCTAGAATTTAATGCAAGATAATGTGAGTCCTGCTGTAATAAATATTGCCACCCTACTTCACCACCACCACCTGGCTTATTTACTACCGTGACGTTTTGTTCAACTCCTTGATTATTTAAGGTCCGTTGAACTGAACGTGCCGTACGATCCCAGCCTCCCCCAGGAGTAGCAGGTGCAATTAACTCAAGTGTTTTGCTAGGAAAGTTGCTAGACGCTTCATTCTCCTCCGCTTGGCATCCGGCAATAACTAAGAATATAGTTAACAACCCAATTAATCGATAAAACATATGTATCCCCTTCCTTCATCACGTAAGCGTTTTCATACATGTTCCTTACCTTAGCATTGATGAATAGACGCTTCAATATTTACTCGTTTTGCACTATTAAAATGATTACTTCCTTTTTAACCTTTTTGACCACAAGCAGAATACTCTTTCAGATTGAAACATTAGCCCATAAAAAAGAGGCCTCCTTTATGCTAAAGCCTCTAATCATCACGCTACTTCTTTTTCTTATACATTCGTTCCGGTCTTCCTATCACTCCGTAAGTGAGGATGGTTTCACATTCATCCATGGAGACAAGAAACTCTAAGTATCTTCTAGCTGTCGTGCGCGATATACCGACTGAGCGGCAAATATCCTCTGTACTTAATTCTTGATCGCTTTCTGAAAAGCTTGTTTGAACCTTTTTGAGGGTAATAGCATCAATGCCGGTCGGTAAATCGGCTTGAGTTGTTTTTGGTGAATGGGCTACAGCATTTCTAAACAATGCGTCTGCTTCTTCTTGAGTAATCTCACCAACCTCAGATAGCCAATGGGATTCATTCACATAAGCAAGCAGTGTTTTTTCGAATTTCTCACGCGGCACTGGCTTTATCAGATAATGAACTACGCCATGCTTTTTAGCTGTGTCTACCATATGTTTCTCTGTGGCTGCAGTAATAATCAGGATGTCGAGTGTCGGATATCTATGACGAATCGTTGGCAGTAGCTCAATCCCTAGCTGATCGGGAAAGTAGATATCAAGAATTAATAGATCAACAACATGTTCACGTAATAGAGCCATTAATTCTTTCCCGTTTAACGCTTTTCCAACAACCTCTAATCCACCTATTTCATTAACATATCGCTCATGTATTAGCGAAACACGATAATCATCCTCAGCAATCACTACTTTTTTCATTGGGGTTCATCTCCTCTCTCTAATGTCTTAGGAAGATAAACAACAACTAGAGATCCTCCCTCGTCTGGTTGATGAATCTCCATGCTTCCTGCTAGCTGGTTAATGGTTTCCTCTACATTATAAAGACCAAACCCTCGATCAGATCCTTTTTTTGACATCCCTTTATCCACCAGAGAAAGATCTGTGAAGCCTGGACCGTTGTCTTTTACCTCAATAACAATATCCCTGCCTAAGTCCGTAATAAAAAATGATACGAACCGTTTATTCTGTTCCATCACTGCTTCCATTGCATTATCTAGCAAATTCCCAATGATTAATGTCATCTTTGTTAGTGAAAGGTGGTTAGGGAGATGATCAACAGAGCTATTCACATCCACCACAAGATCAACCTTCTTCTCTGAAGCCTTAGCCAGTTTACCAAAAAGGATCGCCTGGATATGAACATCTGCTATTGTCTTAAGAATATGCTTAGATATAGCAGATTGGTGTGTTGTTTCTTCCTTAATAAAGGCTATCGCTTCCTGTTGTTCTCCAAGTTCAAGTAAACCTAATAGCACGTATAATTTATTTGTATATTCATGTGTATGTGCCCGCAGTCCATCTGAATATTGCTTAACCTCCGAAAGTGTCTCAACCAGGTACCTCATCTCCGTTTTATCACGAAAGCTGGCAATCGCGCCAACAACTCTTTCCTTTTCGTGAATAGGAACTGAGTTCACAATAAACGTTTTCCCTTCTATTTCAAGCTCTTTATCGGGTTCAAATTTTTGTCCACCAATGACTCTAGTAAGACCGAGTTCGCTTACAAACGATAATTCATTTCCTAGACCTTTAGATTGAATGATCATGTCTTTGGCTGATGGGTTCATGAGTGTAATGTGCCCGCTCATGTCAATCGCCACGATGCCTTCTTTTATGGATTGCAGAATAGCGTTCCTCTGTTTGTAAAGCTGAGAAATAGTTGAAGGCTCTAGCCCCAGCGTGTCCCGTTTGATTTTTTGAGCAAGTATACCCGCTCCTATTCCGCCACTTACTAATGACAGGAGGGCAATCCATATGACTTTTTCTATGTGTCGGTAGAGATCCTCATAGATCATCTCCATGGGATATTCAACTACAACCGCCCCTACTAGCTGATTAGATATCCCTTCATGATAGTAGATCGGGGCAATCGTTAAGATCGCTTCTCCCTCTGAGCCGTCGCTTTCTTCAGTGATATAGGCACCAAACACTAGAGCATGATTTAGTTGATGAAACGTTGCTTCTTCTCCTGGTACGTCATGATGTGGATGGACCAGAATGACTCCATTGCGGTCGACAACGGATATAATCGGATTGCCCGTTTGGTGACTAGCCCGATTGGTCATGGCCTCTATTTCGGGTACTCGATGATTTATAATCGCCTCTCCCATTGTTTGCATGTGAGAAAGACTATTGGCTGTTTGTCGTGATAACGTCTGATAGTTTCGCTTTGAATCCTGAAATTCTAAAACAGAGTATACGATTGAGCTTAGCAGAATCAATAGAAGGATAATCGTTGTAACAAATAAAAAGATTCGTGTACGTAGTGTTAGTTTTCTTTTTCTCATACAGATGCCCCAATCCATACAGCCAAGCCATAAACCGTTTTCAAAGTAAATGAGTCTAGTATAACATATGCGCAATCCTACCTTGCTATAGAAAAAGCAGAAGGCATATGGGTATGCTTTCTGCTTAGTCATTCATGGAATTAGCGTTGAAATGAGGGGGAGATTGGTAAGTTTCCTCTAATCCGCTTATGAAATAGGGGGCCAACTTACCGCGGGCAGTTGCTTATTTTTTTCTTAGCCTGTTCATCTTTAAATGGATTGGCTGCGCTTACTGGCTTCCGCGCATGACCCGATGTTTTTCGCGCATTTTACTTTTTTTCGCGCATACCTCACCTTATCGCGCATTTTCCATCCGTGAGGTGGGGATGGTGGTGGATTGGCTTTGCTTACCGACTTACGCACGCATGTTTAGATAGTCTTCAGATGTATCCACCTCTCATTCCCGATTTCCTTGTGAAAAGAGGGAACTTTTCATTTTTCACGTCTTTGAACTAGCATTTATATTTAAGGTAAAACGTCCTTTTCAGTGACTTTTGTTCATCCCGCAGGTGTCAGCCCACCATTTGCGTCCGCTCGTTTCGTGAGTAGCTAATCATGGTCTTACTAATGATAGGACTACTCCTCATCCTCTATAAGTAACGGGACGACTTTACCTGCATTTACATCGATTAAACCTTGGTCTGTGATCTTAAGTGCTGGGCTAACGGGCAATGAAAGTGTGCTGAAGGACATGATTGGGTTGTAGTGTTTGTACCCGAGCTCACGTAAGGAATCACATAGCTGCTTTACTTTTTTTGCCAGATCCTCGAGTGGCTCCTCTGTTAAAATGCCTCCAACTGGAAGTGGAACGTGCGCTTTGATCTGCCCATCATGTACCACACAAATGCCACCATTCATCTTAATGACTTCATTTGCTGCGTGTTGCATATCTTCCGCATTTGCTCCAACTACCAATAGATTATGATTATCATGAGAATAGGTTGTTGCAATCGCTCCGTGTTTAAGGATATCCCCTGTAATTAACCCGTGTGCTCTGGTACCACCTTTTCCGTATCGTTCAAATGTAGCAATCTGTTGGTAACCTGATTTCTGCCATTGAAGCAATCCATCGTTCACCTCAACCTGTTGATGCTCTTCAGCTGTAAAGGTTGATCCATCCTGAACCTTCATCACACGAGCGGTGTAGAGCCCATCTGCTTTATCTACATTGATCAGAAAATCATCCGGCCCGAGCGGTGCGAGGTTTACACTTTCGTAAAAGGCCGCCGGGAATTGCTTTTCTATATCAGTTGTAACTGCCTTCTGTTCAGCTTGTTTCCCGTTTTTATAAATAGCGTCTAGCTTAAAATCCTCTAAGCTAGTCAGGAAGCAAAAGTCAGCTACCTTTCCAGGTGCGATGACTCCTCTATCGTGCATACGCATCCGCTTAGCTGGAGTGGTTGTACTTGCGTAAATCGCATCCTCCGCCTTCATGCCCATCTGAATTGCTTTTCTAACAATTTGGTTCAGGTGGCCACGCTCTATCAATGAATCAGCCATCACGTCATCCGTGATAAAGCAGAAATGTTCGCTAACATCTTGTGTGCTTAAATAATCTATCACTTCAGGCGTCATGGATTTTTCTTGAATTTCGATAAACATACCTGCCTCGATGCGAGCCTCCATTCCTGGAATGGTCTGATGCGTATGATCAGAATCAACTCCAGCAAAAATCATTTGATGAAGATCGGTATCAACAAGCTTAGGAACATGACCTTCAATAATGAGATCTGGATAGGTTTGTCTCACATGCTGGAGAAGCTGCTTGGTTTTGTTATCAGACTCCGAAATCACATCAACATAATTCATAATCTCACCTAAACAGATGATATTCTCTGTTGCCATTAGCTCATCTATGTCTGCAATCTCAATGGCTCCGCCCGTTGTTTCCATAGATGTAGCTGGCACCGAGCTTGGAATGGAATAGAACATGTCCACTTCACACTCTTCACTTGCTCGGATCATCTGCTTTACACCTTCAACTCCAAAAACGTTGGCCATTTCGTGTGGCTCAGGTACGATGGTGGTTACCCCATTTTGAATCAGTGCGTTTGAGAATGTAGCAGGTGTGACCATTGTGCTCTCAATGTGAAGATGTATATCGATTAATCCGGGAATCATATATTTGCCTTGCCCATCTATTAACTCATTCGCTTGAAAAAACGAGGCATCCTTCTCACCAATATAGAGAAAGTGTTGATCCTTAATCGCAACATTTGCCCATTTAAATGTCTTCTCATAGCTATTAAATACTCTTACCCCAGTAATCAGCGTATCAATTTGCATAAACGGCCCCTCCAGAATTAATCAACAAGAACAAGCTTCTCTTTAGGAATGTGAATGGTCACCTGTTCACCTGAAGCAAATGCATATTCTGCATCCTGATTGATGGTAAAATGACCAAGCTCTGTATCCACCACATATTGATGACTTCTACCCAAGAACGTACTAACTGTTATCCGACCATTTATCTCGTTCGCTTGCTGCTGTTCTCCTTTGTACGGTTGAATGGACAAATAATCAGGACGAATCGCACCAATCATACTGTTTGGACTGGCTGCCTGTTTTTGATCTGCCACATGAAAACTCTTACCTCCAGCTTCCATAATGTATCCACCTTCTACCTCCTGTTTACCGGTAAACGTGATGAAATTTTTGAACCCAATAAAATCCGCAACAAATTTTGTTTTTGGATAAGAATAGATGGCCGATGGCTGATCCAGTTGTTCAATGATGCCTTTGTTCATAATCGCCACTTGATCTGAAATGGAGAAGCACTCTTCTTGGTCATGTGATACATATACAGTCGTAATTCCAAGCTCCTGCTGGATACGACGGATTTCAACACGCATGCTTTCACGCAAATTGGCATCCAGGTTACTAAGAGGTTCATCAAATAAAAGCAGATCAGGCTTAATAACCAACGCACGCGCAATGGCTACGCGCTGTTTTTGACCACCTGACAGCTCCTGTGTGAAACGATTTTCATATCCGGATAAATTAACAACCTCAAGCATTTCGTGAACGAGCTTTTTTGTCTCAGCGGCTGTTTTTTTGCGCAGTCTTAATCCAAAGGCTACATTATCAAAAACAGACATATGCGGAAATAACGCATAGTTCTGGAACACAAAGCCGAAGTTGCGTTTACTGACAGGTACTCGAGTATAATCCTTATCTTTAAAAAGGAACTTTCCTTCTCTTGCTTCAAGGAATCCCGCGATCAATCGAAGAGTCGTGGTTTTACCGCACCCACTTGGTCCAAGGAGTGAAACAAGCTTGCCTTTTTCTATATCTAGGTGAAAGTCCTTCAGAATGTCTTGCTTCTGATAGGCTACCGCAATCTGATCTAATGTAAGTAATGCCATGTCACGTGCCTCCATTATCTTTTTGTGAAATATGCAATGCCCATTAATCGTTCAATTAGAAACATCATGCCAGCTGTGAGAATCATCAACAGAACTGAAATGGCTGCAATCGTTGGATCAAAATAATTCTCCACATAGGTTAGCATCTGAATCGGTAAGGTACTGAACCCTGGTCCAGTCATAAAGACTGATATATCAACGTTGTTAAACGACTCCAAAAAGGCAATCAGGACAGCCGCAATAATACCGGAACGAATATTTGGTAGTACAATTCTGAAAAAGGTTTGAATTGGCCCTGCCCCTAAGCTTAAGGCTGCTTCCTCTATGGAGAAATCAAAATTCGAAAGACTTGATGAAATCACTCGAATAATAAAGGGAAGCATAATAATGGTATGTCCAATAAACAAACCTGCGTACACAGGGATGCCATAAGAAACAATGATGTAACGCAGAAATGTAAAGCCAAGAACAATACCTGGAATCAACACAGGTGATATAAAGACTGCATTTAACAGTTGTTTCCCTTTAAAGTCATAACGACTAAGCGCATAAGCCGCTGGTATACCTAGGATAAGCGCCATTAAATTTCCTGCTAATGAGACTAGAATGGAAATCTTAAAGGTTTCTAAAAACATCGAGACTTTAAAGATGTTTTCATACCAATTAAATGAGAAGCCCTCTGGTGGAAAGCGCAGCACACTTCCCGGCTCAAAAGAGGTGATAGAGATGATCACCAGCGGACCAATCAAAAAAGCAAAAACAAAAAATGTTATAACGGATAAGAGCCAGTTTTTTTTCATCGCTATCTACCCCCTTGGATTTAGTTTCAGTGCAAGTTTGTTAATGGCCATCACAAAAATAACCGTTACAGCAATCATGATGACACTAACGATGGAAGCCACGTGCCAATCATTTAAGGTCACTGCATTTTGATACAAAAAGGTCGAGATCACTCGTTGGTTCCCACCAAGCAAAGCCGGAGTGGTATAGGCGGTAAAGCTACCTACAAACACAAGTGTGCTTCCAATCATTAGACCAGGCACACAAAGCGGGAGCAAAATTTTTCTGAAAATCGTGATACGAGGTGCACCTAAGCTTTCTGCAGCTTCCATTAGATTACGATCAACCGTTTCGAGTACACCAACTAGCGTAACAATCATCAACGGTAGGAATAAGTGTATAAGTCCAATGTTTACAGCCACGGGTGTATACATCATTTCTAGTGGCTCCGAGCGTAATCCCGTTCCCATTAAGACTTGGTTTAGCAATCCATTACGTCCAAGAATAATCATCCAACTAAACGAACGCACCACCGGACTAACCAATAACGGGAAGACAGATAATAGTAGCATGATCGCTTTCATTCGCGGATTTAAGCCAGAAATAAAATAAGCGGCAGGAAACCCTAAAAGGATACAAACGAATGTCGTCACTAAGCTAACACGAATCGTTCGAAAGAGAATTTCCATAAAGTATTCATTCTGAAAAAATTGTAAGTAGCCTTGGAAGGAAAAACTTCCGGCATCTGTAAAGGTGGCCGCAAAGGTTAATGCAAGTGGCACTACCATAAAAACGGTTAAAAATAAGACACCTGGCATTAACAGCAAATACATGTATTTCTTTTTCACGATGACTCCTCCTGCAAAAGACTGATTGTGCGAACAAACAAATCGAGAAAGGCCTCTGCATCAACATGTAACCCTACATGAGCATTGGGTTTTTTCGCTAATCTGCCTTGAAAATCACAGACTGTTTGTCCATCACATAAGTCGCTATTTGTCTCGATATCGACATATAGATGCTTCGTCTCTATAAGGTTTGGTTGAATAGCCGTTGCCACAGCTAATGGATCATGCATGGCACATGCTTTGACTCCATTACGCTCGCTATATCGTTTCATATAGTCAGAAGTACTTTCACGAACATACGCACCATACTTTGTATCATCCAAGCGTTTTAAATGGTCTTCAGTGAGTAAAGCCTTTCTAGTGATATCCAGTCCAACCTGCGTTAGTTTTTTGAAGCCTGCCTGTAGAACGTCCCATGCTGCTTCAGGGTCAACGTACATATTGTATTCTGCGACTGGAGTCACATTGCCCATATCTAGTGCGGCCCCACCCATATATATGACCTCATCAATGTATGTAGGGAGCTCGGGACACTTTTGCAGCGCTTCAGCTAAATTTGTCATCGGCCCCGTCATGATAAGGGTTAACGGTTCGCTACTCGTTTTGGCAAGATGAATGATTGCATCTGGAGCGTATGCAGATTCAGGCTGCTTAACTGGAACCATGTCTTTTAATGCGCCACCTATGCCATCGACACCGTGAATCCGATGCTCAAAGTAAGAAACCCGCTTTAATGGCTGGTTTGCTCCTGGAATGACAGGTATAGAGGTTTGACCAGTCATCTCAACGATCTTACACGTGTTAAGGGTTGCTGTAGACAACGAAACATTTCCATTCACTGTTGTAATCGCCTGAACCTCTAATTCAGGCGAATGTACGGCAAGCAAAATACCTAGTGCATCATCAACACCTGTATCCACATCCAATACTACTTTTCGGACCATCTTCACCACTCCCTTGGGCATGATAAAAGCGCCGACTAAAATATAACCGGCGCCTTATTTCAACGTTACATTAGTTAGCGATTTCTTGATTCCAGCGCTCAATCCATTTTGCTGATTCATCATTAACAAATTCCATGTCTAACTGATTTAAGCTATCTACAAGATCTTGTCCATACGTAATACCTTCCGCTTCTTCTTCCGTTAACTCAACGGATGTATTAACAGGAGAATCGATTTTAGCTTTGGCAGTCGTTTCTTGAATATCATGGCTTAATTGATAGTTAATAAACTGTTCAGCCAGCTCTTTATTTTCGCTGCCCTTGACAATATTCACAGTGTTCATCACGGCATAACCGCCCTCTTCCGGAGAAACAAACACAGCAGAAGGAACAGCTTCCTTTAAATCGTTAACGTACATTTCCATCACAGGACCGCCAACAATTTCTCCTTGTGCAAACATATTAATAAAGTCGGATGTTTGACTATACTCTTTTACAACATTTCCAGACAAATCTTGAACCTGAGCAAACGCCGCATCCTCATTAAATGTATCTTCTCCAGCAACTTTTGAAGCAGCATCTAAGAACATTGGACCTGTTGTTGAAGTGATACTAGGAATCGTTAGGCTTCTCGCAAGACTTGTATCCCATAAGTCAGCCCATGAAGAGATCTCACCAGCTACTTCATCTGCATTATAAGCAATTCCAAATTGACCAATTGTGTAGGCCGGACCATATTCTTCTCCTAATGGAGCTTGGGCCATTTCATAGATCTCCTCAATATTAGGAATGTTACTACGATCAATCTCTTCAAATAAATCGTCGTTTACTGCTTGTTGTGCATAATAATCCGAAAGATACACAAGATCAACATTTGATGTTCCTTGGCGGATTTTATTTAAACGTTCTGCATTGTTCCCAACATCAAGAACAATTTCTACATTATGTTCCTCTTCAAAAGGAGCATAAACCTCTTCCCTAAAGAAATCCTCCGAGAAACCCCATGTTGAAATCACCAATTTAGTTGGTGAACCATTTGATCCTTGAGATTCATCTGAACCCCCGCAGGCAGTTAAAGCGACAGCAGTTAATGCAATGAGCGACGTTCCTATTACTTTCTTCATGTGAAATCCTCCCGAGTTCTTTATTAGGTATAGGGTTCCCAGCTCACGCTAAAAGTTCCCATAAAAAAAGAAAAAGACACTCTCGCAGAATTAAATGCATTCTCCAAGAGTCCCTTTTCCTTGTATACAAAGAATTGGTTACACCCGTCAGTATGTATTACGGTTTTCTACTCAGATAGATCCGATCAGAAAATCCTTATTTTAAAATGATGTTCGTGAAAGCCCACTGGGTTCTCGCATCAAAATCGCGTAACACGACATCAATGGCTAAATCGGTTTGTTCCTCTAGCTTTTGCAGTAGTTTCTTCTTATATAAAAGCGATAACTGAAAATCAACTTCCTGCTTAAGACTTGGCACCTCACCCTCTAACGCTGTAGAGCGTGGAGAACGTCGATGCTTAGCTTGAAAAGTAATAATGTCATTTTCAATGGAAACCTTTAGTAAAGTTGTGCCTACTCCAAACATTTCCTTTGACACTTCATTATAAAGATGTGCGAGCAGTTTTTTTGTTTCATTTGATTTTAATTCCACGCCATCACCTGATAGAAGATAATGAAAATCTCTTGTAGGGTTATTATACATAAATTTAAAGAGTTGGGCAACCTAATGTTCGGATTTATTCATGATTATACAGTGATTGTTAGATAAATAGTTGTTTTTTTAACCGAAAGACGTAAATTACAGGCATTTCCCATTTATGTCCCTATAAAAAGAAGCAAGGAAAAAAAACTGTACATCGTGACAGGTTTTATGAACATAATGACAATTATTCTTTACATTTTGAACAGAATTGTTTACACTGTGATTATCTAATAGAGAAAGGATTAACTCTATGTTGAGAAATCGAGTACGCGAACTGCGTGCAAGACATGACTATACCCAGGCAGATTTAGCAGAAAAAATTGGTGCCACTAGACAAACAGTCGGAATGATTGAGAAGGCAGATTACGCACCATCTGTTGTGCTTGCCTTACGAATAGCAGCCGTCTTTCGGGTTTCACTAGAGGACGTATTTTGGTTAGAAGGAGAGGAACAACCCAATGATTGAGAAGATGATCCGTTCGCCAATTACCCAATTATTTTGTGTTGGCATGCTGATGATATGGTTTTATGTACTTGCCAAACCATTTCCTACTTTGGTCCCCATAGTTCTAGTCATACTAGTGGGTTTTTTAATAGCCTTTTTAATACTGATGTTCATCCATAATAAAAGAAACCCCAATCGAAAAGTTCGATTCTTTACGATGACGCCTTACGAACTACTAGAAGATGATGAAGGTCAACAATGGGTGACGAACCGTGCATGTCGGAAGGTCTATGTCATGTACTGGTATGCCATTCCATTGATGGGAGCCTTAATGGTCTCATTCCCATATTTTCCTGAAGTGCCTCTGATCCTGTTGTTTATACTTGCCATTATTCAATATTCTATTATGTACATTGAAATTAAACGTTACTTAAACTAATACATTTATAATCATTAGAGGAGAGATTATTTATAATGGGTTATATCATTGCATATTTCGTCGCTTTTTTATTAGCTGCTACACCATTCTTTGAGGTCGTATCCGTGATTCCAATCGGTACTATTGCCGGCTTAGATCCTTTCCTTACTGGGTTTATTGCTTTGCTCGGAAACGCATTAACCGTGATACTTGTTATTATTTTTGTTGAACAAATTCAAGCTTGGTTAGACCGCAGACGAGAGAAAAAGGGAAAACCAGCGAAAACTAAAAAGAACGAACGTGCTCAACGCATCTTTGCAAAATATGGCTTACCCGGCCTATGCCTAATTGGACCAACGTTTGGTAGCCACCTTACTGCCTTAATAGGAATGTCATTAAGCGGAAGCCGCATGCGGACAACCGTCTGGATGATGATTTCCCTCACATTGTGGACCATTCTAATGACCATTCTCTCATTCTATGGCATTGAATTTTTAGAAATCTATACAGATAATGTCATGATTGAACGTTTACGAGAGTTAATTCAGAACTAATAAGTATGTGATGGAGCTAGAGGTAACTCGTGATTAGTGCTCCTTCCTATAGAGTTCACCGCTGAATCTATCCGTTTTGGGTGGATTTTTTTGATGTGTGGGGATGAGGCTTGGTTAGGTGCTGGTTCTTCTTGGTATGCGGAGCTTCTTTCTGGGTATTGAGCTCTGGGGCTTGGTTAGGCGCTCGTTCCTCTTGCTATGCGGAGCTTCTTTCTGGGTATTGAGCTCTGGCTCTTGGTATGGTGCTGGTTCTTCTTGGTATGCGGAGCTTCTTTCTGGGTATTGAGCTCTGGGGCTTGGTTAGGCACTCGTTCCTCTTGGTGTGCGGAGCTTCTTTCTGGGTATTGAGCTCTGGCTCTTGGTTAGGCGCTCGTTCTTCTTGGTGTGGGGGGCTTCTTTCTGGGTATTGAGCTCTGGGGCTTGGTATCGCGCTCGTTCCTCTTGCTGTGCGGGGCTTCTTTCTTAGTATTGAGCTCTGGCTCTTGGTATGGCGCTCATTCCTCTTGATATGCGGAGCTTCTTTCTTGGTACAAGCTCTGGCTCTTGGTATTGAGCTCGTTCTTCTTGGTAGGCAATACTTCTTTCTTGGTTTCCAACTCTGAATCTTGGTAAGGCGCTTGTTCCTCTTGGTATGCGGAGCTTCTTTCTTGGTTTCCATCTCTGGCTTTTGGTATGGCGCTCGTTCCTCTTGCTGTGCGGAGCTTCTTTCTGGGTATTGAGCTCTGGGGCTTGGTTAGGCACTCGTTCCTCTTGGTGTGCGAGGCTTCTTCCTTGGTATTGAGCTCCGGCTCTTGGTATGCGGAGCTTCTTTCTGGGTATTGAGCTCTGGCTCTTGGTATGGCGCTCGTTCCTCTTGCTGTGCGGAGCTTCTTTCTGGGTATTGAGCTCTGGCTCTTGGTAAGGCGCTCATTCCTCTTGATATGCGGAGCTTCTTTCTTGGTACAAGCTCTGGCTCTTGGTAAGGCGCTCGTTCCTCTTGGTGTGGGGGGCTTCTTTCTTGGTTTCCTGCTCTGGCTCTTGGTAATGCTCTTGTTCTTCTTGATGGGCAGTCCTTCTTTCTTGGTATCGTACCCTGGCTCTTGGTATTGAGCTCGTTCTTGGTACACGATGCTTCTTTCTTGATACATTCCGCGGTAAGCGTGCCCCCATTTTCGAGAGCGGCAGCCAAAGAAACAAAATATCCTCTTTCTCAAATCTCTTTACATCGATTTCATTTCCTCATAATCACAGGGTATACTGCTCCTGCTCTCATACAAAAAAAGCCATTCAGCATAGAGAAAACCCCCTGCCAAATGGTCATCAAATGATATTTAGAATAATCCCATATATCTCTTCTTCTTCACTCGCAAAGGCGGCTCCACATAGATGTTGTAATCCTTCATTAATCGATTTGCGTTTTGTTTAAAAAACTGCGCATCTGATCCGTCACCATTGCGTTCTAATATATGAAAAGCTTTTAAAAAATCACTGCTTCTTGATTTTGTGTTAAGGGAAGAGGACATTAAAAAGTGAACGAGTCGATTCTCAATCAGCTGCTCTGAAAACTTTTTGGTGTAACCACTTACTCTGCCAGTGAAGCTAGATGCGTTTAATTGTGCTAATGCACCGCCCTTTACTAAACGATATAAAATCTCCGGCTGTTCAATAATTTCTTTATGGCGCTCTGGGTGAGCAATGATAGGTTTAACACCCGCAAGTTGTAAATTATATAGTATATCTGATATCCTCGGATGAATGGTTTCTCCATCTAATACCAATAGCATATATTGTGTATCATTTAGTGTTTGAAGTTCTCCTTCTGAAAAAGCCCTTGGTAAATCATCATCAAGATGTACACTCTGACCTGGTACTACATTTATTGTTAACCCTTCGTCATGCGCTAGCTTGTTTAATGCCTCAACTCGGTCCTTAATTTCGGTCGGGAGAACCTTGTCTTTGTTAAGTTTGAAAGTCGGAGCGGCAATAAGCGTTTTAACTCCACTTTCCTCTGACTTCTGTAATTGTAAAATTGCTTCGGTTTGACTCAGGGAATGTTCATTAAAATTCGGCAAAATATTTACTAAATAATCAATCATTTAATTATCCACTCCTCCTTTTCGTAACTCGTATTCTACATTTCACTAGTTTTAACCTTAAAACAAATTCTATGTATTATTTATTATAACGAACATGTCGTTCTTCATCAAGAACAATAAGACAAACCCTCCTTAATACCTAGTAAAAATCTCAGTTTGATAGAGAATTCTTCCACTCAGACGTTTCCAGTTAACATGTCATTGCCTCAACTACATTGGTTATTTTCATCTTGATCAGCAAATTGTCCAATAGTTATCAAAATGATCGAGGTTTACAGACAAATATTTGTCAGCACCCCAAATTATTTCATTTATTTTTTATCACATATGGTAAAATTATCATAAAACTGTTAAGGGGTCTTTTATATGAAGAAAGTCAATTACACTGCACGCATTCTTTTTTGGACGGGTATTGCTTGTTTAATTCTAGGACTTATCGTAGCCATTGTTTCTGCTTCTTATCTTTCTTCTTATGGCGAGATTATTTATGCCATTTCCTCAGGCCTTCTACAATTTATAATGATGGTCTCCCCATTCGCCCTCATAGGACTCATTCTACTCGGGCTTAGTGAGATGATTGAGCAACAATCCTTAACCAATCAATTATTAGGGAAAACATCCGGAGTGGATGTAAAGGCTTTTCATGCTGAGCTTTATGAAATGCACCTAAAAGAAAAAGAGACTCTCCTAGTAAAAGGTGAGCCTGTAGATACTTCCGAACCCCACGCGCCAACGTTAGATTATCAAGTGAAAGCCCAGCGTTTTGATGATGTGAACTGGTACATAAAAGATACAGATATTAATTGGGTTTGCTATATCGTTGAGCAATCAGGTGAGCGAGCGCATACAATTACGGCTTTACCGTGGCATTATTATTTTATCGCCGAAACCGCCAATACAAAGCATCTTATTAAAATTGACCGTGACCGAACAAATACAGCTAAAATCCTTAATTGGCACGACCACGCAAATATATTGGATTGGTGGAGTACCTACAAAACCCGCACTAGCAGTTAATATGAAAAAAATCAGTGAGATGCTACTCTCACTGATTTTTTCTAGACTTGTGTAGCTGGTTCAGCTAGCGGCTCTTCCTTTTGCTCTTTTGCTTTTACTGGTTGATCACGAAAATCTTCTCCTGGCTTTGAACGTTTCATAAAGAAGGAGAGAACAAGTGCAATTAGTGCCACAAATACAGTGATAAGGAATGCATCATTAATGCCTTCAACAGTTGCTTGATTAATCAGGTCCTGTCCTGCTAGTCCGGATCCTGCAAGCTCCTCAATATGGGTGGTCGTTCTGGTTGACATGATTGTAATGAGAAGAGCAGACCCAATTGCCCCTGACACTTGTTGAAGTGTATTATTCATGGCCGTTCCATGTGGATTATATCGGGCAGGTAGCTGGTTTAATCCGTTGGTCATAACAGGCATCATGACCATGGACATCCCAAACATTCTTGCTGTATAAAGAAGCATGAGTGTGGTATAGGCTGTTTCCATTGTCAATCGGCTAAACATAAAGGACGTTAAGATCGTAATTGATAATCCTGTAATAGCTAGAATCCTTGCTCCGTATTTATCAAAAAGCTTACCTGTGACAGGTGACATGACGCCCATTAACAAGGCTCCTGGAAGCATAAGCAAGCCTGAATCTAATGGCGAAATCCCTCTAATAGTTTGTACATACATTGGGAGAAGTAACATAGCACCAAACATCGCCATCATCAATGTAACAGAGATCATAGATGATAAAGCAAACATCGGATACCGATAAATTCGGAATTCAAGCATCGGTACTTCTAATTTTAACTGACGTAGGATAAAGACAACTAAAGCAATCGCACCGACAATTAACGTAAGATAAACCTCTGGTGCGCTCCAGCCCTTGTCTCCTGCTGAACCGAACCCGTGTAACAATCCACCAAAACCGATACTCGATAGGATGACCGAAAACCCATCTAACTTAATCGCAACGGACTCTTTTTTATCATGTAACAAAAAGATGGCTGTTAGTAAAATGACAGCGGCCACAGGCAGTGTGACATAAAATAGCATCTTCCATGAATAGTGCTCAATTAAAAAACCAGACAAGGTTGGACCGATAGCTGGAGCAAAGATCATCACCAAGCCAAAAACCCCCATGGCAGCTCCTCTTTTTTCAATTGGAAAGCCAGTTAATAGCACATTCATTAATAATGGCATCATAATAGCTGAACCTGACGCTTGAATCACACGCGCAGATAATAGAACCGGAAAGTTCCATGAGATAACGGCTAAAATTGTTCCAATTGTAAACAAGCTGATGGCTGTTAAAAATAAACTTCTAACAGAGAATTTTTGAATAAGAAATGCTGTAACTGGAATTAGTACTCCGTTCACCAGCATATACCCTGTTGCCAACCATTGAACGGTTGATGCTGAAATTTCAAAATCCCTCATAATAGACGGTAATGCAACGTTAAGTAACGTTTCATTTAATATCGAAATAAATGCCCCTGCAAGCAATATGGCAATGATGCCGTAGGGAGGTCGTTTATTTTCTTCTAATGTAGTTGACATATATATCCCCCATAACAACTGTTCATTTTTTTGTACCAGTGTTATACTGAACTTATATTACTCCTGTCAATTGTGAATTGCAACAGGATAATTTATCTTTTTTCATACATGGAGAGGTGTCAAATGAGTAACCGTAGACAGGACGTTATTGAAAGCGCTCATCAAGTTTTTTCTGAAAAAGGATATCGCGCTGCATCCGTACAAAATATACTGGATCGGAGCTCAATATCTAAAGGAACCTTATATAAGTATTTTTCATCTAAAAGTGATATTATACTTGCTGTTTTTCAATGGCTTAATCATAAAATTGAACAAGCAAGAGATGAAGTATTACTGTATCGTGACTCAAAAGACCTTGATACACTCAAAGAGCAACTTGTCATTGAAATTGAACATTTAGAGGAGTATAAAATGTTCTCCTTGTTTCAAGAAATCTTTTTCTCAGATGATATTGACCTGAAGCAATACATTAAGCAGCATCAATTGTACGAATTAAAGTGGTTGCACCAAAGGCTTAAGGATATATTTGATGAAGAGTCATCGCCTTATTTATTAGATTGCGCAGTCATGATGACCGGAATACTTCATATGCATTTACGCTATTATGCCAACACTCCACCTAAACCAGGAATGAATAGTAAGGTTGTGGTTCAGTATTGTATGAATCGTTTAGTAGAGTTTGTTCATCAAGTCACTATTCGTAATGAACAACTATTAGATCCAAAGCTATTGGATCATTGGGCACCAGATCAAATGAAGGAAGAAGATATGCGCAAAGAAATACTAGAAGATGCTTTATTTAATTTAAAGCAGCTCATTTCTAAGCATACAAGCGAGGATGAACAAAAAAAGCACAAGGAACGACTGGATTTTCTCAATGATGAGCTTATCCAACAAGCCGAACCTCGTACTTTTTTAATTGATAGCATATTAGAGTCACTTACAATTGATTCTAAACAAGAGTGGCAAAAACCGCTTAGTGAATTTAAAGAGGCTGTTTCAGACTTCTTAAAAGATTAGACTGAGCTCTATAAATCCCAAAAGGTATCAAAGTCTACTTTAAAATCCATATCTTGAAGTGTAATGATAATTCGTCTAGCACTCCTTACGCTTGGCTCGCTGTCCTCTTTACATAATCTCCGGACAGTTTCTCTACTAACACCACACATATTCGCCATTCGTTGCTGTGTAATTTCATGTTGAGACAAAAATCGTGCAAAAGGTGTCTCAGGTACTGTTGTTGTCTGATACATCATTGCACCTCCGTGTTTTTTTCTGTCATTTATTCTATACTTTATTATAGCGCGATTGAACGTGTTCGTGGCGCGGTTTTTGCTAGTTTTCAGTTGGGAAAAAGAGTCCTCACTTTTCAAAAGAGGCTTTTTTTGAATAAAGCTAGCACAGGATAGTCTTTGCACTCTTCCTTCCATTTTGCCTGAGCTAATCAGCCATTTGCTACAATAAAAAATCCAAACAATGGCGTTTAAGCTGTCATTGTTTGGATTCCTTTGATTC
The DNA here is from genome assembly GCF_007293315.1 of Alkalicoccobacillus porphyridii. Classification (GTDB taxonomy): domain Bacteria; phylum Bacillota; class Bacilli; order Bacillales; family Bacillaceae_D; genus Alkalicoccobacillus; species Alkalicoccobacillus porphyridii. Next base: position 523,302 of record NZ_VLXZ01000001.1, read on the forward strand.
CAGTACTTCAATTCAACATATTTTTTCGTAATCAGTTAAAAATGAATTGGGATAATATCATTCATTGCTTTTATACTTCAACATTTCCTGTGCAGTTGGCATACCGGATTGCGCACCAAACTTGGTTACCGAGAGAGCTGCTGCTGCATTTGCGAATGGAACGGCTTTCTCTAGCTCACTATCTTCAGCCAAAGCAACAGCAAGTGCTCCATTAAACGTATCCCCCGCACCTGTGGTATCAACAACTTCTGCATGAATTCCTACAATATTCGTATTCTCGTTGTCCTTTGCTCTTCTATAGCTAGCACCCATACTGCCTAATGTAACAACTACAGCGTCAACCGATGCAGACAGTAGCTTTTGTGTGCCTTTTATGATGTCGGTTTCACCAGTCAGTTCAGTAAGCTCTGTTTCATTTGGCGTGATGTAATGGCATAGCTCAATCAATTCGCCCGGTAGCTCTTGAGCTGGAGCAGGATTCAAAATGACTTTTACACCAAACTGTGTTGCTACACTTGCTGCATACTCTACCATCTCAAGTGGAATTTCAAGCTGTAACAGCATGATGTCCGCTTCTTTGATCACATCTACTGCGGATTCGATCTGTTCTTTAGATATCGCGTGGTTTGCACCCGGTACAATAATGATATGATTATCCTCTTCTGCTACCGTAATTTGTGCCATACCAGTAGATACTGTCTGATGTACGTTAATAAAATCTGTATTTATTTTCTCTTTTTTAAGATGTTCTAATAAAGCCTGTCCAGTATGATCATTGCCTACCGCCCCAATCATAGTCACGTCTGCTCCAAGCCTAGCTGCTGCCACGGCTTGATTGGCGCCTTTCCCTCCTGGAAACTGATCGAATCCAACGCCAGTAATCGTTTCTCCCTTCTTGGGAAAACGACTCGACTTTGTTACCATATCCATATTTATACTTCCAACAACAACAACTTTTGGTTTTACTGACACTTTGTTCACCTGCTTTATTTAATTTATAGCTTTTTTATTATTTAGAAGCTTTCTTACTATTGGTATCACCATGGATAGAAAGGCGATGATAAGTAATATAAGTGCAATAGGACTTGTAAAGAATATCATAAGACCTGCGTCCTGACTAATGACTAACGAGCGTCTAAAATTAGATTCGGCCATTGGACCTAAAATTAAAGCTAAGATTAGAGGACCGAGTGGTATTTCTAGCCTCTTAAATAATAATCCAAATAATCCTGCTATAGCCATGACCCAAACATCAAAATAAGAATTGTTGATTGCATAAGCACCAATGACACAGAAGATTACAACCGAAACCCAAATGAATTCTTGTTTAACTCTCATAACCTGTGAGAATAGTTTAGCCCCAAAAAGCCCAACAATAATAACTAATATATTTGCAACGATGAGTAAGCCGAATATTAAATGAACCATATCTAGATGATCAGTAAATAGTGCTGGCCCTGGATCTAAACCATACATCATTAATGACCCTATAAGAATAGCAGTTACGGCATCTCCGGGGAGACCTAGCGTCATCATTGTCGTAAACGCCCCTCCAATGACGGCATTATTTGAAGTGACTGATGCAGTTAACCCCCCCAATGAACCATGACCGTACTCTTTTTTTCTTTTACCTTTAGCTAAATTTTTTGATTGTTGCCATGATATAAAAGAAGCAATGTCCCCACCTGCCCCAGGAATAACACCGATAAAGGTAGAAAGCAAGGATGATAAAATAAATGGTTTCCGTATTTCTTTACGCTCTTTTTTATTAGGTATGATGCGTCCAATCTCCCTAGACTTCACATGAATATTTTGATTTTTAGAGAGTATTTGATTAAATACCTCACCAAGACCAAACAACCCAATCATGATCGGTATGAATGAAAAACCTTCTAGAAGTAATGGATGCCCGTATGTAAACCTAGGTATATTTAATATAGGGTCTAAACCTATCGTGACTATAAAAAGGCCAATAGCACCTGATATTAATCCTTTAATAATAGAATTTGATGCAACGCTAATCATAATAGATAATCCAAAAACAGCTAGTGCAAAATATTCGGCTGGTCCAAAGCTCAAAGCTACCCTGGATAAAGGCATAGCTGCAACGATTAAAAATACTGTGCTAACAAGCCCACCTAACCCTGAATATATTGCATTTATCCCCATTGCAACTCCAGCCCTACCTTGCTGTGTCAACTTATACCCATCAAAAGTAGTAGCTACTGATGCTGGTGTACCCGGCGTATTTACCAGGATTGCAGGGATACCACTTGCAAAAATAGCTGTACAATAAATAGCAATCAACATAGCAAGACCTTCTGAAGGTGCAAGCCAAAAAGTTAACGGAGTTAATACAGCAACACCCATAGTAGCAGTTAACCCTGGCAAAGCTCCAATAAATAAACCTAGGAATGTACCAAGTAACATGAATAATATAACGCTTGGTTGAAATAACTGTATGATCGTCTCCATCTTGGTACCTCCTACAAAATAATGTTCAACCCTTCAACAAAAACAAAATAGATAAATAAACTTAGTACTGATGAAGTGATAATCGATGATTTCCAATTAATTTTTAATATCTTACATAGAATAAACAAACATACAATGGATAAGAAGATGAAATTTACTTTACCTAATAAGAATATAAACAGAAAAATAATGATGTTAAATAATACAAGACTTTTTAACTTCTTTTTTTCGTTCTGATCAAAGATAGGTTTATCGCTATTATTTTTCAGTATCATGATGCTATCAAGTACAAGTAGAACGACAAGAGCAATTAGAGCAAACCTAGGAAACAGGGCTGGACCTGAATCCTCTACACCAAAACGTGTTGGAAATGTATAAGTAACAAAAAACAAGTAAACGCTTCCAAAGATAAAAGAAATATTAAAAATGAGGTTCGTTCTTTTCATTCAAAACACTCTCCAAGTAATATAATAATGATTTAATTATTCATCCTGATGGTAGGGATTAATTCATTAAAATATTCATATTGATCTATAGCAAAATTTTTAAACTCTTTACTTGGTAAATATGCTGGAGTAAGCCCCCTTGTCGAAGCAAGACTTTGAAAGGTTTCTTCATTCATTGCATTTTCAATAGCCAAGTTAAAAGCTTCAACAATCTCATTAGGAGTACCTTTAGGAGCTACGAAACCGCCCCAACCGGACATAACTAAATCAATACCCTCTTCTTTCAAAGTTGGCACATCAGGGACAAGAGGGTCTCGTTCCTCTCCCATCACAGCTAATACTTTTAAATCTCCACTATCTAATCCAGATTTAATCTCTGAGGGACTTACTGACACAGCATCAATATGCCCACCCATTAGGGAGCTAACTGCAGGTGCTGCACCTTCAAATGGGACATAATTAAAACTTACATCCATCTCTTGTGCCAAAGCCGTCCCAGCAATATGCCAAATCGACCCCGTTCCAGAATTACCTAATTGAATTTGGGAGGGATTTTCCTCTGCATAGTCAATAAATTCTTGAATGTTATCGTAAGGTGCATCAGCAGACACTGTAATTGCAGCGGGAATTGCCATTAGCCTCGCCAGATATTCAAACTCAGAAGGTTCTATATCAGCTAACTCAAGCCCCCCATACATTGCTAACTCAACAGGAACGTATCCAATACGATATCCATTAGGTGGTGCTGACATCACATCATAAATACCTATAGCGCCGGATCCACCTGTTTTATTGACAACTGTAACAGGAACCCCTAACTCTTCTTCCATTTGCGTTGCTACTGCTCTAGAAACCATATCCGATGCGCCACCAGATGCAAATGGAACAACTAAGCTAATTTGATCGGTTGGAAATGTTAATGGATCTTCTTCCTGACCAAGCATTTGACAACCACTCATTAATACTGCAGTAAAAATAAGCATAATATTTAATGGATATTTCATCTTAGTACCCTCACTTTGAACTGAGATATTTACAGCTTTCTCCTATTTCAAGTCTAGGTTTAATTACAATTTTCTTTGGTTCATATTCTTCATAAATTGTAAGCCTGTTCTTTAATAAGCTTGCACTCTCAGTCCCAATTCTTTTAAGCGGCTGAGTAATTAATGTTAATTTTGGTTTGATAAGTTCCCATTGTTCTCTGTCTCCAAAAGCAATCACAGATATGTCGTTCGGGATTGATAAGCCTTGCTCTTGGATAGCCTTCAATAAACCTATCGTCATTGTATTATTACAGCTATATATAGCTGTAGGGGGTTCTTGTAGAAGAAGTAATTCTTGTGTTTCACGGAATGCATTCTCTTCATTAAAATTTCCTTGTCTTATATATCTAGTGATCAGTAGATTTTGATTCTTCAAAGCATCAACCGCTCCATCATATCTAGCACGACCATTAGAATGATTAAGGTGACCAAATAACACAGCAATCTTCTTATGTCCAAGACTGCTTAGATAATTTATGGCTTCATAAGATCCAAAATAATTATCATCTTCAATACTATCTGTATTCACTCCATCTGTACGTCTGTCTACAGCAATAATTGGCACACCCGTGTCTTGAACATGCTGCACGAGTTCTCGATTTGATCCTGTTGGAATGATGACAAGTCCGTCTACTTGCTGCTCTAGTATAAGTTGCAGTAATTCGCGTTCCTGTTCAACATTGTCGTTATGGCTCATAAGTATCATATGACAACCAATTGAACGGATTGTTGTTTCAATCTCTTTTGCAATTGACATTAGATACGGATTACTAATATCAGATATGATGACGCCTACCTTATTTGTTCGTTCTGACTTTAAACTGCGTGCATTAGCGTTCACTTGATAACGAAGGCTTTTGACTGCAACCTGAATTCTATCAACTGTTTCTTTGCTTACATAACCTTTATGATTTAAGGCTTTAGAGACAGTACTAATTGAAACACCTGCCTCCTTGGCCACATCTTTTATTGTTACTTTTCTCATATTTATTCCTCCATCTGCATTTATTACTACAGATGATTATACACTCATGGATTTAGACTGTCTGTCTAAGCTTTTTAACTCTTCTTCTAATTCTGTTACTTGATTTTCTGATAGATTCAATTGAGGTTTTTTCATTGAACCTACGTCAACTCCTCTACTTTCTAAAGCCATTTTAAAGTAAGACATGTTAGTGCCACCTTTTAATGCAAGGCAGTATCTCTCTGCTTCTTTTTGGTAAATTTGAGCTTGTTGAATATTACCTTCTGTATATGCTTTATAAGTTGCGACAAATGGTTCTGGATACACTCCTGATATTCCTGAAACCGTTCCATCGCATCCCATTGCTAGCGCTGAAACTAAAAGTCTGTCTGTACCAGTCAGAACAGAGAAGTTTCCATCATTAATATTTGTGTAATCCGATAACTTTATGAAATCCGGATAACTATATTTAATTCCAATTACATTCACAGATCTATTCGCGATACGTTGGGCCACCTCAGGACTTAACTCATTTGCTGACGCTTGAGGAATATTGTAAAGATATACAGGAAAATCAATTGGAACTTCAGCAGCTACCCTGACATAATACTCTTCTAATTCCTCGTCATTAATTCCAAGAAAATAAGGCGTTACTATACCAATTCCATCTGCACCTATGGAATGGGCATGTTTTGCTAGCTCTATCGTACTTTCCTCTGTACTTGATCCTACATGAATATAAACTACAACTCGATTAGCAGCTTGAGCTACCACAGCCTCTGCAACCTGCTTTCTTTCGTCAACGTTTAATTTATTCATCTCACCCGTAGTACCTAAAGGAAATAGACAATTGACTCCTTTTTCAATTAAGAATTCAGTTAAACCTTTTACTTTCTCTAAATCTACGAATCCGCTTTCATTAAAGGGAGTAACCAATGCTGATGTAATGCCATAAAGTGTTTTCAACTATTCAACCTCCAGTTAATTAATTCAGGAAAACGTTTTTCTCTTATATGCAATTAATTATAGAAAATCATTGATAAATCGCTTTAAAAAACTATAAAATTTAGGAAAACGTTTTCCTGAATGCTATGATATTATTCTTTTTCAAAAAAATCAAGTGGATTTTTTCACGCCACTGTCACATAAAGAAAGATGACACTAAAAGAAATCTGCTACACTAAATAGAATGCACTATTTATGAGGTGAATGATGAAGCGTAAACTCTTTATTTTATTGTTATTTCTAACCATTGGCATATTCGTATATATATATAGGCTAGACCTTATTACATGGATTCAGTGGTACGGTGAACAATCCATTATATTAACAACAATTGCAGCTACGCTTTTTGCCTTGTTTCCAGTGATCCCATTTCCGATCATTGGTGGTATTCTCGGCGTGATGTATGGACCCGCTATCGGTAGTTTAGTGACTTGGATTGGTTCATCTGTCGCTTCTATTATTATGTTTATTGCGATCAGGTTTGGTTTCCAGGATTGGGGCAGAAGAGTGATTTCACGCTACAAATCGTTAGATCGAATCACCGCATTATTTGAACGAAATGCGTTTATGACCATTTTTATTAGCAGAATGGTTCCTGTTATTCCTTCGATTGTGGCTAACTCATATTTTGCTCTTAGTCGTGTTTCACTAGGTGTTTATTCATTAGCATCTACGATAGGAAAAATCCCTTCCATGATCCTGTTTGCAACAGTAGGCAGTACCCTGATGAACAATCCTGGTGACTTATTTATGGTTGCCATCTATTATCTTGGTTTCTTATTGGTTGTATATAGTATCTACCGCATGTGGAGCCGTAGACATCATCGTGGCACGACGTAAAAGCAGTGAGCGTATATGCCCACTGCTTTTTTTCTTTTCATCAGGTTTGATCTAATGCACGTACTGTTCGGTCAAGAATGTTTACGGCAGTCGCTACGTCATCGCTTGTGGTCCATTCCTTTGGATTGTGGCTAATCCCGTCCTTTGATCGAGCAAAAATCATCCCCATCGGCCACTTTCCAATGAACTGCATTCCGTCATGACCAGCGCCACTAGGCAACGTGATCGGTTTAATGCCTGCCTCCTCCAAACTGGTTTGAATCAGTTGTTGAATTTGTTCAGAACAAGGAGCTGGTGAGATTCGTTGCATTTCATCTATTTCTAATTCCAAATCGCGCTCATTAGCAATTTGCGCAGTTGCGTCTCGAATTTGCTTTTCCGCCTGATCTCGCACTGCTTCATCTACATGCCTTAAATCCAACGTCCATTCACTATAACCAGGAATAACATTTGTTCCCCCTGGTTTTACCGCAATTTGACCAACAGTAGCAACAAGATCTGGATGTTGAAGGGCAATCCGTTCAATCTCAGCAATGATCAAGCTTGCAGCAACTAACGTATCTCGGCGTTGATTCATAGGAGTTGATCCTGCATGTCCCGCTTCTCCTGTTAGCTTCATACGTAACCAGACTGGCCCAGCGATCCCACTGACAACTCCAGCTGGCACTTGCGCTGATTCCAATATCTTTCCTTGTTCTATATGGAGCTCAATATATGCTTTTACTTGAGTAAGTGCCGCCTCAGATACAGCCGTTGGATCGTACCCCATGGATGTCATCGCTTCATGGATTGACACACCCTCGGAATCCTGTTGTTGAAGTTGATGTTGTGTTAATGTTCCTGCAACTGCGCGACTTCCAATCATACCAAGACCAAAGCGAGACCCCTCTTCATCCTTAAATGCCATCACTTTTAAGGTATGCTTTGGCTTAATTCCTTCTTCTTGAAGTGTCTGTAGCACTTCAATACCACCCAATACACCAAGTGGCCCATCGAAGTTTCCACCATTTGGCACGCTGTCAACATGTGATCCTATGAGAATCGTCTCGTCCTTTTCTCCTTTTAGGATGCCATATAAGTTTCCGACAGAGTCATAGCCCGCTTCAAGACCCGCCTCTTCCATAAATGATTTCACCAGCTCATTTGCCGCTGCCTCTTCATCTGTATAAGAATATCTTGTTACTCCACCATCCTGCGTCTTGCCGATTGCAGAGAGCTTCTCAATTCTTTGCCATACTCGCTCTTGATTTGTCATAATTGCTTCCCCTCTTTCTTATTCATTGAAAAATGAAAATGGCAGACACCCTCATGAATGACGTATTGATCATGCTCCACTTCAAAGTCAGAGTTAAATCCCTTAGCTACAGCCGGATCAATCATCTCACAATAAAGAATGCCGTATTCACCCATTCCATCTTCAACCCATTGCTCTCCAAACGGGCACTTGGTAAAGGTTTGTTCAATATTGTTTTCTGTTAACACATTTTCAAATTCAAACAACTCACTACGACCCATATCATAATTAGACAGATAATGCTGAATAGTGTTTGGAAAACCAAGATGTGCAGCCCGATGAGCAATGCCTTCTCCACGCTCTTCACCAAATCTGCGCACCGCCTCTCGCACAGCATCTTTTCCACTATCTCCATATTGATCAACAACTTGTTTGGTTACCTCTGCAAACAACTGAGCCATCCACGCATAGATCGTGCCTTGCTCATCTACATCCTCTGCTCTCGGATCGCTTAGCAGATAATCGTTTAAACGATGTGCCGTTCCCTCCTCAGTTGCTTGATTAGAAATCTTACGTGCACGATCCCAACCAAATTGCCTGATCCCTTTTGTAATATACGGTTTTGCTTGCTGCCCAATCTGTTCAATAATTGTTGATTCCATATGGCTAAACAATTTCGCTGTTATGGTATACATCGACAGCGGTGGAAGTGGTTCCTTTTGTGTCATGTTCACCCTCCTAAATTTTACGCATCTCTTTCTACAAGTCTAACATGGTGTAGTGATCACTTTCTTCTTATATTTAGTAAGTCCTTTATTGCAGCGGCGGCGGCTCCTGTAGGACTCGAGGCTCCTCCAGAAACAAACAAATCGCCCATTTCTTCTGTACGAAAGACAATCCCTTTATTGGTGCCTTTAACTATTGAAAGTAAATGATCCTTTTCTAATAGCTCAGGTTTAACCGAAAGAGAAAGCCGATTCTCGAGTTGCTCAGCTTTCGCCACAAGCCGAATAGTTTGATTTCGTTGCTTCGCCGTGGTGACCTCTTCCTCTTTAAGAGTCTCAATCCCCACAACCTCTACGTCTGAATACGACCAGGCACCTATAAATAAACTATTTGCGAGAATAACTAGCTTGTTTGCACTATCAACACCGCACACGTCTAATGAAGGATCTGATTCTGCGATACCTTTGTTCTGTGCTTGCTGTAATGCTTCTCTATAAGTTTGATCGTCCATCATCTCTGTCAAAATATAATTACTCGTCCCATTAAGTACTGCCTCAAATCCAGTGATGGTGCTACCAGCTAAACAATACTGCCCTACATCTAATGTAGGTAAAGCTGCTGCAACAGCACCACTATATTTAAGAACGCTTTGCTTGCTTAGTGTTAATTCACTCAGTTCATGAAAGTGATGCACCAGTGCCCCTTTTGAAATCGTGACTACATCTAAACCATCTTGTAGCGCTTGTTTTATGTAGCTATAAGCAGGGTCTCCATCATTCATATTCGTAGGAGTTGCCTCTATTAATGCATCACCTTTAAATGTATAGGCGGATTGTAGATTAATTCCTTCTTGTTCAGCATATGCCCGTATACCTGACGAACCAGACCCCGCCTGTAGTAATTTTTCTAGATCCAGTCCGGCTTGATCTTCAAGTAACCCTTCCCGACCAATTATCCCGACAACTTGTAAAGTCAACGGATACCGGTCTTTATTTTTCAAAAGCAGCTCTATAAGTGCACGACTCACAGTTCCATATCCACTTATATAAAGTCTCATTTGCACATCTCTCCCTCTTCCTTCATTTCACTCTATCATATAAAATGGTATCTTTGATTCCATGTAGCCCGTATTTCATTTAAAATGAAGGTGAGCTTATCATATTGCTTGAGATTTCATACATCATCATAGATGATAGATATAATACAGAGTTTACAATTCAAAAGGAGTAAATCATTATGTCAACAACGGTTCCTTCTAACTCACTACAGATTCTTCTTCGCGCAACAAAAGAAACCATTCCAAAAGCAAGGCAGCACTTAAAAGAGTGGAAACAGGTTGGAGAACAGATTCCTGATCAAGACATCCGTGACCAAGCAACCTGGACCATTAGTGATAAGACCTTCCACTGTGAAGGTGGCAGTATTCTTGGGCTACTTGCAGGCGACAAACAGGATGCATATATTCAATTTATGGTCGCCTACCAAAGCATCTGTGATTATTTAGATACCCTATGTGATAAAAACGATGCCCATGATCAAGAAGACTTTCGTTCCATCCATCATGCGTTACTCGACAGCCTTAGTCCAGGCGAACCCTACTACGACTATTACGAGCACCGCCAACCCTTTTACGATGGCGGATACTTAAGACAATTAGTCACTACATGTAGACAAACGATTGAGACATTCCCAGGCTTTAAGAACATGCAAGAGGATATGAAAGAAGTCGCTCAATTCTACATTGACTTCCAAGTCTATAAGCACGTCGAAAAAAGCCTACGAGAGCCACTACTCATGCATTTTTATGAAACTAACAAACATCACGCTCCAGACATGCGCTGGTACGAATTTGCCTGTGGCACAGCATCGACACTTGGACTATACTGCCTTGCAGCCTATGCAGCAAAAAGTGTTCGCTCAAAAGAAGAGTCAACTCAAATTAAAGAAGCTTACTTCCCATGGCTACAAGGCTTACACATCATGCTAGACTACTTTATCGACCAAGAAGAAGACCGCGCCGAAGACGAAATGAACTTCACCAGCTACTACGAAAGCCATGAAGACCTCATCAAACGCGTCTACTTCCTAGACCAAACCGCAACAAATAAATTAAAAGAACTACCGGATGCCTCTTTCCACCTTTTAATCAAACGAGGACTCTATGCCATCTACCTCGCCGATTCCAAGGTAAAAGCACACCCACAAATGCAAAAAGACGCAAAGGCTCTTTTAAAACTCGGCGGACTACCTGCAAAATTTTTCTATTATAATCGCTGGATGTTTAAGCGGAAAACAGAATAGAATTGAAAAGAGAGCATCCCTTTTCGGGGTGCTCTCTTTTTGCGTTTTGAAACAGGGATGGTGCTTAGTAGTGGGCGTGGCGACGCTGAGTAAGGTGATAGCGCGTATGCTCGTTTTCAGTCACCGATATCCGGTTCTCTTTCCCGATATCTGCTTCTCTTTCCCGATATCCAGTCCTCTTTCCCGATATCTGCTCCTCTTTCTCGATATCCGTTCCTCTTTCCCGATATCGCCGGCTCTTCCCCGATATCTGCTCCTCTTCCCCGATATCTGCTCCTCTTCCCCGATATCCGTTCCTCTTTCCCGATATCCGCTTCTCTTTTTTCTCGTTTTTTCCAGTATATTTACTAATTACAGTTTAAGTAAAAATAAAATAAAACCCTCCCGCTATGTAGCGAAAGGGCATCGTCTCATTTATTATGATTAATCTTCTAGGGCCTCATATGCATATCGACCACGGTATGGTTTCGTAATGTGTTTATTTTCTTCTACGATTTTATTTAACATAACGTATAACGAGCTCTCATTATAAACGATATTATTTCGCTCGAGCTCTGCCCCTATTTCTTTTGCATTTAAAGAAAGAGTAGAGTTTTTTAGTGTTTTCACAATAAAGGGTTCAATAATATCTCGCTTAGCTCGGATAGGTCTTTGCTGTTCATTTGTTGGCTTGGGTGTCGTTTCAATGTAAGAATCTGAATCTCCCGTTTCTTCCATGGCATCTAGCTCTCTTAAGCGGTTGTAAATAACATTAAACTCTTCTGCGCTTGCTTTTCTTTCTTCATAAATTTGTTCCATTCGTTGTTTGAGTGCGTCTCGTTCTGTATACAAGTAATTCGTCTCCTTTCTCGTTCCCACTTATATTCTACAAAAAATATGCGTTACGCGTAAATATAAAATTTTAGAAAAATTATAGAAATTTCATCCAATATAATAAAAACAGAGGCATAGCCTCTGCTAAACTTGAATATCAAAGTTCCGACCCAATTGAGGATGGGGACTAGGAGCTGACGACGTTGTCTCCATCAAATTCTGAATGGCTTTCCCCTGCTGCTCCGCTGTACCCATCGCTTGCTTCATAACAGCTACAGACACTTGCTGTTGCACATTAGCTTGACTCATGGCCATTGATAATAAAGCAATATCCAAAACCCCCCCTCCTTCAGTTCGCTTTATTTACTACTTCAAAACCTTCATTTCGTTCGCTCACGATTAATTGTTGTCCTTTTTTAGAAACCGTCCATCCATCAGGTAAACCTGGGAGATAACTCATCGCTGTTTCATTATATATAATTACATCATGGTACGAATCTCTCTTCAACTCATTTAACATTTTCTGTAACGCAAAGTGAATACCATTTGCTTCTACTAAAAATAAGGCTTTTTCCTCTTCAGATATCGCCTTCATCCGAATCTCATCCCGATGTTTATCAATAGTCACACAAAGACTAGAAAGGTAATCGCAAAATTCACTAAGAACGAGCTGAATAAACTCATCGCCATTCTTATACGCTTGTTCATTTCGAGAATACTTTCTAAGCAAGCTTGCAATTGTTTTAATAAAATGAGTATGCCCTTTAGCAGCCGCTAAAGACTTGGTAATGGAAGAGGCATGGAATAAAGCATCTTCTCTACTAATCATCGTGAAAACCCCTTCAAATTTTTAAAAAGACTCCGTTTTACATATTAAGTCAAAATATCCGTTTCTACATACTATATCGTCTATTATTTATATAATTTGAAGGGCTGCGGGAATCTATTGAATGTCTTGCTCCTTAATATAGGGGATATATTTTGGGGTTTTTGCGTGAATAATTAAATGAGTGCTTAAATTAGGGTAAAGCTTTATTTGACTCAATTGACATAGGGGCATCCATACAACACCTATTTGATAAGGATCTGGATTAGCAGGTAATTCAGGCTTTTGATCATCCATTATCCTGCATTTAAAAATAAATTGTAAAGAAGGACAATCTCCATAACGAGATTCATTTAGATGGGGTAAATATTCATAGACAAACGCCAACCCACCAACAATAACATCAACTGAAGCCTCCTCCTTCAATTCACGTTTGAGCGCTTCGTCTAGTGATTCTTCGAAGTGAATACCTCCACCCGGAAGATTATAATGAAATCCACTTTCATCCTGATATTTAATCAGTAAAATAGCATCGTCTTGAATAATAAACGCACCAGCTCGCACCCGAAAAGATGAAGACATGTTTAATCTCCCTTGCTAATGAGTCTTTTTTTATATTAAATGGAATGTAGTAAGGAGGCTCTTTTTAAAAGCTAAGCAGGTGTTACAGGGAGGCATTTGAAAAAATCGGCCAGCCAAAAGATACAGCAAGATTAATTGTCTTTAAGCTGGGCCTATTCAGAGTGAGTTACAGAAAAGGTATTCATTCTGAGGATTAAATTTAGAAGCGAGGAATGACACTAATTATTGATAATCACCTTTGTCAGATGGATAAAAAACATTTGTAGTATCAGTCCCACTTAAGCTTGTAACACTTACTAAACCTAATACTAAAAATGTAGCCAAAATAAATTTTTTCATTGTATTTCCTCCAGTATTTTAATATTATTTGGCGTATGATGAGCCTTCTTAAGATACACAAAAGCATTGAAATAATCTTTGTTTTTTTCAAAGTAATCCGCAACTTCTTCTGACATCTCTGAAAATTCAAAAAATAATTCGTTCTCATATAACATTTCTAAACCTTCGTTAATAATCTCTATTCGATGTTCTTGATACAACCCTCTTGTTATATTTGCTTTAGCAATTTGTTCAATCATATTATACTCTAATGCTTTTTCTTCTGCTTGATCTAATATTTTTTTAGCTTTTTGATGTTGATCTAATCGATAGAGAGTATTTGCCAAATTATATTTATTTCGAACTTCTGTTACAGTACCTTCAATCTCCGAAATACTTAAACTTTCAATTAAATAACTTTTAGCTTCTATTAATTTTTTCTGTCTTATTCTATTTAAAGCCAGTCCCCTTTTTACAATAATGTCTGTGTAAGGGTACAAATGTGACTTCTCAGTAATTTGATTATAAATTTCTTCTGCTTTTTCATATTGATTTAATTCGGTAGCTATATAAGCCAGTATTAGATGCCCGTTTAAAATTTTCTCTTCATATTTCGATCCTGATTCACTAAAAATCTCCATAGACTTCTTTGTGAATTTAACAGCACTAGTAAAATCATCTAATCTATAATGACAAAATCCATATATTCCATAGAACTCTCCCTTTTCATAAACATCATTGACATTATGAAGATAACGGGAAGCAATCTCAAATATTCTAACGGCTGATTTGAATCTAGATTTATATACCTCATACATAGCTGTCATAAAGTAATACAAATATTTTAATCGTTCATCTGACGCTTCAGAATCAATCTTCATATTTTCTAACTCTTCGGGTGTAACTTCCATATTTAACTTTTTCAACATAAATTCATGCCTAAGTTTTACAAGCTTATAATGAGTCCCAACTAACTTATGTTCTCTATGTTCTCGCATTTGTGATATTAACTCATCAACGTTCTTTTTACACTCTTCTGCTTGTTCAACATCATTTTCTACAATACAACTATACCATTCAACAAGCTTAGATCCGACCAACTCTGGTGCGACAAGCGTTTCCATTCATGTTCCTCCCTTCTTCTCAGATATTATATTAATATTCAGTTTACATTAATATACTTTTTATACGTTTCCCAATATTTCTTAATTATTATTAATTAATGTACAGATCTTTATGTTTGAAAAAGATTTTTATAAGAAATTCGTAATTCCTGTCTATTTACTGAGGATTTTTATTTCTGATAAAACTTGATATAAGTCTGAACAAGATGTATCAATATCAGGGTGTACTTGGGCTGGACCCATCAGAATCGTTTTCATTCCTAAAGTTTTAGATGGTACGATATCCTTAGTCAGACTGTCACCTACAAAAATAGCTTGCTGTGGAGTTGCCTGTAAATTTCCCAACCCATGTAGAAATATGGATAGATCAGGCTTTTTTCGCCCAAAATCTTGCGAAGTCACAATATTATCTACTAAATGTAAGATGCCCAATTCTTTTATATTCTCTCTTTGAAATGAATCGCGCCCATTTGTGATGATGCCAATTTTATACTGATTCCGCTTGAGAGTTTGTAAGCATTCAATTAGACCTGGAATGCCAATACAGGCAGCTGGAAAATGTTGATCTAGGTGCGCTACTAGGGGTGAAAGGAGGGTTCTGTCCATTAAAAAGGTATCTATTAATTTGCCATACACCGTCTCTTTAGATTGGACTTGATGATGTTGCTTCACAAATTCTATTACGAAGGGTTCAAGTTCCGTATAGTCATGTAAGGAAAAGCTATCATATTGATGACGTGCAAATTGTTTTAAAGATAGGTCCTTATCTAACAGAGTTTGATCGAGATCAAATAAAATGGCGTTCCTCATATATACTCTCCCCCTATCTGTAAGAAAAGGGCCCAATATTGGACCCTCCACTTTTAATCATTGGCAGTATCCACTTCAAACGTTGTGCCATCCGTTCGTATGGTTATCGTGCCATCTTCTATTGTTCCAAATATCTCTGCTCCCGTAGCTTCTACTCGAGAGAGTGCCGTTGCGCCTGGGTGACCGTAGCTATTTTTTTCACCAGCGGAGTAAACAGCTACTTCAGGCAAGACCTCATTCATAAAAAAATCATGGCTTGAGGTATTTGACCCGTGATGCCCCATATGATAGATGTCTGCTGATAACGAGATGCCTGTATTAACCATTGCTTGTTCAGCTGGCCTTTCAGCGTCTCCGGTAAATAAGAAGCTGACATCACCGTAGTGCATAATAAAGCTAATCGAATCGTTGTTTAAATTACCTGTTAATTCTTCACCAGGATTTAACACGTCAAACTGTAGCGCTCCAAATTGATAGGTTTCTCCTGCAATGGGTTCAACGACATTCGCATCTGATGCGAGAAGGGCGTCGACCAATCGTTCAAATACCTGAGAAGTCGTTTCATTTCCATCAATCCATACTTCTTCAGGATTGTATTCTTCTACTATTAAGTCGCCATTTCCTATATGATCGGCATGAGGGTGTGTGAAAATAACTAGATCAAGAGAATCGATGGCTAATTCGTCTAGATGGTCGAAGATTACTCGTTGATCATGTCTGCCTGAGTCAATTAGCACCGTTGCCTCATCTGTCTGTACCAAAGTAGCATCGCCCTGACCAACGTCTAAGAAAGAAACAACGGTCTCTCCTTCAACCATTGAGTCTGCTCCCTTGGCTGAATCAAGCATAAACATTTGTTCTAGTTCACTGCATCCACTTATAACTAGTAAGCTCGCAGCGAGTAATAGCCCAACTAATTTTTTCTTCATACATTAAATCCTCCTGTTTATCTAAGGTGTCTATGAACTAAGCATATCAGAGAGGTCACTTGTATGAGAAGGTCTTTTAACATGGGAAAAAGCTCCCGATATTTATCAGGAGCTTCAAAGGTGATAAAACATTTATCTTAAAAACATCAGGTACCATCCTCCTTACCCTTTACTTGCTCCGCCGGTCTTTGTTAACCTGACATATTTTCATCTTCTAATGAATAATCCTTACAGATTTATTTTTAACCTAATTATTTCGTAGCACTAAATAAATGATTACTGTTTCCTGATTTAATAAAATCTTCAATTGGCCAAATTATCTCTTGCACTATTTTAGTTTAGGGGTTAAACTAAATCCACTATATTAGTTTAGGGGGTGAACTACTTTGAGAAACCAGCTTTCAGAGGCAATAGGTTTATATTGTGAAATTATGGTCTATGGTCAACAGCAGTTTTTTAAGGAGCTAGCCTCCAAGGATGTAAAGGTCATGTCCTTTGAGCAGGTTGATTTATTAAGCATTCTTGATTCACAGGGTCCACTTACTTCAAAGGAAATTGCCTCCTTTCAAGGCCTACACAAAAGTGCAATCTCAGCTCGATTAAAGAAGCTTGAACAAAATGGCTTAGTTTGGTTTAGGCGATCTGAAGACGATTATCGGGTGAAATATGCTGAACTCACTGCTGAAGGAATAAAAGAAATGGAACAATGTGAGCAAATTATGCTCGATTACTTCGGAAATCTGTTTAGTGATTTTAAAGAAGAAGACTTGTCTTATTTTATTGAGATGCTAGGCAAAGTAAGAGAACGCCTTCTAACACATACCCCAATACAAAAGAATAAAGGTGAGGACGAAACATGAGTTTGATATTACGGTATAAGTGGGGCATTGCCTCTGCATTAGTCATTTTAGCTGTTTTGTTATTTTTTCTTGCGCCGCCATTGGCAGACCTTGTGGAGGAAAAAGGTTCTGTTCAGCTTGCTGATACGTTTAGCTCAAGTAAAGCCTCGGCTATCCTTGACAATGCTGGTGAGAGTGAAGAAACGATTAGTGTTGTCCTTGAATTTGATCAGTCATTTGATGAGCAAGAAGATGACGTTCAGAGCTTAATTGAAGAAATCGAGAGCGGCACTTATCCTGTGGATGTTGATGTGATTTCCTTGTTTGATTCAGATGAGATTAAAGACCAGCTTGTGTCTGAAGATAACAGTGTGGCTCTCATTCCAATTACGATTGATGGCAGCAGTGATGATGCTGTGGCGATTGGCGAGCAGCTCCAATCCTTGTCTATGACGGATGGCGAAGTATACATTACTGGTGAGGCCTTAATTAATCACGATGTAGATGTTACTTCACAGGAAGGCTTAGCCAAAACAGAGATTATTACAGTCATTTTAATTTTTGTTTTATTACTCGTTGTGTTCAGGGCCCTTGTTACACCACTTGTGCCGTTATTATCTGTTGGCTTAACATATTTAATCAGTCAATCCATCGTCGCTTTTTTGGCGGATTGGTTTGATTTTCCGATATCTAATTACACGCAAATCTTTTTGGTCGCCGTGTTATTTGGAATTGGAACGGATTATTGTATTCTTTTGTTAAGTCGTTATAAAGAGGAATTAGCTGCCGGTCATGATATCCAAAAAGCTATCTTAACAACGTATCGTACAGCTGGTAAAACGCTTTTCTATAGTGGGCTTGCCGTGTTTATTGGATTTGCAGCCATTGGCTTTGCGGATTTTGCCATCTATCAATCCGCTGTTGGTGTAGCTGTGGGCATTGCCGTGTTGCTACTTGTTTTATATACATTTGTTCCATTTCTGATGGCTGTGTTAAAAGAAAAATTGTTCTGGCCATCAAAGAAAGTAGGATCACACGCTGACAATCGCCTATGGGGTGCTTTGGGCAAGCTTTCTATCTTCCGCCCAGTGATTTCTCTACTAGTGGTTGCCGTTATAACCGTTCCTTTTCTAATCATATATAATCATAATATTTCCTTTAATAACGTGGATGAAATTAGCGCAGATGCTAACTCTGTAAAAGGGTTACGTGCCATTGAATCTGGTTTTGGTATTGGCAACGCTCTTCCGGTTTCTATCATTATTGATAGCGAAGATGACATGGTCACTCCAGAAAACCTTGCGCATATCGAAGCATTATCTAGATTTGTAGCAGGCTTAGATGAAGTTGATCAAGTAGTTGGTTTAACTCGTCCAGCAGGAGAAGAGTTAGATGAGCTGTACGTAGACAATCAACTTAATGAGTTAAGTGAAGGCTTAAACGATGCCGTATCCGGTACCGAAGATATGCAAGACGGTTTGCAACAAATTTCAGAGCAGCTGCGACAAATTAGTAATCAGGTTTCTGGCAGCACAGATTCAGATGCAGGAGGTTCATTATCAGAGGCTGCAACAGGTCTTAGTCAATTAAGCGAACAGCTTGGTATGGTCTCTATGCAGCTTGAACAAACTCAAGATATTCAGACGGCTTCTGCACAGCTGGCAGCCATTCAACAAAATTTACAACAGATTAGTGCAGGGCTCTCCCAGGGTTCAGCTGAGCTTGAAGGTGCTAGCGCACAAATAGGTGAGCTCTCAGCTGGTCTATCTCAGTTAGCTGACGGAGTAGATGAGGTGAATACAGGCTTAAGCGAGCTTCAAAGCGGCCTTGAGGATGCTGTAGAATTTTCATCTAATTTGGCTAACGCTGAGTATGTACGTGGCACAGGGGTTTATATTCCTGATGAATTGTTAGAAAACGAGGATTTCCAAGAGATCATCGACATGTACACATTCACAGACGGAACCGGGTTAAGCTTGGAGGTAAGCCTTAAAGACGACCCTTATTCCGTAGAGGCCATTGAAGCTACTCGAGAAATAAAAGCTGCTGTGAATCAATTTGTGCAAGGTACACCTTTACAGGACATGGAGATTGAGTTTTCCGGGGTTTCCAGCACAAACAGCGACCTTGAAGAGATCTCATCTGCTGACTTTAATCGAACGGTGATCATTATCTTGGCGGGATTATTTTTAACATTGATGGTACTGCTTCGTTCGTGGACGCAACCTTTGGTGATTATCGCGGGACTCGTTCTATCCTACTATACCTCTCTTGGTATTACTGAGCTGGTGTTTGTTCATATTATGGGTTATTCCGGCATTAGCTGGGCTGTTCCATTCTTCGGTTTTGTCATGCTTATTGCTTTAGGTGTTGATTACTCTATCTTCCTTTTTGACCGTTATCAAGAGGAAAAACGTATAGGGGTCCGTGAAGGGTTAATGAAATCCATGGTTAAAATGGGATCAGTTATTATTACTGCGGCCATTATTCTCTCTGGAACATTCGGCGCGATGATGCCATCTGGAGTACTTTCCCTAATGCAAATTGGGACCGTTGTGGTAAGTGGACTAATGTTATTTGGTCTAGTCATCCTTCCTTTATTTATTCCAGCTATTATTAGCTTAGGAGAAGGTAAGGATCGAACTAGTAAAACAGAATATGAAAAAAAGGCCTTGTGATAACAAGGACCCTGATATGAAATGATTCTGGGACAAAAGAATTATTACTAATCTAAAAGCTGAAGAATGTTGGAGTCTCTCCATTCATTGTTCAGCTTTTTTATTGTACAAATAAGGATAGATGTTACTCCATAAATACACTTCACACGCTTAAGTACATAGAAGAATTGGAGGTTATCTGAGTAACAGTTCTTCGGTTGTCGCTTCCGAAAATGGGGGCATGCTTACAGAGGGAGTACCTGAGCAACTGGCCTCGCCCTTTTATCTCAATGAACCTTTTCATCCCGCAGGTGTCAGCCCACCATTTTCGTCCGCTTGGTGAGAGTGGTGGCATCAAGTATATGAGAGATGACTTACGTGGAGTCCAGATAACTTTTCAACTTATTTACTTGCAGATGTACATAAGGAAATTGGGGCAAGTCTG
Source organism: Alkalicoccobacillus porphyridii (assembly GCF_007293315.1). Taxonomy (GTDB): domain Bacteria; phylum Bacillota; class Bacilli; order Bacillales; family Bacillaceae_D; genus Alkalicoccobacillus; species Alkalicoccobacillus porphyridii. The sequence goes on from NZ_VLXZ01000001.1 coordinate 543,679, forward strand.
AGTATGAGTTCTTCGATCTTCGCTCCCGAAAATGGGGTACACTTACCGAGGGAGTACCTGTACTAACGGGCTTCGCCATCTTATACAATGAACCTTTTTACCGAGGTTACTGAAAAAGAAGCTTTATATGATAGTGAACCTTCTATCAAACAAAAAAACAACCCTCATTTCTTTAGACAGGAATGATGGTCATTTGTCTGATCGGGAATAAGAGCGGAAGGAGAAAACGCAGACTCCTACGGAACAGAACGAGTCTGAAGACATTGAAGTGGCGCCCTTCCACTTCAAGGGCTGAGGCCGTTCCCGTGGAAAGCGAAGTTTTCTCCTGTAGCGGTGCTTAAGCTCATTTCTAGATGACTTTTTCAGTAGCCTCGTTTTATCCCACAGCTATCTCATACTCTGACATTATTTGATCCCCCTATGTTGTGTACTATAAAGATTGAATATAGAAATAAGCAATTACTACCGCTGCTGCGATAATAGCAAGCAGGACGACCGTACACCCGCACCCTAGGCCTCCGCCACGATTTCCCCGACCATAATATGTATCACGTCGATGGCTTCCATATCCACGATTCCCTCCAAAAAAACCTCCTCCCGAACGACGGTAGCTACTTTTTGAGGATGAAGTAATTCGTGCATTTCTATTTGCGGAAGGACGATTTGAAGAAGGGCGTCTGCTGCTTGAGCTACTGGACGACCGACGGCTGGAGCTCGAGCCTCTTGAACGATTTGACGATGGTCTTCTTGACATACTATTCACCTCCATTCATCACTTTAACTTTTTTACCTATAGACTGTTTATTGCAAAAGTAAACCTATTTCTCCAAATGCAATCAAAATATTCCATCATTATCCTCTATGTATGTCCCTGCATTTCTTTACGATTCAAATTCCATTTGGTTCCACCTAAACATCGCAACAAAAAAAGCCCGCTACCTTTGCGGACTTTTTCTTATATTGATTTTGTTGATTGGCGCTTGATAAGTTTAGGCTTATAAATCATAGATTCAAATGTCTTCTCATTAGGTTCCTGATGATTTTCGATGAGACCAATAATCATTTCAGCTGCCCTTTCGCCCATCTTTTGCTTCGGATGATCAATCGAGGTTAGTTTTACTTCTGTTGCTGTTGCTAAATAAGAATTATCAAAGCCGACAATGGAGATATCATCGGGAACTGACACTTTATTAAGGCGAAGCACGTCTAGAAGGTTAACAACTAACTGATCATTATAGGCGACGATGGCTGTCGGGTGACGGTTTTCATCCTCGAGAATACTCTCTAGCGTTTCTTTAGGTTTATTCGCTTTGCTTTCTGAGTCATAATCAATGATATTCTCAGGCAGAATTGGTAGCTGGTGCGCGCGATGTGCTTTTATGTAGCCCTTTTTACGTTTAGCACCTTGTCTATCATCTGTCTTAAAGAAACCGAGGATATCCTTATGCCCTTGCTTAATAAGGTGCTCGGTTTGCATAAAACCGCCTTTTTCGTCATCCATAATCAAGCAAAGTGGATCCAGCTCATCATAGAATGCATTAATCATCACATATGGAATGTTTGCACGCTCTAAACTAAAATAATAGTTAATATTTGGATTGTTTAGCGCACTTTTTGTTGGTTCAATAATGGCTGCATCCACACCTAGAGATAAAACCATTTCAAGTACTTTCTTTTCTGTCTCTACATCATTATTCGTACTATATAAGCTAACCTGATATCCTTTTTTGGCGAGATATGGTTCGGCACCTCGAATGATTAAAGGAAAAATATAGTCGGAAATATAGGTGGTGATGATCGCAATATTCTTTTGATTCACTGATTTCGCTTTATCGATGGAGCGGTCCGCACAATATGTACCAGACCCTTGAGAGCGATAGAGCCAGCCATCCTTAACCAAGTCTCCTAAGGCAACCCGAACGGTATGTCGACTGACTCCAAATTCTTTCATAAACATGCTCTCGGAACCTATCTTTTTGTGTGGCGTATAGGTTCCGTCTAAGATACGAGACTTCACTACTTCGATAATTTTGCTATATTTTGTTTGCATATGGATGACCTCAATTCTAAAAGACACTTATACGCATAGGCTACCATACTTTAGTTAACTGAACAATTCCATTACCTAGAAAGCTTGTAGGCAAGATCATTCCATCTTAGTTCGTTTTCGATTCCTTGGATTGTCGTTTGGTCATTAATGACAATGGCCTCGATTCCAACAAGTTTGGCCCAATCAAGCATTTGCTCTGTGGTGATTTTGTAAGAAAGAACCGTATGATGGGCGCCTCCCGCGTAAATCCAAGCTTCTGCAGATGTCTCAAGTGATGGCTTTGGTTTCCAAAGTACCTTCGCAACCGGCAAATGCGGCGTATCATGTTCTGCTTTTACTGTTGTAATTTCATTAATTACTAGTCTGAACCGGTCCCCTAAATGAATAATGGAGGCAACGATGGCTTCTCCTTCAATACTATTGAATACCATCCGCGCTGGATCAGATTTCCCGCCAATGGATAAAGGATGAACCTCAATCTTTGGTTTGCCCTCTGCTATGGTTGGACAAATTTCTAGCATATGCGAGCCAAGGATTAGTTCATTTCCTTTTTCAAAATGGTAGGTGTAATCCTCCATAAATGAGGTCTGCTCTCCATTTGCCATGCGTTTCATTAGATGTACTAATGCTGCCGTTTTCCAATCTCCTTCTCCTCCAAAGCCATAGCCTTGTTGCATTAGGCGTTGAGCCGCTAGCCCAGGTAGCTGGTCGAGACCGTGAAGGGTATCAAAATTGGTTGTAAAGGCATGAAAATTCCCTGCTTCTAGAAAACGTTTTAATCCGAGTTCAATACGCGCTTGGCCTAAGATCGACTCTTTATTCGCATGTGGATCAATGTCATAATTCTGCTCATACTCTTCAAATAATTGCTTTACTTCTTGGTCGGTTACGGACTGCACAACTTCAACTAAATCGCCAATACCATATCCTTGTGTAGACCAACCAAACTTAAGCTGTGCCTCCACCTTATCCCCTTCTGTAACAGCCACTTCATTCATATTATCTCCAAAACGGGCGATACGAATCGATTGTCCTTCTATAGCGGCAGCTGTTGTTTTCATCCAAGTATCAATTCTTGATTGAACATGTGTATCTGCCCAATAACCAGCAACCACTTTTCGAGGAATTTTCATTCTTGTTCCAATGAAGCCAAATTCACGATCACCATGGGCGGATTGATTCAAATTCATAAAATCCATATCAATGGATTCCCATGGTATGTCTCGGTTAAATTGGGTGTGGAGATGCAGGAGCGGTTTATTTAAAAGGCTTAATCCGCCGATCCACATTTTTGCTGGTGAAAAGGTATGCATCCATGTGATAATCCCAGCACACGATTTATCTGCATTTGCTGCAGCGCACACATTTACCATTTCTTCTGGAGTTGTTGCTACCTGTTTAATTTGAATTGGAAAGGTAATGGTCTCACTTTTGTTTAACTCGGCAACCATCTTATTGGAATGTTCTTGAACTTCCCTTATAGCTCCCTCTCCATACAAAGGCTGACTGCCTGTAACAAACCAAAATTCCGCTCTCGTATGTTGCTTCATATAATCATCCCCCCGGTTAAGTAGATTGGTTGATTGCTTTTGGTGCTTTAAGCGCTCGTAGACGTTTCATGACGTCATTTTCCCCACGTCCAAAATAATCATGAAGCTGTGTATATTCTTCATACAGCTTCTGATAAATTTGATGATTTTCAGGAATAGGCTTAAACGTTTCATCACGGACTCTGCTCATAGTCTGAGCAGCTTGAGTAATTGACTCAAACCCTCCCATTTCCTCACCAGCCGCAACCGCTGCAAACATGGCCGCTCCAAGTGCCGGAGTCTGGGAAGCTGCACTAACCTTAATCTCTAGGTTTGTGACATCCGCATACATTTGCATGAGTAACTTATTTTTTTGCGGAAGCCCACCACATGCATAAACTTCTTCAATGTGAATACCATTATCGTTAAACGCATCGATGATTTTTTTTGTTCCAAAGGCCGTTGATTCAAGTAATGCGCGATAGATTTCCTCAGGCTTAGATTGCAAGGTTAGCCCTAGTATCAATCCACTCAGGTCAGTATCAACTAGAACTGAGCGATTTCCATTCATCCAATCAAGAGCTAATAATCCTGTTTCTCCAGGCTTATAAAGAGAGGCTTTTTCTTCTAAATATTGATGAATGCTTACACCTGCGTTCTCAGCAGCCTGTTCCACTTCACCAGGAACACCATTCTTAACAAACCAAGCAAAAATATCTCCAACCGCAGACTGTCCTGCTTCATAGCCAAAGTAGCCTGGGATAATCCCATCCTCAACAACGCCGCACATGCCCTCAACCTCTGTTTCACGCTCACTAAGCACAACGTGACAGATAGATGTGCCCATTGCCATCACCAGCTTGCCTGGAGATACAACACCAACTCCAGGTGCAGCGGCATGAGCATCAACATTCCCCACCGAAACAGCAGTACCCGGCAAGAGACCCATTCTTTCTCCCATCTCCTCGGTTAATCCACCTGCTCTTGTGCCAAGCGGAACAATCTCTCCACGTAGCTTTGTACTCGTTAATTTCTCTAAGCGGGGATCCAGTGCTTTGAAGAAGTCTTCACTTGGATAGCCCTTTTGCTTATGCCAAATAGATTTATAACCTGCCGTACAGCTGTTGCGAACGATACTTCCGGTCATTTGCGCAATAACCCAATCCGTCGCCTCTAAGAATAGGTCCGTACGTTCATACATATCCGCATCTTCATTCAAAATTTGCCAGATTTTTGCCATCATCCACTCAGATGAAATTTTGCCACCATAGCGCTGCAAGAAATCTTCTCCACGCTCTTCTGCAATGCGGTTTAGTTCATTCGCCTCGTCCTGAGCTGCGTGATGCTTCCACAGCTTTAACCAGCTATGGGGTCTTTCTTTTAATTCATCATGAAAACAAAGTGGTGTACCCCATTCATCAACGGGCAGCATCGTGCAGGCCGTGAAGTCAATCCCCACGCCAATGACCTCACTTGCTTCCACTCCTGCCTGCTTAAGTACAGCTGGTACCGATGTTGTTAACACCTCTACATAATCCTGTGGGTGCTGCAGGGCCCACTCTGCTTCAAGTTTAGTATCAGAGTTAGGCAAGGTACTATCAATGACACCATGGCGGTAAGGAGTCACATGCTCACTTACTTCCGCGCCATCTGCAATATTAACTAATACGGCTCTGCCAGACTCCGTGCCAAAATCTACACCAATTGTATAGGTACTCATATGCATCCTCCTTTATCGTTTCTGACCGTAATATGCATCCTTCCCGTGCTTACGCAAGAAGTGCTTATCAAGAAGCTCCTGTTGCATAGTGCTGACTTGAGGGTTAATGGCGATGGTATGCGTAGCCATTTTTGCTGTCTCCTCCAACACCACTGCATTATGCAGCGCCTCACTTGCACTCTTTCCCCAAGCAAATGGGGCGTGTGCATAGACAAGTACACCAGGTACATGTTCATAGCTTCTTGTTTCAAACGTTTCCACAATCACATGGCCCGTTTCCGCTTCGTAAGCGCCTTCAATTTCCTCCGTAGTCATCGGTCTCGTACAAGGAACCTCTCCATAGAAGTAATCTGCATGGGTCGTTCCAAAAGCCGGGAGCCCTTTACCTGCTTGAGACCAGCTTGTAGCAAAAGGAGAATGTGTATGAACAATTCCGCCTATGTTAGGGAACGCTCGATAAAGCACAACATGAGTCGCCGTATCTGAGGAAGGATTTAAGCGCCCCTCCACTACGTTTCCAGACAAATCTACAACGACCATGTCTTCATAAGACAGCACATCATACTCAACACCACTTGGTTTTATAACAACCAGTCCACTTTCTCGATCAATTCCACTCACATTCCCCCATGTGAAGGTCACCATTCCATGCTTCGGAAGAGCTAAATTGGCTTCCAAAACTTCCTGCTTAAGATCCTCAAGCATAAACATTCTCCTCCCCTCATTGTTATACGTACAACTTTACTTGAACTTAGCATACAGCATAAAGGGTATGTGTGTCATCTAGCCTTATGAAAGGATAAAGTTTTCCCAAGTGTTTTTCATTTGAAAATATTTTGTAGAAAAGGACAGATGTTGATTAACTATCTACACCTGCAGGATGAACAAGAGGTCACTGAAAAAGCCATCTAGAAAATGAGATCATGTACACCGCTACAGGAGAAACCTACGCTTTCCACGGGAACGGCCTCAGCCCTCGAAGCGAAAAACCACCACTTCGATGTCGGTCTGCCTCGTTCTGTTCCGTAGGAGTCTTCGGTCTCTCCTTCCGCTCATGTTCCTGATTAGACAAACATTTTTGTTAAAGGAAATAAGGGTTGTTTCAGCGGCCTCGATAGTCCCATTCCACTAAGTATTAAGATTTCTTCTTATTCATAATATCAAAGGCAACTGCAGCTAGTAACACGAGTCCTTTAATGGCCTGCTGCCAATCAATACCTAATCCAAGGATTGACATTCCGTTATTCATAACACCCATGACAAGGCCACCAATCACTGCACCAATAATGGAACCAACACCACCGTATGCGGAAGCTCCTCCTATAAAACTCGCTGCAATCGCATCGAGCTCAAATAGATTTCCTGCACGCGGGGTTGCTGCATTTAATCGCGCCGCAAAAATGAGACCAGATAACGCCGCCAGAACACCCATGTTTACAAACACCATAAAGGTGACTCGTTTTGTTTTGATTCCAGATAGGGAAGCTGCTTTCTCGTTGCCACCAACCGCATAGACATGGCGCCCAATTACGGTCTTTTTCATTACAAATGAATAGAAGGCAATGAGCAAGATTAATAATACAAGAATATTAGGAATGCCACGGTAATCAGCTAGAATATATGTGAAAACACCAATAACCGCTACCATACCTGCTACTTTTAAGAAGAATAATGTCTTTGGAAGAGTTTCTAAACCATTTTTGATTTGTTTTCTCCTGCCTCTTAATTCAATTAAGACAAGACTGACGATTAGCACTAGACCGATGACAAGAGAGAATAAATGAATCCCGTCCCCATTAAACACATCCGGAAGAAACCCAGCACTTAGCTGTTGAAACGCCGGTGGATATGGTGCAATCGATTGTCCTTGCAGCATAATGAGTGTAATTCCTCTAAAAATAAGCATGCCTGCTAGTGTCACAATAAAGGCTGGTATTTTGACATACGCCACCCAAAATCCCTGCCATGCGCCAACAATGGCACCCATTAATAAACAAAGGACTACGGTGAAAAATGGATCCATGTTCATTTGGATCATAAGAATAGCGGAAAGAGCTCCAATAAAAGCAGCAATTGATCCGACTGATAAATCTATATGTCCCGTAATAATGACTAGCACCATCCCAATAGCAAGGATGAGGATATAGCTATTCTGTAAGATTAGATTGGTAATGTTTAAAGGCTGCAATAATACTCCATTTGTTAATACTTGAAACAATAGCATAATGAGTAGTAAAGCAAACGTCATACTGTATTGTCTTATATTATTCTGAACGATTGTCAGAAATGTTTTCATGTATAGCCACCTCCTTAGTCATCAGCCTCATTAAATCTTCCTGATTTAATGATTCACCTTGAACCTCTCCTGTGATACGCCCTTTATTCATCGCATAAACACGACTACACATACCAATTAATTCGGGCAGCTCTGAAGAAATCATAATAATTCCTTTTCCTTTCTCCGCTAATTCCTGAATGATTGTATAAATTTCGTATTTAGCTCCTACATCAATGCCCCTTGTTGGTTCATCAAGAATTAGTACATCTGGATCTGAAAAAATCCACTTACTCAGAACGACCTTCTGTTGATTTCCACCACTTAGGTTTCCAGTTTTCTGCTGGATGTTAGGTGTCTTGATTCTCATTTTTTTTCGGAAATCTTCTGCAACACTTACTTCTTCAAAATCACGTATAACGGTCTGGCTAGATAATTTATTCAAACTCGCTAGCGAGATGTTTTCTTTTACATCATTCATTAGAATTAATCCATAGGATTTCCGGTCTTCCGTAGCGTAAGCCAAGCCTGCTTTGATGGCTTCACTAACAGATGAGAACGAAGATTCTTTCCCATTTATAGTGAGACTTCCACTAATTTTTGAACCGTAGGAACCGCCAAACATACTCATCGCAAGCTCTGTACGCCCCGCTCCCATCAGCCCCGCTATGCCAACAATTTCACCTTTTTTCACGTGAAAGGAAGCATCAAAAATTATTTGCCTGTCTCGTTGAATGGGATGATACACATTCCAGTCCTTAACCTCAAGAATGGTTTCGCCTGGATTTGTCTCGTAATCTGGAAAGCGATTCGAAAGACTTCTGCCAACCATTCCCCTAATAATTCGATCCTCTGTTACCTCGTCTGCTTTCACATCTAACGTTTCAATCGTCTGTCCATCTCGGATGATGGTTACTTCATCAGCGACTTGCTTAATCTCATTTAACTTGTGAGAAATGATAATTGAGGTAATCCCTTCTTGTTTTAGTTCCAATAATAATTTCAATAGATTTTGACTATCGGTTTCATTTAACGAAGCCGTGGGCTCGTCTAAGATTAGTAATTTAACATTTTTAGCTAGTGCTTTTGCAATTTCAACTAGCTGTTGCTTTCCTACGCCGATATGTTTTATTTTTGATTGAACGGATTCTGTGAGATTAACTTTTTTCAGTAGACTCTCAGCCACTTTAGTAGTCTCATCCCAATCCACAATTCCATAGCGACCACGTTCATGGCCTAAAAATATATTCTCTGAGATCGTTAACTCAGGTATGAGAGCAAGCTCTTGATGGATAATCGCTATACCCTTTTCCTCACTCTGCTTCACATCCTTAAACATGCAGAGTTCATTTTGGAAATAGATCTCTCCCTCATAGCTTCCGTATTCATATACGCCACTTAACACTTTCATTAGCGTTGATTTACCTGCACCATTCTCACCACAAAGAGCATGAATGTCACCTTGTTTAACCTGTAAATTAACGTTGTCGAGAGCTTTTACACCTGGAAACTGCTTAATAATGTTCTTCATATCTAGAAGAATATCCGCCATAGCCTTTCTCTCCCTTTTTTAAAAGCACGGTCCATTTTCTTCTGAAAAATGGACCGTTCTACGTATAGGTGCTAGTTAAGCTGATCTTCAGAATAGTACTCACTTTCGATTAGCAATTCTTCATAGTTATCAACGTCTACTACAACTGGTGTTTCTAAGAAGGATGGAACCACTTTGACATTATTATCGTATGTCTCTGTATCATTCACTTCAGGTTCCTCGTCATTTAGCACGGATTCTGTCATTTCAACAGCCTTCTCAGCAAGAACACGAGTATCCTTAAAGATCGTCATAGCTTGCTCACCTGCAATGATGGCATTAACTGATGGGATATCAGCATCTTGACCTGTGATAATTGGCATGTCATCAGCGCTGTAGCCAACACTTTTTAACGAGGCAAGAATACCGATACTAAGTAAATCTGCTGGAGCAAGAACTGCATCTAATTCTTCGCCCCCACCATAATTAGAGCTTAATAGATTATCCATTCTACTTTGGGCAGTCGCACCATCCCAACGAAGAATTGAAATCTGGTTAAAGTCTGTCTGACCACTACCTACCACAAGCTTACCTTCGTCTAGATAAGGCTGAAGAACAGACATCGCTCCATTAAAGAAGAAATGAGCATTGTTATCATCTGGTGAGCCTGCAAATAGCTCAATGTTAAATGGTCCATCTTCATTTTCCAGATCAAGCTCATCTATAATATACTGCCCTTGTAAGACACCAACTTCAAAGTTGTCAAATGTAGCATAGTAATCAACATGTTCAGAGTTCATAATTAAGCGATCATAGGAGATAACAGGAATATTCTCTGCATTGGCACTTTCTAAAACACTCGTTAACGCTTCACCATCAACAGCTGCAATGACAAGTGCATCGACACCTAGTGTAATCATGTTTTCAATTTGAGAGACCTGATTTTCTACAACATCCTCCGCATATTGAAGCTCTGTATCATACCCCAGTTCTTCAAAATAAGAGACCATATTGTTCCCATCTGCTATCCAGCGTTCTGATGATTGAGTTGGCATGGAAATTCCAACCGTCATCTCTCCATCACCATCACCACCATTGCCTCCAGAACTTCCTTCTGAACAAGCTACCAATACCAAACCACTCATTAATGCCATTCCTAGTAATCCAACCTTTTTCATGAAACGCATCCCCCTTAAATGTTGCCGCACAAATGACAGCGCTATCATTTGTACGGACATATTTGATATATTTCTTGAACGAATCGATTCATCATCAAACTAGTACGTACAAATAATATACATCCAGCTGTCAAAAAATACAATAATTAAACATAAATATGTTTCGACAAATTTCTCCCTTCATTTGCTCAATCACCTGATTTTATGCGCATTTTCATTCATTTATGCTAGCTTGTTTTTTTGATTTTTTTATTTGAGTTTATTTCTAGTTGTGGATGTGGGGAAGAAAGCTAGTACTTAGCGCAATTGGTAAGCATATGTGCATGAATGATCTGGAGGGTATCAAAAAATGGGGGCACGCTTACCGTGGGAAGTACCCGCGCTAATCTGGGTCTGTCATCTTATTTCAATGAACCTTTATATCGAGGTCACTTAAAAAGTCATGTAAACTGAGCTCATCTGCATCGCTAAAGGAATCTCCATGGGTACGGCCTCAACCCTTGAAGTGGATTGGCTGCACTCACTGGCTTCCGCGCACGCACTTCGCTTTTTCGCGCCTCACATGATGCTTTTCGCGCATTTCCCATCCGCGGGGTGTGGATGGTGACTGAATTGGCTGTGCGTAGCGACTTACAAACGCGTGATTACTAGCTGTGGCCGTGCGACCATTCTACTTTAGAGGCATTGTTCGTCTTTTTATCTATGAAGTGGTGGTTTTTCACTTCGATGGCTGAAGCCGTTCCCGCGGAGAGCGGAATGTATTTCCGAAGCGGAGCCACGTTCTAACATATAAGACCCAAACGATGATATCAACACATCGTTTGGGTCTCCATGAATACTATATAAGCCTCTACAGATTTAGTGAATGATTATTGGTTTTGTCTCGTTTCTCTTTTATTTCGCTTCTGAGCGTAAATGCAACACAGGCAATTCCTGCTAGAATAAAGAGTGCTGAGATAGGATTTGTAAAGAAATCACTGACATTACCCGTTGTCATAAGGGCTCTACGCATATAGGTTTCAAGTAAGGGGCCGAGTATAAACCCTAGAATCATAGGCGCAATCGGAAAACCGTTTCGCACTAAAAAGAAACCAATGACACCAAACAAAATCATCACCCAGATGTCAAAGATTGAGCTATTTGTTGTATAAGCACCCACAACGGTCAGTACAAAAATAACTGGAAAAAGATATTGTTTTGGCACGGTTAATACACGTGTAAATAACTTCATTCCAAATAACTGAAAAAGAAAAACAAAAACCATAGCCACAAAAAAGGCGATAAATACGACATTTACAATGTGTGGATTACTCGTAAAAAACAAAGGACCTGGCTGAAGTCCGTGAACCATAAACCCACCTAGAAGAATCGCGGTAACCGTATCACCAGGAATTCCTAAAGCTAGCATGGGAATGAGTGAACCTCCGACACTTGCTGTATTTGCAGATTCGGATGCATAAATTCCCTCTGGTGCTCCTTTTCCAAATCGTTCCGACGTTTTTGAAGCCTGCTTCGCTTGAGCATAGGCAACTAAGTTTGAGGTTCCACTGCCCAAGCCAGGCAAGATCCCAAAGGCAATACCTATTAGCGAGGAACGTAATAAATTCCAGCCATTTTTGATAATTTCCACAAGCGAGAAAGCAAAACCTTTCGCTTTCAGATTAATATCCTGACTTTTAGAATCTCCGAGGATCTCAATTAAAATTTGAGAGATCGCAAACAATCCCATGATGAGTGGTAATAGCTCAAATCCACCTTTTAGCTCAAGTATGCCTACTGTATAACGCTGCAAGCCATCAATTGGTGCAAACCCTACAAGTCCAGCAGCTAAGCCCAAAAATCCTGCTGTTATACCTTTAAGCATGCTCCCTTTAGCTAGTACGGCAACTAAAGAGAGCGCAAAGAAAATCAGCGCAAAAAATTCAAATGGTCCCATCATTACGGCAAGGCGTGAGATGACAGGGGAGATTGTAACAAGTGCAATAAAGCTTAAAGCGCCACCTACCAGTGAGGCAATGACACCAATCCCGAGGGCCCTGAGTGGTTCACCATTTTTGGACATCGGGTAGGCGTCAAAGGTAGTCGCAATCGAGGAAGGGGTACCTGGAATCCCTAGTAATGTTGATGCAACCAACCCACCTGAAACACCGCCTAAATGTAAGCAGATCAAGAAAGCAATTCCGGGCACTGGATCCATGCCGAAAGTAAATGGCACAAATAGAGCCATTCCCATTGTTGCGGTTAATCCGGGCACAGTTCCAAATATCAGTCCAATTAGCACACCTAGTGCCATTAGCAGGATGACAAAAGGAGTTAATGCTTCATTTAAGCTCTGAATTAATACATCCATGTTGCACCTCCTTTATAGAAGCCCTGCCGGTAAGATGACATCAAGCAAACGTGAAAACACTATATAGATGACAGCGGTTACAATTAACCCGTTTAATAAACTTTTCCAAATCGTTGCCTTGCTTTTGTTATGTGTCAGATACCATGTTAAGAAGCTAAGAAATAGGAAGGTGCTAATGATATAACCCACAACGTTAAACAATAAGGCATATACAACCAATGAGATAAAACTCACTACCATACGCCTACTATTTTTAGTTAACGTAAAGGTTACTCGTTTTGTTCCCTCGCTTTTATAAAAAATTAGCCCTACTCCACAGAGCACTAACGCAATGGATACCACTCGAGGCAGCAATGTCGGACCCGGATCATCTGCAAGCATCATAAAAGACATGGTTAATGTGTTTAGAAACATCAGCAGTCCGAGCACTGCAACCACAATTCCCATTACCCGTTCTTGTGATACATTCATTTTTTATCACGCCTTATTCTTGAGTATCTGAAAATAGCTCATCCGCAATCAGCTGTGCTTTTTCTAATTCTGCTTGTGAAAAGATCTTGGTTTCTTCAGCATTCATCAAGGTGTGCTGCTGAAAGGTTTTCTGCAATTCTTCATTGTATGCCTCATCTTCGGCAAGCTTTTCTGTAGCTTCATTCCACAGTTGAACGATTTCGTCTGGCATATCTGCTGGCCCGTATAGGCTGTGAACAATTGGAAACTGAACATCATAGCCTTGCTCAACCGTTGTCTCAAGCTCTGGCGCAAGCTCATCCCGTTCATCTGCCAATACACCTAATGCTTTGAAGTCTCCTGATTCAATATAATTTAAGACATTCCCCACTCCTGTGACTGCTAAATCAATCTGACCACCTAAAAGGCCTGTCATCCGATCAGACTCACTTCCAATATCAAGGATTTTGATTTCGGTATCTGACTCAAGTCCTAACAACTCACCCATAAAATGAGTAGTGCCTCCAATTTGTGAACCATAAATCACTTCATTCGGGTTTTCTCGAGCAAATGCAACTAAATCATCTAGTGTATCAAATGGAGAATCCGCACTCACTACAAATACCTGATTAACCGAGGAAAATGTGCCGATCGCTGTTAACTCATTCGTACTATGCTCAAGCTGGCGTACAGCATGGCCTGTGTGAAGAGCTTGATGGTGAAAAAGTAGGCTATAGCCAGTTTTATCAGATGAACGCACATTCTCAAATGCCAAGGCACCGCCGGCTGTTGCTTGATTTACGATGACTATATTCGTTCCTAGGTATTTTGGTAGGTGCTTTGCCATCACACGAGCTGCTGTATCAGTTTGGCCGCCTGGACTTGCTGGCACATAGATTTCAATTGTTTGGTTCGGATAGGCCTCTATATCGGCTTCCGTTGCCTGCTTCCCTTCTGAAGAGGAACAGGCAGCGAGAAGGAACGCTACCATTCCGACCGCTGCCATCTTCCCTTGCTTACGCATGAGCTTCCCTCCCTAGCCTCTTGTTTGGGACGTTCGATCCTGAAGCTGATGTACAGAGACATCCCCCCAGCTTAAATCCGGTACGCGATATTTCTCAATTTTATTCCAGTCTAAGTCCACCCCAATACCCACAATGTTACGATCTGGCAAGGTCAGGTAACCGTTTTCATATTTGATTTTATGGGTAACAATATCGTCAATATACAGCTCTGGTCCAGTTGGATCTGAGGTGTAATTTAAATGCGGTAAAGCACTTCCAAAGTGAGCCATAGCCGAAGTCCCTATGGAAAGTTCCTGTGTTGTTCCGATGAGCACGCTTTTTCCAGCTACCTCTGCAGCATAAGCAGCCTTTCTTGCGGCTGTAAGCCCTCCGATAAAAACAGGCGCAATATTAAAAATATCGACGGAATCTTTTTTGATCATTTCATACTGTTGACGAGGGCTCCACACATGCTCACTAACCGGAAACTCACATTGCAAGCGGAAGTGATTTAATCCCTCAAAATCATTCCAAAACGCTGGGCTTTCTACTAGATCGAAGTGGTATTTTGAAAGGCGCTTTGTTGCCCGTAGTGCATCCTTCCAATCAAGCAAGTGGCTAAAATCTAAAGATTTAATCGTTACCTTCCCACCAAATTCTGAGTAAACCCGGTCTAGAAAGGTCTCATCTGCATCAACGTTTTTCCCAACATATAAACGGAATGTGTCAAATCCTTGTTCTAATCTAGTTCTTACAATGTCAATATTCTCATCTACCTCATCTAGGAAACGATGACGGAAGATTGGGTAGCATACCTTAAATTTTTCTCGTTGACGCCCACCTAATAAATCTGACATTGAAACACCAAGAAATTTTGAACATACATCATATAGGGCTGTATCTACACCATTTCGAATAAAACTACCTTTTTCATAATAATAAAGGGCTTGTGGAAAATTTAGATCAAGCTCGCGATTAATATCTGCTGTATCAAATGGATTTTTTCCAATTAAAATTGAATCAAGTGTTGCTTCTAAATCCTTCATATCCACTGAGTAACGAGGCAGGTGTGAGAAATCGGACATCTCGCCAATTCCTACTGCACCTTCATCCGTCTCGATTTGTACAATCACATGTTTATTCACAAACCCTGTATGGCGTGGAACTCCTACTGCCGTTAATTTTACTTTCGAAATCTTCATCTCGTTTCCCCCTTATAATTAGATCAATTCCATACTATTGTATAAATAGTCATACCGAATCCTGTCTAAAAAACCGGATAAAATAGGAGGGCAGATCCTAACCTCAGGTAAGGAGGCCACTGAAAAAGTTATCTAAAAATGAGCTCACTTGCATCGCTACAGGAGAAACCTTCGCTTTCCACGGGAACGGCCTCAGCCTTTGAAGGAGAAGATCACTCCTTCAATGTCTTCAGACTCGTTCTGTTCCGTAGGAGTCTACGGTTTCTCCTTCCGCTCATGTTCCCGATCAGACAAATGACCAACATTCTTATCTAAGGAAATGAGATCTGTTTTTTGTTTAAAAGAAGATTCACTAATTTTCAGTGGTCTCTCGGGTAAGTGCCTCCTATTTTGAGAGCGTCGGATGAAAAACGAATCATGAGCCACTCTCTATCCATAAAAACTCAGGTTCATTTCAACTTGATTACTGTCTATATTTATCCTTTGATAAAGACTGTTTTTACTTCGGTAAAGAATTCAATAGCAGCTGTTCCTTGTTCACGAGAATGCGAGCTTGATTGTTTCATTCCACCAAACGGCGCTTGTAGTTCGACTCCAGCACTTTCAGCGTTCACTCGAACGAGTCCTGCATCCATATCTTCAATAAACGTTAGCATACGTGCAATATTTGTTGTGAAAATGGAGGCACTTAAGCCAAACTTTGAATCATTGGCCACGTTAATAGCTTCCTCTAATCCATTCACTTTAATTAAGGCCAAGACTGGACCAAAGATCTCTTCTTGGGCAATACTCATTTTTGTGTCTACTTCATCAAAGATGGCTGGCTCTACATAATAACCATCGGAGAGTCCATTCTCCTCTAATCGCTTCCCACCAAAAATGAGTTTGGCACCTTCTTCTTTTCCTTTTTCAATATAAGAAAGCACGGTATCTAGCTGACTCGCGCTAACACTTGGTCCCATCCAACTATCTGTATCAAGACCATCCCCTACCTTAATCTCACTTACTTTAGCAACTAGCTTTTCTTTAAATGTTTCATATATCGCTTGATCCACAATCACTCGACTTGTAGCTGTACATTTCTGACCTGTTGATTTCAAGCCCCCACTTATCGTTGCCTCAACAGCCAAATCTAAATCGGCATCATCAGCGACAATAACTGGGTTCTTCCCACCCATTTCCAGCTGATATTTACCACCTCTAGCAAGAACGGCTTGCCCGACCTGTTGACCTACACCGTCGGAACCTGTGAATGTCACTCCATCAACCAGCTTATGATCCGCAAGCCCTTGGCCAATGACAGAACCAGAACCGGTAATATAATTGACAATGCCCTTCGGAAACCCAGCTTCAACAAAGCACTCAATCACCTTAGCTGCAGTTATAGATGCTTCTGATGCTGGTTTTAAGACGACAGCATTTCCATAAATAAGCGCAGGCGCCATCTTCCAAATGGGTATCGCAACGGGGAAATTCCACGGAGTAATTACACCTACCACACCGAGAGCCTTTCTTGTTGTAAACATAAACGCCCCTGGATCAGTGGAAGGAATCACATCACCCGTTTTTCTTAATCCTTCTCCTGCGTAATACCTTAAAATGGCCACACCTCTAGCAGTTTCTCCCTTAGCCTCAGGCAGTGTTTTACCCATTTCCTTTGTCATGGTTTCAGCTACTTCTTCAATTCTCGATTCTAAAATATCAGCAGCTATATACAATAACGCTCCACGAGCGGCCCCCGTTTCTTTGCGCCAAAGCTTTTGAGCCTTAGATGCTGCTTGAACCGCAGAATCTAGATCTTCTGCTGTTGATTTCTGAAAACGACCTACCACTTCTTTTGCTTTAGCGGGATTTAGGCTTTCTCCCACCTCTCCCGAAGAACTCTCGATCCATTCACCATTAATGTAATTACTATATTTCACTGTATCTGACATCTCCTACACCATCCTTTACGAATTTTGTGTTATTTTTAGACCCCAAGTTTCAAGTAACTCTTTAACCTCGGCGTGGTCTGCTTCACTTAAGGCAGCTACTGGCTCACGTGTTGGTCCAGCTGTTAACCCAACAGACTCCATTGCCTCTTTAATTACAACGACATTATTTCCGTTATGATATTTGGCACGTAAATCTTCGAACGGGAGGACATATTCCCAGACATCCCAAGTTGTTTTTTCATCATTTGCTCTTAATGCTTCTAGCAATTCAAACGACTTACCCGGCAAGATATTAACTAATCCCGACGTAAAACCTACTGCCCCTGCATGCCAGTAATAAGGGGCCCACTTCTCGGCGGTGCCGCAAATCCAAGCAATGTTGTGAGATTTTGGGACTTCTCGAACCAGTTTAGTAAAGCGCGGCAGATCATTAATGGCATATTTGACGCCAACCAATTTTTCCAGTGGTGCTAACTCTTTTAGCACATCATCAGATACATTTGGATCTTTAAAATAGACAAGAGCAGGCAAGTCAACCTGTTCAATAATCGATCGGAAATAGTTGCTTGCCCCCTTAGATGTAATGTATGGGTGGACTGGCATATGGATCATAATTGCGTCTGCCCCTGCTTCTTTTGCATAGTTACCTAACTCCACAGCTGTTGGCACCGCATAACCAACGCCAGCAACAACGAGCGCTCTCCCGTTAACATACTCTACCACTCTCTGAATCTCTTCTTTTGCTTCATCAATGGATAGAGCATAGAACTCACTTGTATTCCCGCATGGAACGACCACCTCTAGGTCATGTTCAATCAAATACTCAATGTTCTCCTTCACGCCATCCCAATTTACACTTAAATCATCATGAAAAGCCGTAATAGGAATGGCCGAGATCGTTTCTAGCTTTTTAGCAAAAAGTTGATAATCCATAGTAGCCTCCTTTTTTGTATGCGCTATCATTTTTATTTAAATAGAGACAATGCCCCTATTGTTCCTTTTGATCAGAAAGAATAAATTCAGTTGTTCTTAAGATATGTTGCTTCATTCGTTGCTCAGCTTGGTTTGCATCGCGTTTCTTTATGGCTTCAAAAATAGCCATGTGCTCAGCGTACCCCTCTATGATTTCCTTCTGATAGGATAATGCCCTCTTCCTAAATGCCTGGTCAAAAGCCCTTACATTATCGAGCATATTCTTAATCATGGCATTATCAGCAAAGTGAACAATCATTTCGTGAAAGGCTGTATTCTGCTGCACTAACGCCTCCACATCTTCATCTTCTTTAAGCTGATTCATCTTTTCGACTTGCTGTCCAAGTAGTGTCAGGTCTGAATCTGACATTTTCATAACAGCTAATCGACAGCACAATCCTTCAATGGACGCTCGGAGTAACAATATTTCTTCAATTGATGTGTTGGCATATTCAGACACATACGTCCCTTTACGAGCCACAGTTTTCACAAAGCCTTCATTTCCAAGAATACGAAATGCTTCTTTGATTGGCGTCGTGCTAATCCCCATTAGTTGAGAGAGTTCACGCTCTTTTAAATGATCGCCCGGTAGGAAATGACCGCTCACAATCGCTTCTTTAATTTTTTCTACAGCAATTTCTCGTAAGGATTTAATGCTATCAACGCCTGAACTGAAAAAATCCTCTGTATGCGTCTGCTTTTTCATGATGACTCCTCCATTGATATCTGATATATCAGATATTACAATCATCTTAAATGCATAAGCGAGTTTGTGTCAATACAAAAACAAAAAAGATAATACGCTTACAAGTTATGTAGTTATCCTTTATAGTAAAAAAGATAGTTGTTAAGGGGTGGTTGCATGACATTTTTATTAATATTTACAGGACTTATTTGTGTGATTGGGTTAGTCATCACATTAATCTACATCAACATCACTGATTCAAGCTATAGCAGCGAAAAAAGCTTTCGCAACCTTTCTTGGGCCTATCTATTACTGATTCCTATTGCTATATTTATTGTGATTGGGTTAGCGTATTTGTTGTGAATGTTAAAAAAAATATTAAAAGGAAAAGCCGCAGGAGTATGTTTTGCCCCTACGACTTTTTTTCTTTATCTCTTATTTCTGCCTCTGAATTTTTAAAGCGATCGATCCACCAGCATATACTGTATTAATTTCTCTGCCCATATTTGATAGCCTAAATCATTTGGATGTAAACCATCGTCAAGCGTTTGCTCTAACGTAAGACCTTTTTCATCAATTTCTGAATGAATATCCGTGTAAATATCTACGTAGTTCCACCCTTGGCTCATAATATAATTCTCTGTACTTTCAAGGTATTCCTGATAGATTAAGCCGATATCATTTATATCTGTATCTAATTTAATGGTTGCTGGATTAGGTGAGGTAAAGAGTATTTTGCTCGTAGGTAATGCTTCCGAAACCAATCTGTGTGCAGTGGTAATGGCTTCATTCGTATCCTCTAACGACTCGTTTTTCCGGTGACTGTTAAGAATAGAGCTCTCTATAATAATAAAATCAGGCTTTTCTTTAATTAGTTTGTCAAACGTCCCATTGTCTAATAGATCCTGAATCATGGCGCCATTCACACCAAAATTGCTTAAACTCGTATTGGCAAGACTTTCATCTGAAGCTTGTATGTTTTGAAGCATTAGGTTTGGCCAGTTTTTATCTTTTGATGATGCACCTTTTCCATTTGTTACACTGCTGCCAATAACAGCCATTCGAACCTCATTGTGTGTCAGTGCCCAATATTGAAGATAGTCTAGATAACTAACTTCTCCATTTTCAGGATTAAGACGATCTAGCGTTTCTGCAAGCTCTTCATCATCAGCAGCTACCGCTTGTGTATTTTCAGCGTGTAAACTTTGAAACACATTTAAAATTAGCAGTGCAACTCCTACAACTATAAGCAGTGAAATTCCAATACGCTTCAATGGACATCCCCCGGTACACATATTTTCACATAATGATACCATATTTATTCCGTTTTGATTAGAGAATACACCAAATCTTTTATGTTAATTTTTTGTATAGACCGAATAAATAAACATTTGTTTAAATGAAAAAAAGGCGTCTACAGACACCTTTTTACTCTTCCACCCATAGTTTCTTACCAATCTGATAATCCTTGTTCATTTGCTCTTTAGGAACCATACTTCCTCCTGTAGCCCAAACGAGATGTGTTGCATTTTCATGAAGTAGCCTTGATAAACCGCCTTCAGGGCTGTTTGCTAGCTGAATGACTCCTGCCAAGCCTGCTGTTGCTGAGGGTTCCAAAGCAATATCCTCAGAATCGATGAGCAGTGACTGCATTTTATATAACTCAGAATCCTCCACCGTAACAATCCCTGAAAGAAGAGGTGTCATAAGTCTGCCAACAAAACCAGATGCTCGCCCTACAGCTAACCCATCAGCTATCGTTTGATTATCTATCCCAAAATCTTGAACAGACACCTGGTTATGCTCTCCTGTCATCATTCCCAATAACATACATGGCGAGTGAGTCGGCTCCGCAAAAAAGCAATGAACATGTTCACCAAATACAAGCTTTAAGCCGAACGCTACGCCTCCAGGACCACCGCCTACTCCACAAGGCAAATAAACAATCAATGGATGATCAGCATCCACTTGAATGGATTGTTTTTGTAATTGCTGTTTGAGTCGAAGCGCAGCAACCGCATATCCAAGAAAAAGGGTCTCCGAATTCTCATCGTCAACAAAGTGGGTAGCAGGATCAGCTTCCGCTTGTTTTCTACCTTCCTCTACAGCCTTACTGTAATCCGACTCATACTCAACAACCTCAACACCCTTACTCCGTAGCAGCTCTTTCTTCCATGGCTTTGCATCAGCTGACATGTGAACCGTTACCTGAAAACCGAGCTCCGCCCCCATCACACCGATACTTAAACCAAGATTACCCGTTGATCCAACAGCTATTTTATAGGAAGAAAAAAACTGACGGAACGATGGATCAGCCAGAATGGAATAATCCTCATGATGCTGCAGCAGGTTTTGTGCTAGAGCCAAGTCCTCCGCATGCTTCAACACTTCATAAATACCCCCGCGTGCTTTAATTGACCCTGAGATCGGTAGGTCATGATCACATTTTATCCAAAGCTGACCCTCTATCATATTTGCATAATGAACATTTAGTTTTTGATGGGCATGAGTTAATTCTTTGATCGGGGATTCTATGATTCCATCCGCCGTATCAGGAAAGGCCGTGGCTAGATAAGGAGCAAATCGAGTCAGTCTGTCTTCAGCATCCCTAACATCCTGCATAGTAAGATTAGATGGTGTGTCTCCCTGGCCATACTTGGGGTTTAGCCAAGTGATTGGCTCTGTGTCTATGAGTGGTCGAAGTTGCGGATGGATTCGTATCCAGTCATCTATTGTTTTACCTAAGATCATTTTTGTCATATCAGGACGCTCCCTTCTTGCCTTCATTCTTCTAATTACTGTATCACGAATATGCTTAAAGAGCTCAGTTGACTTAATGATGCTGTCTATCGGTTCACTTTGGTATTCTATCGCTCCATTCTGTGCTCCATCGCTCCAATTTGGTATTCTATCGCTCCATTCTGTGTTCCACCGCTCCAATTTGACTGTCTATCGCTCCATTCTGTGTTCCATCGCTCCAATTTGACTGTCTATCGCTCCATTCTGTGCTCCATCGCTCCACTTTCAGTCCCCAACCCCCTCACCAAAAAAAAGCAGCAAACATCTCATCAATGTTCACTGCTTCATAAAAAATTATTTGGTTGGTGCTAGCTCGACTGCGTCTTTGTATGCTGCGATTAAGCTGCGTTCGTCGGCGATGTTTTTGCCGGCGATGTCAAAGGCTGTACCGTGGTCGACGGAAGTGCGGATGATGCCGCCTTTTAGTCCAACGGTGATGTTAACTCCGGCTTCGAGCCCCATCACTTTGATCGGAACATGTCCTTGGTCATGGTAGCAGGCTACAACCATATCGAAGTCCCCACGAGCTGCTCTAAAGAATAATGTATCGGCAGGGTATGGACCCTCGACATTAATTCCTTCTTCTTGAGCTTGTTTGATAGCAGGGATTAATTTTTCTTCCTCTTCTCCTTCACCAAACAGTCCATTTTCACCAGCGTGTGGGTTAATACCACAAACCGCAATGCGTGGATTCTCTAATCCTGCATTTTTTAACGTTTCATCAGCAAGTGTGATGACTTTGTGCGTGCGCTCTGGATTAATAGTATCAATGGCTTTACGCAAACCAATATGTGTTGTTAAGTGGATGACCTTCAAGTTAGGTGCTGAGAGCATCATCGAGAAGTCTTCTGTATTTGTTAACTCAGCTAGAATCTCCGTGTGACCTGGATACATATGACCTGCTTTTTGCATAGCTTCTTTATTAAGAGGCGCTGTGCAAATGGCATGGATTTTTGATTCTTTCGCTAATTCCACTGCTTTTTCTACATAGCGGAAGGCTGCGTCCCCTGCTTTTTCGCTAACTTGTCCAAATGGAAGATCTTTTGGAAGAAGGTTTAAATCAAGCACTTCAATTGTACCTGGCTCAAATACACATTCCTCTGGATCTTTGACCGGAACCACATTTAGTTCGGTGTTTGTAATGTCGACAGCGCGCTCCATTAGTTCATAGTCACCAATAACAAGCGGACGTCCTATTTGAAAAAGCTCACCCGAGGCGAAAGCTTTGGAAATGATTTCTGGTCCTACTCCTGCTGCGTCTCCCATCGTGATGCCGATAATTGGGTTCTTCACTTTGACCCCTCCAAAAAGAATTGATAGATGTTGCTAAATGTTTGCTTTGTTCCAAAGGCTCCTGCTTTTGTAATAGCATACGTACCTTCAAGAGGTCCTGAAAATTTGGAGATTGGAATGCCGGTTTCAAATTCATCAATTAACTCTAGCTGATGAACGGAAATCCGTCTGCATAAGGCTTTGGCTGTATCTCCACCTGTCATAATAATGGCTTGGAACGAATGAGTGTGTATTAAGTTCTCACCAACAGCCGCAAGCAAATTAACAATGCGTTGACTGATTACCGATAGCTTAATATCATGTGTACCTGCATATTCATAGACTGCATCAATTTCATGTCTCTCCGTGCCAGAATAAATGACCGGGATGTTTTGATCCTTGAGCAGGGAATGAGCTTCTTTGCTTACTCGCTCAAATTCGCTTGCTCTCACAAATTCGTCCTCATTCACAGCCTTTAATGCGTCAATCTTTATTCCAATTGCCTTTTCGTGCTCAAGCAGCTGCCCCACCTGACTTCTGCTAATATCACTCATACTGCCGACTAAAAATAATATCGGCTGGTCCGGGTTTTGTACTTCCACTTCACTTTTGATCCCATCACTCTTGATCTCAAGCGCTGAGGACAGTCCTGCTGAACCAGCGAGCAAAATATCGTCTGATGAGCCTTGAGCAAACGTGGCTATTGAGTGTAATGTCGTTGAGCTTGTGGCATCACAGATAAACACACAGACCGATTCGGTTTGCTTTTGCTTTAACCACTGCTGAACCTTCTCTGCACTTTTAGTCCAAAGCTCTTCAGGGACCTCAATCATCTGCCCTTTAAACTGTCTGCCTACATGATCCTGAATGCGTGAATCCTTAACTGGATCCGCTTCATTTAGAGCAAATTCCGTTTCACCAATTGGCGTACCATCGACGTAAAGAATGCCTTGATCCACCGTACGTTTACTTTCCGGAAAAGCCGGTGTCAGTAACACATAGTCGGGGTTCCAAGCTTGGATCATTGCGTCAAGCTCTGCACCTACATTTCCCCGTAAGGTCGAGTCCACCTTTTTAAAAATAAGTTCGGGTTTGTACGGAGACAAAACCTCCATAGACTCACTAATCGCTTGTTTGGCATCCGCTTGACTCATCGCTCGACTATCTGTATCGATAACTACTGCCTCAAGCAGTTCCGTTGACTCTTGTTCATTATTCAGCCAAACAGCGGTTTTCAGCCCGCTTTTGGCAAGCTGAACCCCGCTGTCATTTGCTCCTGTAATATCGTCCGCTATAATAGCGACCTTCATCAATCTCACTCCTCTGAAGTTACCAGGTCTTGCTTTCCGTTCTTTTTCTCTATGCGTTTTGCTAAATATCCTACGAATATTGGTAGAAGTATCGCTGTTGTTACCACACTTGCAGCTACTTGAACCGTTGCAAGCTCAACATTATAAGCAAAAGCAGTACTTGCTGTTGCAATTGCTGCAGGTGTTGCTACTGCGTTACCAGCTGTTGATCCTTCTGCGGCACCAATAAGCGGGTTCCATTTGAAAATTTTAAAGCTCCAGTATCCAGTAATTCCAGTAATCAGTACAACAAGAACACCAAGCACAATACCAGGTAAGCCACCTTCAATAATTGCTGCAAAGCTAATGTTCATACCAAGCGCGAAGGCGAAGAACGGAATTAACATATCTGCACCTTTACCAAGAAACGTTCGTAAGTCTTCATCAATATTACCAAGGATAAATCCGATTAAGATTGGTAGTAATACGCCAATGAATGCTGTAATTGAGAAGAATCCACCTTGAAGACCTACAGCTCCAAGAACAGACAGTGTTAACATAGTGAATAAAGGACCATCATTCATGGCAAGAACAGAATAAGCTGCTTTATCTTCACTTGTTCCGTATTGACCAGCAAGCGCTACATAAAGTCCACCGTTAGAGTTCGTCATTGCAGCAATAACTGCGATAGGAGCCAGTCCAAGGAATAACCCTTCTGCTCCACCAGCTAGATAGAAAATCAAGGCACCAAATGCACCACCAAAAATCCATTTAACTGTTAATAACGTAAATCCTTTACCAAATGAAACACCAAAGCTACGTACATTAATTTGTGAACCAGCACATAAAAGGAATAGGGCAATTAATGTTGAGGCACCGTTTACAAACAATGCTTCAGTAAAGTTTCCAATTCGTAATGCTTGGGGCATGATCGTATTTATAAGGGCTCCGAGTAAAAGTGGAACAACCATCATTCCACCAGGTATTTTTTGTACTGACTGCATTACTCTCATTATCTTACCAACTTTCTGTTTTATTTTACAACACATTTTTAAGTAAAAGTGTTTTTGGACACGTTTACAATAATAAATATACTGTTTTAAAATAAAAATACAATAAAAAACTAAAATAAGTTGCTAAATGCAACATTTATTTTAGTTTTCTCCAAATGGTTGTGCGGTTCACATTTAGTCGTTTGGCTGTTTTTGATTGGTTAAACCCTTCCTCCTCCAAAACTTTCTGGATGATCTCTGATTCCATCTCATCAAGCGTTTTGGAAAGGTCTAATAATAAATATCCATCCTGTTCAAACTCTTGCTGCTCTGGACCGATAGAAATATAAGAGGAGTCCGAACGTTCAATTTCTTTAAAAATTAAATTTCTAAATTCTACTAAGGAATAGTGACAAACCACCTTTTCAAGCTGAACTGCGTCCTCAGTAAGACCAATAACTTGCTTACCAAAACGACTATTTGCTTTAGCGATGAAGCCAGGTATGAAACTAGTATCTTGCGAGAATCGCTCTTGCAGAGTAGGAAGTTCAATGACCCTACCTTGACAATATTTTGTGATCGCACGACTTTCACAGAAAAAGACCACTTGATTACAATATTGCTCTGCTTTTAACATGAGTTTCTTTTGCTTAACAGATGACATACGATCAACATGGACCAAAAACAAAGGCATTTTTGTCTCAAACAGCTTGTCCATATCAAAGTCCTTACTCACGTCACACTCAATGGTCCAATCATTTGACATGATGGTCCTTGCAATACAACGCTCACCCGATCCCTCTTCTCCGATCACAAGAATTGGCCCTTCTTGTTCTAACACATGGTTAAAATGTTGATTGAGCCTTTGGTCCGTGCCTAACACAAGAGGTAATGTTAAAGAGTCGGTTACTAGCCAGCTTGCAAATCCCGGAACCATGCTTTCAACAGACCGAATATAGACAATGGTGTTCTCGGATAAGTCATTATTTTTCATCGGTTGAACCTGAATTTGAAATGGATTTCCATTACTGTATAGAATGTGTCTAGATGCTTGTAAATATTCACCGTTAGCAGAATTAATGAATGCTTGAAGCATACCGTCAATATCATGCTTCGCCTCTAGCTGTTTTAATGTGTCACTCTTAAACACAACAGCTGAATCTTTGACAATGAGAAAAGCCTCGTCAATCTGTTGGGCTAACACTTTATACAAATGATTCTCTCCTGAATGATAGTCATGGACCTGACGTATGGTTTCCGCTTGTTCAAATGCGTGCTTTACAGATTCTTCACCCGAAGTGATTAGTATTCCTTCAACTCCATATCGATTAGCTAACTGATTTGTAACGGTATCCCCAATAATGACTCTGCGTTCAGCTTCCTTTGCCTTGATCACTGCAGGTTCAGCTTCTTTTTCAGAATGGATCGAGGTGATGGGTACCCTTATATCAAGCAGCTGCGAGATCTCATTAAAGTCCATGGAGATATTTTCAAAAGCAATAATTTCAGCCCCATCCTTTTCATCTTGAATCAACAAAAGAGTTCTCAGGATGTCATAGCCAGAAATCGGAATCTCAACGACTTGTTTCGTGGTATGCTCTCTAATGACATTGGCTGTTCCCCCACGACTTATGTATAAATCGGTGCTCGCATCCACTTTATGAATAATAGGAATGGCTTCCTGTAAATCAGCTAAATACACGTCATACTTCATTTGCGCACTCTGACGAATGACTCGTTTTACCGTCTTCATCAAACCTTCATATGGCGCGATTACAGTTATATTGATAGACTTCACTTTTATCAGCTCCCATTTTTTATAGTATAACGAATCTATATGTAAATAACGAGAATAGACATACCCACTGTAAAATCAAGGTCATGTCAACCTTAACATATCACCACTTTTTATCTTTGGCAGAATTAAAAAAAGAAGCGGTGGCTGAGTCCACTGCTTCTTAACAATTATGAGTGATAGAGTCCATGCTTATGTGTAAATTAGTTTTCCCTCTTCTCTTCGGCTTCCGCTCCGAAATGGGGGCGAGCTTATCGCACTGAGGTAAAGAGTTAAACCAACTACGTGGATTGATCTCATTAAACCTTTTTTATTGAGGTCACTGAAAAACGATCTTTATAAGACTGCGAATGTTCTTCAGTTGTTGAAGTCAGAACATTAGCGGAAGGAGAACCCGTAGACTCCTGC
The DNA here is from genome assembly GCF_007293315.1 of Alkalicoccobacillus porphyridii. Lineage (GTDB taxonomy): Bacteria > Bacillota > Bacilli > Bacillales > Bacillaceae_D > Alkalicoccobacillus > Alkalicoccobacillus porphyridii. The sequence goes on from NZ_VLXZ01000001.1 coordinate 571,114, forward strand.
GGAACAGAACGAGTCTGAAGACATCGAAGTGGTGGTTTTCCACTTCGAGGGCTGAGGCCGTTCCCGCGGAAAGCGTAGGGTTCTCCTGGAGCGACGCCATTCCGCTCATTCTTCTCACACCTCACGCACACCATCTCCGGCACTGCTAATATAAAAGCTGGGGGCGTATCCGACTTTGCGAGTGTATTTGCGTTCCACCTCTTTACAGAAGTGCTCGAGTTCTGTCTCTTTGACTAGGCTAACCGTGCACCCACCAAAGCCTGCGCCTGTCATTCGCGAACCGATGCAGCCTGGGCTTGCCTGCTGGATACGGACGAGGGTGTCTAGTTCGATTCCAGTTACTTCATAATCTTCGGCAAGTGAGGTATGAGAGGCATTCATCAGTTCACCAAATGCAAGGAGATCTCCATTTTTTAAAACGTGCACGGCGTCATGAACACGTTGATTTTCCTTTACGATGTGTGTGACTCGATTCTGTTTTGTCTCATCTTGAATCAGATGCTTGAATTCTTCCCAGCTTGCAACCGTCAGATCACTTAAGGTCTCAAGTGTGATTCCTTGGACTTGTAATTCCTTTAACGCGTCCTCGCATTCACTACGTCGCTCATTATATTTTGAATCAGCGAGTGTTCGTTGTTTATTGGTATTGGTAACAACCAGCTTATAGTTCCCTAGTTCAAGTGGGACCATTTCATATTGTAAGGTTGCAGTATGTAAAAAAATTGCATTCTGTTCCAGACCTAATCCGACAGCAAATTGATCCATGATGCCGCTGTTGACACCAATATAGTGGTTTTCTACTGCTTGGCAAATTTTTGCTAGTTCAATTTTTGACCAATGGGCTCCTGTCATTTCAGAGAGTGCAAAAGCCATAGCCATTTCAAGAGATGCGGAGGACGAGAGCCCCGCTCCATTTGGGACCGTTCCATGCACTAAGATATCAGCGCCAGGGAGTTGGTAGCCCTCCTCTTTAAACGCTGATAGTACTCCCTTAATATAATTACCCCAGCCATCCGATTGCTTGTACGTTAAATCTTCTGCTGGAAAAGAGACTAGTTGATCGAAGTTTGTACTGGATAAATAATAATGACTGTCCGTTCGTAGTCTGATAATCACGTAGGTTCCAAGTGTTAAGGCCGCCGGAAAAACAAAACCTCCGTTATAATCCGTATGCTCCCCCAATAGATTCACCCGACCTGGCGCAAAAAACATTCGATCTGGTGATAAACCATTATATTTTTCTTCAAATACGCGATGAAGCTGCATCCATTCTTTCATTTTTTCCACTCCTAATTAGTCCACAATCTAGTAAGCGCTTTCTTTCTTTAGAATACCAATATTCTCAAATAAAAGAAATACGTTTATTATCATCCTATACTCAGTTTTAACCACAAGATTATTCCTCACGACTAAGCACAGGCTCCTTTTTTGTTAATCCTCTAGCCACTCATGTTCAATGATTGCTTTTTTAAATTTACCTTGCTCATGCTCTACGACTATGGCTGTCTCAGCTGTTACATCTTTATATAGCTTTGTGCCAATGACATAGCTGTTTGAAAAAATAGTATTTTGATCAACACTTTGGTCTTCTCGATCTGAATATGTTTCCACTTCCCCAATAAGGTCCCCTACATCTTCTTGGTCCATCACTTCATCTGTCACAACATAAACCATGCCATCTACTCGCACAAACTCATAAGCCCAGCTTTCATTCGAACAGCTAACGATTCCAAGGACAAGAATCATAAACCAAGTAATATGTAGCTTTCTCATTCATTATAGACTCCTTTATGTATTTGATTGGTTGTGTAACTTTATTATAAGGTAAGACTCGATATACAACATCTAGAAATAAAAATACAAAAGAGCCTGGCTTCACCACATGAAAAATGGCTAGCCAGCCATTTCCTTAGTTTTTGAGCACCTCTTCTGTACCCGTTTGGACTTTCCGCGCATTTTATCTGAGTTTCGCGCATCCCCTTAATGCTTCCGCGCATATTCAATTTTTCCGCGTATCACACCTTAATTTCCGCTCCATTTATCCCGACCATTGAGCATCTATATACAACGTCTACAAACAAAAAATCCGAACTCAGAGTTCGGATTAGTTTTCGTTCACTTTTGAAATAAAACGTTGGAAGGCTTGAAGGCCAGCTTCTTCATCTTGTTTGAAGACCCCGCAGTGGCTGAGGGCTGTTGAAAAGATGTGACCTACCTCTTCTTTCAGGTGCTGCAGGTTCTCTTGGGGAGATGATGAAAAAAGGGTTGAATCCATTTGCTTGACCCATCCTAAATGCTTAGTCAGCTTTTCATCTACGTTCCAATCATTTTCACGTTTATCTTGCGTTAATGCCTCAGCTAATTCTAATAGCTCGTTCTTTAATCGCCCAGGTAATATGGCTAGCCCCATGACCTCAATCAGCCCAATGTTCTCCTTTTTAATCGGATGAACCTCAAGATGTGGGTGGAATAAACCGAATGGATGCTCGTCGGTTGTGCGATTATTTCTGAGCACTAAATCTAGCTCAAAAAGCCCTTCTCGAAAGCGAGCGATTGGTGTAATCGTGTTATGTAGTTCTTCATCTGTTGAACTGTATATTGCGGTCTGCTCATCTGAATAGTTCCGCCATTCATGTAAGACACTCGCTCCTGCATCTTCTAAATGCGCGCGATTCTTTCCGCGTAAACGAATCACCGTCATCGGCCAATCTAATAAGCTCGCTTCTACATCTGGAGCACCTTTAAGTGTAAAGGACCACCTACTACCTGCACGCGCCATCGGAAATTCATGTTGCCCCGCTTGATAGTGATCATGAGAAAGAATGGAGCCACCAACAATTGGTAGATCAGCATTGGAGCCTATAAAATAATGAGGGAACTTATCGACGAATTCTAGCAAACGGCTAAAGGTACTTTTTGTAATTTGCATAGGTCGTTTCTCTTTTGAGAGTACGATAGCATGCTGATGGTAATAAACATAGGGGGAGAATTGCAAAAGCCACTTTTCCTCTCCAAGTTCTACTGGAACCTGACGCAAATTCTGTCTAGCAGGATGGTTCACTCGCCCTGCGTAGCCTACGTTTTCCGGGTGAAGTAGTCCGTCTGGATAGGAGCTAGCTACTGATTGTTTTGCTTTCTCAATATCTTTAGGATCAAGCTCCGGCTTCGATAGATTAATGGTTATTTCCAGTTCTCCATAGGACTCATGGGAGGCCCATGACTCATTCAGCGCTACCCGATCCATGCGAATATAATGTGTATCTTGTGCTAGTTGATAAAATTCTTTCGTTGCTACACTAGGCCCTTGCTCTTGATACCTTTTATAAAATCGATCTGTTACGACACTTGGCCACGGAGTCAAATGTCCCATTAGCTTCGTATCAAACAAGTCACGAAAAAGGGTTGTATCCTGTTCAATTTTTTCATTTAATACCGCCCAATTTAAAATAGGTTTTAGCAGTTCTGCGGCCGTTTGACTACCGCTTCCTACCGCTAACTCGGAGTCTGCTTCATCAAGTCCTAACTCATATAAAAGCTGATTACGAGCGAACTCAACGTCTCCTTCTTCTAACAGCCCCTTGCTTCTCCCGTAGGCCAATAACTCTTCAATGCTCTGTTGAATGTTCAAAAACATCCCTCCGTTCTCCCATCAATCTTACAGTTCGTGTACTCCATCCCCTGCATCACTTATATAAAAAGTCGGCTCCCAGCCTACTGCTTGCAAATAGTTCGCACTCACCTGCTCATAAAAGGCAGGTAGACTTTCTTCTAAAACGAGACTCACTGTGCATCCACCAAATCCTGCTCCAGTCATTCGTGAGCCTATGCAACCAGGGGCTTGACGTTGAAATCCTACTAAATAATCAAGCTCCTTACCTGTAACGTCATAATCGGTCGCAAGTGATTCATGGGACTCATCCATTAATTGACCAAAGGCATCAAGATCACCATTTTTCAGAACCTTCACACCATCCTCTACTCGCTGATTCTCCGAAACTATATGATGAATACGCTTACGAATAGTCTCATTTTTCACTTCCGATTTAGTACGCTCCCATTGCTCCAGATTGCATTCACTTAGAGAGCTTAGATTAAGCCCTAATTCCTGTAACTGCTTAAGTCCTTCTTCACATTCTGATCGTCTTTCATTATACTTAGAGTCCGCGAGCTCTCTTCGTTTATTTGTATTTGTAATGACTAATGTGTATGGACCAAGATCAAGCGGAATTCTTTCATGGGTCAGTTTTGCGGTATCAATCCATAACGCATGGTCTGCACTGCCAAGACCAACCGCAAATTGATCCATAATGCCACTGTTTACGCCCATAAATGTATTTTCAACCAACTGACAGAGCTTTGCAAGCTCTACTCTATCCAACCTAGCGCCTGTTACCTCAGACATCATATAAGCCGTTACCATCTCAAGAGAAGCAGATGAAGATAACCCCGCTCCGTTTGGAATCGTACCCCAAATGTAAAGATCAGCCCCACCATGTATGGAATAACCCTTTTCTCTAAACGCTAAAATGACACCTTTGATATAATTTCCCCAGCCGTCTGTTTCCGCATAGTCTAACTCCTCATGACTGAATTGGACACGCAGCTCCATATTGCCACTCGCAAGATGAAATTGGCCATCCTGACGTGGTTTCATTGCGAGATAGGTTCCTTGCTTAAGAGCTGCAGGAAAGACATAACCCCCATTATAATCTGTATGCTCTCCAATTAAATTCACTCGTCCTGGAGCAAAGAATACACGATCAGGCGCTTCTCCAAAGACATCATGAAAATTCGTGATTACCTTATCTTTTTCCATTAATTCTCCCCACTCCTTATACTAAAAAATGCGGAGGCCATCGTTCACCCCCGCTTGTTCTCCTTTATCTAGATAACACCACATATTGATAAGGAGCTAATTCCAGAGTTCCGCTTTCCTTTATTGCCGTCAAGGCGTTTGTATAGGTTACGTTCTCTTCTAAATGTATTTGCTGATCTTGCTCTGTAAAGTTCATAACAAACACATACTCTGTTTCGCCATCTGTTCGCTTCTGAACACTAACACCCTCAGGAATATCTGTTTCCATAATTCGTGTTAACGATAACTCACTTACTTGCAAACGATAAAAATCATCGTAAAAAGCTTGTTCATTTGATGAAGCGATATAATATGCTTTTCCATTTCCTTTTGTATTCATTGTAACAGCAGGCATGTCTTTATATCCACCTGTTTTAAAGTGAGCGAGCACTTCTGCACCTTGTGCGTGGACTCGTTCATAATAATCTGTTACCGCATAGCTTTGGTTACCATTAGATAAAACCACTCCATGCCCAGGGTATAAGCTATCAATCTCTTCAGCCCAGATTCCAAATACATCCTTAAGAGGACCTGGGAACCCACCAAGGAAACAGAGATCGTTTTCATTTACTAGGCCAGTCCAATAGGTAGCAACAAATGTACCACCCGCTTCTACAAACCTCTCAATTCTTTCAGCTACTCCTGGCTTAAGCATATAAAGCATTGGTCCTACTAGGATCTTATAGGAAGAAAAATCCTTCTCCATCCCAATGACATCCACCGGAACTCCTTGTTTCCAAAAAGCACGATAATGCGCCTGGCACTGCTCTGAATATTTCTTGTTCACGTTATTGAGTGCTTGAGCATCATCAATGGCCCAATGATTCTCCCAATCAAAAATGATGCCTACCTCTGGTTTCACAGAAGTGCCAGCTACTGGCTCAAGTGTTTCTAACTGCTGACCTAGCTTTGCCACCTCTTGAAATACTCTGGTATGTTCAGAGCCGGAATGATCAACAACGGCTCCGTGGAATTTTTCGGAGGCTCCTCGTCCCTGTCTCCACTGGAAATAAAGAATGGAATCTGCGCCATGTGCAACGGCTTGAATAGCAGAAAGCGCGTGAACGCCATCCTCTTTTGCTTTATTGATATCATGCCAGTTTACGAGACTTGGCGTATTTTCCATAATTAAGAATGGCTGACCATCCTTTAAAGAGCGAAATACATCATGTACAAACCCGACGTCCGAAGCAAGATTCTCTGTACTTTGACCATCATGATGCCACGCTGGATAGCTATCCCACGTAACAATGTCTAGCTCCTTAGCAAACTTATTATAATCTAAGCCTAAGAACGGACGCATATGAGGATAGTTACCCATAAAGTTTGTAGTGACCGGGATGGATGGATCTGCTTGACGTAAAGGTGCGATTTCATGCTTAAAGAAGTCGATCGTTTGATCGTCTACAAACCGTCTCCAGTCAAGGTTCATCCCGTGTACCATACTCTCCCCGTGTGGTGCAGGAGATTCAATTTGCTCCCAATTTGTGAAGGTATGGCTCCAGAATCCTGTCCACCATTGTTGATTCAGCAGCTCCAGATCATTGTTATACTTCTTTTTCAACCAGGCGCGGAAAGCATCCTGACAAAGGTCGCAATGACACTCTCCCCCATATTCATTTGAGATGTGCCACATAATAAGCGCGGGATGGTTGCTATACCTTTCAGCTAGCTTCTGATTCATGATCTGAACTTTCTCTCGGTAAACCGGAGAGGTGAAACAATGATTATGGCGCTGTCCATGTAAATTACGGACACGGTTTTTCTCCACACGTAAGACTTCAGGGTATGTTTGCGATAGCCATGCAGGGCGTGCTCCACTTGGTGTTGCAAGAATCACATGACTGCCTTCCTCTGCTAATCGGTTCATAATCTCATCAAGCCAACCAAAATCAAACTGACCTTCCGTTTTTTCAATCGCACTCCAGCCAAAGATATTTATAGAGAAGGTATTTGTATGAGCTAGCTTCATTAAGCGATAGTCTTGTTCAATAATTTCTGGCATGTGCTGCCATTGATCAGGGTTATAATCTCCGCCGTGCATAAAACCCTTCACGTTTTTGTGTATCAGTGGGTAACGCATCAGTTCACTTCCCTTTTTTCATAATAGAATTAACCTTTTGTTCCACCTTGTGTGAGTCCCGAGACGAACTGCTTCTGTACGATTAGGAACAGGATCGTTACTGGAATCGCAATGAGTAGGGCTCCAGCAGCAAAAGTGGTGTAGCTTGCTCCCATTGGGTCCGCAACAAGATTATAAAGACCAATAGGTAATGTATACATTTCTGGTGAGCGAACAATAACACTCGCTAAAATAAAGTCTCCAAGTGGACCAGTAAACGAGTTAATCGCAACTACCGCTAGAATTGGTTTGGCAAGCGGCATAATGATTTGAAGAAAAATCCGAAAGTGGCTCGCTCCATCTATCCGCGCAGACTCATCTAAGTCTTTCGGGATGGAATCCAAATATCCTTTCATTAAATAAGTGTTCATCGGAATTTGTCCACCTGCATAGATCAAAATTAACGCTAGATGACTATTAATTAATCCAAGCATTTGCGCTAAGACAAAAATGGCAATTAATGCAGAGAATTGCGGAATCATTTGTAGAAGCAAAAACAGCATTAGCCCGTTTTTGCGCCCCTTGAAACGAAACCGCGAAAAAGCATAACCAGTAAAGCTAACCATAATTAACGTAAGAATCATCGTAATTAAGCCAATCTTCATAGAGTTGATATACCACTGAAGATAAAGCACTCGATTTGACGTAAAAAGCTCTACATAATGGGAAAGCGTTGGGTTACTAGGAATCATGGTTGTACTAACCAAACTGTTTCCCGGATTAAACGAAGCGCCAATTGCCCATAAGAGAGGATATAAAATGGCGGCCACGACTACAATTAAAACCGTATACGTCGCAGTAAGTCGTACCATCGTTGATCGTTTAGTATTCATGCTACATCATATCCTCCTCTTTGAAGGAATTGGTTCGCTTAAATTGCCAAAGCGCAATCGAAATCACAAAGATAGAAAGCAAAATGGTAATCGCTGCAGCTAGCGCATACTGTGAAGACTGCATGGTCAGCTTGTAAATCCACGAAACGAGAATATCCGTTCCTCCAGCCGTGGAGCCTGACACTGGTGGACCACCGCCATTAAAGAGATAAATAATATTGAAATTATTAAAGTTAAAGGTATATTGAGTAATTAAGATTGGAGCAATGGAATACAGAACAAGCGGCAAGGTAATTAAGCGGAACTTGCTCATGGTCCCAGCACCATCAATGGTTGCAGCTTCATATAAATCCTGCGGAATAGCTTGCAGAACACCCGTTGTCATAATAAATACAAAAGGAAAGCCAAGCCACATCTGCATAAAGATTAACGCAACCTTGCTCCAAAACGGATCGGTCAACCAAGGCTTCGGATCAATTCCTATAAAAGCAAAGATATCGTTATTTATCGCTCCGAACGTATCATTAAAAAGCCCTGCAAAAATTAAAATCGTCACAAATCCCGGTACGGCCCATGGTAAAATCAAGATCGTGCGAAAAAAGCTCTTAAACTTAATTTCCTTTTGATTGACTAACACCGCGAGCCAGATTCCAAGTGCACACTGTAAGGTTGTAGCGAGCAGCGTCCAAATGATCGTCCAGCCTAACACATCAAAAAATGTCGCTCTCCAAATATCTACAGTAAAGATATTCGTGAAGTTCTGTAGCCCGACCCAATCAAACAAGTTAGCCGGTGGCGAATGATATAAATCATAATTTGTAAAAGCGAGGGCGAAGCTAAACAGAATCGGAAATACGACAGTAAATATGAGCAAAAAGAAACCAGGTGTACTCATTAAATACGGAAAGCCTTGATCTAATAACAAATGATACTGGGCACGAATGGAATGCAAAGGCACGCGTTCATCGCGCCGTTTCCCATTCACATACGCATCCTTCATCATAAAATAATAAAGAGTGAGTCCAAGGGTTGCTACTATCACAGCAATGATCCCCTCAGCTAATAAAAACACGGAATTATCCCGAGGAGTCTGTACACCTAATGTGAACAATCCCCAAAAGCCCATATTAAATAAATCCTTAAAAACAACGATAAAGGCGAAACCAAATACTAGAAACACAGACCCCTTTGCAAATTGACGATTATATAGCTGACCAACCCCAGGAATAATTGACAATGCGAGGGCACGTCTGCGATGCTTCTTTGACACTGCACCGTACTCAAGGTTATCTTCCAATGCCACACACCTTCTTATTTAAAATCTAATAAGCGAGCAGACGTAGCTATCGCGCACGTCTGCCTTTCGCTTTATTGTTATCTAGAATGATTTGCTTGAATTTGAGAATCAATGGTTTGCACTGCTTCGTCTAAAGCCTGCTGTACCTCTGCACGGTCGGTCGCAATTAAACCTAACGCATTGTCTACAGGTGTCCAAACCTCTGCCATTTCAGGGATATTAGGCGTTAAGCTAGCATTTAAACTCTGTTCAGCCATCGCCGCCGCATTCTCATTTTCCGTCACTACTGGATCGTCAATTAAATCAACCAATGGTGGAACCTCTTGAGTTATTTCAAATCGTTTCTTGGAGTTTTCAAAGTTTGTCAGGAACTCTACAAATTCTTGAGCCAGCTCTGCATTGTCAGAGTAAGAAGAAACGTTATAGCTTTTGACTCCTAGGAAGGAGCTCATATTTTCCCCATTTGAAAGCAATGGTAACGGTGCAACCCCATAATCTACTCCCGCTTCTGCATAAGGACCAAATGACCATGGTCCTGAAATCACAGCTGCAGCTTTTTGCTCTGTGAATAATGAGTCAAGTACATTGATCCCTTGCTCCCCTATAATACCTGCTGGAAACAATCCTTCTTTAAAAAAGGTTTGAATATATTCTCCGCCTTCTACAGCGCCTTCATTGTTTAATCCAATATCTGTTACATCATAATTTCCATCAGCGTCCTGCGGAAAAACATAGCCTCCGTAACCGCCAAGCACACTTTGCGCATAATAGACTTCATCCCATTTTGCTAAAAAACCATATTGACCATCTTTGGTTTGATCCACTGATAAGTCATACCATTCTTCCAATGTTTCAGGAAGGTTATTCTCATCAACTAATTCTTTATTGTAGAATAGAACGGTTGTCTCTACAGCTTTAGGCAAACCGTAAACCTTGCCATCCACCATTTGAGAGAGCATCGTTTCTTCAGTATACAAACTCGTCACGTCATCAGAGACGTCTAACTCCGCTAATAACCCCTCTGTTACAGCTGTTCCAATTTGATCATGTGGAACGGTAATAACATCTGGGCCACTACCAGAAGGACCATCTAGTCGAAGATCTTCAATTTGTCCAGCATAGCCCTTTTCAATAACCTCTATTTGAACATCATGCTCTTGCTCAAATTGCTCCACGGCTTCGGTAATCCCTTCTGATTTCTGAATATCCTCCCATACGAGCAGTGTGTTAGATCCAGAAGATCCCTCTTCATTTGAAGCCGAAGGATCCTCTTCCCCTGGTCCACATGCTGTGAGCGCCGCAGCCATTAAAGTACAAGCACCTGTTGTTAAAAGCCATTTACCCTTTTTCATCTTCGTTCCCCCTACTATATTTATAAAAAACACGAATAAGAAAACGCTTTCTTAAGTAGAAGAATATCAGTGTTTATGAAAATTGTAAATATATTTTATTAATTAATTTAAGTAAAATGTTTTACTAACGGGGGAAAGAGTGAGTGAGTAAGCATATGCGTATTAAGATAGAGGCGACTTTTACAAGTGAATGTCATTATTTTTATCAGCTAAAAAGTTTTACTTTATGTTTAAACCACAAAAAAAAGAAACGACCTCATTGGGTCGTTTCTTTTGCTGGAGCTCCTTTTGAATCAAGACTTTTTGTACTCTTTCGATAAACAGGGGTTGAAGCAATATAAACCGTCTTGCACAGCTCACGCCGATCGACAAGCCGTTCCATCATGAGGTCCACTGCTGTCTCACATAATAATGAGGTGTAAATCCGAAACGTTGTTAAAGGAGGAGATACGTACTTAGAGACATGACTATCATTAATACTAAATACATTCACTCGATTTGGCAGGTCAAAGCCTCGTTCATTTAATGCTTGAAGACAGCCTACCGCTAATGAATCACTGGCTACACAAAAAGCAGAGGGTAGATGATCTCCATGCTCATCAATTGCTCGTAGCATTAATTGATACCCTTGCTCTACAGAGAAACGATCTCCAATGTAAATACAATCTTCCACCAGAAGCTGATGAGCTGTTGCACACTTACGAAAAGCAGATTCTCTCACATCTTTCAGGCGCTCGCCTGTGTTAATGTCAAAGTCGTCGCCACCAATAAAACCGACAGAGCGATGACCATTTTCAACATAGTATTCTACCATCTTTTCAATAATTCTTTTCAGGTTTGGCCTGACTGAGTCATATCGATCTTCATCAGGTGAGGTATCAATAAACACGATATGAGGTGTAACCTGACGAAGCTTCTCTAGCTCCACGTCTTTAAAACGACCAATAGCAATAATACCTTCCGTCGTTGGATCCACCGCTTCGACTCCGTCTGCTATCGTATACAGGGTTAGATTAATTTGACGCTCATCAGCTTGCGCACTAATTCCTTCCCGAATTTCTTGAAAGTAAATATCTTCTAGCTCTTCACGTTCCGTAAACCAATAAAGGAAGGCTACTTTTTTTAGAGAATGCTTATAGGCTTTTTTCTTGTATCCTAGTTTGTCAGCCGCCTCATAGATCCGTTCTCTTGTTCGATCTGTCACAGAGAGATTTGGGTCCTGATTTAACACCCTAGATACGGTTGCTATTGATAACCCTACACTATTTGCTATGTCCTTAATTGTCACTGCCATCTGAGCACCCCATTAAATCTCAATCTTCCTTTATTATAAACAAAATTATAATTTAGTAAAACTTTTTATTCCTCGCATACTCATAATTCCCAACATAACTCGTCAGTTTCCCTTCTTCAAGCCAGCACGTTCTCTGAAATAGCTTATTTAGAAAATAGCGATCATGCGAGATGCAGAGAATAGTACCTTGAAATGCCTCAAGAGCCTCCTCGAGTATCTCTCTTGAATCAATATCAAGATGGTTGGTTGGCTCATCCAGCAGAAGAAGATTATGCTGCTCATGGAGAAGCTGAGCAAGGCGTAACCTCATACGCTCGCCCCCGCTAAGGTCTTTTACTTTTTTAAAGACATCCTCTCCATAAAATAAGAAACCGGCAAGCTCGTTTCTTGCTGCACCTTCTTCTACATGAGCACTGTCACGAAAGGCATCAATGACACGTTGCTCGGGCAAAAGTTCATTGCCGTGCTGGGAAAGAGAGCCGATAGATACACTCTCTCCAACCTTGACATCGCCAAAGTCTGCTTTCATCTCACCGAGAATTAGTTGGAAAAGAGTCGACTTACCAGCCCCATTCGCTCCAACAATAGCTACTCTTTCCTGATAAGCTAACTGGAAGTTAACATCCTTTAGCACAGGTTGCTCTGTTCCAAAGCCTTTATTTACATTCGTTAAAGTGACAACATCTGTCCCGCTTCTCCCTTTTTGATCGAAGGATAAGTGCATTTTTCTTTGCTGCAGAACTGGTTTTTTTAAGAGGTTGATACGAGCTAGTGCCTTTTCCATACTTTTCGCTTTCTTATGCAAACCAGCATTTGGCGGGTTGGATCGATTGGCCCAGTCTTTCAAGCGTTTAATAGCTTCCTGCATCTTCTTAATTTTTTTCTGTTGATCCTGGTATTGCTGGAACTCAAGTAATAATCTTTCTTCGCGCTCCTTCACAAAGCCAGAGTAGTTGGTATGATACGTTTGTAGTTCTCCATTATCCATTTCAATAATTCGTGTAACGGTGTCATCTAAAAATGCACGATCATGAGAAATGCTGACCACTGTGCCTTTGTACTGCTTAATCCAATCTGTAAGCCATTCAGACGCTTGTAAATCGAGGTGGTTGGTTGGCTCATCCAGTAGTAATAGGTTTGGTTTACGTAATAACAATCTAGCTAGCCCTACCTTCGTACGTTCGCCACCACTAAGCTGCTCCCATTGCTTACCTAACAGCGTCTGTATGCCTAGCCCCGAGCTGACTCTACGAATATCAGCTTCTACCTCGTATCCTCCCAATTCCATAAATTGCTGTTGTAGCTCACCATATCTGGCAAGCAGCTTTTCCATTTTTGCAGTATCCTCTACTCTCTCTAACTCTGCTTCTAGCTCACGTAATCTGATCTCGATATAGCGTAGCTCATGGAAGACGTCGGCAAGAATGTCAGAAACCAATACGTCCCCATACTCTGGATTTTGCTCAAGGGTCCCCTTTGTACATCCCTTTTTCCAACCAACTCTTCCTGCTGAAGGCTGTGTCACCTCGCCCATAATATGCAGCAAACTTGTTTTTCCTTCACCATTTCGCCCTACAAGCCCAACTCGTTCCCCTTGCTTTATTTCTAATGAAAGCTTCTCAAATACCAGATGCACCCCAAACGATTGAGAAACCTCATGTAAATAGACGATCGTCATTGTTTATCTACTCCTTATGATTAGGAAGTAGACCATTTGTCCATACCAAAAAAGACGGCAGAATCACTCTGCCGTCTTAATATCTATAGGTGGGCAAATGTCTCTTCCATTGGTTTTTTCCTATGCAGTTACGAATGTAAATTGGACAGACTGATCCAATTTCGTAACGGCTGTGGAAAATAGAGCCCGACATATTAACAGAAATGCTAAAAAATCAGACTCACTTCCAATGGAATGATTCACTATGACCCACCTCCAATCTTATTAATACTCATATCTTAGCCAATATGGTGCGAGAAGTAAAGCCGATGTAAGAAAATAGCGGATGAATCATGTTTCGTTTCTCCGGCTGCCGCTCCCGAATATGGGGGCACGCTTAAGCGGGAAGGTACCTGCGCTAATGGGAGCTGACCTTTTATCTCAATGAACTTGTTTTTTGATCCCACTGAAAAGAGGTTTTAAATCATAATGAATCTAAAAAAAACAGACCTCATTCCCTTAGAAAGGAATATTGGTCACTTGTCTGATCGGGAACATGAGCGGAAGGAGAACCCGAAGACTCCTGCGGAACAGAATGAGTCTGAAGACATCGAAGTGGTGGTTTTCCACTTCGAGGGCTGAGGCCGTTCCCGCGGAAAGCGTAGGGTTCTCCTGTAGCGGTGCATAGCTCATTTGTAGATGACTTTTTCAGTGATCTTCTTTTTATCCCGCAGGTGTCAGCCCACTATTTTCGTCCGCTTATTTAGATATATTTATACAATCATAGGGGCTTTACTCAATTAAACAAATGTTTATTTAAGCTTATGACCCTGCTACCCAATCAATGACGCCAATGATCATGGCCCAGAGAGGAATGTTAAGCAGGATTCCCCAAAACAATCCGCGCGCAAATCCTCTTTGACGAATCATGATGATCGCCTCCCTGTAAGTACTATACCCACTTATGGGAGAGATAGAACATGACTGGCAGGTACTACGAATACCCTATACCTGTTGTTAAGGTTATTCATAGCCCGTTCGTCAGCATATCTGAACACTTAATTTACTTGACCCAAATCAACTCGTTCTTTTACATCTAACCATGCTTTAAGAGCTGTACTTCCATCAATTTCAACATCATTAAATGTAAGAATTTCTCCCTCTTCAATAGGTCTAATCACCCTTGCTTGTTGAAGGAGCCCAATCGGAATATGGTTAGGTTCATTCTCTATCTTAACGGCTTCACCTCTAACCTGAAAACTACCTATTCCTTTGCTAATTAATTCTCCTGCTTGCAATGGATTTTTTGCAATGGCAGCCACACTGATACGAGGCTGCGTACTGTTATTTAAAAGAATTCCGTCACCTCGTTCAACTCGACGAATGGTTTTAAGGATCTCTAAGTGACACAAATGAAACGGTTGGATGAGAGTGTAAAATGGTCCTTTGCCGAGTTTGAAGTACTCAAGAGCGGCAGCTTGTTCTTCATGATGAGTTGCAGTAATAAATACACCAGGTGGGCCACTTGGACAAAGTAAATAGTCACTGATAGCGTGACCGTATTTAAGTGAAAGCTCAGCAAGATTGTATGCTCCATCCTCAAGTTTTGCTGCTTCCTGACCATTTAATCCCTGGTAGAGTATATCTGCTCCTAATCCATTTGCGACCAAAGCTTGTTCTACTTGAACCTTTGTTCCATCCGTAAAAGAAGTGACCATCTCAAGAGATAGACCATTACGTTCTGACCAATATCTCATTTCCTCTTCAGTCGGATTCAAATTAAGAAACCCCTTTATATTTCCATATACAACTGGTTTGAAACCCATACCGACAGCATTTTCTTTTAAAGCAGCAAGACTACCAGGCTGATCACCTTCCGCCTCAGTCAGAAAACCCTTAGTTGCTAAATAGGACCCCGTCGTGACCTGTAACTCAGCATTCATCGTGATTACAGGAATGTCGTATTCAAAAGCGCGCATAATGATTTCCGTTCCATGTTGTACATCTCCACTGCATTCAATCAAAATGTCTGTGTTCTCAAGTAATTCTTCTAAGGATTGAGTTAATTGTTCATAAGGAATCCCATAAACACTTTGCTTGTCTCTCCTTGTCAAAACCCTATTTACCTCAAGGTCGGGGGCAATTCTCAGGGCTTGTATAAGTCCTCTAGCAATAAATCCAGTCCCTACAACTGAAATTCTAGTTGGCTGCATGATTTTAATCCTCCCTTTTATCTCTCATTTGTTTTACCCAGACGTTGCACAAATCTTGAATTATACTTTAACACCAATTTATAAACAGCTTTAAGGCTAGCATCCACTCTTATATTCATACTTGCTCTCACAACTGCCCACATGCAAATCTGACATATTACATTTGCAATGAGTGACCCAATGGCAACTCCTATTCCACCAAATAATAGACCTAATCCTGTTGTGAGACACAATGCTAGAATGCCTGTACTAACGGTAATTTTCATTAATTGCCGCTGTTTATCAGCCATCAACATTAAGATACCGCATGCCCCGTTCCAGACAATAACTAGTTGCTTTAAACTAAGTAGAATCAAAAACAATGCAGCCCCCCCATAAAAGGGCCCAAACAAAAGTGACATAACCTGACCTGGAAAGATAGAAAACAATATAACAAGCGCCAAAGCAGGCAGAAGAGCAATGCCTCCCATTAAGCGTAGTATAGACTCTAGATCTTTCATTTTTCCTTGTCCATTTTTTGCTGCTATAAATGGTGCCACTACCGCATTAAGGACGATGATTGGCATGGAAACAATTGCCGTAAGTCTTAAAGCAGCTCCATAAAGGGCAATCGTTTCTTCATTAGCTACCAATCCAACAATCCATAAATCTGATTGACTTAATAAAAATAAGCTAAGGGTCACACCAAGAATCGGCCATGCTGTTTGATAAAGCTTACGATTGGATACGTTAGATACGTATGCTTCTTTTTGTTTCTGGTAAAATCTCAGCTTATTAAAAAGTAGAAGCCAGCCAATTAAACTAGAAAAAATTAATGACCCTATAGTCAAATTGATTGCATGCACAATAGTCATTGAATCTGCCGTCACGAAGCCAAAGACAAATAAGCTACAAATTAGGGTAGAGTTGTAGAAAAAACCACCAAATATAGAAGCAAGCCGAATATCATGTAAGCCTCTAAAATATTCTGCTAATAGTAAATGAAAGACATTACCAGCTATCCAAATTGAAATGAACACGGTAAGTGACGCCATATTTGATGAAGGAAAAAGAGCACCAAATAAAAAAGTGGCGATTACATAGTAACCTCCACCAACAACTAATGTTCCAATGGAAACAATAAAGCTTGTCCTCTTTATCACCGAAACAATTTGGTTATACCGTTTATTTCCTACTCCCTCTGCAATGAAGCGAGTTGAAGTTTGCTCTAACCCCAACAATCCAAAATAAGCACCAAATAAGGCTATATTAAACCCTAAAAAGTACAAACCTGCATCGGAGGGATTAAGCATTCTAGCAATCATACCATTGATTATTAAGGCAAGTACTGCATTGGAAGCTTTACCTAAAAATGCCCATACGCCTCCTGATAAAAGCTTCTGACTCAATAACCTCGACTCATTAACCAGTTTTTTTTGCTCCATGATTCAGCCTCATTTTATCTTTATCTTCAAAATATTTACCTGAACGCCCTTTTAAGGAATCACTCAGAGCCCTCACAATTAATTGACTTCGTTTACGTTTGTTTTTTTGTCTACGTAAAATAATTTTCAAATGGTACCAATAAAAATTGCGGTATAGCCAAAGCAACGCTGGAAGGTCATATACTTTATTACTACTAAAATTTTTAGCCATTAAATATGCATTCCGGATGTTATAATACGTCGATAAAGCCGAGAGATCATCTGTTTTTATGGATTGGGAGACCTTGTGATGGATAATCGAGGCAGGCACATACAACACTCTCCATCCTCTTTCCCGCACTTTTAAGTTCCAATCACTGTCTTCATAATATAAGAAATATCCTTCTTCCAGCGGACCCACCTCTTTGACTATATCCGTTCGAATTAACAAACTACAACCCACAATATAGTCAACTTCCCTTTCTTGATCATATTGACCTCGATCTACACTCATCATACCTTCATGCCGATTAGCTCCCGTGCGCTTGTTAATAATTCCCCCAGCAAACCAAAGTACATCAGATCCTTCAAAATAAATCTTTGAACCAGTTATGCCAACGCTAGTATCATGATTCATTGGACTTACAAGTGTTTCTAACGAATCGGGTTCAACAAGCGTATCGTTATTCAATAACCATATGAAAGAGAAGCCTTTTTGACATGCATCTTTAATAGCAATATTATTTCCGCATGCAAATCCCCCATTATTCTCGGAGGCATGCAAAGTCCAATTATAAGAGTAAACAGCATTAAATATATCATGACTTAACTGTTCAAACGAATCGTCAGTCGAGGCATTATCTACAACGTAAACATGAAAGCTTGGATAATTAAGATTTTCTAATGATTTCATACAAGCCTGAGTATCCTTATAGCTATTCCAATTTAATAAAATAATGGCAACAGATTGAGATGTGGAGGACTTGCTTTTAGTTTCCATAAGATTGACTCATTTGACTTGCTGTGCGATGTTTTTCGGTAAACCAATCAATGGTCTCTTTTAGACCTTCTTCAAAGGTATGCATTGGTTGCCAACCAAGCTCACCTTTTATCCTGCTAGCATCAATGGCATACCTTCTGTCATGACCTAAGCGATCTGTCACTCTAGCAATTTGGTTTCTTGGCACCTCAAGATAATCCAATATCTTCTCAACCAAATCAATATTATTCCATTCATTGTTTGAACCAATATTATAGACACTTCCTGGTTTTGCCTTATGAAGCACCGCATCAATTGCTGTACAGTGATCATGAACATGTAACCAATCTCGAACGTTTTGACCATCTCCGTATAACGGGATCGGTAACCCATCTAGTGCTCGTAAGATGGTCACTGGAATGAGCTTCTCCCGATATTGATTAGGTCCATAATTATTTGAACAGCGTGTAATTCTGGTATCCATACCATAAGTTTCGTAATATGCACGCACAAACATGTCTGCGCTTGCTTTGCTCGCTGCATATGGGCTGTTTGGAGCAAGAGGGGTTTCTTCTGTAAAATACCCTTCTTTTGGTAATGTTCCGTACACTTCATCAGTTGAGATGTGTACAAATGTACCTACCCCATATAATCTTGCACAGTCAAGAAGGTTCTGCGTTCCAATGACATTGGTCTCAACAAATTTACCAGGAGATTCAATACTACGGTCTACATGTGATTCTGCAGCAAAATGAACAACTGCATCAATAGAGGATGTCAGCATAACCTGATCAATATGAGCTCGATTTGTAATGTCTCCATGTACAAATTGGTACCTTGGTGAATCCGCAATAGAGCTTACATTATCCAAATTGCCAGCGTATGTTAATGCATCAAAATTGATCACTTCATAATCTTCGTATTGGTCAAGAATGTATCGGATAAAGTGGCTGCCAATAAAGCCCGCTCCTCCAGTAACAAATAACTTCATAGTATCCCTTCCCTTTCATGTAACTCTGATAAGACGTCCTCTAATATTGGTAGCTGTTCATCTTTGCCTGACAAAACAGGATTCTCTAATGGCCATGTAATATTTAATGAAGGGTCTGCCCAATAAATCCCTCGTTCTTTGTCTCGATTATACAGCTGATCCACCTTATATAACACTTCCGTATTCGGTTGTAACGTACAAAAACCGTGTGCAAAGCCTTTAGGAACAAGAAGCTGATTATGATCACCTGCTTTTAAAACAACACTTATCCATTTCTTAAATGTAGGTGATTCCTTGCGAATATCAACAACTACATCAAAGATAGCTCCTGCGATGACCCGCACTAGCTTCGTTTGTGCAGCTTCACCCACTTGAAAGTGCAAACCTCGGATGACACCAGTTTCACATGAAAGGGAATGATTATCTTGTATAAAATCTATAGTAATACCTGCATCCAGCCAAGCATCACGCTGATAGCTTTCGGTAAAAAAGCCACGGTTGTCTTGAAAAACAGTGGGCTTAATTAACTTTACCCCTTCTAATTCCAGTTCTTTGATTTCCAAATTTCCCTACCCTCTCTCATTTAAGCATCATTGAATTTGTGTTTTCTATCGGATGGTGGAAGATTTTTTCTAAATGGATATGCTCCGTCATCTTATTTGCTTTTGCAAGAGACTCATGAGTACCAGCATCTATCCACTCACCACGTAACTCTTCAAATCCAAGCTGACTAAGTGAAATATAGATATTATTAACATCCGTAATCTCTAACTCACCACGATCTGATGGCTGAATCGTTTTTATAATAGAGTACACAGAAGGGCTGTACATATAAATGCCGGTTACAGCATATTTTGATAGAGGATTTAATGGTTTCTCTTCAATGGCTTGAATACGATTATTCATTAAGATAGGAACCCCAAAGCGTTGTGGGTCGCTAACGGCTTTAATAAACACTTGTGCACCATATCGATTCCCTTCAAACGTTTGAACTGCATTAGCCAGTGACTCCGTAAAGATATTATCACCAAGTAATACCATGATGTTCTCATTTCCTGTAAAATCTTCTGCTAAACGCAGGGCATCCGCTATCCCACCAGAAGATTCCTGTACGCGATAGGAAAGATTAACGCCTAATTGATCACCACTTCCAAGCAAATTCAAAAAACCACCAGCATGGTTTTTTCCTACGACGATTAATATATCTTTAATGCCTGCCTCCTTCATTCTAGCAACACCATGCATTACCATCGGGTACTTTCCAACAGGCAGCATGTGCTTGTTCATGACGGCTGTCAAAGGATATAGGCGCGTTCCATTTCCTCCAGCTAAGATAACACCTTTCATTTAAATGACCCCCTGTTTTGTTTTTTGTCATCTACTCTCCATATCCTATTCAATTGAATAAAAAATGGGTGAAAAAAGTGTCAGTGTAAACATGCTGTTAAATAATTATAAATTGTTCAACTTCTTCCCATGTCATCCGAATTCGTACAACATCTTCCTCCACAAGCTGCTGTCCAGTCTGAACTTCAATGAACTCTATATCTGTTAATGCCTTGATTGCATGCTTAGTTCCAACCGGAATCCTCAGGACATCACCTGCCCCCACTCTGAAGAGCTGGTCATCAATGACACACTCTCCTTCTCCTTTAATGACGGTCCAAACCTCACTGCGATGGGCATGCACTTGATAACTAATATTTTTGCCAGCATGGATGCCAATCCGTTTCGTAAGAACCTCTACACCATCATCGATATTAATATAGTCTAATACCCGATACCACCCCCATCTTCGCTCCTCGTACATTGGTCTAGATTCAATAGGGGAGGTGAGTTCCTTCACCCTTGGACTAGCTTGTTTACTCGATACTAATATTCCATCCGGACTTACTGCAACCACCGCATCTGGAAGCCCTAATATGGCAACAGGGATATCTAATTCATTAATTAAGTGCGAGTTATAAGAATCCTCAGAGATAATCCCTTTTCCAGTAAGAGCAGCTGGCATTTCCTCGGTTAATGTATTCCATGTCCCTAGGTCCTTCCAGTAGCCATCATAAGAAATCACTGCAATATCCTTTGCTTTTTCAAGGACCGCATAGTCAAAGCTCTCTTTTTTCAGCGATGAATACTGATTTACAAGTGCACTATATGAAATCGGTAACCCTGCTTCTTCAAGCATTGATATAATGTAGTCAATCTTAAAAGCAAATACACCGCAGTTCCAGAGCGCATCCCCCTTAATCAGAGATTTTGCTAACTCCTGATCAGGTTTCTCCTTAAAATACTGAACTCTAGAATAATGCTTCTCCTCAGAAGGCTCTGGAATAATATAACCGTACTTTTCAGATGGATATGTGGGTTTTACCCCGACAAGAGCAATATCCGCATCACTTTCCATTAACACAGTGCTCAATTCCTTTACTTTTAAAAAGAATTCATCCTCTACATAAGAGTCCACCGGCAATATACATACAGATTCTTCAGGTGATATGCCCCTAACTGAATACAAGTAAACAGCAGATAGTGCAATAGCAGGAAAGGTATCTCTTCGCTCAGGTTCCACGACAATATCTACTCCCGAACCAAGCTGGTTATTAATCATCTCCATTTGAGACTTTCCAGTTGTTACTACAGAGTACTGAGCAAGTCCCACTTCATTCAGCTGCCCCCAAACCCTCTGTAACATAGATTCACTCTCACCATATTGATTTCGAAGGACCTTCAAAAACTGTTTTGAGCGTGTATCGTTGGATAAAGGCCATAGTCTTTTTCCTGAACCACCTGATAATAGGACAATATTCAAACACAACACTCCTCAACCAAATTTTTTGTACTCTGCCAGGACATATTCTTCAAATTCCTTCTTAAATATTTCTGGAGCAAATTTAAGCGCATGTTTTCTAATGTCAGCTGAAATAAATTTTGCTGAATGCCTCTCGAATGTTTGAACTGCCTGTTTTAAAGACTCCTGATCCTGCTTATCAAAGAAAACGCCTGTAGGATGCTCTTTATCAAGACCTACAACCGTCTCAAGTGCTCCGCCTTTTCCAAAGGCGATTACGGGTGTACCACAAGCCTGAGCTTCTACTGGAATAATCCCAAAGTCCTCCTCTGCAGCAAATACAAAGGCTTTGGCTCTTTGCATATGATTTAGTAGCACGTCAAATGCCTGATATCCCATCATCGTGATATTGTCTGTCGCCTTGCTCTTGACCTTTTCAAAATCGGGTCCAGCACCAATCACCACAAGTTTTTTGTCAGGCATGTCCGCAAAAGCTTCAACAATTAGATCCATTTTTTTATAAGGCACCATTCTTGAAGCAGTTAAATAAAAGTCTTCTTTCTTTTCATGTAAACAAAAAGCAGACACATCCACTGGTGGATAGATCACCGTAGAATTGCGATGATAGACCTTTTTAATACGATTTCCTATAAACGTAGAATTGGCTAAGAAGTGATCTACACTGTTTGACGTGCGATAATCCCACATACGCATATAATGAAGAATGGATTTCGCAACTATGCCTTTAATACCCTTTTGCAAGTTTGATTCTTTTAGATATTGATGCTGCAAATCCCACGCATAGCGAATGGGTGAGTGAACATACGAAATGTGAAGCTGATCCGGCCCTGTTATGACTCCTTTTGCCACAGCATGAGAGCTTGAAATGACTACATCATAGGCAGAAACATCAAGCTGCTCAATGGCTAAAGGCATAAGAGGCAGATAAAACCGAAACCGTTTTTTTGAAAATGGCAGCTTCTGAATGAATGTCGTATTCACTTCTTTTTCCTGGATGAACCCCCGTTGATCCTTCTCAAGGAAATTAACAGTACTAAATAAATCGGCATCAGGGTAAATAGCAAGCAGCGCCTCAAGAACCTTCTCTGACCCTGCATAGGTGACCAACCAATCATGAACTATGGCTACTTTCATGTTCCTACCATCCCCTTCAAATGCTCTTCGACACTTCATTTCCATGTAAACATCTTTACATGAGAGGTACCTTTTAAATACTCAAGTGTCTAGAAATACCACTGGCCAAACACTTTAAAATTAAGATGATCGAGAATAAATCCTCAAATTAAAATATTGGGATGGAAGCATAAGTGTTCCTCATGATGTCTCCAGTGGTGGTAAACCAAATCCTTGTTGATAAAATAATTTCCATTATTTTCCATACTACATTCTTAGACATTCGGATCATTCATTTTCCACAGAAATTAAAGCTGTTATCACACTTTTCAAATTGAAAGAGTTTGAAGCTTTTATGCTCCATCTGCTATCCCAATTATTAAATTGGATGTCTAAACTAAAGGTTAAGGAACCTGATCAAGATATATACCGTTAATTAGATTTCTTTAATATGGTCAGTAAGCTCCACTACGAATAAAGACTTTCCAAACTGTTCTGAATATTATCTGCAAATCTAATACCATACTTCGATTGTCCACATAATACAACTCAACATCCACTCGTTCAGGGTATACAACTTGACTACGCCCGCTAACTTGCCAAAAACCTGTGACACCAGGTTTCACAGATAGAAAAGTCGTCACATGATCTTGATATTCGGCAAGCTCTTCCTTAACAACTGGTCGTGGACCAACTAAACTCATTTCTCCTTTTAACACGTTAATTAATTGTGGTAGTTCATCAAGGCTTGTCTTACGTAAAAAAGCCCCCATAGTCGTTACACGAGGGTCTTCATGAGGTTCCAATTTATAGTTATTGTCAACATACTTTTTGTACAGTTCTCTATCAGAGTGGAGCCTCTCTTCCGCATTCAATGCCATAGAACGGAATTTGTAAATATAAAATAATTTTCCATTCTTCCCAACACGCAACTGCTTGAAAAAAATAGGTCCCTTCTTCTCTTCAAATAGATAGGAGAGACTAATTAGAAGGCATAACGGTAGTGTCATTATAATTCCAAAAATTGCTCCACACACATCGATTGTTCGTTTAACTAAATCATAGAAGCGATAATCTATTTCTGATCTCGCTTGTCTACCTTGAGAAGCTGCATGAGATTCTTTAGATATGTTCATAATACGCCTCCGATAGAAACAGATTAAACACCCGTTCTTTAATAAGAACAACCCATAACGACTGTATATACACATATTGTAAAAAATGATGGGTTTCCCCTAGGCATCTAACCTCTCCTCACATTACTTCAACGGCGACACGCGCCTAAGGTTATGAAAACCCACAAAGTAACCGAGTCCTTCCGATGATAACGGGTCAGAAAGGAATAACCGAAAAAAGAAAATGACGAACGTCGTTCTTTAATAAGAACTTTTTTGTTCATTATAAAGTACTAAATACAAATACTCAACTAAAAACTCGCATTTTTTTCATTATAAAGAACGAATTTAAGCCGAATTTATCAATTGACATATTGTAAGCGCTCTATGTGTCGAGCTAGGATAAAATAAGACAAACTTTAAATGTCTAAAAGACAGAAAATGCTCCAATTCAACTAGAATTGGAGCTAACCATTAAGAAATTGTCAGACCTGCTCATTACCTTCATAAAAAAGAAACGCCGAATGATCATTTTTTGATGAACATTCGGCGTGAGTTGATCTAGGCATTTTGAAGTTTAATTTAATATCTTTACTTACAGTTAGTTGTACAACGTTTTTAAAGTGAATGCTCATCAGCTAGAGAATCTTTGTTCTAGATAAAGTAAAGGTATTTTATAATATAGAACTTAGTTAACTGAGCTTCCCTTTAATAACAAGTATTTCCAATAGATTCTCTGCCCCGATTGGTGCTAGTTACCAACGTAATTATGGCTTCTGGCTTCTCCTCGATCTTCTAATACAGCTGCAGACTGATGAACGACAAAGACGTTATCAAAGAGGAAATCATAGGTTTCGATCTTTGATTGGTCCTTAATGGCTTCCCCAATCTCAACCTCGCCTAACCTGTTAAAGAGTTTTCCATTTAGCTACTGAGCCCCGCAATCCACTTCAAATTAGATTCTTGTAGTGTTGCTAGTGTTGCATCTCAAATTTCATACTCCATTTCCTATAAACCTTTTAATAGATTCTGCTAGATGAGTTAACATTCAATCAAACTCACTATTCAGCTACTATATTAGTTTCATTATAAATAATTCAACATAAGAATTGAATTAAACGATACTTTAAATCTAAGACTTTTATACTCATTAAAATGAAAAAGACAAAGGAACTTACTCCTTTGTCTTCATCTCTTATCTATATACCGGTATATCCAAAATCAATGAATAGGAGCCTATTCCTTGATACAGGTTATACATTGTGTGTACTTGCTTGGATGCCCAGCCAATATCTGTTGCATATTGATGTGTTGGACGACCATTTCTAACCAATGCTTCTGGGTTCCAGCGCATTTTGTATAATGTATTTTGTCCTGCTTTAACATAGCTATTACCAATAAATGCTGCCCCACCAACAATTGATTTATATGGAGTTGTCCAGCCTTGGTCATAAGCATATTGAGATCCACATTCAATTGGGCAATGATCTCTTGCACCAATTCCGTACATGTTGTAAACAGTCACTCCATTTACTTGAACACCACGAGCTAAGGTTGACGTGCCGTGTCCTGTTTCAAGCAAAGCATGAGACAGAAGATACACATCATTGATTCCATGTGTGCGTCCTGCATCAATGAAGGCTTGTCCTTGTCCTGCAAGAGTACCTTTTCCACGAAGGAAATTATTTAATGCTGACGCAGTCGCTCCACTTGTCTTAGCTAAATCAAGGAACTGGAACTGCTGAACACGATCATTAATAAAGTTATTTGGGTTCATGTTGTAAATAATATCTGACTTATTTGCATCTACCCAGAATAACTGATACCAATCACCCGTTTGACGACGAATAGAAAGTCTCTGTCCGTTTCTTAACGTATCGACTACTGCATAATTTGTGCCTGGACCACTACGAACATTTAATGAAGTAGCATTGACAAAATAGTTGCTGCCGCTTCGACGTACATAGTCTTTATGCACATATTGAGTATAACGATCCGTTTGTGCGTTTGCTCCCTGTTGCAAGGTAGCAGCGCGATCAAGAGTAATGTCGTAATTCGTGCGAGTAGTCTGATTGGTTGTTACGTGACTTGAATGAATCCAGACCGTACGATTATTTAATGTTCCACGGTACCAAGTATTGTTACCAACTTTTTCAGTTAAGTGAACTTGGAACGTCTTTCCTCTTTCATTTGAAAGATTATAAACGAGGTCCTTATTTCCACCCCAAGCCTTTGTATAAGCACTTCCAGAACCACTTACAATGAAATTCTTACTATTTTTATCTACCACTGTATGAGCATGAGTTGTAAGCTCGGAAGCTCTTGCCCATCCAACAACACCATTCGTTGCACTTGGGCTTGTGCTAAGGAGATAGTACGTACTGCCGTTATATTGAGCTTCACGCTTAATATAGTAAACAGCATGAGTTAATTGAGATGCATTTAATGTAGCTGAATCACCTAAGTTACGATATACCTTTGTACTGCTGTATAAGTGACCTAATCTACTTGTTGCTTTCCCAGTCGTTTCTACATGTGAGCTATGAATCCAAACTGTGCGATTATTTAATGTTCCACGATACCAAGTATTGTTACCAACCTTCTCAGTTAAATGAACTTGGAACGTCTTGCCCTTTTCATTTGCAAGGTTATAAACTAAATCTTTATTCCCGCCCCAGGCTTTAGTGTAGGCACTACCTGAACCTTTAACTTGAAAGCTTTTGCTCTGTTTATCTACTACAGTATGAGCATGAGTTGTTAATTCTGATGCTCTCGCCCAACCTACTGTACCAGTAGTTGCACTTGGACTTGTACTAAGTAAGTAATATGTGCTGCCATTATATTGTGTCTCTCTCTTAATATAATAAACGGCATGAGTTAATTGAGATGAATTTAAAGTCTTGTTATCTCCTAAATTAGGATACACTTTCGTACTACTGTACAAATGCCCCAGTCTGCTGGTAGCTTTACCGACTGACTCAACATGGGAACTATGAATCCAGACTGTACGGTTATTAAGAGTTCCACGATACCAAATGTCATTCCCAACTTTTTCAGTAAGGTGAACCTGGAACGTTTTACCCTTTTCATTTGCTAGGTTATAAACTATGTCTTTATTTCCACCCCAAGCTTTTGTATAAGCATTGCTTGTACCCTTTACTTGGAATGTTTTACCTTGTCTATCTACCACTGTATGAGCATAGGTAGTTAGTTGTGAAGCTAACGCCCAACCTACGACACCGTTCGTGGCACTTGGACTTGTACTAAGTAGGTAATACGTGCTGCCATTATATTGTGCTTCTTGCTTAATATAATAAACGGCATGAGTTAATTGCGAGGCATTAAGAGTATTAGTGTCTCCTAGATTACGATACACCTTAGTACTACTGTAAAGATGACCCAATCTACTCGTTGACTTAGTCACTGGAGTGCTCTCAGCTTTCATAGAGAACATAATCATCGAATCTTCTTCATCTTCCGTTACCGCTTCTTCTGTTCCTTCTTCAGATGCAGACTCTTCTGCTTCCTCTTCAGTCACAGTTTCTTCTGTTCCTTCGTCAGTTGCAGGCTCTTCTGCTTCCTCTTCAGTCACAGCTTCCTCTGTTCCTTCTTCGGTTGCAGGCTCTTCTGCTTCCTCTTCAGTTACAGCTTCTTCAGTTCCCTCTTCGGTTGCAGGCTCTTCTGCTTCCTCTTCAGTCACAGCTTCTTCTGTTCCTTCTTCAGTCGCAGGCTCCTCTGACCCCTCTTCCGTTACAGCTTCTTGCTCATCTAATGAAAGAAGCGCCAAGCAATCTTCAAAGATTACTTCTTCCTCTTCATTAAGCTGTAATTGATCAGGGTGAAAATCCAATAGATCTTCTTCACCTAGCTCTTCTCTATCAAGAAGGTCTACTAAACAAGCATTTACATCCTCAAGCTCGTATGTATCCTCTTCGATTTCGACTTTTTCTGCAGCGTATGCAGCATATGGCGACAAAAGATTGAACAGAAGAAGCAGAACCACAATAATGCTTACTTTTTTCTTCATACCAAACTCCTTTTCAAGTATAATAGGGTAGCAATCATGCTAAACTACCAGTTCGATTATACTACAAAATCTAATATAAACCATCAAATTTTTAAATAAAATTCTATTAATTTCAACATTATCACACATTATTCAAATTTATTAAAACAATTGTCACTTTTTTATATCGGTTATCAAGTAATGTATTTTTACAATTTTTACACATAAAAAAAACCCTGAGAATCATTTCCCAAAGGTTCTGATCAATCTCTATACTTTTCCTAAAAACTTCTCTTAAATCACCGTCCCTCTTTGAACCTGTTCATCCAAGACATTCATGTTATCTGTAAACTTTACTGACTCACTGTGCAGTTTGACTATCGCATTTCCCTGTTGGTCTGTTAGTTGGTAATTTACATCATTAAATAATAGTTTCATATTGGCATTAAGCGCAGCGGCAGACGTTGTGTACAGCTGAACGTTTAGATAGGAACTATCATTAAAGATGGCTGTGTCGATATAAGGTTTGAACTCGTCAAAAACCGTTGGCAGACCACTGATCAATCCTGACATGACCGTGCGTAGTCCCCGTACAAAACTTTCCAGATCGTCTAACACATTAATAATAGACTCAACCGGTGTTTTAACAAGTACTTCATATAGATTCAATTGATCAATATCTGAAAAAGGTAAAGTTGAGGCGGCCGTTCTAATGCGAGAGGCTATATTTCTTACACTCTCTTTTAATAAAAAAATAGCACCTTCTACAGCAAATATTTTAACTAGTATTAATGACAAAGGTTTTGTTAATCTAGCTACGCCAAGAGTTTTTAAGGCTTGAAATTTAACGTCTACATGCAGTTGTTTTAAATTAAGTGCATTTTCAAGATATTCCGAATCATTCAGAGAGAAATCAGTTCTCGCAAAGGTATGATTTGAACTACCTACCCCTTGCCCACTTATAGTACTTGCAACCGCCTCATCATTATCGGTAAACTGACACCCAACAGTTGATACATTCAGAGCATGTGCACCTAGATGTGCCGTCACATGAGCATAATTTTGATTTACAATAACATAATGTTCATATAACTCATCCACAACCGCATCTGAGAAATTTCCTGTAACCGGACTAAAAAGTTCTGTCAGTGCATTATCCGTTAGGTTTTGAAGTTCTAGTTGGAATTCCCCAGCCTGTTCTAAGGCTTCAAAAATTCTATCACTTATTTCTGTATAACGTTCAAATAAATCAATGTTAGGCAAAAATAAATGATCTACTAATTTGGCAGGAGGTGAATTTAAAATTGAGATCAACGTACCAATGGGCCCACCCATTCGACCTGCAATATCTAATGCATTTTGAACAGTTGTACTTAAAATCGTATGAGCACCTGATGTCATCGTTAAATGCATTTGTTGAAAGGTCTCCATTCGTTCAAAGAACTGTTCTTTCAGTTTCCGCTCGCGCTCGGCTCTCGTATCTCGTTCATGTTGAATAATTGCTAAAGCATTCTCCATATATTCATGAGATAGAACAAGTCGTTCTTTTACATATCCGTTTAACGAACTAGCTAATGTTTCTAAGGACTCCTGATTAATTAATATGCGATCCGTGGAACCACCGTGTAATGGTAGACCTGTCCAAATACTTGTGACGATGTGCTCGTGAGCAGCAATATGTATTTGACCATAACCAGGCTCGCCTTTCGTACCAATTTCATAGAATTGACCACCATCAGCACGATTGACATACCCAGTGTGGTTACTACCTATCGCATTCAATAAAGGGATTCCGTTATTAATATTATAGACCTGACCTGGTATCTGCTCGGACATACCTATTGAAGAAAGTCCCTTAGTTAAAGCATCATATTCACTAAAATAATTTGTGATATTATCGTAAACTTTATTCGGGTCCATGACCCCATTAAAAGGAAGGAGAGCGGGATTTAAAGTAACAGAGCGAACATCTTCATGTTGGACGGCTACGTTATTAGCAAGTGCTCCCCCTAAGGAATTACCCGCAACTGAATCAACGCCATATTTTTGATCCATCTCTCTATAATAAGCTTCTGCTGCCTCAAGCTGGGGTACGTCAAGATCACTGACCAGCATCATATCTGTGACAATGTCTGCAGAGGAGAATTCGCCTGTGCTTGTTTCAGTGGCTGTACCAACATAAACTACAGTAAACTCACCAGTTTCTAAAGATTCAACCGTAAGAGCATCCAGCCCAGTAGGATGATCGTATATAGTGTTAACTACACGAAACATATTATCATTAGCATTAATTATGGAGTTTATTTGATAATTTCTATAAGCATGATATCCAGCCAATTCTACCAAATTTGTGTCAAGAGATTCTTCTACGGGGGGATTCATCATATCACTCCTAGACAACTTGAAATATAATATTCAAACCATTATCATTATGGTTTTATAATTTCATTGGGGACCGCACGTTCCATAACATTTGTTCTGCTACCTTGTAGATTTCTTGGATCAATATTATTATCGTATAGAAAGATACTATATCGTCCAGGAGGTACATTATCTATGGACTCAATATCTTTCTCCAATTTTTCAAATAGCTCCTCATCCACATCTACATTTTCTTGATCCATATGAAGCCTTATCGTGAAAAATATATTCTCTGGATCTAACTCATCCTTAGGATATAATTCTTCCCACTCATCACGACTTCTTTCGGGATTTTCTTTATACTTTTCAACTATTCCATCAAAAGCTTTCTCAAGTCCTGATAAGTAATAATACTCTGTAGCAAAGCCTGAACCCCCTACATTCTCTATAGCTTCCACTGACATTCCTGTAACCGGATACTCTATGGCGATATCACTTAAGTAATCATCAATATTTTTCATTTCTTCTTTATAAATCATGGCGTAAACACCTGTTACGATAGCCATTTCCACCTGACCATTTTCAGAGAAAACTTCTTCTAGTAAAACATTTTCATTTGCTAAGTCAATTGGTACCACTGCGAATGAATAAAAATGGGGCTCCCCGACTGATTCAACAAATACTGTAGCTGCTTCACGTGCACCAACCACGTTATGGACAATCACTTCTGTCTTGTATTCATCAATAAAAAATTTCTTCACTGCCTCCTCAATCTCAGGCAGGTTTTCATTCGCTATGGGTTGTGTTAGCTCGCCGCCATCTAACTCATAGCCTTCTCCAGTATATTCTTGAATCGGTATGTAAGGATCAGAATCATTAGCACCTGAAGGCTGATTGTCCGGTGGATTTTCTCCCTCACCATTAGCTGGCGGATTTTCTTCGTGATCATCTGTTGATGGATTAGTAGTCAAATTAAAACATCCTCCTAAAAGTAATGTGATAGTTAGTATTGATATTGCTGTAGTTAACCTTCTAAGAATGTTCATGGCTCTCCTCGTTTCTTGGATGAAGATTCTGATGTTTCCTCTATATTCCATCATAATAAGTCGCATTGAGGAAGTATATACAACAAATGTAATATTTACTTACCCATGTTTCTCCAAATGAAACCCTAAAAGTAGATTTGTGAGCCTAAAGACCTCCATACTTTATACACACAGTAACTTAACCATAGGGTACTAAAACCTGTTCCTCTTACATTCTCTAAAGCCTTCTCATTAAAACCTACTAAGTTATTTCTTTCCGCAAATTCTTGGATGAATGTATGTAAGTTCGATATTTCTTCCTCATATATTAAGCTGTTAATACCTCCACTTATAGCTTGCTCTACCTGATCTTCCTCTACCCAAATCTGATCAGCAACTACTTCTTCCTTTGTGATATCCTTAGGTATAATTGCAAAAGTGTTAAAAGAGACTTCTCCTACCGCTTCAACATAAAGCGTTGCCGCATTATTGGCACCTACAACATTATGTACAATGACATCTGTTTTATATTTATCTTTGAAAAACCTCTTCTCTACCTCCTCTATTTCTGGCAGATTCTCGTCCGCAATTGGCTGTGTTACCTCCCCACCATCTAACGTATAACCTTCTCCTGAATAATATTGAACAGGTACAAAAGGATCTAAAGCCTCTGCTCTAGATGGCTGCTTTGTTGATGGATTAGTCAATTGAAAGCAACCTCCTAAAAGGAGTAAAAGCGTTATTAAACAAATGACAATTGCCCTTTTCCGTATTAGCATATCACTCCTCATTTCTTAGATTAAGAAGGATGGGGTATTACTCTTTTCTAATGTCGTAAGGATGCGCTCGTTTTATTTGATGTTCATCATTTCCATTAGCTGTGCGCTTGTTTATCTTATTATCATTTATATACACACTATATAATCCAACTGGGAGATCATCACTCTGCTCGATATATGTAACGATTGACTCCAAAGCATCTTCATTGGGTTTAGCAGTTTCATCTTCCATAAATAGTTGAATAGTGATTAAAACCCCCTCAGAATTTACTTTATTTTCTTCTAGGAAGCTTATCCATTCTGATGCTTTAAATGAAGGATTCTCTAGATACTTTTCATTGAGTCCTTCTAAAGCAAAATCTCCCATTGAGGTGTACATAAATGATGTGCTATACCCATTTCCTTTCACATTTGCTAAAGCTTCTTCAGTGATGCCTGCAACACCTAACTCAGGGGCTACCTCCTGGATAAAGTCATTCAGCTCAGTAAATTCTTTGTCATAAGCCATTCCATATATACCCGTCCTTATCGCATTCTCAACTGTATCATTTTGTGAATAAACTTCTTCACTTTGCACCTTAAGATGTTCCACATCAATCGGCACCACCGCATACGTATAAAAATGAGGCTCCCCAACCGATTCAACAAACACCGTGGCTGCATTCAATGCTCCAACGACGTTATGAACAATAACTTCTGTCTTATATTCCTCTACAAAGAACCTTTTCACCGTTTCTTCGATCTTCTTCAAATTCTCATCCGCAATCGGCTGCGTTTCCTTACCACCATCTAACGTATAGCCTTCTCCTGTATAGTCTTGAACACTCACAAATGGATCGAATGTATCCGTACTAGTGGATTGATCCACTGGTGTCTCACTAATGCTTTGACATCCTACTAAAACAAGCAAGCTTAATCCAATCAACTGTTTATGTATAGTCATATATCTCCTCTTTTCTCACTATCCGCTGATAATCGATTCCCTATTTGTTCCATCTTAATCCACCTATTCATAGGAATCAAAAAAACACAGCTCCTCCTCAAGAGGCACTGCGTCTGTTGTTATTTCTTATACGCTTTTTTCTACGATTACTTCTCCAGCTTAGCCATCCTACCATAAATAGAATTCCAATAGCTCCGCCAACAGTATCGATAATGACATCTCCAATTAATCCTTGGCGATCCTCACTGAAATATTGTCTTAACTCATCAATGCATGCATAGGTAAATACCGTAATCAGTGTAATAAGTGCAGCCCAACGAACTGACACAAAAAAAGCAAGCAATCGTGTAGCAAGAAAACCAATCGCTGCAAACACAGTGAGATGGGAGGCTTTACGGATAAAAAACTCCAGAAACCCTGCTACCCCACTTGCCTCGATGCTTCGTTCGTACCCTCCATAGGTAAAGGAGATCCTGCTAAGAAAGGTGTTCTCTAGCCAATGAATCGGTAATTTATTTAATGTTGGTCGCAAATCCTGATGTGAGTAAGGCTGAGAAGTTGAATAAAAAATGAGCCCAATGACTCCAAGAAGCAGAGCAGTTGTGAGGAGCATCTTAGTTTTCTCTTGCAAGGAATCACCGTTCTTTCTTTCTTCTTATATAAAATAAGATTGTAGCATTATTTTCCATAAACAACAATGCTAGATTTTCTCAATATCCTAGACAGCCCTCTGCTTGATCTCTTCAATGATTTGTTCTTTTTCCTCTTTTTTTGTTTCTATTTCCTGTGCCAGTTGGTTTAGTCTCTCAACGGTGTCCTGTGCAAGCAATTCATTGCCTGCATCCACGCTGCTATATAAAAGAAGATTTAAATCAAGGAATTCCTGTGCTTCCTCATAGAGAAAATCGTAAAGGTCTTCAGCCTCATTTGGATAGGGTTGATTAAGAAAAGCTTGGACAATCGCACGTTGTTGATCCACAGCTTCTAATATATCCTGCCGCTCCTCTTCACTTATCTCTGACAGTCCAGTTTCTTCTATTATATTTTTATATTCTTCCAACCATATTTCTTCCTCCATAAACTGTTCCATGTGCTCATGAAAAAGTCCCACATAACCATCAATTTGCATACCTACAAGTACAGCCTTTAGATCGCGAACGGAATAATCCTTATCATGAAGTAGCTCACGGTAAGGGGATAAGTTCGTGGACCGATCATTCTCTTCTACTTTTTCCTGATATTCCTCTAGCTGTTGATCATATTTTTCGATGGTTTGAGCAAAATCATCGACACGCTCTAACAATTCATCATCTGCTAAAGATTGCTCGCCCACCGTTACAATCTCTTCATGGTTACTCTTTAAATAGAGGAGTTGGATATGGAGCTCCAGATATGCTTCTGGTACTCCATCCTCCGTTGTACGATCTATAAAAGCCGTCATGGATTCATCCAACTGGTCCTGCTTTTCTTCTATATGCAATAAGGAATTAACGTAATGGCCATCCTCCATTAACCCATTAAAAAGACGGATTACAGCATCCTGCGTTTGTGCCAGCTCTTCTTCCACCTGCGTCAAATGCTCTACATATTCATGCTCCCATTCTGCTTGCTCAGCAGGCTTGTCCGTGTTACAGCCTGTTGCTAAAAGTAGGACAGCCGAAGTTGGAACAACCGCACGTAAAGTTAGCCTATCCATTCAATCACACCTTTTCTTGCCGACTTCAATACATGATATCAATTATTGCATAGTTATGGTGATAATATCCATCTAACTCTGTCTATTACGTGAAATGTAAGCAAAAAAAGCAGAACCCTCTCCAAAAAGGTTCTACTTTTTATATTATCGAACAATCAGTACAGGAATCTTGGCATGCTTAGCTAGCTTATGGCTGACACTTCCAAGCACTAAGGTTTGTAGCTCATTACGCCCACGACTTCCGACAACTAAGCAATCGTATTCATGGTCCTTTAGATGAAGCATCACCATACGAGCTGGCTCGCCTCTTAAATAGAAGCTACCTGCCGACACACCCTGCGCCTCCAAAAACTCTAAACTCTCTGCAAGCATTTTTTTTGCTAGTGCATCCGCCTCTGCATTGTCACTGTATAGAAAGACTTCTGAATGTCCTCGCACATCGACACAGTACACCAAGTCAATGTGAACCTCGGATTTATATGGCTGTATCATATCTACAGCCTTTATTAATCCTCGTTTTGCATGCTTTGATCCGTCCGTTGCTACCAGTATGCGTTTAAACATATGTCAAACCCTCCATCGCTGTTTAGGTGATAGACTGGCCAGTTAGTGTACTATACCCGTTTTTCTGACCTTTAACACTCTGCTTATACAAGAGAGTCTTGCCTTTATGCGTGGGAGATATGCAAAATGGACCTTTATATCGAGGCCATAGCTGAATGGCGCCGCTACAGGAGAACCCTACGCTTTCCGCGGGAACGGCCTCAGCCCTCGAAGTGGAAAACCACCCCTTCGATGTCTTCAGACACGTTCTGTTCCGCAGGAGTCTACGGGTTCTCCTTCCGCTAATGATCTGATCAAACAAATGACATTTAACAAAATGAAAGCTAAGTTTTGTTGATATAAAAATTCAATATCATCCTGTAATTCCCGGAGGTGTCGTCCTTCCCATTTCGTACGCTTAATACGTTGAACCAAGAAAAAATTAATCTAAAAACACTCCTCCGTCTGGTCCTACTGGGATGCCGAATAGGTAGAAAATGATGATGAGTGTCGTCATTCCTACTAGTAGACAGATACTATAAGGAAGTGTATAAGAAATTAGCGATCCTAGTCCTGCGTCCTTTTGATACTTTCGCACAAACTCTAATGTGATTAGTATATAAGGCGAAAGAGGTGTAATCATACTTGTCGAAGAATCTCCTACACGGTATGCCATTTGCGCAAAGGCGGGGTCATACCCTAGCTGGATAAACATCGGGATAAAGATGGGTGCAAAGATTGCCCATTGTCCGGAGCCACTCGTAATAATTAAATTTAACATGGACGTCATCAGAATAAATCCAATAATCAGTCCAATACCTGTAAAATTCATCGCCTCTAGAAATTCCGTTCCATTTACAGATACCCATAAGCCAATGCCTGACCATGCAAATAATGCGGTGAATTGGCTGATGAAGAAAACCAATACAATAAAATTACGCATACTACCTATCGCTTCACCCATGTATGCTGCAATATCTTTCATTCCGCTAATTTTGCCCATTTTATACCCATAGGTCAAACCTAGTAACGCAAATAATACTAATAGATAGACGACAATTCCATTTAATAGTGGTGAAGGAATTAGTCCTCCCTCTTCATTCAAAAGGAAACTATTTGGTATAA
Organism: Alkalicoccobacillus porphyridii; assembly: GCF_007293315.1. GTDB lineage: Bacteria > Bacillota > Bacilli > Bacillales > Bacillaceae_D > Alkalicoccobacillus > Alkalicoccobacillus porphyridii. The sequence goes on from NZ_VLXZ01000001.1 coordinate 607,625, forward strand.
ATACACCAACGGCTATCACCGCCACATACACTAGGCCTACAATACCTGTTGCTTTTAACGCAGCCGTTTCCTCTTTTGTCACTGGCTCCGTAGATTCGTCCACTTCTCCCGTAAATTCCCCAAGCCTTGGCTCTGTTAACTTACGAGTAATCGTTCCACCAATCAATGTACATAGAAAAACTCCCGCCACCATGAAGTAATAGTTACTTATAGCTGAAACGGTTCCTTCAAGGCCAATCACACCCATGGCCTCATTCGTAATCCCTGCGAGTAAAGGCTCATTCGCCGTAATCACAACACCCGTCGCGTAACCACTCGCTACACCAACAAAACCAGTAATCACTCCAGCTACCGGGTGTTTACCTAGTGAATAATAAATAATTCCAGCCAGCGGTGGCACAATCAAAAACGCCGAGTCCGTACCAACTACAGCAAAGTTCCCTGTGAAAAAGACCGCATACGGGATCAACCAAACGGGTGCAGACATCATAAGCTTTTTAATCAAAGCCGTCAAAAGCCCGACTCGCTCAGCAAGTCCAATCCCAAGCATCATCACAAGCACCACACCAAGTGGTGCAAACCCCGTGAAGTTACTAACAAGTGAGCTCGTTATAAAATTAACACCCTCACCACTTAATAAGCTTTGAATCTCTGTTTCCTCACCCGTGCCCGGATTTATTACTGTTACCCCAAGCAACTGTAGAACAGTAGAAGTAGCAACCAATACCCCGATCAAAAGTAAAAAAATTGTAATTGGCTGAGGAAGCAAATTCCCAAGCCTCTCAATCACAGTTAACGTACGCTGTAGCATTCTGTTCATCATGTTGTCCCGGCACCCTTCACTTCTGTAAAATAAATGTTAAAATATCAAACATTCAAATAATTTAATCAATGGATACTATTCTAGCGGGTGGGCGGGGAGATTGCAAGAATTTGTTGAGAAATAACACTTCTAAGGAAGAGGGGATTGTATGTAATAGAAAAAGACCACTATAACGAGGTCTTTTTCCAAAGTTGTTCTTTATTTTGAACATTGCCACACCACAAATCACTTTGATTTACATAATTTAATGGTTCGCCTGATAATTGAGTAAGCTCTACATCTGTCTCCTGCACTAAGACGGCTGCTCCTGCATAATCCCAAGGGTTAATCTTTGCCGTTACAAATCCATCGAGTTTACCAGCAGCGACATAGGCTAGCTCTATAGCTCCAACACCCATCATACGAATCCCTCGAACTTTAGAGCGTATATCATTTATGGAAGGTTGAAGGTCAAAAAAGCTATGATCAAAAGCGATAACTGCCTCATTTAAAGGAGTGCTCTGTTTCTTTTTAAGCAACGTGCCATTTAACCTGGCCCCTTTTCCTGCTTCAGCAGAGTAAAGGTCATTTTCATGTACGTCTAAAACATAGCCTAACACTGGCTTTCCATCAACCAAAACTCCTATTGAAATGGCGAAATGCTTTTGTTGATGCACAAAATTCATGGTGCCATCGATCGGATCAATAATCCAAACAGTTCCTGAAAGGTCCTTAGGCGGGGATGCCATTCCTTCCTCTCCGATAATATGGTCTTTCGGAAAGTTTAACTGGATTTGATTCACAAAGTAGGCTTCGACTAAACGATCGACGTTTGTTACTAAATCATTTGCATTGGCTTTCGTTTCTACTGTAAACTCTTGAATTCTTTCATCAATTAATTGCTTTGCTTCGTTTAGAGTTTTCTCTATAAATGATTTATACGCTTCCATCCTAGCCCCCTAATTATCTACCTTCGTCCATTCTTGAAACTGACTAATCCAATTTTGTCTTTCGGTGCTTGATTGGGCGTGATCAGGATCAATGACTAATAAATCCGCTGGATCAATGGCTTGTTCAGGCTGAATGGCTGAATGATTGGTTAAATACTGATAGCTTCCAACCCGCTTGCCTATTTCTTGAGCCTCTATAGATAACGCCCAGTCCACAAACAGTTTAGCTTGCTCAGGATTCTTCGTTGTCTGACTGATGGCCACCGCTCCGACTTCATACATTGTTGGTTCTGTTGGGTAAATAATCACTAATTCGTTATAGCCCTCATGCTTTAAACGCATGGCATCATGAGCGAACATAATGGTCGCTGCACCTTTTTTTGATCCAATAACTCTACCAGGTGAAATACCCGTTGATGCGTAGTCAGAGACATTTGTGTCAATGTTCTCCACAACTGAACGTGTCCGTGACTCTCCATACAATTGGTGTAGCATCGTTAACGTTAAATAGCCCGTACCTGTAATTCGAGGATCAGGAAGAGTGAGCCAACCTTTATACTCTACACGTTGTAAATCTGTCCATCTTTTGGGCAACTCTACTCCTTGTTCTAGATGCCATTGGCGATTCGCAACAAGGGCTAATACACTAACATAAACTCCCGTCCAGTTTCCATCCGCATCATAGTATAAGGGATCAATGTCTTTCCTTTTTTCTGAACGATATGGCATGAGTAGCCCTTCACGCTTCGCTTCTTCAAATAATACTGAAGGACCACCATACCAAACATCAATCTTTGTTTCTCCTTCTTCCAATAGCTGAAGGATTTTTCCATTACTGAGTCGTTTAAACACAACCTGAATTCCCGTATCCCGCTCGAATTGTTCAAATGCCTTTATTGCATGGGCATCATCCATCCCGGCATAGATGTAGAGAACATCTTTTGACTCTTGCACCTGACAAGAGGATAAAATAAGAATGATTAGCACATAAATACAGACTTTTCCTCTCACAATATCCTCCTCTCTCTTTTAGGAAGCAGGTACAACATGCAAGGACTGCTGAGAAAAGCGGACCGAGACCTCATCTCCTGCTGAATATGTTTTCTTTCCACCAGGATCAGCTACAATCGCGTATAGTGAGACTCCACCATATTCAACCTCATACTCTTGAATATGACCCATAAATACACTCTTTGTCACTTTTGCTTTTTCTGTGCCCTGTTCATCAATGATAATGGCTTCAGGACGAACAACAATAGAGACGGGTTGTCCTTCTCTAAATGAAAGAGCATTATCCTGATAAACATCCAATTTTGTATCCTTGGTTTGAACGGTTAGCATGTCATCCGATTGGCTCTCTACCTTTCCATCTAAGAAATTCGCTGTTCCAATAAAATCGGATACAAACTTAGATGTTGGTTGTTGATAGATTTCCATTGGGGTTCCTACCTGTTCAATCTTACCCGCGTTCATGACAACAATTTGATCACTTAAACTCATTGCTTCACTTTGATCGTGTGTAACATATACAGCCGTAATACCAAGCTTTTTTTGAATTCGACGTATTTCATCTCTCATCGTAATTCGTAGTTTTGCATCTAAATTTGATAACGGCTCATCAAATAGTAATACTCCTGGTTCCATGACCAACGCTCTTGCTAGTGCCACCCGTTGCTGCTGTCCACCAGATAATTGATTAGGCATACGGTTAGCATTAACATGGAGATTCATTATATCCATAATAGGCGTGACTCTTTTATCTATTTCTTGCTTCGAAAGCTTTTTTAATCTTAAGCCATAACAAATATTATCATAAACCGTCATATGCGGGAATAAGGCATAGGATTGAAAGACCATTGTACAATCTCGTTTATTAGCGGGAATTTGCTTTACATTTTCATCCCCAAAGAAGATATTTCCCTCAGACAAATCCTCAAAGCCTGCAATCATACGTAACGTGGTTGTTTTGCCGCAGCCTGATGGCCCAAGAAGGGTTGTGAATTGTCCTTCTTTAATATGAAGATTAATATGATCAACTGCATGAGTAGACTTTCTTTGATCATCAGTAAAGGTTTTTGTAACATTTTCTAGTTTAACGGACTTAGCCATCTCTTCTTCCTCCTTAAAGGGATATACTATCCTGCGCTGCAACTTCCTTCACTTGGTCTTTCTTTCCTTTACGTGGGAAAGTCCACCGTTTCGTAAAGAGATTGGTTAACACGTTAAGGATGAGCATCGCAATAATCATCAAAATAATTAATAATGTACAATAGGCACTGGCTACACCAATTCTACCTGATTCAACTTGGGCTAAAATGGAAGCCGTGATTAAGTTATATTTTGCTGAAATCAAGAAGATAACGGCGCTCATCGCTGTCATACTTTTTACAAATGTGTAGACGAGTGAGCTAAAGAATGCTGGACGAATAAGCGGAAGAACGATCGTAAAAAACGTTTTAGAGCCGCTTGCCCCTAAGTTTGTCGCTGCCTCTTCAATGGATGGATCAATTTGTTGAAGCGAGGTGACACCTGAGCGAATTCCAACAGGCATGGCACGAACGATAAAGGCTGCTATGATGATTAATGCTGTTCCTGTAATAGCTAAAGGAGCTTGGTTAAAGGCTAGAATATACGAAATCCCTATAACCGTCCCAGGAATGGCAATGGACATCATGCTTAACCCTTCCATCACTCGCTTACCGGCAAATCTCTGGCGTACAATTAAATACGCAAGAACCATAGCGAACAAACCTCCGATAGGGGTAGCGATGGCGGATAATTTAAATGTATCAATCACTGCCTTCTGACCTATAGAGAATACGTATTGATAATGATCTAACGTAAAGCTATTGTTCACTCCCCAAAGTTGAATGAAAGAGCCAATGGGTACAAGAATATAAAAGAGTGCTACTGTTGCGGAAATCGCGTAACAAATCGTAATGACAGCTAAACGAAACGGTCCATCAGAAACAAGTCTTCTAGCCGATGTTGGTTTCCCTGTAACGGTGACATAGTTTTTCTTACCTAACCAGAATTTCTGAATCGCATAGAGAATGACCGTAACAGAGAGCAAGAGCATAGCAAGCGCTGCACCTGATTGCATATTATAGCTTCCTACAGCTTGAAGATAGATTTCTCTTGCTACCGTGTTATAGTCTCCCCCGATTGTCATAGGGTTACCGAAATCAGCCATGGACTGGATGAATACAAGTAGAAATGCATTTCCGATACCAGGTAGAGATAGCGGTAAGGTGACTCGTGCAAAGGTCTGCCATTTGGTTGAACCCAGATTATCACTCGCTTCTTCAAGTGCTGGACTGATAGATCGAAGCAATCCCGATAACACAAGAAAGGCTACTGGAAAGAACGTAAGCGTCTGCACTAAAATCAACCCATGAAGACCATAAATGTTTGCATTCTCAATGCCTAATAGTGAGCTTGAAATAAATCCATTACGACCAAACAATAAAATAGCTGATAAAGCAATCACGAATGGTGGTGAGATAATAGGTAAAATAGCAATCCCATTAAACACCATTTTGAATGGAATCTTGACATAAGCAAAAACATAAGCGAAGAAATAGGCAATCGCTGTGGATAATACAGATACAATACTAGCTAATAAAATGGAATTGATGAGGGAGCTTGATAGCTGCCCCCCCGATAAAACACGTTTATAGCCCTCAAATGAAAGTTCTTGATTGGAAATGAAGCTCGCTAAGAATATCTGAACGAGCGGATAGGCAATAAAAACAATCAGGCAGGCCATAATTAGAACAATTAGGATAAGCCTTAATGGCTGTTTAAATAAGTCTTGTACTTTGGCTTTCACCTAAATCCCACCCTTCTATCTTAATTAATAATGTCACGTTCAAATCGATCAATGATATCTTGACGTCTATCACCAGCTTCAAGAGGATCTGAATCTACAAGTGTTAACTCATCAAGCTTAACGGCTTCCTCTGGTTCTTCTGCATCTGGATGGGTTAAGTTCTGATAGTTACTTGTTGTTTGTCCAACTTCCTGGGCACTTGGTGATACAGACCAGTCGATGAATTGCTCTGCCAGTTCTTCATTTTTAGACCCTTCAATAATGGCAGATGAACCAATTTCAAAGCCTGTCCCTTCTTCTGGGAAAGAAAGCACAATGTCTTCAAATCCCTCTTCTTGATATTTAATAATATCGTGTGCAAATAGAATGCCTGCCCCTGCTTCATTTAGCCCAACCATACGACCAGGTGCGGATCCACTTGTTGTGTATTGTTGAATTTGCGGATGAAGCTGTTCTAAATAATCAAAACCTGGATCGTCTCCACCTTTAGATTCTAAAATGGAATACAACGCCGTATAGGCTGTCCCAGAAGAGCTCGGATGTGCCATAACTAGTTCATTTTGATAAGCCGGATCAAGCAAATCATCCCAGCTTGTCGGGGCTTCTAGTCCGTTATCATCTAAGAAATTTTGGTTTGTTGCAAAGCCAATGACACCAACATAAACACCTGACCAATATCCTTCACTATCCTTATATTCATCTGGAATCACGTCCGCTTCAGGTGATTGATAGGCATGAAGTAAGCCTTCCTTTTGAGCGGCAACGAATGTATCTGCGGGTCCTCCATACCAAATATCAGCTTGAGGATTATTTTTCTCCGCTCGAATTTTAGCTAGAATTTCTCCAGCAGACATACGAACCATATTGACATCAATACCAGTTTCTTCTGTAAATTTATCGATAGCTGCTACCGCGTGATCTTCTTGAAACCCTACATATACCGTTAAGGTGCCACCTGATTCGTCACCTTGTGAACAAGCTCCTAATGCAAGTAATCCAACAAGTCCACCTGCAAGCATCCAATGTTTTTTCATCATTCTTACCCCCTTGTCTTTATAAACAAAGCATACTTGTATGCGTTTACAAAAAGAAGACCAAATCTCTGCCGTTTAAATAGGCAGAGATTTGGTCTTCTAAAAAAAATTATTCAATTATTGAAGCAACCATCCAAGTAAGATGCCAATGAGCTGGAGGTCTGAATCCCCAAAGGTCGTCCGTGTATAACCCAACTCTGTTAAGAACGGTAATAAAAGCAACGGGAGCAGAGAAATAAGTAGTCCATGAATCGGACCAATCACAAGCAATGCTCGAATCCCCCTTAACCGATAGGCAATCACACCCGCAGCTCCTCCAGAGAAGAAATGAGGAATCACCCCAGGAATAATAATTGTATATTGAATTTGAACCATAACAAGCATGGCCAATATTCCCGCGCCAAAGCTTAACAAAAATCCAACAATCGCAGCAAGGGGAGCATAAGGAAAAAGCACAGGGGCATCTATAGCTGGAATAGAGCCCTTAATCCATTTACGTGAAATCCCCTCAAAAGCAGGTACAATTTCTGACACCATCATTCGTACTCCATTAATAATACTGTACATACCCGCAGTAAACCACAGTGATTGGATCATAGCGTACACAAAGAATGGCTGATTTCCAAACAAACTAGTCATCCCTTCTTGAAAAGAAAATAAGGCCGCCCCAAAGAAGAGAACAAAGGAAAATAAACATATCACTAGAATATGATCCTGCATCAAGGGCTCAAACCTTCTCAAAAAGGCTGGAAACTGATAGCTTTGCTCCCGTTTCTTAAATAGAGCCTTACTAAGCGCACCGGAGAGAAAATAACCAACACTATTAAAGTGACCGATAGCTATGCTATTATCTCCTGTCACACTCCTTACATAAGGTTGAATTAAGGCAGGCGCAAATGTCATAGATAAAGCTAGCACGCCCCCACCGATCAGAAATTGCCAAGAACCTAAATACGTAGGTTGCAGCACAGCTACAATGACCGCCCCCATAAAAAGAACCTGGTGACCTGATAAAAATATATATTTAAAAGGGGTGAATCGAGCTAGCAAAAGATGCAACACTAAAGCAACGGTGACAGTGAGAGCAACCTCCCGACCAAAATTAATTTGAACCAAGGCCATGACAGCCTCATTATGGGGGATAAAACCGATAATTTGGAAACGGTCCTGCACCATCACAGCTAAATTCGACAAGGATACCCCTGCAGCTGATGCACCTATTTGCAGTAATGCAGTTCCTACCATCACCTTAATAGTTCCACTGAGCGTGCGATAAAAGCTGACGCGAGCAAGAAGAAATCCAATAAATGCAGCTAATCCTAATAATAAGGTGGGCTCCCCAATAACCTGCCCCCCAAAGAATTCAAACGGACTCATACGGAGGACCGCCATCCTTGTATGGCCTTAGATTTATGTAGTTCCTCTTCCACATGCTGTCTATCAGCCACATACGTTAAGCTGACCACTTCTGTATCTCCACCTATTAATGGATCTACAACCTGTTTCGCACCAATGATGAGGTCTGCTTGAGTGAAGGAGGCACTTCCCACATCCATTTGCTCAATCCATACATGATGTATGCCCCAATCCTCTATTAGTTTTGAGACTTGTATTTTTAGCATAAGACTTGTACCTAGCCCACCGGAACATACAACGAGTATTTTACGCATAATGATCACCCTCCTCAAAGACACGCATCCAGTCCCACACGTTTTCTATATTTGACTCCTCTTGAAGCCACTTTAACTTTTTTTCAGAGTGAATCGTTTCAAGAATCATCTCCACCACTTTACTGTGCTGAGATTGATCGACTGGCGCTAATAAAATGATCCACCAGATATAATCATCTGAATGACCAAACCGTATTGGTTCTTCTAATGTCATTATAGCAAACCCACAGCTTAGAACGGATGGACTTCTTAGGTGAGGAAATGCAATACCCGGTGCAATGATATAAGAGTGATGGCCAGATTCCACCTCTCTAATAATCTCTTCTCCATAGCCGGAGCTAACGAAATGATTCCGTTCCAGACATGTGTGTAGAACCTGAATACAGCTTCGCCAATCCTTCCCTGATACTTGAAGATGAATACTATCGATGGAGATGAATGAGGTCACATGTCCTTGATCTTGCTTTCGACTCCCTGTAAAGAATCGATACAAGTCCTGATATAAGGCCCTTGGCTGATCTGGCTTTGCATGAGACATGACAAGATCAAACACAGATTGCACAGTATCAATCATTTCAAGATCTGTTTTCTCTTGAGCAGCTTTTACTCCTAATCGTATTTCTAGCTCTTGTTGCTCCTTCATATTTACAAGCGGAGAAACCTTAATCCAATCAATATGGACCGATGTGGTGAAAGGTATTGTAGTAATGAGTAAATCAACCTCATCCTGTTGTAATTGATGTGCTTGCTGAACAGAGTATTGGCCTATAATGACCACCTGTGGAAACAACCGACGAATCGCTCCCTCAAGCATCATGGATGTTCCTACCCCTGAGCTACAAACAATTGCCACTCTCCTCACAGGGAGCTGCGGCTTATGCACTAAAGCAGCACAAAGATGAATAGCAAGAAATCCAATCTCATGCTTACTCATGTCAGTAAGCCTCCACTCCGGCGAGCTTTTAATAAATGATGCCAACTGATCTAAATAAAGCCCATACTCTTTTTCTAGCTGGGGATAAAAAGAATTTTCAATTGTTGTACCAAACTTCAAACGATAGATAGCTGATTTCAGATGAATCGCCAGTCCTGAAATGACATCCTCTCTTCGACTAAGCCTCGTTTGATTCTCTTGCTCAAAACGAGTCACAATAGCCCGAGCTGTCTGTTCATGTGAAAAGGATACTTGAGTAGACTGACTTAAACGTCTAGCCCCTAGTATATGCATCGCAAAATAGGACATTTCCTTTTTAAGGGGTTTCGTGTTTTCGTCAAGATGAAGAAGACGAGCAAATACTTCTCTCGCTTGACCATAGGAAGCCTGTTCAAAAATACGAAGCTCATCATCCACAGTTAATTCAATCAAATGACCCCGTCTCACTCTGCTGACCTGAGCTATCCCATTCAAAAACAACTCATACTTGCTATCATCAACAAACTCGCTAGCTCCATGGGACTCTAAGATATGAATCAAATGGATGAGGTCTGAGACCCACAGCTGGCTAACTCGTAGCAAAGGGTCCGAGGGAAGAATCACCCGGTCCTCACTAATAAACAACGGAAACACATCCTGCTCAGGTATCACATCACGTAACAAATCAACGAATAGCATGCGCTTATGCCGCTCATTCCCTTTCAGAAAAAGCCTTTTACTCTCCCTTACAAGCATAAGCTCATAATCCGCCAGCTGTTCCTTTAAACGATTCAAATCATTTTGCATCGTACTGTGACTAATAGAATATTCCTCTTCTAGCTCCTCTAACGGAATAACTTCCTGCAACAGCAGCCGCTTCATCATGTCGACCCACCGCTGATTCGCATTAAGAAAATCTTGATTCCTATGAAGCGCTCTCAAAACAGTCTGCTCCTGTTCACTCGTTACAACTAACCTAGCCCCTCGCTTTCGGTTACGCTCAAGCGTCAACTCCGCCCCAACCTCAAGCAACCATTCCTCAATCTCTAACAAATCCTGCCGAATTGTCCGAGGGGATAGCTGATACACTTCTTTTATCGATTCAAGCGATAAAAAATCACGCTCACTCATCAAACGCTCAAGTAATTCCTTTTGTCTAATTGAAAGCAAAGTATGCCCTCCTAGTCGTTCTAAACGCTTACGTATTATTCTTAAGAGTGATATACAATTCAATCACAGTTTACGTAAGCAGCCTGTTCATCCTATTGCACCCTTCACCACTGTAAAATAAACGTTAAAATGTAAAACATTTAAATGATTAAATCAATGGGTACTATTCTATCGGGTGAAGAAGGGGAATGCAAGCAAAGAAAGAAGACCTCATTGCAGCATGAGATCTTAAAACAAGTCAGTCTTTATTATTTGAAATTGTTTTACAATAAGGTATTACAATCTGGGCAACCTCCAACTCATGAAATCCTACACCAGGCTTATTTAGATTTAGTTCAATTATAAATAGATTACCTTCTTTATCTATTGCTATGTCAAATGCTATATCAGTAAGTCCGTTTTCATAATTCCCTTCAAAATCTTTTGCTATGTTATGTGTCAAATCTAATATTTCAGAATGTATCTTAGTACTCTTTTCTTCCCCATAATTTCTTTTTAAGAAACCTTTAATTTCTCCAATATATCCACCGTTCTTTGCGAGCATTATGACGGCATGACGTGTTCCTATTCTAGGATACATTTTCGATAGAACCCACTCGTTTTCTCTCCCTTTAAGTAAATGTACTCTTACATCAAATGGTTGATTATCAAGTGTTCTAGTTTCAATGTATTTTTGCACCAAGTAATTTGACGATTTAATTCTTTCCTTAATAATTTTTATTAACTCAATTTCAGTTATATGTCTTTTATCGTCTCCATCGGCAATAAAGTAGTCATTCATACCTCTCAGTTCAATAAATAGTATTCCCTTTGTATAAGACCCTACTTCTGGTTTCATTATGATAGCATTATACTTTTTAATTAACTTCAATACTTCTATACTTCTTGTAACTCTCTTGTAAGGAATGATGAAATCATTAAATTGATCTGATTCTATTAATTTTTCATAAATTTCATTTTTATTAGCAGAATCTCCTCTTAACTCATTCGTGAATTTGATTCCTTCTAGTTCTTCATATATATAATTATATCCTTTAATACCTTTTGCTCTTAGACGATCATAAATAACATCCGGATAGTTTACTACCTTATTAACCCAAACACCTTTTTCAAAGATGGAGCCTTTAATAAGCATTTCTTCAAAATCGATATCGTTCGGAGAAAACATAAAAAAGTTACTCTCTTCATAGGCGGCTACGTACGCACAAGCCTCTGCTAACTTTTGACCTTTCTTTTTATCATCGATTAATAATCCAATAGTAGTTGGAAATTTAAAGTCAACTTTATCTATGTTAGAATTTTTCGCAAAAAATTGTCCTTTTAAAGCAGGTCTTTTTTCAAATTCATTTTTTAAAAATAACCCATTTTCCTTTACATACCTTGCATATGCAATCGTATTTTCCGCTCGCTCTTTTTCATGATAAGTGCTCTGGGGACCGTTATTTACTTCATGAAACCAAAATCTTCCTGTTTCATCAATAGCAATATCAAGACCTAATTCATCCAGGGCGAAACCATACACCTTATCAAGGTGAGAGGTTAATCCCATAGTTAATTCAACAAGGTTATCTTTATATAGATTTGCTTTATCTTTATATTCTCTCTTTAAAAACATATCCATATCCTCAGTGTACCCACCTCTGCTAATATTACTGAGAATACTCTTGTTATCACCAATTCTTGGATACATTTTAGTTATAACCCATTTACCTTCACCGTTTTTTTGAACGTGTGCACGGATATCAAAAGGTTCTTTTTTCTTAGTCTGACTCTTTATAAATGGTTGGACGATGTAACTCTTATTTTCTTTTAAAATAATATCTTGTAACCAGATGTGAAAGTTATCCTTATTATATGATTTTTTATGTTTATGTTGTGAAATAATATATTTATTATTATCTTTCTCTACAAAATAGATGTGTTGACCTTGCCTTCCTAAAATCGGCTTAAATACAACTGATTTATGTTGATCTAAATGAGAATATATGATATCTAAATCAGTGCATACTCGAAACTGAATGAAATATTCAGCGAATCTACCTGTTTTAACTAATTTTTCTGGCACTGAGTATTTGTTACCAACAGAGAAACTTGTGAAAGGAATTAATTTTCTAAGCTTTCGTTCTTCTTTAGATTGAAAACTTTTCCCTTTTGGAAAGATATTATGTATAACACGAGGAAATTCAAAAACGTCCTCTTCCCATTTCCCGTTTCTATTTATTTCTGCTTTAATTGTTTTTTCTTCAAAGTTTATATCCTTTGATGAGAACAAAATAAGATTCTGTCCTTGTAGTTTCCCTTCCTCCACTAATGCCTGGATTCTCTCTTTAGGGTATGCTTTTCTTGGAGAAGCATGACATAGATAGACTCCAATATTAGATTGATTAGTCCCAACTTCCTCTAATATAAAATCGTTGTAAAGTTTCTTCCATTTTTTCATTAGTGGAATAAGGGAAAATTGAAGAACACCTGCTATCTGATTTGAATTATTTGACTCAAAACCAGTGACTACTTGCATAAGTTGCTTCTTTATTTTTACTGTTTCATTAACAAAATCCGGTGGAAGTTCATAATTTAACTGAAAGGCTTCAACCGCCTCGTAACCCTCTACAATCGAGCTATAAACAGCAATACCTTCAGTCATTTTTTTCTCTTTCATTAACACAAGTAGATACTCACTTGCTTCAAGTAAAGTATTCACTATATTTTTTGATTGAGTGATCTGTGTATCCCAATTCACTTTAAAGTCCTCCTATATTAAAAAAACAGGCTCTATGATTTAGAACCTGCTTTTTTAAAAATAATTATCCTAGAAGCTGAAGTACTGCTTGTGGAGCTTGGTTTGCTTGCGCAAGCATAGCTTGAGATGCTTGAGAAAGAATGTTGTTCTTAGTGAACTCCATAATTTCTTTTGCCATGTCTACGTCACGAATACGCGATTCAGCAGCTTGTAAGTTTTCAGCAGAGTTGTCTAGGTTAGAGATTGTATGCTCTAGACGGTTTTGAACAGCTCCTAGCTTAGAACGTTCGGTTGATACTAAATTGATTGCTGTATTAATAGTTTCAATTGCAGTATCTGCTTCAGCACGAGTAGATAAATCTATAGTATTTACACTCAAACCTTCAGCTGACATATCTGCAATTGATAATTCTAGCATTTGACCTGTATCAGCACCAATATGGAAGGTAAAGTCAGTCTCAGTTCCAGTTAATAAATCTTTACCGTTAAACTTAGTGTCAGTTGAAATACGATCGATTTCTTCAATTAAAGCTTTAACTTCTTCTTGAATAGCTGCTCTGTCAGTATCGTCATCATTCGTATCATTCGCCGCTTGTACAGCAAGCTCACGCATACGTTGTAGAATTGAGTGAGTTTCGTTAAGAGCTCCCTCAGCTGTTTGAATTAAAGAGATACCATCTTGTGCGTTACGTGAAGCTTGATCCAAGCCACGAACTTGAGCACGCATTTTTTCGGAGATTGCAAGACCAGCAGCGTCATCCCCTGCACGGTTGATGCGAAGTCCTGAAGAAAGTTTTTCTTGAGCTTTTGCTCCAGCAGCTTGGTTAGCACCAAGTTGACGGTGAGCGTTCATAGCAGATAGATTGTGATTGATAATCATTATGTGTTTCCTCCCTGATTTTGCCCCGTACACGTCCTTGTGTGGGGTGAATAATTTTGTAAACAGCCAGGTCAACCGTCGCGGCCGCCGCGGGTGGCTGGCATGTTCTTTAGTTATATCGGAGGATGCAGGTGAATGTTTAATAATTTTTTCATTTATTTTTCGATTTTTTTCTTTGCATCTTTACTCATCCTAGAATTTCTTTCAAACCCATTTCAACTCTTAGATTTCTTTTAAATATAAAAAGATGCCATGACTCTGCAGGGATCCTTCATTTTCAACAAATATAGTCAATACATTTATATATCCTCACTCTTGATTTCCTTCGGTTCACCCACTAACTCAGATATTTTCCAATAATAATCATCTTCATCGTAAACTACGGTATATGTTGTGGTAAATGTCTTTACTTTATCCCCATTTTTTGGGTGATAAATTTCATAGATTTCTTTTGTTGTCATCGTATAACTTCCATCATCATTTGCTGATAGATTCGTTGCTTCGGCATTAATTAAGTATTCATCAATCCCGTTATCAAAAAAATACATGATATTGGGTTCAATTTTCTTTTTGTAGTCGCTTGTGACATAATCGTCCACATAGCTCGGCACCCCATGTCTTACAGCATCTGCATATTCACTTGCAAACGAAAAAATTAATTCATCTGCATCATACTGTGATAGCTTTATCTTTGCTCCTTCTTTTACTACTGCTTCAGTTGCGGAGACTTCATCTTGATCTTCTTTGCTGAATTCAAAGGTTTCTGTTGGATCGAAATAATAAGCATTTACGTTTACATCGACCATCTTCCATACATCATCTTGGTATGCAAATTCGTAGATTCTATGATACTCCTCATGCTCTAATTCTGGTATCTCTCCAGAATTAAACACGGCTTGCTCCCATTTTTCATAGACTGGTACATACACACCCCAAGTAGATGCTGATTCAAATATCTCCGCTTGCTCCCAGGCTATGCCTGACTCTAGTAAGTACCCGGCAAAGTATTCATCCCACATTTTTAATTCATGAATTTCTTTTTCGACCCAGTTATAGAGAACCCCACTTGCGTGAACGAGCTTATCTACATTCTTTTCTTGTGAAGCCACACGATACCCCAATAAATACTCGTTAATCATCTCACCCAGCTCTTTCTTCAATTCATCATTCGGTGCCAAAGCATGATCCATATTCTCATAGTAGAGTGGTAAAGAGTTACTCTTTAGAAGTCCAAAAGGAGAATCTGCTTCTAGGTGATAAGATAACGTGCCATCTGTTAGTAATGGGCCAAACTCCATTGGGGAGCTTGTGACGTCTAGCTCTTTCTTTGAATCTTCAAGGACAAGCTTTGTTCCGTTTATGATGGAGTCCATATATAACGAAGCGATCTCTAAATCAAAGTAAAGGGTGTAGTAATCTTGGTAGTAAAGGTCAGCTTCGACCGATTTCTCGTTTACTCCAAAGTCATTCTCCATGTTACCTGTCACTTGATAGATTCCTGGTAGATGATGCCCAAAGAAGTAGCCTTGCTCATCATATTCTGGTTCAACCTTCTCTTCATCCAAGGTGAATGTAATCTCATCAAGTTCTATGTTACTTTCAACGTATAGAGGCTTAGCTTCCATCACGAATTGGTATTCATCAAATAGTAGCCACTTCTTTCCTGTTTTTGTGAAATAAATAGGAAAGTCATTATAGTAACCATCGTAGTAACTGACCATTCTTGGATCGTCTATTGATTCTGCTTCAGATAACCATTTCTTTATTAGCTCCGCTTTGGCATCTTCGTCTTCCTCTAAATAGACGAGGAAATCCTCCACATGCTTATCTTCTACTGTAAGGCCCTCTCTATTAGATCCGAGATGTTTTTTGATTGCTTTTGTGTTTTGATCAGCTACCGCCTCAAGAAAGGAATTGACGACTCGATCCTTATCGGCCAAAGCTTTACCTGTGAAAAATAACCCTCCGGCAAGGACTGCGATGCCCGCCACTGATCCAATCAGGATTTTTTTACTTGTTTTCATAGGTTCTTTAGTTTGTTGAGGCGACGCCGTCTCTGGTAGCTTTGCTCCACATTTGCTACAAAAAGGTTGATCCTGATTCTGAGTATGACATTGTGGACAGATTTTCATATTCCTCACTCCGTGTCTATTCTAAGTTGGTTAGGCTGCTTTGCTATATGAATCTGCACTAGAAAGTCGGTGGGTGTTTTTTCTAATTAATGATCCGCCCCATGCAGAAACACCAGCTATAACTGAGCTTAGTAGGAAACCAATTAACCAATTTGATCCTACAGTTATACTTGTATACCAAACATCAAATGAAAAGGTTGTTAACCAAATGATCATTGCATGAAGAAAACCTGCAGATAATGCATAGAAAACAAGAATCCTCATTCGAGGCGAAGCTGCCTGTTTGGCGATCCAACTGTACCCAGCGAAAGTATGAATGAGAATAGGTAGGATAAATAAAAATTTGGAGGCATCCATTACCTCATCCACTTCTTTTTTCACCTCAAAATCAAAAGGCGAAACAGTCGTACCCCCAAAAGCAGAATGACTTATTGTATAAGGCCTATAATCCATATCTGCATCCATTTTAACCGTAGAAAGCTGACTAATATTCCAATAATATGCCCCGAGCTGAGTGGTCACAAGGTGATGGGAAATTCCGCTATCTTTTAGATCTTCTTTCAGTTGATCATTGCTCACTCCCGCAACTACTGTTACAGCTACCAAGCAGATCAGTGAATAAATGGCTGCTCTTTTGAAGGTATGTAAGAAGGTAGAACCTCTTAATGACTCTGTAATAGCCACACCAATCGTTATACATACGGCACTGATAACAAACGCATGAAAGCTAGCATTCAAGAAGCCGTACTCGGAAGCCACTGTAATTTCATCGTACCAGTCGTCCATGAAAGTAAGTTGCTTTGAAGCGAATATACTGATAACCCCTGCCGCCAATGCATAAATGAAGGCTGGAATGAAAATGCTAATCGCTTTCTGTTTAAGAGATGGAAGTTTTTCTTTACCTACTATCATGCCTAAAATAGAAAGAATAGTGGCTGGTATTAGTAGTAAAAGAAGAAAGCCGCCTTGAGAAACTAGTGATATTCGTTCTAACTCTTCCACTGATGTGATGTTAAGGGTTGCCCCGATTGAATGAAACAGCATAACGATATCTGATAACGTAATTAGCTCAATACTCCGCTCTAGTCCAAAGCCTTCAAAGATCTCATAGCTTATGAAAGAATTGACGCGGCCAGCCATCATAGACGCTACAACCATTACAATAAACATCCCCGCTATTGGATAAAGGATTAGTTTAATGAATGGAATTGTTGCTTGTTGTCTAACGTTTACTGGCTCTGCCGTCACGTTAACTTGCTCACTTTTCTTTTGGGTTTCTCGCCCTTCAGTCGTTCTTCCACAGCTTGTGCAATAATTCGCATCATTCCCTAAACCTTGGCTACAAAATGAACAAAAATTAGCCCCGCTCTGCGTAAGAGAAGCTCCGTCTTCTTTTATGTTTCTCAATTCAACCCCGTCGTTTGCACAATATACCGCATGGCTATGAGCTTTTGTACCACATTGTTTACAATACATCGTTATCTACCTACCCTACTTCTTTCTTAAGAGTAGAGGTACCACAGCATGGGCAGAAGTTTGCCGTTTGTGGTCGATCAATCGAACATACATGGCACGACACCATAGCTTCTTCTTCAGTAACAGGAGCTGCAATGGCTGTACCACACCCTCCACAAAATAAAGCATCTGCAGCATTCTCCTTCTGACAATGACTACACTGCACAACAGCCTGCGAATCATCATTCATAAGGTTGGTGAGTTCTTTCTGATTCATAAAAATAGAAACATCTTTCTCTATAAGCTTTGCACTCAATCCTTCGAGTTCTGGATCAACTAAAGTTCCTTCACGGAGCTTTCGATACGCTTCTTGCCCTAATTGTAATAATATTTCGGACTTATCAGAGTATCTATGTTGAAGGTCACGTTTTAACCTTGTTGCCTCCTGGGTGGTCTGAAGTTTTTGCTTACCTTGATCAATGCCTCCTTGAACCTTCGAAAGGCCTTCCCCCACTTTTTCTTTCCATCCTGATGTCATTCAATCTCCTCCAACGTTGTAAATTCCATCCTATTATACTAAAATACTATGATAAAGTAACTATAATGTTAGAATATAATGTAAAAATAAAGTGCTAACATTAAAAAAAGACCCATTAAGTTACGGGTCTTATCACTTATTTAAAATTCAAACCCTACGCTTTTTTCCTTGCCCGTTCTCATATCTTTTACTTTATACCCATTCCAATCAACTTCCTGCTGTCCTACTACCACTACATATCTCGCATTTAACTTAGTTGCTTTCTCCATCGCTTTGCTCAATTTCTTACCACCTAATTCGCACTCAACATGATAACCTTCCTGTCTTAGACTCCTTGCCAGCTTCAATGATTCTTTCTGTGTCTGCATCGGAATAATGTAATAATCTAATTCAGATAAAACTTCATCACGATTCTGCATCGCCACTGCTATCACATCCAGACCAAACGAAATTCCAACGGTGGCCACATTTTCTACAGTTCCTACTAATCCAGCAATAGCATTGTCATATCGTCCCCCGCTACCAATGCTGGATTTTATAGAACCGCCCCTTACAAACATCTCATATATTGTGCCTGTGTAAATTTCTAAGCCTCGGGCAAGAAGAGGATTGAAGATACACTGATCTGTCATGTCTAGATATTCAAGATAGGTTTGCAATTCATCTATCTCAGTTATTCCTTGTTTGATGCTGTCATTCTGCTCAGCATATTTTTCTAAGAAATCTTTACTGTCAGATTGTAAAAAGGTGATGATTTGCTCTAATGATGTGGAGGGAATATCCAACTCCGTAAGCTCTACACGGATGGCATCTACTCCTATCTTTTCTAGCTTGTCAATGACTAGAATGACCTTATTCATTAAATTCTCTGGCACTTGAAATACTTCTAGCATGCCAACTAACAGCTTTCGATTGTTGTATTGGACAATGACATCTAATTCAAGTTTCTTAAAGGCATCTATCGCCATCATCATTAGCTCAGCTTCAGCGATTTGTGACTTCACTCCAACGATATCAACGTCGCATTGGGTAAACTCTCTCAGTCTGCCTTTTTTGATCGGGCCGTCTCGAAAGACTTTACCAATTTCATATCGTTTAAATGGCATACCGATTGTTGGGTTAAGGGCTACGACTTTTGCAAAAGGTATTGTCAGGTCATAACGTAAGGCTAAATCCCGTTCTCCTCTGTCGGTCAATCTGTACATTTCATTCAAAATTTCTGCGCCTCCTGCATATTTTGAAGCTAAGAGAGATGTGTAGTTTAAGATTGGTGTTTCCAGTGGTTTGCAGCCGTATGCTGTGAATGTCTCTTCTAATACGCGCTGAATCTTTCGTCTTGTTGTTTGTTCTTCTGGCATAAAATCCTGCGTTCCTTTAACATTTTGATAGCTCATTTTTTTCATGTCTGTCGCCTCCAATTAGTTTTGAATACAAAAAACCGCATTGCGCTTAAGTAGATTCACTTAGTCAATGCGGTTCATTATAAATAGTCTTCCTATGTTCGATTTTTTAAAGGGATCGAATTAGCAAGACTATCAAGTATGATGATGAAGTTGTGTGGAATGGGTTGGTGCTGATTGATATAACATAATATACACCTCTGCGTATGTTTATGGATTATCATATAGGAATTCACAATATGAAACAACAATTAAATGAATAAAGTTTGTCACAGATCGTGCACATTCTTTCTCCCTCGGTTACTATAGACCATCTAGTAATCATTTAAGTTCCCTTAACAGAAAAAGATGACCACGGAATTCTTCCATGATCACCTTTTTAATTTATTCCACCGTAATCCCTTTTTCCTCAAACTCTTCTTTCACAAAATCTTCAACGTCCCCATTTAAAATGAAAAATTCAATATTATTAATGCTTGGTTTATTTCCTTCTGGTGCTTTTTCAGCGATTTCTGTTGAGACTTCGGTCATGTCCTTAACGCTATCGAGAAAAAAGGTGAGCACAGCATCCCAGTTTTCGTTCTGGATATCTTCTTCAGGGAATTCAATTTTGGGATAGGCATTTGAGATGTCTCTCCATCGATTAATACGTGTCTCTGTTCTTTGAGTAGCTGCATAGGAAATATCAGTAACATCGCCTGTTTCGTTAAATGTATCAGTGTTTGTTTCTAATGCTAAGATATCTCCTCGATTCACATAATAATCTTCCAATTCTTCTACCTCCTCTGCCTGTTCCTTCTCATTTAAATTATTCAGTAAGAAGTAGGCTACTATACCACCAATTAATACGATAAATACAGTCATGAATAGAATTCGTTTAGATTGCATAGCTTCTCCTTTGTGCCTTTACTCTGTATCTAGGTTCAATGCGTTAAGTGTTTCCTGATCTATAGGAATATCGCCATCAAAAATATAGTTAGTTAATCCAGGATAGTTTTGGTCTAATTCAGCTACGTCACTAAGTGCAAATTCAGAGACTCCCATCCAATCCTGATCCCTAATAAGATTATCAGGATAAGGTACATCCTCCATAATAAGAGAAGCGTATTTCCATCTATCAAGAATGTTCATTGTAGAAAAAGTGGGTTGAACGGTTATATTAACGTCATCCCCTTTTAATCCTTCCCATCCAGGAACTTCTTGACGTGAAATAAGCACTTCCATATTTAAATTGGTGGTTAGCATTTCTGCTTCTTGGAATTCAATTCTACGATTGAGCTCTCCTCTTTCAGCCATGTAATCAGCATAGGCCCCTGCAATGTCTACAACTGGAGCCGCCCTACCTGCAAGATTGGAAGCTAAGAAGCTTGATAGTTCAGCGGTAGCTGTTTCTTGACTAAGATTCACTTGTTGGCCTCGTAAGCTTTCATATTGATCGTTCTGTAGCTGTAATCCGGCTAATCCCCCAGAGTAATACTCGATGACGGAAGAGTTAGCTCGCGATACGCGATCGTTAGGCATGTTAATATATTCTTCCCTCGTCATGTTGTCATATTGGTAAATGCTAAAAAATACATCCGATGACAAGGTATGGTGATTCCCATTATCACTTAATTGATAATCTAATTCAACCTTACCAAAAAGAGGATCCCCGGTAATCTCATTCCCACCGCCTCTTTCTAAATCATTTCTAAGATCTGCAAGCACTACTTTATGGTTTTGCAGCATTTCCAAGTACATTTGCAACTTTTTTTGCGTTTCATAATCAGCGTGGTGCTGTGAGGAATCTAAATTTCCACTAAATAGATAAGCTTGTATTCTTGCAATTTCTTCGTCAAATGACGCTTCTGTTTCAAGCACTGTATAGTTAATATGATCTTCTAATAATCCGATCTCACCTTCGTTCATCATGCTTGCAATCGCTGCAGCATCTCTTCTCATTTCATCCGTCAAGACAACATCCTGAATATATCCATACAGAATCTCTCGTTCAGCATATGTTAAAGGTATGCCACTTTCCATTTTGCTAAGTAGGGTTTCCGTTAATAAGTTATCCTGATTGATAACATTCATTAAATGTTCGACGTTCAAGGCACCTATATTCTCTCCACCTTGCCCCAATGCTTCAAGAAACTCAGTAATGGTTGAGTTATATAACAAAAGACCTGATTGAGCATGAGAGTAATCATTTTTAGCTGTTTCATCAGCTTCAACCATACCTTCCCAGTACCTCTTAACCAGCTCTATATCCTCCTTAGCTTCGATGGCCATATCTATATTGTTTGAGACGTTGAAGTTTATGTTATAAGCTAGCTGTTCAACTACATTCATATTATCTTTATACGTTTCAATTGTGGCTTCGTATTCTTGTATGATTTGATTTAATTCTTGCTTATCCGCCTTATGTTGACCCATATCCTCTTCCCCTCTAGAGCATCCGTAATCTACTTCGGTCAGATGCAATCTGTGTTCTGAGCTGGTTGATACGATTTTGGTTGTTTGAAATGGTTGTTTCAAGGTTATAGTTTACTGCTCTTTGCTCAGCGATTCTTCCTTCAAGTTCACTCGCTTGGTCTTCTGCCTGTTCAATTGCTGCTTGAATCGTATTGCGACCCTGCAATTGTTGTTCTTGTCTTATGACAACTCTTTCTTGAATTCTTTGTAACGCACGACCTTCCAGAACACCAGGGGAATAGAATTTAATTCGGGCCATAGGGGAGCCTTCACCTAAGGTTAAAGCTTCTATATTATCTAATTGCCCGACTAAACCTTGCTGTGTGTGAAGCAACTCCTCTAATTCTCGTTCTAACCGTCCCAGCTCTGTTATACCATCTTGATACTGAATATGGAGCGATTGATTTTGATAGGAAAGACTATTGACCGAGGATTGTTTAGAGGAAATTCTTTGGTTCAGTGAAGCGATTTGCAAACTGCTATCCACTTGTCATCCTCCTAATTCTCCGACGTATACTGACTTGCCATGATTTCAAACTTTGAGCTAATCTCTTCATCTATTTGTTCAAAATTATCAACAGCTTGATCCATTGCTACAAGGATGGCTTCCATCAATACTTTTGAATTTGTAATGACCTTCTCTAGCTCTTGAATCGCCGCATCATGATCACCGGGAGCATTACCTTTCCAAGTGGATGTTGCTTCCTTTAAACTAGCTAATTTGTCTAACGCGGTGTTCACTCGTCCAGAAGGAACCTGCCTCGCCTTATCAACTAAGCTCTTTACCGCATCTGGATCTACTTGAATTCTCAGTGTCACAATGAGTGCTCCTTTCTATTAGATAGACTCCACTTCATTTATTTTATTTGAAAAGGTTTGACCCGCATGCTGAAGCTCTGTTAGTGAAACATCAGCTCTTGCTTCTAAATAACTTCTAACCAAAGTGCAGTAGGAAGCAAAGGCTTCTGCCGATTCGCCTACAAATATTTCTTCTCCAACCATCAATTCAAACGGAGTAAAAAAGTCCGTAAGCATACTATTTATATCCTCCTGCAGCGCTTGATACACACTTTGTAATTGTTCAAGCTGCTCGTCACTCACTTCAATTTTAGCTGGTCCTGAGGTTAACGTCATCTCGTCACCTTCCTTCTATTACTTCCGTTACACTGACACACGTACCACACTTTACCATTGTAATACTTGCATATTTTTACCGAAATATGAGAAAAGACTTAAATAACAATAGACAAGCAAACTGATTACATATAAACCATACAAAAGAACCAATATTCTCATGATTCGAATTTACCCTTTTGCTTATACCCTCTTTACAATTATATTAACGCTTTATTTATTAAATATATTTAATGTTAATAATAGCTAAGAGCAATTCACCTGAGGCGTGCATTCTACCCTGTGCAAAGTCTCCACCCCATAACGAATAATAATCCCTATCACCAGCCACCTTCAAAACAAAAAAAAGGCCCCTTCAGCCGGTTTTTCATTAACTAACATTCGTTGGAAAATATCTGCGCTTCAATCGTGTGGATGTCTCTTCCAACCGTCAAACGAGGTACATCAAACAGATCGGCTAGCTCATTATTCAAAAATGTGGTCTGCGACCTAACAAATCCACAGTGACCATATCTAATTCTTTATGTATATCATATTTTTGCTTATGTTGTTTTTGGATATAGTTTTCAAAGGTGATGACATGACTGGTGGCCTCTGTCAAAGCTGTCATCTCATTTACTTTTCCGTACATATAAAGGGATTTTCCATGCTTCAAAGGTAAAAGTAAAAAACTAGACTTTCATTTTATTCGTTGTGATTAGTTAACTGGGTTTATCTCGAGCGTCTAAACCTGCTTGGGTTGAGCAATTTATCTCTATTTTTCGCATTTTGATTTTTTTGAGCCCCCCCTTCTCCCCATACAAAAAAGAGCCTCCCCTCAAGGGCTCAGCTCTTTCCTATCTTTAATCTATCCCTTCACCGCACCCTGCGTCATCCCTTGAATGATTTGCTTCTCCATAATCAAATAGAAGATGATGGTTGGTATGAGTACAATGGTTAGGGCGGCCATTTGCGCGGTGTAGTTGGTTGAGTGCTGACCGGCAAAGTTGGCGAGTCCTAGTGGTAAGGTGCGTAAGGCATCTGAATTGATGAGGACAAGCGCAAAGCTGAACTCATTCCAATTGTTGATGAAATTGATGATGATGGCTGTCGCAAGGACGGGGCGAGTCATTGGTAGAATGATGGCCCAGAAGATGCGGAAGACGCCGGCTCCGTCCATGATGGCGGATTCTTCAATTTCTTTAGGAAAGGACTTCATGAAGCTGGTTAATAAAAAGATTGTGATCGATAAATTGAATGCGATGTATGGAAAGATCAACGCTAGACGTGTATCTAATAAGCCAATGTTTTGCATCAGGATAAACATCGGGACAAGTGTCGCATGGATGGGTACAAGCAATCCTAGTATAAAAAATCCGTACAATACTTTTTGCCCTTTGAATTGGAATCGGGCTAGGAAATACGATGCGAGTGCACCGAATAGAACGGTCAATAGCACGGCAACAATTCCAACAAATACACTGTTAAAAAAGTAGGTGTTGATGTTCGCTGTGAACCAGGCGTCTATATAGTTCGTCCAGATCCATTCAGTGGGCAGCCCAAATGGATTAAGCGCAAAATCCTGTCCGGACTTAAATGAATTCATAATCATCCAGAGGATTGGATAGGCATTTACGATAGCAAAGGCGCACAAAATAATATAGATGAATGTGCGTCTAGTTATTTTTTTAATTCGTGCTGCTTTTTCATTTATCGGCTTTACAGGTGTTCTGACCTCATTTTCTACTTGCATACGTTTCCCTCCTTTATGTCACATCTTTGAGCTTTTTCGTGCCCCGCCTTTTTAATAGAAGATTGGCGAGCACAATCATGACGATGCTAAAGATAAAGATTAATACAGAGATCGCACTTCCATAACCGTAACGTAGCCCTTGGAATGTTTCTGTGTACATATAGGTTGCCATCACTTCTGTTGAGTTAGCGGGTCCACCGCCCGTCATCACAAAGATGAGATCGAATGTTTTTAAGCTACCGCTGATACAAAGAATGACCGCAACCATAATGACACCCCAAATGGATGGCAGGGTTACGTACCGTGTTTTTTGCCACTCGGAGGCCCCATCTAGCTCTGCTGCCTCTAAGATATCCTTTGGCACAGTCTGAAGCGCGGATAAGAAAATAATGAAATAAAGACCAACGAATTGCCATATGATTACGGCCGCGATCGCATACATAGCGTAGTCTGCGTTGCCTAGCCAGTTTTGTGCTAGTGAACTTAGCCCAAGATTGTGAAGCAATTGATTAAGCATGCCTTGCTCCACGTTATAAATCATTCGCCATGTTAAAGAGATAACCACGGTGGAGATGACAACTGGCAAAAAAGCAATCGTTCGAAAAAATTTACCACCTTTAACCTTTTGGTTCAGAAGAAGAGCAAGTACAAGCGCAATCGGAATCTGACCAAATACGGACGCGGCCACCACAATTAAGTTATTGCGAACGGATAACCAAAAAACAGAGTCGTTAAGAATCGCTTGGAAATTAGCTAGCCCCACATATTGCATCGGGGAAAATCCATTCCAGGACATAAATGAATAATAAAACGAAATAAAGATCGGAATGATACTGAAAATGCTATAGACAAGTAAGGCCGGGAGCACACCTAAGGCGATTTTCCAGCGACTTTTTAATAGATGCATATCATTCACATCCTTTCTCCAATATATGAAAGCGGTTACTGTTTACAGTGTAAAGTGACTTCATTTATTCAAGAATCCTAAAAGCTACGATTATATCTGTTTTTTTCTCGTATCGTGTGAAGCATTTAATCGTCGATAGTGCGTGGGGGTTAGTCCGACGTGCTTTTTGAATACCTGCACAAAGTATTTGTATTCCTTGTAGCCAACATACTCCGCAATCTCAAACACCTTATTAGAGGTTGACAGCAAAAGCTCGGAGGCTTGGTTAATACGTAATCCGTTGAGATACTCTGAGAAGCTTTTGCCAGTTTCCTGCTTAAATAACATGCTGAAATAATTCGGTGTAATAAAGTGTTTTTCCGCTACCTCGGATGCGCGCAAATCCTGTTGATAATGCTTGTGAATATACCGGCGAATATTTTCAATTACCCAGTGCTGCTGTTCGGTTAATTCAACTTCTCCTAAAAACCCAATCATATCCCTCACAACTATTTCTTCAATGACTTCAAATGTATTCATGATTCGTAGGTCAACCTCTTTATGCAGATGCAGATTTAGATGGTCAAAGGGTTTATTTGGCAGTCGCTCCTGTAGCTTGCGTTTAAGTACAAGCTCTAGTTCACGACAGACATGTACGGTCTGACTCAATGAATAACCACTGTCTGCAAATGTAGCTATCATCTCGTTTATGCATGCTCTAATCTTTATTTCGTCTTGCTTAATAATCGCTTCCAAAAGGCAATCTTCTGCTGCCTTCGGGTAAGGGGCTTCAGAGGACGATACTTCAGCTCCAAAAAAATAAAGTCCCTCACCATGTCCACGCAGTTGGTCAAGTAGTTCTAGGGATTGCTGGTATTGTTTATGACAGTTCGCTGCCGTCTCACTGGTCTCTGAGACAACGGCCTGTAACGGAAAATCTAGCCGCCCACTCACTTCCTCCCAGATTATTGCAAGCTGATGATCGGAAAGCTCTTGCATGCTATCACCATATAAGAAAAGAACCCACTCGTTTTCATGTCCACCTAATGAAACGTAATGGATGCCATACGTCGGAGAAATTTGTTCAAAGACAGCTTCAACCTGCTTAGTCCATAAATTAGTCTCCTGAGAATAACCTGGTAACTCACAAACAATCATCCGATGTGCAGCATATCTGTCAGTCAACTCTAAAAAAATGTCCTTTGAACTTGGCGTACGAAAAACAGCGTCAAATAAGAGATTTTCCATTGTTTTATGTTCATCTTGAATGATCTCCTTTTTCTTGGCGGCAATGCGTTTGCTCACGCTTTGAACAAGTGTCATTAATTCATCCACATCGACAGGTTTTAACAAATAATCCTCAACACCTAAACGAAGAGCGGTTCGCGCATAATCAAATTCATCAAAACCACTGATGATAATGAGCTTTGTTTCAGATAATTGCTGTGCCACACATGCGGCTAATTCAAGACCGTCCATAACAGGCATCGACACATCCGTTAGCACTAGGTCGACCTGATGCTCTTCAATTTTCTGTAATGCTTGTTTTCCATTAAAAGCTACGCCAACAACTTCCACGCCGATACTTTCCCACAGTATCGTTTGCGCTAGCCCCTGACAAATGACCGGTTCGTCATCCACAATTAACATCTTTATCAAGAATGGTCTCCCCCTTTATGCTTCTGGTACGGAATCGTAACGCGGATATGTGCACCTGATTCCGACTGTAAAGCCGTTAATCCATATCCACTTCCACATGTGTTCTCTAATCGTTCATGAATGTTACGCAGTGCATAGGCATCCTCGTTTTTACTAGGTTGATTTAAATTATGATTAAATGTCTCCACATCTATTGGCAAACCTACGCCATTATCTATTACATCGATATAGACGGAGTTGTGCTCTCTGAATGCACGTATTTTAATGTTATGAGCAGGATCTAGTTCAAGAAATCCATGCTTAAGGCAATTCTCTACTAACGGTTGAAGGAGGAGCTTTAACACGTGACATTCTTCAATATCCTTTTCCATGTGTACCGAAAAACTGAGCAGTCCACCTAGTCGTCGTTTCTGTAATTCCAGATAGCTTTGCACATATGACATTTCATCTTTAAGTGGAATCCAGAGCTTGCCCTGGCTTAAACTAATGCGGAATAACTTTGATAAATCTTCAATGCTTTTCCCTGTTTCACTTGCTTTTTCAAGCCTAGCCGTCCAACGAATCATGTCTAATGTATTGTAGAGAAAATGAGGATTAATATGGCTTTGAAGAGCTTTTAATTCAGACTCCTTATTTTGAATTTCAAGCTTATATTTTGTATCAATTAAATACTGGATGTGAGTAACGGCTTTATTAAAACGCGTGCCCAGCTGTCCAATTTCATCTTGAGACCTTACATGGACCTGTGCTGAAAAATCACCCTCCTCAAGCCTTTTTGTTTCACGGGTCAGCTCGGTAATGGGTCTAATAATTGTTATCATAAAGCCAGTAAATGCAATCAAACCAATGACTCCGGCTGCTATCATAATGATTTGCATCGTATGACGAATACCGCTTGATTCGTTTAGAATATAATCTTCATTGACAGTTGATACAAGGTGAAGATCCCTTCCTTCTACTTCTCTTGCCACAGCGTAATACGTTTCACCATCCTCTTCATATTGAAAATGAGACGCGCCTGTTTGCACCTTTTCAATTAGATTTTGATTTGGATACAAGCTACCTACAAGATTACTATTTTGGTGGGAGAGGACGCGTCCATTCTTTTGAAGTAGCACCATTTCATCATTGGGATTATTGTACCCATTGGTCATATACGCATATAGCTCTCGTTCATTTAACCGGATCCGGACATGACCAATTGGCTCAGTGATATCAAATAAATTGTTGATCACACGAAACAAAGAAATCACTTGAAAATCCTCAGTGATCCAATCACCGCGTGTCATAAGATAAGGATCGGTCCAAACAAGTCTTCCGTGTGCTTGTTCCGACTGCGCCTCCCACTCATGTTCATCTCCACTCATTCGTTCTCCAAGACGAAGATGCACGCCGTTCTCACCCTCAATAGTTGCGGAATTGACATAGCTTTTGTTATTCAAATGAAACGTAAAAAAACCACGAATATGATCCTGAAGCTGCTGCATTTCCTCAGGATCACTACCCTCTTCATCAAAGGGCAGGGTCATGTATTGCCTAAATTCCTCACTGTAAATAATATAGCTTGATAGCTCCTCCATCTCACTCATGACCTCAAGCAAATTAAGCTCAATATGCCACAAATGCTGCTCGATCCTTTCCATTACCTGCTTCTCAAGAATTGTGTTTGACTGATAATATACAAGGAAACTCACTGTCGAGGCAGGAATAAAAATAAGTGATAACAGAATAAGGAACGACTTCCACCGTAAGCTCCAATCTCTAAAATACCCCATCGTAAGCGCCAGTCCTTTTATGTTCAAGTAGTTGAAAAAGCAGCGCATCTATAAAAGAATGCCCTGCTCTATTTCGTCTACTATAGCATTATTGTGCATTTACAGCATTTTGAATATTTTGTGCAGCCTCTTCAGGAGTGGAACGCCCAATCGTAATCGCCTGAAGCTCATTCTGCAATACATTATTAACAGCTTGCGGCAAGACCGCATCATACACTGGTGCAGGTGGTGATGCTTGAGTCAATTCAAGCATATCCACAAATAATGGATCAAGGTCAGCACCCTCAGGAGCCTCCACATCTGCAGCTACAATTCGACCAACACCTATTAATTCCTGGTAGAAATCCT
Organism: Alkalicoccobacillus porphyridii; assembly: GCF_007293315.1. GTDB lineage: Bacteria > Bacillota > Bacilli > Bacillales > Bacillaceae_D > Alkalicoccobacillus > Alkalicoccobacillus porphyridii. Next base: position 637,129 of record NZ_VLXZ01000001.1, read on the forward strand.
CGCTGAACATCCATTTGAAGAAGGTTTCTGCCGCTTCCCTCTCTTCACCCTCTAAATCAGAGTTCACAGCCCACGAGTTTCCATAAACCGTTGAAATGGTTGGCGTATCTCCAAGTGGAAAAGGAGCAATGCCTATATTCATATCATCCGGCTTATTTGTCAGCATGCTAATTGCACCCCAGTTACCATCGATCACCATCGCCGAACGCTCTTGTAAGAAATACTCAAGCATCTGATTATCATCTAACGTATTTAAATCCTCATTAAACGCACCAATCTCAACCATCTCTTCAATGACACCAAGTGCCTCAACAAAATCGTCATCTGTAAACGATCGGTTGCCCTCAAGCACCTCAGGGATAAAATCATTTCCAGTAAAACGATCCGCAATTGTCGAAATATAAACAGATTGTAGCGGCCACGAAGCTGAATTCCCAAGTGCAATTGGAGTCATGTCCTGCTCACGAACGTCTTCAATAAGCTTTTTAAAATCATCATACGTATCAGGAAATTCTTCATAGCCCATCTCATTCAGCATATCTACATTGTAAAATACAAAGCTAGTAGGATTTTGCGCCGTCGGAATTGCATACACTTCTCCATCAAACGTAAAATCGGCCAACGCATCATCATTCAAAAGATCATCTTCGGTCCAATGATCCACTATATTATTAAGTGATCCTACAGCCTCACCATCTACAAGTGGCTGAAGCTCAGCACCCGGCCACACTTGAAAAATATCTGGAAGTTGACCGCCCGCCGCTTGTGTATTTAAGCGCGTTCGATAATCCGCATGAGCCGTTGTTTCTACATTTATCTGAATCTCATCATGTTCTTCATTAAACTGTTCCACACGCTCCATCGTCAGCTTAAAATCATCACGATCCGGGTTCGCCGAAGCCCAAAAGCTCAACTCCACAACCCCATCACTATTCGCGCCGCCCGCATCCTCCGTATTTCCGCCGCATGCAGTAAGCGCAGCTAACGTCGCTATCGCAGCTCCAGAATAAACGTATTTACTTAACCCTTTACCAACCAAGCAAATCCCCCCTCTAATGAAATCGCTTTCAAAAATCATTATGACACACTCATCTTCATAAAAAAGACTAAAAACTTAATATAATATCTGATAATTTATTGGATGTTGGTTGTGGTGGGCTGCTATTGGTTCTGGGTACGTTCTCAGGCTCAGTTGGTTGCTCGCCATTCGAGCATCGCCTCTCTCCGCGCATTCCTTGCATAATTTCGCGCGTTTTTGGATTTTTTGAGCACAGCTGTTTTGTTTTTGAGCACCGCACACTGTTTTTCGCGCATTCCAATAATTTTTAAGCTGCACCCCTCCTTCCCCCACCACCCACAAACCAAATCAAAAAAGCTCTGACATCACACGTTCTTAGTGATGTCAGAGCTCTCCTTATTTAAATCAATAGGCGTCTTTGGAAAGCTGTTTGCTGCCTTCTGCGATGGCGACGCCGCTGGAGCAGCCGAGGCGGGTGGCGCCGGCTTCGACCATGGCTGTGGCGTCTTCCAAGGAGCGAATGCCGCCTGATGCTTTGACGCCGATGGTTGGTCCAACGGCTTTGCGCATGAGTTGGACGTGCTCCACAGTGGCGCCGGCTGTGCCAAAGCCGGTGGAGGTTTTGACAAAGTCGAGTCCGGCGGCTTTGGCTAGTTCGCTAGCAATTTGAATATCTTTATTAGTGAGGTAGCAGGTTTCCAGAATGATTTTGATGCATAGCTCTGCGTTCTTTACTTTTAAAGAAGCGAACTGGACCATTTCATCTTTGATTTGCTCCCATTCTCCGTCTTTTACTGCACTCACATTGATGACATAATCTAACTCATCTGCCCCATCGCTAAGGGCTTGTTCAGCTTCATACAGTTTGACGTTGGTTTGGTTTGCTCCCAAAGGGAAGCCAATGACGGTGCATACTTTTACTGATGAATCCTTTAGTAACTCTTTGGCTAAAGGGACAAAATAAGGATTGATACATACAGATGCAAATGAGTAACGTATGGCTTCTTCACAGACTTGTTGAACCATTTGACGAGTTGTATCTGCCTTTAGTACCGTATGGTCGATTAATTGGTTCATAGGTAAACTCTCCTTTTATTGAATTCGGGCAAAGCTTGACTCTTCATCTAGGTAGTTTCCTACATTGCTTTGATCAATTAAGCCAGTTCCACCTACAATAAATTTATCGATTTCTTCACCATTTGCAGCTTTGATTGCTGCTTCAACAGCTAGTGTACCTAACTCGTATGGATCATTAATCACTGTTCCATCCATCTCACCAGCATCAATCTTCTTTAATGCTTCCATTAGTCCATCCACACCCACGACTTTGACATCATCCAGCATGTTGGATTGACTTAGTACTTGAATAGCTCCAAGCGCCATATCATCATTGTGTGCGTAAACAAGATCAACGTCAGGATGTGCTTGTAGTAAGTCTTGCATAGCGGATACTGCCTTTGAACGAATGTACTCGCTATATGGTCCTTCGATGACCTCGATGCCCTCTTCTTCTGAAACGATGTGGTGGAAGCCGTCATGACGTGCTTGCATCACAATTCCGCCTGCGTCACCTTGGATTTCAATGATCTTACCCTTTGCATTTCCTTTTCCACCAAGAAGGTCAACAGCTTTCTCCCCGGCATACATACCCATCTCTTTATTATCACGGCCAACATAGGCTGTCACTTCATCATTTGTTTCACGGTCAATTGTAATAACTGGAACTCCAGCATTTTCAGCTGCCTTCAGGGACGGTGCCACTGATGAAGGATTGGCTGGATTTAAAAGTAGGACATCGATTCCTTTTGTAATTAAAGAGTTTACATCTGAATTTTGCTTTTCGATATCGTTTTGTGCATCAACAATATCCAGTGTGACCCCTTGCTCTGCTGCTGCTTCCTCTGCTCCGTTTACAAGTTCAATGTAGAAAGGAGACTCTAATGTGACCTGGGAAAAACCGATTGTAATTTCCTGTTGCTCTTCTTGACCTTCTGCTGTTTCTGAGCCACCTGCTTCATCGTTTCCGCTTGAGCATGCACCCAACACAACTAACAAACTCCCAGCAGCGATAAAACCCTTCCAAAATGTCTTCATTCTCATTTCCCCCTTATTTTCTGTTTGCTATATATTGATTTAATATGAGAGCCAGAACAATAATGACGCCCATAAAAACCGATTGGTAATAGGATGAAAGTCCAAGTAGATTGAAAATATTAACAATCATACTCATGATCAGAACGCCTATAAAGGTTCCTCCCACCCCGCCTTTTCCTCCAAAGAGACTTGTGCCACCGATAACAACTGCGGCAATCGCATCAAGTTCAAGTGCTTGTCCTGCGGTTGGCTGACCGACTGTTAACCATGCAGATAGCAGAATACCAGCTGCGGCAGCCATAAAACCTGAAATCATAAAGGTAATGGTGATATGCTTATCAACCGAAATACCTGAAAGCTTTGCTGATTCTGGGTTGCCCCCAATTGCGTACAGTCGTCGTCCAAAAGTCGTATACTTTAGAACGATGACAGACATAATCGTGAGGACCACCCAAATGACAGCTGGTATTGGAATACGACCAAACACGGTACCGCCTAACGCTTGAAAGGATTCAGGCAGATTATAGAGTGGCTGACCATCCGTTGTTAACAGGGCAAGCCCTCTAGCCGTAACCATCATCGCTAATGTTGCAATGAAGGCTGGGACCTTATATTTTGTACTAATAAAACCATTGATAAATCCTAAAGCCGTTCCCGCCAATAAAGTAATTGGAATAGCAGCTGCCGGATGTACACCTGAAGTCATCAGGTAAGCGGCGATCATCCCTGATAAAGCTAGGACGGAACCCACCGATAAATCAATGCCTCGTGTGAGGATTACAAAGGTCATTCCGAGTGCAGCGAGTCCTACAAAGGATGATTGTTGCAAGATGTTTAAGATATTCTGTACGGATAAAAATTTATCCGATAATGTACTACCAATAATTAAGAAGACGATAAATATTAGAAAGAGATTATATTGTTTTATAAATGCACCGATTGGAAGCTTAGTAACTTTTTTATCTTTGATCGGTTCTGATACTGTGTTCGACATGATTTCCCCTCCATCATTAAGCGCTTTCATTCTCCAGAAACAGCAGCATGAAGAATGTCCGATTTATATCCCGAGGGCTGATTAAATTCTTTAATAATTCTACCCTCAAACATGACCAACACCCGGTCACACACTAGTAAAAGCTCATCTACCTCTGCAGAAGTCACTAATACACTTGTGCCCTTTGATGCCAGCTCTTTCATAATGTCATAAATCTCAGCTTTGGCTCCGATGTCAATTCCTTGAGTTGGTTCATCAAATAGCATCAGCTCTGATTCATGTAAAAGCCATTTCGAGATGATGACCTTCTGTTGATTGCCTCCACTAAGCTGTCGCATCAAGGTATGCTGACTCGCTGTTTTCACATTTAGCTTTTTAATAGCTTCTTTGACTTTTGATTTTACTTTTCGCCCGTTTAGGAAAGAGTAGGACGAGAACTTTCCAAGAGATGGCAACACGGCATTTTCAGTAATGGACAAATCAAGCACGGCACCTTCTGTTTTTCGGTTCTCAGGTAAAAGCCCCATACCAAGCTTTACGGCATCCTTCGGCGAGCGAATGACTCTTTTTTTGCCATCAATCGTAAGACTACCCGCATCAATTGAATCAGCCCCATAGATCGCACGAAGCACCTCGGTTCGCCCTGCTCCAACCAAGCCATACAGTCCAAGAATCTCACCCTTTTTTACTTCAAATGAGATATTCTTGAGCTTGTGGTTGCAGAAATTCTCTACCCTGACATACTCTTCTTTCTCCTCAACAGAAGTAGCTACTCTGCTTTCACCTAGCTGTCTGCCTGTAATCGCTTTAATTAAATCCTGCTTTGTTATGTCTTCTAGTGCTTCTGTTAGAACGTACTCACCATTTCTCAGCACAGTCACTCGATCACCAATGGCGTAAAGCTCATCTAGCTTATGAGAGATATAAATGATCGTCATTCCTTGCTTTTTCAGCTCTTTCATCACGTGGAACAGCTTTTCGACCTCTCCCTCAGACAAGGCGGTTGATGGCTCGTCCATAATAATCAGCTTGGAATCCGCAGCGATTGCTTTAGCAATTTCTACGAGCTGCTTTTTGCCCATGCTGAGGTCTCCAACTCTTGTTTTTGGATGAATATCCATCTCCATAAAAGCTAGACAGTCTCTTGTTTTCTCATGAATAAGCTTCCAGTCAATCAGACCACTTTTTTTCTTAAAATAACGTCCAATGTACACGTTCTCCCCAACGGTTAACTCCTCCACCAATGATAATTCCTGATAGATGGTCGTAATGCCAAGATCTAAACTGTCGGAAGGCTTCGACACTGAGATTGACTCCCCATTAAATAAAATTTCGCCACTGTCTTCCTTTAACACCCCAGCCAGCGCCTTCATTAATGTAGATTTCCCTGCCCCATTCGCACCAATTAAGCAATGAATCTCACCTTGCTGTACAGAAAAATCGACTTCATGTAAAGCTCTGACTCCAGGAAATGACTTACTTATTTTTTTCATTTCAAGCAAGACACTCATGTACATCCTCCTTCCCCAGACGCAATGTTTTCATAAACGGACGCAAAGATTCATTAATGGACAAATAGAGCTTAAAGACTCGCAAATAGTCGTCATAGTGGTCTGGGTTTGGTTGAAAAGAAAGCTTAACCTGGACCATTTGCTTTGAAGCCTCCGTCAAGCTTGCATAAGCCCCCATACCATAGGCAGCGATAATAGCCGAGCCTTTTGCGCCAGTCTCATTTGAATCTGTCGTATAGATTGGTAGCTGTGTCATATCTGAAATCATCTGCATGAGCAATCGGTTTTTAATTAAACCTCCTCCAGCAATCAATCGATGAATGGGAACACCTGCTTCTTTAAAGGTCTCCATTACATTTTTTGTTCCAAATGCAATGGATTCTAAGATGGCCCGATAGATATGTTGTTTCGTATGCGCCGAGGTCAATCCAATAAAAGCCCCGCTCGCATAGGGATCTCGGTAAGGAGTACGGTTTCCTTGCCAGCTATCCATCGCGATCAGCCCGTGACTACCAATCTCCATTTGTTCTGCCGCTTGTTCTAGCTCCTGAAAAAGCTCATCATAGTCTTTTCGATCAGAATAAAATTCCTTTAAAAACCAAGAGACTGTCGAGCCACAGGATAGCTGTCCACCTTCAAGCAACCAGTGACCATCAATAATAGGTGAATCATAAGGACCCCATAAACCATCCTGAAACACTGGTTCATCGTGATGAACTAAATGCACAAAGCTTGTCCCGGTTATCATACAAAGATTGCCCGGCTCCAAAGCCTGTGAACCAATCATGCCGATATGCGCATCAATACCACCTTGATAAACGGGAGTCCCTTCAACGAGTCCAAGAGCTGACGCAGCTGAGGTCGAGATCTTTCCAACCTGATCCCCCACTCTTCGTACCTGCTTTGGCCAAACCTCCTGAATCCCTTCCAAACCAATTCGTTCGAAAAATGTCGTTGAAAATCCGTCCAAAATGCCAACATAATTCCACTTACAGCTCGCATTACACTGGGAGGCAGCTAACGTGTCTGTCAGCTGATAATTCATCCAATCAAGCTGTTCTAAAATATATTTTCCATCCAGGTCATAATTGTTTTTAATCCAAAGTGCTTTCGTGACCATCCATTCAACGGACACTTTACCACCAGAGTACTTCAGGACTTCCTTCACCCATTCATCCTGATTATGATTAATGGATTCTTCCTCTTTCACAGATCGCTGATCCATCCAGCAGAGCGCTCTGGTCAAAGGTTGAACGTTTTTATCTGTCAGAACAACAGTAGAGGACGTAGCACACATGGCCACAGCTTTTACCGCGGTAAGGTCTACTTTTTCACCCGCTCGATTCAGACAAAGCTGTAGCGCATTCCACCAATCATGAGGATCCTGCTCTGTACGACCACCGGATTCATAATAGGTGAAAAAGCCTTCCTGCTCAGCCGCGACCAAATCTCCTTTGACTGTATAGAGACCGATCTTTAGTGACTGTGTTCCTATATCAATGCCTAATGTCAGGTTTGTGGTACTCATGGTATCAATCCTCCGGCAATATTAGGATCTTGTTAAAGACGATTTCTTTGTTTTTAATCTTTTCAAATACAGCCGGTGTTTCTTCTAAAGGAAAACGATGTGAGATAAGTAGCTCTGTCTGAATGCTTCCCTCCGCCATTTTTTCTATCGCATATGTCCATTCTTTGCCTGGAAACGGACTAGAAAAGGAGTTCCACGAGCCATTGATCTCCATCTCATGTCGCAATAAGCGATCGACTGCTTCTTTAGATAAGGTTAGTTCTCTATTAGAGATACCAAGAAACACCACACGAGACAGCTTACCTGCTAAGGCGACTGCAGTACTTTGAGCAATCGGTGAACCTGACGTATCAATAACAAAATCGACATTATAGTCAGCTAAAACCTGAATTGGATCCTCGTTCATTGAGTTAATGACAATATCTGCACCAATCTGCTTGGCAATCTCTAGCTTTTCATCAAAGATGTCAATAGCAACTACCTTGCTCGCACCCATCTCTTTTGCGAACTGAACCGAAAACAGTCCAATCGCACCTAGTCCAAACACAACCGCTACGTCGCCTGACTTTAGCTTCCCACGCCAGATTCCATGCACCGCGTTTGCCGCAGGATCTACCATCGCTCCAGCCTCATAAGATACTTCATCAGGTAAAAGTAACAAGTTTTTAGGATCAACTTTAATATAATGAGCCATGGCCCCGTCTGTTCGTGAACCGTAATAGCTATAAGTCTCACACAGCGCATAGACTTCCTTTTGACAGTACTCACATTCGTAGCACGGAAGCAGTGGCGCCACTGTTACTCGGTTTCCTGTCTCCCATCCAGCTACCTTTGCACCGCACTCTACGATTTCCCCTGCAAATTCATGCCCCAAGGTTAAACCCTGATAATAAGCCCCTTTTTCTAATGCTCTTGGAATATCCGAGCCACAAATGCCTACTGCTTTTACGCGAATGAGCACTTCATTATCGCTAATCTTTGGCACCTCTGCTGTCTCTACTTGTAAGTTACCTGGCTCGTACAACTTTACTGCTTTCACGTCTTGCACTCTCCTCTATTTGTAATAACCCCTCGGCTAACTCTTCATCTATAAATAACGTATTTAAATATCCACCCCGCAGCGCACCAAGCACGGCCTCAACCTTTTCTTTGCCCACTGCCATTGCTATTGAATGCTGCTTCTGCTTGAGCTCTTCAAGCTGTAAGCCTATCGTTCTCGAATTTAAGTCATCGTCCACAAGTTGACCGTTGACATCATAGAAACGGGAACAAATATCGCCAACCGCCCCTTTATCCATCAGCTCCTGATAATTCTCCGGGCTAAAATATCCACCCTTATATAGAACCGATTCATGTGAGACCCGACCAATCCCAAACAAAGCAATGGTTGATTTTTCACCTAAATGGACAATCTCCTGTGTACTCGAGTCCGTCATTATTGCGCTTACAATTTCAGCAGAATCCATAATGGTTGGAACCGGTAGAAGATGAAAATCTGCTTTAAATGCCTTACCAAACTGCTCAAGAAGAGCCATAGAACCCGTAGCAAACGTGTTCTTGGAAATTCCCCCATTCAGCTGAACAACCTTTACACCTTTCACATCCGCTTGAGACAATGTTTCTGCTACAGCACTAAGCGTCGTGCCCCACGAAACGCCAATCAAATCCTCATCCTTTACAAGATTCAGAAGATATTCAGCCAAGGCCATGCCAACATCTTTACGAATGAGAGACTCCTTCTCTACGTAAACCGGTGCGACAAATACTTTTTTTAAATCAAACGTTTGTTTAATTCTCTCCTCAAGCTCTCCAATGGAGTTAAGGGCATATTGTATCTCTACTTTGACAATGCCTTGATCCATCGCACTCTCTAGCATCCGACTAATCGTTGGCCTTGAATACTTCATTCTTGATGAAATCTGCTGCTGAGTCATACCCAGCTCATAATACATCTTCGCGGCTCGAATGAGATCCTCTCTCTCGTACACCCTTAGCCTCCTCCCCCTCAAACCTTTACATTTGTTCACTTGAATGATCTTTTGTTCAAGTGGCTTTATTATAATCTCGCTTTGAACAAAAGAGAAGGCGCTTTCATCAACTTGAACAAATGTTCAGAAAAAGATAATTGGTTGGCGATCCAACTTATTCCTAGATTCCCCAGAAGTATGTACGGAGGGGGTTACGAGTCTTTTTTATAATGAAAACGGCTAGCTAGCCGTTTCCTTATTACGTATTCGAGCATATCGATGCTGTTTACGCGCAGCACCTCATCCTTATCGCGCATGTCATCTCGCTTTCCGCGCACATCCCCTTTCGTTCCGCTCATTCCCGAATTTATCGCGCATTGACCGCTTATTATCGTGCATTCGTCCCCCCTGCTTCTGCTACAGCTTTTAATCATAATGAAAAACGGCTAGCCAGCCGTTTCCTTATTTCCCCACCCCCTAAAACAAACAAAAAAGAGGCCTCAGCCTCTTTTTTTTCTATCTATGTTCTATTTAAAAAGCGTGTGCTCATAAGCAAGTTTTTTGTGGGATGCTTAGGTTGCTTTCGACCAGATCCTCAAGCGTGTATTGATTCATTTTTTCTATAAAGGCGGATAAGGCTTCATCTACGTACATCGTTAAAAAACAAGGATGGTTAAATTGAGCGTTTACTTTATTTTTCACGAGTGATGTTAATTCTAGATTCTCGAGCTTTCGAATGAGGTCTCCGAGTTGGACTTTTTGTGGGTTGACGTCGAGATGATAGCCACCATTTCTCCCTCGGACGGAATTAATGTAACCTAATTCGTTCAGTTTCCAGAAGATTTTTTTTAAATGATTCATCGGGAGGCCATAGAAGTTCGCAACTTCTTCGACAGTGACCAGGCTTTCTTTGGATTGGGCATTAATATACATAAGTGTTCTCAATGCATACTCTGTGTAATTCGTGATTTTCACTCTTATCCCCCCATTGTTATGTGATGCAAATAGGTTAAGCAATACAATTAAAGGGTGAAGCTATTCGTGGTGCGATAGATAAATGTGAAAAAAAGCTAATGGCATCTCGTTTCGTGAATTAAACTGGGTACGCATAGATGACAAACCGCTCAGGGGCTTGATTGATATAATGAAATGGATAGCAGGTCGTCACAACTAATACTTCCTCACCCATGTCTCTAATGACGGTTCGATCTTCAGCATCTACAATTTCAGTTTCTTTGATTTCATAATGAAAGGAGCCGTAGGGCATGTGGACTAAAAAGGTATCACCAAGCTCCAATGAGCCAAAATCACGGAAAACGGTGTCGCGATGACCCGAGAGAACAATTTGCTCTCCCCCTCCTGGCAAGGATGTCTGTCTGACATGCCCCACACCTTTATCTAAGTCCTCAGGTTGTGTTCCATCAACAATGGGAAGGCTGCGATCTAAGGCCTCAATATCTAATATGGCAAAGGCTTGTTGTTCAGGGATGTCAAAGGATTCGTAGGCTTCATAGGAGTGATCAGTCTGCGTGTCCGGTGCGGAAAGAGTCACGGGCTCTTCATTTTGCGCCTCCATCGGCTCCGTCTCTCCTACTAGTTGCTGGTCCCCTTCAACTAATAGCCACGCTTCATCTAAAGCGTTCTGCTGCATCGCCCCCTGCTTAAACTGAGTGTAGCCAAACCACACTAACAAACAGATGCCCACAACAATCAAGATATTCCCTACCCGCTTCATGAATGTTTACCCACTAAAAACGTATAGTAAGCGCAATATCCCGACAAGTAGTGCTCAGTGTCATCTATACGCGAGCGGAACGAATGATGACGAATGAAAAAGCTATTAAGGATACGCTCTGGATTTTTAAAATACATCGCCATCTCAGGATAAAAGTAGCCATTCCTTTGATACTCTGCTCGTTTGTGAACAGTCTGTTCTAACCTGCTTTGAATATCGTCACGTAGTAAATTACCATAACCCGTGTTCTTCATTCTTTCTGTCATGTTCCAACCGGCCAGGGTCAGCTCTAGAAACGTAGGGTACGTGGTTTGGCGCTGGTAAATAAACGGAAGCTTGTCACTTACGTTTTTAAGTCCAAATAGGAAGTAGTCGTGTTTTGGACGATACTTTGTCAGCTCATTGGTACAATAGCTAAGCCAGTGATCGTGGTGTCTCCAATGTTTTTTTGCAATAAAATATGAAAATGCTCGTTCAACCGTTTCAATCCATTTCTGTTGTTTATCTAACGCGTACAGACGCATTAAAGCAAAAGCGGCCTCGCCATCGTAATAAATGATACGGAAGGCTTCCTTCACTTCTAAGGAAGATGCATATAGCACGTGATCAAAACGCCCTGTGTCATGTTGCATATGCAAAATACCATCAGCCAGCTTTTGTGCAAATGGAAGGTAGCTTGAATCGTCAAAGACCTCTTGATATTTAGTTAGAGCCAGAATCGCCGCGGCATTGGCCCCAAGCTTAATCTCTTCATTAGCTGTCGATTGGCCATCGATCATATAAGCGAGCTCGGTTCCATTCACTTCATACACCCGACTACCTTCATTCTTTAAAAAGGCTATGCCTCGTTTAATCGATTGTTTTAGCTGCTCATTTGGAAAGAGCTCATAAGCTTCTGACATAGAGTACAAGGTGCTCGCGTGACGAAGGATATTATAAAATTGGATCTCTTTATCGAAGCATGAGAAGTATCCATAGGTAAACCTTCCATCTTGTTGAACTTGGTTAGCTAAAAAAGTGGAGCTGCTGACAATGAGGTCTTTTACATGTTTGTCATCAAGTTGAACATCTCTCCTTCCATTATCAAGGTCTGTAGACTTAAGTGAATAGAGTCTACCCTTTTCAAAAAAGAACGAGCGTGTGGTAAAGAGGCGAATGTGTCGAGCCTCATGTAAAAAAGATGTGGAGGTAATAGTGGGTCTATGTTGCTTAATGTAATGCTGCAAGTTCCTTTCTTGAATAAAACCACGTTTCGACTTCTCATCGAGCTGAATCACGGCATTGCCATTTAACTCTTGCTCTAAAAACGCACATTGATAGTGCTTATCGAAAGAAATTCCTTTGCGAAAGTAATTCTTCTTTGTTTCAGAAATCATATGGATAAATTGGTCGATGCTGAGAATTTCCTCATTTTCTACAACATCTATTTTAAACCACTCATATGCTCTTTTGTATTGGCTAATTTTTTGAAGGGCTTCTTTCTTAACCGTTTTCCAAGCCTTCTTCATACTTGAGTGATTGACTTGAAAAACATCCGCTCGCTTATGACGGCAGCCCATTGAAAGAAATAACACCACATGAGTGGACATTTGTAGGGGTTGGAAGGATGGTTCCTTCTGTAAGGCATCGTAAAAATGATTTAATTCTTGTTCTATTTTTGACTCTGAACGCACCAATTGAGTGAATCCCATTCTCTTACTCCCTTCTTATGATTATTATTTTAAAAGGAAGGAGGGGAGAGAAGACCCCCTCCTCGTCTAAATTATGATTTTCTTCTACCGAACAATTTTGCTACAAATCCGCTGAGCAATGCCATAAGACCAGCTGCTCCATACGCCCATACATGGGTAGCCGTGTTAGGAAGCTTATCTCCTTTATGATCATCGCGATCCCCATTATAATCCCCATCGGAATCACCATCGCTATCAGCGTCAGCATCCGCATCCGCATCGGCATCCGCATCAGCATCCGCATCAGCGTCAGCATCCGCATCAGCGTCACTATCATCTACCGGTAACACTTGAACAAAAGAGGACTCACTAGTTTCTCCATCCTCAGTCACCTGATAAAATTCAATAATGGTACCAGCCGCTAGCGTATCTTCAAGTTCAATCGTGAAGACGCCATTATTATCAACAACAATTTCACCCAACGTTCTAATGTCCTCTACTAACGCAGAGCCAATGACTTCACCGTTAACCAGCGCATATACGGTCGATCCAACTAAACCTGCACCCGTTAATATCAGATCATCTTCATAGACAATGATGCCAACAGGAGCATCCGGTACAATTGTATCCCCTGGTTGGTCTCCATCAGCATCTGAATCAGCGTCGGCATCGGCGTCAGCATCAGCATCGGCATCAGCGTCAGCGTCGGCATCAGCATCCGCGTCGGCATCAGCATCCGCGTCGGCATCAGCATCAGCATCAGCGTCGGCATCAGCATCCGCATCCGCATCCGCGTCAGCATCCGCATCGGCATCAGCATCGGCGTCGGCATCAGCATCAGCGTCAGCATCCGCATCAGCGTCAGCATCAGCGTCAGCATCCGCATCCGCGTCGGCATCCGCATCAGCGTCACTTTCATCTACTGGCAGCACTTGAGCGAAAGAGGACTCACTTGTTTCACCTTCCTCAGTCACTTGGTAAAACTCAATGATCGTTCCAGCAGGAAGTGGTTCATCCAAATCAATGGTGAATACACCATTATTGTCGATAATGATCTCTTGGAATAGTCGAATACTCTCAACCTCACTAGAGCCAATAACCTCACCATCCACAGCTGCAAAAACAGTGGATCCAACTAAACCTTCACCTGCTAAAGTCGTCTCATCCTCATAAATAATCGTACTCTCAGGAGCATCTGGAAGAATTACCTCTCCAGGTTCATCCCCATCTCCGTCTGAATCAGCATCCGCATCCGCGTCGGCGTCGGCATCAGCATCGGCGTCAGCATCCGCATCAGCGTCGGCATCCGCATCCGCGTCAGCATCAGCGTCAGCATCCGCATCGGCGTCAGCGTCAGCGTCAGCGTCCGCATCTGCGTCAGCATCGGCGTCAGCATCCGCATCCGCGTCAGCATCCGCATCCGCGTCGGCATCCGCATCCGCATCTGCGTCAGCATCTGCATCCGCATCCGCATCTGCGTCGGCATCCGCATCAGCGTCGGCATCCGCATCTGCGTCAGCATCCGCATCGGCGTCAGCATCCGCGTCGGCATCCGCATCAGCGTCGGCATCCGCATCCGCGTCAGCATCGGCGTCGGCATCCGCATCGGCATCCGCATCAGCGTCGGCATCCGCATCAGCGTCGGCATCCGCATCCGCATCTGCGTCAGCATCTGCATCCGCATCGGCGTCAGCATCCGCATCCGCATCTGCGTCGGCATCCGCATCCGCGTCGGCATCCGCATCAGCGTCAGCATCCGCATCGGCGTCAGCATCCGCGTCGGCATCCGCATCCGCGTCGGCATCCGCATCCGCGTCAGCATCGGCGTCGGCGTCGGCATCCGCATCGGCATCCGCATCCGCGTCGGCATCCGCATCAGCGTCGGCATCCGCATCGGCGTCAGCATCTCCGTCACTTTCATCATCAAAAATCAGTGTTTCTTGTGAGCCACCTTCACGAATGGAGCTAAGTATATCTGGATTAATGAGCGGTTCATTTATAGCTGCCGCACTAACCGTGGCGCTTGGAACAAGTGGGTCGCTAATTTCAGCTTGTAAATTAAACTCTGAATTTCCAAGCAGATTGCCATCAAGTGCTTCAGTTAATACATTACTGCTGCCATCCGCAATTTCATTTAACAAATCGTATAAAGGATTAGCTGCTGTTTGAAGCGCTTGGATCGCTGTACGTATACCAGGAATGAAGCCGTTATATTCTAATTCGTTAATGGCATCTCTTAACGGATCAAATAAGCCTGTAAATGCGTCTCTCACATATTCCCCAAGACCTTCAGTAAAATCAACAGTAATCGTTGTACCGTCCTCAGAAACAATACCATCTACTGTTACTTCATAGGAGCCAAGGTCCTGAGCATTTCGTACAGTATCAAAAGCTGTATTTAATGGATCTAAGTCAATTTCATTATTAATACCAGGAACATTACTTAAAGCATTAATGGCATCACCAACAACATTTACAATTGGTGACACACCAGGGACATCACCAGGGGTAATGGCAGTAAGCTGAGCTGAAACTGTGACGGTAGGCTGACCAATAACAGACCCCTGTAATTCTTCAGGTAATGTAAAAACCACTACCTTATCATCAAGAAGACCAAGTTCTGCTATCCCACTTCCTTGTAGCGATAGGTCAATGTCGTAGTTTCCTGCTTCATTTTTTTCTTGCGTTTGTCCATTATTTGAAACCAAGCTAGCATTTTGCAGAATCGTAATATTGGCAATGTTTTGCACACTAACTTCCGATGCTAATGCCACGTTAGGATTGGTTAAAGGATTCATACCACTGATTGCTGGAAGCCCCAGTTGTGCCGAGGTGAAAACAAGTGTGGATGCTGTTACAATGGCTGCTGTTCGTTTCGTTGCTAGACGACGTCTTGCATTCATCTTCTTCTTGTAATCAAACTTTCTGTTTTTCAATTGAATTCCTCCCTTTATCTCCTGTGTTAGTTGGTTCAAGGCTCCTCCCCTGACTCTACTTCCCCTTTCTTTTTTATTGATTTCTAGGTGTTAGGTCATGAGGTTTGTCCAAAAACAGCATATCAAGTCGAATAATTGCAAAAAATATGTATATTAGATGCACCTTTTTGACAGAAACTATTTTTCTCTCGACTCACATTACTGCATTTGTTTAGATAAATTCATTGTAAGTATGAATGGAAAAGGCTTTATGTAAGATCATCTCTTATTAAAATCATACTAATTCAATCAATTTTGAACCGTTTATCAGAAACGTTGGGAAAATTAAGATAACTATACTGAGGAAAGAATTAGGTCGAAGGAAATAGATTTTTTTATTTTTGTAAAATCTAACTAAATGACTGACAAACCCTAATCATTGCTTGAGTTGCTCATCCAAAGTAGTGCGCTCGTAGTGGTTCATCACGCAAAGAATATCTCCAATGTTTCGATATATTCTATAGAGTGCTCTCACAAAACAGGTAAATAATACCTGTTACACCCCCGCTATATTTAACTATATAAACAAAGCCAAAAGGGGATATGCTTTATCTTTTTTTATCGATTACTTTTCCATAATGGGAAATGCTACTATTTCAAAACTATCATTTACCTAGAAAATCCAAATCATATTATTCACCATGCTATTAAAGGGGGATTTATGTATAAGGATGATGAACAACTAATAGTGTCAGCTAGACGAATTCGGGCAGACCAGGTCGTAGAACCAGTTAAACAAATCTAATAATCAAGGGGGCGTGAGGGCACTCGCCGATTTAATACATACACTTAATTAATTCAGAAATGCGCCAAAACCTTAATAATGAAACGGCTAGCCAGCAGTTTTTCATTTATAAGCTCCGCCAAATAATGCACTAAAGCTACTCTCCTCTCCACACACTCATTTTCCAATGACTACGCACAACAAAAAGAACGCACATAGACTATGTCCGCCCGCTTTTTATCGTTATCAATCTGCCTGTCCATTCATTATAAAGAACACTCTATCAAAAATGTGAGCGTCTACCTAATAATTCTACTGCAGCCATGTCTAATTCCTTATGTATATCATATTTCTGTTTGGACTGCTTGTTCAGATAATGTTCAAATGAATGAATATGATTCATAGCTTGAGCTGAGGTAAGAATCTCATTACCTTGCCCATGTGTATATAGAAGATGTAATGCCTTTTCGGCCTCATCAATAAATTTCCCCTCTTGTTCAGAGAGGGTTTTGATTGCATAATGTATGGCTTCGTTGCCTGTATCCATTTGATCTCGCACGGCGGTCATTGTTGATTGCAGTCTCTCACGAAAGTCCTCACTATCAAATTGGAATGTATAGCTACCTACCCATGGATTAAAAAAGTCCAACATGGCTTTACTCCTTACGATGAAATTTGTCGACTTAGCTCTTCATCTACTTCAAATAGTTCATGCAAATTGGATTCAAAGCTATTGTATAGCTTCTCTAGCTGATGAAACTCAGCTTGATAGACTTCAATCATATCTAATAATGGTTCATGTACGCTGTCGTCTATATTTTCGAAATCTCTTCGGAAGGTGATTCCGGTTGGTTTGTAAAGGTCTGACTCTCTATACGTTTTGCCTTCAGACGCTAAAAAAGCGCGCCAGCTCGCTTCCTTATCACTCATCTCCACTCTAAAACGATTCTTATGAGATGATGCTAGATCAGAAATTTCTTCCTCTGTATATCCTTTTAATCGTTTTAACGCTTGTCCTTTTTCCTCTAAAGCCCTTTTTAAGGTGTCACGAACCTGAAGTAATTTATCTACATTAACAAAAATTCGTTTTCCGGTGCCTGGTTCCGTGTATTGAACCAAAACGGGTCTATCTACTCGACTGTAAGCCTCAATAAACGCATTCATGCTGTGAAGGTCCATTTGATCCATGGATGAGATAACCTCGTAGCCTTTGACTGCGAATAATGGATTTGATAGAAACGCCATGCTGCCTCCTGTTATGCCCGTTGCACCAAGGGCTACCTTCTGATTCATTGGCATGATCGTCGCATAATGATAAGCAGACGTTAAAAAAGCATTAGCCTCCGCAACCGTATACGTCTCCCCGGCCCTCCCCAATGAATGTGTTAAATGGTTCAGCGTTTGATCATACATAAAATCATACATCATGAGCTGAGGGTGAAGATTATGAAAAATCCCCAATGGTTTTGGAGCTTCATAGAGGTTCGGAAATTCCGCCGCGTGCGGATCTCCATAGTAATTAATTTTGCGACCAAGATACGCTGTGTTGGGAATGGTTTGCGCGTAAAGAGGCTCACCTTTCATCCGTTCATGAGTAATGACTTTGGATTCTTCGGAGTAGAAGGTTTGGGCAAGTGAAAGGAGCTCTTCTTCTGATGCATGTAACACCCCGTCCTTAGACATCCTATTCGCATATCTTCCAAACTCAGGATCCAAACGAACCAATTGATCAAAATGAACGGGTGCATCGTTAATTCCTCTGACATCATTAAATTCTTTTTCAATCAGTGCTGTACTTACGATTAAGTGACCACCTAATGAATGCCCATCTCCATAAATAGTTAACTCATTGTCAGTCACTTCTTGTATTTCTTTTTTTACTTCACGATAAAATGTAAGTGCGTCGTCCACTTGCTCGGTGGAACTACCTCCAACAACACCGAATGCATCATATACTACATCCTCTAAATTATCTGTAGAAAATTCAGTTCCTCTATAAATAAAGTATACATCATTCATGGAAGCATCTTCATTATGAATGTGAACGGCCGCTCCATCAAAACCTGAATGTTCTCCAATGCTTTGTTTAATTTGTGTACCATCTGATTTGTATATTTGTATATCCTCTTTAGATATTCCTTTCACTCCATGATGTTCTAATATTTCATATACTGATTCTTGATCAAAGACAATTCCACTTTCCGCGTTTTCATATTGTAACGCTGTAAGTTCGTTTCTTATATCTGTATCTAATTGACTTTGACCCATATTATCACCCCTTCTATTTAAAATTCACATGCTCAATCAATGATTCAAAGAATTCTATTTCC
This sequence comes from Alkalicoccobacillus porphyridii, assembly GCF_007293315.1. GTDB lineage: Bacteria > Bacillota > Bacilli > Bacillales > Bacillaceae_D > Alkalicoccobacillus > Alkalicoccobacillus porphyridii. Next base: position 655,675 of record NZ_VLXZ01000001.1, read on the forward strand.
TCATTTGCATTCACATCACAGGGTTGCTTTTCATCGCACAAAATGTCATATTGAATCATCACAAATTCACTGCCATCTTTTTTACTTGCGATACCAAAAAACGTATTAGGCGCTAGCTCGTTTGGATTTTTAACTTCTATATTATGACCACCTGCTGTTATATGAGAATAACCGTATTGTATTATTTGTTCTTCAAGATTATATTCCTTAAATTCATCCTGGTATGAAGAGCTAGCTAATAACCGAATGAACTCTTCTTGAACATCTTCTAAGTTTTGATCATCTCTTCCTCGATAATCGACTTGCAAGGTACGGTTGAATGCTTCTGAAATTTCTTTTCCAGAACCTACATTAAACACTTCAAAAACGTTACTGCTTTCATACGCAAATCTGTCATTTGCTATATAATAATTCTCCGGAAACCACATTGTATACTGACCATTGCGCGCTTCGAATAAATAAAAACCTTCGCCGACCTCTACTTCCTCATCCAGAAATTCGCGGGTAAACGAATCATCTAACGCTGTCACTCCAGTCTGCGTAAATCCTCTGACCACAAACACACCTCCTACAATCAGCAATAATGTTATGACGGAGATTAGTACCTTTTTTTTCATTGTCTCCCACCAATCCGTACATTGATCTTTTTATATAAACAATTAGTCTTTTTATGGTTATTCATTCCAATTATATAGAAGAAAATCTAGCTAAGCCATGCAATAAGAGAAGATGACTAAAAACTAGACTTTGGTGTTAGTTCGTTAGGTGCACAGAATTGTAAATGCAACATTTCAATATGATCTGAACTTATCCTCCCTTCAAAAATGGCAAAATAAAAAAACCAACACATAACGTATTGGTTCTTTCATCTATCTATTTAGCGTTCTTGTCTATCTGGAAATACTCGTTTGGTCATTTCTGCAAATTCGTCATATAACCCTGTGAATGGCTCACCTTGTTGCAACCGATCACTGTAGTTTTGCATGTGGCCGAGAAAATCAGGATTTGATGAAACGTACACTGCAGAGATAGACGGATCTTCTTCTTTTACTTTATCTGATACTTTTTCTTTTAAGTCTTTAGGAATCTCTTCTTGATTGTTGTTATCATTATCTAACATCACGGCTACATAAGCATCATTTCCTACAACCACTACATGTGAGGTTCTGACTCCATCGATCTCATCGACTTTTTGTTTAACTTCGTCGTGAACATACCCCTCGTCATGATTGTCAGCTCGATTCATATTCCTATTTTCGTCCTGTCCCATTGGCTGTTGATCATAGTTTTGAGCTGTATTTTCACCATTATTATCGTTATTCATGCCACATCCAACCAACATAATTGAAACAAGACATAACATACTTATACTTTTAAGGTAGTTCATTTTATTCACTCCTCCAATATAGGTTTAACGTTAGAATGACCTTAATTTGGAAAAGTATTCATGAATCATGAAAAAAAGCCCTGACTAAGTCAGAGCTTTATCAAACCACTTATTTTGGATCTGCTTCAACGACGTCCCCATTTTGAAAGACATCATAATGTCCGACAGTACCAGTTCCACCACCATCAATCAATTCTTGGCTTTGGGCTCTTAAATTATAAAAGGCATTCCCCTCCGAGTCCCAATGTTTTTCGCCATTACTACTAAATACAAGATCATCATTATCTAATGCTTTTTCGGCAATTGTTACCGCATCTTCTGCTGTAAATGACTGAGCTACATATTCATCAAGTAGAACCGTCCAAGTTTGTACGCCAACGATTCCATCCTGAGTTAATCCTTTTTCTGCTTGTAAACTTTTCACTTGCTCGTGTGTGTGTGGACCAAACACTCCATCAACGTCTGTGTCATGACCAAAGTGCACTAACATCACTTGGATAAATTCCGCCTCAAAGCTTTGACTGCCCTGTTGAACTAAGGGTTGCTCCTCAGCTGGCCATTCTAATATAGCCTCATAACCCTCAGGAATTTCAGATTCTGCGATTTGTACATATTCATCTTGTGAGGCTGCATCTGCGCTTTGGAAAGGTAGTGGAGCAGCGACCAGTGCAAGAGCAGGTACAACGGCTAACCATTTCTTCTTCATGCAAATTCTCCTCCTTTGATGTGTATAATATATCGATACCACCTCCGTATTCAGATAAACACTTTTTATTTATTTTTATCAGAACACTTCTATCGACCCTTAGACAAGAGGGCATATACTACTACCAATGAGGAAGGAATTGGATGTCAACAGATCCTTCTTTAGAGCTCTTCTACATATTCTCATGCTCCACCTATGATATTCCGCGCATTCAGCTCCTCACTAAAAAATCCACCAACCCGTAAGGTTGATGGATAATATTAAGAATAAAAATGCCAAATAGTTAACAAGGCAATCAACATAGCTGACATACCAATAGATACGCTATAGCCCACTTTATGAGCACGTGTTAGCCTAGCTCTACGCCACTGCCACGCTAGTAAGATCATTGAAACAATCGCTATTCCCGAAAAAATGGAGTTAAGCATGACCTGAAACGCAATCTCTGCATATGCGCGCTCATATTTTGTAAGCAGTCTTGCTGCAAGGATGACAACATTTATAACTGTTGCTGTGCCGCTCATAATCAGGATGCTAGGCCAAATGGACATTCGTTTCATTTTTCTTTTTCTATTTTTAATACTCTTAACCAGTAATATGATAGGGCAGATTAAGAAAAACAGCACACAGATGATAGCCAAAACTACATGAATCATTAAAAATGGTGGAGTCTTCCCCGCTGGATATGGTAAATAGTCTGATATGGCGGTTGAGATCTGTGCTACCTTTCCATCCTCGACTTGAAAGGTGAGGTTTTTCATTGAATGGAAAAAGCTGTCCCCTTCCATCATCTCATAAACATAGGGACTTGTTTGTCTATAATTTGCTGTTAAACCAGCATAACTAATTTGAATTTCATTCTCTTGAATGGTGGTTACATGATAGGGCATGAGATAAAAATATAAACTAATAAAACTATGGTGAGGTCTTCTGGCAGGTAGAAAGGATCCTTCTACCTCCCCTGTACTGGGTAGGTTATCAGCTAGATTAAGCTGGTCTTTTTCTCCTACAAGAAGAGCCGTTAAGCCATAGTTAATATCAAGTTCGCCAGCTTGGTTGGTCAGGATGATAACGGCAAAGTCTTCCTCTGGCACGAGATGCAGATTACTTGAAAAGGAGGTGGTGTTCCCGCCATGGGTTAACCCACGAGAGGCACCTGGATACTCCCACATGCCGTGGGCAATGCCACTTGCCTGGTCATTCGCTGTATAGCTTTGGGAGAGGAAGGCTTCTAATGTTTCTTCCTTCTCAAATAACGGCGAAATCTCTCCGTCAGCTGGTAATAAGGCTTGGGCAAATGCTGCTAAGTTTTCGGCTGTGCCATTAATTGACCCACTTGGATACAACGACATATAAAGCCAATCCGCTTCAATAAATTCAGCAGGTTCACTGGCAATATAGCCCTTTGCCTTATTGGTTAAGAGCTCTTCGTTTCCTTCAAAGGTTGGATGTATAACGGTTTGTGTCATACCTAACGGTTGGAATATATTCTCTTCAACATACTCATAAAAAGGCTCACTCGTTATACATTCTATAATATATGCAGCAAGTGAGGTGGAATAATTGGAATAGGCCACCACCTCGCCAGGTGGATACACTTGATGGGGTTCCGCGAGCTGAAGTCCTTCCTCAAGTGATGTAACTCGATCAGATGAACCAAATCCGACATCAAATATGTACTCCTCAAATCCTGCGGTATGGTGCATTAAATGAAGCATGGTTAAGGGTTTATCATAGCTAAGCTTCGTTAGGAAGTCTTCCGGTAGATAAGTCGTGATGTCCTCTTCAAGATCAAGCTTCCCTTCTTCGACCAACTGCATCGCAGCTACGTACACAAACAGCTTACTGATAGACCCCCATTCCATAATCGTTTGTTCTGGCTGCATAGGAAGCTGATCCTCAATTGCAGAAAATCCATAGCCTTTCGAGAAGACGATGTCATGATTTTTTAACACAAGGACACTAGCACCAGCCGTTGTATTTCCAATAAAGGGCGCTACATAATCATCAATGCTTGTTTCCAATTCAGATAGGGGAATGCCTGATGGGGTCTGGTCATCTGAAGCAAACAATGGATGTGGAAAAAAAGAAAAAATGATCATTAAGAAAGAGGCTAATAAAAATATTCGTATATTGTTCATAGACATGACCTCATATTCCTTATAAATAAAAACCTTTTTGTTATTAGTATAGTAGATATCGGCCATGAAAGACCAAACTTTAGTCAAACATTTACAAAATCTTTCCCGACACTATATAAAAATAACTCTGAATGTGGTTTATATTTTTGTAAACAAGGGAATATGATATAAAAGTTTTAGAAGGTGGTGCTAGTGTGAAGCTAAAAGCTTGGTTTAAATGTAAGTTTAAAAAGAAACATAAATATAGCTACTACACCAACGAATGTATTATCTGTGGAAAGTCTCGAATTGAGTAGATACAATAAAACAGCGCTCCTTATGGAGGGCTATTTTTTTTAATATCCCAACCTATAACATATTGAGCCTAGTGACAAGTTAAGAGATAATAAGACCTAGCCGATAAAAAAGAAAAAAGGGTATAAGGGGTTAGCAATGGTAGAGATTCAATCATGGAAAGATTTAAAGCAAGTCATTGATGAAAAAGATGGTTTATTTATTGTACTAGGGCGAGTAGGTAAGCAATTAAATCAACTTGACCTGATTCAATTACAGATAGAAATCGCAAAAAACGAACTTACTCCTGATACGGTATCACACTTATCCTTAGCTAAGATGTCCTCACTCACTACATCTTCGGCCTACCTGATCGTAGCTAAGCTAGGGGCTGCTCGACTAGTCGAATTACTTACATATTATGCAATTGATACCCGAATGGATGGTATATATATTTCAAAAAAACATGAGGCAGTGATGAGTCTTTAACGGACTTTAACTCGCTCATTTTTTGGGGTGTATTTCGCTTTTAATTCCGTATAGAGAGTAAGCAATATCTTATACTCTTGCTTACTAATAGGTACAAAATGACAGACTTTGTGGCGGATAGGAATCGATTTGAGGAAATTTTGCTTTAATGAGGGTGAAAAAGAATACGAGTGATTATGTATTAAATGGCTTACCGTTAATTGATAGGAGTTGCAATGCTCTCTAGGATGGTGAACTTTAATTAAACGATTCATTTTATCTAACAAGCAGTACCCATCTATGGAATACATATACGTTCGTCTCGCTCTAGATGAATGACTCATTCCTCGACACCTCGCTTCATTATGTATGGTCCCTTCTTACACTCGTGGAGGAAGAGGGGACCACAGAACCTTACACCATTTCTCGTTCTGCTCTCACCGCCGGCCTTCCCACCGAATAATAATCGAGTCCTGCTCGTTTCATTTCCTCTAGGTTATAACAATTACGCCCATCAAACAGCACGGGTTTCTTTAACAGCTTTACATAGTGATTCGCCTTAATTACCTTAAATTCCTCCCACTCCGTTACTAAAAAAGCGGCATCTGCTCCATCTAAAGCAGCTTCGGCACTTTCAGCAAAATTAACGGCCTCTGGAAACTCCACTTTTGCCTGTGCCATTGCAATCGGATCGTAGGCCACAACCTGCGCACCCGCTAAGACAAGCTCCTCCGCTATAACCGTTGAGGCAGCCTCGCGCATGTCGTCGGTATTAGGTTTAAACGCCGTACCAAGCAGGGCAATCCTCTTACCACGCAAGGAACCAAAGTGCTGCTTCGCCTTTTCCACGAGTAATCGCTGTTGCTTATAGTTCACTTCAATGACTGCTTTAAGTAGCGTGAATTCATGTTCAACGTTCCCTGCGATTTGAACGAGGGCATTGGTGTCCTTTGGAAAACAAGAGCCACCATAACCTATGCCCGCTTGCAGGAACTTCTCGCCAATCCGTTTATCCAGACCCATGCCGTGCGCTACATCCTCCACATTGGCTTCCAGCTTCTCACACAGAGTAGCAATCTCATTTACAAAGCTAATCTTTGTCGCAAGAAACGCATTCGACGCATATTTAATCATCTCCGCACTACGCACATCCGTTTTAAAAATCGGAATGCCAAATGGCTCATTCATCTCCTCAAGTAAGGTAGCTGCCATCTCCGTATCTGCACCAATGACAATTCGATCCCCATCAAATGTATCCTGGATAGCAGAACCCTCACGCAAAAATTCTGGGTTAGACACCACATCAAATGGAACTTCCGTCTCCCCCTCTAGATAACGCTTGATATGATGATTTGTGCCAACTGGGACTGTGCTTTTGGTCACAATCACCACGTACTTCGTTATATAATCAGCTATGTTACGCACGACCGACTCTATAAAACGCAGATCCGCCGTCCCATCTTCATTCTGCGGGGTCCCTACCGCAATATAAATCGCGTCCGCACCCGCAAAAGCAATGCGATGAGAGGTCGTAAAGCTAAGCCGCCCTGCTTCATAATTCTTCTTCATTAATTCGGAAAGCTCCGGCTCATAGATCGGAGAGACCCCGTCCTTCAACAAAGCCACCTTCTCTTCATCAACATCCACACATGTGACGGTATGCCCTATTTCCGAGAGAGCGACACCTGTGACGAGTCCAACGTAGCCTGTGCCTACAACGGCGATGTTTTTACTTAACATAGATCGTCCCTTCCTCCATCCTAAAAGAGAAATTTTTTTAGCTTAAAGCGAACTTTCTATTATTTTTTTTGTTTCAAAGGCTGCTTCTCTCCAACTGAATTTCTTTGACTGAGCGATACCTCTAATACTTAGTTCTTCTCTTAAACAGCTGTCTTCTGTAAGTCGTAGAATTTTATCCGCAATATCAGAAGCATCCATTGGATTACAATATAAAGCTGCCTCTTCACATACTTCAGGTAGAGAAGCTGCATCTGACACAATAACCGGGCACCCCATAGACATCGCTTCGAGTGGTGGCAACCCAAAACCCTCATAGAGAGATGGGTAGATGAAGCCAGTTGCCTTTTTGTATAATTGTTTCAATTCAGCATCACTAACATAACCAATGTGTTTTACATTCTCGGGGAATTTTAATTCTGATGACCCAAATACTTTTGGGTTCGTCCCTCCTGCAATGACTACATTAAAAGATGTTGAATCTAAATATGCTAATGCTTGAACGATCCCTTTAAAGTTTTTTGTAGGGTTCATACTGCTAACGGCTAGAATAAATGGCATGCTTTCAATATCATATTTCTTTAATGAATCTGGCTGTTCTTCAATTGCTTCCAAATGTTCTTTTCCTTCATATATAACTCTTATTTTATCCTGTGTTACAATGTTAAATTCTTGTATTCTTTTCTCTGAAAACTTAGACACTGTTATTACTTTTTTAAAGCGCTTTTTAAACACCTTGTAATTCACCTGATACCACAGTTTGAATAATGTTGATAGGTTATTAAATTCTTCAAAAACTGCACAATCATGAATAGTGATAATCTGGTTTCTCTTAAATAGAGGAGATAGATTACAAAAATTAATAAGAAGGCAACCCTTTGAGTAAAAAGGTAATTCAAGTTGTTCCCAAAATTGCCCCTTCAAATTGCCTACTGTTTTTTGAGTAATCTTATTTAGCCCTATATTAACTGCATTCTTAGGAGTAAGAATGATATACTCGTGCTCAACATTTTGTTCTGATAATATTTGATCTAACTCTTTTACCAATTCAATAGCATACCTTTGGACCCCGGTAATTGATTGAGTTAGAAACCTTCCATTAATGTATATGATCATCTATACCCTCCTTTGACAAAGTAGTTTTATAGTATTCAGCTAGATATCTCCAGCTATAGGCATTTACGGCTTTATGATAGTTATCATCTGCAATTGACTTGTAAAGATCACTATCTTTGATTAATCTATTGGCAATGAATGCTAATTCTTCCTCTTCACCTTCTTTAAATATACAGTTATCATTCGATATCACATCAGGTATAGCCCCTGAGCTAGACCCTATAACCACTTTTCGACAACACATAGCTTCTACTAATACTCTTCCAAATTGTTCTTCCCAATTAGATTGGGTCCTGGATGGTAAAACCAAAATATTAATTAAATTCATCAAATCAGGCACTGTACTTGAGCTAATTTTGTCATTGACATAAAAATGCTCTTCCATCTCTAACTCTGCAATTAGGTCCTTTATTTCTGATAACTCATCTCCACTACCTATCATGACAAACTTACAGTCGACTTTATATTTATTTACTAGTATTTTAGCTGCTTGCACAAAATCGTATATCCCTTTCTCTTCAATCATCCTTCCTACATATGCTAAAACCATGCTCTCATTTATAAAAGCTGAGAGCTCTGTATCTTTTAATTTATTTGATTTATAATCAATTTCTTTGAACAATTCAGTATCTACTCCGTTTGGAAGCAAATATATGGGTGAAATACACCCCCTTGCCTCTAAAGATTCTTTTACTTTTTGATTCCTTGCAAAAAATAACGAGGAATTCTTATAAACCTTTTTTTCAATTAGATTAAATGGAATTGGTTTCTTTTTGTCGTTAATGACGGCTGAATCAATGATAATATGAGGATTTTTTAATAATCGAGTGGAAAAAATAACTTGATAAGCTGAGAGGCACCATGGTTCTTCATGTATATGTATAATATTAGGTTTGAAATCTTTCACATATTGATTCAACTTCTTCATATTAAATAAATAAGTAGAAGCATGAATATTTAAATAGGTTTTTATTGTTTTTATCTCGCAATTGTCACTAATTTTTGCATATGATCCTTTAATAACCTTTCCACCCTCCTTCCACTCTTCGGGTATAATAAGTAGGACTTGATGAAAGTTTCTGCTTAATTCTTCGACTCTTTTTGTATATGAGGAGATCCCTCCTGCATGCCAAACTAATAATAAATTCATAGTCTTTGAGACTCCTTCCTATACTGATCATTCATTTGTTTAGATACAATGAGCAATGAGACAACGACCCATAGGAATGCATATCTATACGTTGGATAGGCAACAACGATAACAAGTAACGAAGCAAGTGCGGAAATCATGTAAGGCGAAAACACACGTTTAGTATCTGTTAGAAATACATGTATCAGGTTTCTAATTAAAATAAAAATGAAGCCTAAGATCAGTATTAATCCTAAAACACCATATGAACTTAATAAGTCTACATAGACATTATTAGCTATGGCCTCATTGACATTTGGTATTCCCCAAGTAGGCATATATTCGTTAAAAAGTAGGCCGAAATTACCTGGCCCAATACCTAAAATAGGATAATCTAAAAACATGTTAAAGCCGGCAACAGCAGTAGCACTCCGGTCAACACTTGAAGCTGACTCACTATTCAGTGGTTTTGAGACAACATCATTAATAATCTCAATTTGTAGAACTAGGAATAAAAAAATAGCTAAAGGAACAAGTATAATGATCGTTTGCTCCTTAAATCTAAATAAGCTTAAGATAAACAATACTAAAATAAGACTTAACATTCCTACAGTTGAAAATGTCATAACAAGACAGAAAATTTGCACTAGAAGTAAACAAATGATAAATGGCTGTCTAAAGATTTTTAAAGATCTTGAATGAAGTGTTAGAATTAAAGAGATCACGATAAATCCTGCAAAATATCCTGGTTCCCCAAAGGTTCCTGATAATCGATTAAACCCTTCAAAATACAAAATCTCATTTGCATGTCCTGGCAGAAGATAACCAAAGCCTAAATCCAGCTGTTTAATAATAAATTCATAAACTCCATATATGCATGAAAGAAAACTACCAATAACAGTATATTTAATTGTTGTTTTGTACTTGTCCACTGAATTCATAAACTTAAACATGATGTATAGGACAAATAACGGTATGAACGATCTTACATTTGTACTCAAAGCAATGGTATATAGATTCTCACCTAAAGCCCATGCAGGCAATGAAGGAGAATGCATGAGGTTACTTGCCATATAGAAGCTACTAATAAAGCCTAATCCAATAAAAAATAATTTTAATAAAAGAATTTTATTTGCATCATTATTTTCAAGTGATATCTTTTTAAATTGTAATGCATGCAAAAAAACGACTAAGAACATAAAACCTACTAACAGATCTGCGATTGTGAAGCTAATTCCACCAATGTTAGCTGAGAGCACCTTTGTAAAAGGAAGAAACATTAAAAATGAATATAAAAGGTACCTTGATTGAATGATTAAGAATATCAGTATCGGTATTGCAAGTAATAGAAAAGAGTGCATTTCTAACGTAATGGTGCATAGACCTACGATAAATCCACCTAAGACTATGATCATCCGCTCTGAGTTCATGCCATTTATCGTTCGATGTATCATTAGCATCAGCCCCACCATTCATCATCAGATTCAGGCTCAAACTTATTTTTATTTTTCTCAATAATAGTTATTATTTGCAGTTCGAATCCTATCGTCTTGATTAGACAATGGTTGTTCTTGCGTCTACCGATAAAACCTATCTTTAGATACATTTACTTAGTTATAGATTTTTATTGCATGCAAGCAATTGTTTTTACACTAGAACCCTTAATAGTCACCCCTTTTTTTTATTTGACTATTTTCATTTAATGCCAACGTTCTTTTTAAAGTACGTTCATTATAACGAACATGATGAGAGAATGATAGTATTTGTTGATATTTTAGCCCCTTGTTTACAAATAAGATAAGTTGTAAAAGCTGGATCATTGGGATACAGCTTTTATTCCTTATATTTAACATGAGACTATCTAGATCTAATATTATTTATTAAATTCATTGTAGTTTTTTTATTGAAAACAATTGATATTAAAACATACAAGATTATGCCAGTAACGATAGACAAAATGAATGAAATGACCATGCTCCACTCATGAGTTAGTGCCTTCACAGTTATAACCCCTACTATCATTAATAGCGAACAAAGCAGATTGCTTGTTAAGCTTCTTATAAACATTGAAACCTTACATTCAATTAATTTGAATGCAAAATGCATTCTTATTGATTCAATAATTAAAGAGTGAACTAATACTGCAAAACATAATATAACCAGACCATATTTAGCACTTACAATTAATAACAAGCACATTAATAAAGCTGATATAATGTTAATACTTAATTCTATTCTCGGTTTACCCAATCCTAAGAAAATGGGGCTAAAAGTATTTCCTATAGCTGTAATCATCCCTGTAATGAGTAGTATACTTAATGGAGCACTTGCGTTAATCCAATTCCCCCCATAAAACAGATACATAAATTCATAAGATAGCGTTGCAAGTCCAAGACAAAGTGGAAACGCAACAAATGAAATATTCTTAGTAACATGTAAAAACATTTCTTTAACATGACTTCTATTTTCTCTGTTTGTTGAAAATTCAGGAAATAAAACACGTGAAACTGCACCTGCTATGTAATTTCTTGCAATAACAGACCATTGAAAAGCGATGGTGTATAACCCTAAATCAAAACTACCTAATAAGCGCCCAATGATAAAATAATCTAAATTATTAACTACATATAAGAATATTTTTGAATTTAACACACTAATACTGTAGGGGAATAAAATCTTAAATTCTGAAACATAAAATTTCCCTATTAGTCCTCTTGGATTATTCATAACAAATAATATTGTTACTATAATTGGTCTTACTAAAAATCTTGATGATATTGCAAGCAGTTCTTGACCATTTATAGCTAGAAGAACAGATACAATCCCTGTAATAATCTCAGCAATAATCTCAATCTTAGTAATAGTCTTAAATTGTTTATTCCGAGTTAATAACGTTTTATTAACTATTCCAAAAGATGAGATAAAGATTCCAATTGAAACATATCTTATCAATAGCTCTACTTCTTTTTGACCATAAAATTCAGCTATTGAGTTTGCAATTATATTCAAAATAACGCAAAGAATGATTGAGAAACTGATATTAGTAACAAAAGAAGTCGTTTTAAGTTTGCTACTAATTTTTTCAACATAAATTAGATAAGAACTTATTCCAGCTTCTTGCAACACTACAACTAAGCCCATAAAAACCATTGCCATACCTAGTAAACCAAATATTTCAGGGTACATTATCCTGGCTAAAACAATGCTAAATAATAATCCAATAAATTGAATTCCTATAATATTTATCATTGACCAACCAATATTTCTGTATAAAGACATTTTTCACCCTCTGTCTTTCAATTAGTTTAGACTTAGACTTATGTTGAATAATCTGCCCAAGTCTCTCAATTTGCGACAACTATCATTCTTCCCTTCTGTTCATTATAAAGAACAGAAGGGAAGAATGATAGGCTTTGTTAAGAATTTAGACATTTTTTTATCATGACACTGACAATAGAATGAAGACAGTAGACTAACTCTCAAAACGAGAACGTTGCTTAGCAAACTACAAATTTGAAAAACCCTAACTCTATGAGTCGGGCTTATAATGGTCTTTTTTATTTAGAATCAGCTTCTACGGAATTCTCATATATTAATGAGTGCAATCGTAACTAACAAAGATAATCATGGAAAAATAGTTCTTTCGATGACCCATCTCTTCTTGGATACATTATTCTAAAATATTGTCGCAGTGTTTTTCTATTTTTATTATTGTATGTTAAGTATAAATTCGTCTATCCAGAAACGTGAGGAAGAGTTAGCACCCCATCTACTTGTTATAAATATAAATGAAACTTTAGTAGATCCTACAGGGGTTATTAATGCTCCTTCGTTAGTGTAAATCCAATCTTCTGAATGAATACTAATGGTCTTAGTGCCAGAGGACAATATATGATTCGCTTCATTTTTAAACTGATATGTTATTTTAAATTCATCTCTCCCACTTGCTATGCCAATAGATTTATACTTTAAACTATAATTCATTATGTGCCCTGGTAATAGTGGATAATTGATCGTTCTAGCTTCACAAAAGGGGTTTGCAGTTGTGGCAAAAACTAAAGATGCATCTTCTGTATCAAACTCTACAATATCTAATATAGGTTGATCATTGCTTGTGAAAGTAAAGTCACCTAAACCTATATTACGTTTAAAATTACCGTTTCCAAACATATTTAGATAGGGAGCGATAATAAACCTCCTATCTGATCTAAATCTAGCCACATTCTTAGCTACTACTCTTCCCTTTCCACTAATTAATGTATTTACATTGTAGGCACCACCAAAGATATGGCAATCAGTAATTGATAAACCACCAAAATTAACACTTTCATCAGAATAGCCAAATGCATGTTGATTACGTCTACCTGGCAGAATCTCTGTTTGATTAAGTTGAACGGCAGAAGCATTCCCATAAACCTCTATACCATGAGCTACATCTGAGCTACCTTCTATATGGCAATTGGCAAGCGATACTCTACCACCTGTAACTTTAATATATTGATCTGAATAATCTATAGATACATTTGTAAGTTTAATACTGCCATTCATACATTCCATGAATATATTTAAAGTAGAATCACTTATCGTTCCTCCAATAAAAGTTAACCTTTCCCCCATGTTACTTTCATTTGCCACGTGTATGTTTATTTCACAGCGAGAAGAAGTAAAGTTAAAAAAATTGATTTGGTGTGCATTTCTTTCAAACTTCAAGGCTGTTCCAAAGTGCTGGATGTTTATGTTTTCACAATTAATCCATTGTACCGACCTATCAGAGGATTCTCCTCTTAAAAGTATTGCTGTTGAACCAGATCCTCTATTACCAAATAAATTTATATCCTTTAAGGTAGTGAAATTTTGAATTCTACCTACATGATCTCCACCATAAAGTCTAATTCCCAAATTTGTATTTCTACAATCTAAAAATGATCCATTGCCAATCAGTGAAGTTGTTGAAACATTTATAGATAGGGTTTTTGTTCCTAGTAAATAAATTCCACTTGGAAGATAGACCTCTTTAAGTCCTTCTGTATTGTACATTAATCTTAAAGTCGAACTATAAACCTTTAAAGTCGCTCTTAATTCTACATAATTTATTGCTTTTTGAATGGCACACCAATCAACTTCATCATTAAGACTAGTTGCATGGGGGTATACCTCTCTTGCCTCCTCTAAAGTCTTAAACTGTGCAGATAAAGGATGTGATTCGCCGTCACCATATGCACCAAAAGCATGATTTAAGACGTTTAGGAATCTTTGGTTTAAGCCTTCTGAAACAACTTTTACCTGCAAATCAATTTCTTTAATTCTATCCACATCTACACGTTCTATCCCGTTATTAATCGCCGCAGCATCGAATGGTATCCATTCATCTGTTCCAGTATTTTTTATATGAGGTATAAAAAACTCGCCATTTGTCATCCATTTCCCTCCTATTTTTTAGAAATTTAGATTTTTTATCATTGTGTTGAATTGAAGGTGAATGTTTTATGACTAAAGGGCAAGTAAAGGCATTAACCTATAATTACTCCAATAGGAATTGATTTAAACAATGTTAGATGTATATGCGTAGGCTTTTATCAATATTCGACTAATGCCATAATATTCGTTTTAGATATCTATTCCTTATTTAGCCCTCGCTTTTGCTTGCAACAATCAAAAAGTCATACGGACTCTAAATAGAGTTTCGTATGACATTATTTTCTTTCTCTTATAAAATTACTACTCGCTGTCCATAAAGGGTTTCTGTTCGACCTTTATCCGATTCTCTTCTTTCATGCAATCTATTGCTAGAAAGAATTTCTCCATGCAGCATATTTTATTATTTATTAAATCAATTTCCTGACCAATTGCTTATTTAACTAAGCTTTCCTCACTCCCCACATACTCCCGCATCTTCTTAATCAGCTCATCCTTCAATTCCTCTCGCTGCATCGCAAAATCAAGTGTCGTTAAAACAAAGCCTAGCTTCTCACCCACGTCATAGCGGACACCTTCAAAATCATAGGCAAAAACTCGCTGCTCCTGGTTGAGCATCTGTATGGCGTCCGTTAGTTGCACTTCTCCACCAGCGCCAATTTCCTGTCGCTCAAGATAATAGAAGATCTCTGGCGTGAGCACGTAACGTCCCATAATAGCCAAATTGGATGGTGCCTCACCAAGCGCGGGTTTTTCTACAAAACGATTCACTTCATATAAGCGTCCTGTCGACACAAGTGGATCAATGATGCCATAGCGATCGGTTTCAAAATCTCCAACCGTTTGTACCCCAACCACCGAGCATCCCATCTCGTTGTATTGATCAATGAGTTGCTTTGTGCATGGCGTATTATCCTGAACGATATCATCTCCAAGTAACACAGCAAATGGATCGTTCCCAATAAACTTCCGTGCTGTCCAAACTGCGTGGCCAAGCCCCTTTGGCTCCTTCTGACGGATGTAATGAAGCTCCACCTTAGAAGCTGCCGTCACCTTCTCAAGCAGGTCCAGCTTTTGCTTCTCTAAAAGATTCAGTTCCAGCTCCACCGCATGGTCAAAATGATCCTCAATCGCTCGCTTGCCCTTACCAGTCACAATGATAATATCCTCAATACCTGAGGCAATCGCCTCCTCGACAATATATTGAATCGTCGGCTTATCAACAATCGGTAGCATTTCCTTAGGCATCGCTTTTGTTGCAGGAAGAAAACGTGTTCCAAGACCGGCAGCAGGAATAATGGCTTTTTTGACAGGATTCATTTAGTTGATCTCTCCTTTTTTTGAATGTTTCACTACTATCTATCTATTCTCGTTCTTTATAAATTACGTTCATTATAACGAACAATTATATATAATGATATAGAATATTCAAAAATTAGCACTTTTTTATCATTTCATTAGTCAACATGGAAGGATTTCTGATGAATGGTGCTACTTTTTATCATTCTTAACCTGATAATGAGTCAGAATTCTACAAGCTTACATGATTTAATACAGTCACTTGGGGTTTTATATAAAATGAAATCTAGTAGAAAACCAAAAAACCACATGACCAGAACATGTGGCTATGAACAGATATTCTCTTATTAACCATTCATTATAACGAACCATACATCAAAAGTGAGAACGTTTCCCCATGCGTTCTACTGCAGCCATATCTAGCTCTTTAAAGATGTCGTATTTCTGTTTAGCCTGTTTATTGAGATACCCTTCAAACGAGTGAATATGATTCATGGCATTGGCTGAGATAAGAATATCATTACTTTGGCTTGTCATATGAAGAAGGTTTAATGTCTTTACTGCCTCATCAACAAACGTTCCCTCTTGTTCAGAGAGGGTCGCCTGAGCATAATTAATGGCTTCATTCCCAATATCGGCATGGTCACGAACGGTTCTCAGATTGGATTGCATCATTTCACTAAAATCATCTTTATCGAATAACAACGTATAACTACCTACCCAAGGATTAAAAAAGTCCCACATCATCCTACTCCTTTACGATGATATCTTCTGTGCTAGCTCTTCATCTACTTCAAATATAGTATGAAGATTGCTTTCAAAACTAGAACAAAGCTTCTTTAGTTGGTCATACTCCATCTGATAAAGGTCAATCATTTCTGATATTGAATCATATATACCAGAATCAATTTCGTCGAATTCTCTTCTAAATGAAATGCCAGTCGGTTTATAGAGATCGAATTCACCGTATGTTTTACCTTCAGAGGCTAAGAATTGACGCCAGTTCGCTTCTTTTTCACTCATCTCAACCCTAAAGCGACTCTTCTGTAATGAAGCTTGTTCATAAATCGTATGCTCTGAATATTCTTTGAGCTTTTGTAACGCTTGTTCCTTCTCTTCTAAAGCCTTTTTTAACGTATCACGAACCTGAAGTAATGTATCTGCATTTACAAAAATCCGCTTACCTGAACCTGGATCTACATATTGAACCAAAACCGGTTTATCGGCTTCCTGATAAGCATCAATAAAGACATTCATACTATGAAGATCCATTTGCCCCCAAGCCATCCCGATATCATACCCTTTTACGGCAAATAGAGGATTTGTGAGAAAGACTAGCCCTGCTCCTGCACCACCAGTGACGCCCAATGCTACTTTTTGATCTGATGGCATAATCAAACCGTAATGATACGCGGAAGTGATAAACGCATTTGCCTCAGCCACCGTGTAATTCTCACCAATACGACCCATCGTATTCGTTAAACCAGTCATGGTTTGATCGTACATAAATCGATTGACCGTTAAAAGAGCTGGGGAGATTGGAGATGCGATTCTATGAAAAATTCCATATGATGTAGGAGCTTCATAGAGGTTAGGGAACTCTGCTGTAGTCGGATCGCCGTAGTAGTTAATCTTATGGCCAAGGTAGGCTGTATTTGGTATAGTCTGAGCGTAGAGTGGCTCTCCTTTGATTCTTTCGTGGGTGATGACTTTGGATTCTTCTGAGTAGTAAACTTGAGCAGCCTCTATCAAATCATTACTTTTTACATTTTCCATAGATGTTACTTCTAAATATTCAAATAAAAAGTCTCTAAATTTCTCATCAACTGTTGTTAACTGTTTTAAGTTCACCGGTGCATCATTAATTCCTCTCACAGATGAAAAATTACTGTTAACTAAAGCGGTTGTAGCAATTAAATGACCACCAAGTGAATGGCCATCTCCATGCTGTTTAAGTTTAATGTTAGAATCGTCCTCCACATTACTAATGACCTCTTTATAAAACTTTTCAGCATCCTCTATTTGTTGTATATTTGTGCCCCCTACTATACCCATTGCATCGTACAAGATATCTTCTGTTTGATTAGGCTCTGTACCTCTGTAAAAGAAATATATCTCGTTCACAGGTGGCTTATCTTTAGTTATGTGGACTGCTGCTCCATCAAACCCAGAATTTAATCCAATAGTGTCTGAAATATTCTGTCCATCAGTTTTATAAACATTTATGTCATTACTATCGAATTGTATTTCATCATTCGAATTAATTACATTTATTACTGAATGTAAATCAAAAGAATTATCGTCATTTTCATACTGTAATGCTGTCAACTCGTTACGGATATTATTATCTAAAATTGGTTTTGAATTATTGATAAAATTCACCCCCTAAAAAAACTTAACGTTTTTAATTAAATTGTTGAATAGGAGTAATTCATTTTCTTGATTTTTTGCACAGCTTTCCTCATCTTCACAATAGAGTCGATAACGAATTTCAAGCAATTTAGATTCATTATGATTAGAAACTAATGCATAATATCTATTAGACCATTTTTGGTCTTCATCATTAACAACCCGTTCTTTACCGTTCATTTCAATGTATGAAGAACCATAATAAATTGTATTACCATCAACTTCCTCCGTGTTGATTTCTCCACTTGAAGAGAAATCCTCCAAAAGAGAATTCAATCTAAATTGTTTATCATTTTCATAGTTGTTGCCATCATAAATAACTTGTATTGTTCTTTCTAACCCACTATCATCTTTACCGTTTTGATATATTTCTAGATTTTCAAAATGTTCACTACTACTGAATAAACTTGGATCGTCAGATATATAAAAATCCTCCGGAAACCACATTGTATATTTCCCGTTCCGCGCTTCATAAAAATAAAACCCATCCCCGACCTCTACATCCTCATCCAAAAACTCACGAGTAAACGAATCATCCAAAGCTGTAACACCCGTCTGGGTAAATCCTCTAACCACAAAAATCCCTCCCACTACAATCAGAACTGTTAGTATGGATATTACTATTTTTTTCTTCATTGTCTCCCACCATTCAACCGTTTATCTTAGTTAACTGTTAGCTTTTGTTATGGTTATTCATTCCAATTATATAAAAGTAAAAATTGGCTTTCCACCCTCAGTAGACAAATGACAAAAAACTAGACTTTTGCGTTATTCATATGGTTATATTTTCCTTGCACTTACCTATATGTGAATATATCCTCCTATATGAGGTCTGAAACACTTTTAACGGTTTTTTATTACTTTAATGGAAGCTTACGCTGGTTAAAAGCTGTTTAATAAACGTATCTAGCTTGTCTTTACTATTCGTACATTCTTCTTTGCTGCAAGAAATTAAATACCTCAATGTTACGAATTGGTTAGCTTCTTCATTAAAGACCAAACCAAAATAGGCATTAGGATTATTTTCGTTTGGATCTTTGTTTACCACGTTTCTATCTATTAATTCTTGATAAGAAGATCCGAAATAGATAGTATTGTTACCTATTTGAAATTCTTCATATTACGAATTGAAAGACAAGGCTACTAATAGCTCTTGAAACCTGCTTTCTATCGTATTCTTATTATCATGACTCCGGCCTCTATAGTTTAATTGTATTGACTCATCATATTTAGCAGATTCACTACTTAGAAGTCTTACAAGTTCCATTCTTTCGTTACTCTGATAAAAGGATTGATCCTTATTAATATAAAAATCCTCCGGAAACCACATCGTATACTTTCCATTACGCGCCTCATAAAAATAAAACCCTTTCCCCACCTCTATATCTTCATCCAAGAACTCACGGGTGAACGAATCATCCAATGCGGTGACACCTGTCTGAGTAAATCCTCTAACTACAAAAATCCCTCCCACTACAATGAAAATTGATATAAATGATATTAATAGTTTTTTCTTCATCGTCTCCCTCCATTCAAACGTTTATCTTACTTAACTATTAGAAACTAATGCTCTCTATTAATCTCCGAAAAAAATTATCCTCATTTTCTTGCTCTAAAGAACAGCTTTTCTTTTCATCACTACAAAAGATACTATACCTCACCGAAACGGCCTTAGTTCCATCTTGATTATGAATCAGAGCAAAATAGTTATTAGCATTACCATTAGCTTCGTAATGCATTAGTTTCTTATCTTCCAACTCTACATAAGAAGATCCAAAGTACAATACCTTATTATCTAATTCCTTTTTTTCATATTGACCCTCATAAGAAAATTCCTTTAAGAGTCTATCTAAAAAACGATCCATTGACTGTAATGTCTGATTACTATCCCCATCATAGTTAAATTGCAAAGACTTAGATATGCCCTCTGGATTCTCTTCCTCATAATAAGAATGAATTAATTCAAAATGGTCTTTACTTTCAAATTGTGCTGGGTCTCCCTCAATATAAAAATCCTCCGGAAACCACATTGTATAATTACCGTTACGCGCTTCATAAAAATAAAAACCTTTCCCGACTTCAACATTCTCATCCAGAAACTCACGGGTAAATGAGTCATCTAGCGCCGTGACGCCCGTCTGGGTAAGACTTCTAACTATAAAAAAGCCCCCTACTAAGAACAGTAGTGATAACAGTAAGATTAATATTTTTTTCTTCATCTACAACCATCCAATCGTTTATCTGCCTTTATTCCATTGAAGAAAAATGGCTTTCCACCTTCAGCATCGTTTTCTCTTCTGCAGAATTAGATAATCTATCTCTATATTTCATTCCATCTTTTATTAAAAGCTAATTAAACTGAATCCCTTCTATTAGCTCCTTAAAAAAATTGTCTTCTTGTTCTTTATTACTATTACAGTGTTCTTCCTCACATATAATGCGGTATCTGAGCAATATGTATTGACTATAATCACTTGTAGAAATGATTGCAAAATAAGTATTAGGATTATACTCTTCAGGGTTAGTGGCAACAACTTCATTTCCATTAAGTGTTAGATACGAAGAGCCATGCTTAATTAAATACCCATTGTTTTCATATTCTTGGTACTGCATTTCAAAAGAGTGGGCTTGTAAACTTCTCTCAAAATCTCTTTCATAATCGCTCTTTCTTTGTTGATCTCTACCTCGGTAATCTATTTGAATGTTCTTTGTCACGTTCACCCCATTCATTACATCCTCAAACAACAAACGGAGTGACTCAAACCTCTCACTGCTTTCATAACCCGGAGAAACGATATGGAAATCCTCAGGAAACACCATGTCATATTTCCCATTTCTACTTTCAAATAAATAAAACCCATCCCCTACCTTAACATCTTCATCCAGAAACTCACGGGTAAATGAGTCATCTAAAGCAGTGACGCCCGTCTGGGTAACACTTCTTACGATAAAAAAGCCTCCTACTAATAATAAAATTGATAATATGAATATCATTGTTTTTTTCTTCATTTTCTCTCACCATCCAAACATTTTCCATTAATTAACATAGTTCTAAGTATATAGAATAAAAAAATGGCTTTCTACTTTTAGTCTCGGTTTCATATGTATTGGTTTTTTCATAATTAATTAAATCTAATGTTCAGCAATAGACCTTGAAAAAATTGCTCCTCTTCATTTTGATTTAACCCGCATGCCTCTCCATCATAATAAATACCATATTGGATAGTTGCATATTGACTTCCATTCACTGTACTGACTAAAGCAAAATAGCGATTAGGGTCATATTCCCCACTATCTCTCGTGACAATATTACCTCCATCATTCCATTGATTTGAAGATCCAAAATAAATTAATCTGTCTCCGTCCTCTATAACTTCATGTTGATTCTCAAACGAATAAATATCTGATAGTTCCTCAAAATCTCTATATGCAGTTTCAGTATGATCATAATTCCTACCTCTGTATTGCAACTTTATAGATTTCCTAATTTCAGTAGAGTTATTGTTATGCTCTAGGTTTATATTTTCTAATTGGTCTTTGCTATAAAATAGCGTAGGCTCCTGCACAATAAAGTAATCCTCCGATAACCACATCGTATACTTTCCATTCCTTGCCTCATAAAAATAAAACCCATCCCCTACCTCAACATCTTCATCCAGAAACTCACGGGTAAATGAGTCATCTAGCGCTGTGACGCCCGTTTGAGTAAACTCTCTAATGACAAAATAACTTCCTACTACAATAATTATTGATAAAACAGCTAACGACACCTTTTTCTTCATCTTCTCCCACCATCCATATAAATCTATAGGTAAATATATCCTACTATATAAAATTGAAACCCTTTCCACAAATCCCTTTTCAATTACAAGAAACCAAACATACATGTACATCGTTCGGGCTCCTAACAAGGGAGGGATAGCAATGAAAGGATCATGCTTTAAATATAATAAATTATGCTACACTGAAATCAAAAAAGTTGGTGCAGGATATGCTTTCCCATTCTCTTGCTAAGAAAATAATTGATGATGTAGAGACTTATATTAATGAAGAGATCATTATTACTGGAACGGATGGCATCATATTAGCCAGTAGTGATCATTCACGTATTGGCAATCTACACGAAGGGTCATTAATCTGTATTCAAAAAAGAAATATGTTGATTATACATAAAAATGATGAAAAGACATTAAAAGGCGTTAAGAACGGAATTAATCTGCCTATATTTTTTGATGAGCAGCTAATTGGAGTTGTTGGAGTCACTGGAAATCCAGACGACGTTTTGGCTTATGGAAAACTTCTTCGAAAAATGACAGAGCTTCTTATCAAAGAAAACTACTACTCCAAACAAGCACAATGGCGTTTACGAAACCTTGAAACTTTTGTAGATGATTGGATTGAAGCGAACGAAATCACTCAGGAGCTAATGGATCGAGCTTTTGTCTACCAGATTGACTTGAGTCAAACAAAGCAAATCATATTGATTGAAGGCATGTTTTCTTATGATAGCGTCCATAATATATCTGATTATTGGGATGATGAACGCCATGTTGATTTCTTTATTTACCATGGACATTCTCAGCTGTTGCTAGTACATTCCGTTTACACTGATGAGACGATACTTTCTCAAAAATTGAAGAAATTATGCACATACACAAACGCTAAGATAGGAGTTGGCCAAGCCGTCTCTCCTGAACTAGTATCAAGAAGTTACTCTCAAGCAAAAAAAGCGCTAAATGCATCATCCATAAACAACCCTATCGTTTTTGAAAAGGATCTTCAATTATCCCTGTGTCTACAAGAAATCAACTCGGAAGTTAAGAAAGAATATATAAAAAGAGTCCTATCCCAAGTAATGAAAGAGGAAACTTTACTCCATACGGTACGAATATTCCTCCAACAAAACATGGCAATTAAGGGTACAGCAGAAGCTTTAAATATTCATATAAATACTCTTCATTACCGATTAAAGAGATGGCATCAGCTCACAAATCTTGATTTAAAGAAAACAGATTCCATAGTCTCCACCTATCTAGCATTCTTCTTTTTAGATGAACATACAAATTAAACGAATAAATACCTTCATTTTCTGGTGTTTAATCTATATTATTCTACAAAGAAACCTAGTAAACTAAAGAAAAAGGAGGGAATATTTTTTGCTTACCTCAGAAACTGTTAGCCTATTTCAAGATATTGTCGGCTCAGATAATGTCATCCTGTCTACTACGGGACGCCTTGTATATTCATATGATGCTACACCTAATTTTCAAGCAATGCCTGACGCAGTCATTGCACCTCGTAATACTCAAGAAATCTCCCAGATAGTTAAGGTTTGTAGCAAGCACAAGATCCCGATCATCCCACGGGGTTCCGGAACAAACCTAGCTGCGGGTACAATCCCATCTCAAGGTGGAATTGTTCTTTTATTTAAAAACATGAATGACATCTTAGAAATTGATGAAGAGAATTTGACAGTCTCCTTACAGCCAGGCGTTATTACGCTTGACATGATTAAGGCGGTCGAGAAAAAGGGATTGTTCTATCCTCCCGATCCGAGCTCAATGAAAATCTCAACAATAGGTGGCAATATAAATGAAAATTCAGGAGGGCTACGTGGATTAAAGTATGGTGTGACACGTGATTATGTCTTAGCACTTGAAGCTGTTTTACCTAATGGTGATATTTTTCGTACTGGCGGAAAGCTCGCAAAAGACGTAGCTGGATATGATCTAACGAGACTGCTTGTCGGCTCAGAAGGCACACTTGCCGTCATTACTGAGGCAACCTTGAAGCTTGTGCCCATGCCAGCAACAAAGAAGACCCTACTCGCTCTTTATCAGAATATGGAAGCTGCCGCAAAAACCGTAAGCGCCATCATTGCATCTAAAATTATTCCAGCGACTCTCGAATTCTTGGACCGGCCCACGCTAGTGGCTGTTGAAGATTTTGCAAAAATTGGCTTGCCTACTGATGTTGAAGCCGTTCTTCTCATAGAGCAAGATGGTTCAACTGAAAATGTAATGAATGATATCAAAATAATTGAACAGAT
Source organism: Alkalicoccobacillus porphyridii (assembly GCF_007293315.1). GTDB lineage: Bacteria > Bacillota > Bacilli > Bacillales > Bacillaceae_D > Alkalicoccobacillus > Alkalicoccobacillus porphyridii. The sequence continues at coordinate 679,804 of NZ_VLXZ01000001.1, forward strand.
TTGCAAGGACGAAGAAGCCGTTTCCGTTCAAATTGCCGCTACAGAAACCGAAGCACTTGCTCTGACTACAGCGAGAAGAGCTGCACTCTCTGCCCTTGCGCGACTAAAACCAACAACGATTTTAGAAGATGCTACGGTTCCTCGGTCAGAAATAGCCAAGATGGTTAAAGCAATTAATGAGATTGCTGAGAAGCATCAAGTGCCGATCGCAACATTTGGTCACGCTGGAGATGGAAACCTTCACCCAACCTGTACAACAGATGCTCGAGATCATGAAGAAATGGAGCGTGTGGAAGCTGCATTCGAGGATATCTTCGCTAAAGCCATAGAACTCGGTGGAACGATTACGGGCGAGCACGGTGTGGGAATGATGAAAGCTCCTTATTTAGAATGGAAAATTGGTTCAGAAGGTATAGCCATTATGAAAGCGATTAAGCACTCCTTTGATCCGGATAACATTATGAATCCAGACAAAATCTTTGCCAAAGAAACTAGAAAAAGAGTGGTGGTCACATAATGACGATGACCAAACGAGAACTAGCGATACAAAAGGAATTTAGTGAGCGGATGGATGAAGGGGAACTGCTGAACTGTATGCGCTGTGGCTTCTGCCTCCCATCCTGTCCGACCTATATCGAAACAGGATTTGATGAAACACATTCACCACGTGGTCGAATTGCTTTAATGAAAGCGGTACACGATGGACTTATCGCTCCTGATGAGGAAGTGGAACGATCGTTAGATGTCTGTCTCGGATGTCGTGCCTGTGAACCAGTCTGTCCTGCGGGCGTACAATACGGCCACTTACTAGAAGAGGCTCGTGATATATTCGCTGACCATAACCAATACAAACCATTAACCAAAGCTGTGCGTAAGACCGTGTTTGAAGGACTATTCCCCCATCAAAATCGAATGGAACACTCTGTTTCTTTACTAAACCTGTACCAACGAAGTGGTCTGCAGAAAACCGTTCGTAAGCTAGGGTTCATGGAATTGCTTCCTAAGAATTTAAGTACGATGGAGAAAGTCTTACCTGCCGTACCTTCTCGCAGAGAAATGAAAAAACGAGAAAGAACTTTCTCTTCACAAAAAGAAACAACCACAAAGGTTGCTTTCTTTACTGGTTGTTTAATGGATACCATGTTTCATGAGACAAACAATGCAACGATCACACTTCTGCAAAAAGCAGGCTGTGACATCGTCATACCAGAAGAGCAGAACTGCTGTGGTGCCCTTCATGGACATAGTGGTGAAAAAGCTCATGCAAAAAAACTAGCTAAACAAAATATTGATGCGTTTGAAGAACTACAAGCAGATTATATTATTACAAATGCCGGTGGATGTGGTGCATTTTTAGTGGATTATGATCATCTATTAAAGGATGATCCCCAATACGCTCAGCGAGCTAAACTGTTCACATCCAAAATGAAAGATATTACTCAAATTCTGTTTGAATTAGATTTCCATATGAATAGTGAGCTACACGTAGCTCCGCAGGTTATTACCTACCAGGATTCATGTCACCTACGCAATGTTATGCGCACCGAGGTAGCCCCACGGACTCTGTTAAAATCCATTGGAGGTGCTGCCTACAAAGAGATGGATCAGGCCGATTCCTGCTGTGGGTCAGCTGGTATTTATAATATCGTCGAAAGTGACATGTCTATGCAAATACTTGATCACAAAATGGAACACGTCAAAGCCACACACGCAACAACCATCGTTACCACAAACCCAGGATGCCTATTACAGATGAAGGTAGGAATAGAGCGAGAAGGCTTATCCGACAGTGTGAGAGCTGTTCATATTGTTGATCTGTTGTTGGAAGCTTGTAAGTAGATAAAAAAACTCAAGTATCTAAGATGCTTGAGTTTTTGGTGCGTATTTAGTAGAAGAGTCTCTCTCTGCTTACTCGGGTTAGACAGAATTAATGATAATAGCTCCCGTGTATATTTAAAAGTTTATAGTTAGGCAAGGAAAAACACCACAGCCTTACTTGCTGTGGTGTCTATCGTCTATAATTATTACATATTCTTCTGCTTAATAAGTGACAGTGCTGCGTGATCAGCAATGACCGTCACATGATCGTGATTCCTTAACACACTAACCGGACAATCTTCACTGATATCTCCTCGAATCAATCCAAGCAGTGCCCCTGCTTTCTGTTCACCTGAAGCAAGTAAAAGTATTTCTTTACTTTTTAAAATCGTTTGGATGCCCATTGTAATGGCTTGTTTTGGAACTTTCTCCATTGAGCTGAAAAAGCGAGCATTGGCTTCTCTAGTAGACCTTGCTAACGTAGCAATATGAGTTTCTTTTGTAAAAGAAGTGCCTGGTTCATTAAAACCTATATGACCGTTTCCTCCAATTCCAAGTAGCTGCAAGTCTACACCATTAATGCTATGAATGAGCCCTTCATACCTACTGGCTTCTGCTTGGACATCCATCGCGGTCCCATCTGGAATGTGAATATGGCTTCTTTTGATATTAATGTGGTTAAACAAGTACTTGTCCATGTAGTGATGATAGCTTTGCTGGTCACTTGGATGAATGCCTACATATTCGTCTAGATTATATGTTGATACATGCTCATAAGATGTATCATACTTTTGATGGTCTTTAACTAACCACTCATATGTGCCCACAGGTGTTCCACCGGTTGCAAGACCTAGAGTCAGTTGTGGGGTTGTTTTCACTTTATCTATGATGATACTAGCTGCAGCTTCACTTACGGTTTGATAATTTTCTGCTTCAATGATTCTCATGTGTTCACTTCCTCAAAAAACTGTTTAGGCATTCTGAATGATTGAAAGAAAACTCTCACCATGTTCGGGTTTATTGATGCCTATGTACTCTGCCATTGTTGCTGCAATGTCTGCCATTGTTGCTCTAGTTCCTATTGAAACAGGATTGACATTTGGCCCCGTTATCAGGATAGGTGTCTGTTCTCTAGTATGCCCTGAATGCCCAATTGTAGGATCGTTACCATGATCAGCTGTAATGATTAGCAGCTCATTCTCTTTTAATGTCGGTATAAATGTAGTCAAAAAAAGATCCGCACATTCGAGTACGTTTTTATACCATTCACAATCTTCTTTGTGTCCTGCTAAATCCGTTTCTTGCACATTCACTAAAAATACCGCATCTTCATGTGTTTGATGATACATATACTTAAAGGCTTCTAGTACTTTCTTGGTATCCACAACCGGATCCTCATATCCATCCGCCTGAATCACATCGGCTGTTTTTCCTATACGGTACACGGGATAGCCATTCCCCTCTGCCATGTGAGCAAATTGCTTCTCAAAGTCAACACCGTAGCCTAAATGTAAGACCTTGTAGCCCTCTCCATAAACATTAGCTTTTGGAGAATCAACGCCCCATTGTCCTGGGTGGTTTTCTCTTACAGTTGACAAGATTGTTTCGATATTCGTCTTTTTATTTCCAAATACAATCACTCTGCTAGTATCAATATGCTCTCTAACCACTTTACCGACTGCAGTTACCTCTTCAAACGTATAGTGATTCACATCTCCTACAACATTAATGATATTTCCTAGCTGAGATTCGATATTATCGCAAATGACGATAGCATCATTCACAAGTAGAATCGTTGCTCCCTCTACTGGATACGTGACGCTGTAGCCCTTAGCCTCTAATGCTTCTTTTAATGATGAAGCTACTTCACTCATTAAACGTTTTTGGGGAATACCTGGTAAGCTTCCCATCAACTCTTGGTGACCCATATATGTGTCAGCACCGTGGTGTGCTAGATTACTTTTACCGTATGCAGCTTTAGGTTTGCCTGTTTGATCTGCAATCTGATTAAGACCTAATTCGTATAAAGTAGGGATCTTCAGATCAATCGATTTCCGCAGATTTTTGTACGTATTGGCTGTTATATCTTCCGGCTTAACTTCTTTACAATCTTTCATAGAACCCATGCCAAAGCCATCTAAGATGAGTAAGGTAATCTTTTTGCTCATGTCTACATTCCCCTTCTTTGAAGATAAACAAGCTTAGGGTTGTTGGTATTAACGCCTCGGACATATGCTATGTGAGCCCTCGTTACAAATATTTGGGTACGAAATGCATAGATCGCGGTATCACCAACCTTCATCTGAGCTTGCTTCTTAAGGCTTCCGTAATAATCAATATTCGTAGGTGAATTGCAGCCTACTTGAGTTAATTGATTCGTCAGCTGTGAGCCATTCTGTCCAAATAAGGCGTACTCCATATTAGAGCGATTGTAAAAGCCTCCTGCGATTGTGTAGGCAGATTGATCATCCATATGTGATATTTCAGATACATAAATAATCGACGGCACTTCTTTAAGGTATGGGTTGTAGGCGTGCAAGGGTGTCGTACCTGTGATTGCATGTCCCGGTTCACCATGAGTGACCCCGTGTTCTTTTAGCATCGGTATGGTATAACAGCTAGTTGCACTTGGTGCGTTGATGTGCTTCACGGTTATATTGTTATTTTCTAAAATCCCTCTTGCTAGCTTCAGTGTTTCAAGATTAGATGTAAACGTAAAATCATCGTTCGTATCATTCATCTGCAGTACCGGAAAACTAGTAATGCCGACAACCGTTATACCTTTTAATGACTTTAGCTTATCTAGGTCTGGATCAAGCTCATGAAGGAGAAATCCACCAAATTGACCAGGGTAAATACTATCAGTTGTTCTTATAACGCGTAAAATCACATCCTGAATTATCCCTAAAGACTCAGCAGCCCTTGATAATTGTTCGGCACGCTCATACGAGAATAATGTAATCACTTCTGGCTTAAGGTCTGTTAGAACATACTTCCACTGAGATCGGCTTGGTTGAACAATATGCCCGAAATTACCAATCTGACAATTGTTGCTCTTTAATTGAATGGCTTCATCTATGTCAACAGCAACCGCTTTTTCTATACCGTTGCGGGCAATGATATCTCCAATGAAGCCACTTCTTCCAATTTGTTTTGTCATATAGTAAAGGCTTAATGAGTGTTCACTCGCCGTTTCACTTAAAGACTTCACATTGTATTCCAGTGAATCTAAGTCAATGACATACGTATTTGCAGCAATGGTCCCCTCTTGGTGTAGCTTTGTCCCAGCTTTAATGAGACCCTCATTTCTCCGTAAAGTCATATCTATAAACATGTCAATCTCATCCTTCCGACAACTCTCCCAATACATTATTTAATATTCTAATAAGCGTACTTGCAGAGGATTTCATCGGATTGATTCGAATACCATAATCCTTTAATTCAGGCTGACTCTCAAGAAAACTACCAGACACACGATAGATCATAGGTATTAATTCATATTTCGATTCTGCCCCTACAGGAAATGTTGCTGCTCCATGACTAGCAGCCTTATTAATGATTTGTGAAGCAATCGGTTTCTCCCATTCCACAATGACGTTTTTTGATTGAGAGTTGGTAATATACACATCAGATATGCCTTTAACCTCTCCATTACGCAAGCGATCACATAGTTCTTCTACTTGTTCATTTTGAATTGCTAGCATAACGGGAGCAAATGTCATATTACGGACTAATTCATGTGCCTCAAATCCTTGAACCTGTCCACCACCTGAATAATTCCGAGTATGGATCGTCTCGATTAGCTCTTTTTCACCTAAAATAACGCCAATCCCTTGTGGTCCTAATAGCTTAAAGCCTGAGAACGTAGAGACGTTCGCTCCGTACTCTACACCGACACCCTTCATTTTCATAGCACAATAATTGTCGTCCACTACAATAGGCAGGTCAGGGCGCAGCTCTTTGACCAATGAAATCACTTCTTGAAGTTGATAGGTATCTGTTGGCTGTTGACGAGCGTGCTGGACGTAGAACACCTTTGACTCAGTGTCGGTTTGGAGTGCGTGCTTCAGTTCATCCAGATTATTAAAATTAACAGCGTTCTGCTTTAAACCCATCAATCTAAAGGTTTCTTTCGTTGTCATATAAACTGGAGCCGTATGAACCATACATGTATCACCAGCCTCCATCAGCACACTTAGTGTGATACGAATAGCTCCCGTCCCACTGCCTCTAACTAAGGCGCATGCCTCTGCACCGAATGTATTGGCCAAAACCCTTTCAACTCTTGCGGTTGTGAGCGGACGATTATGTTCTAAATGTAGCCCTACATCTCCCACTTGAAAAAATTCATTGTTCGTAAATTCCTTCGTGATCTCATCAATTAGACGAAACTGTAAGGCCGTTGCTTCCTCTAGACTCATATTATCTAGCACGGATTGCTCGTATTTGTTGCTCATATGGCGTCACCCTCTTCTCGTATGCTAAATGCTCTTTGAGGATTCGTAACAAGTAATTTTTGGATTACTTTTTCTGGTACACCCTTCTCTTTTAGACGAGGGATAAAATCTCTTAGAACAATGTCATAGCCTTGTCCACCGTTCACACGTAAGTGAGATTTGCGTGTTAAATCACTAGATAGTAAAAGCTGATCTTCATAGCCACGGTCGATGAAATGAATTAAAGAGGTTATCCGGTCCTCATCAGATCTGTAATTCTCCTTGCCGATGGTATCTAATGCTACAAATGATCCTGAAGACAGGACATCCAGAACAATATCATCATGCTTGTTCAAGTCTTGGTGTCCGATAATCACTTGATTTAGTGGTAGCGCTTCTCTTGTAAATAGATTGATTTGTTCTACTGCCATTGTGCCGAGTGTAGTGTGTGTAGATAATGGCAGATGGGTTTGTTTAGCGGCTTCAATGGCTCCATGAAAAAGCTCCACCTCAATCGGCTCAAAGGTATTTAAGCTGCTTCCTATCTCACCAATAATTCCTGGTCTTATATTTGTTCCATCGATTCCATTTTTAATTTCATCAATCATCCAACTAGCAAACTGATCTCTCGTCCAGTTCTTTTTTTCTTTAGGAATAAAGGGATCCTTATAACAGCCTGTACTTGCAACGATGTGAAGATTAAGAACTTGACTCATTTCCATTAACTGTTGCACGTTTCTTCCCATACCGTCGTTGGTTACTTCAATCATCGCTTTACCTCCAGCATCTAGAAAATGCTGGAGGTCCCCCATCACTAAATCTATATCCTGTAAGCGAGTATCTTCATTTTGTTTTATATGACTCAGATCAATGTAGAGGTGCTCATGACACGCACAAACACCTAAATCTTCTGGCTTGATTTTACCTAAAACTGTTTGAATATACATAAGAAGACTCCTTTATTAGGCGGGTGGTGTGAATAATCCAAGCAAGACTAAGATGTTTCCAATAATTCCGACTGCAATCGCGCCTAATGGACCTACTGCCATTCGAACAATTGGACGACCGCCTGCCTCATTTAATAGATAAAACCCTGCGATTGCATAGAATCCAAATCCAGGTACGATCGCATTGGCAGCATTCGCTCCTCCAATCAGTAAAGCAACTTCTAGTACCCTTGTCATAGCTGTCCTGATATTTTCACCTGACGCGCGTACACCCGGATAACGATCCAAGAATTTAGCCATTTTTGATAATAAATAGACTTCTAAGAATATGATGACTGCTCCAAGAATAGCCGCAATAAGCGGGTTCGGTGCTAAGATTCCTGCTCCAAATACAAAAGTAAAACCAGCAGGTCCATATACCCCTGTTGCGATGGCTGTACTAGCAATCAGAGGAACAAATCCAACAGCCTTTGCAAGTGCTGCAATTCCTCCCTCAGATAACCTTCCTTCAGACAGTAGATTTAATGAAATAGGGTCTCCAGCTATTATGAGTAAATTAGTAGCAGCTGATATAAGCGCTCCACTGACCATAATCAGCCAGATGTTTTTCTTAATTCGATTCACACGGTCTACAAATAGTGTAGCTAGCTGTGATAAATTCTGTTCAGTCGATTTTTCTTTCATAGCAAAAATCATGAGAAACGTCATCCCAACAACTAGGGCAATTCCTTCAGGACTCAATACAACAGGTGCATCGCCAATGCTAATAAGTTCTTCTGTATTTAAAAATACAATAATCTGCCTAGCAATCGCTGAAACCAAAAAGGTTAGTATCCCTTTTTTAATGGTGAATTGAAGAGCGACAGCAATTGCAGGAAATACCATAAATGACACCACAACAGGTTCTCCAACTAAGTTAAACCCATCAACAAAGTTCAGTGGCAAGGACTCAAATACCTTCACAACCGCTTGAAGCCCTAAATATATCCCAGCACCATATAGCCCACCTAGCACTCCTGCTATAGCCGTATTAATTTTGCCTTTATTAAAGGTCAAACCAATAATATCCGTTCCAAGTAAGATACTATGAATTAAAAGAATGCTTCCCGCAATTGATATAGGAATACCAAAACCAATAACAAGACCAAAACTCATCGCGAATGCCGTGACAGATAGCTCTTTGCGTGTCATTCGTCCTTCTAAATTCTCTGGTACAATTGGCCTTAAACCGTCATTAAATACGGCGATACCTAGGTTTGCCATAATAGCAGCAACAACACCGATACTAACAATCAAAATAGGTTCTAACATATTGTGACCCCCTTATAAATAGAGTGAATGAACTTGTTTATTTTGTTAATAATGTTTCCATCAGAAGCTGTACGGCCTTTTCCTTATGATCCCCTGTAAAACCAAATGCCTTTGCCCCACCAGTCACTGCTTCTTCTATCTTCTCTTTGACAGGTGGCTTTCCAGGCATGGAAACAGTGGCACAATTCGGTTTACCTAACAAGGTAATCGCCATAGCGAGTGCCCCCCCACCGCCTGTATAGCAAGCACCGAAGTAGTAATCCGCCCCACCATTTTTCATTAGCATCGCTGCATCTAGATCTGATTTAACGACGGTTTCTACGTTGTCTCCACCAAACTCTTTAACTAAGGATTCAATCTCTTTCTTTTCAACCTGACCACCGATGACAATTTTCATAGCATGTACACCCTTCCTTTTATTGAAATTAATTTAGAACACTAACAAAATGCATGATTAAGAAATCTCTTTCTTCGTTTGGTAAACGTACACCCAGTTGATTCTCTACCCACTCAACATTTTCTTGTGCTAATGGAAGATGAGGAGATTCTCGAACTTCCTTCATAATCACTTCAGGTGGAGAAGCTAGTTCCTCCTCCCTTTCAATTCTTGTGATGGCCATGGCCAAATGGGTAATAAGCATGATATATCTCTCTTCGTTCTCTTTTTCAATAAACTTCTCAATGGTTTTTTCACATACTAGATTAGCTTGATCAGTTACCGTACCAGTGGAATGCAATAGTTTTAAACGTGTATGTAGAATCATTCTTCATATCCCTTCCTCATTATTCAAAGTACAGTTTTTTGTATTTTGATTCTAAAAAATTAGTACCTAGGGATATAATCCCCCCCTTCAACTAACATTTGTATCTCAATTATTTTTTCCTGAGAAAGCAGATTTAGAATGTACTCGAGTTTGCGATTATCTTTTTCTATTAAGCAAACGGCTTCTGTCATCTTTTTTTCATATTCGATCGCTTTTTTTGTAGATAGCGGCTGACTATTAAATTGATCTTTCATTTCATCTGTACTCCATACCGTAGCATCAATATTGTTCGCTTTAAGATGCTCTAACAAGTGCATATAATTCAGCTTTACGTACTCTACATTTTTACCTTCAGTTTCTGCTTCGATCAGAGTCGCCTGGTCCGTAGAATTGATATCAATACCAATCTTCATCCCGTCCCTAATCTCTTTCTTTTGAGAATCCGAGAAAATCATCTCATGATTAGATACGTAGCTTTTTTCACCAAAACCCATAGCAAGTGTTAGTTCTTCACTTTCTTTTATTTCTTCTAAAGCAGAGAACTTAGATACAAGGGCAAAATCATATCTTCCTTCTTTCAATCCACTTAACCGAAGCTTATCCCCCCTCATAAATGCAATATTAAAAGGAACATGTAATCTTTCAAATTCAAAAGTTAAACCAGTTGCAAGCCCCTCATACTTCTTTGAATAAGGCAAAGGCATAACTGCAGTAATTTGCTTAATCCCCGAATGATTAAGTAGTTTATTCGTATCTTTTTCCCGTAAGAATGTACCAAGATGTCCTCTTGATTCAAGCTTAATGCAATCAATTTGTTCTAAGTATCTTAATGCCGTTTGAATGGTACCTCTACCCACCTCAAATTTGTTAGCAAAATCAACAACCTTTGGAATTCGTTGATTAAGCTCAACAAAAAGTAGTTCTTCAGAGACCTTCTGTAAAGTAATGCCGCTCTTGGAGTAAATGCTCTCATAACTATTCATGCTGTCACTCATTTCTAAAGTACAAAAAATTGTATATTCCGATTGTATCATGTCTTAAAAACGGTTACAAGATTATTTTCAAAGTGAATGATGTTCAAACACTACTGCACTTTTTGACTATTTTCTTATATAGTTGAGCTACCTCTCTATTATTTCTTTCCCATTCTTCATTTTTCCTTCTTGGAATAGAGTACACTCCTTCCATATAGACTAATAGGATTTCTAATTGATTCTGCTTTATTTCCTCTGGCCGATTTGAATGTATGATCTCTTCATATCTAAGATTCATTTCTTCAACGTTCATTATCTAGTCACTCTTTCCTCATAATCCTTATCACTTGCGTTTAGTATGAACTTAACCATCTTATATGATTCAAAAAAACCACACCATTTCTATGACAAATGATGTGGCCTCGTTTATTCAGTTTCTTTGTTACATGACGAGATCTCCTTTGAGAGCAATTCGTTGTTTGCCATCAACGGTGCATGTGATTAACGTAATTTCATTTTTACCTTCTTCATCTAGCAAAATATCTGTTTGCGTAGGCTCAATAATCTCTGATGAGGTAATTTCGTAGGTGTACGTTTTGTTTTCTACGATTAGATTCACCGTAGCCCCAATGGGTACATCTGGTAGATTACGAAAAAAGCGATCTCCCCTATAACCTCTATGACCTGCAACGGTAAAATTCCCTTCTCCCGGGACTTGATTAGGTTTAATCTGGGTCAATCCTAGATTCAAGGTTTCTTCCGTTGTTTCAGGCAAGATCATTTGGTTAAGGTCAATATCAGGGATTTCTAACCAGATTATATCCTTCGCATACTCAAATTCCTCAGCTACCTCCGCAGCACGTGCATCATTCGAGATAAGATTGACAGCCTGTGTTAATTGGTCAATCTCTTTTCCTGTCTGCCACTCATGATAAAACGGAATAGAGACAAGAATGAGTCCAATGAGTATGGAGACCATTCCTGCTATTACTTTTGCCTTTCTCATTGAACTCACCTCCTCTTGTTTAAGCCATGGTCACTTTTCTTCGATTAAATACAATGAGTAAGCTTCCAACAATGATCAATAATGAACCTGCAATTAGTAGATATCTAAACCATTCTTCTCCTGTTTGAGGCAATGTTTTAGGAACATCCTCTGATGATCCACTTGTTGGCGGCGTATCAGATGGTTCTGGTGGTTCTGGTGTAGTCGGTGGATCTGGTGTTTCAGTTGGTGGTGGTGGAGTTGATTCTCCAGGTGGCAGCTTCGTGTTTTGTACGAATAGCTCTAGAGTTTCTTCCATTCCAACCTGCACCGTAAACGCAATTGCTTCAACTAACTGTTGATACCCTTCAGGCGCTTTCGTTTCAATTAATTGATAGTCACCTGGCGTTAAATCTTGTACATCTACCAAGCCAAGATCATTTGTCGTGACCGTCTCAACTACTTGATCCTGTCCATCTCGGATTTCAAATTCCGCACCCTGTAAGGTAACATCGGTTTCCGAATCCACTTTAATAATGGTGACATGACCTAGAATCAATTCGTTGACTACCTCAATCATGACAACTTCCTGCTGATTAAACTCTACTTCAAATAATCGTGGAGTCTCATCAATCTGGTATCCAAACGGTGCTTCCGTTTCTACAAAATAGTAGCTACCTGGCGCTAAATCATTGACCACCAGTTTGCCTTCTTCGTTTGTGGTTAGACCGGTTTGGAGTTCATTATCTTCAGAGTCATATAGAGTGAAGACAGCTCCTTCGAGATTCTCTCCCTCTTCATCCACTTTTGTCAGTTCAACGGCGCCCGGAATTGCAGAGTTTTCCTTTATAACCTCCAGCTGAGTTTCCTGGTTAAAAACAATCTCGAACTCAAGTGGCGTGTTATCAAGCTCATACCCTACTGGTGCTTCCGTTTCCTCGAAATAGTAGTTACCTATTGCTAATTCTTCAACGACTAATCGACCTTCTTCATCTGTCGTTAGACCGGTTTGGAGTTCATTGTCTTCTGCATCATATAATGTGAAGACCGCTCCTTCAAGCGTATCTCCTTCTTCGTCCACTTTTGTTAGTGCGACAGACCCGAGCGTAAACTCATTGATAAAGCTTACTTCAGTAATCGTTGTCTGGCCTAAACCAATTTCAAATGAAATCGGTGTTGGATCTAACTCATAGCCTGGAAGCGTCGCTGTTTCCACTAGTTGATAGCTGCCTGGTTCTAAATCATCTATCAACAGCTTACCTTCTTCGTTTGTAAGGAGTCCCTCACGCAGCATATTGCCTTCGCTGTCTTGAAGCTCAAACTCTACTCCTTCAATCACTGTACCATCTTCGTCCTCTTTCGTCAGTTCAATCGCTCCTGGAATTAAGGTATTTTCCTTTGTTAATTCCAGCTGCGCTTCTTGATTAAAGACAATCTCAAACTTGAGTGGTGTAGAGTCTAGCTCGTACCCAAACGGTGCTTCTGTTTCCACAAAGTAGTACGTCCCTGGTGCTAACTCTTCTACGACTAAGCGTCCTTCTTCATCTGTTGTCAGTCCCGTTTGAAGTTCATTGTCTTCTGCATCGAATAAACTGAAGATCGCTCCTTCAAGCGTTTCTCCCTCTTCATCGACCTTAGTCAGTCCGACAGATCCTAGTGTAAATTCATTGATGAAGTTCAATTCAATGATATCCGTTGGACCTAGTTCAATCTCAAAGGAGATCGGTGTTGGATCTAACACATATCCCGGAATTGTAGCTGTTTCAACGAATTGATAGCTGCCTGGTTCTAAATCATCTAACAACAGCACACCATTCTCGTCTGTGAGTAGCCCTTCACGCAATGTATTTCCTTCAGTGTCCTGAAGTTCAAATTCTACCCCTTCAAGACCTGTTTCATTTTCGTTTTCTTTTGCTAACGCTACGGAACCTAAGATCAATACGTTTTCTTTTGTTACCTCTAGCTGTGCTTCTTGATTGAATACAATCTCAAACTCGAGTGGTGTAGAGTCTAGCTCGTATCCAAATGGTGCTTCTGTTTCCACAAAGTAGTACGCCCCTGGTGCTAACTCTTCTACGACCAAGCGTCCTTCTTCATTTATAGTTAGTCCTGTTTCCAGTTCATTGTCTTCTGCATCGAATAAACTGAAGACTGCTCCTTCAAGCGTTTCTCCTTCTTGATCGACTTTTGTCAGTCCGACAGATCCTGGCGTGAATTCATTAACAAAACTAAATTCTCCTACCGTTGTTTCTCCTAAGCCAATTTCAAACACTATCGGTGTTGGATCTAGCTCATATCCAGGAAGCGTTGCTGTCTCAATGAGTTGATAATTTCCTGGTGCTAAATCATCAATCAACAGCTTGCCTTCCTCATTTGTGAGCAATCCTTCACGTAGGGTGTTTCCTTCGCTATCTTGAAGTTCAAATTCTACCCCTTCAAGAACCGTTCCGTCTGTGTCTTCTTTTGTTAGCTCAATCGCTCCTGGAATTAAGGTGTTTTCCTTCGTTAGCTCCAATTGCGCCTCTTGATTAAAGACAATCTCAAACTCTAACGGTGTGTCATCCAACTCATAGCCGAATGGCGCTTCCGTCTCTACAAAGTAGTAATTGCCTGGTTCAAGGTTTTCAACGACAATTCTTCCGTCTTCATCTGTGGTTAGTCCCGTTTGAAGTTCGTTGTCTTCTGCATCAAATAGGCTGAAAACAGCTCCTTCAAGTGTTTCTCCACTCTCCCCAACCTTGGTTAATCCAACAGATCCTGGGCTAAACTCATTTACAAAGCTTAGTTCTACAGTTTCTGTTTGACCAAGTGTAATCTCAAACGGGATTGGTGTTGGATCTAATACATATCCCGGAATCGCTGCTGTTTCGACTAGTTGATAGTTGCCTGGTACTAGACCATCAATAAACAACGTTCCATCTTCGTCCGTTAGCAAGCCCTCTTGTAATACATTTCCTTCACGATCCTGAAGGGCAAATTCTACACCTTCTAGGACAGCTCCACCCTCATCTTCTTTCGTCAATTCAACAGCGCCTGGAATCACCGTGTTTTCTTTGGTTAATTCTAGCTGCGATTCTTGATTAAAGATGATCTCAAACTCTAACGGCGTAGCATCTAACTCATAGCCGAATGGTGCTTCTGTTTCTACAAAATAGTAGGTACCCGGTGCCAAATCCTCGACGACGATTTGACCGTCTTCGTTAGTGGTTAGTCCTGTTTGGAGTTCATTATCTTCTGCATCAAATAAGCTGAAGACTGCTCCTTCAAGTACTGCCTCGTCTTGCCCAACTTTTGTTAGGCTAACAGATCCCGGCGTAAACTCATTCATGAAGCTGAGTTCTCCTACTGTCGTCTCTCCTAAACCAATTTCGAAAGGAATCGGTGTTGGATTCAGTTCATATCCTGGGAGCGTTGCTGTTTCCACCAACTGATAGCTTCCTGGAGTTAAATCATCAATAAAGAGTGTACCTTCTTCATCTGTAAGTAATCCTTCACGTAACACATTTCCGTCAGCATCTTGAAGCTCAAACTCTACGCCTTCAAGAACGGTTCCTTCTTCATCCACTTTTGTTAATTCAACCGCTCCCGGAATCAAGAGATTTTCTCTTGTTAGTTCCAGTTGCGCTTCTTGATTAAAGTCGATGTCAAATGCTAATGGCGTATCATCCAGCTCATAACCAAACGGTGCTTCCGTCTCTACAAAGTAGTAGCTGCCTGGTGCTAGTTCTTCTACAACCAATCGACCTTCTTCATTAGTCGTTAGACCTGTTTGTAATTCGTTATCTTCGGAGTCGAAAAGGCTGAAAACAGCTCCTTCAAGTGTATCTCCACTTTCGCCGACTTTCGTTAAACCGACAGACCCTGGTGTAAACTCATTCACAAAGCTTACTTCCGTTACGGTTGTTTGACCTAAGCCAATCTCAAATGGGATCGGTGTTGGATCCAACTCATAGCCTGGAAGTGTTGCTGTTTCAACCAATTGATAACGTCCCGGTGTTAAATCGTCAATGAAAAGTTTACCTTCATCATCCGTTAGCAAACCTTCTCGTACTGTATTGCCATCACGATCCTGAAGTTCAAACTCTACGCCTTCAAGAATCGTTCCATCCTCATCTTCCTTCGTCAGTTCAACCGCACCTGGTATTAACGTGTTTTCTTTCGTTACTCCTACCTGTACTTCTTGGTTAAAAACGATGTCAAATGGTAATGGTGTATCATCTAACACATAACCAAATGGTGCCTCCGTCTCTACAAAATAGTAGCTGCCTGGCGCTAAGTCTTCTACTACTAGTAAACCTTCTTCATTTGTGGTTAGACCAGTCTGAAGCTCATTATCGTCGGAATCGAATAGGCTGAAAACAGCTCCTTCAAGCGTTTCGCCATCCTCTCCGACTTTACTAAGTTCTACAGATCCTGGTACGGGACTATTCTCCTTTGTCAGTTCAATTAATTCTTGAACTGCCAAATCAATGGTAAAAGGAATAGGTGTAGCATCTAACACATAACCCGTTGGCGCCTGTGTCTCAACTAATTCATAGTTTCCAGGCAAAAGATCCTCAATGAAAAGAATACCATTTTCATCGGTTGTTAAGCCGGTAGCTACCTCTTCACCAACCTCATTAAATAGCGTAAACACGGCTCCCTCAAGGAGCTCTCCATCCTCACTCTGTTTAGTAAGTTGAACAGAGTTATCTAAATCCATATACACGCCAACTCTTGCTGGTTCAACAGGTTGTCCTTGATCAGTCGCGATGGCAAAAGAGTTCCATGCGGCTCTTTGTGTAGGATTGATTGTCTTATCCAATACACTTTGATCAACGTCCGCTGCTTCTGGAGCCATCATAGAGAAAGCAATGGCGATATCTTCCCCATCAATCCACTCTACTCCATCACTAAGCTCAATTTTAAAGGAATGAATGGAAGACCAATCCTCTACCTCTGATGCCAAGACCCAATTAGGTGCCTGTGCCCCTTCTGGGTTAGAGAGCTGTTCTGTCGTGTCAGGATAGTTTGTATTTCTTGTTAAGTCATCTCGTTCTGGAGTGAGTGCCGTACTATAATACACATCCACTCGATCTTCCCATTGTGACGGAAGCTGAATCGCTTCTGTCAGCTGTGGTGTAAATTGACTACCCCGGTCAATATTATCGGTAATCCCTAAGTCTCCAATAGATGGCAATACATCCATTAATGTCATCGTAGAAATCGTACTTCCGGTTGTATTCGTTAGGGTTAATTGATAATCAATAGCCCCACCAGGAACCGTTCTTCCAAACGTCGTAAACGCGTCATCTAATTCTCCTCTGACAAGCTTCTCTGTCTGGATATTATACTGACCACTCATATAATATTCGTTGCCTGATTTCAAACGAGGTTGGTCAGTGTTTCCATTCTCATTTAAATCTTCTGAATCCGTCTGTAAAACAGTATCTGTTTGTCCTGGATTATCAACAGATGGGACCGTTAATGACTCATCTCCTGAGAAACCATAGACATCAAAGGTAAGGACATTTGCTGCCCCTTCATTGATCTGAACATTAATCTCAGAGGCTACGTTTTTACCTGGTCTAAGAAGACGATCTGTCCAATTAAACTTAACAAGCTGTCGTCCTGTATCATTGTAATTATCACTTACAATTTCAAATGACCCATCTGAAGCTCTTCCATCCGCATCGGTGAAACCAGCGTCTGGATCATCAGATATAGTGACACCAGGTGGTAATAACACCATCGCCTCTAATGGCTCACTCATCGCTAATGTAGAACTATTTTCCGTATTTAAGTTCACTCGCATACGGTTATCACCAAAATCAACATAGGATCCTTGATGATTCGTTAATTCTACGTCTACTGTAGCAATTGGTGGCTGATCTGTTGGTCTTGGGGCAATTTGGGCTGAGCGTGGACCACCAATATTATTAAAGAAATCTGGAGATCCATATTTCCTTCCATTTGTGCTGTTCCCAAATACTGTGCCATTGGCTCCAGTACCATACACATCAAATTCATTCGTTACATTACCAACATAGCCTGGTTCAACTTCAAAATAATATGTTGGATGAGCACCGCCCATGCCACTAGGAGCATGAGTGAAATTTAGGTATATAGCATTTACTCTTGCATTTGCTTCAATCCCTAAATCATTTCTAGTGTAAATCCTTCCAATCTCTGCATTCTCAATTAGAACAACTCTCGACTGTCCATCTATATCTGCCTCAATATTAAATCGAGGGGGATCTAAAAATGGAACGCCGGGTGGAAAATCAGCCGTTGGTCTATATATAAATCTAGCTGCCGTTCCCCCTGTTCTCATTTCTTTGAAAACTAAATTCTCATCAATGTTCATTACTGTTGTATATGATTGGAAGTCCCCTTCACTGCTCTCATGCAAGGGTGAAATATTATGATAAAAAGCTAAGAGCGCGTCGTCATATACAAGTGGATTGGGGTCTCTATTGGTATTCGAGCCCACATTCCCTCTATCATTTATAGGACCAAGATGACTAGGAACATACACACTGCCTCGTATTTCTCCAGTTGCTCTATCAGAATCAGCGATCGTTACACTATGATTTGCATTAACACTGTTCTCATTATCATCACCAATAAACTGAGCAGTCACATCGATATTATTCGTCAGAGTTTGATCCACTGTATTACTTCCTACCGTTAATACTATCTCAAGCTCCGTGTTAAACAACGTGTCTTCTGCTGCTTCTTGATCTTCAATACTTGGTGCTTCGAATGTCCAAGTCAATACATTACCGCTTTGCTCAGGTTCTGGTCCGTCAACCATAGAATGATAAGACAATCCATTTGGAAGCGTATCTACTACAGTAATCTGAGAACCCGGCTCCAGATAGTTTTGCCCAGTACTATTCTTCGGAATGTCGACATTCATAACCCAAACCGTTTGGGCGTTAGGAATAGGAATATTTCGATCATTACCTCTGGCTTCGGTATATCGCTTAGAAGCAGAGATCGTGGTCGAAGCATCAACAACGACGGTTGCGGTGTCTTGAACTTCATCAAATTGATCCGCTTCAAAGGATGCTTGTACCTCAAGCTCTGAGCCATTCGCTATTAAACCATTCGTAGTTGTTAATTTAATAATATTTTCATAGGTTTGTCCTGCTTGTAACGTGTCAAATTGATACACTAACTGATTATTTTCTGCATCAAACGTTGGTTCGACACCAGCTATTCTTAGTTCTGACAACGATTGATTAAATCCTACTTCATTTGAGAGCGGTAAATCCACTGTAATCGTAGCATTTGTGTATTCTGTAATAGCACCAGTTGTTTTGAATACTAATTTGTACGCCGCATCATTTCCAGCTAGCACATTAGTATTTAACGGAGATATATCAATATCTACATTAAGATCTCCTACCATTGGTGTAAAGATAAGCTCATCTTCATTTTCATTGCTTTCTTCATGCTGATTTGATTCTTCTTGTTGTTGGGATTCTATTTCACTGTTTGGAGGGGACGATTCATCTTCCGTACCTTCGCTTGCTTCATCAGATTTCTCACTTTCGGGCGTGTCACTTTCAGCATTCTGTTCTTCGGACGATTCATCCTTACTTGAACCATCTGATTCTGATTGCTCAGGCTTACTTTCGTCAACTTCATCGAAATTGGAATCTTCTTCTACAATCTCATCGTTCAACGAGTCACTAGATTCTTCTTCCACATATACGATATATTCTACACGATCCGTCATACCTTCCTCTAAATGACCTCTCACTTGTAGAATGTTCTCTCCTATATCAAATCCTGTTAATACAATCTTTTCAGATATAGAAGATGTATCTTCTTTCGGAATATTTAAACTATTTTCATCGTCATCATACGTAACTTGACTAGTAGAATTCAAATCTTTTGTGCTCTTTGCGTCGTATTGCACACCTTTAGGAAGCAATAGCTCCAAATTCATCAAATCCGAATAACTAGTTTCCACTTTAAGAACAACTTGCTCTCGGCTAGGCGACCCTTCAACTGAAATATCGAGCTCTTCATCAAAATCTCTTTCAGAAGCCTGCGTCAAACCAGCTTGCCCGTACGGAGAAAAAAGAATTAAGAAAATAAGCAGTAACATAAAGCTCTTTCTTACAAAACTTTTTTGTTTTCTCATATTGCCCTCCTTTAATTTAATTGGTAAATATATGACTTTAATCGAACATACGACAAATTGAGTCATTCCACTCCATATATTTACACAGAAAGCATATCATCATTAAATATCATGTCAATTTAATCACCCGCAAATAGTCGTATAAACAACTCAATTATTTTAAAAATTGGATTTTATTTAAGTAAATAGACTCATATATATAGACTTATTAAATGTTTAATACTTTTTAACTTGTGTAGTAGAAGTTCATAAGCACTTTGATAGAAGGACCTGAAGATATGAAACCTTTCGACGCCTATTACTTAGCCATTGTTAGAAATACTGACAAGCAAAAATGTAATTACAAAGTAAAGAAATCGTGTAATAACATAATAAATTCCATAATTAAGATACTGAAAACTTAGATAAATTACACTAAAAAGGATTTAAACTAGGATTAAAGAACTGTGTATAAACAACTGTTTTTAAAAATTTTTTTATAGAAATTAAGAAATACTATCGTTTTATATATACCCCTTTATTTGGATAACTCTTTTTGTTCCCTACTATGATCCTGGTCAATAGTACAAGTTTTATTGTTGAAAATACTATGTCTAGTCCCCCCACGTTTACATTTAGAGATCGCCGTTGAAATACATAAATACTACAATTAATCTAATATTCGTTTAGAGTTTATTAACTTTCATTTATAAATGACCTCTATTTAAACGTAATAATGATAGGATAATAGACATTGTGCTTGAACAACACACCCCTTTCGAGTTAGATAGTTGTGGTACGCTATCTATATAAATAAAGAATTCCCTTTAGGCTCATTTCTAATTTGATGAATCCTTCTCAATCTGTAAAGGCAAGTTTGCCCGGGTTACCGCCTACTTTAGATATTCCATAAGTCCAAAAAAAAAACGGCTAAATAGCCGTTTCCTTAAAGAAAATAATTAATTATTAGTTGCGATCATTTTGTCAATTTATAAACTTGTTTTTATTTCTTCAAACCATCCCGTCGAAGTGTCAGATGCTAATTTGACTGGAGGATTTGAATAAACTAAATCATGGACTCTTTTCAGGGATGTTTTAAATAATCTTTATTTCTAAAGGCACATTTCTATTATATTGTTGACCTAATTTAATTAATTGCTCTATATCTTTATTTATTATATTCAAAACACCTCTTCGACGCTCTATAGAAATATCATATTCGAAATCTTTAGTATCGTTAATAGCCTCATTTAGTTTACAAAACTCTAAGTTATCAATCTCTCCAGAGTCATTAATAATACTCGCTATCAAATGACCACCATTATCAGTTGACAGTCGATCCGGGCCACCAGGTAGCCTTCTCTTGTTACATAATCAATATTTAGTTCATGTACAATTATGTATTAGTTTAATATATTTAATAGGAGTAATAGAAATTTTATCTATCACCCCCTACTGGATATTATTCTAATTCTTGACTAACTAAGTTCAATAGAAATTCTCCAAAATCATCAGCAACTAATTTGTAAACCTGCTCATTTAGTTCCACACCTAATATATATGATACAACTTTTGGTTCATTAGATGCATTGGTATTTGAGAAGTCTAAACAGTATAACTCTCCAACAGTTGTATCATGAATTACAAGTAAGTGTGATGGTAAGTTTTGTTCTTTTCTTTCAGTCAACGTAAACCATATACTATCAGGAACAGATGATTGTTCAAAATCGTCATGTATAATACCATAAATCTCTTGAGAACCGAAATTTCCAGCTCCGAACGTTAAAAGGAAGTCTAGATATACACCATCAAATTTTAGATTTAATAAATGCTCTGCTTTTTTAATTGCTACATCAGAGCATCCATCTGTGAAGTCTGCAATATCATCATTTTCTTTAATTATCTTTTTGGCAAGTTCATATTTCTCATTGGTCATATTCATTCTCCTATAAAATCATTTTTTCGACTTTTCCAGTATGATGCTCTCCATTTATTAAAATCCTTCCTATCTATTCCTGAAGGTATAGTATTAGGATTTATATGGATAATAGAACTATTAGTCTTATGAAAAGTGTGCGTAACTTCTGCTATAGATCCATCATGCTTCTGGATAGTATGGTGCAAATTAATTGACTTACCATCGGGGCCTAGCGGTGCTAAACCTTTACTCATTCTTTCAATATTTGTTCTGCCTCTAGCATCTTTCAAATTTGGATCTATTAAATCATTTCTTTGATAAACTTTTACACCATTAAAGGTTGCAACTTTATTCCAATATATATTCGGATATCCAGCCTTCGCCTCAACCTTTCGTAAATTCGCCTGATTCGCTACTCTCAAATCACTCTGAATCTTAGCTGCATTCAACACATTCGGTGGTGGCGGCACAGCCCGTCCGGCGTTTGTTACGGTTGCGAATGCTGCCGTCCCAGTTCCGGCGAGGTTGCTCATGGCTTCTACGGATTTATCTATCGCCTTATTGGTGACTCTTTGTACGTTCTGAGCGGTTTGGTTTGCGAACTGAGCTGTGCTCGTCATTGTTTTTTGGGCAAAGTCATTCATGGCGTTGACACCATTTAAGCCTGTTTGCTTTATGGTGCTTGTCAATGATGGCTTGCTAACGGGATTCTGCGTTGAGAGTTGGACCCCTACGTTATGTTGGCTGGTATTGCCTGGGCTACCGCCTACTTTTCCTAACTTTCCAGCGCCGCCCACTTTGGATATTCCTTTATCACCAACGACAGATGTACCAACAATTGCCGCAGCGTAGCCATACCATTGCCCTGCAGATTGTACATCACCATTAATGACATCTCTCTCAAAACTGTCTACAAGCGCTTGTCCCATTTCTACTAGAATGGCAGGGTCGTCTACTACAGCGACAACGAAGTCCTTGGTGTCATTGTATACGCCCAATGGATCCGTTACAAGATTATTGAGACCTTCAAGAGTATCTTTTCCAGCATTCCAGATTCCCTGTCCAACACCTTTAAAGAAATTTATATATCCATCAAGGTAACCTTGATTTCCAACTGAAACTCTTTCGACTTCCTCGCCGACCGGTGGCGGACCACACGCCTTCACCGCCGCTTCCGTATTCACCTCGGCACTCACCGGCAAATGTTCCATGTAATACCACGGGCTTACTTCTGGATCAATTCGCGCTTGTTCGTACATGCCTTTATAAAGATATTCAGTCGGCAGGGTGTGGCCGTACATTTGTGTCTCTTGTATCTTAGCCATATGCGCGTTACGAACCGCTGCATTTTGGCTTGCGATGGTTTGCCAGTCTTGCACATCTTCAATTTGGCTTCGCTTGTACCCAATCGGGGAAAGGCTACCGTCGATCGTTCTTGCGGTAATTTCTTGCAAGAAACTAGAGATCAGAGCGATTCGCTCTTCTATCGGTTGCATGATATTCATACCCATCTGATCCATATGATAGAGATCCTCTATCATTCCCTCAGCGGCATCCTCTGCTTGGCGTAATCCGTGCACAACATCACTATCGCTCAGTCTATCTAAGGAGATGACATCGGCATATTCACTAAAGACATCATTAATGCCATCTGTAGCTGTGGTAACGGACTCTTTTAAATCTTTTAGTTTGGGAATGAGCTCGCCTTCTAGAAACTCCTCACGGATCGAAGCATTTTCGTCCGAGTCCAAATCCTTAATCGCCGCTTCAAGCTTGTCCAGTCCATGCGTCCAGCTTTGCAGCGTGTCTCCCAAGTGCGTAACAAAGGTCAAATGTACATCTTGAAAATATCCACGGATGGCATCCCCGCCCGCACCTGTCATCGCTTCTTCGTTTGTAATAAATTGCAGGAGTGTCCCCTGATATGTAGCCAACTGCGTCATCTGAGTAGCCGTATCAGACTTCATATTACCGATCATGCTATAAACAAACGATGCCTGAAGTGTCTTCATCTCTTCCCTCCCCATCCAATTATTTCACTTTATTTCCATGGTAAAATAAGAGAGAAGATGAAGCGAGTTGCAAAAGTCCCTTATTCAAATAGGGAATTGAGTAAAAAATGGGAGGTTAGTAGCAGGACTAGCATTCATGGGTTACCGAATAGGAAGTCAGGGGATTGTTGCAGCTATATATAATGTAAGAGTCTTAAAAAGAGGAGAGAATAAGGAAATTTATTAAATAAAGGTCAAAACTTCATAGTAACTTCTAATAAAAAGCATAAAAGCTACTCTATCTTAAAACTTAAGCATTTTTTGAAAATAAATTGAGTAATGTAATCTGAAGAAGATAGAATATTTGCTACGAGGGGAATTATATGGTTAACAAGAGATTATTTCTTGCTTCTATGCTTGAGGAAATGATGCCTTAAACAATAATTTCTACTGCTTAGACTTTATCTATAATTGTGACAGTATTATTTTATGGACATTATTTAATAGAAGATTGAGCTAATTCTAATATTTTCAATTCTTCTTCAACAAACGTTAAAGCCTCTTCTAATGTAAATTCTATATTTTCTTCTCCGTCACGCTTAAGCTTCATCATTACTTCAAGCAAGATACTATTTGAAACATCCATATATTACACCTCATTAAAAATAATAGTACAATGTCATCTAATAAGTAACGAATATTAACTACAATAAAGAAAAGCTTATAGTCTATTTTAATAAGATTCTTCTATAAATCATCCATCAAGGATTAGGCATATTATTCTTCTATAAATTGATTATTCTCTCTACTAAATTCTTAGAAGTTCATATTAAGATCCCCTTAAAACTCCTATATGAGATTTTAAGGGGATTCTATAATTAGCTTTTTAACCCATAATACTCCACGTACCAATCTGTAAACTGCTGCAACCCTTCTTCAATCGTAGTTTGTGGTTTGAATCCAACAGCTTGCTGAAGTTGCTCAGTGGACGCGTATGTAGCTGGTACGTCACCAGGTTTGATTGGTTCAAATTGTTTCTGGAAAGCTACTTCTTTCCCTAATGATTTACCAATACATTTTTCCAATGTTTCTATGAACGTCATTAGTTTTTCTGGATTGTTGTTTCCGATATTAAATACTTTATGTTTTACCTCTCCATTATCCCCAGTTGGAGCATGGCTGGCTAACCTTTCAATACCTTCTACAATATCATCTATATAGGTAAAGTCTCTATATAGATCATTGTCAAAGTCTCCATTGTTAAAGATTTGAATTGGTTCATTGTTAAAGAATTTATTCGTAAATCCGAAATAAGCCATGTCTGGTCTTCCCATTGGTCCATAGACAGTGAAAAAGCGCAGTCCAGTTGCCGGGATATTATATAAATGACTATAAGTATGAGCCATTAATTCATTTGATTTCTTTGTAGATGCATACAACGATACTGGATTATCTACAAAATCACTTTCTTCAAACGGTACTTTTTTGTTTGCGCCATATACAGAGCTAGATGACGCATAAATCAGATGATCCACTGGATAATGGCGGCAAGCTTCTAAAATATTATAAAAACCAATAACGTTGCTTTGCATATAAACATCTGGATTTTCGATAGAATATCTAACACCAGCTTGTGCAGCAAGATTCACCACAATAGAAGGTTTATATTCTGCAAAGAGGTTCATTAAACGTTCTTTGTCAGCAATATCAGCTTTAATAAACGTGAAATTTCCGTATGGCTCTAATTGGCTTAAGCGAGTCTCTTTTAGTTTCACATCATAATAATCATTCACATTGTCAATACCAACTACTATATTTCCTTGATCAAGGAGCTTTTTGGAAAGGTAATACCCAACAAATCCAGCAGCACCTGTAACAAAAAATACTTTTCTCTCATTCACGCTAAGACAGCTCCTTTTGCGGATTTAATTAACTGTCTACCTATAGAATGATACTCCACACCGTTCATGTCCATCTCCATGATATTATGCAAATTGCGACCATCGTATACAAGCGGTGTACGCATTAGATCTTTATACTGGGTAGGGGTCACGGCTTTAATTTCTCCCCACTCAGTAAAGATAAAGCACACATTAGCATCTTGTAATGCTTGTTCCGGGCTAGTTACATAGGTGATACTTCCGTTTTCTTGTTTACCCTCAGGATACACTTTAGCAAAGTTCTTATCCCCTACTGGATCAAAAGCATAGATATCTGCTCCGTCCTTAAGTAATAACGGTATATTCTCTAAGGAAGGGGCTTCACGTAAATCGTCTGTTCCTGGTTTAAAGGTTAGCCCAAGAACTGCTATTTTCAAGCCATTAAAAGTAATCAAACGTTTGCTAGCTTTATTATAAAGAGCAAGCTTCTGCTCATTATTAATATCAATTGCAGCTTTCACTGTTTTTAATTCGTAGCCATTTTGTTTTGCGATATATTCCAATGCTTTAGTATCTTTTGGGAAGCAAGAGCCACCATAGCCGATACCTGCATTTAAGAATTTGCTGCCGATACGCTCATCATAGCTCATTCCTTTAGCAACATCTTGAATGTCTGCGCCGACTAACTCACAAAGATTCGCAATATCATTCATATAAGAGATTTTTAAAGCTAGAAAATCATTGGCAGCGTACTTAATCATTTCTGCAGATCGACGGTTTACCGAAACAATAGGCAAATTAAATGGAGTATACACCTCAGTTAATACTTTTTCTGCCCATTCACTTTCTGTTCCAATAACAATACGGTCTGCTTCCAATGTATCTTTTACTGCGGATCCTTGTGCAAGGAATTCCGGGTTTGATGCTACTTCAACTCTTACATCTTTGATAAGGAAATCTCTAATAAACTGTTCTACTTTATCATTCGTCCCCACTGGAACAGTAGATTTGACAACAACAAGACAATCTTGTTCAATAGATTCTGCTACTTGTCTAGCGACTGTTGCTATAAAGGATAAATCAGCTGAACCATCTTCTCGCTCTGGTGTACCTACACCGATAAATACAGTCTCAGCATTTTTATAAGCAGCTTGATAATCCGTCGTGAAGTGCAATCTACCAGCTTCTATATTTTTCTGCATTAATTCTTCTAAACCAGACTCATAAATTGGAGAGATTCCTTCTCGCATGGTTTGTACTTTTTGTTCGTCTATATCTACACATGTTACGTTATGTCCGTTCTCTGCCATGCATACACCGGTAACGAGTCCGACGTAGCCAGTACCGGCCACCGCAAGATTTTTCATATACTATGCCTGCCTTTACTTAATTTATTTTTACTAGGGAAATTTTCTGATTTTTATTGGAAAACCTTTTTAAATTATTATATAAGAAAACAATTTAAGAATTTAATTAAAGATATATGGTACTATACCACTGCTGTCTCTTAACAAAGATAAATAATAGTATAACGCAGCAAATAGAATTACCATAATTACACTAAATACTTTTAATGATTTATCTTTAATAGAGTTTAGAATTTCTGGAATAAATATAATCATAAAAAACATGAAATAAGAAGTAACCCTAGTGAATAAAGAAAAGTTTAAGGCTAAAATTTGTACCATAATTGCTACCGATAAGATGTTGAAAAGAATATTTGATTTAGCGTTAAATTCCAAGTCGTTTTTCTTGAAAATTAATCCGAATACTAAAGTAATAATTAAAACACCAAGTAGTGAAAAACCACCCTGTGATGACACTTCAATATTTGACCGAGTGGCAAAATTACTTATCATAAAATTTATAATTGGTTTACCTAAAATAAATAAACCTAAGCCTGCAATAAAATATAAGTAAAGCATTTTAAATGAAGGTTTATATTTTTTTACAAAGTATACTATTATAAAACCTAGTGCAGAGATATGAAATAAGGATGCAATTAGAATGGTTATTACAAATTTAATTGATTTATTCTGATTCAAATATTTATAACTAACCAATATACAAGACAATGCGAGCATTTGCCTAAACAGATTGAACAAATCTGAGTAAAAACCCAAAGTTATAAAAAGATAAACGCTTAACCATGCCATTTTGGACTCATTAGCAATAAATTTAAATATTATAAACAGAGGTATGATTCCAATAATGGCTACAAAGAGCTGGGGTTCTTGGATAAAACTAAAAATCTTATTTATAAATAAATACCCTGGTTCATGCCTACTATACTGAAAATCCCAAAAAGCAAATTCTTTAGCTCTTTCAAACCACCATATATAGTTATATGTATCTGAACCTACACTAAAATCACGTAATGCTATTATTAGATAAAGCTGAACAAACATAATCCAATGAATAATTTTATAAACTTTTTGTTTTCCAGTAATACTAATTATACTTAACAAAATAATAAAAAATAAATTAAACCAATAAAATAGCATATCATCAACCTTTTATCTAATGAGATTAAATTATTCAATAAACTAACTGAATTAAAAATTTTTTATAGTATTTAAAATTAAACCTAAATTTTAATTGAAAAAGTTTATTTTGAAATATTTATATAATAATACTTCTCTAATTTAAACCTTATTAATATTGATTTTAACAGTTTAGCACCATCGTAACCTAAAAATAATATCGGTTTAATTTTTATTAGAGATAAAATTAATATTATATATAAAGTAAAGGTAATTAATACAATTAATATAAAGTTCAAATCAATATTTCTTAAAGTAATAGTTAATATATATAAAGGGACACCAGAAACAAAAGTTAAAATAATTGAGGGGAGTATAGATTTTAAGATATCACTAAAGCTTAATGGAACCAAAGTAATAGTTAAATACTGCATTATTAGAAAGTTTAATATAAAAGCAAGTAGTATCCCTGATGATATACCCACCAATCCCCAATAATGTCCAATCCAACCAAAAATAAAAATAAATGTAACGAATATGGCTTGTCTACCTGCTTTTTTATATACTGCTCCACTAGCATTTGCCAAAGATTCACTTACCTTATATCCAGAACGAAAAACCATTCCAATCGCTAATACTTTTAAAACCCCAATTGCTTCTTCCCAATTTGGCCCTAATACAGCTCTTATAATCTCTGAAGAAAGCAAAAATAAATATAAACTAAATGGTAAGGAAATTAAAAATATAAATGAAATATTTTTCAGATATATATCAGCTAATTTTTTAGGATTATCTTTAATTTTGGACATAACGGGAAAGAGTACTTTTTCAAAAATTTGATTTAATATCTCAACAGGCACTGACATTAACTGAAATGCTCTTGTATAGTATCCTAAAGAAATGGTTCCTAACACCCTAGCAATAATAATTTCGTCTCCTCTATTAGCAAGATAATCAATTAGTGTTCCTAATGTAAATCCCCCACCATAACTCAGTATTTCTTTAAACTCTTTTCTTTTAATTTTTACACTTAATGAATGCTTATAACTTATAAACAAGAGAATGGTATTTAATGTTTTTTTGGTCATTTCCGCAATAATTAAAGCCCAGTATCCAAATCCTAAAAAACCTAAAATTAATCCCACTAAAGTATAACCTATTACCATAGATATAATTTGTATAAGATTTATTCTTTTAAAGTTTAGATTTCTTTGTAACATCCCGTCTGATACTCTTGAAATACCATTTATAATAAACAATACACCCATTACTCTAATTGCTAATATAAATTCTTCATTTGCATTTAAAAAATTTTGAAATATTGGAGCCAAACTGTATACAAATATATATAATAATACGCCCAATATTAACGATAAAGAAAATCCAGTACTAATATGATTCTTGTTTAATTCTTTGATATTAATTAAAGATGGAGCAATACCTGCCCTATTTATGACTTCCATTAGACTAATTATAATACCTAAAGATGCAACTAAACCAAAATCTTCGGGAAACAAAAGCCTAGCCATAATAATTAAAAATACTAATTTTGAAACGGTCTTTATCCCATTCCCAAAAAAAACCCATAAAAATCCATTAATAGTTTTGTTTAATAAGTCTTTTTCATTCAAGTTATAATCTCCACCAATTTATTTAAAATCCTATATACAACCAGCTGTTATGGTAAGAAGCTAGTAATTTCTTTGTATAAATTTTTAAAGTCATACTCTTTAGACCTTTTAAGTCCTTCATTTGTAATATTTTCTCTTGTAGTATCATTATTAGTCAAGTAAATTAATTTTGATGCTAATTCTTTATAATCTCCTACTTCTACTAATAAACCGTTTAGTCCATCTGTTATAATTGAAGGTATGCCACCAGTATTAGAAGCTACCACAGTTGTTCCAGAAGCTAATGCTTCCAACAAGCTTACTCCAAAAGCTTCTTCTCGAGAAGGTAATATAAAAAAGTGTGCATCTTCATGAAGCTTCATTATCTCTTCCTTGCTCTTCCTTCCAAGAAAGTTTACGTTTTCAGTTATATCAAAGTCTTCAACTATTTTTTTATAGACTGATAATTGATTGACACTCTCTCCTACAACGTCAAATCTAATATCAAATGAAGTCTTCTCCTTAAATATTTTAATAGAATGCAATGCAATGTCCAAACCTTTTCTCTGGAATTCGCTACCAACATAAAGTATATTAACAGATTTCTGTATTTGATTATAATTAAATTGGAATTCCTCTAGATTAATCGCTTTTCCTGTAACTAAAAATTTCTCTTTTCTTACTCTATCACTTACACTTATATTATTATATGTAAATTTAGAATTAACAAAGCTTTTAGTTGAGTTTTTAAATACGGGAGAGCTTAATAATTTCCATATGAAAGATTTTCTTTTAATAAATGAATGGTGATCGTTAATATTTAAATAAAAAGGTATATTTAGATCATATGAAAAAATCGCATTTCTAAAACAATTAAAGTAGATAAAATCAATAGTGGTTGTTTTACTTAACTCTTTTATTAACTTTCTTATTTTTAATCCATCTGCTATGTGCTTACTAGATTTATAAGCTAATACATTTTCTCCGAACTTCGATTCAACATCTTCACCAGAAATTACTGTTATAGTATATTCTTTAGAATTCACCAATTCCTTTACAAAATTATTAGCAAATGTACTCGGTCCATTTTTAGGAACTCCATAAAATTTAGTAACAAAACAAATATGTTTTTTTTTCATATATTCATCTCCATGAAAATAAATTAAAAATGTTCATTTTTTAAGTTTAGAATAATACTTACATAATGATAAAGTACTATGATATGATACTTTTGTACTCTTTAAGGTACTTTTCTACTAATAATTCTATACTAAACATTTCTGCTTTTTGCGAGCATCTTTCTAGTACATCATGGTATAGCTTATGGTTATTTAACAAATTATTAATATTATAAGTTAACTCCTGGGTATCTCCTTTATTAAAAAACAAACCCGCATCTTGTACAACTTCATTTAGTCCAGGAACATCACTTGCAATAACTGGTTTCCCAGCAGCCATTCCTTCAGCTGCAACTAAACCAAAACCTTCCCAATTCGATGAAACTAAAATTATATCAACAGTCTTAAAAACTCTATCAACATCATTTCTAACACCTAAAAAATGCACCCTTTCATCAACTTTTAAATTCTTAGCTAGCTGTTCTTGCTCTACTTTCTTCTTTCCATCCCCTATTAATAATAAATGAACTTCTCTGGGTAATTGAATCATAGCTTTTATTAAAGTTTCCTGATCTTTTTGGGGTGAGAAGCTACCAACCATACATAACAATTTTGTTTCTTCAGTAAAATGATTAATTATTTCTCTTTTATAATAGGGTTTAGCTACTTTGAATTTCTTTACATCCACACCATTATGTACGACTGCGAATTTATTATAATCTTCTCTTTTAGGCTTTAACCAACTTATTAGATTTTTTTGAGTATGGTCCGATATTGATATAACTTTACTGTAGCTTCTATAAATAAATTTTTCTAAATGTCTTAAGTAAAGTTTATCTCTTCTCTTGTTATGAGTGCTATGTTCAGTAGTTAAAAATTTAGTTTTACTTTTTAAAAGAGATTTTGATGCTAGCGACACCCAATAATTACTCGGAAATAAGTGTACATGCACTAGATCATAATCCCCCTCTTTAATAAAATTTCTAATGTACAAACTATTTAACGGATTGTAGACACTCTGTAATTTAATACTTTTAACATTAATTCCAGTTTTAATAATCTCATCTTTGAATATATTTTTTTCATCCGAAAGAAGTAGAATATCTGTCTCAATATTATTTTTTTGATTCATTAGACGAACTGTATCTATAAGTAATCTCTGAGCTCCACCAGGACTCAGTCTATTTATAACATGTAATATTTTAATAAATATCATTCCTTTTATTTAACTGATATTATTTTTTCAAGTTTTCTTATTACTCTTCGCCTTTCATAATGTAGCATCTTAAAAGCAAATATATTATAAACTGAGCTCTTAGATAAGAATTTATTCTTTATTTTATGTTTTTCTTGAAAAATCATTAATTCGCCTATTCGCTGTAATTCCAAAATAGATAGAAATACATTAAATTCTTTCTCATTTAAGTCAGCAAAGTTTAGGTTTTTTTTATATTCCAATAAGAAAATATTTTCACATTCCTCTACACTTGTCCTATTAAAAAATAACCCTTTTTTTATAAACGCTTTGCGCAAGCCAATATTAAAAGTAGCGAGATCCCAAAACAGTGTATTCTGCATTGCTGATTCTGGTGGATCTATTAAAGATATTTCCCCTTGAAAAAAATATAAATTTAAGGGATCAAAATCTTTATATACTTTTCCTATAGGGCAACCTTTATTGTGAATTAGCAGAAAAGATCTATCTAATATTTTTCTCTCTTTACTAGTTAATTCTTTAGGGATTTTTTTCAAATCTTCGAATACTTCTTCTATACTATTTTTATATTCAATCTTACAATTCCATGATGAATGAATTTCTGAAATAACTTTGCCCGCTAATCTACATGCTTCTAAAAGTTCAGCCGTTTTTTTTTTATCTACTAAAGAGGCAATTGATTCTCCATTTACTAAGTCCATCATATATAAATTGTCTTCAGAAATGAAACCGTATGCCTTTGGTACTGATAAATTATTTGATTTAATTAATGCTAAATTAATAAGTGATTCATATTCACTTTTGAAACTATTTAAGTTCATTGTTTTATTCTGTTTTATGATTAAATTCTTTAAACTATCAGTCTTAACCTTATAAATTTTTGAATTCCTATTTTCTATCCATAATTCTATACTATTTATCTTTTCACAAATTAATCTTTCAATTTTTTCTTGACTTATTTCAGTTGGAGTATTGAAATGCTCTTTTTTTATAAGTCTTGCGTTTTCAAGAATATTCATAAGAAAATGTTCCTCCTTATTACTAGTTTTAAGATAATTTAACATTTATTTATTTCTTCCATATATGCTTTAATAACAGTATTTCTGTCAAAACTCTTTTCAACTTTTTTTCTTCCGGCTAGTCCCATTTGCTTTTTTACTAAAAACTCTAATTTTAAGAAGCCTTCAATTTTTAATATTAAATCCTCACTATTATTCGCTTTGACAATATAACCATTTATTCCATCATCTACAACCTCTCGGCAACCACTTCTATCAGTTGTAATTATTGGCCTACCTACTGCGGCACTTTCAAGCAGTACATTAGATAAACCTTCCGGATAATATGTTGGATGAATGGTACAATGTGTTCTTTCAAGGATATTATTAATATTCCTTATCATACCATGGTAGTGAATAATGCCTTCATTATGATATTTATACAACTTATCTTCATATGCTTCTTCACAAAAACCACAGATATGAAATCGTGTATTAGGATATTTACCTTTTATAAATTCAGCAGCTTCTAAGTATTGCTCTATTCCTTTTTGTTTCATTATTCTCGAAATAAATACAAATTCAATTTTATCATCACTTGGATAATCTAGAAGGTTAAATTGCTCCAAATTCACACCTGAACCAGGTAATAGTTTATGTTTACTAACAGCGATATTTCTTCTTTTGAAGAAATCCATATTTTCTTGATTCTGAAAGAAAACTGTATTGATTTTTTTGAAAGCATTTTTATATAATGCAGTTGTAATTTTTTGCATCAAACCACCGTTTTCTACAGCTGTTCCAAGACCGGTTATATTGGCTATATATGGTATCCCGAGAGTTTTACATGCAATCCCACCATAAATATTTGGTTTTATAGTAAAAGTCAGCACTACATCTGCTTTTACACGTTTAATAAGTTGTTTATAATACTTGATTAGTTTTAATTCGTTAAATACATTCGTTCCATGTCTGTCAAATATAATTTCTTCATATTCACAACCCATAGCCTTTAAATCTTCTATTCTTTCACCCCCCGGAGAAGAAATTATGACTTCGAATCCTTCAGCTATCAATTTTTCCACTATTTCTTTTCTGAAATTATAGATTACTACATCATGATTAACTAAAAAAAGTACTCTTTTTTTCATATATTCTTATTCCTACTTTCAGTTTCCGCAATCGATTTTTCTAAATCGTTTACCTGATAATTACCTAAAGCAGTTATATTTTCTTTATAGTATAGATTTCCAAAAACTTTATTTAGTATATTAATTTTAGATACCAGTGGTTTTATAAAGGGGTTGAAGCCATTTACAAGTCTTATATTCTTACCATGCACACTTGCTATCATTTTAACCATTTCGCTAGTCTTCACATACTCCTTATTCTGCGGAAAAAAATAACCTTTTTCCTGATTATAAATTAGGAGCTTAATAAATTCTGACAAGTTATCAATATGCAGCATACTTCTTTTGTTATCTATGTCTGGAAAAAAGGGGGATTTTTTTGCTAACTTTGCTAACTTTGGATAATTACCTTTTGAATTTTTACCATAAATCATTGGTGGTCGTACTATCACAACGTCATATTGGTCACTTTGCAATGGTACAATCCCTTTTTCCGCTTCCAATTTACTCTTACCATAAAAATTTGCTGGATCTGGAATAGTATCTTCTGTTATCACACCACCATTAATATTGTCCCCATATACAATAATACTGCTCATAAAAATAAATTGTTTAATTCCTGCTCGTTTTGCTTTTATTGCAATTTCAATTGTTAAATCTCTATTTACTTCATAATAAAGTTGTTCTTGTTTGGGATCTGTAGAGACATGAGCAATACCCGCAACATGCAATACCACATCAGCTTTTGAAAAATCCTTTTCGCGCCATTTCCCATCGCGCAAACTGACTTTCTCAATGTTTATCTCAGAATCATTCTTCACCCATTCGGCAAAGGAATTCCCAACATAACTGTGCTCACCAGTAATTAGAACGTTTTTCATTTTGATACATACTCCTTTTTGTCTTCTTCCTTTACTTCTTTATAGCCTTCAACCACGCCATCACTTTTCGCCACACTGACAAAAGTACCAAAGAAGCATTTAATATCCATTAAAACACCTATCTTTTTAATGTACTCTCCATCCAACTTTGCTTTAATGTCAATGGGTAATTCATCTCGTCCATTGATTTGGGCCCAGCCAGTCAAGCCTGGACGTATATCATTTGCGTGATATTTATCTCTTTCTTCAATTAAATCAAACTGATTCCATAGAGCTGGTCTTGGACCTATAATACTCATTTGTCCTGCTATAATATTAAATATTTGAGGTAGCTCATCAAGTGATGTTTTCCTAAGAAACTTCCCTACTTTTGTAATATATTGATCTGGATTCTTTAATAAGTGTGTTGGGGTGTCTTTAGGTGTATCCACACGCATGGTTCTAAACTTTAAAATGCTAAAATAAGTTTTATTTATTGCAACTCTTTTTTGTTTAAAGAAAACAGGTCCCGGAGACTCAAGCTTAATTGCTAAAACTAACACTAGTAGGATAGGTGATATCATGACCAGTCCTACTAATGAAATGATTAAATCAAAACACCTTTTCACTTTTAAATACATAGACAATACTCCTTCTTTTACTTTTTTAAATAGGAGAGCTATTTAACAGCATTTAGAGCCCTTGATGTTCTAACTTTAAAATTAGCAATATCAAGTAATCCTTGTCTTAAATCCTCTTGACTATTTCCTTGAAATCTTTCAATTAAGTTATAGGTTACATTAATATCGACTTCAGGTGTTTTACCTCTATAGATCATTGGATATACTTGTTCACTATGAACTTCATCCTCGCCTAATAACTCCTCGAACATTTTTTCGCCAGGTCTCATCCCTGTGAAAACAACCGGGATTTCTTCCTCGTTGTATCCAGATAGGCGGATAAGATTTTTGGCTAATTCAGCAATTTTTACTGGTTCGCCCATGTCCAAAACAAAAACTTCTCCCCCCTCTGCTAAAGAGCCAGCTTGAAGGACTAGTCTTGAAGCTTCTGGTATTGTCATAAAGTAACGTACCATATCTGGATGAGTGACTGTTACTGGACCACCATTTATTATTTGATCTTTAAATAATGGAATGACACTACCACGACTACCAAGTACATTACCAAATCGAACTGCTACAAAACGTGTGTTACTAACCATATCCATATGCTGAACCACCATTTCGGCAATTCGTTTTGTTG
The DNA here is from genome assembly GCF_007293315.1 of Alkalicoccobacillus porphyridii. Taxonomy (GTDB): domain Bacteria; phylum Bacillota; class Bacilli; order Bacillales; family Bacillaceae_D; genus Alkalicoccobacillus; species Alkalicoccobacillus porphyridii. Next base: position 715,622 of record NZ_VLXZ01000001.1, read on the forward strand.
ACCCCATCACACTGGTAGGATTAACGGCTTTATCACTTGATATCATGACAAAAGTGTTCACTCCAGCTGCATCTGCTGCTTCTGCAACATTACGTGTTCCCATGACATTGTTCTTGACGGCTTCCTCTGGGTTACGCTCCATTAAAGGCACATGCTTATGCGCAGCTGCATGAAAGATAACGTGAGGCTGATGTTTCCTCATAACGAGATGCATTTTTTCTTTATCCTGTATATCTGCAATCTCGGTATCTATACTTAAGTCAGGTAATGTTCTTCGCAATTCCATTTCAATGGAATAGATACTATTCTCACCGTGGCCTAATAGAATTAGTTGCTTGGGTGAGAATCTGGCAACCTGTCTACATATTTCAGATCCTATTGATCCGCCCGCGCCAGTTACTAATATCGTTTCACCAGTAATATATTCCGCAATACCATCAACATCTAATTCTACGGGCTCGCGACCTAATAAATCTTCTACTTCGACATCCTTAAATTGACTTACTTCCACGGATCCAAGAACAAGATCCTCCAGACGTGGAAGAATCTGCGTCTTGACTTTTGTATCCGTGCAAAGCTTCACAATTCGATTTAAATCTGTTTTTATAAGTGAAGGAATCGCAATGACAATATGCTCAACCTTATGTAATGATACCATTTCTTTAATACTTTTCGTTCCACCTAATATGGGTATATTCATAATCTCTAATCCATGCTTAGTAAAATTATCATCAATAAACCCTATTGGCATTAATGTTGTATCCTGATCTTGTTTTAATTGTCGCGCAATCATAGCACCAGCAGAACCGGCTCCTATAATCAACGTTCTTTTTCCGGCTTTTTTATTGGTCATGTATGTATCCTTATATAGTCTCCATGACATTCTTGAACCACCAATTAAGATGACATGCATCATCCAAGTCATAATTAATGTTCTAACATAAAACACTTGAAATACTGCTATTTGTACTAAAGCTGTAGCTATTATAGATATCGTCACAGCGTACACAATCGATTTTAATTCAGTCACACTTGCATACTCCCATGCTCTCTTGTATAACCTAAATCGATATGCACACAGATGATGAACTAGTAGTAATACAATTGAACTCACAATGAGTACTTCAGTTAATGGAGAATGACCTGCAGACAAAATAAAATTACAAATAAAAATTGAAAATAAAACAATTGCTGAATCAACAGAAATCAGCATTAGCAGTCTTTGCTTCATGCCCATATAAACATCTCTCCTCAAAAACTTCCTTAATTTTATAATCGTAAATATTTTTTACATGTCACTTAAAAAGAGCTAGAGAATCGCTCTGTAAATTACTTAAGCGCTTTTCTAGCTCTTCTCTCTCATTAAAAATAGATTCTTAGATTCTCATCATTAAAGCAATTCATCTCCATAAACTTGAGAAACTAATTTATCCCATAATATGATTTAATCTTACTACATTTCTTAACAAATATCGATAGTATCTTAACATTTTTTTAATATCTATTAACTTTACATTAATAATTGTCGATATAGATCTATTAATTTTCTATCTGCGAGATTTATTGACAAAAAAATAGCACAAACCCTCTTTTCAAAGGATCGCACTATTTATCCGAAGATTTTAAATCTCTTTTTTTTCTTTTTAATTGGCTCTGGAGGAAATATTGACATAACTTCATTAGTGACAATTCTTTCAGCATTTTCTCTAAATTGATATAACGTACCACTTCCATACTCTTTTTCAATGATTTCCGTTGCTTGTCTCATCCTGAAAGTACGCGCTTCAAGATTATGTGCATCGGACGCAAGAATGTGCGCAAGATTTGCTTCTATTAGTTGATTCGTGAATTCTTTAATATTCTTACCAAAATGACCTGTTACACTTGATGTTGTTATTTGCGTCAGTGCCCCATTACGAACAAGCTCAAATAATTTACTCGGCTTTTCTATTAGTGCTTTATTACGCTCAGGGTGAGCAATAATTGGAATATAGCCTTGTACAGCTAATTCGTAGAACAAACGTTCACTGTAAGCTGGAACTGAGTTACTCGGGAACTCAACTAAGACATAACGTCCTTCTCCTGTTAACGGTAGCGACTTTCCAAGCGCTAATTGCTCGCATAATTCACCATAAAGTCTAATTTCCTGTCCAGGTAAAATGGTTAAAGGAATAGATTCAGCTACTAAGGCTCTATTTACCTCTTCAACTCCTGTAAGCATTTGTTCAGCTGTTGTATCAAAATAAGGATTAGCATGATGTGGCGTAGCAATAATAGTTGAGATTCCCTCTGAAACAGCTACTTTTGCCATTTCTATACTGTGAGCAAGTGAAGCTGCTCCGTCATCTAGATTAGGTAGGATATGGCAATGACAATCTATCATAAAGTAAATCCCCTTCTCTAATTAAACCTTCTATTATGAGTAATAATAATAGTTTTTCTCATCAACTGGTTTGTTGTTTAAAATAACACCAAGTAAATTAGCATTTGTTTTAGTTAGAAGCTCTTTTGTTTTGATTAGTTCTTCACGATCTGTTTTGCCGCTTGATGTCACGATAATTGTTCCGTCCGCTTTATTAGCTAGTAATTGAGCGTCCGTTACGGCCATAACTGGAGGTGCATCGAAAAAGACTACATCAAATTGTTCAAGAGCCTCCCTAAGAACAATCTCCATCATCTGTGAATTAATGAGTTCTGCCGGATTTGGCGGAATTGGTCCACATGTTAAAATAAATAGGTTCTCAATTGTCGTCTGCTGGGAAGCCTCTTCCAAAGAAGTCTGTTTTGATAATACATTTGTTAAGCCTCTAGTATTAGGGATTGCAAAGGTGTAATGGACAGTTGGGCGACGCATATCTGCATCAACAACTAGTACCTTTTGTCCATTCTGTGCCATAACAATAGCAAGATTAGCTACTGTTGTTGACTTCCCTTCACTTGGCCCCGCAGAGGTAACAACAAAACTACGTAAATCTTTGTCCACTGATGAGTATTCAATATTTGTACGGATTGTTCGATATTGTTCCGAAATGGGTGAATGTTTATGTAAGTCTGCTACTAGTTGACGTTGAGTCTTATTCATTCTTCCGCTTTTTGGTTTCTTTCTCGATCTTGTTTGCATCATCATCATACACCTACTTTCTTTTGAGTGTTATTTGTTGCTTTCGTTTGTTAAACTATCCATGTTGGAGACTGCACCTAACACAGGCATTCCTAAAGCGTCTTCTATATCTTTCTCTGTTTTAATTGTAGTATCTAAATATTCTAATAAGAATGCGAGACCAACAGCGATCATTAATCCTACCACGGCAGCAATTAACATATTAAGAATTGGATTTGGGCTCACTGGAGAAGGATTCTCACCTACAGAGGCTACGGACAAAATATTTACGTTATCCACATTCATGATACTAGGAATTTCATTTTCAAAGACTTGAGCGACTGTATTTGCAATTAATACCGCTTCTTCAGGCGAACGATCTTGCACAGTAATATCTAATACTTGGGATTGATCAGCGCTTTCAACCGAGATAATGTCTTGTAGATTCGATACAGTTAAATCTACTCCTGATTCGGCAATAACCGGTTCTAATATTCTCGGGCTTTTTATAATCGTATTGTACGTATTGATTAATTCAATGTTAGTGCGAATATCATTTTGACTATACATTTGATCTGGATTTTGGTTTGTTTGATTAATTAATAACTGAGTGCTTGTCTGATACATTGGCGTTAGTAAAAAAAAGCTCACTAACGCTGCTATTGCCATTGCCACAATTGGTATTAATATAAGCAGCTTAAAGTGTCTTTTGAGAGTTTGAAATATGTCTTTTAGACTAATTGTTTCTTCCATCCGGTATAGAAACCTCCTACATTATATATCTTTTCATAGCTAAACAGGATTATATCATAGTTGCATAAGGAATATCGACTAATTTTTTCTTGTTAATCTGTTAAATATTCTCTATACTTATGAAAGTAATAGTGCCTTAGAGGTCTTAAGACCTATACAACATCAAGAGAGAGGCGTTTTGATTATATGAGAAAAGGATTTAAAATTGCGATCATAATTGTTGGTGTCTTGTTTTTAGCTGGTGCTGGGTTTGCTTATTATGTTTATGATTCTATACGAGATACGGCTTCTGCCATACATGAGCCAATTGGCGATAGAGAGCTTCCTTCTAGAGAAGTAGATATTGATAATGCTGAGCCTGTATCGTTTTTGATTGCTGGTATTGATGCTAGAGGGGATGATCTAGCAGGCAGATCAGATACTATGATTCTTGTTACCGTAAATCCCGGGGAGCGTTCAGTTAAAATGCTAAGTATTCCTCGTGATACACGGACTGAAATTATTGGACGTGGAACGATTGAGAAGATTAACCATGCACATGCTTATGGTGGTGCTGCGATGGCGATGGATTCTGTTGAGAATTTATTTGATGTAAGTATTGATCACTATGTAACGATCAATATGGAAGGCTTTAAAGAGTTAATTGATGCATTAGGCGGAGTAACGGTTAATAATGATTTTGCTTTTGAGTCTAGCGGATACACATTTCCAGAAGGTCAGCAGTTTTTAAGTGGAGATGAAGCATTGGCTTACTCTCGTATGCGATACGAAGATCCACGTGGCGACCTTGGACGCGCAGCTCGCCAGCGCGAAATTCTTGAAGCCGTTATGAATGAAGCGGCACAGTTTAGTTCTATTACAAAAGCAAACGACATTTTGAATGTAGTTGGTGGTTCGGTAAGAACGGATATGTCTTTGGACCAGATGTGGACACTTCAGAACAACTATCGTAGTGCATTAGGAACTGTAGATCAGTTGGAGTTTGATTATACTACGCAAACTATTGACGGTGCATCGTATGTATTGTTAAGCGATGAGACGGTTGCTAGTTTGAGCAGTGAATTGAGAGAGCATTTAGAGTTAGATTGATAGAGTGGGATCCTCTTCGCCTGGGTGGCGGAGGGGGTTTTTTTGTGGTGTGGTGAGGGCAAGGAGCACTGTTTCTAAGGGGGTTGGTGGGATTGGATCTAAGTAAGGGTCCGGCTTTTGCTAAGAAGATTGGGAGGTTTAGTAAGAAGCATGGGCCGTCTCCAAGAAGGATTAAGGTTTTGCCAAGAAGATCCTCTCCTTTATCAAGATCAACTCCCTCTCCCCAAACCCAAAAACCCCTCTCCAGCACCAACTAGAGAGGGTTAAATAAACGTTTAATTAAAATCGTTTTGCGCCGAGGTAGCGAGGCTTCCAGTAGCTGTTGTCCATGCTAGTAATGGTTACGCCTGTGCTTGTGCCTGAGTGGATGAACTGGTTATTTCCGATGTAGATTCCGTTGTGAGACGGACCTGATTTGTAGGTTTCGAAAAAGACCACATCTCCCACTTGTAGAGAAGATACGCTTTGGCCAGCACTGTATTGGGAAGCTGCTGTTCTTGGTACATTGATGCCTTGTTGTTTGAAGACATATTGGATAAATCCGCTGCAGTCAAATCCTGCTGGTGTTGCGCCGCCCCATCTGTATGATACGCCGATGTGTTTTGATGCTTCGGCAATGAGGTTTGTGACGGTTGCGCCAGAGTTAGAGCTACCAGAGTTGTTGTTGGCTGTTTCATTTTTTACGTTAGTGCCTGGGTTGTAGGTAGAGCCTTGTCCTAGCTTAGCGAACGTTTTTGGTCCAGCAATTCCGTCTGCTGTTAGGCCGTTGGCGCTTTGGAACTTACGTACGGCGTCTCTTGTGTCGTTTCCATAGTAGCCAGTAGCGTTCTGATTGAATACGCCCACTGATTTAAGTTGGTTTTGAAGATCAGTTACTGCGGCACCTCGGCTTCCTACACGTAGAACGGTTGAGCTTGATGGAGCTGGGCTTGCTTGGTTTGTGTTTTTGTTTGTTTGATTGGTTGGAGCTGGTGCTTTGGCGCCAGTATTGTTAAGTGCTCCGAATGTTTTTGGTCCAGCGATTCCATCAGCAGTTAGGTTCTTGCTACGTTGGAATGAACGTACGGCTTCGCGTGTGTCATTTCCATAATAGCCTGTTGGGTTCTGGTTAAAGAAACCAGCAGAACGAAGCTGTGATTGAAGCTGAGTCACTTGGTTTCCTCGGCTTCCTACACGCAGGATTCCAGAGTAGGAAACATTAGATGAAGACGTATTAGATGATGCATTGCTTGTATTATTTGAAGATGAATTATTATTGCTGTTGTTGTTACTGTTTGAAGAGTTACCTTTAAGTGCTCCAATTGTTTGTGGTCCAGCGATTCCATCTACTTTAAGATTGTTGGCTTTTTGGAAGTCACGAACGGCTTGAGTTGTGATCGTACCAAAGTATCCAGTAGACTGCTCATATGTAAAGAACCCTTTAGATTTCAATTGATCCTGAAGCTGAGTGACATCGGAGTGATTCATACCTTGACGAAGTGTTTGATCTCCAAGTGCAGCGTCTGCGACAGTAGGAATTGCCAATGCGAGTCCAGTAGCAACGGTTGATGTTAACACGGCCTTCTTCATTCTAGCTGTATGGTTCAAAAATAGAACCTCCTTATGATTTATCTTAGTTATTATTTATTTCGGCTGTATGTGTCATCTATTACAGAAGACCTGTCCATTATCTCTCACTTCTCTGTCAAAATAAGGGATAAAATTCGAATATGTCCTTAAATTCTACACGATTTTTGCCTTCTAATCTATCATTGTAACGAAACTGTAATATTACATTTGCATACTGATATAGCGCATAGGACTAAAGAACCCCCTGCTAAAGATTTAGCTGGGGGTGTTGCTAGATTTACTTTTTATATGACCGGCTAAGGCATAAAGGGTTAATGTTGAAGCAAAGTGAGAGGAGACGTTGTTCGGATCCTGTTGTGGGTACACTTCCACAAAATCCATGCCGACAATGCCCCGGGAGGTAAACTCATATACAAGAGTTAGTAGTTCATAACTAGTGAGTCCGTTGACATCGGTAGGACCACCCGGGTTAAACGCCACATCAAGCACGTCACTACAAATGGAGAGATAAACAACATCGACATTGGCGCTGGCCATTTCATATAACTCTCCAGCAAATGTTCGCAGGTCGTCCGCTTCTCTAATTTGATTACTTGTGATGGTTTTCGCACCAGCGTCTCTTGCATAGCGACCGGTAGCTGGTTTATTACGCGGGCCGTGAATGCCTGTGTGGATGAGGCTTTCATTTACAACTCCGTCAAGCTCATACAATCTTGCAAAAGGAGTTGAGCGGGCAAAACGTTCCCCGTCTTGGTGAGGCATGTTGTCATAGTGAGTATCCAGGTGGAGAATGCCTATTTTTTTATTAGGATGGGCTTTGGTTAAGCCGCGTACGATCGGGTAGGTAATGCCATGATCCCCGCCCAGGGCAATCGGGAACTTGCTTGTCTTCCAGATGTCAGCTGCAAACGATTCTATCCGGTCCATCGTCTCCTCGACATCTGCAGGGACCACATCTACGTCCCCCATATCAGCAAGGGTTAGATGCTCAAAAACATCGATGTGCTCAAGCTCGGGTAGATAGCCAGAATAGCGGCCCGAGCAGAGACGCATCACCTTTGGACCCATTTCACAGCCCGTGAAATCCCCCCACGTCACCGCGCCTTCCCAGGGCACACCGTAAACGAGCACATCAGCCTCGTCGATTGAATCTGTCGTACCGTTAATGCCGCATAAAAATGGCGGCGTATTACCATATAACATCTCGGACATGTTATCAGTCCTCTCTATAAGATTATCGAGGAACATTACCCTGATGCGGTAGGAGGTAAACATGGGAGGGATTGGGAGTGGCTTGGTGATTCTATTGGGCGACTTTCTTTCTCCATCGTTTCACTTTTAGGTTCCTTTGTTTCACTTTGCCCCTCTATCGTTTCACTTTAGGTTCCATCGTTTCACTTTGCCCCTCTATCGTTTCACCTCAGGTTCCATCGTTTCACTTTGCCTCTCTATCGTTTCACTTTAAGTTCCATCGTTTCACTTTGCCTCTCTATCGTTTCACTTCAGGTTCCATCGTTTCACTTTGCCTCTCTATCGCTCCATTCACTTGCCTATCGCTCCAATTCAACGCATTTACCAAGAACCTCCCTCCCCATCTCCGCACCTAAACAGGAAACAAACCGGCAGGACCTAGTGCCTGCCGGTTGCTTACTTTATATCTATTTTAAGAAATACCTCATAAGTCCATGGCACATGTGTGCTCTGTTGACCATGATGCTGAATTGACTTTTCGGTATGTTCAGAAAGATCATGCTGCGGTCTTTGAAGGTGACTAGAGTACCGTTCTTTCCGGAGTTCTTATACTGTTTACTATCTGAAATATGGGTAGTGAATATCCACTGACATTCTGGATTTTTAGGCGAATGAGTAGGACTGGCCACAACGGGTTGATTTTCTTTGATAAGAACAGGTACTTTATTTCGCTGTCCTAGTCGAGAGCGTACGAAGTCAATTCGGCCTTGAAGATTAGATCCATTGTCCAGACATGATTGTTCTAGCAGTTCAAGTGGTTTTCGTTTTACGTAATACTCTATATTTGGTTCGAACACTTTAGACTCGTATTCAATATCCTTGTGAGGGAGAATAAGTAATGTCTTTTCATTGATATCATAATCTGGTACATAGCGTATCTCTCTGTCATTATTTTCATATTTCATTCAAAGTCGCCTCCTACAATTTTTGTTGGAAATATGCCGCTTTTTAGCGATTCTAGGGAAGTTATCGCTTGTTTAGTAAGTTTACGCTACTCAAAAACGGTCAAAACAGGTTATCTACTACGTGTTTTGCTTCATTTCTTGATGTGCGTATGTAAGCAAACTTTCGTACTCTATCCTTACCGCGGAATACTTAGAAAGCGCGCTTTCAGAATGGTGCATATGATGACTTTGATATTCGATGAAGTTTTACAGCAATACACGCCTCTCATTAAAGGACAGATTAAAAAGCTGCGTCTTACGCAGAATTACGACGAATATTATCAGGTAGGCGTCATCGCTCTTTGGGATGCCTTTCGTAGATTCGAGCCTGAAAAGGGTGAGTTTGCGGCCTATGCTAAGCTACGAGTTCGTGGTGAGTTGATTTCGTCTTTGCGCAAAGAGCTAGTGCATAGTGAGCGTTATCTCTTAACGAGTGAATCTACAGAGCATCTGCTAGAACACGAGACAGCAGAGATGATGGATCTTACAGCCGATTTTTCCTTCACACCCTTTCTACAAAATTTGTCTGCGCGTGAATGGCTCTATGTGGAACAGATTCTTATTCTAGGCAAAAGCCGTAAAGCTGTTGCAGAAGAACAAGGGGTGTCTCTACATACGGTTTCCAGCTGGAGCAAGACAGCGCGTCGTAAATTACGTCAGGCGGGCCAAGCCATTGGTGATCCACGAAAAATGGAATGACAAATACACTATTGTCATTTCAATTAAAATTATACTAATAAGATAACTGATATGCAATTGATTTATTCAAATTATTTAGTAAATTACAAATAATACTCATGGAATTTGTATCCGACGCCACGGATGGTTTGGATGTAGGGGGGAAGATCGCAGTCTGTGGCTAGTTTTCTTCGTATGTTACTGATATGAACTAATACGGTGCGGGTATCCTGATAACTTCCCGGTCCCCATATTTGTTCGTACAGTTGTTTTGAGTTGGAAATTCGCTTGGGCTGAGAGGCTAGATAAGTTAGTAGTTTAAATTCCTGTGCGGATAGTTCAACGTCTACCCCTTTTAACTGGACCGTCTGGGTAATTAAGTAAATGGAAAGATTGGTGTAATGGATACTGTATGGGCTTGCTTCTACTTCTCTTCTAAATTTTCCTAGATGTAATTTCATTCGAATAAATAACTCCGTGTAGTCCAAGGGTTGTTTCAAAAAATCATTGGCTCCCGCTTCAAAGGAATCGATCATTATGGTACCGATTGTTTCAATAACAATAATAGGGATTAATAGCTTCAATCTAATTTTTTTACATAGTTCCACTTGGCAGGTGGACATAAGCTCACTTCCAATAATGACTAGTTGAGGGCTTTGTTGTTCAACTACCTCATTGGTATTGATGCCAGGCTTGTGATAGACAACGTGTAAGCCATCCTCTTCTGCTTTTAAACGGATCTGTTCAAACAGTAATGTCCGATTATCAATGATTAGTATCCTAGCTCTACCCATAGGCTCCTCCATGCTATTTGTGTATTTCTATAAGTATACTTGCATTCTGCATATTTTCAAGCAAAAAGGACTTTTGTATGATATTATTCATCTTCTCATATAGGAAAAAGACCCCGATACTGAATTGGGGTCTTCCTTTTATATCCATCTATAGTACTACTCTGTGTCTTCTTCCTGTTCCACAGATCCATTCTGCATACCGTCGTCCTCATCACCCATGATCTGCTCGTCTGATTCTTCTATTTGTAAATCAGGATCTACGTCTCCTTCTTCCTCCATGTTCTGAGGTTCGCCATCCTTCGTGGCCGGATCCGTTATACTTTCCCGATTTGTGCTTGATGAATTTGGTGACTGCTCACCGTCACTGCAAGCGGTCATGAATACAACTGCAGAAAGGAGTGAAGTAATTAATCTTGATGGTTTAAACATGCTGGTACCTCCCGCAGACTTGATAATCGTGATACAACCATCATCTTACCAACGGGAGCGGACAAGCGTCTATCGTATTAGCTGTACTTATACAATCTCACACGGTCTTTCATACATTTCAGGCCAAACGATAGATGTGGATGGTCTATGTTCAAAGGAAGAATTAGCTATTTTGCTGTAAGGCAAAGGTCATATCCGCTTCTACCGCTACTTCCCCATCCACAGTGGCGACACCGTGAGCTTTAGCGACTGGCCCTTTTAAGCGAATGATTTCCACCTCAAGACGCAGCTGATCCCCTGGCTTGACTTGTCTTTTGAAACGACACTTCTCGATTCCGCCAAACAAACCAATTTTTCCTTTATTTTCTTCCTTCGTTAAAATTGATACGGCGCCAGTCTGTGCTAGAGCTTCAAGAATCAAAACTCCAGGCATTACCGGATAGTCGGGAAAGTGCCCATTAAAAAATTCTTCATTTGCGGTTACATTTTTGATTGCGACTGCTCGTTTACCCTCTTCAACCTCTACAACCTTATCAATCAATAGAAATGGGTAGCGGTGGGGAATAATTTCTTTAATCTGTTCAATCGTAAACATTGTCAACATCCTCTCAAGGTATCATACCTGGCATTATACCATAATTGCCTCTGGAATCTGCTGATGCCTCCTGACTGCTTTTAGTGTAATATAAAAGAAATAACACGAAAGGAAGCGATTACATTGGCGATTTTTCAGGGACAATTTACTTCTGAGGCACTTGGAGGTCTTCAAACCGGAATTCATGTCATTCAGCCAGAGCACTTTCAACAAAAAGAACGACGCGTCATGTATTTACTACACGGCATGACAGACAATGAAACAACCTGGACACGCCGTTCTGCTGTTGAACGATATGCGGATACATATGGGTTCACTGTTATTATGCCTAATGTTGATACGAGCTTTTATTCTAATATGAAATACGGAAAAGCCTACTGGACCTATGTGTCTGAAGAGCTTCCCAAAGCCGTAGAAACCTTCTTCGGCATTAAGCCTAATCCTGCTTCTACCTATGTTGCCGGTTTATCTATGGGAGGCTATGGCGCCTTTAAGCTAGCTCTTAACCAGCCAGAACGCTTTGTGGCCGCTGCCAGCTTCTCCGGAGCACTAGATGCAGCTGGCCTCTATGCACCAGAGGGCCAGAATGATCAGCGTAAACAGATTATGTATGCCAACTTCGGAGAGAACCCTGACTTCACCACATTCGGAGGAGACCTCTTCCATCTTGCCACCGAGCATAAGGAGAACGCACGCACATTGCCAGAGCTATATCAATATTGTGGCACAGAGGATTTTCTTTATGATATGAACATTGCTTTTAGAGACCATCTAAAACAACTGAATTACCTCACCCACTACGAAGAATCACCAGCCCCGCACACATGGGATTATTGGGATTATTGTATTGAGGATTTTATGAAGAGGGTTGTGGAAACTAAAGAGTAGAGCAGCAATATAGCTGCTCTACTCTTCTTTTTTCTTCAATTCACGATCATATGATAACTTGTGTGATCAATATCATATTTTTTGGCTGCATGTATCAAATCATTTAACACCGCATCTGAGAGATGAATGCCTTCTTTTTGGGCTTTAACCATATGATTGTGCTCTATTTCTCCCGGTAAGTAGATCCTATCGTAGCCTTCAGCAAGCGGAAGGTTCTTTATTTCGTTAATCATCTGATCGGTTCTTTGTTTATAAGCGTCTAGATCTTCAAATAGATCTGCTCTCATAACCAGAAAGAAATTTCCGACATTCTGATTTTTATCTAAATCCCTATACAGGCTAGCTACATGAGGTCCGTAAGCTGCGCCTGAAAATAGACCTGATAAAGAATCCACTAGTAGAGCTAAACCGTACCCCTTTGGTCCACCCACTGGTAAAACAAGCCCTTCATATGCTTCATGTGGATCACTTGTTGGTTTGCCTTCTTTAGATATAGCCCATCCTATAGGAATATTTTGATTGTTTTTCTTTGCTAACGCAATCTTGCCTCGTGCTACTACACTTGTTGCCATATCAAAAATGATATCATTCTCTTTCCCTGCTGGGAGACCATAAGACATTGGATTTGTTCCGAAGTATCCCGTTTTCCCTCCCCAAGGTGCCATACTTGCCGTAGCATTCGTCATATTTAATGAAATACAATCGTTTTTCGCTGCATACATTGAATAATCGGCCAGCATGCCGGAATGGGTAGAGTTTTTAATAGCGACTACGGCTAATCCATTTTTCTTTGCTTTTTCCACGGCTCGTCTCATTGCTTTTGTTGCTGTGACTACACCTATTTTTCCATCGCCATCTATTAAAAGACTTCCTGGTGTTTCCTTTATGACTTGTAGTTCTGATGATCCTTTTGTGATCCCTATGTCTAGCCTTTTGGTGTATATATCCACCCTACTAACCCCATGAGACTCTACTCCTCTTGAGTTCGCTAGGACAAGGTGTTTTGATATGATATTTGCATCTTCTTCGTTTAGCCCTGCTCCCTTAAAGATGTCTCTTATAAAGACTTCCAACGCATCTTTACTTAGTATACTTGTCATAAATGTCAGCTCCCTATTTGTTGCCTTATTTATTGACTTAGATACCATTTATTTAGAATAGTAGCTTAATACCTCTTTCCAGTCAGATGGCTTATTAGATTGATTAGTAGACACTTTCGCAAGCTCTACCAACTTTTCTTTAGCAGCCTTGGTTAAATCTGAATTAAGTCCTACTTCGTCTAACATATCAATAGAGCTTTGAAGTTCATACGATCTTCTTTCAGCATGGACGGCACTACCTGTCACCAGTCGATTTAACGTATCCATAAATTGATGGCTGTCCATTGTCTCTTCTAATGAGCTTAGCACTTCAGAAGAGACGTTATAGGATTCTGAAGCCTGTAATGTCTCCAGATACAGACCCACAATGCCTTTCATAAATATGCTTCTAATTAATTTTATCGCGGATGCATCCCCAGCCTTATTTCCCACCACAGTGATGTTCATGTGATAAGGACTCATTTGGTCAATAAGCTCCTGTGTTCCAGTTCCGCTCGCTGAGATAGGAACTTTATGCTTATACACTGGTAAAGGACCAAGCATCGCAGCATCTACAAATTTAATATGTCTCTCTGTTAGTGCCTTTTCAATTTCTTGTTTAATTGAGGGGTTTGAGGCGGATACGTCTACGTACAAGAAGGATTGATCTTTCAATTCTTCTCTTACATTTAGACTCACTTCCAGTGCCTTACTTGCTGGTACGGCAACAAAAAGGATCTGAATATCTTGAATCAGCTCTGAAAGACTTGCGACAAGTTGAACGTTAGCACTCTCCGCTCGACTTTTGATTTGTGCGCCCATTTTCTCGTGACGCATCATCACATCATACGCCTTGATCTCAGTGAGTCCCTCTTCTTTTAATCCATTGGATAGTTCATAAGCCGCTTCTCCATATCCTAAAAAGCCTACTTTCATTTTTATCACCTTTCATTTCTATTAATTTCAATCTACATTTTTCTTTTGAACATGGTAATTCATCTGAGTCAAAATGCCATCCACTTCCTTCAAACGTTGAGAGATCATATCGGTTTTCTCTAAAGATAATGATCCAATAAGATAATCTACGATAAAAATAGAAGAAACAATGGAATTATGTGAGGCTATGCTATCTGCTGGACAAGCCAATACAATGTCTGCAAATGAAACTACAGGCGATGAAAATTTATCTGTGATCGCAATAACTTTTGTTCCTCTTCTCTTTGCTTGCTCCGCATAGTACATTAGACGTTCCCCATATCTAGCAAAGCTTACAACAATCAGTAGATCGTTCTCAGTAAATGCAATGACATCGTCAACCCAATCACTTGAATCCGCAATGGTCAGTTTTGTATTACCTAGCATACGATTTAAATTGTGAGTAAGATATTGGGCTACAGGCAACCCACTTCTGACACTTGTACAATAAATCGTTGAAGATGAGCTAATCATTTTGACCGCGTCATCAAGGCTTGCTTCATTTAATTGATTAGCTTTCTGAATTTGATCAATTTGCAAATCATAATGACGTAACCAGCTTTCATTTTTCGAAAGGTGTTTCAGGTTATTTTCAAACCGCGTTTGCGGTGCTGTTTCTTCTCGTATATGTGATTGTAAATTCTTTTGAAATTCTGAGTAACCTGAATAACCAACATTAGACATAAGCCTCATAATCGTTGTTGTGCTTGTTCCTACTTTTTTAGATAATTGTTCTACTGTCATAAATCCGACCTCAGAATAATGATCAATAATATAATCAACGACTAATTTTTGAGATCTCGGTAAAGACCCTACCTTCTCTTTTAAAGTTTCTAAAGGGTTTTTCATTCTGCCAACTCCTAAAGGATAATAAACGCTCTCTTAAAAAGCATATCTAACTTCGCTTAGAGTGTCTATTATCCTTCTATAGGGAGATTTATTGTTTTTTTATTTCAACCACTTGGGTCGGATGTTTCCTGCTGCTATTTGCTCTAAACGGTTGTCTTCGTAAGCTGCTTTCTCTTCAGCCTTTGCCAGTGCTTCCTCCACTTTGTCTCTGGATAAAACAATGACGCCGTCTGCATCACCCATCACGAAATCTCCGGGCTTAACATCTAAGCCCCCACAAGTAATGGGTTGGTTTAAGACACCAGGACCATTTTTTGTTGGTCCCCCTGAAATCGCCCCTCGACTAAACACAGGAAGTGAGGCTTTTGATAAGGTATGGTAGTCCCTTATTAATCCATCTATCACGAAGCCGCTTAATTGAAGTGCAGACGCTGCTGCCACCATTAATTCCCCGATGATTGCCCTTTGCTCGTAGCCATTCGCATCAACAACCAATACATGTCCAGGTTGAGAGTTATAAATGGCATGGTGAACGGCCAGATTGTCACCATTCTCGACGTCAATAGTAACTGCCGCTCCTACTAATACACTGTCTATATTACAAGGTTTAATTAGATGATTCATTTCAACTGGCGTATCCATGCCATCACTTATGAGTGTTGTGCTTAGTTTTTTGGCTCTCTCCACCCAATCCTTTGGTAACACCTCTGGAGCATGATGTATCTCTATATTTGTCATGTTAATTCTCCACTTCCTTTACTTTCGGTTTTTTGAAGTATGATAGTAAATATCCTGAAAACGCTGCAATGGACGTCATAAAATAAACGGTGTTAGCTAAGTTTTCATCTAGTCCCACTACCCAGCTGCCTTGTAAAGCAAAAAGTCCAATCATTTGACCAAACACTAATACTGAGCCAAGTACAGTAAATAAGAACACAGAAAGTATAAAAATAGTTAAAATGATCTTTCTCATAATATCCCTCCTACAATGGGATAGGTATAATGCCCATACCTATCAACCAGCTTATGATCATTAATGGAAGCGTGTAATACAAAAGCAATGGCATATACGTCTTTTCTGGTGCTACCCGCGCCATTCCTGTTGCGACATAAATTGGTCCTGAAGTTGGTGTACTACCTTCCGTTGCACCAAACATCATAATGGTTACAACAGCGAGTAGTGGATCCACTCCAACTGCTGTTAATGCACCAAACGAGGCAAGTCCAATCGTTGCAATCGTGGCTGACGTAGCGAGTGGTGTAGCCACTAAGGTAATAATGATGCCTACAATTGCAATCATTAGCCATTTTGGTACTGCAAAAGAAGTCATTAACGCCTGCAGCTGATCTGTTAATCCCATTTGATTAAGAACAGCACTCGTCGCAAATGTAAAGATTAAGACCGGACCAATGACATAATAAGCTGGCGCCGTTTCTTCAAAGAATTTGGTCCATTGGCTTTTTCCTTTAGGCAAATGATTACGACCTACTAGTAATGTAAAAATAATCATAAAGACTGGAACCCAAACAATAAACGATATGGCATCCATCGCCGTCTCACCAATGTTATCCACTGACGTGAACCAGTTAGCAAGCGGTCCGAAATTAATAATAAGCGGGATGATAATACCTAAGAAAATAAGTAAAGACGTCCATCCTTCAGCAAATGACTTACTTATGGGCTGAATCAAATCAGCATGAACAGGCTGAATGTTATATTTCTTTGTCATGATATAAACAACCACAACACGGTGGATTAATGCGTAAAGACCTGCTACATATAATGCGATAAATAAGTCCCCTTGACCTACGCTTGCTGCAACAGGTGCAAACCCTAACATAATAAACATGGTTGAGTTTGGGGGAATAATACTTCCAAACCCCGAGTTCCCCGCTACAACTGACGCTGCATGCTCCTTACGCCAGCCCGAACGCTCCATCCAAGGGATGGTTATGGAGCCCGTTGTTGCCGCAATCCCTGAACCGGACCCTGCAACAAGAGCAAATAACCCTGACCCTAACGTATTTACATATGCTGCTCCGCCTGGCAAACGACCAAGCAGTGAATTTAGAATCTGAATAATCCTTCCTATAAGGCCTGTGTAGTTAATTAACTGTGCCATAAAAATAAAGGCTAATGTTGCAAAGACAACGGAGTGTGTAAGCCCTGTCATTAAACTAGGTAAAAATAAATCAAAAGCCTGACTTCCCGAAAAAATAAGAGTCATAATAAAGCCTAGTATCATAGCTTCGCCAATATTACGTTTTGTAAAAATGGCCCAAATTAATACTACAACGATGAATGCAATTAGTGCCCAAACCGCAGTACCCATGTAATCAACTCCTCCCAAGTACTAATTATTACTTTTTAATTTATTTTAGTAATAAATATTACATGTTAGTCAGTCTATCATCCTTATTCAAAAATGTAAACGTATTCATTTAAAATATTTTCTGGAAATAGGTGACAAGGAATAAATCGAGGATCACTCAAGACATTCAACTATTTATAGTGCCCAAAAGAAAAGCCAACTTATGCACTCTATACAAAATAAGAGATTAGCCAAAGTTGGCTAATCTCTTATTTAAAGTATGACAATAAATTTGATCTAAATGGTGCGGGCCTTAAACACAAACTGATCACTTCACACTTACACCTGATCCCACAAAGACCGAGCAATACGCGCAAACTCTAAACTCTGTGACCATCTATCACCTGGTTCAGTGCCTCCAACTTTGATTGCATAAGGAGGTGGCCCCAGTTCACATACAAATGGTAATACTTCATCCTCTGAATGGACGTTCCAATTACGCATTCCTGTCAGCCACCAGCGTTTAAAATGGTCTAGCACTTGATGATTTGCTTCATCTATATCAACCTGTATTTGCTCACCATTTGAAACTCTAGCGTGAATACTTGTAGTTTGCGTAAGTAATGATTGGATTTTCTCCTCCGCCTCTTCCGATATCGTATGCATTTCTCCAGCAACGATATAATGCGAAAGGTCAATTGTCAGCTTAAGCTCAGGTAAACATTGAACATACTCTGCCGTGCGAATCAAATCCTGCGTAATCGTCCCGCGATGGGTTTCTATGTACGCTGGAATTCCTATGGATCGACTTATTCTAACCATACCATCAAGTAATTTTACTGCTTCCTCTCCTATAAGAAAAGGTCTCATCACTTGAACATTAATGAAATCTACTTTTCCAAATTCTTGAGCACTTCTAAGAAATATTTCTAAATCATGTACCGTTTTGGGATACGCATTTACACTGAAGGAAAGATTGTATTGGTCCAATAATCTATGCCATTGCTCCGCTTCTCTTTCATCCGGTAAAAAGCCGTTAATCCCATCGTAGCCTGCCTCTGCAATGAGATGTACTTTTTCCTCCGTTCCCTTCTCATCTTCAAACAGACCATTCATTCCCCACCATGACATGATCACTTCCAAGCGCTTCGGTTGCTTAGGTTTAGGTTGAGTCATTGGTTCGCCTCCTATCATGTGTATTGTACCGCTGTGATCCTGGTTACTAGAATGAATGATTCTGCTAAAAACACATACAATGTTGCTGTTTTTAGAAATGATTTGTTTGCTACATAGACTATCATAGTGTACTATGTGATTAATACACCATAACAAAAAGGAGCTGAGCACTTGAGTGATTCTCCGCTAATTGTAGAGAATGTTAGTAAAACCCTTGGTAGGACAAAGATCATTGATAACATGTCTTTTAGTGTGGAGCCAGGGAAAATCTATGGCTTTTTAGGGCCCAATGGTTCAGGAAAAACGACTACGATCCGTATGATTGTGAGTCTCATTAGTCTGGATGAGGGTGATGTTAAGATTGGCGGCTTCAGTATTCGTACGGACCGGGAAGAGGCATTAGCGCAAATTGGGGCCATTGTGGAGAACCCGGATCTGTATGATTATCTAAGTGGGCGTAAGAATCTAATACACTTTGCAAAAATGACTCGTGACAAGGTGGACGCCTCGCGCATTGATGAAATTGTGAAGATGGTCGAACTTGACCATGCGATTGATAAAAAAGTGAGAACCTATTCGCTTGGAATGAAGCAGAGACTTGGGATTGCTTTATCGATGTTGCACAAACCAAAGGTATTGATTTTAGATGAGCCAACAAATGGTCTTGATCCAAAGGGGATCCGCGAGCTACGCGAGTACTTAAAGAATCTCGCGCAGAAAGAGAATGTCGCCATTCTTGTCTCCTCTCACCTGTTATCTGAGGTCGAGCTGATGTGTGATCGTGCGATTGTTATTAAAAAGGGGCAGGTCGTGAATGAAGTTGCCATTAATGAGAGTGATCGTGGCGGTGAACAAGAGGTAACTGTAGTTTTTGAGCTCAGTGAGATGGAAAGAGCTAGTGACTTTCTTGCTCAGTATGGAAATGTTCGGATTGAGGATCATCGCTGTATTGTGGAAAGCATTACGGTAAATCAAATTCCGATCATTGTGGCTGCGCTCGTGCAGGAGAATATTGAGGTTTATCATGTTTCCTCTAAGAAATCACTTGAGGACACGTACCACCTGCTTACAGGGAAGGATGTGAAATAAATGTTTGTATCATTACTCCAAAATGAATGGATGAAGGCCTACCACCGTAATAAGTTTATTATTTTTAGCTCAGTGATGGTTGGGTTACTGCTGCTCGGGGCTGGCGCGACTCTATTTTTTAATAACTATGATTTTGGTGAAGATGCTGTCCCCGTTCCAGCAGTTGGTTCGCTAGAATTTGCTACTGGTGCGGTTGATACCTTGTTTGTTTTTGTGTTGGTCTTTAGCACCGTGATGGTTGTATCAGGTGTGGTGAGTGAGTACAAAAATGGGACGATGAAGCAGTTACTCATACGCCCTGTTTCAAGAGCGCAGATCTTACTATCCAAGTGGGTCATGGTTTATATTGCTTCCTTTGCAGTCCTGATTGCCTTGTCCTTTTTAAGTTGGATAGTAGGGGCCATTCTTTTTGAGAATAACACAACGTTTGGCGAATCCCTTTCTACCTTAACCCAGCTTGTTCTTTATAGGATGCCAATGCTATTCTTTTATCAGGCCATGGCTCTTTGCTTGGCGATTCTGACTAGAAGTACAGCGATTTCACTTTCAGCTGTCATTGTGTTGCATTTTACAGGCAATGTGTTGATGCTGTTCGTCCAGCGCTTTGAGTGGTCAAAATTTTTAATTATTCCTAACCTCAACCTTCAGTACTACAGCGAGAATGAGTTGATTCAATACGCAGGCGGCCCTTTAATCGAGGGCATGACACTCGGATTCTCTCTCACCATGATTGCCCTCTACTCCGTAGCTTTGTTGGTGGCAGCTCATCTCGTGTTCCATAAGAAAGATGTATTATCATAGAAAGCGAACGAAGAAAGGATGGGATCTCAGTGACGATTGAGTTTGACCCGTCAAAACCCATATACCGGCAAATTGCCGAATATTATTATCAAAAAATCAGCAATGGGGAGCTCCCTCCCGGAGAAAAACTCCCTTCAGTCAGGGAAACCGCCCAATTGCTGCGTGTGAATCCAAATACCGCGTCGCGTTCCTATTTAGAAATGGAACGTGATGGTGTGACCTTTACTAAACGTGGTCAGGGGACCTTTGTAACGGAGGATGAGGAAATCGTGAAGCAGCTTCGCATTAGATTAGCCAAAAGCCGTATAGAAGAGCTTGTTGAGTTTTTGCATAAGCTCGGGTTTACGAACGATCAGATAAAAGAACATGTAGATGCGTTACTCGCAGGGCAGGAGGGTGACTCGCATGCAAAAAATTGAAATCAAGAATCTGTCTAAGTCATATGGCTCAAAGAAAGTGATTGAGGATTTGACTCTGACCCTCGAAGGAAACCGCATCTATGGATTAATCGGGGAAAATGGCACCGGAAAATCCACCCTGCTGCGGTTGATTAGCGGACTCGCCAGACCCACAAAAGGAACCATTGAGGTAAATGGAAAAAAGAATGCCGAAGAGCGCCGAAGTCAAATTGCTTATTTATCCGATCAAGAGGCGTTTGATGGCTTCTCAACCATTGCCTATCAGGTGGACTTTCACCAAAAAATGGTTACCGGATTTCAGGTGGACCGCGTCTACGACATGCTCAACACCATTCGCCTATCCGTTGATCAGAAAATAAAAAACCTATCTAAAGGACATCGTAACCTATTCAATTTGATCCTAACTTTGGCAAACCCTGCGCCCATTTTGGTATTGGATGAGCCTCTATCTGGTATTGACACCAACAAAAAAGAAGACTTGGTTCAATTGCTCTCTACTTTTACCTTAGATGAAGAGCGCCTTATTATTTTCGCCACTCATGAGTATGATGAAATTGAGTTTTTAATTGACGGTCTAATCATCATAAAGGACTCTCGTCTCGTTTACTTTACAGAGGATCTAGAGAAGATGCGGTTAGAACACGGCAAAACCATTCAACAAATCTTTAAGGAGGTAAACCAATGACCTCTTTTGTTACCCTTTTAAAACGAGATTTAAGGCTGCAGATGCCGCTGATGATTGGATATACAGGTATTGCCTTATTGATTGTGTTAACCTTTATTGGACTATCCTTCCGTTACGGCGAAATGCTTTATATTGGTATTCTAACCTTTTTTCTTATACAAAATGTTGTGATCGCCTTTTTACTTCCCATTTTCTCAGTATGGCGAGAGTGGCGAATGAAAACAGCAGCCCATTGGCTTATGCTACCTGGCTCTGTTCATACAAAATTATGGAGCAAGCTGATTTCTATTCTACTATGTATCATCTATACCTTTCTAATTAGCTCAATCCTTTGGATGGCCTCGGGGCTCATCTCGTATACAATTATCCATGAAGGGACTTACCATATTCTCAGTCAATTCCCTCCATCACTATACTTGTTTGCTATAATCATGATCATTTATGCGTCGATCGCAGGATCGATACCGGTGTTACTTATTGTATTTATGATTAAAGGAGAGAGAGGTTGGAAAGGGTGGATCTTTGCAGGCTTGATCGCGTTTGTCTATATCATCTTCATTCCATGGTTCTCAGCCTTTGATCCTCCTGCTTTTCTAGAGCAAGGCCCTGTGTATCTAGAAAGCTTAGAGCATATTACCTTCTCTGAAGGAGACTTCTCTATGTTCTTAGGTCCAGAAGAAGCGGAGCCCTTCCTTTATGTTAGCGGCCAAATCTTTGAGATCATATTCTACGTTATAACATACTGGTTATGTTGGTGGTATCTTGCTAGGAAGGTTGAGATTTAAAAAAGTGAGTAGTATGGAAAGAGAGCCGAGGCTCTCTTTTTTTTGGTAGGGGGTGGAGTGATGGAACTTGGATTGGTGCGATAGATCCTAAAGTGGAGCGATGGGACTCTGGATTGGTGCGATGGAAGCCTAATTGGAGCGATAGACCTCCGGATTGGTGCGATGGAACCTTAATTGGAGCGATGGACCTCTGGATTGGCGCGATAGACGCCCATGTGAAACGATAGATCCTCATTTCGAAACGATGGACCTCTATGTGAAACGATAGGTCCTCATTTTGAAACGATGGGCCTCTATGTGAAACGATAGGTCCTCATTTTGAAACGATGGACCTCCGAGTGACACGATAGGTCCTCACTTTGAAACGATGGGCCCCTATGTGAAACGATAGCTTCTAAAGGGAACCACCGCTGATCCCCCATCCCATCCCCCCAACAAAAAAAGACTAACGCTCTTCGCGTTAGTCTTCCACTCCTGACATCAAATCCACGATGTGATACCAGGTTTCTAGTTTGAATATATCGAATGGGTCACCGCCGCCGATGACTCCGTAGCCTATCATCATTCCAAGGAATAGAGAGGCTCCGATGAGGGTGAGGATAATATATAAACGTAGCCAAATAGGCAGGATGCGGATCCGACCTTTTTTTGTGCGTGGTTCGGCCTCGGCTTTTTGGGCAGCTTTTTGCTCTGCTTTTGCCTTACGAATCTCCGCACGGTTCATGGGATTGGCTTTGGTTTGCTTTGCTTTGGTGTCAGAAGCTTCAACGTCCAGCTTCTGATCTGTGTTCTTCGCTTGATCATTGTTCATGCGTCTCTCTCCAGTCGGTGAGCTTCGTTACCTATCAGCGACGGATTCCATTGATAAGACCTGACATCTCGTCGGCGATGGATAAGGAACGGGCATTAAACTGATAGTGGCGCTGAGTCAGGATTAAGTCACTCATTTCCTTAGCCATATCAACATTTGAACCCTCAAGTGCTCCTTGTTGAACAAGTTGGTCTGTGGCCGCGATGGCTTGCATGCGGTTCTCCCCATCTGGCATCAGGAAATCTGTTTCCCCTGCCGCTTCAAGAAGCTGTGGCTTGGCAACCTGCATGAGCCCAATCTGGCCTACGGCGGCAACCGTTCCATCCTGAAGTCGCGCTTCAAGCTGACCATTTGCCATCAACTGAAGGGATTCAAATGTATAGGGTACCGTCATTCGTTCGCCATTCGCATCAAGTAAATAGAATCCATTTTCATTCGCTATCACTAGCTCTTCTGGATTCGCTGGATTTTCCGTTAGGAAGAAGGCACCCTCTCGAGTCAGCCTTGTATCCGAAGCTCCGTTATCGTTTCTTTCTACCTGAAAGAAATGATAGCCGTTTGTCAGCGCAAAATCAAGCATTCGTCCGGTCTGCATCGCAATGCCCGGTTCATTTGATAGACGTGTTTGGGCAATTTTTGCTCCTGAGCCAACACGTAGTCCTGGAGGGGTTAATCGGTTGCCCTCCGTTGGTTGGTTAGAATATTCCTGATGCAAGAGGTCCGAGAACGAGACATCACGCTTTTTGAAGCCAGTGGTTTCACTGTTTGCCACATTATGCGAAATGATATCAAGCTTACTTTGAAGCTGTCTCATTGTCCCCGAGGCAATATTAGATGAAATATTCATGCATACGCTCCTTTATTCGGCTGTCGATCAGCCAATTCTTCCTACTTCATTCACGGCTTTATCTAAACTTTGATCATACGCCTGTAGGACCTTTTGGTTGGCTTCAAAGGAACGTAAGGCACTCATCATTTCCGTCATCGTCTGGTTGGCATCCACGTTAGATTGCTCTATAAAACGCTGCCTAATTTGATAATCAAATGCCGCAGCAGGAAGCTCTTCCTCCGCGCGTACCAAGCCATTGCCTTCCTTCACTAGTTCAGCTGGGTTCTCCGCATAGCTTATGCCAATTTGGCCTAGATTGGCCCCGGCAGAGCTTGTCACGATGCCCGACTCGTTAACGATAAACTCTTCATCTTCCACTTGAATGGTCTCACCCGCTGTATTTAACACCGGATGACCCTCTGTTGTGACAAGCTGGCCTGAGTCACTGACTGCAAATTGACCATTGCGGGTATAACGGGCTTGCCCGTCATCTCCTTGAACCGCAAAGAAAAGCATGCCTCGCTGCCCGTTCTCACCCTCTGGCAATACGCCATCAATTAACGCCAGATCTGTTCCGTTCCCCGTCTCCACAATCGAGCCCTGACGAAAATTCGGCAGTACCTCCTGCAGATAGGTACCGGTTGAAATACTGCCAACCTGATAACCTCTTCCAGTAACCGACTGAGCATTTCTTGCTTGAAGTAGCATTTCAGGGAATGAACGAATGCTGGATTGATCCGCTTTATATCCCGGTGTATTCGCATTGGCCATGTTGTTCGTCAATAACTCCTGACGCTGTTGCTGCGTAAGCATTCCCGCCGCTGCGCCATATAAACCTCGTAGCATCTACTCTCTCCTCTCGGATTATGCGCGTACTCGTTTTTTCACCATTTTATCTAGATTTTCTAAAATTAAGCCTGTTCCTTTAGCCACACAGTGCATTGGATCCTCTGCTACAAGTACAGGAACCTTTAGCTCCTCAGCAAGAAGCTGGTCAATTCCATGAAGCAACGCTCCCCCACCTGTTAAAATAACGCCGCGGTCAATAATGTCTGCTGACAGCTCTGGTGGTGTTTTTTCTAAAACTTCTTTTGCAGCTTGGACAATATAAGCCGCTGATTCAATTAATGCCCCTTGGATCTCATCGGTTTTTACTGTAATCGTCCGTGGAAGACCACTCACTAGATCACGACCGCGAATTTCCAATTCCTCCTGACGTCCGCCTGGGAAAACTGTTGCCACGGTTTTTTTAATATTTTCAGCTGTGCGTACACCAATTAAGAGCTTGTACTCTTTTTTGATATAGGTCAAAATCTCGGAATCAAACCGATCCCCAGCTACTTTTATGGATGAGGCGGTGACGATATCACCCATCGAAAGAACAGCAACATCTGTTGTTCCACCGCCTATATCAATGACCATGTTTCCACTTGGCTGAAAAATATCCATGCCCGCGCCAATTGCTGCTACCTTTGGCTCTTCTTCTAGATAGACATCCTTACCACCACTTCTTTCAGCTGCTTGACGGATCGCCTTTTGCTCAACAGACGTAATGTTCGTTGGGCAACAGATTAAGATGCGAGGCTTACTAAACATGCTTCTCACCTTAATCTTATCTAGAAAGTGCTTAAGCATAGACTCCGTTAAATCAAAGTCAGCAATGACACCATCCTGCATAGGGCGAAGTGCAACAATATTCCCAGGAGTACGTCCTACCATCCGATATGCTTCCTCACCTACTGCGAGTACGCGTTTTGTAGAGGTTTCCATAGCCACAACAGATGGCTCATCTAGGACAATTCCACTTCCTTTAACAAAAATTAATACATTTGCTGTTCCTAAATCAATTCCAATATCTCGACCAAACATGATACGTTCCTCCCTGTGATATGAACATTATGTCATCATTTACAATTTTCTAAAGGCTATCGTCTCTTATTACCAGCATCTTACTGAGTCACCCTTACAGAATTGCAATCATGCATAGTGCTGGGGCAGTACTCATATCGTGCTCGAGTCTAGATTGACAGGCCTATATACCTAATTGTAGATTTTATCATAATATGCTCGGTCAGGGACGATTTTGGGGAAAATTATTGACGAGATTTTACAATTAAATGATCCGATACATCTACCGTCTTCCGATATTTTACTTTTGTTGCCTCACCACCCCGTAAGTGGCGAATAGATTTGTGGTACTCAAGTATATCCTTCACTTCATTCGCTAGCTCCGCATTAATTTCGGGCAGACGCTCCGTGAGGTCCTTGTGTACGGTACTTTTTGAGACTCCAAACTCCTTGGCTATCGTTCTCACCGTTTTTCGAGTCTCAACAATGTACCTGCCTATCTTGATAGTTCGCTCTTTGATGTAATCATGCACACGACTCGCCTCCCTAATTCTGTGTTGGTGATTGGTACAGTTTATTAGAGAGTAGATATAGATATACCACCTTATTATAAGGACGAGCGCGGTTTTGACGGTGTTAGCCTGTCCGGCAACACCCAGCCTGTATAAATCTGTTAACTTACGACTTTAAGACCAATAACGGAAAGCAAGATCAAACTAATAAAAAACAACCTCAATCCATTTCGAGATTCCCCATAAAAAATCATCCCTACAACCGCTCCACCAAACGCTCCGATCCCAGTCCAAACCGCATAGACCGTCCCCATCGGTAGAGAATTCATGGCATACGATAAAAGCACAAAGCTAGAAGCAAAGCCCACAATTAAACCTATGAGGGGTGCGAGACTTTTTTTCTGTTTAAGCTGATTCATCATCGTCACACCAAACAACTCACAAAGCCCAGCGATAATTACACTAATCCAAGCCATTTTCACGTACACCCCCTGTATCGACCTCTTTGGTCACCATCTTAAGTCCTATCACACCCACTAATAACGTAACGATAAATAGAAGCTTTAGTGGCGGAAGAGATTGCCCAAAAAGAAGCGTATCCACCGCAACGGACCCCACCGTACCAAGGCCTACAAACACCGCATAGGCTGTCGCAACCGGCAGCCGTTTCGTCGCCTGAATAAGCAGCAAAAAACTCACAACAATCGCAAGCACCGTCACGGCCCACTGCCAAAACGTCCCCGCCCGATTCAAGCCAATCACCCAGCCCACCTCAAACATCGCACCAATCACCACATACAACCAATTCTTACCCATCATGCTCTCACCTCTCATATACGCACAAAAAAGCCCGGAAGATGTCCGCACATTCTTGTGCAAAGATCTCCCGGGCTTTTATCCCTCCGTGTCACAGCCATCCGACCGCGCGCCCCCTCTCGGACCAGACCAGAGCTAATAGCCTCTGCGGAACCCTAGGGAACTTATTATAGGTTGATTATAGCTTATAGAGGGTGAGGGATCAAGTTTTTGGGTTGGGGGGTGGGGGGGCTTTCTGGGTATGTGCTCCGGGGCTTGGTATGGGGCGGATTCTTCTTGGTAGGCGGTGCTTCTTTCTGAGTATCGTGCTCTGGGTCTTGGTGGGAGGCTGGTTCTTCTTGGTATGCAGGGCTTCTTTCTGGGTCTTGGTATTGCGCTCGTTCTTCTTGCTATGCCGGGCTTCTTTCTGGGTATTGGGCTCCGGGTCTTGGTATTGCTCTGGTTCCTCTTGGTATGCGGGGCTTCTTTCTGGGTATCGGGCTCTGGCTCTTGGTATTGCTCTGGTTCCTCTTGGTATGCGGGGCTTCTTTCTGGGTATCGGGCTCTGGCTCTTGGTATTGCTCT
>NZ_VLXZ01000200.1 GCF_007293315.1 Alkalicoccobacillus porphyridii
GCTGCGCCGTGCTGACGCCATCTTCATTGAAGAACTGCGTAAAGCGGACCTGTACGACAAAGTCAGCCAGGCGTTCACTGTGTTCCTGCCGGTACGTTCCGTTGGCGTAATGGGCGATGGTCGTAAGTATGACTGGGTTGTCTCTCTGCGTGCTGTCGAAACCATCGACTTTATGACCGCACACTGGGCGCATCTGCCGTACGATTTCCTCGGTCGCGTTTCCAACCGCATTATCAATGAAGTGAACGGTATTTCCCGCGTGGTGTATGACATC
>NZ_VLXZ01000201.1 GCF_007293315.1 Alkalicoccobacillus porphyridii
AGCCACGGCGCGACGGTGGGGCGTATTGATGATGAACAGATGTTCTATCTGCGCTCGCGCGGGATCAATCAGCAGGATGCCCAGCAGATGATCATTTACGCCTTTGCTGCTGAACTGACGGAAGCACTGCGTGATGAGGGGCTTAAACAGCAGGTGCTGGCCCGAATCGGTCAACGACTGCCAGGAGGTGTAAGATGACTTTTTCCGTCGACAAAGTGCGGGCCGACTTTCCGGTGCTTTCTCGGGAGGTAAACGGGTTGCCGCTGGCTTATCT
>NZ_VLXZ01000202.1 GCF_007293315.1 Alkalicoccobacillus porphyridii
GGTTTGCCGCTGGCTTATCTCGACAGCGCCGCCAGTGCGCAGAAACCGGGCCAGGTGATTGACGCCGAGGCCGAGTTTTATCGTCACGGCTACGCGGCGGTGCATCGCGGTATTCATACCTTAAGCGCCCAGGCGACCGAGAAAATGGAGAACGTACGCAAGCAGGCATCGTTGTTTATCAACGCCCGTTCGGCGGAAGAGCTGGTGTTCGTCCGCGGCACGACGGAAGGGATCAATCTGGTCGCCAATAGCTGGGGCAACAGCAACGTGCGGG
>NZ_VLXZ01000203.1 GCF_007293315.1 Alkalicoccobacillus porphyridii
CATTATTGGCGGCATTGTGATCCTCGGGAGTACGGTGTAATGGGCCTGATGTGGGGATTATTCAGCGTCATTATTGCCTCAGTTGCGCAATTAAGCCTGGGTTTTGCGGCGAGTCATCTGCCGCCGATGACGCACTTATGGGATTTTATCGCGGCTCTGTTAGCTTTTGGCCTGGATGCCCGGATACTGTTACTCGGGCTGCTGGGTTATCTGCTTTCCGTTTTTTGTTGGTATAAAACGCTTCATAAACTTGCGCTAAGCAAAGCCTATGCCT
>NZ_VLXZ01000204.1 GCF_007293315.1 Alkalicoccobacillus porphyridii
TGGGTAAAAATACACATAATGCGGGTGACATAATAGTTAATTAACTTTTGTTAGCGTTTTGAAATTAAAAACACCGTTCACCTGAAGAGATATTAATTTTTAGCGATGATGGAGGGATAATTATATTTGATCTGGCACAAGTTTTACTGATGAAGGATGTAACTTGTGCCAGGGGTATTTTGCATTACGGTAATAATTATTACTTACAGATAACCAGCGATCCGTTATTGGCAATATTGTTTCAGTAGTGAGTAGTGTTCTGCCTGAATACGGT
>NZ_VLXZ01000205.1 GCF_007293315.1 Alkalicoccobacillus porphyridii
TTTTGAAGGTAAAGGCTTTCGCCAGCAGCGGAATATCTTCCGGACGCTCGCGTAGTGGCGGCAGGTGAATCGGGAATACGTTCAGGCGGTAATAGAGATCGCTACGGAACTCACGGTCGGCGACCATTTTTTTCAGATCGCGGTTAGTCGCGGCGATTAGACGCACGTCCGTCTGAATGATTTTGTTGCTGCCGAGACGTTCAAACTCCTGTTCCTGCAATACACGCAGCAACTTCGGCTGTAACTCCAGTGGCATATCGCCCACTTCGTCGAG
>NZ_VLXZ01000206.1 GCF_007293315.1 Alkalicoccobacillus porphyridii
CCTTCTCAACCAAATTCCTCAAAAACGGTTCATTGTGGGATCTGATGAGTTCCACCACCACCTCTAACGTGATGCCGATGATGCACGTCGGGCTGGATAATTTCGATCTGGTGAAATATCTGGTGAGTCAGGTGATGTTGAGTGAAGAGGATCGTTTTGAAGCGTTGAAAGAGTACTATCCGCAGGCGAAAAAAGAGGACTGGCGTTTGTGGCAAGCGGGGCAGCGCGTGCAGATTATCAAGCGTGATGCCGAGAAAGGTGGCGTACTGCGTCT
>NZ_VLXZ01000207.1 GCF_007293315.1 Alkalicoccobacillus porphyridii
GGCGCATCGCCACTTTTTGCACATGGTCGGCGAGGAGAAGCGCCGCGTGCTGGCTCGCGCTCTGGGTGGCGACGATACCCGCAAACTGCCCATCCGCGCTTTTCTTGCCTGTCCGCTGGGCATCTACTGGGCGCCCTGAGCCCTCTATCCGGCGTTTCGGCCCGATTCTTCTGGAGCAAACGATATGACCATCGACAAGCAGCTGCCCTCCACCCGCACCACTGAGCTCGACAGCATCTGCCTCAAGGCCGAGGTGATCCCGGTGCTGGCCAGC
>NZ_VLXZ01000208.1 GCF_007293315.1 Alkalicoccobacillus porphyridii
AGGTACTTCCATTGTTTCTCTTATTGTCGATTACTACGGGAGCTATTCCTGCATTGTTAACCGGCGTGATGGTCGCCTGTCTGCCGGAAAAGATCGGGTCACAGAAAAATTATCGTTGTCTGGCTGGTGGCATAGGTGGCGTCGTTATCACCGAGATCTATTGTGCAGTTATTGTACATATTAAGGGCATGGCTTCCTCGGCGTTGTTTGAAAACATTCTTTCTGGTGACGGTCTCGTTGTCCGCATCATTCCGGCATTCCTGGCAGGTGTGGT
>NZ_VLXZ01000209.1 GCF_007293315.1 Alkalicoccobacillus porphyridii
CAGCTATCAAATCATGGTCAATCTGGGATTGCTATTTGCGTTGAGCGCACCTGTTACCGCGCTCGGTTTACCGATAGCGTTTGTGCTGGTGGCGTTGAGCCTGGTGTATTGGTATGACAGACAACATTAAACCCGCCGTGGCGCAACACCACGGCGGGCTCACATTACTGCTTCAGAGTAGCAAATGCCTGAATGATGGCATCGATTTGCTCACGACTGTGAGCAGCGTTTACGCTACAGCGCAGCAGCGTGATGCCTGCAGGCGCGGCAGGT
>NZ_VLXZ01000020.1 GCF_007293315.1 Alkalicoccobacillus porphyridii
GCTCTGGCTCTTGGTATTGCTCTGGTTCCTCTTGGTATGCGGGGCTTCTTTCTGGGTATCGGGCTCTGGCTCTTGGTCGGGGGCTCGGGCTTCTTGGTGTGCAGGGCTTCTTTCTGAGTATCGTGCTCTGGGTCTTGGTATTGCTCTGGTTCCTCTTGATATGCAGGGCTTCTTTCTGGGTATCGTGCTCCGGGTCTTGGTATTGCTCTGGTTCCTCTTGGTATGCCGGGCTTCTTTCTGGGTATCGGGCTTTGGGTCTTGGTATTGCTCTGGTTCCTCTTGGAGGCGGGGATTCTTTCTGAGTATTGTGCTCTGGGTCTTGGTATTGCTCTGGTTCCTCTTGGTATGCCGGGCTTCTTTCTGGGTATCGGGATCTGGCTCATGGTAGGATGCTCGTTCCTCTTGCTATGTCGATCTTCTTTCTGGGTATCGTGATCTGGCTCATGGTAGGATGCTCGTTCCTCTTGCTATGTCGATCTTCTTTCTGGGTATCGTGCTCTGGCTCATGGTAGGATGCTCGTTCCTCTTGCTATGCCGAGTTTCTTTCTGGGTATCGTGCTCCGGTTCTTGGTATTGCGCTCATTCTTCTTGATATGCCGGGCTTCTTTCTGGGTATCGTGCTCCGGCTCTTGGTGAGAGGCTCGTTCTTCTTGCTATGCGGGGCTTCTTTCTGAGTAAGGATCTAACGGAAAAATATGAGGCAGTTCTTCTGAGTAAATTTATTTTCTTCTTAGTGTTGATGCCGTCCTTCTTGCTAAGCAGACTTTCTTCTTGGTTATTCAACTAGAGTTCTGAGTGATTCAATCAAACCTCTTGGTAAAGAGGTTTCCTTCTTAGTAAGTAATCAATTGCTCTTGTTAAATACCGCCTCTTCCTTGCTAAATTTCTCCATATTTATTTTTTTACGAGCAGGAATTTACGTGCTGTGAAACGAATAATACCTAGACAAAGGAGTGAGAAATCATGACGATTGTTAAACGTAGGACAGAGCCACTGCGAATGGCTCAGCTGGAGGCGTTAATAAGACGACTACCTTATGCACATGAACAAATTCCACAGATTCAAGAGGAATTAGCAAAACAGCGAGTCGGATATCAAGGTGAGAAGTCACTGCACTACTACTTTAGCTTCCTCTCCACCGAGCAAATGTATCTACTTCATGACGTCCGCCTGCTTGGCACAAATGGGTACCACTTTCAAATGGATACACTTCTTCTGACCCCGGGTTTCATAGCCATTATTGAGATCAAAAATTACACAGGCACCATCTATTTTGACCCAGACACCCATCAAGTTACCCGCTCTACCTCCCATTCAAATGATGAACTTCTCCCTAACCCGCTCCTTCAGCTTAACATTCAGAAAGCGCAGCTAAAAGGTTGGTTAGCCCAACAAGAGTGGCCACTAGTTCCAATCCTTCAACTTGTTGTCTTTAGTGACCCTTCCACGAAAATTATCTCGACCCCAAAAAACGCACACCTATTAAAAAAAGTCTCCACTGCACCAGCCTTCCTATCAAAAATTAGAGAGCTGCAGACCCTCTATTCTAAAACTTATGTATTGAACTCTGAGTTAAAACAATTGGCTGATGCACTAGCAGAACATCACACACCGTTACAATCAAATATTCTCAAGGAATTTAATATTAAAAGGAACTCTATTATTTCCGGAGTATTTTGCCCTTCTTGTCATAAACCTACATTGGTCCGCGGAGTAATTATCGGCAAATGGTTCTGCCCGGAGTGTCAGGTCTCCTCAAAGCACGCTCACATAAACGCGCTTGAAGACTATTTTCTATTACTCAACAAGAATGTTTCTAGTCTGGAAATTCATCAGTTTCTCCACACCGCCACAAGGCAGCAAGCCTATGATCTCTTGAAGCCCTTTTCTCTTAGTCCCCTAGGCGGCGCATTCCGTTCAAGGCGCTATGAACTGCGCTATCCCTTGCCGTTAGGAATTACTGGGGATTAGTTTATCGCATTGTATAGGTATTGGTAATGGCTCTGTCCTTCTTTGTAATCACCTCATACTTCTTGGTATCGACCCTCGCTTCTTGGTAAATCCGACATCCTTCTTTGTAATTACTTCATGCTTCTTGGTATCGCTCCTTGCTTCTTGGTAAACCCGCCGTACTTCTTGATTATCGAACTATTTCTCTTGGTACCGCTCCTTACTTCTTGGTAAGTCCACCTTTCTTCTTTGTAATCACCACATACTACTTGGTATCATCCTCACTTCTTGGTAAACCCACCGTCCTTCTTGATTATCACCCCATTTCTCTTGGTACCGCTTCTTGCTTCTTGGTAAATCCTCCGTCCTTCTTTGTGTCACTTCATACTTCTTGGTATCTCCCCTCGCTTCTTGATAAACCCACCACCCTTCTGGATTATCACCCCATTTCTCTTGATACCGCTCCTTGCTTCTTGGTAAGTCCTCCGTCCTTCTTTGTCTTCATCTCATTCTTCTTGGTACCGCTCCTCGCTTCTTGATAGACCCGCCATCCTTCTTAATAATGACCACGTCTTTCTTAGTATCGCACCTCGCACCCACTCCACAAAAAAACCACTAGCATCATATGGATGCTAGTGGTTCAGATAGGCTACTTATTACGTGTTAGAAGATTCACTTGGGACGAGGCCTGATTTTTCGCCATCAGCTGGAGCTTTTTCTTGTTCTCCGTCCTCTTTATCTTCTTCTTTTTCTTCATCGGCACCTTGTTCTGGTGCTTCTTTTTCAGCATTTTCTGATTCTTTGACTGCTTGTTCTAGTGATTGTCCAAATACTTCTTCTGGGTTCAGTGCGACGCCTTCGTTGTCACGGATTTCAAAGTGAACGTGTACGCCTGCTGCTTCGTTGTACAGGTTACGGCCAGCTTCACCTAGTTTGTCACCTTGTGATACAGTGTCACCTTCTTCTACAGCAAGTGATGCTAAGCTGCTATAGTGTGTTTTTACACCATCGTCGTGTGTGATTTCAACAACATTTCCAAGGGTAGAATCCTGTTGGGCTTTTGTTACTTTTCCACTTAGAGCGGCAACGACGTCAAAGCCTTCTTCTGTTTGTGCACCGAAATCCACACCTTTGTTCATACGATACGTATTGCTGAAATACACAAGGGATGCTTGTTGCTCTTCAGCGGTTGCGGATTCGTCGTAGAAATGTCCGATAATCTCTGCTTCTGCTTCATCTAATGTTGGTTTGACAATAACTTCACTTGATGATTGAACGGGTACCGCTTCTTCATCTCTCGGGTCATAGCCTGTTTCGAATTGATCACCTGGTTGTTCTTGGGTGCCTTGATCTTGGAGATCAGATCCTAGGTCTTGACCTTGAAAATAGAATACGGAGCTTAGAATGGCTGCTGCGGCTGCTAGATAGACAGCTGGTAATACCCAGCGTTTGCGTAATAAACGTTGTGCTTGAGTCCATTTTGTTTCATTTTTAGAAGATCGATTGTTATCTTCTTTCATTTCTCATCACCTCAGCAACCATTCTGAACAGATTACTAGAAATATATACATTCCCTTTGAAAAAATTTTTTATGATTCTTTTCACAACAACGGTTAAGCGATTCTAGTAATCAACAGAGTTATTCACAGATCCACAGACTTTTCCACATAAAGTGGTTTTTATCCACAAAAAAAGAGACCGTCTACTCATTTTTCTTGAGCATACTGGCCTCAACCTGTGGATTACTTTATTTTTGCTGTGACGATTTCTGCAAAGTGATCGATTGCATCTAATTCAATTCCCTGATAATAGTGCTGCACAATGGCATCATACGTTTTTCCTTCCTTCGCCATACCGTTTGCACCATATTGACTCATGCCTACTCCATGGCCCCAGCCTTTTGTTTTGACAGTGACCCTTCCATTTTGTCGGCTCCATTCAAAGTCTGACGAGTCTAAGCCAAGAAATTCTCTAATGTCTCGTCCTGAAAACGTTTCTCCGCCAACGGTAACTGAAGCAACACGTTCACCATTTGTCCGTTCTACATTCGTTTCCATGGAACCGTCTTCTGGCAGTGTAATTCCTAGCTTCTGCTCTATTTCCGCTTCACTAAACTCTTTTTCCGCTGTGAATCTTGGAGAACTTTCATCCCATGGGCTTTCTACACTGCGCAGATATGGGATCGCATTTTTATAGTAATCCTCGGAATTTTCCGTGAAGCCATTACTTGTGGAAAAGTAAGATACCGAAATAGGTGCGTCGTTATAGGTCATGACTTGTCCGGAGGTTTCTGCGACAGCTTCCTGCACTCGTTTATAATTGGCATCAAAGTCTTGTCCCCATTTTTGGCGTAACTCTTCTACATCTTGATAAACCTGATGAGTGACAGTATCAGAAACTAAAGCACCATTTTCAAGACTGACTTTTTCTGCATGAATCATCTGATTAATGATATATGTTCTTGCAGCTAATGCTTGTGCTTTTAACGCTTCCATCTCAAATGACGGAGACATCTCGGATGAGACTACACCTGTTACGTACTCTTCAAGCGGAACGTTTTCTATTACACTTTGTTGACTTCTGTACACACTTACTTCTAAGTCAGACAATTCATCACTCCCGTCCTCTTTTGCCAAGTCTTCTTTTGATGGCTGTTTTTCTGCCGAGACAGGAAAAGTTGACTCTCCATCTGAAAAAAATGCGACCATAACTGATGGAATAATTAGTACAGCTACAAACAGTAAGACAATCACCCAGACAATTCGTTTCATAGCAGTCCTCCAATACCAATCTAACACTACTCTTAACTGTATGCTTATCATAGGCCAAGTAGAACGTATAAGAAAAAGCCATTCACGCTAATGAATGACTTTTTTTGACCAAAAACTGCTGTCACCTTTTATCATTTCCTAGGCAATAAACTAGTTTGTGGACGTATTTAGACTTAATGATGCTGCTGTTTCGAGTGAAGCTGCTGCTTCCTCGACATTTTCTTCTACTTGTTGGATGCGTTCAACGTCCGCACCTAGTGCAAAGAGCTTGCCAGCTAGATCAACATAACCGCGGTCGATGTGCTTC
Organism: Alkalicoccobacillus porphyridii; assembly: GCF_007293315.1. Taxonomy (GTDB): domain Bacteria; phylum Bacillota; class Bacilli; order Bacillales; family Bacillaceae_D; genus Alkalicoccobacillus; species Alkalicoccobacillus porphyridii. Next base: position 5,029 of record NZ_VLXZ01000020.1, read on the forward strand.
AGCTCTGTTACACGAGTAATTCCTTCTGAGACAAGACCAGCAATGACTAGAGCGGCTCCAGCACGAAGATCAGTAGACGCTACTTCTGCACCCTGCAAATTATTAGGACCTGTAATAATGGCAGAACGACCTTCAATCTTAATATTACTGTTCATACGACGGAATTCCTCTACATGCATAAAGCGGTTTTCAAAAACCGTCTCGGTAATAACACTTGTACCTTCAGCTTGTAAAAGAAGAGCCATCATTTGCGCCTGCATATCCGTAGGGAAACCTGGATGAGGCATTGTTTTTAAGTCAACAGCTTTAAGCTTTTCAGGCCCAACAATACGTAGGCCATTCGATACTTCTGTAATACCTACGCCCATTTCTTCCATTTTGGCGATAAGTGGACGAAGATGCTCAGCCACTGCTCCTTCAACAATCACGTCTCCTTGCGTAATCGCAGCTGCTACCATAAAGGTACCTGCTTCAATACGATCAGGGATCACGGTATGATCTGCAGCAGTAATTTTGTCCACACCTTCAATACGAATGACACCTGTGCCAGCACCACGTACTTTAGCACCCATCGCATTTAAGTAGTTAGCTAAGCAGACAATCTCTGGTTCTTCTGCTACATTCTCAAGAATCGTTGTTCCTTCAGCTAGTACAGCCGCCATCATGATGTTCTCTGTTGCGCCAACACTCGGGAAGTCGAGGTAAATCTTAGCACCTTGAAGACGCCCATCGATGCTTGCTTCGATAAAGCCATTACCAATTTCTACTGATGCACCCATGGCTTCAAAGCCTTTGAGATGCTGATCGATCGGACGTGAGCCAATTGCACATCCACCTGGAAGGGCAATACGAGCCTTACCTATACGAGCCAAAAGTGGGCCCATTACAAGGAAGGATGCTCTCATTTTTCGAACATATTCAAATGGTGCTTCTGTTTTTAATTCTTTAGTCGCATCGACCACAAACTGTCCGTTCTCATAACTTACTTCAGCATTTAAATTCTTTAGTACTTCTTTCATTGTATATACATCAGCGAGTGCCGGTACCTCATGAATTGTGCTAGTACCTTCTTCAGCTAAAATAGATGCAGCAATAACAGGTAATACAGCGTTCTTTGCGCCTTCTACCTTGACGGATCCGCGCAACTTGTTACCGCCGCGGACGATAATTTTCTCCAACATAGTCCCCTCCGCGTCAAGTTTATTCTCTTCTATATCATCAATATTCAGTCGTAATAATAGGCGTTCCTATTGTCACAGTTGTCCCTGTGCCCAAAGCTGAATCAGCTCTTAATGCAATCTGGACATTCATCGGTTTGCCAGCGGTTATCATTTGGTCCTTCCACACAGTAGTATATGCGGAAACCGAGACAAACGTTTCTTCTGTTATAAACTCTACCTCTTCGGCATCAAGAGTCTTCATATAGGAATGGGCCTTTTCCAAAAGTGAATCACTTTTAAGTATTGGTGCATCAGATGTGCTTTTCACCTGTGTGTAAAGCGATGCCGTGTCCATAGTAAATAGCAACATTCGATTTTGTAGTTTGTCTGCCAACTCATAACGACGCCAATCAGAGGCCTCATTGCCTGTCAGTTTGTACGTGTACGTGAGCGTATGGGAGTCATTTTCAGGATATGCCATAATGCGCAACGACTCCTGTACTCCATTAGCAGGTTGTAATTGATATTCAGCTGTCCATTCAGTTGCACTAGTGTCCAGATACGTTTGGTTCCAGCCCTCAAGCTGAAGACCCAAATTATGTACATGCTGGTGGAACGATTTAGATGATTCTATTGTTCCTTGTACGTCTCTTGCAAGCACCTGCCACTCCTCCACATCAAGCTCTTCGGAGTGTACTAGTCCAAGGATCGTCTCAATTGGTTGAATGACCCGTTCAGCCTGCATACCGTCCTGTTTTGTATAAACAAACACAATCAAAGACATAATAAGTAAGCTCAACAGAACCTTCATCCATCCCATTTATACCCGCTCCTTTTACAAACTGTTCTTACTTACAGTTTGACCACAGGAGAGCTCGGCATACATGGAAGTTAGAGTCACTAATCGACAGCTTTCTACCACAAATATTGAAGAAGTCTTGAGGCTTGAAGATACTCCAGAAAGAAGCGGCTGACCAAATACGCTAACGCAAGAGCTGTCAGCAATCTAAGCATTATTGCCTGAGGACCTTTAGGTTCTCTGACAAATAAGTCAAACCGAAAGCTCGCAAGCGCCCACCAGCATAATCCTAAACTAAATAGATTTACTAGTATTTGAATCAGTGCGTCTTGCCCGAATCCATCTGTCACCCATAAAACTCCCTTTCTTACAATTCATAACCATTGTAAGATTATTTGCCGTATTTCAATTTACAAACTTGTTATAGTTCAATTGGACGATGAAGCAATCCACACTCAACTATAACGGATCTTAATTAAAAAAGCTATAACAAATCGATGTAGAAAATAAAAAAAAGTTCGTAAAAGTTGACAATTAAAGACACAATTCGATTAACCCACATAAATGAGTCTTTTTGCCCTGTATTTTCTTTACCCCCCTGATCTCATAAATAATCCTCTATTTTTTAATTTAGAGAAAAAGACCTGAGACATCTGTCATCAAGCCTTTTTCACCGCTTTACTTTATATAGCCTTGGTCACGTGCAAGAATTCTAGCAATTTTAGGGGCATGCCAGAGAAGTGGTAGCATTAAAATAGACACTGGAACTGCAGCTACAACCACAAATGATTGCAATGCACCGATCCCCCCGCCACCAATGTTAATTAAGATCGTAGCAATGGCGGCCATAATTACAGCCCAAAAAACACGAACTAATTTAGGTGGATTGCCGACTCCGGTTACACTCATTGATAAGGAATAAGACATGGAATCGACGGTGGTCACTACAAATAAAATGGTTAGTAGCAGAAATATAAATGGCATGATGGTCCCAAGCGGCATTTGATGCGCGATCGCAATGATTGCTGCTGGCAGCCCATTTTCAAATAATGGTTCACTAATGGATCCTGGATTGTTCAGCTCGTAGTGGATGCCACTCCCTCCAAGTACGGTAAACCAGAGATTTGTAATAATTGGTGTGAGGATTGCAACGACTAGAAAAATTTCTCTGATTGTGCGCCCTTGTGATACTCTTGCTACAAGCAGCGCTACAAGTGGACCGAATCCTATAAACCATCCAAAGAAAAATAATGTCCACGAACCGAGCCACTCGTTATCTCCTCTAAACGTGCTCATGCGGATGAACTCAGTCAGGTAGACCCCAGATGATGAAATAAACGCATCCACAATAAAAAGACCTGGTCCAAAGATTAACAAGAATATAGCAATGATCAGTGCGGTATTAATGTTTAGGCGGCTGAGCCACTGGATTCCTTTATCAATACCGGTGACCGTGGAAATTAAAACAACCGAGGTCAAGGCAACAATAATTAGAATCTGTGTCGTAAATGTATTCGGCCATCCAAAAAGCGCATTTACCCCGTAGCTTACTTGAAGCCCAAGAAAACCAATCGGGCCGATCGTTCCCGCTGCTGCTCCAATCACACAAACGACATCAGCCACTGTTCCCCACGCACTATGCCTTATTTTTTCACCGAAAATTGGGTACAGCAGCGTTCTTGGTTTCAGTGGCATTCCTTTATGGTGGTGAGCATACATAATCACAATGACACTAATTGCCCCATATACCGACCACGCCGTAAAGCCCCAAGACAAAAAGCTTTGTGCTAGGGCAGAGCTGACCGCTGCCTCACTTCCACCTTCAATGCCTTGGAACACAGGAGGCGTGTCAATAAAATAATACATCGGCTCCGCGGCAGCCCAGAATACTCCCCCAGCCCCAAGTCCAGTGGTAACGATAATCGCTAAATATCTAAAAAAGCTCATTTCGGGTTTTTTCAGCTTCCCCAACACGGCATTCCCACTTGATGAAAAAGCAATGTAGGCCCCCACTAGAAAAGTGGCAATCAGCAGAACCTGCCAATACGGGCCAAAATATCGAATGGCATAATCAAAGCCAAGATCAACATATGTAGACGTCCATTTTACATTTACTAATGAAAGCAGGACAAACAAGACCAGAATTCCTCCACTTATTAAAAAAACCGGCCAATTCAGTATTTCTTTTAACTTACTCCAATCCTTGCGACTCATTTATTTCCTCCAGTTAAATCAGTTATAAGCAACAATCGTACCACATAAGTAGGGAGTGAATATTGTGAATTCTTTTTTACTTTTTTAAAGGTATAGATTTTTATTTATTGAATTGATGTAGAAGAGGTGATGTTAGTTTGACCATAATGAATCGAAGTATGCCCATTCGACTGCACCAATTAAAGGCGTTAAAGAACAGATTACCTAGTGGGTGGTCGAGTAAAATGAAGGAGGATCTCACCTTATATGAAGCCGGATATCGCGGAGAGCGTAATCTTGAGTATCACTTGAATTTTTTAGAAGACCGAGACTTTGTTTTTGTGCATGATTTGCGACTCAGAGCAAGCAATGGCCATTATTTTCAGGTAGACACGCTAGTGGTGACTTCTCGCTTTTTTGTTATTGTAGAGGTGAAAAATTTAGTAGGAAGGATTGAGTTTCATGACGAGCTTAAGCAAATGGTACGTCGCTCAAATGGAGAGGATATTCTAATGCCCAACCCCTTGCATCAGGTTCGACGTCAACAAGCTCAATTGTCGGACTGGCTACTTGAACGAGATCTTCCCCTTATGCCATGTGAACAGCTTATCGTTTTTGCAAATCCCTCCACCATTATTCACTCCACAGAAGCCGGCAAAAAATCATTATCAAAAGTCGTTTATGCCGAGGGAGTCGTGCCCCGGCTTGAGAAGCTGAAATCTCACTTTAGTAAAGGCAGGTCCTATTTTGACAAATCGTCACTCGCCAAACTAGTGGATACGTTAAAGGCAAATCATGCCCCCTCTCTCTTCCCCATCCTCAGTACCTACCAACTCAACTACTCTAATTTACAAAAAGGTGTTTTTTGTCCAGACTGTCGCGCTCCAAGAATGAATCGTCAAGGCCGAAGCGGAAGCTGGCATTGCAAAAGCTGCGGCTGTAAATCTAAAGATGCACATATTAGAGCCTTAGAGGATTATTATCTATTAGTGAAGCCTACGATTACGAATGCGGAGGTGAGGGAGTTTTTGGGGGTTGAGTCGAAAGATGTTGCGAAGCGATTTTTGAGCAAACTAGATATTAAAAGTACCCATAAAAACCGCTATTGCTATTACCATTTAACCTTTCCTCTTCGATTAAAAAAAATTTGATTAATGGAGGAGTTGGCGTATAGTATTCATTACTTTGCTATGACGATCTAGCTCTAACAATAGGGAATGTGGTTTTATTAAGCGACTTACTTTTCCATCGGGCGATCTCTCGCCCCATCAGGCGACTTTCTCCTTCCATTGGGCGTTCTCCGGCTCCATCGGGCGACTTTCTCCTTCCATCGGGCGACCTCCGGCTCCATCAGGCGACTTTCTCCTTCCATTGGGCGACCTCCGGCTCCATCAGGCGACTTTCTCCTTTCATTGGGCGACCTCCGGCTCCATCGGGCGACTTTCTCCTTCCATTGGGCGACCTCCGGCTCCATCGGGCGACTTTCTCCTTCCATTGGGCGTTCTCCGGCTCCATCGGGCGATCTCCTTCCAATACCATTGTTCCACCCCTCCAATCCCCCACCCCCCACACCAAAAAAACCACCCTCACAAGGAGGGTGGTTTTAAATCATTTATTTCCCGGCGACGTTCAAGCGGTTGATGGCGCGATCGAGGGCGGCGCGGGCACGGGCGGTGTTGATGCCGTCGTGGTTTTTCGCGTTTACTCGTTGTTCGGCGCGATCTTTTGCTTGTTGGGCGCGGTCGACGTCGATGTCAGACGGTCGTTCTGCTGCTTCTGCTAAAATGGTAACCTTATCCGGTCGTACTTCTACGAATCCGCCGCTGACCGCGATGCTGTCTTCGGATGAGCCTTTTTTCATTCGGGCTGCGCCGATGGCAAGTGGCGAAACGAGCGGGATATGGTTTGGTAAGATACCGAGCTCACCTTCAACAGTTCGAACAACGACCATGTCGACATCACCTTCGTAGACAGTGCCATCAGGTGTAACGACGCTGGCTTGAACAGTTGGCATAAGATCCCCTCCTTTTCAGCGAGACATGGCTTAAGCCATTTGCTCTGCTTTTTCAACCACTTCTTCAATGCGGCCAACGAGACGGAATGCGTCTTCTGGCAGGTCATCGTATTTTCCGTCAAGGATTTCGCTGAATCCTTTGATGGTTTCTTTAAGTGGAACGTATGAGCCTTTTTGTCCTGTGAACTGCTCAGCTACGTGGAAGTTCTGGCTTAGGAAGAACTGGATACGACGCGCACGTGACACGACAAGCTTGTCGTCCTCAGATAATTCCTCCATCCCAAGAATCGCGATGATATCTTGAAGCTCACGATACTTTTGTAGCGTTTGCTGTACGCGACGAGCTACTGAGTAGTGCTCTTCTCCAACAACTTCAGGAGATAGGGCACGTGATGTTGATGCTAATGGATCAACCGCTGGGTAGATACCCATTTCAGTTAGCTTACGCTCAAGGTTTGTTGTAGCATCCAAGTGAGCGAACGCTGTAGCTGGTGCTGGATCCGTATAGTCATCGGCAGGTACGAAGATCGCTTGGATCGATGTAACTGAACCTTTTTTCGTTGAAGTAATACGCTCTTGAAGTTGCCCCATCTCTGTTGCAAGTGTTGGCTGGTACCCAACGGCAGATGGTAAACGTCCAAGTAGGGCAGAAACCTCTGAACCAGCTTGAGTAAAGCGGAAAATGTTATCGATGAAAAGTAGCACGTCCGCGCCTTGCTCATCACGGAAGTATTCCGCCATTGTTAGGCCAGTTAGAGCTACACGCATACGTGCACCTGGTGGCTCGTTCATTTGACCAAATACCATCGCTGTTTTCTTGATAACACCAGCTTCAGTCATCTCATGGTATAAGTCATTTCCTTCACGTGTACGCTCTCCAACTCCGGCGAATACCGAGATACCGCCATGCTCTTGAGCAACGTTATTGATAAGCTCTTGAATTAGAACGGTTTTACCTACACCCGCTCCTCCAAATAGTCCAACCTTACCACCCTTGGTATAAGGGGCTAGTAAGTCAACAACCTTGATTCCTGTTTCAAGAATTTCCGTTGCTGTGGTCAGTTCATCAAAGTCAGGTGCTTCGCGGTGAATGGGATCACGACGTACACTTGTGTCTACTGGGTCTTTGAACTTTAAGTCAATTTCGTCACCTAACACGTTAAATACACGTCCAAGTGTTTCGTCACCAACAGGTACAGAGATTGGAGACCCTGTATCTACTGCAGCTGTTCCACGAACAAGTCCATCTGTTGAACTCATTGCAATGGTACGAACAGTATTGTTTCCAAGGTGTAAAGCGACTTCAAGTGTGACAGATACGTCAACGGCTTTTGTTTCGCCACCTTGCTGATTTACGGTTAAGGCATTGTTAATTAGAGGAAGGTTTCCGTCGATAAACTGTACATCTACAACGGGTCCTGTAATTTGAATAATTCGCCCTGTGCTCATCTTTTTCCCTCCTATTTAGATCGGCTGTATGTCTACTCGAGAGCGGCTGCTCCACCGACGATTTCTGTGATTTCCTGTGTAATAGCCGCCTGACGTGCACGGTTATAGGAAAGCGTTAAGTCATCAATCATTGAATTTGCGTTATCTGTCGCAGCACTCATGGCTGTCATTCTTGCACCAAATTCACTGGCCTTACCATCAAGCAGCGCACCAAAGATCAGGCTCTCTGCGTATTGAGGCAGCAATTGGTCTAGAATGGCTTGCTCATTTGGCTCGTAGATATAGCTCGCATTTGATTTTTCATTGTCGACCTCTTCTTCAAGACCTGCTAAAGGCAATACCTTATTCTCAGTAGGAACCTGAGTCAGAGGATTCACAAAGTGGTTATGCCAGATGTATAACTCATCAAAGACTTGATCAGCAAACATATCCACAGTGGTGCTAGCTAAACTCTTAATATCACTAAACTCAGGCTGATCTTGCACTTGAATCATTTCCTGAATAATTGGAAGTCCTCGACCTTTTAACAAGTCACGACCAATTCTTCCGATTACAATTAACGCATACTCATCCTTTGAGTTGTGACGCTCATTAAGTGTGTTCGTTAGCCTACGAATAAGCGTACTGTTATATCCACCAGCGAGTCCTGTATCAGACGTAATCACAATATATCCTGTTTTCTTAACCGGACGTTCCTCAAGCAGTGGGTGCGTCGCATCGGTTCCGCTTGCAGCCATGCTTGCGACCACTTCTTTGATTTTTTCTGCGTACGGGTTAAAAGCCTGTGCTTTTTCCTGAGCGCGGTTAAGCTTAGATGCCGCAACCATTTGCATGGCACGCGTAATCTGCTTTGTTTTTTTCGTAGAAGTAATCCGGTTTTTTATATCACGTAAAGAAGCCATTCATTTCACCACCTTTATTCAAAACTTGGGTCTATCTGCTTAGCTGTCAGATACGTTAAAGCCTTTTTTGAACTCTTGAATTGCCGCTCTAAATTCGCCATCATCAGGTAGGTTACCCGTTGTACGAATATGATCAAGCAAGTCTTTTTTGTTGTGGTCAAAAAATGCGAATAGCTCAGCTTCAAAACGAAGAACATCTTTAACCGGAATATCATCTAAGTATCCATTAACGAGTGAGAAGATAATAGCAACCTGCTTCTCAACTGGAACTGGTTTATTAAGATCCTGCTTAAGAATTTCAACGGTACGTACTCCACGATTTAGTTTCGCCTGAGTGGCTGCATCCAGATCAGATCCGAATTGAGAGAATGCTTCTAGCTCACGATATGAAGCAAGGTCAAGACGCAGTGTACCTGCTACCTTTTTCATTGCCTTGATTTGAGCAGATCCTCCAACACGAGATACAGAGATACCTGGGTTTACGGCTGGACGAACACCAGAGTAGAACAAGTCAGACTGTAAGAATACCTGTCCATCTGTAATGGAAATAACGTTTGTTGGAATGTATGCTGATACGTCACCAGCTTGTGTTTCGATAAATGGTAGAGCTGTAATTGAACCAGCACCTTTATCGTCACTTAGCTTCGCTGCACGCTCAAGTAGGCGCGAGTGAAGATAGAATACATCCCCTGGGAATGCCTCACGACCTGGAGGACGACGAAGCAATAGGGACATTTCACGATAAGCAGCTGCTTGTTTAGATAAGTCATCATAGATAACTAATACATGCTTGCCGTTATACATGAACTCCTCTGCCATTGATACTCCAGTGTAAGGAGAAAGGAAAAGCATTGGTGCAGGGTCAGATGCCCCAGCTGTTACAACAATTGTGTAATCTAGCGCGCCGCGTTGACGAAGTGTTTCTACTACGTTTGAAACCGTAGATTCTTTTTGTCCAATCGCAACGTATACACAAATCATATCTTGGTCTTTTTGGTTAAGAATCGTATCAATTGCAATCGATGTCTTACCGATTTGACGGTCACCGATGATAAGCTCACGCTGTCCACGACCAATTGGAATCATTGAGTCAATGGATTTAATTCCTGTCTGTAATGGTTCATGTACGGATTTACGATCCATAACACCAGGTGCAGCCCCTTCAATCGGACGGCTTTTTGTTGTGTTAATTGGACCAAGTCCATCAACAGGCTGTCCAAGAGCGTTTACAACTCGACCTAAAAGCTCCTCACCAACTGGAACCTCCATGATACGACCTGTACGCTTAACCTCATCACCCTCACGAATACCAAGGTAAGGGCCAAGAATGATAATACCAATGGTGTTCTCTTCCAGGTTCTGAGCCATACCCATGATACCGTTTGCGAATTCAAGTAATTCACCAGCCATTACATTCTCAAGACCATGAGCAAACGCAATTCCATCCCCAACGCGGATTACTGTACCAACGTCTTGGACTTCAACATTTGCTTCAAAGTTCTCAATTTGCTGCTTAATCAGCGAGCTAATTTCTTCAGCTTTAATGCTGCTCATTTTGATTCACCCCTTTAGTGATTGCTACCGATATTTGCTATCGATATGTGCTACCGATTTCCTGCTAACAGGTTTCGTTCTAAACGGTTCAGCTGACCTTTAATGCTGCCGTCATATATACGATCGCCGATGCGGATTTTGATCCCGCCTACCAGCTCTTCATCTACCTTATTTGTTGCAATGAGTCGGCTTTTGCCTGCTTTAGGTGCAAACACAAGCTCAACCTGCTTAATTTCTTCATCTGTTAAAGGCTTTGCAGAAAAGACTGTTGCTTCTGCAATATTTAATAGATCATGATGTAATTTTGTATAGGCCTTATGCAACTCAGGCACAATGTCAAAACGCTGACGATCAAGCAAAAAACGTAATGTGTTAAAAACATCTTTGCTTATATGATCAGAAAAGCTATTGCGAATCAATTCTTGCTTCTTTGCCAATGTAACCTTAGGATGGCTCACTGCCTTCAAAAGCTCAGGTGTGCTTGTTAAAACGGAATGGATTAATGCCAACTCTTCGCCCGTTTGTTCCAAAGTCCCTTTTGACTGGGCCAATTGAAAAAGAGCAACCGCGTAACGATTTGCTACCGCTTGGTTGCTCATAGCTCTTCGCCCGCTTGTTTAAGATAGTCTTGAATCAACTGCTCTTGAGCCTTTTCATCCAATTCCTTCTCAATAACCTTCTGGGCAATTAAGACAGATAAAGACGCTACCTGTTCGCGAAGAGCTACAACAGCTTGGTCTTTTTCATTTTGGATTTCTGCAATGGCTGTATCCTTCATACGCTGAGCTTCTTCTTTAGAGGTCTTCACGATATCCTGACCCTGTTGCTCGCCCAATTTCTTTGCGTTCTCAATAATGCTTTGTGCTTCTTTTTTGGCATTCTCTAATTCTGCACGTTGCTGATTAAGAAGTTCTTCCGCATCTTTACGATTACGTTCTGCAGAGTCAATTTGGTCATTTACAAGCTTTTCGCGTTGCTCCATTACTCCAAGCAGTGGTCTAAGAGCAAATTTGCTCAATAGCACTAGGAGAATGATAAAACCGGCTAATTGAAATGCAATCGAACCCCATGGTATTTCAAATCCCATGATTGTGTACTCCTTTCGTCGCTATACATAAGGAATGGCGAAGGTTCAAGCTCAAGCATGAACACAGTCGCCATTTTTATTCGGTCGCCTTAGTTACCAAACAACATTAAGATTGAAATAACAATGGCAATGATTGGAACGGCCTCAGCTAGTGGAACACCAATGAACATTAGAGTTTGGAGTGTGCCTTTTAGTTCTGGCTGACGAGTTACCCCTTCAAGAGTAGCTTTAACAATGATAGCAACCGCAATTGCTCCACCAACAGCGGCAAGACCAGCTGCAAGTGCAATACCTAGATATAACATAGTGATTATCCTCCCAGTAAAATTAGTTTTTTATATAGTTTGTCCAATGTTTGGACGGTGTTAACTAGATTAGTGTGCTTCTACTTTATGTGCCATATATACCATGGCAAGCATAGCAAAGATGTAAGCCTGCAAGCTTCCTATGAAAATACTGAAGGCCTGCCAGATAACTAATGGAACAATGGCTGTAACAGCAGATAGGAGATACGTAAACCAGTTTGCTCCTTCAATTCCAAAACCTGATACCCCAAAGGTTACAATTAGAATCATAAGAATTTCTTTGGCGTAAATATTACCAAACAACCGCATACCAAGAGTTAGCATATTAGCAATTTCTTCAATTATCTTAAAAGGTAGTAGGACCCAAACTGGGGTTACATATCCTTTTAAATAACCTTTCATTCCGTTCATTTTCACTCCATAGATATGAGTAAGAATGATTACAAAAATGGACAATGAAAGTGCTAAAGCAGGATCGGAAGTTGGAGATTTCCACCAAACCTCATGAGTTTCCTTGTTGTAGATCTCAAATGGTATCCCGAGCATGTTGCTGACAAACACGTAAAAAAGAAGTGTTACAGCAAGGGCAATAAAGCGTCCGCCAACGTCCCAGCTCATGTTGGCTTTAATAATATTCCGGCAAAAATCCACTGACCATTCCAGGAAATTCTGAAGCTTACCAGGTCGGATAGATAAATTACGAGTGCCGATAAAGAAAAGCAAGAAGATAATAATACTTGCAACAAACGACATTAAAATCGTTGAGGCATGGAAAGTAAGTCCGTATATTTCCCATTTGGCCATTACATGGTCCACACACCATCACCTCTCTTTAAAAATAAATTTTCTTACACTATCAATAAATAGCATAGCATATACCGATGAAAAGCCGACTAACACTAAGATAACCTGCAGCCATTCTGGGTTCTTTATCGCGGTATAAATAATGAGTCCGGGGAACAAAAAACGAGTAATAAAGCTAACTCCAACAAGCATAGACAGCTTACGATTCTGCGTTAATGCAACCTTGCCAACAATTTTTGCATCCGCATAATTCAGTAAAAGATTCACCCAGCCTGCAAGCAATCCTGCCAGAAAACTCAGAAATGGAATACGAAACGGGCTCAAAAAAAAGCCGATCATGCAAATAGCGGCGCATACTCCAAGTATCGTCGCGTACCGTTTCATATTTGTTTCAACTTCACCTATCATCTTGATCGTCTCCTAAAAACGGCCGAATGATATGAAACATTCCATAACAGCCTGAAAAAAGTCCGACCAACAGAAAGGTAATCATGAACGCAGGTTCTGTTTCAAAACGGCGATCAAGCCATAGTCCCAAGAACAGACCACCTACCGTTCCACCTACAATACATGATGTGATGATTGACACAAGTCCTGCCGTCTTCCAAAGGTTTCCTTGTCCTTTTGGCATGAATGCCTCCTAACACAATCTATTCATGCGTCAGATATGCCTTGTATGTAACCCTTACCATTTGTCCTTAGTTATCGTACAATAGCGCAATCCTTGTGTCAACGGTGTCTTTAAGGGAAATAAAAGGGTTTAAAAATCTTCTTTAATAATGTTCACACATCTGTCATAATGCATGTATTTTCTTCCAAGACCCACCAGCTAATCATACTTAATTATCCAGAAAAACTCAAGAGAAAACGCTTTCCCTTGAGTTACATAACTGGCTCCTCACCAATATAGATCATCGATTCAATGATATCTTCCTTACCTTCCTGTTTCGCATAAACTAACGCTTTATATAATCCAGGCGGAAGAGCAACCTCTGAAATTTCAGCCGTTACCATCCCACGATCTGTATGATCTCTCGTCTCCAGATACGTGATAAATTGAAAGGTATCTGGATCGTAAAGAGCAATACCAGACTCCTCTGCGCCACCTGGCAAGTAATACTCATAGCGATAGGTGTTGGGCAAATCACCATGTACAAATTGAAACGCCATCACTCGTGGATAGTCTGGCTCCTCCATAAACAAAATATAAGGAAGCAAAATATCCTCTTTCCCTCCGGTGATCTTAATGTGGTCATAATGAATACCTTCTCCAAGAATAGAGGGCATTAAGTCTAGAGAAAGCTCTACTTTCTGCTTCTCTCCAGGCTTGAGCGACACAGCAGGAGGAGCCTGCCACTCCATCCCATCCAGTAGAACAAAGGGTGGATCAATATGATACGTCCGTGTGGAGGAGCTTTGATTTTCAAGAGTGACGGTTACAGTTCGTTTTTCTCTAATATCATTTTTAGACCATTTTCCAAATGTAATTGCGGCAGGATAAACGAGGGTATCCTGCTCAATCGCCTTATCCACCTGCAACCTCCCCGCCCCTTGTTCATGAGGCGCATATTGCTCTCCCTCTTTGTTCACAAGTTGTTTAGCTGAGTTCATTAAAGCCGCCTTCACCTGTTCTGGATTCCATTCCGGATGGGCTTGAACTAAAAGGGCTGCAGCTCCGGCAACATGCGGGGCAGACATACTCGTCCCATCAAGCCCCGTGTAGCCACCTGGCACCGTGCTGTCGATACTCATGCCCGGTGCAACCAGATCCGGCTTCACCTCCCACGAAAATGTGACCGGCCCACGGGAGCTAAACGGAGCGAGAAAATCCTGTTCCTTGCGATACATCGTTCGAATAACGGCGGTGGAATTGGCACTTAGCTGTTTAAGCAGCCACTCTCCATCCTCCTGACTCAATGTGCCAGCCGGTAGAGCGTAGCGATTTTCAACGCCACCAACAAACGGTCCACTCGTATTATTATAGATAAGAATACCAACCGCTCCCGCAGACTGGGCTGCTTTCACCTTTTCTTCAAAGGATATCCGACCACGCTTCATTAGGACAATCTTGCCTTTTACATCCAGCTCCTCAAAATCAGCAGTTAGTCCATAGCCTGCTGATTGGAAAGGAAAATCTCGCTTTAGAGACCAACGATCAGTCCCTTTTAATGAATTGAGCTCTAGTTGCTTCTGCTCTGAAGGAATGGTAATGTACGGCGTTTGCATCGGCGGGGCCGACGCACCCACTGAAATCGCCTTTTGCGCCGTCCCCGGAGACCCGACCGTCCACATGGCCGGTCCGCTGTTACCGCTAGAGGTGACTGCTACAACTCCTTTATCAACCGCCATATCAAGCGCTAGGCTTGTTGGCCAATCCGGACCGTTCACAGTATTTCCAAGTGAGAGGTTTAACACATCCACCTGATCTTCTACCGCTTTTTCAATTGCTTCAATCACCTGCTCTGTGGTTCCCTGCCCTCCTGGCCCAAGCGCTCGATACGCATAAATCTCTGCCTCAGGAGCCACCCCCTGAATACGCCCATTCGCTGCAATGATTCCTGCAACATGTGTGCCATGTAAGGTAGGCGGTCCTTGTGAAGCCTGTGTTTCCATAGGATCCGCGTCATCATCTATAATATCGTACCCTCCCTTATAATTACGCACTAAATCGGGATGGGTATAATCAACCCCCGTATCAATCACCGCAACCTTGACGCCTTCCCCAGTCAGTCGATGCCCCTCTTTATCCAACTTACCTCGGACCGCACCACCACCGATAAAAGGTACACTTTCTTCTAAAGCTGCCTGATACGTCACAATCTCATCTACTCGACTAATATGCTTCATATTCTTAACCGCTTTAAGTTCTTTTTTGGGAATACTGACAGAAAAGCCATTGTACAGGGTGGCGAACGTTTTTCTAATTTTACTTGTTGGGATGCGGTGCGTGATCTCTTCCATTGCCTTGTTCAGCTGCCCATCCTTCGCCCCCACAATCACAACGGTTTCCTTATTATCTTCCACTGCCTCCGCCTTAGATAAGACAGGCAAATCAGGATAAAGCACCTCAGCCTGCGCACCAAGCGGACAACAACATAGAATGAGAAGAATCACGATCCCTATCTGTATCTGTTTCAATCCTCTCACCTCCCCATTTTAATCGTTATCCTATGTAGTATGAGGGAGTACGCATCGCATTATGCACCTAGATAATGGATTTTTGAGTGGTGGAGTGGATGGGGTGGGGCGGTGCTTCGGGAGTGATGGGCTTTTTCCGGGAATGAGATGGGGGTTTCTGGAATGCGAGGTTTTTTGGCATTGAGATTGCGGTTTCGGGAATGAGCAGCTCCTACTTTAATCACAGGTATATCGGAGATTCACGTTATCGCACAGTTCTCCTTCATTTCCGCTCATTTTAAAATTTATCGAGCAGTTTATCTAACACAACGCGCATTCCGTCTCTGTTTTCGCGCATATTTAAAAATTCCGCGCATCCTCCATCCATTTTCGCGCATGTTTGGCTTCTTATCGCGCAAATTGTTGGGATCCACCGCTTTCATTACACGCCTCCGCTCTCCCCCAAAAAAATCCCCCAGAAATCAATTCTGGGGGGATTCACACATATTTTTTTATCCATTACTTTGTGCCGAATAGGCGGTCTCCTGCGTCACCTAGGCCTGGGACAATGTAGCCGTGATCGTTTAGCTTTTCGTCCATTGCGGCTAAGTAGACGTCAACATCTGGATGAGCTTCGTTGAAGGCTTTTACGCCTTCTGGTGCTGCGACTAAGCACATTAGCTTAATATTGGTGGCACCGCGTTTTTTGATGCTTGAGATGGCATCGATAGCCGAACCACCCGTTGCAAGCATAGGGTCAATGACAATGAAATCGCGCTCTTCAACGTCTTTTGGAAGCTTTACGTAGTATTCCACCGGCTTTAATGTTTCTGGGTCACGATACAATCCGACGTGTCCAACCTTGGCTGCGGGGATCATACGCAAAATTCCATCTGTCATGCCTAGGCCTGCTCGTAAAATAGGAACAACGCCTAGTTTTTTGCCTGCAATTCGATTTGCTTTTGCAGGTCCTACTGGTGTTTCGACGACTGTTTCTTCAAGGGATAAGTCACGGGTGATTTCAAAGGCCATTAATGCGGCGACCTCTTCTACTAGTTCGCGAAATTCTTTTGTTCCTGTTTCTTTATCACGTATGTATGACAATTTATGCTGAATGAGGGGATGATCAAAAACGTATACTTTACCCATGGCGATTCACTCCTTTTTATGGACATTCCTTAAAGCATTCTAGCGGAAACCAGGTTCTTGTTCAAGTCTGAAAACTTTACAATGCTAACAAAAACCTCCTGCTACGCGCTAAGCGAAACAAGAGGTCGACATATTTTAAAGATTTGGATACATTGGATATTTTGCAGTGAGGTCGGCTACGCGGGTGCGAACCTGCTCAACCACGTCTTCATTATCCACATTTTTTAATGTTAAGGCAATTAGCTTACCTACTTCTTCCATCGCTTCTCCATCAAAGCCACGTGTGGTTACTGCAGCCGTACCAAGACGAATACCGCTTGTAACAAATGGGCTTTGTGGATCAAATGGAATTGTGTTTTTGTTTGTTGTAATCCCTACATGGTCAAGAGCTTTCTCTGCCACTTTACCTGTTAGTTCAAGCGACTGAAGATCCATTAATACGATGTGATTATCTGAACCACCAGACACGATGTTCACGCCTTCAGATTGTAAAACTTCACCTAAGCGCTTGGCGTTGTCGATGACGTTTTGTGCATACGTTTTAAATTCTGGTTGTAGCGCTTCACCAAAGGCAACAGCTTTTGCAGAGATAACGTGCATTAGCGGTCCACCTTGGATCCCAGGGAAAATTGATTTATTTAGTGCTTTTCCGTACTTCTCACCAATTTCTTCGTTTGCTAGGATGACACCGCCACGTGGTCCACGAAGAGTTTTGTGAGTTGTTGATGTCACAAAATGAGCGTGTGGAACTGGGTTTTGATGTAAGCCCGCTGCTACAAGTCCAGCAATATGAGCCATATCAACCATTAGGTACGCGCCTACTTCATCGGCAATCTCACGGAACTTCGCAAAATCAATGGCACGCGGGTACGCACTGGCGCCTGCTACGATCATTTTTGGCTTGTGTTCTTTGGCAAGCTCTCGAACCACATCATAATCAATGCGGTGCGTTTCTTTATCTACACCGTACTCAATAAAGTTATATTGAACACCACTAAAGTTTGCCGGACTACCATGAGTTAAATGACCACCATGGGAAAGATTCATTCCGAGAACAGTATCTCCGTGCTCAAGCACCGTATAGTATACAGCCATATTCGCCTGGGCTCCTGAGTGGGGCTGGACGTTTGCATACGAAGAACCAAAGATTTGGTTAACTCGCTCCTGTGCCACTTCCTCTACGATATCTACATATTCACAGCCACCGTAATAGCGTCTGCCAGGGTAACCTTCTGCGTACTTATTCGTTAGAACAGATCCTTGAGCTTCCATTACTGCTTCACTAACAAAGTTTTCTGAGGCGATCAGTTCAATTTTATCTCGCTGACGACCTAGCTCCAAATTAATCGCTTCTAGAATTTTTGCATCCTGCTTCTTTAGATTCTCCATTACCCATTCCCCTCTCAAAAACCGCTCTCATTCGGTTTTAGACTAATTCTATTAAGATTCCACTATATACTATCATATTGCAACGATCATTTCCGTAATATTTATCGATTCCCACAAAAAATCATTCTGCTTTTTTGCAAGTACCTTTATTCGTATACAGCTCTTATGCCGCCGATTAGCTTCGGCCGTGTAATGGCCATAGAGACATGAGCGTGTCCAATCTCCTTAATACTGCTGCGCACCGGCACAGCTACCTCACGAAGATGCATACCGATAAACGTATCCCCAATATCAATACCTGCGTCCGCTTGAATGCGCTCCACTAAAACCGGCTCACTCATTTGCGAAAAAGCGTACTCCGCCATCGCCCCTCCTGCTTTACGCACAGGGATGGCAGACACTGGGTCGTAGCCTTTGATCTCAGCCGCTTCTGCTTCGAGCACCAGAGCACGGTTTAGGTGTTCACAGCACTGGAAGGCCAACCGAACGCCGCTTTTTTGCTTATATTCTAACAAAGCAGAATAAATGGCTTCTGCTGCTTGCTTTGATCCATTTGAACCAATGTGCTCGCCCATCACTTCACTTGTACTTGTCCCAATCACAAGTAAATGCTTTGATGTGAGGGGTTTTGCCTGATGTAAATCTTCGAGCAATGTCAAAAGTGACGCCCGGATGGCTTCAGGTGTTTGATTCATATGCCTTACCTCCTAGCACTCGTAGCTTGTTACTTTGCCAATACGTGTTGCGTGCCGACCGCCTTCGAATTCGGTTTGTAGCCAGGTGCGCGCAATCTCGATTGCGATGCCTGGGCCAACAACTCTTTCGCCCATGGCCAGCATGTTGCTGTCATTATGCTCCCGTGTCATTTTAGCGGAAAATAAATCATGAACCAGTGCACAGCGTATGCCTTTTACTTTATTCGCAGCAATCGACATACCGATGCCCGTTCCACAAATGAGGATCCCGCGATCAAAGGTTCCATCCGCCACTTTCTCTGCTGCTGGAAATGCATAATCAGCATAGTCAACGGAAGCTTTAGTTTTCGGCCCAAAGTCCTCGCATTCATGTCCAAGCTCATCAATCACTTCTTTAATACTTTCTTTTAAATCTACACCCGCATGGTCTGAAGCAATGGCAATTTTCATCTGTGGTACCACCTTTTTTATAAAATTGGTCCAGAAAAAAACGCCCGATCCAGCGCGGCGTTTTTTCTCTTGTTCTTATATTGTAAACCTTTCAATGGTTGCCTTCAATCTCTTCGCTTGTTCAGCTAATTCTTGAGCGGCATTCAATGTGTGATTAATGACATTTGTCTGTTCGTTAGCCAGTTCTGTAACGCTTGATGAGTCACGAGAGGTCTCCTCAGCAATCGCCGCCACCTCCTGCGAGGCTTTTGCGGTGACTTGGATGGCTTCCAATTGTTGATCAATCATTTTATTGATGTCGGAAATAACGGACGCTACCTCGTCTACGGAGCGTGTCATTTCTTTCATCGCACGGCTTGTCTCTTCACCCTTTTTAGATTGCTGATTTGCTTCAGTTACTTGGTTGCCAATTTGCGAAACCACATTTTTTACTTCTACTTGAATCGTATGTACGAGTGTCGTAATATCCGCTACCGCTTGAGCGCTTTCATCAGCAAGCTTACGAACCTCTTCTGCAACGACCGCAAATCCCTTACCCTGCTCTCCAGCTCTTGCCGCCTCGATAGAAGCATTCAGGGCAAGTAAATTTGTTTGACCGGCAATTTCACCGACAAGCGAAATGATATTTTCCACTTCGTCTGCCTGCTTCTCTAGCTTTTGAACCGCTCCTAGGGAGGCTTGATTGTTATCAGCGAGTAAGCGAATCCCTTCAACCAGCCCTTTAATTACCGTACGACTTTCGTTTAAATTATCGACCAGTTGTTTAGAAGAATTTCTTGATTGGTCCGCGCTCGTTTTGACCTGTTTTGCAATGTCCTTCGCTCGTTCCATTGATTCGGCATTTTCTCGACTAACATGCGCTGAGCCTTCAGCACCTTTAGAAATTGCCTCAAGGGTTTCACCCATTTTTGTTGCACGAGAGGATGCAACTTCTGAGGAAGAGGTCATGGCCGTAACACGCTGCTCTGTTGCAACAAAGCTGTGGTCAATATCCTGAACCATTTGACGCAGATTTCTTAGCATTTCATTGTAGGCTTCCCCGAGTGCCCGTACTTCATCATCTGATGCGGCCACCTCTACGTCATCCTGAATGTCCCCAGCTGCCGCTCTGCGTGCAGATGACTCCAAGCGATTAAGTGGCTTTGTAATATAGCCAGCTCCCCAAAAGCATAGAATCCCGGTCCATAAAACCCCCGCGACCAGCGTTAATATCGTGAGAAATTCCTGATTGACCCCCAACCACTCTGCAAGGTAATCCGAGAGTACAAATATAAACAAGGCACTGATTCCATAGGTTACCAGTGCAAGTCCACTGACACCCAGTACAAGCTTCTTACGCAGGCTAAAGCGATATTTTTGTTTTTCGTTCTCCAATTCAACCTCTCCTCACACACTCACGCTATTCTATTTTTTTCAGCAGATCATTGACACACTTTTCAAGCTCTGCTGCCACTTGATCATATTCTTGTTGCGGTCCACCAACTGGGTCGGCAATGTCGCCACCCGCAGCTGTAAATTCTTTTAGAGTAAAGACCTTATCCGTCACAGAAGCGTGATGAATCGTCAGCATCTCCTTATGACTTCTGGTCATTGTAAGCACTATGTCTGCCCACTCCAATAATTCAGGAGTCACAGACTGGGAAACGTGTCGATGATGAATGCCCTTTCGATTAAGAACATCAGCCGAGCCCTCAGACATTGGCACCCCTGGCCAAGCTGTCACACCCGCTGATTGAACAGCGACAACATCTCCCGCTTTTTCTTTTAAAAGGTATTCTGCTAATGGGCTGCGGCAAGTGTTTCCTGTACAGACAAAAAGGATATTTTTCAATTCGGACCTCTCCTTTGATTTGCTTATTATTCATTGTCCTTATTTTATCACTTCTTATCCATCAAAGCGGCAGCATAATTTTAATGCCAAAGCCAATCAATATACTCCCGCCCAGCAGTTCACCGTAAATACCGATGTACTGGTGAAAACGCGAACCGATCAACAATCCCGCCCAAGAAAGCAGCATACTCACAAGACCAATCAAAAATACCGTCACCATCGTTTTTGCCCCTAGAATGCCAAAGCTTAAACCCGCTGAAAAGCTATCCAGACTCACACTAATGGCAAACGCCGCAAGACCCCAACCCACCGGCTTCAAAAAGGAATGCTCCTCCGTTGAAAACGCCGAAAGAATCATCTGTAAACCAATGAGGAGCAAAAGCCCACCACCAATATAAATGGCTACCATATCAAAATAGAGAGACAGCCACTTCCCACACGCCATACCCAAAAGCGGCATCGCAACGTGGAACAGACCAATCGTTAAACCAATCCGAAAAATTTGCTGTCCGCGAAGCCCCAGCATACCCATGCCTAACGTCACAGAAAACGCATCCATGCCTAAAGCTCCCGCCATTATTAATATCGTCACAAGTTCACTCACTGTTTACCCACTCCCCGAACGTGCTATTTGAATGTATGCACGTCCAAGAGAAAATAGACAACCTATGTTGGAGGAGACGGGTAAAGAGATCTTTAAAAAAGCGCAGTACAGAGTATTGGCAGGATGCCCGACACGTTTAGAAATGCGACCAGAAAAAAGTCCAAGCATGAATTACTTACTATCGGAACCTTTTGTAAAGTTAGTGCCTTTTATTTATGATATTGGTTGCTATTTCCCGATATCACCTTCTGATTCCCGATATTCGCTTCTCTTTCCCGATATCCGTTCCTCTTTCCCGATATCTGCTCCTCTTTCTCGATATCCGTTCCTCTTTCCCGATATCTGCTTCTCTTTCCCGATATCGCCGGCTCTTCCCCGATATCTGCTCCTCTTCCCCGATATCCGTTCCTCTTTCCCGATATCTGCTCCTCCCGCCGCTTTCAAGAGCTTCACGCCGATTCCTCCTCTCCTCTACCTCAACTCCCTTACATTTACATAAAAAAACAAGCCAGCTTTAGCTGACTTGTTTCCTTACACAATCCGTCCTCCAGCGGCTTTGCGGAGGCGGTTCATGATGGCGATGCCTACTCCGTGCTCTGGAAATACCTCTGAGTAGATGACATCGATTTGCTCTGTGTCAAATTGTCGCAGGCCGGTATATAGTTGGGCTGCGGTTGATAAGAGGTCATCATCTGAGCCGCACGCAAATGCGAAGTCGCAGTCATAGCTTTGCTTGCGCTGTTCCGTGGTTAATACTCCTACCCGATGTCCTTCGTTGCGAGCTTGTGCGACTAATTCCGGAATGTCGTTATTATCGCGCACGAGCGTTAAGCTTCCTTTTGGAGCGTAGTGCGTATACTTCATGCCTGGGGATTTAGGTGTTTCGGATTCCGAGAGTAAGGCTGGATCCACCTCTACGTGCCCCACAATTTCAGCGATTTGCTCAAAGGTTAAACCGCCTGGGCGATAAATCACTGGGCTCTCACCGCTCACATCAAGCACGGTCGATTCTAAGCCTACTCCGGTTGTGCCTCCATCCAACACACCCGCTATTCTCCCCTCTAAATCGTCCCAAACATGGTCGGCCGTCGTTGGACTTGGTCTGCCAGATAGATTAGCGCTTGGTGCGGCAACAGGTACGTCTGCTTCAAGGAGCAAATCGTACGCCACCGGGTGGGCGGGCATCCGAACGGCCACTGTTTCTAATCCTGCTGTTACAGCGGCAGACACATTTTTACTAGCCTTAAAAATGAGGGTCAGAGGGCCTGGCCAATAGGCGTCCATTAATTCCTTAGCTGCAGGCGGAATTTCGGAAACCAATGCATTTAGCTGTTCTCGTCTAGCAATATGTACAATAAGCGGATTGTCGTTGGGTCTACCTTTTGCTTGAAAAATAGCCTTCACCGCATCATCATCCATAATATTTCCACCTAGACCATAAACCGTCTCTGTTGGAAACGCTACAACTTTCCCCGCTTTCAACCACAGAGCAGCCTCAGCAATATTTTCTCGGTAATTTTTTTGATTATTTGACTTATTCACGTTCCATCGCTTTGTCTGTATATAACTCATATCACAGCTCCTATCCTCCTTATTTTGAGATTCATCTTTGCATTTGTCAACATTGTCGGAAAAATCGGCATATTGACTGATATGACAGGGTTTTCACGCTACTAATTTCGTAGCATCATTCATATAAGTACACCCGTTCGCATACTAAAAAGCAGGTTACCCACACCTGTGGATAACCTGTAGATAAGCCTGTCACTTCGATGATTTATTCACATGGTTGCTCAAGTAATGCACAGGCAAAAATCGAAACATCCTGACCCTCAAATTGCTGGAAATGTGATAATCGTTTTATTTCAATTGGCACTTCTTCTGGCTCCACTTGTTTAAAATCTAACTGAGTAAAAAATGCCCCAGCCTGCTTGGTCAGTAAAAAGACTTCCTTTAGCTCCAGCTTTCGTCCATAGGCTAAGGCTGCTTCTAAAAATCCTAATCCTTTTGCCGGGGTAAAAGCCCCAGCCTCTAATACAAGCGACCGCAGCAACCCGTACTCTCCCACTGGTTCTAGCCCAATAATGCCTACAATATCGTTATGAATGGTTTCTGCCACAAGAAAAAAGCGGGTAATATTTCGTACATCTTCCTCTTTCATCCCTGCTTTTGCTAGCATTTTTTGAATATATAAAAGATCGCGATCCTGAGCTTGTCTAAATACCATCGTCAAACGAATCCCCCCCTTTAGCATGGTTTGCTCCATCCTATGCAGGGCTTGTCTTACGTATGACTAATTTTTACTCTAAGCTGGTTGAATCTGCCCTAAACAAGAAATCAAATACGCCTTGGAAGAATTCAACAAAGAAAAAGGAAACCTCGACCTCTGGCTCTTCTTCCAGTTCTGCTGCTTCAGCTTCTGTTGATACGGCTTCGCTTTGCTCCATATCAATAAAACAAAGAGGGGGAAATAGAACGCACCACCAGTTCTCTCCTAAGCCTTCACCCAGTGTAATCAAAACGGCTTGATAATCACCGGCTGGATACACTAGATTGCCATAAAGCTTTGTTGGAAAATCAACCTGGTCAAAGCCAACCTCGTAGGATTGTTGAATCCCACGTTTTTGTAGCTCAGTGGCCACAATCTGTTCAATTTCTTCTAATCGGGATTCGATCACCGTCATAGCCTCTTGCTTAGAATCTATATCCTGCACCCATTCGGTAATGGATGTATTCACTTGATCTCGAATCTCGCGTTTTAGCTTTTGATCGCTAATTGAATCACTGTTTGCTAGAATACGCAGGCGAATGGCGTCCTCCTGACTGACCTCTTGATGGAACGCCGCAACCGCTTGATTCCCCTGATCTTCCCAGCTCATAATTAATACAAAAAAAGAGAATAATAGATATATAATAGCTTGTGGTTTCATCCCCAGCACCATCCCTTCCCTACCTATTGTGGGCGGGAAGGGTCCAAGCTAAACCTATAACTCTTCGACAAATTCTCCGTAGGCCAATACTATTCGATCCTTCTGATTGATGTCGTATCGAACCTCGGTTTGTGTAGAAGGGAATGCCTGTTGAAGCATGTGTCTGACCGTCTCTCCTTGACCTGCTCCTACCTCAAAGGCAACAATCGCAACAGGTTTTACCACATCTTTAAGCTGGGCGATTAGCTGACGGTAGCACGCAAGTCCATCCTCTCCCGCAAAAAGCGCTAGCTCCGGTTCATGCTCACGTACGTGAACAGCAAGCGTTTCTCTTTCCCCTTCTGGAATGTAGGGTGGGTTAGAGACGATGATGTCGAATGTTTCCTGGTTATCGATCAACGGTTTTAGTAAATCCCCTTGGTAAAAGGTAATGCTGGCTTGGTGTGTATTCGCATTCTGTTTGGCCATCTTTAATGCATCGGGAGATAGATCTGTGGCTGATACGGAGAGGGCCTCATCCTCTAAGCTGAGCGTAGTAGCAATGATTCCACTGCCTGTGCCAACATCAACAACCTTTACGTGGCGATCACTAAATATGGCTTTGCGCCGTTCCAAGACAGCGATAATAAGCTCCTCTGTCTCCGGCCTAGGGATCAGCACATGCCCAGACACATTGAAACGACGACCAAAAAACTCCTCATAGCCAATTAGATGCTGGACAGGAACTCCATCTGCAAGCTTGTGGACGTCCTCTTGATAAGCTGTCCATATAGCTGGTTCAATTGGATCGTGGAATCTTGCAAACAACCCCGCTCTTTCTACGTTTAAATGGTGGCGCAATAGCCACTCTCCTGCCATTGTCTCCCCTTGACGTTCTTCTAAAAAAGAAGAAGCCCAGCGGAGGGCTTCATGTATGGTTCGAACTTGACTCATCTTAATCTTCAGCCCTTTGCATAAGCTCAGACTGCTCTTCCATAATAAGTGTATCTATAATTTCATCCAGCTTGCCTTGAAGGATTTGCTCAAGCTTTTGCAGAGTTAATCCAATCCGGTGATCCGTAACACGGCTTTGCGGGAAATTATACGTACGAATACGTTCCGAACGGTCCCCTGTTCCTACAGCCGTCTTCCGCGTTTCATCGTATTCAGCTTGAATTTCACGATTGATTTTATCAAACACACGTGCACGTAAAATCTTCATCGCTTTTTCTTTATTTTTTATCTGTGACTTCTCATCCTGCATTGATACCACGGTACTTGTCGGCATATGTGTTAAACGAACAGCAGACATGGTCGTGTTAACACTTTGTCCGCCTGGTCCGCTGGAAGCAAAGGTATCCACACGAATATCCTTCTCATGGATTTCAACCTCAACCTCTTCAGCCTCAGGCAGCACTGCCACAGTAGCTGTAGATGTATGAATACGCCCGCCAGATTCCGTTGAAGGAACGCGTTGCACACGATGAGCACCATTTTCGTATTTTAGTTTGGAATACGCACCAGCACCATTAACCATAAAAATAATTTCTTTATAGCCACCAAGTTCTGTCGTTGTCGCTTCCATCACTTCAATCTTCCAGCCTTGAGCCTCAGCAAAACGGTGGTACATTTTGTAGAGATCCCCAGCAAAAAGCTGAGCCTCGTCTCCTCCAGCTGCTCCACGAATCTCAACAATAACGTTCTTGTCATCATTCGGATCCTTTGGAAGGAGGAGAATGCGTAAGCGATCTTCAAGCTCGGTGATTTGAGACGTTAGTTCAGAAATCTCTTCCTTCACCATTGCATACATCTCATCATCCAGCTTATCCTCAAGCATCACTTTAGCGTCCTTCAGCTGAGCATCCACTTCTTTATACTCACGATACGCCTGAACCGTCTCTTCAATACCAGACTGCTCTTTGGAATACTCGCGAAGTCGTTTTGTATCACTTATAATATCCGGATCACTTAATAGTTCATTTAACCGATCATATCTGTCCTCGATGGACTGTAAACGATCAAACATGTCTTCACCTCATAACATAATAGCCGTTCTTTGCATAACGTTCTAAGTATAGTATATAGGCGCATCACGGTCAACGTGACACTGCAGGGTCAAGCGTTTGCCGTCTCTTTTTTGTACCAAAGATAGGAGTCGACAAGTTCAAACACCGTAAGCACCAGAAATAACCCACCGACAACAACCATTCTCCATACAGAAATCGTCGTAAACATGCCAAGCACAAGGAGCAGAACCACAGAAAACACAGGCAACCACTTTGACTGCTTGTAGCGTTTCTCAGCTGAGTGACGCTCGCCCTCCGTTCTATATTTTTGCCCAAATAACCGACTAAGCATAATAACCACACTCAAGAAAGCTGCTAAAAATAAATGTGCAGTAATCACATAAACGACAATAAACATCCAAGCAAACATCAATATCTGACTGACTCTATCGCTAACCATAATATATGTACCTCCCCCTCTTATCTGACGCTTGGTCTTTTTGAGTCCGTACGAATTTATATATCCTCCTATTACGATGGAACATGTGTTTAACCATGGAATTAATCTGATGTGATCTCTTTATATCTACCTTACCCGATTTTTTATCGTTGGACAAATGAACTTGGGGCAGGAAGGGCTTGGTGTCGAGCATTACTCGGGGCTAACTGTTTACTTTTGGGGTCTATCGTTTCACTTTGTGTTCCATCGTTTCAATTCCGCTATCCATCGTTTCACTTTGGACTCTATCGTTTCAATCCGGCTGTCCATCGTTTCACTTTGAGGTCTATCGTTTCAATCCGGCTGTCCATCGTTTCACTTTGAGGTCTATCGTTTCAATCCGGCTATCTATCGTTTCACTTTCCACTCCATCGCTCCTATTCAGCTGGCTATCGCTCCACTTTCAATCCATCAACACTATTAGATGGCTTAACTTATGTCCGGCTTCATTCCCGTCAGTAATCCCAAACAAAAAACCGCGAGCATCCTCAGACACTCGCGGCTAGCCTCACCTTATTCTGCTTTTTTTATCATCATCACATGCTCTGTTCCGATGTCTGTTTCACCAGTTTGCAAAAGCTGAATGAATTCTCCCTCAGCCAAATTGGTAAAGACGATTGGTGTAATGATAGATGCTGCTTTTTCTCCAATTACATCCAAATCGAAGCGAAGCAGTTCTTGCCCTTGTTCGACTTGATCTCCTTGTTCAACCAACGCTTCAAAGCCTTCTCCGTTTAGGTGAACCGTGTCGATGCCGACATGGAGCAAGATTTCTCTTCCTGTTTCATCAACGATTCCTAAGGCATGCTTTGTCGGGAAAAAGTTGACGATGGTTCCGGTGACTGGCGAGTGCACGATGCCCTCTGTTGGTTTTATAGCAAAGCCGTCTCCCATCATTTTTCCGGCAAATACCTTGTCTGGGACGTCGGTAATTGGAAGGATCTCGCCTTTAATTGGTAGAGTGAAATTCAAATCTCCGTCACCTGAAACAGCGACCGACTCCACATCCACCTCTGCTATTGGGGAAGGTGTTTTTCCACTGATAATATCCTGAATTTGCCCTTTAAGCTGATCTGATTTCGGGCCGAATATGGCTTGGATGTTTTGACCAACCTGCATAACGCCAGAGGCTCCCAGCTTTTTCAGGCGAGCTTTGTTTACTTGGTCTACATCTTTCACGGATACACGTAGACGTGTGATGCAAGCATCCAAATTGCTAATGTTTTCTTTATTACCTAGAGCTGTCAGAACTTCATATGGAAGGTCGCCCACGGCACTGGACCCTCCCGCGCCTTCCTCAGACTCTTCTTCTTCCTCGCGTCCTGGTGTCATCAGATTAAACTTCAGAATGGCAAAGCGGAAGAGCACGTAGTAAATGACAGAGAAGCCAAGACCTACGATGATGACCCACCACCACTCTGTGCGGTTAGGTAGTACGCCATATAAAAGGAAATCGATGACTCCTCCTGAGAAGCTCATTCCGATTTTTACATCAAGTAGGAACATGAGTAAAAAGGAAAGACCCGCAATTAAGGTGTGAATTACAAATAAAATTGGTGCTACAAATAAGAAGCTAAATTCAAGTGGTTCAGTGATTCCTGTTAAAAACGCGGTAAGCGCTGCAGAACCCATTAGACCAGCTACTACTTTTTTGTGCTGTGGTTTCGCACAGTGATAGATCGCAAGTGCTGCGGCCGGAAGACCAAACATCATAAATGGAAACTTCCCAACCATAAATGCTCCGGCTGTTGGTTCTACGCCGTCACGTATCTGGGCGAAGAACATAGCTTGGTCACCTCGTACCATCTCACCGGCAGCCGTGGTGTACGTCCCGAATTCAAACCAGAATGGCGAATAAAAAATATGATGCAAGCCAAATGGAATCAATGCGCGTTCAATGACACCAAAGATGTAGACGCTAAGTGCAGGGCTTGCTTCTGTCATAAAATATGAGAAGGAGTTAAGACCTGTTTGAATAAACGGCCAAACAAAATGCAATGCAACTCCGACAAAAATCGCAAAAAATGCTGTAGCAATTGGCACAAAACGTTTACCAGCAAAAAAGCCCAAGTATTGCGGTAGATTAATATTATAGTATTTGTTAAAGGTGAATGAGGCCAACAGCCCTGCAATAACCCCGCCAAATACACCGGTTGATAGGGTTGAGATTCCTAAGACGTTTGCATAAGCAGGATCCTCCGCAACCATATCCGGCGTAATGCCACCCATGGTCCCCATCGTTACATTAATGATGAGAAACCCAATGATCGCAGCAAGTCCTGCGACTCCATCACCATTTGATAATCCGATGGCCACCCCAACCGCAAAGAGTAAGGGTAGGTTTGCAAAGACAATATCCCCTGTCTCTAGCATTAATGTTGAAATCATCGCAAAGACATCGTTTGCTAAAAACGGCATCGCATTTAGGATGTCCGGATTTTGCATGGCATCTCCAAATGCGAGTAGGATTCCGGCCGCTGGTAAGAGCGCAACCGGTAGCATGAGAGCTCGTCCCATCCGTTGTAATACTCCAAAAGCTTCTTTAAACATAGCTAAAACCTCCTATAATCATGATAAATCCACACAAAAAAGGCATGAGGGAAAGAACGCTCGCGGCCAAAAAGGATAGACTCCTCCAATGGGACATACGAACGTTTTCTTTCTCTCATGCCTGCATCACCAGTAACACGTTCAAGAAAACGATAGATTTATGATTGTGTGAGGCGTTGCAAATGAAGCGTCAAATAGACGGCTTCTCCCTCAGGAATTTGCTTCTTAAGAGATTGCTGCATCACCTTTATTAGATTCCATGACAAAGTATAGCACACGGGATACTCCTTTTGCAATACATCCTTAAGCGCTTCCATCGGATCGAGAAATTGTTCCGTCTCCACCCGTTCGATCGCAAAATGAAGGTGGCGGACTAGTCTCAGGTAATTGATTTCTGAACGATCCACGGTAATTTGCAGGCGCTCTTCAATAATTTCTACCAATTGAGCAATTAATCGTGTGTGCGCATTCACATCTTGAAGGCTACGATTGGATATTCCGCTATGAATATGAAGTGTAATAAAGCCAATTTCACTATCCGGTAAGCGCACATTCAGCTTCTCAAACAAGTACTCTCGAATATCCGACGCTACTTTGAATTCCTTTGGATAGGCAAGCTCGGTTTCCTTTAAAAAGGGATTAGTAATTCCCTGCCCCTGCTTTATTCGTTTGATGGCGTAAAATAAGTGATCTGTTAACGCCACATGAATATGCTCATATAAACGTGTGTGAAGCTTATCTTCAATCATTTCCATCACATCATTCATGACACTAAGAAATGTTTCATCTATATATTGCATCAAGTGGCGATACTGCTTTTGTTCTGACTCCTCTTTTAGAACAAAGAACTTCTCCGCTTGTTCACGCCCAACCTCATCACCCGGCATTTTGCCAAAGCCTAAGCCCTTGCCAATCAACACAACCTCATCATAATCGGGATGTGCGGCGACCAATACATTATTATTTAATACTTTCCTCACAACGAGCATGAATTCAAGCCCTCCCGAATCCTTAAAAAGACTGATATAATCATACGAAAGCTACTACCGTTCGTCAATCAAAGTCAATTTTTTACCGTTTCAAAAAGAAGCAGCTGGGGAAACCTTAGATGAATATGAATTAAGTTAAACGAGGTGTTATTTATGGATTATGTTATCATTGGTGGCGATGCAGCCGGTATGAGCGCTGCGATGCAAATTGTTCGGAACGACAAAGGAGCGAATGTCACGGTCCTCGAAAGCGGGAATTACTATTCTTATGCCCAATGTGGTCTGCCCTATTTATTAAGTGGGGTTGTTGAAGATGAGGAACAGCTGGTGGCCCGAGACGTACAAACATTTCGAGAGAAGCATGGCATTGATGCGCGGGTGGAGCACACCGTTACAAGTATAGATACGAAGAAAAAAACAGTAAGCGGCGATCACTTTACCGTCCCTTACGATAAGCTTTTAATTGCTACAGGTGCTCGCCCGATTGTTCCATCTGATTGGGGTGGGGGCAGCCTTGGACGAATACATACATTAAAAACGATTCCGGATGCACAGCAAATTATGGAGAACTTAACGGATGAAGTAAAGCACGTAACCATTGTCGGTGGCGGCTACATCGGTTTAGAAGTGGCCGAAAACCTGGTACTACTCAATAAAAAGGTGACGATCATTAATCGCTCGGAACTCCTCGGAGCCGGTTTTGAGAAACAAATGTCTACATTGATAGAAGATGAAGCAAAAAAGCATGGGGTCGAACTATTGCTCGGTGAAGAAGTGACAAGCTTTGAAGGCGATCAAGATGGGAATGTAGCCAAAGTAAAAACCAATCGACAAAGCCTTGATACAGATCTGGTTCTTGTTGCCGTAGGAGTTACACCAAATACAAATTTCCTTCAAGGTAGTGGCCTTCATCTGTCTGATAGGAAAGCGATAAAGGTTAATGCGTACTTAGAGACAAATATACCCGACATTTATGCAGCTGGAGATTGCGCCACACAGTATCACAGATTAAAACAGAAGGATGACTTTCTTCCTCTTGGCACCCATGCGAACAAGCAAGGTCGATTGGCAGGCTTAAATATGATTGGCTTGGCCCGACCTTTTCAGGGTGTGGTAGGCACAGCTATTATGCAGTTTTTTGATTTAACCCTTGCCAGAACCGGCTTAAATACAGCAGAAGCTACGGACCTCGGCTTCCCTTGTGCCGTGTCTGAAACCGAAACCTCTACAAGTGCGGCCTACCATCCCAATGCCGAACGCTTACACTGCCTTTTGGTTTATCATGGAGATAACGAGCAAGTGCTTGGTGGACAATTTATTGGCAAAACAGGTGTCGATAAACGTGTTGATGTTCTGGCAACGGCTTTATATTTTTACGTGACCATGGAAGAAATCGAGAATCTCGACTTATCCTACGCCCCTCCCTACAACAGCGTCTGGGATCCATTACAGCAGACGGCGAGAAGGAGATAAACGTAAAGTTACCCAGCACACCTACTTTTAGGTGTGCTGGGTATACTTACTTCTCAGGTGTTTTTTTCTTCTTCCATAATTCTTGATAAGATTTGCTCTTCAATGTCAATAATCTGAGGATCCGTAGTCGTACGAGGTCTTTCCGCATGGTTCTCAATATCCAATGTAATGGTGCCATCTTCTAATAAAATAATACGGTCCGCTAATTTAACGGCCTCTCGTACATCATGTGTAACAAGCAAGGCAGTGAACTCATTCTCCATCCAAATTTGTTCAATGAGATCTTGCATTTCATTTCTTGTTAAAGCATCTAATGCACTAAGTGGTTCGTCAAGCATCATAAGATCAGGATGACGAATAAGTGCTCTCGCTAGGGCCACTCGCTGCTTTTGACCACCGGATAAAGTGGCTGGCCAAACATTGGCAAATTCAGTTAGTCCCACTGCATCAAGCGCCTTATTCGCGTCCTGCTTTTTATTACTTTTTAGTCCGAGAACTACATTATCCATTACTTTTTTCCATGGTAACAAACGTGAATCCTGATACATCATGGTCACATTGGCTTGTGACTGTTTTATCTCTTGTTCATTAAACAGTAATGTTCCGGATTCTGCTTTTTCCAACCCGGCAGTTAAGCGTAACAGCGTGCTTTTCCCACTTCCGCTTTTTCCGACAATTGCTACAAATTGACCTCTTTTTACGGTCAGATTAATATTCTTAAGAACTTCTTTATGATCAAATGATTTATAGAGCTCTTTTATTTCAATTTCTACTCCGACTTTGACAGCCTCACTCATTTTGCAACTCTCCTATTTACGATAATTAGGATGCCAGCGCAAAGCTTTTTGTTCACCAGCCTGAGCTATGACATCAGCTAATTTCCCTAAAAATGCATAGATAATCACCGTGACGATGATAACCTCTGTCTGCATAAATTGTCTTGCATTCATCGCAAGGTACCCTAATCCATCACTTGTAGCAATTGTTTCTGCTACAATTAATGTCAGCCACATCACACCTAGTGCGTAGCGAAACCCAACAAAAATAGATGGCAAGGCTCCAGGTAAATAGATATGTCTAAAAAGCTGCCAGCCTCTAAGACCATACATCTTCCCCATTTCCACGTATCCAGGATCAATTCCACGAATTCCATGTAATGTATTAATATAAATCGGGAACATGACCCCTAACGCCACCAAAAAAATCTTAGAGGTTTCTCCAATACCTAACCATACAATCGCAAGCGGTAGTAATGCTAAGTGGGGAATATTCCTGACCATTTGTATACTTGTATCAAAGGTAAAAAAGGAAACTTTCGACCATCCATTTAAAATACCTAACACGAGTCCGATCATGCCACCAATTAAAAGTCCTAAAAATGCACGATAAAGGCTAATTTGCATATGTGTAAAAAGAACACCCGTGGTAACCAGGGACCAAAATGAGGATAGTACTGTTGTAGGTGGCGGGAACAGGCTAGAAGATACCAGCTCAACAGAAGCGATAACCTGCCACGTCACTAGCAATAGCAACGGTAGCACCCACGGCAGTATTTGTGTTTGTAATGTTTTATTCATTGTCTTCACCTACTAAACTATTCAATATTATCTGTTGCCCACGGCGCATCTACTGGCATGATTTCGGATACGTCTAACTCGTTTTCGATTAAACCAACACGTAAATAGTCATCCGCTTGTTTTTGCTGAGCAGCTATAATGTCCTCATTAATATTCTCTACACCATATATTCTGCGGTTCACGACCGTATCAAGGACCTCTTTATCAATTCCGATAATGGTTGATAATAACTCGGCGACTTCATCAGGATTTTCATTTGCCCATTGATCAGAACGGTTCGTTTCTTCTAACAAAAGTTGAACCAATTCGGGGGATTCCTCAGTAAAACGAGGTGTTGAAAAGTAGAATGTACGATTAGGATAATCCTCTACATTGTGATTAAGTGTTCTTACATCTAATGAATGTTCAACCCCAGCAAAAAACGGGTCCCACGAAGCCAAAGCGTCTACTTCGTCTGTTTCTAAGGCAGCTCGTCCTTGTGAGGCGTCCCCCATATAGCGGAAGTCTACATCGTCCACGTCTAATCCCTCTGCTTCTAATGCTAGAATAGCAAGATAGTGATGGTTCCCACCCTCTAAGGCTGCAATGCTTTTTCCTTCTAAATCAGCGGGAGTTTCAATATCAGAACCTTCTTTAACCATAATTCCGACACCTTCTTCATGGGGAAGACTAGCCCCTACATACACGATGTCTCGATCTTGGGCTTGAGCAAAAATCCCTGGCCCATCTGCGGCATTCCCATAGTCAATATTATTTGTAGCGAGAGCTTCCATAACAGCTCCGCCTTGATCAAATTCAATCCATTCTATGTTGACATCGAGTTCATCCTCCTCGATACGCTCCTCCAGAAATCCACTCTCCTTCAGAACATTTAAAGTGTTCCCTGTCTGAAAGCCAATACGAATGGTATCCTCAGCTTCTGATCCTGAATTACATGCAGTTAATCCTACTGCAGAAACGGCAACCAATGAGGCAAGTATATATCTTTTTTTCATCTCTCCACTCCCTAATCTCTTTATATAAATTTGTAGTACCCATCATGTAATAACCATTGATCTTCTTGGTCTGACCCTTTTAGATGTAATTGAAATGGCCGTTCCCCGCGATCACTAAGCACCTGCTTGGCCTTACCATCTTGAACCGGTTCAGCAAAACGAACGTGAACACCTGGCAAATGAAGCGTTTGAACATTGGCATGGAGGTCCTCATCGTACTCTACATCCGAGAGATCTAGTTCAAACCATTCGCTCCAATTACGGGCGGTTTCTTTTACGTCCCTTACCGCCATATCTATTTGCTGTATTTGTAGATGCTGATTGGCGTTGTTTGCAATAACTCCACTATTTCGTAAGCTTTGTTCTCGTTGTTCATCACTTTGATGCCAATCAATAAAAAATGGTAGCGGAAGATCTGAATTCTCATCTCCAACAAATAACAATGACCATTCTAATAGCTTTCCATCAGGTTGCCTGCGACTAAGTGGAACAGGACCATTTACGTTTAAGCCTTTTGCTTTAAATGTTTCAGCCAACTCTTCCAGATGCGTAGTACGAATGCAGATTTTTGCAAAGCCTTCTTTAAAGGAATCTGATGCGATCGTGGAAAATGGACTGTATGTGACATCCTGTGCTCCTGCTTCTTTAAATTTTTCAAAATCGTCAATACCAAGGTACTCAATATAACTTAAACCAAAATGAAGCAACGTGTTATATGAGCCACGTTGTTCGTGTCGCCCCCCGTATACACAATGAAATCCCTGTTGATTTAAGTCATTTTGCACTTCTTTTGGTGCGTCTACATAATGAATAACATGATCAAATTGAAGATTCATCTCTTCCTCCTCTTATGTACTATTATCTACTCTTCTTTTATAACATACTAAACCAATATAATTAATGCAATAAATAGGTTTTTCCAATAATGTCATAATAGAATTTTTCTTAATTCTTTCCACAACAAAAAAATCCAGGTCACTTGGACTCTGGATTTGCATGATACATATCAAGTAGAATGTGTTTCTTCAGGCTCGGGATGAAAAGTAGACGGAACATCTGGCACACTGTGGCAGCTTCGACATCTTGGTTCATATGATTCAGACGCCCCTACTAATATGACTGGATCATGATAAGAGGCGGGTTCTCCATTAATTAATCGCTGAGTTCGACTGGCTGAACCAGAACAACACGCGCATACTGCTTGAAGCTTTGTGACCTGCTCCGCAATCGCCATCAGTCTCATAGTGGGACCAAACGGCTCTCCACGAAAATCAAGATCCAACCCGGCACAAATGACACGTTTCCCTGCATCAGCAAGCTGGCTGGCGACTGAGATAATGTCCTCATCAAAGAACTGTACTTCGTCAATCGCTACAACCGAGGTGTCTTCATCCACAGCCTCAAGCAATTCGGAAGCTTTTGAAACGGGTTCTGCCCAGACCTTGTTTCCATTGTGGGACACAACCTCTTCTACACTATAACGGTTATCCAGTAGAGGCTTAAACACCTGAGCCTTCAATTTACCGAATCCCACACGACGCACACGACGAATGAGCTCCTCACTTTTACCCGAGAACATTCCTCCGCATATCACTTCTAGTTGACCTTCATGATTATGATTCGACATGTGTTCCC
Organism: Alkalicoccobacillus porphyridii; assembly: GCF_007293315.1. Taxonomy (GTDB): domain Bacteria; phylum Bacillota; class Bacilli; order Bacillales; family Bacillaceae_D; genus Alkalicoccobacillus; species Alkalicoccobacillus porphyridii. Next base: position 41,164 of record NZ_VLXZ01000020.1, read on the forward strand.
ACCTAACTCTTCCTTTTATGATACGATACCGCACTTTTTTAGACATGTATAGACTTTGTTTTTATTGTCACTCATATGTATAGACAGAAAAAAAGCAGGCAAGAAACCTGCCCGCTATATTTCTTATAGGTTGTATTTCTTTTTGAAACGGTCAACACGTCCGCCCACATCGTTAAGCTTCTGCTTACCAGTGTAGAACGGGTGAGAATCAGAGCTGATCTCAACTTTAAGAAGTGGGTAAGTGTTACCATCTTCCCATTCAATTGTTTCAGCAGATCCTTTTGTAGAACCACTCAAAAATTTGAAGCCTGTGCTTGTGTCTAAAAAGACAACCTTTTGGTAATTAGGATGGATATCCTGTTTCATAATCTTTCATCTCCCTTTTGCCCTGAATCTCTTCGAAACAGAGTTTCTTCACGCACGGTAGAATTATATCAAGTCGACGCCTGAAAATCAAGATGAATTATTCATTCGACTGAGGATCTCGCTCCGTCTGAAATTCCCCGTGGTTAGCTGATGCGCGATTTTGCATAGCCTGCGCTCGGAAAAATTGAGAATGCGCGGAACTTCACTTTAAATGCGCGATCTTGATTAAAATGTGCGCGCAGATGGGTTACACTGGGCGCCGCCTCTCGCATCATCTCCGCTACCGCTAATGCGCGATTTTACATAGCCTGTGCTCGAAAAAATCGAGAATGCGCGGAACGGTAGTGACCCCTAAAAGTTAGAGTTTTTGTTATGCAGTTGTTTGGCTGGTTTGAGTTCGGTATTGTACCGGACTTA
>NZ_VLXZ01000210.1 GCF_007293315.1 Alkalicoccobacillus porphyridii
TAGCTGATCTCCTTAAGGATATTTTGCTCCTTTTCCTGACACAGGGTAGTGGCATAACTACCAGGACTAAGAGCAAAAAGAGAAACAGCTAAAGCGATGCGGTATTTCATTCTTGAACCTTCCATTGTGATTCGGACCTATTACAAAGGAACGATTGTCCAGACAACGAAGCGGTAGTGTTAACCACCGCCTCATTAATTATAGACAGTTACGGTGAAATCACCAAAGTGAGTGATATGTTTCGGATAACAGGAAGTTATCCGAAGCGTTGAG
>NZ_VLXZ01000211.1 GCF_007293315.1 Alkalicoccobacillus porphyridii
AAGGCGCGGGCAAAAGAGTTGGCAATTGCCTGGCGTTGGGCCGGGGCAATGCTGGTGTTGATAAGGTTAGTGACCATGTTGCCTAACACCATCAGGGAAAGGTCGGTCGGAGCCTTATGTTTTTCCAGTACGTTGAGCAGCTCTGCGAGCAATTGTTCAACCTGTTCAGCACTGTAGCGGGAAATTTGTGGCATAAATCGAAATCAGTTAGTTGATGAAAGGGCAACATATTACCGTAGCAACGGTTTTTTTTCTGCTTTTTTATGCGTTAAA
>NZ_VLXZ01000212.1 GCF_007293315.1 Alkalicoccobacillus porphyridii
TGAGAAACGTCAAACCTGGCGTCTATGCTATTTGTTGGGTGAGGCTGGAAGTGGAAAAACCTGGCTGGCGCAGCAACTGCAAAAAGATAAACATCGCCGTGTGATTACTTTAAGCCTCGTTGTTTCCTGGCAAGGTAAGGCCGCATGGATCGTTACCGACGATAACGCGGCTGAACAGGGCTGCCGTGACAGCGCCTGGACGCGAGATGAGATGGCGGGGCAATTACTGCATGCGCTTCATCGAACTGATAGTCGCTGCCCTCTTATTATTAT
>NZ_VLXZ01000213.1 GCF_007293315.1 Alkalicoccobacillus porphyridii
CGAGTCGAATGCATGAACACACCCGCCATCCATCCCCGTGACTTGATCGCGGGCTTGCAGAAAGGCCTGGCGCTGATGCAACTGTTCAGCGCCGAGCAGCCGCGCCTGAGTGTGCCGCAGGCGGCCAGGTTATCTGGCCTTACGCCCAGTGCGGTGCGGCGGTTTCTGCTGACCTTGGTGCACGAGGGCTTTGCCGAAACTGACAGCCGGGAGTACTGGCTGACCCCCAAGGCCTTGCGCATCGGCCAGGCCTATGTGGACTCGGCGCAACTG
>NZ_VLXZ01000214.1 GCF_007293315.1 Alkalicoccobacillus porphyridii
GATGGCCTGACGAATACGGTCGCGGTTTTCAATCAGTGCAAAGCGAACATGCGTATCACCATAGTCGCCAAAGCCAATCCCCGGCGAGACACAAACCTTCGCTTCGTTAAGGAGCTTCTTGGCAAATTCCAGCGATCCCATGGCCGCATATGGTTCCGGGATTTTCGCCCAGACATACATCGAAGCCTTCGGCATTTCAACCATCCAGCCCGCTTCATGCAGCCCTTTAACCAATACATCACGGCGGCGTTTGTACTGTTCGGCAATGTCGCG
>NZ_VLXZ01000215.1 GCF_007293315.1 Alkalicoccobacillus porphyridii
GTATCAGCGTTTTCATCTGCCGACTACGCTGGCGGAGCTGGACGTGGATATCAATAATCAGGCGGAGATCGACAAAGTCATTGCCCACACCTTACGTCCGGTGGAATCCATTCATTACCTGCCGGTCACGCTGACACCAGATGCGTTACGTGCAGCGTTCGAAAAAGTGGAATCGTTTAAAGCCTGACATGCAAATTTAGCAGCAGCGCGCGCCGCCTTTTCCACCGTAGCGCGCGTCCTGCCGCTCACGGAAAAACTCTTCGTAGGTCATC
>NZ_VLXZ01000216.1 GCF_007293315.1 Alkalicoccobacillus porphyridii
TGCAGCACCGGAATAATGCTGTTCCACTTCTCACCAAAGACCAGCGGTACACAGTTATTCGACACCACCATCAGCCCCAGCAGCGCCGGAAAGTTGATAATCCCCACTACCGACAGCAGCTTGTAGAAGTTAACGCGCAGCTTTTCGGTGTCGTCCTGAATTTTGGCAAATGCCGGAAACAACACGCGGGTGATGATTGGGTTCAGCTTCATCGGCGGCACAACGGCCACGTTGTACGCCAGGTTGTATCCCCCTGCCACGCCCGCGCCGA
>NZ_VLXZ01000217.1 GCF_007293315.1 Alkalicoccobacillus porphyridii
CACGCCTTATGCAAGAACGTGCTGCGGTTGGCTGGTAAATTTTTCGATAGTGTGTGTATTGAATGATTTCCAGCCGTTCTTGATTTTACGCATAAATCCATGAAAAAACCACTTATCTGTTGGGGAGTTTTTTTGGGGCATATATGGGACAGAAATAGGCCCCAGATAGACACTGAGATCGAACTCAGGATGCTTTTTAAAAAATGCAACTATCTGAAAAAACCTAGAAAACGCCAAGGGAACCACAGGATGGGAAAAAACACCTGTGAAT
>NZ_VLXZ01000218.1 GCF_007293315.1 Alkalicoccobacillus porphyridii
GAGGCTGCCAGGACGCACAGCGGGACGTCGACGAGGCCCAGGCCCAGAATCTGGGTGCCGTCCATGTCGTACCTCCTGTCCAAGTGGAGGTCATATCCTGGCCTAGCTCAGGGGGCAAATTCCACACCCAACGACGAAGAGCCCTTATTCTTGCGTGATGGTCACGGCCTTTCCCCTGGCGGGCTCCGGCCTTTTCGGCCTGGGCTTCGGGTTGGTGGCGCCCTTGGTCCACCCATGCTCGCGCATGTCTTGTTCGGGGCGGTGATCGGCG
>NZ_VLXZ01000219.1 GCF_007293315.1 Alkalicoccobacillus porphyridii
AACTGAGCATCAGATCGTGTGACATCAAAAGATAATGAACCTAATGAGTTAAGGTTAAAACCAACGCCGGCAGCCAGAGATTGATAATCACGGATTGTTAAAACTGAACCACCATACAGGGATACATTGTTCAGCCAACCCCATGAGAATTCACCAGTCCAGAAGAAGGGTTGTTGTAAGGAATCACCACCAACGTTGGTCGGTTTCCCCATAGCAGTGGTGTAGCGAATCTGCCCTTTACGCGTCAGATAAGGAATACTATTAGATGCA
>NZ_VLXZ01000021.1 GCF_007293315.1 Alkalicoccobacillus porphyridii
ATCGAAGTGGTGGTTTTCCGCTTCGAGGGCTGAGGCCGTTCCCGCGGAAAGCGTAGGGTTCTCCTGTAGCGGCGCCACTTAGCTCATTCTTACATGACTTTTTTAGTGGCCTCATAAAAGTCCCCAGGTGAATTTATACATACACTCACTTGGACACTGTCCCTAAAGAACAAGATCAAGTATTTGTCATAGAGGAATTTCACCATTTAATGTAGAATAATATGTATAGAGAATGTAGAAGAATAGGTTGGTGTACTATGGAAAAAGAAACAAAGCCAATATATGGTGGTCAAGCCATTGTTGAAGGTGTTATGTTTGGTGGAAGACACACCACTGTATCTATGATACGTAGAAATGATGATACATTAGATACATTTGAAGTTAAGCGACACACGCCAGCCTGGATCACCAAGGCAAAGAAAATTCCGTTTGTTAGAGGAATCGCCGGCATTGTAGAAGCAAGCATTAACGGCTCAAAGCATTTAAATTTTTCAACGGATCGATATGATGTTGATCCATCAGAGGATGACAACATAGAGCCCGCTGAAAAGTCTTCAAAGCTAACCATGATACTCGGAGTAGCCGCCGTAGCCATTTTGTCATTTATCTTTGGTAAGCTGATATTTACACTAGTTCCAACCTTCATTGCTAATTTGTTCACCCCACTATTTCCTGGTCACGTGGCACAAAATTTACTTGAAGGCGGTTTTAAGCTTATTCTGCTTCTAGCTTATATATATTTACTGTCGTTTACACCGTTAATCCGTCGAGTGTTTCAGTATCACGGTGCTGAACACAAAGTAATTAATACCTATGAAGCGGGTCTTCCATTAACCGTGCAAAATGTGCAGGCTCATTCAAGACTTCATTACCGATGCGGCAGTAGCTTTATCCTTTTCACAGTCATTGTAGGAGTAGGAATCTATTTATTTCTTCCTTTTGATTCTCTCCTAGAACGAGTTATTCAACGTATTGTTCTAATTCCTGTTGTTCTAGGCGTATCTTTTGAAGTATTACAGCTAACAAATCGCCTCAGAGACATTCCAATTCTGAAATGGTTAGGCTATCCGGGATTAGCATTGCAATTATTAACCACAAAAGAACCTAGTGATAAACAGACAGAAGTGGCTATCGCTTCTTTTGAAGAGATGTTAAAAAGGGAAGAGACATATACCACCCCGATAAAAGCGGACATCGTATAGCTTACGACATCATGGAGGTGAATAGAATGCGCCGATTCTTTCAAATTGCCTTTCCAATCATCATCTTATTAGCAGCCTTTGGTTTTGTTATCTCAGTTATTAATAACCCGGTACGTGTCCTGCAATCCATTCTGTTGTTTGCCGGTTTTGCTGTTTTGATTTATTTCCTGTATCGCTTCTACCTGTCTCGCAAGTATGGAGTTCCTTTTATGCGGTCTCAGGACGGTCCCACCAAAGCTCAGCTTCGCAAGGCAAAACGAACAAGTACTGTTCGCTCTGCAGGTCCACCAAACCGAAGCAAATTTAAACCAGCCACTAAACAGATGAAACAAAATCAAAAGCCGTTAAAGAAAGTACCAAAAAAACGTTCTGGACCAAACCTAACAGTCATTGAGGGAAAGAAAAATAAACTAAAGCCTAAAAAGAAGGATCGTGCTTCATTTTAATGTACAAAAAACCGTGCTTATTCAAAAGCGCGGTTTTTTAGTAGGTCCATCTACCAAGAAATTTCTTCGTTTTCTCTTCCCCAAGCGTCATCAGTTCATGCTTTTGCAGATCTGATAAATCAAAGTCGGTCGCCTTTACATCTGTAACAGGAATAAAAATAACATTTTGAGCATCTTCATCTTCAATATGTCGTGTATCGTGTGCTCTACTCATGGTTTCAAATACGGCCTTATACATATCAACGGCATTTTTTATTTTATGTGGAGGTTGGTCAGCTATTTTTGGAGTGAGCTGCAAACCAATCACCGGACGCCGCCAGGATTTTTTTTCGCCATCACGAAACAACCAAATCGGAAAGTTACTTAATAATCCACCGTCTACAATATAAGAAAATTGACCTGCGCGATCATAGAGCTTCACCGGTTCAAAGAAATAAGGAATACTACAGCTCATACGAATCGCTTTAGCAACTGAAAAGGATTCCGCTCGTATTCCGTACTTATCTAAATCATCTGGTATCACAACCATCTGACCTCTAGATAAATCAGATACAACCACTCTTAAGGACTGATCTGGCAAGTCTCCAAATGTAACAATCCCTTTCTCTTTTAATAGATCGCGAATCCATTGCTCTAATGAATCTCCACGATACAGTCCTAATTTAAAGTAAACCTGTAACCATTTAATGACGGTAACCGGGAGAAAAGAGAGTCGCTCATCTTTAAAGGCTTCAACATCTAATTGATCAAGAATAGTTGTTAAATCCGCACTCGAGTACCCCGCTTTAACTAAAGCAGCAACAATGGAACCTGCACTGGTTCCAGCCACCCTCTCAAACGTAAAGCCCCTTTCCTCTAATACCTGCAGAGCACCTAAAAAGGCAAATGCCTTGACGCCTCCTCCTGCAAACACCGTATCTATCTTCACACCAATCCCCTCCCCCTCACCATGTTATGTATGAAGGCTGCGTCATATGTACAACACAAAAAGCGTTAAGCAAAGCAAAAAACACTCCGATTAAATCAGAGTGTTTTTCAACCTTTACTTATGATTGGTTAGTCTCTTCATTTTTTCTTTGAACCTCACGCAACCCATCAATTCGAGTTTGCTTCTCATTAAAGAACTGGACTACATCCCCAATTCGGTCAATTGCATCCCAGCTTAAATGATGTTCAATTCCTTCCACGTCTTGATAGATATGCTCTTTATCGACTCCGATAATCGTCATAAATTCTTCTAATAATTCATGTCGATAGACCAGGCGTTTTCCAATCTTGTTCCCTTTCGCGGTGAGAACTAAGCCTCTGTAACGCTCATAGACGAGATATTCACTCTTATCAAGTTTTTGAACCATTTTTGTGACGGAAGAGGGATGTACCTCAAGCGCCTCCGCAATATCTGATACTCGGGCATAGCCTTTCTCTTCAATTAGTATATAGATACGCTCTAGGTAGTCTTCCATGCTTGGTGTCGGCATAGGGTTCCCTCCATTTTATCGACGAACAGGCACGCAAGTGTGCATCCGAACTATTAGTAAAATACCACCATCTATTTTACTACATCTGCGCCTAAATAAACAGTGCAAACATTACATCGTTACGTTACGTAAAGTATTCTAACTTCGCCTCTGGGAAGAATTTATCAATATACGTATTGATTGTCTCCTTTAGTTGACCAGCCTCATCATCTTTATAGACATATTTCCCTCGTCCGTATCTACCCCACTTATATTTACGCTCATCCTCATTCATTTCAAGCTTTGATTTAGGATAACGTTTTTGAATAATTCGTTTAGCCGTCTTAGTAAAACGGTGTTGAATTAACTCAAACGTCATATCTTTTTTTGCATATGTGGGTAGAATCGCCTCAAGTCGTTCAAACAGTTCCAAATATCCTTTCTCCCAGCCTTCGTACCATACAATAGGTGCAACAATAAAACCAATTGGATAATCAGCTTTAGCTACCTTTTGAGCGGCCTCCAGTCGTTCCAGAAACGATGAGGTTCCTGGCTCAAAGTGTTTAATGACATGGTCTGAATTAACACTAAAACGGAAGCGAGTGTTACCATTATGCTTTGCATCAAGTAAATGATCCACATGATGATACTTTGTAACAAATCGTAGTCTTCCCCATTCCGTTTGCCCCATATGTTCAATTGTTTTTTTGAGTGAATGTGTAAGGTGATCAATCCCGACAATGTCCGATGTACATGCCGCTTCAAATCTTGTAGGCTCTGGCGCTCGATCCATCATATATCGATCTGCCGATTCAAAGATCTCATCCAAATTTACATAGGTTCGGATATATGGCTTGTCACCAAGCGTGGTTTGGAGATAGCAATAGTGGCAATGCCCCATACAGCCCGTTGCCAGAGGAATTGCATATTCAGCCGATGGCTTTGAGGTATCAAACTTTAAGGTTTTTCTTACACCAACCACCAACGTTGATTTAGCATTACGATATTTTTGAAAATCATTGTTTCCTGGGATGTTTCTCACCTGATTGTGAGAGGTCGTTTCTCTAATTTCAACACCTTCACGCTCAAATTTTTCCTTTAATTGTTTTCCTAGTGGATATTCAAGTGCTCCAGGTTCAATATAGACCAGTTGAGGGTAAAATGCTTTCATTATTGCACATCCTTTCTTTTCCTAGGATGCACATCTTGCCGGATTAAACGACTGTAACTTACTGGTAACATCACTTCCAAAGTTCAGATTGTTGCTTAAAAGGATTGACAATTTCTGTGGTTCATGTTCAGATTGTATGGAATTAATAGAACGCTTTGCTGGAGGTTAAATATGAAATACGTCATTCAAAACTTAGAGATTGTACCTGAAAATGAAGCTACCATCCAACCTAATGATCGCTCTTATCATTTTGGGGATGGCGTGTATGAAGTGGTTAGAGTATATCATTCGAAGCCCTTTCAACTAGACGCCCATTGGAAGCGATTAATGGAAAGCGCAAAAAAACTGGACATGAATTTCTCTGTTTCAACCGATGAGCTTACTAAGCTGACGGCTGAACTCATCGAAAAAAATCAGTTAGAGGACGGGACGGTTTATATTCAAGTTTCGAGAGGTGCGACCGAACGAAACCACCTTTATACGCGTGATGAAAAAGTTGTTCTAACTGGCTTTACAATGGCTGCACCTGCTCGCATGCAAACAAAAGGAATACATGCTTGGGTAACAGATGACCTTCGCTGGTTACGCTGTGATATTAAAACTGTTAACCTTCTAGGTAATATTATGGCTAAACGTGAAGCAGCAGATGCTGATTGTCAGGAAGCCATTATGCACCGAGATGGTACAGTAACAGAAGGATCTTCCTCCAATCTCTTTTTAGTGAATGATGGAATCCTCTATACACATCCAGCAACAAATTTGATTTTAAATGGGATTACAAGACAAGTCGTGATTCAGCTTGCACACGAGGCTGGAATCAAAGTCGTTGAAGAAGCTTTTCCCAAAGAAGTTCTGATCCATACCGAAGAAGCCTTTATTACCAGCACCACAAGTGAAATCACCCCTATTATTGAGTTTAAAGGCCAGATTAATGCTCAGATGCCAATTGGTCCTGTAACGAAAAAGCTTCAGGAGCGGTTTGCAAAACTAATTTAATGATTACATAAGGTGATATAGGGACTTACAAAAAACCTAACAATGACGAGAACAGCATTGTTAGGTTTCTTTTATTAGAAGCGTTATGGATTACATCTTCAATTTATATCGAACCATCCATTCAATCAGACTCCACGGTAGAAATAGTTTGCCCATAATCAAGACTCTGGTGCTTAAACCAATTGGATACCTTAGCTTGGGCTTTGGTTTGTTTGCTATTGCTACTAAACGCTGAACAACCTTCTTTGGATCCCCTGATTTTCTAGCTGAGTGTGCCGCTGACGCTAATAAGGTCTGCACAAACGAAGAGCACTCCTCCTCCCCATCTATTCCTGCCTCTTTCATCCCCTTCTCCCATATCTTTGTTCGATAGGGCCCTGGTTCGACTAAGCTAACATATACACCGAAAGGCAGCATCTCTAGCCGTAAGGATTCACTAAAACCTTCTAATGCGAATTTAGAGGATGTGTAGGGACCAAGTGCCGGAAATCCAAATCTTCCACTAATGCTACTTAGCATAATTATTTTTCCTGATCGACGTTTTCGCATATCGGGTAGGAAAGCCTTTGTTACAGCAATGACTCCGAACACATTCGCTTCAAATTGTTGTCGCCATTTATCCATGTCTACGAGCTCAACTGGGCCACCCTGACAAAAGCCGGCATTATTTATTAACACATCAATTATGATTTGTTGTTGATCAAGTTTATGTTTCACTTGATCAATATCTGTTTGATTGGTTACGTCAAGCTGCATGACGCTTATTTGCTCATGAAGTCCTAGACCCTTGGCTTCTTCTATTAGATCGTCTGAGTTAGAAAGGTCACGCATAGTCGCAATAACCCTGTAGCCTTTTTTAGCGAATGCTAGAACAGTTAGATATCCGAATCCGCTGCTTGCTCCTGTGATGAGAACGGTTTGCTTTGTCATTTGACTTCATGCTCTATCTGAAATAAATCCGTTGAAATTCCTTGCAAGAATGGAGACATCTCACCAAAAGAAATGATATTTAATTCATGCATCGCTCTCGTACAAACAGTATACAGTAGGGTACGATCCCTCTCTTGTTTATACACTTCTGCTGATGCATTCGGGATAATCACAGCATCAAACTCAATCCCTTTTGATAAATAGGAAGGGACAACCAGCAGACCTTTCTCAAATTCATAAGATTCTGTTGTAAGCAGTCGAACGGCTAAGGTTTCCTTAATCGATTCATACACCTCAGCAGCTTCTTTTGCGGTCTTAGTAATAATGGCTACGGATTTATGTCCATTTCCCACTAAACGCTTAGATTCATCTATTACGGTTGTATAGACAGTCGTTTTTTGGTCCACTTCAACGATCCTTGGCAGCGTTCCTGAACGATTAAATGCTTCAATTTCATCTGATTGTAAAAGCTCCTTAGTAAACTCAACAATTTCTTTTGTTGAACGATAGCTTTTAGATAAGGACATCAGCAGATGCTGCTTACCAGTATGCAAGCTAGGATCAAGCATCGTCTTTTGGTGCTGCGATTGAGCGTAAACCGCTTGATTGGCATCCCCTAAAATCGTCATACTCGCCTGTGGGTACATCATCTTTAAATATTCAAATTGAAAGGGTGAATAATCCTGAGCTTCATCTACAAATACATGCTGAATCAGATGGTCAGCTTTAGTACCTGAAAGCTTATCCTTTACATATAAATAAGGAGTGATGTCCTCATAACGAAGCGTTTTAGTATTTAAATGTTCTAGTGTTTGCTCACAGATATCCTCCCAATCACTTGGTACTCCTTCAAAGGATTGGCGAAATACATTTTTAAACAAACGATCGATATGGATAAAGGCCATTTTTTTCACTGCGTTTTTTAAAGGCTTAAATTGTTTAGCTACCACCTGCTTGGCAAGGTTTTTTCGCTCATAGCTTGCTTCGTCAAATCCGTCTTCCTCCATTTGACTTTCACGTTGATATTGCTTTTGTACCTCCTGATAGGCATCTGCCGAAAGCAACTCCACTTCATCCTCAACCCAGCCATTCGTGCGTTCTAGCTTCTCTAGCCTAGTTAGTTTAATGAGCAGCCATTCTGCCGTCAGCTTCATTCTGTTTGTAAGGGAAATGTTCTGATCCAACGAATAAAAGAATGCACTAATGCGAGAGGACTCAATGATAATCTCTCCTCTAAAACGCACCTGTTTAAAGATCAGACCTTTCCGAGATAGTCGATTTAGAAACTGATCAAGTACATGTTTAAAGTTTAGACTGGATTTAAAACGAATGCTTGATACCATTTGTTCATATCTTGGTTCATCTCTGAGCGTCAGCAATTTTTCTGTTTGTGTAAAGGCATCTTCTACTTCATACGCCGGACCGATTCTCTTTACAACATATTGTTGAAAAGTGGTCTGTTCAATATTTTCTTCACCTAGTTCAGGAAGGACTTTTGAAACATAGCTGTTAAATACTTGGTTTGGCGAAAATAACATGATGTTTTTTGCTGTTAAAGAATCCATATGCTGATATAACAAATACGCAGCTCTTTGCAATGCCGCAGAAGTTTTTCCACTGCCTGCAGCTCCTTGCACAACTAGAAAGCGGCTAGATTCATTACGAATTAACTGATTCTGCTCTTTTTGAATCGTTGCGACAATGCTTTTCATTTGTGCATTTGCTTCATTTCCTAGTACTTCTTTAAGCAGCTCATCACCTATTGTCAAACCAGTATCAAACATGCTTTTAATTTGTCCTGATTGAATAATGAACTGACGTTTTTTTGTCATTTCACCTTCTGTCACTCCATCTGGAGAAGTATAATAAGCTGGCCCTGGTGAAAAATCATAATATAAGCTAGAGATTGGAGCACGCCAATCATGAATGAGAAAATCTGATTTCTCTTCGTCCTGAAGAGAAGATACTCCAAGATAAATCGATTGAAGAGAACCGTTTACTGCATCCTTGAAATCAATTCGACCAAAATACGGCGAATTCCCTTGACGCTCTAAGACACGAATCACCTTATCCATCTGGCCATGCGTTCGTTCTCGCTCTCCAAGTAGCTCTGATTGCTGTCTAATACTAAACATTGTTTCTAATGCATCCTCGGCATTATCCATGTTCACCGTTACATCATCCCAAAACGTTTTGCGCAGGGCGATAATTTCTGATTTTGTTTTTTGATCCTGTTTTGCGAGCGAGATGATCTCTTTTTCAATATGCTCCCGTATCAGGTCCACCCTTTGTTGTTCTGCTACTCTGGTTTCATTTGGATGATTCATATGAACACGCCCCTTTAAAAAATTCTTGACACAAGCGACCTATGTCTGATAAGATATAATAGAGATAAAATTTACACAAAAAGTAAATAGATCCATTCTATATCGTATCACGATGACGTTGCATGAGCAAGGTCTATTTTTGCATTCTAAAACCCCTCTTATTGGAGGGGTTTTTTATTTGATCCGCCCCTCCATACTAAGAAAGACATTCGCTTTTTCAAGCCGTACTATGCTTTTACCAAGAACCAATCCCTCATACCAAGAAAGATCCTCGCTTTGCCAAGACGTACTCTGCTTTTACCAAGATCCAATCCCTCATACCAAGAAAGATCCTCGCTTTGCCAAGACGTAGTCCGTTTTTACCAAGACCCAATCCCTCATACCAAGAAAGATCCTCGCTTTGCCAAGACGTAGTCCGCTTTTACCAAGACCCTGCCCGCCATACCAAGAAAGATCCTCGCTTTGCCAAGACGTAGTCCGCTTTTACCAAGACCCTGCCCGCCATACCAAGAAAGATCCTCGCTTTGCCAAGACTTTAAAAGGTGTAATCATATTAAGAGTGATCATTTCATGTTCTTTCATTCTGAAATGCCTTCCTTCACTTCCGGAAATTCCATTCATCCTTACCATAGCGACGATCAATGATGGCTTGTACTTCGTCTTCTTCCTCAGAAGTAAGCGTGTAAGGCTCTAATTGAATGGAAAGTCCTCTCTCAAATCCAAGCTTAAAGATTGCGCTAGCTTCTTCGACTGTCATTGGAGTCTCTTTAAGTGCATTAATCGCTACGGCCTTGTTTTTAAAATTTCTCTGCATACGCTCTCGCAAACGATCACTTGAATAACGGAAAAGATCAAATAGTTTATCTTCATCAATATCTAAAATGATCGATCCATGCTGGAGGATAACCCCTTTTTGTCTCGTCTGTGCGCTTCCAGCGACCTTGCGTCCCTCCACCACAAGCTCGTACCAGGATGGCGCATCAAAACATACGGCAGATCGTGGATTTTTTAAGGCTTCCTTATCTTCTTCTGTAGAAGGTATGGAAAAATAAGCATCGAGTCCTGCTTCTTTAAATCCCTCTAAAAGTCCTTCTGAAATTACTCGGTATGCCTCTGTAACAGAAGCAGGCATGTTAGGGTGTGCCTCTGAAACAATGACACTATATGTAAGCTCTTGATCGTGTAATACACCACGACCACCCGTTGGCCTTCTGACAAAGCCTAAATTGTGCCGTTTGACCGCTTCCATATCCACTTCTTTTTCTACTCTTTGAAAGTAGCCAATGGATAGTGTCGCTGGATTCCATCCATAAAATCGAATGGTAGGAGGAATTTTTCCTTCACTATGCCAATTTAGGAGCGCTTCATCCAAAGCCATATTATAGGCGGGTGACTGTTTTCCAGAGTCAATAAATCTCCATATTTCTTTATCTACCATTCCACTACCCCTTTCACTCTACATAAGTTTATCAAATTCGAATACAAAGAGCCAAGAAACTAGTGAACAGATTGCCAAATAGTGTAGAGACCTATATAATTTAATAGATAAGTTTTTAGTTGAAGGAGCGTGCAACACCCGTTATGGAAATGCAGTATATTTTAATTGCCATTTTAACAGCCTTAATTGCATTTTTACTCGTTAGACGTTTTTACAAACCTAAATATTTAACCGTCTTAACGCAGGAAGATTTTATTAAGGGCTATCGCAAGGCCCAATTAATTGATGTCCGTGAACCAAGAGAATATGATGGTGGACATATTTTAGGTGCACGAAACATACCCATGTCTCAAATTCGTCAAAGAATTAATGAATTCCGTACGGATCAGCCTATCTATCTTTATTGTCAGTCTGGCGCTAGAAGCAGACAAGCAGCTGGAATCATCCGTAAGAAACGCGGAGTCACTGAGATTTATCAATTAAAACACGGTTTCCGCCGTTGGACCGGCAAAATCAAAAAGAAATAATAACAAACGAAAGCTACACTTACTAAGTAGGTGTAGCTTTTTTTATGAAGAAAAATCACAACTTGCTATGATTCTGTTCTCCATGTAAAGTAACGTTAATAAAACGGTTATTTAGAAGGGTTTGACCTTTATGGCTACCAATAGAAGCATTTTAATTGTTGAAGACGAAGAAAAAATTGCACGTGTCCTCAAGCTTGAGCTTGAATATGAAGGCTATCAAACAGAGAGTGTTTATGATGGCTTAAAGGCTTGGGAGTTGGTGCAAGCACAATCATGGGCTCTTGTTATATTAGATGTAATGCTACCTGGCCTGAGTGGCATGGAAGTGCTACGTCGCATGCGAGATCGTCATGATAATACCCCCGTAATTATGCTCACAGCCCGAGATAATGTCGTGGATAAGGTCTCAGGACTTGATCAGGGGGCAAATGATTATGTAACCAAACCTTTTGAAATTGAGGAGTTGCTTGCAAGAATACGCGTTAACCTTAGGCATTCTATTACACAAGAGCCGACATCTCATACCATTCAGGTAAATGACTTAATTGTCCAGACGGCCTCAAGAGAAGTGACCAGAGCCGGACAAGACATCACTCTCACCGCACGAGAGTTTGAGTTGTTGGTTTTTCTATTAAATCATCAAAATCAGGTACTAACTCGAGATCAGCTGCTTCAAAACGTTTGGGGGTTTGATTATATAGGTGAGACAAATATCGTGGATGTGTATATACGATATCTTCGTCAAAAAATGGATAAGGGCTTTGATAATCCCTTATTACACACGGTTCGAGGGGCCGGGTATATGTTGAAAGACCGTAGCTCATGAAGTTAAATCAGCGTATTACGTTGTTCTCAACCGTCTTTTTGTTTGTCATACTCGTGATAGTGAATAGTGCTGTCTATATCTTTTTTAAACAATTTATGCAAGAGTCTGAACGCAATCAAATTCAAGAACAAGGTCAAGCTGTACTTGAGATCATTGGAGATCATAACAGACCAAGCGTGTTACTTGATAATTATTTAATCGGTGAAGGCATGCTTCGAATAGTAAGGCCAGATGGTACAGTGGAAAAAGCACTTGCCGAAGATCCATCCATTATACATGTGCCGCCTGTTTATTCAGAACGACAATATGCTGATATCATCACTTTTAATGATCAAGAGTATGCTGTCTCTCGGCAGCCACTTATTTGGGATGATGGAACAGTCATGACACTTGAGAGAGTGGAATCAATTACTCATTACACCAATACTCTTATGTTACTCCAGCGCGTTTTAATCATTGCTTCATTTTTTGTTCTTATTCCTTCCTTTATTGCAGGGCAACTGTTAAGTCGGTTTATCTTAACTCCAATAAGAACATTAATAAGGACCATGCAGGAAATCAGTACAAAAGGCTCGTTCAAAAAAATTAATGTTCCATCTAAACAAACAGATGAGTTAGCTCAAATGAGTGTAACATTTAATCATATGATTGACTTATTACAACGAAATTTTGATCAGCAACAGCAATTTGTTTCGGATGCATCCCATGAGCTAAAAACACCACTAACCGTTATTGAAAGCTATGCTCGTCTTTTAAAGCGTTGGGGCATGAAAGATCCCGCTATCTTGGATGAAGCTGTTGAAGCAATTTATTCTGAAGCCTTACGAATGCGAGGTATGACCCAGCAAATGCTTGACCTCGCCAACGGAGAAACAGAAACGCTACAGCTAGAGCAGGCTGTTAATCTAACAGAAGTTATAAAAGAGACAGCAGAACGAATGAGCCGATCTTTTAAGCGTGACATTGAGCTAACCTTGAGTGAAAACGTTTGGGTTTTAGGTCGAGACGATAAATACAAACAGCTGCTCTTTATATTGCTTGAGAATGGATTTAAATACAGTCAGGATGCTCTTCGTATTGAGTTGTACATTCAAAAAGACAAAGCTATGCTAGAAGTAGCCGATTCAGGAATTGGTATTCCTAAAGAGTCCCACTCTCGTATATTTGAACGTTTCTTTCGAGTGTCTGAAGACCGCAACCGTCAATCTGGTGGCTCAGGTTTAGGTCTCGCGATCGCCAAAAAAATTGTTGATGATTACACTGGCAGCATTTATGTAAAAAGCGCAGTAGGGAAAGGCTCTACGTTTGTTGTAAGCCTGCCATTGCATATACTCAAGGAGGAGCAAACGTGATGAAATCGCCTATACGTATTACCTTATCCATCATAGCTCTGGTCCTAAGTATAACTGTCGTGTTATTTCTTGTATTTCGTCCTCTAGACCAGTCCGTTAGTATGGAAGATGTAAGAGAGATGATTGTGTCACAATACGGGAGCGAACCTACGGAGATACGCTTAGCAGACGGAATCTATTACGCCTCCATCGAGCGGATTGACGGTTTATATGAAATAGAAATTAGCGAAGAGACTGGAACGATACTTGCTCTTGTGCCCTTAGAAGATCGCGAGCCAGAACCTTCAAATGGACCCGTTGAACAACTAAATGAGTCTGAAGCTAGGCAAAGGTTTCTTGAACTAGCACCAAATGAGGCAAATATTAAAACCCTAACTCTTGTGAATAGCTCTCCTCCCATTTGGAGAGCAGAAATTGATACCGATACAGATGAAGGCAATATTGAAATAGACGCAATATCCGGGGAAGAACGCTCTAATGATTTTTCTGGTGAATTGATGGAACAGCCTACCTATATATCAGAAGAAAATGCTAAAGAAATCGCACTCGCAGAAGTAGACGGTGTGGTAGATGATGTAGATTTAGAAGAAGCAGATGGGCGTATGGTATATGAAGTAGAGATTGAAAACGAGGAAACAGACGAGGATGTAACAATCATCATTGACGCGATCACAGGGCAAATTATTCAGTTTGAATATTAATCTGTTTCTCATCAAATTCTCATTTTATATTCAGCTTTCTTTCATTTTTATTATCTATACTGTGGTTAGAATCACATAATCACTCATTAGAAAGGAAGCTGAAAATCAATGAAAAAACCACTCGCATTAACACTGGTAGGATTATTAACCATTGGAGGAACATCAGCCGCCTTAGCCTCGACAGCAACAACCAAAGCGGAAGCAGATCCTGTATTAACCGCTCAAAACGCAAACAGTCCGATTTCAGAGCAGGAGGCTAAAAAGATTGCAGAAGCATTTATTGGTGGAAAAGTTACGGACATAGAAAAAGATTTTAATGATGGCGCTTTGTATTACGAAGTAGAAGTAGATCTATATGGGGAAGAGTTTGATGTAGATATATCTGAAGAAAATGGACAAATTGTAGATACAGATGGTAACTTACTAAAAACAAATGCTGCCTCAGCTGCGCCTATTGCACCAAAAGAAGCAGAATCAGCTGCTAAACAAGCTGTTGATCTAGATACAATTATTCAAACCGAACTAGAAGTTGAAAACGCTCAATTTGTATATGAGGTTGAATTTAATGTACATGGTGATGGTGAAGACGTTAAAGTAAGTGGAGAAACAGGTGAAATCCTCTCCATTGATGATGACTTTAATATAAACCCATCAGGAGATCAAATTTCAGCAGAGGAAGCAAAAGCCATCGCCATTAAAGAAGTCGGCGAAGGAGCAAAGGTAACCGAGGTTGATTTAGATACCGACGACGGAATCTCGATTTACGAAATTGAATTAAATCTAAACGGAACAGAGTATGACGTTGATCTAGATGCCAATACAAAAGAAGTGTTAAAAGTTGAAAAAGATTAAGTTAAGGAGGCCTGCAGTCGCGGGCTTTTTTTAATAGAGTTCTTATTATTGTATAAATACTGATGCTACTACCTATCTAACAAGCAGACGAAGATGAAGAGCCGAAACCTGTAGGATAAAAGGAGGTCATTGAAAAAGTCATCAAGTCATCGAGAAATGAGCTTATGCACCGCTACAGGAGAAAACTTCGCTAATGTTTTGATATAAACAATTTAAGAACGTTCGCAGTCTAATAAAAATAGTTTTTCAGTAACCTCGATAAAAGGAGGCCACTGAAAAAGACGGTTTACCTTAAATATACATGCTAGTTTAATGATGTGAAAAGCGAATATAATCCCTCTTGTTACAAGGATATAAGAAATGAGAGGTAGATCCATCGGAAGGAAGCCGAATACATCGGAAAGTGCAGAAAATACATCGGAAGACGATCTAAACACGCATGCGTAAGTCGGAAAGCACAACCAACCCACTACCATCCCGACCCCACGGATGGAAAATGCGCAAAAAGCATCATGTGCTGCGCGAAAAAGCGGAGTGCGTGCGCGGAAGGAGAAAACGAAGCTTCACCGGGAAAGCACGTGGCAGACCGACATTGAAGTGACGCCCTCTGGCACTTCAAGGGTTAAGGCCGCACCCATGGAGCTTCCTGTAGCGATGTTAATGAGCTCAGTTTATATGACTTTTTCAGTGACCTCGTTAAAAAGGGTTCAATGAGATAAACCGACGTAGTCGTGTTAGCTCATTACCTTCCCTTGGGTAAGTGCCCCCCTATTTTGGGAGCGTCTGCCGAAGAAATGAATCATAAACCGCCCTCTAGCGAAAAAAGATAATATACAAATAAACTTGGAAACTGACAAAAAACAAGGAAGGTCTCCCCTCCTTGTTTTTCATTTACCTGTTATTCTGCTTTTTCATAACGCAACACTGGTTTACGTGCTGCCAGCGTTTCATCTAAACGTCCAATCACCGTATGATGCGGCGCCTCTTGAACAATTTCAGGATTCTCTTCAGCTTCCTTAGCAATTTGAATCATCGCGTCGATAAATTCATCTAACGTTTCTTTTGATTCTGTTTCTGTTGGCTCAATCATCATACATTCCTCTACATTTAACGGGAAGTAGATGGTTGGTGGATGATAACCAAAATCAAGTAATCGTTTGGCAATATCCAATGTACGTACACCTAGCTTCTTCTGACGTTTGCCTGAGAGGACAAACTCATGCTGGCAATGCTGTGTGTATGGCAGATCATAATGCGGTGCCAAACGACGCATCATGTAATTTGCATTTAACACGGCAAATTCAGAAACCTGACGTAGTCCCTCTGGTCCCATTGTCCGAATATATGTGTAAGCACGCACGTTGATTCCATAGTTTCCGTAATAAGGCTTAACACGGCCGATGGATTTAGGTCGGTTATAATCAAAGTCATAACCCGATGCCGTTTTCACCAAGATTGGTTTAGGGAGGAACTCAATCAGATCTTTTTTCACCCCAACTGGCCCAGAACCCGGTCCGCCACCACCGTGTGGTCCGGTAAACGTTTTGTGAAGATTTAAGTGAACAACATCAAAGCCCATATCTCCTGGTCTCGCAATTCCAAGAATAGCATTTGAGTTTGCTCCATCATAATATAGCTTTCCGCCTGCTTTATGAATGATTGAAGCCATCTCGACAATATAGCTTTCAAATAGTCCAAGTGTATTTGGGTTAGTTAGCATGAGAGCTGCTGTTTCATCACTCACTACCTCACGTAAGTGCTCTAAATCTACAAGACCATGCTCATCTGTACGTACGGTAACGGATTGAAATCCTGCCACTGTGGCTGATGCTGGGTTCGTACCGTGTGCTGAATCCGGAACAATTACTTTTGTACGTTTAGAATCGCCCCGCGCTTCATGATAGGCGCGAATCATCATTAATCCTGTCCACTCTCCATGTGCACCGGCTGCTGGCTGAAGGGTCACTTCGTCCATTCCTGTGATTTCTGCTAGAGACGTCTGAAGGTTATGAAGTAATTCTAGTGAGCCTTGAACTTGAGCCACAGGCTGATACGGATGGACATTTGCTAGTCCATCAATACGAGCAACATCTTCATTAATTTTAGGGTTGTATTTCATCGTACAAGATCCTAATGGATAAAATCCTGAGTCCACGCCATGATTTCGATTTGACAAGGCCGTGTAATGCCGCATAATTTGCAGCTCTGAAACCTCGGGAAGCTCAGGCTCTTGAGCTCGAACATACTCATCTGGAAGTAACGAGCTTAAATCCTGTTCTGGAATATCAAGATCCGGCAGGCTATGTCCAACTCGTCCAGGTCTGCTTATTTCAAAAATTAATGCTTGGTTTTTTGTACTCATTGTAATGCCCCCAATTCCATCGCAAATGCATCCAGCTCTTCTTTTGTACGAACTTCAGTTACACAGATTAACATCTGTCCTGATAGCGCCTCGTCATCTCTTTCTAGTTCATATCCGCCTATAAATCCTTTTTCGAGTAGCTTCTCGTTAACGGCTTTAACTGATTGATCTAATTGAATCACAAATTCATTAAACGTTGGCGCTTCACCTATAAGTTTAATGCCTTGCTCTTGCAGCTTTGTTTTTAAATAAGCGGCCTTTTGAATATTTTGATACGCCATATCCTTTACGCCTTTTTTGCCGATGGCCGTCATAGCAACTGAGGCAGCAAGTGCATTCAAGGCTTGGTTTGAACAAATATTTGACGTTGCTTTGTCACGACGGATATGTTGTTCACGAGCTTGTAGAGTTAATACAAACCCACGTTGCCCTTGATCATCAACAGTCTGTCCAACCAAACGTCCAGGTACTTTACGCATCAACTTTTTAGTTGTCGCAAAATATCCGCAGTGTGGACCACCATATTGCATGGAAATCCCAAATGGCTGTGCATCGCCAACAACAATATCTGCTCCAAACTCACCTGGAGATTTAAGCAAACCTAAAGCAAGTGGATTACTCGAAACAGCAAGTAGCGCCTTCCCTTGATGAGTAATCTCTTCTATTTGAGCTAATGGCTCGATATGGCCAAAGAAGTTAGGATATTGAACGAGCACACATGCCGTATCATCGCTGTAAAGCTCTTTAAGCTGTTCCACATCTGTTACGCCATCTTTGGTATCAATTTCAATGACATTTAAGCTCTGTCCATAGGCATTTGTTTTTAATACGGCACGGGCTTCTGGATGAACAGCCTTTGAAACAAGAATGGTTTTCTTTTTTGTATGACCACAGCTCATCATTGCGGCTTCTGCTAAGGCTGTAGGACCATCATACATAGAGGAATTTGCTAAATCCATACCCGTTAGCTCACAAATCATACTCTGGAATTCAAAAATAGCTTGCAGCTCCCCTTGGGAAATCTCTGGCTGATAAGGTGTATACGCCGTATAAAATTCTGAACGCGAGATGACGTGATTCACAATCGACGGGATGTAGTGATCATAGACCCCTGCACCAAGGAATGATGGAGTACTTTTTACGGAAACGTTTTTTGCTGCGAGTCCGTGAAAAAATTTAATGAGCTCAGGCTCTTTTAATGCTTTTTCAATATTAAGCTGCCCTTTAAAGCGAATCTCCTTAGGGATATCAGCAAACAAATCTTCAATTGAGTCAACACCAATTGCATCAAGCATTTCTCGACTATCGGTTTCTGTCATTGGTAGATAACGATTATTCATATTCAATAAATCCTCCCTATGGACGTGGTCGCTTATAAAATGGAGTGGATACAACCTCTGCTGGAATACGTTTCTTTCGCACTTGAACCTCAACCTTTGTGCCAAGCTCTGTGTGAGCAATTTCAAGTAAGGCAAGGCCAACATTTTTCTTTAAAGTAGGTGACTGCGTGCCTGTTGTGACAAACCCAATTGACTGGTCATCTACGAATACTTCATAGCCAGCACGTGGTATGCCCTTATCTAGCATTTCAATTCCAACTAGCTTGCGGCTAAGTCCTTCTTCCTTCTGCTTCTTGAGTGCATCTTGACCAACAAAATGATCTTCCTTATTCACTTTCACAGCAAATCCAATGCCTGCTTCAAGTGGTGATATCTCACGTGTTAGCTCTTGTCCATATAAGGCAAGCTTTGCTTCAAAACGAAGTGTATCACGAGCTCCAAGACCTGCAGGAACTAAACCGTCTTTTTCACCTTCAGAAAGTAGTTGCTTCCAAAGGGTTGGCGCATCAACTGACTTTGTATAAAGCTCAAAGCCGTCTTCCCCTGTATAGCCTGTTCGAGAAACAAGCGCTTGAACGCCTGCGACTGTTATATCCGCTTTAAAACGAAATGGACGAATATCTGCAAGAGTTTCCTCTGTCAGTCTCTGAAGAATGCCTTCTGCAAGTGGTCCTTGAATGGCCAAAAGGGCTGTTTCTTCTGATATATTTTTCATTGAGACAGACTCGGGCTTGTATTGAACCATCCAATCCCAGTCCTTATCGATGTTAGACGCGTTCACCACAACCAAATACTGTTCATCTGC
Source organism: Alkalicoccobacillus porphyridii (assembly GCF_007293315.1). Lineage (GTDB taxonomy): Bacteria > Bacillota > Bacilli > Bacillales > Bacillaceae_D > Alkalicoccobacillus > Alkalicoccobacillus porphyridii. Next base: position 18,733 of record NZ_VLXZ01000021.1, read on the forward strand.
TTTTCTGTAAACGAGTAGATCATCCACTGTTCCACCATCTTCATAACACATTGCCGTGTAAATTGCCTGACCATCAACCAGCTTGGATAGATCATTGGTCAAAAGCTTTTGTAAAAAAGCTAAAGAACCTTCTCCTGCAACTTCAAACTCGCCCATATGTGATACATCAAATAGACCAGCTTTAGTGCGTACAGCCTCGTGTTCAGCCTTGATACTACTAAACTGAACGGGCAGGGCCCACCCTCCAAAATCAATTGTTTTTGCATTAAATTCCTGATACAAGTCAAATAATGGTGTTCGTTTTAAGTCAGACATGCTTCTCCTCCTGATGAAAGAATAGTTTGAACTCTTAAACAAAAAAAGACAGACTGATACACACATTTGGTGTATCACCCTGTCCTTGAACCAGAAAGTTTCACTCGGGCTGTGCCGAATTGTCTTCGTGGGTGGCTTGCTAAGCAAGCTCTCTCCAGAGCTGCGTCACGTAAAAGTCTTTTTGCCTGAGAGATTCACATCACTGCTTGCTCCTTCGGCGCCGGGCAGTACCCGATCTCTCCCTTTACCTTCATCCGCAAAAAGATTGGTATTATGTTTTGAATAAATTGGTACATACTAGTAACAGTAGTTGTTCCTTTACACTGTTTATCCTATCAATAGTCTAAGTAAGGCGCAACACTAATTTTTGAGTTCTATTCAATTCTTTCTGGGAGTGGGTCAAACCAATGACTGTACCAATACATTTTAATGAGACATGGCAAACAGATTTTTTAAAACGGCTTGATACGGATGGACCTTGGTCAAATTGGGAGAATTACTGCTTAGCCTATGAAGCTGAGCAATATAAGCGTGTAGCTGATTTTCATGGTTTACTTGCTCCCGAGCATCTTCCCCAGCTAAAGCCCTACCCTCATCAGCTTGAAACGGCTAAAACTGTAATTGAAGAAATGAACGGTAAAGCAATCCTTGCAGATGAAGTAGGACTCGGAAAAACAATTGAAGCGGGTCTTATTCTTAAAGAATACATGATTCGTGGACTTGTAAAGAAGGTTCTTATTCTAGTTCCTGCCTCATTAGTATCCCAATGGGCTGTTGAATTAAATAGTAAATTCTATATTCCGGCGATTCCACAGAAAAAAGCATATGTATGGGAACAGTGTGATATTGTGGTAGCTTCCATTGATACCGCTAAACGTCAGCCACATCGAGATCTAGTCTTAAACCAATCCTATGATCTTGTCATTATTGATGAAGCTCATAAGCTGAAGAATCCAAAAACAAAAAACTATGAATTTATTCGAATCTTAAAGAAAAAATTCTGTCTTCTTTTAACAGCCACACCCGTTCAGAACAAATTGGATGAAATCTTTAATCTAGTCTCTTTGCTGAAACCAGGGCATCTCGGTGACTTAACATCCTTTGAGAAAGAATTTCGTTCAAACGGTCGCTCCCCTCGAAACGATGAGAAATTAAGGGCACTCGTAAACAAAGTGATGGTTCGAAATCGCCGGGAGGAGACAGGCATAACTTGGACAAAACGAATTGTTGAAACTGTGCCTATCACCTTCAGCAAAGACGAAAGAGACCTTTATGAGGCAATCTCCTCTCTAGGAGCCAATCATTTTGCCTTACTCACCTTAAAGCGAGAAATTTGCTCCAGCCGTGAAGCGACCTTTATGACACTCAAGAATATCATTGAAAAAGCGGAGCAGGATGGACGGGACAGTTCTGACGCGGTTGCCTTGCTAAATCAAGCGGCTACAGTTGAACATCATGCTAAAGCAGAAAAAGCATTAGAGCTAATTCGCCAGATTGATGGAAAAGTAATTATATTTACTGAATATCGCGCGACCCAGTTATATCTGCAATGGTTTCTAAAGCAAAACGGCATTACCTCCGTTCCTTTTAGAGGGGGCTTTAAGCGCGGAAAAAAAGATTGGATGCGTGAGCTATTCAAAAATCATGCACAGGTCTTGATAGCAACGGAAGCTGGCGGAGAAGGGATAAACCTTCAATTCTGTAGCCATATCATTAATTATGACCTCCCATGGAACCCAATGAGGATTGAACAGCGAATTGGTCGTATCCATCGTCTAGGACAAGTGAATGACGTTCGAATCTATAACTTTGCCGTTCAGGATACGGTTGAACAAAAGATTCTGGAGCTACTCTACGACAAAATTCATTTATTTGAAAAAGTGATCGGACAGCTAGATGAGATATTGACCAGAATTCAATTACCGAACGTAGACGATTATGTTAAGGATGTACTTCTTCGCTCTGAATCAGATGGAGAAGTTCAGTTAAAGCTATCACATCTGGCTGACATTATGAATGATGCAACAGAATCAGTACCTGACGAGGAGGAATACCATGATCCAATCAGAAGTTCGCGATTATCTTAAACGCTACTTTACAGCCAATGATTGCCCTGAGGTTGAAAGTCAACCTGAGTACTTTACCGTTCAATTATCTGTAGAGATGGATAAGCTATTAATGAATCGTCCTTTTTATTGGCACTACTTGGAGAAGACAGGTGGTACACCAAATCCGATGACGTTGACTTTACTGACCAGTCCTTCTGAGCAAACACAAGAAATAAAAGGAGAGCAAATTCACTTTGGCTCTCCTCGCCTCCATCAAATTTTTGAATCGACTCGCTCACTCGGATCGTATATTCGTATGTATGAAAATGTAACCTCTCAGACCTCCACATCTATTCCACTTCAGCCGTGGTTACATATGAACGCAAAGGTTTCCTTTCAATGCGACCGAAAGAAAGACGTCCTATTGTCATTAGGATTAAATTTGATTCATGGACAGATTGTCAGTGGGTTCTATGATTTAATACAATCGACTTCCCTTACACCTAAGCTTCCTGATTATTGCTTTACCCTCGCTGCTTTAATTAAGCCAGCAAGTGGAATCATTCGACTGCAAAAAATGGTTCAAACCTTTGCAAGCAATGAACCCGATGACTGGGCCCAAAAAGCAAGGCAGCGATGGCAACAGGATAGTGATTTACTGGAGAGTTTCTATGAAGAGTATGAGGAAAAACCCGAAAGCTACGAGCTCGAGAAACAAGCATTAAAGGAACAATATGAACCGAAAATTGAAGTAGAGATCATTAACGGTGGGATCTTTTATTTGCAGAAGCAGGTTTTCACTTAAAGGAAGAAGGTTGGGACATTGCTACACAGGACTATAACTTACAGATAAAAAGACGAATAATACTGCTAATCTATACTCTGCGTATGTCATCTCTCATAAACTTGATACCTGCTACTCACCAAGCGGACGAAATTGGAGAGGCGACACCTGCGGGATGAAGAGGAGGCCGCTGAAAAAGTCTTGTAAGAATGGGCTAATGGCCCCGCTCCAGGAGAAATTTACGCTTTCCACGGGAACGGCCTCAGCCCTTGAAGTGGAAGCGCGCCACTTCAATGTCGGTCTGCCGCGTTGTTTCTCCTTTCGCTCATGTTCCCGATCAGACAATTTACCAACATTCCCATCTAAGGAAATGAGAGCTGTTTTTTGTTTAAAAGATGATTTAATATGATTTAGTGACCTCGAAAAAAAGGTTCATTGAGATATATCGACGTAGTCGAGTTAGCGCGGGTACTCCCGCGGTAAGCGTGCCCCCATTTTTGGCAGCGGCAGCCGAAGAACCGACACTCAGATAACCTCCCATTCCTCCTGGATTGAAATACCAGCCGCCTTATTCTCGTTTATACAAAAAAAATCTGAACAATGAATTGGAGAGACTCCAACATTGTTCAGATTTTCTTTTGGTTATATTAATTCTATCTTAGCCTATTCTACTGTTTATGCGAATTAAGGCGCACCTTCACCTGTAGTGATTAGTCTGAACAAGGTCATGACAGAGAAGAAACCAAAGACCAGTACAGTGACAAACGAGAATCCGACCGCAAATAAGTTCATACGTTTGAATTCACGTATACCTCCAATGACGGCAAGAATCGTGATAATTAAAAAGACAATAGACAAAAACATGTTTGTACCCCCTCTCTATTAACATGAATGTTTTGATCCTCCCACTAAAAAAAGCTATGATATACAAGACAGCTTTCATTACGTGAAGGAGGATAATTATGACTTGGACACAGCTACCTTTAGGTCCCATTCAAACAAATGCATATGTTCTAGCTAATGCAGACAACGAGGCATTAATTTTCGATCCAGGTGGTGATGGACCGGAGCTCATTCAATGGATTAAAGAAAAGCAACTTGAACCAAAAGCCATTCTCTTAACCCATGCACACTTTGATCACATTGGTGCGGTGGATGAGGTAAGAGAAACATTTTCAATTCCAGTTTACCTTCATCAATCAGAGAAGGACTGGCTAGGAGATCCCGAATTAAATCGTTCAAGTGCCTTTTTAGGTCGAACGCACATTACAGCAAAACCAGCAGACCACCTTATCACTAAAGAGCAAACCTTAGACATTGGATCTTTTTCATGCAAAGTATTAGAAACACCAGGTCATTCACCAGGAAGCATTTCCTTCTATTTTGAGGAAGAAAAGATTGTTTTCTCTGGTGACGCCCTTTTTGCTGGCAGTATTGGTAGAACAGATCTTCCAGAAGGAGACCACCAATTACTACTTACAAGCATTGATCAGAAATTAATGGATTTACCTGAAGAGACCATTGTGGCATGCGGCCACGGTCCATCAACTACTATAGGAGTAGAAATGGATTCAAACCCATTTTTGAACGCCCTATAAAGCAATGATTAATGAACCGGCTGAGTGGTCGGTTCTTTTAGTGTCCACCAAAGCTTGGTACAAGCACAAATGTTGAATAATAGGTAAAACCAACAAAGAAAATAGTAAGATACGCTCCAAATATGTAGATATAAACTCGCTCTGAAAGGTTTAGGTAGCTTAAAGCAAGCAATATAGCCGTTTGCGCAAAGAACAGCAATGCCATACTGTACATATCGCCGGCAAAAAACAAGACAGCAAAGATCCCTGTCCAAAAAGCGAGCACACGATACATTCGTTCCATATACTCTGCCTCCTTTTACTAATGTAATCGTTATTTTAATGAATGCTCTTATATTATATACTTTAAAATTCCTGTTTGTAAATGCTTTCGCCGCTTCTGTTGAATTAAACAGAAGCAGCGTCTACATCTTAATTTTGATTCCTCTTTATAAACCAGCTCAAAGCCAACGGCAACACGCCAAATGCTCGATAAGAAAAGGATGCTTTATTCGTTTTCCTCCTCAAGCGTTCTTCTTTTCTTATAGTACCCGGCTTATCCATTTGTATGACAGCCTGCTGCGTAATAAATTTAATTAAGTCTTGAAAGGACATACAATCACTTCCCACAGTCTTTTCCCCCTAGTATGCCCGATCCCTCAACATTAAGTCATGTCACTAAATTGAATAATCTGATTTGTTGTTACATTCACTTGCATTCGAGCTCTTCGCTTATGAGATTCTTGAATCGCTGCTCGAATGTCCACCAATACAACTTCCTCTGATTGAGTTCTTGTAATTAGGGTAACGGTGCCTATTTCATATTCCATGACTTCTGTACCTTCTTGTTTCTCAGAAAGATCGATATAATCCTGGATACTGATTTGTACTAGGTTATTCAATTGAAGGAGCTTCTCTTGCTCTAATACATATCGTTTTTCTGTTTCATAAAGCTGCATCGCATAAAGACACGCTAAAGTTAACAAGGAAACAATAAGCATTGTCATCGGGTATGCAAATCCACCCTCTTGCCTGCTCATAACGGTTCCTCTATTTTCGTTAGCATGCTACTTAAAGAGCGGCTGTGAACATGACCATTCTCCATAACGGTTTCACAGGTCAAAATAGCACCGTCTTTCTCGCAGGAGAAGCCCTTAACAGAGTCCAGCATCGGCACATAGCCTCTTCCTCCAACCAACCGTCGAATTGAACCAGAAGTCAGCTGATAGGTCACATGTTCATCTCTTTTGATGACATCTAATTTATTTTGAGAAACCAATACCTCCTCTGCTTCCCCCACATCTACGGCTAATTGGTTACTGTAAATATTTAATTCAAGCCTAGAATAACTGCCAAAAAACGGCGACCACATCAAAGCCTTTAAGGTTAATGGGATCAGACTTACAATAAGTATCGTTAATCCAAACGCTACAATGGCTTCAATGAGAGTATAGCCATCGTTATTTTTTAGCATATAAACACGTTTGTTGATCGCGTTGATTCGCTCCTTTCCAGCTTAAACAAAATCGCATGGTTCCGTCTTTAAGCTCAATGGTTTCAAAAGTGTATAATGTGTTTTTAGGTTCTTCCCCCTGCCTCCCGTGAAGATAATGTAGAACCTGGGTCTCAAGAAGCAACAGAGCTTCTTCATGCTGTCTCACAGCTACTCGTTCTTGATGAATACCACTGAAAATTGGAAGGATAAATAAAGCTGACATCGATATAAGAGCAAATGAAAACATGACTTCCATCAATGTAAAGCCTTTACTGTTCTGAATATCGAATTCTCCCCTTCCCTATCTGAATAACATAGACATATTCCCTTCCATGTGTTCTAAATAGGACTCTTCCAGCATTCCGTGGATTCCCATTACTATTAAAGGAAACAAAATTAGCGGTAAGGGTCAGAGGTAAAAGGGTCATATCAGGGGAGGAATACTGTCTCAGAATATACGCGGAGCCATCATTTAAACGAACACGATACGAATTGGCTGAACCTCTCAAACTAACCATTTCACCTCTTGCCATAGCTGCATGCTGTGCAATCATATAATCCTGCTTCAGTTGCCAGGCTGTATAGCTTGCTTCATGCTGTTCACGAACGTTGGAAAACAGTAAAAGAGGAAGTGTGGTTAATATTGAAAGGAGCGAGAGAGTAATAAGCATTTCTAGGAGGGTGTGACCTTGTTCATTCATGAAGAGGAGCGAACGACTTGTTTTTGGTTATTTAATTCTAATGTCTGACCATCTGGGCAACTGCTTTGATCGGCATAACCACCTGTAATTAAATCCGAAATAGATGTAGGAGATTCGTTCTCTTCCATTTCATATACAGAAACCTGCGCCTGAAGCAGCTTAATTGTGGCCTCGCAACCCTTCTCTCCAGCTACTGCATTATTTTTTGTCATGTTGGGGATGGCAATTAACAAAAGAATGGAGATAATCATAAGCACAACAAGCATTTCAACTAATGTAAAACCACGCTTACAATACAAATAACGTTTCAAAAGATCCGCTCCTTTTTTTGGAGGGATATTAGGCAGGAAGAGGGAAAGAACTGAGGGGATATCGCGTACAATCCTCCTTTCTATTTAGCTATTATATACATTAGGCATGAATCCTACATAATCCTGCAAATAAAAAAAGAATTCAGCACGGAATGCTAAATTCTTTTTGTGTAGTGCGGGTGAAGGGACTTGAACCCCCACGTCATAAGACACTAGATCCTAAATCTAGCGCGTCTGCCAATTCCGCCACACCCGCATATTCAGTTCTTGCTTAATAAAAATGGCGGAGAAGGAGGGATTTGAACCCTCGCGCCGCTTACACGACCTACACCCTTAGCAGGGGCGCCCCTTCAGCCACTTGGGTACTTCTCCAAGCATCAAAAAAACAACGTTCTTTGTTTTTTGGAAGAGTAGGATGGGCCTGAGTGGACTCGAACCACCGACCTCACGCTTATCAGGCGTGCGCTCTAACCAGCTGAGCTACAGGCCCATACTCTAAAAGCGGGTGATGAGAATCGAACTCACATCATCAGCTTGGAAGGCTGAGGTTTTACCACTAAACTACACCCGCATGGTTAAAAATACTTATGAAAATAAAAATCAAAGCGGAAGACGAGATTCGAACTCGCGACCCCCACCTTGGCAAGGTGGTGTTCTACCACTGAACTACTTCCGCAATGGCTGGGCTACCTGGGATCGAACCAGGGAATGACGGAATCAAAATCCGTTGCCTTACCGCTTGGCTATAGCCCAACTGTAAAAAAAGGTAATTGCGGGAGGAGGATTTGAACCTCCGACCTTCGGGTTATGAGCCCGACGAGCTACCAGACTGCTCCATCCCGCGTCGTTATAAAGTGTTTGGATGATGTTCATTCGGTGATGCAAACCGACTGTTTCTTCCTCTACAAGCTTATGCTTTGTAGTGTATCCGTCGAAACAACTCGTAGTATTTCTTGAAGCGGATGCTTGTTGCTCCATCCCGCGTCGTTATAAAGTGTTTGGATGATGTTATTCTTTAATCCAATTTTAAAAATGGAGGAGGAAGAGGGATTCGAACCCCCGCGCGGTTTGACCCGCCTGTCGGTTTTCAAGACCGATCCCTTCAGCCAGACTTGGGTATTCCTCCGTGGTACTATTTAAATAAGTGGAGCCTAGCGGGATCGAACCGCTGACCTCCTGCGTGCAAGGCAGGCGCTCTCCCAGCTGAGCTAAGGCCCCTTAATGAAAGGTATGTAAGCTGTTGTTGTTTTGAACAACTATCAGCGACGTTTAATAATATATCATAGCTTCTTTAATTAAAGCAAGCCTTTTTTTTAAAAAATTTCAGGAGAGAATTTTTTTGCGTCTCTCTCCCTCTTATATTACCCTAATGCGCCTATCATTTCAAACATGGGAAGCATGACAGATAAAAAGACAACAAAAATAAATCCCCCCATCAAAATAAAAAAAATAGGCTGTAAAAAGGTCATACATTTTCTTAGTGTATCCTCCAGCTCTTGAAACAGCATTTCACTATAATTCTGCAGATCGGTCGCCATATACCCTGTACGATGTCCGTTTTCCACTACAAATGATAAATCTTTCGAAAAGTATGGACGATTTGCGAGCATTTGATTAAATGATTCGCCTTGTGCAAGTTCTGCTTTCATAACCACAGCTTCATGTTGAAAAAAAGGCAGATGAGATTGTTTTTCGAAAATGGTTAATGCATGCTGAATAGACATCCCAGCTGCTAGTAACCTGCCAAATTGAAGGGAAAAGTAATATGTTAAAACTCTTCTTGTTACACTTGCAAGAAAGTGAATTTTTAATAGCCTATCAATTTTCTCATGAGAAGGTAACGGCTTTACGAATCGTCTATAGCATACATACAAGATAGCAATAAGTATTAAAAGAACAGCAGTGATATAGGGTAGATTCTCGAGGAGTTGAAAGAATATTGATGTAAGTAAAGGCGGCTGACTATTCATGGATACAAACAAATTCTGAAAGTGAGGCACAATAAATTGCTGAACAATAATTAAAACCATAAGCCCTGCCCAGCCTAAGACAATGGGATACCTTAGTAACTTTTGAATATGCTTTTTAGTTTTCTGCCTTCCTTCATATACTTTTCCTGCTTGAATTAGTCCCTCCGCAATGTCTCCCTGTTCCTCATAAAAATAAAGAAACGATAAAATGTCCGGTGGTAACTCAAGATGTGTGAACGCCTCATGAATACGTATCCCCCGTTGTAAATCCATCTGGACGCTTTTTAATTGTGCTTGTTCCTGTGAATGTACATGTAACGCTATAAAAGAGAGCGCCGCTTCCATGGGATATCCCTGTTTTAACAGTGTGCCTATCCGAATGAGTCGACCTGCTTGCTCTAGCTTATTGGTTTTTTTCACGTATTCACCCCCCTCCTCTTATCATCCGATGAAGTGAGAGTTCATCAATAAAACCTAACATCCATGCTTTTTGGGCTATATGAGCTAACTGATGATAAACAGGTCGTTGACTCGACTGAATCCCAGAAAGTAACGCGTCTTTCTCTAGAAACTCATACAAAGCGTAATACTCGTTGGATGTTGTGCTAATGAGTCGTTGAGCAACAATTACCCTACAGACTTCCGACACCTCTGTTTTTGAAATACCATATTCCTGTAAACGTAAAACCGCTTGGAACGCATCCGTTGTATGCATGCTCGCTAGTACAAGATGGCCAGTCAAAGCTGCACGAATCGCTAAAGCTGCTGTGGCTTTCTCACGTATTTCCCCTACTACAATGACATCAGGATCATGACGAAGCGTCGCGCGTAAACCTGTTTCAAAGGTCACACCTGCTCGTTCATTAATTTCAATCTGAACGGCTGACTCGATGGGGCGTTCAACAGGATCCTCAATGGTGACCATTGTTTTTGTTTTGGGGTGTAATATTTCTTCAGCGAGTGCATAAAGGGTGGTCGTTTTACCTGAACTCGTGGGTCCGCAAATGAGAACAAGTCCGTGGGCCAATTGTGAAATATTTTTGAGGTTTTTTAATTGATGATAAAGGAGGGGCAAATTATGAAGTGATTGTCTTTTTTTCTGGGGAAGTAAACGAATAGCTAAGCTTTCCATAAAGGTAGATGGCAATGTGGAGAGTCTCAGTGAATAGGGTCCGTGTTTCGATGGAATGGTCATCGCCATACTTTGGGGTTTTCGGCGTTCGCCAATGTCCATACCAGACATATACTTAAAATGGCTAATCATTCGTTCAGCAACATGCTGAGTCATCCTTCGTTGCTCACTCATCTGTCCACGAACTCGGTATTGGATGGAGCAATGATCTTTCTGTGGGATAAAATGAATGTCTGATACATGTTTTAAGATGGCATCCTCAATTAATCTGCTACTTTCAATATCGATCTCATACAATGTCCCACCTCTTTCCTTACTAGGATAATGGAATAGTTCGACACGTTGCACCATTTTCCTTTATTAGAACAAAAGAAACTGAATAAAAGAAGTTGAATAAAAGAAAATCTTGTGGGGATGATACTCAGTAGATATTTATGAATGGGCTATAGCCAAGTGGTAAGGCAGCGGACTTTGACTTCGTTATCGTTGGTTCGAATCCAGCTAGCCCAGTCTTCATTTAATCCTTAGATCCCGGTCCAGAGTGGAATGGACCGGGATTTTTGCGTTTGGTTATAGCTTTTCATTCGATCTTCTTGTTCTCGGGATCGTTTGTCCTGGCTGTTTACGAATCCATTTAAGAAATCGTCGAATCGCTTCATCCTCTTGCAGCTCTTTAATACTAGTTAGTCTTGCTGCTAGTTCGGTATTGCTATACTGCGCATGAATTTGTTTGTGACAAGGTATACAAAGTAGGGCTGTTTGTTCATTCGTCCCTCCTTTTTGTTTGGGCAGTAAGTGATGAACGGTTCTTTTTACTTTTTCTCGCAGACACAACTCACATTGCCCGAGCGTATTTTTTGTCATGAGTTAGCCGTCCTTTCCGCACCAAATCTCATTAAAAGTTATTAGTTCTTTTTTTATAACCTGTTCGAACGATAATTAATCCTCCCTTTTCTGCGTTAAATTTGCTACGATAACATAAGGTTTCCTAAGTACTAATGTGTTTAACGCAAAGGATGTTATTTACATGAAAACGGCTTTTTACCAACAAAAACAAACGGATATAACGTCCATAGATCGAAGTGAATGGCAGCGAATGTATCAGGCGGCCAAACGAGGTGAAGTCACCTGTGTTCATTGTCAGCAACCAGTTAGAATGCATATGTCTATTCACCAAGAGCCTTATTTTGATCATCCAAGATCATTATTTGATTGTGAGAATGAAATAAAAAAACTTGAAAAGTCTAAAGAAGTCTCTTTGCCACCAGCCGAAGAACAAAAAGAAAATAGAGACTCCTCACATACCTTTGTTCTGCCTAAGAGTAGAGCCATCACAGCCACTCACCAGCCAAACTCTCCATTTTCTTGGAAGGCTCCCGAGACCGTAACTGCTTACCCAGACTTTCAACCTCCCACAAAGAGTAAATTGAAAGCGAAGCATCCTTATCTACATACACTTGAACAATCAAATGTTGTGTTGGATGATACTCAGTGGCAAGCGGTTAGCCATACCCAAGGTCCGCTTCTGTTAGTTGCTGGAGCGGGTAGCGGAAAAACAAGGGTATTAACCAGTCGTGCGGCTTATATGCTTGCGGACGAGGGCATTGCTCCAGAGCAAATGATTCTGGTCACGTTTACAGCAAAAGCTGCCCGTGAGATGAAGGAGAGAATGCAGCTTTACCCAGGACTAGATGCAAAAATGCTTCACAAATTAATGATTGGAACCTTCCATAGTATCTTTTATAAAATGCTCATTCATCATCAACGTGATGCATGGAATCACCAAAACCTTTTAAAGGAATGGCAACGTACCTACATTGTTAAAGAAGCGGGTAGAGAACTTGGTTTAGAAGAAAAAGAATTTGCTTATGATCAAGCACTTACACAAATCAGCTGGTGGAAAAATCACTTGCTAACACCTAGTGAGATTAAACCTAAAGATATCTGGGAAGAACGCTGCGTTCATTTGTACAAGCGGTACGAAGAGATCCGTATGAGTCGTTCTGCCTTTGACTTTGATGATATGTTATCCGGCTGTTATGAGCTATTAACTACTAATCCCCTACTATTAGAGCGTTATCAAGAGAGATTTTCATATGTGTCTGTAGATGAATTCCAAGATATAAATAAAGTTCAATTTAAATTAATTCAGCTACTAAGCGAACCCCAGCGTAACCTTTGTGTAGTTGGTGATGATGACCAATCCATTTATGCATTTCGAGGCAGTGATCCAGAGTACCTCCGCTCATTTTCAAAGGAGTACCCGGAAGGTCAAACCATTCTATTAAACAAAAATTATCGATCTTCGCATCCGATTGTCTCTTTAGCCAATAATGTCATTACAAGTAATAAGCATCGTGTTGAAAAACGGCTTCGTGCTCAATTTAATAAGGCACACTCTCCAATTTTATTTTTTCCTTATGATGAGGAAGAGGAAGCCACAATGATTGTCACGGACATTAAAGAACTAATTGAAAATGGAGCAAGTCCTCGAGACTTTGCCATACTATACCGGACAAACGTCCATTCCATGGCCTTATTTGAAAGACTGATTGAATCAAGCATCCCTTTTGTAATCGAGCAAGAAGGGGATTCCTTTTACAAACGGAAAGTTGTGAGGAAGGCGTTGGCATATTTGCGAATAAGTCAACATCCAGATAATACTCAAGCAATGGATGATCTACTTGGGGCGTTGTTTTTAAAGCAGGAAAGATTAGCTGATGTTAAACGTATGAGCATTTTGCATGACTGCTCCTTGCTTGAGGCCCTTCGCCATTTAGATGGATTACAGCCATTTCAGTTAAAAAAGCTTGAAGAGCTACCTTCTCAATGTAATCAGATTCGCACCTTATCACCAGAATCAGCATTAACTTTAGTTGAGCAGGAACTCGGCTTTAAGGATTACCTTAAAAAACAAGGAAACGAAGGTAACAAAATGGATAAAGGCAGTGATGACTTAGCACGTCTAAAGGTTTCTGCCAGACAACACAACAGCATTCAATCTTTTCTTATGCATATAGATCACATCATTGCCAAACAAGAGGAAAAACAAAAGCAACCCTCTGAGTCAGATGCGTTACAATTAATGACCATCCATCGTTCGAAAGGGCTTGAATTTAAGCACATCTATTTGTTAGGTGCTGTAGAGGGCTCTCTTCCCCATGATTATGCACTTGATGCATGGAGAGATGGAGATGATGCGCCTTTAGAAGAGGAAAGACGTTTAATGTATGTAGCAATGACACGTGCCAAAGAGCATCTGGCCATTTCAGTTCCTATGATGTATCGCGGTCGACGCGCTCAGAGATCAAGATTTGTACGAGAAATGGGGCGACACATTCCCCCATCCACACGTAAGGAGGTATCAGCCAAATGAGTAACTCAATTCACGAGTTAGCGGCAAAATGGGTGCAAGAACAACTAGCTGACGATTTGACAGGACACGATTGGTATCATATCAAAAGAGTAACAGCACTAGGTCGCTATCTTTTAAAAGGTACAGAAGCAAATTCCAATGTTGTGATTCTCTCCTGCCTACTGCATGACTTGGCTGATGATAAAGTTGTGGAAAGCGAGGAGGCAGGACGCCAATTAATCGTTGAATGGTTAATTACACATCACGTAGCTCAAGATACCATTGATCATATTATCTCAATTATTTCCACCATGTCATTTAAAGGCGGTAACGGTGTACCTATGGAAACCATCGAAGGGCAAATTGTACAGGACGCCGACCGCTTGGACGCTCTTGGCGCCATTGGCATTGCTAGAACCTTTACCTATTCGGGTCATAAACAGCAAGCGATGTATAACCCAGAACTATCCACTCGAGAAAATATGAGTGTGAGCGAATATAGACAGGGTACATCCAGTGCTGTTCACCATTTTTATGAGAAGTTATTTAAGCTCCCTGAGCTCATGAATACACAAAAGGCTCGAATCCTCGCTAACGAACGTGCTGATTTCATGAAAAAATATTTAGAGCAATTTTATTCAGAGTGGTCTTTTGAGGCATGAGGGAAAGATGGTTGGGATAGTCTGACTTGCGAAAACCGTTGAGTATTACCTTAGCCCCGTATTGCTAATAAAAGTGATACGGGGCTAATTTTAGCTATGAGCATTGACAAAATAGATTACTTGTCTTTACCTAGCTTCCAAGTCATCGCAATATTACGCGAGAGCTCTTCTAGATACGTCAAACCGTTTTTCATTGCATCCTCTAAAGGTATAGCTCCTGGCACTAATGAATAAGCCGCATCAATTCCATGTTTATAGATAGCCTCATATCCATGACCTAACTGACCAGCTAATGCAATAACAGGAATATTATCTTGCTTTGCTGCTCTAGCAACGCCAATGGGGGTTTTTCCAAAAATAGATTGATAATCTAGTCGCCCCTCTCCAGTAATCACCAAATCGGCATTACTAACTTTTTCTTGAAATCTTGTGATCTCCAAAATAAGTGTAACGCCTGATGCCATACGAGGATTGACAAAAGCAAGTAAACCAGCACCGAGTCCTCCAGCTGCTCCGGCCCCCGGTGTATCTCGAATATCCATTCCTAACTGCCTATCTACTACTCTAGCAAAATGAGTTAATCCATTTTCTAACTGTGCTCTGATCTCTGGAGTCGTCGCGCCTTTTTGCGGTCCATAAATAGCCGTTGCCCCATTTTCGCCTAAGAGAGGATTCTCTACATCTGATGCAACTTCTATCTTTGCCTGAGCAAGTAAAGGATCAGCCCCTCTTGTATCGATCCGATGTAATGTATGAAGCGCTCCCCCACCATGCTTAATTGAATGACCGTTCTCATCCAGTAGCTTGATTCCTAGAGCTTGAGCCATTCCAGCTCCGCCATCATTGGTAGCGCTCCCACCCAAACCCAATATGATACGTGTCGCACCATTTTTAAGGGCATCAACAACTAATTCACCCGTCCCATACGTTGTTGTAATGAGTGGGTTTCTTTGATCCTGAGGCACATGATGTAAACCAGATGCAGAGGCCATTTCAATAACCGCTACCTCTTCTTGTTTAGCTAATGCATATGTAGCCTCAACTTTGTTGCCTAAAGGACCTGTGACCTGAATGGTACGTAATTCACCATTTAACGCATCGGCCAGAGATTCAACGGTACCTTCCCCTCCGTCTGCCATAGGAATCTTTAAGTATGTTGCATCGGGAAACACTTGCTTAAAGCCTTTTTCAATTGCAGTAGCTGCCTCTAAAGCCGAAAAGCTTTCTTTAAATGAATCAGGTGCTATGATTATTTTTTTCATGGTAGACATCCTTTCTTTCGATCACTCAGAATAAGGCACAATTTCTGTCAATTAAAGAGAGCGCTTTCTTGAAATAAAATGGTGAATCCTTTACGCTGATATGGAAACGATGAACCTTAAATCATCATACCGAATCCATTTAGTTTCTACAAGAATCTATTGGATTGGAAGCTGGATTAAAAGGTAGCTAAACAAACGAGTGTTGATGGAGGGATAAGATGAAAAAATGGAGTATTGCTTCTATACCAGGGGACGGCGTTGGAAAAGAAGTAGTCCCTGCAGGGCAAAAAGTATTAGATACAGTGGCAGAAGTACATGGTGGTTTATCATTTGAATTTACTTCTTTTCCATGGAGCTGCGAGTATTATTTACAGCATGGAGTCATGATGCCAGAGAATGGGCTTGATCAGCTTAAAGACTTTGATGCTATCTTTCTTGGAGCAGTCGGTAATCTGGATCTAGTTCCTGACCATATTTCCTTATGGGGTCTTTTAATAAAAATCCGTAGAGAATTTGAACAAGTAATAAATATTCGGCCAGCAAAACAATTAAAAGGGGTCACGTCTCCATTAGTGAATCCTAAAGAGTTTGATTTATTGGTCGTCCGTGAGAATAGCGAAGGCGAATATAGTTCAATTGGTGGCAGGATGAATAAAGGAGAGGATGAACTAGCGATACAGAATGCGGTTTTCTCACGAAAGGCATCAGAAAGAGCCATGCGTTATGCTTTTGATTTAGCGGCTAAGCGCAGGCAGCATGTGACAAGTGCTACGAAGTCAAATGGGATCGTTTACTCAATGCCCTTTTGGGATGATGTCTTTACTGACGTATCAAAGGATTATCCATCTATTCAAACTGATTCTCAGCACATTGATGCCTTGGCAGCTTTTTTTGTTACCCAGCCTGAACGCTTTGACGTGATCGTTGCAAGCAATTTGTTCGGTGATATCCTAACTGATATCGGCGCGGCTATCATGGGTAGTGTGGGAATTGCACCGGCTGCAAACATTAATGTTAACGGCGCCTATCCCTCTATGTTTGAGCCGGTTCATGGCTCTGCACCTGATATTTTTGGGAAAGGTATTGCTAATCCTATCGGACAGATTTGGACTGCCAAGCTCATGCTTGATCACCTGGGAGAAGTAGAACTTGGCGAGAAACTACTTGATGTGATTGAGGAAACCACCACCGCAGGCATTTTAACTGCAGATATCGGCGGCAATTATTCCACTGAGCAAGTAACGAACGACATCATCAACCGCCTGCGGTCTCTATAAACAATATTTTGATGGGATGGAATACGCAGAGTGCCCCCTATTTTGTCCGTTAGTTTAGATAGGCCATGATATAAGAAGGTTACACGTTACATTAATTAAAATCCCTTATCACAGTTAAACGCGATAAGGGATTCATTTTGATTTTATTTACCTGTTTCTTTTTCGTCGTTCCAACTATCCGCACCTTTAAGACCAGGAATATTTTTCTGATAGAAGACCGGGTCTTTTCCTTCTTTTCTTTGACGCTGATAGTCTTTTATCACTGCAAAGGCAATTTTGCTGATAAGTAGGATAACTACTAAGTTAACTCCAGCTGTGATAGCCATAAAGACATCAGCCATTCCCCAAGCCAACTCAATACTAATCATCGATCCAATAACTACCATGGCGATTACCGCAATACGATATACATGTAGCCAACCTGAACCTGCTTTTATGAAATTGATGTTAGATTCCCCATAGTAATAATTTCCAAATAATGAACTGAACGCAAAGAAAAAGATCGAAATTGCTACAAATCCTACAGCCCAACTACCCAAATGATCACTCAATGAAGCTTGAGTTAACGCAACACCATCTTCTCCCCCCGTCAAATACACGTCTGAGAGTAGGATGGCAAAAGCAGTAGCCGAACAAATAATGATTGTATCAAAAAATACACCTAAGGATTGAACTAAACCTTGTTTCACTGGATGTGTGACATGTGCCGCCGCTGCCGCATGCGGCACACTTCCCATACCAGCTTCATTTGAGAATAACCCTCTGCGCGCGCCTTGAATAAGTGCGCCAATTACTGTACCCGTTGTTGCTTCACGAAAATCAAACGCATCTGATATGATAAGACCAAAGACAGCAGGAATTTGAGTGTAATTTAAGATCATGACATAAAAGACAACCCCAATATAAAAAACAGCCATGACTGGTACAATGATAGAAGAAATCTTAGAGATTCGTTGAACCCCACCATAAATAATAATTCCCGTGGCAATTGCTACAATAATTCCTATAACGAGCTTGTCTACATTAAAGGCCTGTTCAACTGCATTCGCAAGTGTGTTAGCTTGAAGAGAGTTGAAAATAAGTCCAAATGTAATAGAAATTAGTACCGCAAAAAAGATCGCAAGCTTTCTTTTTCCAAGTGCTGTTTGAATATAGTATGATGGACCCCCTCTAAACTGATTTCCATCCCTTACTTTATAAACTTGAGCGAGCATGCTTTCTATGAATCCTGTCGCCATACCAATAATTGCTACAACCCACATCCAAAAAATAGCCCCAGGGCCACCTACTGATATAGCTAAAGCCACACCAGCTATATTTGCTGATCCTACTCGTGAGGCAGCACTAATACAAAAAGCTTGGAACGCTGATACCTCATCTTTTTTTGATTTATCCCCCAATACCCTAAACATCTCAGGGAACATTCGAAACTGAACAAAGTTTGTTTTAAATGTGAAGTATAATCCAGCCCCCACTAATAAAATGATTAATATGTACGTATAAACAAAATCATTAAGTGCGTCTATCCAATTCACTACAATATCCATCTGCATCCTCCTTATTAATTAAAATAAAACAATATCCTATACCCGATCCTAAGCAAAATATGTATAAGTAGAAAAAGAGGGCTGTATGGCCCTCTTTAGCTTTATACACTTTCTGTTGTACTATTCGTTAGACCTAGCTCAGATTCGAGTAGCTTTTTGTTAGCTAGTATTCGTTCATCTTTGGGGAGGTACGTCCTAGCCATCTCATTCTTTTCATAGGATTTCTGCTTATCACCCAATCGATAATAACATACACATAACTGAAGATTTGGATACCAAGTAGAATACGCGGGATAACTAAAGCTCCATTGATTAGGATCAGGCTTTAATTCCGCAGCTAGCTCATACCAGAATGCTGCCTCTGTGTACATGGCTTTCACTTGATAATTGTAGCCAATGCGCGAACAAGCCTCGGGTCTTGGTGTATGCGTATAGACAAAAGATTGAAATAAAGACTCTAGTTCTTTATCTAATTGATTCATGTGCCGGTAGCAATCCGCTTTCCCAATACAGGCATGGAAAGAATCCTCAATCCATCCATCTCCTTTATCAATATGAAAATTGTATTGTTCAATTGATTTTTTAAATTTGCCTTTTTCTCTAAGCTCATTCCCATAATAAAAATAATCTCTTGCACTAAATTCCTCTCCATCTTTTTCCTTCTGTTCAAAGATGGAGAAGATCACTCCCGTGTTGCTACTAGCCTTTTCAGGCGTAAATTCTTTTTTATGAGTGATGGAGATATCCGAGTTAATAATATGCCCAAAGACATTTAAATACTCATGGGCATCCCCACCCCAAATAAAGTTCTTCTCTCTTTTTACTAAACGGTTTCTGCGATATCTTAATGCAACATTTCCCGCTTCATCAACACCATTGTCATAATACATTGAAACTGAATCTACCGACGGGTCTAAAGTCTTCTTTAATTCCATTAATTTCTTTTGATCTTCTTCTAGTAATACATCATCCGCATCAAGATAAAGAATATATTCCTTGGTAGCGTGTTTAAACGCTTCATTTCTAGCAGCAGCATAGCTATTAGTCCATTTGTAAAAGAAGACCCGATCTGTATAGGTTCTGGCAAGCTCCTCTGTACCATCTGTTGAGCCCGTGTCTACAATATTAATCTCATCAACAATATGTTTAACGGTATCCAAACACCGTGCTAAGAGCTTCTCTTCATTTTTTACTATCATACATAAGCTAATGGTTATCATTCGACTCTCTCCATTCTTCATGGCTATACAGCTATACTATGAATTTTAAAGTTCACTGTGAAAGTCGTTTTTATGGTTGATCTATAAAAAAAACCATCCTAGCAAACAGGATGGTCCTAGATATTAACTTATGACAGTCTCACTATATTTAAATTCGCACCTACTCCAGGTTGCAGCGTTGCCGTTCCTAAAAGACCATATAGTTGAACACTTATTGTCGCTCCTGCTGGAACAGTAATGATAAAAGTAGAGGTAATTAAGTTTGTCGTCAGCCCTGGTGCTACTACGGAAGCATCTACCTGTACTCCATTTAAGAGTACCCTTCCATTAAGCAATAAAGATGAAGAAAATCGAAGGGTATAACTTATTTGATACGTACCTGCTTGAGCAATTGTAAATATCGTACCTGCTCCATTTGAAGTAACGTTGTTTAGAAGCTGCAGGTTAGGAAGCGGCACCAGTGTTCCGGCTAAGATTACAGCAATTGCTGTTCCTTGCGTGTTGCCTGCATAAGCATTAGTTGCTGTAACGTTAGGACCGGTAGTTCCAGTGGCTCCGGTTGCCCCTGTCGCCCCTGTCGCTCCCGTTGCTCCGGTGGCTCCGGTTGGCCCTGTTGGCCCGGTCGCTCCCGTGGTTCCTGTCGCCCCGGTTGCTCCGGTTGCCCCTGTCGCCCCTGTCGCTCCGGTTGGCCCTGTGGCTCCCGTTGGTCCTGTTGGTCCGGTGGCTCCTGTCGCTCCTGTGGCCCCGGTTGCTCCAGTTGGCCCTGTTGGCCCTGTTGGCCCTGTGGCTCCGGTCGCTCCCGTCGCTCCTGTCACTCCGGTGGCTCCTGTCACTCCGGTGGCTCCTGTGGCCCCCGTTGCTCCGGTCGCTCCTGTTGGCCCTGTTGCTCCGGTCGCTCCGGTTGCCCCCGTTGCTCCGGTCTCTCCTGTGGCCCCCGTTGCTCCGGTCGCTCCTGTTGCCCCCGTTGCTCCGGTCTCTCCTGTTGGCCCTGTGGCTCCGGTTGCTCCTGTGGCCCCCGTTGCTCCGGTCGCTCCTGTTGCTCCGGTCGCTCCTGTCGGCCCTGTGGCTCCTGTTGCTCCCGTGGCCCCCGTTGCTCCTGTCTCTCCTGTTGGCCCTGTGGCTCCTGTGGCCCCGGTTGCTCCCGTCGCTCCTGTTGCCCCGGTGGCTCCTGTTGGCCCGGTTGGCCCTGTTGCTCCGGTTGCTCCTGTTGCTCCTGTTGCTCCTGTTGCTCCCGTGGCTCCTGTTGCTCCCGTGGCTCCTGTTACTCCCGTTACTCCCGTGGCTCCTGTTGGTCCTGTTGCTCCCGTGGCTCCCGTTGGCCCTGTCGCCCCAGTTGCTCCGGTCACTCCGGTGGCTCC
>NZ_VLXZ01000220.1 GCF_007293315.1 Alkalicoccobacillus porphyridii
TACGTACTTTTTTCGCAACGTTGACCAGCTCGCTTTTAACAGCGGTCTCGATGCTGTCAGCAGCGATAGTAATCGTTACACGGCGGCCAAGGCCTTGAGTGGTTTCAACTGAAACTTGCATCTTGTTACCTCAAAAAATCACAGTGCTCGGTCAACTCTTACCCCGCAAGCACAGGTTGTTGGCTTCGCGGAACCGGGATGTTCTTATAATCAATCACATTCCCTGTTACCAGAATCATCCCGAAAGCATTCAAATAGGACGCGGCATTA
>NZ_VLXZ01000221.1 GCF_007293315.1 Alkalicoccobacillus porphyridii
GTATGTCTTCGCCGATCAGGATGCGGGTTTTGTAAGTAGCGATAACATGCACATCATCGAGATGCCGCATGTGGAAGAGGTGATTGCACCAATCTTCTACACCGTTCCGCTGCAGCTACTGGCTTATCACGTCGCGCTGATCAAAGGTACCGACGTTGACCAGCCGCGTAACCTGGCAAAATCGGTTACGGTTGAGTAATAAATGGATGCCCTGCGTAAGCGGGGCATTTTTCTTCCTGTTATGTTTTTAATCAAACATCCTGCCAACTC
>NZ_VLXZ01000222.1 GCF_007293315.1 Alkalicoccobacillus porphyridii
TCTTTCGAAAACTCCTCCAGTCTGCTGGCGTTATCCTCCGTCAGCTCGACTTTTTCCAGCAGCTCCTTGCCGAGATGGGATTCGGTTATCTTGCCTTTGAAAAAATCCAGGTAACCTTCCGCATCATCGCTCGCCCGACCGACGGCCTCCACGAATGCCGATTTGCCAACGGTGTTCACACTGCGGATATAAAAGTAATAATCATGGCCCGGTTTGATATTGATACTGGCGGCTATCCAGTACAGCGCCGTACCAAGATAACGCGTGCT
>NZ_VLXZ01000223.1 GCF_007293315.1 Alkalicoccobacillus porphyridii
CACTTCCACCGCGTGTTCGAGCGTTTCACCACTCAAGCGCGAATGGACCAGTTCACTTAACGCCACGCATGCATCGATTGCCGGATAAACGCCGTACAGATCGAAATCGTCGGCTGAAGGAATCGCTTCTTCAAATTTCTCCAGTTGGCTGTCGAAATTTACTTTTGCGTCTTTAACGGTCAGCGTTTCCCAGATGAGATCGAGAATGCGACGGTAAATTTGCCCATCACCAAAACCGGTTTGCTGGCAGAACATGGCGTAATTGGGGT
>NZ_VLXZ01000224.1 GCF_007293315.1 Alkalicoccobacillus porphyridii
CAGGTAATGGCGCGGATATCGAATGTTATGCAGACAGAGAAAATCAGCCTGTTCAAATGGCTGTGCGGTTCTGGATAGCCCGAAATAGTCAACTTCAGGCTATCCAGAGAGCGGAATTATTCCGCCAAAGTGCGTTTTTGCTGTTCGAGATCGCGTTCAATGCCGTCACGAACATCCTGGGGGATTTTCAGCGCGTCACCCAGTGCATTCAGGTAACTGCGTTCCATAAAATGGTCAATATCAATAGCCGCGCAACTCAGGAAATAGAT
>NZ_VLXZ01000225.1 GCF_007293315.1 Alkalicoccobacillus porphyridii
GGAGGCGGGCGTAGATGTGGGGATTTCGCTCAACGTTGTGGCTTGTGTCATCTGTGGCTGATGATTTACAAACGACCAGACAAAGTCGGCAAACGGTTCGCCGTTCTGTTCCATTTGCAGGTACGCCCGCGCATTACCAATAATTGCCTGAATTTTCCCGCGATGGCGGATAATCCCGGCGTCCTGTACCAGTCTTTCGACATCCTCTTCCTGCATTGCGGCAACCTTCACCGGATCGAACTGATGAAAGCAGGCGCGATAGTTTTCGC
>NZ_VLXZ01000226.1 GCF_007293315.1 Alkalicoccobacillus porphyridii
GTGCCTGTCCGACATGAGAGAGCAACTCGCTAAGAGGCGTTTGTGCATCGACTGCTAACGGCGCATCAATCAGCGCCGCATCAAGACCTTGCTGCTGCGTTAACGCGGTTTTAAGCGAATCGATGGAGACTGCGCCGACAAACTTATTACCGCGTTCGATAACGTAGCCATATTCGCGATCTTCATCCTGCAATAATTTCAGTGCCGAACGTGGGCCGAAGCCAGGGGTTTTACGAATTAAGCCATTCGGTGTCCGGCGGGCAATATCT
>NZ_VLXZ01000227.1 GCF_007293315.1 Alkalicoccobacillus porphyridii
TTCACCTTTGCAACGTTCACTAAAATAGTTGGAGCGAGGCATGCCTGTTTTATAAATTCGCCCAGCCAGTCGTTGTTTCGCTTCAATAATGTCATCAATAGCAACCGGCAGATCGTATGTAATATGCATTATAAAACCTCTTCGCCTGAATTAAATATGTAGGTAACCGTAACCGACACCTGCAAGACAGACAGGTGGATTATTTATGTTTAAATAAAAACAAATAACTAACCAACTTCTATTAATTGCCTTCGTCTACACCCATTATA
>NZ_VLXZ01000228.1 GCF_007293315.1 Alkalicoccobacillus porphyridii
CAGCGCTCGTCGCTGTGGCCTCTATTTTGGTCGTCTGGAAAAACAGCCGGTATTTGATGCGGAGAAATTCTGGGGCGAATACAGCGTCGATGGCCTGACGGTCAAAACGCTGCCTGGCGTGTTTAGCCGCGACGGTCTGGATGTCGGTAGCCAGTTGCTGCTCTCGACGTTAACTCCGCACACGAAAGGTAAAGTGCTGGATGTCGGCTGTGGCGCGGGCGTGCTTTCAGTTGCCTTTGCGCGCCATTCGCCGAAAATTCGTCTCACCT
>NZ_VLXZ01000229.1 GCF_007293315.1 Alkalicoccobacillus porphyridii
CTCGTCTAATAAATGAACGAAAAATACTTCAAATGACTGATGGTTATCAGGTCACTGCTTTGGGGGCTAGCTATGTTAGGAGCGTCTTTGATAGAAAGACACTTGACCGATTGCGGCTTGAGATTATGAATTTTGAAAACCGTAGAAAATCAACATTTAACTATGATAAGATTCCGTATGCGCACCCTTAGCGAGAGGTTTATCATTAAGGTCAACCTCTGGATGTTGTTTCGGCATCCTGCATTGAATCTGAGTTACTGTCTGTTTT
>NZ_VLXZ01000022.1 GCF_007293315.1 Alkalicoccobacillus porphyridii
TCCTCACTATATTTACTCATATAAAAACACCCCAAACGTTAGATTTGTCCTCTAACTTTTGGGGTGCACCACCTTTTAGGGCATTTTTATTAACTCCCACTCAATGATTTATATACAGAGCTCAAAATAATTGATGCTATAATTAAATAGACTATATATAACCTTCCTTTTTTAATATAACTCAGTGATAGTGAGGTGTAGTTTTTTGCAATTAGATCATTTCAATAAAGATCCACTCTACAGTAAAGCACTGGAATACTGGTGCGAGGCGTGGAAAATATTTTCAAAAAAAGTTGAAAACGGTACTTTAGGAATTGATATAGTTAATATACGAACTATTTTACTAGATATTATTAATGAATATGAACTAAACAAATTTGAAAGTGATAATAACAGAAAAGTTTATTTGAATTTAATTGATAATCTTATTAGTAAAAAACATATGAAACTATACAGAGACGAATTACTTATTTTAAAAAATAGATTGGAAAAGAAAGATAGTCAATCAGTTTATGTTATTGCTAAAGAACTTACAAGAAAAATAGCTGAAGAAAATTTTGCCCAGATGATATTTGATGATTTACTAGTAATTTTCAAAAAAAAATTATTTTCTAAAAAGGACAGAATTAAAATAAAAAACTTAACTAAGGATATTATTGTAGACTTGGTTACTTCAGGAAGAAATGTAGAAGATATAAAAGATCTACTTACTGATATTTTTCAAACATATGGTGTGTTTGAAAAAAAAATCGTTATCTTTTTCAAATTTACACCTAGTGATCTGTCTCCCGAGCAAGCCAAAGAATATAATGATAATTTAACTCTCAAAGATAGATTGGAGTTGCTTAGAGAAAATTTGTTAGTTGAGAAGAGCGCTTATCTTTTTATTTTCCCTGTATGGGGAATGATTGCTTCTCATCTGAAAGATGAAAACTACACTCTATTTGGATTTGATGTGTATGATCCACTTCGAGAAAATAAACTTCCGATTAATGATTTTGCCGATGAAACGTTTAATACAGAAAAAGAAATGGATGATGTTGATAAATTTAAAAATGATAGTAGATGCAATGTAATAATTCAGGTAGATGCAATTTCTATAAATGTGGCATATGAAAAAGCAGAAGAAAAATATTCAATTCTTTTAAGTTTATTAAACTTGAAATTTGCAAATAAACGCAAAGAATTTTTTTGGAATGGAGAGTATATAGGAAGAAAAAAAGTTGATACTGAATCTGGTGGTTTAAGGATGCCATTTAATCTTCATAGGGATGAGAAAGTTTTTAGAAGAAAACTCAGTAAAGGTAACCCTATACATTTTAGTGCTGATAAATTTAGAGAAATGAAAAATTATTCAGACGTAATTGATACCCTTGAAAAGAGGAACATGTTTATAGAGTCAAATACAATTATTAATGTAATACAATTGATGTCTAAGTCCACTTGGGAAACAGAGGAAAATAAGCTGTTGAATTATTGGATTTGCATCGAAAGTCTAGCAAATATTTCAAAGAAAAATAATGAGTCAAAATTTACTTTTATTAAAGAAACAATATCTAACATGTACTTCCTGTGGGAAAAATTCGGACCGATTCATGATCTCTTTTTATTAACTGAACATTATGCTAGAAGCTCATATAATAATGATGAATCAATTAATATTCCTGATGAATTTTTAGAGAATGTATATATTTTCAAAGCAAGATCTGAAGATTCAACAGTTTCATTAGTGAAATTTTACAAACGAATGAAGGAATTATCTTCTTACACCACAAAAGAAAGCTTTTTAGATAGTATTGAAGACACTCTTAATTTTTATCAAGATAATAAAAAGGCTTTACAAATACTCCTGAGTAAAAAAGACGAAGTTAAGTTGACAATAGATTATATATATAAGTCTAGAAACCAAATTGTTCATAATGGTTATGTAGCAAAAAACCTTATACCATACTTGGTACATTCTGCTGAAGGTTATGCAAGATCATTATTTCAAAGAATTATTGACGTGTATCTTGAGGATGAATTTGATCTTCAAAACTATTTTGTCAAAGAAAAATATGAAGGGGATTTACTGGAAAAAAAACTCACCAATAAAGATTACTATGAAATTGGATTAGAAGAATAATATGTGCAAGTCGTTAGTAATAAATAAATCATAAGCTTAGAATCCTTTTAAATAAAGGATTCTAAGCTTATTTTAATTACTCCCACTCAATCGTACTAGGTGGCTTACTCGTCACGTCATACACTACGCGGTTGACATGATTTACTTCATTCACAATTCTTGTTGAAATTAACTCTAATACATCCCAAGGGATGCGGGCCCAATCAGATGTCATGCCGTCAATTGATGTTACGGCACGGATTCCTACTGTGTAGTCATAGGTTCTTGCGTCTCCCATAACGCCTACACTTCTCATGTTAGGAAGCGCGGTGAAGTACTGCCAGATTTCACGATCGAGTCCGGCTTTTTTGATTTCTTCGCGTAAAATTGCATCGGATTCGCGGACGATTTCAAGCTTTTCATCGGTAATTTCACCAAGGACACGGATACCTAGGCCTGGACCAGGGAATGGCTGTCTCCACACAATTTCATCTGGAATGCCTAGCTCCGTTCCAACCTTACGAACTTCATCCTTAAACAATGCTTTCAGTGGCTCAATTAATTCAAAGCGCATATCTTCAGGAAGGCCACCAACATTATGGTGTGACTTAATCGTTTGCGCTGTGTCTGTTCCACTTTCAATAATATCTGTATATAACGTACCTTGCGCAAGAAAGTCCATATCCTTAAGATTGGCTGATTCTTCATCAAATACATAAATAAATTCATTTCCAATAATTTTACGTTTTTGTTCAGGGTCTGAGACGCCTTGAAGCTTAGAAAGGAAACGTTCCGCAGCATCAATCTTGATAACGTTCATGTTGAAGCCTTCACTAAACGTCTTCATGACACTGTCTGCTTCCCCTTTACGAAGCAAGCCATGATCTATAAACATACACGTAAGCTGATCTCCTATTGCTTGATGTAGAAGTACAGCAACCACAGAAGAATCTACGCCGCCACTTAAAGCACAAAGAACATGCTTGTCGCCGACTTGCTCACGGATTTTCTCTGTTTCTACTTCAATGAAGTTCTCCATTGACCATTCACCTTTAGCTTTACACACTTCAAAGGTAAAGTTCTTAAGAAGCTCGTCCCCAAATTCTGAGTGACGTACTTCTGGATGGAATTGAACGCCATAAAGATTTCTTGCTTCGTTACTCATTGCAGCAACAGGACAAGATGGGTTAGAGGCATCTACCACAAAGCCTTCCGGTGGTGCAACAATCAAGTCACCATGGCTCATCCATACCGATTGTTCAATAGGTAATCCTTTAAATACCTCAGATTGATTTTGAACGTTGATTAAAGCTTTTCCATATTCACGATGTGAAGCCGCTTCAACTGATCCACCAAAATGCTGGGTCATTAACTGCATGCCATAGCAAATACCTAGGATTGGAATACCAAGATCATAAATAGCCGGATCACACTGAGGCGAGCCTTCTTTGTATGCACTATTCGGTCCACCAGAGAAGATAATGCCTATTGGATTCAGTTTCTTTATTTCTTCGGCCGTAATTTTGTGAGAATGAAGCTCACTGTACACTCCAAAATCACGGATACGCCTTGTAATCAGCTGATTATATTGTCCTCCAAAATCGAGAACCACAATCATTTCTTGATCAAATTCTGTCATGACATTCCATCCTTTTCCTATTATATTGTACATTCTGATTCTAAGCACGACGTAAAGAAAAAAGCTGATACTCTGCCTATAATTCGGTTTCCCCAGGCAGACTACCAGCCGCTTCATACCAGAAAGCACGTTGCATTGGCTTGTGAAATCAATCTTATACTATCATTCGCTTCTGCTATACACGGAACTATTTTAACAAGGGGGCACCTTAATGGTCAAGGTTTGATTTTCCTTACAATCCGCTCCCAGCCTCGTTTATGCTCGTTCCAAGCCTCTTTGGACACACTTTCGCCACCGTATAGTGTGCGCTCGTACTCCTTTGTTAAGCTCATCATATCATTTGCTTGAAGCTGACTATCTATTCTTCCTGCATACTCCCCTAATGTCTCAGTAGACTTTCTCGGGTAGCCATTCAGCTTCAGCAGCCATAATAATCGTTCGTATGCTCGCTCATACTCATGATCATCATGTTTCTTGATATAGTAAAGTAGCATCAATGAGCTAAGAATGGTTCTACGGAAAAAGAAGATGATTCCGGCAGTAACAATGACTGTTCCGACCAGGATCCACACTCCTACATATGAGGTCCCATCTGTTTGATTAAATGCAGGTGAGGCTTGCTCCTCTTGCTCCTCTTCTTCCTCTGGCGCTGATGGCTCTTCGGGTTCTTCTTCTGTATCCATATCTGGATCTGGTGTGTCAAGTGGATCTGGTTCAAAGTCTGGATCCTCTTCGAACTCATACGTGTTATTAAACCCTTTTGTTGGTTCAAACGCGACCCAGCCTTCACCAGGGAAATAAACCTCTACCCATGAATGAGCATTTGAATTGTCTATAGAATAAACATTTAAGTCGTCGGTTGAATCTACAAGTGTGCCAGAAGTAAATCCCTTTACCCATCTTGCCGGAATATCCATCGACCTTAGCATAACAACCATTGAAGTGGAGAAGTTATCACAATATCCGCTTTGCGTTTCAAAGAGAAATTGATCCACGTAGTCTTGGCCCGCTTCAGGAACAGCAACATCCTCCGTTTCATAGGTGAACTCGGCTCCAGCAAAATGCTCCTCAATCGCTTTCGCCTGATCGTATCGATTGTCTTCTTCCTCGGTAACCTCTTCAGCAAGGTCCCGAACTCTCTCGGGTAACGAATCAGGTAATTGAGTGTAATACTCCACGATTTCTGCAGGATCCGCTCCATTAATAGCCCTTAACTCTTCAATGTTATAACTCGCCTCTACATAGTCAAAGCTATATTCTTCTAATGAAAGAGGGCCATCTCCCGAGCGTATTTCTGCTTTAGCTGTGAAGTCATCAATTGAAATTGAATTCACATTGTTCTCATTAATCGTGGTTGAAAAAAGCTCACCCGGGTAAAACAAATGAGGAAATCTCGTTTGCCCTGACATTTGAACACGGGCTTCTTTTAACTCGCGATCAGCTGCCGGAGTGGAGTCCGATTCTACCATATTTGGAGACTCTGCCAGTGATTCTGGAGTATTATTCTCCCAGCCTGACCCACTATAAAAATCCTTGGTTTCACCGCGCCAATACATTCCTCTCTCGACTGAGGCTAAAAATACAGGCGTATCGTCGTGAACAAAACCGCCTCCAAGTTGCTCATCATTATCACCATAACCAATTCGTTGAACTCCTGCCTGCAGCTCCTCTCCCGTAACGGCGGCCTGAATAAAGGGAACCGGATCCTCCCATTGAGGTCCTGGCTTTGGTGCCCCTAATCCAGCTACTCCAATGATCAGAAGAGCCCCAGCAATCACTAGACTAATTCGTGCTGCTAGGTAACGTGGTACCTTAGAGAAATGATAGCTTTCTAGCGTGCGATACATCGTTAACAGCCCTACTAACAAAAATCCAATAATAAAGATTCGCACGATAGCAAACGTAGCGTCATATAAAGTGAACGTATCAATAACTGTTACATATACAACAGTAAAAAAAAGAAAAAAGAATATTTTTCTAAGATAAATGGTCCAGTAGAATAATAAAAAACTCATAATAGATAATAAGATAAAAAACAAAAAACTTCGAAATACATCCGATAAGTTTTGCCAATCACCTGAAAAAATCCTTGCCATGTTTGTCATGACATCCGAAACAAATAACGGGCCCCACTCAAATGGAGAAACTCCCCCACTCGGAAACAGTAGATAAAGTCCACCTAATATCACAAAGCTTCGCATCAGAAAGCTTGCTAGCAATGGGACCTGCAAAAATGAAATGACAAAAAACAAGGCCGTCGCAAGCAAAAAGCCAAATATATGTCCTGTATCTGTCATCATGGGTAGGGGCATGAGCCATTCCAACAACAGCAAGAAGCTCAGTCCATAAAGTAGACTGTCCCTGCCATAATGCAGTTTTTTCTTACTTCGCTTCAACAGAATGCCTCCCTTGCTTCCTAATCATGATGATATAAAGATCGTTTCAATTCCTTTATTTCTTAAGCGATCTGCTATCTTGATTTGTTCTGGCTCCATTTCCAACAAACATACCTTCACATCTGCCCTTTCCATGACCAGCCTTTCTAATGTTGAAAATGCTCGTTCATCAAGACATGGGCATACGTAGTAAACCGAGCGATTAGACCATTGTTCGTACACACGGTGGAAGCTCGGAGCCGGGGAAGTGTTCTTTTGAACAGTAGATAACAATGTCAAAGCAGAGATCCACGTACTACTTTTAATCCTTTCATGCTTCCAATCATCAAAATATACGGCAAGCTCAGAATCAATTTGCGCATCAATAAACGTGGAAGCCATTGAAGCTACCTGCTCAACTGCTTTCTCGAACGCTTTATCAGTAACGCTCGGCCCATATGGATCAAAAGCAATGATCGTTGATTTCCCCTGATATGTTTCAAATTCCTTAGTCATCAGCTGTCGCTTTCTTGCTGATTGTTTCCAGTCAATACTAGTTAAACGATCTCCAGCTACATAATCACGGACTCCTGCGAGTGACCTCTCCTCCTCCCTGAAGGAAGGTTGCACTTGCATTCCCTGCGCCTGCTGTTGTGATTGAAAAGCTTCAGCATGTCCTAACTTGCTGTACCGTGGAAAAACGCGTACCTCCGTATGAGCGGAGACTCGCTGTTTTCGTTCAAACCATCCAAAGAAATCACTTACGGTTACTTCAAGCTCATCAAATTGATAGAGCCCACGTCTGAGATTATGAATCTGGTAACGGAAGGTCATATTCTTCGAGAGGGTTAAAAAGAACATGGCTTGCTGACCAGAGGAAGTCCCTATTTTTTTTGGAACGATATCTTGAACCCTTAAGTAAGTAAATGGCTGAAATATCTTCCTTCGAAACATAATGTCAATCTCAACACTGTCACCTGAATATAAGGTCGTTGACAATACCTTTCGTTGCGGGACAATCTGGGTGGTAAAAAGAATCGATGACCCTATCAGCACTCCTATCAGTAGGACGCTATAGAATAAAAACCAGCTGACAAATCCACCTTGAAACATCGCATATGCATAACAGCCTGCTAATAGGAGGATGCCTGCCAATCCCTTAAAAAATGGCGATAATTTAGATAATTTTCTCTTCACGATGAAGTAAGCCTTCTTCTAGATGTAGGTATATCAACTCTCTCAAGAATTTGCTGAATGATATTTTCTGCCGAATGATTAGACATTCTTGCTTGAGTTGAAAGAATCATACGGTGAGCTAGCACCGGAACAGCAAGTCGTTTGATATCATCAGGCAGCACATACTCACGGTCATTTATGAGAGCCAGAGCTTTTGCTGCTTTCATTAATGCAATGGATCCACGCGGACTAACTCCTAATTCAATATATGGATTCTCTCTTGTTTCATGGACAATTCGAATTAAATAGCTCTTAATATCCTGGTCGGCAAAAATAGCCGATACTTGTTGCTTTAATGCTACTAATTCTGAAGTGTCAATAACAGCCTCAAGCTTTTCAATAGGATGTTGGTTTTCAAGACGATTTAGTACCTCTAACTCCTCTTGAAAGTTGGGATAGCCAAGCTTAATTTTCACATGAAATCGGTCAAGCTGTGCCTCAGGTAATGGGAAAGTTCCAGCGTACTCGATTGGATTCTGGGTAGCCATTACAAAAAAAGGCTGATCCAATAAATGAGTATCGCCATCAATTGTTACATTTGCTTCTTCTAATGCCTCTAACAGGGCAGACTGAGTCTTTGGAGAGGTTCGATTAATCTCGTCCGCTAACACAATGTTCGCCATAATCGGGCCTTCTTTAAATTCAAATTCCTGCGTTTTTTGATTATATATAGACACACCTGTTACATCTGAAGGTAGTAAATCTGGAGTAAATTGAATTCGTTTAAACTTCGCGCCAATTGATTTAGCTAATGCTTTAACCATCATCGTCTTGCCTACACCAGGAACATCTTCGAGCAGGACGTGTCCGCCAGCAAGCAGAGCGACGAGACTTAATTCGATTTCTTGCCTTTTACCCACTACAACCTGCTCGATATTTGCAATAATCTTATTAATTTGTGCAGTTGAACGCATAAAACTCCTCCTTCCATCAAATGAAATCACATAAATCCTATATCCATACCCTAAATCTAATCCTTTTAACACCCTACTTGAGTTCGATAGAAAGGAGTCAATTCATCATTAAAGTAATAGCCTCAGTTGACTGAGGCTATATGGTTTTCTGTAAGGTTTTTAAGATATCATTTTTGATCCAGTCCCAGCTCGTAGGATCTTGCGTATACAACGATGACATTTCCTGCGCAAAAACCTTAAAAGATTCTTTGTACTCTGGCGCCTCTTTGTCTGGTAGCTTTGATTTTCTTTCAGTCACCAATTCTTCTAATTCGGGAGCTCTTGGCCCCCATGTCGTAACCTCATGACCCTCTTGATCAATGACAACAATAATTGGAATCGCACGAGACGTTCCGTTTGTTAAATATTGATCCATTAAGTCCAAATGATTGTCTCGAATGAAATAACGCGTTTCAATTAGAGCTTCGTCTGCAATCCTCATAAACACAGGCAGATTAACCATTGCATCTCCGCACCAGTCTGCGGTTAGAATAAGAGCTCTTAACTTTTTAGGCTGCAGCAAATGCAAGGCTTGTCTCTCGGGCTGATCTAAATGGAATTGATTGTAGATATCGAGAAGCTTGTCCTGATTTACTTCCATTGAATGAATATATGCATAACGGCTTAGTCCCTTTTCAAACCATTGATTTAAGTCCTGCAAGGCCCTTCCTCCTGTCCTATTCTTTGGTCTATCGTACCATGGGACCTTCCATCAGGCAAAAGGAAAGCATAATCTCTCACGCTGGGAATACAAGCTTTATTGACACAAAAAAGCTTATCGACAAATATTTGTCGATAAGCTTATCACGTGTTTGGTTACTTCGTTCCTTCTAACCATTCATCTACTTTGTCGCGGTTTTGCTCAATCCAATTCGTTGCCGCTTGTTCAGGCTCTACTTCCTCCTGCGAGATTTCAAGCATGACCTCATTCATATCATCGGGTTCCCAATAAAATTGATCTAAAATTTTATATGCTTCAGGCATCTCTTCTTCTAAGCCTTCCCGTACCATTGTACGGATTTCACCTTCTGCTTCATACAAACCTTTAGGATCGTCAAGGAATTTCAGCTCATACGTATTAAACATCCAATGAGGCTGCCAGGCAGTGATTACTATAGGATCCTCGTTCTGATAGTGCTCTCCAAGTGATGCTGTCATAATTGCATCTGAACTAGCGGTAAGTTCTATATCAAGATCATACTCTGTAATTACTTGCTCAGTTGCAGTCATGACACCAGCCCCTCCGTCAATGCCTGTAATTGCATCGATTACATCTGGTGTTAAGTCCTCAATACTATTCACATTTTCCATATAAGTTGGTACAGCAAGACCTGTGATAGCTCCTTCTAAATTTGGCCCAAGCTCAACCATTTGATCTGCGTACTCTTCATAGTGAGCAGCCATATCATTCGGGAGCCACGCCGCTACAAATCCATCAGCATCACCTGTAGCAACACTACTCCACATTGGCCCCTGCTCCACCTGCGTCATGACAACATCATATCCTGCTTCTTCAAGCACTTGACTGATCACATTTGTAGAAGCAATCTCCGAGTCCCATGCTACATACACAAGCTCGATCTCTTCCCCTGCTCCCTGCCCATTACCACAAGCCGTTAGGGCTACTAAACTTCCTCCAATTAAACATCCATAGATCCATTTCTGTTTGATAATCCATCGCCTCCTCTTGTATAATGCGTTAAATTCGTTTAATATGTATTAAACATTATAATATGAACTATACCATACTTAGCGGAGCTGTCAAATTGTCACTAAGCAATGCAGTTATTGCGTTTCTTTTCAAATAAGGACTATACTATTGCTACCTTTCGATAAATTTAATACATTTAATACATTAATAAATGAGGTGAACTGAATGTCCGCGAATGAAAACTCTAATTTATCTGATGTGATACAGGAACTGCAATTAGCAGATGAAATTATAAAAGAAGGCATAGCTGATACAATGGATATGTATGGGGGAAATCGTTCCGTTGGTCAAATATACGCTATTCTTTATATGAATGGTGGACCAATGACACTTGATGAACTCAGAGATGAAACAGGTATGAGTAAAGGCAGCATGAGTCTCGGTGTCCGCAAGTTGCTTGATGATAAGATCATTCACAAAGTTTTTAAGCGAGGGGAACGTAAAGATTTATACCAAGCGGAAGCAGATTTTTTTCAATTCTTTTCTTCTTTCTTTACAAAACGCTGGCAACGAGAAGTTAGTGTGAATGTGCACGCAGTAAAACAAGCTCAGCCAAAATATCAAAAGATTTTAGACCATCCGGATTCAACAGAGCAGGAACGATCAGAGGCGGAAAGGAAACTTAACAAAATAACTGACTCACTTAAATACTACGAGTTCCTTGACGTCATGGTTGACGAATTTCAATCAGGAGATTTTATCCACTATATAAATGAGAAGTACAACATCACAAATGAAAAATGACATGGAGCCATCTTAGGACCATATTTTTTTCTTATTAAAATATCCACTTGCTTGATAGCTGAACAGTGTTGGAGTCTATCCATTCATGGTTCAGCTTTTTCTATTGTATTAGTTATCTAATTATTAGCTCCTCGCTATTTGCTCCCGAAAAATGGGGAGCTCTTTCCACTTAAGACACCACCAAGCTTTCTAAAATTTATTTCCTCCCTCTCATGAACCTCCTCAAAAAATAAAAGGTATAAGCCCTTTTTTGTTCTCATTGACAGAGCAAAAACAACATGGTACGTTTTATTCATTCAATATATTTAATTTTTATTAAACGTTTTTAATTAAACATAAGGAGTGATCAGATGCATTTGAACCAATTTATAAACGGCAAATGGGTTCCTTCTACGACAAATCAAACGCGTGAAATTATCAATCCATTTAATCAGGAAATCATCGCTGAGGCTTCAGAAGGAAATCGCGAGGACGCCAAATTGGCCATTGCAGCAGCTCGAAAAGCATTTGATGACGGAGTGTGGTCATCTACGCCAGCTACTGAACGAGGGGCAGTTGTTCGTACAATTGGTGAGCTTATTGTTCGTGATAAAGAGGAGCTTGCTAAGCTAGAAACGTTAGATACCGGAAAAACCATAGAGGAAAGTCGCGCAGATATGGATGATATTGCGCAGGTGTTTTTCTATTTTGCTGGACTCGCTGATAAGGATGGCGGCGAAATCATTGAGAGTCCACTCCCTCATTCTACAAGCAAGGTTGTCAGGGAGCCTGTAGGAGTGTGTGGACAAATTACACCTTGGAATTATCCACTCCTACAAGCTGCTTGGAAGCTAGCTCCTGCCTTAGCATCCGGTAACACACTAATCCTGAAGCCAAGCGAGATCACACCTCTTACATCTGTAAAGGTGTTTGAGCTTATGGAAGAAGCGGGCGTACCTAAAGGAGTTGCTAACTTAGTCCTTGGAGCCGGTTCTGAGGTCGGCGCTGAACTTGCCGAAAATACAGATGTTGATCTCATTTCATTTACAGGTGGAATAGAGACAGGCAAAACGATTATGCAGGCAGCAAGTATTAATGTGAAAAAAGTTGCGCTTGAGCTAGGTGGAAAAAATCCTAACATCGTTTTTGCTGATGCAAATTTTGAGGTTGCGATCGATCAGGCACTCAATGCCGTCTTTTTTCATGCGGGTCAAGTGTGTTCTGCAGGGTCACGCCTCCTTATTGAAGAATCCATTCATGATGAGTTTGTTGAAGCACTCGTTAATCGTGCCAAAGAAATTAAGCTTGGAAATGGCTTTGATGCTAACACCCAATCAGGTCCATTAATTAGTGCGGAGCATCGCGAAAAAGTAGCACAGTATGTAGCTATTGGAAAAAATGAAGGAGCGACGCTTACTCTTGGAGGAAAACAGCCGGATGATGCAGAGCTTCAGCAAGGTTTCTTCTTCCTACCTACAATCTTCACAAATTGCACAGAAGAGATGAGAATTGTTCAAGAAGAGGTATTTGGGCCTGTTTTAACAATTGAAACATTCTCTACAAAAGAAGAAGCCATCGCAAAAGCAAATAACACCATTTACGGCTTGGCCGGAGCTGTCTTTACACAGGACATTGATAAGGGCGAAGAAGTGGCAAATAAGCTGCGCATGGGAACGGTTTGGATCAATGATTTCCATCCTTACTTTGCACAAGCACCTTGGGGTGGCTATAAGCAGTCTGGCTTTGGAAGAGAGCTCGGAAAGATTGGTTTTGAAGAATATACCGAAGTCAAACATATTTTCCGTAACACAAAACCGGAAGCTGTTAATTGGTTTAACTAACTAAAAAGGGGACGATTAAATGAGTATGCATATGAAGGTTGAGTCAATGTTAGGGTTTCACACATTTGAATTACCCACTGCTATTAAACATGGAATTGGGGCAATTAAGCATTTAGGAGAAGAAGTGCAGAAGCTTGGTGTATCTAAAGCTTTACTCGTAACAGACCCTGGTATCTATAATGCCGGTGTAACAAAGCCTGTTGAAGAAAGCCTGAAAAATGCTGGAATTGAAGTGGTTCTATTTAATAAAGTCGAACCGAACCCTCCTACTCGATTAATTGCAGAGGGATCTGCCTTTTACCGTGAGAATGGCTGTGACGGATTAGTTGCTGTTGGTGGTGGAAGCTCCATGGATTCTGCTAAAGCTATTGGGGTTGAAATTACTCATGACGGACCTGTTCTTGATTATGAAGCAGCAGAGGGTAAAAAACCGCTTGAAAATCGAATTCCTCCTCTCACAACGATTCCAACTACAGCCGGAACAGGATCTGAGGTTACACAATGGGCAGTTATTACTGACGAACAGAGAGAGTATAAATTTAATACAGGTGGTCCACTTATTGCTGCTCACCTAACAATTATTGATCCTGAGCTTCACACATCAATGCCCCCACATGTGACGGCAATGACCGGTATTGACGCCATTGCTCATGCTGTGGAGTGTTATACCATGAAATATGCACAGCCAGTCACTGATGCTGTAGCGTTACTTGCTATTGAATATGCCGCAGCTTATATTCGACGTGCATATTCTGATGGGGATGACCTTGAAGCACGTTATGGAATGTCACAAGCCGCCATGCTTGCCGGCCTTTCCTATGGAAGTGAATCAGCAGGAGCAGCACATGCCATGAGTCAATCTCTAGGAGGAATGGTGCCTGTTGCCCACGGACAATGTGTCGCAGCCATGATGGGGCCTGTCATGGAGTTTAACTGGAAGGGTGCGCCTGCACGATTTGCTCGAATTGCTCAAGCATTTGGTATTAATACCTCAGGGATGACTACAGATGAAGCAGCAAAAGCATCCGTTGCTTATATGTATAAGTTAGTGGAGGAGCTTGACGTTCCTACGCTTGAAGAGCAGGGTGTGGATCCTAAACAAACAGAACGTTGGGCAAAAGAAGCGATGAACGATCCTCAAACCATTGGTAATCCTCGAGACTTAACAGTAGCTGATTACGAATGGCTGTATAAACGTTGCTTTAACCTTGTTCCAAGTACCATTATTTAGGTTTATAGAAAGTGACTGTTCCACTAATAGAACTAAACCCGTACCGCTATATTTTAGGAGATCACTGAAAAACTATCTTTATAAGATCGCGAACGTTCTTCAATTGTTTAAGTCAGAACCGTTAGCGGGTGTGAACCCGTAGACTCCTGCGGAACAGAACGCGGCAGACCGACATCGAAGTGGTGGTTTTCCACTTTGAGGGCTGAGGCCGTTCTTGCGGGTGCTAGGGTTCTCCTGTAGCGGTGCCATTCAGCTCACCCTTACATGACTTTTTCAGTGGCCTCATATTTTAGTGGTACGGTTTTTTTATGATGAACAAACCTCACCGCCAACCTCCTTCGCCAGTGCTCTCCTTGTTCCAAGCCGTCCCTCAACATTTGCCATCAAATGTAATACATAAGCCCATTCCTATCTGTTCATTCTAATAAAAAGAATGGGGGAATATAGAAATGGTCAAAAAAATATTCGTGAATGCTCGTGTTTATATAATCTTACTTATCTTATGCTTTATTTTAATTTGCCAGTCCTCTATTGACCATGTTGAAGCTAGGACTACACCGGATACCATTGTTTGGATGTCGGACACACAGTATTATGCTAAAGAATACCCTGATATTTTTATGAATATGACAGATTGGATTAAAAAAAATGAAGATAACCAGCAAATTAAGTACGTTGTCCACACCGGAGATATAGTTGATCAGTACACAGAAAAAAACCAATGGAAGATCTCCCATAAAGCATTTAAGAAATTGGATCACGCGAAGATTCCTTACGGGGTTTTAGCAGGTAATCATGATGTTGGACATAATAGAGTGGACTACAGTAAATTTACTCATTATTTTGGGGATGACCGATTTTCTTCAAAAGAGTCGTTTGCTGGATCCTACGAGAATAATCGTAACCATTATGACACCTTTTCAGCTGGAGGAAGAGATTTCTTGATGCTTTATCTTGGTTGGGGCATAAACAAAAAAGACATCAACTGGGCAAAAAACGTCTTAGAAGCAAATCCAAATAAAACGGTATTTCTTAATGTGCATGATTATTTGCATGCGAATGGTAAGCGATCTACCCAAGGAAATATGTTGTTTCAGGAGCTTGTCACAGCATTTCCTTCTATAAAAGTTGTTTTATGTGGGCATTATCATGGTGCTGCAAAAGCAGTGGATCTTTTAGATGATGATGGTGATGGTAAAGCGGAACGAGCTGTTTATCAAATGCTTGCTGATTATCAAAGTGCACCATCTGGAGGTCAAGGCTTTATGCGCTTATTAACATTAGACAGTCAATCCAATGAGATGACGGTACAGACCTATTCTCCATACCTTGACCAATATAACTATTACCCAGAAAGCACTCACCCTGGAAAAGATAGCTTCACCATACAGCTTCCCCAGCAACAAAGGCCTGGTCGTCCTCCCTCTTCTTGAGGTAGTTGAGATTAGCGAAATAATCCCTGCGCATAGAACTTCGTTAACGCGGCATATTCTCTAAGATGTGCGGTAATGATTGAAATGGCAGGGGTTTCTGCGGCTAATCCTGTTATTTGCAGCCCTTGTTCTTCAGCCATCAATACAGCTCGACATAGATGATACCCATTACTGACAACAATACCTTGCTGAGAAGGGTCACTTATAAAGGCCATAGAATAGGATATATTTTCATACGTAGAGGTGGATTGATCCTCCAACATAATTCGCGAGCCCTCAACCCCCAGCTTCTCTAGTCCTCGTTTAATTGCCAGTGCCTCAGAAATATCTTCATCTGGCCCCTGCCCTCCTGAAGCGATGGCTAGTGTATTTTTATGTGTTAATAAATAGTCAGCCGCAGCTTCAATTCTATATTGCAAACTAAGTGAAGGCTCTTCCCCTTTTACTCTGGC
Organism: Alkalicoccobacillus porphyridii; assembly: GCF_007293315.1. Classification (GTDB taxonomy): domain Bacteria; phylum Bacillota; class Bacilli; order Bacillales; family Bacillaceae_D; genus Alkalicoccobacillus; species Alkalicoccobacillus porphyridii. The sequence goes on from NZ_VLXZ01000022.1 coordinate 15,699, forward strand.
ACCGAGAATAATGAGGTAATCAGCTTCACCATTTATTTGTTGATGACTATAATGGTAAATACGAGTTTGCAAAAAAATAGAGTATATAACGCCAATTAAAAACACCACGCTCAGTAAGAGCATTACCTTTTTTCCAAACATCACAGATACCTCTTTCATTCTACAGGATTCACTAAGATTCATTCTTTTTCGAAAAAACCTTCTTTAGTATAAGGATTTCTCCAAAACTTGTCATTTAATTCTATTATATTCTAAAAACTCGCAAACTATTATTTTCCCAATATTCTGTATTTATTATAAACATAACTTGTCCCTCTATCTAATTTAATGTTACACCTTTGTAACTTGACAATACTATTCTAGAGATGACTCGTATAGTAGGACTATCGATGCGTACGCCCTTTTTATGTATATATCAAATTCTTTGATACTAGTGGTCGTTTTTGTATAATGAACCCATTCTAGTGAACCAGTATCAAAGGAGATGAAACATTATGAGAGAGAAAGGGATGAGATGTGGTTTTCTCATTATTGTTCTAATAATGAGTGCTTTTTTCCTTCCAGCACTTGCTACCGCTCATGAAACAGGAACAGTTGATGTCTCAAGTTCGTTAAATGTTCGATCAGGACCATCTGAATCAGATGCCATCATTGGTTCTTTATCTTCTGGATCACAGGTTTCCTATCAAGATGAAGGGAATGGTTGGGCAAGTATTGAGTACCAAGGACAGACAGGCTATGTATCTACTGATTTCATTTCTAGCGGTTCTTCTGACGCCGTGAGCCCAGCTTCAGTATCAGGACAAACTATTGTGATAGATCCAGGACACGGTGGAAGTGACCCCGGTGCAACGGCTAACGGATTACAAGAAAAAGAGGTTGTGTTGGATGTTGGACAACGAGCAGCAGAAAAGCTAAGAGCTTCTGGAGCAAACGTGATTATGACTAGGTCCACAGATGAATTTATAGAGCTCGAGGAACGAGCTGCGATTGCAAACCGTGAAGGAGCAAGTATTTTTGTTAGTATCCATGCAAATGCTGCAGCCGCCACTTCTGCTGTTGGTACGGAATCCTTTCACTTTCCCACAAGCTCCGAAGGACAAAGGCTAGCATCTGCCATCCAAACTGAGCTTGTCAGTGAACTAGGGACAAGAGACCGAGGCGTAAAAGACGCCAACTTTAGTGTCTTAAGAAACACAGCAATGCCAGCAACTCTATTAGAACTTGGATTCATTACAAATCCTGAAGAGGCAGAGCGAATGAAGTCTTCAAGCTTTAGAGAAAGTGCAGCGAACGCAATTCACGATGGTGTCTCTACCTATTACGCGAATTAATCAGCCTATTTTTCCACTTGTACACACCAACTGATGCCCCTTACCATATGGTGGTACTAAAAGGAAAGGTGGTATACAACTCATGGGATATTATGGAGGTTACCCTGGGGGCTATTATCCTCCTAAGGGATATGGGTATCCTTATAATGCTTGTGGCTACAAAGGATACAAAAAGGGACCCAACACCGGATTCTTTTTCGCTTTAATTATCCTGCTTTTTATTTTATTTGTTATTGTTGGAGGAGCAGGCTGGTATTAAGAAACAATTTTTATTAGAAAGAAGCGGACATGTATTGTTCGCTTCTTTTTTTGATGGTTGAGGTGTTCGTGGAGCGGAATCTGGGGAGAGGGCTTCTTGGTTGAAGCTGCTTGGCTCTTGGTGCGGGGCTTCTTCCTCTTGGTATCGCTCTTGGGCTCTTAGTAACTGCGGTTTTCTTCTGGGTCAGGGCTCCTCTTGGTATGGCTCTTTCGCTCTTGGTAACAGCTGCCTGGCTCTTGGTGTTGTGCTCCTTCTTCTTGGTATGGCTCTTTCGCTCTTGGTACCAGCTGCCTGGCTCTTGGTGTTGTGCTCCTTCTTCTTGGTATGGCTCTTTCACTCTTGGTACCAGCTGCTTTCTTCTTGGTGCTCTGCCTCTTCTTCTTAGTAAGGCTCTTTCGCCCTTGGTCACAGCGGCTTTCTTCTGGGTGCGGGGCTCCTTTCTCTTGGTATGGCTCTTGGGCTCTGGGTAACTGCGGCTTTCTTCTTGGTACGGGGCTTCTTCCTCTTGGTATGGCTTGTTGGCTCTGGGTAACTGCGGCTTTCTTCTTGGTGCGGGGCTTCTTTCTCTTGGTATGGCTTGTTGGCTCTTGGTTACTGCGGCTTTCTTCTGGGTGCGGAGCTTCTTCCTCTTGGTATCGCTCTTGGGCTCTTGGTTACTGCGGCTTTCTTCTTAGTGCGGAGCTTCTTCCTCTTGGTATGGCTCTTTCACTCTTGGTACCAGCTGCTTTCTTCTTGGTGTTTTGCCTCTTCTTCTTGGTAAGGCATTTTCGCTCTTGGTTACTGCGGCTTTCTTCTTGGTGCTGTACTCCTTCTTCTTGCTAAACTCATTGGCTCTTGGTTACATCAGCTTGGCTCTTCCCCTCACTTAATAACGCAACGATTCTTATCCCTTTAACTCCCTATCCAGATTCTCCTCATAAATGAACTATATTTAAAATATCAAAAACCCGGCATCCATTTAGGCCGGGTTTTGTATAGGCACGTTCACTTTTTAACTAATATGGATATGGGTAAGGATAATATGGCTGGTATGGGTAAGGTGGATAGTTGTAGTATCCATAAGGCGAGAACAACGCACTTCCTACCACTCCACCTAAAAATCCACCTACCAACCCTCCTCCAAAGGCTCCGCCAAAACCACCATATCCTCCATATGGTCTCGGGCGTCCTGGCCCCCAGCCGGGACGGCGAGTTGAACGGAATAAAGGCCATTGATACTGATTTCTTGCATACATGTACTTCCCTCCTTAATAAGGGCAATCCATGTATTCTATGCCATTAGCCCGTGAAGAGTGCAGCCCTCTAGTTAACATTTGACTGCAAAATTTCAGCTGCTTTGTCTACTACGTATCCGCTTCCGCCTTTATCACTAACATCATCAACCATCATTACTAGAAGGAAATCAGGATCATCAACGTTCACTGCGACAAACCAACCATGCTCCTTCCCGTCATCCTCTTGACTTAGCTTTAACTCAGCAGTCCCTGTTTTTCCAGCAATACGTACACCTTCAACTGCTGCTTGAGTTGCTGTGCCACGAGAATCTTCAAGAACATCAATCAGATCCTGCTGCAAAAGCTCAGCGTGCTCAGCTGACATAACGCCTTCCTTCCAAATGCCCTCCTGCTCATCTAACTCAAGAAGTGGTTTTACGATGCTTCCATCATTAACTATCGTAGTGAAGGTTAAGCCAAGATGAAGTGGATTCATTTGTATTTCGCCTTGTCCATATCCACTATCAGCAAGCTGAATATCATTTCGAAAGCCTTCTTCTCCAGTTAACGTTGATATATTAAATAATTCAGGCAAAGGTAATTCTTCGCCGAAACCAAACGCTTCTGCTCCCTCAGTAAACGCGTCCTCACCAAGATTAAGGGCTTGATCGGCGAAATAAATGTTATCAGAATAAACAAGCGCTTTACGCAAATCAACCGGTTCACCGTAATCATGAACTCTAGTTACCGAATATCCTCCCCATCCAGCACCCTCAGGCTGCCAGCTATACCCATCTACATCAATCGTTTCTGCGGGATCCAAAGTTCCTGCTTCGAGTCCAATGGCCGCTGTTAGTAATTTAAAAGTAGAACCAGGTGAAAATGTTTGAGAGAATCGATTTGTTAAAGGATCATCTTCATTTGCTTCAATATCCTGTTGCTGTCTGGAAGTAAAACCTGCAGCTCTTAGATTTGGATCATATGAAGGCTGATTAACTAATGCGAGTACCTGTCCATTAGTTGGGTGCATCGCAGTAGCTGTTCCGGCATCCTCGCCAAGTTCATTAAAAATTTCTTCTTGCAATTCCACATCTATGGTAAGTGTGATATCTTCCCCAGCCTCTGGTTCCGTTTCTAATAACGTTTCTTTTACTTCATCACCTTGATCAATTAATCTTAAAGCCCCGCCAACTTTTCCACGTAAACGCTCTTCGAATACACTTTCAAGTCCAGCTTGGCCTATTTTATCATATGAGTTATAACCTAACTCCTCGTATTCCTCTAATTGTTCTGCCGTAATATCCCGAAGAAAACCAGTTAAATGCCCTGTTGTTGCTCCATATGGATATTCACGACCATCAGCCATTTGGTAAGTGGCCCCTGTGATACTCCTCAGTTCCTCTTCAGCCCACTCTAGCTCTGTTATTGGCACTGAATGGATTGGTACAAATGCCCCATCTGTTACCCATGATTGGTCAAGCCTTGCTTCAATTGTTTCTCGAGACACACCTGTCATATCAGAAAAATCCTCTATAAATTCTTCACGATCCTCAATTCTTTCAGGTACCGTGCCAATGTTAACGATATTGCCATTAACCGCTAAGCCGTTCCCATTTCGATCAAACAGCTCACCTCGAACAGGTACCGAGTTAGTAACATTGAATCTATCTCCATTCTCATACGCAGGGTAGACTAAAGCATCTTCCCAAACTACACTCCATTGATCCCCATCCTCTAATTCTTCCAACTGCAGTTGAATATCCTGATCAAATTCAACGTCACCTAAGGAATTACTTATACTAACTGATAAGGGTGCACTGTATTCACCCTCTGGTATGTCACTATTTTCATCATCTTCTGGAAAAGTCGCCTCTACCTGAATGGTATTGAGTTGCATAGATTCATATAAATTACCTATTCTTTCGACAAATTCAGCCTGAGTTTCCTCTATTGACGCTTCACTAAGCATTGCATACATTTCCTCATAATTCTGTTCATTCCATTGATCTATAAAGGTTTGAAGCGTTTCAGTTGGATCAGGCTCACTGCCAAAACAGCCTGTTAAAAAAAGACCACTAAACAGTCCTGTTATCATTAGTCCCCTTTTTGTACGACGCATATATCCCACCATCCAATTCATCTTGTAGTCTATGTATAGAACAAACAAACCCCTACAAGTTTACCATACATTTTGAAGAAATTTGGAACTTATTATCGTTTCAAAAATGACTTCTTTTGATGTATTTCGTGCTCCTCCCGATGTATCCAGTCTTCTTCCCATGTATTTCACTCTCCTCTCGATGTATCCAGTCTTCTTCCGATGTATTTCACTCTCCTCGCGATGTATCCAGCCTTCTCCATCAAAAAAACAGCTTACCGATCCACTAATCGGCAAACTGTTTAGCTAATTTATTCACTGATAATCGTTAGCTTTTCTTTGATATCAGTACGTTTTTTAGGTTTTGGTACGTCTTTGATGTAACCAAGCATTAATGTTGCTACAATTTTTTCTCCAGGTTTAACGCCTATTTTCTCACGGAAAGTTGGATTATAGATCCAATCATTGGAGCGCCAGATCATGCCGATATTTCTTGCCCATGCAGCGAGCTGGAAGTTTTGGATGAGTGCACTGACTGCAGCGTGGTCTTCGTCCCACGTTTTTTGGCGGGGATCTTCGGGCATAATTACGACTAAGTGAACTGGGATTGACCGGAAATGATCTGCTTTCTTTTGCACTCCTTCCGATATTTGTCCGCCTGGTGCTGGCTGAGACTCAATAAATGCTTGGATAAATGTTTCAGTACCTTCTCCGGTGTATAGCAGAAAGCGCCATGGTTCAGTCATCTTATGATTCGGAGCCCACTTGGCCACTTCTAATAGCTCAATCAGCTCATCTGTTGGCACTTGATCGGGTTTAAAGCTTGTGACGGATCGTCGCTCTCTTATGAGTTCATCAATTACTTTTTGTCGTTCGTTATTCATTCCTAGTACCTCCCAAAAGGCAATAATTAATAATGATTCTCAATTAACAGTACCCTAGTCTCTTTTACATTGCAAGAAATAAATGCAAGCTCTTCTTTTTATTTTTCTAAAAGTTTTGAATTCCCCTTGCCAAATGGAAGATGTCTGGGTAGAATGAAGAAGATTCTAACCAACTAATGTTAATGAGAGGAGCTGTGTGAGATGAAAGACATGCATATCATTCGTACAACAATTTTATACACACACAGTTTCGTTACAATATAGAACTTTTTCTTTAACGTTCTAATGGCAAACTGTGTCTATCAGTTTGCTGCATAAAAACTCTTACTTACAAGGGGTGTCGTGTTCAGCGGCGCCTCTTTTTTGTTTGTCTTTTTTAATTCATTTTGAGGATGTGTTGTCTATGTTCCGTGTTTTTGGTCAATTATCTTGGTTCTTTAAGGAGGAATGGAAAAGGTACACGATTGCTATTATTCTTCTTATCATTGTTAGCTTTATTGATTTAATGCCTGCACGACTCCTTGGTCTGCTGGTGGATGATTTTCAGCTTGGATCATTAACTTTAGAGCGTGGGGCCATGTACGCAGGGATTCTCCTTCTGATTACATTTATGAGCTATGGGCTAACGTATATTTGGATGTCGAAGTTATTTGGCGGAGCGTTAGTAGTGGAACGTAAGCTTCGTTCCAAATTCATGAACCACCTCCTGCGCATGGATGTGCCCTTCTATGAAAAGCGTAAAACGGGAGACCTTATGGCGCAGGGTACAAACGATCTAAAGGCAGTAAGCATGACTGCTGGCTTTGGAATTTTAACCTTGGTAGATTCAGTTGTTTTTATGCTGATTATCCTTGGGGCCATGATTATTCTTGTTGATTGGAAGCTTACATTAGCAGCTGTTTTGCCTCTTCCTCTTATCGGGATTATGATTTCGATTTTAGGTATACAAATTCATGCTCGATTTACTAAAGCCCAAGAGGCGTTTGGTTCCTTAAATGGTCGAGTGCTTGAATCAGTGGCGGGTATGCGAGTCATTCGTGCCTTTCGTAAAGAGAGACAGGATGAGAATAAATTTAATAGCATGAGTGAAGATGTTTATAAGCGCAACTTAGAAGTCGCCAAAATTGAGTCCTTTTTTGAACCCGTTGTAAATATTGTTGTGGCCCTAAGCTATGTCATTGGGTTAGGTTACGGCTCTTATCTTGTTTTTGCACAACAGATTACTTTAGGACAGCTGATTACGTTTAATGTGTATCTCGGAATGATGATTTGGCCGATGTTTGCAATTGGGGAGTTAATTAATATCATGCAGCGTGGCGGTGCGTCCCTTCAGCGTGTTAATCAAACATTGTCTGTTGATCAAGCAGTAAAAGAACCGAAGCAGCCTGTTGCTACCGAAGATTCTGCAAGCATCTTATTTGATCAACTAAGCTTTAGCTATCCTACTTCCGAGCTTAATCAGCTTGAAGACTTATGCTTGGAGATCCAATCGGGCGAAACCATTGGAATTGTTGGTAAGACCGGTAGTGGTAAATCAACGCTCATTAAACAATTACTTAAATATTACCCAAGTGGTAAAGGCGTATTGACTGTTGGAGAACAACCAATTGGAAAACAGACAAAGTCCCAGGTGCGTGAGAAGATTGGCTACGTTCCTCAGGATCACATTTTATTTTCAAAAACAGTACGTGAAAACATTCTTTTCGGGCACTCAAATGCTACAGATGCCGAACTAGATGAAGCGATTAGAATCTCTGCATTTGAGCAAGATCTTGACTTTCTTCCAGATGGGTTAGACACATTAGTTGGTGAAAACGGTGTTTCCTTATCAGGAGGACAAAAGCAGCGGATCTCCATAGCACGGGCACTTATTGCTAACCCACCTATTCTGATACTAGATGATTCGCTATCTGCAGTGGACGCCAAAACAGAGGCAAAAATCGTTAAGATGCTTCGCGAGGTTAGAGAGGGGCAAACAACAATTATTACGGCACACCGCATGTCTGCGGTTGAGCAAGCAGATCAAATTATCGTGTTAGACGAAGGACACAAAGCAGAGCTAGGAACCCACAAAGAGCTTATGGCAAATCAAGGCTGGTATTACGAACAAGTTCAACAGCAGACAAGAGGAATGGAACAGGAGGTGCGCTAATGAGTACGGAAAAACGATTATATCAATACGCTTTAACTAGTAAAAACATGATTATTTGTGCTCTTATCCTTTTAAGTATATCTGTAGCGGCAGCCTTAACCGGTCCTTTTATCGCCAAAACCATTATTGATAACCATGTTTCAAGCATTGATGAGGCGTGGTACCCTGTCGAATTTGCAGACAAATCGGTTGATTATAAGGGTACATCATATACACGCATGGGGAATCTTCCTGAGACAGAACGAACGGGTGAACCGATTTTTATTCAACAGAGTGGCTTAACCTTCTATGTCACAGATGTGGAACTCCCTGATGGGGAAAAGTCATATCAAGACGGGCTACTGCAGGTTTCCAATGCCAATGGTGTCACTGAAGCAGAGGCTATTCAATTAGCTCCTGATCAGGTCATGGCTTTTTATAACCCTGAAATCCGCCCTATTATCACATTGCTTCTCATTTATCTTGGACTTATTGTTGGTTCTTCCTTTTTTCAATACGGACAGCGCTATCTATTACAAAAATCAGCCAATCGAATCATCCAGCGTATCCGTACGGATGCCTTTAATCATTTATCACGCTTACCCGTGCGCTTCTTTGATCACCTACCCGCGGGTAAGATTGTCTCTCGCGTAACCAATGACACAGAAGCCATACGTGAGCTGTATATGACGGTGCTCGCTAACTTTTTCTCGAGTGCCATTTATATCATTGGAATATATATTGCCTTATTCCTACTTGATGTACGTCTTGGATTTATTACGTTAGTTCTTTTGCCGGTTCTATATATATGGATGAAGCTATACCGTAAATTTTCTGTCGGCTACAACCGGAATATCCGCTCAAAAATTAGTGAAATTAATGCAGCCATGAATGAAAACATTCAAGGAATGCCGATTATTCAAGCCTATAACCGCGAACCGCAGACTTCAACTGAGTTTGAAAAACTGAATACCGAGCATTATGGCTATCAAACAAAGATGCTCAGATTAAACTCTCTTACCTCTCACAACTTAACGGGTGTGCTGCGCAACCTAGTATTTGTGGCGTTAATTGCTGTTGTTGTAGGAAGTGTTGGTGGCGGATGGGCCAGCTTCTTAACTCTTGGAATTATCTATGCTTTTGTTGACTATGTTAACCGACTATTTGAGCCTGTTAACCAGATTGTGAATCAGCTTGCTAACTTAGAGCAAGCGAGGGTCTCTGGAGATCGTGTATTTGAATTAATGAATAAGGAAGGTATTTCTGTGGATGATTCAAAAATGGAGCGCCCGCGTGGAGAGGTAGCCTTTCGCGATGTGTCATTTGCATATAAAGATGACGAGTATGTCCTAAAGAACTTGACCTTTACAGCAAAACCAGGTGAAACTATTGCGTTAGTGGGTCATACCGGTTCTGGAAAAAGCTCAATTATGAACCTCTTGTTCCGGTTTTATGATAACCAAAAAGGAGAAATTCTGATTGACGGACAAAACGTTAAGGACCTATCTCCTCAGGCATTACGCGAGCATATGGGAATTGTGTTACAAGAACCTTACTTATTCACGGGAACCATTGCTTCAAACATCTCAATGGAGAACCCAAACATCTCAAGAAAAGCCATTGAGAGTGCCATTGATTTAGTTGGAGGAACTGAATTATTTAACTATCTGCCTAACGGATTAGATGAAGAAGTCCAGGAGAAGGGTAGCACGCTATCAAGCGGTCAGAGACAATTAATTAGCTTTGCCCGAGCGCTTGTTGCCAACCCGGCCATTCTTGTACTAGATGAAGCCACCTCAAGTATTGATACAGAAACAGAAGGAATTATCCAACAAGGCATGGAATCTCTTAAAGAGGGACGGACGACCTTTATCATCGCCCACCGCCTTTCTACCATTAAGGATGCAGATCAAATCCTGGTATTAAACCGTGGCGAGATTGTAGAAAAAGGCAATCACGATGAGCTCATGGAGCAAAACGGATCATACGCCCAAATGTATCGCTTACAAAAAAATCAAGCGAGTTAATCTGTGGAGGAGATTTATGCTAATACGTGAATTAGAAAAACACGATGTTTCCAAGCTGGTTCCTTTATTAAATCAGCTTGGATACCCAACTGATGCAGAAGCCGTTCAAAAACGATTCAATACCCTCTTAAACCATCCTGATTACCATTCGCTCGTAATGGAGCAAAATGATCAGTTAATTGGCTTTGCCGGATTACACAACGGACTCTTCTATGAGGCAAATGGACAGTATATTCGAGTAGTCGCTTTCGTGGTTGATTCGGAATATAGAAGAATGGGATTAGGCCAAAAACTTATGGCTTATATTGAGGGATACGCAAAAGAAAAGGGAATTTCCACTATTGTATTAAACAGCGGTAATCGTGAAGAGAGAAAACCCGCCCATGCCTTTTATGAGCAAATAGGCTTCACAGCAAAAAGCACGGGATTTAGCAAAGCCCTATAGCGAATTGGTGGACCCCATACTGCATTTAGTTGCGGTATGGGGTTTTTTAGGTCATTACGAAATATCTCATAGAGCTCGTGCCTCGCTTCTTGGTAACCAGCTCCTTCCTCTTGGTATCGCGCCGCTCTTTCCCGATATCTGCCTCTCTTTCCCGATATCTGCCTCTCCTTCCCGATATCCACTCCTCTTTCCCGATATCCCTTCTCTTTCCCGATATCCGCCTCTCTTTCCCGATATCCGCCGCTCTTTCCCGATATCCACCGCTCTTTCCCGATATCCACTCCTCTTTCCCGATATCCACTCCTCTTTCCCGATATCCACTCCTCTTTCCCGATATCCGCTTCTCTTTCCCGATATCCGCTTCTCTTTCCCGATATCCCTTCTCTTTCCCGATATCCGCCTCTCTTTCCCGATATCCGCCGCTCTTTCCCGATATCCGCTCCTCGTTGTCGCCTCCACCTCTTTACGAGAGCATACGATTCGTATGATCGGTTCTTATCTTAAAGCATCCTCTAGCCATGGCAATGCTTTTTCCCCATTGATTATATGAGCGCCTTGAAAAATATCATAGTCAAAATGATTGTTCGCTTTTTGCTTTTCATATTGCTCTTTTAGCTGCTCGATGGCTGCTTTTACGCCATGGATCGGAAAGATGGGATCTGCAGCACCGGCTTCTATAAACAGCTTTCGTGGGGAAATGAGTCCAATCATCTCAGGTAATTCAGCTAGGTTAAGAATTGTTGGAATGTAGTTATCGATGCAGTGATCCATGGCCAAAATGCTATCTTGATACGTATTGGCAAAACCAGAAAGTACGGTGGCCTGAATACGTTGATCTAAAGCAGCTGTCAGACTGGCTACTAACGCTCCACCAGAGAAACCAAAGATTCCAATCTGTTCTGATTGAACGTCCTTAAACGTTTGCATCAGATCTACTGTACGTCTTGCTTCAAACGTCCTCATTCCAGCTAGTGTCGATCCAGCCATCAAAAGTCCGGCCGCAAGCCCAAAGCAGGAGTTGTTTTTATTATCTACATCTCGTACTAATATTCGCTCGCCGAAGCCAAGCACCTCGAGCACAAAGACCTTAAACCCTCTTTTCACTAGCTGAACGGCAAAGCGTTGGTGAATGCCTGGGTCGCCGGTTACCTCCAGCCCCTTGTCTGTTAATCCTACCAGCTCTCTACTTCCGGCCCCATGCCCGTGTAACGCTAGCACACCTGGAAAACGAGCCTTGTTTAAATGTGGAGTTAGTACATAGACAGGCACAGGTAAATGCTCCGCTGTTTGAAAGACAACTCGTTCTCTTGTATAGCCTTCGCACGCTACCGTTTCAATAACACGATGGGTGGTTGCGGTAGCGGGCGTTGGTACTAAACCTAATTTTAATAAAAGCTGAGCCCTCAGCTCTTCTTTGGAAACCTGTTGTTTATTGTCAACAGTGTTCTTTATCCATTCACTAAGGAATCTATCTGGATAAAACATGGAGATCACTCCTTTCAAATTTGAGCATTTAACCAATTCCATCCCCAGAGGCTACAATCAGTTGTGAATATAGTACGCTTAGACGCGCCACCGGTATCGACCCGCCCTTGTTTGGATATACTCCTTTAATAAGTGAGTAATTAACCACATTCTCTCTCGTTTAGACCATAATTTTAGTTTTTTTAACAAGGGGCTATGTGGGTTTCATTTTTTAAAATCGGGTATTATGTTATTGCTTACCACTTTAAGCTTGATGTTTCATTTGTACAGAATTTATCTTATCTCAGGAGGCTATTCGACATGGATAAACCATTATTATCAGTTATTGTTCCATCCTATAACGAAGAAGAAAATATCGAAGCCTTTTACCGTGCGATGAGAGATGAAGTGGCATCTACTCATTATAGATTAGAGATCATCTTTGTTGATGATGGGAGTTCTGATCGCACGTTAACTGAACTTCAACGACTAGCTAAATGGCATTCAAACGTGAAGTACGTGTCATTTACAAGAAATTTCGGTAAAGAATCCGCGATCCTTGCAGGCTTTCAGCATGCGAAGGGTGATTGTTTAATTGTTATAGATGCTGATCTTCAGCACCCAGTTGAGCTTGTACACGAACTACTTCTTGGATTTGAGGAAGGGTATGATCAGGTTATTGCTCAACGAGACCGTAAAGGGGAAAGCTTTGTTCGCAGCTCACTCTCTACATTGTATTATAAACTAATGAACAAAGTGGTAGATGTAAAGCTTGAGAATGGAGTTGGCGATTTCCGTCTTCTGAGCCGTCGTGCCGTGGATGCTTTGCTTGTTTTAAGTGAAGGAAATCGTTTCTCTAAAGGACTCTTTTCTTGGATTGGCTTTGAACAGAAAATTGTTCATTATGAGAATGTAGTCAGAAAAAACGGTCAATCAAAATGGTCCCTACAAAAGCTGATCAATTACGGAATTGATGGCATTGTGTCCTTTAATATGAAGCCATTGCGTATATGCTTATACACGGGGGCCGCGATTTTACTACTCTCGCTTGCTTATATCCTGTACACCTTCTACCAAATTACGCAAACTGGTGTAGATGTACCCGGCTACTTCACCTTAATTTCTGCCATTTTATTCTTAGGTGGAATTCAGCTGGTCAGCTTAGGGATTATTGGGGAATACATTGGTAGAATTTATAACGAAACCAAACGACGTCCCCACTATTTAGTGAAGGAAACCAATCTGGATCGAGGCATTAGGTATGAAAAGGCTAAATAACGAATTTACACGCTTTACCGTTGTTGGGGGAGTAAACACCATGAACTACTATCTGGTGTTTTTACTCCTTCACAACGTCTTTAATTTATTTTATCTTGTGGCTCATATTACTGCATTTTTAATTAGTATGGTCATCTCTTACTATTTAAACTGTTATTTCACCTATGGTGTCAAGCCTACTTGGAAGAAGTTCTTTCAATTTCCGCTCACTCAGCTGGTCAACATCAGTGTGTCATCAAGCTTAATCTTTGTGTTTGTTGAGTTTTTTTCTTTATCAAGCAACATAGCACCGATTGCCGCTATGTTTATCACCGTTCCTATTACATTCCTTGTTACAGGAAAAATCTTAAAACAAGGTGGAGCCCAACATGAATCGTAATCAAATGTTCTGGTTGATTTTGGTTGTAAGTTTAGTTTTTGCCCTTTTGGCTCATTTGTTTTTCTTAAAGGAGTTACTGAATGGCCGCTATATGGTTGGACCAAATGATGGTCTTTCGCAAATGCTGCCATTCAAGCATTTTCTTTACCAACAATATACAGATGGACATTGGTTTTATTCACATGATTTTGGACTTGGCAGTGGTACATTTGCTCAGCTTGCCTATTATTTTTCTACAAACATGGTGTTTCTTGTAACCGTGTTTTTTGTTTGGCTGCTTGAGTCCATCTCAATTATTGGATCACCCGATTTGCTTTTCTGGGCTCAGTCCACGGTGTTAGCCAGCGTCTTCCGTATGAGCATCATTCTTATTATTAGTACATATGTATTTCGATACTTTAAGCTTGGCTGGGCAGCCTCCTTCACGGGAGCGATGATTTATGCAAGCAGTGTTATGTATTATCGTCACACAGCTTTTTGGGAGTTCTTTGCAGATGCTTATCTTTGGATTCCCTTACTTGTCCTAGGAATAGAAAAAATCATTCGTGAAAAACAGCCAGTGTGGCTAATAGTTGGACTCAGTTTAGCACTTATTAATAACTTTTATTTTGCCTATATGAGCTGCCTCTTTGTAGCTATCTACGTAGTCGGAAGATGGTTCATTCGTTTTTCGGAGGACCGGGCAACCATTCTTGAGCAAATGAAGCTTTATGTTCCAGCAATCCTGCTTAGCTTTGCTATTGGTGCAGTGTCCTTTATCCCTGCAGTTTATGGCTTTTTAAATAATTATCGTCCTCCTTTTGAGGACCCCATTGAGTTGCTTGACTTAAGAGATAACATCCTGTTTACCAGTCGTACGCTTATTGTACCCGCTCTCTTCCTTTTGTTTATATTTACTTTTTCGTTATATAAGCATCGGGTCTTCCGTTTTTTTGCGTTTCTTTCAGTGGTGTTTATGGTTTTTCACTATATTCCTATTGTAGCAAGTGTTTTTAACGGATTCTCTGCTCCACAAAATCGATTTGAATACATGGGGTCCTTTCTTATTGCTGGTGCTTGTGCTTATGCCATTGGGAACCTCCGCAGTTTATCAAAAAGACAAATGCTCTGGTCCTCTCTCATCACCACGCTCCTATTTATCAGTGTATTTGTTATAGATCGTGCATTAGAATTAAGTCTTCCTGAGTTTGTGGAATTTGCTATTCTTCTCCCACTGATGCTTGGTGGATTCCTCTGGATAGCCTTGAAGAGACCTTCATACTCAGCGGCATTGCTTTGCTTTTGCGTGGGAGCCACTCAGCTTTTTTTAGCTTATCAGTATCAAGACAGACATCTTTCACAAGCGGGTAATCTTACCGAAACAACGAAAGAATATATTGAAGAGACCTATCAACCTCCAGAACAAAAAGACCTCATTCAGTCAGTGCTTGAGGAGGATGAACATCCAATGCCTCGTCTTGAATGGGTTGTTGGTGGGAGAAGCGGTCGAAATAATACAGGTATGGTGCAAGACTTTTCAAGTATCAGTGCCTATTCAAGTGTGTTAAATCAAGAGCTATTGTTTTTTTACTACAATGACCTTCAAATTGACATGAAACGTGAAAGTGTTAGTCGATATTCTGGGTTTGGGGATCGCGCTAACCTTTATAGCTTGTTAGGTGGACATTATATTCTGTTCCCAAAGGACGAGGAGATCCATGCTCCTTATGGCTTTGAAGCTATCAAAAGTAATGATGAATATGTGGTGTATCAAAATCAACATACCTTACCATTTGCGGGGGTCACCTCAACGGTTTACTCAGAGGAACAGCTTGATGAGCTTCCTATGGTAACCAGAGAACATGCCATGCTCAGTGGGGTCATCCTGGAACAGCCTGAAGCACCATCCCCGGCACCTGAAGCAGATCGGGACCTCATGTCAAATGTTGAAATTGAGGCCGTTGGAGGCACCTATGAGGATGGGGTGTTAACGATCACCGATGAACGTGGTGGACTGGACCTTCATGTTTCAGAAGAGGATGCTACTGGTGATGGTGATTTTTATCTATCCTTTTATCTGCTAAATCAATCAGAAACAGCCAGATTATTCAGGCTTGATGTAAATGATTATGTGACCGATCGAAAATCTAGGGAATCCATTTACAGAACGGGCGTGAATGATTTAACCATTCGCATTCCAAAAGAAGAAACCATCTCTATTCGTATGCGTGAAGGTAGTTATCAAATTGATGACTTTTTGTTACACGAAGAGGATTATCAACAGCTAGAACAAGCTGTTGACGAGAGAAGTCAACAGGAAGTATTAACGTCTATTGATGAAGGCAAGATGAGCTTTACAGTCCCAGATGCGAGCGCTAGTGACTTCCTGACCATTCCTGTGCCTTTTGAAAAAGGCTGGTCGGTAAAGGTAAATGGAGTCAGTCAATCTATTGAAAAAGCAAACTATGCATTTATGGCTGTAGCACTTGAAGAAGGGACAAATGAGGTAGAATTTTCGTACCTCCCTCCTTATTTTAAAGAATCTCTAGTTGCTTCCATAGCTGGATTAATGATGAGTACAGCTTGGATTGTTTTAAGAAGAAAGAAACAAACGTAAGTCAGATTAACAGAAATATGTGAGCTTGTCGATCAGGTCTATAACTTGTCGACAGGCTTTTTTGGTTAGAAGTGAGAAAAAAGCTACCACCTTTCATCTCTTTGTGTTAACCTACTATATAATATAGTTAACAATAGAGGTGGAAGCGTGTGAATACACAATCAAACAAACTACGAGATCTTATTCATTGCGGAATTTTTGCAGCTATTACAGCGGTCCTTGCACAAATCGAGATCCCTCTGCCACTTGTTCCTATTAGTGGGCAAACGCTTGCTGTTGGACTGGCTGCAACGATTTTAGGAAGTCGAAAGGGTGCCCTGTCGATGGTGTGTTATGTTCTCCTTGGCACAGTAGGACTGCCTGTTTTTGCCGGTGCTACAGCAGGAGTACCGATATTACTTGGTCCGACTGGCGGGTACCTCTTTTCCTTTATTATTATCGCTTATCTAACAGGGTTTTACTTAGAAAAAACATCCTTTACGCTTCCTCAAGCTATGATTGCTAATACGATAGCCATGTTCGTATCCCTTCTTCTCGGAACCGTCTGGTTGAAGTATGTGATGGGCTTAAGCTGGGTGGCAGCAATAGCAGCAGGTGTGACACCATTTATAATTCCTGGTCTAATCAAAGCATTTTTGGCTAGCTGGATAGGCATTAATGTTCGTAAACGATTAATCACGGCGAATATCATGCAAGAGTATAAAGCCTCTGCATAACATAAATCGACCTTGTTCAAGCTTATGTGTAAATGAAGATAGATTCTTCGTCCGTCGCTCCTAAAATAGGGTCACATACCCGAGGTCAGGTACCCATTTAATCGAGCTTTGCCTTCTTATTTCAATAAACCTTTTTATCAAATCACTGAGAATGAAAAAGTAGCTTTCATTATTTTAAATGTAAACGTTCGTCATTTGTTTAAGCAGAACCGTAGCGGAAGGAGAAACCGAAGACTCCTACGGAACAGAACGCGGCAGACCGACATTGAAGGAGTGATCTTCTCCTTCAAGGGCTGAGGCCGTTCCCGTGGAAAGCGTAGGTTTCTCCTGTAGCGGTGCCCATGAGCTTAGTTCTAGTTTTAGACTAGGCATTAATATAACTATTTACACAAGTATAAGGACTTGAAAAAAGCCCCCCAACTCAAGAATATAATCTGAGAGTTGAGGAGCAAATTGAAACTCACTTCATTATGCGGCCATTATTTAAAGAGAATAAGCTTTGAATCTAGTCTCTGTTTAAATCCGATTTCCTGATAAATGTGATTAGAGGTCGGATTGGCTAGATCTGTATAAAGTGAAATGGACGTATACCTTCCTTCCAATAACCTCCCACAAAGTGCTGCTACACAAGCTGAAGCATAGCCATTCTTCCGAAAATCAGCGGGTGTAAAAACAAACGAAATATTAATATTCGATCGTGTTGGTCTAGTAGCAGCGGCCATCGAAACCATTTGCCCTTCATTTTCCCATACGTACAGCGCATTCTCTCTAAGTAAATGACTGACTCTGGTTTCAGCTTCTTCCTCATTCAATGAAATGCCTGCGTCTTTTGCAAATTGTAGTGCCCAGCGCACTAGCAACGGTCGTTCTTCAGCTTTAGCTTCCCGAAGCTTACCTAACACTGAATCAGGAGGGCGCACTTCTGTCAGCTGATAAATTCTCTGGGCCATATTTAGCTCGATTTGTTGTTGAATGATTGTACTATATTGCATACTAAACCATTCAACATAAGGAATTTCTCCAATAATGCCTGGAACTTCCTTTGTTTGACGTGCAAGAGTTGTGGCGCATTCCTGAATCTCTAAATCCGTCAACTCCTCAAAAACAGACAAAACGGCTTGTTCTTTTATCGTTTGTAAAAGAAGCATAATAGGCTCGTCCTCTTCGTCACGATAAAAAGCAGCGGCCATGATGAGCTCTTTTTCTCTTTTTGAGGTGATTAGGCCAATTGCCAGGTTATGTGCAATTTCTTTCTTTTGAAGATAAGGTAAAAAGCTTTGCAATTCTGTCCAATGATCAATAAATGACACCTTCATACGAATCACTCCTTGCTCTTTGTTCTCTTATTCGAGCTCAACATATTCAAATAACATCGGTGCCCCACTACGATTAAAGCGTGGATCGTAGACACCTAAGACACCATCTTCCGTTGTGATCACAACAAATGGTGACCAAGCCATTAACACCTCTGCCCTAGGATTGCCCTCCAAAAGTGGAGTTAGATCCTCTTGCTCTTCAGAAACAATGATTTCAGGGTCTGATGAGGTGGACCAGATCGTTTGATCATCGATATAAATTTTCCCATCCTCTTTACCATATACCGTGAAATGACCCGGTATAAAGCTTGCCGTTAACGTCGTTTGCTCATATTGATCTCGAGCCTCTTCATGTATCATCATACCCTGTATTGCTTGAGCCCCGACATGAAGGAGTACAATCACCCAGGCAATACGCCAAATCCGATGAGGTTGAACTGTTTTGCTCCATTTTTTTATTAAAAAGGCTCCAAGAAAAATCGTCCATACGACTAAATCAATTATGGGAATGACACCAATTGTTACTCGCATAGAGGAAAACGGCTCAAAGAAACCTGTTCCCCATGCATTTAATGAATCAGACCCAATATGAATAAACACATTTACTAAGGCCAAATAGAAGATCATTCTATCCTTTCGTCTCCAAATAACATAGGCAAGTACATAAATAATCAAAGCCCATATAGGTGCAACGAAAATAGAATGAGTGAGACCCCTGTGCCACATTTGATCCATTACTCGTCCAGTTTCCGTCACTCGAGCCACAATATCTAAATCCGGAGCTTGGCTTGCTGCCAAAGCTGTAAAGAGGAGTGCTCGTTTGGTGGGTCTATCTTTTTCTCTTTTATCCACCATTCCATACGTTGTTAAGCCAAATAATGTGTGCGTAATGGTATCCATCTTATTTTGAAGGGAGCAGTGGTAACGTCATACGTGCGATACCGCTTAAGCCGAGAATCGTTAAAAATACTCGCTGTGGTCCAAGATGGGCATTCGTTGGATCAAACCATTCTTCCAGCGAATGGGCTCCCCCTGCATCCCCTCCTGCTCCAAGCGTCACAGCAGGAATGCCTAGACTAATTGGTAGATTAGCGTCCGTACTTATCGCCTGTTCTAATGTCGGTGTCAAACCAAGTACTTCAGTAGCAGCCCAGCATGCCTGAACAATGTCAGCATCATCAGCTTGTGATCCTACTGGCCGATCCCCTAATTTATTTATATCAACACTTATGCCGTTTTCTCCGAATTTTCCCCAGCGTGCATTTTCAGCTTCAGCAGCTTCTTGAAAGATGACTTGGACACGACTATCAATCTCATCTAACTCATTTTTTCCATTTGAGCGAATATCGACGTAAAGCTTTGCTTGCTGTGCAATAGCTGTCGGTATCGTGCCACCTTCTATGACTCCAACGTTAAACGTTGTTTTAGGATGGGAGGCCGTCTCCAAATCTGCAATCATAGAAATTGCCCGTCCGCCTGCATGCACGGCACTTGGTGTGCCAAATGCCCCAAAGCTGTGTCCTCCTGGTCCTGAGTATGTAATCTCATAGCGATAGCTTCCCGTACCTTTGTATACAATGGCGCTCGGTGAGACAGCGTCAATGGAGATAAATCCATCCACTTCCGGATGTTCCTTAAAAAAAGCTTTGACGCCTCGTAAATCACCTGGGCCCTCTTCACCAACTGTTCCCCCAAAGATAATATCTGCCTCTGGTGTAATGCCCGACACTTTGAATGCACGTACGATTGAAAGCAGTGCCGCTAAACCTCTTGCATCATCCGTAATACCAGGACCATAATACCGACCGTCCTTTTTGGTTACACGAACGTCAGTATCTGCAGAAAATACGCTATCAATATGTGCACTGACAAAAAGGGTTGGACCCTGTCGCTCTCCTTTTAAAACACCATATACATTTCCTTCTTGATCCTGTTTAACGTTTTCCAGGCCCAAATCTTTTAATTTGTTTAAGTAAGCTAGGGCTCTTTTTGATTCTTCAAATGGAGGTGCTCCAATCTCAGCAAGTTCAATTTGCTCTTGTAATGTTTGAGATTGATCCTTCTCAATAAATCGCAAAGCCTCTTTTACTTTTTCGCTATTCTTAACATGTGTAAAAACCGTTTCAACTTCTTTATTAAGATTATAAGATGCTTCTGACATGTTGACCGCCTCCAGTATCATTGCAAAATAATTCTGATTGATTCACTTTAGTATAGCGTACAAAAGCTTCGAGACACAAAAAAAAAAGCAATGACACGATAGCAACATTGCTTTGCTAGGTATCATTACTTTAGCGTTCTTTATGGCGTAATTTTAAATATATCGCGACTACCAAGCTCTTGAACAGGTCGATTGTTTTCAGTAGAAACCTTATTGACAGCTTTAATTTGTTCCTCAGATAAGCTAACTGTCTCATTAGATACAATCCAGGTTACATTCTCTGTACATGGTGGTGTAGTTAGAGAACCTTCATACGTATAAAGACTATCAAGTTCTGGAATGAGTTCTGTTGCATCAAAATCAACTGCACGATTAGCCACTCCGTCCTTTGCCGGGAGAGCCATCCAAACATCCTTCAAAATCTTATTCTCTTTACCTTCTTCCACGAGAACACTAATGATAAGCTGTTCTTCTTCTTCATTTTCATGAACAAGCTGAATTTCTAAAGGAAATTCTTCCTCATCAATGGTGTGCTCACTAGGCGTATGTAAGGCAACCTGATGTAAACGATACTCATCTTCGTTAATCATAAGCGTATTATTATTTAGGTCAAATGAATTAGCTTGGAAAATTTCATCATTATCCTCAACTGAATAAATGGTTTCGTTATAATCAAATACAAGATCAAGTTCTGCCTCTTTAATAGAAGCATTTTCCTTCGTATCAATATTTATAGGGGATTGCTGTGAGCCTTGGCCACATGCCTTATATTCCGAACTAAGAGATTCCCAATAATCCGGTCCCTTGTGCCCCTCGTAAGACCATTCAGCCTCTACTGGTGTAATTAGTGTTTGTTCCTTGTAGAAAAAAGTCTCTACCTCGGAATTTGTAGCATATGCTGGATGACTAAAGCCTAAGCTAGCAGTCAAAAACGCTACAATTAGAGCAAGAAAAGCCCACTTTGTATGTTTCAATCTGTTTCATCCTTTCTATTTGCAGAAAGCTCCATTATATTCTTAGAACATCATACACGAAATGACAATAAAATAAAAGCTAGTTTTTAATTCGTAATATAATTGCAAACTAGTTCCATAGAATAAGATAATTTCTAACCAATAAATAGCTACTGCACATAAGAAAATCCAAACTCACATCACGCGAGTTCGGATTTCTTATTGGTTTGCATCATATTTTTCTAATTACGTCTTGGTTTATTCTCATTTAATCGTCTTTCTTCTCCATTGAAGAATGAATGTAGCCGCTCCAATTGATAAGAGACTAAGTCCGATGACTAAAAAGTTATATAGCGCAGTTGCTGTATTAGGCAGTTGTTCACCCTTAGTCTTATTAGCATCAGTATTTGGTGAAGCCCCTTGATTCTTGCTTCCATTCTGATCTGTTCCGGCTTTTGGCTCTTCTTTAGAAGGTCCCGGTGACTTCGGTTCTTCTCCTCCTGGAGACGGTTCCGGTGTTCGTGGTTCTTCTCCACTTGGTGGTGGCTCCGGTGTTGGTGCTTCTCCTCCGCCCGGTGGTGGTTCTGGTGTTGGTGTCTCTCCTCCGCCCGGTGGTGGTTCTGGTGTTGGTGTCTCTCCTCCGCCCGGTGGTGGTTCTGGTGTCGGTGTCTCTCCTCCGCCCGGTGGTGGTTCTGGTGTCGGTGTCTCTCCTCCGCCCGGTGGTGGTTCTGGTGTCGGTGT
>NZ_VLXZ01000230.1 GCF_007293315.1 Alkalicoccobacillus porphyridii
TTGGATGATGTCTACTCTTTTTTTTGTATGGGGAGAGTGGCGGGCGGATATCGGGAAAGCGGAGCGGATATCGGGAAAGAGCAGTGGATATCGGGAAAGAGCAGTGGATATCGGGAAAGAGAAGCCGATAGCGGGAAAGAGAGGCGGATATCGGGAAAGAGAAGCCGATATCGGGAAAGAGAGTCGAAACTCGGGAAAGAGAAGCGGAAATTGGGAAAGGGAAGCCAATATCGGGAAAGACAAGCGGAAATTGGGAAAGGGAAGTCG
>NZ_VLXZ01000231.1 GCF_007293315.1 Alkalicoccobacillus porphyridii
ACACCAAATCCACCTATACACAAAGAGAAACATATATAAGCAGCTACACAGTAGCAGAAGTGCAGAACAGCAGCACAGAAGGAGCAGCACAGATGCAGAACGCCAGCACAAGCAGAACGCCAGCACAGAAGCTGAAGCTGAAGCAGCAGCACAAAAGCAGAACAGTGAGGAGAGCTGATCCACTCTTGTGTGAACCGTGAAGGGCTTAAACAATTTGATATAAAATGATTCAAATCACCGAGACCTGCGAACCTCAGACAAAATGTT
>NZ_VLXZ01000232.1 GCF_007293315.1 Alkalicoccobacillus porphyridii
GCAATCAGTATCATTTTGTTGTTGATAGCGCTAATTTACACCCTGCATTTTTATCCCTGGCTGAAATTTAGTATTGGATTTTGCATTTTTACGCTGGTGTTTTTGCTGATACTGCGCAAAGACTTCTCCCACAGTAGCGCCGCAGCCGGGACAATTTTTGCATTTATTAGTTTCACGACATTACTGTTTTACTCAACCTACGGTGCGCTTTATTTAAGCGAAGGTTTTAATCCGCGAATAGAAAGTTTGATGACCGCGTTCTATTTT
>NZ_VLXZ01000233.1 GCF_007293315.1 Alkalicoccobacillus porphyridii
TTGCAATGAGCTCCCAGGAAGCCAGCAAGATGCTGCGTACTTACAATATTGCCTGGTGGGGCAATAACTACTATGACGTTAACGAGCTGGGCCACATTAGCGTGTGCCCGGACCCGGACGTCCCGGAAGCTCGCGTCGATCTCGCGCAGTTAGTGAAAACTCGTGAAGCACAGGGCCAGCGTCTGCCTGCACTGTTCTGTTTCCCACAGATCCTGCAGCACCGTTTGCGTTCCATTAACGCCGCGTTCAAACGTGCGAGGGAATCCT
>NZ_VLXZ01000234.1 GCF_007293315.1 Alkalicoccobacillus porphyridii
GGCACGCTGTAGGAGGGCGCGCCCATCTTGGTGCCGTCGTGCTTCTGGTTGCGGATCACGATGCGCTGCAGCCACTTGCCGGAGACCGACCCCGGCCAGCCGCCGCAGACCACGCGCAGGGGATAGCCGTTGAGGTAGGGAATGTCCTCGCCGTTCATCGCCCAGGCGATTAGTGACTCGTCCTCCAGGGCCTTCTCCATGGGCACGCCGCGCGAGATCGGATCCTTGTTGGGATCGCCGCTGGCATGGGCATCGGCGCCGTAGTAG
>NZ_VLXZ01000235.1 GCF_007293315.1 Alkalicoccobacillus porphyridii
GCATCCTGAAAATGAGATCGGCGTGCTCTGAATCTATTGTCTCTACTGAATGTTTATAGCGGATAGACGATGTTGACCGCAGCACAGACGAAATTGCAGGGTCAGGATTAAGATAAAGGTTTGCCGCCGCTGTAGTCGTGGCCAAATTCCATAAATAAAACGCTTCACGACCTGTCAGTGGATAAAAATCTCCGCCATAACGACCACTTTCCAGATCGTTCACTTCCACTTTGTTTTTCAGCTTATTATCAACTTCAGTTTTTGTGT
>NZ_VLXZ01000236.1 GCF_007293315.1 Alkalicoccobacillus porphyridii
TGATTGAGGAACAAGACGCGGAGCAGGAGGAAACCATGCCCGGGCGCTTTGAACTAAAACCAACCCTGGAGAAAGTCTGGCACGCGCCGGACAATTTTCGCTTCATGGACCCGCTGCCGCCGATGCATCGTCGGGGGATCATTATTGCCGCCATTATATTGGTGGTCGGATTTCTGCTTCCATCTGATGATACGCCCAACGCGCCGGTGGTGACGCGTGAAGCGCAGTTAGATATTCAGTCGCAATCACAACCGCCGACAGAAGAAC
>NZ_VLXZ01000237.1 GCF_007293315.1 Alkalicoccobacillus porphyridii
TCACTGGCAGAGAAAGAAACGCCATCTGAATAAACGGCTCATCGGGTAACGGACCGCATTCACGGGCGGCGGCTTTCAAGGCGTCAATTTGTTCCGCCAGCGACTGCGCCGTGTCGGTGCTCATCAGCCCGGCAATGGGTAACGGCAGATGACTTTGTACCTGGCCGTTACGTACCACGCACAGCCCGCCGCCATCCTGAATCACCTGATTGACCGCCAGCGCCATCTCTTCGGCACTGCGACCGATCACCACAATATTATGGCTG
>NZ_VLXZ01000238.1 GCF_007293315.1 Alkalicoccobacillus porphyridii
GCACCAGTAATGCTGGCGCTATCGAGCAACGCATAAACGGTAAAGGTAGTTGCCCCCGGTTTTACCGTATCAAACCAGAAGGCGGTAAAGTCGGGGAACTCTTCTTTACTGTCGGTGTAAGTGTCGATCGCCAGGCCGCGGGCCGACAAACCGTATTGATATGTATCATCAACGGCGCGGAAATAACTCGCGCCGAGAAATGATACTACATCACGGCGCGCCAGTTCGGGGGCTTTAAACACGCGAAAACCGGCAAAGCCGAGATC
>NZ_VLXZ01000239.1 GCF_007293315.1 Alkalicoccobacillus porphyridii
GATGGGGGCGCAGAAACGCCCCCGATTTACCATTAAGCGATCGCGTTCTCTTCCAGTTCACGCATAAACTGGCGTACCCATTCGATACGCGTTTTCCGCTCACTCAAATCCTGAATAAATTTCAGGCGCGTCGGACCATCAAGGCGGTAATGCTGCGGCTGTTTTTGCAGCAAACCAATCAACCAGGCCGGATTAACGTGATTCTTCTCGGCAAATTCGATCACCCCGCCTTTCTCATTACCTTCCAGCTTCCTGATCCCCAGTTT
>NZ_VLXZ01000023.1 GCF_007293315.1 Alkalicoccobacillus porphyridii
TGAGATATCGTGTATCTCTTCGTACGCTTGGCTTCTGTTCAGTTTTCAAAGAACTTCCGTCGCTCATTTGGCGACTTGATTAATATACCACGAGTCACTGTATGAAGTAAAGACTTTTTTAAAAAATCTTTTTACACGTTCATTTTGTTCCCCGACAGCAAGAAATAATTTACCATGCCCACAATTAAAAAGCAACCACTAATTTTCATTTACCCGAAAGATTTTATAATAAAACATAAAAAACCCTCATCGCAAACATACGAATCAGGTTAGCACCTTCATATCGGCCTATAAAAGAAATTGTTTTACGGCAACAAGCAAAACCAGACCCGGCACACCTAATATCCCCGTTACAGAAGCAGTCACTGGATTAATTGGGATGTGTAAACCCGTCCAGCTCCCTGAAGCATTCACAAGAAATAATAAAAGGATACCAACTACTAATTTCACTGAAAGGTTGCCTAACAATCGTATAGGTCTCATCGGCGCTCCGACAGTAAGTAATAAAACAACGGCAGCTCCTAGCAAAGTAAACAGGATAAGCGGATCCATAACTCTCCCCCAATCATACAGCCTATACAATAGGGTATGTCCTATTTATAAAAAAAGAACAGACTGTCTTCACAGTCTGTTCATTCTTGCTTTTCGTATTCGAGCCTCTCTTAATAAAAAGGAGTACTTAGCCTCTGATAGCTTCATACGTGAGATAACATCATCCGACGGATCCACACTATGTTCAATCAGCTGCCTTTGAAGATCATAGCGCTCTTTTAACGTTTCTATATGATAAAACAGCTGATCATTTTCTTCCCTTCTCAGCTTTCCTCTTTTTCGAAAAAACAATCTCCTCGCCTGCCTTACAATTCTCGTCTGCCTTCTATGGCTCTAGATAACGTCACTTCATCTGCATACTCTAAATCCCCACCAACAGGAAGACCATGTGCAATTCTTGTCACTTTAATTCCCGTAGGTTTAACCAGTCGAGAGATATACATCGCTGTAGCTTCTCCCTCAATTGTTGGGTTTGTAGCGATAATAACTTCCTGAATCGTGTCATCCTGTAGACGCTTAATCAATTCCGGCACCTTAATGTCCTCAGGCCCAATACCCTCCATAGGGGAAATGGCGCCGTGGAGAACATGATATTGACCTGGATATTCGCGCATTTTTTCCATTGCCATCACATCACGTGACTCTTGAACCACACAGACCATGGATTGGTCTCGTGATTTATCCTCACAGATTTGGCATGGATCTTGATCGGTTATATTATGGCACACAGAACAATAGGTTAAGTTACGTTTAGCATTAACCAATGCTTTAGCAAAATCGAGAACATCATCCTCTTTCATATCCAACACATAAAAGGCTAATCGACTGGCTGTTTTAGGTCCAATGCCAGGTAATCTCATAAAACCGTCAATTAGCTTAGCTATAGGTTCAGGATAGTGCAACAGCTGACCTCCTAGAACATTCCCGGAATATTCATTCCTTTGGTGAATTTGCCCATGTCTTTTTCAACAAGCTCATCAACTAGCTTTAATGCTTCATTTGTAGCAGCCAGTACTAAGTCTTGTAGCATTTCAATATCGTCTGGATCTACAACATCCTCAGAAATGGTGATATCAAGAATTCTCTTGTCGCCACTTGCAGTGACTGTCACCATGCCACCACCTGCAGTTGCTTCAACCGTTTTTTCCTTTAGCTCTTCTTGAGCTTGTGTCATTTGTTTTTGCATTTTCTGCATTTGTTTCATCATGTTATTCATGTTTTTCATAATTATAGTCCTCCATTCATTTTTGGTCTGCCCATTCAATCAAGTCCTCGCCTACAAGCTTTACGGCTTCATCAACAAGCGGGTCGGAATCAGATTGATCTTCAGAAATTTCCTCAGCGCCTTCTGATTTTTGGTCCTTTACAAATTCATCCTTTGTTTTTGTCCATTGGGATTGAAGCAACGTAATAAACGTTGTTCCTTCACCTAAGACTTCGCCTAAGACTTCAAGCAAGGTATCTCTAAACTTCGTATCCATCATATCACGATGCATCTCATTTTGAAATGCTAACAGAATCGCAGTTGTAGACGCCGCAACAGGGCGACAGTCATTTAACCAAGCTGAGGCTGGAATACTTTTGGCTTTTAAACGAGCGGCAACATCTGGCCATTGTGTAGTTACCTGCTGAAGTCTTTGTTTCTCCGCTTTTTCAAGCAGCTCCTTCACTTGACCTACAGCCATTCTTGCTTGTTGCGGTACTTTACGAGGACGTTTAGTTGGAGCTTGCGCCCGCTCCTCTGTGGCCCCCGATTGAATCCCTTGCTTTTGTAGCTGGCTTAGCTTTTGTTCTAATTGAACAATCTTTTGTTCTAGCTCGGAAGGGGCACTCGAAGAAACCTCAACAGCTGCTGGACGATCTGCCTCTTGAAAATTAATCAACTGAATGGTAGCAAGCTCAATCAAAATTTTAGGGTGTGTAGACCATTTCATTTCCTGCTGGGTTTCATTCAAAACGTCAATTGCTTGATAGAGCCAAGCATGGGAACGCTCCTCTACCAGCTTTCTAAAATCCTCGTTTACAACTGCACGTTCGAGTAAATCTTCTGCATTAGGAGCCGCTTTAAATAGAAGCACATCTCGAAAATAGTAGAGCAAATCCTCAACAAACCTCTTAGGATCTTTCCCGTCTTTCAATACTTGGTCAATAAGCTGCAGTACTTCAGAGGTACGCCCTTCATTCAGTCCAAGCGCTACACCAGCTAAAGACTCTCTCGAAACAGCCCCAGTAATAAGACGAACGGACTCAGCGGTAACTGTTTCATCTGAGAATGAAATCGCCTGATCTAATAAGCTTAACGCATCACGCATTCCACCATCTGCCGCTTGTGCGATCAATTGAAGTGCTTCTGTTTCTATATCTACTTTATCTGCATTTAAAATTTCTTTCATCCGATCAATCATCGCAGCCGATGAGATTGGTTTAAAATCAAAGCGCTGACATCTCGAGATAATGGTTAATGGGATTTTATGAGGCTCCGTTGTGGCCAATATAAACACAGCATGTGGCGGAGGCTCCTCCAGTGTCTTTAGTAGGGCATTAAATGCACCTGTGGAAAGCATATGAACTTCATCAATAATATACACTTTATATTGAACATCACTTGGAGCAAATTTAACCTTATCCCGAATATCTCTAATCTCATCCACACCATTATTAGACGCCGCGTCTATTTCCATGACATCTACTATAGAACCATTTGATATCCCTTGGCAGGCTGCACACTCATTACACGGTTCAGCTACCGGAGCGTGTTCACAGTTAATGGCTTTGGCAATAATTTTGGCCGCACTCGTTTTTCCGGTCCCTCGTGGCCCAGAGAACAAATAAGCATGTGAGAATTTATTCTGAACAAGTGCATTTTGTAAGGTTTTAGTTAAATGAGTCTGACCTACGACATCCTTGAGCAGCTGCGGCCGCCATACGCGGTATAATGCCTGGTATCCCATGCTCCTATCCCGTCCTTTCCTTTACTCTCTACTATCTATTATAGACATTTCTAGTATCTTTTCATAGCTGGTAACGCCTCTCATGAAAAAAAGCAACTGCGACAGGCGCAATTGCTTAGCTTCTATGTATATATACCGTGCACCTTTTTTTGATCATACCATCCCAAGCGTTACCTGAGCAGTTAGCTCGATCCAGGCAACTCTGCGGCACACGGAAGGATTCACTTACTGCTGCTTCCTTCCGGACCTGACAGGGTTCATGAGTTTCCGTTGCGCAGAACCCAAATGTCAACACTACTTACTCAGGGCAGACCAAACGATGGCATGACCTAGAAAAGGGATTCAGTCTCGCTCTAGCGGATTGCGAGTGACAGGGCACCGCTACCTCCCCACCTAGCACGGCAAAGTTGATAATATAGTTAGGCATCCTTTAAGTGATGCATTCATCAGTATAAGTCATATAACTCGATAATGCAAGAAGGGTAATCTATTCGATTGCCTTCCTTTTTTTAGCTGCTCGAAGTTCTCGAAAAAACTCCGTAAGCTGTGATCCACATTCATCTGCTAGACAACCGGCAATCACTTCACTGCGATGATTAAAACGAGACTCTTCAAGGAGATTCATTAAAGTACCTGCACACCCTGCTTTAGGATCAGTTGCCCCGTACACAACACGCGGAATTCTCGATTGCACGATTGCACCGGCGCACATTGGGCACGGCTCAAGAGTGACATAGAGGGTGCATTCAGACAGTCGCCATGCTCCAAGCTTTTCACATGCTTTTTCAATAGCAATCATTTCAGCATGAGCGGCTGCGTTTTTTGTTGTTTCTCTTAGATTATATCCTGTTGCGATAACCTGGCCATCTTTTACAATGACAGCACCAATGGGGACTTCACCCAGCTCTTCCGCTTTGTTCGCCTGCTCCATCGCCTGCCTCATCCAATCTATATGCTCCTGGCTATACTCTGCCTGTTTCTCCATGCCATCCGCCTCCGATTCTACCATTCGTATCGTAGCAAATTCCACACGTCCATCGCAAGCACAAAAAAAGTCCGAGAGACATTGTCATCCCGGACGTATAATTCATTATTCTTCAATATATACTTCTTGTAGCCTGAAATCTCCACTTTGATGACGCCATAGATTTTTAACAGAATCTCGAATGGCATTGACCTCTTGCTTATGATGCGTATAAATTAATGGTGCCTCATCAATAAGAATATCCTGCACCTCTTTATACATCGCCATTCTTGCATCTTCATCCATTTCATGCTGAGCGTCCTCTAATAACTGATCAACCTCATCATTTTCTAAAAATGATTTATTACCAGCTGCTCCATGATTCATAGAGTGAAATAGTGGAGAAAGAGCATAATCTGCATCCCCAGTGGAAGCACTCCAGCCTAATACAAACATATCATGATCACCCGAGTTCGTTTGCTCTAGATACGCTCCCCACTCCATCGTTTCGGTGGTTACATCAATGCCAATTTTTCCGAGCTCCTGCTGTAAGTACGTCACTAAGTCAATGCGCTCACGTTTGTCATTGGTCCAAATCGACGTTTCAAAGCCATCAGGATAGCCCGCTTCTGCAAGCAATTCCTTTGCTTTTTCAGGGTTATACTCAAGTGGTTCAACTGTCTCATCAAAACCAATAATCTGTGGAGACATCGGTCCAATTGCCGGTATTCCGTATCCTTCTAACAAGTTATTAATAATCGCGTCATTATCCACCGCCATCGAGATAGCCTGACGAACGCGTTTATCATCAAACGGTTCCTTTTGCGTATTGAAACCGATATATTCAATACCCATACTATCAGATTCGATAATCTCCAAGCCCTCTGTTGCCTCTATTCGTGCTACATCTGATGGGCTGAATGGATCTGCCACATGTGCGCTACCAGTTTCTAAATCAGCAATTCGCGTCCCATCCTCAGGAACAGTTTTAAAGGTTACAGAGTCGAGCTTAGCTGGCTCACCCCAATAATCTTCATTATTTACTAGCTTAATTTGCTGACCTGTATCCCATGATTCAAACTCAAAGTAACCAGAACCAACAGGGTGACTATTAATGACACTTCCTGGTTCACTTCCACCCTCCATCGCTGCATAATCCTCTTCTATCGCTTTAGGACTAATCATACCTCCGCCGTTATGAGCAAAGCTATAGATAAGAGGGGCAAAAGGCTCCTCTGTTTTCACTTCCACTGTATATTCATCCACGACATTGACTTCAGATATATTATCAAAAAGATAGCCTCTCGGAGACGCAATAGCTGGGTCTGTGACACGATCGATATTAGCCTTTACCGCCTCAGCATTAAATGGCTCCCCATCGTGAAAGGTTACACCCTCCTCTAGTTCAAAACGAAGCGTTAAATCATCTACTTGCTCCCACTCTTTTGCTAGATTGTTCTGTATATTCATCTCGCCGTCAAAGAATACAAGATTATCATAAATATTAGAGGCAACATTACCCGATGGAACGTCATTTGCTAGATGTGGATCTAACGTGACTGCTTCGGCCCCCATATCAATGACTAAATCTCCTCCTTGCCCTTCAGCGGACCCCTCATCTTCTGAAGCTCCTGAGGTGCTTGTACTTGGTTCACTGGCACATGCCGTTAATCCCAGTGTTAAAAATGCGAGTAGAATATACTTTTTCATACGATACATCCTTTCAAACTCTTGGTAGTATTTTAAATTTTCTAAATAGATATCAAACAACTATACATTATTTTCTGAAAACGAACGTAAGAATAACAGATTGTTCACACAAAATAAGCCAAATCTCTTAGATATTCTACAATTATTAGAAAAATAACACTTCCATAAGATTACTGATGATATTTGTGACTCTTTCAAAGTAGCAATGAGGTCACTGAAAAAGTCAACTGAAAATGAGATCATTTGCACCGCTATAGGAGACACCTACGCTTTCCACGGGAACAGCCTTAGCCCTTGAAGTGGAAAGGCTCCACTTTAATGTCTCCAGACTCGTTCTGTTCCATTGGAGTCTTCGTTTTCTCCTTCCGCTTAAGTTCCCATTTTAAAAAATGGCTCAGGTACTCCTGCGGTAAGCGTGCCCGCTATATTTGGAGCGACGGACGAAGAATGAATCAAGAACCGACCTCTATCCATAACAACCTTAATTTCATTTACACATAAAATGGACTCAGTCACCTCTTTTCAACTCTAAAAAAGACCCTGGGTTTCCCCAGAGCCTTTTCAATCAAACATTAGTCAATATAAACGTCTTTCAACCAGAAGTCACCTGTTGGGTGGCGATATAGGCCGTGAACGTTGCTAGAGTAAGCATTTAAGTCTACTTTGTGGTGCGTAAACAGCATTGGAGCTTCATCAATGATTAACTGTTGTGCTTCACTGTATAGCTCGTTACGCTTGGTGTTATCCAACTCGTATTTAGCTTCAGTAAGTAATGCATCTACTTCTTCATTTTCAAAGAATGAACGGTTACCTTCTGCTCCAACGTTATCAGAGTGGAACAATGGTGCAAGAGCATAATCTGCATCACCAGTAGCTGAGCTCCATCCTAATACGAACATTTCTGTGTTACCTTGACCAGTTTGCTCAAGATAAGCACCCCACTCAAGAATTTCAATGTTTACATCCAAACCAATTTTCTCAAGCTCAGCTTGAACAAATGTAGCAAGGTCTTGACGCTCTTGTGTATCATTTGTGGAGATAGTGAATGAGAATCCATCTCCGTAACCAGCTTCAGCTAGAAGCTCTTCGGCAGCTTCAGGATCGTACTCAATTGGCTCAAGTGCATCATCATAACCAATAACTCCTGGTGCCATTGGTCCTTCTGCAGGAATTCCATAACCATTAAATAGGTTGTTTACAATATCTTCACTGTTGATCGCCATTGAAATCGCACGACGAACACGTACATCATCAAATGGTTCAGCTTGAGTATTAAACCCAATATAAGAAATGTTTAAGCTTTCTGTTTCAAGTAACTCCATAGTATCAGAGTTTTCAATACGGTTTACATCAGAAGGGCTTGTTGGCTCAGAAACGTGAGCACTGCCAGTCTCGATGTTCGCCAAACGTGTTCCACCTTCAGTTACTACTTGGAATGTTACAGAATCAAGCTTCGCAGGCTCATTCCAATAATCTTCGTTTTTAACTAAACGAATAGATTGGCCAGAGTTCCACTCATCTAGAGTGAATAGACCAGTTCCAACTGGATTCGGGCTGATTACAGAACCTGGATCAGCGCCACCTTCCATTGCAGCATAATCTTCTTCGATCGCAGCAGGGCTAATCATGCTACCACCGTTATGGGCAAAGCTATAAACAAGAGCAGCGTTAGGTTGCTCAGTAATAAATTGAATAGTGTATTCATCCACAACATTAATTTCTACAATGTCTTCAAACAAGAATGCACGTTGAGAAGCAATGGCTTCATCTGTGATACGCTCAATGTTTGCTTCTACTGCTTCAGCATTAAACGGCTCACCATCTGTGAATGTGATGTCTTCTCTTAAAGTAAATTCAAGAGTTGTTTCGTCAACTTGACTCCAGTCTTCAGCAAGACCGTTTTGAACATTCATATCTTCATCAAAAAATACAAGTGTTTCATAGATATTAGATTGAACATTACCAGAAGGTACATCATTTACAATATGAGGATCAAGAGCAATAGCTTCAGATTGTGTATCTATAACTAGATCGCCACCAGATCCTTCCTCAGTAGATCCAGTATCTTCACCATCTCCACCTGCATCTCCGCCACCATCTGGCTCGCTAGCACATGCAGCTAGACCAATACTTAATAAAAGGATTAGCATCCACATAGACAAGTGTTTTTTACTTGACTTCATTGTATTTCCCCCTTGAAATTATATTAATCTATTAATATTAATACACTATACACGATTTTATAGAATTGAACAAATATTTTTAAGATATTTTTTTATGAATACTTAACAATTTTCGTTAATTTTTATGCAAAACGTTGCCAAAAACGTAGATTTTTCAGTATTTTCGTTGTTTATTCCCTACTAGAGATTATTATTTAAAAATAGTATTTGTCAGAATATACGAAAAGTTGTATAAAAATGAAACATTTTGATTTTTGATTTTGATGTGCTTTATCAAGTCAAATAGAATTGAAATAATAGACCGCGATAAGCTGACACCTACGGGATGAAAAGGAAGCCACACAAAAAGTCATGTAAGAATGAGCTGAATGGCGCCGCTACAGGAGAACCCTACGCTTTCCGCGGGAACGGCTTCAGCCCTTAAAGTGGAAGTACGCCACTTCAATGTCTTCAGACGCGTTCTGTTCCGCAGGAGTCTACGGGTTCTCCTTCCGCTCATGTTCTGATCAAACAAATGACGAACGTGTCTAATTAAGGAAATGAAGGATATTTTATGTTGATAATAAGATTCACTTTCATATAAAGCTTCTTTTTCAATGGCCTCGATACAAAGGTTTAATGTGATACATCGACGTAGTCAGGTTAGCTCATTACCTTCCCTTGGGTAAGCGTGCCCCCATTTTCGGGAGCGGCAGCGAAGAATCCATATTCAGATGCCCTCCAATTTATACAATAAAAAGCTGAAAAATGAATGGAGAGACTCCAACATTCTTCAGCTTTTCTATTAATATATGATACTTCTGTTCTAACTACTTTTTAAACCGTGCTTAGTTATTGATTGTTACATCTTGAAGCATTAATCTTCTTGTTGGGTGCTGCCATAAGCCTTCTACACTATCACTAACACCTAATAGATAGTCTTCATGGAATAGTGGCAAGATGATCGCTTCATCTGCAAGAATATTTTGAGCCTCAATATATTGATCAAGACGTGCTTCCTGATCTTCGTTACGACGAGCTGCCATTAAGATTTCGTCCAACTCTTCGTCTTCAGTGAATGTACGGTTACCCGCAGAACCTTGTTGAGATGAATGAAACAGTGGGAATAAACCATAATCTCCATCACCAGTTACAGTAGACCAGCTAAGAACAAACATTTCCTGTTCGCCGTTTGCTGTTGACTCAAGGTATGAACCCCATTCTTCCATTTCAATGTTAGCCGTTACTCCGATTTCAGCCAAAGCCTGCTGAACATTCTCAGCAATGTTCTGACGCTCACGGTGATCACTTGTGTTAAATGTAATCGTTAGTTCACCTTCACCGTATCCAGCTTCCTCTAATAAACTCTTAGCTTCTTCTGGATCGTATTCAATGACATCAATGTTTTCGTTATAACCATATACTTTAGGAGCAAGCGGACTTCTAGCTTCTAGACCGTGTCCATCATAGATTCCATCAATAATGCTTTGTTTATTAATAGCCATAGAAAGTGCTTTACGTACGTTCGGATCATCAAATGGCTCTTTCTGAGAGTTAAAGCCAATGTACATCATCGCAACACTTTCAGTTGATTCAACATGCATACCATCTGTAGCTTCAATTTGAGAAACATCACTTGGGCTAAGTGGATCAGCAATATGAGCTGCTCCTGTGTTTAAGTCAGCGATACGTGTTCCATCCTCAGGGACAACACGGAAGGTAACAGAGTCAACCTTTGCTGGTTCACCCCAATAGTCTTCGTTTTTCACTAGCTTGACTTCACTACCTGGAGACCAGCTGTCAAATTTGAAGAAACCCGTACCAATCGCTTCCTCATTAATAACAGATCCTGGCTCTTCACCATTCTCCATTGCTTCATAATCTCTTTCAATCATATCGGCACTCATCATCCCGCCACCATTATGAGCTAGGTGAGCCGGTAGGGGTGCAAACGGATATTCAGTAATTAGACGTACTGTATAGGTATCTACTACCTCAACTTCTTCAATCATGTCATATAGAAATGCACGCTGGGAAGCGATCTCTGGATCTAAAATACGATCTAGGTTTGCTTTTACAACGTCTGCGTTAAATTCTGAATCATCATGGAATGTAACTCCTTCGCGAAGCTTAAACTCCCATGTGTTCTCATCAATCTGCTCATAACTCTCGGCTAGACCATTTTGCAGTTCAAGTTCTGCATCATGATAAACAAGTGTTTCATAGATATTAGACGCTACGTTACTTGAATATGTATCATTCGAGCCGTGAAGGTCTAGTCCTACGATATCAGAAGCCATTGAGGCAATTAGATCCCCGCCTTCTCCACCACCGTTATCAGCTGTTCCTTCATCACCATCTGAATCTGAGCCCCCCTCATTACCAGTTGGTTCATTTGCGCAGGCTGCCATTATTACACTAAATGCCAGCACCAAAGTTAGTAAAAATACCAATTTGGAATTTTTCAAGTTTTTTAACCCCTCTCACTTTTGTCTCTTTTCAGAAAATTACATAATCACTATACCCTAAAACTTGTTTAGTTTTCAATGACTTTCTTTACAAAGTTTTCTTTAGGTTCTAAAGTCCTATACATTCTATTCAGTGCCTACAAATCAACGTTTATGTCTGATAGCACTGTACAGAATATGTCAATTTCCAAAAATTAAACTGTAAGATTATTTTTCATTAATAGTTTTTTTGTTTTTTTATTTTCTGAACATGGTATAATCTATCAACGTGAGTATCAGGCTGGAAAAGGCTTAACATGTCACGATAAGTCTCCTAAAGAAAGGAAGTTAGAAGCTATGCAAGATTATCAACAACCATCCAATCAATATGCACCTGAAGCTGTTGAAAACCCACGTATTAAAAGCATGAAAAGCTTTTTTAAACGTTTGGGTCGAAACAAACCGGCTATGGTTGGAGCTTTTTTAATTTTGTTCTTAATTATTGTTTCTATGATAGGTCCACAGTTTACGTCACTTAACCCAAATAGCGGGGATTATGCCGTAAAGCTACAAGGACCCTCTGCGGATCATTGGTTTGGAACGGATCATCACGGACGCGATATCTTCACTAGAATTATTCATGGAATGAGTCTTACATTCTATGTAGGATTTTCATCAGTAGCCTTAGGGGCTATCGTTGGAACCATATTTGGGGTTATTTCCGGCTATTATGGTGGTCGCTTAGATAATATCATTATGAGAATTACCGATGTACTTCTTGCATTTCCAGGTATTCTACTAGCACTTGCAATTGTTTCAGTACTTGGACCATCTATGAATAATGTTATCATTGCTGTTGCTCTATTCTCGGTTCCAGTATTTGCTCGTATTGCACGTGGTTCTGCCTTAACGGTACGAAAGCTAGAATATGTGGACGCAGTGAAAGCACTTGGAGCCAGTGATTTCAGAATCATCTTTAAACACATTCTTCCGAATATTACATCGCCGCTTATTGTTCAAGCTACACTAAGCATTGCCACGGCGATTTTAACCGCGGCAGGTTTATCTTTCCTTGGGTTAGGGGCACAGCCTCCTACACCAGAATGGGGAGCGATGCTTGCTGATGGACGTAACTATATGTATGATGCCGGCC
The DNA here is from genome assembly GCF_007293315.1 of Alkalicoccobacillus porphyridii. Classification (GTDB taxonomy): domain Bacteria; phylum Bacillota; class Bacilli; order Bacillales; family Bacillaceae_D; genus Alkalicoccobacillus; species Alkalicoccobacillus porphyridii. Next base: position 11,940 of record NZ_VLXZ01000023.1, read on the forward strand.
ACGTAGCACTATTTCCTGGTCTTGCAATTGTTTTAGTTGTACTAGCTTTTAATTTATTCGGGGATGGATTACGAGACGCTCTCGATCCAAAACTTAGAGATTAGAAAGGAGAGCCGACTACCATGTTAACCTTTATTATTAGACGTCTAGTTCAGACGATTCCTGTGCTGTTTGGTGTAACACTGATTACCTTCAGTTTAGTTCATCTAATTCCCGGAGATCCTGCACAAATTCTTGCAGGGGAAGCTGCTTCAACTGAACAAGTAGAAGCGATGCGTGACCGACTAGGATTAAATGATTCGTACCCAGTACAATATTTCAACTATTTAAAAGATGTAGTTACTTTAGACTTCGGTAATTCTATTCGTAACGGTCGAGCTGTAGGGGATGAAATTGGTGCCAGGTTCTGGGTTACCGTTGAACTTGCAGTATATAGTACAATATTAAGTGTATTTCTTGGTATGATCGCCGGAATTATTTCCGCTACTAAACGTTATACATTTGCAGATACTTCTATTATGATTATTGCTTTATTTGGTCTGTCCATGCCTAACTTCTGGATGGGTCTTATGTTAATTCAATACTTCTCTATTAATCTTGGCTGGTTTGCTTCCTCCGGGTGGGGAACATTTAGTCAAATGGTCTTACCGGTTCTTACTCTAGGAACAACGGGTGCCGCCATCATTGCACGGATGACCCGCTCGAGTATGCTTGAAGTAATTGGGCAGGATTACATCCGTACGGCTCGTGCTAAAGGGGTTAAAGAACGCTATGTTATTTATCAGCATGCCCTGAAAAACGCGATGATTCCGGTTGTAACTGTCGTAGGACTTCAATTTGGTTCCCTTCTTGGTGGTACGGTTCTAGCAGAATCCGTATTTGCGATTAATGGAATGGGACGTTTAATAATTGATTCTATTCGTGCACGTGATTTCCCGATTGTTCAAGGTACAGTTCTTGTTGTGTCCCTCCTGTTCGTTCTTGTGAACCTGCTTGTTGATGTAGCATACCGTATGCTAAACAAACGAGTAGACATTAATTAAATTTATGCGTTTTTTACTATAAATGATAGGAAGGTGTGACTTCTTATGGGTCAAGACTCCATTATTAAAATCCGTGACCTTCGCACCTCATTCTTCACTCAGAATATGGAGGTTCGCGCAGTTGATGGCGTAACCTTTGATGTTCCTAAGGGAAAAACACTTGGTGTGGTTGGAGAATCCGGATCCGGAAAAAGTATTACTGCCATGTCAATCCTGAAACTGATTCAGAACCCAGGGAAAATTGTGGGTGGAGAAATTGAGTTTAAAGGCGAAGATTTAACGAAAAAAAGTGAAGGTGCCATGAGAAAGATTCGTGGAAACGAAATCTCAATGATTTTCCAAGAACCAATGACTTCATTAAACCCTGTGTATACAGTGGGCCAACAAATTGGAGAATCATTTAGAATCCATGAAAAACTCAGCAAAAAAGAAGCTTTGGCTAAATCTATTGATATGTTAAAGCTAGTTGGAATTCCTTCTCCTGAAAAGCGTGTACACCAGTATCCGTTTGAACTATCTGGTGGTATGCGTCAGCGTGTCATGATTGCAATGGCCCTTGCCTGTAATCCAGAGCTGTTAATTGCCGATGAGCCAACAACAGCTCTTGACGTAACCATTCAAGCACAAATTTTAGAATTAATGAAGGATCTGCAGGATCGTTTAGGTATGTCGATTATTATGATTACACATGACCTTGGTGTGGTAGCAGAAACCTGTGACTATGTAGCCGTTATGTATTGCGGAAAAGTAGTAGAATATGCAAGTGTGAATGAGCTATTCTCTAACCCACGTCACCCATATACAGTTGGTTTACTTGAATCCTTGCCACGTCATGACGTAGACGTTGAAGGTGAAGATTTAGCTGTAATCAGAGGTTCAGTTCCAAGCCCGGCTAATATGCCTTCAGGCTGCCGTTTTGCTCCTCGTTGCCCTCATGCCCGTGAGATCTGCAACACTCTACCGGATCTTATTGAAGACGAGAATGGCAATCAAATACGTTGCTGGATGTACACGGATGAGTGGGACAGCGAGCCGGAGGTGAAAGTGCATGACACAGAAACTACTAAGAGTTAATGAATTAAAACAACATTTCCCTATTAAAGGTGGAATGCTTGGGCGAACAGTCAACCACGTAAAAGCTGTTGACGGCGTTTCGTTTGATATACATGAAGGTGAAACAGTTAGTATCGTAGGAGAGTCTGGTTGCGGAAAATCAACAACCGGACGAGCCATCCTGCGTCTAGATGAACCAACAAGTGGTGAAATTGAATTCCAAGGTCAAGACTTATTGTCTATTAGCAAGTCTGATATGCGCAAAATGAGAAAGGATCTACAAATCATTTTCCAAGATCCATACGCTTCCATTAACCCGCGTCAGACGGTTAGACAAATTTTGAACGAAGCAATGGAAATTCAAAACGCCGTACCAAAAAAAGACCGTGAAAAGCGCATTAAAGAGCTAATGGACACAGTTGGTCTTGGACCACACCAAATTGATCGCTACCCACACGAATTCAGTGGTGGGCAGAGACAACGAATTGGAATTGCCCGTGCACTCTCAGTGGATCCTAAGCTCATCGTCTGTGATGAAGCTGTATCTGCCCTCGATGTATCAATTCAAGCTCAGGTAATCAACCTATTGAAAAAGCTACAGCGTGAACTGAAGCTAACATACTTGTTTATCTCTCACGATCTTGGTGTTGTTCGTCATATTTCAGATCGAGTGATTGTTATGTATCTTGGCCGCATCGTTGAAATTGGTGATAAAAAGTCAGTATTTGACCAGTCTCAGCACCCATATACAAAGGCTCTTCTATCTGCGATCCCAGTACCGGATCCAGAAAACAAAGCAAACCGTATCATTTTGAAGGGCGATGTTCCTTCTCCAATTGATCCGCCAGAGGGCTGTCGTTTCCATACACGCTGCCCATTTGCTACAGATAAATGCCGTACGGAGACACCAGAGCTTCGTACCACCGACTATCTGAAAGAAGGCCACATGGCTGCGTGTCATTACATGGAAGAAATCGAACAAGGTAAACGTGAGCCTGCATACACGTAAGAGAAAGAAACGGACGCTATGTCCGTTTCTTTTTTTAGGTTTGAGGGATATTTCTAGTGGTGTCATACACCGTTGCTTAAGTATTTGTGCCTTTGCTTGTATGTAGTGCTGTGGGTGGGTTCTTGGTAAGAGGGGTGTTTTTCTTGGTGCTGTTTTTCATGGTATAGGGCTCCTTCCTCTTGCTATAGCACTTTCGCTCTTGGTAACAGTGCTGGTCTTCTTGGTGCTGTGTCTCCTCCTCTTAGTAAGGCACTTTCGCCCTTGGTAACAGCGCTGTTTTTCTTGGTGCTGTGCTCCTTCCTCTTGGTAAGACACTTTCGCTCTTGGTCCAGTGCCTTCTCCTCTTGCTAGAGCACCTCGCCCTTGATAACATTGCTGCTCTTGGTTCTGTGCTCCCATCTCTTGCTAAAGCACCTTCACTCTAAATACATACTTCACCTCAAAAAAAAGAAACCGATGAGTCGGTTTCTCTTCAATCTATCCTTCATCATCCTGTCCATAAATCAATCATAGCCTCAATGGAAATGTAGCCTGCGCCAATTGTGAAAAGGATGGCAATAATTCCGAAGACGATAAGCCAGGTTGGATGATGATAGTCTTTAACTATTGATTTTTTACGCGAGGCAACCAAAATTGTTGTTAAAATGATTGGAAGGATCAATGCATTCAATGCACCTGCTAAAACAAGTAATTGAACGGGTCTTCCAATAAAAACAAAAATGATTGTTGAAATGGCGATAAAAATAGCGATAATTGCGCTGTTATATTTTTCGAAAAAAGGATGGAACGAGCGCAAAAATGAAATACTTGTATATGCACAGCCGATAACAGAACTAATGGCTGCGGCAAAGAGTACGACCCCAAATAATTTGAAGCCAATGTCCCCTAATGCAACCTGGAATACAGTTGCTGCAGGGTTCCCTTCATCAAGGGTATATCCTAATGTGACAACACCAAGAACGGCTAGGAACAAAAATACACGCATGACTCCGGTTGTTAGGATGCCGTAATTAGCGGCACGGCTAACAAAGCCAACGTTTTCCTTCCCAACTACTCCTGCATCAATTAATCGGTGTCCACCAGCAAAGGAAATATAGCCCCCCACTGTTCCTCCGACTAATGTAACAATTGGCAGTAGCAATGCACCATAATTATCCGGAAATACTGATTTAACAAGGACCTCTTGCATTGGAGGACTTGTACTAAACATCACGTAACCAACCATGACAATCATGATGATCCCTAGAACTTGCATCACTCTATCAACTACGCGCAACGCGTTACGAACTAGAAAAATACCAATAGCTATAGCCGCTGTGATAATAGCCCCTACCTCAACTGGAAGTCCAAAAAGCACGTTCATCCCGAGTCCTGCACCGGCAACATTCCCGATATTAAAGGCAAAGCCACCAAATACGATAAGAATCGCCACAAATAAACCAAGTCCAGGGAGAACCCTTCCTGCAATCTCCTGACCACGTAGACCGGTAACAGAGATCACACGCCAAATGTTTAGCTGAACCCCAATATCAATAATAATGGAGATGAGAATGGCAAAAGCAAAGCTCGCCATAAATTCGGCAGTAAACAATGACGTCTGTGTTAAAAACGCAGGGCCTATTGAAGAGGTTGCCATTAAAAAGATCGCACCTCGTAAAAATGTCTTACGCTCACGGTCACTCATGGTAGTGTGAGGCAACGAATTACCCAAATAGCATCCCTCTTTCTTTCTAATTTCATCCAGCTTAGTATGCTGCATTGCTGGAACAATATGAAGAATATTGTAGCTTTTTATCCAAGGGATGTCACTCTTTAATTATTTACATTAATATAAATCTGCTCGCCTACTTTTAAATACTGGAACATCCTGTCTGACTTGTGGTACTTGAGTAAGCTGAAGATTTATTGTCAGTGTTTCTTCTTGCTGCTGTGGAGCTTTAGCAAGTACCTTTCCTAATGGATCAATCACCATGGAACGACCAGCAAACTCCACCCCATCATGTGTTCCGATCACATTGCTGGAGACCACGTAGCATTGATTTTCAATCGCTCTGGCTGCTTGAAGAGCCTGCCAATGTGATGTACGAGCTTCTGGCCACTCAGCGACGATATGAAGCACCTGTGCCCCTTCTAGCGCAAGGGCTCGTGTAAGCTCCGGAAAACGCAAATCATAACAAATGATGATCCCCATTTTTATCCCGTCGAGCTCAAATACCTTCGCCAGTGTCTGCCCTTCTTGCAAGTATGCGGGCTCATTTAGCATGGGTACTAAATGAACTTTATCATATTCATATACCAGCTCTCCCTGCTTGTTTACAACAAGTGCTGTGTTATAAATGCCATCGTTCTTTTGATTGGCCACTGAGCCGCCAATAAAATGAACCTGGTGCCTCTTAGCTAATCTCTTTAAAAAAGGAAGTGTCTTCTCAAGGTTCTTTTCAGCAAGATGATGAAGGTCCGACAGCGCATAAGCTGTCGTCCACATCTCTGGTAGGACTAAGATGTCTGGTTTGTCTTGCTGTGCCATCACCATATCCGTCCACTGCTCAATTTTTTCATAATTAGCATTGGGGTTACCTGGTACAAGTTCAATCTGACAAATGCCGTACCTCATCTTAGTACCTCCTTTGGTTTACTGAATGCTTTTCTTTCCACCCATATAAGGCTGCAGAACTTCCGGAATAGCAATGCTGCCATCCTCCTGCTGATAGTTCTCTAAGATTGCTGCCACAGTACGTCCTACAGCAAGCCCAGAGCCATTTAATGTGTGTACATGCTCGGCCTTCCCTTTTACGTCACGTTTAAAGCGAATGTTTGCACGACGGGCCTGGAATCCCTCTACGTTACTGCAAGAAGAGATCTCACGGTATTCGTCGTAACTCGGGAGCCATACCTCTAAATCATATGTCTTGGCTGCTGTGAAGCCCATATCCCCCGTACACAATGTAAGAACTCGGTAAGGAAGATCTAAAAGCTGTAGTACCTTCTCTGCGTGCTCCGTCATTTTTTCAAGCTCAGCATAAGAATCCTCAGGCTTACAGAAGTGTAGCATTTCAACTTTATTAAACTGATGCTGACGAATTAATCCTCTGGTATCCCGTCCTGCAGAACCAGCCTCAGAACGGAAGCAGGCGCTGTAGGCAGCATAGCGTAAAGGCAGCTTATCCCCTTCAATAATTTCATCACGATATAAATTCGTTACTGGCACTTCAGCAGTCGGGATCAGGAAATAATCCTCCTCCTGAATTTTAAATGCATCCTCCTCAAACTTAGGAAGCTGTCCTGTGCCAAGCATGCTATCACGGTTTACCATATATGGAGGGAGAACCTCTTCATAACCGTGCTCATCTGCATGGAGATCCATCATAAAGTTAATGAGAGCACGCTCAAGACGTGCACCTAGCCCTCGATAAAAAACAAATCGGCTACCTGTCACCTTACCTGCACGTTCAAAATCAACGATGCCAAGATTCGTTGCTAAATCCCAATGGGGTTTTGGTTCAAAATCAAAATATCTAGTTTCTCCCCACCGCTTAATCTCTTCATTTTCTTCTTCTGAACCACCGACAGGTACACTCTCATGCGGAAGATTTGGTAGCGTATATAAAATGCTATTTAACTGCTCATCCACCTGATGAAGGCGCTCATCCAGTTTTTTTATGAGTTCAGATACTTGCTTCATCTCTGTGATCAATTCATCTGCATTTTCTTTTTCCCGCTTAAGCTTTGCCACCTCTTGAGATACTTGATTTCTGCGGCTTTTTAATTCTTCAGATTCAACAATTAAGGCCCTTCTTTCGCTATCTAACTGTTCAAATTGATTTAAGCCCTCTAAATCTGTCCCACGAGTACCAAGCATTTCTTTCACTAGTGCTAACTCTTTTCGTAATTGTTTTACATCTAACATCTTATTTCCTCCTTTTTATGTGTGTAAACTAAATAAAACTCCCGCCACTCCTATACAGACGTATAGAAGGGACGAGAGTTTAACCCGCGTTGCCACCCTAATAGTCCTCTCTACTCAGAAAGAACCGCTCAAAACCTGTAACGTAGGTGAGACGGAATGATCTACTTAACGTTCAACCATTCACTCCAGGGGGGATTCCGTCTGTGTTTGCTCCGGTTCGCACCAAACACCGGCTCTCTGCGCCAAACAGTCAAAACGTACTAGTCCCTATCAACATGTTGGAAACATTTAATTGGTTACTTGTTTTGCTTCTCTCACCATTGTAGCAAAAAATTGATGCAAACGGAAATCATCTGTTAATTCGGGGTGAAAAGAGCAGGTAAGATAGTGACCCTGTCTTGCGGCCACGATTTCTCCATTATATGTGGAGAGAACCTCTACGTGTTCACCAACCTCTTCAATGAGAGGCGCCCGAATAAAGACAGAACGTAAGTCCTCAGCCACTCCTTGAACCTCAAGCGTTGTTTCAAAGCTTTCCCTCTGGCGACCAAATGCATTCCGCTGCACACGCATGTTCATGAGACCAAGATGTGCCGCGTCCTGTCCTACGATCTCGTCCGCCATCAAAATTAATCCAGCACATGTTCCAAAGATTGGCTTTCCACTCTCACCAAATGCTTTTAATGGTTCAAAAAAACCATACTGATTAATGAGACGGCGCATTGTGGTACTCTCTCCGCCAGGAAAAACTAAACCGTCTAGCTCGTCTAGCTGTTCTGCTTTTTTGACAATGATGACTTCTGTATCCTCTGCTTGAAGACTACGCACATGCTCTCGAACCGCCCCCTGCAAAGCTAATACGCCTATCTTTATCATGACTTACCAGCCACGCTCCTGCATACGATCAGCTGGTGCAAGGGTTGAAATCTCAAGCCCTTTCATGGCTGTTCCTAAGCCCTTAGATACATTGGCAATCAATTCATAGTCCGTAAAGTGAGTGGTAGCTTCCACAATCGCTTTGGCGAACTTCTCAGGCTGATCTGACTTAAATACACCAGACCCTACAAAGACACCGTCTGCTCCAAGCTGCATCATTAACGCTGCATCTGCAGGTGTAGCTACACCACCAGCAGCAAAGTTTACGACAGGGAACTTGCCTGTTTCCTTAATTTCAAGAAGTAATTCATAAGAAGCACCAAGATTTTTCGCTTCTGTCATTAATTCATCCTTCGACATATTCACAACCGTTTTTATTTGTGCCTGCATCATACGCATATGACGAACAGCCTCAACAATATTTCCTGTTCCAGGCTCACCCTTTGTACGGATCATTGAAGCCCCTTCGCCAATACGACGAGCAGCTTCACCTAAATCACGAGCCCCGCACACAAAAGGAACAGTAAAATCACGCTTATATAAGTGGTAGACTTCATCTGCAGGAGTCAGAACTTCACTTTCATCAATATAATCAACACCCATTGATTCAAGCACACGTGCTTCTACGATATGACCAATACGAGCTTTTGCCATAACCGGGATAGATACAGCATTCATAACATCCTCAACGATTTGCAGGTCTGCCATTCTTGCTACTCCACCAGCAGCACGTATATCTGAAGGGACACGCTCAAGAGCCATTACCGCTACGGCTCCAGCTTGCTCAGCGATTTTTGCTTGTTCAGCGTTAACCACATCCATGATCACGCCGCCTTTTTGCATTTCTGCCATTCCACGTTTTACTACATCTGTACCAGTCTGACTCATCACCTTGTCCCCCGCTTCTATAGTATGTTGTTTATTATGTCATGTTATAAGCTATTTGTATATTTGATTAGAAGACCTATATTAGAACCAGCCTGTCACTGTATCTGATACAGATGTCCAAATGCCTGAAAAGAAGCTTCCAATTCCACGCATACTCATCGTGAACCAGCTTGCTTGTTCTACTTCCTGATCCGCAACAAGTGACGCTGAAGTTGATTGGCTGTCATAGAGGTATTGCTCTTCTTCCTCACCACCATAGACAAGGCTCACTTCTCCAACCTGCTGCCCTTCCTCGAGTGGTGCTACAAGCTCTCCATCCTCTAAAAGATCTTCTGATAAATGAACCTCAGGAGTGTAGAGCTCATCTTCGTCATTTCTGACTACAGCTGTAAGAGCAGCAGAGGTTGAAATGGCTACCTCCTTCTCTTTACCTCCTGTCACAGGAACAACATCTTCGCCTTCAGGCTTATAGCCTTCAGGGAGTAATTCCGCCTCATGGAAATTATCAAAGCCAAAATCAAAAAGCTTTGCTGTTTCATCAAAACGGTCGTCCCTAGTATCCGCACCCATCACAACAGAAATTAATCTCATATTTTCGCGAGTCGCTGTACCAGTAAAAGAATTTCCAGCTGCCGAAGTAAAACCTGTTTTTAATCCATCGGCCCCTTCGTATTCATGAGCTGGATCTACTCCCGGAATCATCCAGTTCCAGTTGCGCATCTCAATCGTTTCATCTTCTCCAGCCTGGAACTCCATTTCTGGAATGCTAGCTGTGTCTAAAACCTCTGGATAATCTTTCAATAAATGATAGGCAAGCTGGGCAACAGATTTAGCTGAAAGCTCATTCTCAGCATTTTCATCTGTCCCTTCTGGATGGTTCCCTGCCAAGTCACTATTATTCAAACCACTTGAATTAACAAAATTGTAGCTCTCAAGACCAAGCTCTGCTGCTTTGTCATTCATCATTTGCACAAAATCCGCTTCAGAGCCAGCCAAATGCTCAGCTATGGCAATGGTTGAGGCATTAGCTGAATAGATGGCTACAGATTCATACAACTCTTTCACTGTATATGTATAATCCTGTCTAAGCGGGACATTAGATAAGGCGGTTTGTAATGAAAGTGCTCGTACATGGTCACTAATGGCCACTTCATCATTTTCACTAATTGTACCTTCACTTAATGCTTCTAAGATTAAGTATTCACTCATCATCTTAGTCATACTTGCAATGGGTAGTTGATCATCTATATTATCTGCATGTAGTATCTTTCCTGATTCTGCGTCTACTAAAATGGATGCTGATGCATCAACATCTACAGCAGCCTCCGCTGTCTGCGGGCTAAGCCCTATGGATAACGCCAGCGATGCTGCCATCATACCAAGTAATACCTTTTGTTTTGCTGGCTTACTCAAACCTTCCACCTCCGCTATTTTTAACACAGAGGTAATTTTATCATATGCACGTACAAAAAAATAGATAGAGTTAGACTCTATCTATTTGAAATACATTACAATTTAACGACATTATTCAGCCTTTTATACTGAATAGTTTGGCGCTTCTTTTGTGATATGAACATCATGCGGGTGACTTTCACGTAAGCCAGCACCACTGATTTTGATAAATTCACCTGTCTCACGCAAATCAGTAAGAGTGGCTGTACCGCAATACCCCATACCCGCACGAATTCCGCCGACCAATTGGTGAATGGTGTCGCTTAATGGACCTTTATATGCAATTCTTCCTTCAATGCCTTCAGGAACCAGCTTCTGATTATTTTCTTGGAAATAACGATCCTTACTTCCTTTTTCCATCGCGCCAAGTGAACCCATACCACGGTAGACTTTAAACTGACGTCCTTGATAGATTTCACGATCACCAGGACTTTCAGATGTTCCGGCAAGTAGGCTTCCAAGCATGACAGCATGTCCTCCAGCCGCAAGAGCTTTTACAATATCACCAGAGTATTTAATTCCTCCATCAGCTATGATTGGCACTCCGTGTTTACGAGCTTCCGTTGCGCAATCATAAATGGCTGTAATTTGTGGTACCCCAATTCCAGCAACTACACGTGTCGTACAAATGGAGCCTGGACCAATACCAACCTTAACTACATCTACTCCAGCTTCAATCAGATCGCGTGTACCCTCTGCTGTTGCCACGTTCCCAGCGATAATTGTTAGAGAAGGGTATTGCTCACGAACCTGACTAATACGTTCAAGAACCCCTTTAGAATGACCATGGGCCGTATCAATGACAATAGCATCCGCACCAGCTTCGACAACCGCCGATATACGCAGGTCAGCATCAGCCGAGACACCAATAGCGGCTCCCACTAGTAAACGACCTTGTGAGTCCTTTGCTGAATTTGGAAATTCAATAACCTTTTCAATATCTTTAATCGTAATAAGACCTTTAAGGATCCCCTCATCATCCACAAGAGGGAGCTTCTCAATCTTATATTGCTGGAGAATTTTTTCTGCATCTTGTAATGTAGTGCCTACCGGAGCAGTAACTAAATTGTTTTTTGTCATGACATCATCAATGGTAATAGAGTAATCTTCAATGAAACGAAGATCACGATTCGTTAAAATACCGACCAGCTTACGATTTTCATCAACAATTGGTACCCCTGAAATTCGGTATTTCCCCATTAAATGCTCAGCATCAAAGACTTGACGGTCGGGAGTTAAATAGAATGGATTTGTAATGACTCCACTCTCAGAGCGCTTTACTTTATCAATCTGCTCAGCCTGCTCCTCAATCGACATATTTTTATGAATAATACCTAGGCCGCCCTCTCTTGCAATAGCAATCGCCATCTGAGACTCTGTTACCGTGTCCATACCAGCACTAATAATAGGAATATTAAGCTGCAAATTGTCCGTTAACTTTGTTTTAACAGATACATCACGAGGTAAGATCTCTGATTTGGCAGGTATAAGTAATACATCATCAAAGGTTAAACCTTCTTTTTGAAATTTTGTCTCCCACATGATTACAATCATCCTCCCAAATATAATAATTCCGAAAAATATTATTAGTAGCGTAACAATTGGACAAACTACTGTCAAGAAAAGGCGTTAAGTACAACTTTTCTGAATATACACACGATATATTGAAATGAGTGATATCCATGTTTCATGCTCTTATTCCTTTTGAATCCATTAGCTACACTAAGCGATTTTTGACAAATTGCTATGAGAAACAGAGTTACGCTCAAGCTCGTAAATTAAGCTATCACACAAGTTTTTCATTTATTTACCACCTACAACAAGGACGCCTTTATTTTGAACAAGCACGCACTGCCCCTATCCAGATTCAGCCGGTGCTATTATTTTATGGAACAGTTCAAATGCTAAAGGCCTGTGTGTTAACATCCGATCCATTTTACCCGGAAAACTCAGCCATCCTTGCCCATGGAGTTACAACAAGAAAAAGAAAAAAACAAGGCTACCGTTTTTTAGACGATGAAATCAAAGTGCAGAAGAATGGTCTCTTTCTCCATTCTCTTAACAAAATGTTTCATGTGAAACAGCCAGCAACAGAGAAGTATAAAATGATCTTTTTATTTAAACAAATTTCTGAAATGCACTCACTCTTTTCGACTATCTATAACCAAACCATCAGTCTACCTGTTACCCACCGCCCTCAATCCTTTAGCGTCTCCTCTATTCTATTGGATGATTTACATATGACTGCCAATCGATTCGGATTATTTTTAGAGCAACAAGAGCAAAAGCCTGGACTATGGTTTAATCGTCAGATCGGTATCCAAACAACTAAACAAAGTTTAACTATCCCCCTCAACATTAAGCCCACTCTCTATCAAACACCTCCCTGGCTGACATCAAAGGGGGGCCAGCACAGCATACTGCGTAAACGAGAAGATCTTTGTACTTTACCGGAGCTTTCTATTCATTATCTCTTGTTGTACAACCTGAGTATGATCTGCCGTTACGAGGCTGAGTGGTGGGGTGAGTTGCTTCACACCTTTGATGGAGATGACCTTCCCTTTATCAAACAATATCTTTTTATCGCAAAGGATAAGCTCCCTTTTCTGTTTGAATATTATTTTACGTTAAAGCTGGAGGATTAACTTAAGGATAGGCTAGAGGAGGATTTTTGGCAGGATGGATGTTTTGGTTAGAGGTTCTTCTCTTGGTAAAACGGGTGTCTCTCTTGGTCATGTGCTCTTCATGAGGGGCGCTTGCTCTTGGTATCGCTGTCGGGCGCTTGGTAAGGAGCACGGTGTTCTTAGTGATAAGCTCACTCCTCTTGATGACCTGCTAGTGATGCTTGCGCAGCGAGCTGAGTAGAGGTATCTGCTCTTTCTTGGTAAATCTGATTTCTTCTTGGTGCGGAGTGAATTCTTCTTGGTAAGGCGTTCTTGCTCTTGGTAAACCAGGCGTCCCTCTTGATGATGGGTGAATAGTTCTTGGTAAGGCGACCTCACTCTTGGTAAAGCATGCTTTCTTCTTGGTATTAATCTCTTCTTTCTTGGTGCGGTGGTTTTGTTCTTGGTATGGTGCTCATTGTTCTTGGTGATGGAGGTAGTCTTCTTGATGATGGGCTTTCCTTCTTGGTAAAGAAGGTTCTGCTTATGAAGTTGGTCGTGAGCTCCCCTTTGGAGGAAGGCGGTGGACTTCTTCTTAATAAATCTATTTTCCTCTTGGTGCGGAGTGGGTTCTTCTTGGTAAGATGACCTGGCTCTTGGTAAAACATGGTTGGTTCTTGGTATGAATCGCTTCTTTCTTGGTGAGGTGATTTTGCTCTTGGTATGGTGCTCGGTGTTCATGGTGATGGGCTTATTGCTCTTGATATGCTTTCCCTTCTTAGTAAAAAAGGTTCCGCTTATGAACTCGATAGTGAGCTTCTCTTCGTAGTTAGGCCCTCTGCTGCTTCTTGGTATATCTGCTTTTCTCTTGGTGCGGTGGAGATTCTTCTTTGTATGGACCTCTGGTTCTTGGTACAACAGGGTTCTCTCTTGGTGACGGATGTATAGTTCTTGGTATGGCGTCCTGATTCTTGGTAATGGGAGGATTGCTCTTGCTATGAATCGCTTCTTTCTTGGTATAGTGAGGTCGCTCTTGGTATTGAGTTCTTCCTTCTTGGTAAAGAAGGTTCTGCTTATGAACTTGGTCATGAGCTTCTCTTCATAGTTAGGCCGTCTGCTGCTTCTT
>NZ_VLXZ01000240.1 GCF_007293315.1 Alkalicoccobacillus porphyridii
GGTAGCGTTTGACGGTATCGGTATCGGCCATGCGGATCGGTCTTTCGCGGCGCCTGGAGGGGCGCCGCATGGACCGATTGTCACATAAATCACCTCGAGGTGACTTGTACCGGGTCGCCGTGGACCCGGCTGGACGCGATCAGAAGTGGTACGCGGCGCGCACGAGCGCCAGGTTCACGCCGCCGTTCGGGTGCTTGATGCCGCCGTTCGAGTAGTGCTGCAGGCGCACGCCCAGGTCCAGCTTGTTCGAGAATACGTAGCCCACG
>NZ_VLXZ01000241.1 GCF_007293315.1 Alkalicoccobacillus porphyridii
GCCCGGATATGGGCCGCCGCCTGTGTGCAGAAGCTGTTGAAGCGCTGAAAGCACAGTGTGTTGCTAATCCGGACGTACAGGTCGTTATTTCTGATGGCCTGTCAACTGATGCCATCACCGTCAACTACGAAGAGATCCTGCCGCCGCTGATGGCGGGCCTGAAACAGGCCGGGCTGAAAGTCGGCACGCCATTCTTTGTTCGTTATGGTCGCGTGAAGATTGAAGATCAGATCGGTGAGATCCTCGGCGCGAAAGTGGTGATCCTG
>NZ_VLXZ01000242.1 GCF_007293315.1 Alkalicoccobacillus porphyridii
TGTGCTGCTGGATATTACCTGTGACTCTGACGGTGCTATCGACCACTATATTGATGGTGACGGTATTGCCACGACAATGCCAATGCCGGAGTACGATCCAGAGAATCCGCCGATGCTCGGTTTCTTTATGGTCGGCGCATATCAGGAGATCCTCGGCAACATGCACAACCTGTTCGGTGATACCGAAGCGGTTGACGTGTTCGTCTTCCCTGACGGTAGCGTAGAAGTAGAACTGTCTGACGAAGGCGATACCGTGGCGGACATGC
>NZ_VLXZ01000243.1 GCF_007293315.1 Alkalicoccobacillus porphyridii
GAGGAAGCCCCAGAGCAGGTTATCGCCTTGTTGAATAAATTTGCTGTTTTTCCCTCAGACTATATCTCTGATTGCGCTAATCATAGCTCCGGTAAATCCTCGGCGAAGCTAATATGGGCGGCGGAATTATCATGGATGATCTCGATATCAAGCACAGCTTTTCAAAACGGGACAATTGAAGAAGAACTGGCCTGGCATTATATAATGCTTGCTTCTCGAAAGGCGCACGAGTTGTTCGAAAGCGAAGAAGATTATCAAAAAAATAG
>NZ_VLXZ01000244.1 GCF_007293315.1 Alkalicoccobacillus porphyridii
TGGCGCTAATGACCAACGCGGGTACAGAAATCGGCGTGGCATCCACTAAAGCATTCACCACTCAGTTAACTGTGCTGTTGATGCTGGTGGCGAAGCTGTCTCGCCTGAAAGGTCTGGATGCCTCCATTGAACATGACATTGTGCATGGTCTGCAGGCGTTGCCGAGCCGTATTGAGCAGATGCTGTCTCAGGACAAACGCATTGAAGCTCTGGCAGAAGATTTCTCTGACAAACATCACGCGCTGTTCCTGGGCCGTGGCGATCAG
>NZ_VLXZ01000245.1 GCF_007293315.1 Alkalicoccobacillus porphyridii
GTTGAGTGGTGTAACGGAAGCGCTGAATTATAACGATAGCCGGGAGCCTGTTGAGGTTAGCGCATTACCGAGAGAACTAAAACCTCTTGGGCAGGCGTTGAATAAAATGCATCAAGCCTTAGTCAAAGATTTTGAACGCCTAAGTCAATTTGCTGACGATCTCGCTCATGAACTTAGAACGCCAATTAATGCATTACTGGGTCAGAATCAGGTTACGCTCAGTCAAACCAGAAGTATCGCTGAATATCAAAAAACAATTGCCGGT
>NZ_VLXZ01000246.1 GCF_007293315.1 Alkalicoccobacillus porphyridii
GTGCTTGCTCCGGTTGTGGCGAGACGCCGGATATTAAATTACTGACTCAGCTCTATGGCGACCGGATGTTGATCGCTAACGCCACTGGCTGTTCTTCAATTTATGGCGGTAACCTGCCCTCTACACCGTATACCACCGATGCCAACGGTCGTGGGCCGGCATGGGCGAACTCTCTATTTGAAGATAATGCCGAATTTGGCCTTGGTTTCCGCCTGACGGTCGATCAACACCGTGTCCGCGTGCTGCGTCTGCTGGATCAATTTGC
>NZ_VLXZ01000247.1 GCF_007293315.1 Alkalicoccobacillus porphyridii
ATGCCGTGCTGTTTAGCCCAGGCAACCACTTTACGGTTTTGCAGATAAGGAGAGAGTTCAATCTGGTTAGTAGCGATGTTTTCAGCGCCAACAGCAGCAATCGCCTTTTCCATCAATGGGATCGTGAAGTTGGAAATACCGATCTCACGCGTCAACCCTTCTTTTTTGGCTTCCAGCAGCTCCTGCATAAACTCTTCAACAGAGACTTCATCGTTTGGTGACGGCCAGTGGATTAGAGTCAGATCAACATAATCAGTACGCAATT
>NZ_VLXZ01000248.1 GCF_007293315.1 Alkalicoccobacillus porphyridii
ACGCCGCGCGTGAGCTGCGAAATGATAATAAATGCGGTAGTGAATAATGCCAGGCATATGGCCGCCAGAGAAATCAGCACATGACCCGCGACGAAATACTCGCTTTGCCCTGAACTTTCCAGCACAAAGCCACCTAACGCGATACAAATTAAGCCCATAATCAAAGGGATTAATTTGAAAAGCCACCCGATATATATGTTCACTTTAAACTCCTCAGGTATCCCTGCTAATATTGAAATATGCATTAATGATAATTTCATCCTGT
>NZ_VLXZ01000249.1 GCF_007293315.1 Alkalicoccobacillus porphyridii
CTCTGGCGAGCAGTTTGCGCGACGCTGAGGCTATCAATATTGCCGGATCGCTGCGTATGCAGAGTTACCGCCTGGGCTACGACTTGCAAAGTGGCAGTCCACAACTCCATGCACATCGCCAGTTATTTCAGCAGGCACTGCATTCACCGGTATTAACCAACCTCAACGTCTGGTATGTGCCAGAAGCAGTAAAAACTCGCTATGCGCATCTGAATGCCAACTGGCTGGAGATGAATAATCGGCTCAGCAAGGGCGATTTGCCGTG
>NZ_VLXZ01000024.1 GCF_007293315.1 Alkalicoccobacillus porphyridii
AGCGCTTCTCCAAGACGTTCCGAGGAGTTACCAAGAATCATGACCGTTTTACTAAGAGCCAAAGCGCTTCTCCAAGATGTTCCGAGGGAGTACCAAGAAACACGTCCGTTTTACCAAGAGCAGAGCTAGCTTTCATCCCTGCCCTGCAAACAGAAAAACGGCACACCACAATATAAGGCGTACCGTTCGTTATAAATTTATAAGGTAACGCCTTTTAGCTCGACGTAGCGTTCTAATTTGCGTTTTACGCGTTGTAGTGCATTATCAATAGACTTTACGTGTCTGTCAAGATCTACAGAAATTTCTTGATAGGTTCTACCATCGAGATATAAAAGTAAGACTTGTTGTTCAAGATCACTCAGGATTTCACCCATTTTTAATTCAATGTTCTCGAACTCTTCTTGATTAATTAATAATTCTTCTGGGTTCGTCACTCGATTACCACAGATAACGTCTAGCAACGTGCGTTCTGATTCTTCGTCATATAGTGGCTTGTCCAGAGATACATAGGAATTAAGAGGAATGTGTTTCTGTCTGGTCGCTGTTTTGATAGCTGTGATGATTTGTCTAGTAATGCATAATTCCGCAAATGCCTTGAAGGTAGAGAGCTTGTCTCCCCTGAAATCGCGAACGGCTTTATAAAGACCAATCATTCCTTCTTGAACAATATCCTCATGGTCTGCACCAATTAAGAAATAAGAGCGTGATTTAGCACGGACAAAATTTTTGTATTTGTTTATTAAGTATTCAAGTGCCTGTGTGTTGCCTAATCTAACTTGTTCTACGAGAAAGCTATCATCAGCCTGTTCAAATTCGCTACCAGGCTTTGTAAAAGTTGGTTCCAGCTGAAGCTCTGCAGTCACAACAATACCCCCTCGGCCAAGGCCACTAACTTAATGTTTAAACGTATTATATAGCACAGTTTTCCAGAAGGTCAACCACTCATCTGTCGCCACGACGCCATTTTTCAAAAATTTCAGTCAGTTCCTCACTAAGATAAGCATGTGTCGATTTTTGTTGTTTTTTTGTTTTTTCGACCATTTTTTTAATTCCTTTTGTTGCCATTTCTGTTTCTGTTAAAAGCTCCCTGGCTGACTTACGGAGAGCTCCGCTACCAAAAATAATGGATTGCTCCGCAAAGTCAGAGGTAGCCACATGAATCGTCGTATCGATTCTCTTTAGTTCTCGAACCATTCGCTCGATCCGCTCATCTGCAGTTTCTTGTTTTTTTGTATAAATGACCTCTACACGGTGATTACGATAAGTCTTACCAATACCAGACACCATATGAGCGTCAAAGATAACGGATACTATATCACCGGAATAAGCCTGATATTCAGCTAGTTTATCAACTAGCAGGTCTCTGGCCAGCTCCAAATCAGTATCTTTAAGTTTCCTTAGTTCCGGCCAAGCTCCAATGATATTATAGCCATCAACCAGTAGTATAGATCTCATATCAATCACGATCCCAATGGACTGCGCTTACGATGCACCTCGTACATGAGAAGACTTGCTGCAACTGATGCATTTAAAGAGGTTACGTTTCCGACCATCGGGATATAGACTAGAAAATCGCATTTCTCTTTAACGAGTCTGCTCATTCCTTTGCCTTCACTGCCTATAACTAGTCCAAGCGACATATCAAAGGCGGCTCCGCGATAGTCTTCTTTAGCCGCTGCATCCGTGCCTGCAAACCAAACGCCTCGCTTTTTCAGCTCGTCCATTGTTCGCGCAATGTTTGTCACTCTTACAACGGGAACATATTCAATGGCTCCTGTTGATGCTTTAGCGACTGTTTGTGTTAGACCTACTGAACGTCGCTTTGGAATAATAACCCCATGCGCACCCACAGCATCAGCTGTCCGCAGGATAGATCCTAGATTATGCGGATCCTCAATTTCATCTAAGACTAAGAAAAAAGGCTCTTCGTTTTTCTCTGCAGCGCGATCAAAAATATCGTCTAGCTCTGCATACGTATAGGCGGCAACTGAAGCTACTACCCCTTGATGATTTTCACTACCAATTAGCTGTTCTAACTTCTTTTTTGGTGCAGTTTGAACAAGAATATTTTTTTCCTTAGCTGTTTGGACAAGCTTGTTCATTTGCCCCTTTTGCGAGCCCTCGGCCACCCAAATCTTGTGAATGGCATGACCCGATTTAAGAGCTTCTAAAATAGGATTCTTCCCTGCAATAAACTCATCACTCATGATGTGAAGAGCCTCCTTTAGTTAATTTATCATCTATCTCTAGCGCCAACTGCATAATCTCATCAAGTCGGGCGGATTGATCCGTGATGTGAAGATAGCCAAGTAAAGCCTCAAAACCCGTAGAATAGCGATAGGTCGCCACGCTGGTGTTCTTAGGAACAGAACCCGACTTAGCGTTTCTCCCCCGCTTGATGACAGACATCTCATGCTCTGTAAACACCTCGTTTTGCTCCAGGCGATGAAGCATGTCGGCCTGCGCTTTGGCAGAGACGAAGCGAGTCGCCTCAGCGTGCAGAGCGTGCGGCTTCACCTTGCCTTGTGCAAGCAAATAATACCGCACGTACATATCAAGGACTGCATCTCCCATATAAGCGAGAGCCAATCCGTTAATTTGTGTTAAATCCGTTTTAGGTTGAACAATTTTCATGAGCGACTTTCTCTTTTCCAACGAACTCCTTGTGGTGTATCCTCAAGCAAGATTCCTTGCTCCTTCAATTGATCACGAATTGCGTCCGCTTCTTGGAAATTCCGCTCTGCACGTGCGGTGTTTCGTTTTTCAATGAGTGTGTCAATCTCTTCATCCAGCAATTCTTGCTCCTGATGCAGCTGAAGTCCCAAGACACCACCTATCTCATCAAAAAGGTGAATAAATGCTTCAAGCACCGCTTTAGATGTTTGTGGCTTCTGGCCATAACGATTCGCTTCCTTTGCCACGTCAAATAATACAGAGATACCGTTTGCGCTGTTAAAGTCATCATCCATCTCAGCAATAAATCGATTTCGTAATTGAGCAATCGTGTAAATCCAGTCTTCCTTCTCCCCGTAGTCGGCGCAATCCTCTAATCTGTGCTTCATTAGTGATAGTGCAGTTTTAATTCGTTCCAGACCATTCTCGGCCCCTTGAAGCAGCTCAGAGCTGAAATTAATTGGACTACGATAGTGAGCCGTCAACATGAAAAATCGAACGACTTCAGGCGAATGCTGTCGAATAATATCGTGAGCTAACACAAAATTTCCGAGTGATTTTGACATTTTTTCGTTATCAATATTAATAAAGCCATTATGCATCCAATAGTTAGCCATTTGCTTATCCGTCAAGGCTTCCGACTGTGCAATTTCGTTTTCATGATGTGGAAAAGCTAAATCCTGTCCACCGGCATGAATATCGATAGTATCACCTAAATATTTTTTTACCATGGCTGAGCATTCAATATGCCATCCCGGTCGCCCATTGCCCCAAGGACTGTCCCAGGAGATTTCGCCTTCCTTTGCTGCCTTCCACAAAACAAAATCCAGCGCATCTTCCTTTCGTTCATCTACCTCGATACGGGAGCCACTTCGCAGGTCATCGATGGATTGAGAGGAGAGCTTGCCGTAGTCTTTAAATTTTCTTGTTCTGAAGTAAACATCCCCACCTGATTCATAGGCATATTCCTTTTCTTCAAGTGCTTTAATAAATTGAACAATATCCGTAATGGTTTCTGTGACGCGTGGGTGGATATCTGCGGGTTTAACACCCAAGGCACAGGTATCTTCATGGTAGGCCTCAATGAATCGATTAGCTACATCAAAAACATCCTCACCTAATTCATGGGCAGCCCGAATGATTTTATCATCCACATCTGTGAAGTTCGAAACAAATAGAACCTCATACCCGCGATACTCTAAATAGCGGCGCACCATATCATATACGATGGGCGGACGGGCATTCCCAATATGAATATAGTTGTACACCGTCGGACCACATACATACATCTTAACCTTGCCCTCTTCCATTGGCATAAAGAGCTCTTTCTTCATGGTTAAGCTATTAAAAATCTGAATAGCCATACAATCTTCTCCCTTGAGTTTGTTATTCTTTCAGCATAAGCGGATCTACTTACTATGGTGATATTTTTTTTGCTCCTGCAGCTCTTTATTTAGTCTATCTATTTCTTCCTCTAGCTGTTTGAATTTATCAGCAACGGGGTCAGGTAAAATGTGATGATCCAGCTCGTGGTTTACTTTACATCCATCCTTAACCACAATTCGCCCTGGTATGCCTACGACAGTAGAATTAGGCGGCACTTCCTTTAAAACCACCGATCCAGCCCCAATTCTTGAATGCTCACCGATCGTAAAGGAGCCAAGAACCTTTGCCCCACTGGAGATCATGACACCATCCTCGACCGTTGGATGACGTTTACCTTTTTCCTTTCCCGTTCCTCCAAGAGTAACTCCTTGATAAATCGTTACGTTATTCCCTATTTCGCAGGTTTCTCCTATGACAACACCCATACCATGATCTATAAATAATCTTTGGCCAATGACCGCAGCAGGATGAATTTCAATACCTGTAAAGAAACGGCTAATTTGAGACAGCAGCTTAGCTAGAAAATAAAGTTTGATGTTCCAAAGACCATGAGCGATTCGATGCGACCAGATCGCATGCACACCTGAATAGGTGAAAATAACTTCCAGTCGGCTTCTAGCTGCAGGGTCCTGGGCGAACACTACATCTACATCGTTCATTAATGTCCTAAATACGGACACAACACTCCCCCCTCTCGCAATATAAAAAAACCCCTGTGCATCCTTGATGCACAGAGGCGCAGACAGCACGGTTCCACTCTGTTATATTTAATCAGTCCATACTGATTAACTCTTAAGAGCGTCTAACGGCGCCATCCGCTTTTTCCTACTAAAAGTATATGCTCCGTTCAGAAAAAGTCTCATGGGTGCACAGCAGTCGAATGGGTTATGCTACTCCCAGCTACGTAGCACTCTCTGAAAACCTACTCCTTGACTGACTCTCCCAATCAACAAGTTACGTATATTTAATTATGCATTTGAAGACGCTGCATGCGTAAGGCGAGCAGATACAGCCTCTTTACCTAGCAGTTCAATCGTATCAGGTAGCTCAGGTCCGTGAGTTTGCCCGGTGACTGCTACACGTATTGGCATAAATAGCTTTTTGCCTTTTTGCCCTGTTGCTTTTTGCGTAGCTTTCACTGCATTTTTGATGTGAGGTGCAGTAAATTCTTCAAGCTGGTTAAGTTCACTTAAGAAATGGTTTAAGACCTCTGGTACCTGTTCCTCATGTAATACGGTCTTTGCTTCCTCATTATACTCAATTTCCTGCTTAAAGAACAAATCAGTAAGCTCTACAATTTCAGCACCATAGTGAAGCTGCTCCTGATACAAGCCAATAAGCTTGCCTGCCCACTCTTTATCCGTTTCACCTGGGTTCTCGGATATTCTACCCGCTTTAATTAGATGTGGTAGAGATAAATCAATCACTTTTTCGAGTGGTGCGGCTTGAATATATTGATTGTTCATCCATGCCAGCTTGCTTGTATCAAATACAGCCGGTGCTTTAGACACACGTTCAAGACTGAACTGATCTGATAGTTGTTCAAGCGTGAACATTTCCTCTTCCCCTACAGGTGACCAGCCCAATAAAGCAAGGAAGTTCACAAGGGCTTCAGGTAAATACCCAAGCTCTTTGTACTGCTCCACAAACTGAATGATGGACTCATCACGCTTACTCATCTTCTGACGATCCGGATTTAAAATTAAGGATGCATGAGCGAATGTCGGCTTCCCCCATCCAAACGCCTCAAATAATAAAGCCTGTCTTGGAGAGTTGGATAGATGCTCTTCGCCTCGAATAACATGCGAAATCTTCATGAGATGATCATCAATGACAACCGCAAAGTTATACATAGGCACACCATCATTACGTGCAATGACAAAATCTCCAATACCGTCTGTTTCAAACGAAACATCTCCACGTACGGCATCTTCAATGGTTACCACGTTACCTTCTTGAACACGGAAACGAATGACTGGCTTTAGCCCTTTATCCTCATAGGCTTGACGTTGCTCACTCGTTAACTCACGATCGCGTCCACCGTACTTAGGGGCTTCGCCGCGAGCAAGCTGTGCTGCACGTTCTTCTTCAAGCTCTTCTGGCGTCATATAGCAATAATATGCCTTTCCTTCGTCGACCAGCTGCTGCACATACTTCTTATAAATATCAATGCGCTCCATGCTGCTGTAAGGGCCATATTCACCGCCAGTATCTATGCTTTCATCCCAATCGACACCCAGCCATTTTAAGCTTTCAAGCAGCTTTTCTTTTGCCTGCTCTACATTACGTGCCTGATCTGTATCTTCAATACGCAGAATAAATTTCCCGCCTTGATTTCTAGCAAAAAGGTAATTAAATAAGGCCGAACGAGCGCCTCCAATATGGAGATGACCTGTCGGGCTCGGGGCAAAACGTACACGTACGTCGCTGCTCATTTGATAACACCATCCATTTCATTTTTCTTCTTTCACTACAACTTTTAGCATATGTCGGCTTCTATTCTAACACCATTTAGGCAAACATTCATCTAAACCCGTTCTATGAGAATAACCGCCTGTGAGGCGATCCCTTCTCCTCTCCCGGTAAAGCCCAGCTTTTCAGTGGTAGTTGCTTTTACATTCACTTGTGTCGAATCCGCCTCAAGCAGTTCCGCAATCTGCTGCTGCATCGCTTGAATATGCGGAGCCATTTTAGGCAGCTGCGCCATAATAGTGCAGTCTACATTACCGAGCTTATAGCCTCTCTCTTTAACCAATGACCAAACGTCCTTAAGAAGAACCTTTGAATCCATGTCCTTAAACTCATCACTTGTATCCGGGAAATGCTTGCCTATGTCGCCTTCTCCAATGGCACCAAGCGCAGCATCCGCAATGGTATGAAGTAAAACATCCGCATCTGAATGCCCAAGTAAACCCTTCTCATATGGAATCGTAATGCCTCCAATAATAAGTGGGCGATCCTCCACTAGCTGATGAACATCAAATCCTTGTCCTACTCGAATCATGCTCCAAACTCCTTTTTCGTATAATTGCTTCTGCCATTAATAAATCCTCTGGTGTTGTGATCTTTAAGTTGCTGTAATCCCCTTCTACCACAACAACCTTAGCGCCTATCCACTCCATAATACTTGCATCATCCGTTGCTTTAAAATCTTGCTCTTCTGCTTTTTTGTGTCCTGCTAAGAGCGCATCTCTCCAGAAAGCCTGTGGCGTTTGAACAGACCATAGAGAGGAACGGTTAATTGTCTCCTCAATCGTTCCGTTAACCACTCTCTTCACGGTATCCTTCATTGGTACAGCAACAACGGCTGATCCTGCATCCTTGGCCGCCTGCACTAGACGATGAATGGATGCTTTTCGAATGAAGGGTCTGGCTCCATCATGCACAAGCACAATTTCGTCAGGTCCCGTTAACTGCTTGACCCCTTCATACACGCTCTGCTGTCGTTCTTCTCCACCGACTGTAATTTTGCTAACCTTGCTAATCTGATGCGTATCTACAATCGCCTGCATCGCATCTACTTCACTTTCGTTTGCGACCAGTATGATTTGTTTGCACCATTCGTCTTCTTCAAAGACCTTTAATGTATAAGCAATGAGTGGTATTTGATTTAATACGATAAATTGTTTATTTTTACCCGCTCTCATCCGTTTCCCTTGTCCGGCAGCAGGAATTACAATACTATACATCATCATGCTCTCTCCAATTCTTATACATGCATTCGCTCTATTTTAGCATGTCCTATGTGATGTTGACACATATTTAAGAAAAGAAAAAAGCGCTCTAATGATCTGCTCTTAAAAAGGTAGACTGTGCATCTCCCTAATTAAGGCTGTTCAACTTCACGCTTTTTTTGAAAGAGTTATAATGCTTTTTCGTAAACCTTAGGCTTGGCAAAAATCATTCTACCTGCACTTGTTTGCAGCACACTGGTGACGATGACATCAATCTCCTTGCCAATGAATTCACGTCCACCTTCCACAACGATCATCGTTCCGTCATCCAAATACGCCACACCCTGATGATGCTCCTTACCATCCTTTATCACCTGTACATTCATCTTTTCGCCAGGCAGGACCACAGGTTTGACGGCGTTAGCTAAGTCATTAATGTTTAAGACAGCGACCCCTTGTAATTCACATACCTTATTCAGGTTATAATCATTTGTAACGACCATTCCATCAGAGATTTTGGCGAGCTTCACAAGCTTGCTGTCCACCTCTTGAATATCCTCAAAATCACCTTCATAGATTTCAACCTTGATCGGTAATTCCTTTTGAATTTTATTTAGAATGTCTAATCCTCTTCGACCTCGGTTTCGTTTTAATGCATCAGATGAATCAGCAATATGCTGCAGTTCTGCCAAGACAAACTCCGGAATAACTAGAGTTCCTTCTAAAAAGCCCGTCTTACAAATATCTGCAATCCTACCATCAATAATGACACTTGTATCAAGAATCTTTAATTGATGGCGACCTGAATCGTCATCAGATTTCTTTTCTTTTACGTTACCTCGACTTAGCAGGAATAATTGCAATAGCTCGTCACGCTTTTTAAATCCAATTTGAAAACCAAAGTATCCAAGCGTAATGGTGACAAATATAGGCAATATATTTTTCACAAATGGGACCTGTAATTGTGCAATTTGGCTACCAATTAAATATCCAGCCACTAGACCTAGGATTAACCCAAGTGAACCGGACAAAATGTCAGTCAAGGAGGCTTTTAAAATCTTTTCCTCAAGGACCTTCATTATGTTTACGATATAACGCGCAACCCAAATCGATACAAAGTACATAATAATAATACCTATAACCATACCCGTGAATTCATTTTGAACCCAGACAGGGACACCTTCAAAATTAAACAGTTGGATAAGTTCAGGAATATATAAGAAGCCTAATGTCCCACCGGCGATCATAAGAAAGATCTTTACAATCCACGTCATCATAACGGCCCACCTCCTTTTAGCTTATTATAGACAAGATTTAGAAATCAAAACCTAGCAAACTGGAATTTTACATACTACCTCCATAAAACAACATGTTTAAGACATGAAATCGTCAGGATTCGCGCAGGTCACGCTAAATATGTCGATCAATAAACA
Organism: Alkalicoccobacillus porphyridii; assembly: GCF_007293315.1. Classification (GTDB taxonomy): domain Bacteria; phylum Bacillota; class Bacilli; order Bacillales; family Bacillaceae_D; genus Alkalicoccobacillus; species Alkalicoccobacillus porphyridii. The sequence continues at coordinate 9,167 of NZ_VLXZ01000024.1, forward strand.
GCTGCTCCTGGATTCGATTTAGGCCATTCTTGATCATCTTAGCTCGCGCTTCACCAATGCCATCTACTTCATCCAATTTGTCCGTATCTGCAAGTACGATGTTCGATAGGATCTCATACTCATTAATTAAATTCTCAATGATCTGGGATGGCAGTCTAGGAATACGGTGTAGCATCCGATAGCCTCTAGGCGAAACAATGTGCTCAGACAAGTTAATATTCTTCGGATATCCCAATGCTTTAATGATCGCTGGCTCATCTAACAGATCTTCCGTCTGTAAATCTGTTAATTCTTTAAGTGTCTTAGTGACGTCTTGTTTTCCATCCTTCACGTAATCCTTTAATAAAAAGGCCGCTTCCTTCTCAGTATCTGTTACGAGCTCCCTCAGCTGCATAGTGATCAGGCGACCCTCGTCCCCTAGCTCATCAATATAGTTTAAAATTTCTCGCTTGATACGTAGCACCATTTGAACACGGTGTACTACCTGGGTGATTTCAGATAGAGTAACCAGCTCTTCAAACTCCAAAGCCCCCAGATTGGTAATGCTCTGTTCAAGTACCGACTTATACTTCTCAAGCGTCTGAATCGCTTGATTCGCCTTTGTTAAAATGACCCCGATATCCTTTAAAGCATAGCGGAACTCGCCCTGATACAAGGTAATAACGTTACGACGCTGTGAAATCGAGATTGTCAGTTGATTTGTCTGTTTGGCTACACGTTCTGCTGTACGGTGACGGATTCCAGTCTCAGTTGATGAGATTCCATTGTTAGGCACTAATTGTGTATTGGCATAAAGAATTTTTTTCCCATCTTCACTTAAGATGATGGCCCCGTCCATTTTTGCAAGCTCGTATAAATAGGCCGGTGAAAACGGACAGTTGATAAAAAATCCGCCGTTTACGATCTGCTTCATTTCTTCTGTATCCCCAAGTACTATAAGTCCGCCTGTATTTGCACGAAGAACATTATCAATGCCCGCTCGTAACGGGGTTCCCGGTGCAACCAACCTTAGCAGATTCCGGATGAATTCATCTCTGTTTTTTTGTTCCTCCATTTTCTTTTACCTCCCAAGAACAACTTCTATTGCCTTTTCTAATGATGGGACACCAATGACCTCGATGCCTGCTGGTACTGTCCAACCTCCCAGATTCTTTTCTGGAATGATGACACGTTTAAACCCTAGCTTTGCTGCCTCGTTTACCCTTTGGTCAATACGAGAAACCCGACGAATCTCACCCGTTAAACCAACCTCTCCTATTGCGGCATCCATTGACTGCGTTGGCTGGTCCTTAAAGCTAGAGGCAATGCTCAAGGCAATCGCTAAATCGATAGCTGGTTCATCTAGCTTTACGCCACCTGCGACCTTAAGATACGCATCTTGATTTTGGAGAAGAAGTCCCACACGTTTTTCAAGCACAGCCATGAGTAACGAAACTCGGTTATGATCAATTCCCGTTGCCATTCTCCGTGGATTTCCATACCCAGTAGGTGAAATCAATGCCTGTAGTTCTACAAGCACAGGTCTCGTTCCTTCCATGGAGGCCACAACCACTGACCCTGCAGCTCCTTGAGAGCGCTCCTCTAGAAAGATTTCTGAAGGATTTAACACTTCCTCTAGACCCGCTTCTTTCATCTCAAAGATACCCATTTCATTTGTTGAACCAAAACGGTTTTTGACCGCCCGAAGGATACGATACGTATGGTGTCTTTCTCCTTCAAAATAAAGAACTGAATCTACCATATGCTCTAATAGCTTGGGTCCTGCTATCGAACCTTGTTTTGTGACATGTCCTACTATAAAAATGGCGATTCCTTTTGTTTTAGCAATCTTCATAAAAGCCGCAGTACATTCTCTTACCTGCGCGACACTACCCGGTGCTGACGTAATATCCTCTTGATACACCGTTTGAATGGAATCAATAATCACAAGTGATGGCTGTACCTCATCAATGGCGTGTTGGATGTATTGAAGATCTGTTTCTGCCAACACGTACAATTCTGGTGAAATCATGCCCAGTCGATCTGCCCGCAGCTTCGTTTGCTTCACTGATTCTTCCCCCGATATATAGAGGACCTTCTCTTGCTTTTCCGCTAGCTTAGCCGAAAGCTGCAAAAGTAGGGTTGATTTACCGATTCCCGGGTCGCCACCAACTAAAACCAATGAACCTGGAACGATGCCTCCACCAAGCACTCGATTTAGCTCTTGTATAGTGGTATCAATCCGCGGCTCTCGATCGCCTACTACCTTTGAAAGCGGCTGTGCTTTCGTCACCGTTGAAGATGACGTGACATAGCTTCTACTCGATTGCTTCGCTACCGCCTCAATTTCCTCCACCATCGTATTCCATTCCTGACAGCCTGGACATTTGCCCATCCACTTCGCGGATTCATAGCCGCAGTCTTGGCATACAAACTTAGTCTTTTTCTTTGCCATTTCCGATCCTCCAAGACAAACTATAAAATGAAAGACCAGGAGCCATTCATACTCCCGGTCTGTTGTTAACAAAGCAAACGCGTGTCTACATTATTTTAACGTTGCTGTTTCTTCTTTTGTCTCAAGCGTTTCGACGTAAAGCTCTCCGTCTTTAACACCAATTAATGCTTTTTGACCCTTGCTTATATTGCCTTTTAAAAGCTCCTCAGATAAACGATCCTCTACTTGCTTCTGTAATGCTCTGCGTAAAGGTCGTGCACCATATTCAGGATCATAGCCAAGATCTGTGATTTTATCTTTTGCCTCTTCGGTTAATTCAAACTCAATTCCTTGCTCCGTTAAACGAGCTTTTAATTGATTTGCCATCAGCGTAATAATCTCACGAACATGCTTTTTCTCTAATGCATGGAAAACAATAATCTCATCAATACGGTTGATGAATTCAGGTCTAAAGCTGTTCTTTAGCTCTCCCATCACACGATCCTTCATATCCTTGTACTCGCGGCCTTCTGTTTCCGTTGTAAATCCTAGGTACTTATTCCCCTTCAATGCGCTGGCACCGACATTAGATGTCATAATCACTGCCGTATTACGGAAATCTACTGTACGGCCTTTAGAGTCTGTAAGGCGCCCATCCTCAAGCACCTGCAAAAGAATATTAAATACATCTGGATGCGCTTTTTCGATCTCATCAAGCAAGATAACTGAATACGGTTTACGACGGATTTTTTCTGTTAATTGTCCGCCTTCCTCGTGTCCAACATACCCTGGAGGCGACCCTACTAAACGACTTGTGGAATGCTTTTCCATGTACTCAGACATATCAATCCGAATAACTGAATCCTCATCTCCAAACAGTGTCTCAGCAACTGCTCGAGCGAGCTCTGTTTTCCCTACCCCTGTTGGCCCTAGGAAAATAAACGATCCAATTGGACGCTTAGGATCCTTCAGACCCGCTCTAGCACGACGTACAGCTTTTGAAATGGAAAGAACAGCTTCCTCCTGACCAACAACACGTTGATGCAGGATTTCCTCCATTTTTAATAAGCGATCTGTTTCCTCTTCAGCTAGCTTTGCCACTGGGATTCCGGTCCAGCTCGCTACAACCTGGGCAATGTCTTCAACAGACACCTCCGTGTTTTCTTGGCCTTGCTTCTTTTTCCACTTGTTTTTCATTTCATCAAGCTGTTCACGAAGTCGTTGTTCAGAATCACGTAATGATGCTGCTTTTTCAAACTCCTGGCTTTGAACGGCGGCATCTTTTTCCTTACGTGTTTCTTCTAATTTCTGTTCTAGCTCTTTTAAATCAGGTGGTGCAGTGTAAGAACGTAAGCGAACCTTTGAAGCTGCTTCATCAATTAAATCAATCGCCTTATCTGGAAGGAAACGATCTGAAATATAACGGTCAGACAGCTTTACTGCTTCGTCAATCGCAGTATCCGTGATGGTCACTCTATGGTGGGCCTCATAACGGTCACGCAGTCCTTTTAAGATTTGAATGGACTCATCCAGTGAAGGCTCATTCACTTGGATTGGCTGGAAACGACGTTCAAGCGCAGCATCCTTTTCAATGTACTTACGATACTCGTCAATCGTTGTCGCACCAATACATTGTAGTTCACCACGTGCAAGAGATGGCTTCAAAATATTTGACGCATCAATCGCACCTTCCGCTCCACCAGCTCCAATAAGCGTGTGTAATTCATCAATAAATAGAATCACATTCCCCGCTTGCCGAATCTCATCCATCACCTTTTTCAAACGGTCTTCAAATTCACCACGGTATTTTGTACCTGCCACCACTGTTCCCATATCAAGCGTCATAACACGCTTGTTACGTAGCGTCTCAGGCACTTCATTCGCAACAATGGATTGCGCTAAGCCTTCAGCTATCGCCGTTTTACCAACACCCGGCTCACCGATGAGCACAGGATTATTTTTCGTTCTACGGCTAAGAACCTGAATCACTCTTTCAATCTCTTTGCTACGACCGATTACCGGATCTAGAGACTCCTCACGAGCAATAGCGGTAAGGTCACGAGCAAGGCTATCAAGTGTCGGCGTGTTGGCGTTGGAAACTGCTCCACTCTGCTGAGATGAGCTACCGCCTTCATTACTGCCTAGTAATTGAAGAACCTGTTGACGCGCCTTATTTAAGCTTACACCAAGGTTGTTAAGAACTCGTGCAGCTACCCCTTCTCCTTCACGAATTAAACCAAGCAGGATGTGCTCTGTGCCTACATACGAATGACCAAGCTTACGTGCTTCATCCATTGAAAGCTCAATTACTTTTTTTGCTCTCGGGGTGTAGTGCTTTGTTTTAGACCCTTCTTGCCCTTTTCCTATTAGTGTTTCTACTTCCTTTTGCAGTTTCTCGGGTCCAAGTCCAAGTGCTTGCAACGCTTTTGCCGCAATGCCTTCTCCTTCACGGATGAGACCGAGTAAGATGTGCTCAGTTCCTATATTATTATGGCCTAAACGAATTGCCTCTTCTTGTGCTAATGCCAATACCTTTTGTGCTCGCTCTGTAAATCGACCAAACATCATTTGTGGCCACCTCCATCAATGTCATTCTTTTAACTGAAGTCTTTCACGAATAAGTGCAGCTCTTCGCTCATCTCTTTGCTCTGCAGTTAAGACATCTCCTGCAAACTGCTGCAAAAATCCTACCTGAGTCAAAATCATCAGCTCATTAAGTATGTTCCCTGATATCCCTTCAATCAATCCTAAATCTATTCCAAGCCTCACATCAGATAATCTTCTCGTTGCTTCTTTTGATTCAATAATTCGACTGTGGGACAATATGCCGAGTGATCGCTGAATACGGTCTTCCAGCTTTAATCTTGAGTTTTGCATGAGTACCTGTCTTGCATTACGTTCCCTTTGAATCAGCTGTGTTACAACGCCGTGAAGATCGTCTACAATGTCTTGCTCTGATTTCCCAAGAGTGATTTGGTTTGAAATTTGAAAGAGATTACCTAAAGCTTCGCTACCTTCACCATAAATTCCTCTAACAACTAATCCCAATTGATTAATTGCCGGCAAAATTCTGTTAATCTGCTGTGTCATGGCTAGAGCGGGTAGATGCATCATAACTGAGGCCCGCATTCCTGTACCTACATTTGTTGGACAACTGGTTAAATAGCCGCGTTTTTCATCATATGCATAGGTGAGATGTTCTTCTACCCAGTCATCTACCGATTGAGCAATTTCTAAACCCTTTTCAAGCTGAGAGCCGGCAAATAAACATTGTATTCGAAGATGATCCTCTTCATTTATCATAATGCTTAAGGATTCGTCCTGATTCAACATGACAGCCCCGTGCTTGGATTGCTCCGCCAGATGAGGACTAATTAAATGCTTTTCTACTAGGACACGCTTTTCATTTGATTTAAGCTCTTCCATATAAAGTGTATCTAGTGGACCCACTTGCTCAAATGGTCCTTCTTCTAAAGCAGCTACAGTATACTCCGCCACTTCTTTCGATTGATTTAAGGTTGAAAGGATCGGAAATTGATAATTTTTCAGATTCCTTGCCAGTCTTATTCTACTACTTAGTACAATATCGGAATCCTCACCCGAATCCTTCATCCATGGACTGATGGCTTCATTCATAAACCCTTCCAGCGACATGTCACCCCTCCTCATGCTCCTGATTTTGTTTTTCTAGAGAACGGATATGGTCCCTTACCTCTGCGGCTTTTTCGAATTCTTCACTCTCAATGTATTCTTTGATTTGCATCTTTAAAGCATTAATTTGTTTTTGGCGCTTAATCCCCCCGCCAATTCGTTTAGGGATTTTTCCATGGTGACGAATATTCCCACTATGAACTCGGCGAAGTACAGGGTCCAATTTATCATCAAAGGCCTCATAACAAGAGGCACAGCCAAACCTACCTATTTCAACAAACTGACTGTATGTCATTTGACAGTGCTCACACATTCGTTCTTTTGGTGCAGTTTTGTGTTCATTCTCTTGGGTATCTGGATGCTCAAAATGCAGTAATCCTGATAAGAGCTGATGAATAGAAAATGTATTCGAGCCTGGAATATGCTCTCCCTTTTCTTTTGCACACATTTCACATAAATGAATCTCTGTTTTTTCTCCATTAATAATCTTTGTAAAGTGTAAGGTTGCCTGCCTTTGCTGACAGTCCTGACATTTCATTAGCTCTACACCTCTCTTTCAGGAGATTATTTATATTTAAGCGTATTAATCATTGCTTTTAAAACATTAGATCGTATTTGATCCCTGTACGGCAACTCTACTTTTAAAACAGAGCGATCCAGTACACTAACCATTAAGTTTGCTTCCCGTTTTGTTACGGCTTTTTCTTCGTATAAACGCATCACAATGTTTTCCGCCGTCTGTTGATCAATCACTGGACCAACTAGTTGCAAAAGGTGGTTATAAAGATCTGATTTCTCATGTGCCTCTACTTTTATAATGCGAATATATCCGCCCCCACCACGTTTACTTTCCACTATATACCCCTTTTCAAGGGTAAACCGTGTACTTATCACATAATTTATTTGAGAGGGGACACACTCAAATCGTTTTGCAAGCTCACTTCGCTTAATTTCTAAAAGTTCGTTTCCATTTTTTAATAAAGTGCTTTTTAGATATTGCTCGATAAAATCCGAAATGTTGCGCATTTTCATCCCCCTCTCTTACTATAAATGTATTTTAGCGTAGTAGGATTTATTTCATCTTCTGACTTTGACTATATTTGACTAACTCTATTATAATCATTCTCTTCAAAAAGTTCAAATCCTACGTTTATTATTGTCTCCAGCTCTTTTCTACAATAGACTTTGCAAAGCAGTTCTTTTTCTATATTTCACAATAAATGAACACCTTTGATTGAATGAGCTGATTTGCAGCTTATCGAACTTGGTTTGAGGGGGTGCGGACCTATTATGTGATGTTTCTTTAGATGGCAATTGCTAAAGCATGGGGGGCGGGCTCTTGGTATTAAGCCTTTTGTTCTTGGCGCTTGGTAAAATAGGGTTCCCTCTTGGTGACGGAGGTATAGTTTTTGGTATGGCGTCCTGGCTCTTGGTAATGGGAGGATTGCTCTTGGTACTAATCGCTTCTTTCTTGGTATGGTGGTTTTGCTCTTGGTATGGTGGTTTTGCTCTTGGTATGGTGCTCATTGTTCTTTGTGATGGAGGTAGTCTTCTTGATGATGGGCTTTTCCTTCTTGGTAAAGAAGGTTCTGCTTTTGAACTCGGTCATGAGCTTCTCTTTGTAGTTAGGCCGTCTGCTTCTTCTTGGTAAATTTGCTTTTCTCTTGGT
>NZ_VLXZ01000250.1 GCF_007293315.1 Alkalicoccobacillus porphyridii
TCCCCATTACGCATGAATCCACGCGCCATCTCATCCATTCATTTAGGAATGCAGTTAATGCGTGATGCCCTTAGCGCAAACCCGGATTTAGACGGTGTATTTTGCACCAATGACGATATTGCGATGGGTGCGCTTCTGCTGTGCCGCGAGCGAAACCTCGCCGTGCCAGAACAAATTTCCATTGCGGGTTTTCATGGGCTGGAGATTGGCAGGCAAATGCTCCCAAGCCTCGCCAGCGTCATTCCTCCCCGCTTTGATATTGGCC
>NZ_VLXZ01000251.1 GCF_007293315.1 Alkalicoccobacillus porphyridii
CATGCATCAAAAAAGATGTGAGCTTGATCAAAAACAAAAAATATTTCACTCGACAGGAGTATTTATATTGCGCCCGTTACGTGGGCTTCGACTGTAAATCAGAAAGGAGAAAACACCTATGACGACCTACGATCGTAACCGTAACGCAATCACCACTGGCAGCCGTGTTATGGTTAGCGGCACCGGTCACACTGGCAAGATCCTGTCGATTGATACTGAAGGTCTGACCGCTGAGCAAATCCGCCGCGGAAAAACCGTAGTTGTT
>NZ_VLXZ01000252.1 GCF_007293315.1 Alkalicoccobacillus porphyridii
GTTGCACTCCCCCTTTTTCTGGTGACGATGGCATCGCAAAACGCACCGGGTATCGCAGCAATGAAAGCAGCTGGATATTCGGCTCCTGTTTCGCCATTAATTGTATTTACTGGATTGCTGGCACTGGTTTTTTCCCCTTTCGGCGTTTATTCCGTCGGTATTGCGGCAATCACCGCGGCTATTTGCCAAAGCCCGGAAGCGCATCCGGATAAAGATCAACGTTGGCTGGCCGCTGCCGTTGCAGGCATTTTCTATTTGCTCGCAG
>NZ_VLXZ01000253.1 GCF_007293315.1 Alkalicoccobacillus porphyridii
GCACTGGACTGTTGTTGCTTTGAGAAGTGCTGGAATTTGTGGAATCAGTTTGTAGTTTGTGGGCGGAATAAGTAATTTGTGGTAAGTAAATCCCTTAGGGGAGGCTCTGTCGGAGTTTCCTTTGGAGGGTCCGGTAGGGTTTCCCTGGGCTCAGGGCTTGTCTAGGATTCCGGTGAGGAATTTTGGACTGGTCCTGACATGTAATCACCCTCCAATGCATTATTCGTACCGATCCTCCAGTGTATGCATTATCTGTGCCTAATCA
>NZ_VLXZ01000254.1 GCF_007293315.1 Alkalicoccobacillus porphyridii
TAGTTTGCCAGCGTCAGATCATAAACGGTGGTCACCAGGGCGGTGCTGCCATCAGCCAGTTGCAGGCGTTTCACCGGCAGTTTGTGCAGCAGCACGTTTTCCAGTTCCACTTTGTTGAAGTGTTCCGTGCCGTCGCCACCAAAGTACGGGAAGCCTACCTCAGCGATCTCATCCTGGCTACCCAGCAGGCTCAGTTGCAGCTCGGTTTCTTCGCCAGTTTTGCCGTCGCGCTGCTCAAGATTCCATTTGCCCTTCTCGCCCCAG
>NZ_VLXZ01000255.1 GCF_007293315.1 Alkalicoccobacillus porphyridii
TGCCGCCAGTGCCGGTTTGGCCTCAATTTACCCACCACCACATCAATAAGGTTATGGGCATGAGACTGATGACAAGCGTAAGATTGCCTGATGCGCTGCGCTTATCAGGCCTACCAATAAACTGCAATACATTGAATTTATACGACTTTGTAGGCCGGATAAGGCGTTCACGCCGCATCCGGCATGAACAACGCGCACGTTGTCAGCAATCTGATTGACATCATTTTTTCCCATTACCATTCCTCGCGCAGCTTACGCTGATAT
>NZ_VLXZ01000256.1 GCF_007293315.1 Alkalicoccobacillus porphyridii
GGTTTACTGAAGGCGATCTCCATCTTGCTATTCGCGCATCATGCAGTATTCCAGGACTCATGGCACCTGTTGCACATAACGGCTACTGGCTGGTTGATGGAGCAGTCGTTAACCCAATTCCTATTTCCCTCACGCGTGCATTGGGGGCTGATATTGTGATAGCGGTTGACCTGCAGCACGATGCTCATTTGATGCAACAAGATTTGCTCTCCTTTAATGTCAGTGAAGAAAATAGCGAGAATGGTGATTCTCTGCCGTGGCATG
>NZ_VLXZ01000257.1 GCF_007293315.1 Alkalicoccobacillus porphyridii
CCTGAAAATAGTAAATAAAAGAACCTGCCTCACCAGCAGTTTTTTTTATTTACTGTGATCTGCTTTCCAGATATTATTCGCTCAAACAACTAATGCGCCAAACATTTATTGCGCGTAAAATATCGTTTATTTCATTAATACATTTCAGGGATGAATATATGTCACCGCAGAATAATCATCTGCAGCGTCCGCCTGCTGCTGTGTTATACGCCGATGAACTGGCAAAATTAAAACAAAATGATAACGCACCTTGCCCGCCCGGTT
>NZ_VLXZ01000258.1 GCF_007293315.1 Alkalicoccobacillus porphyridii
GGTTCATACGCTCGCGGCGTGAACGCGCGGGCGTCCAGTCCAGCGCGCCAATACGCACCAGATAAACCAGACCTGCCAGTAACACAAAAATAAAAATTGCAGCTTCCACAAAGCCTACCCAGCCGCTTTCGCGGATAGAGGTCGACCATGCGAACAGATACAGCGCTTCAACGTCGAAGATAACGAAGAACATGGCCACCAGATAAAACTTGGCGGACAGGCGTAAGCGGGCGGAGCCGACCGAGTCGATACCGGATTCAAACG
>NZ_VLXZ01000259.1 GCF_007293315.1 Alkalicoccobacillus porphyridii
GGAATAACCAAAACCAGTGTGGTCAGTATGAATTGTAAATACCAGCTATTCTGCATCCCAATAGTTTGATCAATCAGTTGATGTACACCAGGGATAAGGTGAGATCCCATTTCCAGAATAAATACAGGTAAAGCCAACAGGGAGGCGAGAATCAAATCACGTTTAAGTTCAGCACGTTCCTGATCTTTTTTCTCAAGCTGCTCTGTCTGGTCAGGAATAGAAGCCTGAATTTCTGTGGCATCGTAACCAGCTTTATCAATTGCG
>NZ_VLXZ01000025.1 GCF_007293315.1 Alkalicoccobacillus porphyridii
AGGATCAAACTCTCCATAAAAGTGGATGAGCTGATTGCTCATTGCTGACTTGCTTTGCGTAGTAAAACTACGACTTTTTCTTACTATGAGATATCATGTATCTCTTCGTACGCTTGGCTTCTGTTCAGTTTTCAAAGAACTTCCGTCGCTCATTTGGCGACTTTTAAATATTATCAAACCGCAATGGGTTTGTCAATAGTTTTTTTGGTGGGCCTGAGTGGACTCGAACCACCGACCTCACGCTTATCAGGCGTGCGCTCTAACCAGCTGAGCTACAGGCCCCAAAAAAGGCATAAAAAAAGTTCGTTCTAAAAATTATATAGTTTGGAGCGGGTGATGAGAATCGAACTCACATCATCAGCTTGGAAGGCTGAGGTTTTACCACTAAACTACACCCGCATATAAACGCAACACTATAACTATCTTAGCGCTACAAGCTTTTTCTCAATAACAATATGTATCTCTCTAATTCTGGAACAATGGTCGGGAAGACAGGATTTGAACCTGCGACCCCTTGGTCCCAAACCAAGTGCTCTACCAAGCTGAGCTACTTCCCGTAATATATGGCACGCCCGAGAGGATTCGAACCTCTAACCGCTTGATTCGTAGTCAAGTACTCTATCCAGTTGAGCTACGGGCGCACATTAACTTTCTCATGCAACCAAGTAAATATGATTGGCTAGTACGTCTCTCTCTTAACGACAAGTAACAATATACCACGTCCGCTGATAAGCTTCAATACTTTTTTGAAAAATATTTTACACACATAAAAGTCTGTAGATTCAAACAGATTGAGGAGACAGCGCCAATAATTAGACGCCGTTCCTCTTCACTCTATTTTACTCGTGAAAATCTGTGCCTGATCTAACTTCTTTAATGTACCCTGCACGAATGACATAATCGCCAAAGTGTTCACCATGGATGCGCTGCTTCGCATAATCAGAAATAATCGGCTTAAGGGTTTCTAAAATTTCTTCTTCTCCAATATTTTCTCGGTACATTTTACTTAAACGTTGACCCGCAAAACCTGCACCTAAATAAAGATTGTATTTACCCGGCGCCTTACCTATAAAGCCAATTTCACCAAGGGCCGCACGAGAACAGCCATTTGGACACCCTGCCATACGAATGACAATTTCCTCGTCACGCAGGCCAGATTCCTCAATGACACCCTCTAGCTTAGTTATTAAGGTAGGAAGATAGCGCTCAGATTCAGCCATTGCCAATCCACAGGTTGGGAGTGCCACACAGGCCATTGAGCTTCTACGCAATGCCGAATAATGCTTGCCATCTGTCAAACCATACTGTTCAACTAACTGATTAATCTTTCTCTTCTTTTGGCTAGTAACATTACAGATCACTAGATTTTGATTGGCACTTAATCTAAAGTCTCCTGTATGTACTTTGGCAATCTCTCTTAAACCAGTCATCAGTGGATAACCCTCTGAATCAGCCACTCTTCCATTCTGAATAAATAATGTTAGATGCCACTTATTATTAGCGCCCTTCACCCATCCATATCGATCCCCGTTGTGATCGAATGAAAAAGCTCGCTCTTCCTCAAGCACCCAGCCTAATCTTTCACTAAGCTCTTGTATTAGCCAGTCTAATCCTCTCGCATCAATTGTATACTTAAAACGAGCATATTTACGAACTGAGCGGTTCCCGTAGTCTCTTTGTATGGTAATGATTTTTTCTGCAACATCTAATACTTGATTAGGCGTACAGAAGCCAATGACTCGAGCAAGTTGAGGATAGGTATTTTTGTCCCCATGGGTCATGCCCATTCCTCCACCCACTGCTACGTTGAATCCTTTTAGTTCACCATTTTCAATAATCGCAATAAAACCAAGATCTTGAGAGTAAACATCCACATCATTAGAAGGAGGAATAGCCATACCAATCTTAAACTTTCTAGGCAGATAGTATTTACCATACATTGGTTCCGTCTCTTCATCTGATTGCGTATCTACTACTTTTTCTTCATCAAGCCAAATTTCATGATAGGCTCGTGTTCGTGGTGATAAATAATCACTAAGCTTACGTGCCCACTCATACACTTCCCCGTGAATGTCAGATTGATATGGATTGGGGTTACTCATAACATTACGGTTTACATCTCCACAGGCCGCAAGTGTATCCATGAGCGCATCATTAATTTCTTTGATGCTTTTTTTCATATTCCATTTTAAAATGCCGTGCATTTGAAATGCCTGTCTTGTCGTTAGCTTTAACGTTCCGTTTCCATATTCATGAGCAAGCCGGTCCATCGTCAACCATTGCTCTGGAGTTGCCACCCCACCAGGAGCCCTTACCCGCACCATAAATTGATACGCCGGTTCAAGCTTCTGCTGCCTGCGTTCATTACGAAGATCACGGTCATCCTGCAAGTAGCTACCATGGAATTTCATCAATCGGTTATCCCAATCAGGAATTCCTGCTGATAAAGGATTATTTAGTGTTTCCACTAGCGATCCTCGCAGATAATGACTCTCTTCCTTAATTTGTTCTACATCACTCGGTGGCCCTTCCTTGCTGTGAACACTATCTGAGTTAGCCATTCTACTCATTCCTCTCTTACCTTAATAAACATCTCTCTGATAGCGCTTTTGCTGCTGCAAGTCTTTTAGATAAGCTTCTGCTTGATCAGCGCTTAGTTGACCTTCTTGTTGAAGAATAGCTGCTAACGTCGTATGTACATCATTGGCCATATACGCTTCGTCGCCACAAACATAAACAGTCGCACCAGCTTCTAACCATTCATAAAGCTCCTTGCTCTTCTCTAACATACGATGCTGTACATAGACCTTCTCTTTTTGATCTCTTGAAAATGCTACATCCATTTTCGTGAGTATACCCTCTTCCAGCCAGCGCTGCCATTCAATTTGATATAAAAAGTCCGTGACAAAATGCTGCTCTCCGAAGAAAAGCCATGTCTTTCTCTGGTCCCCTAATTCCTCTATTTCTTCCATAAATGATCGAAAAGGAGCTACACCTGTTCCAGGTCCAATCATAATAACCGGTGTGTCGGTTTGAACAGGCAGTTTGAAATTAGGGTTACGCTGAACAAATATCGGAATTGTATCTCCAGGCTCAAGACGTTCAGCACATTGCACAGAGCAGACTCCTGTTCTTTGGCGGCCATGTGAATCGTATCGTAAGGCACCAATTGTTAAATGCACTTCATCCGGGTTTGCTTGATAGCTGCTAGCAATTGAATAGAGTCTAGGAGGGATTTTCCGCAGAATAGAAACAAATTCGACTACATCCGTTTCCCATGGTCCATAATCCTGCACTAAATCAATTAGGTCTCGTCCATAGAGGTACTCTCTAAGCTCTTCTTCATTACCCTCGGCCAACAAATCATTTAAGCCATTATGGCTAGTGAGTTGAGCGGCTTTTTCGAGAAACGGCTTTGTTAATATTGTAATCTCGTAAACTGTTGTTAATGCTTCACGCAAGGATAATAGATCCCCTTGCTTATTAATAGGTACAGAGATGTCTGGATCCCACTTTGTTGTGTTTAATAGTAGCTCCACTAATGCCTTATCATTTTCTGGATAAAGGCCGATACTGTCACCCGGTTCAAATGTTAAGCCTGCGCCTTCAATAGATAATTCCAAATGCCTGGTTTCTTTATTAGATCCACGTCCATTTAAATTAATATTATCTAATACCTCAGCATGAAATGGGTTCGTTCTAGAATATTGAGTCGATTGAGTATCAGTTGATTGATTTACTGATGCGGCAGGAACTCCTTCAGGACTGACTTGGTGTGATTCGCTTAAGCTTATCAACGTTCCTTCAAACCACTCTGAAGCATCCTCACTAAAATCAACATCACAATCTACACGGGGATAAAGGCGATTAGCTCCTAGCTCTTCCAGTCGCTGATCAATATCCTTACCCGTCTGACAGAAAAATTCATATGAAGTATCTCCAAGAGCCAAAACAGAATAATTTAAATCAGCTAACTTCGGCGCCTTTCTTCCATTAATAAATTCAAAGAAAGTCAGGGCATTATCCGGTGGATCCCCTTCGCCATGTGTACTGATAATAATTAATAGATTACGAACATCTTTTAATTCCTTTTGTTTGTAATCATTCATAGAAGATAAGGTTATTTCAAAACCTTTACCTTCTAACTGAAGCGCATACTCTTCAGCTAAATTCTGGCCATTCCCAGTTTGCGAACCATAAAGAATGGTAACATCTTTAGTTACTTGAACAGTTTGACTATTTTCTGTAGACAAACTTGGCTGTGTCGGTTCTGTCACTGCAATCGATTGAGAAGCAGCTAAGTACCCACTAATCCATATCTTTTGTTCTGAAGTTAAAGTTGGCAACAATTGATTTAATAAGTCTGTTTGTTCCTGATTAAAAGGGCTATTTTGACTATGGAGCTGCAAGTTATCCACCTCACGAAACGCTATTTTACTTACGTACTTCATTCAATTAAAACACACGTTACTCATTTCTTACTACCTCATCCTAACTTTATAATTCCTATCTGTCAAATTGGTTTTAAGACATTATAGCGAGTATGATAACGCTTTAATTAGTGTACACTAAACGACCAACATTCTAAATATATGAAGGAAGTTTTCCTTTGAATATACACCAAAGCCACAACTTGAAGTACTATCGCTACTATTCACCTCACAACAAAATAAAGCCCGCACCTTACTAAAAGGTACGGACTTTATTTCTACATATTATCATTGAGACCCGTGAATAAATGGGCACTTCCCTTTAATCGGTTCGATATCGTCACCTATAAAAAATTGTTTCCATTCATTGTGGTTGATGTCTCCAAAGTGACTAATATCGGGATGTGTAGGCAACTGATCCCACACTTCTACTCGTTCACGAACCTTTTCTCGCGACATGACGCCACCTTTTTGGGTGCCTTCTAATCCTTTAAATATCTTCCGAGGCTGAAACCCGATGACTAAGCTATTTCCCAAGTCTCTTGTTTTCCTTTGTTTGTAAGCAGGTGCATTACCAAAAGCAAAAATAGGCTCGCCACCAAAGTGATAATCCCACAAATAATGCTCCGGATCTCTTGGACTTTCTGGTGGCCATTCGATTTTATCTTGCTGATGTAAATATTGAAGTACTCGCCAGAAATAATCGCGATAATAATCCAATGCCCGAGTTTCTATTTCTGGTTCTACAAATACAAATAACCCGTGTCTAATAAACGGTGGCTCTTTAAAAAGTTCAAGGAATTCCTCTAATGCTTTAGGCAGGTTCGACCAATCTTCTTGTGTAAGATAGGCATAACGTAGTTCACCTTTATTTTCCGCTTTCATACCAAAATAGCAAGGAAAGGTTTTATCTGTAACAATGCTGTTAAACGTCTTATATTCTCGATGGAGCCATTCTGGCACCATGGATGGGTCACTTATGTCTTCTTTTGTTAATAGAAATTTATTCAACATGTCACTTCTCCTATCTTAGAATAGATGCACGTTTTTCAATTTTTGCGGGTCACAAACTGTCTTGTATGATTAACCTGAATGAATAAAATCTAAACGTTATTGGTGAATGTTATTCTTAATCATTCTTTTTCATACACAAAGCTGTAATAATTCTTCTCAAATTAAAAATCCGAACACAACGTACCGTACGTTGTGTTCGGATAAAGTTCGAGTGAAGCCACTGTCTATTCTTTTTCTTTGTTAATAATCTGGTCAATTAACCCGTAATTCTTCGCCTCTTCTGGTGTCATAAAATAATCCCGGTCCATGTCTCGTGCTATTTTTTCTACAGGTTGACCCGTTTGTCCCGCGACAAAGCGTTCCATGTTTTCACGCAATTTAATGATGCGCCGTGCACTAATTTCAATATCAGCTGCTTGCCCTTGTGCCCCGCCAAGTGGCTGATGAATCATTATTTCACTATTTGGCAGAGCAAAACGTTTTCCTTTTTCTCCAGCAGTTAAGAGAATTGCCCCCATAGAAGCAGCTAAACCGATACATATGGTTTGCACGTCCGGTTTGATAAAGTTCATCGTATCAAGGATCGCCATCCCAGCCGAAGTGGATCCTCCAGGGCTATTAATATAAAGCGAAATATCTTTCTCTGGGTCTTCCGCCGTTAAAAATAACAGCTGAGCAACAATACTATTCGCAATGCTGTCATTCACTTCTGTCCCTAAAAAAACCACTCGATCCTTTAACAAGCGGGAGTAAATGTCATATGACCTCTCGCCACGATTTGTTTGTTCAACAACGTAAGGGATTACATTTGTCATAAGCGCTCCTCTCTTATGCAGCATTCGTATAAGCAGTGTTTAACACAGCACTAGTCGATAGCTGATACACAGGGATAAACAATTTTTTGCCCGTTTTTAATTGGACACTCACAAGGATGTAGCCAGAGTTAATTCTGCCAATAACTTGAACTGTGTGGTCATTAGGTGCCGATCTAACGTTCGTTTCAGCTAACACGCCTTGAATATCTTGGTTGTACAATTGAATAAACGTGTCAACATGCCCCTGCTGAATCGCATGGCTATAAATAGAAACCAGCTCATCCTCTACATCAACTGATGCGTCAATCGTTTTATTTTTAATACTTTTTCTTGCACGGTGAAGGCTTGCTTTAACCGATCCTTCTGTCTCACCAAGAACGTCCGCAGTTTCTTTTGCAGTAAAACCAAAGGCTTCTATTAAAAGCAAGACCGTTCTTTGTTTTGGTGAGCATGTGTTAAGTAGACGTTGGACAGCCGAATCTAATACCTCTGAATGATGGGAGGATCTCAGTGTGTTCTTTTCTATAGTTTCTTCAGTTAACAGCTCGTTTGGCTTTTTTTGTCGCAGACGATCAATCCATGTATTGGTTGCGGCACGAAGCACATAGCTTTTAGCTAGTGGCTGTTGGTGCTTACACCAATGATTATATAAGCGAACTAACACATCCTGCATGAGATCTTCTCCATCCCATTTCGACCGGGTTACATAGGTGCAGTGAGATTTAAGTACTGGCATATATGGTGACACGATGGCTTCAAAGTCATCTTTTTCGTTAATAACTGGAGTTTCTTTAACAAGCGGCCGCATGTCTGCCTCCTTAAAAATTTTGACTTCACTTTAATAGACGAAAAAACCGCTCGATTAGATACGGTTTTAAAAAAAAATAAAATTTATATCGTTGATTCTTTCTCATGATGTTCTGCGATCTGACCGATTGATGTTTGCTTTAAATGTTCTTCCATCTTATTTTCAGAATCTCTCATGACCGCTTCAATTAAACAGCCAGGGCTATTATTATGACAGCCTTTAAACAACGGCGTATTTCCCTCAATAGCCTGAATAATATCCAAAAATGTAATATCATATTTATCCTTACTGAGGCGGTACCCACCTTGGGCGCCGGAAAAAGATTCGATGAGATTGTTTTTTGCAAGCTTTGTTAAAATCTTCGACAAATAGGTTGGTGATACCTGCTGTTGCTCTGCAAGCTCCTGAACACCTACTATCGGTCTGCCTTCCTGCATAGCAAGATGAAGCATTGTGTGCAAAGCATAATTCGTCCCTTTAGAATAATTCATTTTTTACCACCTACACTTGAATATAATAGTAAGCTTATTATCTCAACTCCTTAGGTGCTGGTCAATTTCTCACGAGTTCTTTTTCTTGCACATTATCTTACGTATACTTATTATAGATATAAAGTATCTTTAATATATATGAAAGAAGGAATGAAAATGAAAAAAATATATGATTGTGCCATTATCGGAGGCGGACCAGCTGGCTTAAATGCTGGACTTGTTTTAGGAAGAGCTAAAAGAAACGTGATCCTATTTGATGACAATACGAACCGCAATCAAGTGACCAGAGAATCGCATGGCTTTATAACAAGAGACGGTGCCTCCCCTGCTGAGTTTCGTGAGATTGGCCGCAAAGAGCTACTCTCATACCCCTCCGTCCAACTGGCCAACAAACGGATAACAAGTATAGAGGAAACGACGGATCAAAAGTATTTTGTTCTTACCACATTAGATGAAGACATCTTTTATGCCGAAAAAATTATTCTGGCTTGCGGCATTAAAGAAGAGTTACCACCAATTAATGGGGTTGAGACTTTTTATGGGACTAGTTTGTTTAATTGTCCTTACTGTGATGGGTGGGAGCTTAGAGACCAGCCGTTAATTGTTATAAGTGATTCCATTCATAGTGTACACCTGAGCAAGCTTGTTTATAACTGGTCAAATGATTTGGTACTGGCAACCAATGGGCTAAAGTTAGATGTAAAGGAAAAAGCAGTACTTGAAGAGAAAGGGATTAAAGTGATTGAGGATTCGATCAAGGAGTTACGTGGGAATAGCGGGCAGTTAGAGCAGGTAGAGTTTGTAAACAGCCAACGAATCAATCGTACAGGCGGGTTTGTGGCTCCTAATTTCCAATTGAATCCTTTACGAGAAATACTACGACTGGATATAACTGATGAAGGCTCTCTAGTAATTGATGAGCTGGGACGAACCTCTAGAAAGCATGTGTACGCAGCAGGTGATGCGGTTGATTTTAGATTTTCACAGCTCATTTCATCTGCAGCCTCTGGAAGCAAAGCAGCTGCCGCTGTCAATGCTGATCTAACAAGTGAACGCTTCTAATACAAATAAAAAAGCTCTGTACCTTTTTAGAGGCTACAGAGCTTTTTTTGACTAACCTATCCAATCAAAACATGATCCTCTGGATAGCCAATTTTTGATTTGCGACGCTTTTCAGCTAGCGCATAGGCTAGCGTTAAAGGTCCAAGTCGTCCTACAAACATCGTGATGGCTACGATTACCTTGCCTACAGAAGTCAGTTCGTTAGTTAAGCCCATGGATAAACCCGTGGTGCTAAACGCTGATGTGGCTTCAAAAAGCACTTCTAAAAAATGCTCCTCATACATGCCTTCCGTAATCGTAAGTAATAAAGAAACCAATAGTACACAAAGGAGAGAACTGACTACAACAGCCAAAGCTCGCATGATGACATCCGTAGAGATTTTGCGTTGAAACGCATGCACCTGACCTCCACCTCTAAATGTATTAATTGTCGCTAAAAGTAAGACAAAGAAGGTTGTTGTTTTAATTCCTCCACCAGTCCCTCCAGACGAAGCGCCAATAAACATTAACATGATGAGTAATAGCTGCGAAGATGAAAGCATGCTACTAATGTCTAACGTATTAAATCCAGCACTTCGAGGCGTGGCACTTTGAAAGAATGCACTCCAGATCCTTTCTGACCAGGACAAGGTAGCAAAGGTTTCTGGATTAAAGCTTTCAAGTAAGAGCAGTAGAACAAACCCTACACCAAGTAATAGACCAGAGCTAAGTAGAACTATTTTGGAGTGGAGAGAAAGTCGTCTCCACGAACGCTTTTTGAACAGCTCAACGATTACGATATATCCGAGACCACCGGCTACAAATAACGTGATGATTGTTAAATTAACAACCGGATCACCTAAGTAGGATGAGAGACCATCTGACCATAAAGCAAAGCCAGCGTTATTAAAGGCAGAAATTGAATGAAAAACAGCATAATATAAGGCTGCACTCCAGCCTAAATCCGGCGCCCACCTGATCGTCAGGATAATGGATGCAATCAACTCAAATACAATAGCTATACATAAAATATATAAAGAGAGCTTCACAAGTCCAGAGCTGGATTGAGACTGCGTGGAATGCTGAATAATTAATCGTTGCTTCAGCCCAATTTTTTTACCGAGTAAGATGGCCAGCACTACACCTAATGTCATAAACCCCAGCCCACCTATTTGAATAAGGACCGCTATCACCGTTTGACCAAATGTAGAAAAGGTAGACCCCGTGTCCACGACTACTAAACCATTCACACAGACTGCAGACGTTGCCGTAAAAAAGGCATCTAGCAAACCAATCGAGAGTCCACTGCTTGCCGAAGCAGGCAACGCAAGAAGCACTGTTCCAACAAAAATAAGGATAAGAAAAATCAGCATAATAAACTGAGGTGGACTCATCTTGTTTACCAGCTGATTTAGCTTCTTGCTTATCTTATTATTTCTCTCATGGTTACTCATATTTACGCTCCAAATGGTTTATTTCTTCACTTGAGCCAATCAATAATAGGGTGTCTCCCGTTTGAATCTTTTCATCAGCACGAGGTGACACATTGATATCGTCTCCGGAACGTATAGCCATAACTGTGATTCCATACTTTGCTCGAATATCAAGCTCTTGTAATGTATATCCATTCATAGCCTTTGGCGCCTTCATCTCAACTAAATGATAATGAGGTGACAGTTGAATATAATCAATCAGATTATCAGAGCTTAGCTGCTTTCCTAATCGGATGCCCATATCCCGTTCTGGATAAACGATTTGATCTGCACCAATTTTCGCTAGCACCTTCCCATGCATAATATTTCTAGCTTTCACTGTTACTTTAGGAACATTCATTTCCTTTAAGATAAGTGTGGTTAAGATACTAGCTTGTAAATTTTCACCGATAGCTACAACAGCATGATGAAAATTCCCAGCCCCTAGCTCCTTTAAAACAGATTCATCTGTTGAATCAGCTTGGATAGCATGGGTTGCTATCTCCGCCATTTCCTGAACAAGGGAAAGGTCTTTATCAACTGCAAGTACTTCGTGTCCTGCTTCCATGAGCGTTTTTGTTAAACTACTGCCAAATCGACCCAGACCAATAACAATAAATTGCTTTTTCACGTGGTCTCCTCCAGTACCAACTCGCTTAGTTAGTTACTTCGATGCTGGAACAATGTGAAGATCAATATCGCCCATTTTGCACACCAGACGATTAATGAAGTCACCCTTTTTGAGAAGCTCCCACCTAGACTTACTGCACTCACTAATCACAAGCTGTGTAATTTGATTCTCACGAGCTTTTTCAAGGATAATTTGTGGTAACGTATCTTGATCTTTGTATGTCTGATAAATAGAGCTCATGTGATTAGTCTGATCGGATTCTTCCCATTCTAATCGTTCTTTGACTTCTTTTTCTTGTAAGTCTTTAGATTGAGAGCTGAGATATAATATATATAAAGGCGAGTCAAACATATTTGAAAGCTCTACCCCTCTTTTTAACAACGGATCTCCATTTTGATTTTCTGAGATATGACATACCATAATTTTTTCTTCCATGTTCATTTTCGTTGAACCTCCTTTAATAGATCGCTACAGCACAAAAAAACTCCAGACTAATGAGAGCCTAATCCAGAGCTTCTAAAGATAAGCACCGATTTATCTCCCTCAACACGCATACGAAGTTAGCTGTCGGGTTCGGGCTTGAGAGTGTGCCCGTTGCCTTCATCATAAACGGTAAGCAATTAACCCCAGGCAGCATGAGCAGCCATTTATGGTTCCTCCGTTATTTCCAAAGAAATATTCTGCGCTGTTTCGTGTGTAGTTCAATTCTAAAAATGATCATACGCCTGTTATTCAAATAAATAAAGTCTTTTTTTATATTTTTTTTAACTAGTTGCAAGGAAAATAATGTATAATCATAAGTATCCATTTATTTGCATATAGGAGGAAAAACAGAAATATGATAACGATCGAACCAATCGCAACGGTATCAAACAATCGAGCTACTGTAGAAGATGATTTTTGGGGTTCTGTTCAATCAACCATTCTGCTTAATGATTCATTTTCAGAAGAGGCTGTTTTTGAAATCGAAACATTCTCACATCTCGACATTCTTTACTATTTTCATAAAGTAGAGGAAGAAAAGGTCATCTATGGAGCAAGACACCCGAGAAACCTCAAGGAACTTCCTTTGGTTGGGATTTTTGCACAGAGAGGAAAAAACAGACCCAATCGACTTGGCCTTACTACTGTTACCTTAATTAGGCGTGAGGGAAAACGATTAATTGTAGAAGGGTTAGATTGTATCGATGGCACCCCCGTGATCGACATCAAACCCGTTATGAAGGAGTTCCAGCCACAAGAAGACATTGTTCAACCGGAATGGTCACACGATCTAATGAAGGATTATTGGAAGGCATAGTCCTTATGATTGTGTAATATTGATTCCAAATAGCCATCTAACAAACGGACGAAAATGGAGGCCGACACCTGCGGGATAAAAAGGAGGCAACTGAAAAAATCATCTAGAAAGAGCTCATGAGCACCGCTACAGGAGAAACCTACGCTTTCCACGGGAACGGTCTCAGCCCTTGAAGTGGAAGAACACCACTTCAATGTCTTCAGACTCGTTCTGTTCCGTAGGAGCATTCCTGTGGGATTTCTTTTTACCCTATTTACAGAAAAAAAGCCCTCCG
>NZ_VLXZ01000260.1 GCF_007293315.1 Alkalicoccobacillus porphyridii
GTTTATTTCCGTTATTAATAGAAATGGAGAAATAAATAGGCGTATTCTACAATTGCGACAAAAACAACGATATTAATCAGTTTATGACTGATTTGCTGTACTTTATTCTCTTTCATTGGTACTTCCTCGCTTTAAAAAAGAGTGCACTTCGTAAGTGCCCTTATATAAATAACGAGTTTGGTCAACCAATTTTTTGACATGTATCACAAATTTGAATAGATGTATTACATCAACTATCTTTTATTGCACCAACGTCATTGATAT
>NZ_VLXZ01000261.1 GCF_007293315.1 Alkalicoccobacillus porphyridii
TCATAGCCCAGAGCAAGCATAATCTCTGTTTCGAGGGCTTCCATTTCTTCTGCTTCGTCATCTTCGATGTGATCGTAACCTAACAAATGCAGACTGCCGTGCACCACCATATGCGCCCAGTGCGCCTCCAGTGGTTTGCCTTGCTCCTGAGCTTCCTTCTCAACCACCTGACGGCAGATAACCAGATCGCCCAGTAGCGACATCTCCATGCCAGGCGGCACTTCAAACGGGAAGGAGAGCACGTTGGTCGGCTTATCCTTACCG
>NZ_VLXZ01000262.1 GCF_007293315.1 Alkalicoccobacillus porphyridii
GTTCATCACTGGTGATAACCCGGCAAAGTTATTCGAGCCGGACATTTCCATATCGATGGTGCCGCCACGTACGCCGCTGATCATCGCCTGCGCGTTACCGAGAGTGCTGTCCGGGAACAGTTTTAATTTCAGCTCGCCTTTGGTTCTCTCCTGCAATAAATCATTGAATTTTTTCGCCGCAATATGTTGCGAGTCGGTTTGTGATGTTTCATAACCGAAACGTAAAGATTGTGCCGCCAGAGAAGATGTGCTGAATGCAGCCAG
>NZ_VLXZ01000263.1 GCF_007293315.1 Alkalicoccobacillus porphyridii
GTCACTAACGAGAAAGAGAGAATAAAGCTCAGTTGCTCAGAGAGCTCTGCCGACATATAGCGGGAGAACAGGCTGTGAAAAGCTGGAGAAAATGCCGCATCACCGACGATACCGCCGAGAATCGCCACTGCGTTCAGACCGATTTGGACCACGGTAAAGAACATGCCGGGATTTTCCTGCATATTCAGAACGCGTTGGGCATTTATATTGCCTTCATCAGCCAGCAGTTTAAGTTTGATTTTGCGTGAGGCGGCAAGTGAGATC
>NZ_VLXZ01000264.1 GCF_007293315.1 Alkalicoccobacillus porphyridii
TACGTAGATCAGGTGAAACTGACCGATAAGCCGGGTACTGTCGTGGACAGTCATTCATCTAGGCCAGCAATTGGTCAGCGGCTCAAGCAGGCTACCCGGGTTCAGTACGGGCCGTACCTTATGAACCCATATTTGGCCTTGCTCCGGGTGGAGTTTACCGTGCCACGGACTGTTACCAGCCGCGCGGTGCGCTCTTACCGCACCCTTTCACCCTTACCTGATCCCGCTTGCGCGGGCCATCGGCGGCTTGCTCTCTGTTGCACT
>NZ_VLXZ01000265.1 GCF_007293315.1 Alkalicoccobacillus porphyridii
GCGCTAAAGGCCATGATATCGACGCGCCGGGCCTGAATTATAAAGCGGGTGATAGCTTCAAAGCGGCGGTGAAAGGTAAGAGCAACCAACCGGTAGTGTTTGTTGATTCCACCGGTCGTAGCTATGCCATTGACCCGATTACGCTGCCGTCGGCGCGTGGTCAGGGCGAGCCGCTCACCGGCAAATTAACGTTGCCGCCTGGGGCGACCGTTGACCATATGCTGATGGAAAGCGACGATCAGAAACTGCTGATGGCTTCCGAT
>NZ_VLXZ01000266.1 GCF_007293315.1 Alkalicoccobacillus porphyridii
GCATCTCGAACTCGCGCACCTCGGCCGAGACGGCCCAGGGCCTGGCGCTGGGCCACCGCGCCATCGAGGGCAACAATTATTCGATCGGCGCCGACTTCTCGTGGGAGCTGGACCTGTGGGGCCGCGTGCGCCGCAGCGTCGAGGCGGCCGACGCCCAGGCGCTGGCGGCCCAGGACGACCGCGACGGCGTGCTGCTGATGCTGTCGAGCCAGGTGGCGACCTCGTACTGGCAGCTGCGCGGCCTGGATGCGGAGATCGCGATC
>NZ_VLXZ01000267.1 GCF_007293315.1 Alkalicoccobacillus porphyridii
ATTAATACATCGGCATGTTCAAACAGCGGGGCGATATTTATATCAATGCGTTCAAGTCCGGTAGTCGGCCCCTGAAAATAACCATGATCAAAGGCCAGCATCACGGTATTACCCGTTTTCGGATTAAATATCCGCGATAAGCGTGACTGCATTCCCCAATCCAGCGCACCGCAACCTTTCAGGGTAAAAGGGATATTTTGTTGCGGTTGATCGGTACGAAAATCTTTACCATCTTTAATATCGTCTAAATCTGCCATAACTT
>NZ_VLXZ01000268.1 GCF_007293315.1 Alkalicoccobacillus porphyridii
ATCATCGATCAGGTAGGCCATGGCCCCCTGGGCGGCGATCAGGCCGGTTGTGGCGAGGGCGGCCGCGGCGATCAGATGCTTGGGGTTCATGGAGGGTCCCTCGTGTCATCAATCGATCGGGTGAGCGATAGGTGTGACTCATGAGCATAGCGGGAGTGTCTTGTTAAAGGCTTGTAGCAATTTTCTATGACGTGGATAGGGAGTGGTGGCGATTATGTGGCGGGATCATGTAACCACCATAGTGGAAGTCTACATTCCTTGT
>NZ_VLXZ01000269.1 GCF_007293315.1 Alkalicoccobacillus porphyridii
ATCGTGACCAGCCAGCCTCCGCCAATGAGTAGATACAGCCCGCAAAGCGCTGCAAAAAGGGCTGTTAGCGTGACGAGTAATCGTCGCGAGCCTGTATTGTTAATTGCCATAAAGAGACACCATTTCAATTCATTAATATTTTAGTAGCAATTAATTATAGGTTTTAACATGTGTGATCGTCATCACAATTCGAGCTTTATTAACAGATTCCGCGAATGAATAGTTTTACTGGTATACTGCGTGTCTTGCGCTTTGTTGCGGT
>NZ_VLXZ01000026.1 GCF_007293315.1 Alkalicoccobacillus porphyridii
CTCCAATCCTCTATGTACAATAAAAAAGCCGAAAAATGAATGGAGAGACTCCAACATTCTTCAGCTTTTAGATTAGTAATAATTCTTTTGTCACAGCCTCCTCTTTAAACAGTTACATTTATTTATTCTGTGGTGCATCTGGATGCATTTGCATGAACTCAATTCGGTTTCCATCCGGATCTCTTACCCAGCATTGATGATTAAGATCTAACCCTTGTTTAGGCTCAACATCTAAAGTTAAACCGTGTTCCTTTAGATGATTGGCAATTTCGTGAATATCATCTACCTCTAAGCATAAATGTGCGTATCCAATCGTCGAGTGATTCGTTTCTATTTGTTTGCTTCCACCATAAAATAATTCAATGAATTGCCCATCGCAAACCTTTAAATAGATGATCCAAGGCTCATCCTTTTCATTTTTTAGTTCAAATAACTTTTCAAATCCAAGCACTTCACAGTAAAAACGTAACGATTGATCCATATTCTCCACTGTGTATGCAGTGTGACCAATTCCTTTAATCATAACTAATCCTCCAATTTATACTCTATACCTCTTGATCGCTTGTTAGCTCATGATAGGTAAATGAATCAAAATCCGCATGCGTTCTCCTACCAGAGGTGTCTATACAATGCATACCAACAAATGCACCCGTGAAAAAACCACCTTGGTTTATATAATCATCGGATAATTTATAGCTTTCAAACTGAACTGGAAGCTCTTGATAGTCCTCGCCATCAAATGAATACAAGAAAGTGAAGGTGTCGTAGCGCACTTCCACCTTTAGATACACATAGGTAACATCATTGGGTACTACTATCTCAGAGGAAGCAATTGGTTGCGAAACATGAAAATGATCACATTGGACAAGGTCAAGAATACGTCCCTTTTCCTCTGACCACGTAATTTGAGCAGACACCCAATTCTGTGTATCGTAATAACAGATAAGACCTGCAGCTTGTTGAAAACTAGTTGGGTTAAACTCCACCTTTGTCTCCGCATCAAAGTAAAAGCTTTGCCATCTTCTTGCGACGAGAGACTGCGTGTGTTTGGAATGTAGTGACTCTCTCCCATACAGCCTCAAATGACTAGGGTTAGCTGTTAAACTACCAAGCTCCTCATTAAATGGAATTCTTAAGGTTTGGAAGTGATGGTTTAATGTATCTGTAGTAAAGTCATCTACAATTGGATAGTCTTGCTCCCACGTTTGTTCTGCTACATTTGGTGCTTCTACTTCTACAGATGGCGCGGGTCCATTTACAACATATGGCCATTGATCTCTCCATTCTAGCTTTTGGATGGAGGTTTCTCTGCCTAAAGGACAGTACCCACGATTTTCAAGCAATCTGCTTCCTTGTCTTTTAAGGGGTCTTGCCATGAGATGAGCGATGTACCACTCCCCTTCAGGAGTCTCTACAATTGAACCGTGTCCAGCCTTCTGTAATGGATTACGCGGGCTACTCCATGTACTTAAAATAGGGTTCTCTGGATGAACTTCATATGGACCATGAATGGATGAGGAGCGTGCAATGGTTGCCGCATGCTCATACTTCGTGCCACCTTCAGCTGTTAATAAGTAATACATATCATTAATATAATAAAGGTGAGGCGCCTCGGTTAAGCCAAGATCTGTCCCTTTAAAAATAACGTTAGATTCTCCAACTAATCGCTTTTCATTTACATCGTATTCCTGCATCACAATGCCATAGAAACGATGGTTATAGGTACGCTGATCCCACAACATATTCAGCAAATATTTTTTACCACTTGGATCGTGAAAAAGAGAAGGATCAAAACCAGAGCTATTTAAATAAATGGGCTCACTCCATTCACCATCAATCTCCTTAGCTGTGACAAGATAATTATGACCATCCTTCCATGTGTTTCCCTCTACTACTTTCACATCTGAGTAGATTAGCCAAAACTGTCCATCTTCGTAACTAAGGCATGGAGCCCAAACACCTCCTGAATCAGGATTACCCATCATATTTAACTGGCTCACCCTATTTAGGGGTCTACTGACTAGACGCCAGTTTTTTAAATCCTTTGAGTGATGGATTTGTACTCCAGGAAACCATTCAAACGTTGATACTGCCATATAATAATCTTCACCGACACGACAAATACTTGGATCAGGATTAAAGCCTTTTAAAACAGGATTTTGAATCATTTTTTGTTACCTCCTTAAATGTTTTCGCCACAAAAGATAGCGCTTTCATAAAAAGCAGTAAATATTTTTCCATAATATGTTTGTTTGTTGATTGAACAAACTCTTTGTCTCTTAGTATAAAGATTAAACATACTTAATCAAGAACTTCCATACTCCAAATTTCGACAAGTGGCAGTATTCAATAATTGATAAACGGTCTCATTCGTGCCATAATCACTAAGGAGAACTTTCTCTGACTACTTATACGGAGGAACAATACATGCGAGGATTTTTTAAGGGAAATAAGAGTAGATTCTATACTCAAGTAACTGCAGCCGTGCTTCTAACAGGAGTGCTTACAGCTTGCGGTAGTTCATCAGAAGATGGGGATGGCACATCAGCATCTGTTTGGGATCAAATTCAAGAAGAAGGAAAGATTGTGGCTGCTACCTCTGGCACACTCTACCCAACTTCATATCACGCTGAGGATAGTGACGAATTAACAGGATTTGAAGTTGAAGTCTTGCGAGAAATAGCGAATCGTCTCGAGTTAGAGATAGAATTCAGTGAAATGGGAATTGACAATATCCTAACAGCTGTGAATAACGGACGAGTGGATATTGCTGCTAATGACATAGATATTACGGAAGAGCGCCAAGAGAAATTTACTTTCTCAGAGCCTTACAAGCATTCTTACGGATCGGCGATTGTTCGTACAGACGATTTATCTGGAATTGAAACACTAGATGACTTAGAAGGCAAAAAAGCTGGCGGAGCCGCTACAACGGTATATATGCAAATTGGCATTGATCATGGCGCTGAAGAAGTTATTTATGACAACGTAACTAATGACACCTATTTACGAGATGTAGAAAATGGACGTCTTGATGTTGTACTTAATGATTACTATCTGCAAAGTCTTGCCGTTGAGGCACTTCCAGATATAGATGTAACCGTTCATCCAACTTTGGCATACTTCCCTAATAGTCAGGCCATTTTAATGAAAAAGGATGAAACGGAATTAGCTGAACACATCAATGCAACCATTGAAGAAATGCTTGAAGATGGGACCATTACCGATCTCTCACAACAATTCTTTGGCGGAGCAGATGTTTCAAGCGAACCCGATGTAGAGATCCAGGAATAAACTAGGAAATGTTTGATCTTGACTTAGCCATTCGATCTGTTCCTTATGTTCTGCAAGGATTAGGCTATACGTTACTCATTGCATTTGTCAGTATGGGCATCGGTCTTGTGCTCGGATTATTTATCGGACTAGCCAGGAGCTCCTCTTCTTTATTTCTGAGCCTACCCGCACGATTATACATCTCTTTTATAAGAGGCGTACCTATACTTGTCATGTTGTTTCTACTATATCAAGGGCTTCCGGCCATTGGTATCCAATTTAATGCGGTGACGGCCGCTTTAATTGGTTTTACATTAAATGTTGCAGGATATACAGCTGAAATTAATCGATCTGCAATTGCTTCTATTGACAGAGGACAATGGGAAGCAAGCCGAACCTTAGGTTTTACTTATTGGCAGACGTTATCACGCATCATCATTCCTCAGGGTTCTCTGGTTGCAACGCCCCCCCTGTTTAATGTATTTCTTGATTTGGTTAAAGCCTCTTCACTAGCCGCAATGATTACAGTACCAGAGCTGATGCAAATGGCTAAAATTGTTGGTGGTAGAGAGTACGATTACTTTACGATGTATGTATTATTAGCTTTTATCTACTGGGGTCTATGTACCATACTCACCATTCCTCAAAATTATTTTGAAAAGCGATTCTCGGTTTATAAACAAGCAACTTAAAATAATTTTTGTTTGAGCCTGGAACATATGTGATTCATCTCATAACGCCCCAAACGTTGATTTAACATATCATCGTTTGGGGCTTCTATGTTAGGAAGTAAGAGGTGGGCTCCGCTTCGGAAATACATTCCGCTTTCCGCGGGCACGTCATCAGCCACTCGTGTGCAATCCTCATAAACTTGTTGCCTGACACTACTCAAGCGACGAAAATGGTTGGCCGACACCTGCGAGATGAAAAGGAGGCCACTGAAAAAGTCATGTAAACTTAGCTCGTCTGCATCGCTACAGGAATCTCCACGGGTACGGACTCAACCCTTGAAGTGGTAGAGTGGCACTTCAATGTCGGTATGCCACGTGCTGTCCCGATGGAGCTTAGTGGATTGGCTGCGCTCACTGGCTTCCGCGCACGTACTTCGCTTTTTCGCGCATCACATAATCCTTTGGTAGTGACCCCTAAAAGTTAGAGTTTTTGTTATGCAGTTGTTTGGCTGGTTTGAGTTCGGTATTGTACCGGAC
>NZ_VLXZ01000270.1 GCF_007293315.1 Alkalicoccobacillus porphyridii
GAGCGAAATTGTGGTGTTCTAGTGCATAGTCGCCACCATTCCGGATAATTCTATTACGTTGTTTTACAAGTTCTTTTACAGCGCAGATCTGTCGCTGACGTTGAATCAATAGCCTGGATTTCAGAACACAATGCCCGTTTGCTGGTTGTTCCGGCAGTAGCATTAATTCATTATCTGAATGAAATGTGTCAATCCACAGAAACCGCTGTCAATGACGCATTTTGTCGGACGTTAACACGAGAAAGTCTGGCTATTCCGTAAT
>NZ_VLXZ01000271.1 GCF_007293315.1 Alkalicoccobacillus porphyridii
TTAGTTCGATTCAATGGAGGTTCCTTCAGTTTTCTGATGAAGCGCGGAGGTGGCTCAACCTGCGAAAAGAAACGAGTTGCTACGTAAGTCCGAGAACATGCTTTC
The DNA here is from genome assembly GCF_007293315.1 of Alkalicoccobacillus porphyridii. Classification (GTDB taxonomy): domain Bacteria; phylum Bacillota; class Bacilli; order Bacillales; family Bacillaceae_D; genus Alkalicoccobacillus; species Alkalicoccobacillus porphyridii. The sequence continues at coordinate 106 of NZ_VLXZ01000271.1, forward strand.
CATGGTCTCTGAGCTCGCCTTTGGGACCGACATATCGGTAGAGAGTGACGCGCTCGATGCCGAGTTCCTTGCAGAGATCGGAAACTGAAGTATCGCGCTGGGCCATGGCGGCTTGCGCGAGACGCACCTGAGCTTTGGTGAGCGCGAATTTTCGTCC
>NZ_VLXZ01000272.1 GCF_007293315.1 Alkalicoccobacillus porphyridii
TATGCTTGAAGTGATGTCTTCTATTGACGGTTATAAAAACCTGTCAGAGAGCAATGATTACGTACCGCGTCCGGCATCACGTCCGGTGACGAAATTTGAACAACGTGGTCATCGTCTTGGTCACGGAGTATGGGACTTAATGTTCGAGAGGGTGAAATAATGGCAAAGAACCGTAGCCGTCGTCTGCGTAAAAAAATGCACATCGACGAATTCCAGGAATTAGGATTTTCGGTGGCATGGCGATTCCCGGAAGGTACATCGG
>NZ_VLXZ01000273.1 GCF_007293315.1 Alkalicoccobacillus porphyridii
GCTTCTTTCTTGGTACTGTGGGTTGGCTCTTGGTATGGTGCTCGTTCTTCTTGGTATGCGGAGCTTCTTTCTTGGTACTGTGGCTTGGCTCTTGGTATTGTGCTCGTTCTTCTTGGTATGCGGAGCTTCTTTCTTGGTACTGTGCTCCGGCTCTTGGTATGGTGCTCGTTCTTCTTGGTATGCGGAGCTTCTTTCTTGGTACTGTGGGTTGGCTCTTGGTATGGTGCTCGTTCTTCTTGGTATGCGGAGCTTCTTTCTTGG
>NZ_VLXZ01000274.1 GCF_007293315.1 Alkalicoccobacillus porphyridii
TGCCGGCTGCAGCTATGTGTTTGTGCAGCGTTGGGAGCACAACCTGAAGCAGCTCAACCGGATGAGCGTTCACGATCAGGAGATGATGATCGGGCGCACCAAAGAGGCCAACGAAGAGATTGACGGCGACGAACGTCCGGAAACCTCTCACCTCACCCGCGTTGATCTGAAAGAAGATGGCAAAGGGCTGAAGATTGTTCGCCAGAGCCTGCCGTACGGCACCGCCAGTGGCACTCACGGTCTGTACTTCTGCGCCTACTG
>NZ_VLXZ01000275.1 GCF_007293315.1 Alkalicoccobacillus porphyridii
AGGCACTTTCTGCCGCACCAGTGCTTCAAACGGCGTTCCTGTAATACGGCGTAATTGCTGAAAAGTAAACTCATGAGCGCGCTCTGGATCGAGCTGGAAAAGGGCTTTACGAACGAAGGGGTAGTACATGAACTCTCCTGGATTCCCGGTGTGCAAACCGGGGGCGTATTATGTGCGAGTTCGGACCAAAAGGGAATTGACCTGCGGCAAAAAAAACGCAAACGTTTTCCGAACCTGTTTCAGGGCAGATTTTGCTCCTT
>NZ_VLXZ01000276.1 GCF_007293315.1 Alkalicoccobacillus porphyridii
TTCACTTTTATGTTCCATGTGTTCTTCTGATTTTTTATCTTTAGAATCATTATTTTCTTCTTTACTACCCGTTGAGCAAGCTGATAATACTAATCCTGATGCCAATATAATAAAGTTTAATTTCTTAATCATATTTAAAAGCTCCTATCTTTTATTTTAATTTTAATGTGAAAGCATTAATTGCTACGATGATCGTACTTAAAGACATAAGTATTGCACCCACAGCAGGTGATAATATTAAACCAATAGAAGCTAATATA
>NZ_VLXZ01000277.1 GCF_007293315.1 Alkalicoccobacillus porphyridii
GAAAATACTGCCGCTATGTACGCAACGCTAAACGTTAATAGTGAAGAGAAACTGCATGAATGCGTAACAATGTTGCGCTCTGCGCGGCGGATAATTCTGACCGTTATTGGCGCTTCGGGTCTGGTGGCGCAAAACTTTGCCTGGAAGCTGATGAAGATTGGCTTCAATGCTGCCGCAGTGCGCGATATGCATGCGCTACTCGCAACAGTACACGCGTCGTCCCCTGACGATCTGTTATTAGCCATTTCCTACACCGGTGT
>NZ_VLXZ01000278.1 GCF_007293315.1 Alkalicoccobacillus porphyridii
GCGCAGGTAGTCAATGCGGTAGTCGTCGTTGATGCTGCCATCTTCTTCCACTTTGTCGTAAGCGCCAAAACCGTTTTCGACAATAAACAGCGGCCTCTGATAACGCTCATACAGTTCGCAAACGGCATAGCGCAGACCTACTGGATCAATCTGCCAGCCCCAGTCAGACGCTTTAACATACGGGTTCGGTACGCTGCCTTCAAAACCAGAGATCGCATCGCCGGTGCCGCCTTCGGCCTTCACTGCGTTGGTCATGTAAT
>NZ_VLXZ01000279.1 GCF_007293315.1 Alkalicoccobacillus porphyridii
TGCAAAGGTGAAATATTCCTGAAGTTTGAAAATATGCAGCGTACGGGTTCATTTAAAATTCGTGGCGCATTTAATAAATTAAGTTCACTGACCGATGCGGAAAAACGCAAAGGCGTGGTGGCCTGTTCTGCGGGCAACCATGCGCAAGGGGTTTCCCTCTCCTGCGCGATGCTGGGTATCGACGGTAACGTGGTGATGCCAAAAGGTGCGCCAAAATCCAAAGTAGCGGCAACGTGCGACTACTCCGCAGAAGTCGTTCT
>NZ_VLXZ01000027.1 GCF_007293315.1 Alkalicoccobacillus porphyridii
ACTTTAAGAAGGAGATATACCATGGGCAGCAGCCATCATCATCATCATCACAGCAGCGGCCTGGTGCCGCGCGGCAGCCATATGATGACTACAACAGGGTATAGCATTTTGCGTAATCCATTTTTAAATAAGGGAACGGCATTTTCTGCAGCTGAGCGTGAGCGATTGGGCTTAACTGGCACATTACCAAGTCAAGTACAAATGATTGAAGAACAAGCAGAACGAGCTTACAAACAATTTCAGGCGAAAAGTCCTTTACTTGAAAAAAGAACATTTCTTATGAATTTGTTTAATGAAAACGTGACATTGTTCTATCACTTGATGGATCAACATGTTTCAGAATTTATGCCAATTGTTTATGATCCTATTGTCGCAGAGTCTATTGAACAATATAATGAAATTTACACTAATCCTCAGAATGCAGCATTTTTGTCAATCGATCATCCAGAAAATATTGAGAGCTCATTGAAGAGTGTCGCTGATGGCAGAGATATAAAGCTAGTTGTTGTGACTGATGCTGAAGGTATATTAGGCATGGGCGATTGGGGTGTCAATGGTGTTGATATTGCCGTTGGTAAATTGATGGTTTACACAGCAGCAGCTGGAATAGACCCGGCAACAGTATTACCAGTAAGCATTGATGCAGGTACGAATAACAAAATATTATTAGAAAATCCTTTGTATTTAGGGAACAAACACGAACGTATTGCTGGTGAAAAGTATCTTGAATTCATAGATAAGTTTGTAACTGCTGAACAAAAATTGTTCCCAGCATCATTATTGCATTGGGAAGATTTTGGACGTTCAAATGCACAAGTAATTTTGGATAAATATAAAGACAGCATTGCCACATTTAACGATGATATTCAAGGAACCGGAATGATTGTTTTGGCAGGAATATTCGGAGCTCTAAATATATCGAAAGAAAAACTAGTTGATCAAAGATTCCTAACGTTCGGTGCCGGTACAGCTGGTATGGGTATTGTTAATCAGATTTTTTCAGAATTAAAACAAGCTGGGTTATCCGATGCAGAGGCCCGCAGCCATTTCTATCTTGTGGATAAGCAAGGATTATTATTTGATGATACTGAAGATTTAACTGAAGCGCAAAAGGCGTTCACACGTTCAAGAAAGGAACTTGTTAACTCTGAACAATTAGACAATTTGGAAGCAGTGGTCAATGAGATACGTCCAACAGTTTTGATTGGTACTTCAACACAGCCAGGTACATTTACGGAAGCAATTGTAAAATCGATGGCACAAAATACAGAACGCCCAATTATTTTTCCTTTGTCAAATCCAACAAAATTAGCTGAAGCAACTGCAGAAAACTTAATTAAATGGACTGATGGAAAAGCTTTGATAGCAACTGGTATTCCTGCAGCGAATGTTACCTACAAAGGAGTGACATATAAAATAGGACAGGGCAATAACGCGTTGATTTATCCTGGTTTAGGCTTTGGTCTTGTTGCCTCAGCTGCTAAGCTGTTAGCACAAGAAACAATCTCAGCTGCTATTCATGCGTTGGGTGGTCTAGTGGATGCTGATGAACCAGGAGCAGCAGTACTGCCACCAGTTTCAAATCTTACTGAGTTTTCACAAAAGATTGCTGAAATTACAGCACAAAGTGTTCTAAAGCAGGGACTTAATCGTGAAAAAATTGCCGATCCAAAGCAAGCCGTACAAGATGCTAAATGGTCTGCGGAGTACTAAGGATCCGAATTCGAGCTCCGTCGACAAGCTTGCGGCCGCACTCGAGCACCACCACCACCACCACTGAGATCCGGCTGCTAACAAAGCCCGAAAGGAAGCTGAGTTGGCTGCTGCCACCGCTGAGCAATAACTAGCATAACCCCTTGGGGCCTCTAAACGGGTCTTGAGGGGTTTTTTGCTGAAAGGAGGAACTATATCCGGATTGGCGAATGGGACGCGCCCTGTAGCGGCGCATTAAGCGCGGCGGGTGTGGTGGTTACGCGCAGCGTGACCGCTACACTTGCCAGCGCCCTAGCGCCCGCTCCTTTCGCTTTCTTCCCTTCCTTTCTCGCCACGTTCGCCGGCTTTCCCCGTCAATGGTTCACGTAGTGGGCCATCGCCCTGATAGACGGTTTTTCGCCCTTTGACGTTGGAGTCCACGTTCTTTAATAGTGGACTCTTGTTCCAAACTGGAACAACACTCAACCCTATCTCGGTCTATTCTTTTGATTTATAAGGGATTTTGCCGATTTCGGCCTATTGGTTAAAAAATGAGCTGATTTAACAAAAATTTAACGCGAATTTTAACAAAATATTAACGCTTACAATTTAGGTGGCACTTTTCGGGGAAATGTGCGCGGAACCCCTATTTGTTTATTTTTCTAAATACATTCAAATATGTATCCGCTCATGAATTAATTCTTAGAAAAACTCATCGAGCATCAAATGAAACTGCAATTTATTCATATCAGGATTATCAATACCATATTTTTGAAAAAGCCGTTTCTGTAATGAAGGAGAAAACTCACCGAGGCAGTTCCATAGGATGGCAAGATCCTGGTATCGGTCTGCGATTCCGACTCGTCCAACATCAATACAACCTATTAATTTCCCCTCGTCAAAAATAAGGTTATCAAGTGAGAAATCACCATGAGTGACGACTGAATCCGGTGAGAATGGCAAAAGTTTATGCATTTCTTTCCAGACTTGTTCAACAGGCCAGCCATTACGCTCGTCATCAAAATCACTCGCATCAACCAAACCGTTATTCATTCGTGATTGCGCCTGAGCGAGACGAAATACGCGATCGCTGTTAAAAGGACAATTACAAACAGGAATCGAATGCAACCGGCGCAGGAACACTGCCAGCGCATCAACAATATTTTCACCTGAATCAGGATATTCTTCTAATACCTGGAATGCTGTTTTCCCGGGGATCGCAGTGGTGAGTAACCATGCATCCTCAGGAGTACGGATAACATGCTTGATGGTCGGAAGAGGCATAAATTCCGTCAGCCAGTTTAGTCTGACCATCTCATCTGTAACATCATTGGCAACGCTACCTTTGCCATGTTTCAGAAACAACTCTGGCGCATCGGGCTTCCCATACAATCGATAGATTGTCGCACCTGATTGCCCGACATTATCGCGAGCCCATTTATACCCATATAAATCAGCATCCATGTTGGAATTTAATCGCGGCCTAGAGCAAGACGTTTCCCGTTGAATATGGCTCATAACACCCCTTGTATTACTGTTTATGTAAGCAGACAGTTTTATTGTTCATGACCAAAATCCCTTAACGTGAGTTTTCGTTCCACTGAGCGTCAGACCCCGTAGAAAAGATCAAAGGATCTTCTTGAGATCCTTTTTTTCTGCGCGTAATCTGCTGCTTGCAAACAAAAAAACCACCGCTACCAGCGGTGGTTTGTTTGCCGGATCAAGAGCTACCAACTCTTTTTCCGAAGGTAACTGGCTTCAGCAGAGCGCAGATACCAAATACTGTCCTTCTAGTGTAGCCGTAGTTAGGCCACCACTTCAAGAACTCTGTAGCACCGCCTACATACCTCGCTCTGCTAATCCTGTTACCAGTGGCTGCTGCCAGTGGCGATAAGTCGTGTCTTACCGGGTTGGACTCAAGACGATAGTTACCGGATAAGGCGCAGCGGTCGGGCTGAACGGGGGGTTCGTGCACACAGCCCAGCTTGGAGCGAACGACCTACACCGAACTGAGATACCTACAGCGTGAGCTATGAGAAAGCGCCACGCTT
>NZ_VLXZ01000280.1 GCF_007293315.1 Alkalicoccobacillus porphyridii
TTTTAGGCGTTTAGCCCTTGTAGAATTGGAATAGTATTTGTTTAATTCGATTAGTATCATTGTAATTCAATGTGAGTTGATGATAATGTCATTGATCTTTGTTCAATCTTGTTGAAGTTTAAATAAGAAAAATGCCACATGTTATACCTATGAAAGCTAATTATATGAGTGTCATAAGTCTGTTATCAAAATCAAGTTTTGATTGTATTTGCTGGATGGCTGTCGGACTATCTCCCTGTCCCTTCCTGGTTTAATGATAA
>NZ_VLXZ01000281.1 GCF_007293315.1 Alkalicoccobacillus porphyridii
TGTCAGCGCCAGAGAAAAGGCTAAACCGCAGTCTGCGAGTCGCTCGTGTTCCGCTGGTGTAATAATGTTGTCTGTCAATTCTCTTGCGGTTTGTACAGAAAAAATTTCTTCTATATCAATGCCAATCGGTTGACGAGATACCACGGCTAATGCCGTAGTCCCACAGTGGCTAATACTGCCGTATACCTCCGCAGGCCAGACAGGTTGGCGTAGCTCGCCGATTGCGGGCACACATTTATAGCCATATTCCCGCAAAGCAT
>NZ_VLXZ01000282.1 GCF_007293315.1 Alkalicoccobacillus porphyridii
TAACGCAATTTCTCGCCAGCTTGCCGGAAGACGATCGCATCAAAGCGATTAATGAAATCCGCATGGCGATCCATCAGGTAAGTCCTTTTCGGGAAGAACCGGTAGATTGTGTTTTGTGGGTCAAAAATGATCAGCTTGTGCCGAATGATTACAACCCAAACAACGTGGCACCACCCGAAAAAAAACTGCTGAAAAAATCCATTGAAATAGATGGTTTTACCCAACCCATTGTGGTCACGCATACGGATAAAAATGCCCT
>NZ_VLXZ01000283.1 GCF_007293315.1 Alkalicoccobacillus porphyridii
TCCGTTTCGCCGCGCCGCCGCCGTTCATCGGCAATACCCTTCAACGGGATCTGCAAGTTGCGCTGAACGTCGGTGCCCAGGGCTTTTATCGGTGAAATATAGAGGATGCGTGAGGTTTTACGCTTATGCGCCTCGCGGGTATCTTCGCCGCCTTCGCGGAAGAGCCGATCGAGGGCGTAGAGAAATGCTGCCAGCGTTTTCCCGGAGCCGGTCGGTGCAATCACCAGCGCATGTTCGCTTCGCGCCGCCACATGCCAGG
>NZ_VLXZ01000284.1 GCF_007293315.1 Alkalicoccobacillus porphyridii
GTTCCAAAGGTTTCGTAATCGTGAAACAAAAAGGTAGATTGTTGCTTACCGTCATTCATCATTAGGTTAAATCCGTTATTTCTGCTGTCTGCCAGAGTATCAAATATCACCGTGCTAATCAGCTTTAGCGCGACAATTTGGCAGCGAGTGGCAACAGATCATGTCAGATAAAAATGAGGTAGTAGTCACATTTTCTTGCACTTTATTCCAGCCAGTTCATAAGTATTTCCGTAAAAAGAACAGCTATTTGAAACACCTG
>NZ_VLXZ01000285.1 GCF_007293315.1 Alkalicoccobacillus porphyridii
GCCGTGACGGTGGCCGCTTTCCCGCCGGCCTACCTGCAACAGCTGGCCGAGCAGGCCATCGTTCATGGTCACGCACCGAGCATGCGCATCTACTGCTTCGGCGGTGACGCGGTGCCCGAGGCGGCCTACCAGCTGGCGCACCAGGCGCTGAAACCGCAGCACCTGATCAACGGCTACGGCCCGACCGAAACCGTGGTCACCCCGCTGCTCTGGAAAGCCGACGCGAAAACCGCGTGCGGCGCGGCCTATGCGCCCATCG
>NZ_VLXZ01000286.1 GCF_007293315.1 Alkalicoccobacillus porphyridii
GTTCGCCTATTCCGTATCCGTGTAATGCTGAAAAAGCGCGCTACCTGAAACACGTTGGTATTTACGCTTATCGTCGCGATGTGCTGCAAAACTACAGCCAGTTACCGGAGTCCATGCAGGAGCAGGCAGAATCACTGGAGCAGCTGCGGTTGATGAGCGCGGGGATCAACATCCGCACATTTGAGGTTGCCGCAACCGGTCCGGGCGTCGACACCCCAGCATGCCTGGAAAAAGTGCGCGCCCTGATGGCACAGGAACT
>NZ_VLXZ01000287.1 GCF_007293315.1 Alkalicoccobacillus porphyridii
GCTTTTCGTAATGATGGTGGCATTATTAAATTCTATCAGACTTGCGTATATCTTATTTAATCTTGAAATAAAGGTTTATCAGGTAAGTCAGCAGGCCCAATACCAGGCTACCCAGCACACCTATTGCTGCCCACTGTGAGGGCGTGACTCTATCGAGCAACTGTAAAAACCAGTAGCCAGCACTGCCTGCGGAGGTGCCATAGGCGACACCCGGCGTTAAGGGGAGAGATAAGATGGTGCATTACGAAGTAGTTCAGTA
>NZ_VLXZ01000288.1 GCF_007293315.1 Alkalicoccobacillus porphyridii
GGGACATAAATCTGCCTCTTTTCAGTGTTCAGTTCGTTAATTCATCTGTTGGGGAGTATAATTCCTCAAGTTAACTTGAGGTAAAGCGATTTATGGAAAAGAAATTACCCCGCATTAAAGCGCTGCTAACCCCCGGCGAAGTGGCGAAACGCAGCGGTGTGGCGGTATCGGCGCTGCATTTCTATGAAAGTAAAGGGTTGATTACCAGTATCCGTAACAGCGGCAATCAGCGGCGATATAAACGTGATGTGTTGCGATA
>NZ_VLXZ01000289.1 GCF_007293315.1 Alkalicoccobacillus porphyridii
ACATTTAGCGACGCATAAGTACCATTATGCGTCGCCTATTATTGTGAAATTTCTTTTTTTTGTTTTTTTCTAAGTATTAAACAGTTGATTTCTTTTAACTTTAAATAACAAGTGAAAATGTTATACCGGCTTCACGGTGCTTTTTTTTTTGTTTTTTCAAATAAATTTTTAGAAAATATGTAATTTTTAAATGGCAAACCTTGAATCCGATTATTCCTCGCCTATTATTGTGAAAAATGTTTTCTTTTGTTTTTTTTAA
>NZ_VLXZ01000028.1 GCF_007293315.1 Alkalicoccobacillus porphyridii
ATATAGCAAGAAGCAGGAGCTCATAGCAAGAGAAAAGGCCAGAATACCAAGACAAGCTGATGATATAGCAAGAAGCAAGAGCTCATAGCAAGAGAAAAGGCCAGAATACCAAGACAAGCTGATGATATAGCAAGAAGCAGGAGCTCATAGCAAGAGAAAAGGCCAGAATACCAAGACAAGCTGATGATATAGCAAGAAGCAAGAGCTCATAGCAAGAGAAAAAGCCTGCACACCAAGAGAAGCAGGTGATTTAGCAAGAAGCAAGAGCTCATAGCAAGAGAAAAGACCCGAATACCAAGACAATCTGATGATATAGCAAGAAGCAAAAGCTGCACCAAGAAAAAAATCCTGAATACCAAGAGAAGCAGATGATACAGCAAGAAGCAGGAGCTCTTAGCAAGAAATCCACCGGAAGAATATCTAAACCCACGTGCGTTTAAGTCGGTAAGCATAGCCAATCCACCACCATCTCCACTCCACAGATGGAAAATGCGCGAAAATAGGTAGGGGATGCGCGAAAAAAATTAAAATGCGCGAAAAACATCGGGTCATGCGCGGAAATATCAAGCCAGTGCGCGATAAAACCGAAAATGCGCAAAAATTACAATGTGCTGCGCGAAAAAGCGGAGTGCGTGCGCGGAAGCCAGTAAGCGCAGCCAATCGACTTAAATTGGAATGTACGCGTAAGGAGAAAACGAAGCTTCACTGGGACAGCACGTGGCAGACCAACATTGAAGAAGTAGCGCCCTACTTGAGGCCGTACCCATGGAGATTCCTGTAGCGACGCAAATGAGCTAAGTTCAAATAATTTTTTTAGTGACCTCCTTTTCATCACGCAGGTGTCGGTCCTCCATTTTCGTCCACGCGTTTCAAAAAATAATAAAAAAGCTCCTGCATTTAGACAGGAGCTTTTAATGGTTATCCTCCGAAATGACGTATGCCGAAGAGGGTGACTGCGACGATAGCGATGATGATCCACATGAGTTTCTTCTTTTTCTTTCGTTGCTCTTGATTGGCCCAGCGGTTTGGATTGAAGCTTGGTTCGTCCTGATCGCCTGGGCGGGTGTAGTGGCGCTGGGTATAGGGTTTGGCGCCTATTAGGAATAATGGGGCAAGGGCCATGCCAGCGATGAAGCCAAATAAGTGGGCCAGGATATTAATGCCCGGGTTTACAAACGTCATAATTAACGCAATAATGATGATGATTATGACCAGCTGAGAGTTGGCTCGATCGATGAGGTCGCGTCTCGCCCAAATCATATAAGCTAATACACCAAAGACACCAAAAATCGCGCCGGATGCTCCTAAGTGTAAATAATATACTTCCCCCAAAAATAATGTAGCAATGTTGGCGAGAATTCCCGTAAGAAGATAGACGGTCAAAAACTTAACTGTGCCTAGAATTCTTTCGATGGCCGGACCAAAAATCACCAATGAAAATGAGTTAAACACGACATGAGTTAAGCTGACATGAAGAAAAATAGGAGTGACAAGCCTCCAATACTCTCCCATAAGTACATGATAGTTGCTCCCAACCCCCAAGGCTCGAATCCAATCACCAAATGGAAATAAATTCATCCATAAAAATAGGATCAGATGAATGGCTACAAGTGTGGTAATGACGGGATAATTTTTTCTGAATGAATAGAAGCTTTCGTTTCGTATAAACATTTGTGACCTCCTAAAGTAACCAATTTTATAATATACGATTAGATGAGGTGTGTACATGATTCAGGGTATTGGTATTGATATTATTGAACTTAGCAGAATTGAAAAAGCACTGAAACGAAATCCTCGATTTGAGGAGCGTATCTTAACGATTGCTGAACGTGAAAAAGCTGCGACCAAACCGCAAACTCGGAAAATAGAGTTTATAGCTGGTCGATTTGCGGCAAAAGAAGCGTTTGTGAAAGCGGTTGGGCAGAAGGGGATCTCCTGGAAAGACATCGAGATTTTAAACCAAAAAGATGGGAAACCCATCATGACTGGACCTACCTCTGGAATCATCCATGTATCGATTTCCCATAGTCAAGCCTATGCGACTGCTCAGGTAATTATAGAAGGTTAAATAAGAGGCTAGCAAGCTTTAGGACTCGTCTGCATATTCACCGAGGTTGTCTCATATAGTTGTAGTGCGATGGGGAACAGCTCGTCAATTGGACGGGGATGTCTCTAATTAGCGGCAAATGAGACGAAGGGGTGAGGGTATGAAACGAGTCAGCTGGTTATTGATGGTTGGACTTCTAATGACTTTGATATTGGCAGCGTGTGGCGAGAAATCACAGGAGGACGTATTAGAAGATCTAGGTACAACGTTAGAGGATTTGTCGGGCTATAAGACAAAGGCGACGATGCAGCTGGAGACAGGTAACGAACCGCAAACATATGATGTTGAGGTATGGCATAAGAAGGAAGGCTTTTACCGGGTCATGCTGAATAATAAAGAAAAGGACCAAAGCCAAATCATCCTGAGAAATGATGATGGTGTCTTTGTGTTAACACCTGCGTTAAATAAGAGCTTCCGATTCCAAAGCGATTGGCCAAAGACGACAAGCCAAAGCTATTTGTATGAGTCATTAATTGCGGATATTCTGACGGATCAAGAAAGAACATTCTCCCAGGACGACAACTATTATGTCTTTGAAACAGCAACTAATTACCAAAACAAGAATTTAAATAAACAGCAAATCTACTTAAACAAAAAAGATTTAACTCCAGCAAAAGTTGAAATCCTTGATGCGGAGCAATCTCCACTCGTATCGTTAACATTCTCAGAGTTTGATAAGAATGCGTCATTTGATGACAACGCCTTTGATATGGACCATAATATGACAGGCGCGCAGCTATCTGAGCCAACAATGAGTGAACCGACATCTGAATTGGCGATTTATTATCCATCCTATGTTCCAGATGGCACTAGCTCAGGTCAATCTAAAGAGGTGGAAACAGACGAAGGTATTAGCTTTGTACAGCAATATACAGGTGACAAGTCCTTTACACTAATACAGAAGCAAGTAGAAGTTGTCCCTGCCTCCACTTCAATTAATATGTATGAGGGGCAGCCAGTCGATTTAGGCTTTACCGTGGGTGTTCAAACAAATGACGCTCTCATGTGGACGAACAACGGAATGGAATTCTATTTAGCCTCATCGGATCTTGAAACAGACGAAATGGCAGATATCGCTCGTTCCGTGTATCTTACAACAGAAAAATAATATCGATGCTGCCAGTCAATTTGACTACAGTATGAAGCATGGTGCCTGCGCACCATGCTTTTTTGGTTTTTGAGCATATGGATAGAGGTCGGCTCATGATTCGTTCTTGGTCCTCCGCGCCGATAAAGAGCTCCTCCCGCCGATAAGAGAGTCCTCCGCGCCGATAAAGAGCTCCTCCCGCCGATAAGAGAG
>NZ_VLXZ01000290.1 GCF_007293315.1 Alkalicoccobacillus porphyridii
TGGAAAAAATGGGGCCACGGGCGTCTGAATGTCACAAGATCGCTGGAAGAATCTGCGGATACCTTCTTCTATCAGGTGGCCTACGATATGGGGATCGATCGCCTCTCCGAATGGATGGGTAAATTCGGTTATGGTCATTACACCGGTATCGACCTGGCGGAAGAACGTTCCGGCAACATGCCTACCCGCGAATGGAAACAGAAACGCTTTAAAAAACCGTGGTATCAGGGTGACACCATTCCGGTTGGTATCGGTCAG
>NZ_VLXZ01000291.1 GCF_007293315.1 Alkalicoccobacillus porphyridii
GTTCTGTTGTCGGGAAGTAGCGAGTTAACCCAGCGCTCATTGAGCGATCAAGTGTCAATTCAGAGCCATCGATGACATAAGGATAAGGGATTTCATGCTGCGAGGGTTGCACTGAGATATGCGCACCATAATCCTGATACAGCAACGTAAGTTGTTCATTAAGATACGAACGAAAGAGAGTAGGGCGAGTGATCGTGGTGGTGTAGCTGCCTGCGTGGGTAAAGCGACCAAATGCGCGCGTTTTGGGGGGATTGGTTG
>NZ_VLXZ01000292.1 GCF_007293315.1 Alkalicoccobacillus porphyridii
CGGCTACTCGAGCTTCTCCTACCTGTCGCGCTTCCCCATCGACGTGCTCAAGATCGACCGCTCTTTCGTCAACGACATCACCCACGATGCCAACGACGCCGCGATCGTGGCCTCGATCATCGCGCTGGCGCACAACCTGCGCCTGTCCGTGATCGCCGAAGGCGTGGAGACGGCCGAGCAGCTCGACTACCTGCGCCACCAGGGCTGCGACGAAATGCAGGGTTATTACTTCTCGCGCCCGCTGCCGGCGCCGGAATT
>NZ_VLXZ01000293.1 GCF_007293315.1 Alkalicoccobacillus porphyridii
CAGACGCCGCCGGGCCTGCATCATCACCGCGCGTTGTATGACTGTTATATCACCGCCGCGTTGCTTATCGATATTATGAACACCTCCGGCTGGACGGCAGAACAGATGGCCGATATCACCGGACGTCCGTCGTTGATGACGACCTTCACCTTTGGCAAATACCGTGGCAAAGCGGTTTCCGACGTTGCCGAACGCGATCCGGGCTATCTGCGCTGGTTATTTAATAACCTGGACAGCATGAGCCCGGAGCTGCGTTTA
>NZ_VLXZ01000294.1 GCF_007293315.1 Alkalicoccobacillus porphyridii
CATATATCGATGTTCATCATCCCTGCACCATCAATTATTGCCTTGCACCGGTTAACAGTTGACTCTAGCATTTTCATGGTCTTGTATTAGCTTAGTTAGTTACATAATTGAGTTGATTTATGGTTTTAGTTGAAGCTTAGTATACTGTTTCTACATGTCTGCTAAGACTTACAATCTTTTGTTCATTAAAAACGTGATGATTAATGAATTGGTGAACTATTCAGATTATTACAATCGAGAAGAAGAAAGTGAATCTG
>NZ_VLXZ01000295.1 GCF_007293315.1 Alkalicoccobacillus porphyridii
CTGTGATTTGGAATTTGTTACAGAGACAGATTCCATATACAAATAGTACAATCCTTGATACTTGCTTTTTGATTTACCTGAAACAATTTAAACTGAAAAAGCTATATAACAGTGGTTGAATTTTGTACTGATAAGCAAGGAAATTGAAAGAACTAAATTTGTTCAAGTAAATAAAGAGCCTTTTGCTATACTCTTAATGGCCAAATAGAACGATAATCCAAGCTGAACTATACCTCAATCTAACTATCTTAGGTTGT
>NZ_VLXZ01000296.1 GCF_007293315.1 Alkalicoccobacillus porphyridii
TGGAACGAAAAGTTTTGTTGTCACCTGCTACGACCCGGATGCGCCAACCGGCTCCGGCTGGTGGCCCTGGCTAGTTGTTAACTTACCCGCTGATACCCGCGTATTACCGCAAGGGTTTGGCTCTGGTCTGGTAGCAATGCCAGACGGCGTTTTGCAGACGCGTACCGACTTTGGTAAAACCGGGTACGATGGCGCAGCACCGCCGAAAGGCGAAACTCATCGCTACATTTTTACCGTTCACGCGCTGGATATAGAAC
>NZ_VLXZ01000297.1 GCF_007293315.1 Alkalicoccobacillus porphyridii
ATGGTCTCCTCCCACTGCTTGGGAGCTTACGGTTTCATGTTCTATTTCACTCCCCGATGGGGGTTCTTTTCACCCTTCCCTCACGGTACTACTTCACTATCGGTCACCCAGGAGTATTTAGCCTTGCAAGGTGGTCCTTGCTGATTGACACGGGATTCCACGTGCTCCATGCTACTCGGGTCAGAGCGTAAGCTAGTGATGCCTGCGGCTACTGGACTCTCGCCATCTAGGGCGCGGCACTCCACCGCTGCACCTAG
>NZ_VLXZ01000298.1 GCF_007293315.1 Alkalicoccobacillus porphyridii
CTGGGAACAATCCTGGCAATGGCAGTGGTACAGGTTCTGGTGCATCTGGTGTGCTTCCTGCACATGAATACCAAATCAGATGAAGGCTGGAACATGACGGCGTTTGTCTTCACCGTGCTAATCATCGCTATCCTGGTTGTAGCCTCCATCTGGATTATGTGGAACCTCAACTACAACATGATGATGCACTAAGAGCGGCGGTTATGATGTTTAAGCAATACCTGCAAGTAACGAAACCAGGCATCATCTTTGGCAAC
>NZ_VLXZ01000299.1 GCF_007293315.1 Alkalicoccobacillus porphyridii
GCCACCAGATGTTATTCATCCGCTATTGTTCTCTTTTGACTTACAAGGATGAACATATGCTAACAGTACCGGGATTATGCTGGCTATGCCGAATGCCACTGGCGTTAGGTCATTGGGGGATTTGTTCGGTCTGTTCACGCGCCACCCGCACAGATAAAACGTTATGCCCACAATGTGGATTACCCGCCACACACTCCCATCTTCCCTGCGGTCGCTGCCTGCAAAAACCGCCGCCCTGGCAAAGACTGGTCACAGT
>NZ_VLXZ01000029.1 GCF_007293315.1 Alkalicoccobacillus porphyridii
CCTGTTGGTCCTGTTGCTCCCGTGGCTCCCGTTGGCCCTGTCGCCCCAGTTGCTCCGGTCACTCCGGTGGCTCCGGTCGGTCCTGTTGGACCCGTTTCTCCCGTGGCTCCGGTCGCTCCGGTTACTCCGGTTGGACCTGCTGCTCCTGTCGCTCCAGTTGCTCCTGTTGGCCCTGTGGCTCCTGTTGCTCCTGTCGGCCCTGTGGCTCCTGTTGCTCCTGTCGGCCCTGTGGCTCCTGTTGCTCCTGTCGGCCCTGTGGCTCCGGTGGCCCCGGTTGCTCCTGTCTCTCCTGTTGGCCCTGTGGCTCCTGTGACTCCTGTGACTCCTGTGGCTCCGGTTGCCCCGGTTGCTCCTGTTGCTCCTGTCTCTCCTGTTGGCCCTGTTGCTCCGGTGGCTCCCGTGGCCCCCGTTGCTCCGGTCGCTCCGGTTGCCCCTGTGGCTCCGGTTGCCCCGGTTGCTCCGGTTGCTCCGGTCGCTCCGGTTGCCCCTGTGGCTCCGGTTGCTCCGGTTGCTCCTGTCTCTCCTGTTGGCCCTGTTGCTCCGGTTGCTCCCGTGGCCCCCGTTGCTCCTGTCGCTCCCGTTGGCCCTGTCGCTCCCGTTGCTCCGGTTGCTCCGGTGACTCCTGTGGCCCCTGTCGCTCCGGTTGGCCCTGTGGCTCCTGTTGCTCCTGTTGCTCCTGTTGCTCCTGTTGCTCCCGTGGCTCCTGTTGCTCCCGTTGCTCCTGTTACTCCCGTTACTCCCGTTGCTCCTGTTGGTCCTGTTGCTCCCGTGGCTCCCGTTGGCCCTGTCGCCCCAGTTGCTCCGGTCACTCCGGTGGCTCCGGTCGGTCCTGTTGGACCCGTTTCTCCCGTGGCTCCGGTCGCTCCGGTTACTCCGGTTGGACCTGCTGCTCCTGTCGCTCCAGTTGCTCCTGTTGGCCCTGTTGCTCCTGTTGCTCCGGTTGTTCCCGTGGCTCCGGTTGGCCCTGTTGCTCCCGTGGCTCCGGTCGTTCCCGTTGCTCCTGTTGCTCCCGCTGCTCCTGTTGCCCCGGTGGCTCCGGTTGGTCCGGTTACCCCGGTGGCTCCGGTTGGCCCTGTCGCTCCCGTGGCCCCTGTCGCTCCCGTTGGCCCTGTTGCTCCTGTTGCTCCCGTTGCTCCTGTTGCTCCTGTTGCTCCTGTTGCTCCCGTTGCTCCTGTTACTCCTGTTGCTCCCGTTGCTCCTGTTACTCCCGTTACTCCCGTTGCTCCTGTTGGTCCTGTTGCTCCCGTGGCTCCCGTTGGCCCTGTCGCCCCAGTTGCTCCGGTCACTCCGGTGGCTCCGGTCGGTCCTGTTGGACCCGTTTCTCCCGTGGCTCCGGTCGCTCCGGTTACTCCGGTTGGACCTGCTGCTCCTGTCGCTCCAGTTGCTCCTGTTGGCCCTGTTGCTCCTGTTGCTCCGGTTGTTCCCGTGGCTCCGGTTGGCCCTGTTGCTCCCGTGGCTCCGGTCGTTCCCGTTGCTCCTGTTGCTCCCGCTGCTCCTGTTGCCCCGGTGGCTCCGGTTGGCCCTGTCGCTCCCGTGGCCCCTGTCGCTCCCGTTGGCCCTGTTGCTCCGGTTGTTCCCGTTGTTCCCGTCGCTCCGGTCGTTCCCGTTACCCCAGTTGCTCCGGTTGGCCCGGTAGCTCCCGTGGCCCCTGTCGCTCCGGTTACTCCCGTGGCTCCTGTCGCTCCTGTCGCTCCGGTTGCTCCTGTTGGCCCTGTTGGCCCTGTTGCTCCTGTTGCTCCTGTTGGACCCGTTTCTCCCGTGGCTCCAGTTACTCCGGTTGCTCCTGTTGCTCCCGTGGCTCCGGTTGCTCCTGTTGGCCCTGTTACTCCGGTTGCTCCTGTCGCTCCTGTCGCTCCGGTTACCCCGGTCGGTCCGGTGGCTCCCGTTGCTCCCGTTGCTCCTGTCGCTCCAGTAGGACCGGTTGGGCCAGGTGGACCGGTCGGAATAGGAGGACCATCTAAGGTTAATAAACCAATATCATCAATTAGCATGTCCGAAGCATTTACTTGCGGAAGACAATTGATTAAAACTAATGCCTGACTTGCTCCTAAAGGGACAGTAAATGTAGTTTGAGATATTTCTAGCCAAGTGTTAGTACTAACACTTGGTACATTTTGAGGTGGAATACTTATAATTATTCCATATTCAATAAAATTAAAGCCCACATCATAATAATTCACAGATAATGTTAAAGGTGTGGCGCTTAATGAATCAGAAACTTTAGAGATCGAGGCATAAAATTGATATGTTTCGCCTGGTATTATATTTGTTATTTGATAAATATAAGAATTAGTAAAAGTATTATTAAACAACAAACTATAAAAACCGGTATGACTATATAAAGAAGTGACTTCAGCATTTAACCCTATCCATGGGGAAAGGCTTCCTGATTCAAATCCACCATTTACAATTCTATTAATTATGATAATTACCTCCTCTCCTCATAAGATGTTATATATTTATTCTTTTCTCGATAAATTGAATTACCATTTACCTATAAACACATAATCTAAAACGTTCATCCACATATATTGAAACAAAAAAAAGAAGCCCTCGTAAAAAACGTGGACTTCTTTTTAAAAGTTTTGTTCACATTTACTCTACTCTTATTACTACTAAGGACGCTCCAACTCCTGCTTGTAAAGTTGCTGCTGCAACTACACCAAACAACTGAAGACCAATCTGTGTTCCCGCAGTTAAAGTTGTAATTATATCTGCTTCAAAGCTACTCAAAGTTAAAACTGGAGAAATAATTGTGCCAGGAATAGGGGTCCCACCTGCAACTGCCTGTGCCCCAACTAATAATCCCGCAGTTAAGTTTATTCTATAAGTGATATAGTATCTACCAGTTACTGGAACAGTAAATAATGTGGAGGTGCCATCTGCTATAAATCCATCTAAGCTCTGTACCCCTGGTAACGGTACTGGCGTTCCACCTAATACTACAGCCAGTAATCCTCCCGTCGTATTTACGGCAGACATACTGTTAGGTGTGACAGCAGCAGGACCTGTTGATCCAGTGGCCCCGGTGGCTCCCGTTGGTCCTGGTTCTCCGGTCGCTCCTGTGGCTCCCGTTGGTCCTGGTTCTCCGGTCGCTCCCGTGGCTCCTGTCGGTCCTGGTTCTCCGGTCGCTCCCGTGGCTCCCGTGGCTCCTGGTTCTCCGGTCGCTCCCGTTGGCCCTGGCTCTCCGGTCGCTCCCGTGGCTCCCGTTGGCCCTGGCTCTCCGGTCGCTCCCGTGGCTCC
>NZ_VLXZ01000002.1 GCF_007293315.1 Alkalicoccobacillus porphyridii
GAAGTGGAAAACCACCACTTCGATGTCTTCAGACTCGTTCTGTTCCGCAGGAGTCTACGGGTTCTCCTTCCGCTAATTAATCTCTACTCTCCTAGAATTTTAAGATCCCAACTCTTTTATCACTCCTCCACAAACTGCATATCAACCATATCTTCATAGGAGTATGGTTGGTCGTAGATGCCTGTTTTCTTTAGGACTTCCATTGTTTTGGCTAGTGCTTCTTCGGTGATGATGCCGTCTTTGCTCCAGTGCTCATCTGTGTAGGCACGCTGTTGGGTTGCTTCAATTTGTTCATCACTTAAGGATGGGAATTCGGCTCTTAATACTTCTTCTGCTAGTTCGGGATCCTCGTATACAGTTTCTAAACCACGCAGAATGGCTTTCACAAATCCTTCTACATCTTCTGCCTCTTCATCTATCGTTGACTGCTTTACACTTATCACAGAGTACGGATAATCTCCTAGTGATGGAAAGCCAAAGAATGGCTCTTCCCATACACCTTTATTCATTCCTTCTGTAATGGTTGGCTCTGCCCCATTTGCAATTTGAGATGTGCCCTGCTCAACTAATGCTAATACAGCGGTCACATCAGCTGGCTCTTCTAGGGTTACGTCCTGCTCCAAATCAATTCCTAAATCAATCAATAGAGACCTGGTCAATAGATTTGGGCTTCCTCCGTATCTACTTGCAGCAATATTTTTCCCTTTAAAAAACTCAGCCAATGCTTCCTCAGAATCATCCGCAGGGGCGGTACCCTTTTCTGCCATTAGATAGACATTAGCACGATTGACCACATTAGCGACGGCAACAATGGGGTCACTGCTTCCATCATTGGCTAGCTCATTCGAATCCGGTCCAGCAATGTTTGCCCAAACCTCTCCACTCACAAGCGTCGTCACGTGTGCCCCTCCGGCAGCAGTCACCACTTCTACCTCAAGCCCTTCCTCTTCAAAGTACCCTTCGCTTATGGCTAAATATAGTGGCAGGTACCCTGTTAAATGCGCTGGTTCAGCTATAGAGACCTTCTTTAATTCTTCTCCACTATCACTACAGCCTATCAGACCTAAGACACCAGCACATAAACCACCTAAAAGTAATGATTTCCATTGAACCTTCTTCATATTTCCTTGCCTCCTTATGGCTCCTGCCCGATTTTTTTGAGTAACCAGCGCTCAATATGACCAACAAACCAATACATAAATAATGCGAGGAGTGATAAAACGGTGACACCAACCCAAACCAGATCTATATCATGAATTTGGCCAGCATACAGAATCATTCGACCAATTCCTTGGCGTGAAGCAATAAATTCACCAACAATGGTCCCTGCCAACGCAAGGGCAATATTTATGCGTAAGCTACTGATGATCCATGGTAGAGAAGATGGAATGACAACCTTCATAAAGACATGGTACCGTTTAGCTCCTAACGAATAGAGCAGCTTCTCCATATCTGAATCCATCTGCTTCACACCACTGTATGCCGCCAGCGCTGTTACAATCACGGTCATACTAAATGCAAGCACCACCTTTGAGGAGAAACCAATTCCAATTAATATGACGAGTACCGGTGCAAGTGCCAGCTTTGGAATAGCGTTAAAGGCTACGATATAAGGCTCGCTTATCGCTGCATACAGTTTCGACCACCAAAAGGAAAGTCCGATTACTGCACCGATCACTGTACCGAGTAAAAATCCATATATCGTTGCCCCTGAGGTAAAGAGTAAATCATCGAGCAATGTGCTTTGTGTCAGTTGAAACCAGCCTTTTTCAACAATGATAAAAGGTGAACTCCAATAATATGAATCCACCCAACCAAGCCTGACACCGCCTTCCCAGACCACAAGCAATAATAATCCCACCAAACAGCGTCCAATAACCGTCCATAGAATAAATCGTTTTGTGTTTATCCCTTCTTCTGCTCCATCACCCGCCTTGATCTTCTTTAGGCTTGTTGTAACCATGTCCATCCTCCCTACTTTCCTCCTGAGACAGCAGCTCATATAAGGTCCGTTTCATCTCCAAGAACTCTGTAGTTAAAAGGACTTCTCGAGATCTAGGACGCTCTAGTTCAACAGTTAACACAGATTTAACCTCCCCTGGACGTGCAGACAGCACATAAATCACATCTGATAGATACAAGGCCTCATCAATGTCATGAGTGACAAATAGGATGGTCTTTTGAACATCCTCCCACATGCGTAATAACCAGATCTGCATCTGGCCCTTTGTTTGTGCATCTAATGCCGCAAAGGGCTCATCTAAGAGCATAATATCCGCATCATATAGAAACGTTCTGAGTAAAGCTGCACGTTGTCTCATCCCTCCAGATAATTCACTAGGAAAATGATGCTCAAAGCCCTTTAATCCATATCGCTCTAATAGTGGCATCGCCCTCTCGATTGCCCTCTTTTTAGGAACTCCCTTTACCTCAAGGCCTAGAATGATGTTATGAATAATTGATCTCCACGGAAGCAGCAAATCCTTTTGCAGCATGTAGCCCACTCGACCTTTTTGATCCAAACTACTCTTACCATCAATCAATACATCTCCAGAAGATGGTTGCATGAGACCCGCTATAATATTAAAAAGAGTGGATTTCCCGCATCCACTTGGTCCAACAACACTAACAAAGGTCCCTTTTTCTATTTGAATGTTTGTTGGCTTTAAGACCTCTGTTTTGATTCCTTCTTTATAAAAGGACTTCTCTATATTTTTGATCTCAAGCTTCATCTGCCTCGCCTCCTCTCTAAACCCCACTCATTAGACAACAGCTTGTATGCTTCATGGACGTTTAGCTATGTTAAGGTGTTTTATCCTATGCAAACAGCGTCGATAAATGAAGTGATTTCCAGAAAATATGCATGTACTTTGTCATATTTATTGACGAAGGGAATTCAAAAGAGACTGACAGAGCTAGTCTTAGAGATAAAAAGACGGACCAAGACGCTACATTAGAATGGACCGCCGACATCTGGGGGATAAAAAGGAGACCACTGAAAAAGTCATGTAAGAATGAGTTGAATAGCGCCGCTACAGGAGAACCCTGTGCTTTCCGCGGGAACGGCCTCAGCCCTCGAAGTGGAAAACCACCCCTTCGATGTCTTCAGACTCGTTCTGTTTGTTTCGGATTAAACAAATGACCACCATTCCTATTTAAGGAAATCAAGGTTGTTTTTGATTTGAAATAAGGTTCATTTCAATATAATGCTTCTTTTTCAGTGGCCTCGATTAAAAGGTTTAATGAGATAAATCGACGGAGTCGAGTTAGCTCATTACCTTTCCTCGGGTAAGTGCCCCCATTTTCGGGAGCGGCAGCCGAAGAACCGAAATTCAGACAACCTCTACCCCTTCCATGTCCTTGTTTGTACAACAAAAAAGCCGAAAAATGAATGGAGAGACTCCAACATTGCTCAGCTTTTCTATTAGTATAATAATTTTGTCATGAATACTAGTTTTTTAATATCTTTTAAACAAGTTTTTAAGAGTTAATGTTTCTCACCTTTGATAATGGAGCTTTGACTTTCTTTTATTCTTATATTGCGCGTATTAGGAAAAACGAAGATCTACAATTCATGATCTAAGGCAGCTATCCCCTGCATAATCAATGATGGTGGTGATGCATAGTATTGTGATGCATATTATTATGTTGATTTTTTTTGTTGTTGTGAAGCACCATATCTAGGACTATCATTATGGCTAAGCAAGGTAACACCAACTCTTCATCATGGATGGTGACATGATAGGTATCTCCCCATGTGAGCCATTCTTTTTTGACAAGCATTAGCTCTTTGGTACCGTCCTTTAAGCTATAGTGATGTTTAAAAATCTCGCCTTCCACTGTCCAATTAGAGGGCAAAATATCAAAGCTTGTTTTAAAAAAAGAAAACTTCTTTACGACTTCAAATATCACTCTGTTATCCTGTTCAATCATGTATCGAGGCATCCAAGAAGCTAATTTTTGTTTAATCGCGATTTGATTTGCTCCGTTTATTTCTGTAAGAGTTAATTGGTCACCAAAGGAAAAGGCTTTGCCTTGTACTTCGTATAGCTGATTTCCCTGAGCATCTGTCACAGAGAATTGGTCTCTGAATGAAAATACTCTTTGCTTGATATAAAGCTCCATCCCCTCACACCCCTTCACTCGTAATAATAAGTCTACGAATGAGGAGGTAAAGCGTTCCAATGGCTAATAATCAATTGTTCTCTAGTGCCTTCAAAAGCCCAGATTCAGGCATGTTTACATATAGAGAATGATATTGATTAGGCTCTATAGAGTAGGCTTCATGAAAGATGCCAAGACTGGTATTTGCTGCTGCCGTTTGATAAAAAAGTTTATATGCTTTTGTGTGCTTCTTCCCTCTTGAATAAGACATAATGGCCTCATTAGACTTCCAATATTGCACGAGCGTAACCCCACGCCATGAAAGATAATACTCCGTATGATAGAAACCTAGTTCTTCCTTGTTTCTATATAACTCATCTACCATTGGCTTCATCGCCAATACACTTTTTAGCCACGAATGCACAGCCCACAGCTTGTTAATTTTTACACCAATTATAAAAACAGCTAATGGGGCGTCTGGTTTAACAGCCACACGGTTCTTCTTCATTAATAGCACCTCCAAGTATCATTTGACAGGAACACTTATTAACTGCTACATTCAAAACAAACCAACAGTCTGTTTTGAATGTACAATACCGACCGCCGGTTTGTCAATAGTCAAGAGAGGATCGATCCGAATGTCTCAACAACCTCATTACACCTCTAATCTTATTCATATTCTTAAGCAGACGGAGTCTCTTATTAAAGAATATGGCTGTGCCCATACAACATTAAAAATGATCATGGAAAAGGCCGATGTTTCAAAAGGAGCCATCTATCATTACGTTAAAAGTAAAGATGAATTATTTGGCTTGATGCTCCAAAAAAACATTGCAGATATTGATAAATCTTTTTGGGAGATTTTAAATGAAGAGTGTGTAGATCTGTCAAAACCACTAAAAATCATTGCTGAAGGATTGACTTACTTTCTTAACAAGGAAGATGTATCAAATCCCATATTCATCTATTTACTTAGCAAAAAAGAAAATCCTTCAGTACAAAAGGTGTTAGACGAATTTTATCAATTTAGCGAAAAACAAGCGAGCAGCTGGATTCAGGCAGGGCAAGAGGGTGGAGTCATTGATTCAACGATTGATGCGGATCATACTGCTTCCTCGTTCCTTACGTATTCATATGGCTTACGTATAACCCAGTTACTCTCGCCGGAGCGTATTCCTGCACTAATAGAAGAGTTTTATTCGTTAATGTTTGAAAGACTATCGCCTACTACCTAGTCCTTTTCATTGATAAAGATGCTTATTTCTTGTCAATTTGAACCGCACCTGTAATGATGAAGAAACAACATAGATTTAGCACGAGGTGATTGGAAATGATTCGAGAAGCTCAATCAGATGATATTCAATACTTAATGAGCATTGTAAACCATACAATTAAGATTATGGCTGAGGAACAAAATGACCAATGGAATGAGACCTATCCTTTACCAGAACATTTTCAAAAAGATATTGATAATGGAACGCTTTTTGTTAAAGTGACTAATAATAAGGTAATAGGATCCATTACAATCGATTGTGACTTTTCAGATGCATATAATAAGTTCGAGTGGGAACAACCCCTAGAGACTACCTTAATATTTCATCGCTTAGTGGTTGATCCAACGATACGCAAAAAAGGGATTGCCTCAGAGCTGATTGACTACGCGGAGGCCTATGCAAGATCTAAAGGGTTCAAGTCAATAAAGGTGGACACCTACTCTTTAAATCAAAAAGCACAAGCGCTTTTTCAAAGGCTTGATTATCTTCCGGTTGGAAACCTAACGCTGCCTGAAAGAGCCTATCCTTTCTTTTTCTATGAAAAAGACATACGTGTTCCTATCAAATAATCACATATAGAAAGAGCACCACTTTGTAGCTATACGGTTACAAAATGGTGCTCTCTTTCTTTTCTCTATTACTCTACTGTCATACTCTCTATCACCTGTTCTTGTCCTTCCACAGGCATGTCTCGTCCGTCTGTATCAACAGAAACAATCTCATCCACATACTCCATACCTTCAATCACTTTCCCGAAGGCTGCATAATCTCCATCCAAGCTTGGAGTATCTTCAACCATGATAAAAAACTGTGAACCAGCAGAATCAGGATCTTGGCTTCTGGCCATTGAAAGCACTCCTCGCTCGTGTGCTAAATCATTTTCAAATCCATTGCTCGAGAATTCTCCTTCAATGGAATGACCTGGTCCCCCAGTGCCTGTTCCCTCAGGATCTCCACCTTGCACCATAAATCCTGGAATGACACGATGAAAGGTTAATCCATCATAAAAACCGTCCCCTGCTAACGTTACAAAGTTATCAACGGTAATTGGAGCGACTTCAGGATACAGCTCCATTACTACTTCATCTCCGTTTTCCATTGTCATGGTCACAATAGACACTTCGCCATGTGATTCAGTACTTTCACCTTGTCCATCTGGTGAACCTGTTTCTTCTAATTCAGGGTCAGAGGTTCCACAGCCACTAACAATGACAAGCATGAAAGCTCCTATTAAGCCTAATCGTGCTTTATTTAACATTTACAAACGCTCCTCTATTTTTATGTATCTATCTGATTCCCATACTACATGATCACCTAGCGAAAAAAAAGACGAAAGCAAAACGAATAGTATCTTCATCACAATATGTGACAATTAACTAATCAACAGAGTGTGATGAAAGCGTATACAAAACCATTTTTCGCAATGATAGACTAAAAATATGGAAGGGGGGGCGACATCATCTATCTTGACAGCCGAAGTAGGAATTTACTAAATGAAGTCGTATCAAATCCTGCTCTTAAGAGCTTAGACCTTGAAAAGAAACATCAGCTCAATCGACGTCAGCTCAAATACAGCTTTGATAAAATCAATGATTGGCTTGATAGTCAAAACCTACCTAGAATAACACGGACAAAAAAGGGGGCCTTTATTGTTAGCCCTATGCTTTCATCCACGATTCGTGCTGAAGGTACAAATGAGCTAAAAGAAATCATCCCATCTGAAGATGAACGAGTGATCATGATTCTTTTGATGCTGATCTGTCGTGATGAGGAATTATCTTTGCTTCATTTCACAAGCGAATTAAAGTTTAGCAAAAACACGATTTTAAATGACTTAAAAAAAGCTCAATTACATGCTGATCAATTTCAAATACAAATTGAGTATTCCAGACGATATGGCTACGAGTTGTCAGGCAAAGAATTCTCCATACGTAATCTATTTATTTCATTAATTGAGAGCTGTTTAAACATCCACCATGGAAAAAGTTATGTTATTCAAGCTACCAACTTGTCTTCTTCTGAATTAGTCAGCTTTCAACACAAAATAGACTGTGTTGAAGCAGAGCTAGGTCTTAAATTCACAGACACCAAAATCGAAGCCATGCCCTATATTTTAGCATTTATCTTACGACGAATTAAAAAATCCAAGACCATTGATTCATTTAACATTCATTATGATGAACTCTCTGATACGAAAGAGTACCGTGCGACAGAACGAATACTTGATGATGCAGGAAATGTACCAATTAGTGATCGGCTGTTCATTACCCTCCACTTGCTTTCAACGAATGTCTATTGGTCTGAAAGTATTTCAGATGACGTTATTCCTGAGCTACGAGAGGCCTTAAATGAAATGCTTGAACTGTTTGAAAAACGATCGTGCATTTTTCTTAAAAACAAGGAACAGCTGCTAAACAAGTTAATGCTTCACACAAAACCTGCTTATTATCGCATCAAATATAAGCTTACACATGTCAATGAAGGACACCAAACTACGAGCCCAGAATTTGATGAGCTACACCACATTGCTAAGATTGCGCTGAAACCATTGGAGAATCTTATAGGTGAATCCATTCCTGACCATGAGGCCATGTATTTAACCATGTTTTTAGGAGGCTGGCTTACAAAACAAGGCGATAGTTTACAAGAAAAAATAAAAGCCGTGGTCGTTTGCCCGAATGGAGTAGCCATCTCTCGATTAATGCTCTCTCAGCTAGATGATCTATTTCCCGAGTTTGTTTTTTTAGAGGCATTGTCTGTAAGAGAATTCCAATCTTACAGCCTCCATTATGATCTCGTATTCTCGCCTATATATGTTGAAACGGGGAAAAAGCTGTTTATTATTTCATCCTTAATGGATGAAGAGGAGAAGCTACGTTTACGAAAACAAGTGATGACTGAAACCAGTGGGGTGATTCCACTTGATGTCCATTTAGAGCAAATGATGAACATCATTGATGATAACGCCACGATTCATAATAAGGAAACACTTAAACAGGAGCTGGGTAGGTTAATTAAACAAGATTCTTCCGCTCCTGAGAACAAAGTTTTAGAACCAGCAACGGTTACACTTTCAGACCTTTTACATGAATCAACTATACAACTCGTGACCAAGGTTCATGCTTGGGAGGATGCGATCGTTTTAGCCGCACAGCCTCTCTTAACTGACAAAAGCATCACGCCTAATTATGTAGAAGCACTGCTTAAACTAGACACGGAGGATCCGCACATAGTCATCGGATCAAATACAGCGATCCCTCATGCGGACCCGGAAGCAGGCGTCAGGCGAGTCTCAATGAGTCTATTACAGATTAAAGAAGGCGTAACATTTGCCCAGACTCATACGATTCACTCGGTAATCATTATAGCGGCTCCTGATAAATATCAACATTTAAAAGCACTTAGGCAACTTATTAAACTCTCTCAGAATCCACACATTATGAATGACTTAAAGTCATCAAAAAATGCAAATGAAATTGCTCATGTTATAAAGCAAAGCATTTCAGAAGATTCACCCTTACCAACATAGATAAAGAGGTGCCCAAATCAATGACCACAATGTATATTGATCAATCATTAATCCTGCAAGGCATAAAGGTCTCTTCCAAAGAAGATGCCCTTAGACTTATGGCAACATGCATGCATGAGCAAGGAGCTGTAAAAGCAAGTTACATTGAAGCCATTATCGAAAGAGAGAACAACTACGCTACTGGCCTTCCCACTAAGGGGGTTGCTGTGGCTATCCCCCACACTGATCGAGAGCACGTCATAAAGAAAAGCTTGTGTGTTGGGGTATTAGAGGAGCCTGTTGACTTTGTCATTATGGGTGAAAGCGAGCAAACAGTACCTGTTAAGCTAATTTTCATGCTTGCAATGGATGAAAATCATGCCCAACTCGCTCTCTTACAAAAGCTAATGAGTGTATTTCAAAATGAACAAATCCTGCTCTCTTTGGCCAATGAAACACATAAAGAGACGATTATTTCTCTATTAAGAGATGAATTGGATTTAACTTTAGAAGGAGGTGAAAATACATGAAAAAGCGTGTTTTAGTTGCTTGTGGTACTGGGATTGCCACATCCACCATTGTAAATGAAGCCATTGAAACAATGATTAAGGAAAACAAGATTGAGGCTGAGGTTCTACAAATTAAAGTTTCAGATATTCCTTCATATGTCGACTCCGCCCATCTATTGGTTACAACAACCATCGTTAAAACAGAATACCCATTCCCAGTCATTAATGCTCGTTCCTTCCTAACAGGAATTGGTTTAGAAGAGACAAAACAAGAGATTCTGGATGAATTAAAAAAATAAACGGATGTTTAAACATGGGGGACACTCATAATCGTATGTCCCCCCTCAAACTTTAACGATTAAAATTGATGCACCCTATATAGATTCTTGAATGTTAAAGGAGGATATCTCATGCAACAGATGATTGACTGGTTACAAGCATTTCTTGATTTAGGTCCTACCGTTATTTTACCCGTCGCTATATTTCTATTAGGATTATTTTTCCGTCAAAAAATCGGAAAAGCTTTTCGCTCCGCTATCACCATTGGTGTAGCCTTCGTTGGGATCTTTCTTGTTGTTGATCTTCTTGTTAACAACCTTGGTCCAGCAGCTGAAGCAATGGTTGCTCGGCTCGGTGTTGAATTAAATATTATTGATGTTGGCTGGCCAGCCGCTGCCACTATTTCTTGGGCAAGTCCGGTAGCAGCATTTGTTATTCCATTAGCTCTTGTCGTAAACGTTGTTATGCTTGTTACTAAAACAACCAAAACAATGAATGTAGATATTTGGAACTTCTGGCATTACACCTTTATTGGAGCCATCGTATTTGTCCTTTCTGATGGTAGCTTTGTTCAAGCGCTAGTTGCCGCTGTGATCTTCCAAATTGTCTGCTTAAAGGTCGCTGACTACACAGCCCCCATGCTTGAAAAATACTTTGAGTTACCTGGGATTTCAGTAGCAACGGGAAGTACCATTTCCTATGCGATTTTAGGTATTCCAATGGTTCGCTTACTTCAAAGGATACCTGGAATTAATAAGCTGAATGCAGATCCAGAATCGATTCAACGTCGCTTTGGTGTATTCGGAGAATCTCTTATTATTGGGTTGGTACTCGGATTATTACTAGGAGTTCTTGCTGGTTACAGCGTAGGTGACACCATTAACATTGGTATGTCTATGGCAGCTGTTATGCTCCTCATGCCTCGGATGGTGAAGATCCTTATGGAAGGACTTATGCCTGTTTCTGAATCCGCACGTGAATTTCTCAATAAACGTTTTGGCACAAAGGACATTTATATCGGTTTAGATGCAGCTGTAGCAATTGGACATCCATCTGTTATTGCAACCGCACTTCTTTTAGTACCAATTACAGTTATTCTTGCGATTGTTCTTCCGGGTAATAACGTACTGCCTTTTGGTGACCTCGCAACGATTCCATTTATTGTCGCCTTTATTGTTGGCGCCGCAAGAGGCAATATTATGCACTCTGTTATTGTAGGTACGTTTCTTATTGGTATATCTCTTTACATGGCTACAGAGATTGCGCCACTGCACACAGCGATGGCTGAAAGCGCAGCATTCCAACTTCCTGAGGGTACAAGCTTGATTTCAAGTATTGATCAGGGTGGAAACCATGTGAATTATGTCATCTATAAACTATTCCAATTGTTTAATTAATACGGGGGTGCAATGAATGAAAGCATTAGTGAAAGAAAAGCTAGGATTCGGCAATCTCAGCCTCTTAACAGTGGATGAACCCACCGTCAAAGCAGGTCAAGTAAAGATTGAAGTCAAATACGCTGGAATCTGCGGATCTGATTTGCACACGTATGAAGGGAATTATAAAGTAAATGCCCCTGTTACTCTTGGCCACGAATTTGCCGGAGTTGTGACCGAGGTTGGTGCTGAAGTATCAGACTTTCAGGTTGGTGATCGTGTTACATCAGAGACCACCTTTTATATTTGTGGGGAGTGTCGGTACTGCAAATCTGGTGACTTTAATCTTTGTAATCACCGAAAAGGAATTGGGACTCAGGTTAATGGAGGCTTTGCAAAGTATTTAGTCGCAAAGGCAAGCAGTGTTCATAAGCTTCCTAAGAATGTGGATTATGCGTCTGCATCATTAACCGAGCCACTAGCCTGCGCTTATCATGCTGTAAATAAGGCAACGATTCAACCAGGGGATGTTGCGGTTGTTCTAGGACCTGGACCTATTGGATTATTAACAGCTCAAGTTGCTAGAGCTTTCGGGGCAAGAGTGGTTATTACAGGACTCACAAATGATCAAACTCGTTTAGATAAAGCAAAAGAACTCGGTATTGAAGACATCGTGAATATTGAAAAGGAAGATATCAAAGAACGCGTGGACCATCTGACAAATGGCTATGGCGCAGATCTAATCTTTGAATGCACCGGAGCAGTCCCAGCTGCCAATATGGGATTAGATTTACTAGCGAAAAAAGGGCAATACGTACAGGTCGGAATTTTTTCACAAGCGAAAATCGAGATCGATTTCGAGAAAATTATTCAAAAGGAAATTCGTGTGGTTGGAACGCGTAGTCAAAAGTCTGCAGACTGGGAACCATCCTTAGAAATGATGAATGACGGACGCGTGGATGCAAAAGCACTCATCACACACGAATTCAACATTGATGAATGGGATAAAGGCTACGAAGCGATAAAGAGCGGTAAAGCGATTAAGGTATCGCTATTGCCACTAGATTAAAACGAGGAGGTCGGTAACAGTGATTCAATTTATGGTCGATTCAATGCTTGGTCCTCACGGAAAGATGGTAAGTACATTTTATTTGGAGAATCAGTTTGTCATTAATTCAATCATTGTAGGAGCAGGAATGATCGGATTATTTAAGCGCAGAAAAAAAGAAGAACATGCTAAGACCTCTGAATCTATGTAAATTCCATTTGAATAAGGTGATAAAGCATGAACGCATTAAATCTATACGACATTGAGGATTTGCGATTTGAATCCACCGCTTCTCCTGAGGTGAAAGCAGCAGATGATATTGTTATACGAGTCAAGATCGCTGGAATCTGCGGCTCAGACCTCTCGAGATACCGGAAACTAGGACCCTATGTGAAGGGGATGACTTGGGGGCATGAATTTTCAGGAGTGGTTGAAGCCGTTGGCGAGAACGTAACTCATGTGAAGCCAGGAAATCGTGTAGCGGCCTGCCCTACGATTGCTTGTGGTATCTGCAACAGCTGCTTAAAAGGATTTCCATCACAATGTAATCACCTTTCCGTCATTGGAGCTAAACAGCCTGGTGGTTTTGCTGAATTTACTAAGCTGCCGGCAAGAAACGTCCTGCCCATACCTGATTCCATTTCCATGGATCACGCCTCTTTAGTCGAGCCCTCGGCAGTAGCAGCGCACGGACTCTACCTAACTAGTCTCCAACCAGGTGGCACTGTCGCTGTGCTTGGCTGCGGAAACATCGGTCTATTATCTATTGCTTGGGCAAAGCTTTTTGGTGCCTCCGCTATCTATGCTATTGATATTGATCCAAAAAAACTTGAATTGGCAAAGCAGATGGGTGCAGATGTCATAATTAATCCTTTAGAAGTAGCTGCGCATGAACAACTATCATCTTTAACCGAAGGAGACGGTGTCGATGTAGCGGTTGAATCTGCTGGTTCCCCCCTCACCTCCGCACAAGTATTTGCTCTTCCCCGCAAAGGTGGAGAGGTTGTATTCATGGGTATACCCTATGGAGACGTTTCTATAGAACGATTTTATTTCGAAAAGATTGTCCGTAATGAACTAAAAGTATACGGATCGTGGAATGCTGTCTCTTCCCCTTTTCCAGGCAAAGAGTGGACCACAACTATTCAGAAAATGAGTACAGGTGAACTAAACGTAGCCCCTATGATTACTCATCGACTCCCCCTTCGAGAGGGACCACAGGCGTTTCACGACATCATTCATCAGAAGGATTTTTACGGCAAAGTCTTGCTGGATCCTACTCAATGAGAAAACATAAGTAAACCCGCTTTACCACGATGTTCATCGCGGTAAGCGGGTTTTGAATCTTGGCTTTTTTGGTTGCAGGTTGTCATAACGTGGTTCTACTTCTTGGTAATAGGATAGCTTCTCTTGGAGGTGCGCTCGTCCTTCTTGGTATCGCGCCCTGCTTCTTGGTAACCGGGGCTTCTTTCTTGCTGCCTTGCTCGTCCTTCTTGGTATCACGTCCTGCTTCTTGGTAACCTGAGCTTCTTTCTTGATGACGTGCTCATCCTTCTTGGTATCGCGCCCTGCTTCTTGGTAACTGGAGCTTCTTTCTTGATGACGTGCTCATCCTTCTTGGTATCGCGCCATGCTACTTGGTAACCTGAGCTTCTTTCTTGATGACGTGCTCATCCTTCTTGGTATCGCGCCCCGCTTCTTGGTAACTGGAGCTTCTTTCTTGCTGCTCTGCTCATCCTTCTTGGTAACAGGAGCTCTCCTCTTGGTGCTGTGCACTTCCTTCTTGGTACCGCTCACTGCTTCTTGTTAACAGGAGCTTCTTTCTTGCTGCCCTGCTCGTCCTTCTTGGTATCGTGCCCTGCTTCTTGGTAACCGGGGCTTCTTTCTTGCTGCCCTGCTCGTCCTTCTTGGTTTCACCCCCCTGACTCTTCGTAACAGGAGCTTCTTTCCTGTTGACGTGCTCATCCTTCTTGGTTTCGCAACCGAGGCTTCTTGCTCAAATAATCCTATGTTCCCTCCCATATTGAAGCAGCTGTTCATAAGGATCCCCTTGAAGTCCTAACATCGTACAAAAAGCAGGCTCTGTTTTTACACCTAAAGTCTTCAAGTGAATAATCTTTCGACGGAGTAATGGCCGTTGCTTTAATAGATATGCTTCAATAACCATATGTAAGTAAGCATGCTGTTTGGTTACACACTTTGGCTGGCCAAATAACTCGAATTGATAATATTTGTATATAAAATTTACTTTTATTGTGGGAACTTTTTTGACTTCCATCTTCTTCATTCTGAAGCCTTCTAGATATCCATACTCTTCAATCATCATTTCTTCCACTCGGGAGAAGTCTCTTTCATGAATCTCCATCACAATATCTAAATCAGACGTGCTCACATCAATGCCAATGGGGATGGTTCCGCATAAGGTTGGTGAATAGTCTGACCAAGTCCGCATAACGCCCAACGTATCAATGGCTTGAAAAACCGCTCTTTGCCTTGGTGTTCCTGACATAAGATAATCCAATGTTCGAAACATATCGATCCCCCACTTCCAATCAAGTTTTGACTAAAGTATAGTCACTGATTTGATTAGCAACAATTGATTTGTCTATCATTCTCCTTACAGCATTGTAAGGTTTATGAATTAAGTGTTTAAATCTCCGCCAGGCTTCAAATAGACTGGAAGAAAATGAATATCCGATCCTCACTTTTATTTAGAGAGAGACCTCGACCTTTTCTGTTTCTCCATTTTTCTTTGTCATAATGAGTGTATCGACTTGTCGTAATGCAGGAGACTCCAATAAAAAACCACTGTAATGATCATGCTCATTCGTGATATCAAATTCCGCCACCAAATCACCCTCTCTACTTAGCGAAGCCTTGGTGATATCTTCAGCATCTTCACGATCTATCAATATGGCACTATGCCTTTGCATCCCGGCTAGGGTTACAATACTGATCCCCTCACCTGCATTATTCTTTTCTACATGCGACTGAATCATATTCTCTCCTGGTGCCGCTTCTAGTAATACAATCTCGCCTTCCTGTTCAAATAGATAAATGGATGGCTCGTGTCCTTCAGGTTCATAGATTCGAAGAACTTGATCACTCTCTTCCTCTACATAGGTTAATCCTTTTTCATATGTACGCTCAGCTGATGTAGGGTAAAAAACAACAAAATATATGGCAATTCCTATTAATAATAAGATAGATGCACCTAATGATAACCATTTTCTTTTTGACACAAAATGTCCTCCTAAAATGCTCGTGATGGTTTTATTTTATGTCCTCTTCTTAAAAATGTCTAATAGCCACGAAAATTGTCATCAATTTTCATAAAAACAATTTACTTTCAAATGGAATAAGGGTAATATTTACTAGTATAATTAGCCTATATTACTCTTAGTATGATTAGCCTATTTCGTTCCATCCAAGGGAGGTATAAAGATGTTGTTAGGGGGACTGCTCGAAAAAATATTAATAAACGAGCCTGCCATAACACCCGTTTTTGAGCCAGATGTTTCTTATAAAGAATTAAAATTCATGTTAAAAAGAGGGTTTTTAAGTGATAAAATAGCCGAATTTTTAAATTTGCCATTAAATGAGAAACAAAGGCTGCGTGGAATGGCCGTAACTAGACTGTCATACCTACCTCCCATGGAAGAGACGTATTCTGCAGAAACCATTTTATATTTATGTGAAGTACTGATTCACTGGAAAGAACAAATGGAGGATGTTTTGGTGAATCTTAAGCAACTAAAGATCCCTTTACCACCTGATCTTTTGGAGGCTACGATAAGAACGTACATCCAATATAAAGAGGACGTGTTTTTTCATCATTCTCCTCCCAAGACTCATCCAGAGATCAATAAGATTCAATGGAAAATTTACCGTGATGTGCTCTATGCCTCAAGCCAGGGAAAGTTTAAATTAATTTCAAAAGAAGAACTGCCTGATTTATCTAATAAAACGTATATTGATACATTTATTATTACACAAAAATCGGATATACCTGCATGCCGTAATCATGTGAAAGCTAGATTAATTGAAATGGGGTATAAACCGAAAGTCATCATGAATTGGCTGCTTGCACTTTCTGAAGCGATTACCAATGTGATCGTTCACGCTATACAAGGTTCTATGACTTTACTAATCAAGTCCGAAACGGATGAAATCATTTTTATTGTGAACGACCATGGTCCGGGCTTTAATTTAGAAGCTCTTCCCAATAGCATTTTGCTAGCTGGTTTTTCCTCTAAGAAATCATTAGGACATGGTTTTACATTTATGATTAAGTTAGCTAATCAAGTTCAATTATATACTACTCCTATAGGATCTACTGTCATTTTAAAGTTTAAAACAAATGAACCAACCATTCCGTCTTTGCCTTTTGCCGAAAAGAAAAGGGGGTCTCATGATGGACTTATCCATGGAGATTAGCAGATCTGCAGATCAGGTCACAATCTATTTGAAAGGGATTTTAGATATTTCTACCATTCATCAGATGGAACCTTTCTTTAGCATAGAAAAGCATAATTATCATATTGTTTTGGACCTTTCAAACGTTGATTTTATCGATTCATCCGGCATTGGATTTATCATTAACACCATTTACATGTCTAATGAAAGCCAATTCTCTTTAGCCATCCAAGGAGAAAATACGCTTATAAAGAAAGTGTTTCAAACAGTTGGTCTATATGAAATATTGCAAGTTCATCAAAAGGAGCAGGCATTATGAAAGATACGCCAAAAACAGATCATTCCTTTCATATTAAGAATATAGACCTAAACGAAACCCTCCAACGAGAGATTAATTTAGCCCAAACCATTCAAATGACTTTACTTAACGGCGATAATCCCTCATTTGAATCAGGTGAACTTTCAGGATTATCATTGCCTGCCCGCTTAATTGGTGGAGATTATTATGATTTTTATAAATTAAAGAATGGCTGCATTCGAATTGTGATTGGTGATGTAATGGGTAAAGGAATTCCCGCAGCTATGCTTATGATTCTTACAAGAGGGGCTTTCAGGAGCGCTTCGGAAAACACTGCTACCCCAGGAGCTACATTAACATCTATGAATCAGGCGCTTTATAAAGATCTTCGGAAGCTTAAATCATTTGTTACGTTATTTTGTGCAGATTTGGACCCACGGACAGGTGTGCTGACTTATTCAAGCGCAGGTCACAATCTTCCCTTACATGTCCACAATAAAGCAAATACAGTCACTGAGTTACCTAAAGTAAAAGGGATCATGCTCGGTGGATTACCCGACCAAAATTATGGAGAGAGACAAATTCAATTAGATAAATTAGATGTTGTTCTTTTTTATACAGATGGATTAATTGACGCTCACAATAATATGAATGAATTTTTTTCGTTAGCTACCCTTAAGGAAGTTGCGCTAAAGCAAAAAGATCATTCTGCCTTGATTATGCAAACGGAAATTATGAATTCTGTTCATCAATTTATAAATAACATCCCACAAAAAGACGATATTACCATCGTCATCCTAAAACTATCAAATAACTTATGACGGGGGTCGTGCGGTGAAGCAGGTTGTAAAAAAAGGAAGTTCAGTAAGTGAAGCTATTACTTCCGGGATAAGCCACTTTAACACCACGAAGGAACATGTAAAAATCGATGTGATTCAGGGAAGTAAAAAAGGGTTTTTAGGAATTGGCAAGCAAGAAGCTATTGTACAAATAACCTTATTACAATCAACTGACCCGATTGCAGAATTATTGACACCAAAAGAGAGCCTTCCTGCCCAACCAGTTAAAGCTAAAAAAGAAGAGTTTGCTGGTAAAGCATGGATTACAAACGGTGTCTTACATCATCAGGATGGGATTGATTCATTTCCTATTCTTCACGCGCCTAACAACGTCGAGGTGTATTGTGGAAAAGAATTGCTTGAAGAAAAGCGGATCATTTTAGATGACTCAAATAGCTATACACTTAACCCAATTGAGTCTCACAGGAGAACAAAATGGAAGATTGATGTGAATCAAACAAAGCTAGAGGCTGTGTTGTCCATTGACCCTGGATTTAAAACGGTACGAACACTCGAAGATGTAAAGCCGGATACTCGTATTGAAGTCCTCACGAATGAAAAAACAACGATTATTAACTCTTTGACCTATGAAGAAGTCATGCAGGAATTGCAAAACCAAAAAGTGGTGATTGGCTTTAATCAAGCAGAAATTATTAACGCGATCAAAACAAAAGAGTCTGGTCAATTTATTGTAGCAACTGGGAAGCAACCGGGGGAAGGGCGGGAAGGACGAGTTGAGCTTTTATTAAATTTAGATATTAAAAACGGACCTCAAATTAGTGAAGAAGGTCTGGCAAATTATCGAGAAATCAAAGTAATCCCAAATATAGAACAAGGTAAAATCATTGCGCTCATACACCAGCCTGTTCAAGGGAAACCAGGGTATACCATTACGAATGAACCCATAGATGCCATTCCTTATCAAGAAATTGTTGTAAAGTCGGGTAAGGGTGTTGTCATTATTGATGACAAGATTGTGGCCATAGATTCTGGAAGACCACACATTCAAAAAAGGGGTAAACTGCACCGAGTATCCATCCTCCCTAAATTAACTCATCGAAACGATGTAAACATCGCGACTGGAAATATTCACTTTAAAGGGGATGTAGAAATATTCGGCGAAGTCCAGCAGGGAATGGTTGTGGAAGCTGAAGGAAATATCCATATTCATAAAGCCGTTAACAATGCCGAGGTTTTAACATCAGGAAGTGTTAATATTAATGGGAACATCATTCATTCTGAAATCTCAGCTGGGCGCCAGAACATTCTAATTTCAGAATTGGGTCAACGATTAACTCCCATTATTGATGTCTTTTATGCTTTACTTACTGTCATTAAACAGGTCACATTAGCGCCTGGTTTTAAATCATCTAACTTTTCAAGGAATGGTCTTCATTCTCTTATCTTTATTCTTCTGGAAAACCGTTTTAAGCACCTGCCTGTGTTAATAAAACAATTTATAGAAGAAGTGAAAGAAGCAGAGCCTTATCTTGAGGATGAAAACTGGATGGGTGTTCTAACATCGTCTACTAACTTATTTCTATTTATTTCCCCTGCCGAACAGCAGGTTACCATTCAAGGTCTCGAACAATTGCTTGCTACACTAAGAGAATTAAAGCAATTAAGTGAAACGCCCGTTGAGCCTAATTCATTCATTATTTTTAAACATGCCTCCAATAGCTCTATCTATAGTAGCGGAAATATCATTGTGACTGGCACAGGCTGTATTAACACAACCCTGCATTCAAAAGGTAAAATCATAGGATCCGGCATTTTCAGGGGTGGAGAATTATTTGCTCAAGGGGGTGTTGAATTAAACGAAGTAGGTTCTGAAGTAAACGCAGTCACGTTAATCTCTGTGCCTGAGGATCAAATGATAGATATAAAAATGGTACATGGAGGGACTGTATTACAGATTGGAGATGTGAGATATACATTTGATCAGGCTTCCGAAAATGTGAAAGCATCGTTTAATAAACAAAAACATATAATTGAATTCCTATGACAGAGGAGTGGTTTGATGATTGATTTTGTAACTGAGAACAGAGACGGCCGACTTTTTGTTCGTCTAGATGGTGATCTAGATATTGACGGCATTGAAAAGATAGAAACCTCACTAATCCCGATTTTAGATGCCCAGTCTGAAATTTATATTGATTTCTCTAATGTGGCATTTGTGGATTCCTCAGGTATTGGGCTACTTATACACCTAATTGAATCCCTAACCTCTAAGGAAATCATCGTCAAACTTTATAACCTAAGAGAAGAGGTCCTCTCCGTATTTGAAATCCTTCAAGTCACAGAGATTATTGGTGAAGGAATCATAGTTCCTCATTCAGAGGTAGACTACCAAGTAAAAACCTAATAATTCCACACGCAGCTTTTCAAATTTATGCGTCCATTTCCCAAAAAAGGAACTCCTTCTGCTTTAAGTAGTTCCTTTTGGGTTTTTCCACCGTGAAAAATAAGACTTTCCGGTGCTGTTTCCCCTGTTTTCATGACAACCCGGTGGCTCGGCAGGCCTTTTGGTGCCTGCCTCATTGCCCACCCTACCACTCTAGCATTGTGTGGCTGTTCTATCATTCGCGCAATCTGTCCGTAGGTTGCCACGTTGCCCTCTGGTATTTGCTCTACGATGCGATATACTTGATTAAAGAATGAACTCATTATACCTCTCCTATGATTGAGTGGATTTACTAAGATTTAATACCTGTATTGTTTGCATGTGTGCATTGAATCTGTTCTGAATATATGCAGCATACCATCCATAATACTCATTTGCCTGCTCATACGGCAAGTCACGAATGATGGTTGTACCTTGAGAACCTCTTGTTTCCACTTGAAGAGTAGCCAGTCCCCATCGGCGCTGCAGCCAGGTCTGCTCAATACGTACTTCGTCTATTTTTGTCATATTTGTTGTTGTCCACTCTAATGATAGAACACCACTTTGTGCTTGAAAGGTCTCTACACTTAATCGATATCGACTATATGCATAGTCAAATAATCGAACTGCGAGGATCCAAGCTAACAGTAAAGGAGAGATATACCACAGGTCGCTCCACTGGATCCATACAATGACGGATACTAAAACCCAAAAGTAACTAGGCGTTAACAGTCTTACCCATATAACTTGACGAGGAAGCTTAAGCTCTGGTGGGTGTAGCGCATAGTTAGGAACGATCTCCTGTAACAGCTCGTAAAGTCTAGATTGAGCTAGAAAAGGAAACAGTACGCTTGATTCTATGCCTTCTTCTCCAAGCCCTCCTGCTGCACAAATTAACTTCACGTCAACAATCCCAAACCAACGCCTAATGAGCGTTTTTGAAACACTTACTCCCTGGACTTTATGCCTTAATATAGAATATTCCTTTGTTTGAAAAAGTCCCTTTTTAATATAAATTCGTTCGTTGTCACTTCTGACTTCAAAATGACCATAGCGTATAAAAGTAAGAATGAGACCAAATGAGACGGAGATTATTAAGAGAATGATAACCGCGCTGACTAACCACATTAAATGATCAAGTAAAAAAGGCCAAACCGTTTCTACATAACCATCTAACGAAAACCACTCATCTACGTTAAAGAAAAGACCTACTAGTAGTGGGATAAGTGCAAACGAGCTAACTGATGTAAAGGACGCAATAATTAATTCCTTGTTCGTCACAAGATAATGCTGTTTCTTCTCTTTCCTTTCCTCACTAAACTGCTCTTCATTTACTAATCCTGATGCTCGTTTTTCATTTAAGCTAAGAAAGGCTTGAATGTGCTCTGCCTGCTTAATGCTGATCATCTTTAAGTCAACAGTAGAGTTTGATTGCGCTTCTGTCTCAAGCTTCACCGAAGTTACGTGAAACCATCGACCAACAAAGTTTGTCTCTTTAGATATATTTTGAATATGTTTGTAAGCAATGGTTTGTTCTTTTTTTATAAATCCACCTTTTATAATATGGAGCTCATTCTCGCGAAATTCATATGAGAAATGAAGCCAGTGAAGAATGGTTGCACATAAAGTAATAAGTAACAGAGCTAAGACGCCCCACTTACCAATTGTTATAAAAGTTGAACTAGAATTTGCATTCACAAACCATAATAAGATTAAAGGAAAGATATATGCTTTTATAGAAGAGATTCCATCTGTTACAATAAAAGAATAGTGTAATCGATAAGCTTTATGTAATTCGATACCGTTAAGATTCATGCTCGTTCACCTTCGCAAGAATAGCGATTTTTCCCCTTAGCTCTTCCGCCACTTTAATGGGTAAAGCCGGAATTTCATGGTTAGATGCCGTTGTCCCAATCATGATTGTCGCTAAACCAAACCTTCTTAATATCGGACCCTGTGTTGTACTCACATGAAGCACTTTAACCATAGGAACTAATACATGTACATGCTCTAAGGCTCCATATTTAAGCTGCAAGTACTCTGGATCAATACGATACCGCCAGGCTCTTTGCATATAAACGGGGTAGATACACACTTTGTAGATTGCCTGTAATAGAACGTACCCTGCTATGACATAGGTGATGGTCCCAATCCAGCTAACCCACTCATAGTAAGTTTGCATAAAAAGTATAGCTGCGAGAATAAGTAATGTAATAGCATGAGACAAAGTAGAACTTATTCTCCATACATAAACCGCTTTTTTAGAAATTGTTTCTTCAGGAAATGGAATCGTTTGCTGTAACATCTGTGCGCTCCCTTCTTTTGTGCTTTATACGAGGCACAAGCCCAACATGTTTCGTATATTGAAACTAAAGTGATCATCGTTCGTATACAAACATAACAGAAAGCGGGTGTTAGATGTGAGATATCGTTTATTTATGATAGTAGCTATTCTGATGGGACTCATGTTGCTCTCACCATCCAAGGCTTTTGCTATTGATTTTACCATTTCTGGCTCTACAATTGATGCTTACCTAAGTCCAAATGGAGATGTGGAGGTTGTGGAGTCACACATCTATGATTTTGATGATGACTTTAATGGTCTAACAAGGACACTTTATCCTAAGCAAGGTACGAATATTGTTGACGTCCAGGCGACCGAAAACGGTCAGGAATTAGAGGTGGAGCAAGAAGGCGATCTCTACAAAATACATCGAACAGGAAGCTATGAAACGGTTGAACTCGAATTAACCTATATAATTAAAGATGGTGTGGATGTCTATTCAGATGTTGCGGATTTCTACTGGCCGTTTTTTGATTCAAGTAACGAGACTCCTTATAAGAATATGAACATTAGCATTCACCCACCTGAGGAAACAAGTGATGTCATTGCCTTTGGCTACGACCACTCTTTTGGAAAAGAAAGAATAGAACCGAACGGTATGGTTATCTTCAATTTAAATGAAGTGCCAGATGGTAAAAATGGTGATATTCGAGTGGCTTATCCAGCTGAGCTTTTCCCCGCTGCTAGTGGGTCTATTGAATCTATGCGTGATGAGATTCTAACACAGGAGCAAGAAGGTATAGATGGAGCAGCAGCTTATATAAGCAGACAGGGGACCTTATCAACATTGGCCTCCATCTTCATTCCGGTAGCTGGGCTAATATTGTTACTTCTTATTACTAGCTCCTACTTGAAAGCTAGCAGAATGTATAAATCGTTTAAGAATAAAGACGTTAAAACGATACCAAAACAATCGCTGAGCATGCTGGGCACAATCTCATTTATTCGTAGTCATGCCTTGCCATCCGAAGCTTTGGCTGCTGGACTACTTGATCTCATTCGACAAGGTTACGTAAAGGAAGATGGTACGAACCATTTTACGCTGCTGCATCATGATCGCGCTTCACAGCAAGAGCTCATTCTAATTGAATGGCTTTTTACGAAAATTGGTGACGGTCAGTCCTTTACTCTGCAACAATTAGAGAAGTATGCAAAAGATAAGAAGAACCACGAAACGTATCAGTTATACGACCAAAATTGGAAGAAAGCGATTAGGCAAGAAGTGAAAGAAGCCCAATTATTTGAGAACAAAGCTGCTCATCGTATAACAGTTGGTCTATCTAGCCTATTGCTTATGCCTTTCATCATTTTATTTCCAATTCATGAATTATTCATGTGGTTTACCATCACGCTCATTTTGTTTATTGGATATATTGGATACGCATGTTTCTATCACCCACGCACAGAAAAGGGAGCCAAAATCGGTCATGAATGGTATCAGTACAAACGAAACGTCAACTCTAAACCTTTGAAAGAAATGATGACGTGGCCATCTGATGACCTCATGAGAGCAGTCATTTACGGATTAGGAACAAATGATAAAAAGCTGCAAGATAAAAGTAACTCCATTGCAGATGTTTTCAAAAAACAAGCATCCTCTTCTGCTAATGCCTATTCTTTTGACATGACATCATTTATTGCATTGTCATCTGTTGCATCATCAACTGTTCGTTCGGCTAATTCATCTGCTACGCCAGCTTCGACTTCTTCTGGTGGATCTCCAGGCGGAGGAACAGGTGGTGGCGGGGGCGGTTCCGGAG
Organism: Alkalicoccobacillus porphyridii; assembly: GCF_007293315.1. GTDB lineage: Bacteria > Bacillota > Bacilli > Bacillales > Bacillaceae_D > Alkalicoccobacillus > Alkalicoccobacillus porphyridii. Next base: position 24,139 of record NZ_VLXZ01000002.1, read on the forward strand.
CTTTTTGATTTTACAATTTGTGTCCTTGACATCTGTTTTACCAATCCGTATAGTATGAATTATCACATCAAACTGAATACTCTTTCTTATCCAGAAAAGTAGAGGGATATGGCCCGATGACACTTTAGCAGCGGATCTCTAAGGAGATACTGTGCTACTTCCATTCTGAATGTATTATTTCAGAAAAGATAAGAAGCTATGAACGCTTTTACTGTAATATTAGCGCCTATAAAATAGCTCCTCTATCTTCTGGATAGAGGAGCTTTTTGGTTTAAAAAGAGGAGATATGTTCAATGATTAGTCGTTTTTATTTTGTAGGTACAGTGGGTATTGTAGCTTTATTATTATCTGGCTGCGGAAGCTCATCAAGCTCTGCTGATGGACAAGAATTAGCTACAGATTCAATTACTGTCGGCGTAACATCCGGGGTACATGAAGAGATACTTGAAAAGGTGACGGAAGTTGCCGCTCGGGATGGCTTAGAAATCACTCTTGAAGTGTTCTCAGACTTCATCATCCCAAATACAGCTCTTGCAGAGGGTGAGATTGATGCAAATAGCTATCAAAACACTCCCTTCTTAGATAACTATAATCAGAATAATGATGATAGCTTAGCAGGACTAGATCAAACCGTACTTAATCCTATGGGTGTTTATTCAAATAAAATTGAGACTCTTGATGACCTTGAAGACGGTGACACGATCGGTATTCCAAGTGATCCAACTAATAGTGCACGTGCGCTCATGCTATTCGAAAGCTCTGGAATCATTACCTTACACGAAGGCGTTGGTGCAGAGGCGACCTCAAATGATATTGCAGAAAACCCTAAGAATATCAAATTTATTGAGTTAGATTCAGCACAAATTGCTAAACAACTGGATGACGTTGATGCCTCAGCCATAAACACTAGCTATGCAATTAAAAATGACTTAAATCCGTCTGAGGATGCCATCTTCCAAGAGAAGGAAGATTCTATTTGGGCAAACATTATTGTTGTCCGTGATGAGAATAAGGACGATCCAGTTGTGCAAAAGCTTATTAATGCCTATCACTCTGATGAAGTAAAAGAATTTGTGATTGAGCACTTTGAAGGCTCAGTTCTACCTACTTGGTAAAGGAGATCAACAACCATGTCATCACCTATACTTATTCAAAAACAAGGATACATTGCAGAGCTTATATTTAATCGCCCGGAAAAACGAAACGCCCTGAATTTAGAGACCTTTACAGAGCTTAAGAAGCAGATTGGCCAATTAGAAGCCGATGCCGACATTAAAGTCATTGTATTAAGAGGTGTGGATGATCGTGCTTTTGCCGCTGGAGCCGATATCAGTGAATTCATTGAAAGTCGAACAGGTAGAGAGTCTGCAGAACACTATAATCAGTTAGCTGAGAGCGCAATTGAAGCACTCTATCGTTGCAAAAAACCAACCATCGCCGTTATTCAAGGCTTTGCCATTGGCGGCGGACTAAATGTCGCCCTGTCTTGTGACTTTCGCTTCAGCACGGAAAATGGTGTATTTGGTATCACACCTGCTAAGCTTGGTATTGTTTATGACTTAGCTAGTACAAAACGATTAGTAGATATTGTTGGTCCCTCCACAGCCAAGGAAATTTTATACACAGGTACATTCTTGAGTAGTGATGAAGCATTGGCTAAGGGACTCATCAACCGGGTCTATGCTGCATCAGAATTAGAAGGAGCCGTTATTGAATTTGCGGATGTATTAATCAGTCGCTCACAAACCTCGATTCAAGGATCAAAGCAGATCATCCAAGCCATTTTAGATGGCAGCGATACAGATACGAATGAAACGAAAGAACTTGTATCTGCTTCGTTTGATAGTGCTGACTTTAAGGAAGGTGTTCGTGCCTTTCTTGATAAAAGAAAGCCCACTTTCCATTAAGAAAAGGAGTAAGCAAATGTCCGCTAAATCTTTTACAACAATTGGTCACGAGACAAAGGATCATCCGATCTACATTGAAGAATGGGAACAACTAGCGAAAGAAAAGCTAAAAAAAGGTCCTTTTGACTATGTCAGAAGCGGTGCAGGAGATGAAAAAACACTAGCTGCCAATCGAGCAGCATTTGATAAGTGGTCCATCTATCCCCGTGTCCTGCGCGATGTAACAGACGCAACCACAAGAACAAAGCTGTTAAATCAAGAAATCTCACTTCCACTTCTATTGGCGCCACTTGGTTACCAAGGGATCATTCATCCAGACGCTGAATGCGCCTCCGCCCGTGCCGCTGAAAAAGCTGGTATTCCATTTGTCACCAGCACAGTATCAACACGTTCGTTGGAGGAAGTAGCCGAAGCCGCTCCCACCGGTAAGAATTGGTTTCAACTTTATTGGTCTAACAATCGCGAGGTATCAGCTAGTATGGTGTCACGTGCAGAAGCGGCAGGCTATCAAGCTATCGTTGTCACCGTTGACACTGGGTTACTCGGCTGGCGTAAAAGTGATTTTAAAAATGGTTTTGCCCCATTAAAAGAAGCCATGGGCGACGCCAATTATCGAAACGATCCTGCTTTTAGAAAAAGTGTACCTCATTGGACTGAAGAAAACATTCGAGAGGAGATCCTTAAAAATATATTACACCCTAACCTTGTTTGGGAGGATCTCTTATTCTTAAGAGAGCATACTCTACTTCCTATTCTAGTTAAAGGAATACTCCATCCAGATGATGCAGAGAAAGCAGTAGATCTGGGTTTAGATGGAATTATTGTTTCAAACCATGGAGGCCGTCAGTTGGACGGTGCACTAGCTTCAATTGATGCACTCCCAGCAATAGCTGCAAGAGTTAACAAACGAGTACCTCTATTAGTAGATAGTGGGTTCAGGAGTGGTTCAGATCTATATAAAGCTTTAGCCCTTGGAGCAGACGCCGTATTAATTGGACGCCCTTATATCTATGGACTTGCCGTATCTGGTGAAGCAGGTGTCACATCTATTATCAAAAACCTGCAAACCGAGCTAGACTTAACTCTTGCTTTATCTGGTGCCAACTCAATAAACGAACTTTCGACTACAAACCTCATTCAAACTGGTTGTTAAGGAGGCTAACATGAATCAGGCATTAGAAGGATTAAAGGTTATTGACTTATCAAGAGTACTTGCCGGGCCTTACTGCACAATGGTACTTGGAGACATGGGTGCCAATGTCATTAAAATAGAACGTTATCCTTTTGGAGATGACTCACGCAGCATGGGTCCCTTCCAGGGTGAAGAAAGCTACAGCTTTGCCATGGCAAATCGTAATAAACGAAGCATCTGCTTGAATATTAAGAAGCGCGATGGTTTGGATATCTTACTTAAATTGGTAGAGGATGCTGATGTATTCATCGAGAATTTTCGTCCGGGTGTGGCAAGTAAGCTCGGCATTGATTTCGACACACTTAAAGCGATAAATCCTGGCCTTATTTATTGCTCCATATCTGGTTACGGTCAAACTGGCCCCTATAAGGATAAAGGTGGCTATGACATTATGGCGCAAGGCTTGTCCGGTATTATGAGCATGACCGGTGAAATTGGTGGAGCCCCGGTCAAGTCTGGCTTTGCCGTTAATGATATCGCGGCAGGTGTTACAGCAATTTATTCGATTCTAGCCGCCTATATATATAAGCTCCGCACGCAAAAGGGGCAATATATTGACTTAGCCTTAGTTGATGCAGGACTTGCTTGGACCGTTTGGGAGTCTGCTGCCTACTTTGGAGCTGGTGAAGTCTCTGTTCCCAACGGATCAGCTCATCGAGTATCTGCCCCCTACCAAGGCTTCCAGACTAAGGACGGACATATTTTGATTGGGGCTGCCAATGAAAAGCTGTGGAAGCTTTTTTGTGAAAAAGTTGTTGAGCGCCCGGATTGGTTAGAGGATCCACGTTTTCTTACCAATCGAGATCGAATCTCTCATCGCGAAGAGCTGGAGCAAGTCATCCAAGAGGTAATTGGACTTAAAGAATCATCGTATTGGCTACCAAGACTCGAATTAGCAGGAGTTCCAGCTGGACCAATTAGTCGTTATAACGAAACTCTTGAAAATGAGCATGTCCTCTCGCGTGAGATGGTTATTAATTACGATCACCCCGTTTTTGGACCACTCAAATCCCTTGGCTTTCCGACTAAATTTTCAGAAACACCGGAAAGACTAAACAGACCTGCCCCAACACTCGGTCAGCATTCAAGCGAAATATTATTGGAGCATGGATGGAACGAGCGGGAAATTAACAGCCTGCGAGATCAAAAGATTATATAATGGATTTCGGGAGTGCTAATCAATTATCACGATAAGTTTTTCGTGTAACTAGACGATTTTGCAAGAGGCGTAGCCTGTTTACCAAAAATAGTTACGCCTATTCAAAATTGAAGAGTTCTATAACAAGACATCCACCTTTATCCAAGACCCAAGCTACTTATCTAAAAACGTCCTAAGGTATTCGTTTTTAATATTAAAACAGTTCCCCCATGAGCAACCCGTTTTTCTCAGATTTGCAGTTATATATCATCTAAGTCTTGTTATAACTGTACCCACCCCTTATTTTCCTTTTTTGAAGCGCGCCCTTTTTTCAATGATACTTTGTAAGGTATACTAAGACTTAGAGCATTTTTTCACAAGACAAAGATACAGCAAATACATATAAATAAAGTAAATGCCCCCATCGAAAAAAGGAGAATGAATATGATTGTACAAACAGATAAAGACTTAAACGGCTTAAAAGAAATCGGAAAAATTGTGGCTGAGATACGGAATGAATTAACCTTACACACGAAGCCTGGTGTGACAACAAAAGAAATTGATGCGATTGGCGGCAAGCTTTTCAAAAAATTCGGAGCTGTCTCTGCTCCGATCAGCACATACGACTTCCCAGGATACACATGTATTTGTGTGAATGAGGAGGTTGCTCATGGAATTCCTGGCTCGCGCGTAATTAAAGAAGGAGACTTAGTCAATATTGATGTCTCCGGCTCACTAAATGGATACTTTGCTGATACGGGGCATTCTTTTGTAGTAGGAAAAGGAGAGCCTGTCCTAGAGGATCTATTACATGCAACGAAGGAAACCTTTGCTGCTGGTCTTAAAAAGTTTAAAGCTGGCTCCAAACAAAATGGTGTCGGTCGTGCTGTGTATCAAACGGCTAAGGATCACGGTTTTACTGTAATTAAAAACCTAACTGGCCACGGTGTTGGGCTTTCTTTACATGATTCACCCGAGCATATTTTTAATTACTACAACCCACGAGACACGAAGCTTTTTAAAGAGGGTGAGGTTATTGCCTTTGAACCGTTTGTGTCAACTAAAGCAGAGGATGTGTATCAGCTTGATGATGGCTGGACATTAACAACAGTTGACCAAAGCTTTGTAGCTCAGTACGAGCATACCATTATCGTGACGAAGGATGAGCCGATTATTCTAACCAAATAAGGGCTAAGGGAGTTTTAAAATGAATCTACCCATTTCAATAGAAGAGCTAATACAAGGATATAGCTGGGAACAAAATACTATTGGATTATCCTCTTCTAATGTATATCAACTTAGAGGTGAACGTACCTTGTTTCTTAAAACACAAGATAGGAAGCATCCATTCGAGTCATTGTACGATGAGAAACAAAAGCTGGAATGGTTAGCAGATAAGCTTCCCGTTCCCAATGTCCTTTTTTATGAGCAAGCAGGTCAAACTGAATATTTGTTGATGACTGCGTTGCCTGGTTTGGATGCCTCCAGAATAACAGAGCCCACTCAGCTCCCAACTATTATTCAAGCTTACGCAGATGGGTTAAAACAGCTTCATCAAATCGATATATGGGATTGCCCGTTTAACGAACAGAACCATATAAAGGTAAAAAAAGCAGAGGAACACGTGAAGGCTGGCATTGTGGATGAGGATGATTTTGATCAAATACGCCTAGGGAAGTCCTCCGAAGAGCTTCTTGAAGAATTAAAGATGTTTCCTCCATTTGAAGAGGATTTGGTTTTCACGCACGGAGACTACTGTCTACCTAATATTATTATAAAGGATGGAGCATGTCAGGGGTTTATAGACCTTGGAAGGGCAGGAATCGCAGACCGATATCAAGATATTGCGTTAGCTGTGAGAAGCATCACGCATAACTTCGGTTCAGAATGGGTTAGCACATTTGTTACACACTACGGACTAACCGAGTTTGAGCAAAACAAGGTCTTCTATTATCAGCTATTAGATGAGTTTTTTTAATAAATACAAATAGACATGTCGGGGAGATGAAAAGCGAATTCATCTCCCCGCTTATCGTTATTCAACCTGTTCTACATATATGGCCAAGGCTCCAAACTTTTGCTCACTCTCCTGTGAGTAGATCAAATAGGTTTCATTTAAGAGCTGATTGACTGACATTCCTTCCTCTCCTAAATCCTCAATTGGGACACTTTCATAGAGCTCGCGAAAGCTCTCAAATTTCTTCAATTCCGTAACAATCATTTTCAACCTGTCATCTTGAACGGGTGCTTTAATAAAATCAATGTGATCACCTACACGTAGCCGCTGCCTTTTCTCATCATTGAGACGAACTTCCACTGTTTTTCTACCATTCTTCATTAATGCAAATGGTTCATCATATAATCCCATCATGTGATTCATTATCCACCCTCCTCCAATCATTATGAGTTGTCATACTATTTTAACAAATGATTTATATTTGTTAAATGCATCACCAAAGGGTTTTTGTTTGTTGAATTGGGGAAGTTTAGTGATAGATATGGAAGGGACGACGAACAATGTCTAAAAAAATGTTCTCTAAACAACAAACTAAGCAAAAGGCTTCTGAAGCGACTAAAGAATCTAAACCTTGGATTAGGCGATTTGGACGATTTGGATACATGTCTCAAGGGTTTGTTTATATTTTGATTGGTATTCTTTCCTTTATGGCGGCTATAGGCGTAGGTGGGGATACCGAAGACACAACTGGTGCTCTTCAATCTCTTGCGGGTATCCCCTTTGGCGAGGTTGTATTATGGTTGGTGGCTGTTGGGCTACTTGGTTATGTTGTTTGGATGCTCATTCGCGCGTTAATGGATACTGGTCATTTCGGCCGTGGAATTAAAGGCATATTTATACGCTGTGGATTCATCGGAAGTGCTGCAATTTATGCAAGTATTGCCTTTAACGCTGCAAAATTTGCAAACCATGCTGGGGGATCTAGCGAAAAAAATGAGCAAACCTATTCTCAACTCCTTTTATCCCAGCCATATGGCCAGTGGATTATTGGAGCGGTTGGAGCAGGTGTGATTGGCTATGCGCTATATGAGGCTTACAGAGTGTATAAGGAAATATTCATGCGTGAATTCAAATCAGAGGAGATGAGCAAACACGAGATGAACATTGCTCGTACATCTGGAAAAATTGGATTAACCGCACGAGCATTTGTGTTTGGAGCTGTTGGTTTTTTTCTGATTCAAACAGCTATCTCAGCTGACGCTGAGGAAACCGAGGGTATAGATGGTGCCTTATTTGAACTGTCACAGCAGCCTTTTGGTCAGTGGATTCTTGGGGTAGTAGCTCTTGGTCTTGTCTTATTTGGTGTATATGGAATCATCTATGGGCGCTATATTCACATGAATTTTGGCAAACATTCATGATACCAAGATGATCAAAAACCCCGGTAAAAAGGGGAACCATTTATGTCTGGCTCCCCCTGTTCACATCAATATATTTTAATAAGCTCCTCTAATATGCTCTGCTACTTCTGTTTTATAAAAAGTATGAAGTTTCTCTAGCTCTTCCTCTGAAAATGAAGGCACCTTTAATGATTCTAGGTTGTTTTCCACCTGGGCGACTGTCTTAAATCCTGGAATCACGGTCGTTACTTCATCTTGATCAAGTATCCAACGTAACGCCGCACTTGAGAGATGTTTGCGACCTTGCTTGATCCAAAGAAGCTGTTGAACCAAATCGACTCCCTTTTCAAACTTTAATCCGCCAAAGGTTTCACCTACATTAAACGATTCTCCATCACGATTAAAATGACGATGATCATCGCTTTCAAAAGTATATTCATTCGTGAATTTTCCTGTTAGAAGCCCGCTAGCAAGTGGGACTCTTGCGATAATGCCAACGCCTTTTTCTTTTGCTTTCGGCAGCAAAACTTCAAGCGGCTTCTGTCTTAGAACATTAAAGATAACCTGTAATGCCTTCACATTAGGATTTTCTAAACAGAGCAGCCCTTCTTCTACTGTTTCTACACTCACTCCATAATGTCTGATCTTTCCTTCTGCCTGAAGCTTGTCTAGAACTTCAAAGACTTGTCCATTCTTTAGAATCTCAATCGGCGGACAATGAATTTGATATAAATCAAGACGCTCCCTTTGTAAGCGCTTCAGACTATTTTCACAGTAATCACGCACCTGTTGCATGGAGTATGTTTCTGGAGAGTAGATATCTCCCGCTCTACAAAATTTAGTAGCAATGTGAATATCATCTTCTTTTCCCTTCGTTGCTTTTGCAAGAAGCTCCTCACTATGCCCATCTCCATAGACATCCGCTGTATCAAAGAAATTCACCCCTTGATCCATCGCTGTTTCTAATGCTTTTAATGATTCTTTATCGTTTGTTTGTCCCCATGAGCCTCCAATCGCCCATGTTCCGAAGCTTAGTTCACTTACTTTTAATTCTGTATCACCTAATTGTCTGTATTGCATTTCCTTCAACTCCCTTTAAGAATAGAATGCAAACTCCTTTTCTATTATACTCCATTTCCCTACTTACAGATTATTTAAGCTAAAATTAGGGTAAACGATTAAGATAATGATAACGACATTTTGTTAGGAGCGTGTATTATGACGGACATTGAAACAAGCGAACGCAAACCTATTATTGCTTTAACAGGGGCAAGTGGATATATCGGACATAATCTTCTAAAGAAGCTCGAAAAACAAGCTGACATTATCGCCTTATCCCGAAATGGGGATAGCTATGAAAATACAGAGAACGTAACATGGAGATCGGCGGACCTCTATTCTTTAAAGGATGCTGAAGAAGCGTTGAAGGGTGCTGATTACGCTGTTTATTTGGTGCATTCCATGATGCCCTCCGCTAAATTAACTCAAGCAAAATTTGAAGATATGGATTTAATTCTTGCTGATAACTTTGCTCAGGCTGCAAAGAAAAATGGCGTCAAACAGATCATTTACCTGAGTGGAATCATTCCACCAGATGCAGAAGAACTCTCCCGCCACTTACAAAGCAGATTAGAAGTGGAGAAGGTCCTTTCCTCCTATGATGTCCCTGTAACGACCATCCGAGCTGGCTTAATTGTAGGCCCAAAAGGCTCCTCTTTCCCCATCGTAAAAAAGCTCGTCAAGAGATTACCTATGATGCTTTTACCTAAATGGACACGCCAAAAAACACACCCGATTGCACTAAAGGATGTGCTAAGTGCCTTAAAAGGTAGTATTGGTAACAAAAAGCTCTCAGGAGCCTCTATTGATGTTGGGGGACCAGAAGTCATGTCCTATAAAGAAATGATGATTGACACTGCTGAAATCATGGGCAAAAATAGAAGGCTTGTCAATGTTCCCTTTATGACAGTAAAATTGTCTCGCTTATGGGTCAGTGTCACAACCGGCACACCAAAAGAAATGGTGTACCCTTTAATTGAAAGCTTGATTCATCCACTCGTAGCAAATCCTGATAATATGGACAAGGATTTAAGCTATGGGCAAACACCATTTAAAGAAGCAGCTAAATTTGCCTTAGAACAAGAAGAGCAGGAAGAAAACAACCAGCCCCAAAAGGAAAAGAACTCAACTCCCACATCTAAGGTCAGCTCTAGCATTTCCGATGTACGATCCGTCCAACGTGTACTGCTACCAGAAGGAAAAGATGCATCATGGGCCGCATCTAGGTATATCCATTGGCTTGAGGAATTTGGCAGTCCATTCATCCGGACCTCCATGGACCATAATCATAACGCCAACATCTATTTATTCGGTAAAAAACCATTACTTAAGCTTACCTATTCAAACGAACGAAGTCATAATCAAAGAGCACTTTTTTATATTTCTGGTGGTGCTTTCGCAAAACCCGAAAAAACACCCGGCAGAGGCCGACTCGAATTCAGGCAAATACCCAATTCACAAGAGTGCCTCATCGCCATTCACGAATACAAACCATCACTACCTTGGTTTCTCTATACAATTACCCAAGCAAAGTTCCATCTCTGGGTCATGTATTTATTCAAACGCCACCTCAACAAATTAATAAAACGGAACAACCAACAACCAAAGCTCATTGCCGACGTGTCATTAACAGAGTAAGGGATTGGATGGCTATGGAGAAAGGTTGACTCTTGGTAAATGAGGCGGTTGTCTTGATGAGGAGGTAGTTTCTCTTGGTGAGGAGGTTCCGCTCTTGGTATTTGCGCGGAGCTTCTTGCTGAGTCGGTCGTTCTTCTTGTTGAGGCGCTGCTGCTCTTGGTAACTGTGGGTTGCTTCTTGGTGTTCATCCCGTTCTTCTTGTTAAGGCGACTCCGCTCTTGGTAAATGAGCGGTACTTCTTGCTATTGAGCCCGTTCTTCTTGCTAAGCCAGTTCCTCTCTTGGTAAATGAGCGGTACTTCTTGCTATTGAGCCCGCTCTTCTTGTTAAGCCAATTCCTCTCTTGGTAAATGAGCAGTACTTCTTGCTATTGAGCCCGTTCTTCTTGCTAAGCCAGTTCCTCTCTTGGTAAATGAGCGGGACCTCTTGCTGTTAAGTCCGTTCCTCTTGCTAGACCTACTTCGCTCTTGGTAAATCCAGCACGCCACTTGCTATTCATCCCAATCTTCTTGCTAAGCCCACTCCGCTCTTGGTAAATCCAGCACTCTTCTTGCTATTGAGCCCGTTCCTCTTGCTAAGCCCGCTCCGCTCTTAGTAAATGCAGCATGCTTCTTGCTATTCATCCCAATCTTCTTGCTAAGCCCACTCCGCTCTTGGTAAATCCAGCACTCTTCTTGCTATTGAGCCCGTTCCTCTTGCTAAGCCCACTCCGCTCTTGGTAAATCCAGTACGCTTCTTGCTATTGAGCCCATTCCTCTTGCTAAGCCCACTCCGCTCTTGGTAAATCCAGCACTCTTCTTGCTATTCATCCCAATCTTCTTACTAAGCCCACTCCGCTCTTGGTAAATCCAGCATGCTTCTTGCTATTCATCCCAATCTTCTTGCTGTTGAGCCCTTTCTTCTTGCTTTTCATCCCCTTCATCTTGATGGCTCCGTTTTTCTTCATACGATTCACTAAATGCCCCCACACCGTGCCTCCCTACAAACTCAAATCAACAATAGTAGCCCAGCCACTGCGGGGGTGGCAATAACGGCTACTTTTAATACTGGTTTAGGTGCAAGATTGGTGAATTTTGCTCCAACATAAGCGCCGGCCATTGTGCCTATGAGAACTTTGAGCAACAGTGCCCCATCTACAAATCCTTCTGTGACATAACCTAGACCGCCACCAATTGAAATAGGTAAAATGACAAGCATCGTGGTACCGACGGATTGTCGCAATGAAAGCTGAAGGAAGATTAATAAGCCAAGCTGGATAAACGGTGCGGAGCCCACACCAAACATGCCTGCTAAGAGGCCCGTGAGAACACCGATGACAATTCCCCTGCTCCAAAGCTGGCGTGTTTTCAGCTTATTTTCACTTGATTCAGTCGACATAAATAATTTAATTAACATACATACAGCTGAGAGGAGCAGCATAGCTGCTGTAAAATAATGAAGCAGATCTTCTTGTATATAGACTGCAAGCTTTGCGCCTGCGAACGAACTAAAAAAAGCAGAGAGACCAACAATCGTACCTAGTTTGATATCAACATTTTTTTCACGAAAATGACTATAAGCCCCTGATAATGTTGTAAAGGCCATAGCTGCAAGCGAGGTCCCCAGAGCAGTATGAATGGGAAAACCGAAGGCTACTGTTAATAGCGCAATGACAAATCCTGCACCACCCGCTCCAATAAACCCTAATAATATGCCTAATAAAAACATAGTCATTATGATAATCATGTTGGCCCTCCACTATTACTTACTTGCTTTTTAAGACTGTCCATTACCTTTCGCTCTATAAACTATTTTAAATGTCTCACAGAAAACCATCATATTAGTGTTGAAACGTCCTCCAGCAGCTTCCCACTCCCTTGTGAAAAATTCCTGGTGGGATCGTTGCCAATCCTCTAGCGAAGTGATCCCTTCTCCTTCAAGAAGTGCAAATTCCTCTCTAACTTCTTTAAAAGGAACGACCTCCACATGGGTGGTTTGAATGATTGCTCTCGCACAGCCTTGTCCGTCTAACAGTATGTTGAGTTGCCCAACCTCGGCTAGCTTTTCTTCTTGTAGCTTTGCCAGTTCATAGTTACAGCAGGTCGCTGTTTTGTGACCGCTTAAAACTGAATGTAGTAGATCATTCGCCATATGTGGGGTGTCCCCAAATGCCCATGCCTCATACGTGTCTGGTGCATCTGGATGTTGGCTTTTATATTCATCCCAAAGCTCTTCTGCTCTCACTACCCATTCCTCCTCACAATTAGTCGGATAAGTCCTGTTTTCCCACTAGCTATCAGATAAACGAGCGCTCCTGCCACGACGGAAAAACCAGTTACGAGAAACGATAGCGCATAGTCTCCAACAAGATCTGTAAAAATGAGCTGTATTAATGCTTTACTTAACACCACAACAATAGACATGACGACCACCATAATTGCCATTGGAATAAGTGGTTTGATCAATTTCGATACAGGGATGTGAACATTTTTATAGATAACAAAGAATAAATAGCTCACGGAAACAAAGTAACCCGCGTAAGTAGCAATGATTGGACCTAGTTCATAGAGTGACGGAATAAGCAAAGCGTTCAGAATGAGTTTTACAAGGATCCCTAAACCTAGCCCGAGTATCGCGTGCTTTTGCATATTAATTCCTTGTAACACAGCTGCAGCAACGGAGAACAATGAGAACAGAATACCCATTGGTGCGTACCAAGCCAGTACTCTCCCCCCTAATTCAGGGTTATTGTTCAGCCCAAAGATGCTGGTATAAATAGGTTCACTTAAAAGAACCATACCTACAACCGCTGGCAACAGCACAAACATTAATAAATTAAACGTTTGTTTAATTTTCTGAATGACATCCTGCAAATCCCCTTTATTAAAGGAAGCAGTGATATTAGGGATCAGAGAAATACTAAAAGCTGTTGCTAACGATACTGGAACAAGTACAAGAATCTGAGCTAAACCAATGATCGCATTGACCTGCTCCGCCTCTTGCAGGCTGTAATCTACAGATGTTAACAAGCTATTAATCGTGAATGTATCAATGTTCTGATACACAGGAATGGCTAGTCCAACTAAAACAAATGGGATGGCATAGCTTATTAATTCCTTTAACATCGGGACCCATTCTATTTTCGGGTGTGTGAGATAGCTATCCTTTGCTTGCGGAAATAAATCTCTCCGACGAATAAAAATCCATAGAAGCAACGCTAAGCTAGCAAGCCCACCAACAAACGCTCCCATTGTACTAATGCCGACTGCCTGAGTAATCGTTCCATTTAACAAATACAGAACGGTGAAAGAACCGACCAGAATAAAAACAATTCTCACGATTTGTTCTAGAACCGTACTCAGTGCAGAAGGACCCATTTGCTGATTTCCTTGAAAAAATCCTCGCAGCATACTCATTGGTGGAATAATGAATAAGGCCACACTAACTAGCCGAATCACAAAGACAACATCTTCATGAGTGTTTCCGCTGACATCACCTTCGTTAATAACAATGGAAGCTAAGCTTGGAGCAAATAGAAATAAGACTAAAAATGATAATAAGCCCATCACCATCATGATTAATAAGCCTTTTTTCAGCAAATCTTTTCCTGCTTGATAGTCTCCTAGACTATTATATTTTGCCACATACTTAGAGACAGCCATTGGCAAACCTAGAGTAGCAACACTTAACATTAAGGTATACGGTCCATAAGCATATTTATATAACGCATAACCAGAGTCTCCTACAATGAGAACAAACGGCATGATGTATATGAATCCTAAAATCTTTGATACAAAGGTAGCACCTGTTAAATAAAACGTACCTCTTAAAAATTGGTTCTTCACTAATAATCTCACCTTTTCATGTCATAAGAAGCTATGATAAGAATATCACAATCACTCATTCAGGTGAGAGAATATCGTAAATACCATGTGAAACCCTATCATTCCTTATATTGTGTATTGAGGCTTCATTTACATCTGAGTTAACTATTTTGTAACTAAATAAAGCACTTTTTCTCTTTGAAAACCAGTATAATCAGATAGCGGTTTGGACCGTAATGATCATATTGGCGGTGTAATAATATTCATGGAACAAGCTTCATTAGAACAAATTGAACAATTGGCAGTTAAGAAAGAAGAAACGTATCAAATGGATCGGATGCATTACTTCATGCGTTCAATACTCGCAACCATGTTTTTAGGACTCGGGGTTATCGTAGCCTTTCGCACAGGAGCATTCTTTTACGAATCTGGCTCACCTCTTGCCTATATTGTGGCAGCTATCACGTTTGGTGTAGGTATCATTTTAATAAAATACGGCAATGCAGACTTATTCACCGGAAATACATTTTATTTTCCCTTTGCAGCGTTAAGAGGAAAGATGAAATGGACATCCGTCTGGAAACTTCTCACTATGACGTATATCGGAAATTTAATCGGCGCTATCTTTTTCGCTTGTTTTCTCTGGGCTACTGGATTATTTAGTGATACCAGCGTAAACGGCTTTCTCATGAGTGTCGCCTCTCATAAAACTGAAACACCAATAAATGAATTATTCTTCCGAGCCATTCTATGTAACTGGTTAGTTTGCTTAGCCTTTTTTATTCCGATGGGATTAAAAAACGAGATGGCCAAAATCTTTATCATGATGTTGCTTGTTTTTAGCTTCTTTGTCTCCGGCTATGAACATAGCATTGCGAATATGTGTACATTTGCGATTGCCTTTGTACTTGGCTCAGCAGATATGACAATGACAGGTATGTTGCATAACTTAATCCCTGTTACGATTGGGAATTTTATAGGAGGATCCGTATTTATGGGCTTATTCTTCCATTATTTAAACCCTGTCGTTAAGAAAAAGCAGAAAAAATTTAAAGTAGCATAGGAAAAGCCCTCCTTTTGGAGGGCTTTAGCTTTGTCGCATACATATGAACCGCTTAACTTCTTGGTAACAGTGGCTTTCTTCTTGATTCCGCACTATTCTTATTGGTAATGCCCCTCGGCTCTTGGTAACCAGTGCTTTCCTCTTGATTGAGCGCCTATTCTTATTGGTAAGGCCAGTGACACTCCATCACTCGACTTTCCCGCTTTATCACGCACTCATCCATTTACTCTCAAGCCTGGTTCTTCGACGTCTTCTGGAGCATCAAGCTTTGCTAATTGTTTTCTCCAAAATCCAATGGATGCTTGCATAACTGGTCCGATGAGAAATACGGATAAGAAGGTGCCTGCTGCGACGGGTCCTCCTAGGAGCCAGCCCAGGAGTAAAGCCGTACCTTCAAGCAGAGTGCGAACGAGCCGTATGGAGAGACCCGTCTTTTTGGCTAATACGATTGTTAGTCCGTCCCTTGGTCCCGCTCCGAGACCCGTTGAGACGTACATGCCCACACCAAATCCAAGGATACATATACCGCTCATTAAGAATAATAGACTTTCCCACCAGGCCATCACGCTAGGATAAATGGGCAGCCCCAAAATCAGATTTAAGAAGATCCCAATTAATATAACGTTGATAAAACTTCCGACCTGGGGTTTTGTGCGATCAATCCAACATGAAAGACCAATCATCAATAGTCCTACAATTTGCACCCATAATCCGATACTCCATGAGCTTCTTAATGAAAGTCCTATGTGTAACACGTCCCACGTAGCTGATCCGAACGCTGATTTAATCATAAAGGCTCCACCCGTCGCCAATACAAAAAGCCCCGCTAAAAAGACCATCCACTTAATTGAGTAATAAGTGAAACCCTTTTTGCCAAGACGTTTTTCCTCCACTACGTTCTCCATTTAAACCCTTCTCTCTATCTTTTACATCCTCACACTATTTATTTCGATCTACTAAATAAGTATAAAGAAACTCTTTTTACTGTTCAAGGGTTCAGCAAGATAAAAACCTCCTATCCAGGACCATCCCAGATAAAAGGTTTTTGTGATTTCCTATTCTTCCGTCATCTCTCTTGCCTTATCACCTAAGCGTTCAATGGCTTCTTCTGTGGTGATATCACCAATAAACATTATTTCATAAATATCTCTCAATTCATTTGCAAGTCCTGGGGTCTCGAACTCAAAAACGATGGGCTGGCCAATTTCAATGGCATCCATTAAATAATGAGCATGCTCAGGCTGAGGGTCATCTAATACAACATGCTCAAGCCCTGCAATAGAAGGTACAGAGTTGCCGTTGTCAGCCAATCGAATTTCCTGACCTTCCTTTGAAACATAGTAACTGATAAACTTCATCGCTTCTTCTGGATAATCTGTGTCGCTATTCACAGCAATATAAGCTGAAGTGAGGAGAGTAGGCTCCATTTGCTCACCCGTGTTAGTTGGCCATGGAATGTAATCAAAATCTTTATTCGACTCTAACGCAAGTGGGGTTATCCAACGCCCCGCACCGACTAATGCCACTTGATCTGATATAAACATGGCGTCACGACCTTGTCCTTCAGCTAATGCTCCTGAGTATAAAAAGTTTCCTTCTTGAACCATACGATTGACAAATTCGAGCGCCTCTATCGTCTTAGGGTCTGAATCAATAACAACTTCTCCATCCTTTTCAACACTACCACCATTATTATAAATCCACGTATTTACCCCGAATGGTCCTCCATCCTGAATATATCCTGCTTTACCAGCCTCTTTGAATACAGTGGTAATCTCCTCTAATGTATCCCATGTCCAGTTACCCTCATCGAAGTATTCTTGAGGAGATTTCACCCCTACTTCTTCAAAAACCGTTTTATTATAATACATGAGAAATGGATTAGCATCTGGTACAAGTCCATAGGTTACACCATCTTTTTGGGTTGGTCCCCATATATCATCAGGGAACTCCTCTTTTGTTACGTAACTATCTGGGCCTTCTAAAAATTCATCTAATGGAAGGGCAGCCCCTCCCGCGACAAAAGTTGACATGGAATGATCCTGCACATAATAGATATCTGGTCCTTCACTACCTTGTAATCGAGTGGTCAACGTTTGGGTGTAGTTATCTGAGGGAACTCCAGCTAAATTTATTTGTATTTCGTCACCGTGTTCCTCATGAAATGCATCTACCGCTCGCTGGTAAACCTTTAATTGAGCGGCATCTGCAAATGTTATAAATTCAAGCTGTGCTACATCCCCTCCTCCAGAGCTTTCATTACTTGAACAGCCCACCGTTACCAATAATCCAAGAGCAACCGTTCCAAACAAACTCGTTTTAAAAATTCCCATTAGAAAACCTCCACTTATAATTGGATTGTGATCTCGTTTTCTCCAGCGTCCAATGCAATGTGAATACCGTCCGCTGTTTGTTGTTGTCTTCCAGTAGAAATGGATTGTACGGAATGAACATTTCTGAGAACGATGGAATAATCAGTAGTTAATCCGTCTGTTTTAACTGTTATACTTGATTCTGTTTTGAGTGCTGTCACCGAACCCATTCTTTCACCTGATTCGTTCACAACCATCGTCTCCGTTTGTTCACTGTCTTTTAAGGCAAATAGATGAAGCGATACATCTTTGGTAAAATCATAAGTTGCTGTAGCATCTTCATGTCCAAATACGAGAATAGTATTTTCCTTAACCATTAATGGGAGAGAGTGATAGTCATGTGTTTCAGTTATCCATCTTTCTCCACTTACTTTGTTATTTGTTAATAAGTTAGTCCATTCACCTTTAGGAAGGTAATATCGAACCGTACCTTGCTCATTAAAAATAGGTGCGACGAGCAAGCTATCTCCTAGCATATACTGTCGATCCAAGTAGTGGCAGGTTTCATCTTCCGAGAACTCAAGAAGCATCGGTCGCATCATTGGTACCCCTGTTTTGGTTGCTTCTACTGCTTTAGAAAATAAATAAGGCATTAATCGACACTTTAGCTTTGTAAATTGTCTGGTGACTTCCACCGCTTCTTCATCATAAAGCCAAGGCACCTTATAGTCCCCACTGCCGTGATATCGACTATGGGATGATAATAATCCGAACTGAGTCCAGCGTTTATAAAGATCAGGTGTTGAGCCCGTTTCAAATCCGCCAATATCATGACTCCAATAGGCAAACCCGCCAAGGCTCAGAGATAATCCACCTCTTAATGTTTCAGCCATAGAAGAGTAGTTAGATAGGCTGTCCCCCCCCCAATGTACAGGTAATGTTTGCCCACCTACCGTCGCCGAGCGGGCAAATAAAACAGACTGTTTTTCACCTAAGCGTTTGTTTAATAGATTGAACACGCTTTCATTATAAAGCTGTGTATAATAGTTATGCATTTTATATGGACAAGATCCATCTGTATACACAACATCAACAGGAATCCGCTCGCCGAAATCTGTTTTAAAGCTATCTACACCCATATCAATCAGGGTATCAAGTTTATCGGTATACCACTTTGTAGCTTCTGGGTTCGTAAAGTCTACAAGTCCCATTCCCGCTTGCCATTTATCCCACTGCCAAACGCGTCCATCTGCTTTTTTTAGTAAAAAACCCTGATCAGCTGCTTCCTTAAAAAGAGGTGATTTTTGTCCAATGTACGGGTTGATCCATACACAGATCTTTAATCCCTTTTCTTTTAGTCGTTCAAGCATATTGATTGGATCAGGAAATACACGATCATCCCACTCAAAATTACACCACTCTAATTCCTTCATCCATAAACAATCAAAATGAAACACATCAAGTGGAATGTCTCGCTCGATCATCTCATCTACAAAGCTATTAACGGTTTTTTCATCATAGCTTGTAAGAAAAGACGTGCTAAGCCACAGTCCAAAGGACCAGGATGGAACTAATGGGGGCTTGCCTGTGAGCTCTGTATAATGGTGCAGCACTTCTTTTAAATCATCGCCAGCGATCACATAATAATCCAAGCATTCTCCTGCTACACTAAACTGAGATTTTGATACCTTCTCTGATGCAATTTCAAAGGAAACGTTTTCAGGATGATTGACAAATACTCCGTACCCCTTATTACTAACGTAGAACGGAATATTTTTGTATGTCTGTTCACTTCCTGTTCCTCCGTCCTCATTCCATATATCAACTACCTGACCATTCTTCACAAATGGGGTGAATCGTTCGCCAAGCCCATAAATTAACTCGCCAACATCAAGCGAAAGCTGTTCACGCACATATGGTTCATTTTCATCCGTAAGTACATAACTCATTGATCTCGGATCACTAGATGTCAGTGCTTTATCCTTATATGTAAATTGAACATTCCACTGATCACGCTTTACTCGTGCTTCTAACGCTCCAGTGCCAAACGTTAGATGTTCATCTGTTTCTTTAATGGCGATAACTGGCTCTTGATTCTTTAACAAAAAGGCAGGCTCGTTAACAATAGAGCCTGCATGATGATAAGCTCTTACCCTAATAATATTCTCCATCGGTGAGGAGAGCTCAATGGTCATTACACCCCCATCAAGTGTCTGCCCGATGTGATTAATTTTTTGGAATGGGGCATATAATGTCAGTCCATTTTTATCCTGCTTCCAGTCATAAACCTCTGCAGGACTTTTCACTTGATAACCTTCCTTATCCATCCAACAACCATTACTGAATTTCATTTTGTCTTCTTCCCCCTAGTCTTAAAAATGATTATCGTACATCATTTATGTGAAAAGAAAAGCTACGTTTATAAATAATCCATAGCATTTTCTTTCATCACCACTTCTAATTTAATTAATTGTTGTTCTTGAATCCCTTCTTCTCCAAATGCAAGATGATGAAACAATTGTGTCAGTGCAAGATAACCTTGATTAACAGGTTCTTGTGTAATGGTTGCGGTAATATGGTTTTCCATTAAATGATGATAGATCTCATCATTTAAATCATGGCAGACGATGGTCAAGTTGTTCTTGTCATCCTCAAGTGTGTTTGCTACTTCAAAAATATCAGAAGTTGATACATAGATACCTGCAAGCTCAGAAACATTCTTTCCTTTTACTATCTTAATAAAATCTTGTAGGGTATAGGGTCCAACTATTTCTATTTTCGGATAAGCCTTCGCGGATTCAATAAAGCCAGCGTTCTTTGTTATTGTTTGAAAGTCTTGATTATTACCTACAATTGCAATTTTTCCAGACTTTCCGACGAACTTACACGTTAACTCAGCTGCTAAACGACCTGCCTTTAAATAATCAGCGCCAACATAAAATACCCGCTGACTATTAGGGATATCCTGGTTAAACGTGCAAATCTGAATACCTTTTTGAATCCCATCATTAATGACGTCATCCAATGGGTCCTCGCCAGCCGCAATCGCAATAGCATGATATTCACTTGATTGGATAATTCTTGATAATAGATCCCGAGCCGTCTCGTTTTTAGAATTGAATCGAAATGTACTAAATTCAACCCCGTAATCCTTTAACTCATCCATAGCCTTGGCGAGTCCTACTTCAACTTGATCCCAAAAATATTGTGCAGAAGACGGATACAGAACAGCCATTTTATATTTCATTTTCCTGGAAAGTGCTGAAGCTAATTTATTTGGTTTATAGTTCAGCTCGTTAACGGTCTCCATAATTCGTTGATAGGTCTCTTTTTTTACATTCCCACGGTTGTTTAATGCTCGATCCACTGTTGCAATGGACAAGCCTAGGGTATCTGCAATCATTTTTGCCGTTGTTCTTGTAACCGCTTTCAATGGATTCTCTCCCTTGTACTCCTATTCTTGATTATCGTACCTCATTCTTTAATAATCGGCAAGATATATTTGAGCAGATTTTTAGGTGTCAACTAAAGGGGTTATGTTAAACAATAAGAACAAGGATAGAGCACCTTTTCAAGATAGCTCTATCCTTTCATTTAAACTACATTTCCTTAGGCATTACAATTCCTTTATACAAGTTAACGGTGATTAAATAGTAGACTGTGTAGATTCCGATAAAGAGTAGAATTGGCAGCCAGATTCGGTAGTACGGCTCTAAAAGAATGAACGAAAAGAGATTCATTCCTACCAATACGTGAACTATCCCAAATATTCCAGGGAACAAGAAGATAAAGAACAGTTCCTTGTAAACCGAACCCGAAAGCTTACTTTGACGCACACCAATTTTTCGTAGCATTTGATAGCGTCCGATATCCTTTGTGGCACCTGACAATACCTTAAACATTAAGCAGCTTGCCATCATCGCTAGAAAAGCAATACCTAAGAAGAAGCCCATGAATACGGTTCCGTTTGATAGGGAGTTTAGCATTTCATAGTTTATGATTTTGCTGAAGTAAAAGTCCGTTTGGTATCGGTCCTGTTGAATGTCATCTAGCTGCTGCCACTCTGGAAGGTATTCTGTAAACTCATCTGTTTTACCGATAAACACCATCTTCTCTGCCTCGTCAATGTCTGCATAGTCATCTGCACTTAAAACAACGGGACCATATTCAGTTTCATTTGGTTCAGTTATCCCATGGAGAAAAGGATCCCAATAATACCTCCATTCAATTTCTTCATATGCCAATCCTCGAGTGTCTTCAGGAAGCTCCTCTTCAAGTCGCATCATATCTGGGACTGTTCCAATTTCGTCTGTAGATTCGTATACAAGGGGAACTTGATTCTCTAAATCCTCACCTAAGAAGTATACATACTGATCATCGACTTTATACCGATACTCATTTGTTTCGTTAAAATCAATCGAGTCTAGAATCTCCTGCTGTTCGGCGTTCGCATCAAATATGGTTGTGTCATAAATCTCGCCATAATCTATCATATTTGTCACGTTATACTGAAAAGCCATTCCTGCAGAGATTGCTCCTGCGCCCAAAGCAATTAGCATTGTAACGGTAGCGAGCATATTTTTTAAACCATTGATTCGAAACCGCAGCTGTGCAAATGTAAAGGATTGAATACCTTTTTCATTTAACGCTTTATTATTCTTAAGTTTATTCACGACAAACGGTATAAGAGAGGCAAAGATTAAATAAGTCCCAAGTGTTGTGGCAACTGGAGCGGTAACCAACCCTAACTCTCTAAGACTACCCATATTAATTAAAGCAAAGTACCCGACAGCTAAAGAGATTACACCAATAATCATACTAATGACTCGTGATTTCGCCTGCGATGGGACCACATCTATTTGTAGGTCAGCATGTACTAGCTCAAGAATCTGTAGCTTTGAAAGTCTAATCACATTTACGATTCCATTGATAGTAAAGAGCACTGTGTAAAATGCCAGTGTAATCAATATAGCAGGTACAAAAAATGAAGCATAGGTAGTGCTGGTCATATCAAGCTGATTCATAAGCAAGCGACCTACCACTTCAGCAAGCCCCACTCCAAGTCCTATACCTATTACTAAAGAAATTAACCCTAAAATAAATGTCTCAATAAACATGATTCGCTGAATTTGTCTCTTCTTTGCGCCAAGCAGCATATACATACCAAATTCTTTTTGGCGTAGCGATAGCAAGAATGAATTAGTATAAAGAATGTAGAAAAAAGTGACAGCAGCAAGCAAAAATGAGCCTACATTAAAGACAAGTTGAATATTATTAATCATGGCATTCTCACTTGTAAATTCCTTGTTCCATGCTAATGTTTGGAACATATAAAAAATCGAAATTGACATCACTAAACCTGCAAGCAACACAATGTAATCCTTTACCTTACTTTTAATTCCTGATACAGCTAGTTTCCCTAACATGATATACCTCCCCTCTCTATGCTCTGTTTGTTCCGAGTTCAGCTAACTCATTTAGAATTTCTTTAAAAAAGTCTTCTCGTGAACCCGTCCGTGTAATTTCTTTATATAGCTCTCCATCCTGGATCAGGACAATTCGTTTACAATAGCTCGCAGCATGCGCATCATGAGTGACCATCATAATGGTGATGCCATGATCCTCATTTAAGCTTGTCATCGTTTCTAGTAAACTCGTTGCATTTTTAGAATCTAGTGCCCCGGTTGGCTCATCGCCCAATAGGATACTGGGGTTATGAACCAAGGCTCTTGCTGCCGCTGAACGCTGTTTCTGTCCCCCAGAAATTTGAGCTGGATACTTCTCAAGAATCTCTGCAATGTCTAAGGTTTTGGCAATCTCCTGAACTTTAGGCTCGATGTTTTTGGAGGGTACGTTTTGCAAAGACAAAGGTAGAGCGATATTTTCATACACCGTCATACTCTCGAGCAAATTAAAATCCTGAAAGATAAACCCAAGCTTCTGTGCTCGAAAGTCGGCTAGCTGATTCGCTTTCATCGCGGTAATATTCGTTCCGTCTATTTGGATTTGCCCGTCTGTAATAGAGTCCAAAGTGGAGATGACATTTAAAAGTGTCGTTTTACCTGAACCAGACGGCCCCATAATCCCCACAAACTCGCCCTCTTTAATATCCATGTTTACATTGCTTAGGGCCCTGAATTGATTTTGACCTTTTTTACCGTATACTTTATCGACATTTGTTACATGAACCACTGATTGAGTCATTTAATATGCCCTCCCGCGTTTTCTAAGTTAACCCTAGATTAGCACGCAGGTAGGGACTGCTCGTATCGATTTAACTAACAAAAAGCTTACAAGGTTGTAAGCTTCGGGGAGTCTTATTTAATTCCTCTTTTGTGATGCTATCAGTGAGCATTGGATGACTGCTATTGACTGTGTCCAACTTTATGTGTAGATGTGGTGACTCATGATAAGTTCTTCATCTGCACTCCAAATAGGGGGCATTCTTACCACGGGGTATTGAACTAATCTGGCTACGCCAACTTATTTCAATGAACCTGTCATCGAGGTCACTGAAAAATGATCTTTATAAGACTGTGAACTTTCATCGATTGTTTAATTCAGAACGTTAGCGGAAGGAGAACCCGTAGACTCCTGCGGAACAGAACGAGTCTGAAGACATCGAAGTGGTGGTTTTCCACTTCGATGGCTGAGGCCGTTCCCGCGGAAAGCGTAGGGTTCTCCTGTAGCGGCTCCACTCAGCTCATTTTCAGTGGCCTCCTGTTCATCCCGCAGGTGTTAGCCCTCCTATTTTGTCCACTCGTTAGGTGAGTAATTTTTTTCTCAAGATTAAAGACTTTACCCTACTACTATTTTTTATCAAGAAGGATAAGAAGGTCCTACATTCGTCACTAAGACATCGGTAAATTTTACTAATATTCGTTTTCAATTTATTAAGAACATATGAATTCTATTCTCCCTACCACCTCTCTACCAGTTGATTCACCTGACGCACGAGCTTATGCTCTGATACTTTTTTAAGTCTGCGGTTTTCGACAACCAGCTTCCCATCTACTACAACATCAGTAATAGCAGTTGGCTGCATAGAGTACACCATGTTAGCAAATAACTCAGTATTCGGAAGTAAGGATAAGTCCTCCACATCCAACACAGCAAAGTCAGCGCGTAACCCAATTTTCAGCTCACCCGTCTCAAGCTTTAATAGATCTGCGCCTGCTGTAGTACCCATTTGAAATACGTTCTTAGCATCTATACATGTGCCGTCCAGTCTAGAGACTTTTTGTAGTAAAGAGCACATTCTCATTTCCTCAAAGACGCTGATCCGGTTATTGCTGCAGGCTCCATCTGTTCCGAGCGCAATCTTGACACCTGCGTCGAGTAAATCGGGGATTGGTGTAACACCATCGGATAAGAACATATTGCTGGATGGACAGTAAGCAAGCGATGTCTTTCTTTCTCCCAGCAATTTTATTTCAGAAGGATCAATCCACACTAAATGAATCGCTATCATATTGTCATCGACAACATCTAATGAATCTAGATAATGGACGGGTCTCAAGCTATACTTCTCAAGTGTTTCTTCCACTTCGAATGGCTCTTCTGCTACGTGAATATGAAAAGGAGTACCTAACTCCAGTGCCAGTTTGTGACCTGCTTGAATCATTTCTGGCGAGGCGGCATGCGGACTATGTGGTGCTGGATGAATGGAAATCATATCATCACCTTGATAGCGCACAGCGAGCTGTTTTGTCCGTTTTACCGCATCCCTCACCGTTTCAATATAGCTCTCTGGTGCCCCCTGCCAATCATACATCGTCCTTGCAAATACAAGGCGTATGCCAATGTCCTTTGCTGCCTGAATGACTGCTTCATCCGAACGAATACCACCGTTATGAACATAAAAAAAGTCAGCAACCGTTGTTACACCGCATTTCATCATTTCTGCAAATGCAAAAAGAGCACCTGTGTAGATGGCCTGCTCATTTAAAAAAGGGGTACAGCGATATAGCGCTTCGTCCCTCCATTGTAAAAATGGAACATCTACCGCCATACCCCGAAGCAAGCTCTGAAAGGAATGATTATGTGCATTTACTGTACCAGGAACCATTGCTTTATGGCCAAAATCAACCACCTCCGCTGAAGGATATAACGTTTCTAGCTCAGTACGCAAACCCATATCTACTATTTCTCCATCCTTTACAATTAACCCAACATTGTATCGGAACTCACCCTTTACGAGCATCGTTGAGGCCGTAAATAGCTTCACCATTACATCCTCCTTTTATGGAATTAATATTCCTGATTCCACAACGACCTTTCCTTTTTTTACAACAGTATCAACGTGATTTATCGCATAGTGATATTGCAGGGTTTGGTAATTTGGTACATTAAAGATAGCAAGGTCAGCCTGTTTTCCAACCTCAAGACTGCCTATAGTAGTGGAGCGAGAGATGGCGTGTGCTGCGTTCATTGTGGTTGCTGTAAGCACCTCTTCAGGCGTCATATTCATTGTGAGGCATGCTAAATTCATGATAAACGGCAGCGATTCTGTCGGGGAAGATCCTGGATTCCGATCTGTTGAGAGTGCAACGGCAACACCGGATTCGATAAGCTTTCTAGCGTTTGCCGCCTTCTCCCTGAGAAAGAAAGCTGTTCCTGGTAATAGAACAGCAATGACCTCGGCTGCAGCGAGCTGTGATATCCCATCATCTGAAATGTTTAAGAGATGATCCGCCGTGACCGCTCCTACTCTGGCTGCTAGTTCTGCCCCGCCGAATGCCACCAGTTCATCCGCATGAATTTTCGGCTTTAGCCCTGCCCTTTTGGCAGCTTCTAAAATGTACTGCGATTGCTTAATGGAAAAGACTCCTTGTTCACAAAATACATCACAGAACTCCGCTAATTCAGCATCCTTTACGATTGGAATCATCTTATTTACAACCATGTCCACATACTCATCTGAATTGTTTTTACACTCAGGAGGAATCGCGTGTGCCCCCATAAAGGTTGAGATGATATCCATTGCGTGCTTTTGATCCAACTCCTTTGCTACCTCTAATTGCTTAACCTCATCCTCAATCGTAAGCCCGTACCCACTCTTTGCTTCAATCGTTGTTACGCCATGTAGAAGAAATTGGTCTAACCGTTCTACAGACTGTTGATACAAATCTTTTTTTGAAGCCAGTCTAGTCTCCTTACACGTACTAAGAATGCCTCCCCCTGCTTGCAAAATATCCATATACGAGCGCCCTTTTAACCTTTGCTCAAGTTCGTATTCACGTGTTCCCGCAAAGACAAGATGAGTGTGCGGATCAATTAATCCAGGTGTAACAATCTTCTCCTCAGTATCAATAGTCTGAACTGGTTTTCGAGATTGGGACAAATATTCCACAGCTCCCTCATCTGTCCCCACATAGCAGATAAAAGGACCTTCTATAATGACACTGCCACCCTCTACGACTCCAAGCTCCCCCATTTCCTCTCTAATTCTTGGCTTTTGATTATTTCCCTGCAACGTTACAAGCTGGTTGGCTCTGCGAATATAGAGTAAGCTCATGGGGAGGTTCCCCCTTTTAAAAAAGGAATGTTCAGCTTTTTTTCGTGTGCTGATTGAATGGCCTTCTCATATCCAGCGTCAGCATGACGAACGATACCCATCCCAGGGTCACTGGTTAGAACACGTTCCAGTCGCTCAGCTGCCTGCGTTGTTCCATCCGCCACTACAACCATCCCCGCGTGCATCGAATACCCCATCCCCACTCCACCCCCATGATGAATGGACACCCAGCTTGCGCCTGCTGCTGTGTTAATTAAGGCATTAAGTAAAGGCCAATCTGCTACAGCATCACTGCCGTCCTGCATAGCTTCTGTTTCCCGATTAGGAGAGGCCACAGAACCCGCGTCAAGATGGTCGCGTCCAATGACAATCGGGGCAGAGACCTCACCTGTTGCCACCATCTCATTGATAAGACGGCCAGCCAAGGCCCTTTCACCATATCCCAGCCAGCAAATTCTTGCTGGTAATCCTTGAAAGTGGATCTGCTCATGTGCCAGATGAATCCATGTGCACAAGCTTTCATTATCCGAAAACCTTGCTAATAACTTTTCATCAATTTTCCTTATATCTTCTACGTCACCTGAAAGAGCGACCCATCTAAACGGCCCTCTACCCTCGCAAAATTGAGGTCGAATGTAAGCTGGCACAAAACCAGGATAGGAAAATGCGTTTTTCACTCCTTCATCTGCCGCAACCTGACGCAGGTTATTGCCATAATCAAAAGCGACTGCGCCTTGCTCTTGCATGGCGAGAATCGCGTGGACATGAGTCGCCATGCTTTGTTTGGCTTTAGTGATATAGATTTCAGGGTGTTGTATGCGTAGATTCTCTGCTTGCCGGAGAGTGTATCCAGCAGGAATGTAGCCATGGAGCGGGTCATGAGCTGAGGTTTGATCGGTTATAATATCTGGAATAAATCCACGCTTCGCCATCTCGGGAAGAATATCTGCTGCGTTGCCTAAGAGCCCAATTGATTGGGCTTTCTTATCTTTTTTAGCCTGATGTGCGAGGGAGATGGCTTCATCTAGCGTAGTTACCCACGATTGACAGTACCCCGTTTGTACTCGTTTTTTTATTCGTGTTTCATCGACTTCAATACAAACAACAACTCCCCCATTCATTGTCACCGCAAGAGGCTGTGCTCCACCCATTCCTCCAAGCCCCGCTGTGACTGTAATCGTCCCTTTTAAACTACCCTGAAATTGCTGCCTTCCGCATTCAGCAAAGGTTTCATATGTGCCCTGCACGATACCTTGCGTTCCAATATAGATCCAGCTTCCTGCCGTCATCTGTCCATACATCATTAACCCTTTTTGATCAAGCTCATGAAAGGTGTTCCAGTTTGCCCACGCTGGAACTAAATTTGAGTTAGCCATCACTACCCGTGGTGCATGCTCGTGGGTTCGGAATACAGCAACAGGTTTTCCCGATTGAATTAATAATGTTTCATCTGATTCAAGCGTTTTAAGCTCGCGAACAATCTGTTCATATGCCTGCCAATTCCGCGCTGCCTTCCCCAACCCTCCATAAACAATTAACTCATCCGGCTTCTCAGCTACCTCTGGATCCAAGTTATTCATTAACATTCGAAGTGCAGCCTCTTGAACCCATCCCTTTGTATGAAGCTTTGTTCCTCTAGGAGAGGTAATGATACGGCTTTGATCATTCATTAAATTCCTCCTTTATTCATTTGCCATGGCCATGGCAAATGCGCGGGAATCACTTCGCTGTGCGCGAAAAAATGTTTAACGCGACTTTGGCGTTGCGATGCGCGGAATCTGGCCAGTGATGCTTAAAAATAGATAAAGCCCTTATTATTGTGTAAATACGAAATCCAATACCTATCTAAACTAGCGGACGAAAATGGAGGGCCGACACCTGCGGGATATAAAGGTTCAATGAGATGAACCGACGGAGTCGGGTTAGCTCATTACCTTCCCGCGGTAAGCGTGCCCCCATTTTCGGGAGCGGTAGCAGAAGAAACGACACATCCTCCGCTCTCTCTTTCTTTACATCAATGTAATGTACACATAAGCATGGACTCTATCCAAATATATACCCTTTGCACGGAAATCAAGCTACGGTGCGCGGTCACAATCACTGCCCCCCTTACTTAACTCTCCCTTGCTTTATCAAATCAGTCATCCTTTCAATATCGATGGACAAGACTCGATCTGCTTTAATATCAGGTACAACCTCACGAATCTGCTCATACAACTTTCTTGTGTGTGTACTTAGTAGATCTACACCACGAAACTCTGCCGCCTGGGCTGCACATATCGCTTCAATGGCGAGCACAGTGCGGGTGTTACGAATGATTGAAGATGCCTGAGCGGCTGCAGTTGTGCCCATACTCACGTGATCCTCCTGATTTGCGGATGAGGGAATCGAGTCCACACTTGCGGGATGCGCCAGCGATTTGTTTTCTGAGACGAGGGACGCTGCCACATACTGCACAATCATTAACCCCGACTCCAAGCCTGGTTTATAACTTAAAAAAGCCGGCAGCCCTTCACTTAACTGGGGATTTACCAAGCGTTCTGTTCGTCTCTCGGAAATACTCGCAAGCTCCGCAACAGCAATACCCAAAAAATCCATTGCAAACGCAATGGGCTGTCCGTGAAAATTTCCACTTGAGATCACTTGCTGACTCTCAGCAAATATCAGTGGATTATCAGTGGCTGCATTCATTTCAATTAGTAATTTTTCCTCCACGTAGGCTAGTACCTGCCTGACTGCACCGTGCACTTGGGGAATGCAGCGAATGGAATAAGCATCCTGCACGCGCCGCTCGCCCTGCGTCGTTGTGAGCTGGCTGTCGACAAGAAAGGCATGTATACGAGCAGCAACCTCTTGTTGTTCTGGATAGGACCTGACAAGATGTGGTTCCGGGCAAAATGCGTTTATGACTCCGCGTAACCCTTCTATGGTTAAAGCGGCAATGGAGTCCGCAAAATCAGCCAGAGCTTTTGCCTCTAAGTAAGAAAGAACACCCACTGCCGTCATCGCTTGAGTACCATTAATAAGAGCTAATCCTTCCTTCGCCTCAAGGACAATGGGCTGCAAACCAGATGTATTTAGAGCCTGCTCGCCACTCATCAACCTGCCTTTGAACCAAGCCTTTCCTTCTCCTACTAAGACTAACGCCAAATGTGATAATGGAGCCAAATCTCCACTTGCACCAAGTGATCCCTTGCTCGGAATATATGGATGAATCCTTTTATTTAAGCAATCAATTAATAAATTTAATGTCTCTAGTCGAATTCCAGAATATCCTTTTGCTAAAGCATTTGCACGAAGCAAAAGCATGGCACGACTTACCTCTTCTGCATAAGGCTCCCCCACACCACAAGCATGACTTCGAATTAAATTTAACTGTAACGATTTAAGATCCGTTGGAGGTATGGTCGTTTCACTTAATTTACCGAACCCTGTGTTGACCCCATACACTTTTGTTGAAAAAGCAAGCTGCTCCACAACCTCTCTACTTCTTGTTACCTTATCTATCGCTGAATCATGAAGAGCGACCGGGCTTTCTTGAAAAACGATCTGAGAGAATTCATCCAAGGTTAATGAATCACCCGTCAACTTAATCATTGAACACCCCTCTCCTTAACGTGAAACGGACCATACTAAGATCATTGTCTTAGTACAGCCCGCCAGATACTTCATCTATATGACACTTCTACCCTTGTCATTCATTATTTTTATTTGTAGGCAGTCTGCTTGTCATAATAACTGTAAGCAACATAATCACATAAAACAAAAGCGGTACCCCTACGTTAAACAGATGTATCATTTAATCATCTCCATTGTTTTATAGGGTACGCCATTAATCTAATGCATATTCTTAGTACCCATAGATAAGCTTTGCTATGATAAGAGCACTCCATACATTGAAAGGATGATGACAATGACTGCAAAAGTAGAACTAGGTCAATCTGGTTTATTTGTTAATCCTATTGGGCTCGGAACAAACGCTGTAGGAGGACACAATTTATTTAACAATTTAGATGATGAAACAGGAAGAGAGCTTGTTAGAAGAGGACTAAGTGAAGGGATCAACTTTTTAGATACAGCCTTTATTTACGGACCCGAAAATTCCGAAGTATTGGTCGGTGAGGTTGTTAAAGAATTTGGTCGTCGTGAAGACATTGTCGTTGCTACAAAAGCAGCACACCGTTTTGAAGGCGAAGAGGTTAAAATAGATAACTCCCCTGCCTTTCTCAAGCAATCAGTGGATGATGCGTTGCGTCGCTTGCAAACCGATTACATTGATTTGTTTTATATTCATTCCCCCGATGAACATACACCAAAGGATGAAGCTGTTGGCGCCTTAAAGGAACTAAAGGATGCTGGGAAAATCCGCTCCATTGGTGTCTCTAATTTCTCTATTGATCAGCTAAAGGAAGCAAATAAAGACGGCTATGTTGATGTGCTTCAAGAGGAGTACAATCTCTTCAACAGAGATGTGGAAAAGGAGATTTTACCTTATGTAAACAAACATAATCTTTCTCTTATCCCCTATTTCCCGCTTGCTGCAGGTCTTCTGGCAGGAAAATACACAAAGGATACCAAGTTTGATGACCTTCGAGCAAACCACCCATTATTTAAAGGAGATGCTTTCGAACGTAATCTTGAAAAGGTTGAGTCATTAAAAGAAATTGCCGCCAATAAAGGAGTCGAAACAGCACATGTCACCTTGGCCTGGTATCTTGAGAAGGATGGCATTGACGCCCTGATTCCAGGAGCTAAACGCCCGGATCAAGTTTCAAATAATCTAAAAACACTTGATGTTACACTTTCCCCTGAAGAGTGGAAAGCCATTGATGACATCTTTAAAGCTTGATGAATTGACCCAGGAGAAAGTTCTCCTGGGTCAATTATCGCTAGAAAGCTTCTCCAATTCTCTTTCAATAAAAAATACGGCAAGATCAAATGCGTCTATCCGCCTTTTCGCTAAGGTCATTTGAGCCTTATATCGATTCGGATTTTCTTTAGATTCAAGTGTTTTTAGTGTCTCTCTTAGTTTGTGTAAGGTCGAATCAATTTGACGTTTTGCTTCCAGTAATTCTGTTTTTTCATATTCCACTTTTATCATCTCCCCTATATTCCCTGTATAAAGGTCTCTATCATAATGTCTAACGTATCCTGTAAATCATACGGCATCCCAAATCCTTTAGCGGAATCTAAGGTCACAAAACCATGGAGCATACTTCGGAGCATACGAATTAAATGAACGGAACGTTCCTCTTCTAATCCGTATTGATACAAAACATCGCGGACGACCTCCACCACTCGTTCCTGCGCTTCTTTTAAAACAGGATTTCCTTTATGGGCAGAGCGTGAAGCGGCCTCGTACTGACCAGGGTGAACTCTGGCAAACTCAATATAGGCATAGCACAATTGTTTTAGCGCTTTGTCATGATTGTAACCAGCAGTGGCTTGGTATAGATTCTTATAAAGCCTCTGGCAGCCATGCACAGCAAGTAAATCATGCAATTCGTCCAATCCACGAACGTGATTGTATAATGATGGTGGTTTAATATTCAAATCCTTGGCTACTGCTCCTATTGATAACTGATGTAATCCTTCTTGATCGGCAATGCCTCCCGCTGAATCCACAATGTCTGAAATCGTTAATCCCCTTCTCGGACTCATGTCACTAACCCTCTTTCTGCTTCCTCAATTGCCTTTTTTAGCTCCGTACTTGGAGATGAAACCATTTTCCCATGCCCTGCCGCAAGTAAGGACGGACCATACGCTTCAATTTTCCGAGCACTTTCTAAAGCAAGTTCCTTATTCCATGTTGCCAAAGCTGGAGCTGGGAACAACCATTTTAGTGTGCCTGAAACGGCAAACCCACCGCGCACTTGAAACGCATCACCAACAATGATTAAATTTGTCCGTGTATCAATGAGACTAATTGAACCGGGCGTATGCCCTGGTGTTGCTATCACTTTTAAGGAACCAATCCAATCCCCTTCTTCCAGGGTCCGATCCGGCTTCGTTTGAATATTTTTCGGAACCCCACCTCGAATCGGTGTTTCTGGTTCACCTTCTAATAATCTTTTATCACCTTTTAACAAAAGCACATCTCTTTTTGAAATACTAACTGTGGCATTAGGCAGCCTATCTTTAAGGGCATCCAGTGAACCAATATGGTCACTATGAGCATGTGTCAACACAATCTGTTTAATAGGTTTTCCAATCTTCTCAGCCTTCTCAATGATCTTCTTATAGCTTGTAGGAAGTGCTGCATCAACAAGCGTCAGGCTGTCTGACTCCTCTACTAAATAACAATTCACAGGAAAGACATTTGGCAAAAAAGCCAGTTGATATACATGCTCCATTTTGGTCACCTTCATAAAAACATCCCCTTTTCGGCTAATACTAATCAGATTAGTTTTTATAATAACTAATCTGATTAGTTTATGCAACTAAAAAAGCTCAAATCCCCTTAAGAGATTTAAGCTTCTAAGTTAAATAATATCAAGTGGCTGTTTAGATGTTGGTGGTGGGAAAGCTGAATCAAGCTGGTCGAGGGCTTGCTGACTCAGCTCAATGGCCATTGCTTCCGCATTTTGACGAACATGCTGTTCTTGAACGGCTTTTGGTATTGAAAGCACTTGGCCCGTACGAATGGTCCAGGCTAGAGCCATTTGCAATGGCGTCACGCCATATTCCTCTGCAACTTCTTTTAGCTGTTTATTCTCAAGCAACCGCTGCCTTTCTTTCCCCCCATGTGCGATCGGGCTATATGCCATGACAGGCACTTGATTTTCCTTTTGCCATGGGATGAGATCATATTCAATCCCCCGCGAACCTAGATGGTATAGCACTTGATTGAGTTGCGCTTGATCCCCGCTGGGTAGACTCCATAGCTCCTCCATATCTGAAACATCAAAGTTGGAAATACCCCAACGTTTGATTTTCCCTTCTGACTTTAATACCTCCAGACCTTCAACTGTCTCCGATAAGGGCACGCCCCCTCGCCAGTGGAGTAAATAAAGATCAAGATAATCTGTTTGCAGTCGCTTTAGACTATTTTCGCATGATGTCACAATTTCTGGTCTGCCTGCATTATGAGGATAAACCTTTGACACAAGGAAGGCTTGGTCTCTCCGATCTTTAATAGCCTCGCCTACTACCTCTTCTGCTAAGCCTTCACCATACATTTCCGCTGTATCGATCACTTCGAGACCCAAATCTAAGCCAAGCTGTAATGCCTTTATTTCCTCACGCTTTCTTGATGAATCTTCCCCCATATACCAAGTACCCTGTCCGATACTCGGAAGGGCTGTACCATCTTTTAATGTGACTTGCATAGCCATGCCGATTCCTCCTTTTGTTTTCAATCATTCCCTTTCTACCCCAATTGAAAAACCTCTATCTTAAGCCGATAGAGGTTGTATTGAATGTTTGATTCGAACCGTCACCTTAAATAAGTCGCCATCAATGTCTAGCTTGAGTGAACCACCATGTAACTCAGCAATGGATTGTGCGATGGCTAGCCCAAGTCCCGAGCCCTCTGTGTGCCGGGCTTCATCTGCGCGTTTAAACCGCTCAAACAATTCATCTGGATTTTCACTTAACTCGAAACGCGAGGTGTTTTTGATAACCAATGTAGTCGCAGAACCTTGCCTGTTGACAGTAATATACACGCGTGTTCCGGGCAGCGAGTATTTAGCCGCATTTAACAATAAGTTGTCAAGCATTCTCCACCACTTCTGGCCATCAACTTGAACAATAACATCCTCCTCAGGTAGTTTCAGACGTAAATCTAAATTTTCAGCTTCAAATGCTTCTTGATGCTCCACTACAGCTTGTTGAATTAACTGTTTCAACTCAATATCTGTTTTATCTAATTCAATCTGCCCACTAGCCATTTTTGAAACATCAAACAAATCATCTATCAATAGCTTTAACCGATCTGATTTACGCGCAAGAACATCAACGTAGCTTTGACGTTCCTCAGCTGAAAGCTCAGGATTTTTCAACAGATCGGTATAGGTAATAATGGACGTTAACGGCGTTCTCAGATCATGACTAACATTGGTGATCAGCTCTGTTTTCATCCGTTCACTTTTTGCCTGCTCTGTGACCGAATGAGAAATTCCCTCGCGAAGCTTATTAATGTTTGTGGCATGGGATGCGATGAACGAATGGCCTTTGATTTGAACGGGCACACCAACCCTGCCTTGTGTCAGCTGCTCTGTCTGAGCAAGCACACGGTTAAAGTAGCCGAGTTTTGTAAAGAAGAGAAAGAGAGTAGGAAAGCCAACGAAGAAGACACATACTAAATATGGAAAGATGACACTGCCTTCAGAAATAAATAATAACGAGGTCCCGAACCCCCACATAAATATAACAATAAATACTAGAATTAACTTGAAGAAAAGAGAAATATCTTTAAACGCGTCTCCCAACATTTTATAAGTACTGACAGCGAAGCCTTTCTTCATTTTATTTATAAAATATTCGCTATCCTCTATTTCTAGATAAAGCCAAACCAACTGATGTAGAGTCAGCCAAATGAAGAAAAAGTAAATAGTAATCATGACAAAAAAATCAATGTTTATATAGTAGAGAAATTGAAAACCATCGAATCCTGACCATGAAAAAAATAAAAGAGTAAACCACGCCGATATCATCAGCAGTACTAAACGTACATCGAGTGGACCGGCTGCATATTGCTTTCGCATGGAGCTGTCTTTAAACCAGGATAGCTTGAACTTCAAAACAGTCATCATCAAAATAACGGCAATCGCTCCAATGATAATGATTACAGGAATAGCTATTTGTCTAAATACATCTAGGGTTCTCATAAGACTGGCGATATTCCCAATATTACTTAACAGCGTGTTTAACCCCACAAAAGCGATACCTAATAAGGCACTCCAACTAAATGTTTTGACGAAATGCTGCCTCATGACGTTCTCCCTCTTTTCTCAATCATATAGCCCACGCCCCATACTACTTTTATATAATGAGGCTGCTTTGGATCCACTTCGATTTTTTCTCGGATTTTTCGAATGTGAACCGCTACGATATTTTCCGAGTTATAGGCAGACTCATTCCAAACTCGCTCGTAGATTTCATGAATGGAAAAGACTCGCCCGAGATGAAGCATGAGAAGTTCAGTAATTCGATATTCTATCTTTGTGAGCTTGATCATACGGCCATCAAGTTGCACACATTTTGCTTCCTGATCGAGGATCAGCCCATCCACCTCAATGACCGATTCTTTTTTCTCATAGGTGCCAAGCTGAGTATATCTCCTCATTTGAGATTTCACTCGAGCCATTAACTCCATCGGATGAAATGGCTTTGTCATGTAATCGTCTGCCCCAACCGATAGTCCGTGGATCTTATCTGTTTCCTCCGACTTTGCACTGAGCATAATGATCGGAATATTACGCTCTTGTCGAATAGTAAAAGTCGCCTCAATTCCATCCATTTCAGGCATCATAATATCTAAAATCATCAGATGGACTTCGTTTTGCTCGAGCAGCAACAGTGCCTGCCTACCATTTTCCGCCTGCAGGACCCGGTATCCTTCATTTTGTAAATAGATATCAATGCCACCACGTATATCCTGATCATCATCAACCACCATGACTGTATAATCTGCCATTTGCATACCTCTTTCTACCTGTTCTGTTAATTACATTGTACATGGCAGAACTAAAGTTTCCACTAGGGAAAAACTGAAGAAATTCTTAAGATCGTATAAGGAGAAGTTATTTATAACATTTGGATGGATGCGCAACAGTTTCGATCTCAATGGCTTTTCTGCGCACTATTAATTTATTGCGCATGGTACACTGATTTTGGAACATATCAACCTTTCTGTGTATCACTTTTTCACTCACTTCAATTTCCGTGAAACTCACCTGCACTTCCAAACAAAAAAAGGCGTCCCTTAGGACGGCCTCATTCTTATAAAATAAATTCTATTGGTTTGCCTACAACTTCTCGTTCGGAAGGTGTGGTTCTGGCGATGATTTCCCCGTTACGCACGGAGTAGAGGACAGGGGCTTGCTGACGGATCATAGTGAATTCGTCTGGTGCTCCTACAATGATGAGGTTAGCAGGCTTGCCTTCTGCGATTCCGTATTGATCAGAAATGCCTAATACCTTGGCGCTGTTGGTGGTAATAAAATCAATGGATTGTTTGATTTGATCGTAGCCCATTAAGTGAGCAATATGCAGTCCCATATGTAGCACTTGGAGCATGTTGCCAGTGCCTAGTGGATACCATGGATCAAAGATATCATCATGTCCAAAGGAAACCGTCAACCCGGCTTCCTGTAGCTCCTTCACTCTCGTCATCCCGCGTCTTTTTGGATAGGAGTCAAAACGTCCCTGTAAATGAATATTCACGAGAGGGTTTGCAACAAAATTTAAGTCAGCCATTTTGAAGACGCGCATCAGCTTGGCTACATAGGCATCATTATAGGAGTGCATCGCCGTTGTATGCGAGGCAGTTACTTTAGAACCAAGACCCGTTTGATAGGCTTTGGCTGCGACAACTTCAATGAATCTCGATTGTTCATCATCTGTTTCATCACAGTGAAAATCAAGAGGCTTATCATATTTCTCTGCCAAACTAAATGCGACGTCAATTGACTCGACACCCATTTCTCTTGTCATTTCAAAGTGAGGAATACCACCTACCACATCTGCTCCTAGTCTAATGGCTTCTTCCAGCAGTTCTTGACCATTCGGATAAGAAAGAATGCCTTCCTGAGGAAAAGCGACAAGCTGAAGATCAACTACATGCTTCATTTCTTGCTTTACCTCAAGCAAAGCTTTCACAGCCGTTAGCTTATAATCCGTTGTATCCACATGTGTACGCACATGCTGAATACCTTGTGCTACCTGCCAGGTTAATGCTTTTTTTGCCCGCTCCTTAACGTCTTCATGAGAGAGCTTTTCTTTTCTTTCCGTCCAGCGTTGAATACCTTCGAACAACGTTCCAGATTGGTTCCAGTTTGGATCTCCTGCGGTCATCGTTGTATCTAAATGTATATGCGGCTCGATAAAGGGAGGAAGAACCATATTTCCATTTGCATGTATAACCTCTTCTCCCTCTTGCTCAATGCTTCGATCGATTTTAACAATTTGATCTTGATCCACTAAAAGGTCCCAATGTCCTTCTCTATCTCTCAATACTGCTTTTTTTATAATCACTGATTCTACCCCGCTTTTTTCATCATTTGTTCTCTATTTTTTTCTAGAATTTTATCTAATATAATATAGCTTACAGTTGCACCAAGAAGTGAATTAAGTGGTGAAATTCCTGGTATAAATACAGCACATAACACTCCGATAGCCCATGCTGCTATAGCTTGAATACGTACACTTGAAAATGTCCTGTTCTGAAAAACCTCGTAACTTCCTTTGCTTCGAACAAAATAATCAACAATTAATATTGCTCCAATTGGTGGAAGAGTCATATTTAGAAAGCCAAGCCAGCTCATAAAGTTGTTGTAGAGCCACATGGCAAGAAGTGTTCCTATTATACCGTTTATAATAACGAGCATTTTTTTTGGTAGTTTTGTAATATTAGAAAATCCAAGCCCTGATGCATATAAGGAATTATCATTAGTTGTCCATATATTTAATCCTAAGATAATTAAGGCAGGAATGATTAGTCCTTGTGTAAACATTACCTCTGAAATATCAGCTTGGCCTGTTGAGATGGTTCCAATTGCTCCGAACAAAAACATAAGCGAATTTCCTAAGAAAAAGGCCATCAAGGTTGTTGATACGGCAATCTTTTTTGATTTTGCGAATCGCGCAAAATCAGGTGTCAGCGTGCCTCCACTGATAAATGATCCTAAACAAACGGATATAGCTGCAGCGATACCGAGTGTTTCTACTGGCTGATAGGCCATTAGCTCTTCTAACCCACCCATTGAGCCCACCGCGCGCGTACTAGTTACACTTCCGAGAATAGCAATAGCTGGAACTGCAATAAAGCTTAAAGCGGTCAATGCCTTAATTCCAAAATAAGCGGTAGCGGTCATGAGCAGTCCTGAAACGATAATAATCGGCCAAATGTCTAGACCTGTCACCTTTTGAAATGGCAAGGCAAACATCATCACACCTACACCAAACCAACCAATTTGAGTGATACTTAGCAAAAATGAGGGCAGATACGACCCTTGCTTTCCAAACGAATAACGTGTTAATAAATGTGTTGATAACCCGGTTTTAGACGCTATATATGAGAGAACACCTGTGTAAGCACCGAGTAACAAGTTCCCTATTAATACCGTCACAATGAATTGAGAGAACGTGAGACCCTGACCAAGCGTACCACCCGCAAGCATACTTGCTGAGAAAAAAGTAAAGCCAACCATCAGCATAAACATTTTCCAGAAGCCCCTTCTGTGTGACTCTGTAACAGCTTCCAGCGCAAAATCTTGATCTACTGACTTCTTAACCATCTTCATCCTCCATTCGTCTTTATCAAAAAAAGCCCGGGAAGAATCAATGGATTCTTCACCGGACTTTTCCTCCCAGTTTAAGCATCAGGGATGCCGCCTCCCCGGACCTGCCTCTAACTGATTAAACAGCTAAACGGAACCCTGAGAAGCTACTTATTTGAATGAAGGAATCATAGCACAAAAAATTCGTCAGGAAACGACACTTGTTAAATTATCTGACAACTTTTATCCTCGCTCCTCTAAAAACGCATGAACTTCATCTCTAGTTGGCAACGCGGTCATTGCTCCTTTTGATGATGCTGCTAGTGCACCTGATACAGCTGCAAAAGCCCCGATTTGCTTTAGAGCTTCAGGAGTAAGAGAGTCAAGGGGCTCCTTAAGATTATCCAGCTGTGCAAGCACCGCAGATACAAACGCATCTCCTGCACCCGTTGTATCAACTGCATCGACCTTATAGACAGGAATATCCACTTTATGTGTATCAGTATAAAATGAGCTACCATTTTCACCTTTTGTAATGATTAGTAGCGGAATCTGATAATCTTTTAGTTTAAACACAGCGACAGCTTCATCCGTTTCATCGGTTAAAAATTCTAGCTCTTCCTCTGACAGCTTTACAATATCACTTGTTAACAGCAGCGCTTTTATTTGTTCTAGTGCTGATAACTCATCTGGCCAAATCGACAGACGTAGATTCGGATCTAATGAAACAAGCATACCATTCTCTTTCGCTAAATGAATGGCTTTATGTGTGGCTGCCCGACTCGTTTTATGAATCGTTGAGATCGAACCTATATGTAGAATATTTGCATGATGAAATAACTCTTCGTTAAGATTATCTATAGACAGAACCTGATCCGAGCTATGATCAATGAGAAACTCAAAACTGCGCTCCCCATTTTTTGCGAGTTCAACAAAAACAAGTGGTGTTTTGGCTATTGTTGTTTGTATGAGCCCTTGGATGTTGACGCCATAGTCTACTAATGTTTTCCGTAAAAAGTGACCAATTAAATCATCACCAATTGCTCCAATAAAATAACTCTCCACATCGAGGCGACTCAGTCCAACTGCAACATTGGCAGGAGCACCACCCGGACTTTTTTGATACTGTGTATTCTCTTCGTTTAACGGAATCATGTCAACTAAGACTTCTCCGAGTGAGATAATCCCCTGCTTTTGTATCATATGTACCCCCTAGCTCGTTTTGTTCTATACTTTACTATATCATGTATAGAACAAGATTAAGAGTTTAGAGGCGTATACGTTCTCCTGTTTTTGAGGATTTAATTGCCGCCCAGGTTAACTGAAGGCTTTTTATATTATCTTCAATAGAAGTTGGTGGGATCGTGTCTTCAATAATTGATTGAATGAAGGCATCTAATGATATCATTCGATCAGAGGCAGGTGTTTTGATGAGTGGGATCTCTTCTGGTGTATCTTCCTCCCCTTGATATAGCAAAACGTGATCATCTATTAATTCAATTGCCCCTTTATCCCCAACTAATCGGATGTCTCCATTCCATCCAGTCTTTTTGCCTTTTCCTGCCCATCTGCCACGGTAATGAACCTGCACACCTTCACTAAATGTAATCGCAGCATCAGCATGTGGATTCCCTTTAAACCAACTCCACGATGGTCTAGAGCTAGTCGCCTGAATGGTTACTGCTTCATCACTTAATAAATAACGAAGAATGTCAAAGTGATGAATCGCCATATCTTGAAGTAGAATTTCCTCATATTGATCTCTCCACCCACCAAAGTGTGTGGCTTTATTAAAATAGTAATCTGCATATTCAATAGTACCGATGCTACCTGCAGCAAGCAGCTGTTTGATCGTTTGAATTTGTGGGTTCCAGCGATAATTTTGACTAACCATAACCTTGAAATCATATTGCTTAGTGAATGCTAAAAGCTCTTGGGCCTCCTCAGTAGTATCTGTTAAAGGCTTCTCCATCATCACATGTAAGCCTGCTTTAATAGCCTGCTCTGCTAACAGCTTATGAGTAGTAGGAGGCGTGACAATTAACACAAAATCAGCTTCAACTCGCTCTATGGCTTCTTGAAACGATGTAAACACATGGCTTGGCCCAAGATCTGTTAAATCCATTGCCTTTTGAAGACTTTCTGACTGTTGATCAACTACTGCTACAAGCTCAATCTTTTCGTTAGTAGATAAGAGTTCTAGCCAAGATGCTCCGAAGCCTCCGACCCCAATTTGAATTGCTTTTAACTTCCCCATTTACCTCGACTCCTTTATGCGACTGTTTTAAGCGCTTTCATATTATGTACAACTCTACCTTGATTCCAAGTAGAGTTCAATAGTTCTTATTGATGTGCACTATTTAACATCGCATAGAGACAGGTATCCCTGTAGCTACTCCCATCTGTAGATACACTATTCTGCTTTAACACTGCTTCTAATTTATAACCTAGCTTTTCTGGGATAGCACGGCTCTGCTTGTTTTCTGGATCACAGTGAATCTCTAGACGATGAACGCCAAGCTTATGAAAAGCAAACCATGTAATACCGGCAACCGCCTCTGTCATATACCCTTTTCCACTTTGTCTACTGTCCATCCAGTAACCGATTTCCATCTTTGGGACAGACCAATTAATCTGATGAAGTCCTGAAGAACCTACAAATCCCCCCGTTTGCTTATCAAA
This sequence comes from Alkalicoccobacillus porphyridii, assembly GCF_007293315.1. Lineage (GTDB taxonomy): Bacteria > Bacillota > Bacilli > Bacillales > Bacillaceae_D > Alkalicoccobacillus > Alkalicoccobacillus porphyridii. The sequence goes on from NZ_VLXZ01000002.1 coordinate 66,246, forward strand.
CAAATGAAGCCTCAGATCCTTTTTTCTAATATATTGCTCATGCGCATACCGGATGCCATGTTCTGTTTGCTCCAAGGTTGTTGGGTTGTGCGCCCAATGAATCCAAGGGAGCATCTCCTTCCTCGACGCTTGTTGTGCTTCAAATACAGCCTTCCCGTCTCCAGGCATAGGCAACCTAATAAACAACCGTTCTGTCTCAAATGATTGCGGAACATTAGGCAGCATAGAAAGCATCATCTCACCCCGTTTCACATCTATATATCAAGTATAAGTTTGCCGGGCAGGTCCTATACTACTTAGCGTAAAAGATGTGTGGTGATACTCCAATTAAAGCTCCGGGTGTATGATAAGAGAACCTACAGCTGTTTAATACGTTTAAAATCATAACAAAAAAGGCTTCTGTTCATTTGAACAGAAAGCCTTTATTTTGAACGTCTTTTCATTTTTTTCATCTCTCGTAGCTTGTCCATTTTATTATGAATTCGATTCTCTGTTGCTTTTGTTGCTTCTTCATCTAGAGTAACGGAATGTACGATGTCATTTTCTAATTTAACAAACAAATGACTGCCTTCTTTGACCTCTTTCGGAAGTATCGAACGACTTACATTGTATTCCTTTTCATTTTCCCCAATTAATAAAACAGCTAGATCATGATCTTCAAAGCGATCCAAAACAGCTTTCTTCAAACGTTTGCCTCCTTATTTATTATCCGTATTTTTTCTGGTGCTCTTTTTTCTTTTCTAAGTACTCCTCATCTTCACGAACAAGGATCCATTTTTCTTCAAAAATCTCCGCAGATTTTGCTTTGGTCTGATCAATATCTCGTTCGTTTAGATCCCCATCTTTGTTGTATTTCTTACCACCTGGATAATTGGCGTAACGCCTAGCACGTGTATACCCCATCTGCAAAAACTTTCGAGCCATATCCATGCCTACAAAATCATCTTTCTTTTTGTACTCACAAAACTGACTGTAAATAGTGTCCGCTGAAACCTGTGCAATGTCTGGTGTCTTAAATCGCCAATTAGGGAGAATTTCACCCTTATACGGCTCGACCATTAACACACCTTGTTCCCCACGACCGACCTTATATTTATTAGGCTCTTTGCGAAAGTCTGTGTTCTCAAAATCAATCGTATCATAATAGCTCATCTTCCTCACCTCACTTAGTAACGTACCCCGATTTGTATACGCCCACACCTCCATGAGTAGAACTGGTAAACAACCGTGTGTTACTTTATAGTATGAAGAGAATCATTAACAAAGAGGTGAACACCATGAGTATGAAAGTAATCCGCTCGATTAGAATTACGATGAATTTAGTACTTCTTGGTCTAGCTATCCTGCAAATATCAGGTGTTATTAATATTTCTCCAACCTTGCTTGTTGTCCTTGCTTCTATTGTGCTAATTAGTATCTTTTTTACAAGATGGAAAGAGGCAAAGGATGAACGCGAGAATCCGGACGATTGAGGGATGAGCCGAATGAAAGCTAGATACTTCATTCGGTTTTTTTAACTGCTATTCTTTAGTAAACACGTCCACACCTAATCTAGATAATTCTTCTATCGCCCCTCTAACAGGTAATTTCCCTAATCTAAACTCCTGTTCAAGTACTTTCTCAATGTCGCCTACAGTACTTAAAGTGAAAGCTGTTGTATGCCCATCCTCATAGCGAATCGTAAACACATTATTTAAAAGCGATAAAGATCGCTGTTTGTCTGTCTGCCAAAGCTGACAGCGAAGGATTTTCATAAATGCTCTTCCCGGCTGAATAGATTTTAGATAGACTGGTTTGAACTGCTCTAATCCAATGCTTTGCTTAATATCAAATGTCCACTCTGTCTGTCTCAGCTTCCCATCAACCCACCTTACGTATTCATACCCTTTTTCAGAAGTGATGATCTTTATTTCCTCATTTGCAAACTTTCTTGATGCATTTTCTTTAGTGTGAAGGTCTATTGGTTCGAAAATAGGAGCAGCAGAGCCTACATCCACATAATAAACACGTTGATTTAATTTAACGATAATGGCTAGATGATCTTGGCCGAGCATAATAGGATATCCATCAAATCCAAGCTCTAATAGCAGCTCCAAGAATGATGAATTTAACGTATAGCAGGTACCTCCAAACTGATAGGTCGAGTAATGATTTATAAATTTCTCTACAGAAGGAACCCATTGCTCACCTTTTTTTGTAAGGTATAGTTTACTAATATTCTCAAATGCGAAGGTGTGTAGATGCGCCTTGCAGAGCTCGTTTAGAAATTCAATAGTTGGATTTTTAATGCACAGATTCATAGCCTCTACATAATCCTTGGCTGTTTCTTTTTTCATAAAGCACCTCCATGCTTTTTAGAGTACTACATCTTAACACGCACTTCCTCGTCATAAAGTTTGGTTTGTCCTAAACCTTTTGACTGAACCATTAAAGATCAAAAGGGATGCCTGCGTACAGACATCCCTACATCCACCGTTTAACGTGGATAATTATTTAACTCTTCTAAAGAAATATACGTTGGAATGGTTGCTCCTTGATATTCTTCTTCGATAAACTCTTTTACTTCATCTGATTGATAAATTTCCACAAGACGTTGTAACGCTGGATCATCAGCGTTATCTGTTCGAGCAGCAATAATATTAATGTAAGGCGTTGCCGTCTCATCTTCACGTGCCAGAGAGTCTTCAGTTGGACTTAATCCTGCATCAACAGCAATCCCGTTATTAATAACCGCTGCATCCACGTCCTGCATTAATCTTGGTGCATTAGCTGGAACAACTTCTGTTAATTTAAGGTTCTTTGGATTATCTGCAATCTGATCCAATCCACTTGTAATACCAAAGTCATCCTCTAGCTCAATTAAGCCCGCTTCTTGTAAAAGCATGAGGTTACGCGCTTGGTTTGTGACTTCATTTGCAATTAAGATCTCGGCTCCATCAGGAATGTCATCCACTGAGTCATAGCGATCAGAATAAACTCCGAGTGGCGCAAGGATTGTAGTTCCGATGGCTTCTAGATCAAGACCTTGCTCTTCTCTAAAGTTATCAAAATATGAAACGGTTTGAAACGCATTGGCATCAATATCTCCATCTGCTAAGGCTTGGTTAGGCTGTACATAATCATTAAAACTCACAATATCAATGTTAATTCCTTCTTCTACAGCTTTCTCAGAAATAAAGTCCCACTGGCGTGAATCTGTTCCTGAAATACCAATTCTCACATCAACCGGATTATCTTTACTAAACCCCTCTGTATCCCCGCTTGTACTATCATCATTTCCTTGTCCGCATGCTGTTAATGCTAGCACACCTAGTCCTGCTACAATTAGTTTGAATGATTGTTTCATGTTCATCTCTCCACCTTTTCTTTTTATCTTCTTCTAGATTTTCTAGCGAGTATATTACCCAGTGACTGTAGACCTTGAACCATAACAATCAGCAGTACGACTGTAATAACCATTGTGGCATTGTCAAAGCGTTGGTAGCCGTAAGTGATGGCTACATTTCCTATCCCTCCTGCACCAATCGCTCCGGCCATTGCAGTAGCACCCACAAGACCAATTGTTGCGGTTGTGATACTTAAGATTAATGATCCTTTTGCTTCTGGAAGTAAAAACCGAAAAATAATTTGAGCTTTCGAAGCACCCATTGAATCAGCAGCTTCAATAATTCCGGGTTCAACTTCTAAGAGGGAATTTTCAATTAAACGTGCAATATACGGCGCTGCGTACACAACCAGTGGCACAACAGCTGCCTCCATGCCAACAGCACTTCCGACAATAAATCTTGTAAAAGGTATAATAGCAACCATCAAAATAATAAATGGAATAGACCGCAAAATATTAATGATTGGATTTAACACATTAAATACTGGCGCACACTCCAGAATATGACCCTTGCGTGTAACGACAAGGACAACTCCAAGTAAAATACCTAACACCGCAGAGAAAATTAACGATAAGAAAACCATATACAATGTTTCATAAAGTGACGTTAGTAATATATCTGTTGAGATATTTGGCCTAATGGACTCAGGTAGACGTTCAAGCATCCAGCTTCACCTCCGATACCAACAGTTCTTTTTCTTCGATAAATCGGAAGGCCGATTCTAGCGATGCGGGATCTCCTTGAACCTCAACGGTTAAGCTGCCAAATGGCGTATCCTGTATCTCAGTTATATTGCCAAACAGAACGTTCACATCAACATCAAACCTTCTAACCAATTCAGACAAAAGTGGTTTGCCTGATGATTCGCCAATGAACTCTATTTTATAGATTCTGATTTGTTCAGAACCCTTTTCCAATATCCTTCTGACACTTGCAGGAATTTGATCCTTAAACACAGAGCGAACAAAATTCTTGGTCGTCTGATGCTGTGGTTGTGAAAAGATATCGAGAACCGTTCCTTCTTCAATAATTTTTCCTTCCTCCATAACTGCAACCCGATCGCATATCTCCCGAATAACACCCATTTCGTGTGTAATAATTAAAATCGTTACGTCAAATTCCTCATTCACACGCTTTAAAAGCTGGAGAATAGAACTTGTTGTTTCCGGATCTAACGCAGATGTCGCTTCATCACATAGGAGAACCGCAGGATTAGAGGCTAAGGCACGCGCAATACCAATTCGCTGCTTTTGACCTCCGGAAAGCTGCTCGGGGTAGCTACCTGCTTTATCTGACAAACCTACAAATTCAAGTAATTCTCCAACACGTTTTTTTAACTCTGCTTGTGGTGTACGAACAAGACGAAGAGGAACCGCTACATTTTCGAACACCGTTTTAGACTGCAATAAGTTAAAATGTTGGAAGATCATGCCGATATTTCGTTTAGCCTTCTGTAGCTCTCCACCTTTTAAAAGTGTTAGGCTTTGACCGTTCACAATAACTTCACCGTCTGTCGGACGCTCCAGAAGGTTGACACTACGGATCAATGTACTTTTACCTGCCCCACTAAAACCAATCACTCCGAATATTTGTCCTTTTTCGACGCGGAGGTTTACTTCATCAAGTGCTTTTACTTCCGGTTCTTTTGTTCTAAATACTTTGCTTACCTGTTTAAATTCTATCAATGGTCTCCCTACCTTCCGCCTCAACACTAACTAGACATATATAAAAACTTGGTTTTTTACCCGATTCTATACTCCTCACTCTATTAAGACTTTATTAAAATAAGAAAACCCTCTTATTCACAATGAATAAGAGGGTTGAAATGGTTTAGTAAGTCATTCAGCTCTTATCATCCAGGATCATCTCCTGCAGGAATTAGCACCTTCCGCCGTGGCGGGGTTGCTGAAGCGTCATCGGGCCAGTCCCTCTGCTCCTCTTAATAAGAATATGATGTTGTGTTAAAACAATAACAGATCCATTTGAATCTGACAAGAACTAATTATTTCCTACAAGTATTTCAGCGCTTCTTTCGGGTAGACATTGAGTAGTTTCTTGAGATGCGGCTGATCGTTCTCCTCTTTAGTGAAAACAGCCTCTAAAATCAATCCAATATGCACAAAACTAAGGGCCTTGCTAGGTAATTTTATCGAAAAGACCTCGCTATCATCAGAGGATTGAATCAATACCTTTTCTTCGGTTACTGATTGCACCTGGTATAAGCCACCAAGCGCTTCTGGATCAATATTCTCTCTGTATAGAGCTAGTGTAAAACGACCTGAATCAGTCGTATGATTATAGACTTGAATCGCTTCGATTAAAGATGCTTCAAGTTCGGCACAAACAGCTGAAGCATGAGCATGAACGGTTGTTTTATACTTTTGATCCAACCATTTTGTGAACATCTTAATCGTACTAATCAAGTCTTTTACCTGTGTTTGACTGATGACAACACCCTCAAAAAGATCAACTAATAAATGCTTCCTCCAAAATGCCTTCGTACATTTTGACCAATCTTTAATCTTCTGCACCTCTAATGAGAAGCGAATGATATTTAGGCTCGACCGATATTTCCTTACCGTACCCTCTGCTTTACCATCTGTTTTCTCCTTAAAAAAGCTGAGAATTGGATCATGGAAGAAGCTATCAATTGTATCTGGGCTAAAGCCTAAATCTTCATAAATATTTATATCTTCCTTCTTAACTGAAAGAAACTGATTGTCATGATAATAAATTCTTCTGATACCTGAATGACGCTTCTCTAAATTTGTAACAAATGGAGATGGAGATAATCCCGCTTCTTTGCGGAATGGGTTCATATCAAACGTGAATTCCATATCCTTATACTTAGACATCACTTGGTCATAAAGATTATATTCGATCTGTTTAAACCAAGTATCCGCTTCTTCCAATCGACCGTTATCAATAAGCTCATAGATACTATGCTGACCCAGTGCTGGAATTGGCCTACTTAGGTCCATATCCTTGGCACGCTGCGCATAAAGAGAGAAGTATTCAGGTGCTTCACCAGTCATCTGAATTAAGCTATTGGAGAATGCCATTCTTCCACTTAGCGAGCGATTTATTGATTCTTTTACATCCCGCACATACTGAGGATATTCCTCTAACATTACATGAAATTGTGCCGCCTTTTCTTTGCTAAAAGTGACGTACTTTAAGCTCTCCCCAGTAAATTCTAAGGTCGCAACAGCATCAGCAAGTAAGACCTCACTCTCGACAATACTATCCTTATACACTGCCCAGTTCTCTGCTTGGGTTAGATGTTTACGGTCTTCACGCCAGTCATACACAACAAATTCATCCTGGTCTCTAAGCAACGTAGCAAACGAATGCGCATCTGTGACGTATGCTTCTATGGTAATTTGGGGGTCAGACTGTTGGTCTTCTGAAACAAACCCCTGTTCCTCCTCTAAAAGCGAGCCAAGAACTTCAGGGAAAAATTGAATTAAAGCTTCTTCAACCTCCATTTGATGTTCAGCTGCCAACTGAATCGCTTTCGCTTTGCTCCGTTCCATATGATCTGGCCCTTGGAAAATGCGGATGCCATTAAATAATGGAGTGTCCCCAAAAAATTCAATAAGTCCTAACGTTCCAGACCAAGGTCTAAAGGTTGGTAGATTCTCCGTATCCTTACCCATGTTAAATGTCTCTTGTGTAAACACGTCTTCAAATACAACCTGATTGTCCTTTTCATTTACAGCTTGTACAATTCGAGGTTTAAGAGAACGCCATTGTTCAGCCAAGCTTTTTTCTTCCGCCTGTAGCCTATGCGCCTCCTCTTTCAGGAACCAATCAATTCCGTGTAAGCCGTTTTTGTGAATCCGGAAAAAATTGAGCCAAAAGTTTACATAGCCTTCTTCAATTTGTTCTGGTACTAGCCTTTGAGATCGCTGATGAAACTCCGAATGAAGCTTTATAAATTCACTATAAGGTATTTGTTTATCCATAAATGCTTGAAGCTTCTTTGTCAGCTGATGCTTTTGTTGCGCAATACGCTCCTCACGAGCTTGATTCATATCTATTACTTGCTGTTTATTCATACAGCATTTCTTATATTTCTTACCGCTTCCACATGGACACGGTTCATTTCTACCAGCAGTCATTTCCATATTTACACCTCTATTACGCTTTGTCAGCTTATAATGTAACATAAGTTAAAGGGCTTCTGCTGAAAAATACATAATGGTTATTATTACAAACAATAAAGGATCTAAGCTTACTAATAAAAATGCGATTGGGACATTACTCAAAGATCGTTTTAAATACAGCTCAATTTGATATAGGTTTACTTGAAGTCACTACAGGGGATTCCTCCGCTTGCATAAATACATGGAGATCTAAGTGAGGGTGCTTTTCCGCCACTCCCGAAAATGGGGGGCGCTTACCACGGGAAGGTATCCGTCTAATCTGACTCTGTCATCTTATCTCAATGAACCTTTTCATCGAGGTCGTTTAAAAAGAAGTTTTATATGATAGTGAATCTTCTTATCACCAAAAACAGTCCTCATCTCCTTAGATAAGGATATTGGTCATTTGTCTAATCGGGAACATGAGCGGAAGGAGAACCCGTAGACTCCTGCGGAACAGAACGCGTCTGAAGACATCGAAGTGGTGGTTTTCTACTTCGAGGGCTGAGGCCGTTCCCGCGGAAAGCGAAGGGTTCTCCTGTAGCGTTGCATACGAGCTTAGTTCTAGATGACGCTTTTCCACATTAATAATGCCTGAGGCCGTGCCATGGAAAGCGGAGCCGTCATCTCTCCTGTTCTAAACAAAAAAAACCAAACGATGATGTGTTCGATCCACATCATCGTTTGGGTCTTCGTTAGATTGAAACAGGTGTCTCCTAAGCTCTATATACGTTATGGCAGATAAAATTCTACCGTACCGCCATCACGGTCAAACCAGCCATAGAAGGCCCAGTTAATATATCCGCCATCTCCATTATTCACAAATGTTCCTTCCTCAAATGCCCATACCCCATATATTACACCGTCATAGGTGAAAGTATCAAAGTAATGTACACCACTATAACTCGAATCATCGTAGTCATTACTTAGATTGAGTACCATGACATTTAAGCTATAGTCTGTGTGGAATTTCACTGTTTCTCTCGCTGCTTTTACAAACCCTTCGCGATTATCAGCTGAGGTTATTGCGTCAGAGATACTGTCGTAAATTGCCACTGGATCAATGGTAATATCTACATTGGGTGATTGAGCTTGCGCTTCTTGTGCTAAGGCTTGTCCTTTTTCTTCATCAGTCATTTCAATTTGTTCAGGTGCCTCTGCCTTTGCCGTATTTCCAACCATTCCATAATTCGGGATCGCAATCGTCATCCCAAGAATCGTTGCTCCTGCCACAGTGCTGATTATCTTTGATCTGGATTTCTTCATTGTTTCTCCTCCTATTATGGTTTTTTGGTCTTGCATAGATAACGTACCCGGCTTCAACCAACCAAAACTTGGGAAAAAACGAGTATTTAAACTAAGACATTGACCACTTAGCCAGGAGAAGGCATAGGTATAAACTAGTCCTAACTAAAAAGGCAAACTTATAAAGATAGGACTAATGACATTTGGGAAAATGCCGTAGATTAGACATATTTCTCTCTTAATAAGTAAATGCTTAGAAGAAGTAATCACTTTTATTGAGAAGGAGTTGTTAATCAAATGGGTTTAATTTGGAGTTTAATCATTGGCGGGCTTATTGGCTGGGCAGCAGGAGCTATTACGGGTAAAGGGGTTCCTTTTGGAATTATCGGTAATATTATCGCCGGCTTTATCGGAGCTAACCTTGGTACGTGGCTTTTGGGAAGCTGGGGGCCGTCACTTGGTGGATTTGCATTGCTTCCTGCTTTAATAGGAGCCATTATTCTTGTCCTAATTGTAAGCTTAATTCTTCGTTCATCAAAAAGAGCATAACGAATGAAAAAGTATAAATCAGAAGAGACGAGCATATTGTTGCCCGTCTCTTTTTTTACTAATTACTAAACTAGTCGTGCTACTAATTCAAATTAGAAATACCCTAAAATGTATGTACAAGGGGTAACATCAGGAAACTGCGGATTTACTACGTTAAAGAAAATAAAGCAAAAAAATCAGTTCCTTTACAACGTTTAGAAACTGATTTTAAATTTAGCTACTGTCAGTAGAGCTCCATTTAGTTTAATAAGTTTTATTTATTCGGATGTGAGTGTGCCTTGATGAAACTGCATTTTCCAAATTCCATCAGTTAGTTTCCATATGGAACTACGTAAGGAATATTGTTTATTTACATTATTATATACTGTGTAAGTCGTTAAAACTATTTGTTCAGACAATGGATGAATTTCAAAATCACTTAATTTCATACTTACCACACCAAGATTAACTTTAATAATATTTTCATTTTTATACAATACATTTCCAGAACTTCCAATCTCAAAAAAATCTTTTGAAAGTAATTGAGTAAGCTCATCTTTTGATGCCCTAATCTCCGGTTTCAATAATTTCTCTTCTAAATTAAGTAAAATTTCTTTTAGAGAACAAGTATCAGTCATTTCAGATTAACCCTTTCTCTTCTCATTGTAAATATTTTAAATTGGCGGGCAATTGTTCATCATATTATTCTGCCCGTTAGTGTAAGTATGGCATCCTCTTGAAAAAGGATTATTTAACTTTGTAAATCCTCCTTGCAACCTTCCATCCTTCTTGATGAAAATCCACATCATGTATGAGAACTGTCTAGAAATTTAAACCGTTCTGTCATTTTACTAAAAGCTGCTGGTTCCTCTAAAAAAGGGGAGTGATTGCTTTCTTTAAAAATGATTAATTCTGATTTAGGCAGTGCCTGATGAATATGAATGGAACAATCCACGGGACACTGTGTGTCATGCTTCCCGCAGCAGATGAGAATGGGCTTCTCTACTTCTGGTAATTGATTAAAAAGATTAAAGCTAGGTAATTCCTCATAAGAGAAGTAATCAAGCCTAGCGGGAACGACCTTGCCGCTGCTTGACTTAGAAAAATACGCATCATAATTCTCAGGACGATAAAGTGACATTTCCATCCATTCCCTATCAGCTGCTCTTCGTTCATCCAAAGAAGAATCAGCTGACTTGATAATACTTAGAAGCTCTAGCAATCGAGCGTTACGAGCATTCTTCTTACTGTAGATACAATCTGGATGCTGCATATACTCATAGCTAGCTGCCCCCGCGCTTATGACTAATTTCTCAAGATTGTTCGGTGCCTCCACAGCATAGGTAAGTCCAATCATGGCTCCAGTTGAATGACCGGCAAAGCTCCATGTATCAAGCTTTAACGCCTGCCTAATTGCCTCTAAGTCTTGAACGCTTTGACTCATACTATACTCATGATGGTTAGCTACTGCCACTGAACCTCCCGCCCCACGCAAATTAATTAGATACACAGTAAAATGAGGGATAAAAGCATCTGCAAAGTAATTGCCACGCTCATTAAATTCAGAATATAGATGAGTCACACATAAAGGTGGTCCGCTTCCATTTATAAAAAGCTCAAACTCTCCATTAGCTGTCTCGACAATCTCTTTTTTCCACATAGATCTTCTCCTCTACTTTTTAATGGCGTCAATGATTAAGGATGGAAATAAGGGAACTTCTCCTTGATTACGTGGATCAACTCTATTAGAGCGAAAGATAACCCCATCCTCTTCACGCCAATCCACACAATGAAATACTCCATTCTCATCGTGATATTCTAGCAGCTGCACAGCAAATTCAGCTTCCTCAAATAATTGACGCAAGCTACTATATGTATAAACGATTTTATGATCAAATGCTGGGTGATCCGCTGGCCCCGGCCCTCCGACCTGAATGTTATATTGGTACTCATCGTTTTGAAACAATCCATCAGGTACAGCTACTCGAAAATGCCCACCTGGCTTTAAGTATTGATAGGCAAGCTCTGCTGCCTTTCCGCCTTCTTCATAGGTCAGATGTTCCCACACGTGCTCTGCTAAGATCGCGGATAGAGATTCCTGTTCAAAGTTAGCGCTCCAACTTGATGCAACTAAAAGGTCTAGCTCAGACTGTTCCGTATGAATCCAGCCTGGATTATTGTTATAGCCACCAGCTCCGATGACCACTTTTTTCTCGCTCATATTTCTCCCTCCTTACTCTTTATAAGCAAACCACACACTCCAGCGATCCTTTTCAATGATTTTCTCTTGCTGAGGAATCCGCTCCTCAATATAATCAATCAGCTCTTCTAATTGCGAATCTGTTAATTCGTGTAGAATGGTTCTTCCTCTTCTCGATTGCAGATCCTCTTTCAGTTCTTGTACAGATGTGTAGGTTGCTCGCGTTTCCCAAAATGGCTGCATGTTTACCCGAGTGAATCCCGCCTCCGCTAAGGCATCTCGTACAGCTTCATCCGAATACCTGCGATCTTTTTCAGTTTTGGCGAGAAACGGAAAGCATTCAAAAAAATACCCTCTGATATGCGTAGGAGAACCGGCCAGCAAACAATCATCAGGTGTACGATCCTGAACAATAAAAACAGACTCCCGTTCAGCTAATACGCGAGACACCTCAGAAAAATTAAGCTGTAGCTGTTTTAAATGATGAATGAGTGCCCGTTCAAGAATCACATCAAGACTATTATCAGGGATCTCAGATAACTGTTCGCAATCTTGATGAATAAACTGAACGCTTGAATCTGAGCTTTTTGACCTTGCCGCTTCAAGCATTCGTTTTGACCCATCAATTCCAAAAAGTGATGCTGGCTGCTGTTGGGCAAGTACCCTTGTATAGATTCCTCCACCGCACCCAATATCCGCTACTCTTTTCCCTTCAATCTGAGTGTTGGCTAATATGAGGTGAAGCCAGTCTTCATGAGCTTCTCTCTCGGCATAGGTAAACTGATTAGTTAACTGATCGAACTTGTTCATCCTACCATCTCCATTCCTTAGTTTATCGCTCTACCCAAACTAACTTCGCCAAAGCTCAGTGGAGTTCCTCTGTTTAAACAAATGTTTGATTAAACAGGTGAAATGGGGACTATGTCAAAGTTTATCGGTAAATAGAAGGCTCATGATTCGATTCTTCGGCTGTGCTCCCAAAATAGGGGCACGCTTACCACGGAAGTAACTAAGCTAATCTGGCTTTGCCATCTTATCTCAATGAACCTTTTTATTGAGGTCACTAAAAAAGACGGTTTACCGTAAATATAAATGCTTGTTTAATGACGTGAGAAATGAAGAAGGCCCCTCTTGTCATAAGGAGATCGGGAAGGAGAGCTAGATACATCGGAAGTAAGCCGAAAACTTCGCAAAGTGCAGAAAGTACATCGGAAGACTATCTACACTCGAGTGCGTAAGTCGGTAAGCACAGCCTAATCCACCACCACCATAGATAGGGGAGGCGCGAAAAAAAGTAAAATGCGCGAAAAACATCGGGTCATGCGCGGAAATATCAAGCCAGTGCGCGAAAAAAACGAAAATGCGCGAAAAGTATCATGTGATGCGCGAAAAAGCGGAGTGCGTGCGCGGAAGCCAGTAAGCCCAGTCAAGTCTACTTAGGCATGTTGATCAATTTCTGATTGGAAACATACGCGGAAGGAGAAGACGAAGCTCCACCGACGTGGCAGACCGACATTGAAGTGGCGCCCTACCACTTCAAAGTTAAGGCCGTACCCATGAAAATTCCTTTAGCAGTGCAAATGAGATTTCAGTTTAAACGTCTTTTTCAGTGGCCCCCTGTTCTTCCCGAAGGTGTCGGCACTCCTATTTTGTCCACTTGTTTTAAATTAGGCGAAATGACTATTTACACAATAATAAGATCTTGACCAGCAATAGGTATTCAACGTCTAGCTAGTTAATAGGTATATAAAAAGGCTTGTATAGGATGTGGTGGGACTAATGATTTTTGTTCATTCATATGCAATACGTCGATACCTTTTCTTCATTTTCTATTTGGTTGCCTTATTTTATGTCGTATGGATTTATAAGAATCCTCATTCAAACCAGCTACAGTACAATATCATTCCGCTTCATACCATTTCTCTTTATTGGCATGCGCTACATCATGGATACGCAGGGGTTGCCTTTGTAAACGTCCTGGGCAATATTATGTTGACGATGCCAGTTGGATTTTTCACTCTGCTGTTTAATAGGAAACCACGGTTATGGAAAGCCTTAATCGTTGGTCTTTTCCTTTCTATTGTTATTGAAACGGGGCAATTCGTATTGCATGTAGCTGGCATATCCTCCCGTTCCATTGATATTGACGATGTCCTCTTGAATATTATGGGTGCTGGTACTGGCTACCTAACGGCCAAGAGTTTTCTCAAAAAGTCCATTTAACCATTGCCTCCATAAAAAAGGTCTTTTAGCGAGATTAGCCAATCGTTCATTTTTTGCCTGTTGAATATATTCACGATGCTTCTCTTTTGCAAGCTCTTTTACATTCATAGCAATCCCTCCTTACGAAGACTTAGGGGTTAACAGGAATGAATCGACATCGGACTGATGATCGCGGAACACACTTTTCCGCCACGTTAAGATGATGAGCAAACCAACACCTGATAGAATGGCTGTAGCTAGAAAAGCCGTTTGCACTTGTATCCATCCAAGTAAATACGTGAATAGCAGCAACAGACACAGTCTAATCGCAAATCCAACCGCTTCAAACACACTGTTCACCCTGCCAATGTAAGCATTCGGAATCTTGGCCATCATCAGGTTCTGCTTACAAATTCGGCTTCCGGCGTTGCCCAATCCTTGCAAAATTTGCACAGCTATAAAGACCGAGACAACAGGAACAGTGGCTACTACAAACAACGATGCAACATAGACGAACATGGAGACCCATACTGCTCTCCAAATTCCGTAACGCGAATATAGAAAAGGGATTAACACACCCGCAGCCACAGCTCCAATGGAATAGGTCATATTTGAAAAACCATAAATAGATGCATCTGCACTTAATGTCGATTGGATATAAACCGGCCGAAGATAATTACCCACCATTAATGTTAGAAATGGAATTGTTAATGCAAAGACACATAATGAAAGTTGAACATTTCGTTTGATAAATGAGAGCCCTGCAGTTTTATCAGAGGGGGAATGAGAAGGGTTCGATTGTCGCTGATTTCGACTTTGATACGGTATCTTCCGAATAAAAAAGAGACTGAGAATACTACATATTGCCACAAAGAGAAAAATAATCGCGGGATCAATGATATGAAATAACATACCTGATACACCCCCAGCGATCACACTTGCTGTTTGAGACTGTATTTCTAAAATGCCATTGAGTTTATTATGTTGCTTTCGATCAAAAATCTCTTGAACCAACGCCAGGTTATTTGGAAAATAAACCCCATAATACAAAACGGATGTGACATAGAGAACGACCAGCTGCCACGTCTCATAACCCCCCTGAAGCAATCCCCAAACGGCCATGGGTGCAACCACTGTCAATACCAGCCACTGATTAAACTGAAGAATTTTTTTACGTGACACCCTGTCTATCAGGTTGCCGATCACTGGAGCTAAAAAGAAGAGCATAAACGTTGTTGCTGCCATTGCAATGCCAAGCAGCTTCTCTCCTTGGTCACGATCCACCATCAGCCAAGCAACACCTATACTCAAGACGCCCATGCCTGTGGATGCAAGTAGGTTGGCGGTAATCAAAAGTCTAAGACGCGTATCCTGCCTACCTTTGTTCATTGGTATGTCTCTATATTTTCTGTGTCGTTTTATTCGTTTCATCTCTTCTAATCCCCCTGAGTAGTAAGCTTAGCTTCACTTTAGCACTCAGCTGATATTTGGCAGAAGGTTCTAGTGGTGTATCTTATCTCAGCCTTTTGATGTAGTTGATGGACCTTCGATTCCACTTAATACAAGGAGTCAAAATAAAAACAGGAGAAACAGCCCATTCCTCTGGCTATTTCCCCTGCTTATTTATATATTAATTGGTTTTGCAACACCTGCTTGAATGGCAAATAGTGCAGCTTGAGTTCTGTCCTGTAATTCAAGCTTTGATAAGAGATTGGAGACGTGTGTTTTAACTGTTTTTTCTGAGATGACAAGCTCCACGGCGATCTCTTTGTTACTTTTTCCTGTGCTAATTTCCTGTAGTACTTCTTTCTCTCGTTCCGTAAGATGGGCAAGTCTTTGTTTAGACGTATCTTCCGGTTTAGCGACATGAGTTAACACATGCTTCATCACTTGCGGATGGAGCGCACTCTCTCCGTTCTGAGCCGCTTTTATGGTCTCAACGAGTGTCTCCGGTTCAACGTCCTTTAATTGATACCCACATGCACCTGCTCTTAATGCTGGGATGACATAATCTTGATCAGAAAAGCTTGTAAGAATTAAAATTCGAGCTTCTGGAAACTCGTTCACAATCATTTCTGTTGCTTGAATGCCATCCATTATCGGCATATCAATATCCATTAAAACAACATCCGGTTTATGCTTTTGGTAAAGCTGCACAGCTTCTTCTCCGGTGCCTGCTTCAATGATATCCTTCACAATTGAAGCGGCCTCAAGAAAATAGACCAGCCCCTTCCGAACAACATGATGATCATCTACAATGAGTAGCTTCATCATACCCCCTCCTTCAAAATTGGGATGGTTACTTCCCATTTTGTCCCGTCACCAGTCGAGCTAGTAAGCCTAGCATGACCCCCAAGCTTACCAGCCCGTGCACGTATGCTTGTAATACCTAGAGTGGCTAGCCTTGCATTCTTATCGAGATCGAAACCAACTCCTGTGTCTTCAATCAATATTACTTTTGCAATTTTATTATGTTGGATCGTTATACTAATTTCATCTCTATGGGCATGTTTTTTTGTATTGTTCATCGCCTCTTGAATAAGGCGATAAAGATGTTCCTGCTCCTCTTTAGTGAAGATCACCTGATGACCCTCAACAAGCTTGACTCGTAGCCCAATTAAATTAGCATACTGCTTAATAGATTCAGATAATGACGGGACATCATCTATAGCTCTCCGGCACTGAATAATGGTTTTAAGCTCCTTTAACGCTTCTTGAACAACCACTCCAAGATTTGTGAGCTCCTTTTTGACTTCTATCTGGTCCACTCGGAAGGAAAGTCCCTTTAACCTTAATTGTAATGTAAAGAGGAGCTGATTCACGGAGTCATGCAAATCTCTGGCAAGCTGCTGGCGTTCCTCCCCACGGGTTAATTCATCCGCTAGCCTCAGTAATCGCTGTCGTTCTTTAAACAAATAAATATGGCTTGTTAATTGAGTATGCAACTCAGAACTGCACTCATTTCGATTACCAAAGGTTAACATAGGAATGTGGCTATCTAAATATTGAAGAGATACATCTTTAAATGAAAAGCTCTTCTTTATCTCTTCTACAAGCTGGTCGTCCGAGGCGTCCGTTGTTAATGTATGTAACTCTTGCAAAAACACGCTTAACTGATTTAGTTCCTGTACCCGATTGTGTTCCTGTTCATATAATTGAACTCGATTAATGGCTGTTCCAATTTGGTAACCAATCGTTTCTAGCAGATTTAATTCCTGTGAATCAAAATGTAACTTACCTGGTTTAGCTACATTTAGTATGCCAATCGGTTGCTCTCCTGCCAGAATAGGAATCGTTGCATGGTGAGTTATCTGCAAGGTATCTCCCCAATTTTGTTCAATCGCCTTCTCAATCCGTTGGCATTCAATCACATTTACTGCTTGGTTAAGCTCTTTTTTCATAAACTTGTTTTTACACCAACAGCCGCCATCTTTTAATGGAGAGCACCCCTCTCTTGCAAGGGCAGGCGGAACATTATGGTTTGCAGCAAGCGAATGTCTACCGTTTTTATCTATTAAAAAAATCCATCCACTCGTCAAGTCAGTGATAGCTAATAGCTTGGAGAGGGCGGTCTGTAGCATGGCTGGTACATTTCTTCCCTCATTTAGCGTCTTGGATATTTCCTTTAATGACAGAAGGACGTCCATCAAAAAGCACCACTTTCTTTTTTTAACAGTGTACCATGAGCTGCTTACTCCTGAGAAAAAATGAACGTTTCTTTATACGGGCGGTCTCCTTCTTCTCCTGTTGTCCAAAGAACATCGACTTCAATTTTCTTGGCAGCTTTAGAGACGGAGATGGCGGGGTGTATGGCTGTTCCATCCAGCTCTGATAGGTGGGCAGTTTTTTCTGCCTCAAGAATAGCTAATCCATAACGTACAGTTGAATCTGGTTCGTCCCGGTAAACTCGAGCCATGACTCGCCCTAGCTGACCACTTTTGTTTTGAATCTCTAACTCATACGTATCAAATTTTCGTGGATTTGGCTTCTCCAGGCGTGGATCATTTTTTGCTTCCTTTATTGAAACAATCCAATGATCAGATTGCTTAACCTGGGGTAATTGATCGAAGGTGAGGGCTTGCGTAGTAGTAACAAAACCTATCCACATAAGGATGGTTAGAGTAAGTATGATAAAGCTAAATTTCTTCAAGAGTCTCACTCCCTTTTCTTTCCTATAGCATTTGCAGAGATACATTGACTATTCTCACATACACAAAAAAGTCGATGAGTATACAAATGCCCTCATCGACCTTCCTTTCTATTCAAGTGAATGAATTTGTAGACGAACCATCCTGTGTACCGTTAAAACGATGATGATAAGTAGTACAGCAAATGTTGCAATAGCTGTTGTGAGAGCATGTTCCACCGACCCGTGAATCTTTATGACAGCATATAAGCTAATACTTACACCTAATAGAATAGCAGAAGATGTCCAGATCATTGATTCCTTCATGCACAGGCGATAAACATCAGAATGTTTCCAACCGACGTCCCGAAGGATTTGCAACTCCTGCTTTCTCACAAGCAGAAAAGATGAAACACTTTCGTTAACGGTAATAACAGCAAGAAGAAAAGAAGCTAAAACAATAGAGGTTAATGAAATTAAAATTGAATTTGTGATGAAACTCCCTAGGTTGCTTGCATTTGTGAGGTTTACAGTTGCGGTTATGGTTGAAGTAACAAATACAGCAACAATCGCTACCATTATCAACTGTAAACACGCTACCATTAATAACCTTTTATAATAATATATATTACGTACCCACACAGCTTGTCCTTTTGGGGAGTTTTTCATTGGAGCTATGGGGCGTTGTGATTGTAATGAATGAACAGAAATAAACACCAATGTAAAAACCACAACCAAAGCTAAAAATAGAAACACATCCCAGCCTATGATACCAAGCATTATAAAAAGACTAAGTAATATCCCTGCTGATAAGAAGGAAAATACAGTTAATAAGCTACCTTCTAGTAAATAATATTGCTTAACATGACGATCAGTCCAACCTAAATCAATTAAAAGATTCCGTTCGCTTTGTTTTAAACGCCGGCGAAATAAAAATCGATTCATAATATATGTGATACTTGCTAACAAAAACACGACCGCTATGATTATATTAGCAGTTGTCCATCCATCAACAATATCAGCTGCCGCACCAAGTCCTGTCCAAGGCTGAGATACAGATCCTATCCCTTCAACCTCAATGGTCAACGGTGTGGGTGAAGCTCCTGCCACCACATCAATTTGGAAGTCACCAAGCTCTGAGATTGCCACTGCCATATCATTAATTTTGTTCTCTGCAGCCGCATTGTAGTCTGTAATGCCAGCCACCTTTACCCTGATCGCATCAATGGGGTGCTCTCCCTTTAAAAATTCCGCATCCTCAATACTCGTTAATCCTTCCGCTGGAGGGGAGACGAAGCTGCCTGGTTGAATCGTTTGATTAATTATCGTGCCATCTGTTGTGGTCATTGGAGACTGTTGGTATATTCCCAGTGGGCTTGATGCCAGCACCTCCTGATATTCTTCCGTAGTAAAGGAACCAACAGGAGAAAGTAGATACTCTGCCGCTTCAAATTGTTCAACTCGTCTTCCATGGGATTCAAGTTCGCGGTATATTGGAATGCCCGCCACTTCATCAACCATTGCCACGGAAACTTGATTATCACGAAACTCATAATTAATTCGATTCGCTGTATAATAGTGCGCTGACGCCCCTATTTCCTCCGAATAGGATTGAATCTCCACCTCATTTCCATCATAATCAAGTGCGATGGGATCATAATAGAAGGGCATCACATAAGGCGATAGATCTAAGACGACTTCTCTTTCCTCTCCTATCCTACGTTGAGAAATTTCCTCAAGTAATGAATCATATTGGGGATATATATATAGAGGTTCTTCCAGCGGAATACCTAGCTCCTGCTTCAGTTGAATTGTATCCTCTTCCGACCAATCCAGCTCGTCTAATGTAACGTGCATCTTCAATGGAACAGCGGGGTCCTCAAGATAAATAACAGGTATAAACCGCTCGACACCAGCACCTTCAACCTCAGATTCTCCTCCATATATAAATTGGTCACTCTCAGAGATCTCATTTTCAAATGCAGAAAAATCAAATCCTGTAAGCTTTTCCTCTTCTTCTCGATCAATACCCATCAATAAATGATACGTATAGGGTGCAGAGAACGTCGGCTGGAATCCTGCCGCGTATCCCCCTTCTCCTCTAGACAAGCCATCAAAGCCATGAAAAAAATCACCCTGTTCTAGTAAATAATAGGACCTACCCGTCGGATTGTGCTCATTATAAGGGTATTCATACATACCATCTGAAGTGGAAAATGTAGCATGGATATAGCTACTTGTTTCAGGCATTGCGAGCTCAATCGTACGATGTCTACCTGTGAAATAACCTAGAGAAGCCACTGGTGCTGCAATTTCTGTATCGGGTAGTTCTTTTATTTCTTCCCATTCCTCTAACGAAATGCCACCACTACCAAAACCGATGTAGTTTTCTTCAACCATATTTATTTCTGATTCTACCTCTGCTTCTTTTCCTGTTGGACGAATTAGCAGATCATAACTGCCTCTAGCATGCTCCCTCAAATCTGAATCTATGGTTACATAAACATTTAATAGCAACGAAAAGCTTAAAGGAATCGCTATAAAAATCGCACTGAGTGCCATAATAAACAGGATCGAGCTACGTATATTATTCTTTATAGATTTAAGACTATACCTGATCATAGTCCATAATCCTCTCCTCAAGTACGCCGCTCTGAAGAGCTAAAATACGATTGCTCCGAGTAGCTGCTAACTCATCGTGTGTGGCTAAAACAATTGTTTTTCCTTCAGCGTGAAGAACTTCTAATAGTGAAAGCACATTGTCTCGATTTGAATGATCTAGGTTTCCAGTCGGTTCGTCACAAAGTAATATTTCTGGTTCGGTCATAAGTGCTCTGGCAATCGCTACACGTTGCTGTTCACCTCCGGAAAGCTGTTCTGGAAAGTGGTGGAGCCGTTGGGTAAGACCCACCTTCTCTATGAGTGAGTGGGCTCTAGGAAGGAGTTCTTTTCTTTTTTGGTATGGAATCAGTGGTAGCATGATATTTTCAACAGCGGAGAATTGGGGTAAAAGTCGGAATTGCTGGTAAACTGAAGCTACCTTAGTCCGAAGCTGTTCGTGTCTCTTCACTTTACTTAATTCGTACATATTCACATCCTGAATGCAAACACGACCTTCTGTTGGCTTAAGTAAACCTGCTATTATCTTTAGAATTGTGGTTTTCCCAGATCCGGATGGGCCTATTAATGATATCCATTCACCACTAGGTACGGTAAATGAAACGTTCTTTAAGATGACAATTTGACCTTGAGAGGTCTGGTAATTGAGTGAGATATCTTGAAATTGGATCATTCTTCTCCCCCTTACTTATTTTTTTATTTTTCTAACTATTTATCAGTTTACTATATTCCATCGCTTCCACAAATAACTTTTCAAGGAAAAAACAACAAAAAAAAAAAGAGACACCTCAGTCGGCATCTCTTTCCATAATATGTAAATTATTTTAGGCAGTTGTATAGTATGTAGCTTAGCAAAGATTTAAATATAAGTCTATATTTTTTTCTGGAATTCCACGAAAATAGGATTAGATAAGGAGGCGAATGACAGTGAGTTCAAATTATAACGAAGAAAAGCACGTGTTAACCCAAAAACAAAAGCACATCCAATCCTCTCTCAAAACGCTTGAAGCCATCCCTCGTTACCATGGGGATGACTTTAATGAGCAAGTACTTGAGGATAGTCGCGAACGCCAGAGAGAGTCTTTAAAAAAAGCCCAACACGAACCATACTTTGGACGACTTGATTTTCAGGCATATGAGGATACAGAGGCAAAGCCATTATATATTGGTAAAACAGGTATTTACGATGAGGATACCGGCGACCCATTGATTCTTGATTGGCGTGCTCCTGCGTCAAGCTTATTCTATGCATTCTCTGGTAGTGAGGACGATGTCTACTATGAAGCGCCAGAAGGCATTATTGATGGAGAAATTGAGTTGAAACGAAATATCGTCATACGAGATCGGGCTCTCTATCGAGTGGTAGACAGCTATAAAAAAGGGGAAATGGAAAGTAGTGGCGGAGATGAGTTTCTGCTTTATAAATTAGGAGAACAAAAAGATCATCGCCTTCGTGATATCGTATCTACCATTCAAGGAGAGCAAAACGAAATCATCAGGCATCCACAAAACAAAGCTGTCATTATCCAAGGAGTAGCGGGAAGTGGTAAAACAACGGTCGCCTTGCATCGTCTCGCGTATCTCCTGTATGAGTACCGGGAGTCGTTAAAAGCAGAGCACATGATCATTTTTGCCCCCAACGCGATGTTTCTTGATTACATCTCTCAGGTACTTCCAGAGCTTGGCGTAGGTCATATTCAACAAACAACCTTTACTAGCTGGGTGTTTAAACAGCTTGATCTACCTTCCCTTTCATTGAAGAATCAGGCGAATACGCTGAAAAGCCGGTTTGAGCATCCAAATCAGTCAGATGATCAACTTACCTCTTACAAGGGGTCGCTTGAGTTTATGATGATTGTGGAGAAAGAGCTTACCCAAATTGAAGTGCAGACTTTTCAAACGGAGGATTTTCTAGCTTGGAATGGAGCTGTATTAAGTAGTGAAGCCATAACAAACTGGCTAATAAATGATTTCCGCACCTCTTCTGTGAAAGAGAAACAGGAGCGCTTAAAAGCCCGAATGAAGCGCTGGATTGAAATAGAGGTTAATCAATTTTACTTAGATAAAAAAGAACAGGAAGAGCTTCGCAAGGAGGCCATGCGTCGATTGCAGCGGTTTCTTTCAAAAATAAAGATAAGAACCACCCTCCAAATTTATCAGCAAATCCTTAAACAGCAAAACCTACCACCTGTTAAGAATGAGGTTGAACCTGTAGATCTTGCACCTCTTCTGCACATCCATCAAAAATGGGTTGGAATAAAAAAAGAAGAGAAATTTGATCATGTCGTCATCGATGAGGCACAGGATTTTTCACCCTATCAATTAACCGTTCTAAAAAATCAAACGCGAGGTCAATCCTTTACGATCCTTGGAGACCTGTCTCAAGGCATTCATAGTGTAGAGGGAATAGATGAGTGGATGGCATTTAAAGAAGTATTTGGTCCAACACAGACTGCATATTTCGAGATGAATAAAAGCTATCGTTCCACCTATGAGATTATTGAATGCGCGAACCATATTCTAAAACAGTTCCCTACCAAGAGTACCTTAGCTGAGCCCGTTTTCCGTAGTGGTACACCCGTTCACATTCGCTCTGTTCAACAGATGGGACCTGAGATCCTTGCCTGGATTGATGCTATGCGCGAACAAGGATACCAGTCCATGGCTGTGATGGGTCGCACCACTGATCAATGCCAGGACCTTTATCAATTTTTACATCATACCGAACCAGCTATCTCATTTATTCAAGCAGCAGACCAAACCTACTCTGGTGGTATCTCTATTTTGCCGGTGTATTTATCGAAAGGTCTAGAATTTGATGCTGTTCTTCTCTTAGATGTAGATGACGAGAGCTATACGCAAAAGCCAGAGCATGTGAAGCTCTTATATGTTGGTGTAACACGTGCTCTCCATCATCTTGAAATGCTTTATTCTGGCAAGCTTACCCCTTTGCTTACTGGCTATCAACAGGGTACGCATACGTGACAAAGCGCTCTGGTGCATTCCCAACATAATGAAACGGATAACAGGTGGTAACTACTAGCACTTCTTCACCCATACTGCGAATAACCGAGGTGTCATCCTCTGGGACAATCTCGGTTTCACGAATTTCATAGGTATAGGTCCCGTATGGCATCGTTACCGTAAATTGGTCACCAATTTCAATTTGATCAAAATTACGAAAGACTGTGTCGCGATGACCCGAGAGCACAATTTGTTCGCCTTGCCCAGGAAAGACCGAATTCAGCAGATGCCCGATGCCTTTATCTAGCGCATCCGGATCGGTCCCTTCCACGATGGGTAAGGTTTTTTCTAGCTTAGGGATCTCTAATGTACCGATAGCAGCATAAAGCTCAGGATCAAAGTCATCTGCGTTTATTGGCATTCCATTCTCTTCTGACTGGCCGCCAGCAGAAATCGATTCCTGTGCTTCAGCCATTGACTGCTCTCGCGCTTGTTCTGTCTGCATATATTGATAGCCAAAAACCGCCAAGCAAACGAGGCCGGCTATAATGAATAAGCTACTTAACCATTTCAGCACTTGTTCTTCCACCTCTCTATATCTAAAAAAGTAAAAATAGGGTGACTCGGCAGGACTTCATCTTATCACGGGAAACCAAAAATGAATTAGGGACGTCTGCGTTTGCGAAAGAAAAATATGATAAGGAGAATAACAACTATAGCTATCACAGCATAAACAGCATTTGAATACACCGACATATAAGCCAAAACATCTTCCCAGGATTCTCCAAGTCGCGCACCCAAAATAACTAATACGGTATTCCAGATGGCTGTACCAAGCGCCGTACAAAGTAAAAATAGGATAAAAGGCATTTTTGCTATGCCGGCTGGAATCGAAATTAAACTACGAATGAGTGGAACCATGCGACCAAAAAAGACGGTCCACATGCCATAATGATTAAACCAAGCATCGGCTTTATGTAAGTCTGTTCTTTTTATACGAAGGATCCGTCCATATGTATCAACAAGTCTTTCCAAACGACTGACACCCAAAAGGAAACCTGCCCCGTATAGACAGATCGCTCCAAAAACAGAACCTGCTGTTGAAGCGATGATAACGCCAGAAACGGACATGTCTGTCGTTGTTGTCATAAACCCTCCAAAGGTTAAAATGACTTCAGAAGGTATAGGCGGGAATAGATTCTCAAGTGTTATCATCAGAAAAATTCCGAAATAACCATACTGCTCCATAAAAGATTGAATCCACTCTTCCACTCCACACCGTCCTCTTATTCAATTTGACTTAAGTATAGTTTGAAAATAGCAGATATGATGTTTGATTGCTAGCGTTATTTTCCATAAAAAATCCGAGCCAGCACGGGGGTACCGTCATGGCTCGGATTATTTTTTGAATCTCATAAACTATTCTGTTTTCAGCTCACTCGTTTCATTATTCCTTACCTTCAGTACAAAATACAGAATGGAACCCGAAGTAAATACAATAAAGATTCCTATCAGTACCATGAGATCTCCAGTCATCGATCCACCTAAAGTGATGGCTTCGCGGTACGCATCCACGGAATACGTCATAGGGAGAAATGGATGAATGGCTTGGAAAAATGCATTGGATAGCTGAATAGGAAAGGTTCCTCCCGCTGCTCCAAGCTGAAAAATCATCAGAATGAGCATCATAAAGCTTCCCGGAGGTCCAAGTAAAATGTTAAAGAATTGGACTAAGGCCATAAAGGCTAGGGAAGTTATAATGGCAACTAGTAATGTAGCACCTAGGCTTTGAGGTTCTAAACCAATAATACCAACCATAACAGCCACTAATACCATTGCCTGAATCACAGATACAGCAAAGTGAACCGAGAATTTACTTAGCCACCACATCATACCGGACGTCGGCTCCTCCGCGGGCTCTTTAATCGGGAATAAGAGGCAATAGATGACAGCTCCAATAAACAATGCCACTGACATCATATATGGCGCCATACCTGAGCCATAATTCGGTAAGCTTGATACCTCATTCTCCGTCATCTCTGTCGGAGATGAGAACATACTAGCATTATCTTCGTTTGTTGATACGGATTGGACATCATCCGCTCCTTCTCCAAGCTGGTCAGACAGCTCCCGTGCCCCATCAACAAGCTGCCCGGATCCATCCTTCAGCTCGTTTGCTCCTTCATTTAATTGACCTGCTCCACTTGCTAGCTCACTTAATCCACCATTCAGTGAATGCAGCCCTTCTCGAATCTGAGGAAGTCCGTTAGCAAGCTCATTCGCCCCGTTCGTCAGCTCTTCACCATTCTCGTCAAGCTGCCGTGCTCCCTCTGTTAATTCTGGGCCTCTTTCTGCAAGTTCACGAGCTCCTTCTGAGAGCTCTGAGCCTCTGTCCGAAAGCTCTTGAACACCATTAGACAACTCACCCGTACCTTCAATGAGTCGTTGCGATCCATCGGCTAGCTCGATACCCTTGTCAGCAAGCCCTTGTGTACCACTTCTTAATTGGCTAGATCTATCCCCTAGCTCCTCTGCACCAGATGCCAGCTGACCAGCTCCACTTGTTAATTGATCGACCGCTTCCGTATAACGACTTAGACCTTCTGACAGTTGTCCTGCTCCAGCGTATAATTCAGACACACCATTCGTAGCCTGTTGCGAGCGCTCAGCAAAGGTCGATAGCCCACCTGCTAGCTCTTCACTACCATTACGAGCGGCATGTACACCTTGAGAAAGCTTTGCCACACCACCCTGAAGGGATTCGGCTCCGTCCCCCACAACACCTGACTCAAATGCTGCATAACCATGTTGTAGCGACTCTGCCCCTTCTACCAACTGATCAAATTGGGCTACCACTTCTGGTGCAGCAGTAGTTGCTTGGTTAGCCGCTTGTATCTCTTCATTTACTGTCTCGATCGCAGCTTCGAGTGTTGCCAAGCTATCACTTACAGATTGCGTTTCGGTTGTTTGCGTTTGCGAAGCTTGTGCAGTTGATACTTCCTCTCGCAGTACCTCTTTTTGTTCATCTGTAAGATCAGCATCACTCGTTTCAATCACCTGAAGGATTTCTGCATCATTAGACGATTTGGTTTCTTCAATTTGAGCATTTAAACTAGAGATGCTCTCCGATACACTGTTTATGGCTGCGCCAATTGTTGTTTCAATTTCTTGAGCGCCAAGTTGATCACCTACTTGATGCAATGCGCCTTGAATCTGTTGTAACCCTTGAACAAGCTCGGATGCTTTTTCAGGTGAACCTTCAAGAGAGTTGGCCAGTTCGTCCACTTTCGCTTCTAAGCCTGATGTCCCCTCATCTAGCTCACTTAAACTGTCTGTTAGCTCAAATCCTTTATCTGAGAGAGATTGAGCTCCTTCATTTAATTGAGAAATCCCTGGAGCAAGCTCCCCAATGCCTGACTCAAGCTGAGCACTTCCATCTACCAGAACTTCACTACTTGTTGCTATCTCCTGGGCCCCGTCCTTTTGACTGACGAGTCCATCTCTTAGTTGCTCGACCCCGTCTGCATATTGCTGCATACCATCATTTAACTGCCCTGCACTGGAGATGTACTGTTGTACTCCATCATTTAATGTACCAAAGCCAGAGGTAAACCGACTCAGTCCATTCGTTAAATCGCCAACACCGGTCACATATTGTTGAACGCCATTCGTTAATCTTGCAGCACCACCAGCGTATTGCTCAACACCGCTAGTTAACGTACCAACACCATCTGTATATCTCTCCACTCCATCAGCCAGACTATTTGCACCATTGACCGCGTCTCCAACAGCGACCTCAAGCTCTTGTCCTCCTTCTTCAGCTGACATCGCACCGTCTTTAAACGTTACCGTACTATCTGCAAGGGTTTGTAAATGATCTTCAAGCTCCTGACCCCCATCTTTTATTTCAGAGGCCCCATTAGCTCCGTCCTGCAAGCCTTGTCCAATATCATCTAACCTCGCAAACATGGTTTCTGCATATTCCTGCGTTACTTCCGTAGCAATTTGTTTGTTTAGCTCATTTGCAGCCGATTCACTAATTCTCTGAGCAATGTAATTCTGTCCACCACTTGTATAATACTCAAAATCGAGCTTCTCTGGGTCCTCATCAAGTACTGTTGAAGCATGCTCTGAGAAGTGTTCAGGAATTACAACAACCATATAAAAATCGCCGTCATCTAAACCACTCATCGCCTGCTCTCGTTCGATCATATGCCAGTCCAGACTATCATTATCCTCAAGATTATCAATTAAATCCTGACCAATTTGTAAGGTCTCTCCTTCAAATTCAAATGGTTGGTCCTCATTTACCACAGCAACAGGCAGTCGGTCCACATTACCATATGGATCCCATGAACTCGCTAGGAAAATCCCTGCATACATACTTGGGATGATAAACATGGCTAACACAACAACAAGTAGCTTTCTATTTTTTATAAGCTTGATCCACTCCGCTTTTACCATACTCATTTTGTATCTCCTGCGCCTTTCAAAAATGTATTCAAAGACCATATTTGCGGTGTCGTTTGATTCCAATCATGTAACTCCAATTGTTTAAATCCAGTAATTTGCTTAAGCATTTCCTCTAACGTGAAATCAGCCAGCCTCTCACGATAGCTCTGCTGTGCACTTAAGAAAGCATCTTTAAATATTTCTTCACCCTTATCGAGAAAGGAAGACTCAGGAAACGTACGTTGAAAAACCCCATCTAATTGTAAAAACTCATCCGTCCCCTCAATTGCTTCAAATAACTCAAGCGCCGTAACCTCTTCAATTGGTCTCGCTAACGTAAACCCTCCGTTCGTCCCTGATACAGATTGAATCAGGTTATGAACAACCAGTTTTCTCATCACCTTTTTTAAGTAGGAGGATGAGACTTGTAATCGCTCACTGATAACATCACTTTTCACAGGCACATCTTTT
Organism: Alkalicoccobacillus porphyridii; assembly: GCF_007293315.1. Classification (GTDB taxonomy): domain Bacteria; phylum Bacillota; class Bacilli; order Bacillales; family Bacillaceae_D; genus Alkalicoccobacillus; species Alkalicoccobacillus porphyridii. Next base: position 94,587 of record NZ_VLXZ01000002.1, read on the forward strand.
ATTTGCGTAGCTAATATCACTAGGATACAAGCCGCTTGCTCCACTCCGCCTTTAACTCTCATATAAAATCACTCCATTGAAGATATTCATTGTACATAATGGACATTAATTGTCTACGAAAGGAGTATACTCCCCTTTTGATTAACTTGCAAGTCCTAATGACAAGTAAAAAGATAATGTACAAACCAAAATGAAAGGAATATAATTCAAACATATTACAATTAATTCAAATTCACTTCAAAAGATAAATAAAGGAGAATCCTATGAAAAAGCTCGATTACATTGTCATTTTTATCATTTCATTTATATATATCTTTGCTAGTCTTTTGGCACCTTTAACGATAGGTGCCGTATTAGGTGCCATTATATTTGCAGTAATTATATCAATGATTTTAGGAACCATTACCAACTTGATCCGATTGTTATTTAGGAGATTTTCTTAAATCTTTATAGGAGTCGGATATTAGGATTGTCTCTCAAAGAGAAATAATTAGAAATAGATTTACTGGAGTCGCTACAGAGTCGGTCTGCCACGCGCTATTCCTCGAGGAGTCTACGGATCTCCTTACGCTAGGTATAGAGGTATGATGTGGATTTACATTTACGCGTAAGATTATTTAATAGAGTTAAAGGTAATACTGAATTTCATATCTCTGTTTGATTTTGTGTAGTTTTTTATGATGTTGACCAAAAAGAACACCCTCATACTATGACTATAAAATTGATAGCTACGACCAACCAAGCGGACGAAATGGAGGGCACTGAAAAAGTCATCTAGAAATGCGCTCATTTGCACCGTTGCAGGAGAAAACTTCGCTTTCCACGGGAACGGCCTCAGCCCTTGAAGTGGAAGTGCGCCACTTCAATGTCTTCAGACACGTTCTTTTCCGTAGGAGTCTACGTTTTCTCCTTCCGCTCATGTTCCCGATCAGACAAATGATCAACATAAAAGGTTCATTGAGATAGAAGGGCATAGCCTGTTAGCTCATTAACTTCCCACGGTAAGCGTACCCCCATTTTCGAGACAGACATCCCCCCTTATTTATTTTTATATAACAAAAAAGCTGAACAATTTAATGGATAGTCTCCATAATTGCTCAGCTTTTTCTATTAGTTATAATACTTCGGTCCCAGCCACATTCCTATATAAATTCTAATCACCCGAGATACGCTGATAGCATCCATGTGTGCTTGTCGAGCTCTGCTTTTAAGGCGATGAACATATCTGCTGTTGACTCATCATTTGCCTCTTCTGCTGCTTTGATGACTGTTTCTGCATGGGTTGAAACGGTTGTAAAATCTTTTTCAATGGAAGCCACCATGTCGCGAGCTGTCTCTTGTCCAGTCGCTTCTTCCACATTGGAGTGAGTTAAGTATTCCTTCATAGTTGCCAAAGGTTTGCCTTTAATTGCAAGAATTCGTTCTGCTATTTCATCTATATGTGCGCCTGCTTCAGTGTAAAACTCCTCGAATTTAGCATGGAGGGTAAAGAAATCTGGTCCGGTTACATTCCAATGAAAGTTGTGAAGCTTAGTATACAGCACATTCCAATCTGCTAGCTGCTGATTCAATTCGTTTACTACGGTTTGATTTGTCATAATCAATACACACTCCTTTTCTTTATAATTATATTATATATCATTTAATATATAATATCAATTAATAATAATTATAATTAAGGAGTGTGACCAACACATCTTCCTTGCTATTTTGTTTAAGTATATTATGATAGTTAGAATATTCATAAGATCATATACATTTGGAGGGATTGCATGAGCTTAAAAGCTATCGACCAATGGGTACAAGAGCATGCGGAGCAATCATTAGAGCAGTTATTTACACTGCTTCGACAGGAGAGCATTAGTACCCAGAACAAAGGAATGCGGGAATGTGCAGGATTAATGGAGAATCTAATGAAGGAAGTTGGTCTTGAAACGAAGGTATTTGAGACAAACGGCCACCCTATCTTATATGGAGAGTTAGAGTCAACAATTGACGAGGCGCCTACCCTATTATTATATGGGCATTATGACGTTCAACCACCAGATCCGCTGGAGGATTGGGTTTCTCCCCCATTTGAGCCGACCATACGAGACGGTAGAATCTACGCGCGTGGTGCCGGGGACAACAAGGGACAAATTGTGGCACAGCTTCTTGGATTAAAAGCGTACCTTGATACATTTGAATCCCTACCAATAAACATTAAGGTAGTCGTGGAGGGCGAAGAGGAAATGGGCAGTGTCCATTTGCCGGAATTTGTTCAAGAACATAAGCAACTTCTGCAGGCAGACTTAGTGTATACCGCTGATGGTCCGTCTCATAATAGTGGCCAACCACTTGTTGTGCTAGGCGTAAGGGGCATGCTAGCCTTTGAGATTGAGATAGAGGGCGCTGCATTTGATAACCACTCTGGTAATACAGGGAATGTTGTTCCGAACCCAGCCTGGGAGCTACTCGAGCTACTTCAGACAATGAGAGATCAGGATGGAAAAGTGTTAATAGATGGCTTCTATGATCATATCAGACCGGCTACTTCTACCGAAGAAGATCTATTAAATCAACTGCCTTACAATGCAAAGGAAGTCGGCGAAAAGATTGGCTTCCCCTCCTTACAATTAAACAGTGCAGACTATCATCGTAAATTAACATTTGAACCAACATTTAATATCCTCGGGTTAAAAAGCGGGTATTTGGATGAAGGGGTCAAAACAATTATTCCCTCTAAAGCCAGTGTGAAGATTGATACAAGACTAGTCGTTGACCAAGATCCCAAGGATATCTTTCACAAAATTGAACAGCACGTGAAGAAACAACACCCTACGGCTCACGTTCGTTTCCTAGGTTCAATGGATCCATCACGCACTCCTGTTGATACCGCGTTCGTACAAAAAGCAATCAAAGGTGTCGCCCATAGCTTTAATCAGGAGCCACTTATTCAACCGAGTCTCGGAGGCTCTCTCCCAGACTTTGTATGGACGAAGATTTTAGAAGCACCTTCTATGCTCATGCCTTATGCCAACTTTGACCAACGGAATCACTCTCCTAATGAGAATATAGCCGTTGATAATTTCTTAAACGGTATTCGTTGTACAGCGCATGTGATTCATGAGTTAGGCTCGTAACTTCATACAAACAGTGGTCGGACAGAAGTATTATAACTAATAGAAAAGCTGAACGAGTATAGTGATACTCCTTGTACACTTCTCATGAATGTGTACAAGGAGAATTCTGAGGGTGTCTGAGTGGTGGTTCTTCGCTGTCGCTACTAAAAATGGGGGCACGCTTACAGGGGAAGGTATTTAGCTTTGGCCCTGCCACTTTATCTCAATAAACTGCAAGATAAAGTTCTGTCCCAGCTCGTTTCCGTAACACATGTTATTAATGACTATTCCTCTGTCTTTTCAGCCAAATGTTTAAGAAAAGAAAGCTTATTGGACCAAAACTGATCAAAATAGCTCAGCCAATCCTGCAACTCTTCTAACGCACCCGGTTCGAATCGATAGCGTTTTTCTCTGCCAACCTTTTCCCCGTGGATTAACCCCGCTTCTGATAAAATATGCAGATGCTTTGCCACCGCTGTGCGGGTCATTTCAAAATTTGAGGTAATCTCTGAAATGGGACGCTCTTTGTCTGCAAGCAGTCGCAACACTTCACGACGAGTTGGATCAGCAATCGCTTGAAAAACATCGTATTGCTTAGCAGCCGCCATTTAAGCTTCAGCTACTTTCTTCAGCTTTTCGACAATCCCTACCCAACCTCCAGCCATACGTTCACGGATGACCTCGCTTTTCTCATTCGCTTTAGGCAACATCGTTCCTGCGTCTTTCCAGCCGCCATGAGTAAGCGTAAATTCAGTTTGCTCATCCACCTCTCTAAGCTCAAATGTAACAATCCAGCCTTCCGTATCCCAGGAAAAAGAGAGTCGGTGAGGTTCTTCTATTTCTAATACTTTACAGGGTGATGGCCCAAATGGAGATTGCAATTGGAATTCATACCCTTCCTCTGCTTTAAAGTTATTGGGCATAAACCAGGCCTCAATTCCTTCAGCAGTTGCTGCAAATTCCCACACCTTATGTATAGGTGCCTGAATGATGATCGTCTTCTTAATATCTATTAATTCTTGTTTGTCATTTGCCATGGTTTATTCTCCTTCACTTATAACACTTTTTGGTTTCACTTTTAATTATATAACACCTTTTGGTTTCATTTCAAGTAGACCTTTACTGTAACTATAGTCATACTTTTTCTCTCAGTCTAAATGACGAGCTTGTAAGAAATGAAAAAAACTTAATAATTTGTCTACACTCCATGCTTATGAATCTTCTAAATTGGTTGTAGCGTATACCATTCTGACACTTAATCAATTATTTTTGTTTTCAAATTAGACGTATTACTCATGTCATTCTACAATTTTCAACATGCCTCATTAAGCGATACTTTATTCTTAATTTTCTAAATATTAATGTTTTAGCTGTAAGGATTAGCTATGATACGTGTAACTAACTAGATTTACATATAAAAGAAAAAACAGAAAAAGAGGTGCCGAAAAAGAAAGAATAAACTAAGAAAAAGGAGAGTTCAAATGCCAATAAACCTTAAGATGAGACAGTTTCTTGCCGTTTCTTTAACTCTTTTGTTTGTATTTAGTTTGCTTGTTCCTTATCAGGGATCTGCACAATCCAATTCAAATAGTGTGTCCGTTTTAGATTCAGGCCAAAGCGGTGCTGATAAGATTAGTGAAAGAGTCTATGAGGAATTTGAGAATGAAGAGATTGTTACCTTTCTATTAAAATTTAAAGAACAGGTTAACACAACAGAGATTGCCTCTGAGTCTCTTCAAACCCAACAGGCACAAAACGCCTCCGCATCACAAATCAAGCTGAGCCAACGTTCTGCTGTTGTGTCAAGCCTACGTGCTACAAGTATAGACACTCAGACTGAAATCACGGCCTTTCTTGATAAAGAGCTTGAGACTGATAGAGTCACAGATTATCAATCCTTCTTTATCGTCAACGGCATGGCTGTAACAGGAACAAAAGAAGTAATGGAAAAGCTTGCAGCCAGACCAGAAGTTGAAAAGGTTCTTGCTAACGAAGTAAGACAACTGAACCCAGTTGAAAAAACAGACGCCGAGGTTCCAGACATTTCGGCTGAATCTGATATTGAGTGGAACATTGACCACATTGGTGCACCTGCCGTTTGGGATCAAGGAATTGATGGTAGCGGTATTGTCGTAGCTTCCATTGATACAGGTGTGGAATGGAATCACCCTGGATTAGTTGAGCAGTATCGTGGATACGATCCTGCTAACCCAGAGGATCCTGACCATGACTTTAACTGGTTTGATGCTACCGCCGGTGAATCTATTCCTTACGATGATGACGGCCATGGTACACATGTAACAGGAACTATGGTTGGGGTAGAACCAGACGGCGCTAATGCAGTTGGTGTTGCACCTGGTGCTGAGTGGATTGGTGTTAAAGCATTTACTGCTGCAGGTGGAACGGATGCGGATTTACTAGCTGCAGGTGAGTGGATTATCGCACCAACTGATGCAGATGGAAATCCACAGCCTGAAAAAGCGCCAGACATTGTCAACAATTCATGGGGAGGCGGACCTGGTCTTGATGAGTGGTATCGTCCAATGGTTGAGAACTGGAGAGCAGCTAATATTTTCCCAGAGTTTTCAGCAGGCAATACAACTCTCTTTAATCCTGGTGGGCCTGGTTCTGTAGCCAACCCGGCAAACTACCCTGAATCCTTTGCCACTGGTGCAACGGATATTGAAGACAATTTGGCAGGATTTTCGCTGCGAGGACCATCTCCTTACGATGAAATCAAACCTGAAATTGCTGCACCCGGGGTAAACATTCGTTCAGCGGTTCCAGGAGGCGGCTATGAAGGGGGATGGAACGGTACGTCTATGGCAGGACCACATGTCTCGGCCGTTGCCGCCTTACTGTTGCAAGCCGATTCGTCACTGAGTGTGGATGATTTGGAGGAGATCCTTACAAGCTCAGCTATCCCACTAACAGATGATGAATATCCTGAATCACCGAACCACGGCTTTGGTCATGGCTTAGTCAATGCCTATGATGCTGTTGCAGCCGTCCAAGATGGTCTAGGAACGGTAACAGGAAGTGTAACCCAAGACGGTGAGGATACTGAACCACCAACATACGAACACGAGCCTGTGGAAAATGGATACGATGGAGCGGATATTCCATTAACTATTTTGGCTGAGGATAATGTCGGTGTCATTGATGTAGAACTAAGCTATGGTAGTGATGGTGAATGGACTAGCGTAGCCGCGAATCTCATTAATGGAAATCATTTATCTGGTACGTACTCTGCTGTCATTCCTGGAGAAGCTGTATCTGGAGATTCTCTTGAATACAAATGGACGATTAGCGATTATGGTGAGCATACCGTGGAGTCTGATGTCTACGAGCTCTCCATTTTACCGGCTCTTGGAGTGGGATACGAGGAGGACTTTAGTGAATTGCCTCACGGTTGGTATTCTTTTGGTGCCAATGATGTATGGGAATGGGGCGAACCTCAATCCGGTCCAGGAGAAGCGTTAACTGGTGATCATGTTTATGCAACCAACTTGTCAGGTAACTATCCTGATAACGGAAATATGACGTTGGTTATGCCTCCAGTTGACCTGGCGGATGGACCCACGTATCTTTCATTTACACATTGGTATGACATAGAGCCCGATTTTGATTATGCGCAGGTTTTCTTATCTTCAGATGGACAAGACTGGGAAAGCGTCGAGCAATTTGACAGCTCTTCTGGAGATTGGGTGGAAACAGAGATTGACCTGTCAGACTACGCAGGTCAGAGGGTATATATTGGATTTAACCTAACCACTGATTTCTTGTTTACTTTTGAGGGCTGGTACCTTGATAAGGTGGCTCTTAGCAATGAGTCAAAAAACATTGCGTTTTCAAACCCTGTTGAACCACCAAACCACACCATATTTAATACAAATCATGAGAAAGAAAAAATAAATCCTGAAGAGATAAAACCAAAACAAGGGAACGTGAAGAAACCAGCTTTCGCTTACACTGAGAACCCGATTGAAGTTGCTTCATTACCTGTTGAAGCAACAGTTAATGTTCTTGAAAGTGGGCGCTCAGTAAAAACAAACCCGGCAGACGGTAGCTATGAGCTACGCCATGCACCTGGAGAATTCACCTTAGTTGCTGATGCGTATGGATTCCAATCTGAGGAGCAGACCGTATCTGTGACAGCTGATGAAATAACCACTGCTCATTTCACGTTAACGGAGAATCCTAAGGGAACCGTTTCCGGTGTGGTCAGCAATGATGCAACTGGAGAACCCGTGCAAGGGGCAACTGTGACACTACTCGAGGACGGTCATATTGCACCTGTTCAAACAAACGAACAAGGCGAATATGAGCTAGAAGCCTATGAAGGTGACTATACGCTACAATTCACAGCAGCCGGCTACTATAGCCAGCAGGTAGAAATTACAATTGAAGCAGAAACAAACACCGTTCAAGATATCGCTCTCGAGCCATTTATCGGCTATGAAGGTGAAATTGGCTACGATGATGGCACCGCTGAAAATGCCCATGCATTTAATGATGCTGGAAACGGTTGGGCCGTTAGAATGTCATTAGCTGAAGGCGAAGAACGAGCTTTAGTTACAGGTGGATTATTCCGCTTCTGGGATGAAGAGTGGCCGGAACCAGGCGGAACTGATTTCCAAATTGCTGTATATGATGCAAGCGGATCAAATGGATCACCAGGAAATCAAATTGCTGGTCCAATTGATGCTACAGCTGTCCGCGATGGTGGTTGGACAGAGATAGATCTGTCAGGCGAAGGTATACTCGTTGAAGGCGACTTCTATCTTGTCTATCTTCAAGCTGCCGCCCACCCTAATGCTCCTGGACTCGCTACAGATGAAGACGGCCCACTTGCTCAAAGAAGCTGGCAATTTGTTGGAGGCAGCTGGTCTCAAACCGTGCCAATGGATGGAAACTTTATGATTCGTGCCTTGGTAAACTATGAGCTAGGTGCACCAACCATCACATCTCCGGAGGATGGAAGCTTTTCGAATGAGGAAACCATTACAGTAGAGGGCACGTCTTCTCCTACTACTGACATTCGTATTTTGAATAATGGAGACGAAGCTGGAACAACTTCAACTAATGAAGACGGCATATTCACTGCGGATATTGATTTATCAGATGGTGCGAATGAGCTTACAGCCGTTGCCGTGACAGAATCTGGAGAAAGCGATGAATCTGAGCCCGTAACTGTCATTCTAGATCAAACATCTCCAGAGCTCACCATAGATGAACCTGCAGACGGATCAAAAACAAACCGAGAAACGGTCACTGTAAAAGGTACAGCTTCTGATGAGTACCTTGATAAAGTTACAATCGACGGTCAAGATGCAGACGTGCAAGAGGATGGCACATTCAGCAAACGAGTGATGCTGGATAATGGATTAAATGAAATTACTGTCACAGCGACCGACAAAGCCGGTAACGAGACAACAGAAATCATTTCAATCGACGCCAAATTCGATGCACCTGTTATCGAAAATCTCAAACCAGACGAAGATAAGCACCTTAAATCAGGCCAATCTGTCAAAATAGAATTTACAAGTGAGCCTGGTCTTGATGCTACATTCATCATCCGCATGCCGTTAACCAACATCCCGTCATCAAACGCAACAGAATTACCAATGCGAGAAGAAGGCGAAGGAAACTACGTCGGTTATTGGACCGCCACCTCTAATCTTGAGGTAGAAGGGGCAAAAATCGAAGTCATCGTACGAGACGACTACGGAAATGAGACAAGAGAAGTCGCGAAAGCCGAGATTCATGTGAATGTAGAGGAATAAAGAAATCAAAAAAAGGAAGAAACGGACGAATTCGACCGTTTCTTCCTTTTTTGTGGTGCCGGAGAAGAAGAGGTTCTTGGTAGATCAGTATCGTTCTTGGTATGGAGACTGTTTCTCTTGGTATGGTGTCTTGGATCTTGGTAAGAGAGTATGGGCTCTTGGTGTTGAGCTCTTTCTTCTTGCTATCGACTTCTTGCCCTTGCTAAGTGACTACGGGTTCTTGGTGTTGAGCTCTTTCTTCTTGCTATCGACTTCTCGCCCTTGCTAAGTGATTACGGGTTCTTGATGTTGAGCTTTTTTTCTTGCTATCGACTTTTTGCTCTTTCTAAGTGACTACGGGCTCTTGGTGTTGAGCTCTTTCTTCTTGCTATCGACTTCTTGCCCTTGCTAAGCAACCTCGATCTCTTGGTGTTGAGTTCTTTCTTCTTGGTATCCCATCTCGACATCTCTCCTCACCCAACCTCAAACTCCACCGACACCTTTTCTTCCCCGTTCACAATTAGCGTTAACTGGTGCAATCCTGGATGGTGTTTTCGTGTAGATAGATCTTTAAAGGCATGCGTTCTTGCATAGGTTTTTACTTCATTTGCTTGAATCGCTGTTTCCGAGAGCTTAAACACCTTACGTGTGCGATGGCCTCGTGCTTTTACATAATCAATGGCATATTCCACGCGCAGCTTGGTGTCTACTTCTGCCTGAAGATTAAAGGAAAAATCTACTCTTTCCCCAATCTTTATTGCTGCTGTTTTAAATTGAAAATCCTGTATATGTAATGTATGACTATTCTCATAGCCGAAGAGGGCAAGAACGTGTTTGTCCCCTTTTTTTAATAAGCTTCTACTTGCATGTTTAATAATCCAGTTTGTATCCTCATGCTCACCAAACCAGTCGTTAGCTATTTGAATAAAAAGATCTGGATGGGTTTTAGTTATGTCGTTTAAACTATTTGCTACACTACGACGCACATACAACGAATCGTCCTTCTTAAGCTTTTCTAAGATGGGCAAAATAGGAGCTGGATCCTGTTTGAATGCTGGAACTGAAAGCCCCCATGGCAAACGCGGACGACTACCTTCACTGGCCAGCCTTCTTACATGCTCATTTGTACTATCTGCCCACTGCAGGCTCTGTTCAATCATCTTTTCAGTATCCTTAACAAAGTAAGGGCGAACAGCAAATTCAGCTGTGGAATATTCCGTTAAAACCTCCAATGCATCCATAGATTCCTGCCAATAATCAAGTCCATAGCATTGGACAAAGTCTGGAAATACTATGCCTTCCAGGCCGTTATATGGAGGGGCTACTTGAATTAATATCGCTAAGGCATCGGGGTAAGCAGCTGGAAGAGTTTCATACAGTGACTCCGTTATTCTCCGTTTTCGTTCCATTAATTCAAGCGCAGACCAATCAGGCTGAAGGATGAGCTTACTGCAAGCCTGAACATCAAAATTAGGATAGACTTGCTTAATATCTGATGTTAGCTTCTGCACATACGCTTTATTATAAATCTCTTTTAACGGTTCCATAATAATCTCCTTTTAACAACGGTAGTTCTCTTTATTATAGGGGAATGTACGTTCGTAAACAAGGTTTATCCTTTTTTACGAATGCGTTTAAAAAGTAACAAACTTAATCCTGCTCCTGCTATAAAAATACTCGCCCATATTGGTGCACTTAAAAATGGATCTGGTTCGGGTGTCGTTGATGTCATTCCTTGAACATCTTCCTTGAGGTCACTAAAGTTTCCCGATCTTCCACAGAGTCCTATTGTATAGCTAGTGAGATTTTTTTCCTGAGCATAGATTAACAGCCTCTCATTCGTATCAAAGTACTCCTCATCCCAATGAGAACCTTTTAATTTTACAGTATGATTCGGTGATCCCTTGTACACTTCATCGACTTCAAAAGTGTATGTATAAGAATTATTTTCAGTGACACGCCCACTAAACACAGCTGCAGATCGATCAAAGGCTTCTTCTGCAAGAGCAACTTCAGCACAACTTAGGGCATAGGTGTGGTTTGGATTTGCTATAAAGAATGCAGATAAAATAACACTTATAATTACTATGGCACAAACCGAACTTCTGTATAACACCCCTCTTCCCCCTCCCCTATTTAATCAATAAAAAAGACAGCCAAACATGTTCCGGCTGCCTCTTAACTGATCTAATATATTTCAATAACAATCCTCTTTTTTCCTCTAAAAAGTAAGCACAATCTTTCGAACCTCTTCAGGATGTTTTTCAAGCAACGTCATCGCTTCATCAATTTGCTCAAAAGAGTAACGGTGGGAGACGATGGCATCTGATTGAATATCGCCATCATTCACCTTTTCAATTACACCTTTAAATTGATGTGTTTGTAGCCTTGAGCCAACGACCTTTAGCTCTTTTTTAGTTAGCAATAGGGAAGGAATGGCTGAGGGCTGTTCGTTAAATCCAAGTGTAACGATGGTGCCAGCTACAGAAGCTAGCTGCACAGCCTGCTCAAACGTAACTGCGGTGCCCACTGCATCAATGACTACATTAGCCATTTCCTCATTGGTAATCGTTTTTATTCGATCCTCTACATTGTCTTGCTGTGGATTAATGATGAAGTCGGCTCCAATACTCTGTGCGTATTCAAGTCGGTTTTGGTTAAAGTCCGAAATAATCACTTTGGCCCCTTTTTCTTTAGCCATGATTAAACATGCAATTCCAGTAGGACCAGCACCCATAATAAAAACACTGTCCCCTTGTTCCACTTCCCCTCGATACATCGCCTGAGCCCCAATAGTCAATGGTTCAACCAAGGCTGCCGCTTCGTCTGTCACTCTCTCTGTGACTTTATGCCAGTTGGCTTCATCTGCTTTCACCCACTCGCTCATGCCGCCATCACGATGAACGCCAAAAACCTCAAGTTCCACGCATACATTCGGCTGATTTTTTCTGCAAGCGTAGCATGTACCGCACGAAACAATGGGCTCTAGCGCGACTCGATCTCCCGGTACGAGATCAACAACCGCAGGACCAATCTTCTCTACGACTCCTGAAACTTCATGGCCAATGACCCGTGGGTAGACCGTAAAAGGATTACTCCCGTGATAGATATGCACATCCGAACCACAAATGCCCACACATTTCACTTTAACGATAACATCTTTCTCTCCAACAATTTCAGGCTTTTCCTTCGTAACAATATCTAGTTTCCCTGGTTCTTGCACTTGAATGACTTTCATTTAAAACACACCCTTTTATTCAAATAAACCTGGTAGGTACAGTGATAGTGATGGGACATATGCAACGATCAGTAAGACAACGATCGCTACAGCAAAGTAAGGCATTAATTCTTTCACCGTTTTAGTAATTGGTACTTTGGCAAAAGAAGAGGCAACGAATAGACATACCCCAACTGGTGGTGTTGATAGTCCAATCATTAACGCAAGGACCATCACTACTCCAAAGTGGATTGGATCCATTCCGACACTTGTTGCAACTGGTAGTAATACAGGGAATAGGATAACGAGTGCCGCAATCGTCTCCATAAACATACCAAGTACTAGTAACAGCACGATAATTAATAGAATGACGAAGAACGGATTTTCAGTTATTGATAAGATACCATCGGCAATTAAGATTGGAACACCTTCACTCACCAAAATCCATCCGAATGTATTGGCAAAGCCGACTAGTAATAGAATGGATGCTGTTGAACTCAATGTTCTTACAAGAATAGAAGGTACTTCTTTCATATCAAGCTCGCGGTATACAAGCTTCCCAACAATCAGAGCGTACACAACACAGACAACTGCCGCTTCTGTTGGTGTGAAGTACCCACCTAGAATCCCCCACAAGATAATAACAACCATTAGTAACGCCCAGAAAGCACCTAAGAATGATTTACCAACGACAGATAACGGCTGGCGCTCACCTTTGGGATATTGTCTTTTTACGGAAATGATATATGTGACGATTAAAAATCCTATAGCTAGTAAAATACCAGGTATTGCTCCTGCTAGAAACAGGTCTCCAATAGAGATACTTGCAAGCGTCCCGATAATAATCATCGGTAATGAAGGTGGTAACATCGGACCTACAGTTGAAGAAATAGAGGTTACTGCCGCTGAAAACCCTGAGCCGTATCCTTGTTTTTTCATCGCAGGAATCATAACTGATCCAATACTTGCTGTATCAGATAAAGCTGTTCCTGAAATACCTGCAAAACCTAGTGAAGAGGCTACATTTGTAAGGGCTAGTCCCCCGCGAATATGTCCTACCACGGCATTAGCAAATTCAATAATACGATTGGTGATTCCACCTGCATTCATTAAATTCCCTGCTAGAATAAAAGCTGGAATAGCAAGCATAACGAATGAATTGATCCCTGCAAACATTGTTTGTGGGATAACCGTTAATGGAACCCCCGCTATTAGGAGATATATTAATGAAGATAGCCCTAAGCTAAACGCAATCGGTATGCCAAATGCGATAAAAGCTAAAAATAAACCAACAATAATTAATGCCATCATAATAGGTTGTCCCCTTTCTCTACTTCTTCAGTTGGGCTGAACCGGTCGAACATATAAACGATCGAGTAAACCATTAGTAACACGCCCAAAAGGGGTACTGCTGCATAAGCATAAGCCATTGAAAATCCAAGTGTTGGTGCATAAAAATCAGCACCAAGCTGAAGAAAATGCAAACCGTAAATAACTAGTACAAGTGAAAATATGAAAGCGAGTCCCGCAATGACACATTCATACACACGTCTGGTCTTCTCAGGTAATGCAAGAATCAGCATGTCTACACGAATAAACTCCTGTTTACGTAAAGCGATGGGTGCGGCTGTAACCATAGAATAAACAAACAAATACCGTGATAATTCTTCCGTCCAAATAAGATCAAATGGAAAATAACGGCTTAGAATTTGAATGATGACTACCGTCAATAGCCCAATAAATAAACACATGGAAATAAATCCTAGAAGCCTGTCCACTTTAGCCATTCTACTCAGCATCCTCTTGCCCTCCTTCACCCTCAGCTAAAATATCTAAATAAAGCTGATACTGCTCTTCTTCAAAATAATCTTCTAATGCTGGCATCATGGCATCTCTGAATGCATCATGATCAACATCTTCATTAACTTCCATGCCTCTTTCCACTAATCGCTCTAATACCGCTTCAGTTTCAGCTTCAAGTAAATCTTGAGCATAGGCTTCAGCCTCAGCCGCTGCCTCTCTGACCATTTCCTGCTGATCCTCAGGTAGCGCTTCCATTTGCTCCGTACCCACTACAACATAAATCCAAGATCGAACATGTTCCGTTGTATTTAAATACTGCTGCACTTCGTAAAACCCGTTGCTTTCAATCAAATCATTAGGGTTCTCTTGTCCATCAATAACACCCTGTTGGAGCCCAGTAAATACTTCGTTTAAGCTAATAACCTGTGGCTGAGCACCAGCTTCTGACCAAGCATCTAGAAATAGCGGTACATTTGGTACACGCATGCCAAAACCTCGTAAGTCTTCAGGTGATGATATCGGATAATTCGAGGTAAGGTTTCGTGGAGCTCGCTCCATATAGAATAATGGGGTTAAACCAATATCTCGCTCAATATCATTTTCTATGATCTGTCCTAATTCACCCTCAATGACTCGACGCATATGTGCTTCGTCTTCAAATGCATAGGGAACCGCAAGCATCACGGCGTTTGGGGTCCAGACCTCTAATGTCTCCCCTGTAATGGTTATATCCGTTGCTCCATAACGTATTGAATTAATATTATCTACTTCACTACCAAGTTGACTATTAGGATAGATTTCAATTTGAACCTTTCCCTCTGTCTTTTCGTCTACTAAATTCGCAAACTCAACGGCGGTACGATGCCACAAATGGCTGGAATCTGAAATATGAGTCATTTTCCATTGAGTGATCTCATCATCGCCCCCAAGTTCTGTACTAGAACCCGCTGAAGAACAACCACCTAAAACTACTAGTGCGATTGCCGCCGTATAAATAGTCCATTTTTTAAACATATTCTTTCCTCCCTTTTGAGAACGCTTACTTTAACCATAAGCTTGTTTTATGCACTAAAGTAGTGAGGGTACTTCTCTTTTAGAGCTGCTTGATCATATTGCAACAAAGTTAAATGATGACGCATTAATTGCTCTGCTATGTCTGCTTTTCCCATTTTTACAGCTTCAATTAACGCCTCATGCTGTTCAATCAAGAGCTCCCAATTCATTTTTGAGTGCATACTTAATTTTCTAAGTCTGTTTAAATGCACGTTCATTCGTTGATTGACTTCCCATACTCGAATTTTATTTGTTCCTTCAGCAAGTAACCGATGGAATTCTTTATCGAGTGAGAACAGAGCGTCTTCATCCTCATCAACTTTTGCAACTTTTTGGTCGGTGAGATTGCTTTCCAATTGATTCATACAATGCGTATCAAAAGATGAGCATGCGAGTCTAATAATAGCCGCCTCTGTATGCTCGCGCACAAACCTAGCATCTTCTACATGGGACGCATCAATTAAGGTAACAAAGGATCCTCGCTGAGGTAGCACGTGTAATAATTCATCCTCAGATAATCTTAAGAATGCTTCGCGTACCGGCGTTCGACTGACTTGTAATTCATCAGCAATGTCCTTTTCGGAAATAGCCTTCCCTGGCGCTAGTTCAAGTGTCATGATTAAATCATGAATTGTATCATATACAAAATCCCTCGTTGATACTTTAGCTTTTGATAAATACATGAAGCACTCTCCTCCTAAAAATGATCCTACCACACTACCATACAAGTATGCTAGTATGAATTTAACCGTTTTCATTAGGAGGTCTTTTATGACTATTATCATTTCAGAAGAAGAATTAAGGCAGACCACTGTAGATGCTTTTAGAAAATCCGGTTTATCAAAAGAAATTGCTGCAGATATTGCAGATGTATTAGTACATGCAAACCTTCGAGGGGTTGATTCTCATGGAGTCATGCGTGTGGAGCATTATATTAAGCGGATAAAAGAAGGAGGCATTAACCCTAATGCTAACCCCTCAACCGTTCAGTCCTCTGCTTCCACACTAATCATGGATGGCGATAACGGATTTGGTCATTACATCTCTAAACAGGCGATGACAGAAGCAATCAATCTGGCAAAAATGTCAGGAATGAGCGCTATTGCCGTTAAAAATAGTAGTCATTGCGGGGCACTATCTTATTTTGTAGAGCAAGCAGCCTCAGCAAACCTAATCGGAATAGCGATGTCGCACACTGATAAAATTGTTGTTCCTTTTGGTGGATCTGAACCATTTTTCGGAACAAACCCCATTGCGTTTGGCTTTCCGGCTCAATCAGAAGAACATGTTATTCTTGATTTTGCCACAAGCAATGTAGCCCTTGGTAAAATCTTAAATGCTCGTGAATACGGTGATGCGATCCCTGATACTTGGGGCGTTGATGCTGAGGGTAAACCTACAACCAATCCAGAAAACGTCTCCTTCCTTTCACCATTCGGAGGGCCTAAAGGCTATGGCCTTGCGATGGTTGTAGAGATATTCTCAGCCTTATTAACAGGCGCAGCGTTTGGTCCACACGTATCAAAAATGTACGGGGATTACAATAAAAATAGAGAGTTAGGTCATTTCTTTATGGCAATTGACCCTTCAATCTTCACGGGTCTCGATAGCTTTACCTCAAGACTTGATCAGATGATTCAAGAGCTACATCAAGTGACTCCAGCTGAAGGAGCGGAACGCGTACTCGTTCCCGGGGAGATCGAAACACAAACGGCACTCAAGCGAAAAAAAGAAGGCATCCCCCTTCCTGATCAGGTTTGGGCATCTTTAAAAGGCTAAACTCTCGATGTTCTGCACAGTTCGCTTGCATAAGTACATGGAGAGATTGGAGGTTATCTGCGTATCGGTTCTTCGGTGCCGCTACCGAAAATGGGGGCACTTACCTGAGGGAAGGTAATGAGCTAACCCGACTTCGTCGATTTATCTCATTGAACCTTTTCATCCCGCAGGTGTAGGCCCTCCATTTTCGTCCGCTGATAAGTGGAAGGATTCAAGGATGCAGGAGATAACTTACATAGAGTCTATTACATAAAGCGCCTGCTATATATGTACATGGAGGGAATGTAGGGTGTCTGAATGTGAAGCAATAACAGCCCTCATTTCCTTAAAAAGAATGTTCGTTATTTGTTAATCAGAACAGTAGCGGAAGGAGAAACCGAAGACTTCTGCGGAACAGAACGCAGCAGACCGACATCGAAGTGGTGGTTTTCCACTTCGAGGGCTGGGGCCGTTCTTGCGGGTGCGTAGGGTTCTTCTGTAGCGGCGCCAGTCAGCTCATTCTTACATGACTTTTTCAGTGTATTTCCGAAGTGTAGCCTACTTATCCATAGAAGAAGACCCAAACGATGATATGTTAAATCAACATCCTCGTTTGGGCCTTCATAAATATATTTCACTTAACCAAGGATTCCATCTCGTATTGCCTTGGCTGCTTTTTGCTGGTATTCTCCTGTTTTTAGTAAACTGGCGTCTTTTTCATTGGAAACAAAACCGGTTTCAACGAGGACCGCGGGCATCCGGGAGTACTTAAGTACATAGAAGTCAGCAGCAAACACTCCTCGACTTCTACTTCCTGTACTTTCGGCCAACTGCTGCTGAATCGAACTAGCCACCTGCTTTCCCTGACTACTACCATGATAATAGAATGTCTCTACCCCACTTACCGAAGTGTCTGCATAGCCATTGGCATGAATACTAACAAATAAATCCGCGCCCCATTGATTTGATTTCAACACTCGATCCTCTAGCGTAACAAAGAGATCCTCATCCCTCGTCATCAAAACCTCAATGCCTTCTTGCTCAAGTTCACTCTTCACCTTATGAGCGACGGATAAGGCGATTGTCTTTTCGTATAAACCATTTCCAATGGCTCCTGGATCTCTGCCTCCATGTCCTGCATCAATGACAATTCGGTCAAAATCCAATGATTCTTTCGTTTGTGGTAAAGAAGGTTGCTCAGACTGTGGAGTACGTTCCTTCTTCATTAAGTAAGCTGTGCTCACAAAACCAAGCTGACCCTCATAAGTAATTTGTCCCCAGCCATTCCCAAGTTCAATATATTCAACCTGTACACCTGGAGTAAGACTGCCAATAATCGCAGCCTGCTCACTTGGCTCAGCGCGGACATTCAACGAAACTTGTGTATCCACCTCACCCAGGTTTACCTCTGCAGCCATTGCCTTCTCGCTCCAGAAAAAGAGAAATACAAAACAAGCACACAACCCCAAAATCCGTGATTTACTAAACATACACAATCTCTCCTCTCAAACACTGCTAATCTCTGATCTCTTTAGCTAGTTTTGACAGGTTACTAGAAAATAATCACCACTTGTTAAAATAAATGGCAGGTATCTATATGATTGATGTAAAATAATAGTAGAATCTGAGGAGGATGACCAGATGAAAATAAGAATACACATTTTAATCGTTTTAATTAGCTGTGCTACATTATTTGGTTGCTCTACTGAAGGCGAGACAACAGAAACCGGTAACTCAGAAGAAATAACAACAGTCATAGACCATATTGATGCTGAAGAAGTACTAACTCTTTCCCCAGATGCCGATATTTTTCAATTCAATGCTGTCATTTATCAAACAAACATTGATTGGGTAGATGAATTAAGCTTATCCCCTCAAGATGTTGTTGGAGAAATACAAGCCCAAAACGAAACAAGCACAGATTTTGAAGATGAAATGGCTAATAAAATCCCAGTAGGAACTAAGATTTATTCGGCGAAGGACCACGGAGACATGTTAATGGTTGAGGTTGATGGTGAGTGGAGAAACTATTATGCGATTGTGGAAGGATAATGCTAATACCCTCAACACAGAAAAGCAGCGCCCTCCAAAAGGAGTCGCTGCTTTTACTTTATTCTGCTGATAAAACCGTCTTTAACGTTTCAACATTTTTATACATAAGCGAGAAGTAATCCTCGTCATTAGCTACGTCTTCGTCGGTTAATGCTTCGAGTGGATAAATGGTTAAAGCTTCTGCACCTATTTCCGTTTGGACGACTTCGGCTACAGCTGGCGTGATGTTTGGCTCAAACAGGACATACTGGAGCCCAAGCTCTTCTGCATGATCTACCGTTTGGACGAGCTGACTTTGTGAAGGCTCATTTGTTGGTGAAATGCCTGCGATGCCAATTTGGTTTATTCCGTAGCGGTTCTCCCAGTATCCGTACCCTGCATGTGAAACGATAAAGGTGTCAATCTCTGCGTTATCAGCTACTTCGTTAAATGCTGCATCTAGTTCTTCAAACTGGGTAACCAGGTTCTCGAAGTTCTCTGTAAAATAAGCTTCCTGCTCTGGCTTTAATTCAATCAACTGATCTTTAATATTCTCAGCAAGTTCAATAGACAAAACAGGATCAAGCCATACATGGGGATCAAATTCACCGTGACTGTGTCCATGATCATCGTCATCGTGATCGTCAACGTTAATGGTCACGGGGGCAGATTGTGCTAATACTTCATGATCTTCGCCAAAAAGCTTTGCGATGATTTGTTGACCATCCTCAGCAATCCCTTCATATTGTGCTGTACCGTTATCTGGCACAGCCTCCCAAGCTGTCTCATCCTCTGCATTTGCACCTGGTGCTAATGTGTACCAGTGCCAATCATCCGAGGTCACATCATTTGGAGCTGTAGCAGTTAAATGAACATGATCGCCTGAGTGGTAATGATCAGAGTGACCATCTATTTCTATTGTCTCTGGAGCTTCCCCACCATGATCGTGGTCTTCGTGCTCTTCACCATGGTCATGGTCGTGCTCATGACCATGATCTTCTTCCTCATCGTGTGAATGGTCATGTCCCTCCTCAGAATCATGGTCGTGGTCATGGCTATCAGCAATGAGTTCTACACCATTGGTCGCCTCAAGGACTGCCACGTCCTCATCTAATACATTTACCACCTTTTCAGCAAAGGCTTCCATACCCGCTCCACTATAGAAAAAGGCGTCTGCACTTGCTGCCTTCACCATTTCTGATGGCGTTGGTTCATATGTATGAGCGTCAGAGCCAACTGGCACCATATTCGTCACCTCTACATAGTCACCACCGATTTTTTTTGTCCAATCTTCTATTGGAAAGATCGTTGTGTAGATCTCTAGTGTGTCTTTTTCTTCTGCTTCGTCTCCCGTTCCAGCTGAGCATGCATTCAAAAATAACAATGCTGCACCCGCCATCGCTAAACCTTTTTTCATCATCCGACTCCTTTTTCGTAATAATTACGATCTGTGTATAGGAGTCAGTATATCGGAATGATTCTTATTTGTAAATCATTTATGCATTTTATTTATATCTCTTTCTTTTAGGTGAAGAGTATATTCCAAGCTCCCCTCTATATTTGGCTATCGCTCGTCGTGATAGTTCTACTCCTTTCTCTTGATACATTTGAACCAAATCTTGATCTGAATAAGGCTGTTGTTTATTTTCCGACTCAATAAATTCTTTGAGCCATGTTTTTAATGTGTCTTTAGATTTGGATTGATGTCCAGCTGACAGTAATGACTTAAGCTCTACCAATCCCCGAGGCGTCTGAGCATATTTATTGGTTGTAGCCCTGCTGACCGTTGATTCGTGTACCCCTATGGATTCAGCAATCTCTTTTAATGTAAGCGGATTCATTTTACCGTGTTTTGTTGTCAAAAAATCCTTTTGATGTGTAGCAATCACCTTGGCTACTCGATAAATCGTTTGTTGTCTTTGTGTCAGACTTTGAATTAACCATTCGGCTTCTTTAAGCTTTTGTTTAGCGTAATGGACGTGCTCATGAATATCGCAGGTTAATAGCTGATGCTTATATTCAAGATGAATCTGAACGTTGCCGAGTAACGAATCCTGTATTTTTATTACTGGTTCCTCATTCGTTCCAATTTCTATCATAACGTCTGCCTCAATAAAATGTGGAAGCTCCTTAGAAAAGCTCTTTCCTGGATGGGGATCAAGTTGGCTAATTAAATCGTGAACCTTTTGAATGTCAGAAAGCTCGGCCTCACAAAGCCTAGCAATCTCCTTCCACCTTCTTGATGCTAGTCGTTCCATATGATTCAAAACAACTTCCTCAGCGAGCGCGGACCACTTAGGATGTTTCTTTAGCTGGAGCAGCAAGCATTCCTTCATGCTTCTTGCTCCTACCCCTGTGGGTTCCAAATCCTGGAGCAGGCGAATATACGATTCTCCTAGCTGCAAGGAAATTCCTCTTTCATCGCAGAGCTCCTCTAACGAAACTGTTAAATACCCATCTTCATTTAATGAATGGATAAAATAAATGAGGTGGTTACGATCACGTAATGGTTGATTCATATAAGAGACTTGTTCAGTTAAGATGTCATAAATGCTTTTTGTATCAGAATGATTTTCAAGAGCGCGATGCTTAGCATCCGTTGAAATCTTTTGGGGTGATTGAAATAGTGGCTGAGCGAATGCCGACTCGCTTAGTTCAATAAGTGGGTTATCAAGTGCTTGCTCCTTCAAAAATTCTCTTAGATCAGCAGTAGAATATTGAAGCACTTGAATCGCCTGTTTCAGTTCCTGAGTCATCAAAAATTGAGTATGTTGTTGTTGATACACGCCCATTTCCATAAGTTAATCCCCCCTCTACACTTATCATAGCATATGGAGAAATTCACTGAATAAGCCGAAAGATTGAGATCTCAGATTATTCGCTAACCATGCCTGCTTCCTGTTTTGTTTCCGGTACGAAGGCTAAGATCACTCCACCAATAATAAATAAAACAACCAGACTGAGTACACCCGTACTTGTACTCCCTGTGATTTGAGCGGTCACAGCAACAAGAAGGGGTCCCATCACGGCTGCAAACTTACCAAAGATATTATAAAATCCAAAAAATTCGTTAGCCTGATCTTTGGGAATAAGCTTAGCAAAGTAGGATCTGCTGAGTGCTTGTAAGCCGCCTTGCGAGGTAGCGACCAGCATAGCCAAAATCCAGAAATCGATGGTGGTCTTTAGAAAATAGGCATAGATACACACAATGATATACACACCTATGCCAACGTATAGCATCTTTTTGCCTGTAAACCGCTCAGCTAATCTCCCATAAAGAATAGCAAATGGCGCAGCGACAACCTGAGTTAAAAACAAGATAAGCAATAGGCTAGTAGAAGAAATACCTAAATCTGTGCCGTAAGCAGTAGACATCTTGATAATGGTTCCGACGCCATCAATATAAAAGAAATAAGCAATCAAAAATAAAAATAATGGTTTGTAGAGACGAATTTTCTTTAATGTTCCACCAAGGCGTTTAAAGCTATTCGTTATAGGTTTTTTTTCACGTGTAATAAAGTATATTTGATGAACATGCTTCAGCATAGGTATCGTAAAAACCGCCCACCAAATGGCTGTGATGACAAATGAAATCTGACTAGCAGCTGTGACTGATAAAGGCAGAATCTCCATTTGCGAGAGCATAATAATGGCTATACAAACTAGAAACGGTATGGCACTACCGATGTAGCCCCAGCCATACCCTCTTGCTGATAAATCATCCATCTTGTCTTCCCTCGTGACGTCCACCAAGAACGCATCATAAAACACATTTGCACCAGCAAAGCCAATAGCAGTAATCGTATATAGAGCTAGAAGTACAAGCCAGCTATCATAAGGGACCGCAGCCAGTAGCCCGGTTGAAACCACTCCAATGACAAAAAAGAACGCAAAGAACTTTTTCTTTAACCCCTCATAATCTGCAATCGTGCCAAGAATAGGACTGAGCATAGCCAATATAAAGGTGGCAATTGCAATTGTATAGCCAAGATAGGCTGTTGAATCCACACCATCCACTCCAGCAGCATCCGCACTCGCTTTATAAAAAATAGGAAAAATAGCTGTTGAAATAATGACAGAATAAGCTGAATTAGCCCAATCATAAAGCATCCAACCGCTTTCTGCTTTGCTGAATCTCTTCAATCAAAAACACCTCCTTATAATATTGTACAGTAGAGGTTTGAAGATTAGCATAGTTGTACAAAAATTTTACAATATGTAAACACAACGAAGAGCCAAACCCTTGTGGATTCAGCTCTTAGACTACACTTTAGAAATACAATCTGTTTTGCACGTTGCTATGATTTACTTAGAGCCTCGTCCTTTTGACGATAGGCAAGTATAGCTGTTCTTAATCCGGCATAGCTACCAACTGCTGCATTCCCATAAAAGAACCCCATAAATACTCCTGCTGGCCAGTCGTTTGGATGACTGATGAATATGGAAATGAAAAGTCCTAGGGCATTAGCCAAGGTTGGAATCCAACTATGCGGAATTTTCGTAAACCATTTGACGAGTTCGCATAAGACGATAATGGATGGAACTGCAATGACCGCGTCCCAGATATTCGTATGAATAGTTGGTAAGTCTATAACGACCCCTCCTCCTTTTCCTCATCAAACTAATTAATTCTAAGTTGCTCTTTAGAAGATGGCTTTATTCATTCTTCATTCTTGTGAGAATATTAAACGTCTTTTCCACTAGGTAGTGACAATTATGAAAGTGAGAGAACTCTATTTTTTTTATAATAAAACAATCATATATCTCGAAAAATGAAAGCGCTTTATTATAATTAGAGGAGGGTCTTTTTGAAAAATAAAAAAATCATGACACTCGTTGGATGCATTTGCACTTTGACGCTAGCAGCGTGTAGCTCTTCTAGTTCAGGTGAAGATAAGGACATTCATCTTTCATTTTCTGCATGGGGGAACCCACAGGAAATGCTGGTGTATGAAAGGGCCGTAGACTCTTTTAATGAACAGCACGACGATATTCATGTCGAATTTAATGGAATTGGCGGGGACTACTTTCAAACATTAACAACTAGACTTCAAGGAGGGCAAGCTCCTGATTTGTTTTATTTGTCTGCTGGAGATATCTCTACACTTATTCAAAATGGCACCATCGCTCCAGTAAGTGAGTTTCTTGAATCCGATGAATCCTATGTACGGTTTGATGATTTCGCCGGAGACATTTGGGGACCGACGATGAAGGATGAACAAATATTCGGATTACCCGTTGATACCAACCCTTACCTTTTCTATTATAATAAGAGCCTGCTTGAAGAGGTAGGGGCCACATCTCCCCAAGAGTACTTTGATAAAGGTGAATGGAACTGGGATGCCGTTGAAGAAATAACTGATAAACTAAAAGAAGCTGGGAAATACGGCTTTGTGCAAGGCAATTCTCATGAAGTAGTTTTAAATTGGATTTGGACAAATGGTGGGAAATTCTCGGATGGAGAAACTATTGTAGCAGATAACGATGAAAAAACACTTGAAGCGTACGAATTTATTTCTAGAATGGTGAGTGAAGGAAATTTCGTCTTCAGTGGAACCCTTCCAGAAGGGCAGGGAACGGAGGCCCTATTTATGTCTAGCCAGGTTGGACTCGTAGGAGCAGGCAGATGGCTTACTCCAATGTTTTTGGAAACCGACTTAGACTTTGATTATATCCCTTGGCCTAGTAATACTGATAACGAAATCGAGACGGCCCATTTAGGCATGGGGTATCTAGCAGTTAATGCTAATACAGAGCACCTCGAAGCAGCTCAGTTATTTCAATCGTATTATGTCTCAAGAGAGGGACAAGAAATTAGACTGACCGCCGAAGGAAATGCCATTCCCTCTGTGACGGGCATAGATGAACTAGTACTAGAAGGACAAGAGCCTGAACACATTTATTACTTAGTTGATGCGCGCGAGGTTGGGCGTGTAGCAGATTACGAGAATACCGCCGCAGGTCTGCCAACTGAGCTTGCTGATTTGTATGAACTTATGTTCTTAGGGGATTTGACTGCAGAAGAAACGGTAACCAGAGCCGCAGAGCTTTCTAGAGAAATGCTTGAGGAATAAAGAAATGAGATTGGGACATAAGTGTTTTTATCTCATGGGTGCGCGAACAATTATGTTGACTTAACATATAATCGTTGGGACTTCTTTTTTAAAGGGGAGAGTTAGGCTCCGCTTCGGAAATACACTTCACTTTCCGGGGCGGCTGTTAAGTCCCCTTGTGCTGACTTTTAAAAGTTGATCAATATTTACTGTCATTTGTAGCTTAATCTTCATATTCTTAATGCCCCCCACCCACCTAGCAGACGAAAATGGAGGGCCGACACCTGCGGGATATAAAGGTTCAATGAGATAAATCGACGGAGTCGGGTTAGCTCATTACCTTTCCGCGGTAAGCGTGCCCCCATTTTCGGGAGCGGCAGCCGAAGAACGATACTCAGAGACCCTCCCATTCCTCCATGTATTTATACAAGCAACGTGTATCTCCGAAGCGAGATCCACCCTCTTTTATTTTTATACAATCAAAAAGCTGAACAATGAATGGAGAGCCTCCAACATTCTTCAGCTTTTATAATAGTTATAATACGTCTGTTCCAGCCGCTTCCTAAACTAAAAAGCAAAAACCGCGGTAAATAAAAGAACGATGAAAACAAGTGGTATAAATATTAGGGCCACAATAATGATGGTCATCAAAAGTGACATCCAAGCAGAAAAGTTATGTGCTTCACCTATTGATTTCAAATATATAACAAATACCCAAATAGAAACGATAAAGTACGGAATAACAAGGATAGAGTTCATGCCTGAGGAAAGTGATTCAATGAATCCTACTATTTCTCTAGGCTCTGTTCGTGCTGCTGGACTTATAAAATACTCATCACCACGCAAGAGGAAGTCAATAAAACTAATAAATAACGTAGCTAAGCTCGGAATCATCCAGCCTCTCATCGTAGCTACCCTTAGATCGGCTGCCCTTCCGTTTCCGCCAATCCAGCGTCCTACTACAGCACTAATCCAAGAACTCAAATAAAGCATGATGAGACTTGCAATTGGACCCACAATTAAACTGATTCCAATGATGAATCCATAATTCACATCAAAATGGTTTAGTTCATAGCTTGTAAACAAAGTTGGAATTCCGATGAGTAAAGCTAAAAGAATGAAATGCCTTTCCCGATCAGACTTTTCTAGTTCTTGTCTAATAACAGCTCTAGGTTTAATCCAAATGTAAAGCCAAGGGTTTAATTGTTCCGAGCGCTGATTTTCATCCATTTTCTTCACTCCTTAAATGAGTCCGTTTACTTACAGGATAGTTAAGATTAGATATAAAGGTAGTGCGATGATTGCAATGGAAATAATATGGACGAGTAACGCTTTCCAAGCAGAGAAACCATGCGCCTCACCTACAGCGTTAAATCGTAGTACTAAAAGCCAGACTGAAGCTACAAAAATGAGAGTAGTAAGTACTGGCGTGTCTTCCACACCTTGATATAGTTGCGTTAATCCAATTTGGCCATCTTCATACAAAGCATATTGGCTAACAAAGTAACGTTCTCCTTGTATGTACATCTCAATGAATTGAAACAGAATAATAACAAGCGAAGGCAGAATAACACCACGCATATTGGCCACACGCAGATCACTTGGGGTCCCTTCTCCACCTATCCACTTTCCTATAACCGAAACCCACCATGATTCTAGGTAGAATAGGATTGGCCCTAAGATCGCCCCTCCTAAAACTGAAATGGTGAGTACTCTCCACATATCAACACTTACATGATTCTGTTCATATCGAGTGAGAAAAACGAGCATGCCAATCATTACTGCGAATACAATAAAATATTTCTCCCGATTCTCGCGCTCAAGCTGCTGCCTAACAACTTCCTTTGGCTGAATCCAAACATGAATCCAAGGGTTTAGCATCATAGGTGTTCTCCTCCAGTCGCTGATATCCCACTTATACCCTTTTTTCTCAGATTAAACCTAGAATTATACATAATTCAATAGGATTCGGCGATCCTAGTTTTAGGTGGTGATATGAATGAGGGATCAAAAAAAAGAACACGAAGATCAAGCAAAGAATGAAAAACAAAGCGATCACGAAACAAATGTAGTTGATCTTGACCCTGAAGAACAAGCAATGAACGGGAATTACGGCATGCCAGAAACAGAGTCTGAAAATGAACAACACAATAAAGAGTAATCCCCCCAAAAATATAAGAGCGTTCCTCTAAGGATCGCTCTTTATGGGTTAGTACACCTGAGGTTGGTCTGCTAATCTTATCGCTTTATTCTTTGCCAGATAGATAACAAAAGCGATGAGAAAGAGCAAGAATCCAAGGATATCCATAGAAAACAACAAAATCATCCCCCACACAGCGATCCAGATCATAATGCCTTTTTGAATCGAATGGTCTTTCATTTTTACTGCAAGAAAGAAGGTAATAATAGCTCCAATGAGAGTAAAAATGCCAAACAGTAATATAACCTGCAAAACATTATTAACCATCTGAGACCCAGCTAGCATTGTTTGAAGCTCTTGGCTAGCAAGTCTTGCTTCTCCTTGACGATCGAACTAACTATAATAGCTGAAGATGGTGAGCAAGGCCGTTATCATATTCCATAACGATCCTGCGTAAGCAAAGACCTTTCCGATTTCCTCTTTATCATGAGTTCTCCCATTGCTATCATTCCTTAATCCCTGAATTTAGCTTAATAGCAGTCACAAAATATTTTTGTGCAAAGAAGAAAAGCATGAGAGTTGGAATAATGGCGAGGATCGCAGACCCCATCAACTGCCCGATCATTCGATAGTTGCCATAGACATCCTGCAATAACAAAAGCCCTGCAGTGACTGGCATTTTTTGATCTGTATAGACAATAACTGGCCATAAGAAATCGTTCCATGAGCCAACAAATGAAAATAAACCACAAACTATCAAAACCGGTGTGATTAATGGCAGGATAATTCTAAAGAAAATGACAAAGTCACTGGCACCATTCACCTTAGCGGATTCATCTAATTCAGTTGGTATTCCCTTCATAAATTGTCTCATAAGAAATATGTTTCCCATCCCTGCTAGTCCTGGAACATGAAAAGTGGACAAATTATTTGTACGTATATTAGTGGATAAGCAACACTCTTGCAGAAGCATGGTAAGATGGGTTTTAACAAATCTTAAAAGGGGTGTGCTATGACTCAGACTACTGATAGCTGGAATGCACAAGCCTATGATGGCAAGCATTCATTTGTATCAAATTATGGCCATGCATTATTGGATATGTTAAATCCATTAGAAGGAGAAACCATTTTAGATCTAGGCTGTGGAACTGGAGATTTAGCTACTAAAATAGCTCAATCCGGGGCTAAGGTAACTGGCGTTGATCAATCTCCTGCTATGGTTCAGCAAGCGCAATCAAAATATCCAGATCTCTCTTTTCACGTCCTGAATGCAACAAAGCTCCCCTATCAAGATGAATACGATGCCATCTTTTCTAACGCGGTGCTTCATTGGGTCAAGCCGCCCGAGCAAGCACTATCAACCATTTTTCAAAGCCTAAAATCACAAGGACGCTTTGTAGCTGAATTCGGGGGACAAGGAAACGTAAAACAGATTACGGATGAACTGTTTAAGCAATTAAAACAAAGCAATGTTCCTAGCGCTCACCTAGAATTTCCTTGGTACTTTCCTAGCATTGCAGAATATACGAGTTTAATGGAGATGGCAGGCTTTCGTGTCATCCTAGCTCAGCATTTTGATCGACCGACTCCGTTAGAAGGAGAGGACGGCTTACGTAACTGGATTCTAATGTTTGGTAGCAGCCTCTTTGAAGGAATGTCTGAGTCTAGTCGCGATACGATTATTTTGAATATTGAGAAGGCATTAAAGGACTCTATGTATCAGGTAGGGAAATGGATAGCTGATTATAAGCGGATACGTGTTGTGGGGGTAAAACCTTAAAGGATAGATGGCAGTGTATTTTTGGAGTTGGCGTGTTAGCAAGAAGAATGGGTCTCTCGCCAACGTGTTCATGTCTTTTCCAAGAGGTCCGGGGGGTTACCAAGATGGATGGTACTCTTACCAAGCAGTTTCGTGCCTTTACCAAGATGACTGAGGCGTTACCAAGATGTCCCAGGGGTTACCAAGATGGATGCTCCTCTTGCCAAGATGTTTCGTGCCTTTACCAAGATGTCCTGGGGGTTACCAAAAAGAATTGCTTTCTTACCAAGATGTTTCGTGCCTTTACCAAGATCGATGCTCCTCTTACCAAGGTGTTTCGTGCCTTTACCAAGATGACTGGGGCGTTACCAAGAAGACTAGCGCCTTCAAGAGGAACGGATTTTCATCCGTTCCTCTCCATTCACACCTCGCTAAAACACCCTTCATACTGCATAATCATTCCAATCAATTGATTTGATATTCGAACTGAGATGGTAAAAACCCCCTCCTTATCATCAAATGCTTCCACTACATGCACGTTTCCGTACAAGCTTTTAGGTATTGGAATTTCTACTCTCCCCAAAACCAGTCTCTGCCTTCCCGAGCGCACTGACAGGCTACCATCGTTGTTCACTTGAAAAAATAAGTCAGAATAAAATAAGCTTGGATCCCCTAAATAGTCACTGACTCTGCTATTCTCCGTATCTATGGTCATTCTTGCAGAGAAATGCCTTGTTACATTAGGAAAATGAAAGATTCGATTCCAATGGACCTCTTCGCTTCCGTCTGAATGACTCATCACACGATTTACTATTTTAAATGGAATGTCGTCACCACTTTCAGGAAAAAGAAAGTTCCACCTTGTAGCTACTATTAAAAATGGATACATCCATTTCTTGCCGGTCCGAATTTTTTTCATGACTCCCTCTGCTTGGAATTCTCTTTCAAAAGAAAAGTGATACCGCTCCTGAAGCTTTGGGTGTAATTGATTATATGTGTCTCCTAACACCTTTTTATAAATGGACATCGCTAACCCCTTTGACGCTTACAGCTTTTTGCTGATGGAATATCCTTTGAATGATAAAAACCAATCACCGATAATACCGTTAATGCCAGATTAAATGTGATCGGATTAAATGGAGCTGATGCTAACTCCGGCATGATAAAAGCGGACGTGATTGTCAGTATAGGAAACCCGATGATCTGAAGCAGAAATAATTGCCTTTTATTACGATATAGAAGCCAAATGACCGCTATGAATAGCTCAAATATCCCTAGAATGTTCACAGCTATGATTGCTACTTCACTTGAAGAGCCTAATGCTCTTTGCATCATCATGACTTCTTCTGGATGTACGGCTATGAGCTTTGGTACCAGTCCATGATAAAGCCAAATAAAGCAAAAGAAGAACACCATAAGCCAGGTACTAAAAAAACGTAGAAACTGAGACGAAGGGGCTTCTCCCCTCTCTAATACCCTTTTTAATACATCAAAGCTAAGTGCTGTAGCCCAGCCAATCATTGGACGAAACCCGATCCGGTCAATGAAGCGACCAACTGCCCCGTACCGAACATCATAATCATATTGAGTTAGAAAAAGGGTCTGTTCTTCCTGCTGATGATATTTCCAATAGCCTCTTCCCTCACGAATTAAGGACCGCATCTGGTCTGTGCCAAAGCGTAATGAAGACGTTTTTGATCCGTCTTTTAAATCATGGGAACCAATGCTTTCACCCCACCCAGCGATCGTAAGACCCAATCCAATGTTTGTCTGATAAAGGAAGGATTGAGGCTCTCCCTCGCTTTTTGGAAGATAGGTAATCGAGGAAAACCTCAAATCCCATTCTTGATGCTTTACTGGGTCTTGCGTGGCATGCCATACTTCCTCAAGAGGGGCATAGATCGGTATCTCCACGTATATGGGTTGTTGTTTCATTCACTTTAGCCTCCATGTCGTTCTCTTTCGTAAGAAAAACCACCGAGCTCGCTTCTCAGTGGTCCTTCAATCAAACAGCCTCCATAGTCCTTTTCCCAATTTGACTTGATATTAGAAATGCTAAGATTGCAGAGAATAAAGCGAACACAAATGGTGTTGAAACGCCTCCAAACGATACTGCTGTCTGCTCGCCTCCTACGATTGAAGGTGCATACATCATTGTTAGTATGTATCCTGATATCCATTGAACAGCTAAATAAAAGATGGAGAAGCTCCCTACAAAAATGATCATTTTTTTCATATCCATCACCTCTAGTCATTTGTTACGCACGAGGGGACATTAGGTTTCAAAAGCTGCAAAAAGCTTGCCAACCCTTGTAGTTGACAAGCTCTGCTTTTATTAATACGGGCTAATAAACCCATTAATATACTCTGAGTGATCAAACAGGATATAGGATCCGCCAGCACGAACGACTTCTACTGTAATATCCCTGGCTTCATTGAGTGATGGCCCTTCGCCATAAAGTCTATCTAGCGCATCGATGATTGCATCAGCCATCTCGTCGCCCTCTGTCTCCTCGTTCAGGTTTCCATTCATCACTTGTTCTGTGAGTAAGAGGTCTAGTTCTCGCTCAATCTCAGCCTGATTAATACCCTGAACATTCACCGTAACCTGGAATGTATCCTCTGCTACAGCTTTTGAATCAACAATCATATACTCAGATTGGGAATATCCTTGTACATAGGCTTCAGTAAGCTCTAACACTTTTTCATCTGACATACCAAGCTCTCCCGTTCCGAAACCAAAGGCCATCGCAAATTCTTCGAGAAATGATTGCTGTTCAGCTTCTCCCGATTCTCTTTTTTCTTCCTCAGAGCCAATAGGAGCGCGCTCTACATACTCATCTACATTCTGATAAATGTTAGCTTGAATGACAGCATCTACATATTGAAATGCTTCGTCTTCATATCGCGTTTGCTCGTCGTACGTCAAACCATCTACCGCCATTTCATCCACATCAGGTTTTTCAATGGCAATCTCTTCGTTTGTACTTGCATAGAGATAGGTGGCGTCTGCATCAAATCCACGATCAAAACCGTCCACATCCACTTCAAAAGAGGAGCGTAACTCATAGCCTTTAACTAAGAAGCTTTCCTTATCAATATCAAATGAGAGGCGAAACGTATCAACAGACGTATCTGCTGATGAGATGTCATCTACCTCATAGCCGCCTAGTTGCAAGGATGAAGCGATCGGAAGAACACCGAAGCCTTCCACAAGTAACTCATAATCCTCTTCTTCACCTATATACGTAAGTACATAAATCGCATCGCGCTCACTTAATTCGAATTTATCGTAAAAGTCCGGATCAAACTCTTTGTAATAAGAAAAAGGATTTTGATGTTCATTTGTTTTGGTTTCAATGTATCTCTCTTTCAAAGCTTCCTCATTCGGGGTAAATTGAGCGTAATCACTGATTAACATGATATCCTCAGTGTCATTATATATTTTTTCATCGCCACGCTCGCTCTCATAATAAGCAATGCCTTCATCAAACTGATATGAGAGAACACCCTCAATATTTATTCCGAAATGATCCATTTCTTTAACAGATACCTCGGCGGAACTAAGATTATTATGAGCTTCCTCTGCTCGTTCTAACACGGAAACGGCCGTTAACTCCTCCTGTTCTTCTTGTTCACCCGAATCACCTTCCTCCGCTTCAGCTTCATTGCCACCTGTACCCTGACTGCATGCTGCCAGAAGACTCACACTCAACATTCCGATCAAGAATTTTTTCATCCTAGCCTCTCCTTTTTTTCTAATTTAGAAAATCAACCATAGATTTACTTTTTTTACTAAGGTTTAGTTACCCTATCCATTACTTTCTAACCCTCTTATTGGGAAAAATATAAAAAAACTGGTCTTATTTACGCATTTGACTCTGGTTGGTGTATGCTTCAATTCATTAATACGTGACTTAAGAAGTTTATTTTTTGTATTGACTTCTTCTAAAACCAACATTACGATTCAACTAATAATGAAAACGCTTTTATTCTGAGGAGGCTTGTATGATAAACGTTGCAATTGTTGGTGTTGGTGCCATTAGCCCTGCACATATTGAAGCCTATAAGAAATTTGAGGAACTGTGCCAAATTACTACTTTATGCGATATTGATTTAGAAAAAGCAAGGGAAAAAAGTAAAAGCTATAACCTGCGAACAGTTCCTGTCTTCAAGGATTTTGATCAAATTTGTGAGGATCCTGATATCGATTTAGTTTCTATCTGTACACCGCCATCGACACATGCTTATATTGCGATCAGACTATTAAAAGCAGGAAAACATGTTCTCATTGAAAAACCAATGGCATCTTCGCTTGAAGAATGTGATGAGATTAACAAGGTGGCAGCTGAGGAAAATCGAATCGTTTCTGTCATTGCCCAAAACCGCTTTTTCACGCCGATGATGAAGGTTAAACAAGTTCTTGATCAAAAGCTGATTGGAAAGGTTGTCCACAGTCAGGTCGACTCTTACTGGTGGAGGGGAAGCTGCTACTACGATCTTTGGTGGAGAGGCACGTGGGAAAAAGAAGGCGGCGGCTGCACTTTGAATCATGCCGTACATCATATCGACATTCTGCAATGGATGAATGGAATGCCACAAGAGGTCACAGCTGTTATGAGTAATACCTCTCATGATAACGCTGAGGTCGAGGACATTTCGGTTGCTATTCTAAAGTATGCTGATGGAACGATGGCCCAAGTTACAAGCTCTGTCATTCATCACGGCGAGGAACAGCAGCTTATCTTCCAAGGCGAAAAAGCACGTGTCTCGGTTCCATGGAAGGTCTATGCCTCCACTTCGACCGAAAACGGGTTTCCATCAAAAGATCACTCAACCGAGCAAACACTGGAACAGACCTATAACAACCTGCCCAGTCTGAATCATGAAGGACATGGGGGCCAGATTTATGATGTACTCACCGCCATTAAGGAAAACAAACCGGTGCTTGTTGATGGAATTCAAGGCAGACAAACATTAGAGCTGATAACAGCTATCTATAAATCTGCCAGTGAAAAAACAACCGTATCCTTGCCACTCGATGCCTCAGATCATTTCTATAGCAAAGAAGGCATTATGGAACACACCATTTATTTTAATGAAAAAACCTATCAGGTGGAGGAGTTTGGTACAGAGCGAATCACAACTGGGGGAGAATATAGTAGCTAGTTTGCTATTGACACAAGTCTATGAAAACCATATAGTTAGTCTAATAATTGAATAGTTTTCTTATCCAGAGAGGTGGAGGGACTGGCCCTTTGAAACCTCGGCAACAGACTTATTTAAGAACTGTGCCAACTCCTGTGGTAGTCATACCATGAAGATAAGAAGAGCAGGTTATCATGTCAATCACATCCCCTCTTCTTATGGAAGAGGGGATTTTTTGATAGGAATAGAGAGAAAAAGGAGAGATTGTTATGACCAGCGCACAAGGAAAAGCACCATTCAAAGCAGACCACGTAGGAAGTTTATTACGACCAGAAAGCATCCATCAGGCAAGAAAGGATTTCCAAGCAGGGAACATCACAGCACAAGCACTTCATGACATTGAAACAACTGAAATTAAAAGAGTGGTGGACAAACAAATTGAGGTTGGACTACAGGCCGTGACAGACGGAGAATTTCGCCGTAGATTCTGGCACACAGATTTCCTTGAGCATTTACATGGAGTCGAGGGATATATACCAGAGCATGGCTTTAAATTTAAAGGTGAGGATACAGAGGCATATGATGTCCGCGTAACTGGAAAAATCTCTTTTAACCAAGACCATCCTCACATTCAAGAATTTATTCAATTTAAAGAGATCGTGGGAGACAGAGCCATTGCTAAACAAACCATTCCGAGCCCAAATCAATTGTTTAATGCCGGCATTCGCAATCTCGAGGTGTATCCGGACATTGAGGAATATACAAAGGATGTCATTCAAACCTATCGCGATACCGTACAAGCCTTCTATGACGCAGGATGTCGTTACCTTCAATTAGACGATGTCTATATCGCCGGCTTAAATGCACCAGAGATCCCATTTAACGACAGTGGTCACTCACGTGAAGAATTAATAGAACTAGCTTTACGTGTTCTAAACGGCGTATTAGAGGACAAGCCTGAAGATTTGGTAGTCACAACTCATTTATGCCGTGGGAACTACCGGTCAAAATGGGCATTTGAAGGGAGCTATGCAAAAATTGCACCAACCCTCTTCGCAAAAGAAAAAGTAGATGGATTTTTCTTAGAATACGACGATAATCGTTCCGGAGATTTCGAACCACTACAGCACATTCCAAATGGCGGACCAGTTGTTGTACTTGGTTTATTTACCTCTAAGCATGGTGAGCTAGAAGATAAGGAAACAATCAAAGCTCGATTTGAGGAAGCTACACAATATGTACCAGCAGAGCAACTATGCCTAAGCCCTCAATGTGGTTTTGCCTCCACACACCACGGCAATATTTTAACGGAAGAAGAGCAATGGGAGAAGCTTAAGTATATCGTTGAGATTTCTAAGGAGCTATGGGGATAAAGGTAGTATGAGGAAACGGACGAATGTCCGTTTCTTTTATTGTGAGGGGGGTGGGGGTGGAGTAGTTCTTGGTAAAAGGGGGGTTCTTCTTGTTAGAGAGTGGGTTCTTCTTGGTAATGTGCTTTGCTTCTTGGTAATCTGGCTGCTCTTCTTGCTAACACGCTCATCCTTCTTGGTATGCGACTCTGCTTCTTAGTAAACCGACAGCCCTTCTTGGTGAAGCGTGGTTTCCTCTTGGTAATGCCTCTTCGACCTTGGTAAACGAGCTGCTTTTCTTGGTAACACGCTCATCCCTCTTGGTATGTGACTCTGCTTCTTAGTAAACTGGCTGTCCTTCTTGGTGAAGCGTGGTTTCCTCTTGGTAATGCCTCTTCGACCTTGGTAAACGAGCTGCTCTTCTTGGTTACATGCTCATCCCTCTTGGTATGTGACTCTGCTTCTTAGTAAACAGGCTGTTCTTCTTGATGAAGCGTGATTTCCTCTTGGTAATGCCTCCTCGATCTTGGTGAACGAGCTGCTCTTCTTGGTTACACGTTCACCCCTCTTGGTATCGTGCTTTGCTTCTTGGTAATCTGGCTGCTTTTCTTGGTAACACGCTCATCCTTCTTGGTATGGAACTCTGCTTCTTAGTAAACCGGCTGCCCTTCTTGGTGAAGCGTGGTTTCCTCTTGGTAATGCCTCTTCGACCTTGGTAAACGAGCTGGTCTTCTTGGTTACACCCTCATCCCTCTTAGTAACGGGGTCTGCTTCTTAGTAAACTGGCTGCTCTTCTTGGTGAAGCGTGGCTTCCTCTTGGTAATGCCTCTTCGACCTTGGTAAACGAGCTGCTCTTCTTGCTAACACGCTCATCCTTCTTGGTATGGAACTCTGCTTCTTAGTAAACCGGCTGCCCTTCTTGGTGAAGCGTGGTTTCCTCTTGGTAATGCCTCTTCGACCTTGGTAAACGAGCTGCTCTTCTTGCTAACACGCTCATCCTTCTTGGTATGGAACTCTGCTTCTTAGTAAACCGGCTGCCCTTCTTGGTGAAGCGTGGTTTCCTCTTGGTAATGCCTCTTCGACCTTGGTAAACGAGCTGCTCTTCTTGCTAACACGCTCATCTCTCTTGGTATGGGACTCTGCTTCTTAGTAAACTGGCTGCTCTTCTTGGTGAAGCGTGGTTTCCTCTTGGTAATGCCTCTTCGATCTTGATAAACGAGCTGGTCTTCTTGGTTACACGCTCATCCCTCTTGGTAACGGGGTCTGCTTCTTGATAAGTCTTTCGATTCTCTTGGTAAAACCAACTTCCCTCTTGGTAGTGCCCCCAAATTTATTCGCCCTTTCTCGCAATCCACAAGAAAATCGAAATACAAACAAAAGCTACTAGGGCAAGAAAAGGAATTGTGATAAAGCCAAACCAGTTGATATACTGCATATTGCATGGAACTCCATCCGTGCATGGCGATGCAGTAACAAGGCTAGGTAGCTTTTGTAACGAATAATGATAAAGAGAAGTGATAGCGCCAATAATAGACAGTGGCAGGACATATTTAACAATCCGATGATCACTATAATACGCTGCCACTCCAAGAATGAGGGCCAGAGGGTACATAAAGATACGCTGATACCAACACATCTCACATGGAATAAACCCACGAACCTCACTAAAATAAAGACTACCAAGCGTTGCCACGACAGCAATAAGCCAGGCAAGGTATAGGTACAAGCTTGAGGTCTTAAATGAATTCATTTAATTTTCCTCCAGCTGCTGTTCAATCGCTAGCTTTAGTTGTTCATAATCAAATGGATTATCTAGCTTTACATTCCCTACCATAATCGTTGGCGTTTGCGTAACCTCATAATTCTCCACTAGCTCCATGTCTTTATGAACCAGATCTATATAGGTTTGCTCCAGCATATCTGTAGCCAACACCTCTAAATCAATGTCAGCATCCATTGCATGAGCTACATCAATCATGGCCTCCGGGGTTACCCAAGGTTCATCATGACTTTGAACCTGAGGCTGCTCTTGAAACAGCTTACTATGAAATTCCCAAAACGCATCAGGATGATTCTCCCACACAGACTCACTCGCTAAAGCAGCAAGCCCAGACTCCTCTCCATGAAAAAGAGTATTAATATAAATGATCTGAACCTCTCCAGGTTGTATGTAATCACTATCAAGCTGAGGCATAATACTCTCATCCCAACCTTTACAAGAAGGACATTTATAATCTCCAAACTCCGTAATCACCACAGGCGCACTCGGATCCCCTTTCAACGGCTGCCCCTCACTATCTGGAGCCTCAGCATATGTAACTCCCTCCACGTCTGGAGACATTAAATTCTCTACAATAAAAAAAGCAGAGACTGCCACAACAAAAACAGCAATCGTAATAAAAACTAACCGCTTCATCGTTATAAGTTGACTCATTATATGTAAATCCTCCTATCCATGCGCTTTTTATATGTAGTATATCAGGAAAGCTAAATGATTCATGTGGCGTTTTTTTATGGTGGGGAGACGGTTTAATTAATGAGTGGCTCTTTCCAGATATCAGCTCCTCTTTCCCGATATCCGCTGCTCTTTCCCGATATCCACCGCTCTTTCCCGATATCCACCGCTCTTTCCCGATATCCACCGCTCTTTCCCGATATCCGCTGCTCTTTCCCGATATCTGCCACTCTTTCCCGATATCCACTGCTCTCTCCCGATATCCACCGCTCTCTCCCGATATCCACCGCTCTTTCCCGATATCCACCGCTCTTTCCCGGTATCCACCGCTCTTTCCCGGTATCCACCGCTCTTTCCCAATATCGGCTGCTCCTCCCTCCGCTTCTGCCTCATCCGTGCCACTTCCTCACCCAAAAAAGCGCCAGACGCATCTGGCGCTCCCCATCCGATTTCTACTCTTTCACCCTAAGCAATCGCAATCCGTTAGCTGTGACAAGCAGTGTTGCACCCACATCGGCTAGGATCGCAATCCAAAGGGTCAACCAACCTGGCACCACGAGGAGTAGGGCCAGTAGTTTAATTCCAAGGGAGAAAGTAATGTTCTGTTTAATGATTGTTAGCGCTCTTCGGCTGAGCTTGATGGTGTACGGCAGCTTCTTCAAGTCGTCGCCCATTAAGGCGATGTCCGCTGTTTCAAGTGCTGTGTCCGTGCCAGCTCCGCCCATTGCTATACCAACCGTAGAAGCGGCAAGAGCTGGGGCGTCGTTCACCCCGTCACCAATCATCGCCACGCTCCCGTTCGCTTTTCGGAATTCTTTTATCGATGCAAGTTTGTCCTCAGGCATAAGCTCGGCTCTCACATCGGTTACACCGATTTGACTCGCAATTGCTTTAGCGGTACTTTGATTGTCTCCAGTCAGCATAATTGTTGTCCGAATCCCTATCTCATGAAGGGCTGAAATGACTTTTTTACTCGAGTCACGAACTTCGTCTGCTACGGCCACAAATGCTTGTATCTGGTTCTCGGTACCAGCAACCATCACCGTTTTTCCTTGATCCTGCAATTCTTTTATTTGTTGCTTTTGTACCGAGCTCAACCGGTCTTCAAATAAAGTCGGACGACCGACTACATACGTTGTTCCATCCACATCTCCCGTGATGCCTTTTCCAGTTAATGAGGAAAAATTAGTCACTGTCTGCTCCTTGTAGCGCAGTCCAACATCCTCTGCTTTTTTGACAATAGCGGAAGCAAGGGGATGCTGTGAAAGAGATTCTAATGCTGCCACGCGGGTTAGTAGCTCATGCTCATCCACTGAATTCTCTAAAATAACATCGGTGACAACGGGTACACCCTTCGTCAGAGTGCCTGTTTTATCAAAAGCAATTGCCTTAAGCGAGCCCGCCTCCTCAAGGTAGACGCCACCTTTAATTAATACGCCATGTTTTGCCGCATTTCCGATAGCTGTCACAATAGCCACCGGGGTTGAAATGACAAGCGCACATGGACAACCAACCACTAAAACTGCCAAGCCTTGATAGATCCAAGTCTGCCAATCAGCTCCCATAACCAGGGGGGGGATGACTGCTACCAATGCAGCAACCAATATAATGGCCGGCGTATAATATTTAGCAAATCGGTCTACAAACGCCTGCGAAGGAGCTCGTTCTGCCTGTGCATCCTCCACTAGCTGAATCACCTTAGAAATCGTTGTATCCTCAACATGTTTGGTTACACGCACCTCTAACATGCCTTCTTCATTTAATGTACCGGCAAATACCTCATCATCCGTATGCTTCTCCACCGGAATCGATTCCCCCGTAATCGCTGCCTGATTCACAGAGGAATGGCCGTTCACTACAATTCCATCCATCGCAAGCTTCTGTCCTGGCTTTACAATCATGACATCGCCAATCGCAATTTCATCAACGAGAACGGTCATTTCTTGGCCATTTCGTTTAATTAAAGCTTCCTTAGGTGCAATATCCATTAGGGAACGAATAGATTGGCGCGCCCGATCCATTGAAAAGCGTTCTAAAGCCTCACTAATTGCAAATAAAATGACAACAATCGCGCCTTCTGTCCATTCACCGATAATCGCTGCACCGATAACCGCAATCGTCATTAGGGTTCTCATATCAAATTGGAGGCGAGTTAGATTTAAAAGGCCCTGTTTAAATAATGAATAGCCTCCAACCACCATCGAAGTGGCAAACGCTACAACCGTGACTACATTATCGCTGCCATTAACAGCCTGTGATATTAGACCAAATGCAAGAAAAATCAGAGCACCAACCACGGTTAAATGCTTTTGTAAAAAGGAGGCTGATCCATTTCCCTCCACAGCCTTTACTTGCAGCTCATGCTCTGGCCTTACCTTTAAATTCTCAAACGCCCCCGCCGCTTCAAGTGCTTCAATGCTTGCTGCACCATCAACAGTAATCTTGGAGGCCCCGTAATTTACCCTTGCATCCTTCACACCATCCAACCGCTTTACATTTTTCTCAAACGTTCCTGCACAACCGGCGCAGGAAAAGCCCTCCACACGATAGACGTTCGTTTCAGAATCCTGCTGACTCATTGCTCTACACCTCCTGGCTATGTTCAACAGCCATTGTCACAAGCTGACGCACATGCTCATCATCCAATGAATAGAAAACGAGCTTGCCTTCCTTCCTGCTCTTAGCAATGCGCAAATTTCGCAAATGTCTAAGGTGATGAGAGGTGCTAGCCGTTGTCATACCTATAATATTAGCAACATCACACACGCACAACTCATCCTCTTGTAAAAGCGCGTAAGCAATCTTCAGTCGAGTCACATCAGACAAAGCTTTAAACACATCTGAAACAGAAACAAAATCTATATCCTGAACAAGATTACTAACCCGTGCTACCTTTTGTTCGTCATAACTAAAGACTTCACATGTATCTTGATGATTCTTAACTGTTTTCATGCATCGACACCTCATTCAAATACTTATTTGATTATTAGTATATGCTCACTATAATCAGATGTCAATAATCAAATGCCTGTTTGAATGTTTTGATGAAAATTTATCCTTTTTGTTTGCCAGCACCTATACTAAGCTATAAAAAAGGAGTGTGGCTTAATGTATATACCAAAACCGTTTCAACTAACGGATGAGCAGATCCTGTATCAAGTCATACAAGAGCATGGTTTTGCGATTCTAATTTCAGACGATCAAACAGCTCCTACCGCTACTCATCTTCCACTTATGATTAGTGAGGACAGGACATATTTACATGGTCATTTTGCACGAGCTAATCCCCAATGGAAAGGGCTCGAAAACAAAAAGGTATTGGCCATTTTCCAAGGGCCGCACTGCTACATCTCCCCATCCTGGTATGAGACAAATCGTGCCGTTCCTACTTGGAATTATGTTGCTGTACATGTTTATGGAGAGCTGGAATTCCTTGAAGAGCAGGAGCTACATGAGTCCTTAAATGAGTTGGTAGCACAATACGAGAAATCAGACAGCTGCTACCAATTAGATCAAGTCGATGAGGAATTCGTTGCTGGCCTTGCAAAAGGGGTCGTTGGCTTCCGAATAAAAATCAACACCATAGAAGGCACCGCAAAGCTAAGTCAAAACCACTCGATGGAACGAGTAAAACGAGTCATTAACGAATTGGAAAAATCCACATCTGAAAATGAGCAGCAAGTGGCTCAATGGATGAGAACTTATAACAGACTAGATTAGATCTTGGAGATATATGATGTTAAAAAATCGATGGTTTTTATTCTTTCTGTCCATTACCTTTCTTATGAATGGATTCACAGGTCTTATTCACCTGATGAATGGAACGTATTTGTCGTGGTGGGACATCGCTATAAAAACTCTTTCGCTTATAGCCGGTATTAGTTTTTTTATAGACTATGTAAACGTAGGAAAATCACAAAATTAAAAGCTTGTCGGCCTCAACTCCGACAAGCTCTCTCTCTTTTAACAAAACTGCTGAACGACTTTACCTTTGCCTTTATCTACAGTTACCTGGGCATAAGCCCCATTCACTAGAGTCACTTGCGGCGGCACGTGACCACAATCAATATCATAAATAACGGGCACACCTAGTTCTACGGCAAGCTCTTGATACAGATCCTCTGCTGTATAGCCTTCCACCGGTTTGTTTGCATCACTTCTGCCAAATAAAATACCAGAGCACTGCTCAAACCAACCAGCAAGCTTCATCTGCACCAAGCAGCGGCGCAAATCGGTGGTACTCATTTCACAGTTCTCAAAAAACCAGAGAATTGGTTCTTCCTCTACAAATCTCCTTCTAAAAGTAGCCACATCACCATATGGCGTGCCGATTAAATGATGGATAACATCTATACAGCCACCAAGCAGGCGACCACCCACATCCGCAGATTCTCCGTTTGTTGTTTTCCATGCTGTTTGTTCGTCTAGATGGAATATATGTGGTGTTGGATTTTCAAAATCCCATTCCTTTTGATATTTTTCAGATGAATACTGGATCACCTCACCTCCAGCTTTTGTCGCAAGCACCTGCTCCCACATTGCCGTTGTTGGATCCGTTTTCTCTCCCCGTAAATCAACCAAGTTCGTTCCGTGAGCCGTAGCGATTCCCGTCTGTAGCGTAACAGCAAGTAACAGCAAGCTCACATCAGAATACCCTAAGATCCACTTTGGCTGAATCGATTCAAAGTCAATGTATTCCAAGGTTTCGATTAACAGCTCACCACCCCATGGAGGTATGAGTAAATGAACCGCGTCGTCGGTGATCATCCGGTTAAACTCTTCCGCTCGTACTTTCGCTGTAGCTGACTTTGCCTTGTCCTGTGTCCATGCGGTCTCACCACAATGTACACGGTAGCCTTGTAGCTCAAAACGTTCACTAGCCTCTCTCACAAGATAATGCAACTCGCTTGGCACACCCGATGATGGAGCTGTGACCCCGATAGTGACTCCTTTTTTCAAGTGAGGGTATGTAATCATAAAATAGTCCCCTTCCACAAAAAATATATTTTCCCCATCCTCCAAAACTTCACAAGCATTTAACAACTACTCGCTATGATAAACGAATGCAATGAATATCCAGGAGGATTAAGATGAAATCAACAACTAACAATAAAAAACAAACACGTGCTTCTTTCTATCAAGCTGTGTGGAGATGGCATTTCTACGCGGGCGTTATTTTTGCACCATTTTTATTTATTTTAGCATTTAGTGGAAGTGTTTACCTGTTCAAACCACAAATTGAAGCCTTTTTATAT
Source organism: Alkalicoccobacillus porphyridii (assembly GCF_007293315.1). GTDB lineage: Bacteria > Bacillota > Bacilli > Bacillales > Bacillaceae_D > Alkalicoccobacillus > Alkalicoccobacillus porphyridii. Next base: position 137,474 of record NZ_VLXZ01000002.1, read on the forward strand.
CAGGATTACTTTGTTGCCGACCAAGTGGCGGAGAATAGAATCTCTTATTCAGCCCAAAGGGACCAGGTAAAAGAGGCGTATCCAGATGCATCCATTTCATCCTTTGTCCTTCAAGAGGACGCCGAGGCGACTACTGAATTTCTCATCAGTGAAAATGGACAAGCTGCCTCCGTATTTGTGAATCCTTATACTGGCGACCTTCAAGGCAAGCTAGATGACGACCAAAGACTTATGACCATCTTCAAAAAAATACATAGTGAACTCTTGATAGCAGGAACCATCGGTAATCGTATTGTTGAACTCGCTGCCTGCTGGGCCATTGTTTTGCTTGTTACCGGCTTATACATCTGGTGGCCTAGAAGTCAAGCTTCTATTTGGGGAACCTTTCTCCCCCGACTTCGAAAAAAAGGAAGACTATTTTGGCGCGACATGCATGCGGTCCCAGCCTTTTGGCTTTCGCTTTTTATTCTTATATTAATTGCAACCGGCCTACCTTGGTCTGGTGTATTAGGTCCACAAATTCAGAAGCTTTCTACCGCTCCAGATTACACATACACCTGGCAGGAACGTCCAGAATCAGTTACCTTATCTAAGGATGGAGCAGACGGTATTCCGTGGGCAAACGAAAACCTGGTTATGCCTGAATCTACATTTGAAAGCGAATACCTGCCTATTTCCATCGAGGATGTCACTCACATTGCTGAAATGGAAGACATGGCGTATCCTTACACGTTGACTCTACCTGATGGACCAACAGGCGTGTATACGATCTCTCATGAAACCAATCGTTTGGATCTATCAACTAAGCATATCGACCAATATAGTGGGACCGTGTTAATCGGCAGAAGCTTTCAGGATTTTGACTTAATGCCTAAACTCGTTTCAGCAGGCATTGCCTTACACGAAGGGCGATTGTTCGGCTGGCCAAACCAGCTGCTTGGCCTCATTACCTGTCTGGGACTGATGGGCATTGTGGTAAGTTCACTAGTTATGTGGAAAAAACGTCGCTCAAGTGGAACATTTGGGGCTCCCCCTCGTTCAAAGGATAAAAAAGTGACAAGAGTCGTATTCTTTATTATGCTAGGTTTTGGGATACTTTTACCTTTAGTTGGTATATCAATCATTGTTATTTATCTATTAGATCGATTTATTCTATCTAAACTATCATTATTCTCTAATACAGAGGAACACACTAAAAGGACTGGATAATATGAATGTACGTTTATCAGTAAGCTTATTCTTACTATTACTATTGGCTGCTTGTGGTTCACAGCCGGAACTTGATTCATCCATTACCGATCAAGAGCCAGCAGAAACCGACCTAGAATATGATGTAAACGCAGCCGAAGAAACCTATATCGCCTCCTGTATTCGTTGTCATGGAGGAGATCTTAGTGGCCAAAGCGGCCCATCACTTATAGACAACGGCTTTACTCCAGACGAAATACAAGAGATACTAAGAAATGGTCAAGGTACCATGCCTCCGATTAACCTGCAGGACGAAGAGGCAGAGAATCTAGCCAAATGGCTCTCCACCCAATAAGCCTATCGTAAAAGGAATGATTGTCATGAAAAGAAATGCATATAGCCTAAGCCTGTTGCTCGCCTCCACATTTCTCGTGTTAAGCGCGTGCAACTCGGAACAAGATGCCCAAATGCCTGTAGCAGAGATTATTGAAGTCGACATTGATATTCCCGAGTCCTCTCCTGCCAACGAGACACTCAGCATTCCCGTTCAAGTAACACAAGGCGAGGAACCCGTCGACGATGCCAGAGACGTTGTCATTGAAATCTGGGAATACCAAGACCGAGAAAATGGCAGCCTAGAAGAAGCCGAGCTCCAATCAGACGGCATCTACCAAATTGAACACGAATTTGGAACGGACGGCATTTACCTCGTACAAGCGCACGTCACCGCCCGTGACATGCACTCCATGCCAACCAAACCAATCATTATTGGCGACGTATCCGAAGACGATATAAACGCCTTTAACGAAGCCGGCGGCGCCTCTTCAGAAGAGCAAGGCGAGAGTAATCATCATCATTAAAAAGGAATCCCCCTTCCGAATTGGAAGGGGGTTTTTACATTTTCAGATAGAGTCCGTGCTGATGTGTAAATGAGATTTGTTCCTTCGGCTGCCGCTCCCGAAAATGGGAGCACGCTTACCACGTGATGAAAAGGTGTCGGCCCTCCATTTTCTTCCGCTTGTTTAGATAGGTATTGGAATCATTATTTACACAATGATAAGAATTTGACCTCGTTATTTCGCGTTAGCAAGAAGAAAATGATTGATACCAAGATGAAAGTAAATAACAGCAAGAAGTACTTTGAAGTTACCATGACCTAACCAGCAATAGCAAGAAAAACAGTGCTCTAACCAAGAGAGATCGCTCCTTTACCAAGAACCTAGTGTCGATACCAACAGCTTTTTCGGCGTTGCCAAGAAGATTGATGCAATTACCAAGAACCTGAGCTATCCATCACTCTTGTTTTATACATCCTCTGCTACAAAAAATCCATCTGACCGTCTTAGTTAGTTTTACGTAATAATGTTAAATACTGATTCAGGCTTTCTTCTTCAAGCTCAGCCACCATTTTAATAAAAGGCTCATAATTACCAGAAGAGCCTGCGACATCAAGCACTTCATAATAACGAACTCGGTCTTCTACCTTAAATAGAACTGGTAAATACCCTGATGACATCAATTCGAAATTCATAAGTAAACGAGCCGTTCTTCCGTTACCATCTAAAAAAGGATGGATATTCACAAACTTACTGTGTAGGATACTAGCTCTCTCAACCGGATGAAGCTCCTTATTTTTTTGATTCCATTTCATCAACAAATTCATCTCATTTGTAATTTGAAAGCTAGATGTCACCTCGTGAGAAGCACCAGAGATACGAACTTCTTGGCTGCGATACACACCAGCAGACGATTTATCAATCCTACTTAACACGAGTGCGTGAATATTTTTTATTACCCTCTCTGAAAGCTGCTCAGTTAACTGTTCTTCCATGTATAAACTTGCCTCTTTATGGTTCATTACCTCAAGATGTTCAGTTAATGACTTTCCAGCAACTGTTACACCCTCTTCTAAAACAAACTTTGTTTCATAAAGTGTTAAAGTATTACCTTCAATTGCATTCGAATGGTAGGTATTTCTCAGTAAGAAATCCTCCTTAATCGATTGAACCGTTTCCATAGGAAGCGGTCGGAGATTATCTAATTCCTCTTTCATTTGGTCTATTTTATGAAATGACAAAAAATTCACCACCTTTCATTTGAAATATATATAAGAAGGTTTACTGTTGACCAAACATGTTGATTACCCATTAATGATACGAATTAAATCATATTGGAAATAACGACGATTTCTCTTACGATCATCTTGATACACCATATTCAATTGTACTAAATGGGCCAAAGCTTTCCGGATCGTAGTCGCAGCAAGACTTGTTTCAATTTCAATCTTATGCACGGTCGCAACGGGATTTGAAAATAATGCTCCCCAAACCTCTTTATGAGAAGGCTGATCTAATAGCATTAAACCTCTATTATAAAGTTCTTCAGCTTGATCATGTTTTTCATATTGCCGCTTAGTCATTCGAATCGTTGCATCTAAGAAGAATAAAATCCAACTCTCCCAATCTGGTTCCTCCTTACCAATTCCCCTAACCCCATTCAACATTGAATAGTACTTAAATCGTTCCTTCTCCAACTCCTCACTTAAGAAAAACATGGGAGAATCAATTAACTCAGATTGTAGAAGATAAAGCACAATTAAAATACGACCTAACCGCCCGTTCCCATCTAAAAATGGATGAATCGATTCAAATTGAGCATGAACAACGGCTGACTTTATCAGAGGATGAACCGAGTCATCCTCATTCTCTAAATAAACATGACCACTCATGTACCGTTCTAAGTTGGTCATATACTCAGCCATCATTTGAGGTTCAGGAGGAATGTAAGAAGCATTCTTAATATGTGTAGTTGGCCCGATAAAGTTTTGGATTCTTCGATATTCACCAGATGCTCCTGTAGAACCTCTAGCATCTTTCATCAAAATGGAGTGTATATTGCGAATGAGTCGCTCTGATATCGGATAACCTGACCGAACAATTTCAACTCCGTGATTTAAAGCAGACAAGTAATTTCTGACCTCAATTCGCTCATAATCCTCTTTCTCATCCACCAGGTCCTCAAGCATTTCACTAAACTTCACCTGTGTTCCTTCAATTCTTGTCGACTGTACAGATTCCTGTATAGTAAATAATTGAATCAAAGACTCATTAACTAGAGAGTATTTTAGTTTCTGTTTTAATTTTTCGAGGTTTGATGTGGCTGTAACAACTTTTTTGTAAAAAGATAACTCGGTTCTTGGAGTGAATTCTACTGGCAATACTTTCATAGAATCTCCCTTTTCTGAGTTTCATTTAATCATTTTAATTTGAATATTTTTTCCACGTATTGAAATTATACAAAAGTTCCGTGCTTAAAGGAACTTCCTACTAAAGTATAAAAAGAATGAACAAAGATTCTCTTCGCTCATTCTCTCTAAGTCTAATCATTCATTTCACAAGATGTTCCTCAACCGGGCTCATATTGGTATAGTTAACACTACTTTGTTCTACAACCCCTTGAAGATGGATCATGACCTTCATTTCCGGAATAGCGGTTTCTTGCTTCTTTAAAATTTTAGATTGATTCAATCTATTAATATTCTTAGTGATAAATTCACTGTAAACAGCGGGAGCATAACCTAATTTCTCACCTGACTTACTATGAATAGATACTGCAAAATCATCATGTTCATTGTAAGGTTCAAGGATTAAGTGTACAGTTTGATCCTTTTCTAAGTCACTCCACACTTTACTTCCGTTGTAATAACGCCATCCCTCAATGTGAAAGGTCAAATTAAAGGAACCAGACGGATCAACTGTAATAGGCATAATAAGCTCCATTGAGTCCATGTTAGTCTTTCCTTTTGTAATACGTAATAGCTCCATGTCCGAAGCTTTTGTGTCTACACCGAATTTCTCAAGAAGTTCATTGTAATCTGGTCTTCTCTTGTTAGGAAGTCTCTTTGTGAATGCAGGAAACAACGTCGGGGAGTAATAAGCCTTCCCCAGCGTAGGGAAATTTGCCAAAGGTAGAAACCCATTGTCCATTGCTTCAAATACGTTTCGAGAATGTCCATCTTTATTGTATTCAAAATAATAACCGTTGGATTTGTAATATAAGTTCCCTACGTGATACTTATACCTACTCTCCTTGTTTTGCCAAATTAGCCATAGTAAGTTTGACACAAGCAACGCTCCTTCCTTAGATTGTTTGAAGCCATTGCGATCGATAACTGATTAGTGAACACACCCAATCTTTTTCAATATGTGACATCCAATCATCAGGTACTTCATTAACAATATTTACAAGATCGCCTCGTTTTATGCCACAAAATCTTTTTAACTCTTTAGTATATTTATGATGATACATGTCCTTTAGATACGATAAAAGCATACTCATTTTAGGTTTTCTTTTCCCATTTACTTCGATTAATGTCTTTGAACGATTAGTAAAAGCTTGAAATCTGTTCGAATCACGCAACATTTCTTTCATTGTTTCTTTATTAGAATTGAATCCAAGTGCTGCTCCATTATCATACAAAGGAGCGAATACAACTTTATTATCCTCATCCCTAATTACAGCCCAATTTTCACAATGTCTATCCTGATTTGCTATGAGTGCATCAAAAAGACACATAGATATAACTTCATGTATTATATTGAATTTTTCCACCGAGTTTATTATGTTCTCTATAGTATAATGATCCAAGCTTAATGGATCAAACTCTTCTATAACACCTTTTATTAATTCTCCACCATCCTCCATAATCGCTCGAGCTGGTTGAATATTATCTAAAAGAACCCCTTTTTGTCCATTATTAATCGCCAGACGAACATTCATAATATCTAAGCCTAACATCTTACCTATCTCTGATGAAACTAGCTCAGCCCAATTTTCGTTGGACGTTGATTTAGGAATTTTAAAGAGCAACGAACCATTATTATTTGGTTCTTTAACCCATACTTTTTCTCTTGTACCAGAAACCTGTTTGATCCAATCTTCTTCCCAATTTGAAATATCAACAACTGAGTGCATAGATTAGACCACCCTTTTTATATGTATTAATAGCTAAGTAGCTTTATTATAATACACTTTATAATAAAATAGATAAGCAAGCGAAAGATTTCTGATTGGAGGGATTAGTGTGGCATTACATGCAGAAACATTTGTTGAAGAGTGGTTTAATCGGAACGGCTATTTCACAATTAGAGGTTTGAAGGATAAGATTGACGAGTGTGATATCCTTGCTGTAAAAAATACCGGAGATGGTGAATGGGATTGCATACACTGTGAAGTACAAGTTAGTATCAGACCGGTTGGATATATAAGCAAACTTACGAGTGAAGCACAGATTGAATTACAAGCTAAGACAAAAACAAGTGCAAAAATACGACCAGAATTGATTTTAGAACAATGTGCAAAAGCATGGGTCACAAATAAGTTTACCGCTACAAAGAAATATAATTTACGTAAGCAGTTAATATCAAATGGTGATTGGGGCTACATGTTTGTACATGGAAATGTAAAAGATGAAAGAGAGCTTTCATACATAGAAGCACAGGGTGTCGAGCTGTTTTCATTCAGAAAAATAATAGAGGATATGAGAACAAAGCAAACTAGTTTACAAATAACTGGTTCCTCAGCTGGCGACATGATAGATATGCTCGAATTCACCTAGAAATTGCTAGCATCAACTTCACTACTCTTTCTGCTATAATTATTAGAGCAAGAAAGGAGCCATAACCTTGCCACACTTTCAATTCGGAAAACAAACCATTTCATATCAAATTACAAGAAGCAATAAGCGTAAAACCCTCTCCATCCTTGTTGATGAAACAGGTGTTACGGTCAAAGCTCCTTCAGATACAGATGAAGAAAAAATCACTAAGGTTCTTAAACAAAAAGGCAGTTGGATTTCGACTCAGATTTCTGGATTCGAAGAGATAGAAGCTCATATTCCACGCCTATCCTTTTTATCGGGTGAAAAGCTCCCTTATTTAGGGAGATATTATCGTTTGAAAGTAAAAAAAGTAGAAATAAAAAATCCATCATTTCGTTTTTATCAAGGACGATTTCTTGCAGAAGTACCGGTACATGTTGATGAACGTTCTTACCGCGAATGGTTGTACCCGCTATATCAGGAGTGGATGAAAACCCATGGTGCCTCTTTTGCAAAGGAACGAATGAGACGCTATACGTTAATGCTTCGACGTGAACCCGTAGATGTAGTGGTGAAAGAACAGGATCAACGCTGGGGAAGTTGCACTCCTAGCGGGAAAGTTTTATTAAATTGGCGGATTTTCATGGCCAAGCCCTCTATTATTGATTATGTGCTCGCTCATGAACTAGTCCACCTTAAACATATGGATCATTCACCAGCTTTTTGGGAGACGCTACGGATGCTCTTGCCTGAATTTGAGATACGTAAAGAATGGCTGCGAGTCCATGGTCGCAGCCTGGCTGTATAGAAAAGGACCAGTCAGACTGGTCCTTTTATCTATTACATATTTCTTTCTGCCAATGCACTAAAAGCTCCAACTAACATTAACGTATCTTCTAATCCAATTTTCTTCTTAAGCAAAACTATTTTTAAATCACCGTTTAGCTTTCGCTTGAAATCTCTTTTCCCCTTCCAATCCGGAATCTGAGAAATGGTTTGGTTTAGAAATTGATAAATATCTTTTGCTATCTCTTTTAATTCCTCATCTGGCTTCAGTTCTCCCAATACCTCTGAGAGCTTATTATAAAATGGCTCAACTTCTGCATCCAACCCTGAATGAGTCTTGCCTTCTATCTTATCAAGCATTTCTTCTCTTTGTTTAAGCAACTCATCAATGAGATCGCCTATTTCAATTTTTCTTTCTTTAAACCGTTCAAGTAGTTCGTCAATTTTTTCTCGAAGTGTGGTATAGAACACAGGGTCTTCGTCCATACGGACACTAATTTCTTTCTTTAAAGCATGTTCCATTTTTGCTGCTTTTGACTCTGGTAGTTCATATTCCGCAAGTTCCTCTTTTATCTTAGAACTAAGCACAGATACAGGCTTCTTTACATCAATTCCATTGGATTGCAGATGATTGTACACAAGCCTTCGCACTTTCTCTCCACAATCAGCAATATCCATGCCATCATCCTCAGCAAATTGTGATTTAGCTAATTGACGTATAAGTCCTACATGCTTCAGATCCTCAAGATATGGGCCTGCCATTGGATTCGGCATCACTTTGTCCATACTTTCCGCAAAGCGTTTATAATGAACCTCGAATTGTGCCCGGACGTCCTCATCCTTTAAACGCAACACACTCTGCTCCCGTTGTGCTTTTGATAAGCCATCAAAAAACCGCATGGCTGAGCGATGACGTTGTTCTAGACGTGGCAATTCATCACTTATTGAATGTAGCGCACCTTTTACATCATTGGCACTAAAGATCTCCAAGGCCTCATCCAAAAATCGAGATACTCCAAAGTAATCGACAATGAGTCCATAGGTTTTATTTTCATCATACCTGCGATTTGTTCTGGCAATAGCTTGTAACAAATTATGCTCACGAATCGGTTTATCTAAATACATCACCTGTTCGATCGGCGCATCAAAACCCGTTAATAACTTGTCGCAAACAATGATCATTGCTAGTTTATCCTCTTCAAAAGGCTGCTTAAAGCGTTTAATTAGCTGTTTCTCTTCATCTTTTGAAACATGGTGACGCCGAAGATTGTCTTTATCATTATGACCAGCTGAAAAAATGACCGCTGTCTCAAACTGTCCTCCCGCGAACTCATCTATTAACTCTTTATAGGCAACGGCTGCCTCTCTTGATACTGCCACTACCTGGGCTTTATAACCGTTCACCAGAATATGACTCTCAAAATGTTTTACAAGATCCCAGGCAATCTCTCGCATGCGTTCAGGAGCAGTTAAAATTAATGATTCATTCACATGTTTCTGCCTAATCTTATCACGTGTCTCATCATCATATTCATGAAACACTCGATTGAACATCTCATCCAACGAATCTCCTTTTACTTGAACACTCGGTAAACGAGATTCATAGAAAATCGGTACCGTTGCGCCATCCTCCACCGCTTGCTCTATCGTATATTTATCGATATATGAGCCAAATTTACCTGTCGTAGAACGCTTCTTCTTATCAATCGGTGTACCAGTGAATCCAATAAAGGTGGCATGAGGAAGGGCTCGACGCATATTTAATGCCAACCCTTTATATTGGGAGCGATGAGACTCATCCGTCATGACAATGATATTCTCTGATTCAGAGATAATTGGAAAATCGTCTTCAATCTCGTTTGTTTGGAACTTCTGAATAAGCGTCATCACCGTCGTTCCAGGCCCTTTGCCTAACTGAACTTTCAAATCAGCAACCGATGAAGCCTGTGTTGGATTAGGGAAACCGCACTGTCTAAATGTGCCTGTAATTTGATCATCCAGGTCTTGGCGATCCGTAATGATAACCAGCATTGGGTTTTCAAGCTTAGCAAGCCGGCGTACCTTCATCGCCAAATAAACCATCGTTAATGATTTTCCTGATCCCTGAGTGTGCCAAACAACTCCACCTCTGAGCTCTGGTCTATCCTCTTTCTCCATGCGCTCAATCGCCTTGTTCACCGCACGATATTGCTGATAACGCGCCAGCTTCTTCACCTTGCCATCAAAGACAATAAAGTTACGCATCAAATCAAGCAGAGCTTCTTTACGTAACATGCCTGCTACGAGAATCGCCTGATCATACTCACTTCCAACTTCTTCATGAGTAAGCGGATATGGATCCTTCCATAGGCCATAATGCTGAGCCTTGGCAAAAAGTGTACCAACTCTAGCGCGATGTAGACTGGTTACAATCAGCATTTGATTATACCAAAACAAGCGTTCATGCGTATCCACATAGCGTTCAAACTGACGAACCCCTTCAGGAAGCTGTTGATCACCTTTAAGCTTTGGACTTTTACACTCAATTACAACAACTGGAAACCCATTTACATATAACACGATATCAGGACGAATGGTGCCATTCGCATTCTCATAACTGATCTGATTGACAACAAGGAAGTCATTATTCTCTACATTCTCAAAATCAAACAAACGAACCGTCTGATTCTTCTTCCCTCCACTTACATCCTGCAATACAGAAATGCCATCGCCAAATAACCATTCGAAGACTTGCTTGTTCGCGCTCCACGTATCTTCTGCTGGGAACGTCGTCAGTTGTTTGATCACTTTGTCACGATTACTTTTTGATATCCACGGATTGAGTTGTTGAATAACCGCAGCCAATCGTTCTTCCAATAGAAAGCTCCCTCGACTACTACGCTCACTATCAAGGTCAGAACCTTTTTTATATGTATATCCGTAGGTTTGAAGCTGTTCAATAAACGGCTTCTCCACCTCTTCATATTCAAGTTGCGACATTACTTCACCTCCAGTTGAGGGGCAACGGCTTACACCGTTACCCTTATCTTCCCTGTTAGTAATTGCTGCATGAGGCCTTTCTTTAACTCGGTTACCTTCTCCTTCTCATTCTCGTAGGTGTCAAGTTGTTCATCGACTGAGGAGAGGAGGGAGGCGATTTTTTGTTGTTCGTGGAGAGGGGGGAGAGCAATTTTAAAATTTTTTATTCTAGTTAGTGCTAATTTAGGTTGAGCATTTTGTGTTTGTTCTCTTTTAATTAGTTTCTGAATTAATTCTGACATCAAGTAGTATTTCAAATAAATATTATCACATGTTATTTCAGAAATACGGTCTGCATTTTCTGTTAAATTCGCTCCACTAAGCCGTCTAGGAATTTCCCCTACTATTCCCAAACTACCAGCTACCGAAATAAACAAATCACCATAAAAAATTCTATAACGTTCAATTTGTGATATCACATCATTTGGAACATAATAAAAATCATGATCTTTTATTCCACCCATAAACATATCAGCGACTCTAATATAAGGTCTCTCTGTTTGTATTTCTGTTAGTAGCTTCCCCTTTGGCAATCTTTTACCACCAGATACTCTTGCTATATCTTTTAGAGACTTAACCTCCCACCCCACCGGAATCTCCCCCAATTCCGTCTTCTTAAATTCCGTGTGGCCAATGCCTTTTGTCAGCAAGCGCTGCATGAGCCCTTTTTTCAGTTCCTTCGTTTTCTCAATCAACTCCTCAATTGTTTCCAATTGCTCATCCACCGTCGAAAGAATTTCGGCGATCTTTTGCTGTTCGAGGAGGGGGGGAAGGGGTAATTGAGTGGTCCTTAAATCATTCCCGTTTATTGCTGTAAAAGTGCTTCCTTGGCCAAGCGTTGAAAATGCCTCTTTTTTACACTTTAGATAGAAATATAAATACATCTGCGAAATCTCACTTGGTCTTATTGCCGCTAACCCACGGCCTATGCAAGACCTTTGGTTACATAAATTAATCTCTCCAACTGGTGCTCTAACTGAAAATAATATATCTCCAGGTTCTGCAATTTTCTTAGGTTGATCACACCATTTTTTTACAACAGGATATTTCCAGCCAAATTCTGCTTTACCTTGAAAAAAAGGCAACCCTATACCTTCTTCATTGTAACTCTCTGAGAGAGGCGACTGTCCTAATATAACTTCAGACACTTCTCCTAGTTCTAATACCTCCCACTCCTCAGGCATCTCTCCCAACTCCGTCATCTTATACCCTTCTCGTACTACCTTCGCTTCCACACTCATTTCTTCTCACCAATCCCTAGTTCTTGCAAATAACCATCAAGCTTTACCTTAATCTCAGAATGCTTGGCTTCAAGTTCGTTCAATTCTCCTAACACTGCTTCTATATCCAATTGTTCTTCTTCTTCTAATTTATCGACATATCGAGTAATATTTAAGTTATAGTCATTAGCTTTAATTTCATCTATACTAACAACTTTTGCGTACTTCTCAATATCTTCAAACGCATTAAAGGCTTCGGTGATTTTCTGTACGTCCTCATCACGTAAGGCATTCTGATTTTTTCCTTCTTGGAATTCGTCTTCTGCTGCGATAAAGAGAACTTTATCTTTACGCTCTTCTGCTTTGTTTCGGTTAAATAGTAGGACCGCTGCTGGAATTCCCGTTCCGTAAAAGAGGTTTGCTGGCAAACCAATGACTGCTTCTAGTTGATCGGCTTCAAGCAACCCTTGACGGATTTTCCCTTCGGCTCCGCCACGGAATAAGACACCGTGTGGCATAACGACTCCTGCTACTCCTTCTGAGCGCAGAGAAGATACCATGTGTTGAATAAAAGCGTAATCCCCGGCATTTTTAGGTGGGATTCCGTATTGGAAACGACCGTATGGGTCTGCTTCTGCTTCTTCACGCCCCCACTCTTTTAATGAGAATGGAGGATTGGCAATCACTCGGTCAAAGAGCATAATCTCTTCGTCTTCTACTAATTTAGGATTACGAATCGTATCTCCTCGCTCAATGCGATGATCCGGCAAGTTGTGTAATAGTAAATTCATTTTTGCGATTGACCAGGTACCCAGATTCTTCTCTTGTCCAAAGAGAGAGAGTGATTGTGGATTTCCACCACTCTTTCGTACGTAATCAACAGACTGAATCAACATTCCGCCTGACCCACAAGTTGGATCATATACACGCATTCCTGACTCTGGCTGGATTAAGTTCACAATAAGCTCAACGACTTTTGTAGGGGTATAGAACTCGCCACCTTTTTTGCCGGCGTCATTGGCAAACATCTTAATCAGATATTCATAGGCACGCCCCAACAAATCTGGTTCAAATAGGTTACTATTTGCCAGTTGAATCATGGAAAAATGTTGTAATAAGCGTTGCAAAATTTCATCTGTTAAGACTTCTTTCCGGTTAAAATCAATGGGTGTTAGTACGCCTTCAAGTGTGGTGTTCTCATTCTCCAACGCTTCAAATGCAATATTAATCTTTGAACCAATGTCATCACTGTGTTTACGAATTTCTTCCCATTGAGCCGCTTTTGGTACATAGAATTGATATTGCTCTGAATCATCGGCAAGCATTTCGCCAATTTCTTCGCCGTGCTCTTGGTACAAGTTGTCGCGCTCTTCTTTAAAGTTATCGCTAAGGCGTTTCAAAAATAATAAGCCAAAAATGTAATTTTTATAGTCACTGGAATCAACGGAACCTCTTAAGATATCAGCCGACTTCCATAAATGGGCTTCTAATAGTTGTAATGTTAATTTACTCATGTTTGTCTCCTTCTTGATGCTTCTATTTCATTAAAACGGCACACTCACACTATCCTCATGCACATAACGCATTAACGCGAGTAGTGCCTCCTGCTCTTTCCCCGGCAAAAGATGAACCGTTCCATCTTCTGCTGTAAAAACAAATTCATGAATCACTGTTGTAGTTAGTATCTCTAATCCTGTCGTCACAAAGCTCTCCGCTTTCGTCAGGCATTCTTCATCTTCATATATCACCGAGTCACGATCGTACAAAACCGTGCGTATTAAGTCTAACTGACCGCTGCCAAAAATAACAGCACGGATGATGGCTGTTAGGCCTCCGCGGTCTGTGTTTTCGGTTCGTTGTTTGGCACCGAGGACAAAAGCGGTCATAAATAGTTGTTGATAGTCTTGTATGATATTTGCTTCTTTTAATTCTTGGAAGAAGGGGACAAAGCGTTTATGAACTTTGATACGGCGGTCTTTGGCCATTGTACTCATACATGTATTCCCTTTCTAACTGTTGTAATTTCGGTTACGCCTTTTTCTTTTGTGACAAGCTGATACATGTGGCCGAGGTGACCCATGTCTTCGAGCATATCTTTCTGCTCGTCCGTGAATTCACGGTCTGTTACTAGGAGAATCCATTGTGAGCAGACATTTGGTATATATGAAATGAGATTGTTGTGATGCTCACTGGATAAACGACCAAACGGTGTATCCATAAACAATGGTAGTTCTAGCGTTGATTCGCCTCCTGCTAATTGAGCAAGTGCTGTGATAAAACTAAGTGACAAGATTTGGCGTTGTCCTTGTGAAATGTTAGCCAAGAACTCTTGTCCAAATCCGTTTTCTACTTCAAGTGAATAGTCAGGCTTTATTTTGACTTTACGGATGTTAGTTAAACTACCTTCATCGAGCAAGTATTGTAAGTTTTGCATAGCTACATCCTCCAACTCACGCATCATACTTTGCTCAAAGGTTTGTATCATTCCTTTTAATGTAATTGCTGCTTTCTCTACTTCTTCCTGTTTCCGAAGTAGCTGTTTGTGGATATCACTTTTTGCTTTTAAGATGTTAGCTTCTGTTTTTAACGTTTGAAGTTCGTCTTCCGCTTCTTTTAAATGTACTTCTTGCTTTCTTAAAAATGCCATATGAGAACTTCTATCTTCCATAACCTTGTCACGCTTAGAAATGATCTCAGCAATCGTTCCGGCTGCCTGTTCATATCGCTTATTAGCGACATCTTGGACGGTTGTTTCTTGATTCAATCTTTTTTTAGTTACTTGCTTCTGGCGTTCGAGTAGCTGTTCCAGTTCTTCTGCTTTTCCTTCTAACTGACCAATGAGTCGAGTTGTTGTAGCCAAAAGTGGGTAGTATTGTTTCTTTTCTTCACTTTTTTTCGCTGCTTCAATAAGGGACTCAATGGCTTGATAACTTTCTGAACCTTTATCAAATGCACGATCACAAATGCACGTTAAATCCTCCAATAAATGATTCAGCCAATCCACTCCTACACCCGACTGTTCTGTCGTTCCTGATAACAGTGTGTTGATAGATGTTTGGACACGATAGAGTTGGTCTTTTGCCAATATCAGTGGCAGGTGCTGGTTCATTTTTATTAGCTCTTCAATAACCTGTTGCTCTTGTTGTTTTGACTGGTCCAAAATTGCTAGTTGTTGTGTGAATACTTCTTCCGCTTTCCTTTGTTCTTCATATTGATTTAGCTGATCCGTTAAGCTATCGAATTGCTCGTCCATTTTTTCAATGGTTTCCGTCAATTGTTCACTCTCAGTCTTTGCTTTTTCAATCTCTTCTTCCAAAACAAGTTGGCGTTGTAAGTTCTGCTGGAACCTCCCAGTAGAATGCCGTTCCAGCTGTTTTTTTACGTCACTGGCTACAATCGCTATCGCTTTCTCAGCATCACGCAGTTGATCAATATTTAACAGGTTTTTAATTCCGGCTGCTACGTCCTTACGTTGAATTGAGCTGGCTCGCGTCAGGCGTTCCATCCGCTCCCCATCAAAAAAGAAGTAATGCTTCATTCGATTATCTAAGATAGTCGTCACAACTTGGTCCACTTCATCTTTGCTAGTTATCTGTTTATCGTCAAAAGTTAGCGTGACACTTCGATCAGATATATATAATGTGTCCGTTTCTCCAACTGATGCAAGTAGAGATCGTGTAAGCTTGTACACCGTATGCCCTTGAGAAAACTCAATAGTAACTATAACTTTGACAGGTTGTTTCACTGTTTTTGCTTCATCTAACGCTTTTATGTTGGGAATGACAATATTCGAATCATTCCCATCTTGATCTAATCGTTCATCCCCATAAAGGGCGAACAATACAGCACGGTAAATCCCGGTCTTACCGCGCCCGTTTTCACCGCGAATCACTGTGACGATCTCTTCATCTGCAGCGAAAGAAATTGATTGTTCACCGTAAAATTGTCGGAAATGATGCATAGTAAGGTTATGGAGAATCATTACACGTCCTCCTTCAACAGCTGATCAATCTGTCGGTCTAATCTTTTTGCCTGTGCTTGAACAGAGAGTCCTGTTTCTGCTGTTTCAACCGCGCTTTTAATGATAGTGGTCGTTATTTCTGAAGCATGTGTGTCCCCAATCATCCGTTTCATTAATTCTTCTTGTTTCATAACGATTTACTCCTCCACCCAATCTCGTAGCACGAATTCATCCCCTTGCAGAATAAAAGGGGTTTGGCCCATTTCCAAAGCTTGATTGGCTTCAAAGCTCAGGACGCCGTTTTTATTAAAGCCTAGCTGTCTTAAATGTTTTTCCAACACACTCTTTTTGACGGTGCCTCCATAGTTATCAGTTATGAGGTACGTAAGGAAATCCACATCAGAGCAAAGGTTCTCTTTATGAGCTATCAGCTTTCGCATGCTGCCTATCTCAATGAAACCATCTATACGAAGGAGCAAATCCGAGAATAGATCCTCCGTCCAAGTCATCTCATTTGCTAGTTCAGGCTTTTCCACCCCATAATATAGCTCTTCCACTTGAACAAAAGGTAGGTCTGAGCTTGTAAGATAGTGTGTTACGTTTGTTCTCAAGCTCTTTTCTTTATCTTCGGTCCACTCTATGATATCTCGGTGAATGTACTCTCCAAATTTCCCACGAGTGTAATAAAATAAATTCTCTGACTTGACCAATACTTGATCTACGTAGTCAGACACTCCGCCTATCTCATCAATAAAATCAATTAATTCTTCACGAGGAATTTCTCGTTCCTCTTCTCGAGCATACCCTTCAACTAGACTCACTTTAGAGAGCCGTTCAATATTTGCTTCTGCAGACAACACATACGGATGACGTTTAAATTGAATGGACTCATCTTGATTTCGATCTGCAAGGAGCACATATAACAATTGTGGTGATTGAATACCTATCTGCTTACACATCACTTGGTGATTTAAGTACATTTTATGAATAAGAACAAACTCTTTTGTTATAAGAGCACCACGAATAGCATCGTAAATTGGTTTAAGCGTTGCATATTGAATGTCATCATAAAAGCTAAACAACACATATACGCCTCTTTGTTCTTGTACAAATGGTCCGCTTGACAAAGTTAATTGCAACGTATAATCTTTCCACCCTTGTTTCTTTACAAATTCCTCACGAAGTATTTGGCTAGAGGCCCTTCCCCCATGTTCTCTCATAAACCGCTTAATTCGATCCGCATTATATTGAAAATCCTGTTCTTCCTTTGTAATTAAGGGATATTTCGGTAGATAAAAAACGCCCGAGCCAAATAATCGTAATAACGTATAAAGGGCATACTCAGTTGGGACCTTGTGAGCAACCAATTGTTCTTCAAATTTATCAAAGATTATTCGGATTTGTAGCTCACTTTGAGACTCAAATCGTTGAAGAATGTCTTGCTCAATGATTCTTAGCAGTTCTGTTGGAATATCTACGTAATCTCGATGTATATAGATGCCTCTCCCCCAAAGTAATAAGCGATCCACCGCTTCGTCTCGATTACATAGAGCAGAAAAATCTCGTTCACTTGCAAAAAGACCTTCTACCAGTTGGTTCCCTTTTTCATTTAATTCTTCTGCTCTTTTGTACACTTCAACACCTTCTGGATATTGACGCATAACGAGTTCAGCCAACTCAAGCTTTGTAGACGAGACCAACACATAACCTTTAGCTGGAGTGGCGGTTTGTTTAAAATGCTCAGCAAATACCGCATCCATTTTTCCAAGGGGCCATGGGGTATTCTCAGCAAACCATTTATAGACTTGAGCCAGTGAAGATTCAACTCCGGTAAATGTTTCTTTTAACTTAAGTAGTACACCTTTTTTCTCTTCCTCTCGGACTACTTCAGGCATATTAGTAAGTAGATTACTTTCCTCTTCTATAAATATATTTGCTTGCTTCTCTAAAGCTTCTAATATGAGATGATCAATGAAATGACCCGAGTTGAACCATACATTCTCTAGATAAGGTGAATCCCCAAGCTTTTTGGTAAGTAAATGAACTAGCTCAGATCCTTCGTTCGCAATAGTTGATAATGTTTTTTTAATAATTTGTCTTATGCGCTCTCGGGTCACACCGAATTCTTGACCAAGTGTTTCCAAAGTGGCTGGCTCATTTCTTTGCATCCGAGTAAAACGTTCTAATAGGATCTCACGAGGACGTTCCTTTACTATTTTATTCTGTTCTTGTAAGGACTCTCGTAAATTATTAATAACTAATTCAACCTGGTTGCTTAAAGAAAGTGTTTCATAGTCCCTTTTCTTTTCTAAACGTTCAATTTCAGAACTAAGCTGGTCAAAGAATTTACGAATAGCTGTATGGCCAATGCTCTTTAATTCGGTTAATTTCTCTAATCTTGGAGGAAGATCACCAATTGTAAGAAACCCGGCTTCATTAAAACGCAAGATTAGAATATTAACTGATTGGAAAGTCATATCTGATAATAAAAATGATCGACTTGAATCATCTAACTCTATGATCTCAGACTGATAATGTAAGTTTTGATTTGGTATGATTTCTTCTTTTGTGTGTTCATACGCTTGTATTTTTATTACCTTAAGTTGATGGATGAACTTTTTCATTACACCAACACCCACACCTTTGTATTTACCAATAAATGGACTTAAATCAATTGGCAAATCCTTTATGTATTGATATCCATCACTATTCAAACAGAGCATAAGGCGGGTAGATCTAGAGAACAATTCTGTAGATAGGGGTAAATCTAAAATATCTCCTGGTAATGTATATTGATCATCTAAAAGCTGAAAAAAAAACGGTTCCTTCTCTTCTTTCTTTGTTTCAACAGTCTGTTCTAGAAAATGCAATGGTTTTTCATCAAGATCTTTGAAAAGATATTCGAGTGACGAAATGGACAGTCCATTTAATTGCGTTGTCATATCAATCCCATAGGAAACTAACCGCTCCCGATGAACAGAACTGAGCAAGTCCTTTAACAAAATATCTTGATTTGTAACTTGTAAAAAACCACTCTCAGTATTTATCTCAAATGGTACGAAATTGTTTAATGCGCCTTCAAATCGAATACCCATTACTGCCATAAACTGAATAAGCTCATAGAACAAAGGTTGGTTCTTTTGATATAACTCACGCATGTCGCTTATCTTTAATGAAGTGATCGTTCTTTGTCCTGCTTTTGCTAATAATTCTCGACCAACCTTATTATCTGAGATAACATTATTCATTACTTCTTCTGGAAGTGGCAAGGTCCATTCCCCTACTTGGTATGAGGATAGTGGTCGAATGATCTTAAACATCATTTGATGGGTTTCTTCTAGTGTTGGCTCTTTCAGAACTTCTACATTGCCGCTCTCAGGCGTGATGAGAGGGTTTTCTTGTAATGGCTTCGATTCAACTTCTTTAAAATGTTGTTCTGAATCTTCTTTAGTAGTTTTCTCCAGTGCCTCAAAATCTTCGGGCCGTCTTTCCTCTTGTTTAGAGTCCTCGGACGTTGTGAGAGTACTAAGCTCTTCAGCCCCCTCGACGTAGAGATTGTCTTTTTTCTTATTCAATAAGAACCATGCAGCTTGATTTCCTGTCGCCTTACTTCCTTTTTTCGTGAATCTGAAATAGATCTTTTGTTCCTTTAATGGCTTAAATTCAGGTTCTAGTTCCCAGCCTCCAATTACCCACAGCGTGCCACCCGTTGTCCTCTTGTCGATGACTTCCAACCCTTTAGCCGTTAGATAGTCTTTCAGTTCTAAGCCACTTTCCTGATCAGGTTGAACGGCTGGTTTCTCTTGATCTTCTAAAGTATCTTCTACACCTTCAACCATGACAAACAATTTTGAAGCTGAACGTTTGTTCACAAGAAACCAAGCCGGTTCCTCTTTTGTTGCTTTGCTCCCTTTACTCGCATAGCGAAAATAAATTTTGTTTTCTTTTAATGCAAGCAACTGTTCTGACAGATCCCATCCCCCTACCACCCATAAAGCTCCTTGATTTTCGCGTTTATCAATTATTGTATAACCTAAGTGTTTTGTTAAGTACTCGGCAAGCATAACCTTAGTTTGAGATGACTTTGAAGTACTAGGTTCTTTTTTAACCGCCGAAGTTGCAGTCTGTTCGGCTGAGGGATCAGCTTCTATAGTTGCAGCCATCTCTTTTTGAGCAGTTGTTTCAGTACTTTGAGCTTGCTCTAGCTTCTCCATAAACTGATTAAGCAAAGGGGCCATCTTTTCATCCATTAATTGCGCCATGACACGTTCAATATCAGTTGTTGCCACACCACCACTATCTTGTATACGGGGTAGTTCATACGGCGGTAAGGTGAAATCAGTTTCTCCATAACATTCCACATACCATCCTGCTAGATCATATAAATTCCTATGCGCATTGATTGCGAGCTCCACAGATCCATAGTTTGGTTGATGAGCTGCCTTATTGCCTTCACGACGCAGCCAATCAAACTTACTTTTCTGCTCGGCTTCAATCACTCCTTTACGTTCTAGCTTATGTACACGATCTACCTGCTTTATCTCATAGACTTCTTTTATGCCTTCTTGCTGATTTAATAGCAACGCAAGTTCTTCCGCTACAATACGTGTTTTTGAAAGCACTGCTTGTGGTTCTTTGAATAAGAGTCTCTCAATTTCTTTACCCATTAAATCAAGTTCCGAGGAAATTTGCTCTAAAAAATCAAGTCCCATGACACATACCCCTTTCTAAAAAGTTATCATCTATTTTTCATTCGATTTTAAGTTTTTGTAGGCTTAAAGTATTATGTAACTATCTATATTTTAACATTTTTATAGAGGTTTTTGGGACATATAGTCATATTCAGCGAATAATATCTAAAGTTCCAATTGGTTTATTCAATACTCTGACCTTCTATTTTTTATAAATACAACGGAATGATTTATCTTTTTTGCCTTTCTAAGTTTTTAGCTTTTTATTAGTCTGCCACTAAGTATATTGGTAATGACCCCTGACACTACCTGTCAGGGGTCCCGGTCACTTATTCAATTCCTTCAATCGTCCAAATCGCCTGTCCACTTGCAAATGGGTCCTCAAAGATAAATTCATAAACACCGGATTGATCGACATCAAAAGCGACTTCCCCTCGCATGTCACGTCCCGGTCCTACCTCACCATCTAGTGAGCCTTTTACATCTGTGAAAAGGGCAATATCATGAGTGTAGCTGTCTTCGTCCTTAAGGCTCATTTGTAGCAATGTTGAAATGTTGGCTGCTTCTTCTGTCGTGTTTTCAATTGTTAGATCAAGAATAACGTACTGATCATTTTCTGGGGTTTCCCAATCAGAGCCTGCGCTGGTATAAGCTTCGTTTAAAGTGATTTCTAATCCATCAAAGTTCACCTTGTCCCCAAGGGTCAACGATTCTTCTACTACGTCCTCTTCTACTTCCTCTTCTACTTCCTCATTGTCCGTTGGCTCATCTACTTCTGCACCTTCTGCTTCATTGTTTTCAACTGGTTCAATTGAAGCCTCCCCACATGCTGTGAGTACAGTTACTGCCGCTAAAGTCATACCTGCTGATAGAATCCATTTTTTCATACTGTTCATTCTCCTCATTAGTTGATATCTTTATCTTAGCGCTCCCACTGACAACAACTGTCAGGTCAGAAAAAAAGAATAAAAAAAGAAAACCGTGCGTAAGCTCACGATTTTCGATAGCGACTCATTTGAATTTTGTACTCATTATGGATTTCATCTCTAATATCTTGTGGTTCAAGTACTTCCGCGTCCAGTCCAAAACCTCGTACCCACCTGAGAAACTCTTTTCTGCTCTTGACGGTTGCTTTTAGTACAACTGCACCATCTGCCTCTTTTGTGACCGAAGTCTCTGTATAAAATGTAAATTCATCCACATAACGAGCAATATTCGGATCAAAACGCACCATAAACGTAGTTTCTTCCTCATCCTCCGCGATGATTGTCCACCGATTTTCTAAGTAGGTGTCTACATCAAATGTCTTATCTATTTCAAATGTTTCTTCTTGAAGGGTTACACTTAAGAATCGATTTAAGCGAAAGGTTCGGTACCCCTCTCTCATCGTACAATATGCGAGTACATAGAGATGTCCACTTCTTGGTAGGACATAATAGGGGTGAATGATTCGTTTGGCTGTTGTGTCATTGTAAATGGCATAATATTCAATCTCAATCGCTCTATTTTCAATAATAGCTTGAAATAGCTGAGGCATTACGTGATTCTTATCCTTATTTCCAACTTGATCATGAAAACGAATTCGATCGCCAAGCTCTTCACTGACTGCAAGTAAAGGAGCCGATGTAGTGTCCTTGCTCAATCCTTTCATTTTTTCAATGCCTGTTTTATAAGCATGATGAACAGGATGCTCATTATGTAAAAAGTCATTTGTTATCAACGGGTAGACCGTTAGAGCAAGCCACTCCTGCTGTGATAATTTTCGGTTTGGAGTGACCGGACTGTCAATGAGACGATAGCCGCTTTTACCTTCCGTCACATAATGTACGCCGACCTCCTCAAGCAATGCCATATCTCTATAAATCGTTCTCTGCGTTGTATTACAATAATCTGCTAGTTCATTCGAAGTAATGGTTTCCCGCTCTTTAAGTAAATTCAGTATCGTAAATAAGCGTTCAGCCTTTTGAATATCTCTTTTCACTGTACCAGGACTATTACCCATGGAAACTCCTCCTGTTTTTTCCTATATTACTAGTGTAAGGTCTCTATAAATAGAAGTCAAAACAACTATAAACAGGAACCTCCCTACTACATGTCGAAACTAAAATGATCAAATAATTAGCTAAGGAGCTGAATCATGCTTCAACAAATTCTATATTGCCATATCCCAGTAAAGTCTTTAAAACATTCCATTCAATGGTATAGTGATGTGCTCAAATTATCTTTTGTTTGGCATAGCGAGGAGGAGCTACAAGCCCAATTAAATTTGCCATCTGGACAGATGCTATTTTTGGTTGAAACAGGTGTAACAACGAGGGCTACATTTATGAAAAAAGATGAGGAGCAAGCCATCGTAGCCTTTCAAACCAAAGACATCGATCAACTGCATCAACATCTTTTAGAACATCAAGTAAAAGTAGAGACCATCACAAATGATGGACTCGGCAATTCCTTTTTGGACTTTTATGATCCAGATGGAAATAAGTTTAATGTGCAATGCGATGTAGATGAGGCGTCATCATGATGCACTGATGACAGTTCACAGATCTTCTACTGAATAGCCTCCATCATCTGTTAAGTTATTCAACTTTCCTCATTTGCCAAATATTCAGTCTATAGATAAAATGAAACCTATATACATACGTTATCTCACAAAAGGGGACGGTTTCATGGACACGATGATTTCTAAGGTGTGGTCGGTGAGTCAAACGTTTCTACGAGCCAGGCAGGTACATGAGGTATTTGATGTGATTACGTCAGCTGTTCAGGCACTCGTACCCCAGGCGGATATGGTCATATTGTATAAATATGATTCAACTCAGCAGGTGCTTCGTTTAGGGAGTGGGATTGGCATCGTGCATTCGTCGCTTAAACAGATCGCGTTTCTACCCGGTGAGTCTATGACCGGAGAGGTGTTTACTAGTAAAAAACCGATCCTTTGTTTTGGAGAGCAGGATGTTAAAGCTAAGATGGCTAATATCTCAGCTGACAATTTGCGTTGGTTTCGCCAGGGCACAGCAGAAAAAGAAGTTCGATATTCTTTTAGTGTGCCATTGCTCGCTGGCGATCGGTGCTTAGGCACATTAGCTGTAAATTGTTATCGACCGGGCAAGTCCTTTTGTCAGGATGATGTAAATACAGTGATTCAGCTTGGGATGCAAGGTGCGTTGGCTTTAGAACGGGCTCAATATCTTGAGCGTGAGGCCTTCATTCACAAACAATGGCAGCATCAAAAAACAATTCAGTCCGCATTTATGAAGGTGTTGATGGAGGCCGGGGATCTTGATCGAATGCTGACCGTCTTGCGTCGGTTACTAAATGATGCGTTTTCGATCAGCTTTTTAAAAGAAAGAACAGATTCTCCCTACTTATATCCAATCTCCAATCAAGATAAAGTATATGGCTGGCTTTGCTTATCTCACTCACCTACAAAAGAACAAGAGAATATGATAAAACAGGCTACTCAAGCAATTGCCGTGATATTAGGCTATGAATCTAGAAATGAAGAGAATGACTTACAGGAAAAAGAAGACTTGTTTACGAAGCTATTAGAGACGGACTCTCTGAGAGTCAGACGGCAATTATTTCAATCTCATAAAACTCCATTCGTACGTGCCCTCTGTTTATCTACTGACGGGACTATATCTTATAACCAGCTGCAGCATGCGGTTTTGGGTGAAACAAGCGAGTACACGATAATCCGGTATCGTTCAAATTGGTATGTGTATGTAAAAGCAGACGATATAGACTTTGAGGACTTAGCCCAAACACTTCAGACACTTCATCCGATCTCGATTGGCTTTAGCTCCATTCGTCATATTGATCAGTTCTCCCTATTATTTCAGGAAGCAAATGATGCTGTGGACCATGCAACTGGACAACCCTGCGTCTACTATGAACAACTAGGTCATAAACGTCTATGGAGCAGATTACCAGATTGGCAGAGGCAAGAGTTTGTTCAGGATTATCTGCGTCCATTATTTTTAATGGATCCAATGTATGAAAAAACCCTGGCTGCATTAATCGCCCATAATCGCGATCGTACAAAAACAGCTGAGGCCTTATTTATTCATCCCAATACACTCTATCAGCGTCTAAAAAAAATTGAGCATGAGCTACAAGTTTCCTTTGATCATGATGAAGACTGGATTAACATCGTTCTTTCTTTTTCAATGAAGTAAACATAGGAGCGTCCACACATTTTAGTCTAAATGAATGTGGGCACTCCTATTTTCTTTGAAAGATCAGAAAATTATAATGATTTTACAGATCAAAAGAAAGGTGTGAGATTTATTTCTACAACATATGGAAATTATATACATGGTTCATGGGTTGATTCTGAGTCAGGAAATCTCTTTGCGAGCACGAATCCTGCAAACACCGAGGAGGTTTTGGGCCACTTTCAGGACTCCACTGTTTCTGATACTCAAAAGGCGATTGATGCTGCCGAATCAGCATTTCCGTCCTGGAGTGCTCAATCAGCTATTCATCGAGCGGATATCCTGTACCGACTAATTCCCCTTTTGGCCGAAGAGAAAAATCGACTGGCTACGATCATTACAAATGAAGTCGGAAAAACCTTTATCGCTGCTCAAAAAGAGGTGGAGGCGTCCATTCAGGCGTTGAAGCATTTTAGTGGGGCAGCTAATCGCCTCGCTGGAGAAACGGTTCCAGCTAATGATCCTGCTACCTTTACGTATACCGTTCAGGAGCCACTTGGCGCGGTTGGGGTGATTACCCCATTTAACTTCCCGCTTGGTATTGGTATTTACAAGATAGCACCCGCGATGCTTGCCGGAAACACGGTGGTTTATAAGCCACCAAATGATACAGCACTTATTGCCGTTGAACTTGTTAAACTGTTTGATCGAGCGGGTATGCCTGCCGGTGTGTTGAACATGGTAACCGGTGCTGGTGAAGTGGTTGGTAAGGAGATGGGTGGAAATCATAAGCTAAAAGCCATTTCCTTTACGGGTTCAACTGCGGTGGGTATGGAGTTAGGCCGCGCCGTACATGCAAGAGGTGGCAAGATGCAAGCTGAAATGGGTGGTAAAAATGCCACAATCATTTTAGAGGATGCGGATCTTGAAGCTGCGATAGATGGCATTATTTTGAGTGGCATGTTTAATAATGGGCAAAGCTGTACAGGGACAAGCCGTGTCATTGTGCCTAAGAATATGACTCAGGAGGTCACGGAACGACTAGTGCAGAAGGCAAATAGTCTTCGAATTGGAAATGGATTTGAAGATGTAGACAACGGCGCAGTGGCCAATGAAAAGCAGTTAAATACGTATCTTCATTTCATCGAGAGCGCCAAGCGTGATGGTGCGGTCATTGAATGTGGCGGAAGACGTCTAACAGACCATGGTCGTGATCAAGGGTACTTTGTGGCACCAACAGTCATTAGTGGTGTGACTTCAGCTATGGAGGTGGCTCAGGAAGAAATTTTTGGTCCTGTGGTTGCGGTCATTGAGGTTGACTCCTTTGATGAGGCGATTGATGTAGCAAACGACGTACGCTTTGGTCTATCCTCTGCTATTTACACAAAGGACTTGTATAAGGCTCATACGTTTGTTCGTCGCATCCAAACGGGAGTAACACATGTAAATGTACCTTCGAATCACTATGAAAATCAGCTACCATTTGGCGGTAAAAAGAATTCGAGCATCGGTCCACGTGAACAAGGCAGCACGGCGCTTGATTTTTGGTTGGAGACAAAAGCTGTTTATTTGAGACCATAGGGAGGATTACGAATGAAAACCATTGGCCTGATTGGCTGCGGCCTTATGGGTGCTGGCATGGCAGGTAGCCTTCTTCGCGAACACTATACCGTCTATGCGTATGACCCATATTCCATTTATAAGGAGCATTTAGAAGAAGCTGGAGCCACTTTTGTGGAATCGGTGTCTGAGCTAGCTCGGGAAGCTGATGCCGTTCTCCTCTCTCTACCAAATGCGCAGGTGTTAAAAGACGTGCTGTTAGGAGAAAGCGGCCTCCTAAAGCAGCTTCAGCCAGGAAGTTTTGTGTTTGATATGGGTACAACCGACATCCAAACTACCCGTTTGCTTCATCAAGAGGCAGCAGAGCATAACATTGGCTATCTCGATTGTCCGGTGAGCGGCGGCCCTGCCGGAGCAAAAAATGGAACATTGACGATTATGGTAGGAGGCAATGAAGATGACTTAGCTAAAGGTAAGGACGTACTGGAGGTCATTGGTGGAAGCATTAACTATATCGGCCCTTCTGGCTCTGGTCAAATCGTGAAGCTATGTAACAATATGCTTGTAGCAGGGATTACCGCTCTACTGAGTGAAACCATGCAGGCAGCCGAAAAAGAAGGCGTTGAAGCGGAAACATTATTTGATATCGTGAGAAAAAGCTCTGGTCATAACCGCGTCATGGAAGTATTTGGCGAGAACTTACTGGCTCAATCATTTGACCAGGTATTGTTTTCCTTGGGTCATATGGCTAAAGATATCGAACTGTATATGGATTTATCAAAAGAGCATAAAATGCCTCAACCAACCTCAGCAGCAGTGAACCAGCTTTATCGCCTTGCTCTACAGCAACAAAAAGGAACACTTGATTCTACAGCTATTTACTCAGTACTTTCAACAGAAGGAGTGTGAAGCATTTGAAGCTTTTAAGGGATTGGCGCCTGCATCTATTAGTCCTCATCATTGTGATAATAACTGAAGCCATTGGCATTATTGAAGTTCCGGTAGGCATCGGTGTCATCATGCTCTTACCCATGCTCTTCGCCATTCTATTTGGTCTTGTCTTTTATTTCACTCCATTAGTCAAAGATCGACAATCCAAACATGCTGAACCAATCATTACGATCAGTGTCACCCTGCTGATTGCCAAAATAGGTGTTACCATCGGTCCTGGCTTAGCAGATGTTATAGCGGCAGGTCCGGCACTCATTTTACAAGAAATCGGAAACCTAGGTACCATCTTTTTAGCCCTGCCTGTAGCCGTACTATTACTTGGGATGAAAAGAGAAGCCATTGGCATGACGCATTCCATTGGGCGTGAGCCTAACCTTGGTCTGATCTACGATAAGTATGGTTTTGAATCACCCGAAGGTAAAGGCGTCACTTCTGTATATGTATTCGGAACGGTTTTCGGCGCTTTATTCTACGGGCTCGTTGCTGGACTATTAGCCACCTACACCCCGCTACACCCCTTATCCCTAGCCATGGCCGCAGGTGTGGGAAGCGGAAGTATGATGGCTGCCGCCTCAGGCTCTTTAATCGCCTCCTATCCAGAGCTTGAGTCTCAGATCATCGCATTTGCTGGGGCAAGTAACCTACTGACTTATTCCACAGGAATGTTTGTAAGTATCTTTGTCGCCCTCCCTATCACCGAAAAGCTATACAAGGTATTTAGAAAAATGAGAGGGGGCACACCAGATTGAAAAACATTCAAGAATACATTC
Organism: Alkalicoccobacillus porphyridii; assembly: GCF_007293315.1. Lineage (GTDB taxonomy): Bacteria > Bacillota > Bacilli > Bacillales > Bacillaceae_D > Alkalicoccobacillus > Alkalicoccobacillus porphyridii. The sequence continues at coordinate 165,378 of NZ_VLXZ01000002.1, forward strand.
TTCTATTACTTGTCGTTGGTATCGTTGCCTTTGTCGGCAACTGGATTGGTTATGGCATTTTCTCCATAGAGGCGATTGCCGGGATGGGCATTCTTATCTTGGTTGCAGCTGCTGGCCAAGCCCTTAGTCAGCTGATTCCACTTAATATCCCCAGCGTCGTATATGTGATCGCTGTCGGAATTGTTGCCTCCCTCCCACAGACACCTTGGGGCGAATACGTTATCACCTATACTAATCATTTACAGCTACTAGCTATCGCCACACCCGTTTTAGCCTACGCCGGCATTGCAATCGGTCGCTCCTGGACCGACTTTGTCTCCCTCGGTTGGCGTGCCATGATTGTTGCTCTATGCGTGCTTTTTGGAACACTGATTGGCTCAGCGATTATTGCAGAGATTATATTACGGATGCAGGGGATTATCTAGTGCGTTCTGGCATTTGGTGAAAAGGATCCCGCCTTTTTTCGGATATCGGGTGCTCCTTCCCGATATCGGCTTCTCTTTTCCGATATCGACTTCCCTTTCCCAATTTCCGCTTCTCTTTCCCGATATTGGCTTCCCTTTCCCAATTTCCGCTTCTCTTTCCCGATTTTCGACTCTCTTTCCCGATATCGGCTTCTCTTTCCCGATATCCGACTCTCTTTCCCGATATCGGCTTCTCTTTCCCGATATCCACTGCTCTTTCCCGATATCCACTGCTCTTTCCCGATATCCGCTCCTCTTTCCCGATATCCGCCCGCCACTCTCCCCATACAAAAAAAAGAGTAGACATCATCCAATGTCCACTCCCTTTTTTAAAGGTATTCCACTCTTCTGTTCTTGTCGCCCTGCTTTTCCATGATCGCAAAGTAATTCTTTTCTTCATCGGCAAAGTTAAATACTTTGCCTCCACCCATGTTAACGATTTCTCCCACGGTTACACCTTTATCAGTAAGCTCTTCGTGTAGCTGCTCTACATTGCTCGAGAAGAACATTAAGGAGGGGGTTCCAAGATTGAGTTCTGGAGACATTTTTGCGATAAGCTCTTGGTCGTGAAGAACGATGCTGGTTCCATCCTCAAACGGTGGTGCGATTTCGATCCATCTCATCCCGTTTTCTTCATGATCCATCAACACTTGAAAACCTAGCTTCTCTGTCCAAAATGCCACTGACGTCTCTTGATCCTTCACGTATAGCATGACTTGACCGAGTTTTTGTATCATATTTGCCTCCTGAGCTTTTCTTATTAGTATACACTGGTTTGCCTTTAGATATTGATTTGCCTAATTAGAGCTCAAATGATAGGTTTAGTATATCATCCAAATAATAGGAGGTGTAATTTCTGGACTTCTATCATCGTTATCGAGGTACTTCTATCTTCACTGTTTTGTATCTATTCCAATCCATTATTGTGACGCAGTTTTTCAGTAAAAATGTTATTTCTTATTTTGCGTTAATCACGCTAATCATGGCTTGGACCTTTTTAATAGAATTCCGATTAAATAAAGCAGGTTATGAGGAAACAGAAAAAGCCATAAAAATGGGGAAAACGATTCTCCCTCTAAATATACTTCTACTTGTTTGTGCGATTATCTTCGTTTTTGATTAGCTGCATCTTTATAAAAAATACAAAAGAGAGGTGAAACCGTACAATTCACCTCTCTGCTTCCTTTTATCCTTTTGGTAACGGGGCTTCTGCTGCAATCAGATCTTTTTCTCTTAATTCCTGCCAAAAGGCATCTGGAATTTTTGCGGTGATAGCATCTAAATCCTCTTGTATTCGATCTGGTCTGGTAGAGCCAGGAATGACAGCAGCTACGGCTGGGTTCGCGGTGGAAAATTGTAGAGCGGCTGCTTTTAATGAAACGGAATGACGATCAGCTACGTCCTGCAGCTGTTTAATTTTTGCTTTGATTTCAGGAGGGACTTCTCCATAGTTATAGCTTTCTCCCCCTAGTAGAGCCCCTGAGCTGTAGGGTGCGCCAACAACTATCTTCATTCCTTTTGCCTTCGCATCAGGCATCAGTCGCTGCAGGGCTTCCCGGTGATCTAGCAGGGTATACTGTGTCGCTTGAAGGCTAAATGTCGGGTTACATTCTTCAAGCTGGAGCGCTAGTTCAATAGGAACCGTTGTATTGACACCAAGCCCCCAGCCCTGGATAACGCCTTCCTCCTGAAGCTGAGCTAGCACCTTAAATGCGCCCGTTCTTGCTTCTTCAAACTTCGCAATCCATTCATCTCCCTGAAAGTCTGGGGAGAGGTCATGAACAAAAACCATGTCTAAACGGTCCGTTTGTAGACGCTCAAGGCTTTGCTTAATGGAGCGATGGGTAGCCTCTGCTGTGTAATCTGTTACGATTTTGTTTTTGCGTCCAAATTCAAATAGACCTTCCTTCTCTTCATCCTCTTCTTCAATCAAACGTCCAACCTTAGAACTCAAAATATAATCGTCTCGATTTTGCTTTGATAAAAATTCACCTAAGCGAATTTCTGAGAGTCCTGCTCCGTAAAAGGGTGCTGTATCAAAATACCGAATTCCTGCATCCCAAGCGGCTTTAATTGTTGCCTGCGCTTCCTCCTCAGGAACCTCACGAAACATGTTTCCTAGCGGCGCTGTACCGAACCCAATTTTCCGCTCTAAGATTTCGTCTATATGCCTGATAATGATCTCCTCCTAAACAAGTACTATGCACATCAAATTACCGTTCTTTTTAGGAGTTAAACCTATATCACTACATCCTCTACAGATCTTCGAGGGCTTTTATGTGTTTCCTTAACTGGAAATCCACATCTAAATATAAATATACTGTTCCATCCTGGATCCCTTGTTAATTGCATTAATTCCGCTCTAAAGTCATCACTTAGCCCATTACTCTTCTCGTGGTCAGCCATTTCATTTAGTTGGCACAACGGCTGCATGCCTAAGCCCACACCCGCTCCATATAAATGCATTCGTTGCCATGCACGTCCTGCTCTCGCTCGTTGTTCATTATCTTCAGCGTCTTTCACTAAAATCATGCCATATGCTGCCGCGGTTGCTGTTTGTGTATCTTTAGTGGAGGCTAACCAGAATTCATTGTTTTTTTCATGTGATAAAGGTGGCAATAGTTTCCCTAGCGTTCGAATAAAAAATGAACCTCCTTGCGCATCTAGCGTAATGCCATCGCGCTCATCTTGAATCTCATTCCAGCTTTCCTTAAACCAGTTGTTGCTATCAGCACTCATCTGTTCATTAGCAATAATAGCTTCTGTTGCCTTTACCGTTAAGTCACTTATTTTGCTTTTTTCATTTGGTGTCGTAATCCAGTTGAGCTTCACTAGACGTTCGTCTAGAATGAGATTTTCTAAGTCTGATAGGATCGATGCTGAAACCTTGCGATCAGTATGATAAGCGCCTCTATGTGTTTGTCTCAGTGGAATATAATCATATAATTCAGATTTTCGTACAGATTCGTTTTCAAGCTCAACTCGGGCTATACATGATGAATCTAATGGATTCGGATGATAGTGTAAGCGAGTACTGTAACCATGTGCATTTGCTGATATCATTAGGTTTTCGATGGCGCAACCAAGCCCAATAAACATCTCTCGTCTTAGCGGGTCCAGTGATCCTAGGTTACGCGATTCATCCGCGTATATTTCTATGTAGGATGCGTTAACCTTAAATAACCATGGCTGCGTATTATGAGGATTTGAAGCAAGAATGGCATCGTTCACTAATAGAAGCGCGCCTTCTTGCTCAGTTGAACCATCCCACGGTTCATAAGCTGCACCCTTCCCCGTGCTAAATACACCTTGGTCCACGGCTCTCCATGTTAATCCTGCCCATGAAAGAATGAACACAGCTGCTCCTGATCTTTTTAAGAAGTCTCTTCTTGAGATCTGTTTTTCCAATTATTTGTCCTCCTGAACAAGGTAAGGGTGGATAACCGTCATGATTAACTGCACACCCTCCTCAACCTTGTCTTCTGTCACTGACTCTCCACTTGTCTCAACGAATGCTAGCCAGTAATTACTGATCATCCAACTTATTTTTAACAATGCCTCCATGATGACACCACTATCCTCAGGCTTACGAATGACTCCCGCCTCAATAAAATGCTCGAAGAATTGGGTTTGTTCAATCATCCGCTGTTTCTGAATTTCTTGATGTCTCGCCTTTAAATCAGGATCATTATTTATCAGGACAATCAATTCACGATAGAAGAAGCGGTACTTCCATTCTAGTTGAAAGCTGTAACGAATCACTGCTTGAAGCCCTTCAAGAGAAGGCTTTAGATCTAATGTAGGAGATTGCCATGCTACATCCCAATCTACAATCATCTGTTCAAAAATAGCCTGAATAATCTCCGCTTTATTTCTGAAATGGTAATAAAGATTACCTGGGCTCATCCCAAGCTCCTTGGCAATATGGTTCGTTGAGACCAAACCTGTTCCTTGTTCATTAAACATCTTGATTGCTACATCTAAGATTCTCGTTTTTGTTTTACTCATAAAAGCCCTCCACAAATAGAGTAAATACTCTAAATACAGAATAGAGTATTTACTCTATTTCTGTCAAGATAAATAGAGGATATTTCTTCCTGAAGAGGAATAGAGATGTGACTAAGACTAGTAACTAAACGCTTCCAAATTTATCAATGATATAAATGATTGATTGTCAATCGCTCTGTCATATACAATAGTAGACTAGGGACTTTTGTCGAGATTTCAAATGAAACAAGAAGTATCCCATAAAATCTAGGTGTGATAACTAATGAAGAAAAAAACACTCATTCTATTAATCATTTTGATCCTAATTGGGATCGGTATATATATAAATTTCTCCACTCAATCTAAGCCTTCCTTTCAAGAGGTAACCATTGTAGATTCGGATGAAGTAGAAGAGACTGAAACGCAGGACCCTCCAGAGGAAGACCCGGAGTTGAGTGAGGAAGAGTCTGAAGAGGAAGAAACAGAATCTGGTCCGCTTTCGGATTTTATTGTTCGAGCTGCTCAAAACACGGTTAACTTCTTTTCAAATAGGGAAACCAAAATTACAGCTATCGGCGATTCTCTTACTCAAGGTATTGGTGCTACAAATGAAGAAGGAGGTTATGTTGGTATTTTGGAACGGTCCATTAACCAATCCGAACAACTCGTCACGGTGAATAATTTTGGCGTTAGGGGAAATCGGTCTACTCAAATGTTAGAGCGGTTAAGTCTTCCTGAAGTGGAAGAGTCTGTTCAAGAATCAGACATCATCCTGATAACAATTGGTGCCAATGACATTATGAGAGTGCTAAGAGAAAATATTACGGATCTGGATCTAGACCCTTTTTATACAGAGCGGGATTTATATGAAGAGCGTTTGGACGAAATTACTGAGACCATATTTGAGCTGAATCCAAATGCCGACATCTATTTACTCGGCATCTATAATCCTTACCTTCATTATTTTGGTGATGTGGAAGAACTTGGTGTCATTTTAGAAGATTGGAATGACACGATTGAAGAAGCTTCAGATGAAAATGAGCAAATTTTCTATGTTCCGACTGAGGACTTATTCAGTGAGAATAATGACGGCAGTTTATTAGCCGATGATCAATTTCACCCAAACGATACCGGATATAAGCTAATGGCCCAGCGTGTACTAGATTATTTGAGTGAAAACGAAGGATGAGACCATGCAGACTGAACGCGCGACCCAAGAAAAGAAAAAAACAAGTTGGAAGCTATGGTTTTTCGGCCTCTTTGCTTTTAACATAGCTATTATACTCGCGCTGGTTATCTTTATTTTCTGGCCTGCGCCAAGCGCAACCTATCCAGCTGATCAAAACAATGATTACGGTCAAAGCTCCGAATTCATTGTGCAAACAACTAAACTGAATATTAATGATCTCTCAAATGCTTATATTGATCAATTTCTAGAAGGAACAAACCATCAATATCAAATTGAGATAGATGAAGATATTCATTTAATTGGGGAATTACCTGTCTTTTCAACAACACTCCCCCTCTCTGTTCGCTTTGAACCAGTTGTTCAGGAAAATGGAGATTTAATTCTGAGACAGGAATCCATCTCACTCGGTCTACTTGAGCTTCCTAACCAAAAAATTATGGAGTATTTGGATCGTTACTTGCCCGTTCCAGAATGGGTTATCGTAAACCCTGCTGAGGAAGAAATTTATGTAGCGGTAACTGATATGGACATCCGGAGTAACTTTCAAGTGGAAGTAGAGCGTATTAATTTGGAACAGGACGATCTTGCCTTTAAAATCATTGTTCCTTACCGCACCTTAGGAATTGACGCCCAACCCATAGAGCAATAATTAACCTCCCTCACCTATCTTAGGCTGAGGGATTTTTTTGTTTAGAATTCTCTTAATTCGTTAATACAACGTACAAGACATTTTATACGGAAAAAAACGAGGCAGGAGAGAGGAATGATGTAGATGGCGACAGAAAACAATCTTCAAGAATTCGAACCAGAGATGATACAGATTCTGAATAAAAAAGGCAAAGTGGCAAAAAAGGCAAAAGTTCCTGATTTAGACGACGACCAACTAAAGGAAATGATGAGACGTATGGTGTATACCCGAACATGGGAGAAACGCGCCATTAACCTGAATCGACAAGGACGACTTGGCTTCTATGCACCAACCGCAGGCCAGGAAGCCTCAATGGTTGGATCACAATTTGCATTGGAGAAGGAAGATTGGATCCTGCCTAGCTACCGGGACATCCCCCAAGCTGTCTTCCACGGACTTCCCTTATATCAAGCCTTTCTTTGGTCTAAAGGTCATATGCACGGTGGACAGATTCCAGAGGATGTACCGGTAGTTGTGCCGCAAATTATTATTGGAGCTGCTTTTATTCAAGCAGCCGGAGTAGCCCTTGGGTTAAAACGAAAACAACCAGAAAATGTTGCTATGGCGTTTATTGGTGATGGTGGATCCTCCCAGGGAGACTTTTACGAGGGAATCAACTTTGCCGGCGTTTATAATGCGCCAGGAATTTTTGTGGTGCAAAATAATCATTTTGCCATATCCGTCCCATTCGAGAAGCAAACAGCAGCCAAATCCGTTGCACAAAAAGCAGTAGCCGCAGGGATTCGTGGTGTTCAAGTGGATGGTATGGACGTTCTTGCAGTCTATCAGGCAGCAAAAGAAGCCCGGGACCGTGCAGTGAACGGTGAAGGCCCAACGCTTATAGAAACCCTCACCTACAGGTATGGTGGTCACTCCACCCAAGGCGACGACCCATCCCGTTACCGTACAGAAGAATTGGATGAAGAATGGGCAGAAAAGGACCCCATCATTCGCTTCCGAGCCTATCTAGAAAGCAAGAATCTATGGACAGAAGAAGACGAAGAAGCTGCATCCAAGCAAGCAGAAGACGAAATAAAAGAAGCCATCGCAAAAGCCGAAGACATTGAACCGCTTGACGTACCGGAATTACTAAAGCATATGTACGAAGAAGAACTGCCACATATCAAAGAGCAGATCAAAGAATATGAAGGGAAATAAAGGTAAGCGGGGTTAAGTCTCCGCTTTTTTGTCAGATGTGGGGTGCCCTCAAGTGTGAGGGATGTAAAAGTTTGCATATCAAATTCTGGATAGTATGAAAGATTTGATGAAAATCTCACTTCTCTTTTTTGTAAAATCAAGACACTACTGCACCCCCACACCGATCAACATCTCACCTTTCACTCTCTGCTTAACAATTCAAGAACGTCTTTACCAGCTTAAGGTACTCTTCATTCTCCTCATGATGTGGTGAGTGACCACTGTTTTCAAAAATATGCAATATTGCGTTTGGTACATGTTCAGTTATTTGCTCTGAACACACTACGGGAGTAATCCAATCGTGACGCCCAACTGTTACAAGCATTGGCACTTTGATATTTTCTAGTTGAGAAACTATATGATAGGAAGGTTTATTATATTTAAATGCGTCATTATGTGTCTCGTAGCGATAATAGATGGAATCCATTTTCTTTTGAACAGCTTCTTTGTCAAATTCAACCGTATACAATGGTTGAATTGCCGTAAATACTCTTTTTAATTCCTCATTAGAATGAACCTCCCCTTCAAATAAGCGAATAATTTCATCCTCTGTCACATCATCTAGATTTGCATCAAGTGCTTGTTGTACAGAGTCCTGATCAAACTCATGGGTAGCAGCTGTGTCACGTAGAACCACTTTACTTACTGAATTAGGATAACGGATGGCATATTCTAATGAAAGAAATCCACCATACGAACCACCCAGTATGATTATTGGCTTACCGATTAGTTCTAGACGAACCGCTTCTATATCTGCTGTCCATTGCTCGTGTGTGAAGGGACGCTTATCTTCTGATCGTCCGGATCCACGCATATCAAGAAAAATAAGCCGGTGCGTATCACCAAGTTTTGAAAAAGCTTTGATATCCCCTCGACAATCACCTAATCCTGGTGCACCATGAATGAAAAAAATCGTCTCCCCTTTCCGGTTTCCGTGCTCCTCATAGTAAAGCCTATTATTATTTACAATTATATCCATCTTATTCACCTCTTATTTCGTATTCTTTGGATCTAGAGCATCTCTCAGTCCATCACCTAAAAAGTTATACGCAAGCACCACTAAGGTAATGGCAACTCCAGGCAGGAATCCAAGAACTGGTGCAGTCCATATATATTGTTGCGCATTTTGTAGCATATTCCCCCAAGTAGGAGTGGGAGGTTGAATACCTAAACCAAGATAGCTTATTGCACTTTCTGTAAGAATAGAGCCCGCAATACAAAGTGTGGCTGCCACAATTATTGATGGTACAATTTGAGGTAAGATATACTTGAATAATATGCGAGTCGCTTTCGCGCCGGAAGCCCTAGCTGCCTCAACAAATTCATACTCTTTCCAACGAAGTGTTTCACCATAAACGACTCTAGCAATCTCCATCCAACTTGTAATAGCAATAACGACGATAACCATTGTAGGGCTTGTTCCAAGAACCGTTAAAGCCACGAGAACAAAAAAATAATTAGGTATGGCCATCATCGCCTCAGTAATCCGCATCAAAACAGCTTCAACTACTTTTCCAAAAAAACCTGCACACGCACCAACTAATACTCCGATAATAATAGAACAAGCCATTGCAGCTAGTCCCACAAGTAGTGTTACTCGTCCCCCATACAAAAGCCGTGCCAATACATCCCTCCCTAGCTCATCTGTTCCAAAAGGATGGGTAAGAGACCAACTTGCATGAACACCTGCTTCAGTAAGTCTTTCAGGGTGATGTGGATAAACCAATGGTAATAGAAAAACAATCAAATGAATAAAGATAATAAAAAGCAAAGAATAAAAAGCCAGCTTGTTTTTATATAAGCGCACGAACAAATTTTGTTTAGCTGGCGCTTTGACTTCATTTATCGGAATATCAATCAACTCCATACTTGTCACCTCCATCCTCTACATATTTTTTACTCGTGGATCGACCTTCGAATACACCATATCTACAATGAGATTACTTAGAATAACAACAATTGTAATGACGACTGTAACACCCATAACTAAAGGGTAATCTCTACTCTTGGCAGCTTCAATTATGAGTGAGCCGATTCCCGGCCAACCAAAGATAGCTTCCGTAATAACTGCACCACTTAACAACCTTGGAATTAAAACTCCAATCATTGATATAACAGGAATTAGTGCATTTCTCAGGGCATGAATATATATTACGATCGATTCTTTTGCTCCCTTAGCTCGAACTGTTCTTATATAATTTTGTGAAACAACTTCCAACATGGAAGATCGTGTAAATCTCACTATATTAGGCAAGATTGTGGTTGCCAAAATAAACACAGGCAAAGCAAGATGTGAGAGCCAATCCAATAGATTAAACTCAGCCCCCCTCGCCCCGACTCCGGATGATGGGAACCAACCAAGCTGAATCGTAAAAAACTGAATAAGCATCAGGGCAAGCCAAAATGCTGGAACAGATAATCCAATTACACTAATAAAGTTTATAGTGTGATCACTTATTTTGCCCCTGCGTACGGATGAAATAACTCCAAGTACCACTCCGACTGCGACTGCAATGATAATGGTAAATAAACTTAATTCAAGCGTATAGGGGAGCCTTTCCATAACACGTTGAAGAACTGGCTGACTTGTAGAGTAAGACATACCAAAATCTCCAGTCACAGCATTTGTAATCCAGTCTATATAACGAATTACTACCGGCTGATCTAGTTGATATCGTTCAATCATCGCTTGTCGTTCCGATTCCGACGCTTCCATTCTCATGACTCCAGAAGGTCCACCTGGAGCTAAATTAATAAGAAAAAAAGTGATTAACGTAACAATAAATAATAGAATCAAACTTTGACCAAACCTATTTAAAAGGAACCTAACCAATTCTCCCCCTCCTTATTGTTTATTTTTAGAAACAGCCCTGCTCACTTGGGGGCAGGGCTACTAGTTACTGCTCTAAATACCATTCATTTATATAGTGTAATGCGTCGCCAAAAGCTAATTCTGGTACACCTTGAAGCGTATCAATGCTAGCCTGCGCTTCTTGTGGATACCAAAGGAAAATATATGGCTGCTCTTCTGCCATTAACTCTTGTAGTTCTTTATAAATGTCTTGACGTTCTCCGATATCACTTGTTCGTGCTCCTTGTTCGAGTAGTGCATCCATTTCATCACTCTTATAACCAGGAATGTTGTTTCCTGTGCCAGCATTATTAGAATGTACGTATGGTGAAAGGTCTGGATCACTCGGGAATCTCCACCAATTCAAACTCATTTCATAGTCACGATTAATGACCACTTTTTCAATCATTGAATTCCATTCCATTGTTTGTAGGTTTACATCAAAACCAACTTGAATCAAATATTGCTGAATTAACTGAGCAATAGGTTCAAGGTCTCCTTGTATTCCTATCTCAAAATTAATTGCAAAAACTTCACCATCTTTTTCTAAAAGTCCATCATCATTTTGTTCCCACCCTGCCTCAGCTAACAACTCGATTGCACGGTCTGGATTGTACTCAAATCGTGTTACATCATCGGTGTAATACTCCGAAAGAGCAGGAGTAATTCCAGCATCCGCTAGTGTTCCATACCCTTGAAGAACCGTGTCAATAATGTTCTCCCGATCTACAGCATGAGCAATAGCTTGGCGAACTCGGACATCTTGGTATTGTTCATACTCCTGATTTAATGAGAGCCAAAAGAAACGTGTTGTCTCTCTAGGATCGACTGAAACACCATCTGTTTGCTCAATTCTTTCTACTGCAGACGTATCATCCAGTGCAAAAATTGATAATTCATTACTCAATAATTGTGCTACATGAGTATTGGAATCTGATAAAACCTTATATTCTATTTCATCTAAATGAGCAGCCTCTCCGAAATAATTATCATTTCGTTCAAGTACAATATTTTGACCAGATGTATAGCTTTTTATCTTAAATGGACCCGTTCCAACTGGATTTGCTTTGTTAAAATCACTGAACTCCCAAGGATCCTTTCCATTAAAAAGATGTTCTGGAAGAATTTCTGTGTTAAAGCCTAAATAAGCAGGCAAAGCAGCAACCGGATTTTCCATCTTAAACACTACGGTATGATCATCCTCTGCAACGACCTCATTTAAATCCTTAAAAAAAGAACTATTATTTGCACCAAGTTCTTCATTTAATGCAATTTCATTAAAAGTATAAAGCACGTCATCTGCGTTAAATTCCTCTCCATCATGCCACGTTACTCCTTCTCTTAAATAGAAAGTCCATTCTAGTTCATCCTCAGAAGCCTCCCATGAATCAGCTAAACTTGGAGCGGGAATTAAATCTTTCCCAGGCTTCGTCAATCCCGAAAAAAGAACGCGATTAATAACATTTGACTCAGCATATGCATTAGGATGCCAAGGATTAAATGTTGGATCTGCTACAATTGGGATGGAAACACGTCCGCCTTGCTTGCTTACAGCTTCTTCAGCTCCATCACCTCCACCAGTCACAGGGGCACTCTCATCCCCACCACCATAAGCACACGCTGCGATTAAACTAAAACTAGCTACAAAAGTCATTCCTAGTGTGATCTTTCTTATCATGTTCAACTCACCATCCCATGTCTTATCATGATTTCCCTTACTTAACCCACGTTTCTTTCAGAACACGGAAAATATTCTGACCAATAACCTTCTTAATATCCTCACGACTGTATCCATGGCTCACCAGCCACCTTACAATATTAGGGAAACACTCTGCAGGGTTTTCCAACCCTTTTACATACTCAACTTTTTGCATTCCACTCTTTTGAGCTGACTTAATTGAAAGTTTCCCAGCCAGCAAATCATGAATTCGGACGTGATCTCCAAATAGTGTATCCGGTCCAAATGCCACATGATTAATGCCTACTAAATTAGCCGTATATTCAAAATGCTCCATAAATGACTCAATATTGTGCGCTGGGTGCTTATCTGTAATCGTTGAATGAGGAGCTGCTTCAATCGCAATTACTCCACCTTTATCTGCACAAGCTTTTAATACATCATCAGGTTTCATACGTTTTGAATCCCATAAGCTTCTGGCACCAGCATGATTAATTGTTACGGGCTTCTCACTTGTTTCAATCGTATCAAGAGATGTCTTGTCTCCTGCATGTGAGATATCTACAGTAATTCCAAGTTTGTTCATCCTACGGACTGCTTGTTTTCCAAAAACACTTAATCCACTGTCATTAGGTTCCCTTAGACCCGATCCAAGAGCATTTGCCTCTGAATAGACCACGCCCATTGTCCGAATGCCAATTCCATAAAGAACATCTAGACGATCTAATTCATTTTCAATCATCGAGCAGGATTCCAGCGCTCCAACAAACGCAATTTTGCCTTCTTGTTTTGCACGATATAAATCACTTATACGCTCCGCTTTTATGACCATATCCTGATGAGCAATGTCGCTAAACCTAATCCCTATATCATGAATAACATCGGACCATTTCCAACCTGCTTGAGAAGTGATCATTGCCGTTCCATCCATAAAGTTTTCAAAAATAACATCCAATCCTGAGCGGCTTAAAGCTTCATAGCCTGTCCAATCACGCCCTTGTCTACGAAACTCGTAAAATTCACTAAGATCTTCAGGTGTAACAAATGTATGTTCATGCATAGAGACAATGTGTTCCTCTTGTAAAATCTGTTGAACCTTTTGTTCCTGATCTTCTGATACCGGATAATCATAGGGTTCAACACGATCAATTTCTTTTGCTAATTTATACTCCTTGTAATCTTCGCCCGCCTCAAGATATTGAAAAGATTTATAACCGTCATATACTTTTTTATTTTTAATTTCTTTTTTTGTAATCATTTAATCTCTCCTCAAATTAGTTGTTTATTTGCAATAGCTTGCTGGAGTGTCATATCGCCAATTAGCGGATAATGACAAGCCACCTCATGCCCCTCTCTAATTTCATGCAATTCAGGTATCTCACTGATACACTTCTCTGTTGCTATTGGACAACGTGTACGAAAGCGGCAGCCGGAAGGTGGCTCAGACGGTGAAGGTACCTCACCTCTTAGAATAATTCTCTCCTTTTTCTTTCTAGGATCCGCTTCAGGAACTGTTGATAGAAGCGCTGCCGTATAAGGGTGAGCAGGAGAGTCAAATACAGCATCTGTTCCAGCTATTTCAACAAGCTTACCTAGATACATGACACCAACCCGGTCAGAAATATGTCTTACAACATTTAACCCGTGGGCAATAAATAACATCGTCAGACCTAACTCTTCTTTCAATCGCATGAGCAAATTGATGATCTGTGATTGGACTGATACATCTAGGGCTGAAACCGGTTCATCTGCAACAATAAATTTAGGGTTCAGTGCAAGAGCTCTTGCAATACCGACACGTTGTCTTTGTCCTCCAGAAAATTCATGAGGATAACTGTTGACTCGACTTGTATCAAGTCCAACTAGCTCAATCATTTCTTTAATCTTTCGAGCCTTCTCCTCCCCTTTAGCCAGACCGTGAATCTCGTACATTTCACCGATAGCTTGACCAATAGTAAAACGAGGATTAAGTGATCCAAATGGATCTTGATACACCATTTGTAGTTCTCTTCTAATCTTTCTTAATTCTTTTTGTCCTATTTCAAGGATATTATTATCTTTATAGTAAACTTCCCCCTCTGTCGGTTCCTGTAATCTCAATATGTTTCGACCAAGAGTAGATTTCCCGCAACCCGATTCACCTACTAGACCTAGCGTCTCTCCTTCATAAATCGTGAATGACACACCATCAACCGCTTGAACGATCTTAGGTTTTTCAAAACCCTTTTTTACTTTAAAATATTTTTTAATATTAGAAATTTTCATAATATATTTTTTGTTATTTGGGTCAAAATACGGTTTATTCATACTTCCACCTCGCAAGCCACAACTTGGTCAACATGCCAACAGGCAACCGTACCAGCAGGCGTAGCTATATAAGGTGGTTCTTCTATACATTTTTCAGTTGCAAATGAGCAACGAGGGGCAAACCTACAACCTGTAGGAACATTGTTCAGGCTTGGAATACTTCCTCGAATGGTTTTTAATGTAATTCCTCTTTCTCCATCCATTGAAGGAACAGACTCAAGCAACCCTTTAGTATACGGATGATGCGGCTGATCAAATAATTCGTCAGCCCGTCCTTCTTCCATTATTTTTCCTGCATACATAATAATAAGACGATCGGCCATTTCAGCCGCTACACCGATATCATGAGTAATTAACATAATAGACATATTCCGTTCTTTGCGAAGACTCCGAAGCAACTCTAAAATCTGAGCCTCTATGGTTACGTCTAAAGCAGTAGTAGGCTCATCTGCAATTAATAATTTTGGCTCGCATGCAAGAGCAATGGCAATCATCACTCGCTGTCTCATCCCTCCAGATAACTCATGAGGGTATTGCTTTAATCGAGTCTTAGGTTCTGAGATGCCCACTTGATTTAACAAGGTTTCAGCTTTTATTAACGATTCTTTTTTTGACATCGAAAAGTGGAAATTGAGGGCTTCTGTAATTTGCCTGCCTATAGTAAAAACAGGATTTAATGCGGTTAACGGTTCTTGAAAGATCATCGCCATCTCTGAACCTCTTATTTTTCTCATTTCATCAAGGGTTTTAGTGGAGAGGTCCTCTCCCTTAAATTTAATTTCTCCATCGAGTAGCTGACCATTCTCAAATTCAATTAATCGCATAATACTCAAAGATGTGACACTTTTACCACTACCTGATTCGCCGACAATGCAAATAGTTTCTCCTTCATCGATATGAAAAGTCACACCATCGACTACTTTAGTCATTCCTTGCTTTCCACGATAAGCTGTAACCAAGTGATCCACTTCTAAGATACGTGCCAATCTCCTCTCCCCCTCTCAAGAAAAATATTAACATCATTATTCAAAGATCGTTTTTCTTGAACTTATCAGTGCTCGAATCTCTTTCTGAAATGACATCAACATATCTACCTTTGATTTTGCAACTTCTTCTGTTAAACGATAAGTTGGACTCGCAATGCCTAATGATCCAATGATCTCAAAATTCGAGTTAAAAATAGGAACAGCTATCGCAGCTACATCATCAAAGGTCTCGCCACTTGTATAGGCATATCCTTGCTCTTGGATTTTCTCTAGTTCTTTCATAATTAGTTTTTCATCGTCAATTAAACGATCTTCAAGTGCTTTTTTTATAACACCTCTGCATGCTTTTTTTGGAGTATAGGCAAGAATTGATTTATGAGTAGCACCAACACACAGAGGCGACCTTCTACCTTCTGATTCAGCAAAACGAACCGTTTTGCTGCCTTCTACAATTTTCAAGAATACGCCATGCTCTTTATCACGAACAGTAAAAACACTACTTTCTCCTGTTTCTTTTGAGATTGTGTGCATAATTGCATCTAGTTGTTTTGAAACCTGATATTTTTCATCAACTAAATTACTTAGCTCTAGAATCTTTAAACCAATTTCGTATTTTTGAGAATCTTCGTTTCTCGAAAGATATCCCCTTTCTTCAAAAGTCTTCAATAGTCGATGAACTACAGTATGATTTAAATCAAGTTCTCTAGCTAATTCCCTAAGTCCCCATGAAGGCGTTTCTGTTGAAAATTTCTCTAATATATCAAGCGCTTTATGAACAGTCTTTGAACTCAATTAGTCCCCCTAACGAAAGTGGTTCTTTAATAGAACCAATGTTCTGAATTTTATATTAATAGAATCAGATTACGAACTACGTCATATTTTGTCAATCTTTTTTTAATCTATTAATTTTGTTATGCAAATGCAAAACCTCTAAATTAATTTTATTAAGATAATAAAATCAATCTTTCGCTTTTCAGTTCAAAAGAGAAAGGTTAATAAAATAAATAGGCTAATTAAGCTTAAAATTGGTAAATATAATTACATTGAGATTAAATAGCCTATCATAATAAAAAGCAATAAGTTATTATATAAAACTCTATTAAAATAGTTTTTAATCTATATTATCTTGTTATATAATTTAACAGAATTTTATGATTATCATTTTGGGATCTTAAAAAAAGAGAGTAACATGTTGTAAAATGATAAATTCAAAGGAGAAATCGAGGTATTTCTAAGAAGGTTGATATAAAAAATCTTAACAACACAAAAAGCGTAGTTTTTAAATTACTACGCTTTCATTACTCATGTTTGAGAGACATTCTAATTTCTGTGTGTATTAAGGTAATAACCAGTTACGATTAAACAGCAAGTAAATGATGAGCCCCTCAATTAGATTTCTTCAAGAATCAACTTGTAAATCTCTTCCCTACTCTCTCCATCTAAAATTCGAATCGTTATCTGGTCCAACTCCTCCACCATACGTATAGGGTGAGTGGACCTGATTAAAAGATGACCTTCTTCATTTGTTGAGAATATGGTTTCATCTACAGCTATTTCATCTCCTTTTATTGTGTAGGAGTTGTTTCGATCAAAGATAACACGATCCGCTACTTCAATATTAAAACGCTGCTGCTCCGAGACATTGATTCCAACCACAATATCGACTTGTTCTTCACTTTTGATAGCATTAGCCCAGTAATATCCTCCAGCATATTCATCTGAACCTGCAAACATCAATTGCTCCTCTTGCTCTGCCGCTTCACGCTCTTCATCAAAAGCTCCCTCTGGTAAAACCTCGACAATGATCTCGTCAAAAAACTCTCCTTCAATATAAGCTTGCACTTTCCATATTCCCTCTGTTGGAAACATGACTGATGAAACCGCATGGGCCTCAATATCTCCATCAATCGGTGCAAGAGGTGTTTGGAATTGAACCAATGGCTCTACTTCTTCTTCTGTCTCACTATGTACAGCACGAGCCTCCCATTCCTTACCACTTAGATCGTCACCCCAGAAATGCCACATCCATTTTTGCTCTTCCCCTGCAGCTACGTCGCCTCCAATGATGGCTAGCTTTTGGTCATTGCCAAACATTTCTCCATTCTCATGTGTGAAGCTTGGACTAATTTCTAGTTCTTCCGCTGTTACCTGATTTGAGCAACCAACCATACCTAGACTTACAAGTAAGCCGAAACCTAATAATAGGTTCTTCATCCTATTCACATCCTTATCATTCTCTCCCTTATTAGTTCGGCATTTTATTATCTATTTCCTACTATATTGGAAAATAATTTATATAACCCTTTAATTTTCAAAAGATCTACGTTACACTTAATATATAACTAAAAGGTTATATGTAGGAGGACAATACGAGAATGCCAAATCTTTACCGAGCTTTTGCGGATCCAACAAGACGAGAAATCATAGCGATGACCGCATATAAAGAATGTACTCAAACTGATCTTGTTGCTGCATTCTCTATATCTCAGCCAGCCATCAAAAAACACATTGATTTATTGATTAGCGAAGAATTACTGCTTGTAAGAAAGGAGGGAAAATTCCGTTATTATCGTTTAAACCAGGCTGTTTATTCGCTTGAGGTGCAAAAGGTGCAGCTGGAGCTCGAAACAATCTTTGATTATAAATTACAACGCCTAAAAGGATATCTCGAGGAGGAAAACAATGAATAGACATGTAAAAGCTAGCAAAGATATTTTCATTAAAGCAGACGCTTCACGCATCTGGCGTGCCCTTACGATTCCAGAGGAACGAAATCGCTGGGAAACGAGGGCCTGCACCATTGATTTGCGAATTGGTGGAGAACTTTATTTAGACTATGGCTGGAATGTCACGTACAAGGGCACATTCACTGAACTCATTGAAAATGAAAAAATAGTGTCTGTTGAGAATAAAGGACATTCAACCACCTGGCTCATAACTCCGGTAGAAGGTGGTTGCAACGTTAATATTGAGTATACGGGTGATTGGTTTGGTGATTTGGGTTTATCCCTAATGGAAAACATGCTCTTTGGTACCTATCAGTTCTTACTTAATTTTAAAAAAGTACTTGAAGAAAACGTTGATATTCGCGACGCCTTTTGGAAAAGCTGGTTGGGCCTGATGAATCGTACAGAAAACCATCGTGTGAAGGTAGTAAAAACGATTCCTAACACTCCTGCTTATGGAGTGATTCAAAGCGGGGATTATATCCTCCAAGTGAATAATGAAAAAGTATCTAACTATGATGCAGCTGAGCTGGCCGTCTCTCATTTAGAGGTCGATCGTGACGTGACATTATTAGTGAAAAGAGAGAACCAAGAATTTGAGGTAACACTGCGCACCATTCCTTTTGGTACTGAATCTTCGGCCTAATCATCTATAGAAAAAAGACTCATTAACATTGTTAACGAGTCTTTTTCCAATCATCCTTAGTTTTCATTAGCAGTAGGTCTTATAATCATTTCATTTACATCTACATCAGCAGGTTGTTCAATTGCAAACTGGATTGCTCGTGCAATCGCTTCTGAGGGAATGGCGTTTTTGCGATATTCCTTCATTACTTGACGCGCCCTCTCATCTGAGATACTTTCCGCAAGCTCAGATTCCGTTACTCCAGGTGAGATGTTAGTTACTCGGATCTCCTTACCAACTTCCATTCGAAGTCCTTCAGAGATGGCGCGAACAGCAAATTTAGTTGCACAATATACGGCTGCTGTGGGTGAGACCTCATGACCACCAATGGAGGAAATATTAATGAAATGGCCACCTCCTTGTTCCTTCATAATGGGAAGACCTGCTGCGATTCCATGCAGGACGCCCCGTATATTTACGTCAATCATACGATTCCACTCATCCACTTTAAGAGCTTCAAGTTTTGATAAGGGCATAATCCCAGCATTATTTACAATGACATCAACCTTTCCAAATGTATCCATTGTATATTGGATGAGATCTATCATTTGGTTTTCATCGGTTACATCAAGCTCACGGTAGTCAGCACGTCCCCCTTCTGAACGAATGGATGAGGTAATGTTCCTTAAATTCGCTATTCGCCTTGCACCTAGAACTACTTGCGCTCCCCTACTAGCAAGCAGCCGTGCTGTCGCTTCGCCAATTCCACTACTTGCACCCGTAATGACAACAACTTTTCCTTCAATACTAGACATAACAGCCTCCTCCTATTTTGTTGATTTTAAGCGTCCTTCGATTCACGATAAAGAATCATGCCTGCATGATACAAAACACCCTCTTGGAAGTACCCATCTGCTGTAAATCCAGTGTCATCTAAGTAATCAATATGATTGCCTGTAATGGTATACTTACCTTGATAGGCACTTTTTCTTTTTCCTCGCGCCTCATCATACCGTCCATCAGGTAGAAGCTCGTGTCGTATATAGCCGTCACTCGTCACCCACATACCGACATATGAATGTGATTTTTTGTTTAGTTCATGCACTATTTTAATCACCTCTTTTTTTCATAGTATGCGATAGATCCTGTCTTCTCAGGTAGCCAATTAACAGCCGATCATTGCCTAATCCTCCAGACTGATTTAATGCATAACAAAGGAGTTGACTTTATGAGTGAGGAAATTGCAAATAATCTATTTAAAGAGCAACAAACAGAATTAACACAAACCATTCAGCGTTACTGTGTGATGGATGGCGTTTTTTCAACCGAGATTCCTCGCTTACGTTTCATTCGTGCCTCAGAGACATCTGAACCTATCCATCAGATACATGAACCCGCAATATGTATTATTGCTCAAGGATCAAAGGTCGTGACCCTAGCAGACCGCATTTATCAATACGACCCTGCCCATTACCTTGTAGTGTCAGTAGATTTGCCATTATCCGGTGAAGTCATTGAGGCGTCTGGGGACGTTCCCTATCTGTGTCTTCGTTTAGATTTTGATCCGAAGCAAATCTTTGACTTACTCACCAAGGCTGAACAACTCCACAGAAAAACGGAGGACTCCCAGCGTGGTTTATACATCAGCAATATGCATTCCTCTTTACTTGATGCCGTGTTAAGACTGGTTCGTCTCCTAGATACTCCAGAGGACATACCTATTCTCTCCTCATCTATCATTCAGGAAATTCTTTATCGAGTCTTGCAAAATGAACAGGGAGACGCTTTAAAACAAATCGCCATCACTGGAAGCCACACAGAGCGTGTAGCTACTGTAATCCACCAAATTAAACAAGACTTCGCTCAGCCCTTACGTATAAAAAAACTAGCATCAACCGCTAGCATGAGTGAGTCCTCACTACATCATCATTTTAAGCAAGTGACAGGTTCAAGCCCGCTACAATTTCAAAAACAAATACGGCTTCAAGAGGCAAGAAGACTTATGCTTTCTGAAGCTATTGATGCTGCAAGCGCCAGCTTCCAAGTAGGCTATGAAAGCCCCTCTCAATTCAGTCGTGAGTATTCTCGTATGTTTGGTATGTCTCCTATAAGAGATATCAAAAGAATAAAGAAATTACATTAAAAAAAAGCAGTGCCCCTCAATAAAGGTTCACTGCTCTTATATTACTTATCTTTATCCTTATGACCTGGTGGAATCACAGGCGGTCCCAGCGGAGTGACCGGTCGTTTGGGAAGAGGGGGATTCTTAGAAATTCTTGTAGGTGGTAAAGCTCCTACATAGCTTCCATTCTCTCCTGCCGTTATTAAGGAGCTGCTTCCGGATAGTCGCATATAATTACCCCAGAGAAGAGCTCCATCCTTATCTCTTTCATATGAATCAGGCATCGTCGTGCTCTCAAAATGAGATTCGTCAATGATGATCCCTTCACTATTCATCGTTTGTGTGCCATCAAAGAAAAAGTTGGTCTCATCTACTACTCCGGAAACAAAATCACCAAGTGCATGTTCTGGATCTGTATGAAAGGAGATGTTGTTTTTAAATACGCCCTGATCTTCGGACTCAAAGTACGGATTGATTCTAAAGATATAATTGTATCGCTTGTTATCAACGGATGTATTGTTCTTCATGACGATTCGGCCTGGGTTGAAATTGTCAGTGAACCCATCCATATTGTTATCAAAAGCCAAGTTATTTTTAAGTGAATGGGCGACAGGAAGTCCTTCCCCGCCAACCTTAAAGCCACTACCAGATGTACCCTCTTCGTTATATCCATCACTAAGCTTGCCATTTGAATAAGAGATATTACCATTTAAAGTGACTGGCATGTTGGCACCCTCGTTTGTGCGGTTATATAAATCCCAGCCATCATCGATATTATTACGCGCAATATTTCCTTGGAAGACGTTTCCTTCCCCTACGCCAAGCTTGGCCGCAAATCCATCGGCATTAATATCTGAAGGGTCGCGATTATCATGGGCTTCACTATTAATTATGAGATTATGCTTTGGCCATTTGTCCGGGTCTGTCCCACTTCCTGATATCTGAAAACCCGTGTTCTGATTATAACTGAAGGTCATTAGCTCAATGAGGTTATTGCTTCCGTTTACTCTCATCCCATTCCCCGTTGATTGGGTCAGCTCAAATCCAGCGATGTGCCAATAATCTGCATTTAAGCTAATGAGATTTCCCTCTTGATAATTTCCATCAAACACAACGGTTTCCCCTTTATAAGGAACTAACGACTTTAGCTTTCCTTTTTCGCCGCTATAAGGCTGGCTAATTGTGATTGCCTTCGAATATATTCCTTCGCGCATGAAAATAGATTCGCCTGGCTTCACATACTTAATCGCTGTTTCCAAATCTAGTGGATCATTCTTTTTTCCGCTTGCTTCCTTTGAACCATTAGGAGCGACAAATAGCCCCGGTCCACCTTTGAATACTCGTTTCGTTACAGTTAGATCCTTTTTAATTGCTTCATCTGAAGGAGCTCCGCTTGGCCTATAGTTTAATTCAAATAAGGTCTTTTCATTATGTAGCTTTGATGAATAAACAAACACCTCGTTTGCCTGAACTTCCTCATTTGTTACAACCTCTTCTCCGTCCTTCCACAGCGTCAACGTCCCCTCATAGTTAGCTAACGTTTTGAACTCATAGGTATCCGAGCCAGTCTCCTGTGCTGACACGATATGAACCTCGGCATCCGGCTCAGCCACTGGCTGTTCAGGTGTTGGTATTGTGTTTGCTTCACTAATAGAAAGGCTTGCATTGCTTACCGTCATTTCCGCGTTTCTAGCCGCATAAAATCCGACCTGCATCGCCTCAGGGTCCATCACCTGTACTAGGTCCGCTCCTGCGATACGTTGCTCAAAGACAGGTTCGTCCTCTACATGGGTAAATGTTGCTGACATGACGAATTCCGTATCTGTTCGTTCTAGCTTTAGCCTCACTGGTGTATCCATGGGTAGGTTCGGCACCCCTGGGATCACATTGTTAATCCACGTACTGCCCGGGTTGCCCCATGGCTCTGTTACCCCTTTTCTCGCTAGTGCACTTACACCACCTCGCATCAAACCAACTGCTGCTAAGTTAGAGGCAGCAGGTACCTCCTCGTAGCCAGGGATCATCGGGTCCTGTCGCGGACTTCCATTTACATCCCTAACCATGATGCCTGCCCCTTCTTGTCCACTAGGAGACGCACCCGTTTCTGGTCCTAGCTGATGGAAGGTTAGATCTGCCTCTAGAACAAAATTATCCGTGCGTGGGTCAAGCGTTGTATAGTAAAAAGTTAAGCCATCATGACCAGGCGCAAGCTTTCCACCACGACTCTCCATAAAAATGTCGCCCTCAATCGTTCCAGGGAACTCGGGTTCCGCGAAGTTTACACCCACCTTTTCAGGTAGCGTATTTGCAGCAAAATCTAAATCCGTCGATTGTCCAAACGTAATCGATTCCCAGACTAGGTCATCTACAGCATTTGCACTAGCTATCTGTGCCGGAGTTACTAGTAAAATAACGAGTAACAGCATACTCCATATCTTTAAAACCTTTACCATTTAAACAGCTCCTTTTAATAAATATCTCACTCCTTTTAAAATTGTAAGCGCTTACTTTGTTGCGGTCAATATATTTCAAGTCATTTGTTTTTGATGACTCCCATCTGCAGCCCCTCTGTACATCATCATGTGACAAAAGGACGACATAACAACACATAGTTAAGACTTGTCTTTATTGGGATAACTCACATTACAGACAAAGAGGTTCCAATAGATGATATTCTTTCCCTTGAATATATTATTAGGAGGGTTTTAATGAAGTTTGTTCGTTTATCATTTTTTGCCACACTACTTTTTGCTCTATCGTTGAGTATGTCTCTTAATTCTGAAGCTCAGGCACAGGAAGCAGCAAGTATTGATTTCGAGAAACCGGTCGTGTTAGTTCATGGTATTGGCGGAGCTGGCTATAACTTTTTTAGCATAGAAAGGCATTTGAGAGATGCAGGGTATGACAGGGCTGATTTACACTCTATTGATTTTGATGATAGATCCGGTAATAATCTACGAAACTCTCGTCAATTAAGAGATTTTATTGATGATGTCCTTAGCCAATATGAAGTAGATGAAGTCAATATCATTGCCCACAGTATGGGAGGCTCTAATACATTACGATATCTCACTCAGCTAGATGGTGTTGGTAACGTAGATAAAGTCATTACACTTGGTGGCGCCAATCGCCTAGGAGCAAGCTCTGTGCCTGCTGGTGTAGATTTCACCTCCATTTATAGTAGTTCTGATCTAATTGTTGCCAATAGCTTATCTCGTATTACAGGCGCAAATAATATCCACGTAACAGGCGTCACACACCTTGGTCTTCTTACCAATAATCGAGTGCAGAGTTTAATTATAGAAGCATTAGAAAACTAGGTAGACCCTAGACCGCCAAGTAAATCTGGTGGTCTTTTTTGTATTTTTAATCCTGTTCTTCCGGTTTAATAACAAAATAGAATGGGAATAGCCCATTACACAACGATAACTAGGAGGCAACAAACGATGGCTAAGACAATTTTTATTACAGGAGCTGGCACCGGCTTAGGCAAAGGCACAGCACTGGGACTTGCAAAACAAGGTCATAAAGTAATAGCTGCAGTTGAAAATCTTCCACAGATTACAAGCTTACGAGAGGTAGCTAAAAAAGAAGGTGTGGAGCTTGAGGTTATTAAGCTCGACATTCGAAATAAACGTGATCAATCTTTAATCAACGAATTTGATTTTGATGTATTTGTAGCCAATGCAGCGATTGGAGAAGGCGGTCCGTTAGCAGAAATCCCTGTAGACCGTGTGCGAGACATTTATGAAACAAATGTGTTCAGCACGCTTGAGACGGCACAACATGCCGCTAAACAATTTATTAAGAAAAAATCTGGAAAAATCGTCTTTTTAAGCTCGATTGTCGGAATTGTTGCCATGCCTTACTTAGGCGCATACAGCTCAACCAAGCATGCTGTTGAAGCCATTGCAAAAACACTACGAGCGGAGCTAAAGGAATTTAATGTGCAGGTAGCCACTATCAATCCAGGCCCATTTGAAACTGGATTCAACGATCGCATGTTTGAAGAAAGATGGAAATGGTATGACTCAGATAAGAACTTTACGCCTGAGAGTTCAATCTCTGAGCAAGAAGAAATTCTGGACCAACAGCATGACCCAGAAGAAATGATTGCGAAGATGGTTGAAGTGATTCCTGCCGACCATCACCCATTCCGTACCGCCTTCCCTCAAAGTACGGAAGACCAAATGAAAGAAACAGAGCTGGAAGTGTGGAAGGACGAAGTGTAGATAGAAGGTATCAGAAGTGCAAACCTAAGTGTTTGCACTTCTTTATATTTACCTACGTGTTACCTATTCTGTAGTGGCATTATTCTCAAGACGTTTGCCACGAATAAATCGTATCCCTAGACAGAGTATAAGAATTGATCCTGTTAATAAAAAGAGCGCCCAGTTAAACGAGTCAAATGCGACTACATTTAGAATGAGTAATCCAATGAAAAAAAATGCCGATATCCCAACCGCTATGTTCATGAATATTTTCTCCGTCTTTTCGTTAGGCTTTATATCTTCATCACTAATACCACGCTTTTCCCTCCACTGCTTCCCTACGTACATTAAAAATACAACGATTACAACCGAGCCAAGGAGAATTGTAAGAAGCCCTTGCCATGATCGAAAAAAATCACCCGCAAAGATTCTAAGTGAAGACATAATCATTAATAAGCCTAAAATAATAAACCGATCAATAACTGGAGTAAACATTGGTTTATTAAACTTAGACCAATTTAATTTCGTCATATGAACCCGCTCCTTTATATGCTTTTTTGATCTATACCCTAATTATGGAAAGGCTAACATGTTTACAACTTTAAATGCGGTACGTGAAATTATAATAAATAACTAAAAAAAGAAGCTAACTATGCTTCTTTTTCTTTCTGAGTAGAAACCAAATGATAGCCATGATTGCAACTATTCCAGTCATAAACCATGTATAAAAATAAGCCAACCCGAGTCCAATATTTGCATCCTGATACGCATGAGTAAAATCATCATATAGGATGTAGATCAGTGGAGTAGCGGAGATAGCCAAAAAGAAAAAGAATGCAATTTTAACCCTACGTTTTGAGCGAGGTAACTGTAAATAAAGTACTCCAAAAGCAATAATCAAGGCAAGAAAGGTCAATAACGGAATATTAAATGTATGCATAACATGCACTCCTTAATGGAATCAGCTATTTTTTCTTCTGTCGGTACAATGCAATGGTTTTATACCCTTCTGAAAGAACCTCAATCATCTGATTAACCCTTTTGTCACGAGTGGATTGCTGTTTAGCCGAGAAAATGTGCCGCGCCCAGTCCTTCTGATATCCCGGGGTAAGACGTTGAAAAAACGACAACAGTTGCGGATGGTCCACAAGCATGCCTTCAACCTCTTTTATACGGTCCGCGTAGTCCGCTACCCGTTGACTAGCCGCAGAAGATTTCTTAGCTTTTTTTGTGGTTCGTTTAATACCAACAACCGTAAAGACTCCATCCATGCTGACCATGCGAGAGAATTTTAAATCACTATCACCTATATAGCCATCCTCCCCAACCTTCAAGGCAGGAAAGATTTCATCGCGATGCACAGAGGTGTCATAGCGCTTATTTCCTATCTTTGGATAGGCAAAAAATAAATAGCCTCCATCAAGTAATGGCTGTTGATCCATTACACGCTGCGTATGTTCAACCATCTCATGTAACGTTTCAATAAAGATAAAAATAGCGTCATGCTCTGTACCTAACTTTGTATCCTGTTCCTCAAATATTTGATAGTCGTCCGGTTGGTTAAGAACAACTAAGTGTTTATAGCTGTTGAGCTTCAATTTATCTATAATAGACATATATATGACCCTTTCTAAACTGCTACTAGTTGCATTTATTCTGCCCCATACTTGTTTAGAAATCAATGTATAAAAAATACAAGCAGAAAGAAAAACCCCTTCCAGTAGTGAATATTACTAGAAGGGGTTTTTCTTAATAGGTAACGACCTCTTACTTAGGCCTTGTCTTGATTCGTTTTACGACGGATTACATACAAACCAGCTAGTGCAGCTGCTGCCATTGCACTTAACCATGCCATCATTGAATTCTGTTCACTTCCACCGAACCCTGTTTGTGGCATCTCTTCAGGCATTGCTTCGCCGCCAAATTGCTCTGGCATTTGCGTGACAATTGCTCCGCCTAACGTTTCACCAATTCCAAACATGAACGCATAGCCTTCACGATACGTTTGTACACTTGCTTCATACTCTTCTGCTACAAAATGATCAAATGTCTTGATGACTTGCTCTTCATGCATCCAGATCGCTTCTTGACCAGCTTCTGCAGGAAGATTTCCTTCTGTAGCTGTATCTAAGAATTCAGCAAAGTCATGAGAGAACGTTTTAAGGTGCTCAATAGCTTGTTCACGTGCTTCGTCGTCCCCTTCAAGCGTCGCAATCGCTAGATCACTTTGGGCATTAATGTGGTCTTGCTGCCATACTGCCTCGAATTGGTCAGCACCTTCTGCACCATAGATGCTTTCAATTGCTGCCTTAAAGTCAGCAGTGTGCTCATCTTCAGCCCACGTGACAAAGTCAAAGTCATCCGCTTGTGTATAGCCTTTTTCTAGCTCAAGTGAAGCCAAAGCAAAGTGCTCACCAGCTAAGTGGTTCAGTGTAGAACGTAATTCTGCATCTGGTGAATCAACCGACCCTGAGAACATATCAGGGAACTGTGCAACAATCGCTCCTGATAATACTTTACTAATATCATACATTCTTTCGTACCCTTCACGGTAAGCTGTGTAGGATTCCATGTAGTCACCAGCTGCATAATAATCAAACGTTTTTTGTACGTCATCTTCATGTGCTACCAAAGCTTCTTCCGCTGCTTCTTTTGGAAGATTCCCTTCTGTTGCACCATCAAGGAAGGTAGAAAATTCATCGGCAAATCCTGCAATATTATCTTCAGCTTCCTGCTTTGCTTCATCATCTCCGTCTTTTACAGCTTGAACATAATCATCTGTGTATCCATTATGTGATTCAAAGATCCGAACAAATTCATCTGCTCCCTCTTGACCGTATAGTGGCTCAAGGGCTGTACCCATGTCTTTCACATTTTCATCTAACGCCCATTCAACTTCTTCCCAATTCGGTGCTTCATCATACGCAGTTTGCATCGATGAAACAGCTAGAACAAAGTGCTCCGATAATAGATGATCTAAATCTGCGCGTAAATCAGACGCTCCTGAAAATCCGTTTTCCCCTCCAT
The DNA here is from genome assembly GCF_007293315.1 of Alkalicoccobacillus porphyridii. Lineage (GTDB taxonomy): Bacteria > Bacillota > Bacilli > Bacillales > Bacillaceae_D > Alkalicoccobacillus > Alkalicoccobacillus porphyridii. The sequence goes on from NZ_VLXZ01000002.1 coordinate 193,436, forward strand.
CTGAAGCTTGTGCGAACGATGGTACAACGAGTGCTGCACCCAGTGCAACGGCAGTAAACTTTTTAAATTTCATGGTTTTGTTCTCTCCTTTTCGATTTGGTTAATCTAATCAGGTAACGAGAACATTGGGCAGGAGGATCACTTTTTTTAAAAAATTATTTTAAGTAATGATAAGAAATCTAGTGAAATCGCCGTCACCACTGCATTCCACACGTTGAAAAAAGTCCGAAAGAATGTTTCGGACTTACCTTGATACTATGCTTTTAGATAAAAAGTATTTCCTTCTTTCTGATAGGATCCCTTTATTTCTCCAATGCCTTTAATGACCAGCGCATCAGGATGTACTAGGGGGGCGTTCTCACTATTCACGTGTATCAATTTAATGCTCTTATTATCTGAATGAAACTCAGCCAGCACGGGCTGCTGAATATAATAATCCTTATTATGGATAACTACTTTCAAGAATGTTTGATACAGACGTATATCTTCAAATGCGATTACATTCATAGGGTCAAAGGATGTAACCTTCATTTCTCCTTCAATTACAAGATGATAGCCTGCTAGTGCTTTAAATTCTTCAATAGTATCAACTTTACTTTTGTTAATAATCTTGCAAATTTCCTTTGTCTCTTGTGTTGTGTGATGGTCACTTCTGAAGTATCCTCCCCAGCAATAGGAAAGTTTTGCTTAAGAAGATCATAAACTGTCCACTCAGATATCATAAATGATTGCTTCCAATCCACATCTACTTCATCTAATAAAAGACATATAGCTAATCTAGAATGGTAACAACTCTTTCTAATGTTTTGAGATGACGCCATCCGATCTTGAAGACACGATATAAAACTCTTCTTATGAGATTCTATGGACTGTGAACTTTTTTCATGGTATGCCATTAATTCAACATACCAAGCGGGACCTTCAATCGCTTCTACTCGCAGTTCATAATTTAGATAATCTCGTAGCTCATCTCTTCTTTTCTCCCGCAAACCAATAAATTCACGAATCCATTGATCCCTGCTATCCGCATCCGTTGCTAAAACCGCATGGAGTAAGCTCATTCTCTCCTGATTACGGAGCTCCACATTTATTTCTGTCATTGGATACGTCATCCCTAGCAATTCATCGGGAAAGCGACGCTCTCCATTTATATACTGAAATCCATGAAACAACTCATGAACAAGAATAGAATAAATAGATTCATACTCATCATACAAATGAACGTCTACAATAGTTGTAGGGTAGTTCTCAAATAGAATTAGAGTACACCCCGAAAAACGAGAATCCCACAGCAGCTTTAGATACAACTGTCCGCTTAAAACACTAGGATGATTAAACAAGTAAACCGTTTGCTTATCATAAATAGCATAAGCGACCATTTTAAAATCCTGCCAGTAAGACTGGAGATTCTTTTCAGACAAATCTTGAAGTACGCGATCTATGTATTGTTCCAAGGGGTTTCTCCTTTTATTTTTAAGTAAGAGTTTTCTTCATAAAAGCATCAATCTGACCCAAATGATGGGCATCATGCTTCACAAAAATTTTTATAAAGCTCTCAGCAGAAAAGGCTCTTTTTCCACCACCTATTGTAAATCTGGTTTTCGGTTCAACTTTTAAAATAGCGTCTACACACTCTTTTCTCCTATCAGTAAACAGATCAATGATCTCATAAACGGTTTTGTTTTTAAGGGACTCCACTGCTCTTTCGTTCTGTGCATCGTGATCAGGAAACGCTGGCAGATTTGCCCCGGGTGCCATACTTCCTATCATATGTTTAAGATTATAGTCGTCCCACCCATATAAATGAGCAATGATCTCTCTAATAGACCAACTTCCTTCCTTAATAGAAGTAATTAATAAAATCTCATCCATCTGCTTTAATATAGAAATCTCAGATATAGTCTGACTGTATTGCTCTACTATTTTTTTCATTTGATCCTCCAATGCCTTTATACATTTTACATTATAGTCTAGAGATAGTTCATCTGCTGGTAGTCCTCTAATGCCCCAGTTATGCTTGGGTGTTTCAAAGATAGTCATCTCGATATCATTAGGGTCTATCTGAAGATGTTCATAAATACGCTTAAATAAGAGCCTTAGTAACTGCTTTTTCGCTTCCATTGTCCTCCCCTCGAACATACTAATCTCAATAATGGTATAAGCTTCCGTCCGCCCATCCGCATAGTAAAAGTCCTCTTTCTCCATTGGAAAAAAGCGATGGAACCTCTTACTTGAAGGAAGGTGAAGTGCGTCTACCATACACGAATGGATAATATCCGAAAGGCTCTGTTTAATAGGTTGTAGGTGCTGTTTCTCACCGTAAATCTTGATTTGACTCAATATCCTGCCTCCCTTTAAGAACGTCTTAAATTGGATCGTTTTTACTAATTTGAGTTATAATGAATTCAATCTATTGAATGACAGGAGCAAAAGGACATGAACATACGAAAAGCAACAGAAGCTGATATAGACTCGCTAGTGGCTTTGAGAAAAATTCAACTAGTGGACGAAGGGATTTCCCCCGATAAAGATATTGATACTGAGCTGTACGAATTCTTTACTAATAAATTGAAAGACAACTCACTTATTCAATTAGTTGTGGAGGATCAAGATAAAATGATTGCTTGTGGCGCTATCATGATCTATGACTTTCCTCCCTCCTACACCAATCAAACTGGAAAGAAAGCATATATAACAAACATGTATACAGCTGACAGTTATCGAGGAAAGGGGATCGCATCAAAACTCCTAAACATGTTAATAGATGAAACAAAACAACAGGGCATCTCTAAAATGTGGCTAGGAGCCTCTCAATTAGGAAGACCTATCTATCAAAAATTCGGCTTTAAAGATTCAGATGAATGGATGGAGTTAGATCTGCAACAAGATCTATAACTCCCTTTCAAACACAATCATATCCATTGCCTGTATCCCATTTTCAAATATAGGTTCAGGATATTTGAGAAAAAAGCCCTTCTCCACCCGTTCCATTCTAAATCCCGCCTTTTGATAAAAGGCAATATTTTCAATACTGCAATTGGCTGTGCCCACGATCATTTTCTTAAAGTTCTTATCTTTAAATCTAATGAAAAAAGACGTGACAACGTCTTTTCCTATCCCCTTTCCTCTGACCTCAGGAATAAGCGCGAAGTTTTTTAACTCAACCGTCTCGTGGTCTATTGCTATAAAAAGCGCAACCCCAATGATTTCTTCCTCTGAAGAAAGGATAGCGTACAACTCTCCTTTAGTAAGATAGGCTGGAATCATTTCGGCTTCATCCGCCATAAGTAAATAAGGAATGTAATGTTTTCGATCTTTAGAAGGAATGTGGCTAAGTGTAGTGTATGGCATATAATAAGCTCCTTTATGTAGAACTGCTGCTGTCTTCATTACATTCTTCGCTCGGTGCCTAGGATCCTGCTTCTTTCCCGATATCAGTCGCTCTTTCCCGATATCGGCTCCTCTTTCCCGATATCCGACCCTCTTTCCCGATATCGGCTTCTCTTTCCCGATATCCGACCCTCTTTCCCGATATCCAACCCTCTTTCCCGATATCCGCCTCTCTTTCCCGATATCCGCCTCTCTTTCCCGATATCCAACCCTCTTTCCCGATATCTGACTTCTCTTTCCCGATATCCGCTCCTCTTTTCCGATATCTGACCCTCTTTTCCGATATCTGACCCTCTTTCCTGATATCCGCTTCTCATTTTAAATACTAACTTAATTATGTACAAAAGTGACTGAATAAAGATCTACATCCTTGATTCCTCTTGACACAATGGATCGATTCCTGCTCCTCTCACGCCGCTTTAGACCTCCTCCCGCCGATTCCCTCTCCTCCCCGCGCCACTCCGTCCCCATACTCACTCCCCTCCAAATCAAAAAAAGCAATCCACTGTCATCACAGTAGATTGCCTCGTCTTATCTAGTCTTCTATGAATAAAAACTTCATCCCATCCTCAAGAGACAGAATAAATACTTTGAGCAGTTCTTTTGTTGCGAGCAAATCCTTCATATCGATCACTTCCACCGGGGAGTGGGCGTAGCGCGAGGGAATGGATAGGACTCCGGTAGGGATACCTTCGTTTGCTAGGCTGATGGCTCCGCCGTCGGTGCCAATTCCAGGGAAAATCTCTTTCTGATAAATAATTTCCTGCTCATCCGCTAGCTGAATCAGCTTGTCTCGCACAGCCGGATGAGAGATTAAACTGAAGTCCAGCACCTTGATGCCCGTGCCTGCCCCTAGAGCAAGGGAACGATCCATCGTTTCTTCAGGCGTATCGCTCACCGCAGTGGTATCAAGTGCAATCGCAACGTCGGCATCAACCTGACGCGCAGCTACTTGAGCACCGCGTAATCCCACTTCTTCTTGGACGGTAAACACTGCCGTCACCGCACCAGCAAAATCCACACCATCTAATTCTTCTAACAACTTAATAATCACTGCACACCCTGCACGATCATCAAATCCTTTTCCGACAAAACGGCCCGTGCTCTCATTTCCGAGATACTCCATGTTTGGTTTCCAAGTGATAGGAGTCCCTACCTCAACCCCCAACTCAAGCGCATGCTCCTTATCCTTCGCACCAATATCTATGTATAACTGCCGATGATTTCGCACCTTAGATGCATCGTCAAACTTTGCATAGTGAGCGGATATACTTCCGATTACACCTGTTAAAAAGCCTTTTTTTGTCCGTAGCTGCACCTTTTGTGTCAGCAGAAGTCGATCATCATTGCCGCCTAGCTTCTCAAAGCGGATCAATCCATTCTCTTCAATTTTCTTAGCGATAAAACCTACTTCATCCATATGCGCAGTAATCACAGCATGAGGACCAGGCTTTGTCCCTTTTTTTGTGGCGAACACATTGCCAAGTGCGTCAACGCGAACCTCATCTACAAGAGCTGTTACCCGGTCTCTCACCCACTTGCTAACAGGCTGCTCATTCCCACATGGACCATGTAATCCCGTGAGTTGCTCTAATAGTTTCTGCACACTAATTCCTCCTAGGCTAGCTCTTTTTTTAAAATTAGTATACCTAATTTACTTAGCTAAGCGAAATAACTTGCCCACTACTACACTATTCATGTTTTTTCTCTTCTAATAAAGAAATCATTCTACCATTCTGTTCAACAAGCTCTTCATTCAGCTTAATCACTTTATCATTTTGCTTTCTAATTTTCTCAAGATCTAATAAAACAACCATTAAAATAATCATAATGACAAAAACAAGAATACCCACTTACATAACCCCCATATCTATTACGTTTGCCTACGTTCTTCTTTTATTTCATTTAATTTCTTATATAGCTCATCTTCAAGGTTGTAATCAAAATAGTTAGATAATTTACAGAGATAAGCAAGGCAGTCCGCCAATTCTTTCCCGAGACTTTCATTAATAATCTTTTTACTCTCTTCAAAGGCTTCTAGTTCATCTTTTCCTTCTCTGATAGATGTTTCGGTTTGCTTAAACAGATGTCGAAATTCCTCTGCTATTTCAGCGACTTCCGTTGTGAGAAGCATATGTATGTATAGTAGGAACATTTTATGTTCCTTATAACTCGTCCGATCAAATTGATCAAATCCCATTTCTTCTTGAAACCTTTGATAGTGCTCTTGAGTGTCTTTCATTCTAATCTCCTTTCTTTGCATGATTCCATGCTATTCCATGAGCTAATCCCCGCCTTATGAATCTACATATCACTGAAATCAGTATACCTTTTTAGTAAATAAACACAAAATAAATTAGAGCGGAGCATAATAGAAAGCTGCTTGCTAGACCAAGCGTTCTTCTTATTAACTCCACCCGTATTCATAACTCAACTGCCGTGAAAAATACTCCATCCGTCTTCCACCACATTCATCCATCTAGAGCTCCTTCACCAGCTGCCTTATCGCTCCTAAATGATAAGCTGAATGAGCTAAATTGGCTAAGATCATTCGTAATGTGACCGATGACAGTTCACTTTGATCAATTAAATCAACGAATTCTTTGTATTCATCTTCCAGCCCTTTTTTTATCTCATTCCACTCGTCTTCACTTACGTCTTTTATCTTCCAGCTAATGCCCCAATCTGACTTTACATCAATCTTTTTAATCGCATTTTTACACACAGTGATGTGGTACATCGTGTGATGTGTGTGGGCGGCAATCGTTGTTCCCCGGAGATTTGTAGAGGCATCGCCCGCTGATATTCCTTCAATTGTTCCTAGTAGGCCAGAACCTTTTTTTGTCTCCGTGTACCAACTCCGAGTTCCATCAGGTCCGTTAAACGTCTCGTTCAGTAACTCTTTGATTTCTTCTTTCATGCAGATACCTCCTTGATATTTTGATTCCTAAATGGGACAAACATTCCCAACAATCCAATGAGGAAAAACACGATAAAGCCTAAAGGATAAGAAGTGGCTTCAATAACTGTACCGCCAATCGAGGAACCTAAAGATTGACCAATCCCTAATAGAAAAAAGGATAAACTAACGCCTATAGACGGGCGGTCTGGAAAAATGCGAGTGGACCAAACAATTAAGATTCCTGTCATACATATATACGTTATTCCAAACAATACAGACGAGGAATAGATCGTAACAGCTCCAGGTATTGTAATTAATAGCAAAGCCGTGCTCATTAATAACAGGGTGACACGAAAAGATAGCTCTATACCCCCTTTACTAATAAAACCACCGGCTAAACCACCAATAATTCCCGATACCCCCATGAGCACCCAGAAAAACACACTTTCAAAGTTACTCATTTGATATTCGACGGCTAAAAAGCTTCTCGAGAATGTCCAAAAAAAAGAAGAGCTTAGTCCAACAATAAATGATGCGAGGAGCATAAGCTTCGCTCTTTTTAAAAGCGAGAACCATTGAATGTTTTCTCTTTTTGATGAAGATTTACCTTCTTTAGGAATCACCTTTGTATTCCAAACTAATACGACAAAAGCAATAGCCGCAAATAATAGATATGAAAGTCTCCAATGCTCCGTAAACAGCAACGCAATCGGCCCCGATAAGATAAGCCCGAAGCTAGTTCCCGTATTCATCCATGTGTTGCCTCTATCTCTATCTAGTTCCTTCAAGTGCGTGATCGCTACTTGAGCATAAACAGGGGAAGACCAGCCGCTCCCAAGTCCAGCAACAAAAGAACTAAAGAGGAGCATATAATATCCATTAGAAAAGGCTATTCCAAGTAAGCCTAACACGGCACTCATTCCAGCAAATTGTATAACCCTTAACGAACCCCACTTCTGTATAAGAAAAGAAGATGTAATCAAAGCAACTGTATACGATAAAAAAGCAACAGAGCTAATCGAACCGGCAAGACTTTCTGTAAGATTTAACGTGCTAGAAATCTGAGGAAGGAACAACCCAAAACTAAAACGGGCAAAAGCATATGTCACCCCGATCATTGCAATTCCTGGCATGACAAATTTCCACATGAAAACCACTCCTTTTTTTGATAGAACGATCATTATATTTTTAGTTATGAATAAAAGTAAGCCAGCTTATCTAGCTTACTTCTCTATGACTTGTGCGATCATATCTTTAAACTCTTTAGCTATGTCATCTAGCTCGAGGCTTTCTGACAACGCAGTCACGCCTTCAAACAACATACTAAACTGAACACTCACAGCATAACTAAAACCTAGTTCCTGAAAAAATGACAGAAGCGTTCGTTTGTGGTCTAACACTTGATTAACAATGTCTTGATTCTCATAAGAGTATTCCTCTTTTGCACGCAAGAACATGCACCCATTGAACCCGCTCGTTCGCAACCACTCAATATGCAAGTTGGCTAACTCCAATGCAAGCGTAGAATGGTTTTTTAAACCACATCTTTCAACAGCCAATTTCAGCTGCGAGAAATAACGTTCCTCCCGATGTTTCAAAACTTCCTGAATCAGTTCTTCCTTCGAATCAAAATGGTTATATAACGTCATTAAGGCAACACCAGACTCAGTTACAACACGTTTTAGCCCTACTGAATGAAATCCATTTTGATAAAACAACTTCTCAGAATGCTCTAATAAAGCTTGCTTTTTTTTACTCATCCTCACCCTCCTTTAGATAGAATGATCACTCTAAATATAATGTAAAAAAAGAATCAGATCAACTGATTGATTTTACTATAAAGAATTTAGTCTATGACCTCTACAGCATAAGCTGAAGTCCTAGGTGGATTAGATTCTCTTAATATATCACCATACACTCGCACTTTCTGATTTGTTTTAAGACGATTAAATAAATCCTCTTCCGGCGCCTCATCATGTTTAGAGACGATCACACTTCCCGGTCCGTAGCCACTAAAGAGACCAAAGATCCTTCCAGTAAAGCTAACTGGCTCCTCTGAAATCCAGATTGAATTTATTCTTTTGGCAACGACATATCCTTCAAACGTCAACGTATCATCTGGTAGCTCGCTTAAATCAACTGAGCTCACCTTTAGGGATGTGCTTTCGTTATACATAATAATCAACACTACTATCACTAAAAAAGCGATAAAAAATTGTTTAAAGGCTGGAGAGTTAACCATATTAGTCACCTCTTTCTTAATACAATTTTATCCAAAGAGGTGGTCTTTGGCAACAACTCTTCTTCTCCACTGATTGTAAGAATACTTGGTTATTCATTATTTTCATCAAAATAAATGCGCTTTACATGTTCCTCCTGTCTGACTACCCACTGAAATACCGATCCTCTAGCTCACCACTCCTGCCACAGGCAGTTAAAAAGAGAACAAATAATAGCCCGATCAATGTTTTCACAAGATCCCTCCTCTTTAGAAATATACCTTCCTTGAAAATATTTCAAACTTACTCACTTCTATGATTGAGACTCTTTCCCATGATAAAATAAACAAAAACAAGTGAGGATATACCATGACTAAACACCGTATTTATACAACAAGCTTCGCCAGCGTCTACCCTCATTATGTGACGAAGGCTGAGAAAAAGGGACGTTCCAAGGAGGAAGTCGATGAAATCATTCGTTGGTTAACTGGGTACAGTCAGGAAAAGCTTGCAGAGATCCTAGAGAACAAAACAGACTTTGAGACCTTTTTTTCCGAAGCCCCTGAAATGAATCCTTCCCGCGATCTAATTAAAGGTGTCATTTGCGGAATCCGTGTAGAAAATATTGAAGAACCATTGATGCAGGAAATCCGGTATTTGGATAAGTTGATTGATGAATTGGCAAAGGGAAAAGCGATGGAGAAAATTTTGCGGAAATAGAAACAAAAACACCAATTCTCAGATGAGAATTGGTGTTTTTCATTAGTCTAAATCCGAATACAACATTCCAAACACAATACTATCTGTCCACTCACCTTTACTCCAGTAATCTTGAATAAAGTGAGCTTCTTTTCTCATACCCAGACGCTCGCACAGCTTTTTTGAAGATTCATTCCTTGCATCTAAAGTAGCCTGAATGCGATGCACGCCATATTCATTAAAAAGTTTGTTGACTAAACTCTTCACCGCTTCACTAGCATAACCCTTCCCTGAAGCCTTGGTAGAAAAGCTATAACCAATTTCAACCGTATCCTTCATACCTGTATACCAAACAGATAAATCACCAATCACTTCTAAATCCTTTACGACAGCTAAGCTCAAAGAGGTTTCTTTTGTGAGAGCATCATTGGCTAGCTTTTTATTAAACTGTTCCTGCATATTCTCTTTAGTCCACTTATCGTGCAGAAGATATTTACAGATAAAATCCTGATTGTAAATGTTATATGTATCAAACAAGTCATTACCCTTAAACGGTCTGATGTGCAATCGATCCGTGTAATATTCCATATATTTCCTCCTTCAAGGCAAGAGCGTACCTTTTTATTCAATTGAAATCTTATGAGATGTTCTTCTTGTAACTAATATTTCTTCCGAATGAATAAGATCACCTAGGTTTTGATGTAAGTAAAAACGTTCATCTGGCTCTTTTACTAGGTCAGTCTGATAAACCTCTACAGTATACGTAAGTTCCTTCTCAAGCATTTTTCTAAGCTGCTTGTTCTGAGTGAGATTTAAATACTTATCTTTTGCCCGTTCCTCTTGATCTTCATAATAGATAGGATGTTCTTGAGAATATTGAAGTATCCCCATAGGTTCAACTTTTAAAATGAACTCAACCTCTTCGTCAGCATCCACCGAAAATTTCACAGTAGAATGGTGTGAATCGCCAACAAAATAATAATATAAGAGGACCAAAAAAATAGCAGATATCATGACACAAGCAGCTACGATAATGAATAATCTTTTATCCAAGAACAAAGAAACCTCCACTCTTAAGATATATTAGGAATGAGCTATACAATGAGATACGACAGTATGTGCCTCAGTCAGCCGTTTATTGACCAATAAAAGCCGGATCCATAAACATGCCCACGATGACACCAAGACCACCACCAAAAGTCATTCCGAGCGGAATCAAAGTAGCTTTCATATCATCAGATTTCATACCTAGGACTCACCAACTTTCCTCGACCAAAGTTTTTCGGAGTCTTAATTGTCACTCAAACTCTCCTAGAACAACATCCTGGTCTCTTCCATTGCTTTCAAAAATGACGCGTGGAATTTAGTCTTTTTTGGTTTTTCATTGTGGTTTTCGGTCACTTCATTATGTCAAAACCTTTATCCTAATTGCTAGAGCGCCCCACTTCTTCTCTTGTTCTTTCGTATAAATCTCGTATGTTGATTCTACTAACTCTTCTAAGGTCCAACCCTTACAATCAAAAAGGTCATATGGGATGTCTTGATACATGTCTTCAAATGTAGGATATTCACGTAATTCAAGTACTTCCACTTCTAAAAGCTCATCTTTTGTAGGAACTAATACAAACTCAATTCTATCACCGACCTTAATGTTTCTTCTCTTCTCATCATTTAGTCTTACTTCAAAAACCTTTGCCGTTTTTTGTATGGATCTAAACGGTGTTTCATATAACCCCATCCTATGCTTCAAGCGAAACTCTCCCTTGCCTTTTTAATTCACTTCCATTCGCTAATTATCATACATTATATTAAATTTACAAACTATTGATAGCTAGACTAGCAGGGACAAAAGTAATTAAACATAATGAAAAGACGAATGATTCTAAGTCATTCGTCTTTCATATTTTATTTGAACGAGCGTAAGGAGAACCCGAGACTCCTGTGGAAAAGAACGAGGCAGACCGACATCTAAGTGGTGGTTTTCTGCTTCGAGGGCTGAGGCCGTTCCTCGCGGGTGCGAGGGATCCTCCTGGAGCGGATTTGTTGCAATGTTCGTGTTTAAAATGAAAATTTTATGTTTTGTCTCAGCCTGTTGATATGTTCATTTGTATTTATCATTTAATGATAACTCCCCTTACCTCTTTAATCGTAATAAAAAAGGACCATACTAATACAAGCGTCAATAAACTGATACCAAAGAACGGAATGACACCAGGCAAGAAAGTAAACAAGTACCACAAGACAATTGTTCCACCTAACATGGCTATTGTAGGAATAGGGTTTATGATAATTCGAATAAACGACGTTCTAATGATTTGAAATGCCTTTAATTCATAATGCACATAAACTGGAAAAGCATTGAGACATACCAATATGAAAATAAAAGATAATATCAGAATAGGATAGTAGAGTATTTGTAAGAATCCCTCAGAAAAATAAAGGATTCGAAGATCAACATATAGAATGAATCCTATGACAAGAAGGATGAAACCAAGCTGGTTACTCTTTACAAACTCCGTTCTGTAAAACGTCCAAAATGTTTTAAAGATCGGAAAATCTGTGTCCCCTTTTTTCCATTTTCGAATAATAGCAAAAATGGAGACCGTCGCTGGGAATAGTCCAAATAGGATCAGCCCTGCTAGCGAGAAGATGATCCAAAGTATATTCACATACGCTAGCTTTGTTACCCATAGTGATGCATTATATATAACCCCAAAGGGTCCACGCAATTCCATTAGAACGCCTCCTAATTATATGATTACCGATGTTCTGCTCGAAATTGACCTGGTGACATACCGACAGCATGTTTAAACACACGACTAAGGTTCCTTTCTGAATAACCTACTCTCTGTGCAATTTGTGTGATGTTCATGTCTTTATCTCTTAATAATGTTTTGGCTTCTTCTACCTTACAGCGCTTAACATAATCAACAAATGAGATTCCTGTTTCACGTCTAAAAAGTCTACTTAAATAGGAGGGGCTCATTCCTACTAACTCGGCGCATTCTGTCAGTGAGATGTTCATGCCGATATTTTCTTTCACATGCTGCCATACTTTTTGTACGGCTATTCGACCGCTAAGATTTTGGTTCTCCTCGATAATGTCAAAGTATAATGGGAATAACACTTCAATAAACCAATCCACAATCTCGCCTGTCGTCTGTCTACTTTTTAACTGATCGAACCAATTATTTTCCATGATTTCTAGCAATCCAATGCCTTTTTGTTCAATTGAACGAATGATTGAGGATAACAGAACATGATAGCTTTGATAGATCAAATTATAGGATTCAGAAGCCCTCACTACATCAGCAAACTTCTTTAAAGACTGTTCAGTCAAATCTTGCTCGCCTTTATTTAAGTAATCTAAGATCTCCATCTCAAGGTCCCTAGGATAGAAAAACATCGTCTGCTTCTTTGCGTTCTCATTACTATCGAAGTAATTAATAGGTGATGAGCTTTTATACATTCGATATTGTAATGCCAATAGTGCTTCTTGGTAGGATTCAGACGCCTTTTTCAGTCCGGAATACTCGCTTCCAACGCCTACTGAAACAGTGAGCGATAAACACTTTTTCACTTCATTACAGGTATGTTCGGCAAACCGATTTAAGCGGTCTCGATTAATATATCCGTTTGAATGTATATCATCGCTATATACTAAAGCAATGATTTCCATGCCATCTCCATTAGAGATATAGCCATTCAGTTCATATTTAAGGAGAAGTTCCTTCATGATATTCGTTATCGCAAAGGTCGTTAGCGGCCATTCCTCTGGCAAAAACTTGTATGCCTTTTCCGGTGTCACAACAATGACAGTGTACATTTGATCTTCCTCTATCTGGAGAGTCTCACTTTCAGATTGTATTCTTTCTTTGTCCCAAATCTCTCCTTTTATGACTTTACCTATAAATTGATCTCTTATATTAGGTTCAATGACTTTTAAATGTTTATTGAGGGATTCAGCTTGCTCGTGCATGTAGTGAAGACACTCCGTAATGTATTCAAACTCGTTTGATGAAGACTGAGGGAAGCTTTGTTTTTCCGTTAACTTTTTCCCTTGCTGAATCAGCCTCTCTACTGGGTTATATACATATCTTGAACAGATATACGACATGATTAATCCGATGACCAAAAAAATAAGAACCGTATATATGATGACAAACTTAATCCACCCAAGCTGCTCTGCAATAGCCATTTCACTTAATGAAGTGATATAGATTCGATCAAGTAATGTTTTGCTAAACAGATAAAGAGTGGCCTGACCGTTCTCATCCTTCCCGTATACAATTCCGGACCTCGACTCAATCTCTGATATTTCTTTATATAAGGGATCTGTAGAAACGTCCATACCATGATTATCTATGCTATTGGAATGAAACAGCTCTACCCCACCTGAATCAATAATTCGATACGTAAGATAGTCACTAGACTCATAATGCTTCTGAAATTCCTGAGATAGCGTTTCTTCTTTCACATGCGTAATGACAGCACCTTGAGCTTGAGTAGACCCGAGCACGGGCAGTAGTCGAACATAAGAGATATATCCTCGACTACTGGCGTTCGGTAAGTACATCCATCCAGCTTGTTTATCTAGAGAAAACCCTTGATCTATATCTGCACTGTAAAGGTAATGATCTTTTGATACGTACCCATAGTCTGTAGATAGAACGATGTCGTACTGATCATTGTAGTAGATCATCTCTTGAAGAGGCGGGTGGACATTTTTACGGGAAAGCATAGAATCTAATAAGTTCCCATGATAAACATAATCGTCTTTGAAATTCTCTCTAAAAAAGGATTCGCGCACCATCAAGCTTCCCGAAAATTGTAAGGAATCATATTCAATACTGGCTAGCCGATCCTCTGTACTCTCCATAAAAGAGTTTAAAGAGGTCATGTATTGTGACTTTAACTCTTCCGTGAGATGAGACACGGATAATTTATAATAGATGCTACCTATTAAAATGACAGGTATACATACACATATAAACACCAACCATATTAGCCGTTTAAAATAGGTTGTTCTATTTCTAGATTTTCCAGATATTCTGTTCTTCATGATATTGACAGAACCTCCCATATTGTTAATATAGGTAGCTGGATTACTAGCGTATCATCCTCCTTTTCTACATGTAGGTTTTCACCAGATATTACTGCATCTGCGCTAGTAAGCGCTTTCAAATCTGATGACCTTACTTTTACTTCTACATTATGAATAGGGAGGTTCCTAGTTAAAGGTCTTCTTCCAGCACCGTTCACTAAATGAATCAAAAGATTACCATTATCTTGTTTAAAAACAGAAACCTGTAACCCCGGAGCATGGTTTACCTTTATACTTAGGCTAGTGCCCACTGCATATTCCACAATATTATCTAACAATATATAATGCTCATTTAGACGAAACTCATTGATAAGCATGCTAAGTGAAAACGGGAGGAATATCACTCTTCCATCTCCATTTTTCCTATGAATGACAAGTGGGATATCTGTTTTTTCAACAGCAAGAGAAGCTCTTTCTGGAGGAGCACCCACGCTTTCAAGTGGAGAAAATGGCGGAACCAGCGTAGCTAATGTTTCTGATCCTACTTGAGGTTTGCAATAAACTACATTCCCACGATGAGCAATGAGCTCCGTTTTTTCTAAACCCTTTTGCAAGGATTTCCCGTTTTTCTCGAAACGAAGATATGAAGCCGTTAACTCCTCACCCTTGTGAGTTTCAGGTTCAATACCTAGTAAATCATAAGCACCTACATCTTCTGGCAAGCCTTCTACTATAAGTCCCCCACCTTTAGATGTATATGAGTTTAGTGCTTTAAGCATCGATTCCGTCCATTGCAGATTTTCTGGTATGACAATTGCACGATATTTACCGAGATCCCGTTGTTCTAACTGTTCGGGGAGCAACACATCAAATGAGATTTGTCTTTCTAATAATCCGTCTGCCCAGCCTTCACCGGATGGAGCAGCATTCCAGACCAACGCTACTTCATTATTGCTTTCAGCCTTCTCCATGAATGGAGCCACTTTTTTGACCATATCGTTATGCTGCGTCACAACCTCAAGTATTCGTTTATCGTGAATCGTATCAGGTATGCCAGTTAAGGAATGCCAAATTTGACCACCGTTTGCAGGGATTTGACATAGCCAAAATTGATACTCTGCAGGCGGCAATCCTGTATGTCTCCAGTCCATGCCAGGACTAGAATGGACGATGCCAAAAGGATGCGGATAGTTTTCTAAGGACCGCCCAAGCTTAGTACTAAGGGCAGGCTTCCAAAATTCAGGGATATTTTTTGACCCTAATGATAAGATATCCTGAGGCTCTGTACAGAGCATATCCGCCGTTTTAGCACGATCGTACAAGCTATCTCGATACAGATTATAATAAAGAATTAAAGGCATATCAGCGTTTTTCTGTTTTATTTCACTATACAATCGATCAATATTATCTTCCATACATTTTGTAGCCCATTCAGGGTGGAACAGCTTTTTCTCTGCTGGAAGCTCTTCTCCATACAACGCAACGTACTTTCTTTTACATGTATCACAATAACACGGGATATATCCTGGATTATTAAGGAATATACCATCAATAGGGTATTTTGATATAACCTCGTTTATGACGGGAATGGCCACTTCATCAGTACGGTATGTTCCATTTATGCATGTGGACATTAATAAAGACCAATTACCCGGTCTGTGAGAACCTATGATCTGCGGCTTGTTGTTAAGATCTCTTACAAACCATTGTGGATTTCTTAAATATATGGAATCCTCTGCTTTGCTAAAATCAAATCTCGCAATAAAGCGCATCTTTCGTTTATGCACGGCTTCAATCATGTTCAATAACAAGTCTTGATTAGCTGGGAGATAGTTGTTTAATGTATGGCTTGAAACCTCTGTAGGGTACCATGCATAAATGCCACCAACATTAAAAACGACTGTATTTGCACCCATTTCAAGTAGTTGGTCTGCTAATCTGTCAGGATCTATCTTTCCAGTATCTTTCACTTGTAAATTAGGTTGGATGACTCGGAGGTTTTTTTTCCACCATACGTCTAATTTGGGATCCGCCATTATCATACTCCTTACTACGATTTTTTAAGCACTCCATCCTTTTAACAAACCCGAAGCCCAGAGTGGCTTCGGATTCAGAAATCACCTTTACTGATTAAATATTCTGTATTCATCCCCTAGTTCTGCAAACGCTTCCATCATTCTCGGAGATTCATTGATTGAATCGATATAATCCTTATATTCATCAATACTAACCTGCCCTACGATGACTCTTGTCACCATCGTTTCCCACTCATTCACATGCTTAGCCCATTCCGTAAGCCATATATCTGAATGAAGGCCCGTCATCGGATCAATAGTTCCTATCTCATCAAAATGCTCCACTTGTTGTTTTTTATTATCGTTATACTCTTTGCTACCTGAAGCACTCTCTACCTTACCCCATTTGGCATAAGCTAGTACGCCCGCTCCCTTACTAGTCGTATTAATTTCATGCACGCCTTGTTCATTTAGAACCTTCTGTCCATCTACAACCTCGTGATGAACACCTTCTATTCCGTAATATGCTAAATCGGTTATTTCTTCTGAAGCAGTATGCTCAAGATAATCTAGAATCTTTACGACTTTCTCTTCTGGGACTTTTTTAGAAATAAAATAACCTCCCGATACTCCAGTTGCCAAATTAACACTTACTCCGCCTGGACCTTCTAAAGCAAGATTCACAATTTCTGGATCTGGCTGAGTTCTGGATATCGCATCCTCGTATTCTTTATCCCACCATACACTTCTTGCATAGGATGCTGCTCGACCACTTTTGTATAACTCTTCAGCTTGAGTTAACTTCATGACAGAGAATTCTTGGGCTAATAACCCTTCATCGTATAACTCACTAAACCATTCCACCATATCCGTATACATCGGTGTCAATTGCTTCGGCACCAATCCATCTTCATCCGTAAAATAAGGATCCATGGCTCCAAACGCTGCCGCAAAAGCATCTGTTCCGTCTGCAACAATTGTGCCGTGGCCAATGAGTCCAAGCGTATTACTATCTGCGGGATCCTCCTCAACAATTTGCTTTAACGCATCTTGATATTCATCTATTGTAGTGGGTACAGGAATATCTAATTCATCAAGCCAGTCCTTACGTATTTTTATGCCGATATCCATTCTAGACCTAGAACGTGGTAACCCGTAAAGTTCGCCATCTACAGATAAATATTTCTGCCAATCTTCTGCGAGGTTGTTTTTAAGATTCGGATAATCGCTATAATCTCCAAGAAAATCAGACAATTCCCAGAATGCACCATTTTTTATCGCGTTTACTAGTGGTGGACGAACATTTGGTGAAGAGAGTACTTCTGGAAGGTCTCCTGAAGCCAGTACTAAATCCATTTTTGTGTCAAGGTCTCCTGATGGGACCCATTCAATATCTAACTCTGTGTTTGTCTGTTCCTGCCATTCGGACCAAAAAGCATTGTCCATTTCTGGTAACTCATTATAAAGACCCGCAAACATTTGAATATTTAGAGGTTCGTCCGAGTTAGAATCGCCACTATCTACTGGGTCAGACGAACTGTTATTACATGCAGCTAAAACCGAGACAGTTAGCAACGAGCTTACCATTACAAACTTCTTTCCAAAAAATGCTCCCATAAAATATCCTCCCGTTTCATCATTTTGAACCAGATGTTGAATGGTCATTTGATAGAGCCAGCTTTCTTAACATAAGTTTAATCGAATACGTAAAGAATCAGGACAGACATTAATTGACTGATTCATTACTGTACAAAAAATGTCCGTTCATCCTCCAATTAATCAACCTTTCACCGACCCTAGCATCACTCCTTTAGCAAAATATTTCTGTAAGAATGGGTAAACCACTAAGATCGGGAGCATCGATAAGACAATTGATGCCATACGTATTGTTTCCTGTGGGACAACGCTTTCATCTCCACCCCCACCTGTATTCATTGAATTAGAATCCGAATCAATAACAAGGGTTTTCACCAAAACCTGTAATGTCCATTTCGATGAATCAGTCAAATACACCAAAGCATTAAAGTAGGTGTTCCAATGTGCTACCGCAAAGAAAAGGGTAAAGGCAGCTATCGCTGGCATTGAAAGGGGGATAATAATTCTTAGGAATACACCCATATCATTCGCTCCATCAATTTTTGCTGCTTCTTCCAATTCAGGAGGAAGTGAGTCCATAAAACTTTTAATGACGATAATACTCCATCCATTCGTTAACGCCATTAAAATTAACGCCCAATAACTATTAATCAAATTTAACTCTCTTATCAATAAATAGTTAGGAACGATCCCCGCATTAAATACAAGCGTGAAAATAACAATGCCAAGAATATATTTGCGTCCAGGCATATTCTTTTTTGTCAGTGCATACGCCATTGAAAAGGATACAACAACGTTAAGGATGGTCCCTACAAACGTCACGTACACAGTGCTTTTCAGTGCATTAATAAAACTATTCGTTTGCAAAATATAAAAATATGCGTCAAGCGACCACTTCTCAGGAAATAAATAGAACCCTAGTGGAACATAAACCTCAGGATCGGTAAAAGAAACGCTAAATACATATAAGAATGGGAAGATACTAATCGCTGAGATGAGAATAAGACAACCATAGTTAATCCAATCACCTGTCGTCATCTTTTTTGTTGTTACAAAGCTCAAAACCTATCCCTCCTTACTCAAGATTTTTTTTAATAAATTCCCTCGTGCCCCATTCGTTTCACAATGTAATTAGCACTTACAACAAGGACTAGCCCTACGACACCTTTAAACATCCCGACGGTTACCCCAATACTAACCTGACCTTGTAAAATCCCGTGAGTATAGGCATAGGTATCAAACACTTCTGCAGTTGACATGACAAGTGGATTCATCATAAGTAAGATTTGTTCAAACCCTACATCTGCCATGTTGCCTAAGCGAAGAATGAGGAGAATGATAATCGTTGGTCGGATAGCAGGAAGAGTAATATGCCAAATCTGACGCAAACGACTTGCCCCATCAATCACAGCTGCCTCATATCTGGATGGGTCCACACCGGCAATCGCAGCCAAGAAAATGATCGTTCCCCAACCGAGCTCTTTCCAAATATTCTGGACCGTGATGATACCCCAAAAGTAGTTAGCATTTGATAAAAATGAAATTCGATCAAATCCTAAGCTATGGATTAACTTATTTAATACACCAATATCCGTTGATAACATAAACGCCGTTAAACTAGCGACTACAACCCATGATAGAAAGTGAGGAAGATAGACAATAGATTGATTGACACGCTTAAACAAATCATGGCGCACTTCATTCAACATAATGGAAAGGACGATTGGCAGCGGAAAGAAGAATACCAAGCTAAGGATATTGATAACAAACGTGTTCCGAAGCATGATATAAAAATTCGTACTCCCAAATAACTCTCTAAAGTGCTGCAGCCCTACCCACTCACTGGCCCAAAACCCTAAGTAGGCATTGTAATCCTTAAATGCAATCAGAAGCCCCCACATTGGAGCGATCCTGAAGATTAGAAAATAAAGCAATCCAGGTAACAACAGAAGGTAGATCCATTTATGTGAAACAATTCGATTCCATAGATTCCTATTATAGGATGGTGCAAGGTCTCTCTTTGTCTTAAGCGATTGCTCCAACTTCATCACTCCTAACTTGTTTAATCATAAAGCCACCACTATTCAATGATGATTGCTTCAAATAATCCCAGACTCCGTACGATCATTGAAGAGTATTCGCCATCTTTTTTAATGTTATAGTGCTCACCTGTTGTTAAGGATTTGGCAGATTGAAATCTTCCTTTTACCTTTAATTGAATCTCTTCTACTTTCACTGTTTCAGTTAAAGGCTTTCCTTGAGTGCCCACTCCATTTACTAAATGAATAAGATACCCACCAGATTTTCTTTTAGCAAGAAGGCATTCAACCCCTCCAGGAGCATTAGACTCCATTGATAGGGCTCCGCAGAAACGCTTGACTAATCCAGCAATAAGTGACTTGTATTCATGAATGCCCATCAGGTGGTAGAGTTTATCGGGGCTCCAAGGAAGATAAGCAACAGATCCTTCCCCATGTGAATGAATTGTTAGACCAGGAGAATCAGATACTTTCTCCCAATAAGCAAATTCAGGCGTTGTATTTCGTACGCTTGGAATCCCATATAAGTCTTCACTTACTAATCTCATATGATCTTTCTTCTCAACCGTTTCTAAAAAATCCCCCGTGAACATGAGTACGCTTGTGTCTGGATAATCTTCTATGAATGATTGATTCCGAACCTCCAAATACGTATATGCGTTTTTCACAGATCCTCTTACCTCTCTGCCAACACACTTTAATGCTTGCTCAGATCTTCGTTGTCCTTCATGATCGTATAGGCCTGTTTCATAGGTTGAGATGATGTGACCACCCGAATCAACATATCTATCGATTAAAGATGCCTCCTCATCACTAAGTGCCGCGATATTCGGAAGGATGAGACATGAATAGTTTTGTAGCTTCTCAATAGACAAACACCCTTCATGAAGCACAGTAAAAGGAATATGGCTCTCAGCCAAGATCTCATACATGCCACGATAGTGGGCTTGCCAACGCTCTGCAGGATGTTCCTTCCCGTAATAATCTGCCGTTCTTTGAGAATAAATAATCGCAACATCTGCTAGTGGCGTCATATCGTTGTACTCTTGATCAAATGTCTTTAAATAGGTGTATATCTTTTTAGTCATAGGAAGAGCTTGCTTATCCTCCTGCTCGAAGGTTCCACTAAGAGCTACAAATGGCGCGCCACCATTTGCTGCAATCTGCATTAAATCATATCCAAACTGTACGGCTGGCTGTGCTGCCCTTCGGCTAAAAATCGATTTTGAGTAACTTAAAATGATAGATGTTTGTTTCAAGTGGTTACCTATTTTCACTTCTTCCCCAGCCCAATAGCTCCACTTAGGAAAAGGACGATCCACTAAGTTAAAGGCTTCACTTGTAATGCAGCCATTACTCTCAGAGAAGTTCACTGTGTGCCATCCACTTTCACGAATGCCTTTGTAGGAATCTGACGTAATATTTGTATCAATCGTCAACACAGTTCCTGGCGAGACTTTATTTACAAACTCTGCTAACCGTCGATTATAATCTGCATGTCTCTCATATCGATAAGATACATAAGCTCTCCATGCTGGATTCTGCCAATTTTCTTCCGTAGGTAAGTCAAATCCTGTTTGTTCTTTAAAGAAAGTTTGACAACGCTTACAATTACAACGCAAGTAATTAAAGGCATTAAAGAAGATTCCATCAGCCGGATACTTGTTTAACAGCTCTTCTAGTACACGGAAGTTATATTCCTCCCAATATGGGCCAGTTGGGCAGGTCGTTAACATCTCCCAATGCTTAATGATGTCTCCGGCAGAGTCTCTTCTGAACCAGTCAGGATGTGTTTCTAACAAATACGGATGGCTTTTACTTACATCCATTCTTACTAACACCTTTATATTTGCTCGGTGCGCAGCAGCAATAATGTCTCCTAAAAAATCTCCATGCATATATTCGTTCACTTTTTGATAGGCGTTTGTAGTTGGATACCAGGCAACAATTCCGCCTCCGTTGACCAGGATCGCATTTGCCCCATATTCTTTTACCTCATTAATCAATTCTTCTATATCAAGATTAATGGCATCAATTTTTCGTAGGTTAGGTTGAATTAGACGAAATCTAGTATTCCAAAAATCCGGATCTTTTTGATAGGTTTGTTTGTCCATACCTTCACCTCCATTGGACTGTTACTGATTGTTCGTTTCTATGACATAAGCAGCATATCTGTGAAGCTGCTCTACGTGAAATGTAAGGATTGTATCATCTGAAGCTGTTTCAAAGAGAATCTCTTTTTTGTGATTCAATTGGGTAATTTTTTTTGGAGCTTTATCCAGATTCAACTGTATTTGAATACGTTCCATCGCAATCGGTTCCGTATATGTGACCCCATTAAACCCTGATAAATTGAGGACCTGGACTAAATACTTCTCATTCGCTGTACGGTTTATAAACACCTCGACACTACTAGCTGCATCTGTCTTTAGAATGGAACGAGGTTCAATATGATTGAGTACATGTAAGAATAGCTGTTTGTGTTCCTCGTAGCCATGCTGGTAATACAATGTACCTGGTTGCCAAGTGATAAAGGCATTTAATCCATACTCTGATTGATGAAGACCAACTCCATGAAAATCACTTAACTTGTGGTTATATGCTCGTTCTGGGGGGCCAAAGGTCGATGGCGAAAGAAAAGGGAACCATTGATCAACTGATTCTGAAAAGTTGATCATGGAAAACGCCCCATCAATGTAAACCCAGCTTTCCTCCATACCTTGCTTACCTTGAGACAGTAAGTAGGATGCATCATTCTCTGTTGTACTCTTAATGAATGTTGCATCAAAAAGAGATTGAAGGATTTCTGCACGATTTGTATCCGTAAAAGTCTGACCAGTCGCTACTATCCTAACACCTTGTTTGTGTATCCTACTTAGCACATCGAGCTGATCGTCCTCCCACTCTCTAATGTCGGGTATAACAATGAGTTGAAATGACTCTAGCTTTGCTTCATTGCTATTAAGCTCATGCTGGCAGATCACATCAAATGGTTTATGTTGTTCCTTTAGCATTTTAAAGATGCCAAAATACTCTTTGTTGTTCATAACCCTTGGGCCTGTTGGCTTGATAAGAGCAATTTCTTCAACAGATGCTAGTTGACCAAAATAATCTTCATTCTCTTCGTGAAACCTAAAAATCTCTTTTACGATAGGAAAGTTCCTATGATCTGAATAGCCATCAAATACGCCTATAATGCAAAAATCTAGTCCTGATCCACTCGCAATACTCTCATACAGCCGAATACTTACTTCTTCCTTGGACACACCCATAAATCGATACTGTAAGTCAACCGCATTAATGCAACAGTTACTAATCAGTTTGTCTTCCCACGTATCTTCTATTGCTTTTACATTTTCAGAAGAAGAATAGAGCCATACAGGATGCGGACGAGTTAATTTCGTATTTGATTCGTTACGAACAATGTCGACCTTGTGATCGTTATACGTGCTGATGGCGATATGAGGATTTATTTTTTTGACAAAGTCATGAATGCGATCCAGCATCTCTTTTGTCGTTCTCCATTGAAATTCCTTATATTTCTTGTACCTTTCACTTGATCGATCATTTGATGGCGGGAGTTCAAGCTGATACATTTCCTTAAACCTTGTCTGGCAGCTTAAACAATGACAAATCCCGTAATCATTGCTACTGTAATCACTCGTTTGGTACCCAAACATGTTGAAGAAAATACCGTCAACCTTATACTTTGTGATGACTTCTTCGATCATCTTTAAGGAATAGGTCTGCTGATAATAGCCATTAATACACGTATGAACAATCCCATTGTAATTTACCTCATGACCATCCTTCGTACGATAAAACCACTCTGGCTTTTCTTTGAAAATACTCTCATGCGCCTTACTAAAATCAAATCGGGCGATAAATTTCATTCCAGCTTGATGTGTTTTATCAATGACCTCTTTCAGTACATCTTGTTTCAAGTAAGGCGTTTGATATTGATATCTCAGTTTTGTTGGATAAAAGGCAAAGATTCCTCCGGCGTTCATCATTAACGTGTTCGCTGAGAACTCTTTTAAATCAGAGATTAATTGATCCACATTTAATGCGGCATCCACCTCTCGTAAATTGGTTTGGATCAACCTTAGGTTATTTCGTTCCCACCAAAACATAGAAGCCTCCCCTCATATGCTTCACCATAATCAATTAAGAAATGGCATCATACAGCTATCTTTTGTTCCTTTCTATGAATGACAAAGAATGTCTGCTTTTTCTGCCTTACTCGTAAAGCTTAAACAATGCATGAGTTCCACTGTTCTCTTCGCCTTTATTTGCTAAATCACTATATAGCGCCTTTGCCAATTCCAACCCATACAATTTCAGTCCCATCTCTTCAGCAGACTGTATCGCAATACCCATATCCTTAATAAAATGCTTTACATAAAAGCCAGGCTCATAGTTCTCCTGAATAATTCGTGGACCTAAATTACTAAGAGACCAGCTTCCCGCAGAACCACTTTCTATACTTTTTAATACAGTGTTTGGATCAAGGCCTGATCTTTCTGCGTATTTGATCGCCTCACACGCCCCCATCATAGTAGAAGCAATGGCAATTTGATTACTCATTTTAGTATGTTGACCTGCTCCGGATTCACCCTGATGGACAACGTTAGTACCAAGAACTGCGAGCATCGGCTGAACCCTTTCAAATATGTCAGCATCTCCACCTACCATAATGGAAAGCTTTCCATCCCGTGCTCCTATATCACCACCCGAAACGGGAGCATCCAACGAATAACAATCATGTTTTTTTGCTTCTGCTTCAATTTCTTTGGCTAACATAGGACTCGATGTCGTCATATCAATAAAGACCGTTTCAGGCTTTGCCGACTGAAGGATACCATTAGAACCTAAATAAATTTGCTCAACGTCTTTTGGATAACCAACCATTGATATCAACACATCACAGTGCATAACAAGCTCATCCGGAGCATCATGCCAGGTCGCTCCTTCATTTAATAATTCCTCTGCTTTGGATTTCGTCCGGCTAAATACATGTACAGGATATCCAGCATGCAGCAAATTGCGGGCCATGCTTTTCCCCATAACACCTGTCCCGATAAATCCAATGGATACATCTTTTTTCATAGAACCAACTCCCTTTCTGGATTAGCCTAAGCTTACTGGCATAGTTGCACGGCTTAAAACAGACAAATCTTGAGATTCATTGATTTACTAGGGTTTTTAAGGGATAGGACAAAAAATGTCCTCTTTATACTGAACTCCGTTTTCCCATCAGAAGACGAGCTGCCGTGTATTTAGAGGCAAGAATCGCGATTCTCAAATTAATAGAGCATGTCTTAAGAATTTCCGTGCATTTCGTTATTTAGAGGACTGGGGGTATGTGCATTCGAGAATGGAGTATGCTCTTTTACACGTGGCTCGTAAAAAAAGTCCAAAATCATAAAAAAACCCTGCACTCGCAGAGTTTTTTTATTTTCAAAGCATAACGATATGGCGTGCTTCGATACATTTATGGATAATAGAATAGACTACTTCAAGTATGGACCAGCTATGTCGTTAGAAGTTTCTTAATAACCTTTACCTTTTCATAATGCATTCCTTCATGATATAAGCAAAAGCTTAGAAATTCTTCCACAGTAGATAAATGCAAGCCTTTTGATGTGGTATAGGATTCGTTTGTTTTTTCTTTCAAACGATTTTTGAACGTTGATTCAACTCGATCCACCTGACCTTCTAACAGCTGAATGATCTCGGAAAAGCCCACTTCAATTTTACCTTTGCTGTGTGGTTTTGTCCCCGGACGAAATGACTCGATAAATAATTCCGGTAGCAACATGTTTTCCTTTGTAAAATAAAATGCAAATCTCTCTTGGATGAGATAAATATGTCCGAGGTTCCACTTAATATTGTTGTTGGAGCCAACAGGAATGATCTCAGACATTTTATCATTAACGTCTACAACATCTCTAAGAGTATTAGCCCGAATAAACCTTAATTGAGTAAAAATATAGTCACTCATTTCATTTCCCTCTATTCTTTTTTATTTTTAAGTAATGTCTATCTTCCACACATCTACTCTAAACCTAACGCAACTTAAAATCATCTCCTTATAACCAAAGTTCCTTTCAAACCCTTATTACTCCGAAATCTCCACAATTGATAATTAACGAGTACATACTCTAAAGATCATATTATTAGTAACCGTTATATATAATGATAACATGTAAAAAAGTGGGTGATTACGTGGATAGAAATAATTATGTTAACGTTATAGGTTATCAGTTTGAAAGAGTACATACTGGCATAATAATGTGGATATTAGATACAAAAAATTCTTCTGTATCTAATCAAACTAAGCTTTTAATACTAAAAAGAATGTTTAAGTTCTGTGAAAACTCATTCCCATTTAATGAAGAAGATATTGAATCGATTCATTGTAAGCCTGAATTCTCATTTGGCCGCAAACGAAAAATTGACTTGGTAATTGAAATTAGATTACATATGGGTACAACGAAATATGTTGTTATTGAGATGAAAGTGGATTCAATCCCCTATGAAAAACAACTTAGTGGAACAGTCACTGACTTTCTGGATACAGTTCAAGTAGATAAAGAAAATGTTTGTTTTATGCTAATGTTATTTGGTTCTTCACAAGTTTGTAAGTTACCTAATAATGAGGATTTCTACGTTAGTAACGTTAATCATATTATTGACTTATTTTGTGACACTGACATTACTGATACGATTTTTATAGATTGGATAGCAAGCCTCGAGGAAGAAATTAAGCGATCCCAAAACATAATAGGTGAAATGTCTGGAATGACTAGTATACGAGACTTAAATTATTGGAGAGATCGTGGATACAGACCGATGTTTTCACCTTTTTATTACCTCTATCATCAATTAAAACTAGAGTCTATATCTCCTTCCGAATGGAGTATTTATAGCGGAAATAATAATCCCGTAATGAACTGGACCCCTGGTTGGAATAATAAAATGTTCAAAGGGAAAGCAGTGTTATTCTATTGGGAGTTTAATTATCAGGAATTTGTCTTAAAGGTTAAAATAGATGAACAATCTAATCTGTTATCCGATGAGTTAATAGCTTTGCGGAACCAGGTTGAATTAATTTGTATGAATTTAGACATTAAGCACGGACGAAGAACTCAAAACCGTCGTCAGGTTGGTGAATATAATTCGCTTTACAAATGGAAATTTGATTTCTTAGAAGAGACATTTGAAGATATCATGTCTCAAACTGAAAAGATCTTAAAAAAGGTACCGCAAGAGTTAGAAACCTTTTCATCAAAGGAATCCACTGTTTAAAGTGGGTTCCTAATATACACCACACTCACACCTAAACCGCTCCACCCCAGGATACTTCTCCCCAAGACTTGTAATGACAAAGCCATTGCTCCTATAAAAAAGAACGGCGTCCTTATCTGTTTCAGCCGTTATTTTTCTGTATTTGCTACGTACATAACGTAGCATTTCACTTCCATGTCCGTTACCCCGGTGTGCTTCATCCACTGCAATATGCTTTATCTCACATGCTTCAGAATGAATAACCTCAATTCCTACACACCCGACTATGATGCCACCACTTTCATAACCATAGAGTGACCGATTGAAATTATGTACATATAGATTATACTCACTTTTGATTTTATTCGTTGATGTTGCATAGGAAAGGAGCTTCGACACATGAGGATCTAACTCTTCGGAATCAATAATAGTCATAGCCATTGCTTAAGCACCCAATCCACTGCATCCGCCAAATCCCTTGCATAATAATCTGCTTCCACCTCTGACCACGTATGGCGGTAGTCACTATTGGACCGCCCACCCCATCCTGTGGATACTAATACCTTTACTGCGCCCACCCGGTGCGCAGCTAACATATCTGTTGAACCTACGTCCCCGATGACAACGGTTTTCGTTAAATCTAGATGATATTTCTCTGCAGCCTCTAGTAGTAATCCGGTTTCCGGCTTGTGACAGCTGCATGCATCTGCTGGGTTATGTGGACAGATGAACGAGTCATCAAACCCTAATTCTTTAAACTCATGTCTAAAATCTTCTTCCGTTGCTTTTCCTTTACTAATATTGTGCTGATTTGTTAAGGCCAATATCTTAATGTGGTGGTGTTTTAGTTTATTTAGTGCGCCTCTTGAGAAAGAATAAGGAGCGAAGTCTTTTGGATGTATAAAATGGCCGTCTCCACCAAGGGTTCCATCTCGATCAATAAATACAGCCTGGAGATCTTCTATCAAAGTGCCGCCTCCTTTATCTTTATTTTTTCGCCTTGATGATCATCGTACTTGGAAATTTTCGTGCTTTATATAAAGAATAATACTTGTCTGAAATTTCTTCTTCCATAGATTCAAGGTCAGATGGAACATCACTTTCTACAACCGTATCTATCGTAAACCCTGCCTTTATTAATTCATTAATATATGTACTGAGCTTTCTTTTTGGAATAGTCATAGGGGCATCTTCGCCTTTAAACCTCTGATACGTGACACTGCCCTCATCTTGATAAGAGCCTTCAAGATAGATCTGACCCTGATTACTTTTCAAATGAACATATAAGGGATGATCCCAGCTAAAAATAAAATAACCACCTGGCTTCAAGTAGGAAGATATGAGCTTGAATGTTTCTGATAAATTTGTGGTCCATCCAATCGCATAAATTGAATAAACGACATCAAAATATGATACTGGCAACCCCACATCCTCTTCCATCGCTCCACAGTATAAGTGAGTTTTCATATTCTTTAATGTTTGTCTTGCTGCATCTAATTGTGTTTCTGATAAATCCACTCCCCACAACTCAGCTGCCTCTTTGTTGGACATATAACGCAACGAATGCCCACTACCACAGCCAATATCTAATACCTTTTTCCCTTTAACATCTTCAAATAAATTTAGTTCATCCTCTTTTTGAGCAAACGGCCCATAATGAGGCAACGCATCAACTCCATTAAAATGATGTGCCACTCGATTCCAGCTTTGTTTATTCTGTAGTAGGATTTTAGATGTCATGATTATTCCCTCTCTCTTTGGACTACGTCTCTACACCTTTCAATACAAAAAGAAAAAATCCTGCATAGACAAGATTTTGGTGTGAGATGTTAGGAACGCGCGCTTCCCCTCATTTTCCGCGCATTATTAAATTTATCGAGCATATTTGCGCTGAAGCGCGCATTCAGATTCTGTTTTCGCGCATTATTAAAATTTCCGCGCATCTCGTATCTCTTTTCGCGCGTTTATGGCCTTTTTCCGCGCATTTCAGGTTATTCGGGTGCCTCTTCTTTCCCGTGAAATTTCCCTCCAAAAATAAAATCCCATAAAGTAATAATAGATGTTTAAACATCTATTGATCGGGGAACAGTTCATTACCCCCTTAATTAATTTCTATAAAATTGACCCAATTACTCGAGTAATTGGGTCATTATTATGTCGAAGGTGATAATAGCCCAAAATAATCTGGATAGTCTGTAACGATACCTTCTTTGTTAACCAGGATATCGGCCTGAAATGAGCCACTACTGTAATGGAAGACTCTTTCAGTACGATATTGAGTAATTAATGTGTAGGTTTGTTTCACTTTTCTTATGCTAAGATCGTTTGCATCTATATAGGCCATTTCAAAGTGTATTGGCTCATTCTTTTTCCAACCACATCTATTAATGGGTAGGGTATTCGTGAACGGTGTACAGGATAAATCAATATCACACGCCCCCTCCAAATAATCCAACTCTGCAGTATTGTCCTCCCTCCATGTTCCATTCCTATTTCTATTTAGTATGAGTTCTTTATCTAGCTGATCGTTTTTTAATATTAGCTGAACAAATTCCCAATTTTTTGTGAG
Source organism: Alkalicoccobacillus porphyridii (assembly GCF_007293315.1). Taxonomy (GTDB): domain Bacteria; phylum Bacillota; class Bacilli; order Bacillales; family Bacillaceae_D; genus Alkalicoccobacillus; species Alkalicoccobacillus porphyridii. The sequence goes on from NZ_VLXZ01000002.1 coordinate 223,199, forward strand.
AGTTATTTCGTATTCAATCTTCGTAGTCTCTAATGTATGAATAACGGTACTTGTGACAACTCTGCGGTCTGATGAAGAGCTAATCTTTAGATATTCCATCCCCTTATGTTCAAGATTCTCCCAAATATATGTAGCCTGCACAGGATCCCTCCTATAAATGTCTATTCTTCTATTATAAAACAAAATGCATGTCTGTTAGCTATGAGTTTAGAAGATTAGGCTAAAGGGTAATCCTTCTCTATGAAGCGAGAATAAAGTCACAATTTTTTATCACTCATTAGAAGATAATTGATAATATTATTTAAAATTGAAATAGTCAAAACTTACAACACAGTAGAAATAAGCTAAACTTTATATAATTACTTTCTGTTGACAAACACTAATAATTATTTAATAATGAGTATGTAATTAGAATAATTATCATTAAGTTTCGGCTTGATGTAAATATTAGGAGGATTTCTTTTATGTCACTTATCGGTTCTGAAGTACTACCATTCACTGCGCAAGCATACAAAAATGGAGATTTTGTTGAGGTTACAGATGAAAGCTTTAAAGGTCAATGGAGTGTTGTTTGTTTCTACCCAGCTGACTTTAGCTTCGTTTGCCCAACTGAACTAGAAGATCTACAAAACCAATATGAGGATCTAAAAGCCCTTGGTGCTGAAGTATATTCTGTTTCTACTGATACTCACTTTGTGCACAAAGGATGGCATGATAGCTCAGAGAAAATTGGAAAGATTACGTACACAATGATTGGTGACCCTTCACAAACTATTTCACGTAACTTCCAAGTTCTAAATGAAACATCTGGTCTAGCAGATCGCGGTACGTTTGTGATTGATCCAGATGGCGTTATTCAAACAGTTGAAATTAATGCAGACGGTATTGGCCGTGATGCTAGTATTCTAGTAAATAAAATCAAGGCTGCTCAATATGTACGTAATAACCCTGGTGAAGTTTGCCCAGCTAAATGGGAAGAAGGAACAGAAACACTTACACCTAGTCTTGATCTAGTAGGTAAAATCTAAGGAGTGTATGAATAGATGGTTCTGGATACAGAGATAAAGTCTCAGCTCAATCAGTATATGCAACTTTTGGAGAATGACATTGTGATTAAAGTGAACGCGGGAGAGGACAAGGTATCCTCGGATATGGTCTCTCTCTTGGATGAACTTTCTGCCATGTCTTCTAAGATTACGATTGAAAAGGCTGCTCTACCCAGAACGCCAAGCTTCAGTGTAAATCGTGTAGGAGAGGACACCGGCGTTACATTCGCCGGTGTTCCTTTAGGTCATGAGTTCACTTCCCTTGTCTTGGCGTTACTACAGGTGAGCGGTAGACCTCCAAAAGTAGATCAGTCAGTGATCGATCAAATAAAAGGCATTGAAGGTGAATATCACTTTGAATCCTATATCAGCCTGACCTGCCATAACTGCCCTGACGTCGTTCAGTCTCTAAATTTGATGAGTGTGTTGAACCCTAACATCACTCACACAATGATTGACGGCGCAGCTTTTAAAGACGAAGTTGAAAGCAAGGAAGTCATGGCGGTCCCTACCGTCTTCTTAAATGGACAGCCCTTCGGAAGCGGCCGGATGTCCACGGAAGAAATGATTGCAAAAATGGGTGTTAGCATTGATGCCGATGAGCTAACAGCTAAGGATCCATTTGATGTCCTAGTTGTTGGCGGCGGTCCAGCTGGTTCTAGTGCTGCCATTTATGCCGCTCGTAAAGGAATTCGCACAGGAGTTGTGGCAGAACGTTTTGGTGGACAAGTGCTTGATACCTTAAGTATTGAAAACTTCATTAGTGTTCCGCACACTGAAGGTCCTAAGCTTGCAGCTAGCCTTGAAGAGCATGTGAAGACGTATAACGTTGACATCATGAACCTGCAAAAGGCGAAACGTTTAGTGAAAAAGGATCTATTCGAGGTCACACTTGAAAATGATGCTGTTCTTAAAGCTAAAACAGTCATTCTTTCAACAGGTGCCCGTTGGAGAAACGTGAATGTACCTGGTGAGGAAGAATTTAAAAATAAAGGGGTCGCTTATTGCCCACACTGTGATGGTCCGCTATTTGAAGGAAAAGATGTAGCTGTTATCGGTGGCGGTAACTCTGGCATTGAAGCAGCAATTGATTTGGCTGGAATCGTCAACCACGTGACGGTGCTTGAGTTTGCTCCAGAGCTTAAAGCAGATAGTGTTCTACAGGATCGCTTACACAGCCTTCCTAACGTAACGGTGATTACAAATGCACAAACCACCGAAATTACAGGCGACACAAACGTAAACGGAATTTCATATAAAGACCGCGCAACCGATCAAGAACATCATGTTGCGCTGCAGGGTGTCTTTGTTCAAATTGGACTTGTGCCAAACACAGAATGGTTAGATGATTCCGTTGAACGTACTCGCATGGGTGAGATCGTTGTTGATAAGCGAGGTTCAACAAGCGTCAGCGGACTTTTTGCTGCCGGAGATTGTGCAGATAGCGCATATAATCAAATCATCATTTCTATGGGATCTGGTGCAACGGCCTCGCTTGGAGCGTTTGATTACCTGATACGAAATTAAAAAAAGAAAACTCGTCCAGTCGGGCGAGTTTTTTTCATTAGATTTCTCACCTTTATGATAGAAAGCGATTCTTTAGCCTGGATAAAAATAAATCAGCAGCTGAAGAAAACGCTTGATGCTTATTCCACACAATGCTTAACCCAGATTCAAGTTTAGGTTCAAGTGGCTTAAAGCATAGGGTGCTTTCCGATGATGTATTAACAATGTCATCAATCACAATCGCATATCCCATGTCTTCCTCAACCATAATCGCCGCATTATAGGCTAAATTGTAGGTTGTTACGATGTTTAACTTATCGTAGTTTTCGCCAAACCAATGGGCAAATTCGTTTTTGGAATAGGATTCTTTCATAGCCTGCCTTGAACAAATGAGAGGAAGCCCTATCAATTCATCAGGTCGTATCTTGTTTTTTTCTGCGAGAGGGCTATCTTTTCTCATCACAACTCCCCACCTATCTTTTGCAGGAATATCCATATAGTGATATTTAGATAAATCAGCAGGCTGAATCAGGATTCCAAAGTCTAATAACCCTCTGTCTAAGCGCTCCGTCACATCTTCCTCATTCCCACTATACAGGTGAAAGCGAATGCTCGGATGATCATCTTGTATCTGTTTTGCCACACGACCTAAAAGTCTCATCGCTTTTGTTTCGCCCCCACCTATAAACACATCACCACTGATCGTATCAGGAGTTGAAGCAATGTCTTCTTTTAACTTAGTAACCATCTCAAGAATGCCTTCTGCTCTTCTTTTTAGGAGGATACCTTCTTCCGTTAAATGAATGCGGTGATTACTACGAACAAATAGCTTTTTTCCTAGCTCCTCTTCAAGATCTTTTATCTGTCTAGATAAAGTGGGTTGAGTGACATGTAAAAATTTAGCTGCTGCCGTAAAGTTACCTTCTCTTGCGACAGTGAGAAAATAACGTAATACTCTAATCTCCATTAAGTGACCTCCTATGCTTAAAAGACATAACTAATTATATGATATAGGTATTGGCTATGAAAGGATAGGTTAACTAGAATAAATGAAACGGCTTTTTGCCAGGTGGGCTGCTACTTTAAAACAACGGGAGGTTACAAGCAATGATAAAAGATTTTTTTGATAGAGACAGAAGTGGTGAAGTCATATCTATTCAAGATCCTGAATTTCCAAAAATGGCTTTAGCTATTGAGCGTGCGCAAAAAATAATCTCAGAATTGAACAATACGTATCATACGAAAGAAGAAGTACAATCTACATTTAGTGAATTAACCGGTGAACAAGTCCATGAATCATTTGAACTTCTGCCCCCTTTTTACACTGATTACGGGCAAAATATCCGGGTAGGCAAAGATGTTTTTATTAATCAGGGCTGTACATTCATGGATAGGGGTGGCATTACCATCGAGGATAAGGTGCTCTTTGCACCAAAGGTAAATCTGGTTACAACCAACCACCCCATCTCACCAGAAGAGCGACGATCAACCTATAATAAACCCATCCATATTAAATCAGGAGCATGGATCGGCATCAACGCAACGATTATGCCTGGCGTGACCATAGGCAGAAACTCTATTGTTTCTGCAGGAGCCGTTGTAACAAAGGATGTTGAAGACAACGTCATTGTTGCTGGAGTACCTGCAAAAGTAATTAAAGAGATTGACTCAAAATAATAACTCACTAGATTAAAAAAATCCTGCGTTAGACAGGATTTTTCATTATACACTCAATTGACTACCCGCCAAACTCCACCTGCTCCTGTTGTAAATCCACACTTCTCATAAAAACTCGCTTTGTCCTCCGCATAGGATACGGTCATGATTTCTATACCGAATCTCTCCGCCTCTTCTAACAATCCTTTTACCAATTGGGCTCCAATCCCACGCCCTTGGTACTCGGGATGCACAATGATATCCTCCATATATCCATGTTCCAACCCCATACCACACACATAGCCAAAGGCAATTAGATGATTATGATGATCTTTCACACCCGCCCAAAAATTACAGCGCTCAAATAAAGCGGGATAGTCTTCATCTCTTCTGCCCCAGCCCACTCGCTCTCTAAGGTCTGGCACTTCGTGAGGGGATAATGAGAGGTTTAAAACGATTTCTAAAGGCATATTCATCACCTCCAAACAGTCAGTCCATCATTTTTTCTACTTATTCTTTTTCCTTGCATAAAATTCAGCAACCTTTTTACGATTTCCACACAGCTCCATGCTGCACCAGCGTCTTTTTCCTGATTTGGATGTATCAACGAAGTGGAGCGTGCACTCCTCATGCTCGCATTTCCTAATACGGTTATTTGAAACACTGTCCAAAGTGTGAATCATTGAATCCACAATCGTGTAAAGTACATGATCTATCGTTGTTATTCCTTCAGTGGTCAGACTTATTTTTTCATCCTTTGGAACAAGCGACACACTCACTTTTAGCTGGTTAACAATTGTTTTTAATTGATCCGTACTTTCTTGGGAGAGTTCTCCTTGTTGATCTATATCAGAGAGAATCATTTTGCTAAGATCACGAAGCGAGTGGAGCTCGACTAATAACGAATCAAACAATTCCCCATCTGCTAGGGCCAAAACATCCGACTCTCTCAATAGGTTATTTTCCTCTAACCATCTTAATGTGTTTGTTGGATTTTGTAGGATATCAATTTTTTGTTTATTAGAAATGTATGTTGTATTCACTAGGTTTATCCAGGCCGTTCCACCTATTAAAAATAGTAATTTGTCCAAGTGTTTCACCTCACGAGTAATTATAACCGTTAAAAAGTATATTTACAAGTTAGGTCAAGTGATGTAGGATGTGGTTTATAACCACTAAAAATAATTAATAAAGGTTATAAAGTGAGGTGAAGCAAACGTACGATGGCTTAACGTCGGCAAAGAATTCAAATAATCTTATGAGGTGATACGATGTTCGTACAGTACAAAACAGTAAAAATTTATGGTATTGATATTTTTTATCGAGAAGCTGGTGACAGAAGCAACCCTACAATCTTATTGCTTCACGGTTTCCCCTCTTCCTCTCATATGTATCGAAATTTAATAACTGAATTGATGGATGAATACCACATTATCGCGCCGGATTATCCGGGTTTTGGGAATACTGATCAACCAAGTATGGATGATTTCAAATATTCCTTTGACAGCTTTGCTCATTTGATCAATGAATTTGTAGAGAGCATAAATTTAGAGAAATATAGCATATATGTACACGATTACGGCGCCCCAGTAGGATTTAGGCTGGCGACCAAACACCCAGAGCGAATTCAAGCGATTATTACACAAAACGGCAATGCTTACGAGGAAGGTTTAATGCCTGCGTGGGATCCCATACGCTCATATTGGGAGGATCCATCCGAGGAAAATAAAAACAACTTAAAGTCCCTTTTATCTGCAGATTTTACAAAGTATCAATATACCGATGGAACCCGTAACCCCGACCGGATTAGCCCCGACGCCTGGAATATGGATCAATTTGTGTTGGATCGCCCCGGTAATAACGACATCCAGCTTGCGTTGTATTATGACTATCGAAACAACCTAACATTGTATCCAAAATGGCAAGAGTTCTTTAGAACGTATCAGCCACCTACACTAGTCGTATGGGGAAAAAATGATATGTTTTTCGGACCCGAAGGCGCATTAGCTTACCAAAACGATATTAAGGATTGCGAGGTCCACTTATTAAATACCGGTCATTTTCCTTTAGAGGAAGACTTAGAGACCAGTGCATTTTTGATCAAACAATTTTTGAGAGATCGTTTGAATTAACTTCTTTCATAAGTCTTGAAGTGACTGAATAATGACACTGTGTCGAAGTTTATGTGTAAATGAATGTCCTGGCCCGTCGCTACAGGAGAACCCTATGCTATCCGCGGGAGTCTACGGGTTCTCCTGTAGCTAACGTTCTGACTTAAACAATTGTAGAACTTCGCAGTCTTATAAAGATCGTTTTTCAGTGGCCTCCTTTTCATCCCGCAGGTGTCAGCCCTGTTATTTTGACCTCTTGTTTTAGGTGAAGCATCAGTATGGTTTTTTACACAATAATAAGGACAATCCTCTGCCTCGCTCGTGAGTAAACTTCTTGATCACACTACGTTCTTCTTTTTGTTAATTACAATTTTCTTCACCTCTTTTATTTTTTTGGTTGCAAGAAAAAATGTTATCGCATATAATTTACTTACCGGTAAGTAAATAAAGGAGGAAACAAAATGCGTAACAAAGAAGAAACGTATAAGCAGATTATCGAAACGGCTTTTTCCATGTTTTCAGAAAAAGGCTTTGATCAAACGAGCTTGTCCAGTATTGCTGCAGAGATAGGGATATCTAAGCCTGCGATTTATTATTATTTCAAATCTAAAGATGAATTGATTAAGAGCCTCTTTGACACCATCGTTCAAGAAATCCAGTCGATTACGTATATAGATCTAAAGGAAATGAATACCACAAACGTGAAGCAAACCTTATATCATGTAGGGGAAAATGCCATCAATCATCAAAAGAAGAACCTTGCGTTTAATCAATTATTTAATCAGTACATCATGCTGGCCACTCGTGACAGCTATTACGCAGAGAAGCTTGCAGACATTCAACAGGAATTCTTCAACACATTTCATGACATGCTTACAAATGCTGTTGAGATTAAAGCGATAAAGGACGAAAACATTCTTATTAAGTCTCAATTGCTTGCCCTCGTTTTTGATAACATCACAAATTTCATCTTAACCAATATGAATTTAGACTATGAGCGAATCTGGAGAGAAGCTGTAGATAGCGTTCTTAGAGGCATAGAAAATCATGAGTAATAACCAAAGTAAAAACAGAGTTGAGGGCTTAGACTTTGCACGAGCTCTCGCTATGTTTGGGATGCTGGTTATGAACTTTATGGTGGTGACAGGAGCACAAGGCAATGGTGCGCCTGCATTAGTCTGGTTCACCAACTTATTTGAAGGAAGAGCCGCAGCCACCTTTGTCACCTTGGCGGGGATCGGGATATCACTGATGACCAGGAAGGCACGCTTAACCTCGGAAAAGACTATCACTACTAATGTTAGAGTCTCTTTGTTAAAACGATCTCTCTTCTTGTTTATACTCGGTATGCTGTTATATACCATTGGTTGGTCCGGCGACATCTTACACTATTATGGCTTCTATATGGCATTTGCGGCCCTCGTTATGCTGGCATCGCCAAAATTAATGATCCTCATCATCGCACTAACGGCATTTGTGGCTCAATTCTATCAAGTGATCTTTGATTATATGAGCGGATGGAGTCCAACTCAGCCCTTTTTAGAATATCTTGATTTCTGGACAGTGACAGGGTTTCTGAGGAATTTGTTCTTGAATGGGTATCACCCCGTTTTCCCATGGCTTGGCTTCTTACTGATTGGAATGCTAATTGGAAGATTGAACTTAGTGGATAGAGGTGTAAGGAAAAGCATACTCATCGTAAGTACGATTACACTTGTTGCAACGGAACTCCTATCTAGGATCTTAATTCTTTCATTCTCATCATCCATTCTAGACGCAGAAAGCGCAGCCTTTTTATTTGAAACAGGACCCATCCCGCCAAATCTATTCTATTTAGTCTCTAACACAGCATCCGCGCTTCTAATCATTATTCTATCCATCTATCTAGCTGAAAAATGGGCAAATAACTTTGTGGTTCGTTCTCTCATCTATACAGGGCAACTAACCTTAACTCATTATGTCAGTCATGTAGTAATTGGAATTGGCATATTGCTTCTCTTTAATAAAGTCATTCTCTTTAACGGCGCTGTAAGCCAACCCCTTTCCTTTACCTTTTTATACGCGTGTTTCTTCTTCACAGGAAGCATTATCTTCTCAGTGTTATGGAGACGTAAATATAACAGAGGACCTATTGAGCTCCTTATGAGAAAATGGTCGTAACAAAGGAAAGCGAGGGTAAACCAATGGACAACGAAGAATGTAAAGTAACAACCGAAAAACTGAAAGGCAAAATTGTTGCTGATGTAGAAGTGACAGATGTGGCTGTGGTCGTCAGGTTTGAGGACAACACGTACTTAGACATATATCTTGATCCTAAGGAGCCATCGTTAAAAGCATCAACAAATAAGTTACCGTAATACATTACAATGATTCGATCTCCTAAAGAAGAGTAGCTTCTCATTCTTCTTTTTGGCGGAAGCTAAATATTTTCTTAGTAAAGCTATAGTATTTTGTATATCTAATAATCTAGCCTATTCTTAAATCAATGAGGATACATTCAACACACTCTACGTTGAAACCCATGAAAAAATAACACGTACAGATAATAAGATTAATAAGTGTTGGTTTATCAGAATTCTTGTAAAGGAGACTGATTTAATATGGTAATTCAATTGATTCGTAGGAAGAAGCGACTTTCAAAAATTAAAAAGGTGAAAGAAGGAGATGGTCACCGATTAAAGAAACCTTGGTTACTGAATATGTTTACACGTTCCCTTTTTCATGTTGAAATAACGAATAAAGATGATAAGAAAATCTTATATACGATCGTATGTAAATACTTTGTAGAAGAACCTAGAGCAGATTTATACAAGGATGGAATTCATATAGCTTACTCTAAGCTCCCTGCTGCTTTCCCGGTGGAGGATGGTTTTATCGAAATGGAGAATGGAGGATACGGAATAAATCGCATTCATTATGAGACGGAAAAAGAAGGGATTTACTCAATTTATCCAGATAAACGATCAATTAGAGGGGGAAGGCTGTGGATACATAAACGCTTTCCAAAAATCAGCTCTTTTATTGCTGTATCGGCCATTGTAATTCTACTCACATCAATTGTTATAGGACTGCCTCAGCTAGTTGAAACTCTCTCTGATATACCTTGGGTTGCTGAGAACATTGGGACATTCGAATCACCAATTGTCATGCCAAGCATGATTAACTATGCCATGATAGGGGCTGGCATGTTAGCTGGTGTCGAGAGAACGCTGATGTTGCGAAGCCATTGGTTAATCGATATGGAAACAAACCATTGGGATGATTAATTTAGATGATAGACATAGTAAATATAGATTTAAGACCCGCTCAGCTTGTTTCAAAAGCTCTTCTATTGTAAAAAGGTAAAGCCCTCACATAAGTACGGACCTTACCTTTTTACGTATAATAGGGGACTTAAGCTATAATCTCCGTCGGCCTGAAACAAGTTGAAGAATTAAAACAACGAGTGCAACTACTAATAAAATGTGCACTAAATTTCCCCCAACTTCCCCAATGAATCCAAGTAACCACAAAACAATGACTACAATGAGTACAGTCCAAAGCATCGTTTTTGTCTCCTTCACTTGATTTCTTAAAATTTGTAATCATACAAGACTCCAATAGAAAAAGCGACTTCTTTAATTAGAGTATGTCTTTAAATGTATGGCCGAGTTACCGGTATTATTACTGCCTTCATTTTTCTACGGTCAGTCTCTATTTCTTTTGCCCCCTTCTACAAACGTTCCGGGTTACATTTAAACGCTAAACTTGCTCCTGCAATAATGTACTATATCCATTCCTAGATGTGATGTACAGTGTATAAATATTCACATCGAGGAGAGCGTATCATATGATTTGGACATTTCTTATTTACTGTTTTATCGTTACGGTCACTCCAGGACCAACCAATATTATCATTCTTTCTACAGTGCAGAACGTAGGGGTTAGGCCGGCCATGGTATTTACATATGGTTCGATCTGTGGGTTTGGGATCCTTCTGATGAGTTCTGCTATGCTAAACGTTTTTTTCGCTCAAACCGTTCCACATGTCATGATTTATATTCAAGTAATTGGGACCATGTATTTGCTTTATTTAGCGTATCAGGTGTATAACATGAGTGTCCCTGACCAAACGCAATCACACCCTATCTCATCATTTGGGCAAGGCGTTCTTTTACAAATTGTTAATCCGAAGGCTGTTTTATTTACATTAACTTTATTTCCTAGTTTTGTGTTACCTTATAACGATAGTATATTTATACTGTCTGTCACGGTTATAACCGTAACGCTCATAGGATTTATTTCTTTTTTGATTTGGGTCTCGTTTGGAGCAGTGTTCAAAGAGTTATTAAGGAAATACCATCGAATTACAAATCTTATGATGGCTATTTTCTTGATGTATGCGGCTACGATGATATGGTTTTAAAGATTGCGAGGGATCTAGATGAATGAATTTATCTATAAGAAACATAAACGCATTAAAGCATTGTCTGCAAGAATGTCAGATTTCTCATATAAAAAACATTCTCATGGTGAATATGCCATTGGTGTAACACTACGAGGTATTCAACAATATCAACTAGATGGGAGTCATCAGCTCTCTCATCAGGGTGGTGTTATGTTTTTTAACCCTGAGCAGGTTCATGACGGGTCAGCCTATGACGAAACAGGACTTGAATATGCTATGCTTTATTTTGAACCAAGTTTGTTATTAGAAGCCACTCAGCATAAAGAGTCTATTCAATTCACTGAGCCCATTATCTACAATCAAACGCTCTCTAAACACGTTCTTCATTTAGCAAATGCTGTCCTACATGATAAAAACGAGTGCATTTGCGATGAGCGTCTCATTAAATTAGCTGATCATTTAACTGGCTTCCACCAAACATACAGTCCGCATCAGGATAGTATTATTCAAACAATGAAAGAAGAAATTCACTTACATCTAAAAGACCAGCTACGGTTGGACACGATTTCTGAACAATTTGGGCTTTCTAAGTTTCAGTTCATTCGATATTTTAAAGCCCAAACAGGTGTCACGCCCTACCAATATTATCTTAATGGCAAAATAGATGGAGCTAGAAAGATCATTGAGCAAGAAAAAGATGTATTTATGGCTGTTAATGAGTTTGATTTTGTTGACCTTACGCATCTCAATCGTCAGTTCAAAAAGGTTTATGGCATTACAGCCAATGATTATGCAAATCATATGTAGAGTCGCTAAAATAGTTAGCAGTAAACATTTAACCGACAGATTTATCATAGAGAATCAAAAAAGATCCCCATTACCATTTCACAGGTGATGGAGATCTTTTTTGATCATCAACAACTAGTTATGTTCAGTATATTTAATGAACCTGAAGAACCATGAACAAAATAGAGTTAGAGATAACTCTAAGCAAGTGAAGTGATCTTCACCATTAATTAAACCAGTTTCTTGGTAGGACCTACACTATCTCATGACCAAACAGTTAACTTTCACGTTTGAAATTTACTTTGTAGGAATCATAAAAAGCAACCTTTAAATCAATGATCGTCATGCTCTTTTTTAATTCATCAATTTGCCTTTGGACTTCTTTACGGTGTTTGAGTATCATGTCTCTCCTCATTTCCGCAGTGTTTTCGCCCTCTAAAGCCTTTTCAATATACAGTTTTATCTCTTTAATTGGCATACCCGTATTTTTTAGGCAACATATAAACTTTATTAGTCCCACATCCTGTTCAGTGAACACTCGGTTTCCCGCATCATTACGTCCCACAAAAGGCAACAACCCTTCTTTGTCATAAAAGCGGAGAGTATGAGCCGTCATATCACAAATCTTTGCCACTTCATTAATGCTGTACATTGTTTCTCACCTCATAATTTAAAGTTTAAATAACCACTTGACTTCGATAAAACTCTAACTGATAGCATTACTATATTGAATTTTTTCATAATTTACAATTACCAAAATATGAAACTTGCGTATTTTTTCTTCGCAAACAAATAAAGGAGTGAGAAAGGTATGAAAGATTTTCCTAAATGGACAGCTGCGGACATTCCACCTCAGAATGGTCGTTTATCTATAGTTACTGGCACAGGAGGTTTGGGCTTTGAAACGGCTTTGGAGCTAGCCAAAAATGGGGCAGATGTTATATTGGCTGGTCGCAACGCTATAAAAGGAACAGAAGCAGTTAAAAGAATTCGTAATTTAGTCCCCACAGCCAATATACGTTTTGAGGAATTAGATCTTGCCGACTTAGACTCGGTAAAATCATTCGGTGACCGGATGAACAAGGAGTTGCAACATCTTGATCTTTTAATTAACAATGCTGCGGTGATGACCCCTCCGTCACGAAAACTTACAAAAGATGGATTTGAGCTTCAATTTGGTACGAATTATCTTGGCCATTTTGCATTGACGGCTTATTTAATGCCTTTACTACGCAAAGGGGAAAAACCACGAGTGATTCATCTCAGCAGTGTTGCGCACCGAAATGGCCAAATACATTTTGATGATTTGCAATTTGAAAAATATGACGCTTCTAAAGCCTATGCTCAATCCAAAATTGCCATGATCATGTTTGCTCTGGAACTTCAGCGGCGTAGTGACAAAGAGGGTTGGGGTGTACTAAGCATTCCCGTCCATCCTGGGATTTCCCGTACTGATTTACTTATTAATGGAGCTGGCCCAAATAGTTTTGCAGGAATAACTCGAAGGTTTTTAGCCGTTCTGTTCCAACCATCTGCTCAAGGAGCACTACCAACACTCTTTGCTGCCACGTCACCACATGTAAAGAGCGGCGCCTATTACGGACCCAGTCGACTTAGTGAAACGAGGGGCTTACCAAAACCGGGTAAAATGGCACCGCAAGCTCTGGATACCACAGTCTCCTCTAAGCTGTGGGATATATCAAACCAGCTGACACATGTCGACTTTGATAGAATCGCATCTATGCATTCATAGCTCTTATAACCTGATAAGTCGTGGTAATCTCACTAAAATCATTTAATTTTACGCAAGCAAAGGAGAAAATTCATGCAAAATATATCTACTAATCAACATGAATCACGAGTTGCATTTGTTTTGGGGGGATCTGGCGGTATAGGGGCCGAAATCGTTGAAAGACTAGCCGATAATGGATTTGCGGTAGCAGTACATTACTCTGGAAATAAATCTAAAGCAGATAGCTTAGTAAATCAAATCGTAAATCAAGGCGGCAAAGCAATCAGTATTGGTGGAGATGTAGCAGACGAAGTTGATATGGTAAAAGCTTTTACTTTCGTTGAGGAGCATTTCGGTGGGATTGATGTTGTAATAAATACAGCAGGCATCATGTTACTTAGTCCGATCGCAGAGGTCAGTTTAGATGATTTAGACAAAATGCACCGCACAAATATTAGAGGAACATTTGTAATCGCCCAGCAAGCCTCACGTCGTGTTAGAAAAGGGGGTGCCATTATTAACTTTTCTACAACCGTTACACGCACACAATTACCAACATATGGTGCATATGTTGCCAGTAAAGCCGCAGTTGAATCAATCACTTTGATATTGGCCCGTGAATTACGCGGTAAAGACATTACCGTCAATACTGTGGCACCAGGTCCAACAGCCACTCCATTATTTTTAGATGGAAAAGATGAACAAACCATTACTAATATCGCTAATTATTCCCCATCTGAACGTTTAGGGTCACCAAAGGATATTGCTGAAACAGTCCTATTTTTAGCCACTTCAGGACGTTGGATTAACGGGCAAGTTATTTTCACAAACGGTGGGTTTGCATGACTGTTAATAAACAGTTGGCTTTCCTCTTGCATACATTCAACAGGAAGTGGGCTCTACTTGCCCACTCCTGCTACTTATACGGGGACAACCTCTTTTTAGTGTGAAGAAACCTTTATTATATTATTTATTCAACCCTAAATGCTCCCGAAAGCTCTGACCTTCATATTCTTCTCTAAAAATCCCTCTCCTTTGCATTTCAGGTACAATCAACTCAACAAAGTCTTCTAAACTTCCAGGTAACGTGGGCGGCATAAGGTTAAATCCATCGGCGACACCAGCTTCAAACCAAACTTGCATCTGATCGACTATTTCTTCAGGCGTTCCTATCAAAGTGTGATGTCCGCCGCCTGCATTGAGATATCCTAATAATTCTCTTACGGTTGGTTGTGTATCATGAATGATTTCTAATATGGTTTCGTACCGTCCAACTGGCCCCGTAAATTCTTCTACTGGGGGTAATCGCGGCACTGCTTTATCTAGTTCCCAATTCGTACAGTCTTGTTGGATAAAGAAGCTCAACTGTTTTAGAGCCGTTTCAATTGGTAATTGCTCATCTAATGCTGCTTTCTTTTGTAACGCTTCTTCATGGGTAAGACCCACATATGTGACTAAGCCCGGTAATACTTTTATATATCTGTCACTGTTCTCGCTTTGTTTTATTTGGTCATCTAATTTTTTGCGGAAGGCTTTGGCTTGCTTTAGATTCCATGACACTGAATAGACTGCATCGGCGTATTTTGCGGCTAATTTAATGCCTTGTTTTGATGCACCTGCTTGCATGGATACAGGTTTTCCTTGTGGACTTCTTGGTGTTGTAGACGGACCATTTACGTTAAAATATGTACCCCTATGATTAAACGGCTCAATGTTAGATGCATTTATTAATGCTCTTTCTTGTCGGTTATGTAGAAACTCCTCAGGCTCCCAGGAAAGAAATAGCTTATTCATAAGAGCCGCAAATTCATCCGCCTTCTTATAACGTTTATCATGAGGTGGTAGCTCATCCATGCTATGATTTAATGCCTCTGCATCCGTCATGGATGTCACAAGATTCCACCCCACACGCCCTTTTGTTAGATGATCTAAACTTAATAGTTGTCGTGAAGCTGTAAAAGGATTAGAGAACGTGCTTGAGATGGTTGTGACTAATCCTATATGATTGGTCACTTGTGAAATAGCCGTTAAATTCACTATGGGATCAAACCAAAAAGCAGGCATCACACTAGAATCTTTAGCTTGAAAGGATTGATTATCTGCAAAGAACACAGCGTCAAAACATCCTTTCTCTGCTATCTGCGCTAAGGATTGATAATAAGAGATATCTCCAATTTGTTCAATGCTTGAATCTGGCATTAACCAGGCCGCTTGATGGTGTCCACAACCATATAGTAAAACACCTAGATGCAGTTGCTTTTCTTTCGATTGTGTCATTTGCTTACACCCCCACATTTAAGTCATTAGTTCATTGTTAACCCGCCATCCACCGTGAAATTTTGCCCGGTTATCCCAGTTGCATGCTCTGAGGCTAAATAAGCAACCATATTGGCTACATCTTGAGTCGAGGTTACCTTCTTTAATGGTGTTGACTGAGCAATTAAGTCAAAAACTTCTGGTGTAGTAACTGCACTGGCATCGGTTGTTTTCAGTAATCCACCTGAAACGACATTCGCTTTTATCCCATGCACACCTAGTTCAGAAGCGATATTACGCGTGAAGCCTATTAATCCAGCTTTTGCTGTGGTGTATTCATGGTAGGGTACGACTGGATTTTGATATAGATTGGTTCCTATGCTTATAATCGTCCCATCTTTCCTATCGATGAATTGAGGTATGACACTTTGAACGACATTAAATGCGGCTCTTAAGGTACCATCCACTTGCTTTTGATAATCGTCCCACGTCAGTTCTGTGAAGGACTTTTGTTTACTTGGATCAAATTTAAAATCTACTAAGGCATTATTGACCACAACATCTATTTGCCCAAAATATTCTGTCGCTACTTTTATCATCTGGTCTACTTCGGCCCGGTTTGTGACATCAGCTTGTATGGCAATAGCTTTATCTTCACCAATCTCAGAGACAAGCTGTTCAGCAGCATCTTTACTTTTATTATAGTTAACCACTACTTGAAACCTTTGGTGCGCCAATGTTTTTACAATCGTTGCTCCTAAACCTCTACTACCGCCTGTAACTAATACTGTTCTCGTCATCATAACCACTCCTATTATTTTTTTGAAAAATAAAAAGCGCAACATTCCGTAGGAACGTTGCGCAAACAAGTAAATACATAGTAAATAAAAACACTTCAAATATGTATTCGTGCTTACACTTTCCTACGCTAGTTCTAACTAGTTCAGGTTCAAAGGGTTTGAGTTTGTACTCATCTCAGTTAAATAACACCCCTAGTGTTTTAAATGATTTAATTGTTATTTGGTATTTTCAGGTATTACTTCTTCTTATTTTCACTATAACGTAGATTCTTAGGTGCGTAAAGTTTAACTAAATTTTTTCACATATAATATTCGGTATTATTGAGTTCTTGATTAGGAATCATAATTCATATTTAGGTCTTTTAAAGTTTTTACCTCTATTCTTTTCTATTCCATTTTCTCCTATTTTAATAATTTGTGAATCAGATCCTACCTAAAGGTATGACTTATTTTTGTGACGTTCAAAAAATAAAAAACAACCTTTTGAAGCTCTCTAAACCCATATAAATTAATAGACAGATTTAATCCAAAAGGCATAAATTTTGGGCGGGGATAGAATTAAAAAAGCGCAACTCTTTAAGTAAGGAGTTAGCGCCTTTTTAATATATGACTTTAGATAACCATTCAGCTGTTTTCACTATTTTTTTTCTTAATTGTTGCGTAAGTCAACATGCCTAAGGAAAATGTTACAACTCCAATAATAAAATAGATAAAGATGTCAATAGTCGTGGCACTCATGAATTTTCACCTCCGTTTAAAATTCACTTAACATACTCTACCTTCATTTCATAAAAATCAAACTATTCTTAAAAAAGAGTTTGACCTAGCTAAGTATTGGGAACTGACAAACAGAAATCAATAAACCAAAAAGGAGATATGTGTAAAAGGAGTAAACTTTTGATTAAAGGGCAAGCGCAAAAACTTTACACCTTAGATCACCTTTGACAAGCTCCTTATCCTCTTACTTCGAGACTTCGTGCAAAAGGGGAAAAAAGTTCCCCTTAAGGGGACTGATTCATTGCTTCAGCAGTCCAAAAAATAAAAGGAAAAGGGGCTAAATATATGTTCACTACCATTTATCAAATTAACATTAACAATCAAGAGATTATTTTTTCTTTTACGGACTACCAATTATAATTGATGGTTACGAGGTAGAATTAGAAATACATGATATTAATAAGAAAGAGTATATTTCTAAAAAAGTTTGGTCTATCAATAAATATCAAATTTGCGTTTCATGGATTAACTGGATTATTTATAGGATGGATCAAATTGAAGAGAGCAGAGAAGGATTGGAAGAATTTATGGAATAAAATACGAAGAAGCGGATACATTATATGAAGCATTAATTACTGATTCAGCCAGTAGTCCATTTGCCCGGGCTTTAATCTATCAAGGGTACGCTTTTAATCGACTTAGACAAGATCTGCAAGATGAAGCGGAACATTACATAATCGAAGCGCTCACAACTGAAGGTCATAGAGATTCTATTTTAGGAAATAAATCTAAAGGTGAATTAGCTTTTATAAATTTACGTTTAGGTAATATTACTGAAGGTACACAACTCCTAGAAGAAGTAGAAGAGAAATCACATGAACTAAAAGATATAGAATATCAACTACGCTGCTACATAAATCGTCATTTATACGTTAATTATGATGAAAGAAAAGTTAGAGAAGGAATTGAAGCCCTGGAATCAGAAGAACTATACTTTGATGCTGAAGATTAGCTCCTTTTAGTTTTAGTTAATAAAGGTCTACTGTCGTTATCTGGCATCTTTCACCCCTTCTTTTAATCAATTATATGTATCTCGTTTTAGGACTACGTTTCCCTTTTCTCTACAAACAACAAAATAAATGTTGCCACTGGTCCGAGTAATAAAGAAAGCAAAAACCAGTTAAGTCCCGTTCTATTTTTACCTTGTGCTAAACCTGCATTGATTAATGCAAGTGTACCCCACCCCACAGCATATTGACCATCCAAGAAGAGAACCACCTTTCCTTATTCTAAATGTTCCGTCATATTTTCCATCGTCAAAACCCACTTACCTTTTACGTATTCTATTTTGTGTAGGCTCGTATAGTTAATAGGGAATTTCTTATTTTTGTTTGACCATGTTTTGTCTTTTAGAATGTGGTAGATGATGTTGATCACTCCACCGTGAGTGACAATGAATACGTCATCTTGGTGATTGGATTCAATCTGTCCCCTACATTCCATCTCAAATGCCTCTTTTATTCTTGTGAAATTTTCATTTGGACTTTCCCCACCTGGAAACCGTTCATCCATCTCTAAGCTGTTATAATATAATCCGGGATATTTTTGATCCGCTTCCTCATTCGGCATACCCGCTAAGACCCCATTATTCGTCTCTCTCCAGTGATCAGTCTCAACTACATCGACATTAAGTTCCCGACCAATCTTCTCTGCGGTTTCCAAAGCTCTTGCTAAGTCGCTGCTCATGACTCGATTAACTTTAAACGTATGTTCTTCCCTCTTTAAAAATGCAGCTAACTTCTTTGCCTGTTGTTTGCCTTCTTCAATGAGACCTCTTTGGCTCCAACCGCCTCGATATCCTTCATCGTCCCTACCATGACGAACCAAATAAATAGCCATGTAACCCTCCTAGTCATGAGCATAGCCGTTTACTACGTTCACACTATCTTTCTACAATTTTATCCAAAATCCTTTGTATAAAATAAAAAAGAGCACTGGTCCTTGTTATAGGAACGTGCCCTTAGAAGATACTCGAATGTTTTCGTTTATATCTAAGTGTCTCATCAGATGCCTACGTTTCGTCTTAAACCATCATTCATCAATATTCTCAGGTATGTCCAACATTCCACGTTCTTCAATGTGAAGTTCATGTTCAACCCCGTCATTCTCCAGTTCTGTTTTTCTCTCTTCAGCTTCTTCCATAGTATGATAGTACCCCTCTTCTACAAATACCGTGAAGCCATCTGAGTGCAAGGTTCTCACCTGCTCTGCGCCACGTTCTGTAAACTCTGATCCTGCGCCTTCAATATTAATAGTTGACTCCCCCTGTGGAGTAGATGCCGTTCTAACGGAAAAAATGGTAGCAGCTTCATCTTCTCTTTCCACCCTACTGACATCCGTCACAATCTTAGCGGGATCATGCATCTCAAACACCTCAAACTCAACAGATTCTTGCATATAAACCGCTAATTGTATCGTGGCATCATCAAAGTACGGAACGATTTCCATGTATGAAAAAAGATCCATGCTTGAGAAATCGGGTATCTCTTCTGGCATCCCACGAATTCCGCGCAACGTATAAACAAGTCGAGAAGGGTATGCTTCTTTTGTGACTTCAAAGTGATTGGGTATGACTGCAGGACCCTCAAGCTCTTGATATGACCCTTCATAAATATCAAGAACCAACCTCTCATACTCGTCATGTATTCCAGAGTCAATATCCCCTACACTTCTTCCATCTGTTATTTCCCCGCCGGTAAATGTGCCATTCTGCATATAATTGTTTTCTTTTGATGTCGTCGCCTCTTGTTCCTCTCCTTCTTGGACAACCTGTTCTTCATAGCTAGGTTCATTCTCTGTCTCAACTGCATCGGTCTCTGAATCTGTTTCTATGTCTTCTGTTTCCGTCCCTTCTTCTTCGTTCACATCGCTCTCCGTTTCATTCATATCATCTGTATTCTCCACTTCTTCATTTTCTGTTGGAGAATCTGCTGTTCCATTGGCTGAATCAGGTGCGGAATCATCCATCTCCCCACTCTGACAAGCAGCGAGCAGAAATACGGTACATACAGCTCCTGTAACTACACTCATTTTTTTCATTAGTACGCCCCTTTTCTTGTTCTCTATTACCCCTTTCCCTTCACCCATAAAAAACCAAACCAGTTTTTTAATACATATACAAAGTAATGATAGGATTTCATTTTTTAACAAAAAAATCCTCATCTCTCTTTTAACAAAAAGAAAGATGAAGATTTACATATCGCAGCCGTTACGACAAAAATTCAGGTAGCTGTTGTTCATGCTTGTCGAGCATGATTTGTTCTGGTTTAATGCCCTGCTCACGCAATATGGCAATATTCTGCATGAGAAATTCGTCGCTACCAACAACATAAAAGAGTCCATCCTTGTCTGCAGAAAGATTATTCACTTCTTCATAGTAGTCTTTACGGGTAGAGACAAACCGTGATGTGAACTTCTTGTCTGGGACAGAATTAAATATAGTCGTAAATAAATAATCTTTGGATGAATCAATATTTAAGGAATGAATCTGATGAACGTTGTCAGCACGTTCTAAATAATTAAGGACAAGTGGTCTGAATGTTGCCAGCCCAACACCTGATGACAGCAGATACACATTTTTGTCTTCTCTTTTAAGTGGTACATTCGAATGTGTTTTGAAAATGGCCACTTCATCACCAACACCAAGGTTTCTTAAAATCGTTTTAAATTCAGAGCACTGCTCTCTAATACGTGTTGTAATCCCAATGGATTTCTCGTTCGGCAACGTAGAAATGGACATGTGACGAATCAGGCTGCGGTTTGGTTTCTCTCCCGCATTAAAACCTTTTAGTGCAAAGTGAGTGTGGGAGCCTTCCTCCCATGTGAAATCTTGCGGGCAGTCGAGCAAGTAAGTCTTTACCTCACGCGTTTCGTCAATGATCTTATTGATTTTAGTCCAGTATATTTGCATTGCGTAATCTCTCCCCTCATATGCGTGCAACATTATCATTTAGTCTACATTAATTGATAATAATTCTCAATAGAAAAGATGATATGCACTAAATAAGACCCCAGCAAATAGCTGGGGTCCTATCTCAAAAGAAATCAACAAGAGCAGGCTCTTCATCGGGAATATGACTTACAAACGCTTCTATTTTCTGTTTATCTCCTTTGATCAAACCTTGTTTGATATAAAGAGAAGGACGTCGGTAACCGAGCATCAACCCACTGAGGGTTTGGATGCTCATCTTCATTGAAGGCGCTTCCATATCGCTTGTGACTTCACAGCTTATCTCTTCATTTGTTATAGAAAGAGAGAAGGTCTTGTTGTTCCACTCTGCACAAGGGTCTTCAACTTGAATGGTATAGTTTCCGCCTTCGGATTTAAGAAATGGAAATGCTAATAAAAACGCTTGCACATCAACAACCCTGGCCATAAAGTAAGGCATAATTTCAGCTTTGGTTTTAGGATCTGGCAAAACATAATTCAAATGATCCGATGCTGGTACCGTAATTTCAGCAGATTGAATCATGGAGTCATGCTGTCCGATGAACGCAAGAAGAGCGTCTAAGCCAGCTGGCTCTGTATAGAGGAGCTCTTCCGTTTCAAGCTGACGATCCTTGAATTGGTAAACCATATAAGCAAGCGGCGACCCTGATTGATCCGTGTAGAGTGCGATGTTATGTTTTCTGTACCTATATTCAAGGCTTTTCCACCACCACTCTTCGCGGTTCAGCTTTCCGTGGCTTTGTGCGTTTTCATAGACTGTACGAATGCGTTTGTCCGAGTATGAGACACGTTCTATTTGCCCTTCAACGAGTGGGTTGGGCTTTGGAAGCTGTGTTTTTTCAAGGGTATACGTGACTTCATCAAAAGCCATTTCCCAGCCATACTTTCGATAAAAACCAACCGAGAATGGGGCAAGGTATGAAAGAAGCTGTCCTTTGCTACGCATGTCCTTAAGCGAATGGATTAATAATTGCTTGATAAGACCTTTTCTGCGTTGCTCTGGATAGGTTGCCACTCCCCCAACTCCGGCCATTTTCATCGCTTTCCCGTAGATATTCACACTAAAAGGTAACAGCTCCAACTTAGCAAGTACCTGCCCATCCGATACCTCTCCAAAGCTTGTTACCTCCTTCCATTCAAGTTCTGCAACTGGACGTGAGGCCTCTGGGTCAATGGCATGGAATGCGTAACAGCTTAATTGAAAGGCTTGTTCAAACTCTTGATCTGTTAACTGTTGAATCGTCAAATGAATGCCCCCTTTATGTAGAGAATATCTTTAGTTTAGCATATGTCATTGGGATGTAGAGAATGGTGATTTTACTACACTTTAATTATTATCCTCATATAAGGTTACAACCACTCTAGGTAGGGTAAGCAGAGAATATAGGTATCTACCAACTAATAGTGAGGAGGATATCTATGATTCATCGCTTAGAGCGAGAACTGTTTCAACGAGAGCTAGAGTTCCTCAAAATGCTACAGGGAAAAGCGACTAAAGAAGATAGTCCCTTTTCAGCGGCAATTGAGGAGGAGATTCATCATCTAGAACAAGTTCTCGAGGAAACAGAAACTGCGAAATCTTGATTAGTTTTAAGGGTGGGGGTCTCCCCATCCTACATACCCTATGTTTAGTGAAAAGATATTCTTCTCACTGTAGGGTAGGTATCTAATCAAATCTTGCTCTAAGTGTTCAGTAAAGCAAGCACACTTTGATGTGTGCTTGCTTTATATATGTAAATAAAACCATATCATTCCCGTAACCATTGTGTTACGCTTGGTCAACAAATAGTGGAGGTGCTAATGGAGCGCACAATTGCAACTAAAGAACTTCTTTTCGAGGCATTAGATCAAACAAGGGCTGGAGTACTTATTACGGATCCCCAACTCGAAGACAATCCAATTATTTATGCCAATTATGGCTTTTATGATATGACTGGATATGATTCTGGTGAGATTATCGGGCAGAACTGCCGTTTCCTTCAAGGAGAAGATACAGATAAACATCAAGTTCATGCGTTAAAACAAGCGATTGAAGCGAATGCTTCTATTACTGTGACGCTTTATAATTATAAGAAATGCGGGAAAGGCTTCTGGAATAGTTTGACTGTTGATCACCTTTATATTGAGGCAGAAGAAAAGCATTACTTCATCGGGGTTCAGAAGGATGTCACGATTGAAAAGAACCTTGAAGCTAGCTTAAAAGAAGCTCAAAAGGAAGTGCAGACGTTAGCCTGTCCCATTGTTCCATTAACAAAAGGGGTGGCTGTACTCCCCCTCATAGGAACCATGAGTCAAGAACGTTTCATGAACATTCTAACATGTACAACAGAGGAAATTGTATCTAAGCGGCTACAAACGATTATTGTTGACCTGTCAGGTGTCGTTACTTTTAATGAGCTGCTCTTACCAGACTTAGTTCGCTTAAGAGATGTAATTAAATTGCAGGGAGCAGAATTATATGTGACCGGAATGTCTTCAGAATTAATTTTAAACACACTTGATTCTAAGCAATATAGTCGTACTAATTTGCAAACAGCAAGTACCGTCCAGGATATACTTGAAAAGCTTAATAAATCATCTTAAAAAGCTATCTATTTGTATAGATAGCTTTTTTTATTGTACTTTTGTCATTATTCAATTGCTACCAAAAAAAGTTCCCCCAGAAACGTCTTTCACATTATTCACCACAACGAATGCATCTGGATCGATCTCATTAATAATTCTTCTGAGCTGCATCACTTTATGATTTTTGATAAGGACATACAGCATCTTTTGCTCCT
Source organism: Alkalicoccobacillus porphyridii (assembly GCF_007293315.1). Taxonomy (GTDB): domain Bacteria; phylum Bacillota; class Bacilli; order Bacillales; family Bacillaceae_D; genus Alkalicoccobacillus; species Alkalicoccobacillus porphyridii. Next base: position 246,985 of record NZ_VLXZ01000002.1, read on the forward strand.
GATTCGCATAGACGCCCTTTCCATTTATATAGGTAGCACTTGAAGCAAGATTTGTTACTACCCTTTTGGCAATCTCATCATGTTTACTTGAGACAATGACAAATGCTTTTTTACTATCTAAGCCTCCAATGACATAATCACTCGCTACTTTACCTATAAATAAGGCGATGACCGTATACAACGTATTTAGGACACCGATGATGAATACCCCCGCTAAAACAATGATCACATCCATGATGAAGGCGGTAAAGATCACATCCCAACCAAATTTCTTCTTTAGTAATAACGCAATGGTCGAAGTGCCTCCGATAGAACTTCCAGAATAGATCACTAAGCCAAAGCCAACCCCAGACAAAAGACCAAAGAAAATAGCCGCAACCAAAGGATCCTCCAAAACAATGCCGTATGGTTCAGTTAGATAGGTGAAGAAAGAAAGCATCGGCACGGTCACGATCGTTTTTAAAACAACCGATTTAGATAAATATTTATAACTAAATAACGTAATCACCACGAACAATCCAAAAACTACAATGGAGGGTGATACCCCTATGGCATAGTAAATTAATAAAGCTAATCCAAGAATGCCCCCATCAGCAATTGAATGCGGCATCGCCAGCAATGTAATACTTAACGCTATAATGAGTGTTCCAGATATCATAAGGATCACGTTTTTCATAGTAACCTCCTCTATCAAACAAAAAAAGAGCTAAATTAGCTCTTTTTATATACATATATCATCTTTCCAATCCAAGCATAAGCTTCTGCATTCCTATTGTAAAGAATCTACTGCTAGCAAATTGTAGCAACCTTTCATCTTTTCATTCGTCTTATAACCATTCTAGACTTTTTCCACCGCTCCTAAATGCTCAGATAAAAACTCAATTGTCTCCTGCCAGGACTGATGGGCTGCTTTACTATTTGCTTGTTTTGTTCCTCCATAAACAAAAGTCATAAAGTTTGTGTCTGCTACGGTTTGAGGCATGTTTGGCAAACTACTTGGGTAAGCGGAGAAGTGTCCTGCACCTGCATGGATCATAAATTTATGTTTCTCTTTATATTCATGCTCAATTAGAGCTTTCCTCATTCTTTCAGTAAATAATTCTGCTGGCTGAATATGATCATCTGACCCTGCAAAGAACATAATCGGAGCATTAATATCCTGAACTGGAATAGCGTATAAGTCCAGTTTTTCTTCATCGTCTATATTCTTTTTCATTGCTTCTATCCCAGAGTATGGCTTTCTAAACAACATATGATGAATGAGAGCTAATGAATCTTTTAATGTATTTTTTACTGGAAAGAACTCAAAAGGCATGTCTTTATATGTCCAAGCAGGATTTGAGGTTAGCTGGAAGTTAACCATTCCTGAAAAAATAGCCCCACTTGGAGCCGTAGCAATAACGGCTTTCACTTTTGAATAGTGAGAAGCATATAAAAGGGCAAGCTCAGAACCCCTAGAATGACCAATGATCCCTAATCTTAATGGATCGACATACGTTTTTTTCTCTAATAGCTGGAATGCTTTATCTACGTATTCAAGAGGAATGTGTTCAATGCCCTTAGGCAAACCGTCCTTCCCAAAGTATGCTAAAGCCAACACGGCATACCCTTGGGAAGCAAGAATGGCTGCGGCTGCTTCATGTACAGAGGCATCCGAACCTCCTAAGATAACAATCGCAGGTAAAGCATTTTTATGCGCTGGGTAGAACAACGTACCAATTACTTCTCCCCTAATTTCTTCTCTTACTATATGGTCTGGTTTGAAGGTTCGAATAAATGTTTTTTCATCTAACACATGATTTTCTGTATCCCGCACCTTTATGGTGAATCGAATAGGTTCCGAAGCATGTTTAACAAACATTCTTTCTTTTTGATCCTTAGCCTTCATAGAATAGAGCAAACCCTTGGCGTCTATCTTTTGATAACTTCCGCTGGTAGGCGCTTGTGTGGTTAAGTCGATGAAACCAGTCTGGTCGCTTTTAAACATTGCGTGGGATTCGAAGCCTTTATTATGATCATCTTCTGCACTTAAAGTGATTTTATATTCTGTATCAGGTGTATTCGTTTGGATTTGTACAGAAAATTCATCAAGTATACTAGTCTTTGTTTCTACCATTATCTTAGTAGCTGTCCTTAGTTGATTCATCATGCACCTTCTTTTAAATGGATTATATGTTATTTATTGTACCATATAAAAGAGTGCTTTTTATGAAAACACTATATCTCTCATTAGTTAAACTCTTGGTATCATTATTTCATAAAAACCGTTTCTGCCTCTTCCTTCTCGAAACACAAGTTAACCGTTCGACATGTAGAACGTGTTCTATGCACTGTACCTGCATAAATGCTGTAAAAGTCATTGGGTTTTAACACAACTGGTTCATCTTCACCCTCGATATCAATGATTAATTCTCCTTCAAGAACTAAAAAGCTTTCATCTGAATTTGGGTGACTATGCCATCCATATACACCTTCAAATACCGCAACACGAACACAATGATCGTTGGTACTTGCCAACAAAAAGTTCTCATGTTGCTTCTCGATTTTATCTGTGAGTTGTTTAATATTCACTTTTCCTTGAATCATGTAGAACACCTCTTCCTTCTATTCGGATTTGTGTAACTTCGAATTTCTTTTACGATAGCTTATAAAAAACATCACGATGAGTATGCCGAAATTTGTCCCACTTTCCGGGGTTGGTGGTATCTGGGGTACGTTCTTCTAGGATCGCTTGATATAAAATGGTTTTCTCTTCTAAGTGGGCGACGCGCTGTTTGGCTTCTTCGAGCTGAACGAGCGCTGCTTTTTTATGTTCCATCATTATTTCGGATCGCTCTGGAATGGTTGAATCCCCTTCCATGCAGAGATCAACGTACTTTTTGATGACTTCAATCGGCATTCCTGTTTGCCATTTGACACCATACAGCCAGTTGATGGACTCGGCATCGAACAATCGAATATTCTGGTCGTTGCGCTGTATACTTGGCACCAGCCCTTTATCAGTATAATAGCGTACAGCGTGCTCAGTAAGTCCTGTTAACAGGGCAGCTTCTTTGACGGTATGCATGTAAAATTTATAGTCCGTGCTTATGTGTAACTTAGTTTTGTTTCTTTGGCTGCCGCTCCCGAAAATGGGGGCACGCTTACCGCGGGAAGGTAATGAGCTAATTCGACTACGTCGATTCATCTCATTGAACCTTCTTATCCCGCAGGTGTCGGCATCCATTTTCGTTCGCTTGGTTTAAATAGGTATTGGGGTTCATAACTATACAATAATAAGAAAATTATTCAAATAATTATTTAGTAACCGCTTGCCTTCGTGTTACACGAAGGAGATACGCTTATTGTAATGCAAGTCGGCCATAAAAGAAATGCCCCATTATGGTGCATTTTCAGCGGTCGCTTGCCACTTTACATTTTAAATTTTGGGAGGATGAACAATGCAAACTGTGACATTGAATAATGGAGTAAAAATGCCAATCCTTGGCTTCGGTGTTTATCAAGTTCCCGATGCACAAGAGTGTGAGAATGCGGTATATGAAGCATTAATGGCTGGTTATCGCCTGATTGATACTGCTGCGGGTTACATGAACGAAGAAGCAGTCGGGCAGGCGATCAAACGGAGTGGCGTACCGCGTGAGGAGCTGTTTATCACAACGAAGCTCTGGATTCAGGATGCTGGTTATGAAAGTGCTAAGCTAGCATTTGAAAAATCCTTAAATAAGCTTCAACTCGACTATCTCGACCTGTATCTTATTCATCAGCCGTTTTGCGATTACTATGGTGCTTGGCGTGCAATGGAAGACCTTTACCGTGAAGGAAAGATAAAGGCCATCGGTGTCAGCAACTTTTTGCCTGACCGCTTGATGGACCTCATCGTGCACAACGAAATCGTTCCTGCCATCAATCAGATTGAAACACACCCATTCTATCAACAGAACGATAGCGCTGCTTTTATGAAGGAAGAAGGAGTGCAGCACCAATCATGGGCACCGTTTGCTGAGGGGCTCAACAACATGTTTGGCAATGAGGTACTAACCTCCATTGCAGAAAAACACAACAAGTCTGTTGCCCAGGTTGTGTTACGCTGGCTTGTTCAGCGTAATGTCGTAGCTATACCAAAATCGGTGCGTAAAGAGCGGATCGTCGAAAACTTCGACATTTTTAACTTTGAGTTGAGCCAAAATGATATCGAACAAATTACCTCCCTTGATACAGGAGAAAGTCTTTTCTTATCGTATCACGATCCGAAATTTGCCAAGATGTTGGGCACGCTTAAGGTTGATCTATAAACGTACTAAGGAAGGACAGGGCGCTACATACCTGTCCTTTCTTGTATTTATATATGATAATTATCCCATTAAAGGATATGTGATAATCTCTTGAGCAGTATTATTAATCAAACGGACTTCTTTCGCATGAAAATCAAGCGCTGTCAGCTGTATTGCGTTCTCAAACACAATGCGGTCTGAATCTGTGACGATAGCTTCGTCCATTGTGTATTGAACAACAGCATGACCGTCCTCAAACGATGCATCAACAATTTCAATTCCTTCAACAACCGCGGAAGAATAGAATGCTCCCTCATCATCAACCATCTGCATCACCTCAACCGTTTCTGGAAAGGATAACGGCTCTCCGTCTTCATTTTCCAACTGTTCCCCTATCTCTCCACCAGAAAGAAACAAGGTCTGCTCTAATCCTTCATCGTAGATTGTATAATAGCCACGTGAAAGACCTCTTTCATCTTCAACTTTAATGGGCTTATCTACTCCCCTTTCAGCTACAATAATATCTTCCTCTCCATCAGGATTTAGAAATATGATCTCTTCAATCCCGTATAAATCACTTATTCCAATCAACGAATTATAGAATAAACTACTTTGTGCGGAGGTGGCTGCTAATTGATTATCATCAACATTAAAATTCACATAAAGAATTGACCCCTCTACTGACAAATCAGCAAATGAGCTAAGAAGTTCTTGTTCAGAAGGATCATTGTCGATCAGTGACATCTCTAAGCGATCTTCAGCTAACAAGTCTTGTTCTGCATCGCGTCTAATGGAGAAGGCGGTATAGAAATCGAAAACACCATCGATTTCACCGTCTATAGAGTTTGTATCGATGAAGTAATTTGGCGTCTCTTCAGTTTCTGCATAAGCATCTAGGTCATTAGTATTTTCTTGGGTCTCCTCAGTTCCATCATTGGCATCTTCTTGAACATCTCCATTGTTATGCTCATCTGGTGTAAGATCTTCTACTTGCTCTGTCTCCAGTGCTTCTGTCTCATCCTCTGAAGTTTGGCATCCAATGAGGAGAAAAGCTATTGATGCAGTTCCAGCTATCCGAGAGATTTTTCCCATACACAGCGCCCCCTTTTTCACTTCCATACCCTTCCATCCAAAGAGTTAAAAGTTAATTTCTTTTTTGAGCATCAAAAAAGACCTCAAATTGAGGCCACTGAAAAAGTCATCCAGAATTAAGCTCATATGCACCGCTCCAGGAGAAACCTACGCTTTCCACGGGAACGGCCTCAGCCCTTGAAGTGGAAGTGCACCACTTCAATGTCTTCAGACTCGTTCTGTTCCGTAGGAGTCTTCGGTTTCTCCTTCCGCTACTTTTCTGAACAAACAAATGACGAACGTTTCTATTTTAGGAAATAAAGGCTGTTTTTTGTTTATAAGAAGATTCACTTTCATATAAAGCTTCTTTTTCAGTGACCTCCTCCAATTGGAGGTCTTTTTTCGTTGATATATAAAATTTTTGACCTTCCTTTTTCTATTGAGGATCTTTTATCTCCACTTGGCCAATTTTCAGCCATCCGTTTTCTTCCTGTTCCACGTTAGCGAAATGGAATGCCTTAGCGTTAGTGTGATGTTCCGATAAAGGATTAACCACTCTAACTAAAATATCATACTGACCTTCACTTAGTGTCGAAGTGTCACTAGACCACTCCAGTAGAGTCTCATCCTGTTCTTCTGTGTCTTTGTCGTTTGGTAGGATGGGTGTTAGATCCCAATCGGTTGTCCATGCTTCCAAATTGCCGTCCTTATCTCTTGCGGCAATTTCGATATCCCAATCATAGTAGAAAGGGGCCACACCTGTATTTTGAATGTTGATGGCTGCTTGCAATTGACCATCCGTTGCATTCACATAAGCAGTTGGGACAAAGTATTCGTAACCCAAACTCCTTGAACCTTCCTGGGCTCGTTTCACAGCATCTCCTACCAGTGGCGTTTGGAAAACCTCTTGGATTTTCAGCCATGACGCATGCGTTAATTCTAGGCTTTTGTAATAATCTTCTCCTTGTGCTCCACCAATGGGTTCACCTATATATCGGGGTGGATCGTTATCCCACATTTTAAGTTGAATCTCGGGACGCATTTCTCCCCCGATTGGTTCTGTTTTCCATTTATCCATCACTTGATTTGCTTGTAATCGACCGACAAAGTGCCAGTCTTCTCCACCCAAGCTAGAAGGTAACGTCTGAAAAGCAAACGAATCATCGTGATAGCCAATATTTACGTTTTGATTATATCCGGTTGGATAGCGTACAAGGATTTTTGTTTGATCAAACGACGTATCAAATCCTTGGACAATCGCTTCTTGGTTAGCTAGGCTTGGCATCCAATCGGTTGCACGACCATCTTTTTCTTCAACCAATCCACCGTCCCAGCTACCAGCTGGAGTCCAGCCATCCTGTGGATGAGTATGCCATTCACCCCAGAATCCTATTAATCCAGCTTGAATGAAGCCAATTCTTGGGTCGCCATCATATCGATCTCCAAGGGCTTCGATAAATTGTAATAAGGCAAGCTTTAGATTCTCATCATTATAATCAGGGGATACACTCGTTCCATTACGCCCCCCGTTACTCTCGTAATGATAGTCTTTCGTTTCCAACCCCAAATCTAGTAGAAACTGTGGGATTCCCGAGGGCCTATGCGGGTAATCAAGATACACCCTGAAAATCGCCTGATTTCCTCTTGATGCGATATCATCGAGATCAGCTTCGAGCTTGCTCCAATCATATTCATCAAAATCCAGCATAATATCATTCAGAGGGATATAGAAATACTCCAAACTATATGGAATTTGATTCGGCTCAGTGCGCCAGACTACCGATTCACTAAAAGGTAAAAATCCTTTTAACGGGTTATCAATGGGTGCTGATGCAAAATTAAGTTGAAATGTGTTAGCATGAGTTGCCCATTCAGGAGCTAAAGCTTGTCCCCCAACGCCCCATAGACTAATAGAATCTATATAAATGTCATTCGCCGAATGCGACTGTGGATTATAGCCAAATTCAATTCCGGTCACTGAGGCTAGATTAAGATCCGTGTCACAGCCCTGTGGACATTGCCATGCCTTCTCTGAAAATTGGTCCCACGCAATATGGACAAGCCCCGTGAAACCTTCTGGAACCCGGAGCATGCTTTCAAAAGAATGCTCTTCCCATGAAGAACTGTCATCTTCTTTTAAGGAAGCCGTAAACGTTCCTTCTTGCCCAAATGCTATTGCACCAGATTTAACATCAAAGTTAAATGCTAACGGTTTATCTGCATCATTATGTATCCAAAATGAAATACCCGTAGAATCTGTCCAGTCACTCACTGGAAAATTGTGAAATAGGGATACCCAAGAAGAATCATAAGGTTCATTTGCAACAATTTTCATAGAATATGCTCCGTCATTCACACGCTCTTGACTTAGAGACCAATCAATTGGACTCCCTTCAGATGACCAAAGCCTATATGCACTTTTAAATTCCTCATCTGATGAATAGCTTTCAAAGTCATCAATGATAGGATCTGTTTCTGATGATGCATGAGCTTTTTGACTTGTACTAGTCACTGTTAACATTATAAGTAGAATAAAAACGAAAAAACATTGAACTGATTTACTAGTTTGTCTCATAGTTACCCCCATTTAATCTTTCTCTTACTCGATCATCCACCCTATCTATTTTTATCGGATAGTATTTAAGCATTTTCAGGATTATTAAGAAGGCCATTCACCAAATCACTGAACAAAAAAATACCACCCCTAGCTGAGTCTAGCTTTAATAGGGTAGTCATTTATTTTATTCGGCTGGCCACATTACTTGTGAGCAACACAATTTTTCGTTCTATCGTCATGCCCTTTTTCTCTTCCAAAGAATTAATGAAAGTGATGATAATAAAACAACACCTATTCCAATGGATGAATAAAGCAGAATCGATTGTGGCTGGGCTGGCTCGCTCCCCCCAAGACCGCTGCTTAAGGTTTCATCACCGGATATATTTTCATAATCCTCGTATCGTTTTTCGAGTATTGTTTGAAACTCCTCTACAGATGACCCTTCTACTCGTTCATCATCCGGTTGATTTGCTATAACTTCTTCTTCTAGAAGTCTTATAGAGTCCTCATTTTGATTAAACGCGTAATAATAACCCGTAGGAAATTCATAAAAGAGGATTTCGTCTTCTTCAAGATCTGTTACATCAGCAGTAAGTGTTAGTGGATAGCCAAAACCAGATACACTCAATTTACCTTCACTATATTCTCGTAATTTCAAACCATTGATAGGCTTACCATTCTCGAACACGACAGAGATCCATTCATCAAACTCTTCCTCAATCAGTTCATCACTTTTACCAAAAGCAAAAGCAGGATTAAGGTCATAAATTGGAACGGGTTCACCAAAAGTCATTTGCTCAATGTCCTCCGTAGTAAAGCCAAATTCACCCACATCATCTGCTTGAAACATATCTACTAGGTACGCCCGGAATTCCTTTTCGTCATATTCATGACCTGTAGCTGCTGCGGCAGCAATCGAAAAATGAATACCAAGTAAAGCAAGTAAGACTGTGAGAATTGATGATCTTTTCAAATGGTTGTCCTCCTGGTTATGTTTTTTACAGTATAAGTTCAAACAATGGTGAGAATGCGTTCAAATGGTGTATAGGGACAAAAATCTAACTATATTTTTTTAATCTTTATATCCTCGGGAGCATTTTCTTCGTTATTCCATATGGTTTGAATTTCAAAGGTTCCAGGTTCAAAAAATAGATCAAATCTTAATTTGGTGTCTTCTTGCATTGGTAATTCTTTAGCTTTATTGATATTAATCCAATGAATTTCACCTTCAGGCGGGTTATCTAATAATTCACCTTTAAAATCCTTTGTCCAATAGTTCATCATCATATATCTTTTATTTGTAGAAAGATTTACAAATTCTGATATTCCTTTAAACACAAGATTACTTACTTCCAACCCTGTTTCTTCCTTAACTTCTCTTATAGCACCCTCTACAAAACTCTCTGGGAAGTCAACTCTTCCTCCAGGTGGTAAAAAACCTTTAAAATCATCGTGTTTTCTATCAAGTAACAAGACTTTATCACCATCTTGTATCATAACCACAGTCCAGATCTTATAAGTTATATCCGGCATCTAAATGTCCACTAACTCTGTATGAATCATCTATATTTTTACAATAACAGTTTATCATATGGTTTATAAAATGAGAGCAGTTAGGATTCATTTATTTAATATAGCGCATAAAAAATGGAGCCCTTTCTATTAAGAAGGAGCTCCTTTTCACGAAATATTACTAGTAGTTGCTACAGCAGGGTGAGTGGTCAATACCTTCCCGTCATAAAGAGGGAGGTGAGGCCCATGATTACTACCGATGTCTTTAAAGTCATTCTTCAATTCGGAATGTTTACACTGACACTGGTCGTCGTGGTCATTATGATCATTGACGTAAAAAAGTAACCACCCGCAGCTGTCCCTAGCTTAAATCGGGTGGTTATTTCTTCTTAATATCCCTGATGGGCTGGCCGCTCTTCTAGCGGGCAACGTGCAAGGCGTAGGTGTTAGCGCACTCTACGTCTTGTTTTCATTATATGCATAGTTTAAACCGATTATTCAAATCATGCAAGAGAGTTGCCCATGTATAGAGTGAACTAATCCTCCCTCTCATCTTCATAGACATTCAGCTCCTCACAGAATATTGACGTACACTCACATAATAGCTATTATAGACATATTAAGTCTGTAATTATTTATCGGCACTATATCTAAGGAGATTCTAGATGAATATATTTGAAACTCAATATGAACTGATTCGTCGCTCTAGGGAGTCCTTATTCACCTATTGCGAATCGATGTCGAGTGAAGACTATCTAAAAAAGATTGATCCTTTTGGCGGTATATCAATCCCAGCTTTGCATACTCATGTGGCAGATGGCTATCGTGTTTGGCTTGGTAACCGTGCTTTAGGTAAATCCATCCCTAAAGTAAATTCACGATCCATTGTGAATGTAGAAAACATGCGCGAAGTATTTAAAGATACAGATGAGCTTGTGTATGAATTTCTAAAAGAATTTAAAGATCGTTGGGACCCCACCACTAAAGCCTCTTGGCATAGTAGCAGCGCAGAGCAAACCGAATTATGGCTATTTACTCATACCACTACTCACGAATATCATCATCGAGGTCAAATCGTAAAAATAGGCAGCCATCTTGGGTATGTACCACCAAAATTAAATCTTCCTAAACCATTGTAATTTTATTTAAAAGGTGTCCTGTTAATTGTAACAGGGCATTTTTATGTTAACCCGTTCATTCCACACCGGAATCCTCCTTAAATAAATTCTTTATTACTACCAACATAAATTTTAGTTTTATATAGTTGCCTTTTAACGATATATCGTTTATTATAAGTTTACGATATATCGTTATCTAAAAGGAGTGCTTATGGTGGACTATAAAAATCATCCAAATCAAGGCAAACGCGTTTTTGGAAGGGGTGATCTTAAGGTTGTTCTATTACTTCTTCTAAATGAACAACCAAGGCATGGATATGATTTAATTAAAGGCTTAAAAGAAAAATTCAACGGCTTCTATTCACCCAGCCCTGGGTCCATATATCCGTTACTTCAATTGTTAGAGGATCAGAGGCATGTAACCCATACCAAAGAAGGCAGGAAAAAGGTCTTCTCCATTACAAAAGAGGGTCAAACCTATTTGGAAGAACATCAGGACAGTGATCCCATTATGACAAGACTTAATATGTTTAAAACGTCAAACGTAGAAGAGATCACGATAATACGTGATGAGATTCAATCTGTGTCAGAAGAGTTATTTAAAGTAGGACGTCAAAGCATGATGGACGAAGAGAAAAAGGCGGCATTCCTTCAACTATTAAAAGATACAAAACAACAGTTGGCGCAACTGTCAGATGGAAAAGAAAAAAAGAGTAACTAACTAAATAGGAGTGTTTGAACATGGCGATTTCTCTAAATCATGTCGTTTGTTTTACAAAGGATAACGAAGCATCAGCCAAACAGTTTGCTGATGTGATGGGCTTAACCATAGATGGATACGAGGGCTTTGATAATAAGTTCGTTAAAGTGGGTGTCAATGAAGAATCAGCCATTTTCTTTCAGAAGGTAGAGGAAAACTATCCCCTACAGCATTTGGCTTTTGAAGTGGATGGAGATACGTTTAATCTAGTGATGGACCGTATGCTAGAACAGAAGCTAAGCTTCGGAAATAGTCCTACCAATACAACAAATCAACAAACCGATCATCCATTTGCCGAAAGAGGTCTTTTCTGGTTTCAAGATGGATGCCTGTTTGAGCTTATGACAGATGCTAAAGAATGATACCATATGCTGAGAAAATCATTGCATATAAGTTATTGTTTACACAAGGAACCGTTCATAGCATTGGTTGACTGTAGAAATAAACAAAAACGACTCCCTAATTATAGGAAGTCATTTTTTTGTTTTTCTATTTATCTACCTCTTATTGATGGATCGATTTACTGAGGGATCTTCACTTTAAATGATTCAAATTCTATTGGCTCCAAAGACATTTCTTTAACTGGAATCTCTTTTTCATTTCCGTCCTTATCTATCTCCACTCCTCCACCTGACTCTGGAATGACTACGTGAGGAGTAATTGTTAATTCAGTGACACTTGAATCAATCGGGTCAAATGGTTTGTTACTTTTAAACTCAATTCTATCAGAAACCAATTCTCCTATAACGCCACCTGAAGTGCCCTCAATTTTATTTCCGTTTTGATCAGTGATTGTAAATTCAACGTTTTGTCCGCGAGCCAGTTCGAAGTCTGTTTCCATTTCAGTACCGGTATAAGATAAACTTAAACCGGTTTGACTAATTGATATCTCAGGTACGTTAATCGTTAGATTTTCGACTGTCTGTGTATGATGAACAGGAATTGTTTGAATGTCGCTAATCTTCTCGACCGGGACTGAGAAGTACCATTCCTCGCCACTCTCTCCATAAAGGATTAAACCCATTTCAAACTGTTCAGGTGTATTTTCCGTTACATTAATTTCTTGGATAGCAGTCCGTGTAGTCGGAGAGATCACACTCTCATCATATGTCCCAGATGCAAAGGGTGGATTTTTACCGTTTATCGTAAAATCCATCCCTGCCCCAAAATAGAAATCTGTCAGTTCTTTTTCAGATTCTATGAAGAGTCCCAGCGTAATGTTATTTTGATCAAATAACAGTTCATCTAATGTCACGGAAATTCCATTAACCGTTTGTGTCTCCCCAACCTCACTAGTTAGACCATTCTTTTGAGCTTGTTGTAAAGTCATTAAATCTGAATCTCCAAATACAGATCCAATAATAGGAATTTGCGACAAGCTACTGGCAAGTGCCGGGGAATAGTAAGAAGAGCCAACTAATATCCCGAAGATAGCTGCCACACTCGACAAAGCGTAGATGATTTTCCTTCTACCCTTAGTTTTATTTGAATGAGAGTGTTTTGGTTGATTCTTCGCCCGATCTATTCCAGTTCGAATAGCTGCAACTACTTGATCTTCTGGGAATTCCTCAAGTGGCTTTTTCATTTAATTGATAACTCCTTTCTAGCTCATTTCTTAATATTTTCTTTGCTCGACGTAAGTTTGTTTTCACTGTACCAACTGGCTTATCCATAACTTCAGCAATGTCCTTAATTGAAAGATCATGATAGTAATATAAAATGATGGACGTCTGGTAAGCTGAATTTAAGTTGTATAAGGCCTCGCTTAAAGTAAAAGTATCAATCGCTTTATCAACCTTAAGATCTACTTTATTAAATAATTCACTCTCTTCGTAAGGTATGACCTTGTCCCGCTCTCTTAATAACTTATAGCATTCTCTTAATAGAATCCTAAAAAGCCATGTTGAGAAATACTCCGGGTTCTTCAATGTACTGATCGCTACGAAAGCGGAATAGGCTGTTTCCTGAATCGCATCCAAAGCATCATCATTTTTACCCACTAAAGAAAGAGCCTTGTAGTAAAGCGGTTTCCTTTCTTTATAAAGCAATTGTTCAAAGGCTTCCTCATCTCCATTAATGGCTTTCTTCACAATATCCACATCATGTTTCATCGTGTCGTTGTTCCCTCCCCTCATTACTTAGAGTGTTTTAGGCGTCTAAAAAGATTCATCTTGCCAATATTTTTCTATATTATTTCTGAATTTAATATAAAATGGAATAAACATTTAAAAATGACCTTGATATTACAATACCAGGAATATCAAAGAGGGAGAATAGTTAATGGAATTTCCTGAATTAGAAACAAATCGATTGAAATTAGTTCAAGTAAATGAGGAGCATACCGGTAGCTTTTTCGAGATCATGTCCAACGATGAAGTGACGAAATATTATGGAATGGATGCGTTGAAAGATATCGAGGAAGCCTCAAAAATAGTAACGTTTTTCCAAAGATCACATGAAAGCAACAGAGGTATACGCTGGGGAATAATCGTAAAAGAGACAGGCACATTTATTGGTACAGTGGGATTAAACAATCTTAGCATTCCTACTAAAAAGGCTGAACTTGGATTTGAACTACATCCATCACATTGGAACAAAGGATTGATGACCGAAGCAGCAAAAGAAGTATTACGTTATTCATTTAAAGATTTAGCTTTGTTTAGAATTGGCGCTGTCACATTTCCTCAAAATGAGCCCTCTATCCAACTATTAAAACGATTAGGTTTTGTTCAGGAAGGGTTATTGAGGGGCTATCTTTATCAAAATGACTCGACTCATGATGCTTTGATCTTTTCATTGATGAGCACGGAATGGGCATTAAACTAAGCTGGAATATACTCTAGTAACAACGGAAAGGACTTCAACTAACTAGAGTTAAGTCCTTTTTTCTTTTTGTCTATCCTCTTCCATCACTAGTAAAGTAACGATCCTCATCTTCCTCTAACATAGCTGCTTATCAGCCCTGACGTATTCTCTCTCCTGCAATAGTACTCAATTCAAGAGCGCCTCTTCCACGTAAGACCCTTTGTATAAAAGCAATTTTCAGTTTTACGAGTAACTAAATCAGGGTATAAACCCTTTAACTGGAGGCATTAACAATTAATCTTTCTACTATTATTCTCATCTTCATATCCGTAAATGATTGCCACAAATAGCATTTCATTAAAAGAGGTGAATGAACATGAAAAAAAGAATGGTCTTACTCACAATCCTTTCTCTAATGACCTTAACGGGGGGAGGAATCTTACTCTTTAATTTCTTTAACGGAAGTCAGGAGCAGCTAGAAATGACGGAGAATAGGGTGTACGAGTATTTAATGGAAGAAAGAAATTACACAGATGAAGAGATCGATTCTATCCGTACAGAATATGATTGGCGAAATGATAGGGATGATGAAAGAGGCGCTTATCAAGCCTTTGTTACCTTCTCAGATGAAGAAGAATATGAATATGAATATATTTATAATGAGCTGGAAGGAGTTAGACAAATAGGTCGAAATGAAGGCGAAGGTAATCATAGTGAGTGAAATTAAAAAAGAATAGCCTGTAGATATGGCAGCAACATAAAAGAGAACTTAGATCGTTAAGTTCTCTTTTTATTTCGGCTCCCATTTAAAAAGAAACTTAAAGTAATCTATTATCTCTATATTACCCTTTATTAGTAAATAATAGTTTATATCATGTCTTCATTGCTTTAAACTTATCTAAAGCAATTCAAATTAATTTCATTAATTTAAATTGGAGGGAATAAGATGAAAATTTTTTATGGTTTGTTATGTATAGTAGGCACAATACTTCCCTACTCACAATTGTTACCTTGGCTTTATAATTATGGCTTTAACTTGCAGCAATTTATAAGTGAGATAAGTCATTCAAAAATGGGAGCTTTCGCTTGGTGGGATGTCATCATCTCTATTATCGTATTGATTGGATTCATATTGTACGAAGGTAAGCAAAAAGGGATGAACCATCTTTGGTTACCTATTATTGCAACATGTACTGTCGGTGTATCTCTAGGGTTGCCTTTTTTCCTATTGCTAAGGCAAATACATATAGAAAAACAAGATGTAGAATAACTTTTCTAATCTCAATCCATATTAACGATTGAACGGATTGAAGAAACTTCCATGGCTTCGCTTCATTATATTCTCTCATGGCCAAGCCACAAATCTAGCTTCAATCCTTGTCCTTTTATATGCTTTAATAGGAGTTAACGATAATTTATACGAGAGGCGTTGCTTGGAGTGGAGAGAATTTTACTTGTTGAAGATGATTTAGCGATTAGTGATATGGTACGTACCTTTTTAATAAAAGAAGGCTTTAAGGTTGATGCTGTATTTACCGGAAAGGAAGCATCGAACCGTTTTGCTAATGACAGCTATGATTTAGTTTTACTTGATCTCATGTTACCTGAGATCAATGGCATGGATTTTCTGCAGGCGCTTAGACAGAATAGCTATGTTCCCGTCATCATCATATCGGCTAAGGATGGCGAGGCTGATAAGGCAATTGGTTTAGGCTTTGGAGCCGATGACTACATGACGAAGCCATTCTCAATGATCGAGCTTTTGGCAAGAGTGAAAGCAGCCATTCGAAGATCTACCCAATATAAGGTACCTTCTCAAGAAGAAGCTTCACCTATGATATACATACATGAATTAGAAATGGATCTACATAACTTCATCGTAAAAAAGAATGGGCTTGAAATCAATCTAACCTCAAAAGAATGGAAGATATTAAAGCTGTTTTTGGAGAACCCTAAAAAAGTGATGACGAAGGAACAAATTTATCATTCTGTCTGGGAAGATCATTATTATGGGGATGACCATGTGATTAATGTTCATATGAGTCGTCTGCGCGAGAAAATTGAAGATGACCCGGCTAAACCAAAATATATTAAGACCGTATGGGGCATCGGTTATAAGCTAGGTGAATTTGTATGATCATTTTTTTAATTTTACTTTTAATCTTCCTACTATGTGTAATCGCCTTTCAATTCCAGCAGAAACGAACCATCCATAAGCAAATACTTTCTATAAAAGATCAGTTAACACAAATCGTTGATGATCATGCGAGTGGCCCAGTACTTATTGTTACGGAAAATAAAGAGATGGCTGAGCTACTTGTTTGGCTAAATAAACTGATTGAGCAAAACCGTGAGCATTCAAGTCAATTTATTCGAACGGAACAATCCATGAGGCGAATGCTTTCAAATATCTCGCATGATTTAAAGACGCCGTTAACAGTGATAGCAGGTTACACGGAAATACTTAAAGATCAAACAAATTTGCCCGAAAAGGAATGGAGGCGTATTCTCCATAAAGTGAATGAAAAGACGGATGAGATCACTACCTTAATTCATTCTTTTTTTGATTTAGCTAAGCTTGAAGCGGGTGACCATCATGTACCGTTAGATCGAGTGAATTTAACTGAGATTTGTAAAAGAAATATTCTCATGTTTTATGAAATGATTGAGTCTCAGAGGTTGGACGTGAACATTGATTTACCAGACACCCCGATCTACGCGTTAGCTAACGAAGAGGCATTAAACCGTGTCCTCTCTAACCTATTTTCAAACGCGTTGCGCTACGGATCAGGTGGGAATGTAGTAGGCTTACGTCTCACCTATGATGACGCCACTGTTTCTTTTGAGGTTTACGATAAAGGAACTGGCATCCATGAATACAACCAAGAAAAAATCTTTGAACGGATGTATACGCTTGATGAATCAAGAAACAAGGAATTTCAAGGAAGTGGATTGGGATTAACCATTACCAAAAGACTAATGGAGAAGATGCATGGCAGAATCTCTGTCTATTCTAAGCCTTATGAAAAAACCTCTTTTATTTGCACATTGAAGCGTGAACATGATTAATCTTTTTTCGTGAGACTTATGTGAGATTTAAGATAGAGAAAAGAAATCTTCTCTCGTTAAAATGAAAGCAGATAGAAAAAGGAGGAACGATATGGAGTATATTGTGCAAACCAGACATTTGACCAAGACCTACGATGAACATGATGTCGTATCCGATGTATCCATGAATATAAAAAAAGGCGAGATCTATGGCTTCTTAGGTTCTAACGGAGCAGGAAAATCAACCATTATGAAACTCCTTATGAACTTAATTAAACCTACTAGCGGGGAAATTGAACTGTTTGGTGAACCTATTAAAGAGCACTCATTTGATTATTTAAAACGAATTGGAAGTATGATTGAATATCCGATCTTCTATGAAAAATTGACGGCGTGGGAGAATTTAGAGCTGCACTGCGAGTATATGGGCTATCACAACAAACAAGCCATTTCTGATGCGCTAGATTGGGTTGGTCTTACGAACGTAGAACATAAACGCCCCCAAGACTTCTCACTCGGAATGAGACAGCGCCTCTGTGTCGCGCGTGCAATTATAACAAAGCCTGAATTGGTAATCTTAGATGAACCCATCAATGGACTTGATCCTGAAGGCATTCAATCCATGAGGAGATTATTTCAACGATTAAATAAAGAATATGGAATGACTCTTCTAATCTCAAGCCATATAATTGGTGAAATTGAACAGATTGCTGATACGGTTAGCATGATTAAACAAGGAAATCTCATAGAAGAAACTTCTATGGCTTCGCTTAAAGAAAAAAATACGGAATTTTTTGAGCTCGTCACTAACGACCCCAAGAAAGCATCCGTTATTTTACATGACCAATTAAACATAGAGAATTTTAAGTTAGTTGATGGACAAGCGATTCGAATTTTTTCGACGGAAGTGCCGCACACTCATATTTCAAAGGCACTGATTTTAAATGATATTCAGATCACTTCCATTAATACAAAACAAACAACTTTAGAGGAATATTTCATTCAAAAGATAGGGTTAAACAAAATCAAGAAGTAAAGGAGGCTTGGCATGTACCATCTTATGAAGTTAGAATTACAGAAGCACAAAATTGGGTGGTTTGTAAAAGGAGCCATTCTTTCGAACATTATTATCCTGGCGTTGCTCTATTTCTTCACAATCATAGAAAAAATTGAAAATGAAATACTTTTTAGAACAACGACTGACTTTTTTACGATAAGCGGCATTCTTATAAGAGCCACATTTATTATATTTGCTGCGGTTCTTATCTCCAAATTCATCATTGATGAATTTAAAAACCGAACAAGCCTGGTTATGTTCTCCTATCCAATCGATCGAAAAAAAATAATGATGTCCAAATTACTACTCATTTTTATCTTAACTTTTTGTTCAATGTTGATTTCTACTTGCTTCGTCGTGTTAAGTTTTATTGGCTTAAATGAGATGTTTCAATTATCTGTCAATCTAAACTTTAGTGCACAGTCGATTCTTCCTGAACTAATGAGTATGATGATGTTTAACCTAGTAGCTGCTGGCGCATCCCTCGTTCCTCTTTACTTTGGAATGTTAAAGTACTCAACCCCAGCTACCATTGTGTCAGCTATTATTATTGCCCTAGTGACAAACTCTTCCTACGGACCTGAATATTCTTTAATCAATCTTTTATACATGCCGCTTGGTTTAGCAATCATTGCGATTTTGATCATTGGACTGGCCCTGCGTAATATTAATCGTTTGGAATTAAATTAAATTAATACACAAGGAATGAGCTCCCTCACATTCCGTCCGTAGACTATATGGATAAACATATATTATTTTTAATATAATGAAGCATATAAAAGGAACACCCATAAATAGAAGGTGCTCCTTTTCTAATTATGTTAGCCTTTTTCATTAGACAATTTTAGGTTTATTTAGTCGCTTTCATAATCTTGCGAAATTAATTCAATTCAGGTAATGTCAAGTTATTCAAGTTATGAAGAGAGGCGTTCAAGAATGAATATTAGAAAATTCAAAGAAGCTGACCGTCATCAAGTACTAGACTTAGCTAAAAGGTTTAATCATGTTGAGTATATGGAATTTAGAGACAACCGAATCATGAGTGAAAAGCAAATGGATTTAGCTTATCAAGCCGTTACTAATAATACGGATAATATATATGTTGCTGATGATAGTGGTCATATTTTAGGTTATATTGAGCTAACTATACAGAAGGATTATTTCACAGAAAGAAAGCAGGCATATATATCAGCGATAGCTGTTTCAGTTCAAGGAGAAGGAAAAGGTATTGGAAAGGCGCTTATGAAACAAGCAGAGCTATGGGCAAGCAATCTTGGATTAAGCGAATTGATTTTAGATGTATTCGTTGCTAATGAGAGAGCGGTTAAAATGTATGAGCATTTGGGCTATCATAAAGAAATTGTGAAAATGGTTAAACAAAATCCCTGAGTACTTAAACATTGATTAGAACAATACTTACAACAATAATAATGAAACCCGAAATGAGAGTTATCGTCGCTTGTAGTTTCTGATCCCTTTTATATTGGAGAAAAGCAATAGAGACGAGCGTAACGGTTGCAAATACAATAGCCGTAGTAAGTGCTGTAGTAGAATCTATGAGCCCCTTTAACTGTAGCATCAGTATTATAATGATAATGGTAATAAATATAATTCTAATAATAGTCGTTGTTTTTTGTAACTTATCCATATCCATTTACTATCACTCCTTTTACGTTTTTACCGGTCATATATCCCCTTTTCAGGATAACACAAAATCCCGGACCACTATGAAAAGCGGTCCGGGATGTATGTTCCTTTAGCCAGCTAAGGTAAGAAAATTAACAAAGTAGAGAATATAAAATAATCCTACAAGTGAACAACCTAATAATAAAATATAGGCTTTTAACATGTATGATCCTTTTTGAGCACTCCATCCTTTCACAACAGGATAAAGTAATACTATGGCAGCTATAAGTAGGATCCAATATGCTATCACATGTATGGTGAAGTCTGACCATGCTTGAAATGGATTACTCGCGTATTTCAGTATGATCGCCCCCGTATTAATCATTGTCAGGATACCAACCAATGACCACAAAGTCGCTCCTCTATATAGAAGAGATTTTATGAGAGGTTTGTTCTTCTTAGCTCTTCTACGATTGATCACAAATCGAACAATGCTCCAACCTATACCTGCTATTGATAACACGGCTGCAAAACCAATCAATGAATAGATCAACTCATGTGATTCTGCGAACGGTACAGGTAGCTCATCAGCTATCACACCGTACGATAGCTTTACAACATCGCCATCCTCATTGGTCTGAAAGAACATCTTACTTGTATGCATTCCTGCGTTATCTAATAATGTGTTCTCTGAAGTCACTCTTTCAAAAAGATAAGGTGAGGTCTCTACATATGTTACGTCTACACCAAGTGCAGCTATGGATAATTGAATGCTTCCGTCTTCATTGGCTGATATGACTGAATCAGCGTCAGATAGAAATGGCATGATTTTCATTGGACCTGTTTCAACTGAACGAGCAGATCGATAACGCCCTTCTACCTCTTCACTATGATTATACTCAGTTGTGGCCTCAGGTACCTCTTCAGATGGACCAATTAGAACATCGGTGAGTTCACGCCTAGCCCCTGCCATTTCCCCGTCCATATTTGTCATGACAGCAATACCAAACTGTTCATCTGGCACAATGGAAACAAGCGCACTAAATGCATCCGTATTCCCACCATGTTCAATGATACGATAAGCCCCTGCCTGGCGTTCCCAGAAGCCATGAGCATTACCGGAAAGCTCAGGGTGAGACGTGTATAATGTTTCGTGCATCTGATCCAATGTTTCTTGATCGCTGAATAACGAGTAAGGACCAGATCCATCGTTGTTTAAATGAGCCATCATAAAATGAGCCATATCACGAGCGGTTGTTGTTAATCCACCAGCCGGAACATCATTAATATAAGCGGTTGGGTTAGCCACCCATTCATCGCCTGCCCGCTTGTAACCAATTGCCTTATCTTCCATTAGACCTGGAATTAGATCATCACGTAAATCAAACGTAGAGTCATTCATCTCCAAAGGTTCAAAGATAGATTGTTGAATGTAATCCTTAAAAGGCATACCTGTTAGCTGCTCCACAATATAACCCGCAAGATTTGTACTAAAATTGGAGTAAGCCACGATTTCTCCCGGTGAATAAATTTGTTTCGGCTGTCTTTCAGGTGAAAGATAATCCTCCAATTCATAAATATGCTCTGTATCATAAACAGTCAGGTGCTCGACACGCTCTTCAAAACCTGCCGTATGAGTCATTAAATGGTTAAGTGTGATCGGCTTATCATAGGTGAGGTTTGACTGGCCATCCCCAAGATACTCACGAATATCTGTATCTAAAGAGATTTGACCCTCCTCCACCAATTGCATAATCGCCGTCCACGTAAATAATTTTGACACGGACCCTGCTTCCATATAAGTCGACGCGGCATCAACCTGGATATTCTCCTCAAGATTCGCTAATCCATATCCCTTTTCTAAAACGATCTCTCCATCTTGAACGATGGAAACAGACGCCCCCGGCACGTCATCCCCTATATATTTGTTCATGATTTGATCCACCGTTTCTTCCATATCTGATATAGGGATTCCTGATGGAGTAACTATGCCCTCCGCGTATCCTTTAGGTGAATGAATAGATAATATCAACCATGCTAGCATTAGTAATGTTATTTTTTTCATGATATTTTGTTCTCCTTTACGATAGATATAATTCTTATAAAATTTAGTATAGAGAGTCAGTCTTTCATTTCTCTATCGTAAATCTCACGTTTTTGTCACGAATGATATGCAGAGTCAGGAAAAACCTGGATACATATGTCTAATTTGTGAAACCTCATGTGAAATGGTTCACAAAAGCAAAAAATCGGATATACTAAGAGTGTAAAGAGAATGTGAAATATATCACAAAGGAGGAACAATCAATGTTAAACTTCTTGCAATCATCTAAAATCGCTATGGTCCTGTTGTCAATTTGTCGAATCGCTTTAGGGTGGATGTGGTTTAGTTCAGGTATAGGAAAAGTTATGGGAGGAGAATTTAATGCAGGCGGCTTCCTTCAAGCGGCCGTTGATAACCCAGTACTAAAAGGCGGTGGCGGAGAGATCGTCGCGTATCCATTGTACACCGCCTTCCTAGAAAATGTGGCAATCCCTTATGCTGATGTGTTTAGTTTCATGGTCATGTGGGGTGAGGTTCTAATCGGAATCGCACTAATGGTTGGTCTCTTCACTAAAACTGCCGGATTCTTCGGAGGAGTCATGAATACCTCTTTCCTACTAGCCGGTACCGTCTCTACCAACCCATTCATGCTACTACTAGTCATACCGATCCTCGTAAGTAAAAAGAACGCTGGACTCTTAGGTCTAGACAGCTTTACTCATAAGCTCACTCAGTGGGTGAAAAACAAAAAAAACAATAAACCTGATATCACCATCGCAGAGAAACCTGCGTAGAGCCACTCTATGAGTGGTTTTTTTATTTTAAAAACGAAATTGAAACATGGCCCCTACATTAAAACCTCTTAAAATATGTCATCACATTCTAATAGATTTATATGGAGATCTTCAGTAACTAGGTAGTTATCTATGTATAAAATATCTATATGTTTCTTGCTTTATCTTACAAATCAATTAAACTATGCATAAGTCAGTTCTTAAAAGTGGAGATGACCATAGCAAGTCAAAAAAGTTATTGGAGGCGCTTTCAACCTCTCTGATAATTAAAAATGGAGGATGTTCAATGAGATTAGATCACGTGGGAGTCATGACAAAGGATATCGAAAAATCAATTGCTTTTTACGAAGACATTTGTGGAATGACATTAAAACAAAAAGTTACCCAAAACGATGGGAAGAGAGTATTAGCGTTCTTAGGATTTCAAGACGGTCCTGAAACAGAATTGGAGCTGATTGAGCACAAGGACGATTTCATTATTGAAGGAAAAGTAAATCATGTTGCGATTGCGGTTGAGAGCGTTGAAGACACTTTCGCGCATTGCCAAAAGAAGAATGCAAGCTTTATTGAAGAAGAAATAAAAACGTTATCGAATGGGTATCGTCTGTTTTTTATTGATGGACCTGAGGGTGAGAAGGTAGAGTTTTTTGAGAGGTAATATTATTCACGAAAGATGCCCTAAATTTTTTAAATATACACAAAGAACGCTTGGATTATTTTAGCCTGAGCGTTTCTTTGTATTCATTCAAAAATAGTTTTAATTTGTTGTGGTAATAGCACGCATAATATAAGTTAGAAAAGAAGATTTTCACCTCTTCTACTCCGCTTATTTCAGTTAGTCCAAGAACATTTAATTTTGGTATTAATATAGGTTCTTCTAATAAACCAACCACATATAAAGTACTATATATTGAAGGGTATTTGCATTAAACATTAGTCAGTAAAACAATGATATGAAAATGATTAAATAAGGCTGTCTCTTTCCATTACCTTGGAGAAGTGATAGCCTTATTTTCTTCAATGGGTTTCTATTGGTATAATACTTTTTTAAAATGAAAGCTAGGAGTTGAGTATGGAAGATATCTATAAATTTGTTAGTGAAAAACAATTAAAAAAATATGCAGATCTTGCTGTACGATCAGGTATAAATGTACAAAAAAATCAACTTGTAATCATTCACAGTGACATTAAAAATGCAACTCTCGCTCATACTATTCAAAAGGCAGCCTATGAAGTTGGAGCATCTAATGTGGTTATAGATTGGTTTGATGAAAAATCCACCAAAGAGTTCTATACTCACGCTTTAGAAGATACATTTGATTACTTTCCTAACTGGAAGTATGATCAATTTAAAGAGTGGGATGATGCAGGCGCCGCTTATATTCATATCATATCTGAAAACCTAGAAGTTTCTAAAGGTATTCAGATAGAACGAATGAATCGCTTTCAAAAGGCCTACCGTACTAAGCTTAAGGAGCACCACGCAAAGATTAGATCCCATGAGGTACGCTGCTGTCTTCTTGCTGTTCCTTCCTTTGAATGGGCAACAAAAGTATCTCCTCACTTAAGTGAAGAAAAAGCCGTGCAAACTCTATGGGAGTTAATCTTATGTGGATCTCGGGCAAATGGTGATGACCCGATAAAGGATTGGGAAGATCATAATAGATTCTTTGAGTCTCGAAAAAAGTTTATAAATAATAATCAGTTTGATACCTTACATTTCATAAGTAATCAAGGTACAGATTTATCAGTCGGTATGCCTAATGATCACTTATTTTTGGGTGGAGCTGTAAAAGATTTAGAAGGGAAACCGTTCTTTCCTAATATTCCTACGGAGGAAATTTTTTCAGCCCCCCATAGAGATAAAGTGAATGGCAAATTAACTCCCTCTAAACCACTTATTTATGATGGAACTATCATTGATGACTTTTATCTAATTTTTAAAGAGGGGCAAATTACTAACTATTATGCCGCCACTGGTCACGAAGCTTTAAAGAATCTTATTGAAACAGATGAAGGTTCGAAATACTTAGGTGAAATATCTTTAGTGTCGAACCACTCTCCTCTTTCTAAAACAAATACACTCTTCTACAATACCTTATTTGATGAAAATACTGCTTGCCATATTGGTATAGGAAACGCGTCCCCCTCAAATCTAGAAAACGGTAGAAAATTATCTGTAAAAGAATTAAATGAATTGGGACTTAATTCTTCACTCATATTAGTAAATGTAGTTTTTGGAACTGAAGATATGGAAGTGGTAGGTATTAAAAAAGATGGAACTAAGGTCTTACTAATGAAGGAAGGGGAATTTCAATTTTAATGGTTGAAGATGAAAGGAAGATAAAATAACAACTAATATTTTCTGGGGCGCAATAACACGAGATTTAGCAGAAAAGATAATGAAAAATGTATTTCAATGTCCTTTGAAGATCCTCCCTTCTCCATTAAAACAAAATGGTATAAAAATAAGAGCTTGCAATTGACGTAACGTCAACCGTTAAAGTAAAAAGAAAGGGAGTGAATAAGAAAATGGAGAAAAAATATTCTATTGGAGAATTTGCAAAACTGACAGGAATTACTGAACGAACACTGCGTCATTACGATCAAACAGGCATTTTGAAACCTGCCCAATACACCGAGCATGGCCACCGAATGTATGATAATCAATCTATTACCTTGCTTCAGAAAATATTAGTATTAAAGTTTTTAGATTTGTCACTGGGAGAAATCTCTGCATACCTAAAGCAACCGGAGCAAGATTTATCACAGACCCTGGTCGATCAGACCAAAATGCTAGTAGAGAAACAAAAAAGGATTGAAGTGATTATACAAACTATTGCCCGCGTTCAAAGTACCGTTTCAGAATCAGACCCTGTTCATCCAGATTCATTACTTGTACTCATTCATGCTTTAAAAAATGATGAATTACGAAACCTCTGGATAAATGAGCATGAGTTTGACTCAGTATACAATAGGCTGCACGCTCAAACAGCTCAAATTGAGCTGGATGAAGAAATGACTGCGTGGAGTAGTAAGATGAAACGGTTTATTAAAGAAGGAAAAGCAACGAATGACCCTGAAGTCCTTGCACATACCCAAACCATGGTATCATTTATGAAACCAGTAGTTGAACCTATCTTAGATGAATTAGCGATGAAACAATTGGAGAAGAATGAAGGTTCTTTTTCTGATCCGGATCCTTATTTATTTCCTAACTCTTTTACTAAAGAGGAAGAGGAATTTGTAGAGAAGGTTATTTATGAGCTGCTTCACAGTAAGGGAATCCCTCATCATAAAGATACAAAATAATAACAAGAAATCCCAACATAATATTAGTACTACCAATATGTTTGGGGTACACTGCAAGAAAGGGTTTTGATGAATTCATCAAGGTCCTTTCTTATTGAACGGAAATTATCAGTAATCAATCTCTTGTTGAGTCAAACTGCCAATCCACTGAGAGGGACCCAAGTGGATAGGGAAGTTGTTGCTCTCAATCATGAAGGGAAGCCGGATTCTGAAGCCTTGTACCTAAGTGCCCAACCTTAAAAGACAGGATATTATCAATAAATTTATTTTCGCATAATACTGTAGCAAATTTGCCTTTACTGCTATGGGTAGCAACTACAGTATCATCATATACAATCTTACAGGATATCTCATCCCCATCTTCACCAACTGAGGCTTTAACATTAGTCGATGTTATTGGAAACATTGTATCGGTAGAAATGATAAATTTCTCTGAGTACGGAACCTCTATGGTGGGCTCGATAATAGATTGAGGGTCTTTTCTACTATTAACATTCACTTCCAAATCAGTTGCGTACGTGGCATTACTTTCGATAATTATTTCAATACTTAATTCCTCATATTCTTCAGTTTCGCTATTCAAGTTATCATTCTCTGCGTCGTTAGCTACTTCACATGAAATAAGAGAAATACTAACACCTATGAGTAAAAAGGGAAACCACTTAAGCTTTATCATACTTTTTCTCCTCTCATCCCTGCTCCTTTTTATCGAAATAATGGTAAAACATTTCATCTATAAACACTGTTACTTCAGTTTTCATACCAAGTACTTTCTCATCATCGCTAGTTTGGGTTAATAGCCCCCAATAAAAGTTCATGAGCTCCTCATCACCTTCAAATAACTCGATGGCTTTTGTATAAAGAGTATGTGTTATTTCTTGAACGTAAATTGAGTTCGGTTCCATGTGCATTATGCTACGAATTTTTGAAAAAATAGACAGTATTTCTTCCAATCTAGGATCATCACTCCCGATAACAGGCAGCCTCTCAAGTATCTCTCTTTGCTCTTTTGAAATATTTAATGGTTCATCAAAACGCGCTGGAATCACACCATTAACTAGCGCCCTTTTATTTAAATCTTCTATTACATCAAGCATTTCCTTAGGCCTTAATTGATCTTTTAACTTAATGACTTGCATAGTCGCTTTTAAATAATATTGTAGTCTACTTAATCGATCTTTTTCAGCTTCAATTAAACTCACTTGCTCTGAAAGCGAATGAATCCAGGTTTGATTTTCCTCTGTCTGAACCTCCGAATCAAAAAGTACCTTAATTTTTTTTAACGTATAACCAATTGATTTTAATAGTAGAATTTTTTGCAGTTTAGAAATAGCATGTTCATCATAATACCTGTACCCCTTATCATTAATTAATGAAGGCTTTAGAATTCCTAAACTTTCATAATGATAAAGTGTCTTTTTACTTACACCTATCTTACTGGCTAACTCTCCAATTCTAATCATATGTGCACCCTCCACAAGAATAGTATAAACAATCACCTTAAGGGGATAGTCAATTTATTTATAATTATAAATACTTAAAACCAGAATTTAATGAAATAAAACTCTAAACAACGTTGTCTTTATATATAGCATATCCGACCTTGATTAGGCTCAAATGCATTAGATTAAGAAGCAGAAAAAAAGAGAGGTAATTATCCCCCTCTTTGTTACGTACGTTATTTTACTATTCGTTAGTCGGCATAATGTTAAAGACTGTTTTTAAAAGCCTTCAATATCCTGATCCGGTAAATCCTCTTTATTGACTACAAATGTCCAGATGTTTGGTTCGTTAATGGATAGCACTTTCCCCTGATAAATAAATTCACTAAACCATTCTCCTTCAATATGAAATTCAGCTCGTTCTTGATTAGCTTCCACAACCCTTTCTTCAGCTTTCTCCCAAAAGATTCCGCCACCTCTCTCATACCCAGAAGATATGTCTTCCACATGCATGACATCACTCTCTGAATAGAGAGATAGCCAAATATTACGATGTAACCCATAGTCTTCTGTACCTTGATATTCAGAGTCTAAATGTAGTACATATAGATCGATTGGTTCCTCAGCATCTGAATCTGTATATACTCCGTGACGAGCATGAATAATCTCAAAGCTACTATGCCCCTCCTCTAGCTCCTCTTCTTTGAATTCCCTTACGTATGACAAAATTGCTTCAACTTTCTCCCTTTCTAGGGTAGCAATCCTGTTAGTATCTCGATCACCAATATCATCAATGTGTATATCAATGCCATATTCTTTTTCAAGTTCTTCTACTTCATTTTCAAGTTGGTTGCATCCCATTAAAATAATTAATAATAGAAATGTCGTTAAATATAATCTCATTTTTGTCATAAGATGACCCCCAGAAAAGTTTTGTTTCTAGAGGTCCATACCCTAACCATTTCTATAATTAACTACTTTCTGTAAATTTCCACTGTTACGCCTTTTCCATTTCTTGTTCATTTGATTGCGTCCATTCCATTCCCCGGAACTTAAAGAATCCTTATTGGTCAAAGTAGACTACAAACATGCCTCCACAAGTAATCAGATAGTTATTTACTTTTAAAGAAATAACGCAGATATTGTTACCCCGACAGCTGCACCCAACGCACTTAAAACAAGAATTTTCGTTTTTGAATCTGATTTCTTTCCCCTTCTAGGTTCCATCACAAAAAACACTCCTTTTACAACCTGAGCTTCCCCTTTCCATTCCCTTTGAAACACATCTTATTAGTATTCAACTTCGCCTTCTTTTCCCTTACATCCGACGTTCCTAATAAGAGCGTCGATTGTTATCATCTAGATGATCAGATTGAGCTTGAGTCGGATTCAATAAAGCTTTACTATCAACTCCTACCTCTCACTCTTCTATCGCGCACGGCTATTTATTTTAAAAACCAAAAAACCCCTTTGCAATTAAAATTCAAAGGGGTAAAACACACTGCTTAAAAAGCTATAATCTTTGTTTCATCATCACTGTTAATAAACTTTTTATAACCCTACTCCACCGTCACACTCTTTGCAAGATTGCGTGGTTTATCCACATCACACTCTCTATGCAACGCTGCATAATAAGAGATCAACTGCATCGGAATCACAGATGCTAACGCAGTCAAATGCTCATGCACACGTGGTAGAACGATTTGGTCTTCTGGTTCGTTCATGCCTTCCATGCTGATAGTGCAGACGTGGGCGCCGCGTGCTTCTACTTCTTGGGCATTGCCGCGGATGCTTAGGTTGACGTGTTCTTGTGTGGCTAAAGCAAAGACTGGTGTGCCTTCTTCGATGAGGGCGATGGTTCCGTGCTTTAGCTCTCCTCCGGCAAAGCCTTCTGCTTGGATGTAGGAGATTTCTTTTAATTTAAGTGCGCCTTCTACGACGACAAAGTAGTCAGCGGCACGGCCGATGAAGAATGCGTTGCGTGTGACAGATAGGAAGTCACGTGCGACTTTCTCCATTTCTTCTTTTTGTGCTGTGAGGACTTCCATTGCGTTGGCTACGATACCTAGTTCTTGTAGGGGATCGAAGTCTAACTCGATACCAGCAGAACGGGCAACGTCTACTGCAAGGATGGCAAATACAGCGATTTGAGCTGTGTATGCTTTTGTGGAAGCTACAGCGATTTCAGGTCCAGCATATGTGTGAAGGGTGAAGTCTGCTTCACGGGAAAGCGTGGATCCTGGTACGTTTGTGATCGTTAAGGCTTTGTGGCCTTGTTTTTTCACTTCGACTAATACACCTCTTGAGTCGGCAGTTTCGCCACTTTGAGAGATGAAGATAAAGAGTGGGTTCTCTGATAATAATGGCATATTGTAAAGGAATTCACTGGAAATATGCACTTCAACTGGACGGTTGGCAAGCTTTTCAACAAGCTGCTTCCCTACAAGTCCTGCGTGATAGCTTGTTCCTGCTGCAATGATGTAGATTCGGTCGCTTGTTTTTACAGCTTCACGAATATCTGCATCAATGCGTAGTCCGCCATCTTCGTTTTGGTACTTCTGAATGATGTTACGCATCACAAATGGCTGCTCATCAATTTCCTTGAGCATAAAGTGAGGGTATGTGCCTTTTTCGATGTCGCTCATATCAAGCTCAGCTGTATAAGGCGCACGCTCTACTTTCTCACCAGCTAGTGTTTCAATTTGGACAGAATCACGTTTTACAATCACGATCTCTTGGTCCATAATTTCCACAAATTGATCCGTGACAGCAAGCATCGCCATTGCGTCAGATGCGATAACATTAACATCTTCGCCTACACCAATAAGGAGTGGGCTTTTATTTTTACCAACAAAAACAGTTTCTTTGTTTTCTTGGTCGATTAACGCTAGAGCGTAAGAGCCTTTTAGAAGAGATAGTGTCTCACGGAAGGCTTGTTCTGTGCTATGACCTTGCTCTACAAAGTGCTCAATCACTTGAACAATGACTTCTGTGTCTGTATCACTTGTTAGCTCTTTGTTATTTAAATAATTTGCTTTTAGTTCTTTGTAGTTCTCAATGACACCATTGTGCACGAGGGTGAAACGGGCACTTGTGCTTTGATGCGGGTGTGCATTCAACTGGCTTGGTACGCCATGCGTAGCCCAACGAGTGTGTCCAATTCCAACGGTTGCGCTGGTATCATGGTCCACTGCGTCACGCAGGGTAGCAATACGTCCTTTTTCCTTGAATACGTGTACACCCTCTTCATTTGTTAGAGCGATACCGGCTGAGTCATAGCCACGGTATTCAAGTCTTTCCAGTCCTTGCAACAAGATTTCCTTCGCATCTTCCGTTCCTACATAACCTACAATTCCACACATAAATGGTTACCTCCCATAGTCGGGGGCAAGCAACCTGAGGGCATACTCGCCCCCACTCTTATCGATTTTAGTTTTTTTATGGGCATGGCGCGTCTGATTTTGTCCACTAGGTCACCCTGGTGTTTTTTACAGAAGCTTGGCGGCTGTCATGCTCAGCCGGAGGGCATCCGCCGATAAATCGATAAACCCTCTCCTCGTCAACTGTCCCTCATTCCGTCCATGGGGCAGTTCAGGCGCTTTGTACTGCTATATACGCTCGCGATCCTCCTCTCGTTTCAATCCAGATAATCATACCCGATCAAGATGGTGTCGTCAATCGGGGTTTGTTAATGTAGAGTGGGGTGTACCGTGTAATGTATGCGGCAAGTTCGCGAGTGGTGAGGGTTTCGGGGAATTGTCTAATTTTGTGGCAATTGGAAGGCGATTTTGGAAGAGGTTATACTCATAGCGTAAACAGTTGAGTTACTATAAGGGTAAGATGATATTTATAAAGGAGCGTGCGGATGTGAAGAAATCTTTGGTTAAAAACATTCCTATACTTAGTCAATGTACGGAAGTGGTCGAAGTGAAAAAGGGCTTTTCAACAGATAAGAAATTTTTAGTGAAAATGCCTGATCGGTCTACGTTTTTATTACGACTTTTCCATATGGATGAAGTGGCTCACAAAAGGTCTGAATTTCTTATATTAGAAAAGATGAATGCCCTTTCGATTCGCTGCACCAGGCCCATCTCGATTGGTGAAATAGAAAACCAAGGATATATGGTCACGTCATACTTGGAGGGTGAGGATGCTGAAGAGAAGATCTTAACGTGCACTGAGCAGGAACAGTTTGACATTGGTTTTGAGGCCGGAAAAGAATTAAAGAAGATGCATCAAGTTTCAGCACCCGCTAGTATTGCACCCTGGTCTTTGAGAAAACTAGAGAAGCATAATAAATACATAGACGCTTACGCAGCATGTGGGATCAAGATTAAAAATGACTTAAAAATCATCAACTTTATTAATGAGAACATTCATCTTATGCAGGAGCGACCTAACCTATTTCAGCATGATGACTATCATCTCGGAAACATCATTTTGAGAAATAAAGAATTCGCAGGCGTTATAGACTTTAACAGATATGATTGGGGCGATCCATATCATGAATTTATTAAGATTGGCATATTCAGTCGCCAACTAAGCATCCCATTTTCTAAAGGACAAATCCAAGGATATTTTGCTGGAGGTGAGCCTGACGAGAGCTTCTGGAGGTTATATTCCCTTTATTTAGCCATGTGTGTGTTCTCAACCGTAGTCTGGACGCTAAAGTTTACTCCAAACAATATGGAAGAGATGTTGAATAAAGTGTATACATATTTAGACGATCATGATTATTTTGATAGATGTAGACCTACATGGTATGAATAAATGACGACTAGCACCTTACACATTAGTCAGTGTCACCATGATTCCTTTTAAAAACAGCTAAATTCCCGTCTGTGCCACCAAGAGACTGCTGCGCTTGCATGGAAACCAGCTCCCAGCCATCACTCGCTAGCTCGTTCAGTGTTTCTTCAATTAATGCGGTTCTCTTTTTTGTCATGGCTACTGGCAACAGGACTGCTTTATATTTCATTCGATTCACTCCTTTAACTCAAAATAGTCAGTAGATCTACTACAGCCGTTGCCACTAGGGAAACAGGTAGAAGCCAAAGCCCATATATGACCCATACGAACTTTTTCTTTTTTTCCGTTTCTAGCATTCTTACAATGACGAAACAAACGGCTACTGCAAAGAATACATTCGCGAGTACAGCGTACCAAAGATTTAAAGCACCACTTGGCTCTGCGCTTAGCGTATCAATCCCCCTGAGGATGATAAATATAAATGCACTGATAAAAAAACCTAGTGTGAGAGCCTCTGTTTTTTTCATGAGAGCTTCCTTTCCCTTTTTATCATTAGGTGTGGAGACTTCATAATTAGAACTAATCCTTCTTTTCTAACTTGTACCCTTAGCCTTCTGATCCGTTGGTAAAACAACATGGATCGCGGACAGAACGCCGCAAGCAAGAATAGCATATTGCATGTAATTGCTTCTTATGTCTGCCATTCCGAATATGAATGAACATAATATTAATGCTCCTATTAACAAGATACTATAGAAACATAACAGTCGAATAACTCGCGACGCACTCCCTCCTCCTTTATATAATTTAACATATTCATAGCATATTGGGTGTTAATGGAATAAAAAAAGAAGCGAACATAATTAGAGACACTTGCGGGGTAAATAGGAGGTCGATGAAATAGTCATGTAGAACTAAGCTCATGTGCACCGCTACAGGAGTTCATTGAGAGAAAGGACCTCGCCCGTTAGCTCATGTACTCCCGCGATATGAGTGCCCCCCCCATTTCGGGAGCGACAAACGAAGAAATGAATGATGAGCAACCCTTTGTCCATAAAATATCCGTATGTTAACTCTTACTCTTGGACGCTATCAAGACGCAGACGTTTACCAATATAAGCATGAGGTTTATCAAGAGATGTGGTTGTTTTATCAAGAAGAAAATATATTTTAACAAGAATGTTTTAGCTCACCAAAAATCCCCAATCATTTTTTAGTTTACATTTATATGTCGAGGGTACTCTCTCTAAACAGAGGAGTTTTTTATATGGAGCTGAAGCATTTACCTGATTCAATCATCAAACAAGCGTATATTGATGCTTGTGAGAAAGGCACAGATAAAGAACTCATCGAAAAATTGTATAAGGAAATTAATAAAAGAAAGATTGAATCAGAGATTTAGAGTACGAAATCTATCAAAACCGAAGTTCTATTTATTATCACCGTCCCTTCCCTTAATAAGTGGAATGGAGACCCTTCCTAATAAACAGATAAGATAACGCCCCATGATCATAGTGATGATGGGGCTGTGTCTTATCTCAAATCTTCTACTGCTTTGTGGTTAAGATCAAACACACCCTGGCTTGAGCCTTCTATCCAATACTCGACATCAGGATCACCAATGGTCTCATTTAAAAAGAGCACCCACTGCTCGCTTCCTACTAGGTCATTCTATACGTTCCTTGTTATCTCCTCTTTAAATTGTTTCGCCATGGTATGGGGGTCTTCTGCCTTGGTTAGGCCACTGCCCACAATTATCACATTAGGCTGATAAGCAATTATGTCGGGAAGACTCTTCAGTGTAACTCCACCTGCCACAGCGGTTCGAACGGATAAACCTTCAACCAAATCAAACAGTTCGCTTCCGATTTGCTGCTGTTTTTGTTGATCTTTGCCTAGGTGTAGCCCGACAAATGTCACTCCTAGTTGGACAAGCTCCTGCACGAGTTGTGGTTCTGTTACTCCCAGAAGATCAACCATCATCTCTTTTTGAAGTGAACGTGCGGTTTCAAGCGTTTCAATGATGGTGGCTTGGGGGGCAAACGCCATAACTGTGGCTATGTCTGCTCCTGCTTCAAAAGCTTGCGCAGCCTCGTGTTTTCCGGCATCACAGATTTTCATATCTGCCAAAATGATATGATGTGGATATCGCTTGCGCATCTCACGCACAATAGCCATCCCATACTCTTTAATAACTCCTGTTCCGATTTCGATAATATCTATGCTTTCCTGTACGTCTTCTGTTAGCTGAAAGCAGCGATCCCAGGAAAGTCTATCAAGTGCAAGCTGTAATTTCATCATAATCTCCTTTACCTTTGGATATAGCGGACCCCTGTTCCTCCGGCCACATACACTCCATCCACCATATCTATAAAGAGCCCAGTCTCAACCACACCAACTAGCTGCTTTAACGATTGGTGCAGTGCGTTTGGATCCTTAATCAAGCCGAAGTCGCAGTCTAGAATATAGTTGTGATTGTCACTGATAAAAAATCCCTCTTCACCTTTACGCATTTGAGGTTTTCCACCAAGCTGTTTAATCCGTTCGGCTGTTTTCTGCCAACCAAATGGAATGACTTCGACAGGTAAAGTAAAATGACCGAGCTGTTGAACGATTTTATGTTCATCCACCATGAGTACAAATGTCTCTCCTGCTGCAGCTACTAGCTTTTCTCTTACTAACGATCCACCTCCACCTTTTAAAGCTTGGAATGAAGATAGCTCCACTTCATCTGCACCATCTATCACAATAGACAGCTTCTCATGTTCAGGGAAATCAATAATCGGAATTCCATGCTGTTTCGCTAATCTCTTAGACTGTTGGGAGGCAGTCACAGCTTGAATCTGTAAACCA
Source organism: Alkalicoccobacillus porphyridii (assembly GCF_007293315.1). Classification (GTDB taxonomy): domain Bacteria; phylum Bacillota; class Bacilli; order Bacillales; family Bacillaceae_D; genus Alkalicoccobacillus; species Alkalicoccobacillus porphyridii. The sequence continues at coordinate 282,004 of NZ_VLXZ01000002.1, forward strand.
TCTTTAACTGCCTCTCCTAGCAAAACAATGAATTCATTTACGGTTGAGCCTGATCCAATGCCAATCTTTGTTCCGTCCTTCACCAGCTTTAATGTTTCTTCCGCGGCTTGCTGCTTCTGAGACTTCATGTTTGCACTCCCTTATTCTAAATTAGCGTGACGTGCTCGCATCGTCTCTTGTTCGCCAGCGACCAGTTTCACGATGATCGCATCAAGGAGCAGGTGCACACTTTGATCAAATTGATTGCCAAGGGGTTGAATGGTTTCTGGTTCGTGCGCTTTCCTGTACTTTGTCGCAGCCGGAATAAATAAGGTATGCTGCCCTTCTTGTTTCTGGATTTCAGGGTTAGCTGTGACTAGCACAACCTGTGCACCTGCCTTATTCGCCTTTTCAATAAAGGATTCCGTGCCCGATGCTGAACCAGAAATGAGTAGCAGAAGATCGCCCTCGGAAATACTTGGCGTAATCGTTTCACCCGTAACAAAGACGGAGTAATTGGCGTGCATCAGTCGCATCGCAATGGCTTTACCCATCAGACCTGAGCGTCCCTCTCCACTCACAAAAATCCGGCGTGCCTTTGTCAGTGCTTGTGCTGTGCGATCTAAATCCGTCTCGTCTACTTTTGAAATCACCGTTTCCACCTCTGCTATACACGCAAGAGCTGTTTCTCTATAGCTTTCCATCTGAAAACTCCTCTCTTATTCTAAGAATCCTGGTAGCCATAACGCTAGATTCGGTACAAAGGCTACAATGACAATCGTGACGATGATCACAGCCACATAAGGAAGCAACGCAACAATTGAACGGCTGACTGAGAGCTTTGCAATTGAACTTGCAAGCAGCATACATAAACCATAAGGCGGTGTAATCATACCAACCGCCAAACACATGACAATCACGATACCAAAGTGAACCGGATCGACCCCTAATGCTTGAGAAGCTGGTAGGACAATCGGTACAAAAAGAATCATCGCTGGAATGGCATCAAGGAACATGCCAACAAACAAGAAGAGTAAAATGACTGCCAGTAAAAAGACACCGATACTTGAGAAGTTGTCCTCAAAGAACCCTGCAATCAAATTTGGCACACGATAATAACTAAATAAGTGACCAAGGGCTGTCGCTGTTGCAAGCGCAAATAATGTTAAAGAACTTAATCGTATCGTATCAAATAAGATATTTGGAATGTCTTTAAATGTGATCGTTTTGTACACAATCATTGCTAGGAAGAGGGCATACACGCAGGCGAGAATCGCTGCCTCAGTTGGTGTAACAAAGCCTCCTACAATTCCACCAAGAATAATCACAGGTGTTAAAAGTGGCGGTACACAACGCCAAAACTGTCTTCCAATATCCTTCATCGAAACGCGATCATGGCGAGGGTAATTTTGTCGTTTAGCAATAAAGCCAACCAGCGCCATCATCGCCACACCCATTAATAAACCAGGAATGACACCACCCATAAACATCTGTCCAACAGATACGCTCGTTACACTTCCGTAGACAACCATTGGAATACTGGGTGGAATGAGCATACCCATTGTTGATGAAGCTGCCGTTGTGCCTACAGCCGTACTTTTGCTATATCCTTCCCTTAACATACTTGGAATAAGAATCTTACCAACTCCAGCTGTATCCGCTTGAGCCGAACCTGAAATCCCTCCAAAAAACATCGAAACCACGATGTTAGCCTGCGCTAAACCACCACGAATATGGCCAACAATCGATACAGCTAATGTAATTAACCGCTCTGATATCTTTCCTTGATTCATGATATTCGCTGCGAGAATAAATAACGGAACAGCAAGAAGGATAAAGGATTCAAGTCCAGAAAACATGCTCTGCATAACAACCATTAGTGGCAAGGAATCGAGCATCCAGATCCCAACAAAGGCCACAATTCCTAAGGTAAACGCAATAGGCACACCTAGAAATAACAATAGGATAAATAATGCGACGAGTATCACACCTGTCATTCTGTACGCCCCCCTCTTTCAAGCTGGTACTCCTGCAAATCATCTACAGCATTACTAATGGAGAACCACACCATCGCTAGTCCTGAAACTGGCAGTGCAAGCCAAAGGTATCCTTGCTGTAGCTGAGGCAGTGTGTTCACCGTCCATTCCCAGAACAGGTGCACCAGCTGAAATCCAAAAATGGTCATCATTAAACCAAAGCCACCAATTAAGAGATGGCTGATCATTTTTACAGCTAGAAGCCGACCATGCGTCAGCTTTTCAAATAAATAATCAATTTTAAAGTGCTCTTGATGATGAACCATCACCGCAGCACCTAAGAACATCGTCCAAATAAAGGCATAGGTTGCAATTTCAGCTGGCCAAAGCAGTGTCACTGCCGGCACATATCTTGATAAGAGCTGTAGAAATATACAGACCACAAATGCTAGAAAAAACAAGGCTGCGACGCGCATAAACACATACTCAATTTTTATTGAAATGGCTTTCATTTTCATTCCTCCTTAATCAGCTAAACTGCGTATAGCTTCGAAGATTTCTCTTGCCTCGAGTTCATCTGCCATTCGCTCTCTTACAGGCTCGGTTTGTTCAATAAATGGTTCAATGTCTACCTCATTTACAATCGCGCCCTCTTCCTCTAATCGTTCAATTGAGGTTTCAGCAAGCTCGAGATCTGCTTCTCGTGCTGCTTCTGTTGCCACCTCTGCTGCTCGTTGGATGGCTAACTGTTCTTCTTCATTAAATCTCTCCATCACGACATCAGATGTTAAAAAGAAGCGTGTGGTAAAGTCATGGTCTGTGAGAGACAGATAAGGGGTGACTTCATGATGACTAGATTGGTAGATATTCGTGAAATCATTCTCCGAGGCATCTACGACTCTATTTTGTAGTGCCTGGTACATCTCATCCCAAGCGACACTTGTTGGGATGGCTCCTAACGCAGACCAACTATCCTGAATGCCTGGGGAATCCTGTGTACGGATGCTTACATTTCTCAGATCATCCACTTCATTTACTGGTTGTAAGCCATAATATTGACGAACACCTGCAGACCAGTAACCAAGTACCTGTAAATTGGTATCCTCTTCTACCATCGCACTCATTTCATTTCCTACATCTCCATCTACGACTCGTAACCAGTGATCATAGCTTGAAAATAAATACGGCATGGAAAATAAATCGACCTCTCGTAAGACCTGTGTCATAAAACCAGGTGATACCACGGTCATGTCTACTCCACCTGTTGCAATGCTTTGCAGCAAGGTATCTTCGTTTCCACCAAGTGACCCATTCGTGTGAATCTCAGCTGTAATCGCTCCTTCTGTTTCAAGTTCAATTTGTTCTTTGAACGTATTGAATCCAACTGCATACGGGCTATTCTCATCAAGCTGTGTGGCAAGAATCAATTTCTTAGGATCACCGGGGTCTCCCACTGTCTCCTCTGTTGTAGCGCATCCAGAGACTATAGCTAACACGCCTACTAAGGCTATCATCATCGTTTTGTTCATGATGTACTCTCCCTTCACTTTTCAAATAGAAGCTCTAAGCTTTAATTCAGGATGTAATCGGTAAATCTGATGATCTAGATTTGTATGTGCCTCTTTGATCTTATGAAGTAAAATCTCCGCAGCCTTTTTGCCTATTTCATACGTTGGCTGAGCAACTGTTGTGAGAGGCGGATTAAAGAACTCCGCAAAACGAACATCATCAATGCCTAGCACTGCCAGTTCATTAGGAATAGAAATCCCCCTCGCTTGAACCTGTTTCAGGATCTCTTGAAGAATTCGATCATTACCGGCAATCAGAGCTGTCGGAGGTACTTCATCTGCTAGCATCTGGCTCAAAACGGATTGCACTTCTTCAAGCTGAACACTATGGACCAAGTCTTCTCTAATAGTTATCTGTTGTTCATTCATCGCCTTATAGAAACCGTCCTTCCTCTCACCACGCGGGGTAATATGCTCAATAAGTGGGGCTGTGATGAGACTTATTTCCTTGTAACCCCTTTCAACTAACGAATCAACAGCTAGCCGAAGGGCTGACTCATTATCAGTCAAAATAACATCTACTGCTACACCTTCAATGACTCGATCAACAAACACAAGTGGATAATGAGCTGCGATGAGTTCTTGAAAAAGCTCAGTATTATCACTTGTTGGAAAAACGATTAAACCGTCCACCTGCTTTGCCTGTAGCATTTCAATATACCGCTTTTCCTTGTCTGGATCGTCATCCGCGTTACATATAATCACGTGGAAGCTATTCTCGTTGCATATATCTTCAATGGCTCGGACAACTTGAGTAGAAAAATCATGAAGGATATTTGAAACAATCACTCCAATGGTACTGGTCCTCTTCTGACGTAAGCTTCTAGCAATACTATTTGGACTATAGCCAAGTTCCTTAATCGCGAGTTCAATTCGTATCTTTGTGTCTTCACTCATATAATGAAATCGTTCATTTAGATATTGAGAAACTGTACTTTTAGATACACCTGCGTGTTCCGCAACATTTGCCATCGTTATTTTTTTCATTCACACACCTCTTCTCTAGCTACTAAACCGATTTAGTAAAGAGTAAAAAAGAAAACGAATACAAGACCCGTTAGATTTAATAAATCGATTTAGTATATATAAGTCTAAAGGATTGAAAGCGGTTTTACAATAATAGATTTTACGCTAGCTTAGTTTAACATGCGAAAAAAGGGACTGAGACAAAGCATTATATCCAACTTATAACACGAACATTGCCACAACAGGAGAATCCCTCGTAAGTAAAGATGAAGAAAGTAAAGACGAATAATCCAAGCTTGGATCATTCGTCTTTACTTTATGTTCATCTATACTTTAACCAGTCCGTATTATATATTTATAATTTTGTTGCAGTCTCTTATATTTTAATTTTCGACCAATGTTTTGACGCAAAATGAGCAAATGAAACGGGTGGTGTCCCTGTAATAGCTTCGACTTCATTCGTTACTCGATCCTCGAACCCATTCGCAATCAATTGGTCAGCGTGTGCAAGCATATTGGCAAATTCTTCAGGTAAGCCTGAAGTTGTGTGTAGCTGTTGAAGCTGGTCTAAGCTTACTTGTTGGTGTTGGACAGCAGGCTCTCGCACTGTGCTAATTACTTCAGCTATATCATTGTAACTAAGTGCTTCAGGACCTGTTAAAATGAGATCGCGATTTAAGGGTTTCTCTGTGATCAGTGCATGAAACGCTACGTTTGCAATGTCATAGGCATCGATAAATCCTATACGACCATTTTCTGTAGCCGTGCAGATAAGATTGTTTTCCCGAATGTTGGTAGCATGCGGATGATCACCAGTGAAATTCTGCATAAACCAACTTGGACGCAGTACAGTCCACTCTGGGAAAAGATTCGTTAATTCTTCATGTATCTGACCTAAACCGCGGTCACCGCGTTGGATGACTGTGGCACTTAGTAGAATGACTCTGCGTACTCCCGTTCGTTTTGCTTTGTGCAGAAAGGGTTTCATTATTGGCACAGGGTCAATAACTCCAGGTGGTGGCACAAGGTACATACACTCTACTCCTTTTAGAGCAGCATCATGGGTTGATGGGTCAAACCAATCGAATTTGATAGGGACAGTCATATTGTTATTTATAGTCTGTTTTTGAAAATTACGACTGCCAGCCCGAACTTTCACTCCACTCTCCACTAGCTTGGCCGTTAGTTCTTTTCCGGTGTTGCCTGTTGCACCTGTAATGAGAACAGATGGGGTCATAGCTCTTCCTCCTTATTTACAATTATATACTCATACTTATTAAGCCTCTTATTCCTATGAATCTATTGCAGTTAGCGGATTAAAGTAGTCTCGTTGAAGGCGGATTTGCCCTTCACTTGTATTCATGACGATTACGTAGCGGTTGTCATACGTTTTGCCTGACGCTTGAATGGTGCCTTTAGCTGTAAGTTCGGCAACCACCCAATCCCTGTCATCCAAAGAGTGGATGAAGACCTCTGAAAAGCTTTCGAAATCGATGCTAGCAGGCAAAGACTCAAAGTATGAAAGAATAGCCTTCTTACCACTTAGACGCTTAGGTTGACCAGGTGGATTAAACGGCAATTCTAAGAGTGCATCGTCATCCAGCAACGTAATCCACGGTAACGGATCATTTGCCCGAAACCCAGCCAATGCCTGTTCAAATACCTCAATTGCAGAGGGATAGTTAACCATTTCATTGCTTTTTAGAAAATTATCCATTAAAAGAACCTCCATTTCACAGATAGATTGATATAGGTTATAATTATAAGCGGACTAACGGTCCGAATAATTATTAATATACGGACCATCAGTCCGTTTGTCAAGAGGTGTATTTCATGAACCAAAATAATGAACGTGCGGATGCCGCTCGTAATCGCCAAGCTATATTAGATGCCGCTTTGGCGCTCTTTGCCGAAACGAATGACCCTGCTACACTTACAATGAATGCAGTGGCTGAGGCGGCCGGAGTCGGCAAAGGTACTGTGTTTCGACGCTTTGGAGACCGAGCATCGTTACTCCGTGCCGTGTTCGACCTTCAAGTAGACCGAGCAGTTCAGAACATAGAATATGGGCCATTTCCTCTTGGACCAGACACTCCACCCATCGAGAGGATAGTGGCCATACTCCAGACCATTGTTGTCCTGAAACTCACAAATAGGTCTCTCACTCAAGCAGTGGAGGCAATTGCTTCATCCTCTACTAGCAGTCCTTTTGTCTCAAAACAGTATTCCTACATCGAGGAGAAATTAAAAATACTCCTCAGTGAGCTTGTGCCTGAATCTGAGGTGATATTCACTGCTCATGCCCTGTTGGGAGCAACTCGTATAGATCTGCTTAATTACCTTACTGCCCAGGAAAATATGAATGACGATGAGATTCGCCAAGGTCTCGAGGCCTTCCTACTTCGCGTGTTAAAAAAATGACCATAAAAAAGGCAGCCATTGGCTGCTTTTTTAAATATATTATTTCACTCAATCTTATACCCCACGCCCCATACCGTCTGAATCACCTTATAACCTAGCACTTTCTCTAGCTTATCTCGGAGGTTACTGATATGAACCATCACCGTGTTGTTCGAGTCATAATATTTTTCCTGCCACACTTGGCGGAAGATCGTTTCTGAATCAAAGACTTGCCCCGTATTGCTTGCAAGCAGGTAAAGGATTTCGAATTCCTTGGAGGTCAGTTTGATTTCAGCTTCATCTACTGTCGCTTTATAGCGTTTTTTATCAATTTTAAGATGGCCGAGTTCAAGCATGCCTTCTTCCTTGGGTGCGCCGCGGTAATAATAGGCTCTTCGAAGTAGCGCTTTTACGCGCACCACTAGCTCGAGAATGTTAAAGGGTTTAATGACATAATCATCTGCTCCCGTCATGATGCCAGTGATTTTGTCCATGTCCTCTGACTTGGCACTCATCATGAGGATAGGAATATCATGGGTTTGTCTAACCTTTTGGCAGAATTCCAATCCATTCATTTCAGGCATCATCACATCTAAAACAATGAGGTCAAACGAATGCTTACTCATTCGTTCTAACGCTTCGATTCCATTCACAGCCTTTGTTGTTGTGAATCCTTCATTATTCAGAGAGATACTAACGAGGTGAGCAATTTCGTGATCATCATCCACAATGAGAATGTGCTTGGACAAACGTTTTCACTTCCTTTTTGCTGCTTGATCTATAGACTCGTGGGGCTCTAGCTGAAAGACGGCAGGCTAGTTCATTGGTGATGGTAGCTGATTTCTTTGCTATTGTACCCATGTTAATCGTATGCTTTTGACTTGTACCAATTAATATTACTTGATCTCCTTCTATTACACCATCTATATTCGTTACGTCAATCATTAGTTGATCCATACAAATGTTCCCAACCTGCGTAGCCACTTGCCCGTTTACAAGAACTGGAGCGGATTGACCAGACAGATTTCTTGGATACCCATCCGCGTAACCAATCGTTACGGTTGCAATTCTTTTTGGCGAAGGAAAGCTGCTTGATCTTCCATACCCAATGCACTCATGTGCTTTGATCATTTTTACCATAGCAATGGTCGCTTTTAGCTCAATAACTGGCTTTAAGCCCACCTCTCGTACCTCTCCAGATGGAATGCCAAAGAGCATGATCCCTGGTCGAACATAGTCATATGGCAAGTGAGGATGATTGATTATACCACCACTGTTTTGTACATGCGTGTGGCCATACGGATACCCCTTTAGTTTGTCTAAACATTGATTAAATCGATTTAATTGGAGCTCGGTAAATGAAACATCCTCTGGGAGGAGACTGTCTGCTACAGACAAATGACTATAGATGCCACGAACACGCAGCTGCTTATACGTAAATACCTCTTTTATCTCATTAATTTGATGGTGCGCAAAACCGAGGCGGTTCATTCCTGTATCCACTTTAATATGAACTTGCGCCTCCACACCAGATGCTTTAGCAACCAAGGCTAACGCTTGTGTGTACTCAACCGAAAAAACCGTTTGAATGAGCCGGTGTTTGGCTAGCTGATGTACCTCCTGAACGGATGTTTTGCCTAAGATTAATATCTCAACAGATGCAAGCAGCCCCCTGACCTCTATAGCCTCTTCTAATGTGGCAACCGCAAAGGATGTGACCCCTGCTTGGTACAAGCTCTGTGTCACTTGCTCTATTCCATGACCATATGCATCAGCTTTCACAACCGCCATAATTTTTGTTTTAGAAGGAATGAGTGAGTGGATCACCTGCACATTGTGAAGTAGATGATCTAGGTTCACCTCTGTCCACGCCCTGTGCTGAGTCATACTGGCACACCTCCACGCAATGCCAGCTCAATCAATTCGTCCACTAGCTCTGAATATGTCATTCCTGATGCTTCCATCATACGAGGGAATCTGCTTGATGGAGTAAATCCTGGCATCGTGTTGATTTCATTAAAAACGATTTCCCCATTATCCTTTATAAAAAAGTCCACTCTGGCTAAGCCTTTACACCCTAGTAACTGATAGATTTGAATGCCTAACTGTTGAACCCGCTTAAGAAGATCATTATTTTTTCGTGCGGGTACATACTGCTTAATCTCTCCCAAGAGGTACTTATCATCGTAATCAAGGAACTCCTTGCTTGGTTCTATTTCCCCTACCAGACCTACCTCGGGAAAGTCATTGCCATATACCGCACAGCCAACCTCCATCCCAACCACAGCCCCCTCACACAATACTTTATGGTCGTGAGTAAAAGCATGGTTTATCGCTGCCTCTAACTCCTCTCCGTTTGTCGCTTTTGTAATGCCGTAGGAGGACCCTGCATTGGCTGGCTTCACAAAGATTGGATACCCTACCTCATGCTCGGCCCACGCTTGCACCTCATGAAACTGATAATCTCGCTTTTGAAAATAGATAAATTCTGTCGTTTGAAAGTCCGCGCTTTTAACAAATTGCTGCGCATAGACCTTGTCCATGCAGAGGGCAGAGCTCACTGTTCCACAGCCAACATATGGTACGTTAGCAATATCCAACAGCCCTTGAATCGTACCATCCTCTCCATTTTTGCCATGAAGCACTGGAAAATAACAATCTACATGAAGATAGGAGGTTGCTGGACCATCTAGTAGAATGAGTCCGGGCTTTTGATGGTCTGGGCTAATGACAACTCTTTGGAGGAACGGGCTTTTCTCCCAGCTTTGATTTTTGATTTGCTGACTAATACCATCAAACTTATACCAGCTGCCATCTCGTGTAATTCCAACTTTGATCACGTCATACTTTGTAGCCGGAATAGCATCAATAACCGCCGCTGCCGACTGTAACGAAACCTCATGCTCTGTTGATACCCCGCCAAATAGAACCACAATTGTTCTTCTCTCCATCTTCACATCTCTCCTGACTTATGATTGTGATTCCATCATAAGAAATGCCATTAAAGAAAACGGAAAGAAAACCTTAAGAATCTTAAAGAAAGGATGGAACGAGAAAAAGCCCTTGTGGAGGGCTTACGATATAGAGAGCATACGCTGTATGACTATACTTAACATAGTATTAGAGGCCTTCATTTACAGTATTCTCAATATCCATTAATATATCATCCTGATCAACCATCATTCCGTCATATGCTTTTATCGCCTTGCCAGCAGGGTTTATTAGGAAAAAACGGGTACTGTGCATGATATCCTCACTTCCTTCCACTTCTTCAACTGGTGATAAGAATGCTACCTTTGAAAATTCCGCTAGTTCCTTTTGTTCGTACCCTGTAGCAAAGGTCCAATTACTAAGGTCAGCGCCTACATTCTCACCATATTTCTTTAGATGTTCTGCATTGTCATACTCAGGGTCAACAGTAAAGGAGACATAAGAGACATCTAAATTTTTTGCTTGTGTGGATTCTTGTAACGTTTGCATATTGGGAGTCATAATCGGACAGACAGTAGGACAATTAGTAAAAAACATCTTGGCAATCCAAAATTCCCCCATTAGTTGCTCCGTTCCCATATTATGACCATTATGATCCGTAAATGAGAAAGAGGGAACTTCAGTATTAAACTCGTTTACACCTTCAAGATCTTCGCTTGAGGAAAGATCCATGTTATAGACCCAATTACATCCACTTAAAAGGATTAAACAAATAAATGTCACTAAAAATGAGAATATATTAGCATTTGACCACTTTTTCATTTCTTCTCCTCCTGTTGTTCATCATTAACAAACGAATGAACCATTAATTATCATAAAAAGGAGTTGTGAAATAAAATTGAAGTCTATACATCGTTTAGAAAACAGACACAACTAGTTTGGGGTAATGTAAACATGTAGACTCAAACAGTATAGGGGAGGCTAAAGTTTCACTAGGCATCCTTACTAAACAGTGAAAATGCCCCTAAAGTCAGACTCCTCCGCTTTCATAGGCGAAAACGGAGCAAGTCTAATTGTGAGTGAGGAGTGTTTTCGGTCGTATTTTTGATTAATTAATGCACATAAGGCACATCATACTCAACACCACAAGGCCCTCCGTCTGGATTAGCTTCTTTCTCCACAGTCGTACCGTCAGCGCGGAACAGTGGGTGGTAGTGCGAGGAGATATGAGTGGCTGAGCTGTTTGCGTAATGACAGATGAACGAGCGTCGGAAGCGGTCCTTGGTTTTATTCCGGTACGATCCATGAATAAGGTTCCCATTAAAAAAGAGTACGTCTCCCCGATCCATCTCTATCGGCACTGCTTTTTTGCCGTGTGGTGGCTTGACGTAATGCGTGGTAAATGACTCTTTGGCATCTGATAATTCCGGGCATTCAATTTCATGCTCACTTGTTTTTGGCACAACTAAAAGTGCTCCATTTTCTTGATCGGTTGGATCCATGGCCGTCCAAGCTGCGATACAATTTCCCGGCTCGACCTTTAAATAAAAATTATCCTGGTGAAGCGCCTGCCCACGTGCCCCAGGGGGTTTGTAATAAAACATGCTTTGGGCCGCCAACGCCTCTTCCCCGTATAGTTGGTTAAGTACATTCAACACTCGCTGATGTAGCATATATTTTTTGGCTGTTTCGCTAAAACGATGCGGATGCATGACCCTTGGATAACGTTTGAGGGGATCGTTTATTTCTGGATTTAAATCAGGCTCAAAAAAACCAGGAATGGTTTGATTGCTAATGTCCTCAAACGTGTGATCAATCTCCACTAACTCATTCTCCATAAACAATCCCTGAAGAATTAAGTACCCCTCTGTCTCAAACTGCCTTTTCTGCTCTTCAGTTAGAACATGATGATGGTTCACCATTCGTCATTCCTCCCTTAATCATTGTTAAGATAGCCCCAGTATACAGTTGAGTCATCGATTAATTGAAGGATTAATTTTGCTAAATAGTCATACGATTCTGCTATACTTTTAGAAACAACTATGTGGGAGGGGCATGATGAATGGATACACATCTTCATGAATTAATCATTGCTGGGCATTTTCACGAGGATGACACCTATTCAATTAAACGACCAAATGGAATGGATGATTGGCTGATTACGTACACAATAGATGGCGAGGGATATTTTAGAGTTGGAGATAAGGAACAGCGAGTGACGAGCGGAGATGTCGCAATCGTAAAAGCAAACACACCTCATCAGTACGGGACACCAGAAGGCATGAAGTGGAACTTCGTTTGGGCTCACTTTGGCAATGGACTTATGGACTCAAACCTTCTCCCAACTGCCGGATTAAATTATCAGCATGTAGAGCAACACGCTAGTCGAGAGCGTATCCAACAAGCTTTCCGTCGCATTCTCTTTGACTTTCGCGAGCAAGGCCACAACTGGCATGAGCTATGTTTAGGTGCACTAAGGGAAATTTTCATTCTGTTTGCAAGACAACAAAACAGTGGCTTAGACCCCCGAGTAGAAGAAACCCTTCATCTCCTGGCAGAAAACATGAACCATACCTTCCGAATTGAAGAGCTAGCTTCAAAGGTAGGACTCTCAGGGTCTAGGCTCTCCCATCTATTTAAAGAGCAAACGGGAGACTCTATCATCGAGGCTCTTAATAGAATGCGTGTGAAGCAGGCTGCTTTACTTCTTACCCATACCAACCTAAATGCAACCGAAGCGGCAGATAACGTTGGGTTTCAGAATTACAATCACTTCACCAAGCAGTTCCGGAAATATATTGGGATGACACCGCGACATTTTAGCAGAAAAGACTAAATAACTCTTCCCATCCAAATCCATATACTGTAAGATTTCTGTATAGAGAGAAGGAGGCATGATTTGAAAACAAAAGAGCTTTTGCTATTTATGCTGCCGTATCTAAAGAAATACCCGCGTTCCTATAGTATTCTATTTATTTTTATCGTAGTAAGTATTTTTATTCAGACAGGCTCTGCTTGGTTCTTTCAAAACATGACAAATAGTATCTTTGAGACACAGCAAAACAGTTTAACCTTCTACTTATGCATAGGTATTGTTCTTATTGTCATTATTATGGTAACTAACTATATTAATTCCTTCTACATAGCTAAAACCACAAGTTTGATTAAAAAAGATGTGCGCACGGAATTGTTTAAGCACCTATTACAGCTACCAACGAGCTATATTAGCTCTACTCATAGTGGTCAATTACAATCTCAAATTCATCAAGATACGGGTCAGTTGGATGGTGTCCTAGGGCATAACATTGCTCAATTCATTATCCTGCCTATTTCAGGAACGGTTGCTCTAATCTATCTTTCGTTTATTAATATTCCTTTAGCTTTTATTACTTTATCACTCGGTCCTATGATTTTACTCGCTAGCAAACTATTCGGAGGATTCATTCGAAATAATGGAGAAGTGATTCAGGAGAATGTAGCTAGGATGTCTAAGCAGCTGCAAGAGACCTTTGAAGGCCATACTCTGATCAAAATCTTTCGTTTAGACCAAACCCTGACCAATAAATATGTAGAGATCAACGAGGATTTGATTCGCACCCAACTAAAGGAAGGGAAACTAAGTGGATTATTGCAAGCGATTGCAATCGGTATCGGCTACGGAGCGCAGATCTTAATTTTTGCGATTGGTTCCTTTTTTGTCGCAAATGGACAGATTACAATCGGTGATTTGTTAGCGTTTGTTGTTTTATCCCAATCGCTCATTTCACCATTTTCAAACATGGGCCAGCTGTGGGCTGAGTTGCAACGCTCCTTATCTGCTGTTACCCGTATCCATCATTTTCTACAGTTACCCAAAACTCCATATCTAGAAAAAATAGACGTCGAACAGAAGCCTGTGTTTATTTCATTTGAACACGTGTCTTTTTCATATGAGCGCGGGGAAAACGTTTTACAGGATATTCATTTAGACATTCAACCTAGCCAGCGAGTGGCGATTATTGGAGAAAGTGGTTCAGGCAAGAGTACGTTAATGAAACTGTTACTGGGCATGTATCAACCAACCAAGGGGGGCGTTTTTATCCAGCCTGAGGGTGGTGAAAAAGAAAAGCTAGAGGCTCTTAATCCTTACACATCCTATGTCCCACAAGATGCCTTTCTATTTGATGAGTCCATTTATGAAAATATTAAATATGGAAAGTTAGATGCTTCCGACGAAGAGATTAAAACAGCGGCGCAAAAGGTCAGCGCAGCCCCATTTATCCGTAACCTGAGCGAAGAGTATCAGTTTCAAGTAGGAGAACGAGGCAATCAGCTTTCAGGTGGTCAGCGCCAAAGGATCACACTAGCCCGTGCTTTTATTGGAGATCAGTCCGTCGTTGTATTTGATGAGGCCACCTCTGCCTTGGACATTCAGACTGAGGAAACCATTTTACATCAGCTTATGCAGAAGAACCAGAATCAAACAATGATTATGATCACCCACCGCCTGTCCACTGCACTCTATTGCGACAAGATCATCTTAATGGGAAAGGGCTCTATCCTTGCGCAAGGCACACACGAAGAATTGATGACGAGTAGTAACCAGTATCGTGAGCTTTATCAAAGATATATAGAGGCAAATACGAGAGAGCACGTCACTCAGGTAAGGTGAGTAGCAAATAGGCAGGTTCTTGGTAAGGGAGGGCTCCTTTTTATTGATGTGCGGAGCACTCTTCATTACATGCGGCCGCCCTCTATCGACATGCTGCGCTCTCTCATTACATGCGGCTCCCTCCTATCGACACGCGGTGCCCTCTATTTACATGCGGCTCCCCTCTATCGACATGCGGCGCTCTCTATTTACATGCGGCTCCTCTCCATCGACATGCGGGGCCCTCTATTTACATGCTGCGCTCTCTCATTACATGCGGCTCCCTCCTATCGACATGCGGGGCCCTCTATCGACATGCGGCTCCCTCCTATCGACATGCGGCGCTCTCTATTTACATGCGGCTCCCCTCTATCGACATGCGGTGCTCTCTATATCCTGTTACTCTGCTAGAAGCTCTCGGATCTTCCCTTCCGTTATCCCATCTTCCTTTGGTACATGGATGGCGATGAGGATATCTGCTACGGTTTCCTGCGGTCGAAAGGAGAGGTAATCAAAGGCTAGCTTGCCAGCGGTTGGATGGTGGATGATTTTATGCTCCGTTGTATCTTCTTCCACCTCATGAAGCTCCCAATATGCTTTAAATTCTGGACTTGCGGCGATGAGGTTTTCCGTTTGCTCATTCCACCATGGGTCATCTAGGTACTGTGCGCATTTGGCTCGGAATTGGGCAACGACTCGCTTGGCATGAGGCTCCCATTGATCTCCTTTCATCGCTCGGAAATCTGCTGACATAAAGGTGACCCAGATGTAATTTTGTTCCTCTTTAGGGAGCTGCTCTAGTTTTCCAAACACTGCTTTAAACGCATCATTACTAACAATCATATTCATCCGTTCATCCAATAGGCATGCCGGGGAATAACCGAGACTCTTAATAAATTGTTTGATGGCACCATTCACTTCCGATGACTGTGTAGGTTTTACCGGAGGCGGTTGACAATGCGCCAGCAAAAATAGGTGACGGTGCTCGGCCGGGTTGAGCCGAAGGGCTTGAGATAAATTCTCCAATAATTCTATCGATACGTTGATACTTCGTCCTTGCTCGAGAAATGTATACCATTCCAAACTTATGCCAGCTAACGTTGCGACTTCTCCTCGTCTGAGACCTGGTGTCCGCCGATATCCTGTCTGGGGTAGGCCTACCTCCTTAGGCGTCAGTCTTTCACGTCGACTACGCAAAAAATGGGAGAGCTCTTTGTAACGATTTAAAGGTAGTTTGGACAAGTTAAGCGCCTCCAATGACTAAGCTTAAAATAAGGTTAAGTATACAGTATCCTCAGCTAGGACGTCGATTTCAAACTTACTTGATTGGTGCGATCATGCGATTTACTGAGCCACTCATCATTTTTAATCCTAAAGCAGGGGAAAGGCGGTTAATGATCTTTAAAAGGTTACTTGCTCCTGGTCTGATTTCAAAGCGATCTCGCTCGATACCTTTAATCGCAATTTTAGCTAAATCTGCTACCGACATGACTGGAACTCCTTTTGCATCTGACGCCTCAAAATTATTTAGCAACGGGGTATTGACGGGCGGTGGAGCCAACTCAAATACGTTGACTGACGTGTTCTTTAGCTGAACTCGTAGCGAGCGTGTATAGGAGTGAACTCCTGCTTTCGTCGCTCCATAGATTGGTGAAATGGGGAAAGGAACAAACGCTAGCCCAGAGGAAACGTTGACAATCGCTGCGTTTTTTTGGCTTTTCAGCAAGGGTAAAAATTGTTGATTCATGCGTACAGTTCCTGTCAGATTTGTTTCAATTTCAAGGCTTAGGTCTTCCAAGCTTCTAGTGGCGTCATGCAAATTGATTTTTCTCATAATGCCCGCATTATTGATAAGGATATTAAGCGTTGGAAACTGCTCCTTTACTGTGATGTAAAGGCTTGTGATTGACTCTGCATTGCTGACATCATGTTGAATTGTGTGCACCCTTTTCAGCTTTTTTTTTGCTTCGTCTAATCGATTTTGATTTCGACCTGTGATAATGACTTGATTACCCATTTCAAGAAGTCTAGTAGCTAGTTCGAACCCGATGCCTGATGCTCCGCCCGTAACAAGAATGGTATTGTTTTGCAGTTTCATCATAATCCCCCTATCCTGAATAGAGCCGGAATCGTCGGCTCCTTAGGTGAAGTATAATTGCTACCACAACGCTCAAAAAGAGGGGCAGTGATACGGGTATAATCACTCCCCTGGTTAAAAGCCACCTCACTCATTCGGTAGCTTGACTGTAAATGCTGTCCCTGCTTGGTCACTTGTTACGTGAATGTTACCCTCATGTAGCTCGACAATATTTTTTGCGATGGCTAGTCCTAGTCCTGAGCCTCCGGTATCCTTTGAGCGTGAACTGTCTACACGATAGAAGCGTTCAAAGATATTTGGCAGGTCGGACTCGGCAATAGGCTCCCCGTAGTTTCGGATATCAACCTCAGTCCAATCTACAGATTGATGTAGGGTTATATCAATAAACGGAGCGTCCGATCCGTACTTGATGGCATTGCCGATGATATTTTCAAATACTCGTGACAATTTCTCCCCGTCTACTGAGAGCATGACATCTTCATCTGGTAGGTGCAGCCTGCAGTCTAACCCTGCTTCACTCATTTGTAGATAATAATGAGAGGTCATCTGCTTTATCACTTCTTTGAGGTTAATGGACTCCTTATTTAAAATCAGCTTTGGGTTTTTGGTACGGATATATTCAAATAAGTCATTGACCATTGTGTTCATTTGCTTTGTTTTTTCATAGGCGATATCCGTATAATAACGCAATGTCACTTCGTCTTTATATTGGTCTCTCTCAATCAAATCAAGATACCCTATAATCGAGGTAAGCGGGGTTCGCAAGTCATGAGAGACATTGGTGATCAGTTCTGTTTTTGATTGCTCAGCAATTCTTTCTTCATGTACAGTTTGTTCAAGCTTCTCCACCAGCTGATTGACTTGAGTAGCCAGTTGACTCAATTCATGATTCCCTTTCACTTCAACTCGCTGTGTGAGCTGGCCATTCACCATTTGTTCCACGTCTTTTTCTATTTTTACAAAGTAATGAATATAGCGATGACCCATTAATAAAAAGATTGCGATGGTACCTATAAAAAAGAGAATATTAATGAGATTAAAGAATTCAGCGGTGTAAAAATTAATCGCTTCTCCAAAAGACGCTGCAATCCGATCAAACATGTTCACATACCAAGCATTCCCAGAGAATTGATACAAAAAATAAAGTCCAGCTACCGCCAAACTAGCTGAAAACCCACTTATCAGCAGGAGTGAAATAATTTTTAAGGCAATCGCCAGATAACGACTATTCAATGTTCTCTTCCTCTCCTTTAAGGGACTTCACAGGCTTAGCCGGTATACCTGCATATAAAACATGTGGTATACAATTGGAACGAACGACAGATCCAGCAGCGATGATACAGCCGTCACCTATTGTCACTCCAGGCAGGATGGTAGCACCGGCACCAACCCAGCAGCCTTTACCTATTTTTATTGGCCTTGTTTCAGCAAGACCTGCTCTTTGATAATCCGGGCCAAACTGATGAGTAGACGTACATATCACAGAGCGAAAGGCGATATACGTATTCTCTCCTATCTCCACTCTTTTTTTGCAATCAATAAATACATCATGGTTGATAAGTACATTTTTCTCAATGAGAAGATTTGACCCTATAATGGTACAGCCACTCCGAACCTCCGTACTTTTTATCTTAAGACCAGCTGCTCGATAAGCCATATACCGTATTGATCTCGGAGTGACATATGATCGCCCGATAATATTTACGAGTACATCATGACTCATTCGTTTGTAAAAACCCACGGCATTTCGATTAACTTTATCATACCATGTTCGCATTAGTTCCATAGTGTATGTCGTGCCTCCTTTAATGTCACAATGGAAGCATCTAAGGAAGGAATATACATCTCATTAAAAGCCATAGACATCAGCTTCTGTGTCTCCACAAAGCGAGAGTCAAAATGTGGTGTTCCTAGCACTACTGTGATGTAACGCTGACCTTCACGCTCAGCCGTCCCAACAAAACAATAGCCCGCAGCATCTGTGAAGCCTGTCTTTAATCCATCCAGCCCTTCAAAAGCAAGACCTGGTTTAGTTAGCATGTGATTGGTTGTTTGAATCCGTTCATTAAAGTGTTCCAAGACGTAGGAAGGCTTAGAAGTATCTTTTAAGACCTGAGGATATTCGGTTATTAATGCATGAGCTAAAGTCGCCACATCCCTTGCGCTCATCACATTGCTTTCACCTCTTGCTTCGGTTAAACCAGTTGAGTTCACAAACCTAGAATGTAACAGTCCCAGTTCTTGAGCCTTCTCATTCATACGTTCGGTAAAAATTGTCTCACTGCCAGCGATGTGTTCCGCTACAGCAGCGGTAGCATTATTAGCAGAGGGTAAGAGCATCGACATATATAGATCATGAACAGAAATCCTGTCTCCTTCTGATATATTAACCCTGACTCCCTCTTTTTCGGCCGCCTCCTTGCTTACTTTTACAGAATCAGCCCAGTTCAGCTCGCCAGATTCTATATATTCAAACAGAATATACTCCGTCATCAGCTTTGAAATACTAGCCACCGGAACAGGTACATCCATGTCCTGTTCCATGAAAATTTTATCCTGATTCACATCAAGTACTAACGCTGGTCCGTGATACATTGTTGTCGTTGCATTTATAAATAAAAATAATCCGAACCCAAAGCTAGTTACCGCCATTAAACTTTTCATTTCCTTCAGCTCCTTTAACACCGAGTTTACGGAGGAAATGATAAGAAAGCGGAAAGAAAAACTTAAGAAACATAAAGAAGGTGCTCTTAAAGTATTTTGTAGAAATGAGATTTATAAGGGGTTGATGGAAAGAGGTCATTCGTTTCTTTGTCCGTAGTAGCCAAAATTGGGAGTTGAACCTTTTTATAGGGCTCACTGACAAACGATCTTTCTAAGACTGTAAACGGTATAACAATTTATCACAACAATAATCAGGACATAACCATTCCTAAATCCAAGAACAACAATATTTAAATTTTCCAGCAAATAAACAGGAAGTATAATATGATTAGCGAATAAGTAAATAAAATTGGCCACGGTATAAGTCCCGTGGCCAATCTTTGTACTTTATAATCAATCTATACCAATACGGTATGTTCCACTTTTATTTAAGGCTTTTGCTTTTAGGGTGTATGTTCCGCTGTTCCAAGGTATTTTTTCAAGTTTCACTGATTTACCTGGAGATATATCCTTTGTTCCTCCAACCTGTGCGCCTTTGCTGTTAACGATCATGACTCTAATCTTTCCACCGTTACTAGCATCACTTGTAACGGCTGGCCGATCGTTAAAGATGTTATTTGATGATGTTACATTGGAATACGCAGAAGTCGTAAGATAGACGGTTCCATTCCAATTTACGAGTATACCCATTTCTCCGTCGTCTTCAACCTGGTTTTCGTCAAATAGTACAGATGTGCTTGCAAATGAGGAAACAAAGATCATTAATAATCTAGATTTAGTCGAAAAAATTGAAGAAGCTTTAAAATCGGCGTTAACGGATGATTCCTATCTTAAATAGGGTCATCTTTGTTTCTATGTTCTATCCACCACATCCCCACACAAAAGCCGCTCCCTCACCAATATTAGCGGGGAACGGTTCATTGTTTATATCTATTCTTCTAATCCCATTTCAGCTCGAACAACCGCGGCGATGTCTTCTACGTATTGATTGCACTTCTCTTCTGTTTCAGCTTCGACCATCACGCGCACAAGTGGCTCTGTTCCTGATGGACGCACAAGGACACGCCCGTTGCCATTCATGTCAGCTTCGACCTTTTCGATGGCTGCCTTCACTAATGCATTTTCTTCGACTGCATGCTTATCCGTGACTCTTATGTTCACTAGCTCCTGCGGAAACACCTGCATCGGCTCTGCCAGCTCGGAAAGTGTTTTGCCTGTCATTTTCATGATATTCACGAGCTGTAAAGCAGATAGGATGCCGTCCCCCGTTGTGATGTAATCAAGGAAAATGATGTGACCTGATTGCTCGCCTCCAAGGTTAAAGCTGCCTTTACGCATTTCTTCCATAACATAGCGGTCGCCCACTTTGGTTTGTTTAGTATCAATGCCCGCTTCTTCTAATGCTTTATAGAAGCCAAGATTACTCATAACCGTCGTGACGACTGTGCTGTTATTCAAGCGACCATGCTCTTTAAAATATTTCGCACAGATGTACATGATTTTGTCGCCATCTACAATTTGACCATTTTCATCAACTGCGATGAGACGGTCAGCATCCCCATCAAAGGCAAGACCGATGTCCGCTTCCTTTTCTAAAAGAAATTCTGCGAGCCCTTCAGGATGAGTAGAACCGCATCCTTCATTTATGTTGACTCCGTTCGGTGTACTTCCCATGGCAGAAATGTCTGCATCAAGATCTGCAAAGACATGGCGTGCTAAAGCAGAGGCTGCTCCGTTTGCACAGTCAAGCGCCACGTGAATCCCCGAGAAGTCTACCTCTACCGTCTGCTTCAAAAATTGGATGTATTTGTGTCCGCCTTCAAAATAATCGTTCGTTTGACCAAGCTCTCCACCCGTCGGACGAGGAAGTGTATCCTCCTCAGCATCGAGAAATGCCTCAATTTCCGCTTCCTGCTCATCCTTCAACTTAAAGCCGTCTGGTCCAAAGAATTTAATTCCATTGTCAGGCACAGGATTGTGTGAGGCAGAAATCATGACACCTGCATCCGCACTCAGATTTTTTGTTAAAAAAGCGACCCCTGGTGTTGAAATAACACCTAAGCGCATAACTTCAGCTCCAATTGAAAGCAATCCAGCTACAAGCGCACTCTCAAGCATTTCTCCTGAAATTCGTGTATCTCTTCCTATAATGACACGTGGCTGCCCTTCACTTTGCTTTGTTAGAACATAGCCACCTATTCGCCCTAGTTTATAGGCCAGTTCAGGTGTGAGCTCTGTGTTAGCTACTCCCCTGACACCGTCCGTTCCAAAATATTTTCCCATTGATATCGCTCCTTCAACTCTTCTACTCTGATTGATCCCTGATCGTAACGAATGCGTCCGTCTCTTCGGTTTCAAATCGAATATTCTGTGGTCCATTAAATTCAATTGGTAATTCTTTATCTCCCGCGGATGAATCACTAATATCAACATATGCCTGGAAGTCTGAGTTGCTCATACGGTTCAGTTGATCCTCTGTACCATATGCCATGACACTAATCAGCGCAGGCTGATCCGACTGCAGGACAGCTGTTTTGTTATCTGTCACCCCGATGATATTGAGAGGGACACTCGATAGCTCTCGTTCTTCTTCCTGATCAACCGTCACTTCAACAGAAATGGTTTCAGGCTCTACTTTTTCTGCCCCTTCAGGAACTGGGACATCAAGTTCAACTGTCGTAGACTCCTCAATTTTACTTAAATCAAGTTCAACGCCACTTAATGAATCAAGACTCTCAATGAAGTCACTTGGTCCATATACCGTCACATCTCCAGGCGTCAGCTCAATGTTTTCTATACTTAGTCCGTCCTGAAGCGATCCTATTCGTTTGATACTAACTGGCACCAGCTTATTAGGGCTCGTTACGGGCACCCGTACCGTCACAAAATTAGGATTGCTATCCATTTCTAGCTCCGTTCCATCTTCATTATAAAGATGCACAGGAAATTCATTCTCAAGCGTTTCATCTGCACCGTCCATATCAATAAAGACCTTTGCCATATCAACCTGTGCAACCCAATCACTAGCATTGGTTACGTCCACATTTAAAGGTGTGACAATAGGTGTACCGACTGTGTACCCCTCTTCAACTCCCTCTGTATTTAATAAATCAACCTGCACGGGGAAGGAGGAGGTCTGAATTTCCTGAAGCTCGATATTAGCCGTTTGTGGCGCAACAGACACAGATAGCTCACTCGGGAACCCTCTGTACTGGATTCTGGCGCGGTGCTCTCCAGCTGCGAGCTCCGTAACATCTATATAGACTTCATAGTTCGGCCTCATCATTTGAAAGTAGGCCAAGGCACTTCTAGAGCCACTTAGATTGACCTGAACCGTATTAGGCGCGTTTGTCAGCACATAGTCATCTTCATTATATTGAACCTGCAATTCAACTTCTTCAAGTGTGTAGGAGCTGTTGCTAATGGTCGGTAGTACACTAGGCTGATTGCCAAGGTTGTCCTGATTGACCATGGCAAAAAGCATTAACGCGACAAAAAAAGCAATGACGCGCACAAACCAATGGCTATTGAACAACCTATCCATTCTTCTTGCCTCCCCACTTAAAGCGAGTATTCTGTGCTACCTTCTCATCAGATAGCATTTCATTTTCTAAAATCTCACGCAGCTGCTCCTCTGTTAATTCTCGATGAAGCTCTGAATTTTTTGTCACGGAAATGTGCCCCGTTTCTTCGGACACAATAATGGTAATGCAATCTGTAACCTCACTGACACCCAATGCAGCACGGTGGCGAGTTCCAAGCTCCTTTGAGATAAATGGATTCTCAGATAACGGAAGATAACAGCCGGAAGCAAGAATCGTCTCTTCTTTTAAAATGACGGCCCCATCATGCAGAGGTGTATTTGGAATAAAAATATTAATAAGCAACTCTGACGTCAAGTTCGCATTCATGGGAATGCCTGTTTCCACATAATCACTCATACCCGTCTCTCGCTCAATAGAAATCAATGCCCCAATTCGTCTTTTCCCCATATATGTACAAGACTTTATAATCGCATCAATCGAATTTTGGACAGACTCATTTTTAGGTGTTGTCCGACTTGAGAAAAAACGTCCTCTGCCCAATTGCTCCAAGCCTCTTCTCAACTCGGGCTGAAAGATAATAATGATGGCCAACAAACCATACGTTAGGGTTTGTGACATAATAAATTCAAGCGTCCTTAGTCCAAAGAACCCACTAATAAACCACACAATTAAGATCACCGTAATACCTTTTACCAGTTGTACGGCACGGGTTCCCCGTATAATCATAATTAATTTATATATGACATACGTCACAAGTAATATATCTATAATTTGGCCGAAATAACGTAGCCAACCAACATTTTCAAATGCCAAATCAAACGGAAGCATAGCTAGCATTGCCTTTCCTCCAAACAATCAATCTAATCATGGATCTTATTCCTAATGCTTACCATTCAACATTAGCTGCCTCATTATACCATATAATTTCGTGATTTGAGATAGTCTAGCTAAGTGAAGATATGGAAAACTGTGGTGTGATGGGGGTGAGTGAATGAATAGTGACATACTTATTACTTGAGATCCCGCCTCCAACATAAAAGAGTCTCACCCATTATTAGTGAGTGAGACTCTTCCTTTATTCCTCTTCTGAATCAAACACGGAAACAACTTCTGCAAAGAAGTTCTTTGTGTTATACCAGACCCATTCCAATGCTTGGTTTACTTCTTCAATTTCACCTGCTATTTCCCCAGTTGAAGCGTAATAAGGCTTACTGTTTACAAGGAGGACATTTCCTTCAACATTGCCTTCCACGTTAAGCTCGCCATTCCGAACAACGAGATCACCATGAATGGTCTCGCCCTCAGGAATCGTCACAATTCCCTCTTCTTTATTAATCTGAATATTACCTGAGCCAGAAACTGATACTTTATCAGAATTTCCAGACCAAGCCGAGAAGATAGACGTCGACATTAACAGCATGAATATAGCCGCCGCTACCAATATAGGGTGTTTCCGTAAATGATTTTTCCATCGAGATGACTGCTTCTTAGGTGGTAGGTTCATCATAAGCTGATTTGTAAAATTAGCAGGAGCTTCGATATGTGATGCGCTCTGAGTGAACGCAATTACTTTCTTTAGCTCTCGAAGATGCAAACCACACTCTTCACAGGTCTCAACATGTAGATAGAGCTCTTTCTTTTCACTTTCCGTTGCGTCTCCATCCAAGTATTTATGAATTAAGCCTTGTACATGTGACTCGCATGACATAATAATATGCCTCCTTATCTAGACGTTTCTCATTCTTTTTCGAAGGGCTTCTCTGCCTCTGTGAATTCTTGTCTTTACAGTTGAGACAGGCATATCCAGAATCTCACTAATCTCTTTTAGTGAAAGATCCTCCATGTATTTAAGAATAATGGCTGAGCGGTACTGAAGCGGGAGCTGACTGATCTCGGATTGAATCCATTCCTGCATTTCCAGTGTAACCACCTGATCCTCAGGCAATTCCTGATCGGCCGCAAGCTGCGATTCATAGGTCAGTCCTTCTGTCCCTTTCACCTTATCTTCGAGGTGGAAATCAGGCTTTTTTTCCGAAGTCGATCAATGGCTACATTTGTCGCAATCCGAAAAAGCCACGTAGAGAACTTTCGATTCACATCATATTTATCAAGGTTTGTATACGCTCGGAGAAAAGCTTCCTGCGCTACATCCTGTGCCTCTTGCGGATGGCCAACCATCCGATAGGCAACTTGATACACTTTGTCCTTAAATAGCTCAACAAGCTCGCCAAAGGCTTCTGTGTCACCTTTTTTTACTTCTTTGACTAGTTTCTTGATCAGTGTGTCCATTGCACTACCCCTGACTACTTCAATCTGTACCGTCTACGTTCCGGCAAAATAAAGGTTTCGCTTTTTATGTACTTTTTTTATTTTATCAGAAAAAAGACGTTTGGATGAGAAAAATTAGGGTATAAAAGTAATGTCCAAACTAAAATCGGACTATTTTACCAGAAAAGGGGTGATGTGAAATGGCTTCCAAGACTACTCATACGCTCTTATCAAATATAGAGAGAGTTCGTCATGATTTAAATGTCATGGCACTTTCACTGGACCTAAGCTCACCTGACATGATTCATAGAAGTCAGGAACTAGATGAACTACTTAATGAATATAAATATCATACAAACTAATTAGAACATCTCTTACATAAGAGATGTGTTTTTTTTTGCAAAAAATGGCGTGCGCTACCTCTTTGATGCATTGATAGAGATCGGTGGACGCGGTTTTTACTTTTTAGAGCATTTTGCCTCTACATTCGCGCATTCCTACTTTTTCGAGCGTTTTTCTGCAATGGCGCGCATTCGGTCTCTGTTTTCGCTCATTTTCAACATTTCCGCGCATCTCATTTCTACTATCACGCACTTGTAGCTTCATTCCGCGCATTCTTTAATCTTCGGAGAGTGTCTAATTTATTTGAGCGTTTTTCCTCACAAAAAAAGCTCCACTTTTTAAAAAGTCGCAGCTTGTGTAATCAATATCAAAATAATAAAAGTGAGCCATGAAGGATTCGAACCTTCGACCCTCTGATTAAAAGTCAGATGCTCTACCAACTGAGCTAATGGCTCATACCTGTGAAGCTTTAAAAAAGTAAAATGGCTGGGCTACCTGGGATCGAACCAGGGAATGACGGAATCAAAATCCGTTGCCTTACCGCTTGGCTATAGCCCAAAAATGGTGGAGGGGGGCAGATTCGAACTGCCGAACCCGTAGGGAGCGGATTTACAGTCCGCCGCGTTTAGCCACTTCGCTACCCCTCCAGCTAAAATAAAAAAGTAAAATGGTGGAGGATGACGGGCTCGAACCGCCGACCCTCTGCTTGTAAGGCAGATGCTCTCCCAGCTGAGCTAATCCTCCCCTTTGACTGCAGATAAACTTCTGATTTCTTCGTCCACTGCGCTATTCTCAGTCAGTCACGTACAGTCGTACGCTCCATCCTTCGAAAGCTTGTGTCCTCGAACTCATCGTTTCTCTTTGTCATATCAAATGGCTGCGAATTTCTTCGTCCATTGACTGCTGGTATTATTCAAAAAAATAATGGTGACCCGTACGGGATTCGAACCCGTGATACCGCCGTGAAAGGGCGGTGTCTTAACCACTTGACCAACGGGCCAGCTTGTCTGCCTGAAACACTGACAAAAAGTATTATAACTAATCCTACAACATAAGACAAGTGTTTTTTTAAGTTTTTATTTTTCTCCTGCTATGATTTACCTCTTTTCATACGAACGTACATTCGGTATACTATAAAAAAACGCTAAAGGGTGTTGACTGATGAAGGCAGATCCCAATTTATCGCATGCGGATTTTCTTGCTGTATTAGAGAGTGTCCGATATTCCGCAAAAGAAGAAACAAAGTTTGAAGTGGCTGAGTGTATGCTTGATTATGGGATTGATATTAAGCTTGTTGGTGCTGTGACAGGTCTTTCAAAAAGCCAGCTGACGAAAGAAACGAAATAATTCCTTCTCATTTTAGCTTTTTTGAGAATGGTTCAATTGCTTTTATGAATCTGGCGTTTTCATTTGCCTCCTTGTAACCCCCCTACCTATATAACAACTGAACACTCGACTAAAATTGTTCATTGAAGAATCGTCCATCCGCCCCTTTACCTAAAAAATAGCCCACATTCGTAGCCAAATTTCAGCGGATGCATAAGGTAAAGTATTCCCTTGCGAAAGGCGGTGTAAGTATGGGTTTCTTCGGTGGCGGTTGTGACTATGGTTATGGCGGCGGCGGTTACGGATATGGCAATGGCGGCGGACCAGTTGGTGGTTACGGCGGCGGATGTGGCAATGGATTCGCGTTAATCGTGGTTCTATTTATCCTACTTGTAATCATTGGTGCTTCTTTTGGCAAATAAGTAAAAAACAAGCTGAGTCTACACGTCAATTCTTTAACCTCATGTATTGGCGGTATTCAGCATGACATCTAACAAAGAAAGCTGTCTCATTTCAAGGCCATTCTCACCAGAATGCACCCAAATTGAGGCAGCTTCTTTGCCTATTAACCAGCATCGAACCATGTACATAACGTGCATTAGAAAACATTTACGATGATTTTGGTGGCTCGATTTTCGGCTCAATATACAATTGCTTTTCTTTTGTAAAACCACAGTAAAATATGTGCTTAAAGTTATCATATCCGCGTTCATTGAGCTGTTCTGTTAACCAGTCACTGGATTTACCTAGAATCGTTAAATGCTCCTCTTGCACAGCCCCATCAAGAATAAAGGGCAGTGTAAAAGGAAACTCATCCCCTTTTTTGTAAACAGATAAGGCACCAGAGGTCTCCAGCAGAGCGTATTCAACTTCTCGAATATCAAATACATCCTTGGTCCTTAGCTGAAGAAGAACATCATCAAGGTTATAGGATTGCTTCTTCATATTATCTTGTTGTAACTTCCCCTCTCGTATGATGAGCACAGGACGCCCATCCACTACGTCTCGGAATTTCTGATTCTTTAATGAAATACGAGAGAACGTAAATTGAATGGCAAAAAGTAAAAGGACCGGGGCAAGCCCTTTCATAATTGGAATATTCGTATCCTCAATCATGATGACAGCTATATCGACAATTAATAACGTAATGACAATATCAAGGACACTAATTTCTCCAATATCTTTTTTTCCCGTTAGACGGAAGAAAAACAGAATCATTAAAAATACTATCAATGTTCGAAACAACGCTAAAAGAATATCATCCATAATCTCCAGTTCACCCTCCAGCAGTGTGCATCAGATATAGTATCTGTCAGAAGGGGCGGAGTATTCATGTGAATTTATTTAATGGTTCCTCTAAAACACGCTCTTCTTTTATCAGTTTGCGGTTTAGTAATTCTGGCACTACCTGTTCAACGATTTCTGTGAAACCTTCCTCCATATAAGGTGGCATTAAGTTAAATCCGTCACACGCTCTTTCCTCGTACCATTGTTGCAATTTATCAGAGATAGTATTGGGAGTCCCTACTACAATTTGATGAGAACGACTGGCTGCGTATGCCTTCCCCACCTCCGCCAATGTCTTATTTTCCTGCCTGGCTTTTCTTATCACTGCTTGAAATCTTCCTTTACTACCTCGTATTACATTTTCTATATCAGGGAATTTGTCGTCTACATCATGCTGAGATAAGTCATAGTTCATACTTCCAGACATAAAGGCAATGCCTGCCATAGGATGAATTAATGAGTCTAAATACTGTCGCTTTTCCTCTGCTTCTTTTTCAGTACTACCAATGATCGGCATCACGCCTGGGAGAATGCTTATAGAATCTTGAGATCTATGATGCCTTTTCATTCTAGACTGTACGTCTTGATAAAATCGTTTTGCAGATTCTAGCGTAGGTTGAACAGTGAATATGATATCTGCGTTCTTCACGGCTAACTCACGAAAGGTCTCTGATGAGCCTGCTTGTATAATGGTTGGATGTCCATATTCGGATAAAGGAACGTTTAATGGCCCTTTCACATCAAACCAGTGGCTCTCATGATCAATGTAATGCACATGATCCTTATTCGAATAAACACCTGTTTTCTTATCCTTTGGATCGGTCCCCGCGTCCCAACTGCTCCATAGCTTCTTCACAACCTCTATGAATTCCTCTGCCCTTTCATAGCGAGTGGCATGGTCTAAATGCAACGACTCCCCAAAATTACGAGCCTCCGCATCACTCGTTGAAGTCACAACATTCCAAGCTACTCTTCCCTGACTGAGGTGATTTAACGTAGCAAACATTCTCGCAATGTGATAAGGCTCGTGATAGGTAGTAGAAGCAGTTGCTGCAAGTTTTATATGTTTAGTAACTGCGCTTAGTGAAGAAATTAGTGTAATTGGTTCTGATGTAATCGATGGGCGATACATCACAGAATCGGCAAAGCTTGAACCATATATATCATCTAAAGCAAGCTTGTCAGAAAAAAAGACCATATCCAGCTTTGCTTGCTCTGCTTTCTTAACAATATTTGCATAAAATTTAAAATCCAACGGACTGCCTGGAGTGGCAGTAGGATACCGCCATCCTCCTGCGTGATGACCCGTTGACGTCATAAATAACCCTAGCTTCATCTTCTGACTCATTAACCTTCTCTCCCTCCTGCTATATGCAAGGATCGTTCGTTAACATGAATCAATGGATAATGACATGCTACTGCTCGATTATCGTTTAAGTTAGTCAATGTTGGTTCTTCCTTTTTACACTTGTCCGTGGCAAAGACACACCTCGTATGAAAACGGCAGCCTGACGGCGGAGAAATTTGAGATGGAATTTCTCCATTTGTACTATTTATTTTTTGATCAGATGCTTGTTGACTTAGCTCGGCCTCTGGATTCAAGATTGAGTCATTAAGCGTTTGTGTGTAGGGATGTGCAGGGTGAGCGAATAGATCATCCGCTGGAGCAATCTCAACAATCTTCCCTAGATACATCACACCAATTCGATCAGAGATATGCCTTACAACTTGAAGACCATGAGCAATAAATAAAAAGGTAAGACCTAACTCTTTCTGCAAGTCTTGCAACAGATTGATAACCTGCGCTTGAATGGAAACGTCTAGAGCGGATACTGCTTCATCTGCTAGAATAAATTTTGGTTTCATCGTGATGGCCCTTGCAATGACAATTCTTTGACGTTGGCCACCAGAAAATTCATGCGGATAGCGATTGTACCAAGATGCCTTCAATCCAACCATTTCCATTACTTCTTTTACTTTCGTTTCAATTGCACTATCTGAATCAGAACTAAAGTTACGTAAAGGCTCTCCAATAACCTTGCCCAGCTTCCACCTGGGATTTATAGAGCCATAGGGGTCCTGAAAAATGACCTGCATTTGCTTACGTACATCTCTCAATTGTTTTCCGGATAATGAGTCAAGAGCTTCTCCCTCAAATGAAATATCTCCAGAGGTCGGTTTCTCAAGTTGTACAAGTAAACGCCCAAGCGTTGATTTACCGCTTCCAGATTCCCCTACAAGCCCAAACGTCTCACCTTGACGTATTTGAAGACTGACTCCATCGACAGCATGAATATGTTGACTTCTAAAAGAAAATAACTCTTTCTTTACAGGGAAGTGCTTTTTTAGGTTTTTCACATCTAGTAAAATAGGTTGATCATCCAATATATAGGTCCGTTCATCTTTATTATGTTGATCTAACGTATTCTTTTGTTCGTTGAGCACCTTTTCACTATACCAGCATGCTACTTGATCTTCGCCAAAAAACTGAATGGGCGGTTCCTGTTCTTTGCAGAGCTCCGTTGCATATTCGCATCTCGGAGCAAACCTACACCCTTTTGGAATTTCCTTTAAAGACGGAATTGTTCCGTTAATCGCAAACAATCTCGTTTTCCTTTTTGTCTCATTCGTAATGATTGAGTTTAACAGCCCCCGTGTATACGGGTGTCTAGAGTTTGAAAACAATGTCCTTGCTGCAGCTTGCTCCATTAACTTCCCTGCGTACATAACCAGTATTCGATCTGCCATTCTTGAAGCCACTCCTAGATCATGTGTAATCAAAAGAATGGACATATTAAATTCTTCCTTTAGTTGATTAAGCAGGTCTAAGATTTGCGCTTGAACGGTAACATCTAATGCTGTTGTCGGTTCATCTGCAATGAGAAGCGTAGGATTACAGGACAGGGCCATGGCAATCATTGCCCGCTGAAGCATCCCCCCTGAAAGCTCATGAGGGTATTGATTCATTCGATAATCAACTTCATTAAGTCCTACCTTTTCTAAAAGGTACTTTGCTCTTTTGGTTGCTTCCTTTTTTGATACCTTTTTATGTTGTAATATTTCCTCCTCAATCTGAGCACCAATTGTATACACAGGATCAAACGCACTCATTGGCTCTTGAAAAATCATAGCTATTTTAGAGCCTCTAATATTTCTGAGTCTGGACTGAGGAAGGTGCGTGATGTCTTCACCCTCAAGCTTGATGTCTCCCTCTGAAATCATTCCTTTCTCATACTCTACGAGGCGCATAATTGCCATCGATGTGACTGTCTTCCCACTACCAGATTCGCCAACAAGACAAACAACTTCCTTTGGCTTAATAGAGAAACTTAATTGTTTCACCACATTTAACTTGTCATTATTTATATTAAAATCTATAGATAAGTTAGAGACCGTTAACACATCAACCATGTTGTCACTCCTTTTTATCACTTATCTTTAGCCTCTTGGATCAAAGTAAGCCCTCAGTTCATCGCCTATTAAATTGACTGAGAGAACTAAAATGGTGATAGCGAGTCCAGGAAATGTCGCCACCCACCAAGCTACGTTTAAATAGGAACGCCCTTGGGACAATAAATATCCCCAATCAGGTAATTCCTTTATCTCGCTTAAACCTAAAAAGCTCAGACCCGCGCCAATTAATATAGACGTTCCCATACCAATTGTCGCCATCACTAACAACGGAGACATACAGTGGGGAAGAATGTGAGTGATAATGATCTTTGCATGTGAGGCGCCAGAGGAAATAGCAGCCTTAATAAACAATCTGTTCTTAACTGCAATTACCTGACTTCTCATCACTCGGGCGAAGTTTGGAATCATTGCAATACTGACAGCAAGTATTGTAGATGTAAGACTTGTACTTAGAAGGGCAGACACTGTAATCGCGAGTAGGATCCCAGGAATCGTCATGAGTATATCAATACACCTCATTAAAAACATGTCTAAAATCCCACCAAAATACCCACCAATTAAGCTGATCAATGTACCAATAAACCCTCCAACTAGCACCGACGCCACTCCGATAAACAAGGATTGTGCACTACCATATACAATCAAACTAAACACATCTCGACCAAGTTGATCTGTCCCAAAAAAGTGAGTACTACCTGGTGGTTGTAATAACTGATCAGGCTGCATGACTGGTGGTGACTGCGAAGCAATGACAGAAGGCATTAAAGCAGCAGCTGTAATACCTATGAGAACAGCAATCCCACCCCAAAGTAGTGCTTTTCTAGTCCAGCCTTTTATGAATTGTTTTTGATTTGTTCTCTCTTTTTTTAAGAGAATTGTGTGGTATGATTTAGACAAAACACTCATGTATTTTCAGCTCCTTTTCCTCATGCCTAAGCTTCGCGTTTAATTCTTGGATCAATGACTGAATACGATACATCTACCAATAGATTAATTGTGATGTAGGTAATAGAGATTAGAAGAATCGCTCCCTGTAATACCGGGATGTCTTTTTGGTTAATCGCCCCGATGATGACTGTACCTACTCCCTGTCTGGAGAACACGGTTTCCGTTACGACGGATCCCGCAAGCATTTCTCCAAATAAGATACCAATGACCGTAACCGTTGGAAGAATTGCATTACGTAATACATGTTTGATAATAATCTTTCGCTCACTTAGTCCCTTAGAACGTAAGGTGGTTACAAATTTATTATTCAAGACATCCAACATGCTATTCCTTATTAGTCGTGTAATCACACCAGCTCCACTTATTCCTAGTGCTAGTGCTGGAAGGACAAGCTGATTCAGACTACCGCTTCCTATAGAAGGAAACCAATTAAACTGAACGGAGAAAATCATAATCAGGATAATGCCAATCCAAAAATTTGGCATGGAGATCCCAAATAGACTGATTACACGGACAACATTATCGATAAACGTATTAGAATAAACCGCCGATAACACTCCTAATACAACGCCAAGCGTAATAGCTACAATCGTACTGGCAATCGTTAATGTTAAGGTAGCAGGAAAGTGGGCCAGCAGCTTATCAAGTACCGGTTCATTTGTAACAAAGGACTGTCCCAAATTCCCTTGAATAATATTAAGAAGATACGTGACATATTGTTGACCAAGCGACTGATTGAGTCCTAGTTTTTCTTCAATCTGGCTAATGGTTTCAGCTGATACTTCTTCACCTGCGATTAAATCAGCTACACTACCAGGTAGAAAGTGAATTAAGAAAAAGACTAGAGTTAGACAGCCAAGAATAACCGGTATGGCAATCAGCATTCTTTTTATTACAAACTGGAGCACAAAGTTCCCTCCTTACTACTATGGTTGATCTAGCCATGTATCATAGAATTGCGGAAACCCTGTATAATCAAATGTAATATCATTTACTTCCTGTCCAACACCAATATTGTAGAGAAAAACATATGTCGGAATTGAATAGATGTCTGATATAATTTTCTCTTGAATATCACCGTACAGCTCTAACCTTCTCTCAGGGTCTGTTTCTTCCACTGCTTGATCGAGCCAATCATCCAACTCTTCATCTTTTACTTTAGATACCGTATTTTCTCCTCGAGGACCTCTAGTTGAAAAGATGACTCTAAGAACATCTGGTTCACCTGAAAACTGACTTGAAGCGAACAGATCATAATCACCTGCATCTGCACGTTCACGATAGGTCCCAGATGGAAGCGAGATAATATCCAACTCAAACCCTACTTCCTTTAATTGTTGTTGTAGGATTGTAATAAGATCTAGCCGTTTTTCGCGGTTTCCTTGCGTATCGATAAATTCTACTTTCAGTTTCTCTCCATTTTTCTCACGGATGCCATCTGCTCCAACTTCCCAGCCTTCTGCTTCAAGTATTTCTGCTGCCTTTTCTGCATCGTGGCTCCACGTATCCTTTAAATCTTTATAGCCCAATGTGCCAGGACTTATTGAAGAATAGGCTGTTTCAAATGTACCTAAATAATTTGTATTCACTGCGGCTTCCATATCGATTGCCAATCTAAACGCTTCTCGGATTTCCTTCTTATCCCAAGGTTCTTTATTCGAATTTAAGAATAGATTGTAATTATTTTGAATGAGTTCTTTTTCAAAAATATGAAACTGGTCATTTGCTTCAAGAGCTGCAAGATTCTGAGGAGGAATAATATCTGCTGCGTGGACTTGCTTACTCTCAAGAACGCCAATTCTTGTTGCCTCTTCAGGAACCATTTTTATAACAACGGTGTCTAAGTAAGCTGGGCCTTCATGATTCGCTGTCGGCGGCGCCCAGTCATATTCTTTGTTATTCTCCAAATGAATTTCTGTACCCTCAATTAACTCAGAAAATACAAACGGACCTGTTCCAACCGGATTATGCACAAATCGATCTCCTTGTTCTTCAACAGCTGTAGGAGAAACTATGCCTAATGTAGTATGAGACAGGTTGCTCAAGAATGGTGCAAATGTTTCACTAAAATGAATGGTTACGGTAAACTCATCTATCACTTCGGCAGATTCAAACGGACCTATCTCATTTTTTGATATATATGCATTCGTCTCAGGATCGTTAATCCGGTCAAAGTTGAACTTTACAGCTTCAGCATTAAACGGAGTCCCATCATGAAAGGTTACGTCTTCTCTTAGCTTAAATGTGTAACTCTTTTGATCCTCTGATATTTCCCAAGACTCAGCAAGCCAAGGCTCTATTGAATGGTCTTCATTTTCAACAACCAAGCTATCATAGATGGAGCGAATGACTCGTATATTCTGGGCATTTGCTGTTTTATGCGGATCCATGACATCACCGTCAAGAGAACCACCTAAGGCAAATATAAAGTCTCCTCCAGAAACAGGTTCTTGATTTGAATCATCCCCAGATGATTGACCTGAGCTTGCCGCTCCCCCATTACAAGCTGCTAACACCCAAACAAACAATACAGCTATCAACCATTTACCTAACCTCACTCTTTTCACTCCTTCTCTTAAAAGAGTGAGATTGGACTAACTCCCTCTCACTCTTACTCTTTTTATACAGCCTGCGTATTCTTTAATTTGGCATTTACTCGCGGGATAATATCTCTACCAATTGCCTCTACTGTTTCTAAATGAGGGTATCCTCTTAGTAATATCTTCTCAAAGCCTAATTCAGCATACTCAATGACACGATCTGCAATTTGATCAGGTGTGCCTACAAGTGCTATTGAATTGCCACCTAGAACTTGAGTTAAACCAGCCCAAACATTTGGACCAAGTATGAAATCCTTATCCTTAGAGGTTTGTCTCAGCTTCTCTAACCTCTTCTCACCAATTGATTCGTTTGATTGAGTGACTTTTGACTTTGCCTGTATTTGCTCCACATTCACTTTACTTAATAGATTTCTTGCCTTTTCCCACGCAAGTTCCTCCGTATCAGCGACAATCACCTGAAAGGAAGCTGAGTATTTAAGCGTTCGTTTATATTGTTTTTCAAGAGCCTTCATTTCTTGAATTCGGTTCCTTGTCTCTTCATAGGACTCACCCCAGAGCATATATACATCCCCATGCTCGGCAGCTACATGCTGACCAGCCTCTGAGGCACCACCTATGAAAATCTCCGGTCGTGGTTGTTGAATAGATTTAGGGAACAAGGATGCTCCTTTTAACGTATAAAAGTCTCCTTCGTGACTGACTGTGTCCTCTTCAAAAAGACTTTTTATAATATGGACAAACTCAGCTGTACGTTTGTATCTTTGGTCATGAGGAAGTGTGTCACCATCCCTGCTTAGTTCAACGGGCGATCCCCCGGTCACAACATTTATTTGCGCTCGACCATTAGACAAATAGTCCAAAGTAGAAAACTGTTTAGCGAAAACGCTTGGACTAATGAATCCTGGTCTAGCTGCATATAAGAAGTTTAGATTTTTGGTTGAGTTAATCAATGAAGCGGCAACAATTGACGCATCTAAACACGGGCTGCCTGTGGGTAATAACATCGACGAAATTCCAGACTTCTCAGCAATTTGAGCTATTCTTTGGTTATATTCAAATGTTGGTTCTCTCTCAGGACGAACACCTACGTACTTACTATCACCGGAAGTTGGGAACATTGAAATAAATTCAACCATTATTCTCACCCTTTCATATAAATTAAAGAAAACCCAATAACACTTCATGTGCTCTTGGGTCTCCAGTCGTCTGGTCAACCGTTATGAGATTGCTTTTCGTTCAAGAATTTTGTTGAGATCGCCGTCAAGGATGGCTTCGTAGTGCTGATCTTTTCCGATTTCAACTACTGGTACGTGACGAATGCCGTATTTTATTTCTAATACATCTCTTAGATAGGGGTGCTCCCCTACATCAAGATTCTTGTAGATAATGTTTCCCTCTTTTAACTCGGCTTTTAGTGCTTGGCAGGCGCTGCATCCTTCTCTACTCCATAGGACAATGTTTGTTTGATTGGACATGCTGAATCCCCCTTTGTTCAATAGTGAGTTAACCAATCGGATTAATAGTTAATATAGCTTACTTCACCGTATTTGTATAATTGAAAAAAATGAAACGTTATTTCACTTTTTTTGAAGTGATTCGTCCTGGTGCTTTAATTCCTTGTAAAATAAATCAATTAAGTAGGTCATTGCATTTCCAGTGTAGGATTTTTCTTCATTACGCATGAGCCCTACGGTTAATTCCTTCTGAAAGTCTTGAAGGGGTTTTAATACTGTTCCGGGTGGTGGTGGGCTAGCGGCAATGATAGGTACGGCAGCAAGACCATAACCAAGTTCGACGTAATGCTTTAGGGCAAGCATATTGCTAATTTCCATGCGGTATTTAGGCTTTAGGCCTTTATCGATCATTTGCTTTTCTAGATTGCGTCTAAACGGGCATATGGCTGTTGTGATAAGGATCATCTCATCCTCTATGTCTTCTAAACGTACTGATTCTCGATTGGCTAAAGGGTGAGAGTTCTGCATAAGTAATGCAACATCCTCCGTGAAAAGCGGTGAAAAGTGTAGGGTTGATATTTCATCCGGTGCTGTACAGATGGCAAGATCGATTTCACCTTTTTTAACCATTTCTACAAGGGCTCTACTGCTTTGAATTTGAATATTAACGTTTACCTTTGGAAATTTCTCATAAAAGGGCGTTAGTACATGAGGCATTCTGTAACTAGCCGTGGGTTCCATCACACCAATTCGGATGTCACCCGATTCACCGTGAATAAAGTCAGCCATTAGCTCTTGTAGGATGTCATAGTCTTTTAATAACACTTCTCCTTTGGCGTTTAATAGCCGCCCAGCTTCTGTCAGCTGGAAGTTCTTCCCCCTTTCGATTAATAGCACACCGAGCTCTTGTTCAAGCTTTTTCATCTGCATAGTAATCGTGGACTGGGCATAGGCAAGCTCTTCCGCTGCTTTTTGAAAACTTTTATGCTTCACAATGGTTCTAAACGTTTTGATGCTTCTCAGATCCATTTTCACCCTCCTCGTCCTCTTTTCAGCTATTATATCTCAATAACCAATTAAACAGGTGTGTTTACTTTATAAAATAATAAAAAAATCCCACTTCCTCTCTTCTGAGAACAAATGGGATCGTAATCTATGAAGTTAAAGTGGGTAACCTTTTGATTAACCGCTTCATCACTCGATTTGATTCATTTAAGACTAGCTGCTTATCTAGGGTTTTCATAATGCGGTTTTCCATCACGATGCGACCGTTAATCATGGTTGATTCTACGTCTGCGCGTGTCGCTGAATACACGATACGCGAGATCGTATCAACATCAAAGGAAGGGTAGGTGTGAAAATCATTTAGATCGAGAATCGCGAGGTCTGCTTTTTTGCCGACTTCGATACTTCCTATTTCTTTTTCAAGCCCGATCGCTTTTGCTCCACCTAATGTAGCCATTCGGAACACGGTTCTGGCGTTCATCGTTGTGGGTCCATGCTCTGGCTTTTGAATAAGAGCGGCTAGCCTCATCTCATTAAACATGTCTAAGTTATTATTACATGGTGCCCCGTCTGCTCCGAGGCTGACAGCTATGTCTTGGCTTAGTAAATCCGGAATTTCTGCGATCCCAGATGCAAGCTTTAAATTAGATCCAGGGCAGTGTGTGACTTTTACACCACGTTCTTTCAAAATGCGTTTTTCCTCTGCATCCAGCCAGACACAGTGTGCAAGGATTAAGCGGTCATTGGCAAGGCCTAAGTGATCTAGGTACACTACGTTGCGCATACCCGTCTCCGCTTGAACAATCTCAATCTCGCCTCGATTCTCTGAGGCGTGTGTATGAACCTTCACCTGATAATGCTCAGATAACTTGCTCACTTCCTTTAACAATGGTTCCGTGCAGGAAACAACAAATCTTGGCGTAAAGGCATACTGAATTCTTCCTTGATCATAGCCATGCCATTTCTCAAGTAAATCCACGCTTTGTTGAATAGATTGCTGTGTGTTCTCCTGCAGTGCCTTTGGAACCTCTGTACCTTTATCCATCATCACCTTACCGGCGAGTGCTCTAATACCAGTCGATGCAATCGCTTGGAAAGCCGACTCTGTGTGATGAACGGTTTCCATATCGACAATGGAGGTGGTGCCACTTTGAATCAGTTCGCCAATGCCGAGCATGGCTGAGTAATAGACTGATTCCTCGTCATGTGCGGCCTCCAATGGCCAAATTCGCTTCTGGAGCCAATCCATTAATTCAAGGTCGTCTCCCTTGCCACGAAAGGCCGTCTGACAGAGATGAATATGTGTTTGCACAAAGCCTGGGATGACCGTTTTTCCACGACCATCAATGATTTTATCCGCCTTTACATTCTCAAGACGCCTTCCAATTCCCTTGATTCTGGTGTCTTCAATCAAAATATCCCCGATAAAGATGTCTTCGTCCTTGTTCATGGTAACAATTTCAGCCTGCTTAATTAGAATGCTTCCCACTTATTTCACTCCTTTATCAAAATGAAAGAAGATTTGCCCACAAAAAATAGCTACAAAAATAGGGCAAACCTATTCTCGTAGCTAGGAAGTTTAAGGCTCCTAAGTAGAAACCCTTGGTCCATATTACCAAGGTTATACGATGTTATATCCATATATAGATATAGCCATATTTTAAGTGATCTATCGCTATCCTGCAACGGCGCCGTTACATTTCTTAACGGACTTTTTGTTAAACAAACGTTTGATTAGATACTTGTTTTTCCGTTCTAAAGCTCGGAACGTCTAAGCCTAAATGATCTCTTAACGTCTCTCCACTGTACTGCTTACGAAAGATTCCTCGTTCTTGAAGGATAGGTACAACCAACTCTACAAAGTCATCTAACCCTCCAGGATATCTAGCAAAAAGTAAATTAAAGCCGTCACAAGCACCAGACTCAAACCAAAGCTGAAGATCATCCGCTACCTGCTCCGGATTACCGATAATTAATCGGTGACCACGCCCTCCTGCTATCTTCTGATAAAGCTGGCGTACGGTGAGCTGCTCACGCTTTGCCATATCAATAATGAGCTGTTTCCTACTTTGATTTCCATTGTATTCTGGGAGTTCGGTTGGCAACGGGCCATCCAAATCAAATTGAGAAAAGTCAAAGCCACCCATGTATTCACTTAAGAGTTCAAGTCCAACTTCAGGTACAATGAGATCCTGCAGCTCATTATACTTTTCCCATGCTTCTTCTTCTGTTAATGCAACAATTGGAATGACTCCTGGTAAAATTTTCACCTTGCTTGGATCACGCCCATGCTCCACTGCCTTAGATTGAATATCATTTGCAAATTTCAGTGCCTCTTCTATTGTTTGCTGCGCAGTAAAGATGACCTCTGCGTGCTTAGCCGCAAATGCTCTTCCCTGTTCAGATGATCCAGCTTGAATAATGACTGGTTCTCCTTGCTTAGAGCGCGATGTATTTAAAGGACCAGCTACAGAGAAATATCTTCCCTCATGATGTTGGGCATGCAGCTTCTTCTGGTCAAAATACGTGCCTGTTGCCTTGTCACGAACCAGAGCGTCAGTCTCCCAGCTATTCCAAAGCTTTTTGACGACCTCTACAAATTCATCTGCACGAACATAACGTTCATCATGCTTCATATGATCATTCTGGTTAAAATTGTTCGCTTCTCCTTGATAATATGAGGTGACTACATTCCAGCCCGTTCTGCCTTTGTTCAAGTGGTCTAATGACAAGAACTTTCTAGCTAAGTGAAATGGTTCATTGTAGGTCGTTGTGGCGGTTGCTGCTAGTCCAATCGACTTTGTTGCAATACTAAGTGCCCCAAGTAAGGTTAATGGCTCAAATCGTACAAGCTCAGAAGGGTGTGACCTTTCATTAAAGGATAAGCCATCACTGACAAAAAGCAGATCAAACTTACCTTGCTCAGCTGTTTTTGCAATATCAATATAAAAATCTATATCCTCCGGGCTATCAGCTGGCGTATCTGCCTGTCTCCACGAGGCAAGATGATGGCCAAACCCCATAAGAAAAACGCCCAAATGCATCTGTCTTTTTTGCATATATGCCTCCTCTAAACCAACAAATTCTATCGGTTTAATTAGTTGATTTTACTATACTAGGAGGTTTTTGTTTACGCAATTTGAAATATCTGAACCTTTTGTTCAATTGTTTTGAATTCAAGCCTTACTCCTTAATTCATTTGGTGTAACGTGATTTAAGTCTTGTTCCTATGGGAGCTATTTCTACGAACATTCATTACTTTGGAGCAAAGATTTGTAATTGGATAGCGTTAGCTTACCAATTACGAAGCAGATGTTCACTGCTGAATTCTGATCTTGTTTCGATTATTGATAAAGTCCTTGTTTATGTGTAAAGTAGTTTTATCTCTTCGGCTACCGCTCCCGAAAATAGGGGTACTTACCCAAGGGAAGGTCATGAGTTAACCCAACTGCTTCGATTTATCTCATTGAATCTTTTAATTGAGACCACTGAACAAGTCATCTAGAAATGGGCCTCTTTCCACCGCTCCAGGAGAAAATTTAAATATATTCCGGTGGGTAACGTATCTTTATATCATTACCTAACGTAGAAGAGCCGAGCAATGAAGTGATTTGATAGAATCACTTCATTGCTCGGCTCTTAATGACCTCTTATGACTTACGCTTAACCAATCTCATGACAACCCCGGAAAGAATTCCAGCTATTGCAACAAGAGCAATGATCCAGCCAATGCCTAGGCCTGCGGATTCGGTATTAGCATCTGATGCTTGCTGATCAGGCGCTTCGACCGCTTCCTCCTGCTCTTCTTCAACTGGTGGAGCCTCTGTTTGATCAGGCTTCTCTTCTATCGTAGATTCTTCCTCAGTAGCAACCGTAAAAGAGAATGCTCCTTCTACAGGGTGAGTATCTTCACTCAAGATCGTATACATCGCTTCATATTCACCATTTGCCAACGGCTGCTCCACACGAGCTGTTAGTGTGGATCCATCAACTTCTATTTCAAGCGCTATCTCTTCTTCATTATCCTTTATTAGAGACATTGTGCTTGCCGCTTCAATTCCCCCGCTAAAATGAATCGTAATCGTATCTAGGCTTTCCTCAACTGTTTGACCATCTTCAGGTACAGAGGATTCAAGTTGCGAGTGCGCGCTCGCTGTTGCAGGGTATATAAAACAGAGTAGTACTGCAGTAGCAATCCCCATTACCATACGTTTATATTTATTTACCATCGTTTCATCTACTTCCCTTCTTACCACTTATTGCTCTCTTATAAGATAACTCTTTGTCCTTTAGCTGTCATCACATGATGATGACTATTTACAACAAACCTGCTGCTTTGTGAACTCGCTCGTCACAAACCATTTGCTTATCACCCTGACTTTTGTGCTGATGCTTGTCTCTTTTTAAATTAGGTGGTTACAATGTAGATGAGACCTAACCGTTCGGAGGCAGTTCAAAATGATCGTACAAATATCCAATCTGTTTTTATATATGGCTTTAACCATTGTAGGTGGTTATTATATTCTCCACCTTATTCCTAACCGTTTTCAAGCCATTTTAACCATACAAAAAACAACCATTGAGAGCGTCCTGCTTTCTATCCCTATTTTAATGGCCGTTAGCACTATGAATGTGGTCGTCACACTTGTTAATCGATTTAATGCAAACTGGGGAGATGCTATAAGTTCCGTCCTGCTAACTTATTCAACTGGGCAGGCCTTAGTTTTTGTTAGCGTGATTACAGTTGTTATGTTAGTTGTTCATCGCATAGCTATGTCTGAAACCATACGTTTTTACCTTCTGGCTTTTGGCATGATCTTACTTATGCTCGGGGCCAGCTGGGCTAGTCATGGTGCCTCCTTATATGGCTGGATGGGCGTTATTTCTACATTTATTCATTTCTCCAGTATTGTGGCTTGGATCGGTCCACTATTCTTAATGGGCTGGTTTGCTTCAAAGCTACCTGATAGCCAAAGTCTTCATAAATGGTTTTCTCCCGTAGCCGCAGGAGCTGTGCTCTTGCTTACATTATCGGGCATTTTTTTGGTAACCCGCGTGACCGAGGATTATTTTAATGGCATTTTAATTACCTATGGTCATTTGTTATTTGTAAAACACTTGCTCTATGTGCCCTTGCTGTTCTTTGGGCTGCGGCACCTCGTGCTTCTGAGCTTAAAAAAACCGAGATTATCTGAACCACAGCTTCGACGATCCTTTCGCGCTGAATCTGTGATTGCATTTTTTATTTTTGCCGTCACAGGTTTCATGTCTGAAACAGAGCCGCCACATGAGGTATTGAGGACCTTGGAATATGAACCCGTTAATCCAATCACGGCATTTTTTATCCAAGAGCCTTTATCACAATACCAATTATTGACCTTTTCACCAGGTCCAGTAGGGTTTATTTTTCTGTACCTCGGGATTATCTTTCTACTCGCTGGCTTAGC
Organism: Alkalicoccobacillus porphyridii; assembly: GCF_007293315.1. Classification (GTDB taxonomy): domain Bacteria; phylum Bacillota; class Bacilli; order Bacillales; family Bacillaceae_D; genus Alkalicoccobacillus; species Alkalicoccobacillus porphyridii. Next base: position 324,813 of record NZ_VLXZ01000002.1, read on the forward strand.
TATATTATTGTTAACTAGAAACACATGGGCCCCATCCTTAATGTTAGCGCTGTTGTTTGTTTCATCCTATGGAGGAGCCATGTACTCACTGTCTCCAGGTGAAATTTATGTGGATGATACACCTTATCCAACAGTGGAGGAAGCCATTGCTGCTAGCCACCCTGAAGGCTCCGAAATTGAAGTGCTTTGGGAGGATGTTGGCGATGAGCTGGCGCTAGCCATCTACAACAGTAATGCCACGGATTTAGGTCTTGAGAGGTTGGATGTAGAGGGAGAAACATTTATTAGAATTCCGGTCAGTGGCCTAGTTCTAGAGAATGGCTATAGCCGCTCCGGAACAAACGGAACCCAAACCCAGCGCTTTGAATCAGGAAATTGGCATGACCCGGATTATAGATACACTTACGTGACATTCGGTTACACGCCAATCCCTGAAGCCGTTGAAGCACAAATTATCTACTCAGGCGAAACCGTGACCGTTCCAATCGAAAATCAGACGTTCCTATCCATTATTTCTAATGACGAAAGCTGGTATGACTCACACACCATTGAAATAATAGGTCCAGATGATGAAGTGCTAAATTCATTTGAGTTAGATTCAATGAGTGGCGGATTTCATCATTGATGTAAAGAAGAAGAAGCTGCCCCGCGTGTGGTGGGGGAGCTTTTTTGGGGTGAGGGGATTTGAGGCGATGTGGTTTGTCACACCACGTGGCGCTCACCTGCTTCCGCGCGCTCACTCCGCTTTTCCGCGCATTGACCTGATGTTTTCGAGCATGGCACTTTGCTTTTAGCGCATTTTTCATCTTATCGCGCATTTCCTGCCATACGCGGGGCTGTGAGCATTACGTTTGCTAAACTGAGCTTTCTTGCTCTCGCGTATACTAACTCTAACACCGCACCACTCGGGTCATCTTCCGCAAAAAAAGCTGCCCTCCACTGAGGAACAGCTCTCATATTCTCGACTGATGTTTTTTTGTGGCTTCAAGAATGCTGTAAGTACGGGTTTCCTTAACTATAGCTTCTGAGATAACACTTCACGATATTCTTTCGGGGTCATACCAGTGGTCTTTTTAAAGAATCTAGTAAACGAGTGGGCTGTATGGTAGCCAACGAGCTTACTTACTTCCCTGATTTTTAGATTTCCATCCTGCAATAATTCTTTTGCTCTTCTCACCCGACATTTATCAATATGTTCTGATAAATTAATGCCTCTTTCTTGCTTAAAAAGGTGTGACAGATAGGATGGATTAAAAAAATGAATTTCAGCTAATCGAACTAATGATAAATCTTCGCTTAAGTGCTCTTCAATATAGTTGCTGATTCGATCAATGACAACGGCTGCTCTATCTCTATTCTCTGTGCGTTTCAGGCGGAAGATGTCCCTTGCCACTTTGTTGAGATAGGAATAGCCTTCGTTCATGTACGAATGCTCTTCCATTTTTAATAATTTTTCAGCGTTTGTTATTTTTTTATGCAGTCCATTTAAGTTAATAAATGAGTGTAAGACAAGGGCAATCGAAAAATAGGCCTCCATTTGCTGTGAATAATTCCTATCTTCAGCATATGATTGCACCTCTTTCACTTCATCGAAAAACTCTTTTTCTCGATTGGCTTCTAAATGTGAGGTTAATAATTCTACCTTTTGATTAGAGTTGAATCCTCGCTTTATGTCTTGCTCCGCTTCAACGTACTCTTTTAATATCTCTCTATAGTCATCCCCTACTTTTAATAATTGAGATTGGCGTAGCTTTTCATATTTTTGCGTAATATCTTCCCACTTGCTTAGCTCTGTACTTATTGTAAAATGAATTTTTAAATCCAATGAATCTGAGCATTCTTCTTGAATGAGCTCTAGTGACCCTTCCATATATTTCACTAGCTGGTTGATTTGATCTTGGTTATAACGCTTTGGCTGAATAAACCATACGATTCCCCCATAACGGTCTACGATCCCAATACTATCTAGTTGTTTTGATAAATGATGATCCCATATTAATCGAACACGATATAACATATTACTACGCTCTGTATATGTTGTTTCTGGCGAATAATCTACTTTTGCGAGAACAAGATAGATGTCCTCCATGGGATTTAACCGAATATTAAGTTGTTTGAACTCATTGGTTAAACCCAAACTGGAATCACATATCAATTTGCTCTTTTTTAAGACATGTCTCATAAAGTCACCCTGTGCCATTAATTCATAGGCTAACTTTTGCTCCTTCGTTTGCTCTACTAAATATTGATCGAGATGATTTTGTTTGATTTCCTTTATTACCTTTTTTACTGTCTCCGTCACTTTTTCAAAGCCTTCTGTTTTTAACAAATATCGAACATGATTCATTTGCATCGCTTGGTAAATATACTCGAAATTATTATATCCCGTCAGAAAAATCACCTTACACCTGGGCCAGTAATCTTGAATTCGCTCTACCAGCTTTAAGCCGCATAAACCCGGCATCGATATATCTGTTAACACAATATCTATTCTTGTCCTAGATAACCAATCTAATGCTTCTTCGCCTGAATATGCTTTACATACATCAAGCTGCTCAGGCATTAGCTGGCAAAATACATCATATAGGGCATCCGTAATAATTTCTTCATCATCAACAATTAATAATCTAAACAACCTTATTCTCCTCCTTTCCTAGCAATCGGATCGTTACTTTTAATCCATTTAGCTCACTTTTTGATAAGAACAGGCCACTTCCGTTTTCATAGAGCAATTCAATCCTTCTATGGATATTCATTAAACCGCTTAGCTCCTGCTGTTTGTCTGTGTTTTTCACTCGAAGATCCAATGACCTTATTTTCTCATCACTTAAGACATTTCCGTTGTCTTCCACCACAATCAGGACTTCATTTTGTTGATGTTGAAACGTAATTCTCAAAAAACCTTTTTGCGTCATTTTTTCTAAGATGTATTTATATGCGTTTTCTATAATTGGCTGGACAATAAGCTTTGGTACCAGCATTTGTTCAATAGACTCAGGCAGTTCATCAAACTGAACCTGAATTCTTCTTGAGAATCGCATGTTTTGGATATCTGTATACATTCGTGCATGCTTCATTTCTTCAACTAATGGAACTAAATTATCTTCATTTCTAGTAATAAATTTATAATATTCTCCTAGCATTTTTGTAAATGCTTCTATTCTTTCTGTGTCTTCTGTTTTAGCTAAAGAATTTATGATAAAAAAACTATTATATAAAAAATGGGGATTAATTTGAGATTGGAGCTGCTTTAGCTCTGCCTTCTGGAACATGAGCTTCTGCTTATAATCCCGATCAATAAGCGTTTTTAACTTTACTATCATTTCGTTGTAACGATTATATATAAACCCAAATTCATCTGTTTTATTATGTTCTATCGTTTGATCGAGGTTTCCCTTCTCAATATGCTTAAACCCATCCACAAGATGTAACAATGGTTGATGAACATGTTTGTACGTAAAATAGGAATAGATAATAATTGCAATGACCGTAAATAAACCAAATACCCATACCCAATTCCGAAAGATATTCAAAGGTTTTTTGACCATTTCATCAGGCAAATAACTAACGAGAATAAGATCACGACCCTCTGAATAGACACCGTCAAAGCGATACTCCACACCTGCCATTTCGATGACCTTAGAATCTAAATCAGATCGATCATTCACACTTGATACATATTCATGTAACATCTCTTCAGATGCCTCACTCGATGCCCACAACACTTGCCTGTCCCCTGAAAATAAGACCGTTTCGTTTTCTTCATACATATTGATTAAATCTAGTGAATGCACTAATTCCTCTTTATCTAATACAATTTGCAGAGAATAGAGTTCTTGACCATCAATATCTTTATTCATAATGACCGAGTTCAAGTATAAAGAGGCATCGTTTTGATTAATAATGTACCTGCTTGTATGTTGAATATTTAGTTGATTTATTCGATAATTTTCATCATTAAAATCATCTACTCCGTTTAGCGCGGAAATTGTTTTAGAAATAGAGGGGATATGGATGTAAATATCTTCAATATAGGGACTAGTGTTTGTAATAGAAACTAATCGATTCGTTATATAATTGATGTGTGTATTCTTCTCTACTCCATCCATCTTATTCCATATGAGGGCGATTTGTCGTAATGCATCCTCATGAAGTAGGTCATATTTTTGTCCCTCAATCCACTCTATTTCTCTATCTAAATGCTCTAGATATGAGTGTAGCTGTATAGACGTATGTTTAGATATTTCTTCACTTGCGTTGTTGTAACTCCATATATATAAATACAATCCTAATAAAACGATGGGAAGAATGACGATATGATACATGACTAATAAGCGAACGAATAAATTCTTACGTAATGAGTGAACAGGTTCGTTGTCCATGTTACATTCCTCCGGCAATTCGTTGTAAAGATGGGGCCATCCCACTAGACAGTGTCTTAGATTATGTGTATCCGGGGATTTTAAGGATGGAGCGCGACTCCTGATAAGTTCTTCCTCGTCGCTACCAAAATAAGGGGCACTTACTTCCCGCAGGTGTTGCCCTACTATTTTGTCCGCTTGTTTTAGGCTAGACATCAGAATGACTCATTACACAATAATAAGAACCTGATCCACTAAACCTTTTCCATATCAACGTTGATGATGAACTTCGTTTAACTCGTCTGTCATTTTATCTCCGCCTATCCTCTTCCAATTCTCCACAAACTCATCAAAATTATCGATGGGAGTCCCCATGATAATACTCTTATAGGCATCCAGTTGTAGATTATATAAAATAGGGATGTACTCAACGACTGCATCTGTTGGTGCATGAACCATTTGATCATGTAAAAGCTGATTGTTAGCTTGATAGGAATCGAGGATGGAATATGCCCCTTCTTCACCATAAGCTAAATACCAACCCCAACCATCCATGTCATTGTTCTCTACATAATCAGTGATTTTACCCTGAATGGCTCTAGCCTCTCCCACTAACTCATCTAATGTGTCATTCCTCTGTGCCTCTTGAATATCTAAAAATGCGTGATAATTTTTCAGTGGAGGGGACTGTGAAATGGGCGCCAATTGCCATATAGGATGAGGCGTACTGTAATATGTTTCATACTCTGCGGTCTCGCCCCAATTTTTTTCGAGATACAAATTAATCATTTTGACGAGAGCTTCAGGGTGATCAAATCCGCTTTTTACTACCCAAAAATATTCGCTTTGATTTTTAATAGGGACATAGGGGAGTTCCTCATTACTAGAAACGATGGGGAAGGCTTTCCACTCTGCATTAGAATCAATTTCTTTACTTCCCTGAACAAAAAATGGTGCCCATTGCTCCCCGTAGAGCATCCCTACTTCTCCATTATTGATTTGTTCTTTTATTTTTGATCCATCCTTCAAGAAAAATTCTTCATCAATCTGCCCATCTTGATACATCTGTTGGAGGACAAGCAATGCATCTTTTACTTCAGGCTGAATTCCTCCATACATTAAGTTGCCCGATTCATCCTCAAGCCAAATCGTAGGATATGCTTGATAACCTGCCATAAAACCAGTAAGGCTCATAATTGGATCCCATAAAAACTTTGAGATAGCTAATCCAAACTGATGATCTGCATTTCCATTTTGATTTAAATCCCTATGTGTAAACGCTTTCGAAATTTCCAGTACATCATCCATTGTCTCAGGAGGCTCTAGTTCTAGCTGTTCAAGCCAATCCGTGCGAATCCAGATATACTGTGCTATATCTACAGAAGACCCTATCACAGGAATCCCCATTAATTTCTCATTAATCATTGCTGCTTCAAAAGGATTTTCCTCATCTTGTTTCATCACTTGTGTAGTTAAGGGGGTCGCATAAGTTTCGTACACTTCCGTTAAATCTTCAATGAGGTTGGCTCTTTCAAGCTCTCTTAATTGCTGCCGATTGACTCTAACAATGTCTGCTAAATCACCAGACATCAGATCGTTCGCTAGCTTTTTATGATAAACGATATCTTCCTCTACCCACTTGAATTGAACATTTATTCCTAGTACATCATAAAATAATTCCGTCCAACGATTTTCTACTAATGTATCATTGGGAAATCGATTTTCTAGCTGTCTTACATTATCAGTTGTTCCTCTAACAAAGGAGACATCTATATTTGAATCAAATTTACTTAAACCTATATCTTCGTATTTGCCACCATCTTCTATGACGATTGGTTCGTCATCTGTGTTTTGAGTTTCAGAACACCCTAACAAAAAGCCAAAGAGCAACGTAACGCTAAAAACAATCTTGTTTCCACGCCATTTACCCAACGTATCCACCTCATCTTTTTTGTTACCCATGTTCCAAATACTGCCCAATCATTGATCTAGTAGTAAAAAGCCATCCCCTTTTCCTTTATAGGTAAGAATGAGAATGGCATTAATCATCATTGTTTACTTTTCATTGATTGAGTCTGCTGCAGTTTCGGACGTATCATATTGAAAATATTCAAATTTAGCGACACCACCGATTTGTTCCGTTGCAAAATGATATAACCCGATTCTAACCCCCATGAAATGGGTTAGCGTGTATTTCAATTGTAGTCTTTCTCCTATTTTATTCCATTCATTACCTTCTGATGAGTAATAAAAATCTACTGTATCCTGAAGCTGATGAAAGTTAAAATCAGCTTTTAAGACAATGGTGTTCCCATCATAAGGAATGGATTCGATACATTTATCTGAACCGTCCTCTCCTCTGATATACAATGTAATAAACGCCTTGCCATTTGAAGAGATTTCAACTCCCACAGCCCCAAAATCGTGTTGTAACGCAACTAACCCCGCTCGATTACCTGGTATCATTTCACTAATATCTAAGCTAGTCGATGCACTACACCACGGACCCTCCGTTCGTTGTGTTAATGTATTCCGAGCAAACTCTACACTTTTTGTGACATGCCCCGCTTCTAATGTGAGATACCCTTTATTCTTCGTTAATGACCATAGCTCATGATCAGGATTATGATTCCACTGCCACTGAAGTGGTAAGTGCTGTTCAGCCGACTGAAAATCATCACTTATGGTTAACGGCTTCTTTTCTCCCTCTGGCAATTTGGCTTCAAATTCTTCTGGCACCTTGCCATCAATCCCTAAAACGGGCCAATCGTCTGACCAATGCATAGGAACTAGGATAGGAACTCGCCCTACCGCTCCACGATCTTGAAATAAAACCGCATACCATTCTCTTTCTGGTGTATCCACAATACCACCCTGAGCGACGCCATTATTATAGAAATTCATATCATCATCAAGTACAATTCTAGATTCATAAGGTCCGAATAAGCTTTCTGAACGATAACACACTTCTCTTCTTCTTTTATTTCCAACACTTGGCCATTCAATAAAAAATAAATAATAATATCCATTCATTTTGTATGCATGGCAGCCTTCTGCACGAAGTCCCATTCCTTCTTTTTCTGTCTCAAGCAACAGTTGATTGATTCCGTTAGGCTTTAAGGCCGTGGCATCTGCAGTTAATTCTGTGATCATGATACGACCATTTCCATGAATGACATATGTGTGTTCTTCATCAAAAAAGAGACTCGGGTCATGTCTTAAGCCATCTATCACATGCCTATCCCAGTTTCCAGATTCAATATCGTCTGTCGTATAAATATAAAACTGTTTCGTATCATTCGCCGAAAAACATACATAAAACATATGATTGTGATAACGTAAGCTAGCTGCCCACATTCCTTTTCCGTAAATGTGTGAACCACCTTTTAATTCATGAGCGTCATTTGCTTCTAAGGTTTCATACACATAGCTATGAAGCTCCCAGTCTCTTAAATTATTTGACTTTAATATGGGGCAGCCTGGCATAGAATGCATGCTTGTACTTACCATATAATAGGTATCTTCTACTCGGATGACGCTAATATCAGGGACATCCGCCCATATTATTGGATTCCTTACTGTAATCGGACTCATTCTTATTCCTCCTACAAAACATTTCTCCTCTATGAATCGTGAAGCCTCGTTAATTCCTGATATGATTGCTTTGGTGAATGATTTTCGTCAAATAAAAATGGCCAGTTTTTTCTTCCCTTTACTGGAAAATTGTCTAGCCACGTGTAATCGTCAGCTACGCCCCAGAATGTCACAGAAGTAAGATGCTTTCGATAGTCTTTAAATACTTGAAAAATCTCCTTATATCTTTCCGCTTGAAGTGTCATCATCTCTTCTGTTGGCTCTTTTAGATCTGTGCGCTTATCTTCATGAGCAAAGACGGAGATATCTAATTCTGTGATATGTAACTTCACGTCTAAGCTTGCATACTTCTCAATTGCTTCACGAATAAGATCAATGGAAGGAGAATACACATTCCAATGACCTTGGAGACCGATGCCATCAATAGGCACCCCTTGATCTAGTAATGACTTTACAAGCTTATAAATCTTATCACGCTTTTCGGGATTTACCTCGTTGTAATCATTATAAAATAACAATGCGTTTGGATCCGCTTCCCTCGCAAATTCAAATGCTTTTGCAATGAAGTCTTCCCCAATGATATCTAACCACTTAGATGGTCGTAAAAATTCTCCATCTTGATCAGAGATCGCTTCATTTACGACATCCCAAGCATAAATCTGTCCTTTGTATCGACCCATTACTGTGTTTATATGCGATTTCATTCGTTCTAATAATTGATTCCTAGTAGGTGTAGATCCATCCTCATTCTCAAAGATCCAATCAGAGGTCTGGTTATGCCAAACTAATGTATGCCCCCTTACATTTAAATTATTTTCCTTAGCAAATGACATAATTTTATCTGCCTTCTCAAATGTGTACTCATCTTCTGTAGGATGAACACTTACAAATTTCATTTCATTCTCTGCCGTCACACTATTAAAATGATGGGTAATAAGCCCTTCCTGCTTTTGGATGGTGAAAGGAGTGACAGCCGCTCCAATGTAAAAATCGTCAGCGAACATATCACGTAATTGTTGATGCTGTTTAATCGTCGAATGTACCATATTAAAAAACACCCCATTCATAATTTTAAAGCGCTTTCATTCCCTTGATATACTTTCTTTCTTCTTGATCCAATCTCCTGCTTTCTTTAGGGAGAATTGTATTTTAATTGTACAAACCTTATCCAACAACTCCTGTACGTTCAATACTTTGTACGAAGTATTTCTGAACAAATAGATACATAATGATGAGAGGTAACATTGATAATAAGATGCCCGTATCTTGAACCATACTTAAATAAAATGGATCTGCACTTGCCGTTTCTCCACCGTCCAAAAACATCGATAAATTATACGGTAAGGATGATAGCTGCGTAGCCATGACATTACTAGATGTTAAATAGGTTGTCGTATAGAAGCTATCATTCCATTGCCAGACAAAGGAGAATAAAATAACCGTAACAATGGCTGGGACGGCGTTCGGTAACATGATCCGAAAAAACGTTGTGCCAACTCCTGCGCCATCAATGTAAGCAGCCTCTTCAATTGCTTTAGGAATACCTCTAAAAAATTGAGTAAAGATAAAAATAAACAATCCAGCCTTTAATGAATTAGCGGTCATGGAAGTTAAAATAAATGGCCAATAAGAATCTAATAAATTCACAGAATCCCCTGTTAATAATGGAATCAACCCGAACATACTAAATTCCCTTAAATTCATGTACATCGGTATTAATATCGTTGTAGGCGGAACTAAGATCGTTAAGATCACACCAGCAAATAATAGTTTGCTCCACCTTGATTTTAATAATCTTGCAAATGCATAGCCTGCAAGAGCACAGGAAGCAGCTGTTAATATGGTTGTTACCCCTGCTAAAAGAAATGTATTTAATAGAGTGTCCCAATAATTCATGATCGACATCGCATTCCTGAAATTCTCAAGTGTATACGTCTCAGGAATCCAAACAACTATTGGGGAATATAAGTCACTTTGATGTTTAATGGCTGTTGAAATTTTTTGAAGGATTGGATATAGAATAATAAACGAAAGGCCAGCTATTAACACAAACCTCACAAATGACCATAGCCAATTCTTCATTCTTTCCAACGTAAACATTCGTAGTAAGGTCAATACATTCACCCCTTCATATTTATTCCATCAAAAGCAATCTAATGGTGCCGTAAGAAAACAGTCTGTAGTCAACTACTCTTGATAAAATACCTTCTTAGAGATTAAAAACACGCTGGTGAGCAGGATAATCATAATTGAAAGAAAGTAAATCCATGCCATAGCAGAGCTTAACCCGAAGTTAAAGTTATCGAATCCGACAGACATGACCAGATCTGTGACTGGACTTCGAGAAAAAGAATCAATAATTGTATAGACCAGGTTCACTAATATAAGTGGACTTACCATGGGTAGTGTAATCTTCCAAAATGCCTCATATCCCGTAGCTCCCTCAATTTTGGAGGCTTCATACAATTGCGGCGAAATCGTCTGAATGCCTGCTAGGAAGATGAGGATCTGCACCCCCGATTGACTTACGATTTCGTATATTCGATCAACCGCTCCTGTAAGGTAGACGACAATGTATTCATTGACGCCTGCTCTTAGCATGATTCGTTGCAGTTCAAAGGAGCCCATTACGTTTGCTAGTCCTCCAGAGGTCGCGTTCTGTTGATTAATTTCTTGTACGAGACTTGTTTGCTCTAAGCTTAAAATAACTCCTGACGCCAATATGACTGGCAGGAAAAAGATCGAACGAGCAACCGATCTCCCAAAAAACTGTTGATTTAACAACACTGCCAAGAACAAGCTGAATATGAGAATAAGTGGTACATTAATGACAATGTTCATAATCGATTCTAACAATTGACGATTAAAGCTGGAATTAACCGTCAACGCTTCAATAAAATTAGAAAATCCGATATACGTTACTTGAATTCCTTCAGAGCTAGCTTCGATATTACTTAAGCTGTATCGCAAAGAATTCACTAATGGAACCATGAAGAAGAATACAAATCCAAGCAACCAAGGTGCAACAAATAGAATACCCCACAATCTCTTTTGACCTTCATACGTTTGAAATGACAAACCTGCTTTTTTTAAGGTATTCATTTATTTATCACCTCCAACGAGATAGCCTTGTGCTTCTATTGCTTCTCCTTCGACAGTAACTGGTTCGTGGTTATAGTTAACAATGATGGAGACCCCATTCTCATAGATTGTCTCAAACACCCCATCATCCAGTTTTTGATGGGAAGTGATTGATTGATTCGCCACGTTTTTTAACACATCATTCACTTCATGATATAGATCCACAGCTTGGTCAAACCATTGGTTATAATTCACAGCATAAAGATAATTGAAACTTGTATCCTTTAACGTTTCATTTGGCTCATACATCCATTTAAAGTGAACATTTGCACCGTATTCTAATGCTTTTAAAATATAATCACTGTCACTGAGGTTTGTTGACAAATTATATGGCGCCCCAGAATAATCAATATGTCCACGTATAACCATTTGATAGAAAGGAATGGCTTCATCCTGCAGCTTGAATCCACTATTACTCATCGGTGCATTAATAATATTTTTTAGATAAGGCAAGGCATAGGAATTCCCCCCACTTGCCATCATGTTTAGGTTCTCGCTTTGGATAAGCTCTAATGCGTTTTTGGAAATGGCTTCTGATTCCGTTCGGTCCAGCTGTTCGTTCCTTCTAAAATCACTGTTTAGTGAATCTGCCAGGTCTCGAAGACCAACACCAGATGCATTGTGCCTAGAAAAATCATGTAACATGCTTGCTGTATATTCCTCTACTAAACGTGGAGACAAAACATAAGACGGATCTTGCGTTCGATCTCTCGAATTCAATGCTAAATTTAATGGATAAATTGTCGCAGGGACACTGGTTAACGTTCTAGAAGCTTCACTTCGAGTACTGAACCCTGAAGTTGAATGGACATTTAACATCGCTACCTCTGGGTAAAGTTCCACTCCTTGCGCTTCTGTAAAGTCAATGAAATCATCCAGTCCACGTCTGCCACCTATTGAACGATCTACACTAATAGAATCAGCGACTTTATGATGAACACCCTTATTAAACCACCCAGTGTAATTAAGCTGGATGTTATTTATTTGTTCTGCTTTCATTTCTTCAATGATATGTTCCGCTTGTTCAAATGTTGTTAGTGATTCTAGTGATCGGTATGGCACTCCGGCGAAATGCTTTTGTTTTGTAGCACTTCCAATTAACTGCAAGAAGAATGGAATATCCTCTTCCCCAGTAGCCTCTGCTTTCAGTGGCAACTGATCTTGTTGGACGAGATAATCACGATAATAGGAAGCCATCCCAGTGTATGTCGCATCTTCCCCATCTAAAAACACATAACGAACCGCAAAATCTGACTTCATGGCTTCCTCTTGGAACCGCGGAATCGTACGTTCCTGTTGGTCTGCCTCTAACGTTACATCTCCTTTTCCAACCACAGTAAATGTCGGATAAACAGAGTTGTAGCTGTTTAATCTTCCACTGATATCTGCATTAATTCTTGCCACCGAAGCCCCTTCTTCAATGATTCCTAACATGGCTTCGCTTTCATCCCTTATTAATCCGAATACTGGGAGCCTAACCGTTTCCTCTGTCCTTGTTTCAGTCGTTAATACAGTAGAGAGGTCCGTGCCAAACACAGATTGTTGATAGGATGGATGTCGCGTTTTCCCATTATTAAAGTGAATCAACGCTCCTGACCCGTCAGGAACAAATATCGAGCCTTCTTCTTCACTATCTGCTGCTCCAAAAAATCGCATCATGGCAATTTGGTGCACAGGGAATTGTTCAGAAAACTGTATATCTGAAACAGGTACTCTTACTAATAAACTATCGCCATCTAATGTATATTCAATAGCTGCTAGAAACACTCTCCCAGCTTCGGATTCTTGTGTGAAATTTAGCTCAGCCATATCTTGTTCTAGGTCTTCCTCTGAGTATCCCGTTTGTTCAAAGGCATCCAATGCTCGTTGAAGCTGAAGGCCATTTAATGCACTATCATTTCGTTCATAGATACCAGTCTCTCTATTTTGTGTATACGCTATCATTAAAGCTCGCTCACCTGTGCTATCTAATAAGCCTGTTAGTTCTTCAAATCTTTCCTGACTTAACATTAAAGGCAGATCCCCTGCTGATTGTTCCGCTTGACCGAATTGATAGACGACTCGAATGCCGTCTGGAATCTCTTCAATACGATATTGTTCGTGTGCGATACTATCTGAAAATGTATTGAGCGTACTCCCTTGACCAAATTGATTCAAAAACTGCATCTGAAGCTGGGAAGATAGTAAATCAGCATTCACTCCAGAAGCAATCGAATCCTGATCTCTTTCAGGGGGGTTACTATACCAGATTTCCCCACTATTTTTGTTGTGGACAGCCATGTTTGCCGTTTCTTCTTCTACGAACAATTGTAAGCTCTCATTTTCAGCCATACCTTTCATATGTTCAAGACGACTATCTTCAAACTTCCCTTGTAATGGCTCTTCTTGTGTAACCGTTATTTCTGCCAAATCTTTTTCATCATCTTCACCAGAGCTAGTGTTTTCAGAACAACCCGAGAGAATGATAAGCACAAGAAAGAATGCAAGTAGACGTACTGAATAAACGTTTGTCATTAGGATTTACACTCCTCCCCTAATACCTAAAAACAATTTCTTGATAGATGACGCTAATAAACGCGATGACCTCTTGGATTAAACTAAAGAACAAGAGACAAAGGAACGCCATAAATCCCATTGCAACAATCGTTAAAGAGATTGTTACTAATGTTTTAGAAGGGCTAAATTGGTGCACAGTCATATTGCCAACAAACATTAAAAATAGAAACCAAACAACTGCGATACTTTGTGATAAATAGTAGAATGTTGCTTCCTGTAATGAAATGAAGTTACTTAACCAGATCCACGGAAAATTAATAATCACCAACGGAACTAAAGCAAAACACGTGGCAATAAAGATATCTACAAATTTTCCTTCTCCGTCCAACAAAGTGGTTAATGACCAGTTCGCAACACACCAGAAAAGCACCGGTACCACAACATACACAATCTCCATTAAGCTATTCATTTCATTTGGATTGTACAAATTAACCACAAATCCACTGTACTGACTGCTCAACACATTTGTGACAATGAGCAAAAACAGAATAATGAACGAAACAAGAACACTAATACGTTTGTTAAGTTCATACTTTAATTCCCAAAAACCATCAAAGGGATGAACAGATAAATAAAATGGATATTTCATCGTCTCATTATTCAAACCGACACCCCCCTATTTCTTTTAGTAGACCTGCGATAGATAACAAAGCTTGTAAAGCCTACTACCAAAATAAATACGCCTGTCATGATGAAAGAAAAATGTTGGCGTAGCTCCTGGTTTCTGAAAAGTAAGTAAGCCTTTGAATAATTCGTCTGGTCCAAGCTTCTCTCGAATTGATTCATCGCTGCTTCATAATCATCCTGCCGTAACAGCGCCTTACCAATTCCCGTATATGCAAACTCTAAATTCATGTTCATTTGGACGGCTTCACTATAGAGCTGCTGGGCTCTTTCTTCATCGCCGCTTTCATAGCTACGGACCGCTTCATTTAAAGTCTGTCCGTATTCTGTTGCAGCAAAGATGGAGATTTCACCAAGCTCTCTGTCTAATACAAGAAATTGATCCCCACTTCTTTCAATGGCTATCGGTGTGTGGAATTCACCAACCTTGTTTCCTAACCCCCCGAATACATACATCAGATGGCCATCACCGTTGTATGTGAAAATCCTTCCCCTTCTCGCATCAAGCACAGAATAGATTTCACTGTCAGCCACACTAATATCAACTAAACGAGAGGGTCCCGAGCTACGGGTATATAAAACGTCGCCGAATGGGCTAAAGTAGCCTTCTCTTCGGAGAATGTCATCCCCTCTTGCGTTTATTTTTTTGATGACGTCCTCTGAATTATCTGCATTTGTTGCATAAACAAATCCTCTCTCATCAATATCAAGACTTGTAAATTCAGTAGGAACATACATCACCATTTGACTACGTTGCTCTCTTGTAGCAAAACGCTTCCAAATGTATTCGATCGGATCCACTCTTACTCTATTTGCACCAATAAATGTTGTAAATTGACCGTCCACACTAAATTCCATAAACCCATCAAATACCCCGTCTGCCATAACAAATACTCGATCAGCAAAGTCAACGACCACTTTCACGGGAGTAAACGTAAAGTTCTCACCTAGCAATTCGGACTCAGGATTGTCGATTATTTTGACCAGTTCAAGATTTTGGTCCAGGTGTACCACGCGGCGATTACCAGAATCTGCGATAAATATATGATCATCGTTGTTTACAAAGATTCCTCTTGGGTTAGCAAAAGTACTGCTTTGCCCATCTAATGAAAAAGAATCAATTTCATGAATTAACTCTAACTGTTCATTTAAGACAACGACTCGGTTATTTCCTGTATCTAATATATAGATATCTAGATTCTCGGTAACATGCATGTCGCTTGGTTCAGCGAATGCCCCTACTCCTAGGCTCTCGCCATCTACTAAGTTTGTTGCTGAGTAGGCTTCAGGAGATGGGACCGAATCCCCCCAGTAGGAGTAATTATAAGATTTTGGTGTATACGTTGTAGCTTCCGCCGTAGGGACACCACCCACAATCGGTACCGAAAGTAACAGCACAGCTAACAGAGAAACAGTGCATTGCTTCAGTATTTTTTTCAATTTGTGATCAGCTCCCTTCTAATCTTTCATACCGGAAGTTGACATCGTCTGGATTACTTTACTTTGGGATATAACAAATAAAGTAATCGGTACCGCCATCAATATTAATGCGACTGCAGCTCCAACTCCAGCTCGAGCGATCCCGCCAAGTGTAATTTGTTCTAGAGCATAATTTAAGGTTTTTAATTCTTCACTGTAAACAAAGTCCCCGCCATTTGTTCCCCAGAGAATCGGAAATTGAAGAATCAAAAGGGTTAACCACGCTGGTTTGACGTTGGGCATGACAATGGACCAGAAGATACGGTACTCACTTGCTCCATCTATTTTGGCCGCTTCCAAGATTGAATCGGGAATTTGTTCCATAAACTGTTTCATTAAGAACAAACCTAGCGGAAACGCCATTGCTGGAATAATGAGAGATGCATGAGAATCGATCCAGCCAAGTCCTGACATCACCATATAATTTGGTATCGCTGTTACGTGAGGAGAGAACATTAAGGATAATACAACAACAGAAAAGATCAGCTTGGAGCCTGGGAACTTGTATTTCGCTAAAGGGTAGGCGGCCATGGAAGCTAAAAGGATATGGCCTACTGTTCCAAATAACGTAATAATAATCGTATTTGCAAAATATCTTGAGAGCGGCACCCAAGAGTCTCCCATAACGGCAACTAAATCAAAGAAATTATCCAAGGTGGGATTTCTAACAAAAAACTTAGGTGGAAATATAAATAATTCATCAAGAGGTTTAAAGGCGTTATTAATGGCATAGACCAAAGGAATGGCCATAAACATCCCGAACACAACCAAAAACAAAAACAGCATGATACTAACTGGTAGGGAGCGGTTCAGTTTTTTTTCAATTCTAAATAACTTTTTTCCTTTTAACTGCATAATCACGTCCCCACCCTTCTAAGTACTTTTTGCACTAATAAGTTTGTACTTACCATGATAATGAACAACACCGTTGCAATGGCTGAAGCGTATCCCATTTCAAATCGAATGGTACCGTAATCGATCAAGTGAGTAACAACAGTGTGTGCAGCATAGTTCACACTTGGAAAGCCTGCTAATGCCATGGAGATATCGGCCACAGCAAAGGCCATGGTAATTTGTAATACGGCTCCAAATAATAATTGAGGCTTCATAGATGGCAGCGTGATAAACCAAAGCTCCTGCCATCTATTCTTTATGCCATCGACGGCTCCCGCCTCAATCAGTGATTTATCAATGGTTTGTAGTCCCGCAATGAAGGCTAAAAAAGCGGTCCCTAAGCTTAACCAGAGTTGAACTAAGATAACGACTCCTAGAATATACTGTTCGTCCCTTAACCATTGAATAGGTTCTAGTAGAAAGCCCGTTTGCATCAGAAATCCATTTAAATACCCATACGTATCACCAGAAAAGATAATTAACCAGATAAAAAACACATTTCCTGAGATAGATGGTGCATAAAAGATAACCGTCATAAAAGCTCGGACTTTAGGAGAAAGTTCATTAATAATCCAAGCAAAAAGGAAACAAGCAACATAACTCACAGGTCCGGTTATGATAGCGAAAATTAACGTGTTTTTTAAAGAGGTCATAAAGACGTCATCACTTAAAAATAATCTGGCATAGTTTTCCCATCCAACAAACGAAGGTAATTCCAACATATTAAATGAGAAGAAACTAAGAACAAATGAAATGACAACGGGAATAATCGTAAAGCATGTAAAGATAATCATGTATGGTGCCATCAAAATATAATAATGTTTCCCTCTTTTTAATTCTCGCTTCAATTTGCTTAATCGTGTTTCCTTCTTCGAATGGATTACTTTATCGACAGTTTGTTCCCCTGCCTGAATCGACATCTTCCTCACCCCCGATCCTAATACGGTAAATTAAATTCTCTTCGTTTCACTTCAATTTCATCATCAATATAGCGAATATAATCATTTAAGGCTTCACGCGGATTTTCACTTGCGTTTACGACTCTTCTAAACGCATTATCTAAATGTCTGCCCGTGAAATACCCACCAGGAACTTGCGGGATTCCGCGAACCCACTGCCACTGGCTTTCCAAGTTGTTATAGTCTTCCACTGGCCAAGGTAGCTGCTCAAGCGCATCAATATTTGCCGTTGGATATCTTGCTGCTTCTCCTAGCAAGCTTTCCATTTCACGACCAAATGAAATTTGCGTTTCTTCATCTGTCCACCATTTTAAGAATTCCCAAGACTCGTCTTTCTTTGTCGAGTTCTCAAGCATCATGGCAGCAGTAGTAAAACTAGAAACGTCGTGTCTAATGGATCCGTCCTCCATCTCTGTCCCAGGAACCATCGTAAACTCCCATAATCCTCTTATTTCTGGAGCCAACACGGAAAGCATATTGTAGGTTGCGTAATCAGCGATTCCGATTGGCATTTCTCCGACTCTAAAACGGTTCGGGAAGTCAGCCATTAAAGGGAATTTATAGTTGGTATAGAATTCGGTCCATTGATTAAAGACTTCAATTGACGTTTCCGAGTTTAATGCACTTGACATGTGATCCTCTTCATAGAAGCTTCCTTCGTTCTGATAAAGAAGCATCGAAAAAGCTGGATTAGGAACTAGTACTTGATTGTCCTGCGCCATAGGATCATCAATCGGCAAGTAAAACTCTAAGTTGTTTCTCTGCAAAACAGAAATCATGCTATACACGTCTTCCCACGTTTCCGGAACATCCAAATTTAATTCCTCTAAAATATCTGTTCGATAAAACATAACTGGAAACATTTGCGTTTCAGGTAATGCATACACCCCATTATCAAACTCATAGGGTACAAGGGCACTTTCTCTGAACCGAGTCGCCACCTCATCAAAATCAGGAAACACAGTAAGGTCAGCCGAGGCACTCCGCATCGCGTAGTTAATCGGTACATCCTCGCCCATTTGTAAAGCTACGTCTGGTCCTTCATTTGCTAGTGTTGCTGGTAAAAGGATATTCGGTGGAACAAGTCGCAGATTGACTGAAATACCAGTCTCTGGTGCAAACGTGTCATCAATCAACCCTTTTAATATTTGTGCTTGGTCACGCCCAGTGGTTATCCAAACAGTCAATGAATCTTCCTCATCTTCCGCGTTTCCAATCGTGTCATAATCTTCCGTGTAAGAAGCAAAGAAAGCACCTACTTCATGCTGCGTCCTCTCAATGGTGTTTGCTTCAGCCCTCGGCAGTTCTTCTCCAGGGGAAGAAACAACTAGATAATCTAGAGTAAGAGGTTGTTCACGAACAGTTTGGATCCAAGTCCCTAAGCCCCCAACGTTTAACTTAAAGGATTCTAACCTTCTTGCAATCGTATCAGGGTCCTTTATCATCGCCTCTAATTGAGTCACTGTAGAGTGCAACACGGCCACTTTGTCACTTCGCTCGCCCGTTGATTCTTCAAGGTACTCCGCAACTTCCTGGATCGTACTTGCTTGCTCTTCAAACACGTCGATCATGTCGGGAATTCGTCGATCCAACTGATAATCCCTTAGTGGATCTGGTGTGTTGGAAGTAATCATAATAATGTTTCGATACATATCATTTAACTCAAGTACACTGGATTCAATCGTTCGTAACAGAGGCGCAATATCCCCAAGGGTAACGGTCATCCTAATGCGGTTTGTTCCTTCTTCAAGATGAAATAGATACGTATCCTCATCATCACCAAGGACGTCCGTTCGCCAATCTAGATTATAGTTAAACCTCATGTTATTTAACTCTTCAAAAGGCTGCTCCCCGTTTATGGTTATACTTCGTGATGCGTACAACCCTCGAAGCTGATCCTGCTTACTTTTAAGAGCAATTTGATATAAGCCTTCTTCTTCTACATCAACTTCCCATTCAATCCACTGTCCTGGCTGCTTCCAATTCACGCCGCCTATCGTATTCACTCTTAATTTCGACACATGATAAGGCTGAACAGTTGGACTCGAGCGATCTGTTAATGGAAAAAGGGTTGGGGATGATTTCGCCACAGCATCCTCTGCCTGCACCTTGATATATTGACCCTCTGTCGGTTCAATACCATTTGCTTCATACTCCGCTTTCTTTTCTTGATAGTTGGTAGCTGGAACATGCTGGTATAATTCAATGTAATCTATCATCATCGGTTCCCGCTTTGAGGTTAGTGTGAATGTTTGAACCCCTTCTTCAAAGTGAAAAAAATAGGGTTCATTGTAATAACCCTCACTATCTCGGAAAGGAGCTTCTAACCAATCTGGTCTCTCTACTTGACGAGGCCGCAAATCGTTGTCTCGATTATCACGCTTAAAATCGTCATGCTCGTTATCCCATAATCGATCAAATAGAATAAAGCGGGCACCATCAAAAGGGACTTCTCCATTTATCTCCAATTCTCTTTCAATGGCAGAGCTCTTACCTTCCATTGGGTAATAATGAACTCTCATATTGTATAAACCGGGATTCTCGATAGATACCTCCCAGCTTATTGAACCTTCTTCAGGAGTGATTATGGCACTCCCATCTATTCCATCAGCATCCTCCACGACTTCAAATCCGTCACCATCAACCGTTACATAATGCTCACCTTCTACTCTAATCACATCTTCTGGATAAGGTAATGAGGGCAAACCTTCTAAATAGTGAGCGTAATCTCCTTCTCTCTCACTACTTGTAATTGCTTCAAATTCCGCCATGGCATGCGAGAGTTGTGAGTCTGGGGAATTCATTACATGCACGGTGTAAATGGAAGAAAAAAGTATCGTAATGATAATAATGACTCGTACATATTTCTTTTTTAATATGTACACTTTTTTACCCCCTTTTGCTTAACAAGATTTCATCTGACATAGTTGCATTGTTACAAGCTCAATGAATGTGTCCAAGTTTATGTGTAAATGTTCCTGAGGGTTTTATGGATAGAGGGCGACTCATTATTCCTTTCTTCGACCGTCGCTACCAAAATAGGGGGCACGCTTACCGCGGGAGTACCTGAGCTAACGGGCTATGCCCTTTTATCTAAATGAACTTTTTTATCGAGACCACTGAAAAAGTCATGTAAGAATGAGCTGAATGGCGCCGCTACAGGAGAACCCTTCGCTTTCCGCGGGAACGGCCTCAGCCCTCGAAGTGGAAAACCACCACTTCGATGTCTTCAGACTCGCTCTGTTCCGCAGGAGTCTTCGGGTTCTCCTTCCGCTAACGTTCGGACTTAAATAATTGAAGAACGTTCACAATCTTATAATGATAGTTTTTCAATGAACTCCTTTTCATCCCGTAGGTGTCGGCCCTCCTATTTTGTCCGCTAGTTTCAGAGTAGGCATTGGTATAGCTATTTACACAATAACAAGGACTTGATTAGTAAGAACGTCGATAGCTAATGTAAACGATTATTTCTGAAAAAATTTTAAGCTTGAGTTATTATTTATACACATCATCGATCGCTGACTGGAAGTTCGATTTATACATTTCTATTACAGTCGATACTGAAGTTCCATCTAGTATTTCTGCTTCAAATTCATAAAATTCCAAATTCTCAAATGTAAAGTGGTCTAATACGATTAAATTATCAGCTACCATTTTTGCGTTTTCTATATCCTCTTCGTTCGCAAATGATGTCTCATACGATTCTTGACCAGGATAATCATAAATTGAATTGATATCATTTATTCTTTCCCAGATGTAAAGTAGTTGTTCTGGATTCTCTACACTCTTAGGAATCGTTAACGCTTGGAATAATCCTTCATATGAATGATACTCTGTTGCACTCGGTCCTTTTGGAAATGGGACGAATCCTAAATCATAGTCCGGCATGTCAGTTTGGAACCCATCAAATTCCCAAAGTGCCCCACCGTACATCAAGACATTGCCTTCACGAAAGAACTGACCGGGCTCCGTCCAATCTCCACCTTCTGTTGGTCTGGCTAACTCTTCTGTAGCAATCTCAGACAAAAATTCAAGAGCTTCCACTGTTGCCGGGTCATCTAAATTTTGTTGATCTTCAACAGTTAAAGACGTATTGTTTGATGCTAAAGCTCTCTCTAATACGGAACGATTAGCAAGACCCCATGTATCAATACTTCCATCATTGTCACGATCGACATTTGCTTCTTTAATTGTCTCTATAAAGGTGTCCCAATTCCAGTTATCTTCATCAACATATTCTTGAAGTGGCTTCATACCTAATTCATTCATTAGCGTACGGTTATAGAAAATACCTTGGACTAAGTTTGTTTTATCCTCTGTAAATCCATAACCTCTTCCATTGTGTGTGTAAAGATCATTTGTAACCGCCTGGTTAAACGCATTATCATTTTTTGTATATTCATCTATTGGCCACAATAAATCCTGTTCAACGAGGTTTGGAACGGTATATGTTTTTCCTAATCGAACGATGTCTCCTATTGGTTCTCCAGCTAAAAGTGATGCAGTCACTCGTTGTTGATACTCTCCATAGTCAATCGCAACATATTCAATTTCAAAATTATGCTTTTCCTTTAATTCTTCTAGGTTTTCTATGCGTGCAATATTATCAGGGTTTGAGTCATCGATCTCCATGTCCCACCATGAGACCACTTTGATTGTTTTGCCCCCTAAATCAAAATCCATTTCTGGGGTTCTATTAATGTTATCCTCCACTTCTTCTTCGTTGTTTTCATTCTCATCAACATCATCAGATGGATTGTTAGCAACCCCATCGTCGTTACTTCCTGTGTTAGCTCCGTCAGAACTACAAGCTGTTAAACCAATAGCGAACACCAACAGTAAAGCAAGAAACAATTTCCTCATTTTAATCCCCCCGTTTATTAGATTTTTATTGTGAAGAATCCTTTCAATTGAATACGCTTTCATTTTTGCAGGGGTGTCGACTTTCATCAGACACAAAAATAGCATCAGTATGACTAACATTAGCCGTCTTACGTGCCATTTCCTCAAAGAATTCCCGCTAAAAAGCTTGAATAATTCAGCTTTCTAAATCAAATATAACGCTTTCATTTACCGTCCAACAACCTGATTATATTTAGTTATTTCACCTGTTTAATTCTATTTTTTTATCAAACAGAATGGGAGATCGCCCTTTGTTTATTTGTTTTTTAGCCGGTTAACACCACCCCTCACCTCCACAATTTTTTCTTAGATCGCTACCCTCTGCAGCGATAGGAACATTTAGGGGATTCCAAATTAAATAAACGAATGTGAGAAATATAAAGAAAAGCACATTTTTTCGAATCATAAATTTCATATAATGAAAACACATACATTCCCAGTTAAGAGTTGTTGCTTTCGTGAAAAATCATTCATCTAAAGGTAAGGGGGATTTTCATGTATAAGGCTTTGCTCATTGATCCAGAGAACCAATCCGAGAATAAGCTCGTAAATATGGTTGATTGGAATCATCACGGATTTACATTACAAACATCCTCAGAGTCTTTTTCAAAAGCTTTTACTCAATTTAGAAGAAGGGACTATGACACCGTCTTAATTCATTTAAAGGACGCCGATCATCAGGGATTAGATTTATGTAAGCGCATACGCGAAGAAAGTACCATTCCATTATTACTTTTTGGTGGTACGGAAGAGTTTCATTTCGTAAGGCAAACCATTAAACTACAAGTCACCGATTATTTGCCCGCTCCTTTACACTCTGAAGATTTAACAAATAGTTTACTAACAATAAAGCAAACATTAAAAAGGAATAAACCTCTTTCCCTTGCAGCATCTCCAAATGAACACACCATCACTTCTCGAAAAAGCGTAAAAGATAAGATTGAAGAAGTTAAAAATTATGTAGAACGATCATTAAATACAAATATTACTCTAAAAGAAATTTCAGATAACCTTCATTACAACTGTTCTTACCTTGGTCAGAAATTTAAAGCCCAGGAAAAAATGACGTTCCATCAATACCTTCTTAATAGACGGATGGAAAAAGCAAAAACTCTACTCGCAATGACGGATCTGAAAATATATGAGATTGCATCAGAGGTTGGATACACGGACTTAGATTGGTTTTATAAGAAATTTAAATCGCACTTTGGTGTAAGCGCTTCCATGTATAGGAGAAAATATCACATCGTCCCGACAATGTCTGTAAACGAAATGCATGGCTGAGCTGGACTTTATTTTTATTATAATTTCTATAATTTATCTCATTAAGGCCCAAGCGATGATGCTGATCTATAAATCATCGTTTGGGTCTTCTGTGTTAATAAGGAAAGGTGGGTACTTACCCAAGGTCAGACATTAAACTAACCGGGCAAGCCCATTCATTTTAATTCTCCTGTACATCGAGGTCACTGAAAAATCCATCTAGAAATGAGCTCATTCTTACATGACTTTTTCAGTGGCCTCGATATGTGTATTTCTGGAGCGACATCTACCCTCGTTTGTACAATAAAAAAGCTGAACAATGACTGGAAAGACTCCAACATTCTTCAGCTTTACTATTAGTTAAATTACTTCTGTCCCAGCCGCTCGCTCATTGCTTGAGGTTAGCTGATCTTAAAAATCTACTCGTTCCAAATTTCATCGATGGCTGCTTGGAAAGGTGCTTTATATGTCTCGATGACGGTAGAGACGGATACGCCCTCTCTTAACTCATCTACCATTTCATAATAAGGCATGGATGGATAAGAATCGGACTGTTCAATGATTCTCATGCTCTCAATCGCCATCCGGGCATTTTCAATGTCATTTTCATTTGAAAAGAATGTTTCTAAATCTGGCTGTTTTGGATAGTCATAAATGGAGTCAATAGCGTAAATCTTCTCCCATAGGTAGACCAATTGTTCCGGATTCTCTGTTCCTGATGGAATTGTATAATAGTTCGGTATCGTATTTGAAGTATGGTACTCAGATGCACTTGGTCCTTTAGGGAAAGGAAGGAATCCAATATCATACTCAGATAGTACTTCGTTAAAATCACCTGCTTCGTAATCCATACCAGGGTACATTAAAGTATTCCCCTCTACGAAGAATTGGTTTGGCTCTGTCCAATCTCCACCTTCTGTAGGGCGTGCAATATTGTCAGTCTCCAGTTTAGAAATGAATTCTAATACCTCTACTGTTTGTGGGTCATCCAAGCTTTGTTGATCCCCATCTACTAAATTGGCTTCGTTGGAAGCTAACGCAGGAACGACTAAACTACTCGTTGCAAGTCCAAATGTGTCGATTGTACCATCATTGTCAGTATCTCGATTCGCATCTCTAGCTACTTCCATGAATGTATCCCAGTTCCAATTATCATCATCCACATAATTTTGGAGTGGATCCATGCCTAATTCGTCCATTAAAGTACGGTTGTAGAAGATACCAGAAGATGCTCCCATTACTCCAATTCTAAATCCGTAGCCTCTTCCTTCAAATTGTGAATGTTCTGTTGTATATTGTAAAACAAACGCTTGATCGTTTGTTACATACTCATCTACAGGCTCAAACATCCCTTGCTTGGTCAGGGTAGGAATCATCCACGGTCTTGCTAAACGCATAATATCACCAAGAGGCTCCCCAGCCATGAATGCTGCTGTTGCTCTGTCTCTATACTCACCATAGTCGACAGTGATATATTCGATATCAAAATTGTGTTTTTCTTTTAATTCTTCTAAATTATTCAGTCTTTCAATGTTGTCTGGACTATTATCAGGAATCGATTCATCGTACCATGATACAACTTTGATCACACGACCATCCATATCAAAATCCATTTCCGGTGTAGCGTTTGGATTTTCCTCTTCATTTTCGCTCTTGTTGGCTTCTTCAGTAGTCTCCGTACTTTCTTCCGAGTTCGCAGTCTCATCATTACCAGTACTTTCACTACTGCATGCAAAAAGGATAGAAAGGAGAGAACACAACAAAATAATTTTCCACTTTTTCATCTAAATCCCCCTTAATTCAGGTTTTATAAATCGCGTTATTATAATAAATATAGCGCTTACATTTATTTATCAAAACCTGCCTATTTGTAGCTTTTTCACCCGTTAAATTCTATAATCACTTAATCTCTTATTTGGATTAACGCGGTACATCAATATGTTTTCTAAACCTAACAAAGCAGTTCCAAGTCATTTTGGAACTGCCCTTTATGTCAATATTGATGAGAATCTTAACGAAACTGCCAGCTTAAGAATGTAAACAAATCCTGATCGTCGACTCCACCAAAGATAAAATATACATCGTGTACGCCTGTTATTCTCTTCACTGTCCGAGAAATGCTCTTATATAACGTTTTCCCACCTGTATTTGGGATGTCAATCCAACCAATCGTCTCTCCCATTTGATGGTCTAAACGTATTTCGATCATTCCTCCTTCCTTTTCACTCGATACTACTGCTTCAAATTGGGTTGCTCCTGCTTCAAAGTCTACAGATGACAACCCTATCCAACTTCCTTTTGTAATACTTCCAACAACGAACCGGTTGTAATAAACAGTGCATTCAGATACCTGAATGCCAGCTTGCCATGCGTAAGTCACGGCATTCACTGGTTGATAAGGATCTAAGTTGGAGACCTTTTTAACCCCTTGGTAATCTGCGTGCACCTCTTGAATAGTGCCATCATCATTGAAAAAAATCCGATTTAGATGCGTGGAACGGTAGCCTTTAGGAACCCCCATCGCTTTTGACAACGTTTGTGCATGATAAGCGATGTACCAACGCTCTTTAAATCGAAACATGGCATGGTGATTATTCCCGCCAACTTGAAAAAACTGTGCTGGGTTTTTTAGAATCGTACTCTGATAAGTCCACGGTCCTTTAGGATGATCACTTATCATGTACGCAATTTCTCCTGCACCAGGACTACCCACAGGTCGTTCTCCATTATAAAAATTAGAGCAATAGGAATAATAATATTTAGAGCCTACCTTATTAATTCCAGCATCCTCAAACATGAATGGCGCTTGAATAGGTTCCGCTTCCCCAACGACACTAATCATATCTTTATCCAGCTCCATGACTCTTGCAGTATTAGGCATTTCATACTCGCCCTCTGGAATCCCGCCACCAAAATAAATGTAGCCCTTTCCATCATCATCCACTAAAACAGCCGGATCAAATAACCATGTCACTCCCTTTACGCCAGGAGTATCTCTAGAGATTAGAGGCTGCTTAATTGGATCTTTCCAAGGACCTATAGGGCTATCACTCGTTAAAACACCAATGCCACTAGCATTATTAGAGAAGTATAAAAAGAATTTATCTTTCCCATCTATGACTTTGTGAGCGGCAGCCGGTGCCCAGGATTGTGTAGCCCATGGCGCCGCTCCTTCTTCGCCAGCTACTTGAATGGCTCCGTGGTCTGTCCAGTTCACTAAATCCTGAGAGGAAGCAACAGTTATACTATGGATATGCCCGTAATTATTATCAATCACATTACCTTCATCATCATATTTCAATGTATCGTTTGTGCTATAAATATACACGCGATCTTTAAACACTATTGCATAGGGATCTGCTCCAAATCGATGAGACAAAAGTGGGTTGCCATGGGGTGGTTCTTTAACGATAGGCTCTTTGAGTTTA
Organism: Alkalicoccobacillus porphyridii; assembly: GCF_007293315.1. GTDB lineage: Bacteria > Bacillota > Bacilli > Bacillales > Bacillaceae_D > Alkalicoccobacillus > Alkalicoccobacillus porphyridii. Next base: position 352,014 of record NZ_VLXZ01000002.1, read on the forward strand.
CTTGTATCCACTTCTCTAGCAGGGTCAAGTTCTTCACGAAGTATGTCTTCACTTTTCATCTTTTCATCTCCTCATCTCAAAAAAGCATTTACTTTCTAAGCTGATATATTTTTCAGCCTCTCTGTAAATCTTTTCTTGAAGTATAAAATGTCATAATATCTAGAACAACCCTACAGATTTCTTCTCATTACCCTTCAGGTTCTAGGTTCATGTTTTGTTTCTTCTGCTACCGCTCCCAAAATGGGGACATGCTTACCACAAGAACGACCTCGTTCAGTTACATTATCCACTCAGATTCAAGTGCGCCTGAAGAACTATTCGCCTTTAACTATAAAAAAGAAAATAGAGGGTAAAATCATCCGCAGATGACTTTACCCTCTATTTATATTTGTCTAAATGAGGAACATGATCTAGCGTGTCCGACTAAAAACAATGTCAGCCCCGAAGTACTTTCATTAATTAAACCAATGCAGGCTGTTCTTCCTTGAGGAGGCTGCCTAGGTATTTGGCGACTTCTAGCATTCCATAGGTTCCTGCCTTCTCTTCTGCTTCTGAGTTGTAGTTCGTATTGGTATTAATATCGTAGCTGTAGAGATTCCCTTCTTTATCTCGGATACATTCGATACCGGCGATTTGAATGCCGTTTGCTTCTAAGACCTTTGCGTAGCTTTCAAGCACAGGATCGTTGAAGCTTTCGTCTATTTGAAACTTCGCTTGCGGCTCCTCTCCCGCTGGGCAGAACAGGTCTTCAATAGAGCAGGCATCTGCAGGACAAAGCTCAAATCCCTCGGAGGTATTCACACGTACAGCATAGACAAATTGGCCACCGACAAATTCACAACGTGTTATATAAGGCTCGGGAGCTTCAATATATTGCTGCAAAAGCGTGATGCCGTCCACTGGCTCTTCAAATTCATCGCTTTTCAGATAGGCTTCGAGTGCTGGTTTGTTTTGAAAAAGTCTAACACCCAACCCTTTTCCGGCACGATTATGTTTTGTAATAAAGGGTTGTCCCTCAAATGCATCAGCCGATTGTAAAATTTGCTCATAACCTACAGCAGCAATGGTCTTCGGAGTCCGCACCCCAAATCTTTCAAGCTCCATATATTGAGTCACCTTGCTGAGCTCAAGCTGGAGCGCACGGCTGTTGTTTACAACGGTCCGTCCATGACGTTCGAGCCATGATAAGACAGCAGCCGCCAATTCTGGCGCGTAGCGGTGGTCCCGCGTATGAGCGGAGGCACTCATTCTTGAATAGAAAATCCCTTCAGGAGGAGCTTCGTGTAAAGGAATCGTGCCAGATGCCAGGTGCCAATCCTCGTATGGTAGACCGAGCTCTTCTAGCCGATTAAACAAATGGACACTCCATTCCTGATTTTCATGGATAACATATATTTTTTTCACGTTCATCCATCTCCTTTAATTAGTTGGGTTCAACTGACCTCTATATTGTACAACAAGCGGCATGACATCCCTCGAAAAACGTTCCATTTCCTCGTATTGAGGAGAACACTGCAATAGAACGAGGTCTAGTCCCGCTTCTTCAAACTCAAGAATACGCCTTGCGATGGTTTCAGGGGTGCCAATCAGTTGCGGTCGTAAGCCGCGGTTTGATACAGAATAGTCCTGTAGCTCAATTTGCTGCTCCAGCTGAGACTTGCTTGTAAAATCACTATAGCCAGCATACGCATCTGATTCTTTGACATCCGTTATACGTTGAAGCTCTTGCTCAGCTTCCTCTTCTGTATCACGACAGATCACGTAAGCCGCCATGCCAAAGCTTTTGAAAGGCTGTTGACCCGTTTTTGCACGCCTTTCCTTCATATCAGCGATCTTAACGCGAATTTCCTCAACCGTCCCCCCATGCATGACATACGCATCACATTTATGTGCAATCGTTGTTTTCCCCTGCTCACTTTCTCCACCTGCATACAGAATAGGGTTCGGACGTTGCACAGGTTTTGGCGCAAACTTGGTTTCTTTTAATTGATAATACTGACCATCATAGGAAAAGCTCTCCTCTGTCCAAAGACCTTTGAGCACATCAATAAATTCTTCCGTACGCGCATAGCGTTCATCATGTTCTGTAAAGACGCCACCATATTGCCGAGCCTCTTCTGCCCACCAGGCAGACACAACGTTAAGCGTGAAACGACCGTTACTAATTTGGTCAATGTTTGCCGCCATTTTTGCAGTGATCGTTGGGTTATGAAAGCCCGGTCGAATGGCCGTCATCAGCTCTATTTTACTTGTGACCGAAGCAAGTGCCGCTGCCGTTGTCCAGGCTTCTAGCACTTCTTCTTTAGGTCCTTTTATATCATTAAGGTAGAGTTCCGCGAGCAGAGTGGTATCGTATCCCCATTTCTCTGCAGCTTGAACAACTTTTTTTGCATAGTCAAATGTGGAAGGCATTTGCTCATCCTCTACATTGCGCAGCCAGCCCCCAAAGATCGGCAGCCAAAATCCATACCTCATCCCCATCTTCCTCTCCAAATAAAATAAAAACACGCCTTCTGATAAGAAGACGTGTGCCCGTTCTCCTTATCTTCCAGAACATACAGCGTTCTGCTGGAATTGGCACCTTTACAAATGTTGGTTGCCGGGCTTCATCGGGCCAGTCCCTCTGCCTCTCTTGATAAGAGCTTTTAATATTTCATTTATTCTATCAATTTACTAAGGATAAATCAATGAGTAATGTCCTCCGTAGTTTTATAAATGACACCATAGTAGAATGAAGGTATATAAAATAAGAGGTGATCCTAATGGACATGAATATTTTTATTGTAGAAGATGACCACACTCTCTTAGATGCGTTAAAATCTGGTTTAAGTAATTGGTCATTTCAGGTCAGTCATCCCACAGATTTCGCCGATGTGATGGGTCCTTTTCTAGAGAGTAGCCCTCACCTCGTGATTTTAGATATTCAGCTTCCGAAGTTTGATGGGTTCCACTGGTGTAGAGAAATTAGAGCCGTTTCAAAGGTACCGATTGTCTTCCTTTCTTCTAGAGATCATCCAATGGATATGGTAATGGCCATGAACATGGGGGCAGATGATTATATTCAAAAGCCGTTTAATATGGACGTTCTCGTTGCAAAAATACAAGCCATTTTACGTAGAACCTATGCTTATCAAGACGCACAGGCTGACGTATTAGAGTGGAACAAAGCGATCATTGATTTGAAAAAGGGTGGTATACATAAGAATGGTGTTGAGGTTGATTTAACTAAGAACGAATTCTTTATCTTAACCGTTCTTGTTAAAGCAAATAACAACATTGTTTCAAGGCACGAGCTTATGAAAATGCTTTGGGACGATGATCAATTTATTAATGATAATACGCTCACCGCTAATATGACTAGACTACGTCAAAAGCTCAATTCTATCGGGCTCTCAGATGCCATAACCACTAAAAAAGGGCTAGGCTATATGGCCATTACACTATAGGAGGATGGCAATGTTTGTATCTTACATGATATACAAAAAAAGCTGGATTGTGTTAATTGGTGTATTGCTTTTTTTAACGAATACATTAATCCAACTTGATGCCGGAATTACGGTTAATCCCTACTCTCTGCTTTACCTAAACATTATATTCCTCGTTACATTTTTATGTTTTTTTATATGGAGATATAAGCGTGAGACCTCCTATTTAAAATCAATTCGTACACTCATTGATCAAATGGAGGAGGATTGGATAGAGAACCTACCCAGTCCATCCAACCGCTTTCCTGATGGTCTTATGTACTCCTTTTTAAGTTCAGCAGATCAATTGCATAAAAAGAAGGTAAGTGAGCATACATCTGCACAAATTTTAGAACATCAATATCTAGACTCATGGGTTCACGAGATGAAAGCGCCTCTTACTGCTATGAGACTTACAATCGATGCCCACCGCCATCATGAATTAGCACAAAAGCTAGATGCAGAGTGGTTAAGACTTCACTTACTAGTAGATAGACAGCTGTATATTTCACGGTTGCCCACACTCGAAACTGACTTTTCCGTGGGAGAAGTCAACTTAGAAGAAATGGTAAAGGAAGAGATTCGTGAATTATTCTCCTGGTGTATGGAGAAAGATATCTCTGTCGATATTCCTCAAAAGCAAAAAACGCTAGCCCTAACAGATAAGAAATGGTGTCAATTTGTCTTTAGACAGCTATTAACAAATGCAATTAAATATAGTCCCCGTGGAGGAAGGATTCAAGTCGAGCTTTATCAGACTGAACAAGGATTTGTAACACTTCAGATAACAGATGAAGGACCGGGTATTCAGGCTCATGATCTTCCTCGAATCTTTGACAAAGGCTTTACTGGCGAGAATGGTAGAGTGCAACACGCCGCAACGGGCCTTGGCCTCTACCTTGCGAAAGAGATCACAAAGAAGCTACATATCCAAATGAATGTAACATCAGAAGTTGGTAACGGAACAACAGCGTACTTGGTTTTCTCCAAGAACCATCCATTTGAACAAGTACGAGCACTATCCATCTAATAAGAGTTGTAAGTCAGGAGAATTTGTCCTGACTTTTTTTTCAATCTAATGTGACAAAAATATCACCTTTACGTGGCGTATTATCACGTTAAAACTACGACATTAGGTACCTATAAGGCTTACACTATATCTACAAAGAAAAGACGGGGTGTGACAAATGACTAACTCAACACAATTAAAAACGGTGCTAACCGCTGAACGAGTATGCAAATCATATGGATCTAAAGGAAGTGCTCAACAAGTATTAAAAGGAATTGACCTCAAAGTGATGGAGGGAGAATTTGTTGGGATTATGGGTCCCTCAGGCTCAGGCAAAACCACGCTACTAAATATGTTAGCAACCATTGACCGGGTAACAGAGGGGAACATCCTTCTTCATGATCTTGAGATATCCAAAATGAAGGACGCCAAGCTATCGAAGGTCCGACGAAGCCATCTAGGTTTTATCTTTCAAGATTATAATTTGCTCGATACTCTCACTGTGAAAGAGAATATTCTTTTACCCATCTCTTTAACAAACGTAAGTAAACACCAGGCCGAGGAAGAATATAACGAGATTACAGGAATTCTAGATATTAAAGATTTGGCTGATAAGTATCCTTCTGAAATCTCTGGGGGCCAGAAGCAGCGTACGTCTGCTGCACGTGCACTTATTCATTCACCATCTATTGTTTTTGCGGACGAACCAACCGGTGCACTTGATTCAAAAGCAGCCTCAAACTTACTTGAGAATTTAACTGACATTAACCACAAGCGTCAGGTCACCATTGTTATGGTTACCCATGATCCGGCCGCTTCTAGTTATTGCAGTCGTGTTGTGTTTCTAAAGGATGGACGCATATTCTCTGAGTTGTATCGCGGAGAAAAAAAGAGGGAATCTTTCTTTAAAGAAATTCTTGATATGCAAGCTGTTCTTGGAGGAGGCATTCAAGAATGACAACAAACCGCTTGGTCTTGCGCAGTATGCGCAAGAATCTAAAAATGTACTACTTATACTTTTTCGCCATGATTTTTAGTATTGGACTCTATTATATCTTCTCTACTTTACAGCATGACGCATCTATCGGGGAACTTATGGATACAAGCATGAATTTCTCTACAGCCTTCCAAGTGGCAGGAATCTTGCTCATCGTTTTAACTATTATATTCTCCATCTATGCCACGAATATTTTTTTAAGAAGAAGGAGTCAGGAACTCGGAATCTATCAGCTCATTGGTCTTTCAAAGTTTTGGATTGTACGTATTCTCCTTCTAGAGAACCTCATACTTAGTATAGGTGCGCTGTTGATTGGCATGGTTTTTGGAACAATGCTTTCTCGTTTTTTTCTTCTTATTCTTCTAAATCTAATCGGAATAGAAGAAATCGTTGGCTTATCACTATCCTGGCAAGCTACTATTCAAACGCTACTGGTCTTTGTTTTGTTAACGATCGTTTCTTCCATACAAATTGTGATGAAGATTTATAAAAGCACATTGATTGAATTATTTCACGCTGAAAAGAAGCAGGATGACCTTACTAAACGACCCAGCTTAACTGTCGGTCTTTTAGCTGTAATGGGCTTCCTCCTTGTCGCATCAGGATATTACGTGTCAACAACGATTTTAGATCATATAGAATCACTTTTTTTCATGATGTTATTGGTTTTAGCCTTAACCATACTCGGTACGTATCTCATTTTCAGAACAAGTATAAGCTGGGTACTTTACCTCTTTCGAAAAAAGAAGGATGGCCATCTAGGACTTTATCATAGCTTATCAGTTGCTCCACTTATGCATCGGATGAAGGAGCATGCAAACTCATTAACATTAATAACAGTATTGTCTGCTATGACGATTACAATGATTTCTCTTTCGTATTCCTTGTATTATTCACTTGAGTCGGACACCACTCTTTCTATGCCTTTTGACTTTGTATTAGAGGATATGGAAAACGAGGCTGCGACATTAGTCGAAACCTTGGATGAGGAGGAGCTAGATTTCAGTCACAATGAAGTGAACATGCTTAGGTTTCAGGCTGATTTCTTAGAGGCAGATTCGCATCAAGAACCCCGTACTCAACATGTGATGCTTTTGCCCGCTGAACAACTTCAGCAAGCAGGCCTAGAAGTACCTATTCCAAAGGACGGCGAGGCTGTTTATTATCATTTAAGAACATTAATTGAAGGGGCTGACGGCTCTTTACCTAAAGAAGTTCTTTATGAGGATACCTTTTCCTTAACAATAACAGAGTTAGTCATTGAAAATGCAATGAATTATAACTTTTACGGTCAACAGCTAGTCGTCTCTGAACAAACCTTTGAGGAAGCATTCGAAATTATGCAACAGGATGACGATGTCGAACAGGTAGTGCTTCACACATTTTTATTAGATCAAACCGAAGATCGAGAAGAAGCCTCTCCATTATTCATGTCTAGTTTTGAGGGAGATCTCTTTCTAATAGACTATCATTCCCTTTACCAGGAATCACTTCAATCATTTGGTTTAATCATTTTTGTATCTGGATTTTTAGGTTTTGTCTTCCTTGTCTCAACAGGAAGTATTCTGTATTTCAAACAAATGACAGAAGCAGAGCAAGAGAAAAATCAGTACAAAACATTACGACAGCTAGGGTTTCAGGTGCATGACATTATGAAAGGAATTATTCGAAAACAAGCCTTTGTTTTTCTCATTCCACTTCTTATTGGTTTACTGCATGCCATCTTTGCTATTAATGTTGGATCCGTTCTTGTTGTTTCTAGCATCGTCACACCAATACTTATTGCAATGACAGTCTACGTTTTTATTTATCTAGTTTTCGCTGTACTAACGATTAACTATTACAGACAAATTGTAAAAAGCTCGTTATAACATAAGGAGGATAGACAATGAAAAAAATATTAATATCTACCACTGTGGTTTTGATCTTATTAGCTAGCCTCTATCTTATCTTCAGAGAAGAGATGGATCGTTTTAATCCTCTCGTTGAAAAAGAGTATGTCTATGTACAATTAGACGAAACACCTAAAGAAGAGGATAGACGATTTCGATATACGTTAACTGGAATGAACGAAAGTGGTGAAAGTAAAACCGTATCATTCACGACCAGCGCCATCCTAGAGGAGGGAACCTATGTAAGAGTGCTAGCAAAAGGACGGTATACAGAGAATTACGAAATTGTGGAAGCAGATGATGTTCCTATTGATGAGTAGGTGGAAATCGACAGAGGGCTTGTGCTTCTGTCGATTTTGCTGTTGCGATAGAGTCGATGCTTATGTGTAAATGACATTGATGTAGGACGTAAAATGTTATGTTTATTTGCTGCCGCTCCCGAAAATGGGGCTACTTACCCGAGGCAAGGTAATGAGCTAACCCTGCTACGTCGATTGGTGTCATTGAACCTTATTATCGATGTCACTGAAAAACGATCATTATAAGACTGAGAAATTTCATTAATTAAGTCACAACGTTAGCGGAAGGAGAACCCGTAGACTCCTGCGGAACAGAACGAGTCTGAAGACATCGAAGTGGTGGTTTTCCACTTCGAGGGCTGAGGCCGTTCCAGCGGAAAGCGTAGGGTTCTCCTGTAGCGGCGCCATTCAGTTCAGTGGCCTCCTCCATTTTCGTCCGCTGTTTTGATAGGTATTGAAATCAGTATTTACACACTCATAAGGACTTTTCCGATGTTTTCTACACTTTAGGATAATAAGGCTCAATACGTGGATCTTTATAGTAAGGAGGTCTTACAGTAATAGTGGGCATAGACCAGCTATTACGCATGTATTGCATGGTTACTTTCTCTGGCTCATTCTCAAGTAACCTCGTCACCTCGGGAAAGAATTCAATTTGCACAGACGTCACCTCCTCTCCTACCTTACGTAATTACATAAACATCTGCGCCTGTCTTCTTATCACATAGACAAACGCCTATTCATAATGTAGTGGGTGAAGGAGGCGGTACGGATGGCAAATGAAAATAAGCGAGCACGTGATTCGATCTCTGAGGAAGAGCTTCAACAGATACGAGCCTATCAGCAATGGTTCGAAGAAAATAAAATAGAGGACCCTTACCCTGTCTATCCAACTTACGGAAAAATTACTCGATATGAAGAGGTGCCATTAAATCAACCAGAGCAAAGACAGCTACGGCAACCGGGTTACGAGGATCTTATGGTTCCAAAACCAATCATTGAAAACCCTCACTACAAAGGAAGCGGAAAACTAGAAGGTAAAGTCGCTCTAATTACTGGTGGGGACAGTGGAATAGGTGCAGCTGTGGCCATTGCCTTTGCTAAGGAAGGTGCCAATGTAGCGATTGCTTATTTAGATGAACATGAGGATGCTGAGAGAACCAAAAAACGTGTAGAAGAGCTCGGGCAACAGTGTCTGCTTTTACCTGGTGACCTTAGCAGAAAAAGACAAAGTGAGAAGATTGTCCAAGATACGGTGGATACATTTGGCGATTTAAATATTCTTGTGAATAATGTAGGCATTCAATTCCAACAGAATGAATTAACGGATATAACAGATGAACAATTTGATGAAACCTTCAAAGTGAATATCTATTCTCATTTTTATACGAGCAGAGCCGCCCTGCCCTATTTAGAAGCTGGGGATTCTATCATTGGCACAACCTCAGTGGTTGCCTATCAAGGAGAACCGTTACTTATTGATTACACCGCTACAAAAGGGGCAATTGTCAGCTGGACTCGTGCTCTGGCTAGAAGCCTTGCTGATAAACGAATACGTGTGAACGCTGTTGCACCAGGCAGGATATGGACACCTCTTATTCCAGCGAGCTTCTCTTCAGATGCAAACGCCTTACACGGAGATAATTTGTTCAATCGCTCAGGTCAGCCATTTGAGCTTGCTCCAACCTATGTATATCTCGCCTCAGATGATGGTCGCCTTGTCACAGGTCAAGTTCTGCATGTCGATGGCGGAGAATCGACAAGTTCGTGAATGAATGCTTAAAGGTTGCCAATAAGAAAACATAATATGACCAAAAAAGTCGTTGCCAAGTAAGCCCTTATCATTGTGTAAATAAAGAAAAGAAACGGACAAATGTCCGTTTCTCCCTGATGGCTATTATTGTTGCTGTTGTGCTGCTTGTGCAGCCGCCTCTTCATCCATGTAAAAGAATTCCCATAAGTGCCCATCCAGATCTGCAAAACTCCAGCCATACATAAAACCGTGATCCTGTGGATCGTTGTATTTGCTCGCTCCAGCGGAAAGTGCTCGGTTGACCACCTCATCTACCTCTGCCCTACTACCTAATGAAAACGCAAGAATGGAGCCAGCACTTGTTGCTAGGTTTGGGATTTCTTTATTTGTGAACGACTGAAAACGATCCTCTTCCAGCAGCATGACATAGATCGATTCATTAACGATCATGCATGTGGTGTTCTCATTTTCAAAATGCTCATTAAAGGTAAATCCAAGCTCTGAGAAAAATTGCTTAGATTGCTTTAAACTTTTGATCGGTAGGTTCACAAAAATTTGTTTGGCATGTACGCTCATGTTAACCCTTCTCTCTATTCGTTGATCTTGATACATTCGATTTGTCTCGTTGTTTTCCTGCTTTTCGTCTTTTTTCTTTTTGAGTGTATTCAAAAAAACCAGGCACGTCGACCGTTTTTACATTATCAATGGATTCCATGACCTTCATTTTAATTTCCTGCTCTACGTCCTCACGATATTGCCAAGGTATACTTTGAACACTCTTTTTTATCTTTGGCTCCATCTTTTTAATTAATGCCTCTTGTCTCTCACTTTTTTTCTCTTTAATCACGGTTCCCCTCCTGCTGTATAGCTTCTTTTAGCTTTTTAAGTGCTCTTGCTGCAACCTGCGAGATATTCTGTGGAGTACTTCCTACCTTAGCGGCAATTTCTTTATGGCTTAACCCATAAACATATTTGAGGTTCAGGACCTTTTTCTGCTTGTCCGACAAAGAGAGAAACTGACGATAAAGCTGTGGATTCTCTATCAGTTCCTCAAGATCTTCACTTGTATCAAGCACCAGCTGTTCAGTGCTTGGCTCTTTGGACGCGAGCACATCATGTAAATGAAGCGAATGATCGGTTGAAAGAGGTTGATCCATTATATAGGAGTGCCTCGCAAAGTGTCGCCTGTATCGTTTATTTACATCAATCGAGTAAAAGTGAATGAGTTGTGATAGATACTTCACTAAACGAAGCTCCAAATAAAAAGTACGGAAGCTCTCATTGACTTGATCTATATTCTCTTGAGTTGGATTTGAGATACTTTTGGCTAGCTGTTCTCCGTGACTACTCTCTTCCAAAAAAGCTTTTAAGACAGGGTGTTCTAGAACTTCAGAGTGCATGTGTACAAATTCTTGGTATTCAGATAAGTTCTTATATGAATATTGAACTGGATGCTTCATCTTCCATTCCTCCTTTCTCTTTTAAAGAGATGAACACGCCTCTTAAAACAACGTCCATAAAAAATAGTAAGAACTTATGTTCCCTATTATACACAGAAAATACGAACATATGTGCTTATTATTTTGGGAAAAAAGTTTATTTTTCATGGATCTCGTTCTCTTTAGTTAGTAGCTTTCAAAAAAGGAGTGAGAAGATGGGCGTAACACCAGAATGGACCATGCTACTCGCAAATGTAGGATTTCCAAGTGCTGTCGCTGTGTATCTATTGCTTCGTTTCGAAAAAAAGATTGCGGATCAAACCTCTGCCATCGAGGAATTAACACAAGAACTTTCCAATCAACAGGAGGAGGAAGAATAATATGAATATTATCCAAGATTTTATTACAAGTACCAATACAAACCGTCCTGGGACAAGCCTTACAGTAGGGTATGTAACCATTCACGAGACTGCAAACACAAATGTAGGAGCAAATGCAGAAATGCATGCTCGTTACGTAAAGGGTGACGATGCACAGAATCGTCAAGTCTCATGGCATTATACCGTTGATGATTCAGAGACTTATCAGCATCTACCTACAGATGAAGTAGGTTGGCATGCCGGATCCACTGGCAACCATCAATCAATAGGAATTGAGATTTGTGTGAATCAGGATGGGAACTTCATTGCTGCCCGAGCGAATGCGATTAAACTCGTTCAACTTCTTATGCAGCAACATGATATTTCCCTCTCACATGTTGTGACACATCAGCACTGGACGGGAAAAAACTGCCCTGCCAATTTGTTAGCTGATTGGGAAGGGTTTATCGCTGACGTTGGCAGCTCAACAAATGAGTCGATTGGCACGGTGCGCGTCCTTGCGACTGCTTTGTGGGTATACAATCGTGCCGATTGGGATGCTCGCTATGAAACAGTTTCACGTGACGAGGTTTTTACGGTCGTACGAGAGCTAACCGTCAATGGCTCCCGCATGTACCAGCTACGAAGTGGTCTGTATATTACAGCCAATCCGGAATTTGTGCAGTTTCAGAGTTAGGATAGGAGAAAGGAGAGGATCATCTGCATGTTAAGTGGAATCTACTCAAGATAGGGTCTGTCGGTAAGGTGTTTTGGTGGTTTATCAAGAGGTTTAGGTGCTTCAGCAAGAGGTTTAAGCTCTTTACCAAGTGCAAGGAGGCTTTACCAAGAAGTTTAGCTATCTCAGCAAGAGGTTTGTGCTCTTTACCAAGAACGGAGAGGCTTTACCAAGAAGTTTGGCTGTCTCAGCAAGAAACCTGCTCTTTTTACCAAGACCACCTGTACGATACCAAGATGTATGAGCTTATTACCAAGAGCAACAGCGTTTCACCAAGAACAACGGCATATCCTCCCCATTTCGAGCTCACCACAAAAATAAGAAACGGACAATCGTCCGTTTCTTTCTAATTTGACTCACTCCTATCCTCCATTTCCAACTGCAGCAATGGAACTGTCTCACCTTTTTTATAAAAAGTCACTCGTCCTTCCTGATGTTTGGCAATAAAGGATGTTTCCCAACCTTCCTGCATTGTCTCTGTAGGAGAGCCGTACACAATCGCTGCTAAGAGGTGTTTTCCTGGATGTAACTCTGTTTTTAATGTGGGGATGCAGGTCCTAGTTTTCATTAGATTGGTGTTAGCGTTTGGCATGATTAGCGTGGCTTCTCCATGACCTACTATATTTTTTATGGCGCTACTTCCTGCGCCTGTTTTGTAGCTCGCAAGTCCCCCCTCTTCCACTGAATGCTGCCCAGTCATAAGTCCTACAGCAAATCCCCCCTCTGCGGCTGTTAGAGGTCTAGCATTGTTAATACGATGAACCCGAAGATGTGCAGGTAAGCCAGCAATGAGCCAAGTCTCAATTTCCACATCATTCCAGGGGTACCATTTCATATAGATGGTTTGATTTGTTATATCTAATTGAGCAGAAGTTCGTTTTACTCGATAGATATTATCCTGTTCACTTAAGGCTAGCATGGAATCAAACGCCCCCTGTTCCAGCCCCCATTCAGCACGAGGTACGCTGAAGCCAAAATGGCTGGAATAGACGAATTTTTCGTATTTGGCGGATGTGTGTGTATGTGCATTCGTTTCTGTGTGTCCTGCATTAAAAATAGTCGCGTGGTTCTGGTCACGCACCAATACTTTATTTGCTTCTTTTTGAACAGAGACCTTTTCCAGTTCGGGCATAGGCTTTTCTTCAACACTCCAAAATAAGTGCTCATCAGGTAAAGCCAGAATTAAAAAGGTCTTTAATGCCCAATAAGGTGAGCCGGGTGAATTATAATTTTCCGCCATACACAAGTTTGGATACGCGTAGCCAATAGTAAGTATCCCTTCTGGTGAAAAGATGGGCTGTTGCATCCATTTGCGCAGATGTCTCATGAGCATACCTTTTATCTCTCCAAGTGAATAAGGTGATACATCCACTTCAGCATAAACAACGGCGCTCCAAAAGCCGGCTTGAGCAAAGCGATAGGTCATACTTCTACCAAACGGAACAGCTTCTCCGCCATCAGCAAACCAATATATATAATCTTGAGCAAATAAGGCTGCTCGTTCCTTATAAAGAGTGGCTCGTTTTGGATCTTCCTTCTCCATCATGACCGCATAAAACAAACTGTAATAATGAATCGCAAAAGAGACATAGTAATCTCGGTGGGCATCGTCTCCATCAGCGTACCAGCCGTTACCTAAATAAAAGTCTTCTATTCGTGTTAGCGATTGTTCAATAGTCGACTGACAATAGGCTGCTCCTACATTCTTTAAGCCTAACTGAACAAGTACGGGGAAAAAGAGCCAATTACAGTCATGACACTTATACTCGCTGCTTTGCGAAAGCCACGTTACCAATCTATCTTTTTCTTCCTTGTTAAGCCCTCCCCAGAATTGATCTGGAATTAAACACAATGCATAGCCATATACAGACATCTCCACAAGCATTTGGTCATAATCTTTAAGTTCGCCCCAGTACGCTGGATGTTCGGGGTTGGTCCCATTTTTGATTCCTACAATTAACGACTGAATGGCCTCTGTCTTGCCACCACCAGTCATAAACGGAGTGACTCCCCACATCAGCCTAGAGAAACCCTCCATGTCTGTCGTCTTCGTATCAAAGGCAGCCCCCGTATCACCTAAATGAATTCCAGCTTCATCAGGCTTAAATCTTGATATAGCAGGATCGAGAATTTTCATTAACATGTTTTCAAGCTCAACCTTTGTCTCTGATCTTATTTGCGAAGAGGAATGTTGCTGACTCATGTTTTCACCTTCCTGACAGTTGTTATAATAAAGATTGTAAGCCCTTTCAATTCATAAAAGTACAACATTTTTTACCGGTGAATAGTTTATATTTTGCTGAAACCATTTAACGATTCACATATCTAGCATGGTTATTATGATAGAAGCAGGAGGAGATGTTTATGTCTTTATTTACCGATATTCACGGGAACACCATGACAACCAAACGGGCAAATGAAAAAATTGCCTACTCAAGCTTTTTACAAAAGTGGGTCAGTGACCTAACAGAGGAAGCTGCAAAGTTGATGCAGGATTCCATTCCTACACTTACGTACACATCTTATGAAGCCTATGATTCACACGGAGACCGCGAGCCCTATCAGCAGATTTATTTTAATCGCCGTAAACGTTTAAATACATTTGCTATTCTCTTATATTTGAACCCTAAACAAAAAGAATATCAAACGCATCTAAAAGATATTCTATGGAGCATCTGTGAAGAATGGACATGGTGTTTACCTGCACATATAAATCGTGACTCTGCCTTTACCCTATCAGAAAAGAACGACCAAGCCTACGAACAGATTGATTTATTTTCAGCTGAGACGGCTTTTTCTCTAGCCGAAATTCTCATTATGCATGAGACTCGCCTTCCGGATTTCATCATCAAACGCATCCGTTATGAGGTTAATAGAAGAATTTTTAAGCCGTTTCTAGAGCGTCAGCACCACTGGGAACAATCCGAGCATAATTGGTCATCTGTGTGCTCCGGTTCCATTGGGGCTAGCGCAATCTATCTTATAGAAGACGACAAGCACTTGCAGACGATTCTACAAAAATGCATTCATAGCGTTAAATACTTTGTACGTGGACTGACAAGTGAGGGTGTATGTATGGAGGGTTATCACTATTGGCAATATGGGTTTGGCTACTATGTGTATTTTGCTGATTTGCTATATAAGAAAACAGCTGGAGAGGTCAATTTATTTGCGCATGATAAAGTAAAAAAAGCCGCTACCTTTCAGGAAAAAGTATTTATAGATTCACATACAGTCGCCAACTTCTCCGACGCATTAGAACAAGCCTCTCCTATGCTTGGACTGAGTCATTATTTGCATCATACATATAAAACTGTTCACCTGCCCCACTCTTCCATATGTGCACCATATGGGTCTGATCCGTGTTATCGATTTGCACCAGCCATACGCGACCTCCTATGGTTCGATGAAACAAAAGAAGGTACAGATTGGCCAACGCATGAGAGCTTTTTTCCTGAAGCACAAGTCTTTGTAAAAACGTCGACCTATCGCCAACAGAAAATAGGCTTTGCTGCAAAAGGTGGACATAATGATGAACCTCATAACCATAATGATTTAGGGCATTTTATGATTTATGTAAATGGCGTGTCTCTTCTTTCAGATTTGGGTGCGGGGCATTACAACAAGGATTATTTCAGTCCTTCTCGTTATCAATTTCTAACAAACGGATCTCAAGGGCACTCCGTCCCACAAATTGGCGGGGCCGTCCAAGCATCTGGTAGCACATTTGTATCCAAAGAGATGGAGCTTACTCCAAACCTCCTATCCATGGAATTGACTTGTGCTTATTCAGTGCCGTCATTATCATCTTTTTTGAGAAGCTGGGATCTTGATACTGAGAATGGGTTCGTCCGACTAAAAGATTCATTTATCCTTACATCTCCTTCCCAGATCAAAGAACGATATGTCAGCCTTGCCGATGTTGTTGACCAATCTCCAGGACGCCTGCAGTTATCACGTTTAGGTTTGAAGATCTCGTTACTATTTGATCAGAATGATTGGAACCTTACATTACACCACACCGCATTTCAAACTCATGATGGAAGCACTCAAACGGTTGTCCTGATTGATTTCACCTATGAAGCTGTACACGGTAGTAAGGATTTTTGCATTGATTTTCAGGTGGACGCACCCTCGTAAAGTCAAATATGTGCTATCAATAACTCAAAATCCTCTGATGTAAGCGTATTCATTGCGACGTATGCTAGAGATGTACTAATTAGTCGCTATGAAAGAGAGGATGTGAACCGGTTGGATCCTTTAACGAAAACGAGGCCCACCAAGACCTCAAGAGCTCGCCCCTTAATAAAAGCTAGTACAAAAGAAACGCTGGCTGGCTATTTATTTATCGCACCCATGACGATAGGGACCACGATCCTTGTCATCATCCCAATTTTTGCTGCTTTATTTGTGAGCTTTACAGATTGGGTCTTTATAAGAGGAATCGATGATATGGCTTTTGTGGGCCTGGAGAATTATCAACGCTTGTTAAATGATCAATTATTCATTCAGTCCGTTCGAAATAACGTGTGGTTGATTGCCGCTGTGCCATTAACGATGATTCTTGCTTTGTGGCTAGCAATTATTATTAACAAGTATGTGTATTTTAAAGGCTTCTTTAAGGTTGTTTATTTCATGCCATACATTTCGTCTACCGTTGCGATTGCGATTGTTTTTCAGTTATTGTTCCATCCATCGTTTGGTCCAATAAATGAGTTTCTTATTTCTATCGGTATTGAAAATCCACCTCGTTGGTTAGCTGATTCCAGTTGGGCGCTCATTTCAGTTATCTTAATTACAATTTGGACGTCCATAGGATTTAACCTCATTATCTACATGGCCGCTTTGCAAAATATACCATTGGAGTTGTATGAAGCTGCCGAGGTAGATGGAGCTAATTTTCTTCAAAAATTTAAAAATATCACTCTACCAACATTGTCACCTACAACCTTCTTTTTACTCATCACAGGAATTATCTATAGCTTTAAATCCTTTGAGTTAATTGTTGTTCTAACAAGTGGAGGCCCAGGCTATTCCACCTCTGTTATCGTGTACTACTTATATGAACAAGCATTTGAGAATCTACGCTCAGGTTATGCTTCGGCTATTTCTATGATTCTGTTATTAATCTTGTTCATCATTACCGGTGTTCAATGGATCATTCAAAAAAAATGGGTGAATTACTAGAAGGGAGTCATCAACATGAAACTTTCAAAAGTGGTTATCACAATATTTATGGTTGCTGGTGGCATCCTCTTCCTTCTCCCGTTTCTTTGGATGATTTCCGCCTCGTTGAAGCTGGAAAATGAAGTATTTGCTTATCCGATTAAATGGATTCCTAGTGATTGGAGGTGGGATAATTATGCATCCGTTTGGGGAGGGAGCTTCCCGCTTTATTATTGGAACTCTATAAAGGTCACGGTAACGACTACCATTATTTCAACAGTTGTTTCTGCATTAGCGGCGTATGGGTTTTCAAAGATTAACTTTAAAGGGCGTACCATTGCATTTTTGATTGTGCTTTCAACATTTATGATTCCTGCTCAAGCTATACTAGTACCACAATTTATGCTCTTTATGTATCTTGACTTATTTGACACCCATTTGGGATTGATTTTACTTAATAGTTTTAGCGTGCTCGGCACATTCATGCTTCGTCAGTTTTTTGTAGGCATTCATGATGATATGATTGCATCTGCAAAAATTGACGGTGCTAATCATTTTACGATTTTCTATAAAATTGCCGTTCCTTTAATTATGCCAGCTATTGCAACGTATTCAATCCTTCGATTCATATGGACATGGAATGATTATCAAGGGCCACTCATCTTTCTAAGATCAGATTCTTTAGCAACCATTCAACTAGGAATTGCTCGGTTTTCAACGATGAGTGGTGAGTTATATAGCCTCATTATGGCCGGCACTGTTTCTGCCATCATTCCCCTTCTGATTATTTTCTTTATTGGGCAGAAATACGTTCTTGAAGGGATTGCTTCCGGAGGGGTAAAGGGATAACACGTTATAACAAAAAAGATTTGGGAGGAACTAAAAATGAACTTATCGAATAAATGGTTCGTCGGTGTCAGTTTATCTGCTATTGTTTTGGTTACTGGGTGTTCAAATGAAGGCTCAGGGGATGGAGATTCAGATCAAACTACCATTCGTGTCCATCACTGGTATAATGAAGAACAAGACAATTGGGACGAAGTCTTTGCTGCCTATGAAGAAGAAACAGGCATCAAAATTGAATCCGTTACCCCTGAAAATAATGATGCAAATGAAACCTTACAACAAATTGATTTGGCCGCAGCTTCTGGTGATCAGCTTGATGTTATCATGGTCAACGATGCTGCTAACTACTCGCAACGAATTAGCCAAGGCATGTTTGAGCCATTAAATGATTACCTAGATGAGGCAGGAATTCAATACGAGGATGATTATCAAAATGACACCAGTGTAGATAATCAATACTATGCCCTTCCTGGGAAGTATAATCAATCATTTGTCATGCTAAATGAGGACGCTTTAGATGAAGCCGGACTTGATATTCCAGTAGATTGGACTTGGGATGACTATATGGATTATGCCGAGGCTTTAACAGAAGGTGAAGGATCTTCTAAGCGATACGGAACCTTTTTTCATACGTGGGTTGATTATGTGAAATTGGCTGCCATGAATCAATCGGAGCAAAGCAATCTGGTTCAAGATGATGGTGTCACGTCCAATATAAATAGTGATATTATTCGCCAGTCTTTAGAGATACGTCAAAGGGGAATAGATGAAGGGTCTGCTACACCTCACGCTGATACCATCTCTCTTGATCTAAATTATCGTCCACAGTTCTTTTCTGAAAGTGCTGCGATGATTATGACCGGGAGCTGGATGATTAATGAGGCTGGTGGCCGTCCAGAAGAGCCTTCTACATTTAGGACCGCCTTCGCCCCTTATCCTAAGGCTAATGACAACGACCCTATCACGACTCCTGCTGGGCTTGATTTCCTTACCGTTTATTCTGGTTCTGATCATAAGCAAGAGGCGTTTGACTTTATACGCTGGTACACTACTGAAGGTATTCTCGATCAAGGTATGTACTATCCCGATTACAAAAATGCTGACATCGATACTGTACTTGACAACCTCTTAGATAATACGCCAAATATCGAGATGGTTAATCGCGACTCACTACAAGCTACATTGGAGGCGAGTGAGCCAGCTGACATGAATATCCCGGTTCCTTATATTGGGGAAGTTGTAACCGCATACATGAATGAGACAGATCGGTTCTTGTTAGAAGAACAAGACTTGGAAACAACCATCGAGAGAGCTGAAGAAAGTGTACAACAAGTAATCGACAATAATGCTAATTAGTAGGATCAAGGGAGGTGCCTGACACCTCCCTTTTTAATAAAGGATGTGAGGACATGATAATAAAGGCAGCTCAACTATGGAAAACTCCACGATCATTTAGGACAAAAATGCTGCTTCTGTTGTTTATTATCATTATTCTTCCTTTAACTTTGGGTGGTACGTATACATTATTAAAAAGTCTCGACGCTTTAAAAGTACAGACTGTTATTAGTGAGCAAAATGCACTTGAACTTTCTCATTCCTATGTCTCATCTCAGATCGACGGTTTGATACAGACGATGAATAGCGTGCAATTTGATGAACAAATTCCACAAAGATTAAATGCTAGCTTATCAAATGGTTTTGAGCCCTTGGATTATTTAGTGATAAATGAGCGCTTAGAGCATATCACTCGTTATAACGATATTCATTTAGCCTTATTAAGTGAAGAACAGTGGTTCCTTTCTCAAGCAGGTTTTAGAAATCAATATTCTGATGAAACCATTAATCAGTGGGCAACTGAATTGGATGAGCTTTCCCCCTATCAAACGAAATGGTTCAGCATAAGTGATTTGGAACTAGGATATTCATCATCCGATTACCTGTTTGTTATTGGCCGCAAAATCACAAGCTATTCTGGAACAACCACTGGCTACTTATTCGGAGGGATTGAAACCTCCACCGTCCATAAATTGCTATCACCCGAGAATGCTAGTCACACGTTTACCATTATTAATGATTCAAATATCATCCTCTATCATCAAGATTCATCTCTCGTTGGACAGCCTTTTATGCTTGAGTTAAATGAGGACGGCACAGATGGAGACTATGTTGCTGTAGCAAAGGAGCTTCCTCAAAGCAATTTACGTCTCGTTCGCTATACTCCTTATAGTGAAGCTCGTGATGGAATTTGGCAGGCTTTTACTAGTGCTTTATTTGTACAAATGATTGCTTTTTCTGTTTTAATTTTTGTCTGCATCTATCTCATCAATCGTTTTGCAAAACCTATTCATACACTTACTGCCACAGCTAAGCGAATTGAAGCTGGTGAGCTTTCGGTTCGATCCAACGTTCGAGGGTCTGATGAGCTGGGGTATTTAGGAAGCTCTTTTGATTCTATGTTAGACCAAATTGAGGACATGGTGTATCGGATCCAATCTGAACAGAAAATGAAACGAAAAGCCGAGATGGATGCCTTACAAGCAGAAATTAAACCTCATTTCCTGTTTAATATTTTAAATACCATTCGCATCAGAATGATTCAAAATGGCGATCATTCTTCGTCAAGACTGCTTTTGTCTTTAAGTAAATACATGAGAGACCTTTACCGAACACAAGAACAACTTACATTAGAAGAAGAGCTCGCGCATACCGAATACTATTTGGAATTAATGAATGCCATGAGACAATATCCTATACTCTTGGTCAAGGATACAGATGATCTATCACTTCAACAGCAGGTTCCTAGGTTCTTACTGCAGCCATTATTTGAAAATGCCTGTAAGCATGGGTTCGGCACAAAGCAAGGGACAATAACTGTTCGTTCCAGTGTAGAGAAAAATGTACTTTGTATTATTGTAGAGGATAACGGTGTAGGAATGAACGCAGAGACACAAACTGCCTATCAGTCTATTTTTGAAAGCAAGGAGCTACATCCAACCAATTCCTCCTTAGATGGTGTCGGTCTTTTGAATGTATACAAACGTCTACTAACAAAGTATGGTCCATTATTTTCAATAACGGTTACTAGTAAGGAAGCTCGAGGTACTTTATTCACTCTCAAATTTCCTAGTGAAGGAGGAAGCTGTTAATGAAAGTCATGCTCGTTGATGATAACTTTCAAATGCTTCATTTTATGGAACAGGCGATTGATTGGTCTTCTCTTGGGCTGCATGTAATTGGCACGGCAGGAGATGGTGAAGAAGCTCTATCCCTGGCATTGTCGGATCCTCCAGACTTATTAGTTACAGATATTGATATGCCTAAGCTAAATGGACTTGATCTAATAGAACGACTGAAGCAATTAAACGAAAACATGGAAGCTCTCATTATTTCTTGTCACGATGATTTTTCCTATGCGCAACAAGCGGTTCGTTTAGTTGTCTGTGATTATCTGCTTAAAGATACCCTCGAACCCAAGGAATTTGAAGCGGCTATTATAACGTTAAAATCACGCTGGAAGAAACATCAAGAACCAAAACACATACAGAATTCATTGCAAACAGAGAATCAAATTTTTTATCAAACATTGGATCTTCCCCACCACCCTCTTGCTCATGCAAAGGCTGATATTTATGAGGAAATTACACCTGATCTCGCATACGTTGTTCGTTTGTTAATGCACTCTAAAAAGAATGAACTATTCAAAGAGATCTCTCAGTGGTTCTCGCTTATTAGTGAGAAGCACTATGATTCAAGGACCGTCAAAACTTGGGCCTTCTATACACTAGAACGCATTGAACATAAAGCTGAACAAGCCTCAGGTATCGGCTTTCGCTCATTAGGTGAGCTATCTTTACTCATTGACCGATGTGAGTACCTTCATGAACTACAGGATGCGATGCTTAGAAGACTGATGGATGTAATGCAGCAAATGACTCTTTCTCATTCTTTAATAAAGGGAGAAATCCTGGAAGCTAAATTATATGTAGAGGATCATATTCACGAGAAGATTCAAATGGAGACGGTCGCTAATGCACTTTACCTGAATCCTAGTTATTTCAGTAGATTGTTTAAAAAGGAAACTAACCTGACCTTCATTGAATATGTTCATCAGAAGAAAGTAGAAGAAGCCTGTAAATCATTGATTGTTTCAAATCAACGTATCGATGATATCTCCAGACACTTTGGCTTCGAACACACTAGCTACTTTATTAAGGTCTTCAAGCGATTTAAGCACATGTCACCAAATGAATACAGACGGACATTTACTTCTGACATAGGCACAGGGACTTCCAGACCGCACTAAAAAAGACGCAGCTCAACTCCGCTGCGTCTTACTTACTTTATTTCATTATTCTGCTTGAGAAGCCTTATGATTTGATGATTTTGCTCTTCCATCCGTTTTAAGCTCTTCTCAATATTGTTTGAGCTAATATAAAACACGATAAAAAATGCAACCATTAAGATAATCAAAAACATGCGCCTTACACCTACTCATCGTTTTCCTTTTATTATAATCTATATATTTCCAAAGAAAAGGATTATTTGAGACCCGTCGTTGCAATCCCTTGCACGAGATACTTTTGAAAGAATAAGAAAATAATAAATTGTGGTAACAAGGATAATGTAGACATAGCAAGAAGTGGTCCCCATGAGTTAACTCCCGAAGAATCAAGAAAACTAGCTAGTCCTAATGCAACTGTATATAACCCTGGGTCATTTAGATAAATCAGGGCACCAAAGAAATCATCCCAGCTCCACATAAAAGCAAAAATAGTCACTGTAACCAACACCGGTTTACATAATGGTAAAATAATCCTCCAAAAAATCCCAAAGGTTGAACACCCATCAATAACCGCTGCTTCATCAAGCTCGCGAGGTACTCCTCTGATAAACTGAACCATCAAAAAGATAAAAAATGGAGCTCCACCTACAAATGCAGGTACAATTAATGGCAAGAAGGTATTGACCCAGCCAAAATAATTAAACAAAATGTATTGTGGAATCAACGTAACCTGCATCGGAAGCATTAAGGTTCCTATTAAACAGGCAAATAACGTCTTTTTGAAACGAAAATTTAACCTAGCAAATCCATAAGCCACAAAGGATGAAGAAAATAATGCTCCCAATATATTTAACGTTGAAACGAAGAGGGAGTTTGCGAAAATTTGATCAAACCCAACTCGACCAAACCCTGCCCATCCCTCCGAATAGTTTCCCCAATTTAATGTAGAAGGAATAAGGGAGGAAGCTTGTTGAAAGATCTCTGTGTGTGGCTTTAACGAGCTCGCTATCATCCATAAGACTGGGTATAACATAATTACGCCAAAGACGATGACAACAGAATGATATAAAATCGTTCTCATCTTTTGATGTTTGTCCATATTTTCACCCCTTTTCCGATTCGTAATAGACCCATTTCTTTGAGCTGTAGAATATTAACGCGGTAATGATAGCGACCACGATAAGCAGCATCCAAGCCATAGCTGATGCATAACCCATCTGATAGTTTTGAAAGGCTCTTTCATAGAGATAAAGAGCATAGAATAAAGTACGATCGAGTGGTCCACCTTCTGTTGTGATAAATGCCTGTGTAAAGACAAGAAAGCCACCGATCATTTGCATAATTAAATTAAAAAAGATAACTGGTGTGAGTAGCGGTAGGGTAATTGAGAAGAATTTCTGAATGGCTCCTGCTCCATCAACAACCGCTGCCTCATACAAGTCTTTTGGTATTTGTTTCAGTCCTGCAAGAAAAATAATCATAGGTGAGCCAAATTGCCAGATGACCAAAAGGATCAAGACACCTAAGGCATGATCGGGACTAGCAATCCAGTTACGACCTTCAATACCTAGAAATAATAGAAAGTCATTAATGGCACCCTGCCCACCAAATAATTGACGCCACATCACAGCGACTGCTACACTTCCGCCAATAATGGAAGGAATATAGAATACCGTTGTATAAAAGCCCGCTCCTCTTCTATTATTGTTAAATAGCATGGCAACAGCTAAGGCAAAAATTAGTTTTAACGGTGTTGAGATTAAAACAAATAATAACGTCACTTGAACGGAGGTTCGAAATCGCGAATCGCTTGTAAGTAAATCAGTATAGTTACTTAAGCCAACCCATGTTGGACTAGATAGCATGTCATAGTCTGTAAATGAATAGTATAGAGATGCAAGCATAGGTCCAATTACAAAACCAAAAAAACCAAGTAACCAAGGAGAAATAAAAGCATATGCAATGAGCTCCTGCTTTCTTCGTTTCCGTTTAGCTTCGTTAGATAATTCAGGCTTTAAGGTTTGCTTCACTCCTACCTTCTCTGTGCCGGCCATTGATATGCCTCCTTTTTAAAAGAGAAAGAAGCAAACACCCTGCCTCTTTCTCGTGTTGTTCCTATTAATTGTTGAGAATGCCTTCTGCTTCTTCCCTGAATCTCTCTGCAAACTCTTCTGTTGTGATCATGTCATAAGAAAGCTCTTCCAGTAAGCGCGTATACGCTTCACCTATTTGCCTTGTACCTGGTGGCTCTGGTGGATGAATCGGAGCGGCATAATCCTCTACTAAATCCATATAATCAAACTGCATTTGCTCTACTTCATCTAAGTCCTCGTAAATATGATCTCTAACCTCTGAAGAAATCGGCACGCCTCTTTCTGCATTTAGAATCTCATTCGCTTCAAGATCATTTGTAACGAAATCGATGAAGCGCGCTGCCTCGTCTTGGTTTTCAGACTGAGAGGAAATTGATAAAAATTGACCAGGCTTTAAGATATGTCCATTTGATCCACCTTCTACTACCGGGAAGGTTGTCATCTCCAGCGGACGATCTGCCGCCAAGACATATGCAATGATAAGATTGCTGTTTTCTGGGAGGGTTGCAGAATCTCCATGTATGATAAGTTGATCCTCCAAGCCATGGATATCAGTTGTCACATCAGGACCAGGTACTACTCCGTCATCGAGCAGTTCCTTGTACATATCAAGGAAATCAATTAAATACTGGTCGTCATAACCCATCTCTGTATAATCTTCGTTGTAAAGCCATAAATCATGCTGTCGCAAATAGTGACTGAAAAACGGCATAATCGAAAATTCTCCAGAATAGACGCCTAATTCATCATAGAGTGCTCTGGCCGTATCTGCATATTCTTCCCATGTATAACCAGGCTCAGGAACAGGCACCCCAGCCTCTTCAAAAATAGCCGGATCGTAAAGGACAAATAGTGAATTTGTTCCTAGGTTGACCGCGTATAGGCTGTCGTCTACAATCCCACCTTCAATAAGCGCTTCATCAACGTTATCAAAGTTAATCGTACCTGAGTCTACATATTCATTTAAGTCAACTAACAAATCTCTTGAGACATATTCATTTAGATACTGAAGATCCATCTGCACAACATCTGGAAGGTTCCGACCTGCTGCTTGCGTAGACAAACGTTCCCAGTGACTATCCCACCCACTGAATTCCGTACTCACTGCAATATCAGGATTCTTTTCTTCAAATAGCTCAATTGCTTCAATGGTGCGATTATGTCTTTCCTGTCCGCCCCACCAAGAAACTCTTAATTCGGTTTGGCCTTCTTGCACATCTGCTTCTTCACCGCCTTCATCAGCAGCTCCTCCAGTATTGCCTCCACCTTCACCGCCACCGGATTCTGATGAACATGCAGCAAAAATAAGAACGGATGTTAGAGATAAACAGCTAAGCATTAACCTGTTTTTCGTCTTCTTCATAAATGTCCCTCCCCTTTTTTAAAACGCTTTCATTAATTGTAAACGCTTTCTCTTTTGTTGAATAGGACACAAACGTTAAAAAAGTTGCAAAAAAATTGCATCCCTTACAAGCACCTTATGGAAAAACTCTCATAGAATAAGGCCTCCTCCCTACTAAGTAGAGAAAAGGCCACCGCTTGTTTGTCAGCTTAATGGGAATGCATTTGTTTTTCTTCGGACTCCTTAAGTAGCTTTGTTGGACTACAGCCAAAGTATTGCTTAAACTGTCTTGTGAAATAAGGGATATGGCTATAGCCTACTGATTCTGCCACTTGATACACTAAAAGCCCCTCCCCTTCAATTAAAAGTCTTCTTGCTTTTTCCAGTCTGACCCTTGTTACATACGACTTAAATGTTTCACCTACTATCTTTATAAAAAGCTGTCCCAGATAATTTCTCGATAGGTTTAATTCAGCTGCAATGTCTTGGATGGTTATGTCTTCATGGTACTGATTATGGATATATTCTAGGGTTTTCTTAATCGCTCGTTTATGGCGTGTATTATCATCCAGCTTCCAGTAACTAAAGATTCGGTCAACCTTTAATAATAACAGTGCTTTAAGCTCTACTTGAAATAACACCTTGTTTAACTCTTCATTTAAATCCATATCTGAAAAAATATCCTCAACTGACATTCCTGTATGATGCATTGAATAAGTAATCGCTGTCCAGATCTCAGTTCCGGCAATACGCAATTGGTCTGGAGTCGTTAGTTTGTTTTCTGATTCAAGTTGACTGAGACATTGATCAAGCAACCTCTCTACTTCATCCCTCCGCACAAATCGAATCGCCTCCACGATGCGTAAATAAAACCATGATAGTTCTTTGCTATCTTGCTTCTCTTGATCAGTCGTCTTCTCCCGTAATTCTGAGATCGCTACTTGAGGGTGCCATTCAGAAAAGCAAGCCGGCTCTTTCAAAGCCTGCATTGCTTCTGTCGTGGACTCAAAAAGCTGTTGCCAATCCGCCTTCGGCTTACCAATTCCTATAATTACTTTTAGTTTCAAGTAGGTGGATACGGCTACTACGACCTCTGAAGTCATTTGTTGCAGATGTAATAATGCTGAAGCCCATGAGACACCTTGATCAAAATGAATCGACAAAGCCGAATACTCATTGTAGAGATCAATCCATTCCACATCAAAGGGGTGCTTTTTTGCAATTTCATTCACGATATTGCGGGCTGCCACACGAAGTAAGTGCCAATCCGTTACATTTTGATTCATACTTTTCCGATGGTGAACTGCCATGACACATACGAGATGCTGCTTCCCTTCCCATTTCTCTTTAAGAGAGGTTGCAGGGAATGAGGAATTGGTTTCAACCCACTCACCGACCACAATTTCTCTTAGCCAACGTTGTTCCAATAATGACTCGTATGATTTTAATTGATCCTCTATTTCTTCTTGTTTTAAAAGCGTGGAGTGTTGATCTTCTAATTGCTTGGTTACTCTCTTCAGGACCTCTTTCAGCTTTTCTGGAGAGGTGGGTTTTGAAAGGTATTCATCAATTCGTAAACGAAGTGCTTTTCTAGCGTATTCGAAATCAGAATACCCACTTAAAATCACACATTTTCCGTTGTATTCGCTTTTTGCGGAGAGGTGTTGAATCATTTCCAGACCATCCATTACAGGCATATAAATATCTGTAATTACAAGATGTGGCTTCACTTCTCGTATGAGGTCTACTCCCTCTTGACCATCTCTCGCTTCACCTACAAGTGTTAATTGAAGATCTTTCCAAGGAATAATTGTCTTCAAACCAGCTAATACCTGTACATCATCATCAATGATCACGGTTCTCCACATAAACGTCCCCACCTCTGATTTGATCATTCTTTTGTTTAGCTAACGTGATCTTGACTATCGTTCCTACTCCTTGCTTACTCCATAGCGTTATTCCATATTCCTCTCCAAAAAAAGCCTTTATACGCTTTTCCACATTTTCAATGCCGTAGCCTCTCTTACTGATATTCTCAGTATTAAATCCACATCCATTATCCGTAACCTCAATGAGTAGACTGTTCTCATATTCTTTAATCGTGACCCGAATTTGACCTTTGTTACGTCGGTGGAAGCCATGAATGATAGCATTTTCTATAAGTGGTTGTAGGGTAAATTTAGGAACATAATAGGATTCCGTACTTTGTTCGATTCTAAATTCATAAGTAAACCCCTCACTTAAACGATATTGCTGAATCTCCATATAATATTGTATGTGTGCCAATTCATCTGTAATCGGTATCAAGCTTTTTCCTTTGGAAAGTCCAATTCTTAGCATATTACCTGTTAATTCTATGACTTTGCTCATATCCTGCTGATTTCTTGCAATCGCCATCCAATTAAGCTGATCCAGCGTATTGTACAAAAAGTGTGGATTAATATTAGCTTGTAACGCACTAATTTCAGCTTGGCGTTGGAGGTAGCTTTGTTCCTCAAGCGAACGATGCAGTTTTTTGATTCGTTGTGTCATCCGCTCAAACCCTGCAAAAAGCTTTCCAAATTCATTGTGATAATCCCGAGGGACTACTAACTTTTCCTCTTGACCATAATGGCGCATGGCACTCAATAACACCAGAATCGGTCTTGTGAATCTTACCGAGAGAAAATAGGTAGCAAACAAAGCAGATATCATTGCGGCCAACCCAAGCGCAAATAACACTTTGGCCATTCGAGCACCACCACCTGTTAACTCTTCCCTCGGAGTTAGCTCTACCAATTTCCATCCAGATTCGTTTAACGGTGACCAGACCATCAAGCCTTGCTCACTTTCCTGCTTTCCCTTCTCAGACTCAAATACGGACTGCCACTTGTTAAATTCAGAAGCAAGCTCAGAATGACCTACCGCTGCAATCATTTGCTGATTTGAGTCTAGAAGGACTCGATTTCTTATATAGTCTCCATTTCCTTCAATGAAAGATCTAAATTTTAAAATGGGAATATTCAGAACCAGCACGCCACGAAGATTTCCATTAGGCGAATAAATATTTCGAGAATAGGAAACGATCTCTTCTCCATCCTCTTGTAAATGCTTTTGATGGAGACCAAGCCACCCCTCATCCCCTTGAATATAGGTTTCATTTTCTGGATGGTCATGCAAATCAAGAATGGACAAATAACGAATGGGGAGCTGTTGATCATAAGCTGGCGGTTGGTCCATATAGACATCAATCGATTCAACTAAAGACATACTAAGTATGACTTGATACAAATAAGAATGAACATTGGAACGTTGATTCTGATAGTAGTACCGCTCTGTATTATACGTACCTTGTAAAAAATTCTGTAACGTACTATTTGTTGATAACATAAGTGACATCTCTTCAACTGCACGAAGCTGGTTGTTGATCTCATTACTGTATAACCCCAATGCCTCCTCTTGATGGGCAGTGGTATGAGTCACCATTTCATTAACCATAATTCTGTAAGAGACCAAGATAACAACGGAAAAAAGCACAATAATAAACAAAGCAAAGCTGCTAAAAAGAACCGTTCTAACTTTAAACTTCTTGAACATAGTTGAGCCACCTTAATGGTACCAAAGATTCAAATGAGTATGACCCAATGTGAAGCGCTTTCATTATAGCCTACGTCGTCTTCTTTCATATATTATCTACTATTGTATACTATCGGCATTTAAGACTTCAAATGAGAACGATAAAAAAGGCCGAGACCGCTCGTATTTGGCCTCAGCTTAAAGATTTTTTGGCTGTTTTTACTTTTAATTCATCAATAAGCAGCTCGACATCCCTTTGAATAATCGCTTTAAGAACCTGATGCTCTGACCGCCACCCTCTGTGATAGAGGGTGTATCCATAGAAATCTGCACTAGATGGTGGCATTTTGGCTAGCTTCACTTCACGTGCATGCATCTCCTTCTTTAAATCATGCAATTCCTTGCCTAGCTCATAAGACATCATTCTAAGCCGCTCCGTCGGCAGCTTCCTCAAATGCCTCTCAATCACATTACGTGCAGTTGAACAGACAATAAATCGATTCACTAAAGGATACATATCTTCTCGTATCATCCATTATCCCACCTCATAGTAAGTAGTATAACCGAACATACGTTCTTTATACAACTGGAAAATGATTGCACAAAAAAACAGCAACAGTAGATCTGTTGCTGTACCCACACTTATTTATGACTATTTATACACTAATAAGGTCTTGACCCTTATCTATGACGTCCATATCTCCTTGCCCGGTCGTCTGCCTTCTTATCGGCAACAACCAAACACGCGTGAATTGCGCCAGGAACCCAAAAAAACAAAGTCAGAATAAAATTTAAGAGTGCCTGAAATGGTTTTCCTACAAGTAAAACCGCGACTGGTGGTAATAAAATTGCAAGTAAATATAACATGGTTCATCCATCCTCTGATTGATTTAAACAAACGTTTATTTAGAGTTCCCCGTTTTTCTAAAATTAAACATTTAGGTAGGTGTTACGTAGTTTTAACCATGAGCTACTCTTTTTTTATTAATTTCTCTCGTTCTAGGAACTGCTTAAGTACTAAGCATCCTAGTTCGTAGGTGAGGTCCCCGTTTATTACTGCCACTAATGAACCAAACGTTTCATCCTCTGAATAATCCCCATGGAGCACTACCTGGTAGAAGTTCTGCTCAAAGTACAGGCACCATTTCTCCTGACCCGCTACTTTTAAAAAAGTTGCCTCAAAGTCTATGCCTTTTTCGTAATAGCCCACATGCATGTGCTGAGTGTGATCGAATGTAACTATAGGATCTCCTACCTTCTCTAGAAATCTGCACCCTTGAGTATACTTTTGCATTCAGTTAATGTTAGAAAGCTATCGTCTCACTCTAGTTTAGTTCTACCTAGTCAAGGGGATAATGGTTAAAAAGACAAAGTATATAGGAGGAACTTGTGGCTAGCCAATCCAAAAACCGTAATGTATGGTCCGGCGTTCTATTTGGTATTGGATTTGCTGCGTTTATTGATGAGGCTGTTTTTCATCAATTACTGCGCTGGCATCATTTTTATGATTTAGCAACCACAGATATTGGCCTCATTTCGGATGGAATATTCCATGCCTTTAGCTGGTTTGCGACCATTGCCTCGTTGTTTTTACTAGCTGACATAAAACGGCGAGACGCATACGTGCCCCTGAAATGGTGGGGAGGCGTGCTGCTTGGCGCAGGGAGTTTTCAGCTATATGATGGTATCATCCAGCACAAATGGATGAGAATTCATCAAATTCGCTACGTGGAAAATGTGTGGGTCTATGATGTAATTTGGAACGTCTTAGCAGGAGTTATGATTATTGCTGGCATCTTCTTGTTACGACGTTACAGGAAGTCATCGAGTTATGATTAATATGATTCCTCAGCTGATTCTGGCAAGCTTCTTTTTGATGGGGTTGATTGGCTATTTAGTTGCGGTTGTCATCTCAAATCAATCCTACAAACAATGGCCGCTTCATAGAATTATTTGCGCTGTATCCGGAAGCTTTTGTGCAACGGTTGCCGTATTTGGTCCTTTGGCTGATTTAGGACACCTTTGGTTCCCTGCGCATATGATGGGACACCTATTATTAGGAATGCTAGCACCTTTGCTATTGGTTTTAGCCGCTCCAATGAGTTTACTACTTCGAACCCTTCCAGTACAGCCTGCAAGATTTATTACTCGTTTGCTCAAAAGCTGGGTGGGACAAATCAGCCTGCATCCGATTTTTACAACACTTATAAATGTTGGCGGCCTTTGGCTATTATATACAACTGAACTGTATCCACTTATGCATGAGTATGTGTTTTTACATTTGTTTATTCATCTACATGTATTTATAGCTGGGTACCTGTTCACTGCATCTATTCTATATATCGATCCAATCTCACATCGTCTTTCATACCTTTATCGTTCCATCGTTTTAATCCTTGCCCTAGCTGCGCACAATATCTTATCTAAATACCTCTATGCCCAGCCTCCCAATGGAGTCCCAGGCGACCAAGCCCAACTCGGAAGCCAAATCATGTATTACGGTGGGGATGCTGTAGATCTTGCTATCATCTTTATCCTTTGCCTGCAATGGTACAAAACCACTCGCCCAAGAAGCCAATGGAAGAAGGAGTCCACCCTTTTGAGTTATTAAAGAGCAGTAGAATATCCTACTGCTCTTTAAGCTTGTTTTATAGAACTTAGTGAATGGCCTTGCGCACTCTAACTCATTCCACGCAATCGCGTTACATCCAAACCTATCCCCGTCTCGCCTCATAATCCTCCCGCAGCACCGACATAATAATTTCATCAGAATACTGACCATTCATGTACAGCGTTTGTCGAAGTCTGCCTTCTTCAATAAAACCTGCCTTTTTATACGCATGGTAACCACGTGGATTGTGGGAGTAGACTTCTAGCTGTAGCCGGTTTAATCCAAGCTCATCAAACGCAAATTCTATGGCTTGTTTAACAGCTTCTGTTCCGTAGCCTTTTCCAGTGAGATCGGTTCGGTAAAGGGCGATTCTAAAAGCCGCTTTGTGATCTTCTGTCTCAATATTCATAATAGCCAAATCACCAATGAGCCTATCATTTTCTGTCAAGCAAATGGCAAAGTCATGGCGTGTATCGTCTTCTACACACTTTTTGTAAAATTGCTGAACCTGTTCGAATGTAAAGGTCCGACGCGTGCCGGTCATGTAAAGGATTTCCTCATCATCAAGAGCTTGGTGGAGACTTAGCAGATCGGTTGGTTCGAGTTTTCTAAGATATACTCTGTTGGACAATTCATTCACCTCATACACATTTTTTAGAACTCTTTCCTCTTATACACTTGGACTGAAATGATATACGAGATGATAAATAGAATAAAGTTGATAGCCAAAAAACTAACAGGAAAAAGAATATCTGGGTTAATGAAC
Source organism: Alkalicoccobacillus porphyridii (assembly GCF_007293315.1). GTDB lineage: Bacteria > Bacillota > Bacilli > Bacillales > Bacillaceae_D > Alkalicoccobacillus > Alkalicoccobacillus porphyridii. Next base: position 384,623 of record NZ_VLXZ01000002.1, read on the forward strand.
GGTACGTTATTAAGGGGCAGAAACGTAAATAGGGCCCCAATTAAGACATACATTCCAAGACCAGCACCTACACCAATGTAGGAGATCACTTCAGCTTTTTCAGTTCCTAGAATATAGGTAAGTGGATAAGATACGAAACCAAGAGTAAAGACTAATCCCAGTACAGTCATTAGACCATGTATATACCCATTGCTTAGCCCAATTCCAAATATAAGCTGTGCAATGAGGTAGGCAACAAGACCAATCACAATTCCTACAAGAACAAGTAAAAAGAAGAATAAATAGTGGCTTTGTACCACCCATGTTCGCTTAATCGGTAAAGTTAAGACGTACTGACTCCATCCAGACTTCGCTTCCTGCTTTAACACTTCTAACGCAGCACCCCCTAATAAGATAAGAGGTATAAATGCCGCCAATCTTTGGACTATCGGATGATCAAAAAACACTAAACCCGTTGCTAGTACCAGCGAGAGCGGAATGTACCACCAAATTGTTTTTTCCACCGCATAATACTGATTCAACAACAAACCCTTCATACTCGTTCACCTCTCATGAGCAGTAATGTGACATCATCAATTGAAAAACGTTTAGATTGTAACGAGCTAGGCAGCTTTTCCCTATCTGAAACGAGCACATCAAAGAATACCTCATTGCCTCTCGTAGCTAGCCTAATTTCTGACGGAATGTTCTGATATTCAACAGGGTCACATTGAACGATTCCGTAGTGATTTAAAATCTCCTCCTTTGTTTCCTGTAATAAGATCTCCCCACTTTTAATAAAAATGAGGCGGTCTGCAATTTGTTCAATATCACTTGTGATATGTGAGGAGAGCAGAATGCTTCGCTCTTGACCCTTCACAAACTCTCTTAGAACCTTGAGCATATCCTCTCGACCACCTGGATCAAGTCCGGCAGTGGCTTCGTCTAAGATTAAGAGCTTTGCCTCGTGTGATAAAGCGACAGCGACGGATAACTTCATAGACATCCCGCGTGAGAAGCCGCTGATTTTTTTATCCTTAGGTAAAGAAAACAGTTGAATCAGGTTGGAATAGGTTTCTTTGTTCCAATTAGAGTAAAGCTGTTGAAACACTCGCTCTAGCTTTTTCACAGTTAAACCACCCGGTAATTTTACCGTATCAAAGACTGCACCAATGTCTTCTTTAATGTGCACATCTTTTGCATCCATTTCTTTCCCAAAGATTCTAATCGTGCCGCTGTCTTTATGAAGTGTGCCGAGAATGGACCCCATCGTCGTTGATTTTCCTGCGCCATTTTCACCAATAAAGCCGACAATGGATCCATAAGGAATGGCAAAGGATATATCTTTTAAGCCAAAATTTGAATCAGCATACGTCTTCTGTAGTTGATCAACCTCAAGTATAGCCGCCATCACTTTGGTCCTCCTTTTTATTTAACAGTACGTAATAATACAAATCCCAGATGATTCCTAGTATCATCCCTACGCCTAACACAGTAATCAAAAAATTAAATTCATACAGATCAAAGAAGGCAAATTGATTCACGAACCAGCCTTCGGGCACAGCAGTCTGGATACGTTCAAAGATTCGATCATTCCACCATCCCGGGTTCCATGAAGTTTGATCTATCAAATAAAGAATGAAATAAACGGTACCAAATAAAAGAATGGTCCATACACATCGTTTTAGCCACGACACCATTTGTCTCAACGATTATTCCTCCTTACGTTTTCCTACGGTGTACACCATAATATCCTCAAGCGAAGCTCGCTCCATCACAACATGATCTTCCATTAAACGCCTTACAAGCTCTGCTTGATTCGTTAGACCTTCAAAACCTACAGAGGTCTGTCTTACTTGTACAAACAGGCTACGAATATCTTTATCTAGTAACTCATTTGCGCCACGAACAAGATAATATCGTTCTGTAATAGATTCCTTGCTTTCACTAAACACAATGCTTCCCTGATCAATGAATGTGATGTAATCAGCAATTTGTTCTAAGTCGGTTGTAATGTGAGTCGAGAAAAAGACCGTCTTCTCCTCGTCTTGAATCACTTCTGTTAACAGCTCAAGAATTTCTCTTCTACTAATGGGATCTAATCCCGAGGTGGGTTCATCTAGGATAATCAAATCAGCGTGATGAGAAAGGGCGATGGCAATGGAAAGCTTTGTTCCCATACCCTTCGACAAGTGGCCGATTTTTTTGGTCCAAGGTAATTGAAGACGTTCCACATACTCTGCAAATACCTGGTCATCCCAATTTTTATAAAAGGGGGCAAGGACACGTTTCATCTTTTCAATGGTTAAATGACCATACAAATGATGATCCGCATAAATAAAGCCAATACGTTGTTTGATGTCATTTACATGGCCTAAGTAGTTGTGACCAAAGACATTGATGCTACCTGAATCTGCCTCTAGGAGGTTAAGCATTAGCTTAATGGTAGTTGTTTTACCTGCCCCGTTCGGTCCGATAAAACCGGTAATATACCCTTTTTTAACCGAAAATGAAATATCCTTTAAAGCAAAATCTTTATAGGCTTTATTCACATGTTGAAGTGTAACCACATCTTCCACTACTCTTCCTCCTCGTAAAGCATCCTTAGCAACTCCTCTAGCTGTTGATAGGAAATGTTTAGGTTCTTACTTTCAGCTACAACACTGGCTAAGCTCTCTTCAATCATCTTTAGACGCTTCTCGTGGATGAGATCATTGCTTTGCCCGGCAACAAAAGAGCCTTTTCCTACAATGGAGGTGATAAAGCCCTCACGCTCCAACTCCTCGTATGCTCTTTTTGTGGTGATGACGCTAATCCGGAGATCCTGAGCCAGACGACGCATGGAAGGAAGCGATTCACCTTCCTGTAGTTCACCTCGCAAAATGCTTTGTTTAATTTGGTCTTTGACCTGCATGTAAATCGGCTCTTGTGAAGAGTTAGATAGATTTATATTCATCAGTACCTCGCAAAGTGTATTCTTTGTATATATTGTATATAACCGATATATACAATGTCAAACCTAAATTTAAAAAAGTTCCTCTGCCATGAGGGGAGCCTAGCTTTTTGATATGAGGGTAATTGCATGCGTCTTGGTAAAGGCTGTGCGCTTCATAATAACCTGAGCATTGCTCTTGAAGATGGGCTTCGTTCTTGGTAAAGGCATCATCCTTCTTTATAAACGGTGATTGATCTTGGTATCAGCTGTACGCTCTTGGTAAACGTAACAAAGTTCTTGCTATCGTCCCCGTCTCTCTTGGTACCGGCTCCCTGCTCTTGGTAAAAGCGCCGTACTTCTTGATGAACTGCCCACCTCTCTTGCTAATGCTTCCAGCCACTTGGTATCGCACGTTTACTCTATCATATCGCGCATTCTCAAATTTTTAGATCATTTCTTCATAGGGAAGGCGCACTCGAGCTTGGTTTTTGCGCCTTATTCATTTTTTCGAGCATATCGGCTCCAACTTCGCGCAATATCAGAGTGATTCCGCGCATTTGCCCCTTTTTTACCTTGGTACTGATCAACTTGTCTCTTCTGCTAATAAGTTAGCATGCTTCTATTTATACGCTTCATACAAACGTAAAAAGTGAACATTAAGTTTGTAGAAATGATAATGATGTCGACAAAAAATTGTGAAATTTTCTTTATATTTACTTGTAAATTCATTTTTCGGTTTTATATTAAATCTAAGCAGATAAAAAATGAATAACTCCTTATTTAGGTTTCATAGGTTGTCGTAGTTGTTTTTACAAAAGGAGGCGATTTAAGTGAGACAATTTAGGATACTCGACTACATTATTATTTTTGTTTTGTCTTTCGTATTTTTTATTATCCAAATCATTGGTGCGCCAACCTTAGGTACGGTTTTAGGCGTCATTTTATTTGCTGCTGGGGTATCACTTGTTTTAGGTACGATAACAAACTTAATTCGTTTGCTTTTCAGAAAGGTTGAAAGCTGAAAATAATAGGGAATGCAATGCCAGCATAAGCATGGTTTGCTCCTACCCATATAAAAAACATTAGCAAAGAGCTCATTCTCTCTTCTGCTAATGTTTTTTTATGTATTTATTTTTTTACAACAATTTGCCCTTTTTCGAGTCGCTAATTAGTATTCGCTATACACAAAACGTAGCTTGTAATAAGCCATAAATGATATATACCTATCTATTCCCCCACTTGTATGAGACAATAAAAAGATAAATCATCCGTACTGAGTGAATAGATGAAGATCTGTTCACTCATTTTTTTTAGATCTACTGCTTTCTAAAATTCTTGGAGGGGATCTATATGTATCGTATTGTCTGTCAAACGATTAAGCAAACAAAGTCATTACACCGAGAGCATAACAATCTAACAGAAAAAACGTTCACCACGTTCCAAGAAGCAAAAGATGTAGCGTCAAAGATGAATAAAGAGAATGCTGACACCCACATCTGGTCTGTTGAGCAGGTTTGGTCCATTTCAAAATAGGATTTGCAGCTGAACAGGCATGTTCCTGTGCAGCAGCTCCTCATTTTTCTTTTCATAGAAGCAACTTTTTACTATCACCCCGTTTAACTTGTCCCACCCGCACCATCAGCTCCTCTCCCGAATGGCTCTTACGATACGCTGGGCTAATGTACAGAACCTTCTAGCATCGGAGGGAGTCACTTCATGTGTACCTTGCTTTGTGGCGACATCTTCATGTAATTGATGCATGTTGTGTAGAAGTTTCATCGTGTGACGATCAAGGACTTTTTTCTTTTTTAACCATTTCCAATAAAGCGTTATATCTCCAGTATTTAAGCTTGATTGCTCTTTAATGATGTCATAAATGCTACTCTCTACAATGGACCACGTATAGAGAATTGCTGCTCTAGGTGAAAAAGATGCAATGTCATCAACTTGGTTCGTCAGCCGTATCATGCTTTCTACGTGCCCCTCAGCTGGTTCATGTGCGTTCAAGCTACGTGTCTGTCCTCCTGCACTCGATTCCATTTCAGTCAACCGCTCTGCAACATCCACATGCACCTCTCGAAAGGAAACCCTTCTAATAGAATAAATAAATTGAACTAAATGCTCTTTAAATAGTAAAACTAAAACAAACACAACCGTTGGCCAGATAACTGAATGAATAAGGGAAGAGATGAATTCAAGTGTGTTCATACCATACCTCTCCTTTACTGTGACGTATATACCTATATATGTTCTCCTCTCCCTTGTAGACACGGTCCTTTTCCCAGATTAAAAGACCCACACGCGACTACCGACCTACATAAATACCCAAACTTTTTTACCTTTTCATTTTAAAAAACCCTCCACTTCAGTTCTTTTGTTCTATATATCGAAATAGAATGACGTAGAAGTTGTTCATTGCTGATTTTTGGAGGGGTAAGATGAATTCATCAATTGATCTGTCAGGACTGAAAAGAGTATATGTCAAACCACGTATTGTCGCCTTTATACCTGCACATAACGAAGAACACTCTATTCGAGATTGTCTGGAAGGGTTGGCCGATCAGGAACTGCCGCCAAATATCGAGCTTGATATATTTGTTATTGCGGACAATTGCACGGACAAAACTGAGGAAGTAGCCTTTACCGCTGGACATGAATTAAATTTACGCGTAACTGTATTGCGAACTGAGGGAAACAAACAACGAAAGGTTGGAGCATTAAATACAGCCTGGAAGAGTATTTATGGAGATGTAATGGATCTGTATGATCAACAGCTAACCCCTTTCCAAGAAAAATATCGTCAGGGAGTGAAGGCGATACTTGGAATGGATGCGGACAGTCGCATGGCTCCTAATGCATTAATCAATCTTTGGGCTGGCCTGATGAGTGCGAGAAATATTGGTGGGGTCATGGCAAAATATACGATGAGAATGCCTCTCAAAAAAAGTTCTATTAACCGGGATGATCCCCATTATGAAGTAAAAATGAAAAGTGGAAAATATGGCGGTCCGATTCAACGATGGTGGACCCATCAGCAAAAGCAGGATATGGCAGCGTGGCTCTTAAACCTCCAATATCACGGAGGGAGCACCTATGTTCTAGGTGGACAGGCTACATTATTCCGCCCAGAAGCTCTGCAGAAAATTGTCGATGAAAATAACCTTGATGGTCCATGGCAAAACGATAGTGACGTGGAAGACATGCTACTGACATGGCAGCTGCAAAAGCTAAAATGGAAAACACTCATTAGTCCAGATTCCCGGTGTTTTGTTGATGCTATGCGCTCTTATCACACATATAGGCAACAGCGAAACAAATGGCGCGGGGGAACCGTGGATTTGTTAACAAATAAAGAATTAGAAATTAAGACCAGACATTTTGGCATGCTCTGGCGATCACAGATTAAGACTTTCATTGACCTATTTATACGTGTGCTGTTTTTTGTGCTAATGACCGTTGCGATATCTACGGACCAATTTACTTGGTCTTGGTTTTGGATTATCCCTATCGTTCTAGCATCTATTCTAAATATCATTCTCGCATTAAAGACTCCGATGAGCCGACCCATTGACGTCATTTCTGCAGGACTCGTCGTCAGTACGGAAATCTATCTTTGGGTCAACTTTATCACCTTTATCCAAGTGTGGATCGACAAGCTCTCCCCTTACAAAAAAGACGGCTGGGCCCAACAATATCAAGCAGAGTCGGGGAAAACAAAAAGCAAGCTCTGGCAAGGAATGAGCCTATTCATTCTCTTCATGACAGCACTCGTGCTAGGCGCAATCCATTATCAAGATTGGCTAACCAGCGCCACAGTTCAAGACGCTACAGCTACCTACCTACAAGTCGGCTGGATCATTCTAACCTACCTCACCATTTTCGCTTCATCCGTCATGGTGTATAAAATTTGGACATTGAGAAGTAGGCATACCGCGTGATGCCGGGGCTGGGGCTCGATCAAGTTAGAATGCGCGGAAATGCGTTGAAATTGCGCGATTTCAGTGAGGTGTTGCTCGATAATTTCTATAATGCGCGTTAACCTTGCCAGTGTGCGCGATTCCCATGATTGCATGCTCGAAAATTCTCAGAATGCGCGAAAGTAGAGGGATCGTGCGCGATGGAATGGAACGGGATGGTACTCGAACAAGCTCAAGTCCTCATTATTGTGTAAATAGTTATACCACTCCCTACCCTAAAACAAGCGGAAAAAATAGACAGACCGACACCTGCAGGGTAAAAAGGAAGCCACTGAAAAACGATCTTTTTAAGGCTGCAATCGTCCTCCAATTGTTAAAGTCAGAATGTTAGCGGAAGGAGAACCCGTAGACTCCTGCGGAACAGAACGAGTCTGAAGACATCGAAGTGGTGGTTTTCCGCTTCGAGGGCTGAGGCCGTTCTTGCGGGTGCTAGGGTTCTCCTGTAGCGGCGCCATTCAGCTCATTCTTACATGACTTTTTTAGTGGCCTCGATAAAAGGACATAGCCCGTTAGCTCAGGTACTCCCGCGGTATTTAAAAGCACATAAAAGGTTAGCAGCCCACTCGGCTGCTTTTTTATTTCTATTCCATACCAACAGTTTATTTGTTTGAAACGTTACATAAGTAGATCAAACAAACTGTGGGGTGGATTCGATGGAACGTGGATCGGTGTGGAAAAACAAACAATATATGAATGTGGTCATTGCACAGACCTTTTCTTCTTTTGCGGATTGGATGTTTTTGATATGTATGCTGGCGATGGCGGCGGTGGAGTTGCGTGTTTCATCGATTGAAATCTCAATCTTGATGCTGGCGTTTGTTATTCCTCAGCTTTTTATTTCGCCTTTTGCAGGCGGCTTGGCTGACCGGTTTGATCGTAAATATTTGCTGTTATTATCAGAGATAGGTAGGGCGATGGTTGTTCTACTTACTCCTATCGCTTCCGACATTTATTTCCTCGCGATGATTCTACTACTCTTGAGCCTGTTCAAGAGCTTTTTTATTCCAGCTAAAAATGGAAAGCTTAAAGAAGTGCTTCATCCAGAACAACTGCAAGAGGGGGTTGCCGTGAGCGGAATGATTGATAACGCAAGTAAGATATTCGGCCCGTCCTTAGGTGGCCTATTGATAGCTATGCTCCATTTCTCAACACTCTTCTATGTGGTCAGTGTCGCTTATTTCCTTTCTGTTGTAGTTCTCCTTTTCTTAAAAAAAGACCAGTATTCCCTCTCTCAAACAGAACAAGCTACGACAAAGAAATCCTCTATAGGCTTGGAGGGATTTCAAATGATTGCGTCCTCTCCATTTATTTTTGTAGGCATGATTGCTATGGCAAGTGGGTTGTTCTTTATTCAATTGATTGATTCACAGCTTGTTTTATTTTTAGATCAATCGTTTCGCAACACATCACAGATGCTTGGTTTCTCTATGGCTGCAAGTGGGGCAGGTACTTTACTAATTACGGCTCTTTTACGCAAGCGGGCGATCCGTGATTATTATGCAAATATGTACCATGGCGTTTTCGTTCTGGGTATTTCTTTCTTTCTTGCTATTTTATGTACGTATATACCTGAATATTTAGCGTTACTTATTATGCCTATCTGCTTCTTCATTGGTGGGTTTGCCATTGGTCTTGTGCTCGTAACCTTTCAAATCACCGTTCAGACATCTACTCCTGTTGATAAGATAGGAAGAATGTTTGGCGCTATATCATCGGTTAATAGCTTAGTAACAATTTTAGGCCTAACGTTAGGTGGTGTCATTGCACAGATAGTAGGTGTGAGCTTAACCATATTAATTACGGCCATTTGCTTAGTCATTCTTGCAATGGCTTTAAAAATATATGAGATGAAAAATTCACATACAACTAAGCCTGTGATGCGTCGATTGAATTGAGTAAACACCATTAAGAAGCTAGGACGTGATATTCGTTGCTTCACATCATCCTCCCTCTTTCTACCCATCGTTAAATTTTTTCATTTCTCACCAACACTTTATCATTCTCATCCGTTATCTTAATGAGAATCAGGTACACTAAAGAAAAAATGTTGGTGGGATAGCTTATGAATGTGCAGGACATGTATTTGGATCTTGAATTAGATATCAAACGATTTGCCCTGTCCATTTCGCGGCATGAACAGGAGGCGGATGATCTCATTCAGCATTCGTTTGAAAAGGCATTATCGCAGCCCGATATGACTTCTTGGGCACGTCACAAACAAAAGGCCTGGTTTTATAGGGTGATGAAGAATGCGTTGATTGACGAGCGCCGTAAATACCAACGTGAGCAGGAATGGGAGGATACCTATGAACCCGTTTTCTCCCCTATCGGACTTTCCTCTTTAGAAATGACTGAGCTTCTTAGCAAGCTTCCGAAGGTTCAAAGTGACATCGTCTTTAAGCGCTATTGGATCGGCCTATCCAGTAAAGAAATTGGGCAGCAAACCGGATTAACCGCATCAACAATTCGCTATCATTTAGCTCAAGCAATAAATACTTTACGTATGTATCTAGAGGAGGAATTATGATGGGAAAGAAGATTGGTAATGTCGGGACATTAAACATTGTCTCTGCAACAATGGAAAGCATCAACGAAATTGATCGTATTGAAAATGTTGGGGTGGTTTTGCATTCTCGGGAAACAGCTTATCTCCTACCTCATCTAAACATCGGAAATGTCGGTTCAACAATTGAAGTAGACAACAATATACGTAAAGCCACAGGACGTTTCATTGCAGATGCAAACTATCTTCAGTCCTTTGAAAACCCTACTACAGTTATGGTTATGGGTGCGCTTATTATCGATAAAGATGTAAGTATAGAGGATATAAAGCACACCGAGTGTCAATTTTATGTGAGTGGTGTTGTCTATACGCCTGAGCATGTAAAAGGCGCAGTTGGATCCATCTTAAACGGATATTCTGGCATGATTGAAACCTATGGTCAATCTCTCCCAAGGATGGAATATGGAAATATTAACATGACAAACGGGTACCTAGAAGGTTTACACGATCAAAGTGCCTTGGTTGCATCAGGAAAAATAACGCTTCATGAAGACGTGGATTTAGCTCTTTTTTCTAAAAAGATTGCTAGCATCGTGCTAAATGGTAAAGCAATAATATCCGAGAATCAGGAAAAGGTATTCTATGAAAAAGCCACAGTAAATGGGAAGGTCGAGGTCACTCCGACTGGCTACCTAAAGCTAAGTAAATCCCTGCAGCTCACTAATCGTTCGATCAAACGTTTTAAAGAGAGCTTGCTATACACTAGCTCTCCACTCATTTTTGATAAAACCGTTTCGCGGGAAGCGATGCAGAGCGCCTTTGCATCGATCCATTCAACCTCCTATATTATTTGCCATGAAGAGATTGAAGACTTAGTTTACGAATGTCTGAATCGATTTGAGACAGATGTTATCAGCTACACAGACAGCTTTCGCTTCGTACAGAAGGAACAATGGGAGCAAGAAGATGCAGAAGCGCTGGATGAGGATACCGTGGTAATTATTCATACGGACCTTACCTTGACGGACCGTGTTAATCCTGATCTATTAACGGAAAAGCTTTCAGCCATCCACCTTTTTGGCACATTATACGTGGCAAATAGTGCACAGAAAGCCAGTGTACAAAAACTTCTTGCAACCCCAAAAGGCAAGATTTTAGATACATCCGTAGAAAAGAAAAACTCATTCGGGAATATTGGTGAACTTTCACTTTAAAGGAGGGTGTCCCATGCAAACAGATGATTTACAATATGCCAAAGCGAGGCTTGAACAGTTTCGACAAGAGGCTCGTCAACACGCACTAGCTTCGGTCATCAAACGAAAGCCCTTTTACCTTAAAAAGAAAATTGGAAAGTATGTATTCTCAATTAAACAATGTGAACCTGCTAGCTAAAAACAAGGGAACCGTTGACGTGCGGTTTCCTCAAGTTGTTCTTGATAAACATGAGCATTCTTTGATGTATAGATCCACAGGTGTCGGTCCTCCTATTTTGTCCGGTTGTTAAGTAGTGGAATGATTATTCACACAATAATAAGGATTTCCCCACTTGTTTTTGGTATTAGATCTTTCTCTATTGATGAAATCACCTAATTAGAGAAAGAAAACACCGTCCTCGCGCGCTCCGTTTCATTCACCAAAATCAGTTCTTCTGCCTCATAATCTAATGCCGTGAGTTGAAGGACATGTTCAAAATCCTCTATCTGCTCTTCCGTCCATTCTGTATCTTCTGTTTGTGTGAAATGGATCTCCGCAACACCGTCATTTAGCTCGGCCGAATCAATTTCTATTGAGTCTGGGATACCTGAGGTGTAGAGGACGTTCTCCTCTTCTACCGCTCTCATATGTTCAACAGCATCCGCGAAGTCCAGGCTCTCTACCTCATCGTTATAGTATTCTAACTCAGTATACGCACCACTTACGTAGGTTGAGCCTTCTACGTCATTGTCTGTGACAACAAAATATCCCCGTGTTCCAACCTTTTCAACCTCCAACCCATCTAGCTCTCCTGTCTCGCCGAACGACACACCTTGCTCATCCTCCACAAAGAAATCAAGCTGATTAATGCCGTAAAGGGCGCTGAGCTCAAATAACATCTCTTGAAATTGTAATTGTTCCGTAGAAGCAAGCGTTATTTGAACATCCTCAGTAAAAATAAGCGACGCCGTTTGACCTTCGATGGTTAGCTCGTCAAGTTCCTCTAGCACCTGATTGGACGTCGTATCACCCTCTGTTAGCGACTGCTTCAATCGTTCTTCAAGCGAAGTGTCATCTTCCACACGTTCAAAAGCAATGGTAAATAGACTAAGTGGATGTTCATCAGTAGCTTGAGTTCTTGTACTTGTTAAAGTGTAGGCATCTTCCACTTGTTCCTCTTGATATGGCTGTTCCTCTGTCTCTGTCTCGACTGGGTCTTCTTCTACTGTTTGAACCTCTTCTTCCGATTCAGGCTCAGACTCATTTTCAGCAGATTCCTCTTCTATTTCTTCCTCATTCATTCCATCTATTTCAGCATCCTGTTCCGGCTGACTTTCATCGTCTACAACCACCTCTTCTGCTGGTTGCTCATCCGTTGTCTGATCATCTTGCTCGGCACAAGCAGCTAAAAGCACTGCAAGACTCGTGACTCCTATAAGAACCTGAAATGATTTCATGTTTATCCCCCATCGTCTCTCGTTTCTTAAATAGTAGAAAACCTATACCCTTTAGTGGCAGTCATCAAAACAAAAGACGCAGGGAAATTTTATAAAAACTTTAAGAAACACTAGGAGGGTCTTTAAATTATTGTTAAACTATCTTAAAATGATTTTAAAAAAAATCTAGTTATATTTTTCCCAACCGAGGTGGCACACATGACAAGACAAACTAGAAGGATCTTTGTTTTTCTTGGAAGCTTCATTATTTTAATGGGACTTTTCTTAGTGGCATCAAAGATATATTTTAACTCTAAAGAAATAAGACTTGCGAGTGAGCGTTGCATCGAGGCTGGTGGCGTGGTAAATCTAGAGCAGTCTCAATTTAATTTAAACTATACGTTTTCCTGTGAATTAGAATCTTGAACACCGTCTAAGCCTTTGTGCATTAGACGGTGTTTTCTAACCAATTAATCATTCCGGTAGATTCAACTGCCAGGACACACCAAACGGGTCTTCCACCCAGCCGAATTTTTTACCGAATCCGTAATCTCCTAAAGGCATTAAAACCTTACCTCCATCAGAAAGCTTTGTAAATACAACGTCGATCTCCTCTTCGTCCTCACAATGGACAAAAAGCGAGACACCAGGTGTGATATCCCAATCATGCTTAACAAAGCTATCACTACACATAAATGCTTGGCCATGAATGGAGAAGACCGCATGCTGGATAGTGCCCTCCTTACCTGGTCCTTCCACTCCATAACGTACCTCATTCTCAATTCTTGCATCCTTGAAAACAGATGTATAGAGATCCATTGCCGCCACAGCTTGTCCTTCAAAGGTTATGAATGTGGTGATCTTCTGTTGATTTTGAGCCATTGTTTTATTTCCCTCCATTTTATAAGATCATATATGTAGTATATATTGATGATAAGGCAGAAGAAAGGAGAGCAACCGATGACAAATCGAAAGCTTACGTTGTTTATTGCTGCGAGTTTGGATGGGTATATTGCAACAAAGGAGGATTCGCTTGAATGGCTATTTGCTGTGGAAGGTGAAGGCGACAATGGCTATTCAGCATTTTATGAGATGATCGATACGGTTTTACTAGGAAAGAGAACCTATCAATGGTTGTTGGACTTTGAATCAGAGGACTTCCCTTTCCCGTATAAAGATAAGGCATGTTATGTATTTACCAACTCAAACTTACCCGCCCATGAGCATGCGACATTTATAGATGATGATGTAACGTCATTTTTGCAGGAGCTTAAGCAAAAACCAGGAAAGAATATTTGGCTTGTTGGTGGTGGGGATCTGATTCACTCCTTTTATGAGAAAGATTTAATTGATGAAATCATTGTTACTGTTTCGCCGGTATTATTAGGCAATGGCATACCACTGTTTAAAGAGTCTAATCATTCCTTAAATCTTACACTCAAACAGACGCAGACCTTTAATCAGTTTGTTGAGTTACATTATGAGGTGAGGCGTTAAAAGAGCGCAGAATTTAACCATTCTACGCTTCTAATCTTCCTAACGAGCCCGCAACCACTCCGTACTCTCTTCCTGCGCTTGCTTGAGCGCTTGTTCAGGGGTGATATCACCAGTTAAGGCTCCTTCAACTTTTGACTGTAATATATATCTAGGCTGAGAAGAAGCCCAAGGATATCGCGGAGTCACGGCGGTCGTCATTGCCTCCAAAACAGGAAGCATTAAGTCGTGCTCCTTGATACTATCCCATTCTGTTGCTTCATCTAACACTGGAGTACTCCCCCATTCCTCCCATAGATATTCTTGAACAAATGGATGTGATGCAAACTTTATAAACTCCCATGCTAGCTCTTTGTTTGTTGATTGATTAGCAATGGCTAAAGGACTACCTGAGAATGTTCCTCCGATCCCTTCTTCATTTTTGAAGTTTTCTACAATTCCATATTGATCCTCAATCCCTTGAGCAAATAGTGTTTTTAAATCACCAGGTCCTGTATTTATTGAAATCGCTACATTATTCTCAGGTGTATTCCATTGCTCATTCCCTTGACCATTAATGAATCCTGCGGGCACATATTCTGACATTTCTATCATCCAATTAAGTGCTTCAAGCATTTCTGGAGAGTCAAAATTCAATTCAATTTCATCCCATTTGTAGCCTTCTCCCCACGAACCATTTAACCCTTCCATTACATTTGTTAGAGCTAGAGATGTATCATTTGTACCGGTAAAGTAAATTCCATAATTATCTCTTTCGGTTACTGGATTGGTTCCCGTCATGGCCTTTGCCTTCTCAGCGACTTCTTCTAGAGTCGGTTTTTCTGAGAGGGGTTCAACTTCCCATTCTGAGAATATTTTTTTGTCATATTGAATAAAGCGAGAGTCACCTAGAAACGGTAAAGAGTATATTTCAGGCTCATCATCATCTGGACCGAGTGTCATCCACCCTTCTACTAAATTATCGGAAAAATGGTCTAAGCTATATTCATCCTCGTCTATTAATGGCTGCAAAGGTTCAAGTAATCCTTGAGCGGCAAAGTCGTTCACACCAGGCATCTGATACACATCCGCCTCGTTTCCTGCCATCATGGCTTGGGTATTCGGGACATAGTTTCTCCACGGCATAATCACAAAATCAACAGTAACTCCATGATAAAGTCGTTCAAATTCATTTTTAATGACATACAATCCTTGTGACCTTTCACCAGTTATAGGGTCGGTCGCATCTTGTAGCTGAAAATCTCCTATCAAAACAACTTTAAGGTTTCCTGACCAATCTCCTTCCACAGGATCCTCATTTGATGTTCTTGTTACTGTCTCTTCACTAGATCCTTGGCATCCCGTCATGAAAGCTCCTAATAAAAACATCGTTGTAGCTACAAAAGTAAGTCTATTCTTCAAAACCACCATCCCCTTTTAGCTGTATCTATTCTTTAATTCCGCTTAAGGCAATGCTCTGAATAATGTAACGTTGAAAAAATAGGAATACAATAATAATTGGGACAACACTCATCGTTGCTAACGCCATTGTCATACCAGCTAAAGATGTTCCATTCTCAAGTGAAAAACTCGCCAAAAAGATCGGAATTGTATGCAAATTCTCATCATTTAGCACAACAAGCGGCCACACAAATTCATTCCAATTTCCCATAAAAGATAAAATGACTAATGTGGCTGCAATGGGTCCCGCTAAAGGAAGATATACTTGAAAGAACGTTCGAAACTCACTTGCACCATCAATTTGTGCTGCCTCCCTTAAGCTATCAGGAATACGATCAAAGTATTGCTTACATAGAAAAACACCGAATCCATATAGAATTGATGGCACAATGACAGGCCATAAGGTATTCAACAATCCAGCCGCATTAAACATTTGATAGAGCGGAATCAATCTAGCTTCAATTGGGATCATCATCGTTGCTAATACGAAGAGAAACAAAACCTTCTTCCCTTTAAAGGTACCCTTTGAAAATGCGTAGCCACCTAACAGAGCAGCACTTACTTGTAGCGTTACAGACGCTAAGGTGACAATTGTTGAATTTAGATATGCTCGTAACAGTCTGCCGTTTTCAAATATGATGCCATAGTTAAATGCCCCTAATTCCTCTGGGATAAATGTAGGTGGAAACGGAATTCGCATATTTGCTAATCGATCAAAGCTAACGCTTACCATCCATAAGAATGGTGAAACGATGATTAACCCTACGACTAACAAAATAATGAACATGGTGTATTGAGCAAGCTTATCTCGCATTAGATCCTCCTAACTAAATTTTCAACCTAGTGATTTTTAGATTGAGCATTGTAAAGAGTAAAATAATAATAAAAAGCAAAGTGGTTGCAGCAGATGCTATGCCAAATTCGAATCCACCAAATCCTCGTTCATAGATGTACGCAACCATTGTTTGTAAGGATCGGTTGGGACTTCCACCTGGTCCACCTAGGACAAATACTTCGTTAAATCGTTGCAACCCTGAAATCCACCCCATAATAATGAGAAAAGCAAACGTTCCTGACATGTTTGGGATTGTAATGTAAAACCATTGCTGAAGCTTCGAGGCACCATCAATTTCTGACGCTTCATACAGTTCTGGTGAAATGGCTTGTAAATTCGCTAAACAAATGATGATGACAAATCCAACCCAATGCCATACTGTTAGTAAGATCACGCCCCATTTAGATGTTGACGGATCTGATAACCACGGAGAGGTGGGTAACCATAACATTTCCAATAGATAATTCAATAAACCCAACTCAGGATGTAATAAGAAGGCAAAAATCATGGCTGCTGCTACAATTGATGTTACATTTGGAAGAAAGAACAACACTTTAAAAAAGCTTTTAAACCGCTGAATTCGATTAATCATACTTGCAATCACAAACCCAAGGGGAATAGCGATCAGTAATTGAAAAAAACCAATATAAAACGTGTTATAGACTGAATTCCAGAATGCACCTCCTGCAATAATTCGTTCGTAATTCCTTAAACCAACCCAGTTCTCTATGGTCCCATTGGAGCTATAAAAACTTAACCTCACCGATTCAAAAACAGGGTAAGCAATAAACAATAATATACCTAGTAATGTTGGAGCCAAAAAAAGATACCAGGTAAATGATGCTTTTTTCTTTTTTACATGCAAGTATTCTAGATTTTCATTAACACCTTTTCTTTTAAGTTTACTTTCAATCGACATCATATCCCTCCTCCGACAAATGAAATCGCTTACATTTATTTCTATAAATAAAGGACAAGCATTATATTTCTCAATACCAGCTTTGTCCTTTATTTTTTGATCTGCAGGCTTAGGCTATGAAATAATTTGGATCGCCTCTTTCTCTTTCTCTAAAAGCTCCTTAATGATTTGATCCGCATCTTCAATCGAGTTTATAAGAGGATCCGTTAGCATCGCTCTTCGAAGTTTATTGAAGTCTTTTTCTACAACTGCTTCAGCTGTTAATTCATGTGTATCTAAGACCACTTCCTGTAAACCTCTAATTCCTCTTGGCATTTCTCCTACGTGAAGTGGTTTGACTTCGTCTAACGAGACCTCACAAAGCAATTCAAGAAAGGCATCATCATTCATGTTAGTTACGGCTCCATTATTAGGAATATTAATATAGAAAGGTTGCTTCGATCCAGACACCATCGCTTCAATAACGTCTGTTGCATGATCTGGACCATAGGTGCTCATATAATTCTTAATCGGGGTTTTCTCCGTGATAAAATCGTCTATTTCTTGCCACATCTCATCGTGCCTTTGGTATCTTTCTTCTGTTTCCCATATTGAAAGAGGTGGTATGACTGATTTATTCTTCCCAAGTCCTTGCCAATATGGAACATATTCTTTAGTATGAGCAGTACAAGTAGGTACATATCCAAATATTTCATACAATTGATAGCTTATGGCGTCATTATAAATCGCCTTTGCTCCTGTATCTCCACCTACTGTCTCCGTTTCAGCTGATTGTCTTAGAGACTGGGCAATGGCAGGCAATAGATCTTTTCCGTTGTATTCTGCTTTTAACAACCAAGTGAAATGGTTCACTCCAGCGATGCGCAAATCGAATTGTTGATCCATCTCCTTTGTGTATTCGCTTTCATTTTTAATGAGACCAGCTCTCTTAGCATAGATAATCTTTTTATGAGGCATATGATGCGAATCACATAACGCAAAACTTTTCAGCTTTGGAAAGTATTTATTTAAAGCCATACCATGAACAGTTGAAGGATTAATATAATTAATTACCCAAGCGTCTGGACAGATCTCTTCAATGTCTTTAGCGCAGGCCATAATTTCAGGTAACTCTCTCATGGCACGGAAGATGCCTCCTGGTCCAATCGTGTCACCTGAACACATCCTGATTCCGTATTTTTCAGACACTTCACAATCAATGCCTCTATACTTCACGGTTTGATTTGCAAAGCTTAGAATGACAAAGTCAGCATCTTCAAGTACGTCCTTTCGCTGGAGCGATCCTTCAATACGGAGCTTTACATCATTTTCTTTAACCACCATCTCTGCCAATTGAACTAGTTTCTTAAGTCTTTCCTCATTAGTTTCAACGAGTGATAAAGTGCCGTTGTTCAAATACGGCGAATGGACCATTTGCCATATGGCTTGACGACCAAAAAATAAGCTTCCTGCTCCTAGTACAACAACCTTTGGATGTTTCATAATCTATCCCCTCCCATATTAGCTATGTCTTAAATTATATGAGAGCAGAAATTATTTAAAATAAGATAAAGTATGTTCTTGATGTCTTAGAGTAAGATTGGACGTTTTTTAAACTACCTACAAGGAGATCTCCTACATGACAAACCTAGGTATTTTTAATACGCTTTCTGAATTTGTGATTATAAGGATAAATGTGGCAAGTGAGATTACACACTTTGAGGGATGGGTGGAAAGTAAAAAACATCTCGATTACGATTTATGGTATATAGAGCATGGGGAAATTGAGCTTCGTATACAGAATGAGGTTTTTATTGTTCGAGAAAAGGAGCTTGTTCTTTTTAGTCCCAGAATTGCTTATACAGCAACTATAATCAGTAAAAGTTGCACATTTACCTTTACTCATTTTGACTTTTCTCTTGGGGAGCATACCCACATCTTAGATAACTTTGATTTAACAGGCATCCTCCATCGCCATTTAGTTGAGCAGGAAATACAAATGTACTTAGAAGCCTATTTACAATACAAGAAAAGCATACCTATGTCTGCCATTCGCTTAAAGGGCAGCCTCACAATGTTGCTATCAAAGATTATAGAGAATTATGGGAACGGTCAGTATACCGGAGAGTTTAATAAATACCTCAAGGATACGAAGAACATTGCCGATGATATGACCAACCTGCAGCCCGTCTTTACATACATCCAAAATAACTACTCTACATCGATTCGCATTCATGAGCTTGCAACGATCGTCGGCATGTCTGAGAAATATTTCATCTCCTATTTTAAACGCGCGATTGGTGTTACACCAGGAAGATATATTCATCAATTAAAAATGAATGAAGCAAAAAAAATGTTATTTAGCAAAAAATATACTATCCAACAGATTGCTAACACGTTAGGTTATTCAGATGCCTATAGCTTTTCTAAATCATTTAAAACGTACTATAAGGTCTCTCCTTCTGAATTTGTTTAACGCCGGGGCATTGCAGCCCTATGAATACACAAACATTGAAAGCGAAGCAAAGAAGAGGAATATCACTCCAGTAAAGACTGACATGAACAATACGGATCTACTCTTTGCATACCCAGAAACATAATCCGCTATTGAAATACTAATAAGACCTATACCAAAGATCACATTACAGATAAATCCGTACAATGGGTTTAAAGGCATTCCTGACTCTCGATTTATAAAATCGATGAGAAAAAAGGTTGCGGCAATGAGATAAGCAATAAAAAATAAACTACTACTTACCCTTCTCCACTTCGGTTGATCGCGCAGCTTCAAATCTAGTACCTCCTCAGGAAAATTTCACCACACATGATATACTACTAAATATCACCTTTTTTAGAAAGTGGGGCACTTTGAATGACTTTTGTACCACCTAAACATATCGTTTCAGCTGCTACAATTGTTTTAAATGATCATAATGAATTGCTTCTAATTAAAGGGGCAAGACGAGGTTGGGAGATGCCTGGTGGACAGGTGGAAGAAGGGGAATCTCTAACGGCTGCTGCCATTCGGGAAACAAAGGAAGAAACGGGTATTGATATAGAGATCATTTCCTTCTGCGGTATTTTTCAAAATGTAGAGCATTCCATCTGCAATACGTTATTTCTAGCGCAGCTCGTTGGAGGTATTCTAACCACCTCGCCAGAAAGTCTTGAAGTGGGTTTCTTTCCAATTGAGGACGCCTTAAAGATGGTAACATGGAACAACTTCAGAGAAAGAATCGAAAGATGTCTCGATAAAGAATCCCAACCCTTTTTTGTGGAATGTCAGGGTAAGATTTAAACGGGCAATATTTATAGTCAGAATAGATAAGACGCCATTCAAGGAATAGAAAAAGTTAAAGCTACATATTTATACAGGAAAAGGTACTCTCTTCTAGGGAAAGTACCTTCTGTTTGACTAAGTCACTCCCCGAAACCTCTATGAACATCTTCTCCAAACACATAATATGTAATCCCAGTGGCGTCCCTTCTACCCTCTTCTCCTCCACTTGATGTGGCAAAATACACTTTACCATCATGTGTATGGACAGAAGATGAAACCATATTAAGAAAATGTTCTTCAATCGGAAAGGTGTTCATGACTTCCCCGCTTTCTATATTAATAAGCGCAGCGAATTGGTCCTCTTCCCTGACTGAATTTTCATTATTAAAGAGACTCAAAACGAGAAATTCATCTGTTCCTTCAAAATAATGATACTTATAGTCTTCATCTACTGGAATGAAATGTAGTTCCTCTTGAAGTTGTGAATCAAACCATCGAATTCCTTCATCATCTAGGATAATTACATAATCCTCCGTCACTACAGGAGGAAACAGTTGATGACGATTCGTTGAATGATCAAGATGCAGCTCTTCTTGTGCATTTCCTTCATGATCATAAGATCTTAGCACATCTTCCATATAATCTAACGTATAGATGTACTGACTATTGGAAACTGGTACAAAGCTTGTATCTTCCATCTCGTACGCTTTCTCAAGCGTTTCTTTTTCGTACACTATGATAGGTTGGTTTGGATCCATAATTATATAATAGTTTTCCAATTCAAAAAAACGAAAACTTGCGGAAGCATCAAGCATCGTCAGATACTCTCCGCTTTCTCGGTCGTGAACGACTAAATAGGTACCGTCCCCTTCAATATGAGAGGCCAAAAACATCATATGCTCCTCTGACGCATATACTTGTTGAACTCGTCGAAACTCCTCATTTTCATAGGTTTGCTCAACTTCTCCTGTATCAGTGGATAGGGCTGCAATTCTTGCATACTTATATTCTTCGTCATAATCTGCAACAAAGAATTGATCCTTGTAAACTGTGTTTCCATCATAATTCCCGTCATTTATAAAGGACCATGTCACTTCCTCATCTTGCAAGTTATAGTTAAAAGAAGCCGTTTCTTGTATTGATCCTAAAAGCTCATGATGTCCATAGAACATTCTATGTGTAATCGCGTCTTCAAACATGTCACCCTGTAAAGAGCTATACTCCACTTTAACAGCCTTGTCTTGATTTATATCTTCAAACGTTCCTAATGGATAATCAATAAGATCCATTAAATTATCCTCTTGCTGAGTCACGTCTTCTTCCATAATGTCTGTTTCTTCCTCTACAGGATTCTCATCACTTGTCGTTTCTTTTATTTCAGTCTCCTCAGTCGAACAAGCCACGACGATAAAAATTGAACAGACGAGCATTATATTAAGCTTCCATGATACATTCATATGTACAATAACCCCTTTATATATATTTACCCATATTTTAATACCCTATTTTTTTACAGAACAAACCAAAAGCTTTTAATCTTGTAAGGAAAACGTTGTTAACCCATATCAAAAACGTAGCGGAAATGTTTACTTTTTGCTGCTAAGAGATGAAACCTAGAGGACTAAATTAAAACAATCAACCGTTAGTTTTTTTGTTCTCCCTTAACAAACCTAAGTGATCTCAGTTAAAATATAGAATGCATAGATATTATTAACTACGGAGGAGATCTCTTGTACCATTCATCATTTGAACCCCCTACTGACTACTATGATCCATCCATTCAAGATATTGATGAACAGATCTGTAAGCTTGTCAATGAACGAAAAAAACGCTCGGACAATAATCCTGGCTTTCCGCCTCAGAGGCTTCTCTCTTCTTGGGCCAAAGAGTATCAATTCTATGAAGAGTTTTTAAATGGTCTATTTTCCACATTGGTAAACGAGGACCTTCAGCAACCTATAATTGTGCCAAAAGTTTTTTTGAAAAACATTCCTATTCTTAAGGCACATGGAGAGAATGATGTGTTTTATTCCATGACAACGATGCGACAATTTCAAAATGCGAGTCTTATTTATTTAACGTGTGATCGCTATATTCCAGCTGAGGCGTTGCATCAGCATGAACACCATGAATATCCTCATTTAGAGCTTTTCATTGAGGGTGATGACAAGACCTACAACTGTCAGTGGCAGGGTGGTGGCGGTTCAGCAGATCACATGTCTAACACATATGTTGTTTCACCCCCACTTCCTGATGATGTGAGCGGATTGACGTTCGTATTTAGAGAATTTAAAACGCCTTCTAAAAGAGAAGCCACAGGTTATGAATTTACGATTATGTGTTAAAGAAAGGTGGGTACTTTTATGAGCCAACGTAGACAAGACACGCTTCGAATCATTGAATTTTGGTTGTTTTTAATTGGAGGATTTACACTTACCTATCATCTCGTGGGTCCGTTTTACAACATGTTTGATATTCCGTTTTTGGGCAATGTCTGGGTCAACTGGCTTGGGCTTTCTTATACTTTATTTGCAATCTATACGTTAGGTTTTGGCCTTATTCTATTTAGACAAAGTGACTTCTATAGACAGCGCCTATCCTCTGGTCTATTTTGGTTATTAAGCGCTGGATCTGTTTATATTTTTGTCGTTCCGTTTGTTGTTGGAGAGAATCCATTTTAATTGAGTTATTTAAACGTTTATTTAACATTAGGACTAGAGTCCACGCTTAAGTGTTCATTCGTTTCTTCGATAGCCACTCCCGAAAATGGGTGTACGCTAATCGCGGGATGAAAAGTCTTGCCAAAACACAAATATAGGAGTGTCCCCATGAAAACATCTAGAAACCCAAATGGAATACATGCACCTGTTGCCCCCTACGTCCACCAAATTGAAGTAACTGGTCCTCATAGATGGCTAACACTATCGGGACAATTAGGCATGGATGTTAATAAATACGTACCTGAAGATCCATTAGAACAATTTGAATTAGCACTGGATAATATTAAATTTAATCTCGAAGAAGCGAATATGGGAATAGAAGATCTCACCAAGCTAGTCTTTTATTTAGTAGGAGAATTTGATACAGATAAACGGAGACAATTGGTTAAAGACTTTCTTGGCGATCATCTTCCGTGTACTACAATGATTTACGTCGTAGCCTTGGCAGCTCCTTCATTTAAAGTTGAAATTGATGCTTGGGCTTGTAAAGAGATTGAAGAACAATAAGTGAAAAAAAGGACGTTCTACTTTGAGCTAGAACGTCCCTCGCTATTTTTTTGTTTGCTAAAGCTTCTGGTAAGAAAGCCCTCTTAAACAGGCCTGTCTTCCATAAATTCCGCCAAATTCTCCAGTGTTGATCTTAATCCTTCGTCATGGTCCTCTTTCCGTATTCCTTCAGGTACATTTTCGCATATAATATTTACTTTTGTTCCTTCTGAGAAGGGCTCAAAAAGCCAGGTCTGAATCATTTTCCCCGCAAAAGCAGGGTCCTCAGAATCAAAGATGATCGCTTGAACAATTTTGTGATTTGGGATGATTGTTAAGAACTCTGCTTGAACAACATCTGTATTATCTGAAGATTTACCCGAGGTGGTTTCATCTAGATCATGATACGTAAGAGTCATTTTATACATACCGCCCTCTCTTGCATCAAACGCATCTATTGAACCCGTCATCCCTTCAGGCGGGAGCCAGATCATTAACTTCTCTGGATGAATAAATGCTGAGTATACCTCTTCAGGTGCCGCATGAATGATACGTGATGCGGTATCAACTCGACTTGATGGATTAGACATGATTTGATCCCCTTCCTTTTTACTTCATCACTTCTCTTTTTAGGTAGGGATGTCCTTCATTTTATTCAAATATGATCTCTTGTTGAAATTTATTAGCTAGCCCCCATAGACTCGGGCCAACAAAACCTTCGCTATGATCGTCTTCGGTGTAGATATAGTACCACTCTCCTTGCTTCTGCACTAACTCAAAAGACCTCCCAATTTCATTTTCAGTATCAGGGTTTTCTCTATGTGAAAACATAATTTCACTTAAACCATCTACTCCTTTGTGGTCAAGACCGTAGCCGTCAATTAATGTACGTTTAATATCCTCCAGAGGGATGCTTGGATCTATTTTTCCAAAGGAGTAATAACGGTGTTCCTTTGTACTTTCATCCGAAAACCTCCACTCCGTAAAACCATTGCGCTCAATTTTTTCAAGCGTTGCCCCTTCCCTTATATAACTAGTGAAACCGAGCTCGTGTTCATACAAGTGAAGATCAACAAACTCCCATTGAAACCCTCCCATCACCATTGTTAGGAAGGTTGGCCTTCCGTGCTTTTGATCGTAGGGACCCTTTGATACCTCGTAATCATCTGACGGTGTAATTGAGCTTAAGGTATAATACGTGGCTGCCAGCTGACTCGAATGATTGGTTGGAACCTCTGAAAAGAAAATAAGTTTCTTATCAAAAAGGGTTGCTTCCACATAATCATATAAACGCCCTTCAGGTTCATTTATCATCGTGACCATCTTCGTTTCCTCGTCTAACTCTATGGCAAATCGCTCCTCAAAACCTAGCATAAATAGACCATCTGTGACGGGGTGATTCTCCATATAGCTCGCTAGTTGATCAGTTGGAACCACTGTTGCCTCGGTATACACATAATCTGCAAGTAAGTCTGATTTAGCTTGCTCCATTTCATCTTGAGTTGCTTCTGAATCAAAAATGAGGATGGTTTGATTTAAACCCGTTGTCCCATTAATGATTGTTTTCGTTCCATGTTCAATCTCTTCCTTGTTTACGATCCAATCCTCTAAAACCATGACCATCAATTCTTCCCTGTGAATAGACCAGCTATGCGAACTTGAACCCACATCAAAAGGTTCTCTCACAAATACATCGGAGAGTAGATCTTCATTAACCCCGATTTCATCGATTTCTATTTCTTCAATTTCTTCAATGTCAAATTCACTATTCTCTATGTCTTCATCTCTATTCATCTCAACTGGCTCAGCTGGTTTGTCCTGACTATCAAACGTAGGCGCTAAGGCGAGTGCCAATACTCCAGCCACACCTATTGCTCCTATACTAGCTACAAGTGCCACGCGATTTCTTGGTTTTGGCTTCTCCATTTCATCTAAACCCTTTTTAAAGGCGGTGAGGCTTTTTTTATACGTATGATGAGGAATTGGTATATATTTCTTACCTTTATCATGATGGTTATCCATTTCTGACTCCCCCCTCTTGAAGCTGAGTCTGCAATAGCTTTTTTGCCCTTTTTTGTGTAGACTTCACGGACATGACGGATACCCCAATGATACGTGCGGTATCCATCAGAGAAAACTCTTCAACATAGCGCAGGTGAAGGACTCTGCGATATTTAAGTGGCAATTGTTCAATTGCTTGCTGTAGATCTGAGACACTTTCCAAATCCTCAAAACTACTATTATGCTCCAGCAACTCTTCTTGCAGTGGAACCGTGTTTAACTGATTTGTGTGTTTCCTGTAATAATCAACAATCGTATTTTTTGTAATGACATACATCCACGTCTTGAAGGAAGATCTCCTCTTAAATTGATGCAACTTAGTAGCAACCTTATAAAAAACCTCTTGAAGAATTTCTTCAGCATCTTCATAGCTCTTTGTTTCTGTATAGATATAATGGTAGATTTGCTGCGCATACCGCCTATGTAATCGTTCCATGGCAATTTCATCGCCTTCAAGTATCTGTTTTACTAACTCATTATCCTCCAAGCTTCAGCCCCCCTTCATTACTATAGACGAAAAGAAATGCCCAAAAGGGGCACGAGTTTATCAATCATTAACAAAAACTCCCTTGAACGTCTAAGGGAGTTTTCTTTATGTTTACTTACATTGGCTTTAGTTGATCCAATGGTACACTGCTACCTTTGTACTTAATTAGAAAAAGCGCAGGCAAGACGAGCATGAAACTGCCAAAAACCAAAGCTAGATTAGAATTCCACTCTGTTAAGACCCCTGCTAAAAAGGTAGCAAGTATTGAAGAGAGCCCACCTACTACATAAACAGCACTTCTCACTCTAGCTAGAAAAGCGTCGGGTGTCACGCCTTGCTGAACCGTTAGTTGAACAACAAAACCCATTGATAAAGCGCCATCAAATATCAGCATTCCTATACACATCAGCACAAAGTGACCAGAAAGTATAAATACGACACCAACCGCTGAAATAATAAACAAAGCACACAGCAAGTAAAGCCAGTTCATCCTTTTAAACCGGTTCATAATCAGTACACCGAGAATATTTCCAAGCCCGGCAAAGGATAGAATCACCCCAATTGCTGACTCCGATAGGTTCAGAGTTGTGCCAGCATGAAAAATCACACTTAACACAATAAATATTGTGGCAAAGCTTAAAAAAAATGTAGCTATTGAAGATGCTTTTTGTGCAGGATTGGCATATAAAAACCGGACTCCCTCTTGTGCCTGTTGAGAAAAAGCTTGAAACCCTGCTCTCACGTTTGTTTTTGCACCATCAATCTCTATTTTTACGTACGTAAAGCGAAGCATCACAATTAGTACAGCTGATATCAATAACAAGCCACCACACAGGACAAGAGTAATGCTTGCGCCATATTGCGCAAGAAGAAACCCTCCTAATGCTGGTCCAATCAGCGTAACATACGCATCTGCCCCTTCAAGTAATGTATGCGCAGAGAATAGCCGCTTACGTCCAACTATCTTCGGAATAATTACTTGAAAGGCTGTGTTGTGAAAGAGCGTCACTACCCCTATTAAAAATAAGTGACACGCGATTATAACAGGTTGAACCGTGTTAGAGTGAGTACTAAAGGCAAGGCTAAAGATGAGCAGAGCTTGTATAAAGCTACTGCTAATTAAGACGAATATAGGATTTCTCTTCTCTACAATCGTTCCTACTGGAATAGAGAATAGAATCGAGCCTACTTGTTGTGATAAGAGTACAAATGCTGTTATCAAAGGCGATCCACTTAGACTCAAAACAATCAGTGGAATGATCAGCTCACGGAACCGCTCATTTAATACTTTACATGCTTGATGAAACCAGAGCTTTGCAAAATGAGTATTTATAAAAAAATTGTTCATGGACGGTGTCTCCCTATCTTACGTAATTTATCACCTTCCTTCTTTATTGTATGGGAGACTTAATCCTCAACCCTTGTCATTTCAACGCCCTCCTCCTATAGTAATAACTACGAATTATTCCTTCCTCCAAAAACTCGTACAGTCCGCCTTGTCCTCAATATTAAAGGCGATCATACGCTCTAGTAAGGAAAAATCGACAGGTTCACTCCACTTAAAGCGTACCAGCTGCTTTGTGTAATCATAGCCCCCTTGCTCAAGGACCTCGTCAAAATGGATCATGCCTGCTCTTTCAGGGGAAACGGACATATGCTTTTTCGCCGTGCTAAAACCCATAATAAATGTACCGTGATCCGTAAACATGGGTTGATTCCAAGCAATGCGTTGCTCTAATTGTGGAAATGTTTCTTTGACCCATTCAAAAATGTACTCCATTCTTTCTCGATGCTCAGGTACGTCAATCGTGGCTAGGTAATCTTCAAATGTTTCCATGTGGTTGCCTCCTACAATCTTTTCTTTATTATACCTTGATCATCTCCAGATAAAAGTTTATTTCTAAAACATCTAATGATAATGAATAAAGTACTTTTTTGCCCTAGATGCAATAATCGTGCAGCTTTTTATAGTTATATGGAAGTTGCTGAGGTTCTTGGAGTAGAGAAACGGGGATATTCAACCAAGAGTGTAAGTATGGGGTCAACAGGCACAGTCATTGAAATTACTAAGAGAGTCCTTCATAAGACCAAGAAGAAGAGTAATGTTAAGGACAAGAGCATCGTCATGTTTACCAACAACCTAAAACCACTGAGCCTAGATAAAAAAGAGGCGAGCAGGTAGTTGCCGCCTCTCCTGTATAGGGTTATCTAAACAAACTAAACCACAACGGCACAGTGGTTACTGTAAACTCCTCTGTCGTACAATCAGATTCTGGGCTGAACCTTGAATGATCTTCTACCTTTTCAAACGTAGTTTCATCAATATTATTTGTAAATTCCGCTTGATCAAAGCAAGCGGGTGCACTGTATTCCCCGAGTGTATAGTCAATAATAACCGTATCATTTTCCGGTGGGTCGACTTCAACTGGTATCACAAAGCCCAAAACAATAATAAGTACACTTACAAATACGCCAATTAACCAACGATATCGTTTCATTATGTATAAGCCCCTTCTGTTCACTCACATCATGCCCTAGTTATAATAAGTGTAGCCCTAAATACATACGAGAACAAGAATACAATAGGCAAAAAAGTGAACAAAACAAGACTATAAAGAAAAGGTGAAAAAATATGATCTCTTACAAGGTTTACTATGATTATCATGAAGGTAAAAAAGTACCTATCTGGCTTATTATCAATACAAGAGATTCCCATATAGATTGGGAGCAGCCACAGCTATCCGTTCCTGTGCAAACACCTTTTGAAATGCACCCTTCAGAGGACTTTGATCCTGATGCCATGAATGTAACGATACTTATTGATGACTTGATCTTAAACACGCGGTCACATACTTTTGGGATAAACCTTATATCCTTACAGCAACGATTAGAATTACATGGTGTTTCCGCTGGGCAGGTTGATAACCTCGTAATACAGGTGGCAGACATTGAGGAAGTGCTGCACTCTAGCTTGTAGGTGGATATTCTATTGTTTTGTAAGTAATTCTCAGGGTATGGAAAGACTAACAAAACTATGGAGGTTAAACTATGACAGGCAATCGTTTTACGAACGGACTCATCGCCTTCACTATATTTTTCTTTTTTAGCTTTTTACTTCAATTTTTTGCTGAGGATGGTCGTTATAGCTTCTCAGCGAACTGGCCCACTCACGCTATGTTTGGCCTTGGTGGGTTTATTGCTTATGTATTAATTGGAGCTTCGTTGAAGAAGACGAGGAAGGACGTGTAGAGGTCTTTATTTTATTTAATGATACAATAAGCTAAATTACCCAAAAAAGGAGCTGTCAGGTTTTGCTAAAAATATTAATTACTATATCATCCATAATTGTTTTGATTATCAGTGCCTTTGGTCTACTTACAAACAATCATGACCTTCTACCGTATATGTTTCTATTTTTAAGCTTGTCGATGCTCTTGTTGGGATTATTAGAGTTTAAGAGAAATCGAAGGGTTGGATGGATACTGGTTTCTGTCTTTATAGTCACATTTTTTGTATTTATAACTGAGCTATTTTAATTAATTAAGTACAATTACATCAAGATAGTTATTCCAATAATGGTGAATAAGGTAATACCTACGCCAATTCGCTAGATCCAAAAAACAAAAACACCTTCCATCGTTGTGAAGGTGTTTTACGTATGTTTATTTCATTCAGTTTGCTTTTGGGCGCGATAGGCGTTCCATGAGTAAAGCTACTCTTCGTCGGGGTAAGACACGTCCCATTTGGGCCGCCATAAAATTGTTACGTCCATCGACGATATAACTGCTTCCACGATCAATTCCACGGAAACCAGCCTGCACTACGTTTTCTGGGGTGGACATCGCACTTCCCGCTGCCATATCCTTGCTACCTACCGCATCAAAAAAGCCTGT
This sequence comes from Alkalicoccobacillus porphyridii, assembly GCF_007293315.1. GTDB lineage: Bacteria > Bacillota > Bacilli > Bacillales > Bacillaceae_D > Alkalicoccobacillus > Alkalicoccobacillus porphyridii. Next base: position 414,241 of record NZ_VLXZ01000002.1, read on the forward strand.
ATCCGTTGCACCTGGGCACAGGGCAAGCACGCGTACACCTCGTTCGCGGGTTTCCGCCCACAGTGCTTCGGTGAAAGATAACACAAACGCTTTGGTGGCACCATAAACAGCTGAGTAAGCACAAGGTACAAAAGAGGCCATCGATCCCACGTTTACGATGATGCCATCCTGGCGTTTAAGCATGCCGGGTAAAAAGTGATGTGTCAAGTCAACAAGTGCAGCTGTATTCAGCATAATCTCTTGCTGCTCTCGCTCCGCATCTATATCTTCAAAGCGGCCATATGTACCAAAGCCCGCATTGTTGATAAGAATATCAACCGTTAGACCAAGTTCGGCGATTATTTCGGCCAGTTGACGTGGTGCAGCTGCCTTAGACAAATCGATAGGCACGGCATATGCATTTATACCGTGTTTCCGTTTGATTTCGCTCGCTAATGCCTCCAGCTTATCTTTGGAACGCGCAGCAAGTACGACATGGCAGCCTCTTAACGCCAATTCTTTGGCATACACCTCTCCGATCCCGGATGAAGCTCCGGTGACCACTGCCAGCTTGCCTACATATTGATATTGGTTCATGAAATCGCCTCTTTTTCGTTGAAGTTATCTTGATCCTAACAACAACAAAGAAAGCTAACCACACTGCACTCATACTATTAACGAGACTAACAGGCTAAGAGTGCATGAATTATTCCGTGTCTTGAGCGAGGAGAAGTGAAAGTTTCTCTTCCGTTCCCGAACCAGGTGTTGGTACCAGAAAACACCAGTGCAGCCCTGGATTGTTATCAATGGCCACCGCGCAATGAATAGTGAACGCGAGCTCCTGTCCGGTAGGAAGACGATAATGAACTGGAACTATGTTTTTTTGGCGAATCTCATGCCGATCCCACATACGCGCGAAGTCCTCACTGTTCTGTTTTAATCGTTCAAATCGTTCCATGTATAAAGGATTATCTTTGTGTTGAACGTAGCTTGCCCGGCTCAATGCGGTCATATAACTTGCAAAATCCTCCCAATTGAGCATCCTTTTTTGGTACTCCATATTTAAAAACGGTAGCAACACGATGTTTCGCTCACTCTCCGGCAAGCCTCCAAAATCGGCTACAATTAGCTCTGCCCCCCGGTTCCAAGCAATTACATCAGCTACTTCATTTACAATAAATGAAGGATAACGCAATTGATTCACGAGATCTTGCAGAAATTTAGCATTAAGTTTTTCAGAGTTTGATGAAAAATAGGTGCTAGTGGGATCATATGTAGCCAAGTCGAATAGATACTTCTTCTCGTCCTTATCCAGTTGAAGTGCCTGACTGATACTGGACAACACTTCAGGTGAAGGGTTCCTCTCTCGACCCTGCTCCAACCAGGTATAATACGTGATACTCACATTAGCAAGGTAGGCAACTTCCTCTCTTCTAAGTCCTGGCGTACGTCTTCGTCCAGGATTTGTATTGATCCCTGCGTCTTCAGGCTGAAGTCGGTACCGGCGAGACTTAATGAATTCTCCTAATGCAGATGACGTTTCACGGTTCACCATATCACTCAGGCCTCCTTTATATCAGTCTAATTTATCGTATTTATACTGATAATTTCAGAATACTACAAAAATATCCAGATGTCTTCGGTTGTTTTCAGTAAAAATAATGCACCCTCCATCGCCTGGAAGGTGCCTTGCATTGTGTTTTCTTTACACTAAATCAAATAAAGTACTAACATCAATTGTAGGTTTGCCTGGTTCTGTTAGCTGAAACACAAACTCTTCATTTTCCTCAGCCACATGCAGTTATATTGACATTTATATCGTCAGGAGATATCATTGACCTATCAATTATTGATACTTCAATAATTGATAGGTCAATGTTCAGAAAGAGGGTATGTCTGTGACCATTTGTACCGTTCGTTTGCAAATCTTTTTACAGCTTCAGGCTGTAAATAAAGAGCTCACCTCAAAGTTTGAGTCATGTTTAGGGTCCAGTCCTTCCCGTGTGGAGATCCTTCATTACTTATTACAGCATGAGGAAGTGGCCCAATCAGCTTTGCAAAAAGAAGTGAATATTGATGCCGCTGCTGTCACTAGGCATTTAAAACAACTTGAAGCTGCCGGCACGATTGTACGTTATAGAAAAGAAGATAATCAGCGAGCAACGTGGGTGAAATTAGAAGCAGAAGCCAAACGTCAAATTGAGCATTCCTATCAGGAGAAAAGCCAATTTGTGAAGGACACTCTTGCTGGATTTTCAGAAGAAGAGCTAGAACAGTTTCTGCAGATGCTGGATAGAGTCAGTGAAAATGTATCACGTGTCACAAAGAGTCAATTAGGAGGAGAACATAAATGAATCAAACATCTGTTTACAATAAAGAGGCATTCCTAGAAATCGTAAAGGATCGCCGTTCCGTCCGTACGTATGATGAAAACATCAAAATTAGTAAGGAAGAAATGACTGAAATCCTTTCAGTAGCCACAAAGGCTCCCTCTTCAACCAATATACAGCCATGGCGCTTTGTGGTGATTGACAGCCCGGAAGCAAAAGCAACGCTTGCTCCGCTAGCCATGTTTAATCAACAGCAAGTAACAACCTCATCTGCCGTCATCGCTGTTTTTGCCGATATGAACAATCTTGACTATTTGGAAGAAATCTATGGAAAAGCCGTAGAGCAAGGTCTAATGCCTGAAGACGTAAGAGATCGACAAGTACCTGCTATACGCGGACTATTAGGTAGTAGGACGGATCAAGCAAATAAAGAAAGCATATTGATCGACAGTGGCCTAGTCTCCATGAACCTTATGCTGACTGCAAAAGCATATGGCTATGATACATGTCCAATTGGTGGCTATGAGAAGGATAAGATCGCAGAAGCATTTGATTTGGAAAAGGATCGTTATGTACCAGTTATGCTATTATCTATCGGAAAAGCCGTAGATCCAGGTTACGCTTCTTATCGCTTGCCGGTAGACCAAATTGCAGAGTGGAAATAAGGAGAGAAAAACAATGATTATCATTCACGCAAAAATGTCGGTTAAACCAGAATATAAAGAGGAATTTCTAAAAGAAATTGAAGCAGTCATTGAGGGAACTCGTGCCGAAGCTGGTAATACCAGCTACGAGCTATTCCAAGATCCAAAAGACGCTAACGGATTTGTTATGGTAGAGAATTGGAAGGACATGGAGGCTGTCCAAGCGCATAACACAAGCCCCCATTTCCAATCCTTCATCGCAGCTGCTAAAGATATGCTAAGTGCTCCCCTACAAGCAGATGTGTATCAAGGCGAGAAACTGAATTAGTTAAAAGGGATGACCGTGACGGTCATCCCTTTTCTATTGTTTTGACCTTCTTCTACTAATAGGTAGACGTGTAATTTCGATACGTTTTCCCCTTCCATAAAGTAATCAAAGCTATGAGTAGACCAACTAGAGAAAAGCATAATATGACTAATTGAATATCAATTCCTCTGGAAACAAGTAATGTGACACTCGCATAAGCAAGTGGGTCAAACCCGTTCATGGCCAGAAACACAATACTCATGACTCTTCCCATAATTCGAGGATCCGTATCTTCCTGTGCTGAAGTGAAGAACGGAATGGAAACAAAGGTCATCGTAAATCCAATGAAGAAGGCCAACGCGGTTAAAATATACAGATTCGGGATTTGACTAAACGCTATAGCCACAAGTAACGTGGCAATTAATCCAGCAAGCGAGGTTAATCCCCTACGTCTCATTTTCACCAAACCGATTATTGCTGTACTTACAAGCATTCCAATACCTAAAGCCGCCTCAATGTAACTAAGATTAATAGGCGTGCCTCCATAGGTCTCAACTAAAATGGGGATAGCAATAGAGATCGCTCCAAAGGCAAAAAAGTTTAACGTAATTAATATGAGAATACCCGTTAGTAGATATTTACTGGCTCTAACATACGTAAACCCTTCGATTAGATCTTTAAGCGGTGTTTGTTTAATTGTATTGTCTACAGGACCTTCCTTTAAGAAAGGTGGAAACATAAAAAAGGCTGATAATAACACAATAATTGCTGCCACTAAATAACCAGTTGTGACGCCAGCGAATTCCATCACACTTCCAGCTATAACTGGCCCAATCACAAAGCCTATCTGTCCCAAACCTTGAATGATGGCATTCGCTTGTTTGATTTGATGGCCCTGTACCAACTTCGGAATTAGTGATGTTCCTGCTGGTCCAGAAAACGCATCCAATGTACCAAAGCAGAAACCCAATATGATGAGGTATACAAACGTTAACTGATTGGCATCATTCAATAAATAGATGATAACCAGAAGAATTCCTTGGATTGAACTTGTACTAAACATGATGGTTGTCTTTTTAAATTTATCAGCGAGAACTCCACCAAATGACATCATCAGAATACGAGGCACCGTAATGGCAATGAGTATGAGGCCTAGTGATCTAGCAGAACCTAAATCAGAAATGACAAACCAAGTAGTCGTCATGAAAAACATGGTAAAACCGATTATCGCCAAAAAACCTCCAATAAATAGAAAAATAAATGGACGATTTCGAAATAATGATTGTTGTTGTTCCATACATAACCTTCCTCTCAGGTGTAATATAGAACCAATCATAGATTGTGACGTAACGTCGTAAGCAACCCTTTTTATAAATTCCATTCCGTTTATTTATATATTTGATTGTGACGTTACGTCACAGGATATAATCTAGAAAAGGAGGTCGTAACATGGAAGTGACAATTGGACAATTTGCAAAAATAGTCGCTACAACGGTAAGAACACTACGTTACTACGATAAAATCGAGTTACTTACTCCCCAAAAATATAATAAAAGCGGTCGAAAACTATATACACAGCTAGAATGGGAACTCTATCAGCAAATCATGATTTTAAAGCATTTCGGTTTATCTTTACATGAAATAAAAGAACAACTGACAGATCAAAAGTTAAAGCATCGAGAGCTACTGCTTGCGCAAAAACAGTTAATAGAGAAAAAACAAGCCGAGCTAAATGATATGTTAGAAGTTATTTCAAGAATGGAGAGGCTGTACGGCGTTGAAGGTATTTCCGAGGAGGAACTACATGATTTCACTTTCATTTTGCTCGATTTATTTAGGCGAGAAAAAATACAAATGCAAGCAATCGAACATCATTTTAAGGCTGACGAGCAGCTTATGAAAGAGATAAAGTTGTTACATAATCCACAATTTCAAGAGAAGTTAGATAGAGAAATGTTATTATTAATTCAAGCCATTAGTCATGCCATACAGTTTGATGACGCTCCAAGCAGACAAAAAGTACAAGATATCCTAAAAAAAATGGATCACTTATTTCCAGCGAATAGAAGCTTTTTAAATCTTACTGAAGATGATGATTTCTTTGCCAAGTACAGTCACGAGTTTAACAATTATTTTCCTGAGGACATAGCTAGATATATTTTAAAAGAGATGAAGGCGTATTATACAGATAAAGAAAATCATAATGATAATAAGGAATAAACAGTTTTTAACATGAAGAATTGTATACTTAATTACATTCAATCTAGAATTCATTTTCCTCTTTCCTTTATTTAGAAAATTGGGTACAATAGAAAAACGAAAAGGCAATGATGAGAAGAGTATTTGTGCAAAAGCATAACAGAGAACTCCAGATGGTGGGAATGGAGGATGTAATGGCACAAGGAAACAAGTCTCTGAGCTGTACAAAGGATCTTTCAATTGAAAGTGATGGTGTACCGGGTTCTCCCGTTATAGAGATAGAGTATAATCATGTTTACCTGACGTACTTGAAAAGGTTGTTGTAGCGATACAATAACAAACTGGGGTGGCACCGCGAAACTTCTAACAATCCGAAGTCTCGCCCCCAAGGTTTAGAACCTTGGGAGGTGAGACTTTTTTTGTTGTTCAAAAAATTGGTTAGGAGCGGTGCTATATGAATTGGAAAGCCCCTTTGCTTTTGCTTATCGGTGTTGGCATATCAAATATTGGTGCATGGGTTTATTTACTCGCATTAAATGTAATGGTATTAATTATGACGGATTATTCGCCACTCGCCGTGGGAGTATTATATATGTTAATTCCGATCGCTACACTTGTAACGGATGTGTGGGCCGGTTCATTTATTGATCGGTTAAATAAACGAACATTGATGATCACGCTAGACGTCGTTCGAGCATGCCTCATCTTTTGTTTACCATTTTTGGATTCATTAATCTTGATTTATTTCCTTGTTTTTATCATTAATATGGGAAGTTCAATCTTTGAATCGACCTCTCTTGTCTATATGACGAAGTTGATTCCGAAAGAAAGTCGGCAACGTTTTAATTCACTGCGCAACTTTATTCAGTCCAGTGGTTTTATCATTGGTCCATCGATTGCAGGACTTCTCTTTATCATAAGCACCCCGGAGATGGCTATTTTTATGAACGCCGTTGCTTTAGTTCTTTCAGCATTTGTTATTATGCTGCTTCCGAACGTTGATCAAAGGGATGAAGAAGCTATCTATACAAGAATCACGTTTGCTGTTATCAAGGAAGATTGGAAAATGGTTCTTGCTTATGGACGTAAACACACACATGTCACGTGGGTATACCTATTATTCGGAGGGTTTGGCGTGTTTTTAGCTGGAATAGATTCAATTGAAGCAGCTTTTGCAACGTCCGTATTACTTTTCTCAGAAAGCACCTATGGATTTTTAGTTGGAATTGCAGGCCTTGGGATGGTAGCAGGTTCATTACTTAATGCCTGGTTTGCGAAAGTGTTGAAAATAAATATATTAATTGGTCTCGGGGCAATGATTACCCCTATTGGGTACTTAATATTTGCGTTCTCGACTTCCTTTACCATCGCTTCAATTGGATTTTTTACAATGACATTTGCAATCACGTTTGCACATGTAGGGTTTTTAACGTTTTACCAAAACCATGTTCCCGTATCAATTATGGGTCGATTTACAAATCTTATAGGCATGGTTGAAGCGGGCTGTGCAATAGTGATGGTGGCTCTTATTAATATATTTGCAGAATGGATCGCCATTCGGCCCATCTATATTTTAAGCTCGACCGTGTTTCTACTGCTTGGCTTTTATATTTATAGGGTTGTAATGAATAAAGAAAAGGAACGTTTATAAGGAAGAGATGTCCGTATAGTAAATGAAGAAAGAATGGCCTCGATTCTGAGAGCCATTTTTTTACGTTTAGACCTTATTCGTTATTAATTTCAATTCTTGTTACAGCATGTTGAACGGGAGGTAAAGATTCTTCTATCATCGATCCGTCATGATACACTGTTACGTTGTCATTTACAACAAGGTCTCTTTCAAGGGTATCTTCAATAGAGCTAATTGGAAAAATGACAGTTGAGTATTCTTCGTTTTCATTGCTAGATTCAACAGTTATTCTCGTACCTGGTGTATGGTCCGCTTCACCAATTTCAGTAATTGTTCCCTCGTAACTGTATTCGTTTTCAACATCTTCGGCAGGCTCTTCAGCTGTTCCATTGCCGCATCCAATCATAATAAAGGAAAAGGGTATCATTAGTAATAAAAGTTTATACAAGTCTATCCCTCCTAATTATTTGTAAATCTAACAGTAACATAAGATAATTTAATTATCATTGAGCTACCATTCATAATTACTATTAGGGGTCCAAGTATCTTTTCGCGGAAAACATACGCTAAGGTTTTGTTCAGAAAACCCTGAGTTTCTTAAAACCTTATTAATAAAGGATTATAGAGGTTTACCTCTTGTTTAAATGTCCAATAACTTATCCCTTTATCTGGATTTATCTTTCCGGACGAAGGGTCAATAAAAGTTAAAGGTAAAGAAATAGGAAAAGATATAAGGTTTCCTGATAATTTTGGAATTATTATAGATCGCCCAGGTTATATTGCAAATAAAACAGGTTTTCAAAATCTAAAAGAATTAGCATTGATCAGAGGTAAAATTGATGATAAAAAAATCTCTGAATCAATGGAATTGGTAGGTTTAAAGAGTGATTCAAAGTAAATCGTTAAAAATTACTCTTTAGGTATGAAATAAAAGTTAGCTATTGCGCTAGCCATTATGGAGGATCAACAAGTACTTTTACTGTCCAAAGCATTTAATGCTTTGGACAGTAAAAGCGTGAATGATATCCGAGACTTACTATTAAAGTACAAGTCAGAGGGTAGAACTATCATAATAAATAGTCACAACCAGGACGATATTAATATTTTATGTGATTATGTTTACAGGATTAATCAGAGTAATTTAGAACTAAACGAACCAATATAATTGAATATTAAGAACGCTACGTACGGTGGTGTGAGAGGTCGGATAATCAATTAATGATTATCCTTCTACTCGATGAGTATATTTATTTAATTAATTACTTCTCCAACTTCATCATTGAGATAAATCGACGGAGTCGGGTTAGCGCATAACCAAGACCACTGGATTAATTAGCAAGAAAAAGTCATAGAGCACCAAGATGAGAAGGTCTATACCAAGTAAGACCTTCTTTACTCCAAGAGGAATTCGTCTTTTACAAAGAGCGAATGGTGCTTACCAAGAAAATCCCTGACCATAACAAGAGAGAATGGGATTTACCAAGACATAAACGTATGCATTAACCGATATTGGAGGACTCACTCTCCTAAACTAGTCCGTTCTTCTCGCAAGTGTTTGAGCTCTACCGACTTTACAAAAAAAGAGAATAACGATTATCGCTACTCTCTTCCAATGAATCATTTTAAAATTACGTGTTACTTTAATGCGCTTCCTAGCATGCCGGAAATAAAGTGCTTTTGCATGGCGAGGAAGAAGATAAGAATAGGAACAGTAGCAATCGTAATCCCCATCATCACTTGACCATAATCTGTATAGGATACCCCACTAAGTGTAGATAAGGCCACTGGGAACGTGTACATGTCCGGTGTTCGTATGGCAATGAGTGGCCACATAAAGTTGTTCCATTGAAACATAAACAGGAAGATAGACGTTGCCGCTAAAGCTGGCTTCATTGACGGAAGAACAATCTGCAAAAAGATTCGCCATTCCCCCGCCCCGTCCAACCGCGCTGATTCCAGCAGTTCCGAAGGGAAAGCTAGAAAGTTTTGTCTCATAAGAAAGATCGCAAACGGATAACACAGTTGTGGTGCAATGAGAGCAAAGTATGTATTTAGTAAATCAAAATTTGCCATCATTTGAAACAGTGGTATTAACGTGGCTTGATATGGAATCATCATGGAAAGCAAAAAGATTGTAAAAATGAGGTTTCGCCCTCTAAATGAAAACTTAGCAAACGCATAGGCTGCGGTTGTGCTAATGGCTAATGCGAGTACAACGTATAAGCCTGCTACAAAAAGGGAGTTAAATAAAACACGCCAAATGCCTACATTCGCATCTAAATTCCTAAAGTTCTCCAAAAAATGACTACCAGGTATAAAGGTTGGAGGACTTGCAAACATAGATGAAGAAGGGTTGGTCGCACCAATAAACATCCAATAAAAAGGAAAGACTGATAGGATTAAAAAGATTAGAAGAAAGACATACATACTTATTTTCCCTAACAAGTGTCGCTGTCCTATTGCTGTTTTCATCATTTATCACCTGTTATTTTGAATTGAATTATGGAAAGCACAGCCACAAGCATAACGACTACATACGCCACGGCGCTTGCATAGTTAAAGTCAAAGTACTCAAATCCATTCTCATAGATATACAAACCGAGTGTCATTGTTGAGTTGGCTGGACCCCCGCTTGTAAGGTTAAAAGGTTCATCAAATAACTGCAGTGTACCAATCGTTGAAAGTATACCCGTGAACAAGATGACAGGCTTTAAGCTAGGGACCGTGATGGAAAAGAACTGTCTGATCTTCCCTGCTCCGTCCATTTTAGCTGCTTCATACATCTCATGCGGGATGTTTTGTAAAGCCGCTAGATAAATAATCATGTTATACCCCGTCCATCTCCACGTCATGGCGATAACAATGGAGATTTTAGCCCAAGTTCCATCTGTTAGCCAGGGAATGGCGGCTATTCCAAAGTTAGAAATCAATTGGTTGATCAGGCCATTATCTTGTAGTAGCACTGAAAATAGTAACGAATACGCAACCAATGAGGTTACCGCGGGCAAGAAGAACGAAACCCGAAAAAACCCTTTTAAGCGAAGCAGTTGATTGTTTAAGACATTTGCTAGGATCATTGAAAGTAATAGCATTAACGGTACTTGGAGTATAAAGATAATAAACGTATTTAATAGCGCCGTTTGAAAGATCGTGTCATAGATTAGTCGTATGTAATTGTCAAAGCCTGCAAAGACATAACTACCGCCTTCGAATTTTTGAAAACTAAGAATGACGGAAGCAATAATTGGGTAAGCCGTAAAAAGTAAAAATAAAATGACGGCTGGTGCTATAAATACATAGGGTGTTGCCTTTGACCGGTTCATCGCCACAGCCCTCTTTCTCTGAAACGGTGAAGCGGGTAAAATGACCGCTTCACTCGCTTTTGTGAGTTCATTAATTCATTCTGTTTTGTAATTGTTGTTCAGCGCTTGTCATGACTTCAGTAACATCTGCACCATTCGCTGCATTCGATTGAGCTGTTTCTGTTTCATCACGTGCAATGGAATAATTCCCTGTATAATTCACCGCAGGAATGTCATCCATCATCCCAGCAAATAGTTCCCAGATGGCCTGGTCTCCAAAGTAACCAACAGGAGAAGTGAAGATTTCATTGTCATAGATGGTGTTAAGAGAAGGAAACAGTCCGTTTTCCATAGCTGTTAGCTGCACGTCATCTGAAGTAGAAAAGTACTCCATGAATTCATAAGCAAGCTCAGGGTTGTCGGTACGTGATGAGATCATGTAGTTGCTTCCGCCTAGATTAGATGCGCGGTTCCCGCCTTCTTCCATTGCCGGAAGTGGCATTACGCCCCATTGCCCTTCTAAATCAGGTGCTTGTTCTGTTAATGACCCTGTTAACCATGCACCGGTTGGAGCAGTAGCTACACTACCGTTAGCTAATCCCGTTAACCAGGCATCCCATCCAACTAAATTTTCGTTTAATCCATCTTGATGAAGGCGTTGTATAATTTCCATGGCCTTGATAGATTCTTCAGATGCAAGAGCAATCTCTTCGTTCTCATCAAAATAGAATGTACCTTGTTGGTTTAAGATCATGCGGTAAACCCCATCATCATTACTAATATCAATGCCGGTTAAAGCAACATCAAGCTCGTCACGTAAGGTATGTCCCGCTTCAATAAAATCGTCCCATGTCTCAATTTGATCTGGATCTATGCCTGCCTCTTCAAATAAGTCCGTGCGGTAAAATACGCCTGCTGGACCTGCATCAAAAGGAAAACCATACACCCCATCGTCGACAGATAATAATTCAGTTTTAAAGGATGGAAATTTATCATGATGGTCTTCTCCAAATCCGTATTCAGAGATATCTAAAAAAGAGTCTTGAAAATTGGAAAGATAGCCTTGGACTCGGTCGTCTTCAACGAGCATAATATCTGGCAAACCTTCCCCATTCGCTTGAAGACCTGTAGTAATTCGTTGATAAACGTCTGGTGTACCTACTTCAATAATTTCTAATTCAAAGTCAGGATTGTCTGCTTTAAATTGCTCTGCTGCCTCTTCAAGAACAGGAATGTTAATATTCCATGCCCAAGCGGTCAACGTATTGTCATCGCTCCCAGAACCTCCGCAAGCTGATAAAGACACAAGTGCAACAATCGCTGCTGAATACATAGATAAACGTTTCATGTCATCGCTCCCCTTAAGCGGTTGTATTCATACAATGAATTGTCACCGCTTACATTTTTACAAATAAACTCTCTTTTTTCATTCCAATTAAGAATTACATTTAAAGAAACCGGTTTCATTTAACTTTAAAAAATAAATCCTTTTTTGTCAATATACATTTTTTACTTTCATAATTTTTTCTATTTGATCACTCCAGCACTTTGACTCTATTCACAATCGAATCTATAATTTTGGTAGAAATTAAGAAAATGATCGAGAGAGGAAGAAGACAACGCATGCTAAAGAAAGACGGCGTAACGATTTATCACATTGCCAAAGAAGCGAATGTGTCACCTGCCACTGTTTCGAGGGTATTAACAGGAAGTGCAAACGTTCGGGAGCCTGCAAAAAGCAGAGTGTTGGAGTTAATTAATAAATACAACTTTAAACCGAATGTGATGGCACAAAGCTTGTATTTAAAACAATCAAAGATGATTGGTATCATTCTTCCTGATATCGATCATCCCTTTTATTCGATGATTGTAAAGATGCTTGAAAGGCAGGCACTTGATAAAGGCTACACATGCCTCTTATGTAACTCTATGCAGAATTTCTCTATTGAACAAGCCTATTTAGATAGCCTCATCTCTCGCCAGGTTGATGGTATTGTTTTCTTAGGCGGGAGAATTAATCAAACTCACCCCACAGAGGAACTGCGCACAGGAATGATAGGCGCACTGGAGCATGTACCTATTGTGCTTGTAAATGGAAAGATGGATGGTGTAGATGCCCATACCATTCGCACAGATGAAGCTAGTGGCGTTCGCCGATTACTAGATATACTCGATCGTCAAGGACACCAGACGATTGGCCTGTTAGGTGGAGAGATAGGCGTCTCTTCGACAGATGAAAAGATAGATGTTTTTCGGGAGACGATGAAAGAAAAAGGATTAACATTTAAAGAGGAATGGATTCATAATAGTGGTTACAGCATTGAGGCAGGAGAAGAGGATGCAATGCACCTTATTCACCTCGATGATAGACCGACAGCGGTTCTGTGTATTAATGACTTTGTAGCGATTGGCGCCATTAAAATGTTTCAAAAGTTCGGATTGAAGGTTCCTACTGACATCTCGGTTACTGGCTTTGATGATACCTATCTAGCAGAGCACTTCCCCCCTGGCGTAACCTCTGTTAACCACAATTATCAAAAGCTCGCGAAAAAAACGATTGAAACGTTAATAGGTCTAATCGCGCAAGAAGAACAAGAAAAAGAAACCGTCATTCCAACGTATGTAACCGTGAGAAACTCTTGTGAAGAGCGGCAACGTTAGCAAAACCAATGCGTTGTCGTTATATTTTTTTCTTTATAGAGATAAATAACATGTATAAGCGATTGACAAAATCATCAAACCGATATACCTTTAATTGAAACCGGTTTCTTTTTTAAGGCTTTTTTCTCTATTCCACAGAAAAATGATATGATTTTTAAGACGTTGTATGATTGTGCAAAAACGTAAATACCGAGGTGTTTTTGGAAGCGTAATCATTATAGTAATTGTCATGATGGTTACGTGCTTCGTTTGCGATAATAAAGAAAGAGTGGTGCTTTAATACATGTTAAAATCAATCCAACTAGAAGGCTTGGCCTCACCTGTTTCATCTCTCATTATGGGATCTGACTATTTCACACCAGAAAATCAAGAAACGGCAACGCAGATGATTGAGAATTATTTACGTATCGGTGGAAACACCATCGACACAGCCTATATTTATAGTGGTGGGTTAAGCGAGCAAGCAATCGGCAATTGGTTAGATGCAGGCAATCGCGATCGAGTAAATATTTGGACAAAAGGAGGCCACCCGAACGAGCACGGACACACGATTAACCAAGCGGAACTTCAGGAACAGCTAAAAATTAGCCTGGATCGTCTTAAAACGGATCACGTGGAGCTTTACGCCCTCCATCGAGATGATCCTACAGTTCCAGTGGGTCAAATCTTAGAGTGGCTGAATCAGTTTGTAGAGGATGGCCATATCTCTACCTTTGGTGGTTCGAATTGGGAGACTTCTCGCCTTGAAGAAGCGAACGAATATGCAGCAACTCACGGATTACGTGCTTTCTCTTTTTCAAGTCCGAATTTAAGTCTCGCTAAAGCGAAGGAAGCGTACTGGCCGGGATGTATTAGCTTGAATCCTTCAGCCATTCAGTGGCATCAGCAGTCAAACATTCCGGTTCTTTCATGGTCCTCCCAAGCTCGGGGCTTTTTCACAGGACGTTTTGATCGCAATGACTTTTCAAACGAAGACCTAGTCCGCGTTTTTTATAATGATAAAAACTGGCAACGTTTTGATCGTGCCACAGAGCTCGCGAATGAAAAAGGCGTATCAACCATTGAAATTGCGCTGGCGTATGTATTAAATCAATCATTCCCTACCGCAGCCATTATCGGTCCTCAAAACAATGAAGAAATGCTTTCATGTGCGCATGGAGCAAAGCTACAATTAACTACAGAAGAAGTGAATTGGCTGAATTTAGATGTAGCTGTGCACTCTCGTTAAATAATGAAGACAATCTACTTCTTTAAAAGAGAAAGTAGATTGTCTTTTTTTTGCGCTAGCATTTTTATATCACGGCATTTCATCCTCATTGATAGATTTATATTCTTTAGAGTACGTCCCTTTCGCAAGCACTCTAATGAACGTACCTGGTTCGAGCCTTGCACTGGTGCTAAATATTACTCTTTTTGTTTTGTTATCCTGGTTAACACCTTTCAGGTCATACTTAAATCTTCCATTATCATCCGTTGGTTCATCATGAACTTCGACATAAACAAATTCTTCTTCAATCAATGGATTAAATCTGTCAAAGGTCTCACGGAAAATAAAGTATAGGCTTGCAACTGTAATCAGTAAAGCAAGAGTGGACACAAGTAGCTTTTTCATATTCAACGTTTCCTTTCTATAAGGCACTTTTGACAATGCTTTTGTAGTATTGAATGGTAAATGCCGCAAAGATTAAATAAATCACAATATATGCTGCCATACTAATCAGAATAGGGGTCAGCATGCTTGCTGCGATGAGAATAGAACTTACGTTAAGGGCAAAAGCAGCGTGAGTTAACCCTATTCCCAGAGGGATTAAATAAACAAAGAGCTGTTTACGAATGATGCCCTTCATAATATCATTCACTTGAAATCCAAGCTGTCGCAGGGTCCGATAATGATTTTTTTCTTGTTCAGCCTCTGTCATTTGTTTAAAGTACAATATACTTCCCGTTGATAGGAGAAAGACCAAGCCTAGAAAGCCGGCGATGAAAATGAGTAATCCAAAGGTTTGACGTGATCCCTCATAGGTGGAATAAAAGTCTCTGAGTAATAGGTCACGATCCACACTAGATAAAAAAATGTCTGTAGCAATATCCGTTTTCTCCGGATCCAATACGTTAAAAACATCAAAAGCCAAAGTTTCTTTGTACTCATCCTCCTGAATGCTGTCTCTCATTCTCGCGAAGGTTTCTTCAGATACAACTAATTGATCGCCATAAAAAATATAATTCATCACGTTATCAAGCCGAGATTTTGGGACCGTTAGTCGATTTACTTCATCATTCGACGCGTACCTCACCTCTTTTGGAGAGTTAACCTCCATGCCTTCTATAATGGCTCTCGAACTATGATAGATGGCTTCACCCTCTTGGGGACGTTCAAGCTCTAATCCAACCTGCTCCATCCGCTCTGCTGAGAACAGCAAAAACGGCCTATTCAGATGAGCTGCCTCTGAATCCTGTTCCACCCATGCGCCTTGAAATCGAATGCCATCTACTTGATATTGATCGAATTCTATCTGTGCCTCCTCTAACTTACTGGCTATCTCAGCGCCTTCTTCCGGCATATTCTCTAGGGCAAAATCAAAAGGCATCGACAATCTCACATCTGTTTCGGTTGAATAATATAAGGAATACGAAAGAGAGATCATCGTAATCGCCATAGCAGATAGGATCGTAATGATCGTTAACGAATTGGCGTGGCCTTTCATTCTGTGCATTAATGGCGCAACAGATAGGCTGTTATACAATCCGAGATTTCCACTTTTCTTTTTTCGAAAAGCATTCAATATCCAGCTAATTGTCGTATGAAAAACTAAATAGGTTCCGAGTATGGTACAAACGAGAACGATTAACATAAGAAAAACCAGAGCATCTGCGTTATATGCAATAAAAGTGGACACATAATAACCAAACCCAATTAAACTTAATCCTGCTAGCCCTAACATACCTGAAACGATGCTTGGACGTTCGACAAACGTATCGTTTTGATGATCTGCTTGAAATAATTCTAGTAATGTACTACGATAAACCGTCCATATAATTTGTATGGATGTGACCATAAGCAAGCAAGTAAAAACAGCAATCGTTTGGATTAGCGCTTGGAAGGAGAAGCTTAAGCCAAACACAACCTCAAGGCCAATCAGGTTCAAAAACAGCATAAGAAAGAGTCGCGAGAGTAATGCTCCAACGAGTGTTCCAATAAGCAAAGCCCCTAAACCCAAAATGGTATGTTCCAAAATTAATACTCGAGCGACCCAGGCCTTAGACAAGCCAATTAGCTGATACAATCCGATTTCTTGGCTTCTTCTTCTAATAAAGATGCTGGTCGCATACAGCGTAAACACAATCGTAATAAAAATGAGTAAGATTCCAGCGATTTGTAGGGCCGTCGAGAAGTTCACGCTAGCTTGAACCATTTTTCCAACAGTTTGATCATTTTGTAAGGTAGAAAAGATAAAATACAAACCGATGCTAAAAATCATCGCGAAAAAATAGAGATAATACATTTTGATGTTTTTTCGCATACTTCGGAGTACTAATTTCCGTGTGTTCATATCTGATTGCCTCCTCCAAGAACGGCTTGCATATCAAGAATGTCTTTAAAGAAGGTTTCTCTCGTTTTCTCTCCCCGATACAATTCAGAAAAAATTCTTCCATCCTTTAAAAAGATTACCCGGCTACAATAGCTAGATGCCATCGGGTCATGAGTCACCATGACAATCGTGACTTGGCGTGTTTGGTTAATCTCATGTAAATTCCCTAATAAATTGGAGGCGGCTTTTGAATCAAGGGCACCGGTGGGCTCATCAGCAAAAACAAGCGAGGGCGAGTGAATTAATGCTCGTGCTGCAGAGGTTCGCTGCTTTTGACCACCCGAAATTTCAGAAGGGTATTTATTTGCTAACTCCTTAATGCCTAACAACTCTGAAATCGCATCAAACTCTGTTTCAGCCTGATCTTTACTTATGTTTGTTAACGAAACAGGTAACAATATATTTTCTTTAACCGTCAACGTATCAAGCAAATTGTAATCTTGAAAAATAAACCCTAAATGCTGACGACGGATCCTTGAAAGTTGATGATCTTTCATTTTAGAAATCTCATGTTCATTTATAAAAATCTGCCCATCTGTAGCATGATCTATTGTGGCTAACGTATTAAGAAGCGTCGTCTTACCTGAGCCAGAAGGCCCCATGATGCCAACAAACTCCCCTTCCGCGACACGAAGATCGATTCCCTTTAAGACTTGTTGAGCATTTCCTTTAGAACCATAGGATTTACGTACTCCTTCAGCGATTAAAACGCTCTTTGGCGCATGATGAATAGTCATGTCGTACACTCCGATCAAATTGGTATAATCATAGTGTAGTTCTTTTTCAAATCAGGGTCGCACGCTTTAGATGACAAAATAAGTTGGTATGTGATATTTTTGTCACCTTAAACGTAGGTACATTAATACGCAACACTATTAACCATGACCAGTAAAAATCAGATTGTAGTGATGACCTAGGTCAGGTTCTGTTTTCTCTTTTTCACACAAAAAAGAGCCTCTCCATCAACGGAGAAACCCTTCTACACCAGTACTTCTATAAAGCTTCCAAGCGGATTCGAACCGCTGACCCCCACCTTACCATGGTGGTGCTCTACCTGCTGAGCTATGGAAGCAATGGCTCCACAGGTAGGACTCGAACCTACGACCGATCGGTTAACAGCCGATTGCTCTACCACTGAGCTACTGTGGA